>NZ_CANLYI010000005.1 GCF_947495255.1 uncultured Winogradskyella sp.
GCCGTTTCTGTTGAATATCTCAAGCTTAGTAACATTAAAGCTTGTTAAATCAAAAGTATCATTCTGTCCTGGTGATACACCTGGTGATATGCCTTCTGGGAATACACATGATTCTAATTCTTCAACAAATGTGGTTATTGTGTTAGTACAACCTGTATCGTTAAATTCTATAGTTGCTGAATAATCTCCTTCATCTAAAACTGTATTCAACGTTAAACCATTTCCACTTATAGGGTTACCATCTAATGACCAACTAACAGTAACATCAGCTGCTGTAAAGTTCGTAGCAGTAATACCTATTGTAATAGGTACTGTTGCATTAGGACATACGGCATAAATATAGTCGTCATTAAAAGTAGCTAAAGGAACTACATTTACTTCTAAGTTAAATGTAGTAGTACTGTAACAACCCGTAGTCATGTCTTCAGCTCTAACATAGATAGTTTCACCTTGACTAGTATATGGACTTGAAACTGCACCAGTATCGCCATCTGCATCTGCTTGGGTAGTATGGTATGTTATTTCAACGTTAGTGTCAGTTGTTACATCTGTATTAATTGATACTAAGTCAAATGTCGTTTCACCATCTACTGTTCCGTCTTCGTCATCACAAACGATGAAATTCTCTGGTTGATTAATTGTAGGTCTTGGATTAACAACTAATTCTACTTGAGATAATTGACGACATCCTAAGTAATCATTATTAGCTGCATCAGTATCTTCAATTCTCATTATTAATACTTCTCCAGAAGAACTATATGGTGTACTTACAGGGCTTATTGCTTGGTTAGCATCCGCAGTATTAGTATAGTAACTTACTGTAAATCCATCTCCTAAACCTAATTCTGATGTTAAAGTAGCTAAATCAAATTCTTCAGTACCATTCGCTTCAGGACCATCACAAAGTGTAATGTTTTGAGGAGCTACTGTTCCTGGATCTTCATATAAGTTTACAACTACGGTTTGAGAGAATGCGTCATCGCCACATTGGTTATCAAATGCTTGAACCAAATAACTATCAGACTCTGTTACAACAAGAGTAGAAGACGTTTCTCCTGGTATTACGAAATTATCTTTGTACCAAATGTATTCATCAGCAAAAGGAGAATCTGCCGTAATCGTAATAGAATCGAAACCACAAACAGATACTGTATCTGTTTCTGTTGGATCATTATCGTCAGGTATAACAACTTCATCACTCGTGATTTGAGCTTCTATATCTGCTTCAATGGTACCGTTACCTGCTGTACCTGCATTTGTTTGTTCTATTGTAATATCACCAGCACCACCATTAAAGTTGGTTACTAATAACATATAAATCTCTCCATTTACTGCATTATCAATTGATAGATTTTCTATTGAAGCTCCTGAATAACTACAGTCTACAATATTACCTAATGGATAGAAACCTGTGTCTGGGTTATTAGAGAACGGACAAGTAGGACAATCTTCTAAAAGAATATCTGTACATGCTTCAGTTACTGAAGTAAAAGGACCCCAAATAACGAAATCTACATCTAAACCATTACCACTAGCATCTGTTTGCTCAATTTGAATTTCAATTGGTCCTGACTCTCCTACTTGAATAATGTTCCAAGTTGGGTTAGGAATAGATCCTAAACAAGCAACTTGGCCTGTACTTGGAATTCCAATAACATTTGATGTAGTTAACGCACCACCTACCGAACAGAAGTTTTCTGCATTATCACAAATAATGTTTGAAGGAGCAGGTTTAATACATAAGTCGAAAGTTGATGTTTCAGCTTGACTTCCTCCACTAAATATACGTATGTAATAAGTGTTACCTACTACTAAGGCTGGTGTAACAAAAGCGTCTTCATTTGTACAATATAACTCTGTTAAAGAACCACATGAACCTTCGTACAAGGCATGATTAATATTGGTTGTACCACCTACTACGTTAATTATTGATATGATTTCAATTTCATCTAAAGCCTCAAAAGTAAACCAAACATCATCATTTGGTGTACCTGCACAACTTCCTTCTGGGACTCCAGATGGTGTAGCAGCTAAAATAGTACCAGGTGTTACTTCAGCACAAGTACTTGTTGCATTAACTACTGCTGGCATAGCTGTTTCACAGTCATCATTTGCTGGTGGACATGCTAAAACTATATAATTTTCACTACCAATTACACAATTGTTGTCTTGTTCATTAGTTACAAATACCTTAACAGTACTTCCAAAAGGAAATGGACCAACTTGGTATACACCAGTTGCTGTTGCTTGTGCTGTTGTAGCATCTAAAGTATTTGATAATTGTAAAGAAGTAGCGTCACCTAAACTGGTAACGTTAACATCTATAAAAAATTGATCATTTGCACAATCTGGAATTACTGTATAATCTGCTTCAGCTAGTGTACATAATAATTCTTGAATATTAACCGTAAAGTCTAAAGTTACACCCCAAGAACCATTGTAACAAGGGTCAGGAGTTGCTTGACCAAAATCAGCGGAACCAATACGCATTCTGTGCTCTCCTAATGGCGCAGTAATTGGCATAACAAATGAAGCGTCTAATAAGTGTGGAGAACTAGCTCCCGAAGATGTTCCTTGATAAACAAGTTCAGTATCATCAAAAACTAAATTATCATCAAAATCAATCCAAACATTTGTACCATAAGTAAAACCATGTCCAAACTCTATTTCTAAATTAGTATTAATCCCTTGGAAAACATTTACTGAAGGCGTTGTATGATTTTCATAAGTTAAATCACCTAAACTAGTAAAGGTTGTAACTCCTAAGTTTACAAAGTTTACACCATCGCCATCATTACTCGTTGGTATTGATTCACAATAACCTGTAAAGAATTGAAAAGGACCAAAGTAAGAACTTTCGTCTCCAGGACCACATATTGCAGATACGTAAAATTCGTAACTTGTATCTGGAGTTAATCCATTTAAAACATAAGGGTTAGTTGTTACACCAGCCTCAATAGTTCCAGTTCCTAAAGCAAATCCAGCTTCACCATATTGTATATTCCATGATGTTGCAGTACCAGATTCTGTCCAACCTACTTCAGTTGATGTTAAACTTAAATTATTTGCAGTTAAATCTGATGGTTCAGCACAAGTAGGAATACCTCTTACTCTAAAATTGTCTACAAACACATCATTATCTTCTGTATCATCAACTGTTCCTTCAGAAGCTAAGATTCCAAATTGAACAATTTGACCACTATATGCCGTTAAGTCAACAACTGGATGTTCACCTGTGACCGTAAAAGCAAAAGTACTATCATAAGTTAATAAACTAATCCATGTAGCTCCATTGTCAATTGTCATTAAAAGTTGAACGGTATCATCTGAGCCTAAAGTACCAGGTGTTGTGCTACTTCCAAAAGTCATAACACCAAAATCAAATTCTACTTGAAAAGGACCACCTGTTAAATCAAATTGAGGAGAGATTAGCCAATCGCTCTTTGTTGCAACCCATAAATTGATTTTATAAGCACCATCAAAGCCGTTATTTAAAAAGCCATCATTTGCCCAACTACTATTTCCTAAATCAGTAGGTCCAGTAATTGCATCACCATTATCTGCTACATCCCAACAGTCTGCAGGAATATTTGTAAAGTTCTGTATATAATCTGGAATGAATATATCACAAAGTGTTTCAAAAGCAAAAGGACCAGCCCAACCACTAAGTTCACTACCACAGTTGGCTTGAACATAATATTCGTAACTAGTAACGGCATTTAAACCAGAAGCAGTATAAGGATTTGCAATATCTGTATCTGTTGGTGTGCCAGTTGCAGGAGTTCCTGTTGTTACAATTTCAATGTTCCACATTGTTACTGTACCGTCTTGAGACCAACTTAATTCTGCACCATTAGAAGTAATAGAATTTGCTGTTAATGTTGTTGGGTTAAAACAAGAAGGTGCTTCATCAAAAGTAACATCGTCTATTGCAATATCATCGTAAAAATCACCACTTACAGTTTCTGAAAAGATAAATCTTGCTTGCACATCTCCTGTAATTGTTAATGTACTTAAGTCAATAACTTTAAGTTCCCAACCAGAAGTATTAGTGTTATAAGTCGCCATCATATTCCAAGCGGCACCATCCCAAACCTCTACATCTAACGTACTATTAGCATTACCTTCATTATCACTTAATTCATAAAAAGAAATTGAAGGTGCTGCTAAACCACTAACGTCAACCAATGGTGAAGTTAAAATACTCGGTCCGTCAGTTCCAGAAGAATCAACCCATGCAAAGTAACCATTTGTTGCAGTAGATCCTATTATCGTTCCATCATCACCAATGTGATCAAATCCACCGTTATCCGCATATTCCCATTCTTCTGCACCAGTATTAGACCAACATAGTGGAATATCGCCTGCGTTTTCAAAACCTTCAGTATAAGGAGCTACAAACGTAACACATTCTGTCGCTACTAAAAAAGGTCCAACCCACATACTAAGGTCTCCAGTACCACAGTTAGATTGGTAGTAAATATAATAAGTTGTTGCAGGTGTTAAACCTGATAATGTTGTATTCGGTGTACCTGTAACCGCAATAGCATTTTCTTCTTCACTATTTCCTGGTGTAAAATCTGCACCACTGTTATATTCAATGTTCCAATCTGTTTCAGAGTCTCCTGCTGTCCAGTCTAAAATTGCTGAATCTGAAGTTACACTTGAAGATGTCATTGCATATGGGTCAATACATGTAGGACTTTCAAATAAAGTAACTACAATATTGTTCCAATCTGCGTCTGATCCACCGTAACTTTGATTAAATATTATGTCAATAAAACCATCTGTTGTTGGGTCATAAATACCAGGAATATCACCTTCAAATATTAAGGTTGTACTGTCATTACTATTTAGACCACCAGATGTAGGTGGGTCGATTGTAATAGATCCTGCAGTTGTATTTAATGTTAAGTCTGCTTCTGAGGACCAAGGGTTACCTGCTCCAACAACCCAGTCTACAGAAATAGAAAATGAGTCGTATGATCCAGAAGTAGATGCTGGTACAGCTGCTACATTTGCTACATCATTTAAGTTGATAGTAACTGGTGCTCCTGAGGCCACGTTAGTTGGGCCAACAATTGGAGGAAAATTATACTGGGCACTTGCTGTTAAGAAAAACCCGAGCATGATTAAAAATAGAGTAATCTTTTTCATTATTAATCGGTTTGTTAAGAATTATTTAATGCCCTTATAACCAATTGATTACGAGGGATTTCATTAGTGTTTGGTAAAAATTTGATGTATTTTGCAATGTTTTCGTTGGTTAGACGTTTCAAACTATGCGAAGTCGAATATATAAAAAATGCCTATTAACAAGATGTTAACATTGTTATAATAGATTAACTACCGTAATAATCGACAAAACGTTTGGCTGTTTTTTAAGAAGTCTTCAATTGTATAAAAACAGGGAAATGATCACTAAATCCTCCCTTATATTTTTTGCCAGAATAGGTTCTAAATGGCTGACCTTTATATTTACCTGTGTATTGTGTAAGAAACTTACTGTTAAATACTTGTGCGTCGCTAAAAACTAATTTAGAATTAGAGGTATCGAAAAAATTTGTTGAGAATAAAATTTGGTCGAATAAATGCCATTGAAAATGATGGTTTAAACTTCCGTTATCACGAGACCAAACCGTTTTAAATGGATTATATAGAGAACTTTCTTGCTCTAACATTAATAAACTATTGCAATTAGGGTTATCATTAAAATCTCCCATAACGATAATTTTGGTGTCGCTATCGTTACTTTTTAGTTCCTTTATAATTGAGTTTACAACTTTTGCAGCTGCAATTCGTTTAAATTCAGTCTCTTTTGTCCCTTCTCTTCGAGATGACCAATGATTAACAATGATATTAATATCTTCGTTGTTCAGTTTGCCTTTTACTAAAAGAATATCTCTTGTGTAATCTTGTACACCAGGTTCTTTTTCAAAATAAACTGAAAACGTCTCAGAATGCGTTACTTCAAAAAGATCACTTTTATAAAGTAGAGCGACATCTATACCTCTTTCGTCTTTAGAGTCGTAGTGTATATAACTATATTGTTGTTCTATTAGGTTTTTACTAGTTACTAAATCTGATAAAACTTTTTTGTTTTCTACTTCAGCTAAGCCAATTATTACTGGAGAAACTTCAGAATTTTCTTCGCCTATCTGAGAAATTACAGTGCCTAATTTTAGTAATTTTTTTTGATAACGCTTTGGTGTCCATCGTTTTATGGAGGTTGGTGTAAAATCGTCGTCATAGGTTGAAGGGTCATTTTTTACATCGAATAAATTTTCGATATTATAAAATGCAATGGTGAAATTTTCAGAATTGTTAATCATGGCATTAAATATAGGATTTTAAAACATTATATTGGAATAATCCAATTGCTTAACTTTGTACTTTAATTAATTTATGATAGAGAAAAAAGATATTGCTTTAGAGAAAGTTGTTCTAATAGGTGTAATTACTCAAGATCAAGATGAGGAGACGTCTAAAGAATACCTAGATGAGTTAGAATTTTTAACTTATACAGCAGGTGGAGAAGTCGTAAAGCGCTATACCCAAAAGATGGCAATGCCAAATCCTAAAACCTTTATTGGTACTGGTAAAATGGAAGATGTTACCAATTTTGTAAAGGAGAATGATATTGGGACAGTTATTTTTGATGATGAATTGTCGCCAGCTCAAGAGCGTAATATTAGTAAAATCCTTAATTGTAAGATTTTAGATAGAACGAATCTTATCCTAGATATTTTTGCGCAACGTGCACAGACGAGCTATGCAAGGACGCAAGTAGAATTGGCGCAATGCGAATATTTACTACCAAGACTTAAGGGAATGTGGACACACCTTGAAAGGCAAAAGGGTGGAATTGGAATGCGTGGACCTGGTGAAACAGAGATTGAAACAGACAGACGTATTGTCCGAGATAAAATTGCCTTACTTAAGGCTAAGATTAAAACTATTGATAAGCAAATGGCTGTTCAGCGTGGTAATCGCGGTAAAATGGTGCGTGTTGCTTTAGTAGGTTATACCAATGTTGGTAAATCTACTTTAATGAATGTGATAAGTAAAAGTGATGTATTTGCAGAAAATAAATTATTTGCAACTTTAGATACAACGGTAAGAAAAGTAGTTATCGGAAATTTGCCATTTTTAGTTAGTGACACTGTTGGATTTATTAGAAAATTACCAACACAATTGGTAGAATCTTTTAAAAGTACGCTAGATGAAGTGCGTGAAGCAGATTTATTATTGCACGTTGTGGATATTTCGCATACTAATTTTGAAGATCATATAGAATCCGTAAATCAGATTTTAGATGATATTAATAGTAAGGATAAACCTACTATAATGGTTTTTAATAAGATTGATGCTTACAAAGCTGAACCTTTTGACGATGATGATTTAATTGCAGAAAGAACAGAAGCCAATTATTCTATTGAAGAATGGAAACGAACTTGGATGAGTAGAGTTGGAGATAATGCCTTATTTATTTCTGCAATTAATAAAGAAAATATGGATGAGTTTAGAAAACGTGTTTATAAAGAGGTAAGAGAAATACATGTTACACGCTTTCCTTATAATCATTTCTTATATCCAGATGTTGAAGATATAGAGTAAATATAATGTAATTATAGAAACAAAAAAAGAGGTCTTATTATAAGACCTCTTTTTTATATAAATATTTGGTTTAGCTTAAAACTTGTAGCTTAAACCAAATGTATAGTAAGATTGTAGTTTGTTGTCAACATCATCAAAATCTGTAGCTGTAGCAGGAGTTTGAGCTAAAGCATAATTAAGAGCTTCTTGTTTGTTGCTTCTTAAGCCAAAATCAAAACCAACACCAATCATTTTCCATAATGTGTAGCTGAATGAGTTTGTCCATGTAATGTTAGATAAATCTCCAGACTTATAACTTTGGAATGTAGATAAGTTTGTTTTAAAGTTTATAGCACCAATTTGTCTTGTATAATCAGCAACAATTTTTGCACCCATAGAAGATTCAAAAACAGAATCACTATCTGCAAATACAAAGTTGTAGTTTAATGGGTGAATTACCACTATTAAATTTTCAATAGGAGTCCACGTAGCACCAACACCAACATCTAAATATCCAGGATCGTTGAAGTTGTCTAAGAGTGTAGTTCTGTATTCCATTAATCCAGAAATAGCCCAAGTCTTGCTAATATTTCTACCATAAAGAGAAGATATGTTAAAAACGTCAGTACCGTTTTTAAAGCTATCGTCATCTGAATCGTCATTTTTGTCATCAAACTTTATCCAATTTAAGTTTGTTGTTAAAGAGTTTCTCCAAAAATATTTGTCTTCAATTTTGTTAGCAAATGCATTTAAAGTAATACCAAAGCTACCAGAAGATAAATCAGGAGTTCCTTGTCCGTACCAGTTGCTAAAATTAGATAAGCTACCACCAATAGTACCAAAAGCACCTGTTCTCCAGCCTGGTAAAGCATCTATTTGTGCTTGTAATGCATTAGCTTCTCCTTGAAACTTGTCTGCTTCAGCTTGTTTTTCAGCTTTTTGAGCCTGTAATTCTTCTTTAGTTTGTGCAAAACTTAAAGTAACTACCAATAAGAGGAATACTGATAGAAGTAATTTTTTGTTCATAATGGATTAATTTTTAATAAATTAAGTTGTTATTAATTTGCAAATTTAAGCGTTAATTGATTTTAAATCTGTTTTTTTTCGATAAAATCACTATTTATAAGACACCTGCACTTCTAGTAAGTCACATATTTTTAAAAATTATTTATTTTGAATAATGGTACTGAAGAGCATGCTTCTCCAAACATTATAGATCTAGCAATTGGCTTTAGTTTTTGGGAAAGTAAAATTAGTGCATTAGAGGGTACTGGTTTATTTGAGCAACCCTTTATTATTACTGGTAAACCTTGGTATTCAGAAAGATCTAAATTCGAAATAATATCAGCATATAATATAGATTCTAAGTCATCTAAAGAACCAATTACAGATAATTTTGAATACGCTTGAAGCTCTATCGCTATTAGCATATAAGCCCAATCTGGCACAATAGCATCTGTAGAGCAATGTAAAGCCACGTAGCAATCTTGGTATTGCGACCAATTATGTTCCGCAACAAAAGCTCTAAATTCTTTTTCTCGAAGTACTAAACCTTCAAGCAGCCAATCTGTAATATCAAAAAGAATACGCTTACCATTTGGGTAATAATCTTCTAAGTCAATAACTTTTAATTTGCTGTTTGTAACTCTATTAATTATCTCATCTGCCATAATGCAAAATTAAATGTTTTATTGATAGCCTTCGGCTTGAAGTGTAAACAATTCTGAATACAAGTCATTGTTTCTCATAAGTTCTTCATGTGTACCAATTTCTTTCACTTTACCTTGTTCTAAAACTAGGATTCTATTAGCTTGACGCACTGTGCTAAATCTATGCGAAATAATGATACTGGTTTTGTCTTCGGTTAAACCTATAAAACGACCAAAGACTTCGCTTTCTGCTCTAGCATCTAAAGCAGAAGTGGGTTCGTCTAAAACCATTACTTCAGCACTTTTCATATAAGCTCTTGCTAAAGCTACTTTTTGCCATTGACCACCAGATAATTCTTGACCACTAGAAAATCGCTTACCTAATTGCTGATTGTAACCTTGTTTTAATTCAGATACAACCTCACTAGCCAAACTTAGTTCTGCGGCTTTTTCAATCTTAGCCTGATTGTCTAACTCGTTTATGTTTCCTATTGCAATGTTTTCTTTTACGGTAAATTCATACCTAAAGAAGTCCTGAAAAATAACACCAAAATACTCTTGATATTCAGCAATATTAAAACGGTTAATATTTATGCCATCTAATAGAATTTCACCTGATGTAGGTTCGTAGAAACGTAATAGTAGTTTTATTAACGTTGTCTTTCCTGCGCCATTCTGACCAACAAAAGCTAATTTTTCACCTGCTCGAAGTGTAAAGCTAATGCCTTTTAAAATTTCAGTATCAGAATTTGGATACGCAAAACGCACGGCTTTAAACTCAAAACCTTTTTTAATTTTTCCAGGTAAAGGCATATCTTCTTTTGCTTTTGATACAATTGAAATATCAATAAAGTCGAAATAATCTTTTAAGTATAAAGCACTTTCCGAAATCCTCGTAAATTTTGAAAAGAAATCTTGAAGGTTTCGCATTAAACGATTAAATGAACCTGATAAAAATGTAAGCTCACCAAGCGTAATTGCGCCAGAAAGCACACGATAAATTATAAATACATAAGCACCATAATAACTTATAGAACCTAAGACATTAAACAAAAAACCTAATGACGAACGTCTAATAGCTAAGGTTTTATTGAGTTGGTAATATTCTTCAGATAGGTTTTTAAAACGGTCAACCACAAAATCTGTTAAGCCAAAAAGTTTTATTTCTTTTGCTGTTTTATCGTTTGCACCAATAAATCTTAGATAATCTAACTCACGTCGCTCAGATGTCCAGCTTCGTGCTAAAGAATACTGTTGTTGGCTAAAACGTATCTCGTTAATAAATGACGGAATAATACTCAGTACAAGAAGTATAATTAAATACGGTTCAAAATATATTAAACCGGCAACAAGTGTTGCAATAGAAATAGCACTTTGTGCTTGGCCAAGCACGTTAGACATTAGTCCAACACGACCAGTAGTTTGCGTTCTTGCACGTTCTAACTTATCATAAAACTCAGAGTCCTCTAATAGACTGATATTTATTTGATTGGTCTTCTTAATAATAGTGACTGAGGATGCAATATTATATTCGTCACCAAGTAAACCATCGGTTAAGGAAATCGCTCTACTTATTAAGTCTGATAGAATGATTAAGCCAAACTCGGCTGCGACATACGTCCAAAGTGTATTATAATCAGGACTGTCAAGCGAAATCTGTAAAATGATTTCGTCAATGATAAGTTTACCAACCCATAATATTATTACAGGTAATAAAGCGCCAATAAGTCTACAGAAAGCGGAAAGCAAAAAGAGACTTTTGTTGACTTTCCAGATTTCTTTAAAAAATCTAGGAATATAAATTAAGGCATTAAAGGACGATTTTAGATTTGTTTTCTTACCGTCCTTTAAAGAATTTGGCTTGTGTCGTGGCATTCAGTATTTATAATTAAAGCATTCCAAGTTCTAACTTGGCTTCTTCACTCATTAAATCTTGAGACCAAGGTGGATCGAAAGTGATTTCTACTTCAGCACCTTTTACCTCATTGATAGATTTTACTTTTTCTTCAACTTCTAAAGGAAGTGTTTCTGCCACAGGACAGTTTGGTGTTGTTAGCGTCATTAGAATTTTAACTTCTAAATCTTCGTTTACAAAAACGTCGTAGATTAATCCTAATTCGTAGATGTCTACTGGGATTTCTGGATCGTAAATTGTTTTTATTACTCTTAGGATTTTTTCACCTAAAACTGCTGTATCTATAGTTGAATCGCTCATTTTTTAATGTGTAAACTAGTTAAGTTGTGTTTGGTATGCAATGGCATACAATTTTAGTTGTTTTATCATACTTACTAAGCCATTAGCTCTAGTTGGTGATAAATGTTCTTTTAATCCTATTTTATCAATAAAATCAGTATTTGCTTCAAGGATATCTTTTGGATGCTGATTAGAAAATGCTCTAATGAGTATAGCAATAATACCTTTGGTAATAATAGCATCACTATCTGCTGTAAAGTTTATTTTATCGTCTTGCATGTTTGCATGTACCCAAACTTTACTTTGGCAACCTTTAATGATATTATCGTCAGTCTTATATTTTTCTTCAATTAAGGGTAAGTCTTTACCTAAGTCAATCATATATTGGTAGCGTTCTTCCCAATCTTCAAACATGGCAAACTCCTCAATAATTTCATTTTGTACTTCTTCAATAGTCATAGTCTCATTCTTTTGTGCAAAATTACAAAATCGTTAGTTTTTAACGGTGTTTTCTTTAATGGATAACACTTTATTAACTAAAGCTTCAATAGCCTCTGGAGGATTTCCATGGTCAAAGGTTGGTGTCATGTATTCTATGTCGCCTATTATTATGGCTAACGAAGCATGATGCGCTCCGTCTGATTGATGTTTCGTAGAAGGCGGAATTAAATCTTGAATTGTTTCGGCATCAATAACTTCAATCAATTTATTAACAGCTTCCCATTCTTTTGGTTCAATTGAATATTTCTGTATATCTTGAAGACCTTCGTCTTTTGATAGTAATATATTAGATTTCGAAATTGAAATAAAATCATATGAACCTCTTGAGCTCAATGTGTATTTTACTGAGGTTTTATAATCGATGTCAGTATTTACTATGGTACTTTTTTTAGAAGCAACAACTGTATTGGTTCCTTCGATTAATACCGTTTCATTATTTAAAAAAGAAATGAGGTTTTCACTTATTAAAAATGAATTAACCGAATTCAAAGCTTTTAAAAACTGACGTTCTGTATTAGATGCGTTTCCTGGGCATAACTTCTTTGATGCACCAATATTGACAAATGATAATGCGTTGTTTTCTAATTTGTAACTTCCAAAGAAATTATTACAACCAGCAAATCCTGTAATTTTATTAGTAATCTCATCAAAGTTTATTACAATTTTACTAGAAGTAACATCAGTATCTCCAAGTTGTGTGATGTAATATGTTCCAGATAGTGTTTCTTGCATTTTTTTGTTGTTTTCGATTGCTTTTTTTGATGAATCACAAGAAGTCATTGTTGTTAAAAGCATAAATAAACTAAGTAAAATTTTCATCTGTAAACTGTTTATTATTGAAAGTTACACATTTAATGCCAAAGTCTAAGACAGCATCATTATTGCCTTTTTAAGCGCCACAATAAATGCGTCAATTTCTTCTTTGGTGTTATAAAACATAAAAGAAGCTCTTATGGTACCTGGAATTTTATAAAAGTCCATAATAGGTTGTGCGCAATGATGACCTGTACGGACTGCGATGCCCATTTTGTCCAAAATGGTGCCAATATCATAAGGGTGAATAGTGCCAACATTAAAAGAAATTACAGATGTTTTCTCTTTTGCTGTACCGTAAATTTTTAAACCTTCAATTTTTTGCAATTGCTCAGTTCCATAAGCTAAGAGCTCATTTTCGTATGCGGCAATATTTTCAAAACCTATACCATTCATATAATCTAAAGCGGCTCCAAAAGCAATGCCACCACAAATATTTGGTGTACCAGCTTCAAATTTGTGTGGTAAACCTGCATAAGTTGTTTTTGCAAATGACACTTCTGCAATCATTTCGCCTCCTCCTTGGTAAGGTGGCAATTTAATAAGCCATTCTTCTTTTCCGTAAAGCATCCCAACACCTGTTGGTCCACAAATTTTGTGAGCAGAACACACATAGAAATCAACATCTAACGCTTGGACGTCTGGTTTTAAATGCGGACAAGATTGTGCGCCATCAACTAAAACAGCAGCTCCAACAGCATGTGCTTTTTCTATAATAGATTCAATAGGATTTATAGTTCCTAAAGCATTTGAAATATGGTTTACAAAAACCAATTTCGTGTGTTCGTTTAAAAGCGCATCATAGTCCGAAAGAATTAATTCACCATTTTCATTCATGGGAATGACTCTTAAAGTTGCTCCTGTACGTTCGCAAAGCATTTGCCATGGCACAATATTACTGTGGTGCTCTAAAGCAGAAACAATAATTTCATCTCCTTTTTTTAAGAGTGAAGAAAATCCGTTAGCAACTAAATTAATACTATGCGTTGTGCCAGCAGTATAAATGATTTCGTAACTGTGTTTAGCATTAAAATGTTTCTGAATCTTAATACGTGCTTGCTCGTAAGCATCCGTTGCTTCCTGGCTTAAACTATGCACGCCTCTATGAATATTTGCATTGTAATTGCTGTAATAATCTACAATAACATCAATGACTTGCTGAGGTGTTTGCGAAGTTGCAGCATTATCGAAATATATGAGTGGTTTCCCATTAACCGTTCTGTTGAGAATGGGGAAGTCTTTTCTTATTTTTTGTACGTCTAACATGGGCTTAATTCCTAGTTACAAAGATACAACGCATTGTTCTTAAAGAAAAACTTATAATTAGTCATTAAAATATTTAATACACATTTTATTAGGATACATTTATATAAAATGTATATTTGTGATATGTATAGTAAAGAATTAACAAAAGGAACATTGCAACCTATCATTTTAAAACTTATAAATGAAAAGGGTAGAATGTATGGTTACGAGATTACACAAGAAGTGAAAACGATGACTTCAGGAAAAATAGATATTTCGGAAGGTGCATTATATCCCATTTTACATAAGCTTGAGGCAAAAAAGGTTTTAGAAACTGAAAAGGTTTTTATTGGTAAGCGTGTTCGGAAATATTATAAAGTCACTAAAGAAGGGAAGAAAATGGTAGAGACTGTTACTGAAGAAATCAATGATTTTATTGAGACCTTAAATTTAATTTTTAATCCAAAACCGATATAATCATGGAATTATCAGAAAAGCATATCGCCTTTATTGAAAACAATTTAACCTTATATGGTGTTAAAAATAAAGATTTAAGAGAGGATTTACTGGACCATATCTGTACGTATATAGAGCATCAAAATTCTAATGATTTTAATGCATTGTATCAACAAGCGTTGCAGAAATTTGGTGGGTATTCTAGTTTTCAGAATTTACAATTAGAAACGAATTATCAAAAGTTTGCGAAGCAACTTATGACATTCAATAAGTTGAAATTCTCTGCAGGCTTTATGGTGATTTTATTGTTGGTGGTTAGTTTGGTTTTTCAGATGATGCAATGGCCTTATGCTAATGCTTGGTTGCTTGGTGCTATTGTCATTGCAGTATTAGTAATACTACCAGTTCATTTTTACGCGAGCTATAAAAAATCTATTCACAAATTTTCTTAAATCATTTTATCATGAAGAAATCATTTTACATCCTCGGATTTATTACTTTTTTTATTCTCGGAATTGGCGCGATGTTTGAATTTTTAACTTGGCCATACAGAGGTATCATCGTTTTTATTGGCTTTCTGTTTCTTAATTTCGGACTGATTCCAACTTATTTCTATCAAAAATATAAGCAATGTTCAATTTAAGAAGCACGTGCTTATTGATTGGTGTGTTTGTCTTTTTAAGTTCAAAAGCACAAACAAATACAAATCTAAAAATTGATGAATTGTTAGCAACATATGTTTCTAATGATGCGCCAGGATTGAGTGTAAAGGTGATTAATCAAGGGCAATCTATCTATTCTAAAGGTTTTGGACTTTCCAGTTTAGATTATAAAATTAAGAATTCTGATTCTACCGTTTTTAGTTTAGCATCCATTGCAAAACAATTTACAGCTTCGGCTATTTGGGCTTTGGCAAATGATGGTAAAATCAGTTTAGAGGATGATATTAGAATGTATTTGCCAGAATTTCCAGAGTATAAAGAAACCATTAGAATAAAACATTTACTGAACCACACGAGTGGTATTCGTAATTATATGACATTAATGTACTTGGCAGGTTTTGATTATGATACTCAATATTACGATAATAATACGGTTTTAGATTTAGCCATTAAACAGAAAAATTTAAACCATTTAGTTGGCGAAAAAGTGAGCTATTCTAATACCAATTATAATTTATTGGCTATTATTATTGAGCGTATTTCAGGGCAAAACCTGAATGAGTATTTGAAACAGAAAATTTTGAATCCTTTAAAAATGAACTCAACTTTTGTAAGAGTTGAACATGGAAAACCCATTTGTAATAAAGCGGTTGGTTATCAAAAACATCGAGATGGTTACAGGTTTTATACAAATGACCAATTGAGTTATGGTGCAGGAAGCATGGGTTCTTCAGTAAATGATATGGCTATTTGGATGCAAATGCTGAATGACCAGATTTTAGAATTTAAATCTTTAGCGGAATTTTTAAAAATGACTGAAACTCTAATTTCAGGAAAGAATGCTAAATATGCACGAGGATTAATGTTAGATAATTATAAAGGTTATGAAACTATAAATCACAGCGGATTTGGTTTTGGTGGACGTTCTCAATTAATTACAGTTCCAGAAAAGCAAATAGGCATCATAGTTCTAACAAATTCACAAGGGATAGATGCACCAAGAATAGCGTATCAAATTTTAGATATTTTGATGGAAAATGACGTAAGGATTAAAAATGAAGAGGAAGAGGAAATGGTATTCAAAGCACAAAATTTTAAAGAATTTATTGGCGAATACAAAGAAATCAATAGTGATATGACTATGAAAATATTTGTAGAAAATGACACACTGAAATCAGTTGGCTCTATGGGAAGAACTGCTGCAGTTCTTGTGCAATATGACGAAAATAAGTTTCATAGAACGCAAAGTCAAAATGTGAAATACGATTTTACACCTTCAGTATCTCACGATATGATTATTTCATTTGGTGGAACACCATTTTATTTTGAACAGGCTAACTTTATTGATACTGAATCCGTTGAAGTTTCAGATTTTGTAGGTAATTTTTATTCAGAAGAATTAAATGTTACGTATCGTTTTTTTGAAGAAGGCGCAATGCTTAAATTAACTTATGCAGAAAAGGAAAACGTAAACTTACATCCTGTTCAATTAAACGAATTTGGAAATAATGATAGAACACTTTATCATTTTATAAAAGGTAAAAATGACACCATTACAGGTATGCTTTTATCTTGTGATGGCACTGTAAAAGAGGTTGTATTTAAAAAAGAAAAGGATCGCTAAATAGCAATCCTTTTTCTATTTATATTTTTTGGCGAAACTTATAAGTCAAACCCAATATTTACACCTAATTTCTTAGCGATAATCTTAGTAATTCTGTTTTTAAGTTCTGGTATTTTAACTGAATCCATAACGTTGTTACTAAAAGCAAACATTAGCAACGCTCTTGCTTCTTTTTCTGGAATTCCTCTAGAACGTAAATAAAACATAGCACTTTCATCTAACTGACCAATTGTACAACCGTGAGAACATTTTACGTCATCTGCAAAAATCTCAAGTTGAGGTTTAGTGTTGATTGTAGCCTTGTCGCTCATTAAAATATTGTTGTTGGCTTGGAATGCATTTGTTTTCTGCGCTAATTTTTCAACAACAACTTTACCATTAAAAACACCAGTTGAGCTATCGTTAAAAATACCTTTGTAATCTTGGTGGCTTTCACAATTTGGCTCAATATGATGCACTAAAGTATTATGGTCTACATGTTGCTTATCTCCAATAATGGTAATTCCTTTCATGGTAGAATCAATACGTTCACCATTTTGGTAAAAGTTAAGATTGTTTCTTATTAATTTACCACCAAAAGAAAACGTGTGCACTTTAGCTAAGCTTTCTTGTTTTTGATTTATGTAAGTGTTGTCAATTAATGACGCACTTTGTTTATCATTCTGAATTTTATAATAATCTACGATGGCACGTTTGTTAGTAAATATTTCAGTCACCGAATTAGTTAAAACAGGATTGTCTGTTAAACTCTGATGACGTTCAATAATCTGAACATGTGCATTTTCATTAACTACAATTAAGTTGCGAGGTTGTAACATTACTGCAGCTTCGTTTCCTGTAGAAAAATGTATAATTTGAATAGGCTTTTCAACCACTTTATTCTTTGGAATATTAATGTATGCACCTTCATGAGAAAATGCAGTATTCAAAGAAGATAAACCATCTTTTGCAGCAATTTTATTGAAATAATTATCAATAATTACCTTGTATTTAGGTTTGGTTAAAGCGGCAGACATTAAGCATACATCTAAACCATCATGTGTGGTTTGCGATAAATGTGAAGCATACTTGCCGTCGATAAAAATAATTTTATACGCATCTATTTCATGTATAAAATATTTCTTTACATCTTTAAATTCAATGTCATTTTCAATCGTAGGAAAAACGCTGTAATCGTGTTTTAAAATTGAATTCAACGATGTGTATTTCCAATCTTCTAATCGCTTAGTAGGAAATCCTTCAGCTTCAAAAGTCTTTATGGCTTCAGTTCGAATATCATGTACTGAAGAATTCACATCTACTGTGTCTTCAAATGCCATAAACGACGATACTAATTTTTCTTTTAAACTCATGTTTTTAAGTCTTCAGTAATAAGTCTTTAGTCTTCAGCTTACTCAATGGTAAACTATATCTGTAGAATTAATACTTTATTTAATGTTTTTGCTATATGCGGTAACATCTTAGCAAGCAAATGCTTACTAAAAAACGGACCACTGCTTATTAATTAAGCGTCAACCTCTTCTTTAATCCAATCGTAGCCTTTAGCTTCTAGCTCGTGTGCTAATTCTTTTCCTCCTGATTTTACAATTTTTCCATTGTATAAAACATGAACAAAATCTGGTACAATGTGGTCTAATAAACGTTGGTAGTGTGTAATAACAATAACAGCGTTGTCTTTAGATTTTAACTTGTTTACACCATTAGCAACAATACGAAGTGCATCAATATCTAAACCAGAATCAGTTTCATCTAAGATGGCTAATTTTGGCTCTAACATTGCCATTTGAAAGATTTCGTTACGTTTCTTTTCTCCACCAGAAAATCCTTCGTTTAGAGAACGCGATAAGAACTTACGGTCAATTTCTAAAAGCTCAGATTTTTCACGAATCATCTTCAACATATCCTTAGCTGGCATGTCTTCTAAACCTTTTGCTTTACGTGTTTCGTTAATCGCTGTTTTCATAAAATTAGTAACACTAACTCCAGGAATTTCTACAGGATATTGAAACGATAAAAACACACCTTTGTGTGCACGTTCTTCAGCAGCTAATTCATCGATGTCTTCGCCTTCTAATAATATGTTTCCTTCTGTAACTTCGTATTCTTCTTTACCTGCAATTACTGAAGCTAACGTACTTTTTCCTGAGCCATTTGGGCCCATTATTGCGTGAACTTCTCCTGCTTTTACTTCGAGATTAATACCTTTTAATATGGCTTTGTCTTCTATACTTGCGTGCAAGTTGTTGATCTTTAACATAGTCTTATTTTGCTAATTTTATAACGTCTTTTGATTCTGGGTTTGGTGCTTCCACCTTTAATATTTCTTTTATTTCAACTCTAAAAGGCCAACCTTCTTCGCCTTCTGGTTTTTTAAATTTTCTAACTCTAATGGTTACAGGAACCATGTCTGTTGCTTCTTTTTTAAACGGTTTTACTTGTTGGTCTAAAAGCTGCAGATTATCGTCTATAACTACACCATAAATTTCTTTTGGTGTTTGTAAGACAGCGACATCTCCATAATAAACAAAATCGCCTCTTACAGTAATTAGTCCATCATTTTGATCATATGACTTCGCTCTGTTTTCTTTTAAATTAACATCATTAGTTTTTGTTTCGTTTTTACATGAAAACATAACTAATGCAATAATAACGATAAGGTTGATTTTTTTCATTTTGAAAAATTTTGCAATTATTTTATCCTACAGAACCTTCTAAACTAATTTCTAATAATTTTTGAGCTTCTACAGCAAATTCCATTGGTAACTTATTTAGTACATCTTTACTAAATCCGTTTACAATTAAAGCAATGGCTTTTTCAGTATCAATCCCTCTTTGGTTACAATAGAAAATTTGGTCTTCACCAATTTTACTAGTTGTAGCTTCGTGCTCTATCATGGCACTTTTATTTTTTGCTTCTATATAAGGAAAGGTGTGTGCACCACATTCATTTCCCATCAGTAAACTGTCACATTGCGAAAAGTTACGAGCGTTATCTGCACGAGAACCAATTTGTACTAAACCACGATAAGAGTTTTGTGATTTGCCAGCTGAAATTCCTTTAGATATGATTGTTGATTTTGTATTCTTACCTAAGTGAATCATTTTAGTACCAGTATCTGCTTGCTGATAATTATTAGTTACTGCAATAGAATAAAATTCACCGACAGAATTATCTCCTTTTAATATACAAGAAGGATATTTCCATGTTACCGCAGAACCTGTTTCAACTTGCGTCCAAGATATTTTTGCGTTTTTCTCACAAAGCCCTCTTTTAGTTACAAAATTGTAAACACCGCCTTTACCTTCTGCATTTCCTGGATACCAGTTTTGAACTGTTGAATATTTTATTTCAGCATCATCCATAGCAATTAATTCAACCACTGCTGCGTGCAATTGGTTTTCATCTCTACTTGGTGCTGTACAACCCTCTAAATAAGAGACATAACTACCTTCATCGGCAATCAATAATGTTCTTTCAAATTGCCCTGTTCCTCCTTGGTTAATTCTAAAGTAGGTTGATAATTCCATAGGGCATTTAACACCTTTTGGGATATAACAGAACGATCCATCACTAAATACTGCCGAATTTAAAGCTGCATAAAAGTTGTCTTTTGTTGGTACAATGGTGCCAATATATTTTCTCACAAGTTCTGGGTGCTCTTTAATAGCCTCAGAAATACTCATGAATATAATTCCTTTTTCGGACAATGTTTTCTTAAAAGTTGTAGCAACAGAAACAGAATCTACTACAATATCCATAGCGACGTTGTTCATTTTTTTCTGTTCATCAACTGAGATGCCTAATTTTTTATACATGGCTAAAAGATCAGGATCTACATCGTCTAATGTTTTATTAGGATCCACGGCTACTGGAGCAGAGTAATAGGCAATGGCTTGAAAATTTGGTTTTTTATAATGAACATTAGCCCATTCTGGCTCAGTCATTTCTTTCCAAACTTTAAAGGCATCTAATCGCCATTCTGTCATCCATTCTGGCTCTTCTTTCTTTTTTGAAATAGCACGAACGATATCTTCATTTAATCCAATAGGAAATGTTTCAGATTCAATATCAGTAAAAAAACCATATTCGTATTCTTTGGTTTTTAACTCTTCCCTTAAGTCGTCTTCTGTATATTTTGACATGTTTTTGTTTAATTTTTAAAGTGAAAATGATTCACCACAACCGCAAGTTCGGTTGGCATTAGGATTGTTAAAAACGAAACCAGTTCCGTTTAATCCACCAGAATATTCTAAAGTTGTACCAATGAGGTATAGAAAACTCTTTTTGTCTACGATAATTTTAATGTCATTATCTTCAAAGACCTTGTCGTCGTCTGCTTGGGCTTTATCAAACTTTAAATCGTAAGATAAACCAGAACAGCCACCACTTTTTACACCTACTCTAACGTAGTCTGTACTTGGGTTATAGCCATCATCAGTCATGAGTTCCATGACTTTCTTTTTTGCGTGATCTGACACTTTAATCATACCGTTTTTTAACTAGATTTGTTCTAAATAGAATGCAAATATACGATATAACAAAGGTTTAACCATGAGTACTAACATTATATTAGTATATGATTTAATAAGATTTAGCTATGGCTTAAAAGCCAATGAAATGCTTAATTATGAAGTTACTTTTGTTTTAGAAACGCGCTTTGTAAGCCGATACAATTCTTGAAGTGTATCTTTTAACTGACTATTTGTTACAGTATTGTTTTCAAAATTGCCATTAGAATCTGTAATAACAACAGCATCACAGTGAGAGCAGGTAAGTTCTGCAGTATGATCTATGTAAGTCTTTGATCTTATGTAGTTATGGCCAAATATGGCGCATGGCAGGACTGCGTTAGTTTTAGGTTTCATAGGTTGTAAACTTAGGGTAGAGCAATTTAAAAAATACAACTTAAAACAAGTCAAAATACTTGATTTTTCGATGAAATGCATAATATTTTTTGATTCTACAACTAAAGTAGCGCAAATCTTAGGGTTATATCTAAACTAATAAACGATAATTAGGTTCTTTTTATAATAGAATTATAAACCTTAATGGTTAGATGAATAAGCAGGAATTATGCTTACTGATAAATTAAATCATAAATATTTCTATAATTACTCACAATTAAAAAAAAGCATAATATTTTTGCATTATGATTGAAGATAAAAATCCACAGCGTACTCCTTTGAGTGAATTAGGAGAATTTAAACTTATTGAACATTTAACAGAGCATTTTAAAGTGACTCAAAAATCTACTATAAAAGGGATTGGAGATGATGCTGCTGTTTTAAATTTTGGTAAGAAACAAATTGTTGTATCCACTGATTTATTGGTGGAGGGTGTGCATTTTGATTTAAGTTACGCACCTTTAAAACATTTAGGTTATAAAGCGATTGTTGTGAACCTATCTGATATTTATGCCATGAATGCAATGGCGACACAAGTAACAGTTTCTATCGCTGTTTCAAATCGTTTTCCGTTAGAGGCTTTAGAAGAATTGTACGCAGGTATAACAACTGCTGCTAAAGTTTATAATGTTGATGTTGTAGGAGGAGACACAACGTCTTCAACATCTGGACTAATTATTTCCGTTACTGCAATTGGTGAGGTAGAAAAAGGAGATGAGGTATTAAGATCAGGAGCTAAACCAAATGATTTGGTTGTTGTAACTGGTGATGTTGGTAGTGCTTTTATGGGATTGCAAGTTTTAGAGCGTGAAAAAGAAGTTTTTAAAGTAAACCCAAATAATCAGCCAGATTTATCAATGTATACTTATATAATTGAGCGTCAATTAAAACCTGAAGCACGTAAGGATGTTGTTGAATTATTGAAAGAATTAAAGGTAAAACCAACAAGTATGATTGATGTAAGTGACGGCATCTCATCAGAGATTATTCACTTGTGTAAACAAAGTAAAGTTGGTGTTGATATTTATGAAAATAAAATTCCTTTAGATCCTCAGCTAATTTCTACTTGTGAGGAATTTAATGTAGATAGTACAACTATAGCATTAAATGGAGGTGAAGATTATGAATTGTTAATGACGGTTTCTCAAGAAGATTATCCTAAAATAAAAGGCAATCCAAATTTAACGGTTATTGGTTATATAACAGAAGAAGATAGAGGTATGCACTTAGTAACGCGATCTGAAGAAAAAATTCCGATTATTGCAAAAGGATGGAATGCTCTTAAAGATCAAATATAACGAACCGTTGACTTTTTTCTAAACGTTTGTTGTGTACGCGATGTAAAACAGTATTTATTTCTTTAAATTTTGGGGTTAAAGGAATGAAGTTTCCATCACCATCAATTGTCATTTCAGATTTACAATTTTTGCACTTGTATTCTTTTACGTGGTAAGTAACATTTTTGGAGACTTTATAGTCATGTCCAAATAATGAGCAATAAACATTTTTCATTAATTATATTTCTTGAGGGATTCGCTAAAAATTAGGGAATTGAAATATAATAAAATTTGTTTCTTAGGAGTTATTAACAATTAATAGATCGATGAACTGATCATTTTTTGCTGTAAACGCATCATTCTATTATTGTAAATACGTTCTAAGGCAGAGTTTATTTCTTGTCGCTTTTCTGTGAGTTCAATAAGTCTTCCTGTGCTACTTGTTGTTACTTGTTTTTTGCAACATTTACATGTATACTCTTTTACATGGTTTGTTACTTTTTTGGTCATTCTATAATTGTGACCAAATAAATCGCAGTATAGTTTTGTAGGTTTCATGTTGAGTTGTTTACAATTTCTTTTCTAATTTGGAATGTAAACTTAGAAAAAAATAAGAAACAAAACGTTTAATGGTATTATTTTTCGATGAAACGTAAAATATTGTAAGATAAATCTGATTTATTTTCAATTGAACTCATGTGTCCTTCTGAAAATTCTATATAATTAATGTCAGTTTGTTTAATTTGATTAATTAATTGCTCACTATTTATTAAGCCATCTTTCCTTCCTATAATGATTAATTTATGGGCTTTTAAGTTTTTATAGCTTTCAAATCGGTATGGTCTTAACTTCATACCTTCTTGCGCAGCAATGTAACCTTGTAAAGGTGTTTTTAATGCTAATTGTAATGCGCTATGGTATTCGGTTTCATGTTTTATTTTACTTTCTTCAGTAAATAAATTAGCAAAAGACATGTTAATTAAGACTTTGTAATTCATTTGAGCCATTTTACAGGCTCTTGTTCTAATGAGTTTACGTTCATTGTTATCAGCATCAAAAGAAGAATTCATTAAACATAAACCTATAAATAATTCTGGATGTGCTTCTGCTAAGGCTAAAGATACATATCCTCCCATTGAGTGTCCAATAAAATGCGCACTTTCAATATTTAAGGATTGAACAACTGCATAAACAGCATCTGCCATTTGTTCCATGGTGTGTACATAGCCTAAGCAATCTGTTTTTCCATGACCTAATAAATCAATACATATAACTTGATGTGTTCTTGATAATTCAGGAATAAAATCATTCCACATTTCCAAACTTTCAAGAAAACCATGAAGAAGAACAACCGCTTCACCTTCGCCTTCAGTAGTATAATGAATCTTGCTATTTTTGTAGTTTAATATCATAACCGCAAAGATAATTTAAGGAATTGTTTTCGGTCTTAAATCCATATAACAATTTACTATCTTTGAGGATAATCTTTTACAAATTCAGGAACCAATGTTTATAAAACGCCTTTTTACACTACTTTTCTTTGTTTTAGCTTTATCCTTAAATGCTCAAATTGAAGAACAGCAACTCGATAAACTTATAGAGGAAACCCTAACTACTTTTGATGTACCAGGCATTTCAGTTGGTATTTATAAAGATGGTGAAATTGTTTATTCTAAAGGACATGGTGTGCGTTCTTTGACAAGTAAAAAGAACATGAATGATGAAACCTTAGTAGGTGTGGCTTCAAATAGTAAAGGATTTACATGTTTTGCATTGGCAATGATGATTGATGAAGGTAAATTAGATTGGGATGATAAAGTACGCCAACACATTCCAGAATTTCAATTACATGATTCTTGGGTTACTGAAAATTTTACGATTAGAGATTTGGTAACACATCGCAGCGGAATGGGTTTAGGAGCAGGAGATTTAATGTTTTTTCCTGAAGGCAGTGATTTTGATGTGAACGATGTTATTAATAATGTAAAATATTTAGAACCAGAAACTTCATTTAGAAGCAAATTTGCCTACAATAATAATATGTTCATTATTGCAGGTGAAGTTTTAAAGCGTTTAAGCGGTTTATCTTGGGAAGAATTTATTGAAACTAAAATTATGAAACCTGTTGGGATGACCAGTAGTAAGGCATCTTACAATAGAGTTACAACCAAGTCTAATATCATTGATGCACATA
The DNA here is from genome assembly GCF_947495255.1 of uncultured Winogradskyella sp. Lineage (GTDB taxonomy): Bacteria > Bacteroidota > Bacteroidia > Flavobacteriales > Flavobacteriaceae > Winogradskyella. The sequence goes on from NZ_CANLYI010000005.1 coordinate 25,117, forward strand.
CAAGAACAGAAGGAAAAGTAATTCAGATTCCGCACGACTGGAGTGAAACTGCAAATCCTGCAGGAGGCATTGTAAGTAATGTGCCAGATATGCTTACTTGGGCATCATTTTTAATGAACGATGCTGTAACCAAAGATGGTGAGCGTTTATTGAGTGAAAAACAATTTCATCAGCTTTGGCAATTACAAACACCATTAAATGTATATCCTAATGATTCTTATAATTCTAACTTTAAAGGTTATGGTTTAGGTTGGTTTTTAACGGATGTAAAAGGAGGACATAAACAAGTCTACCATACAGGAGGTTTGTTGGGTACGGTAACTCAGTTTACCATGATTCCTGATTTAGATTTAGGTATTGTGGTATTAACGAATCAAATGAATGGTTCTGCTTTTAATACCATTACTAATACTATTAAAGATGCTTATTTGGGTTATGAGAATAGAAATTGGATAGGTAAGTATGGAAAACGTAATGCAGATTATATTAAATATAATGACAGTATAAAAGCTGCTGTTTATTCTAAAGTTGAAAATGCCCAAAAACTAAAATCGTTACCAAAACCAGAAAATGTTGTTGGTACATATACGGACGATTGGTTTGGAGATATTATTATCACTCACGACGCAAAGAAAGGTTATACTATAAAGAGTAAGCGCTCGTCTAGATTATTTGGTGAATTATTACCATTAAATGCTACTACCTTTGTTGCCAAATGGAATGACAGAAGTTATGATGCCGATGTTTTTGTAAATTTTGCATTTAACGAAAAGGAAGAAGCGGTTTCAGCTACCATGAAATATATTGCGCCAATAACTGATTTTAGTTTTGATTTTGAAGATTTAGAACTTAAGAAAACTAAATAGTGGATATAAAACGCAAAGAACTATTAGTAACTAGTTTTGGTTTGTTCTCCTTGTTTTTTGGTGCAGGAAACTTATTAATTCCACCATTATTAGGTTATAAAGCTGGCGAAGATTGGTTTTGGATTACCATAGGCTTTATGATTACGGCTGTAGTAATTCCAATATTTGGGATTTTGGCTCATGCCAGGCTTCAAGGTACGCTATTTGATTTTGGTAAAAAAGTATCACCTACATTTAGTTTAATTTATTGTATTCTAATTTATGTTATTGCAGTTGCAATTCCGTCACCAAGAACGGCTGCTGCAACTCACGAAATCGCAATTTTTCCGGCGTTTGGTACAAGTCCATTATTAACAAGTGCAGTTTATTTTTCGCTCGTATTAGTTTTTGTACTAAATCGTTCTAAAATACTGAATCTAATCGGGAAATTTTTAACACCATTCATTGTTGTAATGCTTTTGGCTGTAATTGGTATTGCATTATGCTCTTCAGAATTTAATACTGGAATTGCACAATTTGAAGCACCAGTTGTTACTGGAATCTTAGAAGGTTATCAGACCTTTGATGCTATTGGAGCGGTTGTGGTTGGAGCCGTTATTATAGTGTCTTTAAATTTTGAGAATATGGCTGTAGAAGCCTATACCTCTAAACGGACTTTAATTAGAAAGTCTGGTTTAATAGCTGGTTTAGGATTATTTGTAATCTATGCTGGTTTAATTGCTATTGGAGCTTACTATAGTTCTGAGATTAATATTAATGCAGAATTAAGCAATGATATGCAACGTGCCAATTTATTAAGAGCAATCAGTATTTCGTCTTTAGGGGAATTTGGAAATACGGTTTTAAGCATGCTAATTTCACTTGCTTGTTTTACAACTGCCATCGGAATTGTTGCTGGTACAGCAGATTATTTTAAAGGCTTACTTAAGGATTCTAAAATTGTATATATCACAACAGCAATAATTGCTTGCGTACTAGGTGTTGTTGTTGGTCAGTTAGATTTTAATTCTATTGTTGTAGTTGCAATTCCGGTACTATTATTTATATATCCTATTACAATTGTATTGATTTTATTGAATGTTTTACCAGAAAAAATAGCAACACCTTTGGTTTTTAGAGCTGTAGTTATTATCACGTTTTTATTTAGTATTCCAGATGTGATTGGTTTTATAAGTCCATCGGAAGGTTTAAAATCTATAACGGATGGTATTCCGTTTTCAAACCATAGTTTGGGTTGGGTTTTACCAGCTTTAATTATTTTTATTATTGTGTCTTTAATTCAGTATAAAAAGTCTTTATCTAAATAAGATTGATTCAGGAATGTTATATAATTAACAATTTGTATAAAAAGTAACTATTTTTTTAATTTTTATGTTTATAACAAATGCCACCTCTACATTTGTACTTTAAAATTTGAAAAGTTATGTTAGTATATAAGTTTGGAGGTACTTCTGTGGGTTCTGTGGTTAACATGAATCATGTAAAAGAAATCATTGGTACTAATGGCAAAAAAATTGTAGTGTTATCTGCAATGTCTGGTACAACTAATGCTTTGGTAGAAATTTCCGATTTAATAAAGGAAAATAAAACGGAATTAGCTCAAAAACAGATTAAGGCCTTAAACGAGGTATATAAAAAAACAGCGTACGATTTAGTTCAGGATAAAGTCTTATATCAAGAAGTCATTCAATATGTAAATTACATTTTTACAGCATTGTTAGAAACTGTTTCTCAACCGCATTCAGACTTAATTCATAATTCAATTTTAGCAAATGGAGAATTACTCTCTACATTTATGTTTAGTCGTTTACTACAGCAAGATGGTGTAAAAGTCGCTTTATTGCCTGCTTTAGAGTTTATGAGAATAGATAGAGGAAATGAACCTGATAATTTCTATATCAAACAAAACTTAGAGCGTTTAATGCAAGACACTAGTGATGCTGACGTATATATTACGCAAGGTTTTATTTGTTTAGATGCAGATGGTAATATTACAAATCTACAACGTGGAGGTAGTGATTATACAGCCACTATTATAGGTGCAGCTATTGAAGCTGATGAGGTGCAAATATGGACAGACATTGATGGGTTTCATAATAATGACCCTCGTTTTGTAAATGATACTAGAGCGCTATCTCATTTATCTTATGACGAAGCTGCTGAATTAGCTTATTTTGGAGCCAAGATTTTGCATCCACAAACGGTAATGCCAGTAATGACTTTAGATATTCCATTAAGATTAAAAAATACAATGGATTCTAATGCACATGGAACTTTAATTACAAATAAAGTTCATGGTGAAGGTATAAAGGCTATCGCAGCAAAGGATAATATTACAGCAATTAAAATTAAGTCGGTACGTATGCTATTGGCGCACGGCTTTTTAAAGAAAGTTTTTGAGATTTTTGAGCGCTACCAAACTTCTATAGATATGATAACTACTTCTGAAATAGCAGTGTCTTTAACTATAGATAATATATTGCACTTAACAACGATTAAAGAAGAACTAGAGCAATTTGCAACAGTTGAAATTGATGAGTATATGAGTATTGTTTGTTTGGTTGGAAATCATATTATTTATCATCCGGATACACCTCAATTATTTCAAGTACTGCAAGATGTTAATGTGCGTATGATTGCTTATGGAGGAAGTAATAATAATATTTCATTATTAGTAAATACGAGTGATAAGTTAGAAACGTTGCAGAAGCTACAACGCTACGTTTTTGAAGATGGTATTGTTGCTATTTAATATCCGTTATTTTAATATTTGTTCAAAAAAAACCAAAACATTAAGTTGTTTTGGTTTTCTTTATTTATTGTACAGTGATTTGTCTTAATTCATTAGGTCTTCAATCTCTTCCGCTTCAATAGGAATGTTACCCATTAAGTTAAAAGGTTCTCCTTTTTCTTGTACAACCACATCATCTTCTAAGCGTATACCAAAACCTTCATCCGGAATATAAATTCCTGGTTCTACTGTAAATACCATATTAGCTTTTATAGGTTCATGTAATAAGCCATAATCATGCGTATCTAAACCAATGTGGTGACTTGTGCCATGCATAAAATACTTTTTATATGCTGGCCATTTTGGGTCTTCATTTTGAACATCAGCCTTATCTAGTAAGCCAAGATTTAATAATTGGTCAGTCATTATATTACCAACTTCAACATGGTATTCTTTCCATAATGTGCCAGGAACTAATAATTTTGTAGCTTCTTTTTTAACATGGTTTACAGCATTGTAAACTGCTTTTTGTCTATCAGTAAATTTTCCTGAAACCGGAATCGTACGAGATAAATCACTTTTATAATTTGCATATTCAGCAGCAATATCAAATAATATTAAATCGCCTGCCTTACATTCTTGATTGTTTTCAATATAGTGTAAAACGTTAGCGTTGTTTCCGCTAGCAATAATTGGTGTGTATGCAAATCCTTTTGAGCGATTTCTAATAAACTCATGCAATAACTCAGCTTCAATTTCATATTCCCAAACACCAGGTTTTACAAAAGATAAAATTCTACGGAATCCTTTTTCAGTAATATTACAAGCATGTTGCATTAAATCTATTTCAATCTGGTCTTTTACAGAACGTAAACGTTGTAAAATAGGATTGCTTTTTGCCACACTATGCGCAGGATACTTTGCTAACAACCATTTTGTAAAACGGTCTTCTCTAGTTTCAGTTTGTACATTAGCTCTGTAATGTTCGTTAGTATTAATGTAGAATGTGTCGCAATATGTAGAAAGTTCAGCGATTGTTTTTTCTAAATCTTGAAGCCAAAACACAGTTTTTATGCCACTGGTTTTAAATGCCGCTTCTTTAGTAAGTTTTTCACCTTCCCAAATAGCAATATGGTCATTAGTTTCTCTTACAAACAGAATTTCTTTGTAATCTTCGTTTGGACAATCTGGAAATAAGACCAAAACACTTTCTTCTTGGTCCACACCACTTAAATAAAAAATATCTCTGTGTTGCTCAAAAGGCATAGTGCTATCTGCACTAATTGGGTAAATATCATTAGAATTAAAAACAGCTAAACTATTTGGCTTCATTTGCGAAGTAAAGTTTTTACGGTTTTTTATAAAGAGTTTAGAATCTATTAAATCGTATTTCATGAGAGTAGAATTTTATATTTTATCACACTGAGTGCAGTCGAAATGAATTCTATGTATGAGTGTGAAATGTTGTGATTTCAGTTCAATATCAAAAGTAGTGAAACTAATACTGCAAGCAAAAGTCCGAGACTAGAATCTGTTAAAATTTATGAGACTTTTATGACGGTTCGTTATGAAATGCGTAATTTCATAGCATTAAAAATCCAACCACTATGTATAAGTCAAAATTCCTCGCGTTTACATTTATTATAAGTTCAATTTTAGTCTTTTCTCAGCAGCCAGCAACTTCGGCAGAAACGATTAAAGAAGCATTGTCGAAAAAACAGAAAATTAAGGCATCTTCATTAGTAAAAAATGTTCCTTTTAACAATATTGGACCAACAGTAATGAGCGGTCGTGTGGTAGATGTAGATGTTAATCCTGAAATGCCATCAGAGTTTTATGTTGGTTATGCGTCTGGAGGTGTTTGGCACACTACAAATAATGGAACAACGTTTACACCTATTTTAGATAGTTCAGATACACAAAATGTTGGAGATATTGCAGTCGATTGGAAAAACAGAACCATTTGGGTTGGTACAGGTGAAAATAACAGTTCCCGATCAAGTTATGCTGGTATTGGTATTTTAAAATCTAGTGATAATGGTAAAACCTGGGAGCATGTCGGTTTGGAGGATTCTCATCATACTGGTCGCATTCTTATAAATCCTAAAAATCCGGATGAGGTTGTCATCGGAGTAACTGGTCATTTGTATTCGGCAAGCGAAGAGCGTGGAATTTACAAAACTACAGATGGAGGAAAAACATGGAATAAAACCTTATTTGTCGATAACATGAGCGGTATTATTGATGTGCAATATGTGCCAAATAATTTCAAAATTATGTTTGCTTCTTCTTGGACTAGAGATAGAAAAGCATGGAACTTTACTGGCAACGGAAATAATTCAGCTATTTATAAAAGTACAAATGGTGGTGATACTTGGGAAAAAGTATCGACTAAAAAAAGTGGATTTCCAACAGGAGAAGGTGTTGGTAGAATAGGTATTACTATTTATGATGAAAATACTATTTATGCTTTACATGATAGTCAGTTTCATAGAAAAGAAAAGTCTAAAAAGAGTGAACCTTCTGGCTTAACAAAAGCCGATTTTAAAACTATGAGTGTTGAAGCTTTTATGAAGCTTGAAGACAAAAAGCTTAACGCATATCTTAAAACTAATGGATTTCAAGAAAAATATAGAGCATCTAATGTGAAGCAACTCGTAAGTAGTGGAACCGTAAAACCAATTGATTTAGCTCATTATTTAGAAGATGCTAATGCGTTGTTGTCTGATACACCTGTAATTGGTGCTGAGGTGTATAAAAGTACTGATAGTGGTAAAACATGGAAGAAAACACACGACGATTATATTGATGGATTATATTACAGTTACGGATATTATTTTGGGGAAATAAGAGTAGACCCACAAGATAAAAACGGCATTTATATTATGGGAGTTCCTATTTTAAAATCTAAAGATGCTGGTACAACGTTTACTTCAATCAGTCGTGAAAATGTGCATGCAGATCATCAAGCGCTTTGGGTAAATCCGAGAAAACAAGGTCATTTAATCAATGGTAATGATGGTGGACTAAATATGAGTTATGATGATGGTGAAAGTTGGATAAAACTAAATTCGCCAAGTGTTGGTCAGTTTTATGCCATCAATGTAGATAATGAACAACCCTATAATGTTTATGGTGGATTACAGGATAATGGTGTTTGGTTTGGAGCAAATAATGCCGTAGAAGATAAAAGTTGGCATCAAAGTGGTCAATATCCATGGGAAAGTATAATGGGAGGCGATGGTATGCAAATTCAAATTGATAGTAGAGATGCTAATATTGTGTATACAGGTTATCAGTTTGGAAATTATTATAGAATTAACCGTAAGACGGAAGAATTTAAATACATTCAACCCAAACACACTTTAGGTGAAACACCTTATCGATTCAATTGGCAAACACCAATATTATTGTCGCCTCACAATCAAGATATTTTGTACTTAGGTGGAAATAAACTATTGCGTTCTATGAATAAAGGCGATGATTTTGAAGCTATAAGTGATGATTTAACCAATGGAGGAAAAAAAGGAAACGTAGCATACGGAACTTTAACTTCTATTAGCGAAAGTCCATTTCAATTTGGATTAATTTACACAGGTAGTGATGATGGTGTAATCAACGTAACAAAAAATGCAGGAGGAAGCTGGACGACGATTTCAAATACATTACCAAAAGATTTATGGGTAAGTAGAGTTATCGCTTCACAACATAAAAAAGAACGCGTTTACGTAACCTTAAATGGATATCGTTGGGACGATTTTAAAGTTTACGTATATGTCAGTGAAGATTATGGACAAACTTGGAAAGCAATAAACAGTAATATTCCGTCGTCGCCAGTTAACGTTATTAAAGAAGACCCATTAAAAGAAAATCTATTGTATTTAGGAACCGATAATGGTGCTTATGTAACTTTTAATATGGGAAAATCTTGGGAAGCATTTTCTAATGGATTACCAAATGTTGCGGTACATGATATGGTTATTCAGCCAGAAGCTAAAGATTTATTAATAGGAACTCATGGTCGAAGTATTTATAAAACAAATATTGAAGCACTTCAAACTATAGATGTTGATAAAACTACAAGTGATATCACATTTTTAGATGTAGAATCAATTAAACATTCTAGGAGTTGGGGAAGTGCTTGGAGTCCGTGGTTTGATGCTTTTGAGCCAGAAACTACGATTAATTTTTTCAGTAAATCTGCAGGAAATAAAACTTTAAAAATTTTATCTGAAAAAGGAGCAGAATTAAACAGTATCTCTATTAAGGTGGAAAAAGGCTTTAACTACGTAGATTACAAAATGGAGATTACTGAAATAGGTAAAAAGGCCTTAACGAAAGAAGATTCTTCAGTTCGTTTTAAAGAAACAGGCAATAAAAAGGATTATTTACCTAAAGGTGTTTATAAAATTCAGATTGATAATGAAAATACAACACTAGAAATTAAGTAGTTATTCTCTCTAGATTAAAACGATTCTAAATAATTTAATTATCACGCAGCGTTGTTGGGAAAAAGTTTATTGCGCTGTATCTTTGTTAGACAAATAACTAACCACTATAATAATGAGCGGAATTCTAAATTCGTCGATTGGAAGAAAGTTTGCCATGGCACTTTCGGCACTCTTCCTTATGATTTTTGTACTACAACATTTTGTTATTAACCTTTTTTCAGTTTTAAGTCCAGATACTTTTAATGAAATATCTCATTTTATGGGAACATTTTGGGTTGTTCAATATGTAATTCAACCTATTTTAATTATTGGTGTTATTTTTCACTTTGTAATGGGTTTTGTATTAGAAATCAAAAACAAAAAAGCAAACGGTGTAAAGTATGCTAAAAATAATGGTGCTGCAAATTCTACATGGATGAGCAGAAACATGATTTGGAGTGGAGGCTTTATCCTTGCATTTTTAATTATTCACTTTATTGATTTTTGGATTCCAGAGATTAATACAAAGTATATTGTTGGTGATATGTCTGGAATGCACAATGGTGAGTTCAGATATTTTCATGAGCTACAAGAGAAGTTTGTTCCTATTTGGAGAGTCGCACTTTACATTGTAGGTTTTGTGTTTTTAGCACTTCACTTATTACATGGTTTTGATTCTGCATTTCAATCTACAGGTGCAAATAACAAATACACAAAAGGATTACAGGGGTTCGGAAAAGCTTATGCGATTTTAGTTCCATTAGGATTTATTTTCATCGCGTTATTCCATCACTTTACTCACTAAAAAATATCTAATATGGCTTTAGATTCAAAAGTACCAAAGGGTCCAATTAAAGATAAATGGACTGATTATAAAAATAAAATTGATTTAGTAAATCCTGCCAACAAGCGTCATATTGATGTTATTGTTGTTGGTACAGGTCTTGCTGGAGGTTCTGCTGCTGCAACTTTAGCAGAACTAGGTTATAATGTAAAAGCATTTGCTTATCAAGATTCACCTCGTAGAGCGCACTCAATTGCAGCTCAAGGTGGTATTAACGCAGCAAAAAATTACCAAGGTGATGGTGATTCTACATACAGATTATTTTATGATACTGTAAAAGGTGGTGATTACCGTTCTCGTGAAGCAAACGTTTATCGTTTGGCTGAGGTGTCTTCTAATATTATTGACCAATGTGTTGCACAAGGTGTTCCTTTTGCACGTGATTATGGTGGATTATTAGATAACCGTTCATTTGGTGGTGTTTTAGTATCTAGAACATTCTACGCTAAAGGTCAAACAGGACAACAATTATTATTAGGAGCTTATTCTGCAATGAATAGACAAATTGCTCGTGGTAAGATTGAAATGTTTAACCGTCACGAAATGCTAGACGTCGTTATTGTAGACGGAAAAGCAAGAGGTATTATCGCTCGTAATTTAATTACTGGTGAAATAGAAAGACATTCAGCACATGCTGTTGTAGTTGGTTCTGGTGGATACGGAAATGTATATTTCTTATCAACAAACGCTATGGGTTCTAACGCAACTGCAGCATGGAAAATACATAAAAAAGGAGCGTATTTCGCAAATCCTTGTTACACACAAATTCACCCAACATGTATTCCACGTTCGGGAGATTACCAATCGAAATTGACTTTAATGTCAGAATCATTAAGAAATGATGGTCGTATTTGGGTTCCTAAAAACATGGAAGATGTAATGGCAATTAGAGAAGGTCGTAAAATGCCAACCGAATTGTCAGAAGATGAACGCGATTATTACTTAGAAAGACGTTATCCTGCATTTGGTAATTTAGTACCACGTGATGTTGCATCAAGAGCAGCAAAAGAACGTTGTGATGCTGGTTATGGAGTAAATGCTACAGGTGAAGCGGTTTATTTAGATTTTGCTTCTGCTTTTGAACGCTACGGTAAAGAGCAAGCTAAGATTCATAACATTGAAAATCCTAGTCCTGCAAAAATTAAAGAACTTGGACAGGCTATTGTAGAAGCTAAATACGGGAATTTGTTCCAAATGTATGAGAAGATTATAGATCAAAATCCATACGAGACACCAATGATGATTTATCCAGCGGTACACTATACAATGGGTGGTGTTTGGGTTGATTATAACCTTATGACTACAATTCCTGGTTGTTACTGTATTGGTGAAGCTAATTTCTCTGATCATGGTGCAAACAGACTTGGTGCTTCTGCATTAATGCAAGGTTTAGCAGATGGTTATTTTGTATTACCTTATACAATAGGTGATTATTTAGCTGATGATATTCGTACTGGGAAAATTCCAACGGATACTAAAGAGTTTGAGGATGCTGAAAAAGAAGTTACAGAGAGAATTAATTTCTTTGTAAATAATAAGGGTACAAAATCTGTTGATTATTTCCATAAGAAATTAGGGAAAGTAATGTGGGACAAGGCAGGTATGTCTAGAAATGCAGAAGGTTTAACAGAAGCTATGGCAGAAATTAAAGCTATCAGGGAAGAATTTTGGAAAGAGGTTTTTGTACCAGGAACAGCTGACGAAATGAATCCAGAACTTGAAAAAGCAGGTCGTGTAGCTGATTTCTTAGAATTAGGTGAATTATTCGCAAAAGATGCTTTAGTAAGAGCTGAATCTTGTGGTGGACACTTTAGAGAAGAATCTGCAGAATTAGACGGCCCTCAAAAAGGAGAAGCAAAACGTAACGATAAAGATTTTGCATTTGTATCTGCTTGGGAATATAAAGGAGAACCTGCTGATGCAGTTTTACATAAAGAAGAATTAGAATTTAAAGATATTGAACTAAAACAACGTTCATACAAATAAGAAAGACGATATGAATTTAACACTTAAAATTTGGAGACAAAAAGACTCAAAAGCTAAGGGTCAAATGGTCGATTACAAAGTAACTGAGATTTCAGAACATATGTCTTTCTTAGAAATGATGGATGTTTTGAATGAACAATTAGTAAATTCTGGCGAAGAACCTGTAGCATTTGATCACGATTGTCGTGAAGGAATATGTGGGATGTGTTCTATGTACATCAATGGTGAAGCACATGGACCAGATAGAGGTATTACTACATGTCAGTTACACATGCGTATGTTTAATGATGGTGATACAATTACTATTGAGCCATTTAGAGCAGCAGCATTTCCTGTAATTAAAGATTTAGTAGTAGATAGAATGGCTTTTGAGCGTATTCAGCAAGCAGGTGGTTATATTTCTGTAAACACTTCTGGTAATACGCAAGATGCTAATAATATTCCAATCTCTAAACATGCAGCTGATGAAGCTATGGATGCAGCAACTTGTATTGGTTGTGGTGCTTGTGTGGCAACTTGTAAAAACTCTTCAGCAATGTTATTTGTTGGTGCAAAAGTGTCTCAATATGCATTATTACCACAAGGACAAGTAGAAGCAGCGGATCGTGTAAAAAACATGGTAGCACAAATGGACTTAGAAGGTTTTGGTAACTGTACTAATACAGGAGCTTGTGAAGTAGAATGTCCAAAAGGCATTTCTTTGGAGAGTATTGCACGTATGAATCGTGAGTATTTATCTGCGACTTTAAAAGGTTAATAGAATACAACATTCCTTAACGTAATACGTTAAATGATATATAAATCCCAAGCATAATTATGACTTGGGATTTTTACTTTTCTTATATTTCGATTTTAATTCGGCATCATGCAAAACCCATACACATTTTATAAAGAGCAATTAGAAATCAACCAAGCGGAATCTAAACGTATTTTCAAACAACTCAGTTTGTATAGTGTACTTAGACTTTCAATTTTTGTTTTAACGGTATTAGGTATTTATTTTACATATCAAAACTGGCAGATAGCTTTAGGCATTGGTGTTGTAGGTATGGCAAGTTTTCTTTTTTTGTTATCGAGATATACAGATTTAAAGACGAAACGGAATCTTCACAAACGATTGATAACAATAAATGAAGAAGAATTAAAAATTGCAAAAGGTGACTTTTATGATAGATTAGATGGTGAAGAGTTTCAAAATCCTAAACATTTTTTTAGTCTAGACATTGATTTATTTGGAAAGGGTTCTTTCTTTCAATTTATAAACAGAACAGCGCTTAAAGAAGGCACACAAAAGCTAACCGAAATCCTGCTTTCTAATGATATAACAAATATTGAAACACGTCAACAAGCCATACGAGAATTAGCTAGATTACCAAAATGGAGGCAAAATTATTCTGCAATAGCCGAAGGTGTAGAAATAGAGCATTCTGCTAATTCTATCATTTCATGGTTAAAGGATTACAAACCCTTTTTAGGGAAAATTCAATATTGGTTATCAATAGGTTTTAGTATAGCTTCTTTGGTTGTTATTGGTCTAGGAATTATGGAAATTATCCCAATTTCAGTTATTGGTTATTGGTTGTTATTAGGACTTGGGATTACAGGTGTTTATTTGAAGAAAATTAATATCCTTGCCCATAATACAGAAAAAGCAAAGGACACCTTTAGGCAATACGCTTTATTGCTTAATGCTATTGAAACTGCTGATTTTAATTCCGAATTATTAAAATCGAAACAAAAATTGATTCAATCAGAAGATTTAAAAGCTTCAGAAATATTTTCAAAATTCTCTAAAACGCTAGATGCTTTAGACAATAGAAATAATTTTATCTCTGCAATTTTTGGAAATGGTTATTTCCTAATTGATATTAGAAGCAGTTATAATGTAGAACAATGGATTACGCAAAATGCAGATAAAGTTGAAGATTGGTTTGAAGTTGTAACTTTCTTTGATGCGTTTAATAGCTTTGGTAATTACGCGTTTAATCATCAAGATTTTTCATATCCAATTCTAACGGAAGAACCTGTTACTATTTTAGCGGAAGGATTAGGGCATCCATTACTAAATCCTGAAAAGCGAGTTGATAGTGATTTAAAATTGGAAGAAGAACAATTCTTCATCGTTACAGGTGCAAACATGGCAGGGAAAAGTACGTTTTTAAGAACTGTTGCGCTTCATATTGTTATGGCAAATGTTGGATTGCCTATTTGTGCAAAACAAAGCAAATACAACCCGATTAAGCTAATTACGAGTATGCGAACTACAGATTCGTTAACAGATGATAGTTCATACTTCTTTAGTGAGCTTACACGATTAAAGTTTGTAGTAGATACTATTGAAAATGATAAAAATTATTTCGTTATCCTAGATGAAATTTTAAAAGGAACAAACAGTACAGATAAAGCTATTGGGTCTAGAAAGTTTGTTGAGAAACTCGTAAAACAACATGCCACAGGAATTATAGCTACGCACGATTTAAGCCTTACTGAAATTGAAACCGAATTGGAAGCCATAAAAAACTACTACTTTGATGCAGAAATCATTAATGACGAACTTTTCTTTGATTATAAACTAAAGCAAGGAGTTTGTCAGAATATGAATGCCAGTTTCCTTTTGAAGAAGATGGAGATTGTTTAAATTAAAAAAACCTTTCTCAATATATAGGAAAGGCTTTTTTGTTTTTTAAATACTTTATCTTATTTCAACTTCAATGAATCTACGGCATGGTAAAAAAAGTCTTTTTCATCATTCATAGATACAAATAAGCCATTGGGGAATTTTTTACCTAAAGACGTGGTTACAATATCACAACCATCTGTTTCTAATGTCCCTAAGTTTAACGTTTTGACATAGCTGTTATCACTACGATTATAAAAGTTAAAACTATGGTCTTGTTGGTTAGAGACTATAATAAATCCTTTACCATTTGGATAAGTTGCTATAGCGATGCCTTCAATATCTTTTTTAAAGTCTTTACTACCAAATAATCCGATTTCTTCATTTCCCATTTTAGGGTCCGCATAAAATTTTCTTATACCTACGCCTTCATCTGAGTAATAGACAAAGCCTAATTCGTCATCTACAGCAATTGCTTCAATTTCTTTAGTGCCACTAAATTTACCTACTTTTCTTAAAAGGTTAGTGTGCACACCCAATGAATCTGAAGTAAATCCATATTGGTATAAATAACCTTCAACAGGTCCTACTTTTCTGCTTACAAATACAGAAATAGCATCGGTTTTTGGGTTTTTGTATAATGAAACACCCATTGGTCTTTTCATTTCAACGTTAGTTTCATCTGCAAACACTTTAAATCCGCCGTTATCTAAAGGTGTCATATCTGGAATAGAATACATGCGTATTTGATGTTTTTCTCTTTCAGAAAAGACCATAATATCTGTTTCTGTAGAATCGTTTATTTTAAAACCGTATTCTACATCTACATTATTAGGGTATGAAAGTCCTGTAATACTTTTATTTTTGAGGATTTTCCCGTCTAAATCAAAAGCGTAAACACCTCCATTAACTTCGTCTTTATTAGTCCCAAAAACAATACTTTTTTCTGGGTTTTCTTTGTTAATCCATATCGCAGGATCATCGCTATCGTGAGGTAATTTTTCTGTTACTAATGTTGGTGCAATTTCTGGTAAATTGTTGCCACAAGATGCCATAATTATAGATGCTAATCCTAATATTATTAATTTCATCATCATCTTACTTTTTGAACAAATCATATTTTAAACCAATAGTTAAACGTTTTTCATAGTATTCCATTTGCATCGTTCTTCCTTTTACACCTTGGTAATATCGTAAAGGTTGATTGGTGATGTTGTTTAAGTTGATATACATACTTAAGCTGTTACTAAGTGCAATATTAGCATTGAAGTCTAAGAAAAACTGCTCATCGTAATATCTATCTTCAAAAGCATTTCCAGCAATTTCATCAATGTAAGAGTCAGAGTAATTAGATGATAATCTTAAACTAAATTTCTTACTTGCATACCCTAAAGAAGCATTGTACATATTTGGTGATGTTTGTGGTAAATCTAAATCCACACGCTCTTCGCCATCTTCGTTTCTAATGCCATCTGTACTAGAGGTAAGATGGGTATAGTTTAAGTAAATACTAAAGTTTTTAGCAAAACCTGGCAAGAAATCTAAACGACGTTGAAAAGAAAATTCAGCACCTAAAACAGAAGCATCATCACCATTTAAGGGCTGGTAAACTTCGTAACCGTTTTCATCTTCAGATTGAAATATATAGACAAAATCTTTAATGTCTTTGTAAAATACTCCACCAGAAATAATACCAACAGATTTAAAGTAATGTTCTGCCATGATATCAAAATTCATGGATGTAGTAGGGTTAAGCTCAGAGTTGCCTAAATAAATTTCTTCATCTTCATTGCTAATTTCACGGTAAGGCACTAAATCTACATAGTTAGGTCGTGCTAAAGTATTTGTCCATGCAAATCTTAAAATAGTGTTATTTGTAATATTGTATTTTAAGTGAAGACCAGGTAAAACATTAGTATATGAGTTTTTATCTTTTACGTTGTTTATTCCAAAAATATCACCTTCAGTATCAAATACTAACTCACTACCTTCACTTTCAATAGAGGTGTGCTCTAATCTTAGACCGGCTAATATGCTAAATTTATCTGTTATATTTTGGTTTAACATTGCGTAACCAGCATAAACATTTTCATTAACATCAAAATTACCTGTAACATATTCTTCAGGTAAGTCTTCCCCTTCAAATAAATCTGTATTATAAAGATCTAAATTTCCTAAGAATTCTGCGCTAGCAAAATTTCCTATTTGGTATTGGTTGCCAGCTAAAAAATCAGAATCAGAGTAGTCTCTTGTAGTTACCATTCCTAAGAATTCTAATGCATCAGTTTCGTCACTATATTCTGTGAAATCATTGTCGCGATTTTTGTTCTTAATTCTTGTTTTTGCTCCAATTTTTAAAAACCCTTCGTTACCTTCAATAATAGATAATGGTATACGCGCGTTTACAAATAGGTTAAAATCCTTTTCTTCAGTGTATTGATTTTCTTCAGTTAGTTCCCCGAGTTCAAAGTCTTCAAAATTGCCTTCGCCAGATAAAGGTGTGTATAAGGGCTTATCTTCATTGTTGTTGAATGTAATTCCATATTCGCTTTCATATTCTAAATAACGCTCGTTTAAACGCTCTTCTGATGCCTTTGATAATGATGTCATCCAATCTAATTGGACATCACCAAATAAGTGCTCACCACTTAAACTGTAGTTTTGCATTCTTTGGTCTTCTAGACGTGTGTTTTGGTTACGGTCACTATCAATACCACCTTTAGATTGGCGTTTAGCTTCTATAAGAAAACTTGTAAGATTGCCGTTTGCATCTACTGAGAAATCGCCTATTCCGATATCTTCTCCGTCTAAAATTTCGTGTTCTAATCTGTATCTATTTTCTCTGTCGTCTCTCCAGTTGTAGATTGATTTGAAGAAAATAGTATTGTTATCGTCTAATTTGTAATCGAAATTAGCAGAAAAACTTCTTCTAATACGTTGTACTTTGTATTCTCTAATTTCAAAAACATTAGCATAAGGATTTACATCTACTTCAACCAAATTATCTTCGTCACCAGCATTATATTCAAATTCATCGGTCCATTCTGCTTCTACATTGTGGCTACCAAAGTCATTGTCGTTAATTGACGCAGCTACTACCCAACCAAATTTATCGTTTTTTGAGCGGTCACCAACCAAGAAAGAACCATTTAAAATTCTTTTATCGGAAATGAAGTTAATACCAGAACCTGCAGTTGCAGATAAACGGAATCCTTGAGGTGATGTTTTCGTAATTAAATTAATAGAGCCACCTAATGCGTCTGCATCCATATCTGGAGTTACTGCTTTATTTACTTCGATGGTTTGAATCATATCTGAAGGGATTAAATCCATTTGAACATTACGGTTGTCACTTTCAGCAGATGGAATTCTACTTCCGTTTAGGGTTACAGAATTTAATTGTGGAGATAAACCACGTACAATTACGTTTCTTGCTTCACCTTGATCCATTTGCATTGTTATACCAGGAATACGTTTAATAGCATCACCAATGTTTGCATCAGGAAATTTACCAACCTGATCTGTAGATACAATGTTGGTAATATTTTGTTTGTTTTTTTGTGTATTAAGAGCTCTAGATTGTCCACTAAGTCCAAATCCAGTTATTAATACTTCGTCTAGGTTAGTGTCTTCAGTATTTAATGTAAAATTTAGAGTTACAGTTTCATTTGCTTTAACAGTTATATCTTTAGTAAGATCTGAGTATCCTAAATATTCTACAGTTATGGTATAGTTACCTTCTGGAATATTTACTAAAGTATATTTACCATTAAAATCTGTTACTGTACCTTTTTTTAAAGATTGAATTACTACAGTTGAACCTGGCACAGTTAATCCATTTTCATCAGAAATAACACCTTTTATGTTTCCGGATTGGGCATAACCCAAAATTGGTAGAGCTAAGAGAAGCAGGAGATAAAATTTTTTTTTCATTTTATGTTGATTTTGTTTCCTACAAAACTAGATCTAAGCTATTTTTTTTTGTGAAAGTGTGTATTATCAAAAAGTAACAAAACGTAGTAAACAGAGCATATGACAAAGCAACATTTACAATGAGATAACATTAAAATTAGATTTAAGATATCTATACTATAAATTAAGGAGAAATGTCAATAGATCATCCTTAGAGTTGATAGGTAATTTTTTTCTTAATCTGTAGCGTGCAATTCTAACACTGTCTGTAGTGATGTGAATTATGTTTGCAATTTCTTTAGATGATAAATTAAGTCGAAGCAGCATGGATAGTCGAATTTCTGAACTAGATAGTGGAGTTGAAGTAATTTGGTTTAAGTTTTTAAAAAAATCAGGATGGATTATACTAAAATATCCCATAAGTTCTGTCCATTCATTATGATTGGCTAAATCGGTATCTATATCTTTAATAATGTCATTTAGTTTCGACTTTATTAAATGGATATTTCTATCTTTTAATTTTGATAGTGTTTTAGATATATCATATAGGATTTTATTTTTGTGAGCGATATTTAAGCTATAATTGGTAAGTGATGACACTTTAATTTCTATTTCACGTTGCAATGCTGCTTTTTGCTCTGTTTTTTTATCTAAATCAACTTTAAGTAATTGTTGTTGATACTCTAAAATATGTTGTTCGTGTTTTTTTCTTTTTTTCCAATACATAAAAGCTAAGATTAAAGCTAGTATGATACTTGTAGTACAAATTAAAATAATATACTGTCTTACTTCTGTAATCTGTTTTTGCTTATTAAGTAGTTGTAATTCTGCTTCTTTTTCTTTAACAGCATATAGTATTTCCATGGTACTAACTACTTCTATATTCTTTTGTTTAAGGTCTTGCTCTTTAACAATACTTTGGTGGTTGAGGTATTTGTAGGCTTGTTCGTAATTTCCTATTTCAGAATAAGTTCTTGCTAAATCTTTATAAGCACTTTCAATTTGGGAATTGTTGCCTATTCTTTTTGCGAGCTTTAAAGCCTGGTTAGTATAATTTATAGCTTTTTCAAAATTTCCTGTTTTACTATTTATATCGCCTAAATTATTAATGATATTGATTTGAATATTGGTATTACAATTTTTGCTGTATAGCCGCGCTTTTTTGAAGTAGTTGTAAGCTGAGTCGAAGTCCTCTAAGTCTTCGTAAATACTTCCAATGTTGTCATTGGTAATGGCAACACCTGTACTGTCTTTTAATATTTGAAAGCTCGATAAGCTAGTTTTTTGATGTTTAAGAGCGTTTTTGTAAAACCCTTGTTTTTCGCATATACTGCCTAATAGCGCATGTGCATTAGCTATGCCTTTATAATAATTTATTTCTGTAGAAATGTTAAGGCTTTTGTAGGCGTGTTTTTTTGCATCCTTAAATTTTTTTAAATCTAAGTTTATCTGAGTTAATGCATTTTCTACATATACTATAGATGTATCTTTGGTTTTATGAAAATCTTGAAAGATTTGATAATTTTTAATAGCTTCACTATATAAGTCTAGTTCGTTAAAAAAATCTCCCAATTTGAGATAAGTTTGAGCTATTTCATTTGTGTTTTTCGAATCTGTAGCATGTTGTAAGTTTTGTTTTAATTCATGTAGCTTATTATAAGATTCTTTGGAGTTTTGTTGATCGGTTTGTGAATGCCCTAAGAATCCCGAAGCATAGATTAGAAAAATAAAATGTTTTAATTTAAACAAAACAACAGCGATTTTATGTAATTGGTAAAATAACGCGATGTATATTAATTTAACAGTCTTATTTTGTAATGTTAATGTTATTAAATAAAAAAAAGCGTCTAATATAGTATTAGACGCTTTTAAATTTTAAGAAATGAATTTCTTAAGCCTCAAAAGGCTCTATAGAAACGTAAGATTTATTGTCTTTTTTCTTAGTAAATTTTACTAGACCGTCAACTTTAGCGTGTAAAGTGTGATCTTTTCCTTGGTATACGTTCTCAGCTGGGTGATGTGTATTACCACGTTGTCTTAAAATGATATTTCCTGCAATAGCAGCTTGTCCACCAAATATCTTAACACCTAAGCGTTTTGATTCTGATTCTCTACCATTCTTCGAACTACCAACTCCTTTTTTATGAGCCATGATCTAAGGTTTTATATTGTTATACTTAAGTGATTTAGCAATTATGCTTTACCACCATCTAATTCGTCTTGCCATTTTTTAAGCTCGTCCCACTTATCATCAGCAGCTAATTGAGCTTGTGCTGGCCAAGTATCAGTAACATGGTTACCACGAACTCCTGCAATGATTTCAGAAATTGCTTCTGGTGTAGCCTTTGCTAAATCAGAAAAAGTAGCGATGCCTGCTTCTACTAAAGTAGATGCAATTTTTGGTCCAATACCTTCAACTTTCTTTAAATCATCAGCTTTACCTGTAGCTTTTTGAGCTTTTGGAGCAGCAGCTTTCGCTTCTACTTTAGGTTCTGCCTTTTTCGTTTCTTTTTTCGGAGCAGCTTTTTTAGCTCCAGAAGTAGTAATACCTTCAATTACGATTTCAGTTAAAGATTGTCTGTGTCCGTTTTTTACACGGTAACCTTTACGTCTTTTCTTTTTAAAGACTATTACTTTATCACCTTTAAGGTGACTTAAGACTTTTGCACTTACTTGTGCTCCGTCTATAGCTGGGGCGCCTACAGTTACATTGTTACCATCGCCAATTAAAAGAACGTTATCGAAATCTACTTTCTTACCTTCTTCTACTGCTAAACGGTGAACAAAAACTCTTTGGTCTTTTGCAACTTTAAATTGCTGCCCTGCTATCTCTACAATTGCGTACATAGCGTAACGTTTTTATTAATTTGTTTATATAAAAAATTACTTTCTTCTCAGAAAGCGGATGCAAATATACTCCTATATTCTTAAAATACAAACGTTTTAAGGGTTTTAGGAGGCTTTTTACTTTAAAAAATGAAAAGTAAAATAACATGGGTTGTGTTACAAACTTAATTTAGAGTGTTTTCCCACTTAATTCTGCTAAAAAGCGACAATCATTGTTTATTTTTGTGAGGCTAGGTGTAACAAATAACATTTAGTTATGACTAATACTTAAAACATTTTAATTTTAAACAAAACTACAATGAAAAACTATTTTATGGCTTTGGCTTCTTTGTTGTTTATTAGCCATCAGGCTATAGCACAAAAAGTTGAATTTGAAGAATTTGATTTAGACAATGGGCTTCACGTTATTATGCACAAAGACAACACAGCACCAGTTGTTATTACATCTGTGATGTATGATGTAGGAGGAAAAGATGGCGATAGAGAACGTACTGGTTTTGCACACTTTTTTGAACACCTTTTATTTGAAGGTTCTGAGAATATTGGGCGAGGAGAATTTATGAAAATAATTCCTGCAAATGGAGGGACATTTAACGCTAATACGTCTCAAGACAGAACTTATTATTATGAAATATTTCCATCTAACAAATTAGAATTAGGCTTATGGTTAGAGTCAGAACGTATGTTACATCCTGTTATTGATCAAATTGGTGTAGATACACAGAACGAAGTTGTTAAAGAAGAAAAACGTCAGAGTATGGATAATAGACCTTACGGTGGTCTAATAAAAGCTATTGGCGAAAATCTTTTTAGCGCACATCCTTACAAAGACCAAAATATTGGTTTAATGGAGCATTTAGATGCCGCTACTTTGGAGGAGTTTAATGCCTTTTTTGATACGTATTATGTACCTAATAACGCGGTTTTAGTTGTAGCAGGTGATATTGATTATGCTAAGACTAAGGCCATGGTAACGGATTATTTTAGTGCCGTAAAAAAAGGGCCAGAAGTTGTTCGTGATTTTCCAATGGAAACTCCAATCACAGAAACTAAAAAAGCTGTTGCTTACGATAAGAATATTCAGATTCCTGCAATCATTGCAGCATATAGATTACCTGGTCAATCAACAAGGGAAGCTTATGTGTTAGATATGATTTCTAGTTATTTAAGTGGAGGGAAAAGTTCGGTACTTTATAAAAAATTAATTGATGAGAAAAAAGAAGCTTTAACAGTACAAGCAGTAAATATAGGACAAGTAGATTATAATATTTTCGCATTATTTGCCTTACCAATTGGTGATGTTAGTTTAGATACTTTGTTAGCAGATATGGATGAAGAAATTGTTAAAATGCAAAACGAATTAATAAGTGAGCGTGATTACGAAAAATTATTAAATCAATTTGAAAATGATTTTGTAAGTTCTAACTCTAGTGTAGCTGGTATTGCAGGTTCTTTAGCAACTTATTATTTACTATATGGTGATGTAAATATCATTAATAATCAATTAGATACTTATAGGTCAATCACAAGAGAAGAAATTCAGTCAGTGGCTAAAAAGTATTTAAATCCTAATCAAAGAGTAGAGGTTCAGTATCTACCAAAAAAAGATGATCAATAATATGAAACGAGCATGTTCAAAGCATTATCACCTAACTGTAGGTATAATAGCGAACAGCATGTGTCCATAAAACATAATAGATACAAACACATGAAAACAGCATTTAACATGAAAAATAAAATAGTAGCGTTTTTCGCATTATTTATAATGACTATTGGTGCAAGTGCACAAATAGATAGGTCTCAACCACCTGTAGCTGGTCCTGAGCCAGAAATTTCAATTGAAAAACCTCAGGAATTCGAATTGAAAAATGGTTTAAAAGTTTTAGTTGTAGAAAACCATAAATTACCAAGAGTATCTTATTCACTTAGAATAGACAATCAACCTATTGCAACTGGTAAAAAAGCAGGTGTAGAAAGTTTATTAGGAAGTATGTTAGGTAACGGAACAACTTCTATTTCTAAAGATGAATTTAACGAAGAAGTAGATTTTTTAGGTGCAAACCTAAACTTTGGATTTAGTGGAGGATTTGCTAGCTCATTAACTAAGTATTCTGAAAGAATTTTAGAATTGTTATCTGACGCAGCAATTAATCCATTATTAACAGAAGAAGAATTTGAAAAAGAAAAAACAAAATTAATAGAAGGCTTAAAAGCAGATGCGAAAAGTGCTGATGCTATAGCTGGTAGAGTTGGTTCTGCTTTATCTTATGGAACAAAGCATCCTTATGGAGAATTTGTAACAGAAGAAACTATTAACAATGTATCTTTTGGAGATGCCGTTGCATTTTACCAAACGTATTTCAATCCTAATAATGCTTATTTAGTTGTTATTGGTGATGTGAATTACAAAGATGTTAAGAAGCAGGTTAAAAAATATTTTAGTGATTGGACAAAATCTGTAGATGTAAATTCAGCAGTACCAAATCCAAATCCTAATGTGCAGTACACTCAAATTAACTTTATAGATGTACCAGATGCAACTCAATCTAACCTTTCTATTACTAACAATGTTAAATTAAAGATGAGTGATGAAGATTATCACGCAGCTTTAATTACAAACAATATCTTAGGTGGTGGTGGTGAAGGTTATTTATTTAAAAACTTAAGAGAAGATAAGGGTTATACTTATGGTGCTTATTCTAGATTAGGTAATGATAGATATGGTGCTTCTCGTTTCAATGCGACTGCTAAAGTTAGAAATGAAGTTACTGATAGTGCTGTTGTTGAGGCTTTAAAAGAAATTAAAAGAATTAGAACAGAGCCTGTAGATGCACAACTTTTAAAAGACGCAAAGGAAAAGTATATTGGTAATTTTGTAATGGCTTTAGAGCGTCCGCAAACTATTGCTAATTATGCTTTAAACATTAAATTAAACAACTTACCAGAAGATTTTTACTCTACGTATTTACAGAAAATTAAGGATGTTACAGTTGAGGATGTTAAGCGTGTAGCTAATAAATATTTTCAAGCAGATAACTTAAGAATTATTGTAGTTGGTAATGGCTCAGAAGTACTAGAAAATTTAGAGAAAACAGGGATTCCTATTATGTATTTTGATACCTATGCTAATAAAGCAGCGAAGCCTAAGTTTGAAGTGAAATTACCAGAAGGTGTGAATGCTAATTCTGTACTTTCTAAATATTTTGAAGCTATTGGTGGAAAAGATAAGGTAGAAGCTTTAAATTCAATTTTATTAAAGTATGAAGCTAGTGTACAGGGATCTGCAGTTATTAGTGAAGAAAAGAGAATGGATGGCAAATTAGTACAGACAATCTCTATGAACGGAAATGCAATGATGACCGTTTTAACTACTCAAGATGTTGTAACTATGAATAAAAATCCACTTCCAGAAAATATGGCTAATGACATGAAGCCATTAGGAGGTTTATTCACAGAATTGAATCTTTTAAACTCTGAATCAGCTAAAATTACTGGCATAGAGAAAGTGGACGATAAAGAAGCTTACAAGGTTCAGTTTCCTGGTGAAGCTATTTCATTAACTTTCTTCTATGATGTAGAAACAGGTTTAAAAGTTAAAGAAGTTCAAACAACTTCTATGCAAGGACAAACTCAAACTCAAGAAACATTTTTAAAGGATTACCAAGAGTTTGATGGAATTAAATTTCCAGGTACTAGAGAAGGTTCTCAAATGGGACAACTTGTTGTATTTAAGTTGTTAGAAGCAAAATTAAATGAAGGTGTAACTGAAGCTGATTTTAAATAAAGTCAACTTATCACTATAAAACTAAGACCGAAGTGAAAGCTTCGGTCTTTTTTTATACATTTCTTTTATGCGCTAAGAAAACACCTAGGAGAATGAGCAGTGATGCAAAAAATTGTAATACACTAAACGATTCACCATCTAAAACACCCCAAATTAATGCAACTATAGGCATTATATAAGTTACTGAAGAGGCAAAGACAGGAGTTGACATTTGTACCAATCTAAAGAATAAAATTTTAGCTAAGGCTGTACCAAAAACAGCTAAAACAGTAATATACATAAGTGCTTTTGGCAAAGCCGGATTACTAAATGTTTCGGTAGTAAAGAAATCGCTAAAGAAAAGAACAATAAGTGCTGGAATAACTATAAATACATAATTACCAGTCGCAATAGCTAAGGGTTTTACATCTTGTAAATACCGTTTTATAATATTTACATTAGCAGCATACATTAATGTTGACGCAATAACAAAACCTGCATATAAATAATTCTGATTTGGGTTTAATTCAGAACCCTTTAGTATTAAAATTGCAGTTCCAATAAAGCCAATGATTACGCCTAAAACTTGTCGTTTGTTAGACGCAATTTTAAATACAGTAAAACCTAGTAATATTGTATTTAAGGGAACAAGAGAGTTTAAGACCGAAGTAACAGCGCTATCAATTTCGGTTTCTGCTATAGCAAAGAAAAATGCAGGAATAAAGGAGCCTAAAAGTGCAGAAATCAGCAACCATTTCCATTTAGATTTAGGTATGGTTTTTAATTTATTAAAACCAAAAGCTAAAAGCAGTATACCTGTAATGAGGGTTCTAAGTGCACCGAGTTGATAAGGTGTTAGTCCTAGAAGTGATTTCTTAATTAAGATAAATGAGCTTCCCCAAATAATGGATAGCACAATTAAATAAATCCACTTAATGTTTGGGTTTTTCATAAGAAACAGGGCTCAATTAATCACAAAATTCGTTAATTATCTCACAAGATTCGTCAATATTTACTAGATTTATCAAAAATATTAATAGTTTAAATCTATGAACACATTAAAAACATTAAGTATAGTTGCCATAATGGCTTTGGTTTTTACATCTTGTAAGAATGAATCGCAGCCAGAAGTTAAAACTGTAGACGTAGAAGTTGCAGCTAAGGATGTGGCTTCAACTTTAGATCCAAATGCAACCTATGCTAAAGTAGAGTTTGGTATTGAAGGTATGACTTGTGCAATGGGTTGTGCAAAAACCATTGAGAAAAAAATGGCTAAAATGGATGGTGTAAAATCTGCAAAAGTAGATTTTGACAAACGTTTAGCGATGGTAGAGTATGATGAAGCTAAGGTTACTCCAAAGTCTTTAGAAGAAACAGTTGGTAAAGTAGCTGATACTTACAAAGTAAAAGATATGCACAAGGTTGATGCCTTTGGTGCACATGGAGATAAAAAAGCATGTTGTGCTAATAAGACTGAGGCTGAAAAGAAAGCTTGTAAAGAAAGTTGTGCAAATAAAACGGATGCTGAAAAGAAAGCTTGCAAAGAAGATTGCAAAGAGAAATGCTGTAGTGGTGAAAAGAAAGCTTAAATAAATAGAATACATAAAAAAAAGCTATCCGAAAGGGTAGCTTTTTTTTGTTTATATGCTTAAATGTATGGTTCTTAAACTTGAAATAGAATAACTGAAATTGCTATACATCCTAAAGGTATAATCCATAATAAGTACATTGATAGGCTGCTTCGTTTAGACTTCGCGTTAAGAATTGTTCTTTTCTTTCCGTTGTAGCGCAGCCAATTCATAAATACAATAAGAAAGGATAATAATGTCATTAATACCCAAAATTTTGTGTCAGACATTATTTGCATTTTCATTTGTTTGGCAAATGCTAAGAAGAATGCTGCTAGAGCGAATGCTATGGAGAGTTTAAGCAGGTTAATATAAAGTAATGCAACTTTGATACTTCGTTTGCCTAAAGCCTTCTTGTAGTGATTAAAGATGGTTATATAAAATTCGTCAAAAAGTGAACCCATTTAAATCTGATATTAAAAAACAAAACCTGCTGATTTACAAATCAGCAGGTTTTGTGTAAAAGTTATTAATAATTAGTTTTCTGCTAATATTTTATAATTATCTATTTCAAATGTTCCGTCAATATCTCCACTTGAAGGAAAACCACCAATATATTTAAAAGCAATATAAGCTGAACCAGAATAAGAACTTAAGTTAACTAAGCCAGAATCAAACCATTCTTGATAGTTTTCATCATCACCTACTACTGCTGCAGGAAGTGCAGTCCAAGTAGCTGTAGCAATATTTGCAGTAGTTCCATCCCAATCCGTAGATATTAAAACTTCTAATTCACTATTATCAGAAAAACTGTTTGAAGATTGGAAGTTTAAAAACTCTAAACCTTGTGCATCTAAATCAAGAACAGGACTAATTAACCAAGCAATATTAACATCTGTACTAGAGTTGTAAGCTCCCATTGAAGCAATTGTGTTTCCTGGTCCAGGATTTCCTGAATCTGTAGTTGATAAAGCTCTCCAGTTGTATGTTCCCACTTCAGCAAAAGAAGTCCAACCATTACTAGAAATTGCAGAACCAGTTGGCATACCTTCAAAATCTTCTTCAAAAATAGTGTTAAAATCACCTATGTCTAATAAAGAACATCTTTCACCATCCATGTTTACATCATCAGTAGAGTTTAATGCTAATATTAAACTTGCTCCATCAAAAGTTTTACTTACTACAGCAGTTATAGAGCCATTTCCAGTAGGTAATAATTCATACTTAAAACTTGAAAACGCACTAGTCTCTAATTGAAACTCTGTATAATTAAATCCACCACAACTCTGCAGAGTTCTTTGAGTATCGTATTGTTGTATTGGGTCAAAATAACGTAACCCGTTTAGGTTATCTGTAAATTCAACATTGTCAACAGTTACCAAAACACCAACATGTGAATTTGATATTTCAGAAAAAGTAACAGTTAAAGGTGTCATTTCTGATGTTTCAGTGGATCTTAAAACACCTGAAGCTACTTGAATATCATTTAAGCTAGTCACAGTTGTACCATATTGGTCAGTCTCTGTTCCGCCACCTATTGTGATAACGCCATTTCCAACTCTTTCTTCTCCGATATATAAGTTTTTTAAATTTACATAAACTTCTCTTCCAATATTAAATTGGTTGTAAGTATCTACTTGGTTTAGAATAATTTTTAATCCTGATGTTGGGTTAGAAGGACTATCTTGAATATAAAATTCTTTAAAGAAGTTTCCTGTAAAATCAGAAGATGACACATAACCTTTTACATAGATATTGGTATCTACAGGGTCAATAAATTCTCCTTCTGTATACATTCCTTTAACATCAGCAAAACTAACTTCATTAGCAGTTGGGTCAGCTAATAGAGCTTGTAAGGCTAGATTCTCTTCTTGACCTAAGCTACTAGGCACTGTATAGTCATCATCTTGCACACAAGATGTAATGGCCAATGAAGCCACTAAGACTAAAGTTAATTTTAAAAATTTAATCGATTTATTCATAGCTTTTTTGTTTATAATTATTGAATTCATGAATGTTGAACATTCCATAATTGTAATATTATTTATTAATTTCTCTTTTTTTAGAATCTAAGATACACATTTAGAAAATAGTTTGCGCCACGACCGTACCAATATTTAGGTCCGAATCTACGTTTAGATAAGCTTGCATCTTCTTGTAGCTCTCTGTAGTTAGCATTTCTACCTTGTTCAAAACCACCTGTTTTATACTCTTTGTCTAATAAGTTTCCAACACTTGCAAAAAAGCCAATGTATTTGTTATCTATTTTCCAAGATTTACCACCAACTAAGTTTACTACCATATAGCTACCAAACTCTTCTTGCTTTAACAATGACCTTGCTACGTCTTGATCGTAATCATTAAACGGTAAGCCATCGGTAGGTTCTAAATAAAAGTTTTCAGTTCTAAGAATAGGACTAACATCAAGATATGTGTTAGAGAAGAAGTTAGCTGTAGCTCCAAACCACCAATAATTAGGGTCTCTATATTCAAAACCAACAGAGTAAGCTGTTTGTGGTCCACCTGCTATTTTGTAATTTTTTAGATTAGCTTCTCCATAGTTAGAAACATCACTATTAGATGAAACATATAGGTTTGGATTATTGTCATAAGTATATTGACCAACAGAAGCTGCACCTTTTAATTTAATAGTTGGTGTTACTTGTGCTTCAATACCAAATTCTCCTCCAATGTGCCTTTTGTCAACACCTTGTAAAACTTCAGATACTAATGCATTTGTTTCAATTACACCATCATCAGTAGTAAAACCACCGATACCATCAGCATAATAAAAAGATGTTTCGTTAGCATCTTCTATTTTTGTGTAAAACCCAGTTAATTTAGCTTTTACAATAGGAGATCTAAAAATATAACTAGCATCAAAAGACGTTATTTTCTCTTCTGTAATTTCTTCACCAGTAACAGATACACCGTTTACAATCCCGACATAATCATTATTTGCCCTAGAGTTTGTGTAAGTGTTTCTTAATGAAGGCGCTTTAGTAAGATAACCAGCATTAATATCTAATAAATGCTTTCCAGTAATTTTATAAGTAAAGCCGGCTTTTACTCCAACACCAGTAAATTCTAATTTATCCCCTTTTCCTAGAGAGTTACCTGCATTTGCTTCATTGTCATAAAGACCCTCTCTTTGGTAATCTGTTTTGGCAACGTTAGCAGCTAAGAAAAAGTCAACTTTGTTATATTTAAACTGAGCTTGAGCAAAACCAGAGATTTCGTTGGCATATAAATTATAGTTATATCTAAACTTATCTCCTTCATATGCTGTACGGTTTGGATTAGATAAATCAAATTGAAACCCATCAAAAGAATCCACATTTAAAATACCAGTTGTGCTTCCTAATAAATCAATGATTTGAGCGAAATTTTCAGAATCTAATTTCTTATAATTAATACTACCATTAAGAATTATATTTTCATTTAATTCAGTAGTGAAAATAGTATTTACAGTAAGTTGTTTGTCATCATTTCTGTCTTCATACAATGCATAAGCTGCATTAAGGCCACCTGTATTATTGTTAAGGTTGGCAGTA
Source organism: uncultured Winogradskyella sp. (assembly GCF_947495255.1). Taxonomy (GTDB): domain Bacteria; phylum Bacteroidota; class Bacteroidia; order Flavobacteriales; family Flavobacteriaceae; genus Winogradskyella. The sequence continues at coordinate 54,235 of NZ_CANLYI010000005.1, forward strand.
ATAATGTTCTCCCAATCAATCTGACCATCGTTAATGAATTCTTGTTCAGCTAAATATGCACCAGCATAATCAGGGCCATCAGTATCTGCTAAGAAATAACTTGGCAAGTCTTGATAATATGAAGGACTAGGGTTTGCGCCACCAGGATAATCTAAACGACTGTTTCCTATTTTACCAAATTGATAACCAACATTTGTGTTTAAACTTGTTTTAGAAGAAATATCCCAATAATGGTTTAACATTAAAATAGGCTCTTCAACTTCTTTGATACGAGAATTACGTTTTTCACCATCTAACCAACCCCAATATTCGTTGTATTTAATACCTTTAAGGTCATATACTTCTTGAGTGTTTGGTGAAGATTTACCTCTTCTGTTAGGCGTGTATATTGAAGTAAAATTAACACTATGTTTATCATTAATTTTCTTTTCTATCGAAGCAAAAAATGAGTTTGAATCATATAAACTAGCATCTTGGTAACCTTCTTCTCCCCAGCGTCTTCCTATCATAAATACATAAGACCATCCACCTTCTGTTAAGCCAGAGGCATAACTGGCCATTGCTCTATTAGTATAACTTCTGTTAGATGAAGAGTAAGTAATACGACCACCTTTTCTATAGCTAGATGCTCTAGTATTAATATTAGAAGTTCCTAAGATACCACCAAAGTTATATTCTGAAGGCGTTAAACCAGTAGTTAAAACTTGATTACGCATTACATCATTTAATCCTCCCCAATTACTCCATTGTGGTCTACCATTATAGAGTTTGTTCATTTGGATTCCATTAATTAAAACAGTTCCATTGTCAGAATCTAATCCTCTTACTTTAAAGAATGAAGAACTAAATTCAAAAGCAGCTGTTCTTTGAAAAACGTCTAATGAAGAAGACAATAAGCCAGAAATATTATCTGCGCCACTTGTGTCATCATTAAGTTCATCATCAGAAAGTGAAATAGTAAACAAATCTGCATCATCTGTAATATCAATATCTAAGGTCATGTCTGCAATGTTTACAGTCTTACCTTCGTTGACAACAATAGGGTAACGTTTTGTTACGTAGCCTGTTTTAGAAATTTTTAAAACTTGCTCTCCTAAAGGTACATTACTAGAAAAAATAAACTCACCCAAACCATCTGTTAAGGTTGCTTGTTGCGTTTCTTCAATAGTTATTGTAACATCCGGAATTGGTTCTAAAGTAACCGCGTCTCTTACGCTACCTTTAATAATGGTGTTTTGAGCCATCATTGTAAAGGAAGAAAGAACTCCAAATAATAAAATAAATAAACTTTTTTTCATACTCGATTTTAAAGTTAATAGTCTTTGTAGATTAAATAATAGTTATTTAGGGCTTGCAAATTTACATTATTTATAATAAATATATACTTTTGGCTCAAGATTTGTAATGCAATTAATGTTAACATAACATACGCTAAATGAAAAATTTAAAACTCGGATTATTAGTAATATTCGTTTTGGCATTCATAAATGTAAATGCTCAAGAAAAAAAGAAATTTAAAATCCATACAGTAGCTTTCTACAATTTGGAGAATTTGTTTGATACTATTAATGATCCAACTAAGTACGATGAGGCAAGTCCTATTATGGAAATGAACGAATCTCTTAGAGGTGAAGTTTATAAAAACAAAGTAAAAAACATGGCAAGGGTTGTTGCTGATATTGGTGCTGATGATACAAAAAACACACCTGCAATTATTGGTGTTTCTGAAGTAGAAAACAGACAGGTTTTAATGGATTTAGTTAATGACCCACAGTTATTATATAAAGATTATGGGATTATCCATTTTGAGTCTCCGGACAAAAGGGGAATTGATGTTGCATTACTTTATCAAAAAGCACTTTTTAGACCTACAGAAACGAGTTCTCACGAGTTATTAATTTACGATGATTTAACTAGAAAGCGTGTTTATACAAGAGATCAGTTATTGGTTTCTGGTGAATTAGAAGGTGATTTAATCCATATTATTGTTAATCACTGGCCATCGAGAAGTGGTGGTGAAGCAAGGAGTAGGTCAAAACGTGTTGGTGCTGCAAAATTAAATAAACGTATTATAGACTCTTTACAATCTATCGATCCTTATGCTAAGGTTATAACAATGGGTGATTATAATGATGACCCAACTAACGCAAGTTTTAAAAAAGCTTTAAAAACTGTAGCTGACAAAAATAAAGTACCACTTAAAGGTATTTATAATCCATTCGAAAATCAGTTTAAGAAACAAGGTTTAGGAACAACAGGTTATAGGGATGCTTGGAGTTTATTTGATCAAATTTTAGTGACACAACCTTTTTTAGAGAAAGATTATTCTTCATTTCGTTATTATAAATCTGGAATTTTTAATAAACATTATTTAAGTAATAAACATGGTAGATACAGAGGTTATCCTTTAAGAAGCTTTGCTGATGGCGGATTTACAGATGGTTTTAGTGATCATTTTCCTGTGTATGTTTATTTAGTAAAAGAAATATCAGAGGACGACACAAAAACGGAAGAAAAAACAGAAACGAAAGATTAATGCTTCGTTTTTAAACTAAAAAAAGCGTCCAAAAATATTTCTAGACGCTTTTTTTATGTTAAAAATATAAAATTTTAGAACCAAATACTCCAAGGTATTTTAGCCAACACCAAAACTAAAGCTAGCGTATAAAAAATAGCTAATAATTTAAATTTAGGTTTAGATGTTAATTTCTTTTTATGTTTAGAATAACCAATAGTAACCAGAGCTACAGCAATTATCATTGTAAGCGGATGCTCTATAACCAGGTTTCTTAATTCTTTATTTTTCATTAATTCAGACATTCCTCCAATTTCTTTTATTGTTCCAAAATAATCCTTCATAAAAAATAAAACAATACCAATTAGTAATTGAATATGCATAGTGATTAAAGCAAATAATGAAATTCTAAAATCTTTAGCATCAAATTCCTTGTCGCCAAAAAAATTGATAAGAGCATTAAATGTTGCAAGTACCAAAACTATAAGAACTAAATAAGCCCATTTTGAATGTATAAACTGAAGTGTTTCCATATTAATAAGTTGATTAATTTATGCAAACATAGCAATTTGCACTTACATGGTATTACTCAGAAATCGTAATTTTATGTTTCAGACTATTACCAAGTTCATCCATAACCGTAATTATGTGATCACCAGAGCTCGGCAAAACGGCCATGTCATGGATATCTTTAGTGCTGCCAATGTACTCACTATCAATATACCAATGCAATTCTAATTCGGGTTTAGAATGTGCTACTTTTAAGATTAATTCATTGATTTTACCATCAAAATCTTTAGGTAAATAAATAGTGCTTTGTTGATTTGGGTAAATAAATTCCATAGAAACTCCTGAAGGTTCTATGCAATCACTTCTAAAAGGAGGTAAGGGTTTATAAAACGGGTTTTTATTTTTAAAATAGTAAGCTTGTAATGGCGGTAAAACAAACCAAGCTTTGTTGTTAATATTAGAAATAGCTTCGCAAGAAGAATTGACCTGATAACGTTCCGATACATCTAAATGTACCAACTTATGAAAAGGACAAGGTTCTGTTTTCTTTCCGCTAGTTTGTATGTATCGCATTTCGGTAGCGTCGCAAATTGAAGTTGCTCTATAGCCACTTTTTTTACAAATGTTAACTTCTAGCATTTCGTCATAAGGCTGGTTAAACCAATTGCTTTTTGGTAATAAATCAAAAACATCAAATAAAATTGGTGCTGCAGTTTGTACACCAACCAAACCTGGTCGTCCTTCTCCATCTGCATTGCCAACCCAAACACCAACTACATAATCTTTTGTGGTACCAATTGCCCATGCGTCTCTAAATCCAAAACTTGTACCTGTTTTCCATGCAATTTCTTGAGAGGAATCGTAATACTCCCAACTTTCATCATTTTCTGGACGGTTGACTTGCTTCATGCTTTCAAAAGTTAGAAATATGGAAGCTGCATCAAAAACATCTTTTTGGTTAGATTGTTTCCCAAAATCAATAGCTTGATTAGATTTGTAAATCGGTTGGCAAAATTCATTCGAAAAATATTGACTAGAATTCGCATTAAAGTGATTTAAAGTTGAAGACATCGCAGCATAACTTTTACATAAATCCCAAAGGTTACTTTCTGCACCTCCAAGTACCAAAGACAAGCCATAATGATTCGCATTATATTTTAAATCTTTAAGTTGAAGTGCTTTTAGGTAATGGTAAAAACGATCCAACCCAAACTCTTGAAGCATTCTTACAATAGGCACGTTTAACGAACGTGACAAAGCCTCATTAGCATGTACAGCACCATCGTAGGTTTGGTTGTAATTTTCAGGATGGTAACTCCCAAATTGTGTGGGCACATCTGCCACTAATGTGTGTGGTAATAAATCACCAGAATCTAACATTGCAGCATATAAAAAGGGTTTTAAAATACTGCCTGTACTTCTTGGCTTATCAATTATATCTACACTTTTTTGGTGTGCTTTGTCGGTTGGAGAATTACCAACATAAGTTAAAACTTTTCTTGTTTTTACATTTAAAACCAAAACAGACATGTTGTAAATTTCATTCTGTTTTAAACGGTTATAATGCTGTTTTACAATAGTGTTAGTTTGTTCTTGTAATGCAATATTTATGGTCGTTTTTATGCGCTCACCTCTGTTTTCTTTAGCAATTTTTTGAAGTAAATGAGGTGCTATTTGTGGTAATGGATATGGTTTTTGTGGTAAACCTTCTGCAATAGATAATTTGTATGTGAGTTCATCTATTGTACCATTTGTAAATAATTTTTTTAACAAACGATTACGTTTATCTAAGAGTCGTTTTTGATTTTTACCAGGATAAATTAAACTTGGAGCATTTGGTAAAACGGCTAACGTAGCACTTTCTGCCCAAGATAAGTTTGAGGCGTTGCGGTTAAAGTAACGCCAAGAAGCTGCGTCTATACCAACAACATTTCCACCAAAAGGAGCATGACTTGCATACAGTTTTAAAATATCATCTTTAGATAAGCGGAATTCTAATCGTGTGGCAAGAATGATTTCCTTTAGTTTTTCAAAATAGGTTCTAGATTGACCTTTTCGAGATAAACGAATAACTTGCTGAGTTAAGGTGCTACCTCCTCGTTTTACAGTACCAGAACTTAAGTTTCCTTTTAAAGCTTTAAATATTGAAACCGGATTAAATCCTGGATGCTTATAAAAGTATTCATCTTCAAATTGAAGAATACAAGTTTTAAATTTATCTGGAACACTATCATTTGCAGGAAATCGCCATTGGCCATCATCTGCAATCAATGCACCTAATAGCTCATTAGACTTGCTTGTTATAACAGTTGCAGTTGGGTCTTTAAATAATTGTTTTGGTAAACAGAAATAATAGGCAACAAGAAGTACTAAAATCACCATTGATTTTATCTTATTGTTATTAAAAAAGTTTTTTAACCTATACATAGACTATACAAATGCTAATTTAAAGGGTTTATTGAGAATTTCGTAATTCTATTTAATATAAATGTTTATATATTTATACGTGAGCAAACCATTTAATATTCTTAAAATAGTCATAATTTTTTGCATTTTTTTTGCATCAAATACTATGCATGCGCAATTGGGCTTTTGTCAAGGTAACTCGGGTGATCCTATTTTTACGGAAACATTTGGCTCCGGAACGACCTACGGTCCGCAATTACCAGCCGGAACGACAACCTATAACTTTGTTGGAAATGGAGGGCCACAAGATGGTGAATATACTATAGGACGAAATACTTTTTTTTATGGATGGAATCTACCAAATGATCATACAGGAGATGCTGGTGGAAAATGTTTAATTGTAAATGCAAGTTTCACAACTGGTGAATTTTATAATATTGCTGTTAATGGATTATGTGAAAATACTACTTATGAGTTTTCATCTTGGCTAATGAATATATTGCCTAGTTCTCAGTGTGATGGAAATGGAATACCTGTAAATGTACAGTTCGAAATTTGGGACATCACAAACACAAGCCAACTAGCTAGTGGGAATACAGATAATATAAATGGAACAGCAACACCAATTTGGGAACAATATGGATTGGTCTTTCAAACTTTACCAGGTCAGACCTCAATTATATTGAAAATGATTAACAATGGTGCAGGTGGCTGTGGTAATGATTTAGCAATCGATGATATAGTTTTTAAGAGTTGTGGTGATGCTATAGCTATAGAAGATAATAACAGTGTGAATTCTGTAACATTATGTAGTACGCAAACACCAAATGTAAACACAATAACTGTTGTACCAGATAATAGTGTCTTTAGTACCCACTTTTATCAATGGCAAACCAGTATTGATGGTGTTAATTGGTCTAATATTGCTGGTGAAACAGGAGCTTCCCTTTCTGTATCAGGCATTTCATCTACAACATATTATAGAACGAAAGTTGCAGAATATGCAGCTAATCTTAATAATTCAGATTGTATTACCTTTTCAGATGTATATGAAATAGTAATAATTGAAGCACCTGCTCAACCAATAATAGCGTGTTGGGAAACCGCGACCTTTAGTGATACCACATGTAGTTGGACAGTTACTGGAACTCAACCAGAAGAACCAACGAATTTAGCCTGTTGGGAAACCGCAAGTTTTAACAATACGACGTGTTCTTGGGAAATTTCTGGGACACAACCCACACAACCCACTTTAGCCTGTTGGGAAACCACAACGTTTAATAATTCTACATGTTTATGGGAAATAGAAGGCACGCAACCAGAAGCTCCAACAAATATAGAGTGCTGGCAAACTGCTAGTTTTAGCGATGTTAATTGTAGTTGGGTGGTTGATGGTACACAGCCAACACAACCTACAACAGAATGTTGGGAAACAGCAAGCTTTAATACTTCAACCTGTTCTTGGGAAATTTCTGGGACGCAAGAAGAAGCACCTGTACTAGAGTGTTGGCAAACCACTTCTTTTAATATTACAACTTGTTTGTGGGAAGTAGAAGGGATACAACCAGAAGCACCTATAAATTTAGAATGTTGGGAATCATCATCTTTTAATAGCAATACATGTTCTTGGGAAGTTTCTGGTACAGCACCAATAGAGCCAATGGATTTATTATGTTGGCAATCTACAGCCTTTAATGAAGATAGTTGTGAATGGGAAATAATAGGAACTCAACCTTTAGACTTTAGCGAAGAGTATTTAGTTTTATGTATAAATGATGAATTAGTATTACAGGCAACATCTACTATTGAAAACGCGAGTTATATTTGGGAATCTGGAGAAATATCTCAATCTATAACTATTGAAACAGAAGGATTATATGAAGTAGAAATAACAGATGGTTGTTATACAGAGATCATCACTTTTAATGTGACGCTTCAAGATGCTCCAGTTATTGAAAGTGTTGAAACAGATGGAAGTTCTATAATTATTAATGTTTTTAGCGATGATGGTTATATGTATTCTTTAAACGGAACAGATTATCAATTTAGTAATATATTTAGCAATCAAGAAGGTGGTTTATATACCGTTTATGTGAAATCTAACGAATGTAATTTGGTAACTACTATTGAACATTTACATTTTTTCATTCAAAAATTTATAACACCCAACGATGATGGTACCAATGATGTTTTTAAATTAAATATTGCTGATTTTTTTACTACAACTGAAGTTTATATATACAATCGTTACGGTAAATTGCTGTACTCAGCAATTAATAGAAATGCATTTTGGAAAGGTGACTTTAATGGAAATCAGTTACCAACTTCAGATTATTGGTATCGTATTGTTTTAGATGGAAAAGAATTTAAAGGTCATTTTAGTTTGAAGCGGTAATTAATAGGAGTTAGTCCAAGCTAAATTCATACTCGCGTTCAACTTTGCAAATTCTAACATTATACCAATTGTACCATTGTTCACGTCCTTTTTGTTGTGCTAACAAGTGTTGCGAGTTCGCTTTCCAATTTTTAATGGCTTCTAAACTTTCCCAATAACTAACAGTAATTCCGACTTCGTTTTTGGCAGAATCCATTCCTATGTAACCTGTTTGCTGTTTGGCTAAAATTTCCATTTTGTTGGCCATTTCGGCATAACCAGTTGTGGTTTCTGTTTGTGTTGAAGTGAAAATTACTGCGTAGTATGGTTTAAAGTTTTTCATTTTTGTTTTAATTACGGCTTATCAGGTTGAGCGCAGTCGAAACCTATTTCAATTAGGTTTAAAAATAAACCTTACAGGTTTTTGAAGTCTGTAAGGTCTAAATATAAGATTAACAACCCTTAGGCATCTTAAACTCAATTACTTTTTCAGTGATATTATCTTCAGAATCGGTAAGTATAAATTTAAGAAATATGCGTTTTGTTGAAATTCCAACAGGATAATCTTTTACTTTTTCTATTTTCTTAAAATAGTTAACCCAATCTTCTCCACATTGGTCTGTAACTTCTGTTTTTAAATCGTCAAGAGAGGTTTTAATGAAGTTTTTCCAATCGTTTTCACTGTAAGCTAAAGTTTCAAAAGTGTTAGATTTAATTTGCTTTAATGGTTTCCATGCCGAATCAAAATGTTTCCAATCTTTAGATTCACATTGTGCATCTTCGCTCATAAAAGAGATACTATTTTCATAGAGTTGAAAAATGCTCACATGCTTATAATCATTTTCTACAAGTACAATCTCTTTTCCTTCTACTGACGCATTTATATCTACATTAATGGTTGTAGAATCTTGTTGCTTTAAATTGTGGTTTCGTTTAAAATCACTAGTGGCTAAATTTTTAATTTCAACATCGAGTTTATTTAAATGAAGTCGAATGGTCTTTGAGATTTTTGTATGAGACAAGTAGCCGTTAAATACATAACCAATATGGTTACGAGTTTCTACTTTTACCCATTCGCCACTCACTTTTTCTCCAGCATCTAAAATCACAAGTTTTTTATCTGTATTTTCTATGATTCCAATCGCTTCTCCATAAGCTAATTTACTTATCATTTTTCCGCTAACGTCTGGTTGGTCTCTAAGTGATAATCCACTTTCTGCAGCAACATAAACTGTTTGTTGTGCTGTTACTAATGCTACACTGAATAACATTACAATCGCTAAAATCTGTTTTAAATTTTTCATAATTTTTAAAATTAAGGTTAAACAATTTAGCGGTTTTGTTTCTTGGATTCTTGTCTGTCGACCGAGAAGTATTTAGTTTATTTAATTTGTCTTTCTGAACATATTTCTATATTTAGTTTTATATTTTTTCATTTAGATACTTAAACAACTTAGGAAATTCATTTCTAATATTTGTGTTATCCATTTTATCATCATAATTATTATCACCGTAAGCCAATCCAACCGAAATTAATCCTTGTAATAAGTTTAAGTTTTTTTTATTGAAGTCTTTAAGTATTTTAATAGTTTCAAGCTCACCATTTTTATAAATAATTTGAGTAATAATAAACCCATGATCATATGATCCTTGTGCGCCTCCTGTAGGAAAATGAATTAATTGTTTAAATGCTTTTGAATCTTTGTTCAATGATGATTTTATTAATGAACTCATCTTTTTGTTTTCAGAATAATCCTGATGTACAACAATAGTATTTCCTAAAATAACCCCTTCAACATTATCGTTTTTGCATCCTAATAAAAATATAGAGCAAATAACTATTGTGTTTTTTATTGTCAAATTTTTCATAAGTTAGTTTTATGTTTGTTGAATTTTTGATTAAATTCTTACTTTTCAACAGTAATCCATTCGCCTTTATTTCTTACTAAATAGTCATTATCATACATGGCTTCAGCTTGCGTACCAGGTAAATAATAAGTCCCTAAATAGGATGCATTTAGTAAAACGGTAAAGGTTTTGGTGCCATATCTACCTTTTTCATTCATGTCAAAATAGAAATTAACTCTATCGTCTCTAATATCTGTATATCTCGCTTGGCTCACGGTTGTATCTCCAAAATCTGTAAATCTTGTGTTTACAATATCCCAACCAGAAGGGAAAATTTGAGTTAATGCAACATCTCTCACATAATCGTTAGTTAAGTTTGAAATGCTAACGGTTGCTACAAAATCTTGTCCTTGTTGAAGCGTTGTCACATCAATCTTATTGCCTTGTAAATCTTTATAGATCGTAGAAATTGTGAACCCTCTTTGTTCTGCCAGTTCTTCACCTAGTTTTAATTTTCCTGAATTTAAAATACGCACATAAACCAAATTACTTTTTGCATTGGTTACCGTTATTTGGTTGGTTCCATCTTTAACTGGAATACTACGTTGTGCGATTGCATTTTTAGTATCAACAGTTTCTGATTCTCCATTAATGGTATAGCTTAGTTTTAAATCTTTTCCGCCATTTTTAACAACCATTTTACCCATAGCCAATAAGCTATAAGCTGTAGTTTGTGTGCTCATCCATCCGTTACTCGATAAGTCTTTAGCTATAGTTTTTGCTAATTCTCTAGCTTTAGAATCACCCGTAATAATCATAGTTTCTAATGCCATAGCTCTATTTCTATCTACAGAACCATAAGTGTAATAATTAGATTTATAAGGTTTGAAATTAATATTTGCTGTTTTAGAAATGGCATCACTCGCTTCTTTTTGTCCGGCTAAAGCATAGGCGGCAGCAAGTCGCCATTTGGCTTCGTTAGATATTTCTTCAAACTCTCTTAATCGATTCATACTAGCTAAATCAGGACTTCCAGCTAAAGCTAAAGTGTATAAACGATATGCTTGTGCTAAATCTGAATGGTAAACCTTATAACTTGGTCTCCAATTTCTAGACGCTTGTTTTTGATAAGCCAACCAGTTGCTCTTAAACGTTAATGGTAAAACAAAACCTTTTTTCTCTGCTTCAATCATAAAATGACCAGCATAACTTGATCCCCAATCATTAGCTGTGTTTTCACCTATCCAATAACTCATGCCTCCATTTGGCTGCTGGAAATTACCTAAACGTTTAATTCCTTTTTCAATATTACTTTGTACTTCCTTTTTCTTTTTAGCAGTTAAATCGAAAATATCAGCTAAAAATAATTGAGGAAAAACACTAGATGTGGTTTGCTCTAAACATCCATGAGGATAACGGATAAGATACTGTAGTCTACCAGTAAAATCCATAGGTGGTAAAGTTGAAAATTCAACAGTTGCAGAATTTGTACCTGCTACACCAAACGTTGTAATGTCTATAGTTTGCTTAGTATTAGCTTCTAGCTCATCGTCAATAATTTTAGATGTGAAAGGATTTGGATTTTCAACATCTATCTCTACTTTGTAAGTTGATTTTTCACCATTTCCTGTAGCAATAACTTCTACAGTATTTATACCTTTTGCTTTGGTAACATCTAATTCAAAATACACCATTTTTTCATTTGGTTTATCAAATCTTAAAGACTTAGAGTTTTCACCTTTTACTACAATTCCGTCGCTTAGTTTTAAGGATAAATTCACGTTTTTAACCTTGTCTTCCATAGCAAAAACTGTAACAGGTAAAGTTACTTTCTCACCAGGACTTAATTTACGTGGTAATGTTGCTAAGACCATTAAAGGTTTTCTAACCTGAACAGATTTGTCTACACTTCCATAAGCTTCTGTTTCATTATTACCAGCAACAATCATTGCTCTTACTGCACCAATATAGTTTGGCATTTTAAGTTGGTGTGTTTTGGATTTTCCTGCATCTAAAAGGAAAGGCCCTAAATAAGTAACTACAGGTTTAAAACGATTGGCTTTTTTGTTTTTTCCACCAGCCGCACTTCCGTCTCCACCAATGGCAAAAACTTGGTCAATACTGCCAGAGTATGCACCTATAACATCATCAAAAATATCCCAAGTTTTTACACCTAATGCTTCACGAGCATAGAAACTATCCCAAGCATTTGGTGTTTTAAAACGAGTTAAATCTAATAGGCCTTCTTCTACAACAGCAATTGTATAGGTCATGGCTTTGTTATTTTTTTCAGAGACTTTAATCTCGTAAGATTGCTCTGGTTGAATAACGTCTGGCATTTTAATAACAGGTTCTAATTTTGTAGCAGGATCTTCTACCATCATCGGAATTACACCATACAGTCGAATTGGTAAATCATTAGATGTAATAGCATGAGGTTGTAATAATGAAATATTAATAAATACATTAGGTGCCATTTCTGAAGTCACAGGAATATCAACTGTTGTTTCTCCAGACTTAGTTTTTACCCATTGGTGTTTTAGTACTTCTGTTCCATTTTCTATACTCACTAAAGCTCTTCCTTCTGAACCTGAAGGGAACGTTAATTTAGCTGTTTCGCCAACATTGTAGTTTTCTTTGTCTGTTGAGAAAACTAACATTTTAGCTGCTTCTTTATCTGATGAAGGATTTGTTGACCACCAGTTTTTATAGAAATAAGCCGTTCTACCAGTTGCGTGTCCGCTTTCTGGATCTACAACTCTAATTAAATATCGTCCACGTTCATCTTCTGGGATTTTAAGTTTAAAACTTCCTTTACCATTAGCATCTGTACTCACAGAAAATGACTGTACAGGTCTGTGGTAATTACTAGATACGTAACTTGATAGATTATCGTAAGAAGAATTCCACCACCAACGCCATTCAACTTTATAAACTTTTACTTCTAATTTTTTACGTTGTACAGGTTTACCTTCTGCTGTTACAGTTGCCACATCAAACGTGTGATTTTCATCTGTAAAAAACGAACCGTAATTATTGCCTTTAGGAGATTTTAGACCAACAAAACTTTCGTAGGGAGCATAAGGCATTGTAAATGCATCTAGTGAAAAATCACCTCCATTTTCAAAGGCTCTTACTAAGAATTGTGCTCTTAGCATACCAGGTGCATTTTTACCAATATTTAATTTTGAATTGATTTTTGCTTTACCATCTTCATCTAAATTACCTTCAAAAACATTGGTTTCTTCAGAATTAAAATTTCTTGTAGGATCATTAAAAACATAATTTTCAAATCCTTTAAAACTGGTGTAAGACGATGTGAATTTTGCTTTTATTTCGGCTCTTAAGTTTTTTGCTGGTGCACCATGCAGCCAAGTAACGTTTAAGTCACCTTGAAGAGGTTTATTATTGGTTAAAATTTCATTTTCAAAATCTATCTTAATTTTTAATCTGTTTGGTTTTACAGTCTCAATTTTTAAACCTTTAGAGAACGTTGCGCCTCCAACGGAAACCTTAGCGTTATAATCTCCTGTTTTGTAATCTGTTGAGGTTGGTACTATAAAATCGTAGAAATTATTAAGATTATCTATAGAGACTTTTCTGTAAACCAATTTACCTACAGGATCTGTGATTTCTAATTTTACAGGATGACGTTTAGGTAATTTATTGGCAACATCATTAAGCATAAACGTTAAGAACAAACTGTCTCCTGGTCTCCAAACACCACGCTCTCCATAGATATAACCTTTTAGTCCACGTTGCAGTCTGTTACCAGAGACGTCGAATTTACTTAATGATAAAGACATACCATCGTGTAACTTTACATAGCTCACATTGTTGCCTTTAGCTATTATAGCAAAAGCAGCTCTGTTTTTTGCGTCTATTTTTATAATCCCTTCTTGGTTAGTAGTTCCGTTAGCTAACGCTTGTTGTTGATAATTGTATAGGGTTACTTTTGCACCACTTTCTGGATTTGTAGTAAGAATATTTGTTACTGCAAACAAGTAATTGTTATCATTACCTTGTTTTGCAATTACACCTAAATCTGAGCTAATTAAGTTTTGTGAAACGACACGATTCCCGTAATTAAAATACGAATCTGTGCAAGGGTTGTCTCTATCTCTCCAACGGTAATTTGTATTTCTGTAGTTGTACGTTAAGTTATCCCAATACAGTTCTTCACGTAAGTTTTCTTCTTCGTCAGTTAAATCTTCTGAAGTGTAATAATCTTCACCATAATAATCATCATAGTAATCGTCTTCATCGACGTTTGTAGTTTCTGCATTAGAGGAACAATCGTATAGAGAATATGCTTTTTTAAAGCTTAGTTCTACTCTGTAAATTGCACCTGGATCAGCGGTTAGATATTTAGATAAATCAATGCTGTAGGCTTTCCATTTTCCTGTGTTTTGATTCTCTTCTTGTATTAAAGTTATTGTTTCCTTGGCTATGCGTCGACCTACTTTTTTAATGGCATATTGATCGTTGCTATCTATATTATAATCTTGTAAAAACTGAAGGACATTATCTTCAAATATTTTAATAATTCTAACATCAACTTTACTCAAGTTTACAGCTTCGAAATTGAATTTTAAGTTTTTTGAATTCGGAAGAATACTTCCGTTACTTACTAATCTTACATTTGGTTTTAATTCTTCAAAAGTTAAGACCTCAGAAAACGGTTTTTTCAGCTTAAAACCATCTGTATTTTTAATTCCCTTAAATACATCGACTTGAATATCACCAACTAATTTACTGTCAGGATATACTTTTAGCACATTACCATCCACAATATATTTTGGGTTTTTTACACCTTGAAGCGATACTAAACCAGCAAAGTTCTGTTGCTTAACTAAAGGGTCAGAAAAGTTTAAGGATAAATATTGCTCAGGACTTTGAACAACTTCGGTATTAACTATAACAAAGTTATTTTTGCCAGGAATGGTAATGAAATTTTCGCCTTTATTTTCAGCTTTAATTGCTGAGCCATCCCATGCTATATCAATTTTGCTATCCTCAACTAAACGATTAATACTATCTATTTTAAACTCAAAGAATTTTGAACTTTCTGATTCTTCATTCCACACTAAGTTTAATGCTTTGTTGCTTTGCGTAGCAGATACTAATTTTTTAGCATCAGCTAGAGAAATTACATCTGCAGAGCGTAATTCTGCAAAAAGGTATTGCCATTCTTTACTATACGATTGTATATTTTGAGTGGTAATATTAAAACTTGGTGTTATGGTTTTAAACTGAAATGTATAATCTTCAAACTCTTTTGGGATGGTATTGTAAATTTCTCCCAATTTTACGTTTACGGTATATTCTGTTGCAGGTTCTAGGTTTTCATCTGGAGTAAAAAGAACCGTGTGACTATTCATGGCTTTTAATTCTCCTTCAACGTGAGGTGTAATTTTTATAATATCTGTTGGTAAAACTTTATCAATTTCCCATCCAGCAACCGAATCAGAAAGGCTAATTTTTATTGGGTCTGCAACAGAAACTAATCCCGAAGTCGTGTAACTAATATAATCTCTATACTTAAATATATTATCAGTTTCAACAGTTTTGTCTTTGCAAGAAAATGCAAAAATTAAAATAAGAAGTAGGAAGATGTGTTTTTTGATATTCATGGCGTTGACGGATTTAGAGTAAAACTACGATTTAAAAAAGAAGGTAGGTGTATTCTTGTTAAATAAGTACTGTGATTTTTATAGGTTTAGACTTTTGGCTCTTGTTAAATTGTTCTTAAAGTTATTAAAAGGTTAGCTACGACGGAAGAATTTTATCATCGTTTTTGCTATAGTTCGAAACTTAAGAGTTTAAGAATGTCTTTATTTAATTTAATAATATAAACTGAATATAATATTTGATAGGTTTTCGTTATAAAACGATAGTGAGCAATGAACTATAAACAACTTTGTGTTATCGTTGTCTATTTATGTTTTTTTAATTTCTGCAAAAATGGCTTTTAGTTTAGTAAAGGATTGTATTGAACGCTCATAGGCCTCTTTATTTAGATTTAAAGATGTTCGTCGTGCTATAATATAATTCTGAAAATGGATTTCTTTTGCATAACTTTTTGAGGTTAACTGCATATCAAAAAAGCTCACATTTTTAATTAAAAAATTAAAATAATAATCTTCGAATCCGCTAAAATCTAAATCTTCAACAACTTTAACGTCATTTAATGTTTCATATGGTTCAGATATAGAGTTACGCAAGTTTAAATCATCAAACAGTTTTAGGTCACCAGAAAACTTCAAATTTTCAAAAGTTACCGTTGTTGGGTTTAAGTAGTCTGTATCCATTAGCAGGAATGCTTTTGGTGGCAATTTTGGATTGTCGTAATCTTTGGTGTATAAAATTTTAAGTACAGTATCTACTTCTTTAAGCATTTCAATTGTAAAATCATTAAGCTCTTTTAATCGTTCTATGTTGCGGTTTGCTTCATCGTTTAACTGAATGATATATAAATCACGTAATTCTAAGTTGTTTTTAGCTTTTACATTTTCGTTAATTGCTAAAGCAATAAGAATTCCAATTATTACCAGCACTATTTCTCCGATGGCGTAAATTAGATATTTACTGAATTTGTTTTCAGAGAGTAGTTTTTTTCTAATGTGTCTAAAAAACTTAATCATATTAAAGGTTTTTAAAGTTTCCGCAAGCGGTTATCATAACCAAAGGTCTACGAGATTTTACTTTTATTATTTCATCTTTTCTAAATAATCATTAATGAGTTTAATTGTTGCTTTACCTTTTTCGTAAAGGGTAGTTCTAACGTTGTTACTGTACAAAATGTTTGCTTTGAGTATAGTAAAATCTTTAAATCCTTCTTTTTTTTGAACGTCATTTAAATTATCATAAAAGTTAATGATGTCTTCATAAGTTACCGCGTTACTATTTGAATTCCATCTTGGTTCCATAGTAGCCTCATATATAAAGGCATCACCCATATAATCACGCAGCCTGTAATATGCGCTTGTCTGTATGGCAATGTAGGTGTTTTCTTGTTTTATAACTTCTTCTACTTGTTTATAATAGTTTTGTATACTTTCTCTTAATTCCTCTGAAGCGATTAGCGCTAGCTTACCAGAAAATTTCATTTCATTAAATACCACGTCATTGCCTTCAAACCAGTTGGTCCCTTGAACTTTACTTGAAGCTGTTAAAAAAGCTTGTTGATTTGATGTAATTGAATTAGTCCTTTGCATACGCATTATCTGTGTAAATGCATCTAGTTTTAGCGTGTCTGTATTAAAATGCATCTCAAGTTCAGTTTGATCTTTGTTTAAATCCTTTAGAATTCTTTGCAGATAGTTTTGTTCGTATTGACTATTCTTTCTGTTTTCGTTCCAATTATTAATCTGTAGTGCGATTAAAATTCCTATTACTACGAGGACAATTTCTCCGATGGCGTATTTAAAGTACTTGCTTGTTTTGCCTGTTTCCATTAGGTTGTATCTTATTTTTCTAAAAAATTTTATCATGGTTTCAAGTTTAGCTCTGAACTTAATAAATTGGTTAGGCGATCTCTCATGGCTTTAAATTCTTGTAAAGCGTACTTTTGATAAACAAGCAATTCTAATTTAAGTGTTATGATATTCCATGCTTCTAAATTATTAAATAGCTTTTCAAAATCAGTTTCAGGTCCTCCAGATACGAGGCTGTTTTTATACATGTCTAGAGCAATTTGTGAGTAATTAAGATGGTTGTTAATAAAAGGTTCTATAGTTAAAGAATATTGATCAACAATGCCTGTATCAAGACTATTAAAATGGTTCAGTTGAATACTAAATGCTTGCAACTCATCTTTAATTTTGGTGTTATTTACTTTAGCTAAATAGCCTTCATTCATAAATTCTTCAACAATCGGATAATTAAAATTATTGACCCAAGCTGTGCCTAATGCACCTAAGGTTTTTTGTAGCGTTGGTATAGAATCTTTGTTGTTAGAACTTAATATTTCAAGCGTTTTTCTATTTAGCATTACTAAACTATCAATACCAATGATAAAATTGTCTAGTTCATCACGACTACTTTCTAACTCTTCATGCATGCGTTGATAGTAGTTGTTTAAGGTGAGCTGTTGAAGTCGCTTTTGGTTCCAATTATTAATTTGAAGTGCTATGAGAATACCAATAACGACAAGCACAATTTCGCCAATAGCGTATTTAAAATATTTGCTTGTTTTGTTTTCACTCATAAGGTTGTAGCGTATTTTGCGGAAGAATTTTATCATATCTATTTCCCTTGTAATAGGGAATCCTTTTAGTTAGAAGTTTCTTTATTGTTTTTTATAAATCTGAAATTCCCTCCAGTGCCACTATAATCAAAAGTAGCTTGGTCTTGCTTGTTTTTATATAATCTAAAAATTCCATTACCTTCTTTAATAAAAAAATAATCACCCTCATGCCAGTATAGTTTTACGTCTGGACTACCTGATGATTTTAATACCAATTCTTTATTTTCCATACTAACAGATGCTTTCACACCAAGTGTGGCTTCTGATGCACCTTTGTAGTCTCCTAAAAAGTCATTTATAGTATCTTTATTAGGGGATAGCATTAGCGGTTCGTCATAGTCAATGGCTGTTTTGCCCAATAGAGAATCTATTTTTTTATAAAGTATGATACTCTCAATCCTATATTCGTTAGCGGCATTAGAAATGTTGCCCAAATCGTTCATGTATATTGACGATTTGTTTTTTAGAAATGGGTCGTTAAAATAATAGGCCATAGCCTTATCAAGATATCTTCCCATACTGTAGTCGGCTACTTTTGGGTTTACCATTAGGTCTTTACGACCATCTATCATCACTGTATTTTTAATAAAGGTGTTGTAATCGTCGATTTCGTTTTGAATTTCAATGTGTAGATTACTCAAATAAGGAATGAGGCAATTATATTTTTCGGGTAAATTTTCTAAGTTATTTAATAATCGATTATAACCGCTTTTTTTATTACTGAAAGAGACATAATTTCCAGTAATTGGTAATGGATATGGATTCTTTTTATACATCTCAAAAGTGATGGAATCATTCATTATTTTTTGAAATATTGAATCTTTTCCGATATAAACATTATAAATACGTTTGGCATCTATAATGTCTGTTTTTAAATCTTGCTGTACCTGAGTAAGGATGGCTTTTATTTTTTTTTCATTTTGGGATGCATTATAAATACTGTTTATGCCTACCGCAATGAGAATACCTATAACCACTAGGAAAATTTCGCCAATGGCGTATTTAAAGTACTTGCTAGATTTGCCTTTTTCTAACAGGTGGAATCTTATTTTTCTAAAAAATTTAATCATTAGTAAAGTATATTATCTAAGGTCATGTCTAAACGTTCTTCCATCATACTAAAACTGCAATCCGAAAAGAAGATTTTATACATTTCTCGTCTAAAAGCTGCAAGTTCCATCTGGCTGTAATCGTGGTTATTAATTACTTTTTCAATTTTATCTAATCGCTTTTTAGAAGTGTGTTTATGAAACTTTTCATGCATTTTTAGAAATGTTTTTTTGCTAGTCTTCTTTTGTATCATGTCTAATTCTTCTTCAGTTTCCTCTTTATCTGCATTAGCGCAGAGTAGCATAATGTAAACTTGTAATTCACTTTTAGTCCAGTTTGGTTTTTTAGTTTTCATGATGTTTATATTTAATTAATAGCTTTCAGTGTTTTCTAATTCGTGTTCAACTTCTTTTAATATGTTTTCTATTTGCGATTTAATGCCGCTAAATAATCGAGGACCATTTGTGGCCTTAGCTAATAAATAATAATCCACTAAATAGTTTTCAAATTCAATAGAAGTGAAGATGTCCTTATTATTAGTTTTTGCAGATATGGATTGCAACTCTGAATCAATCATTTTTAAATCCATAACAATAGTTTTAGCACTTCCGTTTTTAAAAAAAAGACTGGTTAATTTTCGTTGTGTAAAATCGGCATCGTTTAATTGGGTACTTAAATAGTTTATAGTGCTTTCAAAAGAAGCTAGATTTTGTCTTAAATTTTTATTTAAAATAAGATTGAGTTTACCAGAACTAATAATATCATTTAAAACTCCCGTTGCTGGTACATATTGAATATCACTGCCTAAAATAGGTCCAAGTAATTGAGAGATTGTCTGTGGGCTAATGGTATCGAGCACATTTTTATTAAATAAAGTCAAAACCTTTTCTAAGGTTTTTATGCGCTGTTCATTGACTTTAATAGACGTGTTTATTTTATTCAGATTGGTTTTAAATTCTGATTGAAGAGACGTGAGATATTCCTGTTCTACCTTTCTCTGCGCGTTAAAATTATTGTTATTATTAATCCCTAGCGCAATGAGAATCCCAATGACCACCAGGATAATTTCTCCAATAGCATAGATTAGATATCTCGAAAATTTGTTTTCGGTAAGAAGTCGTTGCCTAAATCGGCGAAATAATGTAATCATTTACTTTCTTTAGGTTGAAAGCAAATTAAGTCAATGGTTGTAGTTGAGGTTGGTTAACTATTTGTATTTAAAGTTATTAAAATGTTACAGATAAAACTATTACATTTTTATTTAATCTCAAAATTTGTTGAAATTCTAATCTTTTTGAGTTAAAATACGTTTTAGAATAGACCTATTTATTAATGTTTATTAAATTAATATCCTTTGCAACTAAAGCTACAATTAGACTGAGTTTTTATTAGTAACTTCGCATCAAAATTTAATAATTCATAAAATTTAAACATATATGGAAGCAATTGCTACCGATTTCGGAATAAAAGAAGCTTTAAGTCAATTAGGAGTTAAAGATTTAAATGAAGGGACTTCAACAGGTTCAAATAATTTTTCTAATGGAGAAATTATTGAAAGTTACTCACCTGTAGATGGTCAATTAATAGGTAAGGTAAAAGCGACAACAAGAGCAGATTACGATAAAGTAATGGATACTGCAACTAAGGCCTTTTTATCTTGGAGAGATATGCCAGCACCACAACGTGGAGAAATTGTACGTCAATTTGGTAACAAATTAAGAGACTTAAAAGAACCTTTAGGGAAATTAGTGTCTTACGAAATGGGTAAATCTTTGCAAGAAGGTTACGGAGAAGTACAAGAAATGATTGACATCTGTGATTTTGCAGTTGGATTGTCTAGACAATTAAACGGACAAACTATTCCGTCGGAACGTCCAGGACATGTAATGAGAGAGCAATGGCACCCAATAGGTGTTGTTGGTATTATTTCTGCGTTTAACTTCCCAGTTGCTGTTTGGGCATGGAATACTGCCTTAGCTTGGATTTGTGGTGATGTTTGTGTTTGGAAAGCCTCTGAGAAAGCACCTTTATGTTCTATTGCTTGTCAAAACATAATAGCAGGTATCTTAAAAGAAAACAATTTGCCAGAAGGTATTTCTTGTATCATTAATGGAGATTACAAGGTTGGTGAAATGATGACTACAGACTCTAGAATTCCTTTAGTTTCTGCTACAGGTTCTACAAGAATGGGACGTATAGTTGGAGCAACAGTTGCTGAACGTTTTGGAAAATCTTTATTAGAATTAGGAGGAAATAATGCTATCATTATTACACCAACTGCAGATTTAAAAGTAGTAGTTCCTGGTGCTGTATTTGGTGCTGTTGGTACATGTGGACAACGTTGTACGTCAACAAGAAGACTAATTATTCACGAATCAGTTTACGATAAAGTAAGAGATGCCATTGTTGGTGCTTATGGGCAATTAACGATTGGTAATCCTTTAGATGAAAAAAATCATATCGGACCATTAATAGATAAAGAATCAGTTGAAACTTATTTGGCTGCTATTGAAAAGGCAAAAGCTGAAGGCGGAAACGTTTTAGTTGAAGGTGGTGTTTTAGAAGGTGAAGGTTATGAGTCTGGATGTTACGTGAAACCAGCAATAATTGAAGCAGAAAATCATTTTGCAATTGTTCAGCACGAAACTTTTGCGCCTATCTTATACTTAATGAAATATTCTGGTGAAGTTGAAAATGCTATTGCTAAACAAAATGGTGTTGCTCAAGGTTTATCTTCAGCCATTATGACTAACGAAATGAAAGAAGCAGAAAAATTCTTATCTTATGCTGGTTCAGATTGTGGTATTGCGAATGTAAACATCGGAACTTCTGGTGCTGAGATTGGTGGTGCTTTTGGTGGTGAGAAAGAAACAGGAGGCGGACGTGAGTCTGGTTCTGATGCATGGAAAGTTTACATGAGAAGACAAACAAATACTGTTAATTATTCTGATGAATTGCCATTAGCACAAGGGATAAAGTTTGATTTGTAGATCAAATTAAAAAATAAATATTAATTAAGAGCCGTTTCGAAAGAAGCGGCTTTTTTTTAACACTATTGCACGCAACCTTTTCTTACATTTCACATCTTAAGGTTATATATTTTAAATAATAAACATGAAAATAAACTTAAAACAACTTCTTATATTATGTGTAGTATTAACAACTCTTGGTTGTGTTACGCGTTTAGAAGATGATACAAGGATTTTAATAGTAGGTGAAGTTGTAAATAGTATTGGAGAGCCAATTGAGAATGCGCAAATTAGTATTTACACAAGACGAGCAAGAGGAATTTTTGTAAATTCTGGCTACGATGATTATCTATTAGGGAGAGGTTACAGCGGAAATGATGGAGAATTCTCGGTAACTTCGGTTTTAGATTTAGATGATGAATTTTCGATAGAAATAGATGCAGAAGAAGATGTTACAAATTATAGGTATTACACAAGTACTATAGCTTACGTTCCTTCTAATTTGGTATATAATCTTAATACCATAGAATTAAAAAAAAGAGCAACATTAAATTATAATATTACACGCACAAGTGGTGAAGGAAACACATTAGATTATAAATTTAAATACAACAGTATTTATTGTGCGGAATATTATGATCAAGGCGTTATTAACGAAAACTATAGTTATTGCTATAATGGTGTAGAAGATTATAGATTATTAACAGATTTACGTCCAGATGAAGAGCGCAGTTTAGAAACAATATTTGGGAGTACTGTAGAATTTATTTATTCCATAAATAATCAGCCAGAAATCACCGAAATATTTACAATTAACCAACCAACTTATGAGTTTACATTCAGTTATTAAAAGTGCATTTATTGGATTGTGTTTGTGTTATAGTTTCGTTGGTGTTACTCAAGAAGACAAACAGAATGATATAATAGAGGATACAGAAGAAAAATCTAGTGTTTTCAGTTCAAAAGAACGACAGAGGTATATGGCGTTTTCTGTTGGTTACCAAAATCCTATTTCTTCTGGTGATAATTTTATTGGTAGTGCATTAAACGGAAAATCTGGTTATGATTTAAGATTCAAGCTATTTGTTTACAAGCAATTCTTTTTAGAATATAATAACTCATTAAGCTATTTTAAAGTTGGTAATAAAGCATTAGTTGGTAATTATAGAAAAAGTAGGTTTGAAGGTAATTTTCTTTACGTTGGTTATGAGTTTTTACCGTTACCAGATTTTAGAGTTGGCGTAAATGCAGCGCTGTTTGGCAAAACAAAAATTACAAATAGTGGATTTAATTTGGGAGAAGGTATTCAGCAAGATTCTGGTAATTTATCTAGTTATGGCTTATATGTTGCTTATGAGATTCACTCACATGTTTCCCTCTACATAGATTACTCTTACAGAAGTATTAAAACAAACATAAAAGCACCTCAAGGATTAGAGTCTTTTTTTGAAAAAGGAACTTATAATACAATAGGTTTTGGTGTTATGTTTATTATGGGAAAAAGAGATTTAGTATCGCGGTTTTTGAACTAAAACATTGCATTAAAGTGACTTATTTGGGAATTGTGTTTCGTATAAATGACTAAAAGTGTTAAAATTTTTAATATCTTGACAGTCAATTAACTAAAAAACACTAACTAATGAGTAAAAAAACAACTTACCTTCTAGGTATTTTGCTTACAATCATTATTGGTACTTTATTGTTTTGCTATCTCTGTGACGACTGTTATTGTTGTCCTGAAGATGAAGTAACTACTGAAGAAACTAATACTATTGTGGCAGAGCCAGAAGTTAATCAAGTCACAAGAAATGGTTTTAGCCTTTCTGATGCTAATGGCAACTTCAATGTTAAAATTAATGATAACTTTAATTTTAAGACTTCTAAATTTTCAATTTTAGACACTATTTCTCCTAATGTAACTGAAGGCGTTACTAAATTGAAAGACTTCCTTTTAGAAAATCCATTAAAAACGGTAGATATCACTGGTTATTATAAGAGTGATGAAACCAATAATTCTGCCTTTCCAAATCTTGGATTAGCAAGAGCAAATAGTGTGAAAAACTATTTAGTATCTCAAGGCATTCCTTCCAAGCAAATTAATATTAATGGGCAATTAAACGATGCTATTAATCCAGATGACTCAGGTACTTTATTTGGGCCATTAGAATTTGGGATGTTAACATCTAAAGAAGGTGCAACTGACGAAGCTTTAGCTGCTATCTGCGATGATATTCGTAAAAACCCAATTGTATTATACTTTAAAACAGGACAAGCAGAAATTAATTTAACAACAGATCAACGTGAAAAAATCGCAAATATCTCGCGTTGTGTAGATAAGCTTGGTGTTAAAATACAAGTTGTAGGTCATACTGATAATACAGGAAATGCAAATACAAATATGCGTCTTGGACAAGAACGTGCAGATTTTGCTAAAGATTATTTAGTAAGAAACGGGATTTTAGAACCAAATATTGAAACGTCTTCAAAAGGACCAAATGATCCTATTGCAGATAACAACACTAAAGACGGTCAGGCTAAAAACAGACGTACCGTAATAACAATTAACTAACTAACTTAAAAATATATAATTATGAATTGGTGTATATTAATCCCATTACTTGTAGGTGTCATTTGCGCAATACTTGGCTATTTACTAGGAAAACTTCTAGGTGGAAGTAATCACGATGATTGCAATGATAGAATAGCTAAACTTGAAGCAGATTTAGAGGCTTGTAGAAAAGCAAGATTATCTTTAGAGTCTGACTTAAGTGCGTCAAAAAATGTTGCGTCACTTTTAGAATCTGATTTAAAATCAGCAAAACTAGAAAGTGCTAATTTAGCTTCATCTTTTACAGCACCAGCTGCTGTTGCTGCTTTAGTTCCTTTTGATGCTGATGCTGCTAAAGCTGTTTTTGGTAAAAAAATAAAACAAGACGACTTAACCGTTGTTGAAGGCATCGGTCCAAAAATTAAAGAATTGTTTCATAACCATGATGTTAAAACATGGAAAGCGCTCTCTGAGTGTAGTGTTGAAAAATGTCAATCTGTTTTAGATAGTGGAGGAGATCGTTATAAAATACATAAGCCAGGCACATGGCCAGCACAAGCAAAGTTTGCATATGAAGGTAAATGGGCAGAACTATTAGAATGGCAAGACCAACTTGATGGTGGTAAATAATCACCTCAAAAATATTTAATTATAAAAACCGTTTCATAATAGAAGCGGTTTTTTGTTTTTAAACTATTCGTTAAATTTTTAGTCTTATTAGATATGACACAGCAAGAACTTCAGCATTTATATTGGCGAGTTGGTTTTGGGATTAATCCGACTAACTTTAATTCATTGCCTAAAAATAGGCAGCAAATAGTGGATGCTATTTTTGATAATTCTAAATCGATATCACCTCTTAAAATTGACTTGTCTTTTATGCACGGTGTTACTGTAAAGGACCTAAAAGAGAATCCTAAATTTGCTCAAGAATTAAGGGTTGCAAGTAGAAAAAAGCTGGCAAATTTAAATTATGCTTGGTTAAATCAATTGGTTGATGCTAAAGAGTTACTGAGAGAGAAAATGACGCTGTTTTGGGCTAATCACTTTGTGTGTAAAGACAACCATGTAGTATTTGCTCAAAAATTTAATAATACGCTTAGAACGCATGCGCTTGGTGATTTTAAAACTTTTGTAAAATCAATATCTAAGGAAGCAGCAATGCTTAAATATTTAAATGGCAAACAAAATAAAAAAAACCAACCTAATGAGAATTTTGCTCGCGAACTAATGGAGTTGTTTACATTAGGTGAAGGACAATATTCTGAAAAAGATATAAAAGAAAGCGCCAGAGCTTTTACAGGTTATAACCATGATTTTGATGGGAATTTCAGGTTTAAAATGAAAGTTCATGATCAAGGTGAAAAAACATTTTTTGGTAAAACCGGTAATTTTTCAGGTGATGATATTATTGATATAATTCTTGAAGATAAACAATGCGCGACCTATATATCAGATAAAATCTATCGTTATTTTGTAAATCCAAAACCTAATAAAAAACATATTGAAGCCATGGCTAATGTTTTTTATAAGGATTATAATATCGAAAATCTAATGCGTTTTGTGTTGTTGTCAGATTGGTTTTATGATGATGAGAATGTAGGTGCAAAAATTAAATCACCTATTGAATATTTAATAGGCATGGTAAAAATAGTTCCTGTTAAATTTGGAAGAGAAAAGGATTTACTTAAAATTCAGAAACTTTTAGGGCAAACCTTATTGAATCCGCCAAATGTTGCAGGTTGGAAAGGTGATAAAGCTTGGATTGATGCTAATACTATAATGGTGCGTTTAAAATTACCTTCGGTTATGTTGAATAATGCTGTAATTTCTTCGGGTGAAAATGATGAGTTAAGAAAGAAGTTTTTCAAGAAAAACAAAGGGAAATTGCCTATTAAAGTCACGGTTGATTGGAATACATTTTCAGAAAATTATAAAAATATTAATCCTGAAAATCTTCAAGATTATATCCTTCAAGGAAATAGTAATAAAGGTACTGCAGACTTTTTAAAAACGTTGAGTAAAACTTCTAAGCAAGAGTATTGTGTTCAGCTAATGTCGTTACCAGAATATCAAATGTGTTAATAGAATAATCATGGACAGACGAAAATTTATTAAGAATTCAGCATTAGCGAGCAGCTTGTTTTTTGTTCCAAATTTTGTAAAAGCTTTCGAATCTGTTACGGCGAAACAATTAGGCTATAAACGTTTGGTAATTGTTCAATTAGCAGGTGGTAATGATGGGTTAAATACAATAATTCCGCATAATAATGATTTGTATTACAATGCAAGGCCACAATTAGCGATTACAAAAGGTATTATAAAACTGAATGACGATTTAGGGTTTCATCCTAGTTTAAGTCCATTGCGCTCTTTGTTTGATAATGGTGAATTGTCAATAATAAATAACGTAGGTTATCCAAATCCGGTTCGCTCACATTTTAGATCTATGGATATTTGGCAAACAGCAAGTTCTTCTAATGAATATTTGCAAAGTGGTTGGTTAGGTCGTTATTTGGATAAGCATGGCGATAAGCCTTATAATGCTTTGGAAATGGATGAGCAATTAAGTTTAGCTATGAAAGGTGAGCATTTTAATGGTATTGCCACTAATGATTATAAAGTTTTGTATAATACAGCAAAGGATCCTTATTTTAAAAAGGTGCTTAATCATTACAATGATGCACATTTAAGCGAACATAATTTAGGCTATCTCTATCAGACTATGATAGAAGCTGAGTCTTCTGCTAGTTATATTTTTGAAAACACCAACGTAAAATCATCTCAAGAGAGCTATCCTCAAAACGGATTTGCAAAGCAGCTTAAAAGTATTGCGCAATTTATCAATTCAGGTTTAGATACAAAGGTGTTTTATACCTCTTTAGGTGGTTTTGATACTCATGCCGGTCAAAATAATAAACAAACAAAATTGTTATCGCAGTACGCAGAGAGTGTTTTGGCTTTTGTAAAGGACTTAAAACGAAATAATACTTTTGAGGATACTTTAATTTTCACCTTTTCAGAATTTGGAAGACGCGTAAAACAGAATGCAGCTAATGGCA
Source organism: uncultured Winogradskyella sp. (assembly GCF_947495255.1). Lineage (GTDB taxonomy): Bacteria > Bacteroidota > Bacteroidia > Flavobacteriales > Flavobacteriaceae > Winogradskyella. Next base: position 81,765 of record NZ_CANLYI010000005.1, read on the forward strand.
CAGATCATGGTGCGGCAAATAATGTGTTTGTAATTGGTGAAAATTTAAAGAAAGCAGGTTTCTATAATGATCTTGCGAGTTTAAGTGATTTAGATGGGAATGGTGATTTAAAATATGATGTTGATTTTAGATCTGTTTATGCTACAATTCTTTCTAACTGGCTAAATGTTTCTGCCAAAGGAATTATTCCTTCCAAACAAAAAACATTGAATTTTATCTAGGTATATAAAAAAACCTTGTTTCAATTTGAGCGTTAAGCTCTATAGAAACAAGGTTTAATAATTGATTAATAGCAATACAAAGATGTGCAATAATTCTATTCGTTAACAAATTTTTTGATGAATGGTTAAAAAAAATGTATAATCAGTAGTGTTTTGATGCAGTCTCCGATAAGACGCAGAAAACGAGGTTATAATTTCGTAAAATATCGATGAACTAACTATATTTTACTTTTCTTAAAACTCGAATTGTTTCTTTATATGAAATATAGAGTTCTGTATCGTAATCTTTTATGTAGGGTTTTGAATATTCTAACTTATCTAGTGCGTCATCAAAACCGTTGAGGTAACAGATGAGATAACTTGCTGCTAAATTCTTTAAATCTTCAATTTCATTTTGAGATAATTCTTGTTTCTTTTGAAGTTTTTCTAAAATAGCATTGTTAGCATTGTAAATATGGTGCAATACTTTTTTGTCGAATTGTGGTGGCTCAAAAATAAGATTCACATCAATAGAATAATTGGCATTGTCATTAAATTGAATCGTTTTTTCTTCAAGCTTATAGTATTTATAAGATTTGTTTAAGCCGAGTCTAACATATTCAATTATTCTAAAAGAGTTCTCGGAATATGAAATGGATACTTCATCTAGAGTGGAATAAAATAAACGTACCTGTTCGTTTATCATTTCAATATCAACTCTAGAAAAGAAGACTTCGTTTTTTATTACTTTCTTAGCGCCAGACCAGCATAAAACAAAGTATTCTTTAAACACTTTGTATTGCGGATTGTAATCTTGGCGTTTATTCATAAAATCAAAAACGCCTTCTAGTGTAAGTTCAATATTGTTTTGTGCATGCTTTTCTATGGCAGCCACAATTTTAGAATTCACATCTTTAATTTCAATATCAAAAACTTTAGGCATACTCATGCTTCCGTCTCTAAAAAAGACAGAACCACCATAATATTTCCAGATGTTTTTTCTAAGCGATGTGATAGAGTCAATTGGTCTAATAGTAACTAGGCCAACCACTTTGTCATCTGGTAAATGCGGAAAAGGAATATTTTCGTATTGTACAATTGGTGGGTTTGAGAGGTAGGCATTGATGAGATTCTGAATTTTACTATCATCAAAAAAATCGACACCTACGATTTTGTTGTCGTCATCTTTTACACCAATTACTATGTAAGAGTTGTTTTTTGGATTGCTGTTAGAAAGTGCACAAACATGTTTTAAAAATTTAGCTTTTCCTTCTTTGTGGCCAATATTGATTTTTAACTTTTTATCATAGAAACTATTCTCATCATTATGAGCAAGTAAGTTTTTTATGAGAAGACGTTTGTTAATCATAATTTGTTTTCTTGCAAAAGAAGGACTTTTGTTAATTTGATTTTTTTACAATAGTAGAACTAGCCTGAGCAGTACAAAACATCAGAACATCTGCAATATTTACGTGTGCTGGTCTTGAGATGGCAAAGTAAATGACATCGGCAACATCTTCTGGTTGCAATGCTTTATAGCCTTTATAAACATTATCTGCTTTAGAATCACCTTTAAAACGTACTTCTGAAAATTCAGTTTCTACCAAACCAGGATTAATAGCGCCTACTTTTATTCCGAAGGGATTTAAATCTATTCTCATACCTTCAGTGATTGCTAATACAGCATGTTTACTGCCGCAATACACATTTCCGTTTGGGTAAACTTCTTTGCCGGCTGAAGAGCCAATGTTAATGATGTGTCCGGATTTACGGTCTGTCATGCCAGGAATAATCGCTTTACTCACATAAAGTAAACCTTTTACATTGATGTCCATCATGGCATCCCAATCATCTAAACTACCCGTTTGTATTGGGTCTAGTCCATGTGCGTTACCTGCGTTGTTAATGAGAATATCTATTTTTTGAAATTCTTTGGGTAAAGAAGCAATAGCTTCAAAAGTTTGTTTTCTATCACGAACGTCAAAATTTAATATATATACATCTGTTTCGCGAGATAATGCTTTTTGTACACTATCTAATCGTTCTTGTCTGCGGCCGCATAAAATTAAATTAATGCCGTGTTTAGCAAATTCGTGAGCAGTCGCTCTGCCTATTCCGCTAGTCGCTCCTGTGATTAATGCCGTTTTTTTCATTGCGAAGTTTTCTTGAGAAGTCAGAAATCGTTTTCTAATAATAATTAAAAAACCCTTCTGGTTAGGGAAGGGTTAGTATAAGTTTTATGGAACTTTATGTCCTTGTGCAGCAGTCAATATTAAAAACCAATCTTCAGTTTCTAAGTTAATTTTTGTAGCTGCAACTGCTTGTTGTAATCTTTCTTTAGTTGTTGTGCCAACTACAGGATGAACACCAGATGGATGTTTCATAATCCAAGCCAATAGCAATTGGTCTTCGGTAGCATTGTATTTATCTTTAAGTGCACCTAGTTGTTTGTGTATGCGTCTAGTTTGCTCAGTATCTTCTTTAAACACAGAACCTAAAGGTGACCAAGCCATGGGTTTTATTCCGCTAGTCATCATAAAATCTAACGTTCCGTTATACATTGCTGTATGTTCGGTTAAGGAGAATTCAATCTGATTGACGTCAATATCCATACGCAATCCAATCATGTCCATTTGCGATGGTGTAAAATTAGAAACACCAAAGTCTCTAATTTTTCCGTCTTTTTTTAAAATGGTAATTGCTTCAGCTATTTCTTCGGCAACCATTAAAGGACTCGGTCTGTGCAGTAATAACAAATCTAAATAGTCGGTATTTAAATTTCTTAAAGACTCTTCAACGGACCAGGTAATATAATCTTTACTGTAATTATAATGTTTAACCTTATTAGGTCGGTTTTCACATTCGTCTTGAATTCCACATTTAGAGATGAGCTGAATTTCCTTTCGCTTTAATCCAGAATCAGCAAATGCTTTTCCGAAGTCAGCTTCAGTTGTGTATGCACCATAAATATCAGCATGATCAAATGTGGTAATGTTGTTGGCAACGCAAAAATCTATCATTGATGCCATTTCTTTTTTCGAGAGTTGTTTTCCCCAACTCCCCCAAGTCATGGTTCCTGCAATTAATCGAGAATATGTCACTTATTTATCAGTTTAAGTATGTTTTCTTGCAATTCATGTATAAAAGTACTCAAAACATTGATAAAACAGTATTATTGAGTGTAATTATTTAATTCTCTGTGTAATGAATCACCTACAATCTATAAAAACTATTGTTTTATCTCTCGTTTTTTTAATTAGCTATACAAGCTGTACTAAAGATGATATGGGAAGAGATGGCAATAAAGCAGCTATTACTGTAAGTCTTAAAAGTAATCTTAGTGAATACAGCGATGTATATTTTGATATTGAAGATGTACAGGTAAAAGTGAAAGAAGATGGGAATTTGTCTAATGCTTGGGTGAGTTTAAACGCTATAAATACCGGAACACATAATGTGTCTGAATTAAGAAGTGATTCTGAATTACTTTTAGTAGACCATTTTGAAGTCAACCCAACTTATATTTACGAAGTTAGGTTGGTTCTTGGTGATAATAATTTTATGAATATCAATAATACTTTAGTGAATTTAGATATTACAAGTAGCGGAAACGGTTCACCTTCAAACTTAATAAAGAGAGATTTTGAAGCGAGTTATATATATCAGCTAGAAATAAACATTGATATAGATGAATCTGTAAGTTTTAGTGAAGACGAAAATATGATGATTCTTAATCCAAAATTGTACACAGAAATAAGAAAATTTTAATATTAATTAACCCTAATCCATAATTAATTCTTAAAAAGAGTAGTACTTCGGTGTTACTCTTTTTTTTTAACCAATTGTTAACAGCATCTAACGAAAAATTTTAACATTTTGCATCCTCTAAAATATTGAATGACCATTTGTGTGAAATATTTTAAAAATGGTAATTAATAGATTTGTTCTTAAACCCTTATATAATGGAAGAAACGAATACAGTTGACATTAAGTCAATTAATGAAAAGATTGAAAAAGAAAGTGCATTTGTAGATTTATTAACCTTAGAAATGAATAAGGTTATAGTTGGACAAAAACACATGGTAGAGCGTTTGCTTATCGGTTTATTAGGTCAAGGTCATATTTTATTAGAAGGTGTGCCAGGTTTAGCAAAAACTTTAGCGATTAATACCTTATCTAAAGCGATTGATGCTAGTTTTAGTAGGATCCAATTTACACCAGATTTATTGCCGGCAGATGTTGTTGGTACACTGATTTTTAATATGAAAGAAAATGATTTCACTATTAAAAAAGGACCAATTTTCGCCAACTTTGTATTAGCAGATGAGATAAATAGAGCACCAGCAAAAGTGCAATCTGCTTTATTAGAAGCTATGCAAGAAAAGCAAGTAACTATTGGAGATGAAACTTTTATCTTAGATAAGCCATTTTTGGTGATGGCAACAATGAATCCGGTTGAGCAAGAAGGAACTTATCCTTTGCCAGAAGCGCAAGTGGATCGTTTTATGCTAAAAACGGTTATTGATTATCCGAAAATTGAAGAGGAACAAATGATTGTAAGAGCCAATTTAAGAGGTACTTATGAGAAAGTTAATCCTGTTGTTTCTGTAGCTCAAATTTTAAGTGCTCAAAAAGCAGTTAGAGAAGTGTACATGGATGAGAAAATTGAGAAATATATTCTTGATATTGTCTTTGCAACACGTTATCCTGAAAAATACAGATTAGATGATTTAAAACCATTAATTTCTTTTGGAGCATCACCTCGTGGTAGTATTAACTTAGCAACAGCAGCAAAATGTTATGCTTTTATAAAACGAAGAGGTTATGTAATACCAGAAGATGTGAGAGCAATTGTACATGATGTTTTACGTCATAGAATAGGAATTACTTACGAAGCTGAAGCAGAAAATGTTACTTCGGAAGATATTATCAACAAAATTGTAAATGAGATAGAAGTACCATAAATGAGTCTTAAGTATTTAGTCCTTAGTTAGCAGTCGTTTGCTCAGAACTGAATACAACAAACTGAACACAGAGGACTGAACACTGCAAATTGAATATTGCAAACTGCATACTAAATAATGGATACTAAAGAACTTCTAAAAAAAGTACGAAAAATAGAGATTAAGACACGTCGTTTGTCTGATCATATATTTGGAGGCGAATATCATTCGACCTTCAAAGGTCGTGGTATGACTTTTTCTGAAGTCCGTCAATATCAATTTGGTGATGATGTAAGAAATATAGATTGGAACGTTACGGCAAGAACCAATTTACCACACATTAAAGTTTTTGAAGAAGAACGTGAGCTCACCATGATGCTCATGGCAGATGTTTCTGGTAGTAAACTTTTTGGGACAAAGAATCAATTTAAAGATGAAATTGTTACCGAAATTGCAGCTACCTTAGCGTTTTCAGCAACTCAGAATAATGATAAAATAGGTTTGATTTTATTTTCGGATGAAATTGAATTGTTTATTCCGCCTAAAAAAGGACGTTCGCATGTCCTTAGAATTATTCGTGAGTTATTAGAGTTTCAACCTAAAAGTAAAAAAACCAACATTGGTGAAGCTTTAAAGTTTTTGTCTAACGTAATGAAGAAGAAAGCTATTGTATTTCTATTGTCAGATTTTGTTGCAGACGATTATAAGCATAATCTTAAAATAGCAGCAGGAAGGCATGATATTACAGGTATTAGAGTTTACGATAAACATGAAGCCGAAATTCCAAATATTGGAATGGTACAAATGGAAGACGAGGAGACTGGTGAATTAATGTTAGTAAATACAGGTTCAAAATCAGTACGTCAAAATTATAGTAAATTTTACAACGAAAAGGTTCACTACTTTAAGGACAGTTTCGCAAAATCTGGGTCTGGTTCTATTGATTGTCGTGTGGATGAAAGCTACGTAAAAAAATTATTGGGCTATTTTAAACAAAGAGGCTAATCAGCTTGAAGTTTGATAGATGAAGAGATTAAAAATGAAAATGCAAAACAACATATTAATAAGAAATAAAGAAACAAAAGTTTACCGTCAGCGGTTTTTAATTTTCGGTGTATTTTCAATTTTCTTTTTTCTAGGTTCTTTATTCTCGTCAGCGCAAGTCACTACGGAAATAGACACTACAAAAATCAGAATTGGAGAGCAAATCAATTATAAAATTAAAGTTGAAGCGGATACTTTATCATTAGTTGTATTTCCAGAAGGTCAAACATTTATGCCTTTAGAAGCTGTTGAGGCGTTAAAAATAGACACTACAAAAAGAGATTCTAGGTATTTATTATCTAGAATTTATAAACTTACACAATTTGATTCTGGAGTATATACCATTCCGAGACAAAAAATAATAATTGACGAGAAACCATTTTTTACAGACTCTTTAAATGTTGCTGTTAATACTGTTGTAATAGATACTACTAAGCAGAAACTTTACGATATAAAACCTATTATAGAAGTTGAAAAAAGTAAAAGTAATTGGTGGAAATGGCTTTTAATTGCATTATTTGCGATAGCCTTAGTTGCCTTTTTATTGTATTGGTTTATTTGGAGAAAAAAACCATTAACTAAAGAAGAAGAAATTGCGCTTTTACCACCATATGACAGAGCAAAATTAGCATTAGAGAAATTAGATGAAAGCCAGTATTTAGTGCGTTCTGAAGTGAAGGAGTATTATTCAGAATTAACCTTTATCATAAGAAAATACTTAGATGAAAAAGTTTACGACCGTGCTTTAGAAAGTACAACAGCAGAACTTATTGCACGTTTAAATCTGTTGAAAGATGGAAATCAAATTCCATTATCAAAGGAAACAATATTACATATAGAATCTATTCTACAGCGTGCCGATTTAGTGAAGTTTGCTAAGTCTGCTCCTGATGTAGAACTTGCTAAAATGGATAAAACAACAATAGATAAAGCTATTGATAACGTTAGAGTAAGTTTACCAGAACCTTCTGAAGAAGAAAAATTATTAGACCAAAAATATAAAGAAGAACAAGAGCGTAAAAAGAAGCGTAAAAAAGTCTGGATAACAGTTGCTATTTCTATCTTTCTTATTGTGGCCACATTTGTAGGTTTTGGCGTAAAATATGGTTTCGGTTATGTAAAAGATACCATTATTGGTCATGAAAGTAAAGAGTTATTAGAAGGTGATTGGGTAGAGAGCGCATACGGTTTTCCACCAGTTTGGATTGAAACACCAAAAGTTTTAAAGCGTGTAGATACTAAAATACCAGATGAAGCAAAGGAAAAATTATCTATGACCACTTTTGCTTATGGTACCTTACTAGATGTTTTTAGTGTAGTTATTAATACTACCACATTAAAAGTACCAAAACAACAAGGTGCAGAACCTCAGGAATCAGACAAGCCAACTTTCGATTTATATAAAGTATCAGAAGAGTCCATAAAAGGTTTTGAAGCTAAAGGCGCAAGTAATATTTCTGTAAAACGAGAAAAGTTTACAACACCAAATGGAGCTGAAGGTTTAAAAACATTTGGAACCTTAAGTTTAAAAATGCCTAATACAGAATATGGTGTAGATGCTAAATATGAATTGTTATGTTTTGCTAATGAGAATGTATTACAGCAAATTATAATTACATTTCCAAAAAATGATGATTATGCCAAAGATATGGTACAACGTATTACAGATTCCATAGAATTAAAACCAGACGAAGTAGAAGAAGACCAAAACTAATGTTAGAGAATATAGAATTTTTAAATAAAGAATTTTTCTGGTTGCTATTGCTTTTGCCATTGGCCATAGTTTGGTATGTGTTTAAAAATAGTAAGCAAACGGCAGAGTTAAAAATGTCGAGCATTCAAGGCTTTAAAAACACATCATCCTTTTGGTCAAAGTTTAAGCATGTATTATTTGCATTGCGTTTAATTGCTTTAGGACTTTTAATTGTTGCACTAGCAAGACCAAGAACTGTAGATGTTTCTACAAGAACAAAAACAACGAGCGGAATAGATATTGTAATGGCAATTGATGTCTCTGCAAGTATGCTAGCAAAAGATTTAAAACCTAATCGATTAGATGCTTTAAAAGAAGTTGCAGCAGATTTTATTGATGGTCGTCCTAGTGACCGAATTGGTTTGGTAGAATACGCAGGAGAAGCGTATACCAAAACTCCAATTACAAGTGATAAATCTATTGTGCAACGCTCACTTAGAGATATAAAATATAATACAATAATTGAGAGCGGAACGGCAATTGGTATGGGATTAGCAACTTCTGTTAACCGATTAAAAGATAGTAGAGCCAAGAGTAAAGTGATTATACTCTTAACAGATGGTGTAAATAATTCTGGGTTTATAGACCCAAAAATTGCGAGCGAATTGGCTGTAGAATATGGTATTAAAGTTTATACTATTGGTTTAGGAACTAATGGAATGGCATTATCGCCAATTGGCTTTAATAATAACGGTACGTTTAGATATGGCAGAGCGCAAGTTGAAATTGACGAAGCTTTATTGAAAGAAATTGCAGAAGAAACAGGTGGAAAGTATTTTAGAGCAACAAATAATGATAAGTTAGCTCAGATTTATGATGAAATCAATAAGCTCGAAAAAACAGAAATAGAAGAAAAGAAATATTACAATTACGATGAAAAATACAGACCATTTATCCTTTTGGCAGGTCTGTTATTATTGATAGAATTATTATTAAGAAACACAATATTTAGAAGCTTTGTTTAGACTCGATGAAAAAATATGGTTTTGGACATTACTGGTAATACCGGTAATCATTTTGCTGTTTGTTTTTCTTCAGCTTTGGCGTCGTTCTGCGCAGAAAAAATTTGCTGATTCAGCCTTGTTAAAACGCCTGAGTCCTAATCAATCTTTGTTTAAAAGTATATTAAAAGTGTTTGTGCTTTGTGGCGCTTTTGCATGCTTGTCTTTAGCATTGGTAAATCCTAAGATTGGTACAAAATTAGAAACCGTAAGAAGTGAAGGTGTTGATGTGGTGTTCGCGATTGATGTCTCTAAAAGTATGCTAGCTGAAGATATTGCACCAAATAGACTAGATAAATCTAAGCAATTGGTTACTCAGATTATCAACAGTTTAGTAAGTGATCGTGTTGGGATAATAGCTTATGCTGGTAAAGCGTTTCCGCAATTACCAATTACAACAGATTATGCTTCGGCAAAGATGTTTTTACAAAATATGAATACAGATATGATGTCTTCACAAGGAACGGCAATTAGTGAAGCAATTCAACTATCAAAAACATATTTCGATAATGAAGATCAAGCTAATCGTGTTTTAGTTATCATTTCAGATGGAGAAGATCATGATGGTGAAGCTATAAATGTTGCTGAAGAAGCAGCCGAACAAGGTATAAGGATATTAACCGTTGGTGTTGGAGATTTAAAAGGTGGGCCAATCCCAATTAAACGGAATGGTGTTATCTTAAATTATAAGAAAGATAATAATGGCGAAACGGTAATTACACGTCTCGACGAAACTACATTAAGAGAAATTGCGGAAGAAGCTAATGGTGTTTATATTAATGGTAGTAATACTACAGAGGTTGTAAATACTATTAAAGAGGAGCTCGCTAAAATGGATAAACAAGAATTTGAATCTAAGCAAATTGCAGATTTTAAAGACCAATTTCAATGGTTTCTTGGTTTAGGAATTTTGTTGTTATTCATTGATATTTTCCTATTAGAAAGAAAAACAGGTTGGTTGAAAAAACTTAACTTATTCAATGAAAACTTTTAGAATTTCTTTAACGCTAAGTCATTAAAGGCTTTAGTAATTTAGAGGTCGTTTACATAATTAAAACAAACATGAAATTATATTTATCACTTATTGCACTTTTGGTTGGTTTTTTTGGTTTTTCGCAAGACCAAAATGAAGCACAATTAAAAGCCGAAAAAAATGCTACTGATTTTGTGTATCAAGCAAATGAATTGGTTAGTGAAGATAATTATGTTGAGGCTGAAATGGCATACCGAAAAGCTATTTCTAAAGCACCAAGTAAGGCTGTTGGAGCTTATAATTTAGCGCACTCGTATTATAAGAAAGGTAGTTTTGATGAAGCTCTCTTTAGAAGTCAAGAAGCTGCAAAAAACGCAACCAATAAAATTGAAAAACATAGAGCTTTTCATAATATGGGTAATATTTTAATGGAAAGTAAGCAGTGTAAAGAAGCGGTTGAAGCTTATAAAAATGCATTAAGAAGTAATCCTAATGATGAAGAAACACGTTATAATTTGGCTATAGCAAAAGATTGTGCTAATCAGCAAGAAGATGGTGGAGGCGAAGAAGATAAAAAGGACGAGAATAAAGACCAAGAGCAAGACAAAGAAGACGACCAAAAAAAGGAAGACGATAACAAAGACAATAAGGATAATAAAGATAAAAAGGACGAAGGCGACCAAGATAAAAAAGATGGTGATCAGGAGAAAGATGATGAAGGAAAGCCTAAAGACGACAAAAAAGATGATGGTAAAGGCGATAAGGATAATAAAGATAAAAACCAAAAACAAAAGCCAAAACCAGGGCAAATGTCTCCTCAGCAAGTAAAAAATATTCTAGAAGCGATGCAAAACCAAGAGCAAAAAGTTCAAGAAAAAATGAATGCTGAAAAGCAAAAAGGCGTTAAAGTAAAGACTGAAAAAGATTGGTAGATTAGTTCGTAATTACAGCAATGAAATTCATAAAATACATATCAATAATATGCCTCATACTTGCTACAAGTATGGCTTCTGCACAAGTTAAATTTGAGGCTAAAGTCAGTAAGAAAAAATTAGGTGCTAACGAGCGCTTGCGTATCGATTTTGAAATGAATAAAGATGGTGACAATTTTGAGCCGCCAAGCTTTGCAGATTTTGATGTGGTTGGTGGCCCTAATACTTCGGTTAGTAATTATTCTAGAAACGGACAACGTTCTTATAATAAGACATATAGCTATTTCTTAGCGCCAAAAAAACAAGGGAAATTTACAATTAAACAAGCCACCATAGAGATAGATGGTGAAACTTATAAAACCTTTCCAATTACCATTGAAGTTACCAAAGCAATAACTAAACCTAATGGAGACACAGCTGCTTCAGATTTGGCAGAAGAAAGCATACACTTAGTCGCTGAGGTTTCTAATGCTAACCCGTATTTAAATGAAGCTATAACGGTAGTTTATAAACTATATGTTTCTGAGGAAATTGGTGTAAGTAGTAATTGGAGAGAAAAGGAAATTCCTAGATTTAATGATTTTTGGAGTCAGAATATTGAAATAAAAGGCCTCAATATTTTAGAAGGTGAGTATAAAGGTAAAAATTACCGTTATGTTGTTTTAAGAAAAACAGTGCTTTACCCTCAAAAAACAGGAAGTTTAAAAATTGAGCCTTTAGTGATGGATATCACTGCTGAAGTGCGCTCTAATAAACGTGATATCTTTGGGAGACAATTAATGACTAAAATCCCTAAAGAAGTTACTGCAGGCAGTAGAACTATAAATGTAAAACCATTACCAGAAGAAGGAAAACCTTCAGATTTTAAAGGTGCCGTTGGTAATTATTCATTTAAAGTAACAACAAGTAAAACGCAATTAAATGCTACAGAATCCCTTCAAGCTAAAATTGAAGTTACAGGAAAAGGAAATTTAAAACTGTTTGAATTACCAAAATTAACCGTTCCAAGTTCATTAGAAGTATACGAACCTGAACATAAAGAAAATATTAGAACTAATTTAAGTGGGATGCAAGGTGGTATTTCAGATACGTACACTATTGTTCCGCAATACAGAGGGAAATATCCTGTGCCTAGTATTTCATTTTCATATTTTAACCCAGAGAAGGAAATTTATAATCGTATTACCTCAGACGAGATTGTTATAGATGTCATAGAAGGACCAACAGCTGGTAATACAAATAGTGAAAATGCAACAGCAAGCACAAAACAAACTGTAAACCCTAATACAAACACTTTCGCTTTTATAAAAACAACATCTAATTGGACTAATGTAAAATCAGAACCTTTCTTTAGATCTTCAGCCTTTTGGTCGTTAACGTTATTACCGTTTTTAGCGATTCCATTAGCTATAATGATAAGACGTAAAAAGGATAAGCGAGATGCTGATGTGCAAGGAAACCGTATTAGAAAAGCAGATCGTTTAGCCAAAAAATATTTAGGTGAAGCTAAAAAGGCAATGGGGCAAAAAGAATCATTTTACTTAGCCCTAGAAAAAGCACTTCATAATTATTTAAAAGCAAAATTAAATATTGAAACTAGCGATTTTAATAAAGAAAAAATTGAAAGCCTATTATCAGAACGCCAAGTAGAAAGCGATGTAGTTTCCGATTTTATTTCAATTTTAGAAAATTGTGAATTGGCACGTTACACTCCAATTACACAAGTGACTATGCAGAATGATTATGATAAGGCAGCAAAAACAATTTCATTAATAGATAAACAACTGAGATAATATGAGAGCTATTACCTTATTACTTATTTGTTGTTTTAGCCTTGTTGGGTTTGCACAAAATGATAAAGCGTTTAGCGAAGCAAATACGTTGTATAACGACGGAAAATATGCTGAAGCTATTGATACGTATGAGTCTATTTTAAATGCTAAGGAGCATTCTGCTGAGTTATATTTTAACTTAGGAAATGCCAATTATAAGCTTAACAATATTGCACCTAGCATTTATTATTATGAAAAAGCATTGCTTTTAGATCCTAACGATAAGGATATTCAAAACAATTTAGCATTTGCGCAAAACATGACTATAGATGCTGTTGATGTTGTTCCCAAAGTTGGTTTTTCTAGACTGATAAATAATTTAGTCAATACATTTAATATAGATACTTGGGCTATAATTGCGGTAGGAGGTGTGCTTTTATTCGTAATTATATTTTTAGCTTATCACTTCTCTTATTCATCTTCAAAGAAACGAATAGCTTTTGTAACTAGCATAGTAAGTTTAGTTGTAGCTTGCTTTTCTGTTGTGATGGCGTTTCAAAAAGAAGCTTTGAGCAAAAAGGATAATCCTGCCATTGTTTTTGCTCAAGAAAGTAGAGTGAAAACGGATCCTAATGCTACTAGCGAAGAAGTGTTTAGATTGCATGAAGGTACAAAGGTGCAAGTCGTAGAAACTTATGACGACTGGAAAAAAATTCAACTATCCGATAATTCTACAGGATGGATTCCTTCAAAAGATATAAAACTGTTGAAGAATTTTTAGAAACAATTTAACAGTATGTTAATTTCTTAATATTATATTTGCGACTTATGTTTCAGAAATATAAATATAGATCAGCAATATTTTTCACCATTGTATTAATGGGATTAATATCTGCGCCTACAATTATATTATCTATTGATGATTCTGTAGATGTAACATGTTTCTATAGTATTACAGAAGAGGAAGAAAATCATGCTGAAAAATTGATTTTCGAAAAAATAAACCTTGATACTGCAAGTTTGTTTGAAGATCATACAAACACAAATCACATTGGGTATACGTTTAAAAACTATCCAATACCGCACTTAAATCTCATTTCTCCACCACCCGATTTTATTTAATATTTTTTCGTTCTGACAGTTATTGTCACTAAAATAAATATTAAAATAACTATTGAATTTACTTCAATAGCATAAAATCATTATATCAAATGTTTAAAACATTAAAAAACGACTTGCCAGCAAGTGTCGTTGTATTTTTCGTAGCCTTACCTTTATGTTTAGGTATTGCTTTAGCCAGTGGAGCACCTCTTTTTTCTGGATTAATCGCCGGAATCATTGGAGGAACTATAGTAGGAGCTTTAAGTGGTTCTAAAATTGGAGTTAGTGGACCTGCAGCAGGTTTGGCTGCAATTGTATTAACAGCAATAGGTACTTTAGGTGGTTATGAAAACTTTTTAGTTGCTGTTGTTTTAGGAGGTGTTATTCAATTAATTTTTGGCTTTTTAAAAGCAGGAATTATAGGGTATTATTTTCCATCTTCTGTAATTAAAGGAATGCTAACAGGTATTGGTATTATTATAATTTTGAAACAAATACCACACTTTTTTGGTTATGATGCAGAACCAGAAGGAGCAGATAGTTTTTTAGAGACCTCTGGAGAAAATACATTTTCTGCAATTTTACATATTTTCGATAACCTTATTATAGGTTCTATGATCGTTGGCTTTATAGCTTTGGGTATATTGCTGTTATGGAGTAACGTTTTAGTTAAGAAAGGAAAGTTTTTTGAAATCATTCAAGGTCCTTTAGTTGCGGTTGTAGTCGGTATAGTTTTCTATATCGTAACGCAATCTAACGAGAGCCTTGCTATTGCAAAATCACACTTGGTAAGTGTTCCTGTTCCAGATAGTTTAGATTCGTTTATTGGTCAATTTAGTTTTCCGAATTTTGCTGCTATAACTAATCCAGAAGTTTGGATTATTGCCTTTACCATTGCATTAGTAGCAAGTTTAGAAACCTTATTATGTGTAGAAGCAACAGATAAATTAGATCCAGATAAAAATGTAACTCCAACAAATAGAGAGTTATTAGCTCAAGGTACAGGTAATATCTTATCTGGTTTAGTAGGTGGACTTCCAATCACTCAAGTTATTGTTAGAAGTTCAGCTAATATTCAATCTGGTGGAAAAAGCAAAATGTCTGCCATTATTCATGGTTTGTTATTATTGATTTCAGTAATTTTAATTCCATCATTACTTAATAAGATTCCTTTATCAGTTTTAGCAGCAATTTTATTAATCGTGGGTTACAAATTAGCAAAACCAGCGTTATTTGTTAAGATGTATAAATTAGGCTGGAAACAATCAGTACCTTATTTTGTAACTGTTATAGGAATCGTTTTTACTGATTTATTGGTAGGTATTGGTTTAGGTTTAGCAGTTGGTATTGTTGTTATACTATTAAAGAGCTACCAGAACTCTCACTTTCTTCATATTGAAGATAATAGTAATGGAAAACATAAGATTAAAATGTCTCTTGCAGAAGAAGTAACTTTCTTTAATAAAGGTGCTATTTTAAAAGAGTTAGATAGTTTACCGAGAGACACGTATTTAGAATTTGATGTTACTAAAACAAGGTATTTAGATTATGATATTATAGAAATTCTTGAAGACTTTGCTTTTAAGGCTAAAGAGAGAAATATTGATATTAAATTAATTTCTAAACGTGGTATTGTTGAAAATCCACCGAGTTTTATTGAGTTTTTTCAATTGAGACCTAAGTCTAATATTAGTTTAAGTTAAAGATATGAAAGCAGAAAAATATAAAATATTAGTGCTTTCAGATTTAAAGAAGACGGAAAGCACTATCTTAAAAAACAGTGTGAGTTTAGCAAAAATGATTGATGCAGAGATTGCATTATTTCATGTTAAAAAACACATTGATATTGTAGGTGGTGACAATCAATTATCTGCAATTAGAGCATTAAATGAAGAGCATAATACTACCAAAAAAACTATTGATACATCTGTAAAATCCTATGCGAAGGATTATGATGTAACAATTAAAGGGAGTTATGCATTTGGAAAAATAAAAGAAGAGATTCTAAAACAAATTAAGAGTTATAAACCAGATGTTATTGTTTTAGGACATCGAGACTCTAACCCTCTTCAACTTATTGGAGATGGCATAACAAAATTTGTTTTAAAAGAGTTTAAGGGTTACATAATGATTTCTTCAGATGAGAATGCATTAATACCCAATGAAAAAATGACTTTAGGTGTCTTTAATGATTCAAATAAATTTTTCAATACTGAGTTTTCTAAAGATGTAATTACACATACAGAAACTCCACTGAAATCATTTAAAATTATTAATAGTCAACAATCAGCTGCCAATATTATTGTTGACAAAGAGCAAAAGATGGTAGAATATGTTTTTGAACAAAATTCTAATGCCTTAAAAACACTCTCTTCATTTATTTTAAAAAACAAGGTGAATTTATTATGCGTGGATAGAACTGAAAATAAAACAAGAAACACGGGAGAAGCCTCATTGAGAGAGGTGGTGAATAAGTTGAATGTTTCATTATTAGTTTCAGAAGCATAATAAATAACAATTTTAATTAAACGTAAAAACAAAACATTATGAAAGCACATACAAAAGAAACACAAGCAACAATGACACCTGAAAAGTCATTACAATATTTAAAAGAAGGAAACTTAAGGTTTCAAAATAATTTAAAAGCTAATAGAAACCTTTTAGAACAAGTTAATGATACAAGTGAAGGGCAGTTTCCATTCGCAACTATTTTAAGTTGTATAGATTCTAGAGTTTCTGCTGAGTTGGTATTTGATCAAGGGTTAGGTGATATTTTTAGTGTTCGTGTTGCAGGTAATATTGTAAATGAAGACATTTTAGGGAGTATGGAATTTGCATGCAAGTTAGCAGGTACAGAGCTTATTGTAGTTTTAGGACACACTAGTTGTGGTGCAGTAAAAGGAGCGTGTGATCATGCAGAAATGGGTAATTTAACTAAGTTAGTTCAAAAAATAACACCAGCAGTTAATGCGGTTAAAGAGCCAAAAGACGAAAGTTTAAGAACATCTAAAAACTTAGAGTTTGTAGATGAGGTATCACATATGAACGTGGAATTAATGATTGATAGAATTCATGCAGAAAGTCCAGTACTTACTGAAATGGAAAAAGCAGGTGAGATTAAAATAATTGGTGCCATGTATGATGTAAATACTGGTGAAGTGAAGTTCTATGAATAGAAGAAGACCTAAAAATAAAATAAATAAAATTGCAGCACTAACCCTTGTGTTACTGCTGCCTTTTTTTGCCTTAGGCCAAGGTAGTAACTTAGGAAACTGGTTAATCTATATTGGAAACAAAAAACTAAATTCTAAATGGAACATCCATAACGAAGTTCAGTATAGAAATTATAATGCAATTGGTGATTTAGAGCAATTATTATTAAGAACAGGAGTGGGTTACAATCTTACAGAAGGGAATAACCTTTTGCTAGGTTATGGTTATATTTTGTCTGAAAATAATATAGGTGAATCTGATGATAAGGTCTCTGTAAATGAACATCGTATATTTCAGCAATTCACAACAAAGCAAAATGTAGGTAAAGTGAGTTTAAGTCATCGCTATCGTTTTGAACAGCGTTTTGTTGAAAGTGATTTTAAAATGCGTTTACGGTATTTCTTAGGACTTAAAATTCCATTACAATACAAGGAAGGAGGAAATAACCCATTATATGTGTCTTTATATAACGAGATATTTTTAAATACGGAGTCCTCAGTTTTTGATAGAAATAGGGTGTTTGGAGGCTTAGGTTATAAATTTTCAGATAATTTAAGATTTGAATTAGGTTACATGAATCAATTCTTTGAAAAATCAGGAAGAGATCAAATAAATTTGATAGCATTTGTCAACTTATAGCGAAATATTTATTACTTTATAAAAAATACTAATAACTAAACTATGAAGAACTTGTTTTCTAATATTAAAGGTGATGCCTTTGGAGGTATTACAGCCGGAATTGTAGCATTGCCATTAGCATTAGCCTTTGGTGTTTCTTCAGGTTTAGGACCAGAAGCAGGTCTGTATGGTGCCATTTTTATTAGTTTTTTTGCTGCTCTTTTTGGAGGCACAGCTACACAAATATCTGGACCAACCGCACCAATGACAGCAGTAAGTATGGTTATAATTGCAGGTATTGTTGCAGCAAATGATGGGAGTGTAGAAAAGGCTTTGCCAGCTATCCTTAGCGTATTTTTATTAGCAGGTCTTATTCAAATTGGTTTAGGTTTTATAGGTGTAGGTAAGTATATAAGGTATATTCCTTATCCTGTTGTTTCTGGTTTTATGACAGCTATTGGTGTTATAATTCTATTGACACAAATACTGCCATCTATTGGGTATTATCCTAAAGAAGACGCAGCGTTTGTAGAACAATTTAAACCTCAAGCCGAAGAAGTTATTCTCGAAAATATTTTAAAAGAAGAAGCAGGTGAGGGTATTTTGGTTTTAGAGGATTTTAAAGAAACCATTAATCGTGCGCATTCAATTACACCAGAACAAGTTTTAAATGAATCTCAAACCTTGGCAGCAAAAGAAGCCTCAGGTACAATAGGAGCATTAAAAGTATTACCAAGAGCATTAAAAAATATTAATTGGTTAGAGCTTATTTTAGCATTAGGAACTATTTTAATTATTTATGGTTTTAAACGAATTACAACGGCCATACCAAGCACATTGGTTGCATTGGTTATTATGTCTGGTATTGCCTATGGGTTTAATTTAGGCTACAGACCAATTTCCGAAATACCAGGTGGTATTCCAATTCCACGACTAGAAATGTTTACCAGTTTTAGTTTAGGAAGTATAACACCTTATATTTTTACAGCACTTACATTATCGCTTTTAGGAGCTATAGATTCTTTATTAACTAGTGTAGTTGCTGATAATATGACAAAAACCAAACATAAACCCAACAAAGAATTAATTGGTCAAGGTATAGGAAATAGTATTGGTGCTATTTTTGGAGGAATTCCTGGAGCTGGAGCAACGATAAGAACCGTAGTGAATATTAATGCAGGAGGAAAAACAAGGTTGTCTGGTATGATTGCTGGTGTTATGTTATTATTAATTATGCTAGTATTAGCCCCTGTTGCATCTAAAATTCCGGCTGCAGTTTTAGCAGGTATACTAATAACTGTTGGTATTGGTGTAATGGATTATAAGGGGCTTAAAGCGATTCCTAGTTTACCTAAAGACATCAAATTTGGGCCAATAAAATTAAGTTCAGAAGTTTTAATAATGCTAGTTGTATTATTACTATCTACATTTTGGGATTTAATTTATGCTGTAGGGATTGGACTTGTAATTGCTTCTCTAATGTTTATGAAGAAAATAGGCGATTTAACAGCAGAACGATCAGATGTTAAGTCATTAAAAGAAGAAGCTTGGGAGGACGAATCCGATTTTCCACAACAATTAAAAGAAGAAGTTTTTATAAAACACTTAAAAGGACCATTATTTTTTGGGTCTACAAGTGATTTTCAGGCTTTAACAGAGCAAATTCCAAATACTGCCAAAACCGTTATTTTGCGTTTAGGACGTATGCAGTATATGGACCAATCGGGTCTTTATGCTATGGAAGATATGCTGCAAGAATTGAAGAAAAATGATGTAGAAGTATTGTTTGTAGGTCTTTTAAAACAGCCTAGATACATGATGGAACGTATTGATATTATTCCTGATTTTATTCCTAATGAGCATATTTTTAAAGATTTTAAAACTTGCTTAAAATGGGTGAGAAGTAATGTAGAAGACGTATCTTAGATGTTATGGATTTAGATAATGTTTTTAGAAATAACGAAGAATGGATTAAAGCTAAATTAGCTGTTGATTCTAATTATTTTGAAGAATTAGGAAAAGGACAAAACCCTGAATTATTATTTATAGGTTGTTCAGATAGTCGCGTTGCAGCTGAGGAACTTATGGGATTAGGGCCTGGTGATGTTTTTGTTCACAGAAATATCGCTAATATGATTGTAGGTACAGACGCAAACGGAATGTCTGTTGTTAATTACGCAGTAACGCATTTAAAGGTGAATCACGTTGTAGTATGCGGACATTATGAATGTGGAGGCGTAAAAGCCGCAATGCAGTCTGCAGATTTAGGCGTTTTAAATGGTTGGTTAAGAAATATTAGAGATGTTTACAGAATGCATCATGATGAGCTTAATGCTATTAAAGATGAATCTAAGAAATATGATCGTTTAGTAGAACTTAATGTTAAAGAGCAATGTGTTAATCTTATTAAAACAGCAGCTGTACAAAAAGCGTTTAGAGATCGTGGTCTAAAAGTGCATGGTTGGGTTTTTGATGTTCACACTGGTAAGCTTATAGACTTAAAAATAGATTTTGAAAAATATCTCAATGATATTATGGAAATTTATCATTTAGATTAAAAGTAAAAGAGCCACTATTTCTATAGTGGCTCTTTTTTGATATTAGTTTAAAATTATTTTTTGCGTTGTTTTAAAACTTCCTGAACTTAGCTCTAATAAATAGATGCCTTCAGTTAATGAGTTTAATTGGAGAGTTTTATTAAAATCGTTTTTCAGTCTTTTTTCAAAGACTTTTTGTCCAATATTTGAATATATAGTAATCTTACTAGAAGAAGATAGTTTGCTTTCATCAAATAGCAGATTAACAATCTTGTTAGTTGTTGGATTTGGATAAGCGCTAAAGTCAATATGCAATGCAAAATCATGTACATCTAAACTTTCTTGTTGATTGGTATAAACTTTTGTTATAGCATCATTATTGCTATTAAGTCCATTTAATACAAAGTCTAAATCACCATCATTGTCATAATCAGTCCAATCAGCCGAACTAACATATGTTCCGTAAATGCCTATTTCTGCATTTGTATCTTCTATGAAATTTCCATTTGTGTTTTTATAAAACTTAGCATATGCCAATACGTTAGAATCTGCACCAGATATGAATAGGTCTAAATCTCCATCACTATCATAATCCACAAAATTAGAAGTTCCCCAATAAAGTTGTTTTAAAGTTGCTTGAGGGTTTTCGGTAAAGTTTCCATTACCATCATTATTGTATAAGACAGTAGAAGGGACATAAGAGGAATTAAATCCTGATAGTAATACGTCTATGTCTCCATCATTATCATAATCTGCAGCGCTCGAAGTTGAAAAATAGACAGCTCCTAATGTAGAATTTGTACTCTCCGTAAAACCAGCAGAGCCATCATTAAAATATAGTTTTGTTTCTGGTGTGTAATTATTACTAAAACCAGTAAGTAATACATCTATATGTCCATCATTATTGGCATCAAAAGTTGTTATACTACTATAAGTACTTCCAAAAAAAGGCACCATAGATTCTATAAAATCACCTTCTGTATTTTGTAAATATAGTTTTGCAATGTAACTGTAATCAGAAGCAGATCCTGTAACTATTATGTCGCTTAAACCATCATTGTTTAAATCTTCTATTTTCATTTTTCCATTAGAAGTTCCTGGTATATTTAAAGTTTCACTAGTATATGAACCATTTCCGTCACTTATATATAATACACTATTTTCTGTATCGTTTGAGTCATATCCAATAATAATAAAATCGGTAATTCCGTCGTTGTTATAATCTAATTTCCCAATTGATGAGAAATAATAAGGGTCAATAGTAATAGGTAACAAGCCTATGTCATCTGATTGATAAGAGTAGAGTCCGGAAAAAGCATTATAATTAGTATCGTAGCCAGAAATTAATAATTCATCCTTACCACTATTGTCTCTATTTATCCATGTAGCTTCGCCATAAAGAATACCTGTTAAACTAACTTCGGTATTTTCGGTAAATTGTTGTGAATAAGAAAATTGTACTACAATAAATAAGAGGATTATTAGCTTTTGTGTTTTCATGATTTTTTATTTTCTGTTAATTGATTCATTATTTAGAATGATTCTAAAGTTTGAAATATGATAAAAAAAGAAGAGTTGATTTTACACTCTTCTTTTTCTAAAATTAAATAGGTTATCCGCTATTTTAGAATAAGTTTCTTAGTAATACTCTGATTTCCTGATGCAAATTGTAGTACATAAACACCATCAGCTAAGGATGATAAATCTAGAGATTTGTTATAGAAACCTCCCTTTGAATTTAAGTTAGTTTCAAATACTTTTTTGCCTGTTATAGAGAAAATAGAAACACTATTACTGTTAGAGTTTAAAGGATTAACATCGTAAATCAAATTGATTTGTTTATCTGTTGAGGGATTAGGATAGATACCGAAAGAAACGGAAGTGTTAACGTCTTCAATACTTAGAGCGTTAGTTACATTTTCAAAATTAAATTCTATATCGCCTGTACTACTACCTCCAAAAGCTGTAAAATATAATCTATATACTGTATCATCTGTATATTTAACGTAATAGGCTTGGTTAGAGTTGATGTCGTAAGTGTACGAAGCGTTTAGAGTTTTCCAATCGTAACCAACGGTATTGATTTCGTCTGAATAATTAAGATTAGGGCTAGTTGGCATACCGCTTGGTTCATCGTTTTGTGACACAGTTACTTCATCACTATGTAAAACACCAGTTACAGGGTAAAATACTGTACCGTCACCAAAATAATCTGTCGCATATTTTGTAAATACAAAATCCCAATCTGCAATTGCTGGTTCTGCAACTACTTCTGCATTATTTTGTAAAGAATAATAGTTGTATTTATTATCTGGGTTATTAGTGTTTGGTATCGTTACAGTTTGATCAGCACTCCAAGCGGATGTATTTGCATCCCAAGTGGCATATTTAAAAGTATAGCCAGCAGCATAACTCTCGTTGATAAATTTTCTGTAGGTACCATCAGCATATTTTAAAACAAAAACAATGGTTCCGTCTACACCATGTGTAACGGGATTATACTCACCAAATCCATAAGTAGCTGAGCCTTGTTCAAAGGCACCACCACTCCATGTTGTTTCACTATTGTAAAGCGGTGTCCAATTGGTTTCATTAGCTACATCAACTGTATTATAGTCCGTGGCTGTACTAGCAGCCTCAAAAACTTCTATACCAATACCACTATTAACGCGCATTCCAAAGTTATAAGAGCTTGTTCTTAAGAAAGCAATATCCCAAGAATTAGCTGTAAAAGATGTGGCTGTTTCTGTACTTAATTTGTAATACACCTGGTCAGTGTAACTAGGTTGCATAGATAAGTTGACTACGGTTTCTTGTGCGAAGGCCGTAGCGCTAATTAATACGAAAGTTAAAAATTGTAATGTTCTTTTCATTGGTCTGTTATTTAAAATGATTCTAAAGTTTGATTTAAGTTGTAAAAAAAGAGTAGCGAACTACTCTTTTTTAGTTGTTGTCTTTATTGTAGTAAGCTGTAAACAAATTTTGGATGACCACGTTCACCATCGTCACTATACATGGCTAAAAATTGCATTTTATAATAGTTACCAGCTGTGTCATTTATTATATAGAAAACTGTATCTATTAATGCAGGCGAACTACTTGGTCCTCCACCAACTCTCCAAGTACTACCTATGTTACGTTGGTCATTATCAAAAGCAATTGATAAAGCATCAGATAAAGTAAAATCTTCGTAGGTGTACGTATCTGTTTCCGTATCAATCTTATAAGAAACAGCACCTCCTTTTGTATTTGTTACTACAAAATCTGAATAACCATAAGAGCCGTATCCTTCAATTTCATTAGTAAATACAGTAAAATTTAAATCCCAATCGGTTTTTTCTGGTTCAACGCTTACCTCAGACTCAGTATTAAAACTAAAGAAGGTAAAATTATAAGCACTGTTTTTAGAAATTGTAACTTCTTGGTGTGTGGTATCATCTAAATCGGCATATTGAAGCACATAATCATTACCATCTAGCAGTACTCTAATTTTTTTCCATCCTCTAGCGTCTCCGGCAACAGTAACGCCTCCTGTAGCTGCAGCTTCAGTTCCAACTTCATATCCTAAGTTCACTAAATAAACGGGATTATCAGAATCTGTAGAAGAAATACCTTCAATTGCAGTTTCTGTAATTTGCCCAAATGGAGCATCAATAAATTCCATATTATCAGCATCAAAAGTTCCAATTGCTACTTGTGGTTGTAGGTCTTGTACTTCAGTGGTTGTAGAACTTATAACGTCTATATCTGTTGAGGATAATTGAGCTGTTGCCATGTAAATTGAACCATTAATAGCGACTCTAAAATCCGAACCAGAATAAAAACCTAAGTCCCAAGAGTCTCTTTGTACAGTAGTAGATGTGTTAGCACTTAAATCTACATAAACTTGATTTTCTTCGTTAGAACCTCCAACGTCAGGTGTGGCTGTTGCACCCTCAATTACAATATCTATTGGTCCAGAAGGTCCATCATCTTTTTCACAACTTGAAAATGCTATAATGCATAAACATAATGCGATTTTAATTAATTTGTTTGTCATGATATTTAGTGTTTAAAAATTTAAATTATATAATAGTTTTAGATAAAATGAACGTCCATAGCCTAACAATAGCGAGCTATTACTAGTGCTATGTGTACCACCTGATGTGGTGTTACTAATATTTACATTTTTAACATCAAATAGGTTACGAGCTCCAAGAGTAACATCGATTTTACGGTCTAAAAATGATTTTTTTACCGAAGCATCTACCCAACTGTAGGCATCTGTTTTTGCTAAAGAAAACGTAGAATTACCTTCTGAATCTGAACCAGAAGCGTAGTATTGTTCTTGCTCTCCATTATATTTTAAGAGCAAAGTGAAGGCTGTTTCCCATGGTTCTAAATAATATGAAGCACTTGTATTAACTTGAATGTTATAAAGAAACTCGTCGTTACTATTATCTTCATTGCTGTTAATTCTTGAAATACCTTGAAGTGTAGCACCTAAATTGAAAGAAAAATCATTAGCTCTTAACGTGTTTTCTATAGAAAAACCCATGAGTTTATAGGTGTCAATATTTATATATTGATATTGTAAAGGTGTAGCATTGACTACTGCAAGATCAATTTTATCCGAAACATCTAAGTAGCTAAATTTTAAATTATTAACTAAGGAGAAATCATTAAACCAACTTCTTTTCTTTAAATTTATAAATGCAGAATACCCATTTTCAGGATTTAGGTTTTCGTTACCTTGCACATCATGATTTGAATCTACAAAGTAATAATAGAGCTCCTCAAAATTAGGAACTCTGTAAGATGTGCCAATGTTTCCTCTAAGTTCAAAACCATTTTTCATTAAATAACGTGCGCTCAATGATCCTAATAGTTTTGAATCAAAAAGTGTATTATGCTCATATCTTACACCAGGACGTAAGGAAAAGTTTTTAGATAGATTTAATTCCGTAGATGCAAAAACTGCCAAATTAGTTTGTCTATTTGTTTTGTCTTGTTGCGTAACACTGCCAGAAGCTTGTGTGTCAAAACCTTCCATATAACGCGCTTCATAACCTAACTGAAAGTTGTAAAAATCGCTTTTAATTAAATTTCCAATAGTACCTTTTGAGAACAAAACTTTACTAGACTGGTAGGTTTCATCAGATTCATTACTGCGTTCTCTACTTAGAATGTAGTAGTTAAACTCATTTAAATCACGTTCTTGTTGCTGATAAGATAAGGCAACATTGTAATTAGCACCAGAGTTTAGGTTTCCGTCAATATTTATATTATTTACAAACCTATTTGTTGTAAATATTTTATCTGTAGCAGACGGATTACTAGTTTGGTTTTCTGTATTTATATTCGCTCTTACCGCAGAATCAAAATAATTTATTTGTTCATTGAAGTATTCAAATTTATAGATGATTCTAAAATTATCGCCTTTATAATTTAATAATGCATTTGTTGTTAATTGCTGTTTGGGTAGCCATTCATAACCTCTATAACCATCATTTTCATAATAGTCTCGTCCTTGTTTAGTATTTAAGAATCCAGCAAAATCATTTCTATTTGCTCCAATTTTAGCCATCCATTTTTCATTGATATTGTGTGCAATACTTAAGGATTGTATATGCCTGCCTTCATCAAACCAAGCATATTCATCACTTACCGTTTCTTCTTGGAGATAGGCTTGTATGCGCCAATCATTACCAATAGATTTTTTGGTAATAACATTAATTACTCCAGATACAGCGTTAGCACCATACTCAACTCCCATAGCGCCTTCAACAATTTCTATGCGCTCTATATCATCAAGGTTTATTTGCGTTAAGTCAATGTTGTTTCCAAAGCCATTATCACTAACCATAGGAATATTGTCAATTAGAATATTGAAATATTGAGAGTCTAATCCAAAAAAAGAAATGGTTGATCGTCCCGTTTGGGCGTTAGGAATAATGTTGAGATTAAGATTGAAATTAAGTAAGTCTGCAAGGTTGTTTGCGGCAACCTGTTCAATCTGTTTTCTGTTGATAACAATAACGTTATGTACTGATTTTTTAATTGATGTGGGATTGTATTGTCCCGTAACAACAACCTCATCAAGTGACCCTAGTTTTATAGAATCCTTTTTAGTGGTTTCTTGGGAGAAAGACATTGAAAAGAAAAAAAAAGAAAAATAAATGTATAAATATTTTTTATTTAGAATCATTCTTGATTATTTTTGCTGCAAATATATAAGTTATTTTAATTCAATCTAAATAAGAATAGATTATTTTCAATTTTTTTTAATCATAGAAAACAAACCTTTTAAAATGAAACAATTAGTACAACTAGCAATTTTAATTTTTGCATTCTCTTTCTCAAGCAACGCCCAAAACAAGAAAAAACAAGACCAAAAAGCCATTAAAGACATGTGCGGTTGTTATGAAGTGACATTTAATTTTGCGGAAACTTTTGAGTATTCAGAAGATTCAACTTATGTCCCTTCTAAAACAAAGCACGATAAAGGTTTAGAGTGGGTTCAGTTAGTAGAAGATGAATCTGACAAAATTTCTATGCAGCATTTATTAATCGTTGGTTCTAAAGAACAGCCATACATCGTAAAACATTGGCGACAAGATTGGGAGTTTGAAAACACCGATTTATATGAGTTTGATCATAATAACAAATGGACGTTTATTAGTCTTCCTAAAAAAGAGGTAAAAGGACAATGGACACAAAAAGTATTTCAAGTAGATGATAGTCCGCGTTACGAAGGTTCTGCAACTTGGGTTCACGTAGATGGAAAAAGTTATTGGGAAAGTACAACCTCTGCACCTTTACCTAGACGCGAGTACACAAAACGAAGTGACTACAATGTTACTCTGAGAACTAATAGGCATGAAATAGTTGAAAACGGTTGGATTCATGATCAAGACAACGACAAAATCATACGGGAGGATGCTAAAGAAGATGTTGTTTTGGCTCAAGAAAAAGGACATAATACTTATGTAAAAGTTGAAGATGTTAAATGTGTTGCGGCTCAAGATTATTGGAAAAAAAATGAAGTAAAATGGGCTTTAGTTAGAGCAAAATGGGATGAAGTATTTGCTAGAAATAAAGATTTAGTATTAGAAGAAAAAGTTGATAATAAAGTATTGTATAAATACTTATTTGATAAAGAAAAATACCAAACAGCAGAAGAAATTAACCCAGTAATTGAATCTTTCGTTAAGAAATAATATGAGTTATTTAAGAAACATACTTTCGGTTACCGTACTATTTTTAAGTCTACAAATTTTTGCACAAGACAATGTGTTTTTACAGAGAGATTTTTGGGATACAAACCCAACAATAGAAACTGTTGAGGCTAAAATTAAAGAAGGGCACAATATTACCGAAGCCAACAGTAATAATTTTGATGCTGTAGTTTATGCTATTTTACAAAACGCACCGATTGAAACTATAAAACACATTCAATCTAAAAATGGAAATGAGGTTAATAAGCTCACTCATGATGGTAGAACTTACATTTTTTGGGCAGCTTATAAGGGGAATGTGGCGTTTATGGAGTACTTACTAAGTAAAGGTGCAAAAACAGATCTAACGGACGATAAAGGAAATACCATTTTAAATTTTGCTGCAAGTACAGGGCAACAAGATACTAGAGTCTATGATTTGTGTATCGCTAACGGTGCAAATTTAAAAGTAGATGTGACACCAAAAGGCGCTAATGCATTGCTGTTGTCTGCACCTTACGACAAAGATTTTGCATTGATAAATTATTTTACCTCAAAAGGATTAGAGCTAAATAGTGTAGATACAGATGGAAATGGCATATTTAATTATGTTGCAAAAACGGGTAATATAGATTTACTTAATCAGTTACTTAAAAAAGGGGTAAAAGGAAACGATAATGCTTTTCTTTTTGCCGCTTATGGTACAAGAGGTAAGACAAATACATTAGACTTTTACAAATACTTAGAAAGTGTTGGTTTACATCCTGAAAAAGCAACTATTAAAAACGAAACACCTTTACATATTTTGGCAGGCAAGACTGAAGATATTGAGTTGATTAAATATTTTCTTAAAAAAGGGTTAGATGTAAACGCATCAGATGATTATGGAAATACACCATTTTTAAATGCTGCAAAGCGAAATAATTTAGAGGTAGTCAGCTTATTATTTAGTCAGCTTAAAAATATAAACCAAGTTAATAAAAAAGGAGAATCTGCTTTGGCAATAGCAGTTGCAAATAATGGATTAGAAGTTGTTCGTTTTTTAATTGAAAACAAAGCAGATGTTGCTGTTTTAGATGCCAATAAAAATAATCTTACGTCATATTTAATAGCGTCTTTTTCAAATAGAAAAGAAGATGAATTTAAACAGAAATTAGAGTTATTAACTGAAAATGGTTTAGATATTTCAAAACCTCAAGAAAACGGAAACACACTCTATCATTTAGCAACACTAAAGCAAAGTAAAAACCTTTTAAAGCTTATAAATTCATTTAAAATAGATGTTAATTCTAAAAATAATGACGGAAATACAGCTTTACATCTTGCAGCTTTACAAGCAAAAAATACAGAAATTTTAGAGCATTTAATTTCTATAGGAGCAACAAAAGATGCTACTACTGATTTTGGAGAGACAGCTTATGATTTAGCACTAGAAAACGAAATTTTAAAATCCAATAAAATCAATTTAGATTTTTTAAAATAAATAGTAAATAATGAAAAAATTAAAGTCAATTTTCGTCATAGGAACTTTAGCAATAGCATTGCTTTCATTTACAACTCCAGTAGAAACATCATCATATAAATGTATGATTCAGATGATTAATTACACAGGTGAAAATGCCTATGTTGTTATTTCATTAATAAATCCTGAAGGCGAATACGAAAAAACATTGTACGTGCAAGGCGATGATGATGAATGGTATCATGATATATCTGAATGGTGGAAGTTTTACGGTAAAAAACGCACAAAAATTGATGCCATTACAGGTGCAACTATTGCAGGTGGAGCAAGAAGTATAAGTGTTATTGATATCGAAGATTCTAAAATAAATACGGGTTACAGTATTCGTTTTGAAACTGCCGTAGAAGACCAAGAATATTACACTAAAGATGTGGAATTTGAGTTAACATCAGAAACCGTAAAGAGTAAAAAAGAAGGTACAGGTTTTATACGTTACGTGCGTATGATGCCAAATTAGAAGTTTCAAAAAAGTAAAAAGCATGACTATTTCAATTTGGAGATACAGCCACCTAACTTTAGCTGTATCTTCTTTTGTTTTTATTTTATTAGCATCTGTAACTGGAATTATGTTGGCGTTTCAGCCAATTTCAGAACAGCTAGAATCTTATAAGATTTCAGGTTTTGAAAGTGTTACTGTTGCAGAAACTATATTTCATCTCAATGAAAAATATCCTGAAGTATTAGATGTGCAAGTCGATGCAAATCAATTTGTATTAGCATCTGTAGTTAATAACGAAGGTGAAAGTTTAAATGGTTATATAGATCCTAAGACAGCCGAATTTATAGGTGATGAAATAGTAACATCTAAGTTTTTTAAATGGGTTACTAATTTTCATAGGTCCTTATTCTTAAAAAGTATTGGTCGCTTTTTTGTAGGATTGTGTTCTTTTTTATTGTTCTTGATTGCAGTTTCCGGAACCATTTTAATTCTTAAAAGACAAGGTGGCTTAAAACAATTTTTCTCTAAAGTTATTAATGAAAACTTCAACCAATATTGGCATGTCGTTTTAGGTAGACTGTCGTTAATTCCTATAATTATCATAACGATTACAGGCGTTTATTTATCTGCTGAAAAATTCGATTTATTACCAAAAAGTAGCACTAATCATCAAGTAGATTTTGAAACACTTTCGGCAACTTCGAAACAGAATATTCAAGATTTTTCAATATTTAAAAACACAAAGCTTTCCGAAGTAAAAAGCATAGAATTCCCATTTTCTGATGATGTAGAAGATTATTTCATCTTAGCTCTAAAAGACAAAGAAATTCTTGTTAATCAATTTACTGGTGACGTTATAAACGAAATAAATTACCCTTTAGTAACCCTTTTTTCTGATTTAAGTTTACTCCTTCACACAGGTCAAGGGAGTATTTTATGGTCTATTATTTTGGCTATTGCCACGGTAAATATTTTGTTTTTTATCTATTCTGGTTTTGCAATGACTCTAAAACGCAGACAGTCTAAATTAAAAAACAAGTACAATAAAGACGCCAGTAAGTATGTGATTTTAGTAGGTTCAGAAAACGGCAGCACGTTGCCTTTTGCTATTCAATTGCAGCAACAATTATTAAAAGCAGGAGAAACCGTATACATTACAGAACTTAATAATTATGATACTTTTAGTAAAGTAGAACATATTATTATTTTAACTGCAACTTATGGAGATGGCGAAGCACCAACTAATGCGAATAAGTTTTTAGAGCGATTAAAAACAGTAGTTCAGTTGCGAGATATTAGTTATACGGTTGTTGGTTTTGGCTCATTGGCATACCCAAATTTTTGCAAGTTTGCTTTTGATGTTGATAGCGCAATGAATCTTCAGTTTCAACAAGAATTGAACGTTTGTACTATTAACGATAAATCTGTAGAATCTTTTGTAGAATGGGTTAATCTATGGAATGAAAACAGAAAGCTTCCTGTTCATATTTCTAAGGAAAAATTAGCAATTAAACCAAGGCTCAATCATACACTTACAGTTGTAAATAAAACGAAAGTAGAAGGGCATCCTGATGATACATTTTTAATTACTTTAAAACCAAATACCAAGAAATTCACATCTGGAGATTTACTAGCTATTTACCCAAGAAACGATTATAGGGAACGGTTGTATTCCATTGGTAAAGTAAATAATAACATCCAATTAAGTGTTAAGTTACACCAAAACGGATTAGGTTCTGGTTTCTTAAATTCGTTAAACAAAGGAGATAGCTTTAAAGCAAGAATACTTCAAAATACAGCATTTCATTTTCCTAAAAAAGCATCCAAAGTAATCTTAATTTCCAATGGAACAGGACTAGCTCCTTTTTTAGGAATGATAGCTCAAAACACAAATCAAATAGAAACACATTTGTATTGTGGCTTAAGACAAAATGAATCTTTTAATTTATACAATTCAGCTATAAAAGAAAGTCAAAACAAGAATCAAATAAGGAGATTGAATCTAGTATTTTCAAAAGAGACACCTAAAAAGTATGTTCAAGATTTATTAAAGCGCGATGCGTTATTTGTGTCTGAGACTATTAAGAACAAAGGCGTAATAATGATTTGTGGTTCTTTAGCGATGCAAAAGGATGTGTTGGCTATTTTGAATGTTATAACTATTCAAAATTTAAGTGAACCATTAGAAGTTTTTAAAAATCAGATAAAAATAGATTGTTACTAACCTAAAAACAGAAGCTATGTGTAATTCAATAAAAACAATTTCTAAAGTGAGTAATGGCGAATTATCTATTTGTGAGAACTGTAATATCTATCACTTAGAATTTAACAACATATATTTTGAGTTTACTGTAAGTCAATATAAACAGTTTAAGAAATACCTCTTAAGCATTGAATCTGATTATTGGGAGCACAAGTACGCACATGCTAATGTGAAACGTAAGATACCAATACCTTCATTACAATCTAATTTAGTTTTGATGTTTAATAGACAAGAAATAAACGAATTAAAATTTTTATTCTGTAATAAGGAAGATGTATTTAATACCTATTTAAACGTTGACAATATTGATTCAATGATGATTTTAAATTAACCAAGCTTTTGGTTTAAGTAGTTTCTTGTTCGTCTTCCGTCTTAATAATATTAGGAAAAATCATTGGAGCCAAAGATTTCACAGGCTTATAAAGCATACTTTCCTCTAAGTCTTCTTGTTCCATAAATGGTAAAGTATTGTTCATTTTATCAAAAACAATAAGTAGAATACTAAGGATCATTCCTATTTTTAATGCACCAAAAACACCACCTGCTAATTTATTAATAATACCTAGAGCAGCGAAATCTGCTAGTTTGGTTAATGCTTTACCTGCCAATCCTATAGCCAAAACAATGACAACAAACGTTATGGCAAAGGCAACTATGTTTATGGTCTTTTGATTCCAATCTACTTTTGGCTCTAAAAATTCTGCGGCAAAACCACTAAAATGAATAGCACCATAAACACCTAAAACCAACGCGACTAAAGAAGCAACTTCAACAAAAAGTCCTTTAAATATGCCTCGTATAAAACCGAATAATAGAAGGGCAGCTAAAATGATATCAATAATACTCATAGTGTTAGTGTTTAAGACAAAAATACATGATTTTTTTAAGTTGAAATTTTCTAAAACCATGTTCATGAATTTTAGTTACTGTTGCCCTAGTTTTTTTAGACCTAAAGAAATAGATTCTTTTTTGTTCATTTTAAAATAATATCACATTTGAGATACATTAGTTTCTTAACTTTGAATTTTTAAAACAAGGAATAATAATTAAAGAGATTCCGTTTTTAAGGGCAGTGACTATGGCAAGAGATGAACAATTAAAAGAACGATGGAATTTAGTAGTAGATAAACTTTCTAAACAGTTTGCAGATGGAGACACATTAGATTTAGATTCTATTATATATCTTATTGGTGTACAAGAGCTCGGTCAAATACATCGCGAATACAAAAAAGACCACAAGTTAGATTTAATGCATATAGCAATTTGTAAAGTTTTAGAGCCTTATGGGTTTTATGAATTCGATTATGTAGATGATGACGGTTGGCCACATTACAAGGTTTTAGCGCAATTACCACATCTTAAAGCAGGTGAACAAAGTGTGTTAATGAAAGAAGCTATTGTAAATTATTTTGTAGAAACCGAATATATCGAGTAGTTTCAGAGGAGCTCAGCTACCATAACTCGCAAAAAAAAACTAAATTTGCACTCGTTTTTGAATAGAAATCATGATAGATAAGATAAAAGAACTCATAGCAGAAGCAGAAGCTTTTAAAGCACAATCTAAAGAAGAGGTTGAAGCTTTTAGAATTAAATATTTAGGTTCAAAAGGACTTTTAAAAGAATATTTTGCTGAGTTTAAAAATGTAGCAAACGATCAAAAGAAAGAATTTGGTCAAACTATTAATCAGCTTAAGAAAACAGCTGAGGATAAGGTAAATGCATTAAAAGAGGTATTAGAAAGTCAGGAAGAAGATAAAGGGATTTATGGTGATTTATCACGTCCTGGAGAACCAATTGCTATTGGTGCACGTCATCCAATTTCTATTGTAAAAAATGAAATTATTGATATCTTTTCTCGTATCGGATTTAATGTGAGTGAAGGTCCAGAAATCGAAGATGATTGGCATAATTTTACAGCATTAAACTTGCCAGAATACCATCCAGCAAGAGATATGCAGGATACGTTCTTTATTCAAACAGATCCAGATATTTTATTACGTACACATACAAGTTCTGTACAAGTGCGTTATATGGAAAACAATAAACCACCAATTAGAACTATTTCACCTGGTCGTGTTTATAGAAATGAAGCTATTTCAGCACGTTCACATTGTTTTTTCCACCAAGTAGAAGGTTTATACATTGATAAGGATGTGAGCTTTGCAGATTTAAAGCAAACCTTACAATATTTTACTACAGAGATGTTTGGGAAATCTAAGATTAGATTGCGTCCATCATATTTTCCGTTTACAGAACCGAGTGCAGAAGTCGATGTATATTGGGGACTTGAGACAGAAACCGATTATAAAATTACCAAAGGAACAGGTTGGTTAGAAATTATGGGTTGTGGTATGGTTGATCCTAATGTATTAGAAAACTGTGGTATTGATTCTAAAGAATATTCAGGTTTTGCCTTTGGAATGGGAATAGACAGAATAGCAATGTTGCTTAACCAAATTAGTGATATTCGTTTATTAAGCGAAAATGATGTACGTTTTTTAGAGCAGTTTAAATCTGCCTTATAAACTTCACCAAAATATATTTCAAAAGCCGACTGTTAACAGTCGGCTTTTTTATTTAACAACAATTTAACTTCGTTTAGTTCGGTTTGTTCCGAACTAATAATATATATTTGCATAGAATTTTACCGTACGTGATTATTTCGTTTTCATAACACAGTAATAAAAGCATAAAAAATGAAAGAAAATATCTGCCAAAAAAAAATGAATTTAGTTGAAAAACTAGGCGTTCATTTAGAAGCTAGAGAGCAATTAGCACCTGTTGCTGCCCGTATTTTGTCTTACATAATACTAACAGGTAAAAGAGGAGCTACTTTTGAAGATATGGTAAGTGTACTTTGTGCAAGTAAGAGTACAATATCAACACATCTTAATCATTTACAAGATTTAAATAAAATAGAATATTTCACAAAAACAGGGGATCGTAAGAAGTATTTTATAATTGATAAAAATACAATTATTCAACATGTTGATAGAATGATAAGTCATTGGGATCAAGAGCGTGAAATTCATTTAGAAATTAAAGCATATAAAGAATCTGAAAACCAAAAAAATATTAAAAATGAAGATGATAAATTCGATTTAACCTTTCATAATGATTATGTGAAGTTTGTAGATGAAGCGACAGTTTCGGTTAAAGAATTAAGAGAAAAATTGATAGATAAAAAATTCCATATTTAAAGAAAACCAAAATAATAAACCAAAAAATGAAAAAGAATAATTTATATAACCTATTAATGCTAAGTGTATTCTTAGTCATTGTAAGCTGTGGTAATAGCGAACAAAACAAACCTGCAGCAGAAGCACCTCCTGCACCATTTCCTGTTTCTCAATTGCAAGTAAAAACGGTAACAGGTTACACCGATTATCCTGCAACTATAGAGGGTAGAGTAAATAGTGATGTAAGAGCTAAAACTTCTGGATATATTGAAAAAGTATATGTAGATGAAGGTCAAAAAGTACGTAAAGGGCAAGTGTTGTTTAAATTAGAAACACAATCTTTAAGTCAAGATGCTGGTGCAGCAAAAGCACAAGTTAATGTTGCACAAGTGGAGGTAGATAAATTAATTCCTCTTGTAGAAAAAAACATTATTAGTGCAGTACAGTTAGAAACTGCAAAAGCAAATTTAGCACAAGCACAAGCTAATTATAGTAGTGTTTCTGCAAGTATTGGCTATGCAACCATTAAAAGTCCTATTGATGGTTATGTTGGTTCTATTAACTTTAGAGAAGGTGCGTTAATTAGTCCAAGTGATGCAACGCCTTTAACAACCGTTAGTGAAATTGATGAAGTTTATGCCTTTTTTAGTTTTAATGAAGCGCAATATATAGACCATTTACAACGATCTGAAGGAAAAACAAAAGCGGAACGTATTAAAAATTCTCCAGACTTAAGTTTGATTTTAGCTAATGGAAAGGAATATTCTGAAAAAGGACGTATTCAAACAAGTACTGGTCAGATTAACCAAAGTACAGGAACAATTCAAATTAGAGCTGCCTTTAAAAATCCAAAAGAAATTTTAACTAATGGAAATAGTGGTAAAATTAGATTTCCAATAGAATATAAAGATGCCATAGTTGTCCCTCAAACGGCAACTTTTGAGCAACAAGGAAATGTTATGATCTTTAAACTTGGAGAAAACAACAAAGTTGAAACTGCCATCATAAAGATTAAAGGCACTGTAGATAATTTATATGTTGTAGAATCTGGTCTAGATGTAAGTGATAAAATCATAGTTTCTGGTGTTGGCAAATTGAGAAATGGTATGGCAATTTCACCTCAAGAAACTTCATTTGAGGAAGCTATTACTCCAGTTGCAACGTTATTCAGAAATTAGATAATTAAAATACATATTAGTCATGTTAAAAACATTTATTGAAAGACCAGTGCTTTCGACAGTAATTTCTATTATCATAGTTTTACTGGGAGTTATTAGTATAACTTCCTTACCTATAGAGGAATATCCAGATATTGCGCCACCCACAATTAAGGTGACGGCAAATTATACAGGTGCAAATGCAGAAACTGTTCTAGAGAGTGTTATCATTCCTATAGAAGAACAAATAAACGGTGTGGAAGGGATGACGTACATTACCTCTACAGCATCTAATACAGGAGCAGCCGAAATTACAGTTTACTTTAATCAAGAAATTGATGCAGATATTGCAGCAGTAAACGTACAAAACCGTGTTGCCAGAGCAACACCATTGTTACCATCAGAAGTTACCCAGACAGGTATTATAACACAGAAGCAAGAAACTAGTGCGTTAATGTTTATTTCCATGTATTCGGAAAGCGACAATTATGATGCTACATTTATTCAGAATTATTTAAAAATTAACGTAATTCCGGCAATGCAACGTATTAGTGGTGTTGGTGATGTTAGTGTATTCTCGCAACAAGATTATGCTATGCGTATTTGGCTGAATCCAGAGAAATTAGCATCTTATAATTTAATCCCTTCAGATATTTCTGCAGCTTTAGCCGAACAAAATTTAGAAGCAGCAGCAGGTTCTTTAGGTCAGAATAATGGTGAATCATTTTCATATACTTTAACGTATAGTGGACGATTTAAAGATGAAGCGCAATACAGCGATATCGTAATTAAAGCCTTAGGAAACGGAGAGTTTTTACGTTTAAAAGATGTTGCTACAATTGAATTAGATGCGCAATCTTATGCATCTAACGCAATGAGTAAAGGAAATCCTGCTGTATTTATGGGAATCTTTCAAACTAAAGGTTCTAACGCTCAAGAAATTATTGAAAACATTAAAACAACTTTAGAAAAGGTAAAAGCAGATTTACCTGATGGCTTAGATGTATTTGTGCCATATGATACAAGTTTATTCTTAAATGCATCTATAGAAAAAGTAGTTAGTACTTTACTTGAAGCCTTTTTATTAGTTTTCTTAGTGGTATTTATCTTCTTACAAGATTTTCGATCTACGTTAATTCCTGCAATTGCAGTACCAGTTTCAATTATTGGTACGTTCTTTTTCTTAAATGTTTTTGGCTATTCCATTAACCTATTAACCCTGTTTGCTTTAGTATTAGCTATTGGTATTGTAGTAGATGATGCCATTGTAGTTGTGGAAGCCGTCCATGCAAAAATGGATGAAGGTGAACACAATCCGAAAAAGGCAACATTAACAGCAATGAACGAGATTTCTGGCGCTATTATTTCTATTACATTAGTAATGGCAGCAGTATTTATTCCTGTAACATTTATTACAGGTCCTACAGGTGTGTTTTACGAGCAATTTGGTGTAACGTTAATTATTGCTATTCTTATTTCGGCAGTAAACGCCTTAACATTAAGTCCCGCTTTGTGTGCTCTATTATTAAAAGAACATAAAGATGACGAAGAGTTAAAAGGAAAAAGTCCATTAAAACGTTTTTACACATTGTTTAATCGTGGGTTTGATGCTACTGTAAACCGTTATGGTAAATCACTTGAGTTTTTATACAAGAAAAAATTTATTTCAGTATTACTTTTAATAATTGCAGGAGCCGGAATTTATTGGGCATCAATGACAACTCCAACAGGATTTGTACCTAATGAAGATAGAGGTATTGTATTTGCAAATATTGAGTTGCCACCAGGAGCATCCTTAGATAGAACAGATGCTGTAGCAAGAAAATTGTACGATAGAGCATTAGACATAGAAGGTATTGCGGCTATTAATTTTATTAAAGGTAGAAGTTTAATTAGTGGAGCAGGTAGTAATTTTGGTTTCGGTATTATAAAACTTGAAGATTGGGCAGACAGAACAGACCCATCACTTTCAGCACAAGCGATTACCGGAAAATTATTTGGTGTAGCAGCAGGTATTCCAGATGCTAATATCATTTTCTTTTCACCACCAAGTATTCGTGGTTTTGGTAACTCTTCAGGATTTGAAATTAATTTATTAGACAAGTTTGGTGGCGAATTTTCAGATTTAGATAAAGCGAATAAAGAGTTCTCTATGGCTTTAATGAGTCATCCAGAAATTAAATATGCACAGTCATCATTTAGTACAAGCTATCCACAATACGAAATGGAAGTTAACGTCCCTCTAGCAAAAGAAAAAGGGGTTTCTGTAACCAGCATATTTTCAACATTACAAGGTTATATAGGTGGAATTTACGCATCAGATTTTTCTAGATTTGGTAAACAATTTAGAGTTTACATACAAGCATTACCAGAAGACAGAGCAGACGAAAATGCTTTAAATAGTATGTATGTAAGAACAGATTCTGGCGAAATGACACCAATTACACAATTTGTAACGCTTAAAAGAGTGTATGGACCTCAATCGGTAACGCGTTTCAACTTATTTAATTCTACCATGATTTCTGGTGCTACTAATGAAGGTTTTAGTACAGGTGATGCCATTAGAGTTATTGAAGAAGAAGTTGCAAAATTACCAAGTAATTATACGGTTGCATATTCTGGTTTAACACGTGAAGAGGTTAATGCAGGAAATCAAACCACGTTTATATTTATATTGAGTATTCTGTTTGTATACTTCTTATTAAGTGCGCAATACGAAAGTTATTTACTACCATTTGCTGTGGTATTGTCCTTACCGTTTGGTGTATTTGGAGCCTATATAACAACCAAGTTTTTAGGTTTAGAAAACAATATTTATTTCCAAATTGCCTTGATTATGCTTATTGGTCTATTAGCTAAAAATGCCATACTTATTGTAGAGTTTGCATTAGCAAGGAGAAAGCGAGGTGAGACCATCGTAGATTCTGCGATACAAGGTGCTAAGGCACGTTTACGTCCTATTTTAATGACATCCTTTGCCTTTATTTTAGGATTGATGCCATTAGCACTTGCAAAAGGTGTAGGTTCTGAAGGAAACAATTCTATTGGTTCTGGTGCAGCAGGTGGAATGTTAATTGGAACCCTTTTGGGAGTCTTCGTAATTCCAATCCTATTTATATTATTTCAGTGGTTACAAGAAAAAGTTTCTAGTAAACCAGCAGTACAAACTATTGAAGAATAAGAAAATGAAATCAATTATAAAACATAGAAATTTTAATAAAGGTGCTTTATTAGTAGTCGTTGCATTAACATTACAAAGTTGTTTTGTTGCAAAAGATTATTCAAGACCAGATTTACAAACGGAAACTGAAGCACTTTATAGAACGGATAATTTACCAACAGATAGTGTGTCTATTGCAGATGTATCTTGGAAAAATTTATTTACAGACCAATATCTTCAACAATATATAGAAGAAGGTCTGCAGAATAATATGGATGTACGTATGGCAATTCAGCAAATGATAGCTGCAGAAGCTTATGCAAAACAGGGTAAAGCAGGTTATTTTCCAACGTTAAGTGCTGGTCCTAACTATACACATCAAGAATATTCAGAAAATAGCCAATTTGGTTCCATTTTTAGTGGTGGTTTAGATACTTATGATGTTACTGCAAACCTTTCTTGGGAAGCAGATATTTGGGGTAAAATTAGAAGTAATAAAAGAGCAACACAAGCTTCTTATTTACAAAGTGTAGCTGGTCATCAGGCTGTGAAAACACAGTTGATTTCTAGTATCGCGAATACCTATTACAATTTATTGGCTTTAGATGCGCAATTAGAAATCACAAAACAAACTGTTGCAACCAGAGAAAGTGGTGTAGAAACTATAAAAGCATTAAAGGACGCAGGCCAAGTAACACAGGTTGCTGTTGACCAAAATATAGCACAATACAATAGCGCAAGAGCATTGCAAGTAGATATAGAAACTGCCATTTTTAAAACAGAAAATACTTTAAGTATTTTGTTAGGTAAATCTGCACAAGATTTTGAAAGAGCCAGTTTAGATACACAGAAAATTGACCAGGATTTAAAATTGGGTGTTCCAGCAACATTGTTAAGTAATAGACCAGACGTTATGGCTGCAGAATATGGTTTAATTCAATCTTTTGAATTAACTAATGTTGCAAACAGTAGCTTTTATCCATCGCTTACGCTTACAGCTTCTGGAGGATTGCAAAGTTTACAGTTAGACGATTTGTTTAATACAAGTTCTTTATTCGCAACAGTAGTTGGAGGCTTAACACAACCGCTTTTAAATCAGCGTAAGCTAAAAACCCAGAAAGAAGTTGCATTAGCAAATCAGGAAACTGCTTTGCTTAATTTCAAGAAAACCTTATTGGTTGCAGGTAATGAAGTGTCTAATGCTTTATTTACTTATGAAGCGGAAACTAGAAAATTCGAATTCAGAAAAAACGAAGTTGAAGCCTTACGAACTGCTGAAGCCAATTCAGAAGAATTACTTAAAAACGGTTATGCAAATTACTTAGATTTATTAACAGCAAGACAAAGTGCATTAAGTGCAGAGCTTAACATTATAGATAGCAAATTACAACAACTAGTTGCTGTAGTAGATTTATACGAAGCTCTTGGTGGTGGTTGGAGATAAAATAAGATAAACATGATTACTAAAGCAGCATTGTTAAAATGTTCTATTGAACAGTTTACCCAATTTGGGAGTAAACATGTCACATTAGATGATTTAGCGAATGAGCTTGGCATATCGAAAAAGACAATTTATTCATTATTTAAAAATAAAGAAGACCTAGTCACTAGCAGTGTAGAAAGTCTTATCAATGAATTTAAGGAAGATATAAATAGGGTGATTAATAGCAATGGTAAAGACCCTATTTTGAGTGTTATATTAATTTACCAGAGAGGGTTTGAGTATTTAAAATACTTTAAACCCTCTTTTCTTTTTGGTTTAGAAAAGTATTACCCAAAAGCAAACACGTTATATCATAATTTTATTGAAGAATTAAGTAATTCTATTGTTTTAGATTTACTTGTAAAAGCCAAAGAAGCTGGTAGTATTAGAAAAGATATTGACGTAGAGTTAGTAGTGAAACTCTATTTTTATAGAGTTGATAACTTGGTGTTTAAAAGGGATAGTTTATTTGAATCTTACACAGAAGAAGCGCTTTTTAAGCATTTGGTTATTTATAATTTAAAAGGAAT
Organism: uncultured Winogradskyella sp.; assembly: GCF_947495255.1. Taxonomy (GTDB): domain Bacteria; phylum Bacteroidota; class Bacteroidia; order Flavobacteriales; family Flavobacteriaceae; genus Winogradskyella. Next base: position 122,781 of record NZ_CANLYI010000005.1, read on the forward strand.
AATAAGTAGTGACTATTCTAATTCTTATTTGGAGTAGAATAATTATTTTTGCGTAATGAAAAAAGACATAAAAATACCAGAGGTTAAAGATGTGCACGTTGCTGTGGTACAAGAACAACATATTGAATATAAAACCCAAGATTGGAATGCCTATATCATTAACAATAGCGATAATGATTTAGAAACCGTCCTTATAGTTTCTAGAGGTTATAACGATAAAAAATTAACACCAGTAATGCGTCATACTATCGCAAAATTGCCAGCAAGAAGTTATGCTAAGATTGAATACTTACAAGAAAAAGTTTTAGAGCTTAATAACGAGTTTAAAATCACGTTTTTTGAAGGCAACAAAATGTTTGATAAAACATATGTATTCAGAAAAAATACGATAAATGAAAAAGCATTGCAGACAATTCCTTTGATGCAGTTACGTGGTATTTTGGTAAAGTAACATTCCTGCAAAGGCAGGAATCTCTTAGTTAATAGATATCATGCAATAGTAGTGAGTTAAAGTTGGTAAATAATTTCCTTAGGGCTTAAAATAACATCCTTTTGCATGTTTGAAAAAAGTGCGGAGTAAAGCTCAACTATAAATTAATTACCAATGATGAGATTCCTTTTTTACTCATTGATTTTATTTCAATAATTTTGAATTCGTGAATCTTCGATTTCAAAGGAATAGCTAATCCAACTTATCCGTCAACTTAGCAAACACTTTCTTAGCATCTTTTCCTTCATATAAAATATCGTAAACGGCATTTATAATAGGAAGTTGCGTTTTTTTCTTGTTCTTTTTATTTAATTCAAAAGCACTTTTTGTAGCATAGTAACCTTCTGCAACCATGTTCATTTCCATTTGTGCAGATTTTACGGTGTAGCCTTTACCAATCATGTTTCCGAACATTCGGTTTCGAGAAAAGATAGAATAACCTGTAACTAATAAATCACCTAAGTAAGCCGAGTTATTAATGTTACGTTTCATCTTATGCATTTTTTTAATGAATCGTTTCATTTCTCTAATAGAATTACTCATCAATACACTCTGAAAATTATCACCATAACCCAATCCATGCGCAATTCCGGCTGCAATAGCATAAATATTTTTAAGCATTACTGCGTATTCTATACCAATAACATCATCACTAGTTTTGGTTTTAATGTAATCGCTCGATAAATTATCTGCAATGGCTTGTGCTTTTTTAATATCGTCACAAGCAATTGTTAAATAAGATAAACGCTCTAAAGCCACTTCTTCTGCGTGGCAAGGACCAGCAATAACGGCAATGTTTTCAAACGGAATATTATATTCATCATGAAATTGCTCACCAACTAATTTTCCTGTTTCTGGCATTATACCTTTTACGGCAGACACAATAATTTTATTGCTAATATCTGTGGTTAGCTTTTGTAATTCTGCATGTATAAAAGCAGACGGAATAACAAAAATCAGTACATCTGCCCAATCTGCAATTTCATTTATATCATTACTTAGTTTTAATTGTTCTGTATGAAATTCTACAGAGCTCAAATAACTTGGGTTATGTTTTTCTTTTAAGATGTGCTCTTTTGCATAAACGCTTCGCATGTACCAACCAATTTCATCTTGGTTTTCGCAAAGCATTTTTACAATGGCAGTTGCCCAACTTCCTGCACCAAAAACGGCATATTTTGTGGTATTACCCATAGCGATAAAATCAAATTTGTATATCAAATGTAAGGAAAATTTAGAGAATTATTAGCCATAATTCAGAGTCTTATTATATGTTGTCTAAGTCTATGTTTACTTGGCTTTATATGATTTTTATTGCGCTTAATGATACATTTTTTTAATCTTCTAAAGATTTTTTGGCACACGTTTTGAAACTAAACATTGTATAACCTTAAAACCATAAGATTATGAAAACTTTAAAACTACTATTAGGATTTGCATTTGTTGCAACATTATTTACATCATGTTATGTAGAAGAAACACATTATATAGATGAGCCTTCAATATCGTTAAATCAGTTATTAAATTCTTACGATTTGTGGTACGTTAATATTAATGAAACTCAAGGTTATGGTGAAACACCATTTTTACAGGTAGCATTTACGGTTTCTTTTAGAAATGGTCTTATGTATGCGAATAATAATTTAGTTGGTTTAGGAAGCCAAGGAAATGGTTATGGTGTAGAAATAGGAACTTATGACGCTTATGATATGGTTTTAGATATTAATCACATTATAGATGGTTACGATAGTTTTGATGTTTACCAAATTGATAATAATACCATTGAATTATATAATCCTTTTAACGATACGTCTTATTTTTTAGAGGGTTACCAACGTTCTAATTTTGATTACGACTATGTGTTTTATGATAATATTCATTATTTCTTACAAGAATACGAAGCTTGGGAAAAAACATACACAAGTAATTTTGGAGCCTTAAATGACTTTGATAATGAGAATTATCTTCAGTTTTTATCTGGAGGAAATGATGATACTTTTAGAAGCTCTCAAGATGGCAACATATACAATCCAGATAACATCTATTGGGATTTTACGGGAAGCTATGACGTTGGAAATGTATCAGGAAATATGTACGTAAAAACATTAACATTAGATTATGATTTCTTTGACAATGAATTCTTTGAACTCAGCGTTATTGATGATAATACGGTAGAGTTGTTCCACTCAAATTCTGGTACAGTTTATGAATTTAAAGGAAAAGGATACATACAGTATTATAGAGATGCGCCTACGCAAGGTAAATCAGAGATACAATCTGACGAACTTAAAAAGCGTAAGCAAAAAACAAAGAAAGTAGAGAATACTAGAGAAAATACAAGAAACACTCAAAAATGATTTTGAATCATAAAATATAATATTAATTTGAGTGTTCCGTGTGACATTTAAAAAATAATAAAGGAGAACACACGAAACTAAATTTTGGTTGGTTATTTAGTTTCAAAACGCTCAGATAAAACACTTGTTTTACTGAGCGTTTTCTTTTTGTTTTGTAATATCGATACGTTCTTTTTGACTGTTTAGAATTGTTTTAGTCCATTGTTTATCATTAGGATTAACAGATAATAGTTTTAAAGTTAAGTTTGTCTCCTTCGATACCAATACCTTTTAAATCATCATTATGAATATCAAAATTAAATACAGGAGGATATTTTGAAGCATGAATGGTTTCGGTTTGATTAATGATACGGTTAACTTTTATGCCATAGTATTTTAGAGTAGTTCTTATTCTAAATTTTGAACGAAATGAGGTTGTATAAATATGAATAGTATGACCTTGGTTTTGTAAATCTTTAATTAGCTCTTTAGTACCTTTTCTGAGTTCTTCAAGACCAAAGAGACTTGCGATTATACTATTTTGATAAGTATTAAACTCTTTTCCATTTGGAATTAAAGTACGGTCTAAATCAGAGCTAATATTCATTAAATTATTCTACAAATCTTTCAATAAAACCTCTAAGTCTTTAAATTCATAAGGTTTAGCCATAATAATTTTATCAGCACTTAGAAGAAAATACATTGGTGTCGCAGAAACGCCATAGGTTATAACCGTTAGGTTTTCCCATTTGTTTAATCCGATTTGATGTATAAAGTCTGGATAGTTTTTAATTTCTTTATCCCAATTGTTATCTTCTTTTTCTAAACCAAAAGCAACCACTTTTAGGTTGGGTTTGTTAGCAACCATTTCTTTTACTTTTGGCAATTCGTCTAAACAGTGTCCGCATGCACTACTCCAAAAAACAAGTAAGTAATAATCTGCACCTTCTAATTGATGTAAACTTGTGTTTTGTCCGTTAGAAGTAATATCAAAATTTGGAGCTACAGTTCCTATAGACGTATTTTTAAATGATGTCACCATCTCTTCTAATACTTTATTATTAGTTGCTTTAGCTAGTTCTAATAGATAATTATCTGTAATATAATTGGCAATTTCATGATTCTCTGCAGTAACAAATTGATGCCATAGCATTTCTAATAAGCTAGTTTTAATAATTAAATAGTCATTAGAAATAGCATTTGCGACATCATCGATGTGAGATTTATAAGTGTCTTGGCTTGGATTTTGTACCATGTTAAAGACATAAGAGGTTACGCGATCCGTTAAAAACGTAGAACTCTGTAGTAAGTAATTACTGAAATCAACCTGACTTAAATAATGTTGTTTTAAGTTTTTTGAGTAGGTCGAAATGTCTTCGTATTGCGTTGGTATATATGGTCGGTTGGCTGAAATGAAATTAATAGCCAATCTGTCTTTTGCTAAATCTTCATAAGCTAATTGAGTATCTTTTAAAGTTTTAAAAATGGCATCAAACCCTTCTTTATCTGCATTGTTTTTACTGTAGTAGTTAGTTATGGTATGGTTAACCATTTCAATACTTTTAAGATAAGACATCCACAGTTTATTTTCTTCAGATTCTGTGAATTCTACACCTTCTTCTTGACTAAAATTAAAGTCAACCGATTCTTTACCATCGAAGATAAAATCGAAATTATTTTCTTCTGGTGGAATAGCATAAACAATCTTATAGATACCTGCTTCTAAAGAATCCTTTAGCTTTATTTCAAACTGTCCATTACTATCTAATTGTCCTCTGTCAATATAATTAGCACCTTCTGGCGATGCTTTATATAAAAAAGCATAAGAATAATCCTCGGCTGGTGAAAATGTTCCTTTGATGGTTTGAGCAAAAGAAATAAATGGTAATACTAGTAAGATGATTAAGATTTTCTTCATTTTTATATACTGTTTTGTCTACAATTTAGCTTCAAAAATTGAGCCACTTTAGGGTAATTACTGTTTTTTAGACCTTACACTTTCTATGATAACGGTTGCTAATATTAAAGAGCCACCAACAAATGTATGTATAGTTGGTATTTCATTCAAGAAAAAGAATGCAATTATGATTCCGAATACAGGTTGTGTGCTCCCAATAATACTAGCTGTACTTGCTTTAAAGTATTTTAAACTGTTTACAAATAAAGTGTGTCCAATAGATGTGGTTACTAATGCTAATAGTAAAACGTAAGGATATTGTGTTTTAATATTTGAACTGTCCATAAAAAATAAAACAGGAGCTAATAACACAGTTACTATGGCAACTTGATAGAACATTAACATAGTGCTATTGTAGTTAGCGACTTGCCCTTTTAATATTAATATTCTTAATGCATAGCAAACGGCAGATAGAATACCACAAAGAATTCCTTGTAAATAATTGTTTTTTATATCAAATTCTGGAGTCAAGAAATAAATTCCGACCATTACAATAATACCTAAAACAATATGAATTGGGTCTAATTTTGTTTTTGAAAAAAAAGGCTCTAACAATGCTATAATAACAGGAAATGTAAATAACGAAATCATACCTATAGCAACATTAGATAACTTTAAAGCATAGAAATAAGTAATCCAATGTGCTCCCATTAATAGTGCAGCAATAAAAAAAGTAAAGCGGTCTCTTTTATTACCAATTTTTAAACTAATGCCTTTAAAGGTGCAAAATGTAAATAGAAAAACCATAGCTAAAATGGATCTCCACCAAATGATTACAACCGTTGGCATATCAATAAATTTGCCTAATGGACCAGAAGTACTTAAGCAAACGGTTGCAAAAATTAATAATAAGAGATTGTTTACATGGCTTTTTTCACTCATTGCATATCAGATAGAGCGGCTAATGCCTGCTTGGTAGATTTTATTTTCTCGAATGTAAGTAATAATCGCAAACCTTTTCTGGTTTGTTTTTCTTTCATTTTACATTTACCTACATTCTTCTGCACAAATTGTAAAACCTTAGTAAATGACTCACTTTGATAAAAACCACTTTGTTGGTCTTGTACAAAATAGCCAATCATTTTACCTTGCTTCATGATCAGTTTTTCAATTCCCATTTTAGTAGCAATCCATTTCAATCTTACACTATCTAATAAATCTGAAACTTGAGTTGGTAATTCACCAAAACGGTCAATAATTTCAGTTTCAAATTTAGCGAGTTCTTCTTCGGTTTTTATGCCGTTTAGTTTGGTATATAGGTTTAAACGTTCTGTAATATTATTAATGTAATCATCTGGGAATAATAATTCGAAATCTGTATCAATAGTAATCTCCTTAACGTATTTTTTCGGTTTCCCATCATCTTTATATAAATCTGAAAACTCCGTTTCTTTTAATTCTTCTATCGCCTCGTTTAATATTTTCTGATAGGTGTCAAAACCAATATCACTAATAAATCCACTTTGTTCTCCTCCTAATAAATCACCTGCGCCACGAATCTCTAAATCCTTCATGGCAATATTAAATCCGCTACCTAACTCTGTAAATTGCTCTAAAGCAGTAATTCGTTTTCTAGCATCTGCAGTCATTGCAGAATACTCTGGTGTAATGAAATAACAAAAAGCTTTTTTGTTGCTACGACCAACACGTCCTCGCATTTGGTGTAAGTCACTTAGGCCAAAATTATTAGCATTATTAATGAAAATAGTATTTGCGTTTGGTACATCTAGACCGCTTTCTATAATAGTTGTACTGACTAAAACATCAAACTCACCATTCATAAAAGCAAGCATTAAATGTTCTAGTTTTTTGCCATCCATTTGTCCATGACCAATACCAATTTTAGCATCTGGTACTAAACGTTGAAGCATACCAGCAACTTCTTTAATATTTTCAATTCTATTATGGATGAAAAATACTTGTCCTCCACGTTGTATTTCATAACTCACAGCATCTCTAATGGTTTCTTCTCCAAACCGAATGACATTACTCTCAATAGGATATCTGTTTGGAGGTGCCGTATTAATCACGGATAAATCTCGTGCAGCCATTAAACTAAACTGAAGCGTTCTAGGGATTGGAGTCGCTGTAAGCGTTAATACATCGACGTTTTCCTTTATAGTTTTTAATTTCTCCTTTACAGCAACACCAAATTTCTGTTCTTCATCAACAATAAGTAAACCTAAATCTTTAAACTTTACGTTTTTATTAGCGAGTTGATGTGTGCCAATAATAATATCTACACTTCCTTTTTCTAAACCCTCTAAAGTCTCACGTTTTTCTTTGGCCGTTCTAAATCGGTTAACATAATCTACAGTAACCGGAAAATCCTTTAAACGTTCTTTGAATGTTCGAGAATGTTGATAAGCTAAAATTGTTGTCGGTACTAAAACGGCAACTTGTTTTCCATTATCTACCGCTTTAAAAGCAGCTCTAATGGCAACTTCCGTTTTACCGAAACCAACATCACCACAAATAAGACGATCCATTGGTCGCTCACTTTCCATATCTGCTTTGATATCTTCAGTAGACGTGATTTGATCGGGTGTATCTTCATAAATAAAGGATGCTTCAAGCTCTAGTTGCATGTGGCTATCTGGAGCATACTGGAACCCTTTTTTCAGCTTTCGTTTTGCATAGAGTTTTATAAGGTTGAAGGCAATTTCCTTAACACGAGACTTGGTTTTTTGTTTTAAAACTTTCCAAGCTTTACTTCCTAATTTATAAACTGTTGGTGGTTTACCATCTTTACCGTTAAACTTGGTTATTTTATGTAAGGAGTGAATGCTGAGGTATAAAATATCGCGCTCTCCGTAAACCAATTTTATGGCTTCTTGTTTTTTTCCTTCGACATCAATTTTTTGTAGTCCTCCAAATTTTCCAATACCATGATCAATGTGTGTAACGTAATCACCAATTTCAAGATTTGTTAATTCTTTTAAAGTAATTGCTTGCTTTTTGGCGTAACCATTTTTAAGATGGAATTTATGATAACGATCAAAAATTTGATGATCCGTATAAATTGCAATATTATGTTCAGTATCTATAAAACCTTGATATAATGAAAGTACAATGGTTTTATAATGTACTTTTTGCTCAGCATCATCAAAAATATCATGAAAACGTTTAGCTTGTTGCTCGCTAACACAAGCAATGTAATTGGTTATTCCGTTGGCATGGTTTTTATTTAAATTTTCAATTAATAAATTAAATTGTTTATTAAATGCTGGTTGCGGTTGTGTATAGAATGCAATAAGTTGTTTGGCAAACATAGCTTCAGAACCAAACTCAATTAAATGATATTCTAAAAATTGACGTTTTAATAATTCTGAATTACAGAATAATTCTTCAGGCAAAGCATGTTTTATTTCGCTATTTAAATTATTGAAAGCTTCCTCAGCTTTTCCATAAAAATCATCGATTCTAGAAAATATTAATGAGGCATTTTTAGTAAAAACTACTGTTTTATTAGAAATATATTTTAAGAAACTTTCGCGTGCTTCTGCAATAAGTTTGTTAGCTACATTTGGTATAATGTTTACCTTTTTAATACGCTCTGTAGATAGTTGGGTTTCGACATCAAATGTTCTAATACTATCTACTTCATCACCAAAAAACTCAATTCTATAAGGTTCGTCATGCGAAAATGAAAACACATCTACAATACCACCTCGTACAGAGAAATCACCAGGTTCTGTAACAAAATCTACACGTTTAAACTTGTATTCAAATAAAACTTCGTTAACAAAATCGATACTTAATTCGTTGCCAACAGAAATTTTTAAGGTGTTCTTTTCAAGTTCTTTTTTTGTGACTACTTTTTCAAAAAGCGCATCAGGATAGGTGACAATGATACATGGTTTTTTAGGCGAATTAATTCGGTTTAAAACTTCAGCACGTAAAAGCACGTTGGCATTGTTAGTTCCTTCAATTTGGTATGGTCTGCGATAACTGCCAGGATAAAACAAAACATCCTTATCATTGATGAGTTGTTCTAAATCGTTAAGGTAAAAAGCAGCTTCTTCTTTGTCATCAAAAACCAGTAAAAAGGGTTTGTCTGCTTTTTTAAAAGTTTCTGCAACTGTAATAGAAAATGAAGAGCCAACAAGGCCTTTTAAATGTGTTTTTATTTCAGTTTGGGCAATAGCAGTTTGCAGATTTTGCAGTTGCAAAGTCTGTACGAATGTTTGGGCAATAGATACTTTACTCAAGTTTCTTATTTTGGAGTTACAAATATAAAATTTTTGATGCGTTCATTTATGTACTATTTCAAACTTTTTCAATTTGTTATAATTCAAAAAGTTTAAATGAGTTAATGATAATTCTTTGAATAGAATTATATTTGTTCAGAATTAATAATTAGATTTTTAAATAAATAGATATATGTCATTTTCAGATTTATTCGATAGCGGATTTAAAAAACGTAATGAAGACCATTTTGCAGCCATTGTTAGAGTTGCGATGAGTGATGGTGTAATTACAGATAAAGAGAGAGCTTTTTTAGACCGTTTAGCAACACGATTAGATATTTCGGAGCACGATTACAAAGATATTTTAGAGAACTATAGCTCGCATCCTATTAACGCACCACATTCTTACGATGATCGTTTAGAGCGTTTATATGATTTGTCTCGTATGGTTTGGGCAGATGATATTGAAGGTCCTAATCAGCATTGGTTATTAGAAAAGCTTTGTGTTGGTTTAGGTTTTCATGCTCAAAACGTAAAGTACATTGCTGATAAGGCTTTAGCATTGGCATATGATAAAGTTGATTCTGATACTTTTATTGAAGAGATGAAAGGTATGAATAAGTAGTTTTTTAAACCTACATAAATAAAAAAAGCAACCTAAATTTTAGGTTGCTTTTTTTATATAATAGTATTTTTTTTATTCAACATTGTCGCGCATAAATTCCTCTGCTTTTTCAACCATATTCTTACTACCACAAATAAATGGTACTCGCTCGTGTAATTCTGTAGGTTTAATATCCATTATTCTCGTATAGCCATCACTTGCTTTACCATTAGCTTGTTCTGCTAAAAATGCCATAGGGTTACATTCATATAACAAACGTAATTTTCCGTTAGTTGCTTTAGAACTTTTAGGATACATGTAAATACCACCTTTTATCATGTTTCTATGAAAATCAGAAACTAAAGAACCAATGTAACGAGACGTGTATGGTCTGTCTCCTTCTTCCTCTTGGCAGTATTTAATATATTTTTTAATGCCCAAAGGAAAGTGTGTATAGTTTCCTTCGTTAACAGAATAAATGTTACCATTTTCCGGGAATTCCATATCTGGGTGCGATAAATAAAATGACCCAATTGCAGGATTTAAAGTAAATCCATTAACACCATGTCCTGTAGTATATACAAGCATAGTAGATGTACCATAAACAACATAACCAGCAGCTACTTGTTGACTTCCTTTTTGTAGGAAATCGTCAATAGTTACGGGTGTTCCAACAGGAGTTACACGCCTGTAGATAGAAAAAATAGTACCTACTGATACATTAACATCAATGTTAGATGATCCATCTAAAGGATCAATTAAAACCACATATTTGTTTTGGTGATTCTCATCTTGGCTATTAATAGCAATAAAATCGTCTTCCTCTTCACTAGCAATACCACAAACAATATTTCGTTTTGTCATGGTTTGTATAAACTTATCATTAGCATATACATCCAGCTTTTGCTGATCTTCACCTTGAATATTAGTATCACCAGCAGCACCAATGATATCTACGAGGCCAGCTTTATTAACTTCGTGATTTACCACTTTAGCAGCTAAACGAATAGAGTTAATTAACCTGGAAAGTTCTCCTGAGGTATATTTAAAGGATGATTGGTTTTCAATTATAAATTCACCTAAGGTTTGATTTCTTTTAGACATGAAGTAATTTATTGATTAGTAGCGTACAAATATCGCATTTTTTAACAAACTATAACGTTTTCGTAGATGAAATTAGTTGTTTTGTAAAGTGAGTTTAGATTATATTTGAGATTTCCTTTTATGTCACCTATGAACCAACCAAGATTAGCCAATATACAAGACATGCCAAGAGTGCTAGAACTCATTAAAGAATTGGCGATTTTTGAAAAAGAAGCAGATGCAGTAGAAATAAGTATTTCTGATTTAGAAAATGATGGTTTTGGAGTCTATCCAAAATTCACTTGTTTTGTATTAGAAATAGATGCTATAATACAAGGAATTGCTTTAGTCTATCCTAGATATTCTACATGGAAAGGAGAAGTTTTACATTTAGAAGATCTCATTGTAAGCGAAACATGTAGAGGTAAGGGTTTAGGTACGTTACTTTTAGATGCTGTTGTAAAGCATGCAAAACAATTAGGTGTTAAACGTGTTTGTTGGGAAGTTTTAGATTGGAACGAGCCAGCCATAAAATTTTATGAAAGCAAAGGCGCAAATGTTATGCGAGATTGGAATGTTGTGCAATTAGATGAAAACGGAATCACTAATTATTTAAACCAAATATAATGCGAGTTTATAAATTTGGAGGCGCATCAGTTAAAGATGCAGATGGCGTAAAAAACTTGGCAAAAGTATTACAAACTACAGGTTATGATAATACATTGGTTGTTGTCTCAGCAATGGGAAAAACAACCAATAAAATGGAATTGGTCATTAAAAATTATTTTGAAAATAAAGACGAATTACAAAGCGCAATTCACGAAGTAATTAAATGCCATAATGATATTTTAGTAGATTTGTTTGATAATAATCGTCACCAAGTATTTACAGTTGTAAAAGCGCTTTTTGATGAATTAAACACTTTTTTTAAAAGCAATAAATCACCAGATTACAATTATGTTTATGATCAAGTTATTGGTTACGGTGAATTAATTTCAACTACTATTATTAGTCATTACCTTAACGAAATTGGCTTAAAAAACAATTGGGTTGATGTTAGAGAATTTATAAAAACAGATAATTATTACAGACGCTCTAATGTAAATTGGGAAGCAACGCAAGCTAATATTTCATCTAACTTAAATTCAAGTATTTTAAATATTACTCAAGGTTTTTTGGGAAGCGATGCTAATAATTTTACCACTACTTTAGGCAGAGAAGGGAGTGATTACACAGCTGCAATTTTTGCATATTGCCTAAATGCTAACAGTGTAACGATTTGGAAAGATGTTCCTGGTGTTTTAAATGCCGATCCGCGTTATTTTGAAAATACACAATTATTACATCAAATTTCATACAGAGAGGCTATTGAGTTGGCATTTTACGGAGCATCGGTAATTCATCCAAAAACATTACAACCGTTGCAACAAAAAGAAATTCCGTTGTATGTAAAATCGTTTTTAAATCCAGAGGCAGAAGGTACGCGTGTAAGTAAAGGAGAAGCACTAGTGCCAGAAGTGCCTTGTTTTATTGTAAAGAAAAATCAAACCCTAATATCATTGTCATCTTTAGATTTTTCATACATTATGGAAGAAAATATTAGTGATATATTTAGTTTGTTACACTTATATAAAATGAAGGTTGATGTGATTCAGAATTCAGCAATAAGTTTTTCTGTTTGTATTGATAATTTATTTGATAATTTAGAAAAACTGTTACAGCATTTAAAGGCTAAATTTAATGTAACATGCAACGAAAATGTCAGTCTATATACTATTAGACATTATAATGACGCTGCCATACAGGATCTAGAAAAAGATAAAACGTTATTATTGAAGCAATTAACACAAGGTACAGTACAAATAGTAACTAAATAAACTTTACTACATTTGTTTTATGGGTAAATCGTCCGATACAGGTTTAGTAACCGCAAAAGAAGTCGCTAAAGCAATACATGCTGATAAGTATGGTTTCTTGGGTACTTTTTTTGGTTGGGTATTAATGAAAGTACTTAAGATATCTACTATAAATAAATTCTATAAGCGCAATAAACATCTAAGTGATGTTGATTTTCTTGATGCTATTTTAGAAGAATTTCAGATTAAATTTGAAATTCCTGAAGAAGACATGAAACGTCTACCAAAGGAAGGGCCTTACATTACGGTATCTAACCATCCACTTGGTGGTATTGATGGTATTTTGCTTTTAAAATTAATGATAGAACAACGTAGTGATTTTAAAATCATTGCGAACTTTTTATTGCATCGTATTGAGCCATTGAAGCCTTACATTATGCCTGTTAATCCTTTTGAAGGGAGAAAAGATGCTGCCAGTAGTATTGCAGGTTTTAAAAATGCCATTTTACATTTACGAGAAGGTCATCCGTTAGGTGTTTTTCCTGCAGGAGAAGTGTCAACATATCGCGATGGTAAATTAGTAGTAGATAAAGAGTGGGAAGTTGCTGCCATGAAATTAATACAGAAAGCAGAAGTACCAGTTGTACCTATATATTTTCATGCTAAAAATAGCCGTTTATTTTACAGACTTTCAAAGATTAGTGACACTTTAAGAACGGCAAAATTGCCATCTGAAGTCTTAACACAGAAACGTCGTGTTATAAAAGTAAGAGTTGGTAAACCTATTTCTGTAAAAGACCAAAAGGCACATCCAGGCCTTTCAGAGTTTACAGATTTTATTAGACGAAAAACATATATGTTATCTAAAACCTTTGAGGATAAACCAAAGATTTTAGACAATATTCAATCACAGCTAAAAGTACCAAAACCACCTAAGCGTATTGTAACACCAATTGCGCCAGAAGTGATGATTGCTGAGGTCGATAAATTGAGAGAAGCAGACTGTAGACTTTTAGAGAGTAAAAATTACGAGGTGTTTTTAGCATCTGCAAAAGAGATTCCTAATATATTAAGAGAAATAGGAAGGCTTAGAGAAATTACGTTTAGAGAAGTTGGTGAGGGTACAAATGAAGCGATTGATTTAGACTCTTTTGACACTTATTATCATCATATGTTTTTATGGGATAATGATAAAAATGTAATGGCAGGCGCTTATAGAATGGGTTTAGGTTCGCAAATTTTTGAACGTTATGGTATAGACGGATTTTATTTGCAAGATTTGTTTCGTTTTGAACCAGAATTGTATAAAATGATGAGCCAATCTATAGAAATGGGTCGTGCGTTTATCATAAAAGAATATCAGCAAAAACCAATGCCATTATTTTTACTTTGGAAAGGAATTGTACATACAACATTGCGTTTTCCGGAGCATAAATATTTAATTGGTGGTGTAAGTATTAGTAATCAGTTTTCTAACTTTTCTAAGAGTTTGATGATTGAGTTTATGAAATCTCATTATTATGATCCATACGTTGCTCAATACGTTCATCCTAAAAAAGAATTTAAAGTAAAATTACAAGATGCGGATAAGGATTTTGTTTTTGATGCAACTGAAGCCGATTTAAATAAATTCGATAAAATTATTGATGAAGTAGAACCAGGAGCATTGCGACTTCCTGTTTTGCTAAAAAAATACATTAAGCAAAACGCTAGACTTGTAGCTTTTAATGTAGATCCTTTATTTAATAATGCTGTGGATGGTTTAATGTATATTAAAATAGCTGACTTACCAGAAAGTACAGTAAGACCTGTTATGGAAGAATTTCAGGCAGAGTTAGAGCGTAAGTTTGTGGATAACCATGAGCAACATGATAAATAAGCTTAGTCTATTATTCTCTATTTTACCCTTGTTTTGTTTTTCTCAAACGCTTACTGGAATTGTTGTAGATAAAGCCACACAACAACCTATAGAAACCGTTGCCGTTTACTTTGATAATACCACAATAGGAACGACGACAGATAGTCAAGGCGAGTTTTCTATTGATTATACTGATGCTGTTCAATCTACTTTAGTTATTTCTTATTTAGGTTTTGAAAAAATATTTGTATCTGATTTTAGAACTAAAAACAATATAAAAGTAGAACTGGTTGAAGCAGATAATGCTTTAGATGAGGTGCACATAGAATATGATGATGGTTTAACACGAAGACAAAAATTAAGACTATTTAGAAAAGAGTTTTTAGGAAATTCTAAGTTTGGTAAATCTTGTAAAATATTAAATGAAGACGATTTAGTATTAAAGTATGACAAGCAAAATAAAGCGCTATATGCGAGTTCTAACGTTGCTCTAAAAATTGAAAATAAAGCTTTGCAATATGAAATTGCTTATGATTTAATAGATTTTGAAATTAACTTTCGCTACGCAAATTTAAACACCTTAAAATTTACTGTAAAGTCTGTGACCTATTTTGGAACGTCTTTTTATAAAGATTTAAATGACTCTAGTAAACCTAAAACCCTAAAGAATAGAGATCAAGTATATAACGGTTCCGTTCAACATTTTATGCGATCATTATATAATGAAAACTTAAGAAATGAAGGTTATTTGATTTTTTATGACGGTTTTGGAGTTGATGAATGGTCTCATTTTAGTGTTGAGTCATTAGTTGATTCAGATTTTAAAAAAGTAACGTTAAAAGAGAAGATTTCTATTTTGTACAACAAAGATTTTCAGTCGGAATTGCAACTAGAAATAGACGAATTTTATATTGATAGTTATGGTAATTATACGCCAATTATTGGATTGTATTTTGGAGGTGCCATGGGAAGTCAGCGCGTTGGAGATACGTTGCCATTAGATTATGGTATTAGCAAAATATAGAAAACAAAAAACCCAGAAAGTTAATTCTGGGTTTATGAAAATTTTATAATTATTAAAGGCTTTTAAACCATTCTTGAAATTGATTCCCTAGTAACCAACTTGGCTTCATTTCACCACTTAGTGAACTTATTAGACTCATTATCCAAGCTATTAAAACAGGTATCCAAGCCACAAAATTCACTATAGGAATAAAAGAACATACTATACCTATAAGACTTATACCTAGCATCTGTCTTATATAAAAAGAGCCTAATTCAGTTTTATTACTACTATTCATTACTAATGCTATTACCCACCCAATTAATGTAATGTGAGCTATAATACCAACATTCTTACCATCACTTAAAACTTCCTTAGCATCATCTGCAAAGTCGCTTGCTGCTTGTTTAGCGTCATCTGCAAATTCTTTTGCATCTTCCGATAGTTCACTGGCCTTTTGGCTAATTTTATCTCCTGCTTTTTTTGCACCTTCTTTAGCGTCACCTATCATATCATCTAGGTCGTCGCTTAAATTTTTGTTATCGTCTGACATTCTTATTTTGGTTTAATAGTTAGATTATAAAGTTAACAATTTTTTATTCGTCATTAATTTTTTCCAAATAACTTTTGAAAGAAGCCTTTTGTCTTTTTCTTTGCTTCCGTGTAAGTTTCTTTAGCATCTTCTGCTAAATCTTCAAGTTTATCCTCAGCAGCATCAGCAAATTCAGACGCTTTTTCCTTAGCTTCTGTATAAGTTTCTTTAGCATCATCCGCAAATTCAGATGCCTTTGCTTTAGCAGTGTCTGTGAGCTCACTTATCTTTTCACTAGCGTCATCAGCGAATTCTTTAGCTTTATCTTTTGCTTCGTTATAGGTTTCTTTTGCGTCTTCTGCTAGATGCGTTGCTTTATCTTTAGCTGCATCAGAGAATTCACTAATTTTTTCACCTGCTTCTTCAGCAAGTTCAGAAGCTTTTTCTTTTGCACTACCTAATGCTTCTTTAGCGTCATTGGCTAATTCACCAGCTTTAGCACTCATGCTATCCGTTACGTTTTCCGTACCTTCTTTAGCATTATCTAATGCTTCTTTACTGAAATCTTTATTTTCTGCTGACATTTTATTAAAATTTAGTTTAGGCGGTAAAGTTAATAAAATTAAGATTGCAAAATATGTTGGATTATGGTTTGATAATTAGGTGTTTAAAAAGCAAAAAAATGATGAGGAAAATTGTGTTAGCTAAACAGCATAATAATGCCACCAATAGCAGTCACAATTAAAATAAAGCGTCTGTAGTTGACATTAGAAATTAGTTTAACAATTTTTACACCTAAAAAGAATCCAATACATACAGCAGGAATTAAGATAGAATTTAGAACTAGAGATTCTACAGAAACGGTGTTCCAAACGAAAATATGAAATGGTAATTTAAAAACATTTATAATAAAAAATAACCAAGCTGCTGTTCCTATAAATTCGTTTTTCGGAAAACGCATGGTTAAAAAGTAAATGTTTGAAACAGGACCAGCTAAATTTCCTATCATAGTAGTAAAACCAGCTAAAAATCCCATACTAGAAGAGAAGAGTCTATTACTTCGTGGTTTGTTAGATTTTATTCTTTCTAGAAAAAACATGATAATTACTGATGCTAAAATTATTACAGCCATCAGCTTTTTAAATACGTATTCTGAAATATCATTGCCAATCCAAACTCCAACTAAAACACCTACAATCATCCAAGGAATTAGTTTCTTTATAATTCCCCAATCAGCATGTCTATTGTAGTAAATAACGGCCAAAATATCTGCAAAAATCAACATAGGAAGTAGAATACCGGTAGATGCTTTTTCACCGAATACAAAAGCAAGGATAACAACGAGAATGATACCTATTCCTTTAATACCAGATTTAGATAAACCTAATAAAAAAACTGCAAAACTAATGGCAATCCATTGTAATGCAGTTAAATTGTATGATTGAAGAATCTCTATATAATTCAATTATTAATATTTAATAAATTTATAAAAAGGCTTTGTCAATAGGTTCCCAGAGCTCAATTTTGTTACCGTCGTTATCTAAAATCCAACCGAATTTACCGTAATCGTACTCTTCCATTTTACCAACAACAGTAACACCTTCTTCTTTTAAAGTTTCTAAAAGTTCTTTTAAGTTTTCAACCCTATAGTTAAACATAAAGTCTTTTTTAGACGGTTCAATGTATTTTGTGTCTTCCGCAAACGGACTCCATTGTGTAGAGCAATCTTTACCTTCTTTATCTTTCCACCAAAAGGTACACCCATAGTCGTCTGTATTAAAACCTAAATGTTTGTTGTACCAATCTTTTGCTGCTTTTGGATCTTTAGATTTAAAGAATAATCCACCAATTCCTGTAACTCTTTTTTTCATAATAAAATTATTTTTTAATTGCCTTTTCGTAAATCGTAATCCATTCCTCTACAGACATTTTACCTAAGAGTTGTTCAATTAAACCGTAAGGAATATCATCTACTTTTTTAAATCGAATACAGCTTTTTCCCATATCTAATTTATATTTAGAATGCTTTGGGTATTCTGCTACAAACCAATCGTACAATTCTTTTTTTGCATACATACCAGAATGATAAAGTGCAATAAAGTTTTTTTGTGAAGCTAGATTTATAAATGGTAATGGTGGAAATGGTTTACAGTGATAACCATCTGGATAAATAGATTTTGGAACATAATAGGCTAACATTCCGTAGGCCATTCCTGCTTCTAAGCCTTTTGGCATATGTTTTTTAATAAGATCGTTTAGTTTAGTAATTGGTGCTATACGATCTTCTGGAAGTTGAGCGATGTATTCTTCTGGATTAGTAGCTGCTGATGTCATTTAAATATGTTTTGTAGAGTTACAAGTTAACAAAATTTAGCTTGAATCTTATCTACAATGGTTTGTGCTAGTTTAATATTGCTTTCAACTGTCCAACCTGCAACATGTGGTGTAAGTAATACATTTTCTGATGCGATTAAATATTGAAACGCATCAGGCATATTATCGTCTGAAAATAAGTTTTCAAAAGAAGATTTTTCATATTCTAATACATCCAATCCTGCACCTAAAATTTTACCAGATTTTAAGGCTGAAACTAAATCTTCAGTAACCACGCTTTTTCCTCGAGCTGTATTAATCAACCAAAAAGGTTTTTTAAATCCGTTTATAAATTTTGAATCAACCATGTTTAAGGTTAAATCCGTTTGTGGAATATGAAGACTTAAGACATCTGATTTTTCTTGTAACTCAGTCAAAGAAACTTGCTTTGCATTAGCGTCTCCAACATTTGTTTTTAAATCATGACACAGTACTTCTACATCAAAACCTCTAAGTTTTTTAGCAAATGCTTTTCCCATATTGCCATAACCAATGAGTCCAATCGTTTTTCCATCTAACTCTAACCCTCTATTTTCTTCGCGCAACCACTTGCCGTTTCTTACTTCTTTATCTGCTTTGTTAAGTTTATTAAAAAGTGAAAGTAACATTCCTAAGGTATGCTCGCCAACCGCATTTCGGTTCCCTTCTGGTGCAGATATGAGGTAAATACCTTTTTTTATTGCATAATCGCAATCAATATTTTCTAATCCTGCGCCAACTCTACCAATAAATTTTAGGTTCTTGGCAGCATCTAAAAAGGGTTTATCAATTGAGAAACGACTACGAATAATAAAGCCGTCGTAATCTGCAATTTTGGATTCAATTTCGGCTTTAGAAGATGTGTAATCTATATGATTTGTGAATCCTAAATCGTTAAGCTGATTTAAGAGTAATGGGTGATTAGCATCTAGGTGTAGTATTTTCATAAATCAATTTACCTTAAATTAAATCCTTAAAATTAAGGAAGACTTCTCAATTGATGTACTCTTTTTGATTTTAAAAACCAATTATTAATCCGGATAAGACAAAGAACAAATAAATGCCCAAAATGTCATTACTTGTTGTAATAAAAGGACCTGTAGCAATAGCTGGATCTATACCTCTTTTGTCTAAGATTATTGGTACAAATGTACCAACTAATGCTGCAACAACAATTACAGACATCATTGATACGGCAATAGCCAAACTTTCTGTTGGATTTTGATTAATTAAAAAACCAAATAGAATTACTAATAATGCCAAAGCAAAACCATTAATAAGGCTTAAACCAATTTCTTTTAAAAGTCTACTCCCTATGCTTCCTTTTACATTGTCGTTGGCAATACCTTGTACAATAATTGCACTAGATTGTACACCAACGTTACCAGCCATTGCTGCTATTAATGGCGTGTAAAAAAATAGAGAAGGTACGGTCTCCATAACCTCCTCAAAGCCTTTCATTATAAATACACTTCCTAGTCCACCAAAAAGTCCTAAAACTAACCAGGGCAGACGTGCTTTTGTTAGTTCCCATACGCTATCATCCGCCTCAACATCTTGTGTAATACCTGCTGCTAATTGATAATCTTTATCAGCTTCTTCTTTTAAGACATCTACAATATCATCGATAGTAATTCTACCCAATAAAATTTGATTATCATCTACCACAGGAATGGCTTCTAAATCATATTTTGCCATCACTTTTGCTACGGCTTCTACATCATCATGGACATTAACCCAATCTACATTATCTTTAGCAATGTCTGCAATTTTTATATCACTTTTAGATATGATTAAATCCTTTAAAGATAATCTACCAATGAGTTTATCTTGTTTATCTACAACATACACAGAATGTACTCTTGTAACATCTTTAGCTTGTCCTCTAATTCTACGAAGACAACCAGCAACAGTCCAAGTTTCATAAACTTTCACTAACTCTTTTGCCATGAGTCCACCTGCTGTATCCTCATCATAGGCTAAAAGTTCTTGAATTTCATCTCTGTGTTCATGATCTTCTATATACGATATAACTTCAGCTTGCCTTTCTTCCGGAAGCTCAGCAATCATATCTGTAGCATCATCCGTATCTAGTTCTTCAACTTCTTCGGCAATTTCTTTAGTAGAAAGATTTTTAAGAATTTTTTCTCTAAAGTCCTCATCGAGTTCCATAAGGATAACTGAGGTCGTTTCAGAATCAAGAAGTTTAATAATATAAACGGCATCTTCTAAATCTAATTCATCAAGGATTTCAGCAATATCTGCATGGTGATACTCATTTAATAGGGCTTTTAAATTATTATCGTTTTCGTCTTCAATAATAATTTCTACCTTTTCAATAAGCTCATCGGTGAGCTGAAATTGTATATTTTCTTGGGTCTCTTCCACTCTTAAGTTTAGAGTTTAATTTATATCGTTTTCTATTAGCGAAGTCAGTTCAATAAATTGTGAAACGCTTAATTGTTCTGGTCGCTGCCCAAATATAGTATTTGCTTTTAAATTATCAGACAGATTAAATGTTTTTAAACTGTTACGTAATGTTTTTCTTCGCTGTTGAAAGCCTGTTTTTACGACTCTAAAGAATAATTTTTCATCACACGGTAAAGTGAAATTCGCTTTTCTTTTTAGTAATAATACACCAGAGTCTACTTTTGGAGGTGGATTAAAAACAGTTGGAGGAACAGTAAATAAATATTCAGCATCATAAAAAGCTTGAGTTAAAACCGATAATATGCCGTAAACTTTTGAACCTTCTTTAGAGCAGATGCGCATCGCAACTTCTTTTTGAAACATCCCAGAAAATTCTGGAATTTGATGTCTCAATTCTAAAGTTTTAAATAGAATTTGTGATGATATGTTATACGGAAAATTACCTATTATCGCATACGGCTTGTCTTTAAAAACGAGATTTAAATCGTATTTTAAAAAATCTTTTTCTATAATTCTATCTGCAAGATTTAAGTAATTATTCTTTAAGTACTCTACAGATTCTGTATCTATTTCTATAACGTGTGTTGTAATGTCTTTTTTTAGAAGGTATTTGGTTAACACGCCCATTCCTGGCCCAATTTCTAAAACATCATTATAACCTTTTAGAGATAAGCTGTCTGCAATATCTTGAGCTATAGATTCGTCTTCTAAGAAATGTTGTCCTAGGTGTTTTTTTGCTTTTACTTGGTGTTGATTTGCCACGAATACACAGATGTTTTAAATTATTAGGTACACAAAGATACACAGAGCTGCATAGAGATTAGCAGAGTTGTTTGCTTTATTAAATCTATTTGTAGTTTACTACATACTCATCTACAACTTCTAATTCTGTTCTAAATGATAATACTTTCTCTCCAAAGCGTTTTAAGCCATCTTGTTTTAAGCCTTCTGCATGTTCTGCATAATAAGATTCTAATGCTTCTCTAGAGTGCGCTCTGTACTGCACGGAATAGGTTTCGGTTTCGGTATCTTCTACTAGTACTTTTGTAAGCTTAGCTTCTTTAAATTTACCTGTTGCTAACACTTGAGGAATATGTTCTTTTATCCACTCTAACCATTCGTTGCGTATGCTCTTATCTATATTTAGGGTAACGTTGTATATAATCATTTTTGGGTAATATAAATTTGATGCAAAAATATGGATTTAGAAGTTAACGGATAATAAGTTTTGGCTAAGTCGCAAAATAAATAAATTAGAAACTAAACGATTTTACTGCTAACAGAGTATTGTCTATCGAAGATTTAAATATTAATTTATACTATCGCCTCGCAACATCCTAAATTTGCGCCTTGCTTCAATGAAGTAAATACTGTCTTGATGTTCAAAGATTATTTTTTCGTAAAGTTTTTTAGCCTCTTCTGGTTTTTCTAAATATGAATTGTAAAGTTCGGCTAAATAGTAATAAGCGTCGTCTGTTAAAATACCATCGCGATAATTTTTTATTATCTCTTGGTAATTGGTTTCAGCTTTAATGTAATCTTTCTTTTTTTCGTAGAGTTTTGCTTGTTTGTATAGCGTTTGGCCAATGATGTTTTCGCCTTGGTGTTCTTCTAATATTTTATCTAAAAGAGAAATAGCATCATTTGTTTTATTCTGAAAAGCATACAAATCTGCTTTAGCATATAATTTTAATGATGTTTGTAAGCTATCTTCAAATTTGTTGTCGGTAATTAATAGTTTTAAGTCTAACGCATCATTAGCAATTAATTGCGATGTTGATGATTTTAAGATTTTTAATTGCGATTCTGCCCAATCAAAATCACCTTTGTAATAACTCGTTTTTGCGACTTTGAATCTTGCTTCTTGCGCAATCGTACTATTCTTCATTTCAGCTTGAATTTGAGAATAAAAAATCAAAGCTTCATTAAATTTTTCTTGAAGCACTAAAATATCAGCCAATAGTAGTTTTATCTTGGCTTTTCTGTAGTAACGAATGTTAAGTTTTAAACTTTCTTTTAAAAATTCAGTAGCTGTTTCTGTATCTTTTTTGTCAAAGGCTAAGAATTTTCCGTAAGCAAGTTGTAACGGAATAGTTAGTTGTGATTTTCCGAATTCAGTAAATAGATTTTGGTACGTTTCATCTATTTGTTCTAATGTTTTTTTATCTGCGTTTTTAGAATCAATTTCTAAAATATATTGATGAGCAGTTAATGCTATTGTTTGATCTTGTGTTGATTCTAAAACATAGTTTAAAATAGATTTTGCTGTGTCGTCATCATTGTCTTTACGTGCCATATTAGCAAGGTCAATAATGCGTTCTAAACTTTCTGGGTTACGTTTGTAAAGTGCCTTTTCTTGTATAAAGGATTTGTTATAGGCTTTTTCTTGTACGTACAACCAGCTCAACATTTCGTACCAATAAGGTTGTGGTTCTTGTTGTATTTTTTTTAGTAATAATCGTCTGAGGTAAATATTATTTTCATTGTCCTTATTCTCAGATATGAAATCAGCGATAGCACGTTTAATATTACTAAGGTAATTGGGTTTATAGTTGATGAATTCTATATAATTCTCGAACATTTTCTCAATATCTCCTAAATCGCCATAAATACGCGCTAATTGCGTGTTGTAGTTTCTTTCTGGTGTTAGAATTTTACCTTTTTCGTATAAACGAATGGCTTGGTCTAACAGTGAATAATCTTCAAACCGTTTAGCAATTGTGTATATGTAATATGGCTTTTCGTCTGCAAAATTTATGGCTTCTTCATAGAGTTTATTTGCTGTTTCTAAACTGTCAATTAATTGATAGTTATAACCTAAAGTAACCACCATGTCTGGCTCTCTTCTTTTTGCTAATTGGTCAAGAATTACTTTTTCGGCCTCTTTATATTGTTCTAATTGTTGATGAATATCAACTAATTTAGTACTGTATTTATAGCTAGTTGGCTTTTCTTTTAAAAGGTTCTCATAAATAATGAGTGCTTTTTTAAACTCCCCTTTTTTGTAATAACTTTCTGCCTGGGCTTCGCTATTCTGTGCAAAACCAGAATACCAGCCTAATATAAAAAGTAAAACTAAAATTTGTTTTTGCATGTATGTTATGTGTAAAGAAGTTTTCAAATATAACAAATGCACAACCTAGTTATTGTAAAAGTTTTTATAAAAAAAAATGCCTAAACTTTACGTTTAGGCATTTTACCAGCAAAATAAATGTGCTATTAACCATTATTTTTGTAAATATGATTCAATTATTCTGTCTAGGTTCTGTTTTATATTTTTAAATGAACAGTTAAAACAGAACTTTGCATGCCATCGCAATCAATGACACGAGTAATACAATTCGTTTTAAATTTTTCATAAATAGGTTTTTCTGATTTGGAGTAACTAATTTCTAAAAAAAAATCATTTTAAACGAAGAAATACATAATAAATCGTTGAATTGCATTAAATTTTAACAATTGAGTACTTTTCTGAAATAGTTAATTTTAAGGAATCATATCAAAACCGGTATATGGAATTAGAGCTTCAGGTATTTTTATACCGTCTTCTGTTTGGTAGTTTTCTAAAATACCAGCTAAAATTCTTGGCAATGCTAATGAGCTTCCATTTAGGGTGTGGCACAATTCATTTTTACCATCGCCATTTTTAAAACGTAATTTTAAACGATTGGCCTGAAAAGTTTCAAAATTAGATACTGAAGATACTTCTAGCCAACGGTCTTGAGCTGTAGAGAATACTTCAAAATCATAAGTTAATGCAGACGTGAAGCCTAAATCTCCACCGCATAACCTTAAGATTCTGTAAGGTAATTTTAAGTCTTGTAAAATACCTTTTACATGATTTACCATGCTGTCTAATGCTTTATAAGAATTATCAGGATGTTCTACTCTAAGTATTTCAACTTTATCAAATTGATGTAAACGGTTAAGTCCTCTAACGTGTGCACCATAACTTCCAGCTTCTCGTCTAAAACAAGGCGTGTAACCAGTAATGCTTATAGGTAAGTCACTTTCATTTAAAAGTGTATCTCTAAAGATATTGGTAGCAGGTACTTCTGCTGTTGGTATTAAATATAAATTATCTAAAGTAACATGGTACATTTGACCTTCTTTGTCTGGTAATTGACCAGTTCCAAAACCTGAAGCTTCATTTACTAAATGTGGTACTTGGTATTCAGTATAACCAGCCTCTGTGTTTTTATCTAAGAAATAGGCGATAAGTGCACGTTGTAATCTTGCACCTTTACCTATGTAAACAGGGAAACCAGCACCTGTGATTTTATTTCCTAATTCAAAATCAATGATGTTGTACTTTTTTGCTAATTCCCAATGTGGTAATGCAGTATCGTGTAGTTTTGGGATGTCACCTTCTCTAAAAGTTTCTTCGTTATCTTCATCTGTATTGCCTGCTGGTACAATAGGATTAGGTACATTAGGAATTTTATATAATAACTCAGCAAGCGCTTCTACTTTGTTATTGAGCTCTTGCTCAAAGTTTTTAGTAACTTCCTTTAATTGTGTGGTTTTTTCTTTTAAAAGATTTGCTTTTTGTACTTCACCAGATTTAAAAAGATTACCAATTTCTTTGGATAAAGCGTTAGATTCTGCTTTAGTATTGTCTAATGAAGTTTGTAAAGCTTTACGCTCTTCATCAAAAGCAATGGCATTGTTAATCATTTCTGTAGCATCGATATTACGTTTTGCTAAACGTGCAATGATGTCTTCCTTATTCTCTCTAATAAAAGCAACTTGTAACATATCTTTTAATTTAGTTTTACCAATTTAGCTCAGTAAAAGCAAGACACAAAAGTAAAAATAAAATAAGCAGATAAAAATTAAATTATGGCTATTTTGATAAGCGAATTATAACGAATTATTGAATGTGTTTTTTTTGAGAGAATCTAAACAAAAACAGACTTAGTCTTTCTTTGAAGGTAATAGCCAATTATGATGTTTAAAATGATACCATTCTTCATTAGCAATATCAACTTTAGGGTCTATAAGTTGTTTTACAGGCTTACCGTTGATACTTACAAAAGTTCTAACAAAGACTTTTATAGGTATTCCTTTATTTGCGAAATCTTCTTTAAGGTATTGCGCAAACTGCCAAATAATATCTGGTTTTGTTTTAGCACCACGTTGTTGCTTTTTTGTTAAATAGTCGTCTAATTTAATAGGAATAGCAACATTTGTGTCTGCATTGATAACAGAGTAGGTAGTTCTGCCGCTTTTTGCTCTTAACATCATTCGCCAAGATAGACGATGACCTTCTTCTGTCCATAACACATCATCTTTAAACAAGTTATGTCTTATGGGTAATGCAATCTGAATTAAAAAATAAACGGAAAATAATGAAAGTAATAAGTTTTTATGTTTTGGAATGCTGATATCGTCCGCTTCATATAAAGGCTTGTTTTTTAAGAATAAATTCCGAATTGTTTTAGGCTCAAAAAAGAATAAACTAAATGCTAAAGACATGTATGGGAAGATGCCTATTTGAAACACAAATGAATTAAACAAATGAAAGAAAATAGAAGAGAAGAAGGCATATTTACGAGTTGGTTTAAAAAGTAATAATGGAATAATTAAACCATCGAACAAAATACCACCATAAGCTAAGATATAATGAACCGGTTTTTGCTGTAGAAGTTCGCCGACGATAGGGTAGCTGATTTTACTTTTCATGAGTATTTCAATTACTGAAGTGTCTAACCAATCTGGATATAATTTAGCAATTGAAGCGTAAGTATAGAGTATAAATAATTGAAGAACAAAAAACCATTTACACCAACTAGGCATAGAAATACTTTTGAGTGAAGGGTTTTGTTTTACATCTACTGATGCATAACGATTTGCAGGCATTATTACCATTATAAAACTCAATAAAACAAGAAGGTAATAGTGATTGTTGTAAGATGATTTTTGCATGAGGTAAGTAGCTGTCCACATTAATGCAAACATCAACATACTAAATCGGTATTTGTACCCTAACATAATAAAGAGCCCAAATATGCCCATAACGATGTAATAAACGTACATCCAACTGCCTGGTAATGGTTGCAACCATTCAAATCCAATAAAAGAAAATGTAAATTCTGGGTCTATTAAAGTGCGTTTTACCCAACCGGTAAAAATGGCACCAACGGATTCTAAAAAACACAATAAACCAAAGATAATTCTAAAGACTATGAGTCCGGAATTGTCAATATGTTTAAATAGTAATTTATTCATTTATGGTTTTAATATAATCTAAAGCATTATTCATATCCTTTTTAAGTTGAATTTTTAAGGCTTCAAGATTTTGAAATTTTTCTTCGCTTCTTAGGCGTTTCAAAAATTCAATTTTCAATTCAGAATTATAGATGTCTTTATTAAAGTTTAAAAAATGAACTTCAATAGAACGTGTTTTGCCATCAACAGTAGGATTGGAGCCAATATTCATCATTCCGAAAACAGTTTTACCTTCAAAATTAGATTTTACAACATATACACCATCACTAGGAATGAGTTTATATGTTGCTGTAATATTTATATTTGCTGTTGGGAAATCAATGGTTCTACCCAAGCCTTTTCCTTTAACAACTGTTCCGGTTATAAAGAAATTATAGCCTAAATAAGAATTTGCTAATGCAACTTGCCCTTCGTTTAATGCCGTTCTGATTTTTGTAGAACTTACAGTCACATGTGCTATATCTTGTGCTGAAATTTCTTCGACATTAAAATCATACAGTTTAGCAAATGCTTTTAAATCTGTAATATTTGCGCTTCGGTTTTTGCCAAAATGATGATCGTATCCTATGACTATTTCTTTGGTGTTTAATTCGTCTACCAAAATTTGTTTTACATAATCTTTAGCAGAAAGGTTAGCGAAATCTTTAGTGAACTTTTTAACGATGACTTCTTTGATGCCAAAAGTTTTTAATAACTCTATACGCTCTTCAATGGTGTTTAGCAACTTGATAGAATCGTCTTTTTGAAGTACCATCCTTGGATGAGGAAACAAAGTTAGTACCACAGGAATATAGCCTTTGGCTTCTGCAAGTTGCACCACTTGTTTTAATATTTTTTGATGTCCGATATGGATACCATCAAAGGTGCCTATGGTTGTTACTTTTGCTGATTTTGAATTCAAATTGGTATAGTATTACTGTATTTTAAATGTAAAAACGCTTTAAAAACGAAGCTACCTTTTATTTTCCATTAAACTGATTCATTGTATTGTTAACACCTGCTAGTGCAAAAGATTTAACAAGTTCTGCCGAAATTTTTAAACGTTCTTTGAGTTTAGAATTTTCATCGTCATCCCACTCTCCTAAAACATAGTCTACTTGTCTGCCTTTGCTGAATTCATCACTTATGCCAAATCTAAATCGGTTGTATTTAACGGTTTGTAATTTATCTTGTGTGTCTTTTAAACCATTATGTCCTCCATCACTTCCTTTAGTTTTTAGACGTAGCGACCCAAAAGGAAGGTTTAAATCATCAGTTACAACAAGTAAATTTTCTAATGGAATTTTTTCTTTTTCTAACCAGTATTTAATTGCCTTTCCGCTAAGGTTCATAAATGTACTTGGCTTTAAGAGAATAAGTGTACGTCCTTTTATTCTCAATGTAGCAACGTCACCTAGTTTTACTGTTTCGAAAATAACATCATTAGATTCTGCTAAATAATCGAGAATTTTAAAACCAATGTTATGTCTGGTGTTTTCATATTTATCACCTATATTTCCTAAGCCAACAATTAAGAATTTTTTCATTTTGTCTTCTTCTGTTAGTTTCGTTTTATTACTAAAGCCTAACCACTTTTTTAAAAACTTACACATTGTGTATTTAAGATTTGTGTAAAAATAAAAAAAGCATCCTATAAATAGGATGCTTTTTAAATATTTGAAATAGGATATATCTATTCTGCTGCATCTGCTGCTGGTGCTTCTGCACCTTCAGCTGCTCCTTCTTCTCCTTCTTCTTCGTCGTCATCAGCATCTACAACTGCTAATCTACTACGTCTTACTTGACAAACTACAGTGTTGTCTGGGTGTAAAAATGAATAATCTTCATTCTTTAATTCAGTAATATAAAGTTTACTACCAATTTTTAAAGGAGTAATATCTACCTCTATAAAATCTGGTAATTTAGAAGGGATTGCTTTCACTTTAAGTTTACGGTAAGGCATTCTTAAGTTACCACCATTCATAACACCTTTAGAAGATCCTACAGTGTGTACTGGGATTTCCATAGAAATCGCTTTATTATCAAAAATCTGATAGAAATCGATATGTGTGATTTTATCTGTAACAGGATGAAATTGAATATCTTGCATAATTGCATTATATTTTTCTCCGTTATCTAAAGTAATTACAACTGTATGTGCGTCAGGTGTATATACAAGTTTTGAGAATGCCAGTTCTGGTGCTGAGAAATGTAATGGCTTGTCTCCTCCGTATATAACGCAAGGAACCTGACCAGCATTACGTAAGGCCTTAGTTGCCTTTTTGCCTACGCTTTCTCTTTGAGATCCGTTGATTGTAATTGATTTCATTTTTTTAAATGTTTATTATTAAATATATAATTCCCTCATTTTGAGGGCTTGTCCTCTTTAGCAGATTTTGCTTTAGAGGGCTGCAAATTTAGACATATTATATGAAAATACTAGTGTTATAGGACTATTTTTTAGTAGGCCCTGTTTTCTTGGAGAGTTCTGACGCTTTTTTAGATTTTAAATTACTTAAAAATGCACAACAAAATTCTATAAGAATTTTGTTGTGCATTTGATTATTAGTTTGTTAACGGTAATTTTGTAGCTTACATTATAAATTTATTACTAATAGATTCATTATGGTGAACATGATGCATTACTTCTGCAAATAAATTAGCACAACTTAAAACTCTTAGTTTTTTACTTTCACCTTTTAAAGGTATAGAGTCTGTTACAATTAATTCTTCTAGTTTAGAGTTCTCTAATTTTTCGTAAGCACTACCAGATAAAATAGGATGTGTACAAATGGCTCTGACACTTAATGCGCCACGCTCCATCATTAAATCTGCCGCCTTAGTAAGTGTGCCAGCAGTATCTACCATGTCATCTACTAATACGACATTCTTACCGGTAACATCACCAATTAATTCCATATGAGAAATAACATTGGCTTTAGCACGTTGTTTGTAACAAATTACAACATCACTTTTTAATGCTTTAGAATATGCATAGGCGCGTTTAGATCCTCCCATATCTGGGGAAGCTATAGTTAAGTTGTCTAAATTTAGACTTTTTAAATATGGTAAAAATATTGTTGAAGCGAATAAGTGATCAACTGGTTTTTCGAAAAATCCTTGAATTTGATCAGCGTGTAAATCCATTGTAATAATTCGAGTTGCTCCTGCTGCTTCTAACATTTTGGCAACTAATTTTGCCGCAATAGGCACTCTAGGTTTATCTTTTCTATCTTGTCTTGCCCAACCAAAATAAGGCATAACAGCAGTGATATGTCTTGCAGATGCACGCTTAGCAGCATCAATCATTAACAGCATTTCCATTAAGTTTTCTGGACCAGGATTTGTAGATCCAATAATAAAAATACGGGTACCTCTAATAGATTCCTCATAAGAAGGTTGAAATTCACCATCACTATAAGTAGATGTAATTACGTTACCTAATTTTACTCCATATGCTGCAGCTATTTGTTCTGCGAGGTATCTACTTTGTGTACAAGTAAATATTTTGGCTTCTTTAGTTTCGTACATCATTTGTTATCAGTTGTTTAGTTGAGGGTTTTGTGTGTTGCTAATTTCGTTCAAATTTAGAAAATTATTTTACTACAAAAAGTATAAATCATACTAATTTTAATTGCTGAGCAGAATTAATTTTCTATTTTTGCATTCCGAAAATGCATTAACATCTTTTAATTATCGTTCAAAGATAAGATTGGGATTAATAATTACCAATTTTAATTGCTCAAGTGGCGGAATTGGTAGACGCGCTGGATTCAAAATCCAGTGACTTCGGTCGTGTGGGTTCGATTCCCACCTTGAGTACCAGAGGCTTTAACAGAAATGTTAGAGCCTTTTTTTTATTGATTACTCAACAATTCTGTTGTCCCAATAATTCTAAAATATTTATTTAACAATTTGCAGCGCTCGCAAGGCGTATTTATTGGTTAATTTGTTTTATTTTTAAGCCTCTTAAATAAACTAAACAACATTTAAAATGACTAAAAAAACATACTTAATCCTTATTGCGGCTGTGTCTGCATTAGGAGGATTGCTTTTTGGATATGACACCGGAGTAATTAATGGTGCACAATTCTTTTTAAGTAAATATTTTGAACTCGATGCAGCTACTAAAGGTTGGGTTGTTGGTAGTGCACTTTTAGGTTGTTTTGTTGGTGCTATTGTTGCGGGACCACTTAGTATCAAAATTGGACGTAAATGGTCTCTCATTATATCAGCAATATTATTTTCGTTATCTGCTTGGGGATCTGGCTTGCCATCAATTTTTCCAGAAACAGTTAGTGTTCTTGTTATATTCAGGATTATTGGAGGTTTAGGTATTGGTATTGCTTCTATGAATGCACCAATGTACATTGCTGAAATTGCACCTAGTAATATTAGAGGACGTATGGTAACCTATTATCAGTTAGCTATCGTTGTAGGTTTCTTTGTGGTTTTCTTAGCAACTTATTTTATAGGTAACGGTTTAACTGAAGCCGAAAATATTGCTTTTGGTTGGAAACGTATGTTTTGGTCAGAGTTAATTCCTAGTGGTTTATTCTTATTTCTAATGTTTTTTATTCCTAAAAGTCCGAGATGGCTTGCTCTAAAAGGTGAGGAAGGGAAAGCTTTAGAGATTTTAAACAAAATTCATAGCAAAGAGAATGCACTAATAGAAATTGAGGAAATTAAAAGCTCTTTAGATGCGGAAGGTAGTAGTAAAGTAAAAGTTAATTATTTTTCTAAAGCAATATTAGCAATTATTGTAATCGGTACAGGGCTTTCTGTATTGCAACAATTTACAGGTATTAATGCTGTACTTTATTATGGTGCAGATATTTTTGAAAAAGCTTTAGGTTTTGGTAAAGATGACGTTTTAAAGCAGCAGATTTTATTAGCCTTTGTGAACCTTGTATTTACGTTTATAGCAATGTATACAGTTGATAAATTTGGAAGAAAACCATTGTTATATATTGGGTCTATTGGTATGATTGTTGGCTTTTTATTATTAGCACTTTCATTACAATTAGATGCTGTAGGTGTAATTTCATTAATAGGTGTTTTGGTATTTATTGCATCTTTTGCACTTTCAATGGGACCAGTGGTTTGGGTCTTATTATCAGAAATGTTTCCAAATAAAATAAGAAGTGTTGCTATGTCAGTAGCTGTTGCCGCACAATGGGCAGCAAACTATGTGGTGTCTCAATCGTTTCCTGTGGTTATGGAAAGTGAAATGAACAACAACGCAACATGGAGTGGGTCTCTTCCTTATTATATTTTTATTGCCTTTATTTTACTAATCGTTGTCATTACTTATAAATTTATTCCTGAGACTAAAGGGAAATCATTAGAGGAAATTGAGTCTTTTTGGAAATAAAATAAATGCATATTAAGTTTTTGTTATTGGTTTTTGAATAGACATAGACGTGAAGTTTTTGCTGTCAGTTTATTTTTGTTTGTACTATTAACTGTATTGTATACAGAATTAACTTAAATATTGCGTTAAGATTCAAAAATTATTATATTTTTGGTTGACCAAACTGGTTAACCAATTATAAATTTCCGTTTCATGAAACGAATTTTAATATCACTTATTTGTGTAGGGATTTCTTTAGGATGCTCTAATCGCGATAATGAAGATGATATTGTTTTTGAAAACATAGAAAACCCTAATGACGATAATTTAGAAGTTTATGCTAATATAGATTTCTCTAATTGGAAAGTGACCTTGCCAGTTGATGAAAATAATAATGGTAGTCCTGATGAGTATCAACCATCAGAATTGATAAATGGTGCTTATAGAGCAAATACTTCTATTCAGCCTTATATGTATGATGATGTTGCAGATTCGTCAATAGAATTTTATACATTTCCAGATGTTTCAACTACAAATAGTTCTTATTCTAGAACAGAATTAAGAGAGTTAATAAATCCTGCTATTGCTAGAGAAAATTGGTCACTGGAAGAAGGAGGAACAATGACAGGACGATTAAAAATTGTCGATATCTCGGAAGATAATGTAAGTAGCAACAGACAATATCACAATACCATTGTGATGCAAATTCATGGTATTATTTCTTTAGAAGATATGGCAACTCACGGGTTTTCATCCAATAATGGACCACCTCTAATAAAAATACGTTGGATTGATGGTTACATTTATTCTTACAAAAAATCACTTGTAGATGAAACTACAATTGGAGACGATTTATTAGAAACCTCAAGTGCCACTTGGGTTGATGCCTCAACAAATATGGGTTATGTTGGTTTTGATGAATTTGAATTTAGAATTACAGCATCAACCGGAAGATTAGAATTACAATTAAACAGCGAAACACCTTTAGTTTACGAAGATGTAAGTATGAATAAATGGCCATTTGAAAATTATTTTAAAGCCGGAAATTATTTAGGCTCAACAGCAGAAGGCGCTTATTCTAAAGTAAAATATTATGAGCTTGAGGTCGTTCATTAAATAATTAAAAGAATAAATAAATGAAGAAATATCTATTAGTTTTCGGTTTGTTATTATCGATTTTATCATGTGGAGAAAAAACTAATTCTAACACAAGTTCAAATCAATTAGTTTCTAACATCGACGAATTAGAAGAGGCAATTAAAAATGCTCAGCCTGGTGATGATATTGTATTAAAAAACGGTGTCTATAAAGACTTTGAAATTAAATTTAGAGGTAAAGGAACTGAAGATAAGCCTATAACTTTAAAGGCAGAAACGGCTGGTGAAGTTAGTATTGAAGGACAATCGTATTTAAAATTTGGAGGCGAATATCTCATTGCAGAAGGTTTGCATTTTAAAAATGGATATTCACCATCTAGTGCAGTTGTAGATTTTAAAATAAGTCATAAAGATACCTTAGATGAGATAGCTAGTCATTGTAAATTAACCAATTCTGTTATCGAAGACTTTAACAAACCAAAACGTGATAAAAGCGATTTATGGGTTCAATTTTGGGGAAGACACAACGAGTTAAGTAACTGTTATATTGCAGGTAAAACAAATAGAGGTCCAACGGTAAGAGTAAGTATTGAAGGTGTTGAGAGTATTAATAATTACCACCAAATTGTAAATAACCATTTTGGTCCAAGACCTGTGAAAGGTGGCCCAAGTGGAGAAACCATTCAATTAGGAAATAGCTACACATCTATGTCTCCAAGTCATACAATGGTGGCAAACAATTTGTTTGAAGAATGTAATGGTGAAGTCGAAGTTATTTCAAGCAAAACAAATTTTAATGAGTTTAGAAACAATGTGTTTTATAAAAGTGAAGGTTCGCTTGTAACACGTCACGGAAATTATTCTATTATAGATGGTAATTATTTTATTGGAGATGGCATTAACAAAAACGTTGGTGGAATCAGAATAATAAATACAGGACATTGGGTTACCAATAATTATTTCTATAATCTAATAGGAACAAGTTTTAGAAGTCCTTTGGCTGTAATGAATGGAATTCCGAAATCACCATTAAACCGTTACAACCAAGTAACAGATGTTGTTGTTGCGTACAATACTTATGTTAATTGTAGCTCACCTTGGCAATTTGGAGTAGGTACAAACATTACACAAGCAGATGTATTACCAAAATCTGAAATCCGTTCTGCAAGAGCAATAAGAACTACGGTAGCGAATAATGTTATTTACAATGAAAAAGGTTTAGAGCAAATTGTTGTAGAAAACGATAAAGCAGATGGTGTATTGTTTAAAAACAATGTTGTAGATAATAAAGGTTTAAAATTCCAGGATTTTGACGGCGGAATTATTTCGGCATCTTTAGAGTTGAAAAAGGTGTCTTATAATATATTTCTTCCAACAGGTATACCTAATGATGTGAAACCTTATTATGGGTTTGATTTTAATACTATTGAAAATGATTTATTTGGAAAAGCTAGAAAAGATAATAACAGTATTGGAGCGACTTTAGGTGTTGATGTTTCAAATCCAAATATCTTAGATAAATCTAAATATGGAACGTCTTGGTATTCTAACGTAGTTGCGTCGAAAGAACCAACCATTCATGTTGTTAGTAAAACAGAAGAACTACAAACAAAAATAAACGAGGCCGTTAATGGAGATATTATAGCCATAGCAAAAGGCGCTTATAATATAGGAAAACCTTTAGTGGTTAATAAAACTATTACAATTCAGTCACAAAGCGAAGAAAAAGCACACTTGGTTTATTCAGGCGCAGCAAATACACCACTATTTTCTTTAGAATCAAAAGGGAAGTTAACGATTAAAAATGTAGTTTTAAAAGGAAACAACAATACAAACTATGCTTTTGCTAGTTTAGATAAAAATATGTCTAACCATTTTGGGTTAATGGTTTCTAATGTTAAAATTAGTGATTTCAATTACGTGCTTAAAGTTTATAAAGAATCATTTTCAGAACGAATTACTTTTGAAAATACGTCAATTTCAAACTGTGATAATGGTATAGAGTTATCGGAAGAAACTAATGATAAAGGCGATTACAATACTGAATATTTAACTATTAATAATTGTAATTTTAATAATGTAAAAGCAAACGTGGTTGATTATTATAGAGGTGGTTATGATGAGTCTACAATTGGTGGAAACCTTTTAATTACAAATAGTGCGTTTACTAATTGTGGCGCAAATGAAAAAAATAGAAGGCTACTAAACCATAATGGAATTGTAAATGTGAATATTAATAACAATATATTTAAAGATAATAAGGTGCAATTTGTTTCTATACTTTGGGGAGCAAAAAACAATGTAGAATCTGAAAACAACATAACAAATTCTGGCCAAATTAAAACAGAAGAAAACTTAGTGATGAAGTTGATGTATTAATTGCATTCTCATAAAAAAAATCAATTTAACATGAAAAAATCGATATTATCAATATTTACTCTTTTAGCAATTGTAGCCTGTAAAGACAATACAGAGACTACTTCTAAAGAAACTTCTGAAACAGAAAAGACTATTATTTATCCAAGTGATGTAATACCTTTTATGGACGAGTGGAAAATACTTTTGGGTGATGGTACCTATAGTGATTCATTAGTAAATTACGCGAAAGATGATTTTTTCTATGTCGAAAATGATAATGATACCAATTGGGTCGTTTATAAAACACCAAACTCAGGAGTCACTTCTCGTACATCAAGTAATACTAGAACCGAATTGGGTCAGAAAAATCATTGGATTCCTGAAGTGGGAGGAAAACTAACAGGTAGATTAAAGGTAAAACATGTATCTACGTCTGGTGATGCAAGAGTAGCGGCTTCGTATTCTGTTGTTGTTGGACAAATTCATAGTGATGAAGGTCATGAGAATGAACCAATAAAGATATTTTACAAAAAATTTCCTGGCCATACTAAAGGTTCTGTGTTTTGGAACTATGAAATTAATACAGATGGCGACGATAACTCTAGCCGATGGGATTTTTCTACAGCGGTTTGGGGAAATGATATGTCAGTTGTAGGTGATAGTCCAAATACTTATCCAGAAGAACCAAAGGATGGTATTGCTTTAGGTGAAGAATTTAGTTACGAAATAAATGTATATAAAGGCATTATGTACCTTACTTTTAGAAGTGAAGGTCATGAAACTGTAAAATTCACAAAAAACTTATTGAAATCAGACTTTGCAAGAAAAGAAGATATTCCTCAACAAATATGGTCATTATATGCTGCAATCGGACGCGATGGTGTTGAGCGCGATAGTGCTTATGCTGGCGAAATAAACTATTTTAAACAAGGTGCATATAACCAAACTAATGGTAAAAATCCAGAAGACAATATAGTGTGGTACACTGGTTCGGAAACATACAATGGAGACATTGCAAAACAATATGCAAACGGTTGTTATTCTGAGGTGTGGTTTAAAGAAGCTACTGTAGGAGAAGGAACAAATCCTAACTAAAAACCTTAATACATTGAAAAAAGTTATATATGTCATGGGAGTTTCAGGTTGCGGAAAAAGCACTATCGGAACTTTACTTGCTCAAGATTTAGGCATTCCTTTTTTTGATGGAGATGATTTTCATCCTGAAAGTAACATCACAAAAATGTCTAGTGGTCAAGCCTTAAATGATGATGACAGACAAGGTTGGTTAGAGACTTTAAATGACTTGGCAAAGAAGCAGCTAGAAAATAATAGTTGTGTTATTGTATGTTCTGCTTTAAAGCAAAAATATCGAGATATATTAAGTGATACTATAGAAGACGATACAGAGTGGGTGCATTTAGTGGGTTCTTTCAATCAAATATTAGAAAGAGTAAATAGTAGAGCTGACCATTTTATGCCTTCAGAATTATTAAAGTCGCAATTTGATACTTTAGAAAATCCTGAGTGCGCTATTAAAATAGATATCAGTTTATCACCACAAGAGATTATTAAAAAGATAAAACAAGAACTAATGAATACCTCAGAATTTGGATTATTTGGTTTAGGCGTAATGGGAAAAAGCCTATGTAGAAATTTGGCGAATAACGGTTTTAAAATTTCAATGTTTAATAGGCATGTGGATGGTGTAGAAGAAGATGTTGCTATAAATTTTAAAGCTCAATACCCTGAGTTATCTCGAGCGGAAGCGTTTGATGATATTTCGGCATTTGTAAATTCTTTGCAACAACCAAGACGCATTATGTTAATGGTGAATGCAGGTAAAACAATAGATTACGTTATTGAAGATTTGCTGCCTCATCTATCTGAAAATGATATCATAATAGACGGTGGAAATTCAAATTATAAGAAAACTAAAGAACGTTACGATTATTTAAAGACTAAAGGGATTCATTTTATTGGAACAGGAGTTTCTGGAGGAGAAGAAGGGGCTCTAAAAGGGCCATCTATTATGCCAAGCGGAGATATCGATGCTTATAATAAGGTAGCTCCTTTTTTAGAAACTATTTCTGCAAAAGACAAAAATGGTTTGCCTTGTTGTACATATGTTGGTCCAGAAGGAAGTGGGCAATTTATAAAAATGGTACATAATGGAGTAGAATATGTAGAAATGCAATTGTTAGCTGAGGTGTCTACTATTTTAGAAACTTTAGGTCAAAATCCTGATGAGGTATCTCAAACTTTACAATCTTGGAAGGACATAGCAGATAGTTATTTGTTAGAAATAACGACTGCTATTTTTAAGAAGAAAGAAGGAGACGATTGGTTAGTAAATAAAGTTTTAGATAAAGCGGGTAATAAGGGTACAGGAAACTGGACGGCCATTTCATCTGCAGAACTTGGAGTGCCTAGTACATTAATTGCTTCCGCTTTATTTTCAAGATATATTTCGTTTTATAAAGAAGAGCGAATCCAATTAAATGAAAAATTTCAAACTAAAACGACTTCAGAATTAAATATTACAACCAATGACGTTTTAGAAGCTTATCAATTTGCAAGAATTATCAATCATTATCAAGGCTTTAAATTAATTGCGGAAGCTTCAAATAAATTCGAATGGGATTTAAATCTTAGTGAAATTGCTCGAATTTGGACAAATGGTTGCATTATAAGATCAACCTTAATGGAAGAATTGGTAGAAGTATTTAAACATACAACTAATATATTAACTAACCCTAAATTAATTGATTTAGTTAATACCTATAAACCAGCTGCAAAAAAGGTAGTTTCTCAAAGTATTCTTAATGATGTTGCAACACCAGCTTTGAGTGAAGCAATTCAATTTTTAAACGGAATAACAACGGCATATGCTTCGGCAAATGTAATCCAAGCACAACGTGATTATTTTGGAGCACATACGTATCTCAGATTAGATGATGCTTCAGGAAAGAGTCATCACACTGACTGGAACTAATACCAAAAACTAACTAACCAAAAACGAACTCATATTATGGATGCAACAACACCTAACAAATCATTTTTTAAAAAAATAATTGCCATAATATTAGGGTTTGGACCTGGTATTTTTGCGATTGGTTACACCATAGGTACAGGTAGTGTTACTTCAATGATTGTCGCAGGAAGTAAGTTTAACATGCAATTATTATGGGTATTACTTTTAAGTTGTTTGTTTTCTGGAGTATTAATGTTTGCTTATGGTAATTATGGATTAATTACAGGTGAAACAGCGCTCTTTGGTTTTAAAAAACATTTAAAATTTGGTAAAGCTTTAGCTATATTAATTATCGTTGGTATTACTTTTGGACAGTGGAATTCTTTGATGGGAATTTTAGGTATTTCTTCTAATATTATTTATGAAATTTTGGCCATAAACTTTGAAGGTCTAGCCAGTCATAAGTATGAGACTGTTTTAATTACAGCCATTATAATTATTGTTGTTTTTTACTTATTAATGCTAGTCGGTAAGTATACGTTTTTCGAAAAAATATTGGTCATTTTTGTAACATTAATGGGTTTGTCTTTTGTATTGTCATTATGTTTTGTGCAACCGCTGCCAATAGATGTTGTTAAAGGATTGATACCATCTATTCCGGATGTGCCAGGAGGAAAAATGTTGGTTGCTGCATTTGTTGGTACCACAATGGCTTCCGCTACTTTTTTGTCTAGACCATTGTTTGTAAAAGGAAAAGGGTGG
This sequence comes from uncultured Winogradskyella sp., assembly GCF_947495255.1. Classification (GTDB taxonomy): domain Bacteria; phylum Bacteroidota; class Bacteroidia; order Flavobacteriales; family Flavobacteriaceae; genus Winogradskyella. The sequence goes on from NZ_CANLYI010000005.1 coordinate 162,223, forward strand.
ACAATTAAAAACTTAGACCAACAGAAACGGGATTCTATAACAGCCGCAATTTTAATATTTATTATTAGTGCTGTGATTATGGCAGTAGCTGCAGGTGCCTTGTATTATGAAGGTAAAGAAGTTACTCAGGTATTAGATATGGCAAATACATTAGAGCCAGTTGCTGGGAAATGGGCTGTAACGATATTCTTTTTTGGCGCTTTAAGCGCAGGTTTATCGTCTATTTTTCCTTGTTTATTAATTGCGCCATTATTGATTGCAGATTACCAATCTGGCGAATTAGATACCAATTCTAAGCAATTTAGAATTATTACTGCAATTGCTTGTTTAGTGGCTTTAATTGGTCCTGCTTTTGGAGCCAACCCAATTGAGATTCAAATTCTTTCTCAAGTCTTTAATGTTTTCGTTTTACCTATTGTAATTCTTGGTATTATATTAATGGTTAATAATAAGAAGATTATGAAAGGCTATAAAACAAGTCTTTTTGTGAATATTGGATTGTATGCATCGCTTCTTTTTGCATGTATTATTTCTTACAATGGAATTATTGCATTGACTGAATATTTCTAAAGACATTTTGCTGTTTGTGGGTAAAATAATACAGTTTTGAGTTAAAAGTGCATATATCTTTTGGTTAAATTCAAAATTCACGTATATTGGTAAACCAATCTGGTAAACCAGTTTTTATATGAAAAACCAATCAAAATTTTTACTTGTTTCAATCTGCTTTTTACTAGTGGTTTTTTCATGTAAAAAAGAAAAAGACAATAGCGATTTATTAGTAAAAGACGTTTCTGAATTTAACGACGCAGTGAAAAATGCTAATCCAGGTGATATCATCACTATGGCAAATGGTGTTTGGAATGATGCAGAATTAGTTTTTGAAGGAAAAGGAACCGAAGAAAACCCAATTACACTTACTGTTGAAGAGAAAGGAAAAGTAACTCTAGAAGGGAATTCTAACTTACAATTAGCAGGAGAACATTTAATAGTTAATGGTTTAGTTTTTAAAAATGGTTACACACCAACAAACGCTGTTATTTCTTTTAGAAAAAACAGAGAGGAAATGGCTAACTATACACGTTTAACTGAATGTGTAATTGATAATTATAACAACCCAGAACGTCAAGTACAAGATTATTGGGTAACTATCTACGGAAAAAATAATAGAATAGATCATAATCATATTGCTGGTAAAAAGAACCTAGGCGTAACTATGATTGTTGGTTTAGATACTAAAGAAAGTAGAGAAAATAACCACCAAATCGATCACAACTATTTTGGTCCTCGCCCGACCTATGGAAATAATGGAGGTGAAACCTTAAGAATTGGTACTAGTCATCATGCTCTAGAAAACTCGAAGACTTTTGTGGAATCTAATTATTTCGATAGAACAAATGGCGAACACGAAATTATTTCTAACAAAGCGTGTCAAAACACATTTAAATACAATACCTTTTTTGAGTGTACAGGAACATTAACTATGCGTCATGGAAATGAAACGTTGGTAGATGGTAACGTATTTATAGGAAATAACAAACCAAGTACAGGTGGTGTCCGTGTAATTAACGAAACACAAACTGTTATTAATAATTATCATATTGGTTTAACAGGTTACCGTTTTAGAGGCGCTTTTGTAATGATGAATGGTGTGCCAAATTCACCACCAAATCGTTATGTACCTGTAATTAATTCTAAAGTGAATAACAATACGTTTATTGATTGTGATCATATTCTTTTTGGAGCTGGGAATGATTCAGAAAGAAGTCAAGCACCTAGATCGTCAGAGTTTTCAAGTAACGTTATTTATAATGCCCAAAAGAAAGATATCTTCAGTATTGATGCTGATATAAGTGGTATTACATTTAAAGATAATATTCTAGGTGAAAATGGAGAAACTACAATAAAAGAAGGTTTTGTAAAAACAGATATCACTTTAGTAAAAAATGAACAAGGCTTTTTAATTCCAACTTCAGATAAAATTAAAAACAAGATTGTAATCAGCCCAAAAATTGCAACTAAAGAAAATACGGGTACTACTTGGTATTCTAAAGCAGATAAAACTGTAGCTCTTAATTCCGGTAAAACACTTAAAGTTACTCCTGGAATTAATACCTTATACGAAATTGTAAAAACTTCGGAAGCTGGAGATATTATTGAATTGGAAGAAGCTGGAACGTATTTGATAACTAAAGCTGTTCAAGTTAATCATCCATTAACTTTTAAAACTTCAGGAGTAAAAAAAGCAACTATCTTCTTTGAGCGTATGATGGCTTTCGAAATACAAGATGGTGGAAGTTTATCTTTAGAGAATGTGGCTTTCGACGGAACAAAATCTCCAGATTACGCTGGTAACTCTGTCATCAGTACAAGTAAGAATTCAATGTTAGATAACTATAAACTGTTTATAGATAATTGTGAGTTTAAAGATATGGTAGTTAATCATTCGTTTGATGTACTTAGAGTTTCAAAAGGAACATTTGCAGATACTATTAGTATTCAAAATTCAACATTTAAAAACATTTCAGGACATATTACTGCATTAGATAAAGAAACCGATGATATTGGAGCTTATAATGTAGAATATATGATTATGAAAAATAATACGGTTACCGATATGCAAGGTGCTGCATTGAGGTTGTATAGAGGAGGAAAAGATGAAAGTACATTTGGGCCATTTTTAGAGGTAGAGCATAATGTATTTAACAATGTTGGCTTTGGTAAAAAGAACAAGTATAAAGCTGCAATGTCTTTATATGGTGTTCAGGTAAATGATATTGAAAATAACAACTTTTTTAATACAGCAGGATTGAATATGCATTTGGTAGTTGGTGAACCAATTGTAAATGTGTTAAATAACAACTATTACAAATCTGGTAAAATTGAAGTTACCGGAGATCAAAAATATAATATTGAAAACCTATATAATATAGAACCAACTTTTAAAGAAGGGACTTCTGAATTGTCTGATGCTTCTGAATTAAAAGGTAAAGGAACTGATAATAAAAATATAGGAATAATTTCTAAACACTAAATATGACAAATACTAAAAATTTCATATTAAAATTTGCTTTAGTCGCAATTGTATTCACTGTGTTTTCTTGTAAAAAAGAAGACACAGCTGTTGCAGATAATAGCGAATCTGCAATTACTCAAGAACACCCAAAACTGATATTAACAGCTCAAGGTGTAAAAGATATTAGAGCGCAATTGGGTAATATTCCAATTTTTGATAAGTCTTTGCAAGCCGTAAAAGAAGAAATTGACGCTGAGATTGAATTAGGAATAGAAGTGCCAATCCCAAAAGATTATTCTGGTGGATACACACACGTAAGACATAAACGTAATTGGTTTGTGTTGCAAAAAGCTGGTCTTTTATATCAAATTTTAGATGACGAAAAATATGCGAAGTATGTAAAAGACATGTTGATGGAATATGAGGCACTGTATAAAACGTTGCCATTACACCCAAAAACGAGATCTTATGCTAGAGGGAAATTATTCTGGCAATGTTTAAACGATTCTAACTGGTTGGTTTATGTAAGTCAGGCTTACGATTGTATCTACGATTATTTAACGGAAGAGGAACGCAACAAGCTAGAAACAAATTTATTTAAACCTTTTGCAAATCATATTTCAATAGACAGTCCTCAGTTTTACCAAAGAGTACACAACCATAGTACTTGGGGAAATGCAGCTGTTGGGATGATTGGTTTAGTAATGAATGATGAAGAGTTAATTGATCGTGCATTATATGGAATTAAAGATTTAAAATTAGATACAAATGAAAAAGATGATGATGGTGGTTATTTAAATAAAGACGGAAAAGCTGGTTTTTTAGCGAATATAGAAGAACCTTTTTCTCCGGATGGTTACTATAATGAAGGACCATATTACCAACGTTATGCGATGTATCCTTTTCTAATTTTTGCAGAAGGCTTACAAAATGTAAAGCCAGAATTAAAAATATTTGAATATAAAGAAGGTGTGCTTTTAAAATCTATAAATGCATTACTAAATTTATCTGATGCAGATGGTGATTTCTTCCCGCTAAACGATGGTCAAAAAGGAATGTCTTACTACAATAGCGCCTTAGTAACTGCTGTAGATATTTCATACCACTATGGAGGTCAGGATGCTGGTTTATTAAGTATTGCAAAAGAACAAGATCAAGTTTTGTTAGATGATTCTGGTTTAGCTGTTGCACTTGGTATTAAAAATGGAAGTGAAGAGCCTTTCCGAAAAGAATCTATTAATTTATCTGACGGACCAGAAGGAAAACAAGGTGGTGTTGGTATTTTGCGAAATGAAGGTATGGAGCTTGTTTTTAAATATGCTTCACAAGGATCTAGCCATGGACATTACGATAAACTATCGTATTCATTATATGAAAATGGCGAAGAGATTTTACAAGATTATGGTTTAGCACGTTTTGTAAATATTGAACAAAAAGGAGGTGGTAATTACCTAAAGGAAAATAAAACTTGGGCAAAACAGACCATTGCACATAATACGGTAACACAAAATGAAACCTCTCATTATAATGGTAAATATGAAATAGGAAGTCAAAATCACCCAGACTTGCATTATTTCTCTACAGATAATGATAATGTTCAAGTGATTAGTGCAAAAGTTAATAACACATACATTGGTACAGATATGCTTCGTACTATGGCTGTAATAAAAGATGAAGATTTCGAAAAACCATATATACTAGATGTAATGAAGGTTAGTTCTATTTCTGCTAATCAGTATGATTTTCCATTTTACTATTTTGGACAAGTATTAGAAACTAATTTCGACTATTCAACACCACAAACTTTAAAGCCATTAGGAACTAAAAATGGTTACCAACATTTGTTTGTTGAAGGTTCTGCAAAAGCTAATAATGATAACTCTAAATTCTCTTGGTTAAACAATAACAAGTTTTATACGTTGACAACCGTAACTAGTGATAAAGATGAATTGTTGTTTACCAGAATTGGCGCTAATGATCCTGATTTTAACTTAAGAAGAGATCCTTCTTTACTTTTAAGAAGAAAAGACTCAAAAAACACAACTTTTGTTTCTGTAATTGAAGCGCACGGTAGTTATAGTCCTGTTTCAGAATCTGCACTAAATTCTAATAGCAATATTAAGGAGTTAAAAGTTATTTTAGACACTAAAGATTATACGGCAATTGTAATAACAACAATAAGCGGTAAGGAAAAATTATTCATAACTTCAAATGCAAATGCTTCTTTAGAAGCTACACATAACTTAAAAATTAACGATAAAGACTACCAGTTTAAGGGTTCTTATTATTTTAAATAAAACAAATAAATTAAAAATTATGAAAAGATTTAGCGAAAAGTACATTGTTACAAAAGATATGGAATGGGAAGTTCTTGGAGGAGGAGTCTCAAGAAAATTCTTAGGTTACGATAACCAAATCATGATGGTAAGAGTAAAATTTGACGAAGGCGCATTAGGTGCACCACATCAACATTTTCATACGCAAGCTACCTATTGTGTTTCAGGTAAATTTGAGTTCGAAATTGATGGAGTAAAACAAATAGTTGAAGCAGGAGATGGTGTGTATATTGAGCCTAACTTATTACATAGTGCAATTTGCTTAGAAGAAGGAGAGTTGATAGATACATTTAGTCCAGTACGAGAAGATTTCTTAACAGGAGAAGGACCATCTTATTTTGGAGATAAAGAATCTTAGGACAAATCTTCTTGTCTTGATTTTTAGAGCTTTATAAAATAGCGAGATATTTCTATACTACAATTCATATAGATGCTATTTTAACTTAAACATTCACTATTTTAACATAGATAATTTACGAAAACGATGTATTTAACAAAATTTTATATATATTTGGTCAACCAAACTGGTTTACCAATTTGGTTGACCAGTAAATTATCTCGAAGCAATCTCCTGTTAGGTAGTGTTAAGCGACAATTTACTAACTAATAAATAAACTAATAATAAAACAATCTAATCTAAACAATGAATTATGAATTTAAAAATTAAACTCATTACAGTTGTTACACTACTCTTTAGTGTGATGATTTTTGCTCAAGAGGCTTATACTATAAAAGGTACGGTCACTTCAGCAGTTGACAACATGCCCATTCCGGGTGCAAATATTATTGTTGTTACAACAACTAGAGGTACTTCTACGGATTTTGATGGAAATTTCCAATTAGAGGTGGCTAAAGGAGAATCTGTTCAAATTTCTTATATTGGATATGTTTCTCAGACTATTGTAATTGATGGTCAGACAACCTTAAATATCTCACTAGCAGAAGATGATAATTCTTTAAGTGAAGTTGTTGTTGTAGGATATGGTACACGTAAAAAATCACATCTTACTGGAGCTATTTCTAAGGTAGGTGGGGATGATGTTGCAGCAGTGCAGGTAACACGTGTTGATGATGCATTAGCAGGTAAATTATCTGGTGTATTAATTCAGAACCAAAACGGTTCGCCAGGTGCAGCTCCAAAAATTCAAATTAGAGCAGCTTCATCAATTTCAAGTGCATCTAATCCTTTAATTGTTGTAGATGGTTATCCTATCTCTGGAGGTTTAGAAACAGTTAACCCAAATGATATTGAAAGTTTAGAAATTTTAAAGGATGCTGCTTCAGCTGCAATTTATGGCTCTAGAGGTGCGAACGGTGTTGTGTTAATTACAACTAAGAAAGGAAAATCCGGTAAAGCAAGTTTTAGTTATAATGCTTATACAAGTTTTTCTAGTAAGTATCGTGATAATATATTAAAGTCAGGTCCAGAGTGGGCTGCGCATTCAAGAGAGCAAATTGCTGCGGGTAATTGGTCAGGAACAGTTGATAATGTTGATCCAGCTTTTCTTGAGTATAGATTAAGTGCTTATGAAAATTCACCAGGAGCAATTAGTCCTGAAGATTGGCTTTTTAGAAATGGTAGTACAACAAGTCATGATTTTAGTATGAGCGGAGGAACTGATGATGTTAATTATTTTGCATCAGTAGGTTACCAAAATACAGACGGTATAATCATAACTGAAGGTTTTGAAAGACTTAACGCACGTTTAAATGTAGATGCTAAATTGGGAGATAAATTTAAGACTGGTGTTAGTTTCAATGGCTTTACATCAGATAGAGATATTTTAGGTCACGATATGAGAGATTTACTAAGATCTTATGGTGTTCACCCTGTTTATCATACAGCAGAGTCTATTGCGTTTGTTCAGGGGTTAGACGCTCAGGCTCAAGCTTTAGGATTAGAGGCTTTTGACGATGGTTACAGAGGGTCTACTTATGAAGCCAATAGTATTTATGCATTAGAGCCTGGTATGGCTGCGCAAGACTGGCATTACGGAAGAAATAATAATGGTATTGGTGGGTCTGGAGATGCAGGTCCTGCTGCTAAGCTTGATAATACGGAACGTTGGGAAAAAACGTTTTTCGGAAATGTAAGTTCTTATTTGCAGTATAGCATTATTGACGGATTAAATATTAAAACCGTACTAGGTGGTGATTTAAAAGATACGCAATATTATGAGCATAGATTACTTGGTTATGATTCTAGAGCGAGAACAAATCAAACTTATATGGATCAAACGGACTTAAAGGTATGGTCTGTGTTAAGTGAAACGACATTAAGTTATGCAAAAGTAATTGGTAAGCATGATATCTCAGCAGTTGCTGGTATAGAATTTCAAACTACAAAATTTGTAGGAACTGGTTTAGATGGTGTTAATGTACCAGATGAAGATATTCTTAATTATAACTTATTTGATCCAGCGGATATTACAGTTACAGAGAGAAAAGAGACTAGAGCTAGAGAAAGTGTTTTTGGTAGAATAAACTACGCGTATGATGATAAATATTTAGCCTCAGTATCTATAAGGAGAGATGGTGATTCTCGCTTTGGTGCAAATAAGAAATATGCTACTTTCCCTGCGCTTTCATTAGGGTGGAATGTACATAATGAATCTTTCATGGAAGATAATGACGTACTAAGTAAATTAAAATTAAGATTTAGTACAGGTTCTTTAGGAACGGCTTCTTTCTTAGGGTCATATGATGCTTTGAGTCTTTTGGATCCATCAGCAACTTATTATGGAACAGGTTATTTAATTCCAGAAAATGTAGCTAATCCAGATTTAACATGGCAAACAAATACAGAGACAAACTATGGTGTTGATTTCGGATTTTTAAATAATAGATTTACCTTAGGTATAGATTATTATACATCTGATATTGAGGATATTTTAATTAATCAAAGTATTTCTGAAGTTTTCGGTACGTCATCAATTGTGCTTAACTCTGGAGATGTTAGAAGTTCCGGATGGGAATTTGAGTTAAACGCTAGAGTAATTAGTAATGATGATTTTTCTTGGAGTTTTAATGCTAACTTATCTACAGTTGAAACTGAAATTACAGACTTAGGTGGTTTAGATGAATTACCTCAGGCTATTTATGGGCAAAGTGGTAGAGGTCCTGTTTTTAGAAACTATGTAGGTGGAGGTATTGGTGAAATGTGGGGTCTAGAAACTATCGGCGAAGTTGAAATGGAATATTTAGCTGATGGAACTAGGCATCCTAATAATCAATCTGGAGAATCTTACGTTGTAGATCAAAATGGTGATGGTGTAATTGATAATACTAAATCTGTTGCTGATGGTGGTGATTTAGTTAAAATTGGACAAAATACACCGGATTTTTACTGGGGAATGTCACATAATTTTAGTTATAAAGATTTTGATATGTCTTTACAATTTCAAGGGTCTCATGGAGCAGAGGTTTATAATATAGATCCACTTTATTATGGTTCGCAATGGGGAGGACGTTTAGTGAGTAGTTTTGATGCTGATGACAATGGTATTGCTGATCATAATGGAGAGCATTATACAGCGAGCAGAAATCAAACAGATGCTATGATTCAAGATGCTTCATTTATCGCTTTAAGAAATATAACACTAGGTTATACTTTAAAATCTGAATGGGTAGATAAGATTGGTTTAAGTTCTGTTAGAGCATATGTTGCTGCATCGAACTTATTATATATAATGGCAGATAATTATACATCATATAACCCAGAGGGTGTTGCAACGTCAGGTGGTGATTATTTAGGGCCAACTACATATGGAGCGCAAGTTGGTGCGAGTCCAGTTGTAAGAAGTTTTACACTAGGTTTAAATGTTAATTTTTAAATAAAAAAAAATGAAAAAAATATATATATTATTAGGATCGTTATTCTTAATAACTTCTTGTTCTACGGATTTGGATCAATCCCCAAGTAATATTGCGAGTGCGGATTCTTTAACGGATTTTGAAGGTGTATTAAATGCTGCATATTATTATCAACTAGGTACTGTTACACCTTTGGCTGTAATGGGGGAATTTAGATCAGATAATGCTTTGATGGAAGAAGCACCATATACAGAGTTTGATGAATATGATAATGGCTTAACAGCAATGGAAGATCAGTTTTTTGGCCCTTTTTATACGGCTGCTTATAAATCAATTTTAAGTGCTAACAATGTAATTGAAAATTCTTCAGACGATACTGAGATTGGCGAGGCTAAATTTTTAAGAGCTTTAACTTATTTTAAATTGGTTAAAGTTTTTGGAGATGTTACTGTTAATCTATTGGCTTCACCTAGTTTAACTGATACGTCGGTTTTAGTTAGGCGTTCAGCTTCTGATGTTTACAATGATGTTATTATACCCGATTTAACTGATGCAATGGCAGTTTTAAGTACAACTATTAATGATGGTAGAGCATCTAAGTATGCTGCACAAGCTCTATTAGGTAAGGTTTATGTAACTATGGGTAATTTTGCCAGTGCAGAACCGCACTTAGCGGCTGTTGTAAATGGTGCTGCAGGAGCAGGGATCATGTTAAACGCAAATTATAATGAGATTTTTGGTGCTGCTAATGAGATAGAGAATTCTGAAATCATTTTTTCTACGCAAATTACGGGTTCTATAGTTGATGAATATACTTTTGGATCTGATTTTTGGAATTGGTTTGTTGGAGATGATCCAAAAGCAAATTACCCTGTTTCTACAAGTTTAGTAGCAGCATTTGATGCAAGTGATGCGTCTGGTGGTGGAACTGATTTAAGAAGAGCGGTAACCCTTGCTGATGATGGATTAACGGCTATAAAATTCCCAAAAGAAGGGGGGCAAGGAACAGAGCATGATTGGATTGAAATTCGTTTAGCGGATGTTATTCTTTTATATGCAGAAACTTTAAATGAAAATGGTTCACCAGCATCAACGGTGTTGCCATTATTAGATGACATTAGAACTAGAGCAGGATTGAATAGTTTAACGGGTACTGTGACTTCTCAAGCAGATGTAAGACAAGTAATTGCTGATGAAAGAAGACTTGAGTTAGCTTTTGAAGGGCATAGATGGTTCGATTTAGTGAGAACAGGAACTGCTAGTGCAGAAATGGGTGAAACGATTAATAGTAATTATTATGTATTCCCAGTTCCAATATCTGAAATTTTAGCTACTCGTGGAGTAATTACTCAAAATACAGGTTATTAATATAGATTTTTCTTTGATAACTTTTTTATGTAATATCCTTTTAAAAAGTTAATTCAATAGAATTAAAAATAAAAATTACCTTATTATGGATTTATTCCTTTTAAGGTAATTTTTTTGTTGAAATTTATGTGATTGTAATATTATCAAGTATAATATTTTCTGTAATTATTATTGAATTTTGTAGTCAAGAATTATTGGTTTAGAGTTAGGTCTTCTTAAAGTCAAAATAACTTTGAATTAACAAAAAAATAACATATATTTGGTAAACCAATCTGGTAAACCAATTATAATTTATTCATACAACAGTTGTATTCATGCAACCCACTAAATTAAATTTAATGATGAATTTAAAAATTAAACTAGCTACAATTTTCACATTATTTTGTGTTATTGTAATTTTTGCTCAAGAAAAATATGTCTTAAGTGGTACTGTAATGTCTGCAGTAGATAAAATGCCCATTCCTGGAGCGAACATTATTATTCTAAAAACAACAAGAGGTACTTCAACGGATTTTGATGGTAATTATCAACTAGATGTTGTAAAAGGTGATGTTCTTCAGTTTTCTTATATAGGTTATGTAACTCAGACTATTATTGTAGATAGTCAAAAGACCGTTAATATTTCATTAGTAGAATCAGATAACTCATTAAGCGAAGTCGTTGTTATTGGGTATGGTACACAAAAGAAAAGTCATACAACAGGTGCTATTTCAAAAGTTGTGAATGATGATTTAGGTCAGATTGCGGTATCTAGAGTAGATGATGCTTTGGTTGGACAAGTTTCTGGTGTAAATATACAAGCAACAGATGGTGAGGCAGGTGCTGCACCTACCATTACAATACGTGGTGTTGGTTCAATGGCTGGTGATTCTACACCTTTAATTGTTGTAGATGGTGTTATTGTAGATTCAGATTTTTTAGGGTCATTAAATATGAATGATGTAGAGTCTTTCGAAATTCTTAAAGATGCTGCTTCAGCTTCAATATACGGTTCAAAAGGGTCTAATGGTATTATAATGATTACCATGAAATCGGGTATTGAAGGTAAGACAAGAATTAGTTATAATACTTATACGGGATTTAAAGAAGCAAGAAAAAGTGATGCTTACGGTTATACCACAAAAGAGTGGGCAGAACAACAAATGGAAGAAAATGGAGAACTATCTATATATACGCAAGCACAGCTTCAAACAGGTACAGATCGTTCTTGGCAAGATGTGTTTTTTGATGGTGGCGCAATTACAAGTCATTCACTATCATTTAGAGGAGGTAATAAAAGCACAAAATATACAGCAAGTTTAAACTACTCCAATGATGAAGGGGTATTGTTAAATGATAACTACTCTAAGTATGGAGCTCGATTAAAAGTTGATAACAAAATAAACGATAAGTTTTCTATCGGAGTTAATTTTACACCTTCATATACAGTAAGAGATAGATTTGCAGAGTCAATTCATAATGTCGCAAGACACCAACCTTGGTTACCAATTTATCATGATGAGTATACATTACAGATGGTGGATCCTAGTTTTGGTCTTCAGGTAGGAGATTATGCTAGGCAAGATCATTTTACAATATTTGATTTTAATGGAGATGGTGTTTTTGATGAAGAACTTCAAAATCTTGGTAATAGTACTAATCAAAACCCTTATGCAAGAGCTTCAGAAAGAAGTAGAATGGATAAAAAATTCAAATTATTTGGTAGTGTTAATGGAAAATACAAAATTACAGATGGTTTAAATTTTACAACTACAATATCAGGATCTATTCAAGATACCAAGAGAACTGATTACTTAGGGACATTGGCTAGAAGAATTTCTACAGAAGCTTATATGGTTGAAACAAATCAAAAAGAACAATATTATATTTTTGATAATTTTTTAAACTACAATAAAGTTTTTGGAAAGCATGAAATAGGTGTTACACTTGGTAACTCAATCGAAACAAGAGATTATTTTTTCTCAACGATTAAGGGTATAGGTTTTGAAAATGATGTTGTTCAACAAATTTCTGGAGCAACTAGTATAATTTCAGATGAAACATTTGGGTTCGAATGGCAAAAAAGAGGGATTTCATACATTTCAAGATTGACTTATGCATACGATGACAAGTATTTAATGTCGCTTAGTTTACGGAGAGATGGAAGTTCTATTTTTGGGTCTGATTATAAGTATGGTAATTTCTCTGCAGCATCTCTAGGTTGGAATATACATAAAGAGAAGTTTTTAGAAGATAGTGATTTTGTTTCACTACTTAAATTAAGAGCTAGTTATGGTGTTACAGGTAATGACCGTTTAAATACAGGTAGTGTGAATCCAGATGCTCAGGGTAGTACATCTGTTTTAAGCTCAGATAACGTATTACAAGATTATTACCCTCATTTATCATTATTAGATTTAACAACTTATGTTGTTGATGGAACAATAACAACTGGATATTCTCCATTAAACCTTGCAAATCCAGAATTAAAATGGGAACGACTAATTGAGATTAATCCAGGTATCGATTTTGGTTTTTTAAATAATAAAATTACAGGGTCTATTGATTGGTATCAAAGAACTAGTGATCAATTATTATTAAACAACCCTGTGTCTGCAACAACTGGTTTTAACAGTGCTTTAGTTAATTTAGGAGAAGTGAAAAATCAAGGTTTTGAATTTGAGATTCGAACTAGAAATATCAACAAAGAAAAATTCTCATGGCAATCTACTTTAATTGCAACAACAAACGAAAACACGTTAGTTAATTTTGCAGATTCGAATGGGCAAATTACTAGTATCGACCCTTCAAGACCTGCTGAATGGATAAATCAAGAAGGGCAACCAATCTCGTCTTTTTATGGTTATGTTGTTGAGTCAGAAGTGCCGGTTGAATATAGAGATAGACCTTATAGACATGTCGGTGCTGAATTTGGTTGGGTAAAAGTTAAGGATTTAAATGGTGATGGTGTTTTAGATGCTGATGATAAAACCATTTTAGGGAATCCATATCCTGAATTAATTTGGAGTTTTAGTAATGATTTTAAAATTGGAAATTTAGATTTTTCAGTGATGTTTCAAGGTTCTCATGGTGCAGAAGTTAGGAACATAGGTGACCATTATTTGTTTAGTCATAACAATAACAGAACTTTAAATGATGCCGCTTCAGAAGCTGGTTATGGTAATGAGTTCTTAGTAGATAAGTATTTAACTAATAGTATTATTCAGGATGCGTCTTATATCGCTTTGAGAAATGTGAATATAGGTTATAGTTTCCCTGAAGATTTAACAAGTAAATTAAAGATTTCGAAATTACGTATTTATGCATCTGGTCAGAACCTAATGTATAAGACAGCAGATGGATACACAGGTTGGAATCCAGAAGCCTTAGATAAAACGAGTCCTACTCAATATGGATACCAACGAGGTGGATCTCCAATTTATAGAACAATATCTTTAGGGTTAGACCTAGATTTTTAAAAATAAAATATAATACTTAATACAATATATCATGAAATATAGAACATATATAGCTATCTTACTAATAGGGGTTTTGGTGACATCTTGTAGTGATTTTTTAGAGCCAGAACCAAGCTCGGCGCTTACATCAAACAATTATTATACTACTTCAGCAGAATTAGAGTCAGCACTAATTGGTGCTTATGACGCTATTCAAGGAGTAGGTGACTTCGATAAGGATGAGAATCACGGTGTTCAATATGAGTTTTACATCACAGAGATGAGAAGTGGTAACACGGCAACAAAAATTGCTGATCCAGATGATTTTTCTGACGCTGGTCAATTTGAGTCATTCAATGTACTTCCAATAAATGGATTAGTCGGTAATTATTATGATAGTTATTATGAAGTTATATATAGAGCAAATGTTGTTTTAGATAATTTAGGGAATGTAAGTGATGACACTTCATCAATAGAAGCTGAAGCTAAATTTATTAGAGCCTATGCCTATTTTAACTTAGTAAGATTATTTGGAGATTTACCTTATGTTGACCATGTTTTAAGTCCATTAGAAAAAGAAGCTCAGTTTACAAGAGTTGATACGAGTATAATATATGATTTAATTGTTAGTGATTTAATAACGGCAGAAGCTGGTTTAGATAATACTTATAAAACAAGGGCTTCAAAAGCTGCAGCACAAGGACTATTAGCAAAAGTATATCTTACTTTAGAGAACCCTGAATATGCTAAGGCACAAATAATGTGTGAAAAAATTATTAACGACGGATCATTTGGTTTGGTAGACTTTAATGATGTGTTTTACCAAGAGTTAAATCAAGAAATAATTTTTGCAGTAGGTTTTAATAGCTTAAATGATAGTCAAACCTTTTCTTCACAATTTATGAATTCTGTAGGGCCATCAAGTGGTGTAAATTATGCAACTTATGACCTTGTAGATGATTTAAATGAGTTTGGAGGTATTAGAGCACAATATTCATTTAGACAAGACCCTAATCATTTAACTTCAGTGAGATATCAATGTGCTAAGTATTTCCCTGATGGTGATGATGGAGGTACAACAAATCCTCATACTTTTGATATTAGCCCTAATCCAAGATTGGCGGGAAATGATTGGATTGTATTGCGTTATGCAGATGTATTATTGATGCATGTAGAAGCTATAATGGCAGGTGCTAATGAAACCAATGTAGGTGCCGCTTTAACTTCTTTTCAACAGGTAAGAGATAGAGCAGGATTAACTGATGCTGTTACGGAAATATCACTTGATGATTTATTATTAGAAAGACGAGTAGAATTAGCTTTTGAAAACCATAGACTATTTGATTTAATTAGATTGGGTAGAGCAGAATCTACGTTATCAGCGTATTCAGTAGCTAACGGGTTTGGATTTACAGCATCAGACTTGTTATTACCTATTCCACAAAATGAAGTTAATTTAAGTGATGGACTAATGACCCAAAACCCAGGTTATTAGAATATAATTTTAAAACATAAAAAAATGAAAAATATTAATAGATTAGAGAAATTTGTATCGCAAAAGTTAATGATTATTGTACTACTTATTACTTGTAGTGTAACTGTGGCTTGTGATCCTTCAATAGATTCATTAGCTTTTGATTTACCAGATGCTAATTCTCAAGAAGACTTAACACCTCCTTCAGCCTTATTTTCCATTATTGAAGGTAATGATTATTTAACCTATTCATTTTCAAACCAATCTGTAAGTGCAACAATGTACTTATGGGAATATGGTGATGGTAATAGCTCAACTGGTGTGGATGGTGCTAATATATATTCAGAAGAAGGTACATATACTATAACGTTGACAGCAACTGATAACTTAGGTGTTTCTAGTACATATACGGCTGAATTAGTTGTAGTAGAGCCAGAAATACCACCAACATTAATTCCAGTAATTCTTGAGCCAGGTTTTGACAATGGAAATGATAGTAGGGACGTTTGGAGAAACTCTAGTTTAGGAGGAGTAATCCAAATAACAGGATCAAGCGGTTATCATGAAGGTAATAATGGAGCTAAATTACCGGATCCAGGGAGTGACAGGATAGGTTATCAATTAATCTCGGAGTTTACTCCTAATAAAACTTACTCTTTAACCTTTAAGTATAGGTTTAAAAATGATACGGATGATAATGGACTTCTTCATGTTTCAATGTTAACAGAAACTAATGATCCAGCTGATATTGCAGCTAATACTGTTGGGGCAATTACGTTTTCAGAAGATGTTGCTGGTGTAGATGATCTAATTTCTGGGACTTTAGTATTTAATTCAGGTGCTAATTCATCGTTAGCAATATTCTTTTATAATGAATTTGATGAGTCTTATATAGATTCTTTTGAAATTGAAGCACTTGATTAATTAGTAAAACTAATAATATGTTAAGATACCTTAAAATATGTTTGTTTGTTTTTCTTACCGTTTCAATTAGTACTAATTGCCAAGCGCAAGATGTTAAAACTTCAAAAGAAGTAAAAAAAACTAAGAAGAAAAAGAAGAAGAAAAAGAAGAAAGTAAAACTGCCTGATATTGATTTAAGTCATTGGAAAGTTACATTACCAGTAACAAACGATAAAGGAAAGCCATATGAAATAGATCCACCTGAAATTTTAGATTTTGCAAATAATGAAGTGGCAAAACCCTATATGTACATAGATTCTACAAAAGGTGCTATTGTTTTTCATGCCATGCCAACAGAGTCAAAAACTAAAAACACCAAGTACACGCGTTCTGAATTAAGAGAACAGATGGTGCCAGGTGAAAATAATGTAAACTGGACATTCAAGGATGGTGGAAATATGAAGGCAAAAATTGCGATGGATGAAGTATCTAAAGATTCAGAAGGTAAATACCATCGCGTTATTATAATGCAAATTCATGGCAGATTAACTAATGAGCAAAGAGATTTAATTGGAGAAGACGATAATAACGCACCACCAATTTTAAAAATCTATTGGGATAAAGGTAAAATAAGAATAAAATCGAAGGTTTTAAAAAACTTAAATGCGTCAGATACCGAAATTTTACATGAAGATGCTTGGGATAATGATGAAGGATTTAATTTTGAACAAGAAGTGGGTTTTAGAAAATTTACATTAGAGGTACAGGTTTCTGATGGTAAAATGTTAATTATATTAAATGGTAATGAATATAAATCTTACGAAAGTATCCATATAAAAAAATGGGGAATTTTTGAAAATTATTTTAAGGCAGGAAATTACTTTCAATCAAGAGATGAAGGAGCATTTGCTAAAGTAAGATTTTACGAATTAGAAGTAAGTCATTAAAAAGTTTATTTGAGTTAGTCGCTTATTGAATTCTACGGTTGATTAGTTGTGCAAGTAGAATTCTTTAAGCACTAATATTTAATTAATCGGTATTTATATACCTTTAGCAAATAAAAATTAGATTAAAGAATTTATAAATATTTAAGTTATGAAATTAGAAATGTTAACAAATACTGAAGCACTCGATAATCAGAACACTATCATTTCTAAGATTAGAGATTTAATAAATTTAAAGAATCTTGAGCCAGGAGATAAGCTACCTTCGGAAAGAACACTATCTGAAAAATTTGGAGTATCTAGAAGTAATGTTAGAGATGCAATTCAGAAATTAGAATTTTATGGGTTATTAAAATCTATTCCTCAAAGTGGAACCTTTGTTGCTAATATTGGTGTTATTGCTATGAATGGGATGATAGACGATATCCTAAGAATAGAAACTCCAGATTTTAAATCTTTAGTTGAAACAAGAATTTTACTAGAACTAAAAACAGTGCGTTTAGCAGCATTAAGAAGAACAGATCGAGATTTAGAAAAAATACATGATGCACTAATGGCATATGAAGCAAAAGTGTTGGAAGGAAAGGACGCTGTACAGGAAGATTTGTTATTTCACTTAGCGATTGCAAAGGCTTGCGGTAATAGTTCAATGAATACATTTATGCTTACTATTACTCCAGAGATTATTACAAATTTTGAAAAGTATCATGTATGTGATAAGAGTTTATCAAATAAGGGAATAGATGAGCATAGAGCTATTTACAATGCTATAGAGCAACAAGACCCAAAATTAGCAAAACAAAAAATGAAGGATCATTTTAGTGTATTATATCAATATTGTTACAATGTTTAAAAATCATTTAATTCAAATTAAATTATGCAAATAGGTAAAAAATTAAAAGGTTTAAGATGGTGGGTTATTGGTTTAATCGCTTTAGCAACCGTAATAAACTATATTGACAGGCAAGCATTGCCTGTTCTTTGGCCAGACATTGCGAAGGATCTGTATCCAAACAAAACACCAGATGAGCGAAAGGAAATTTATGCAATTATTTCTACGTTGTTTATATTTTCTTATGCATTTGGCCAGGCTATTTTTGGTAAAATTTTCGACAAATTTGGGACACGCATAGGTTTTACGCTTTCAATTGGTTTTTGGTCGATAGCAACAGCTTTACATGCTTTTGCAAGAGGGATATTTACATTAAGTATTTTCCGTTCGCTATTAGGAATAGCTGAAGCAGGAAACTGGCCAGGTGCGGCAAAAGCAAATGCCGAATGGTTTCCTACAAAAGAGCGTGCTTTTGCACAAGGATTGTTTAATTCTGGTGCTGCTATTGGTGGAATTATTGCATTCCCAACTATTGGTCTATTATCGGTTTATTTTAGCTGGAATTGGATATTTATATTAGTAGGTATTACAGGTTTACTATGGCTTATTCCGTGGTGGATTTTAGTAAAGTCTCCACCTAAAAAACACCCTTGGATAACAGATGAAGAGCGTGAATATATTTTAACAGGACAACAGAATCAGGATGAAGATGCTGACGGAGAATTTGATGAAGGGTATAATCCAGATACTGGTAAAATGTTAAGCCATAAAGAAAGTTGGGGAGTTATTATTGCTTCTGCAGCTCTCGATCCAATTTGGTGGTTATTTATTTTTTGGATTCCAATTTACCTACATGAAGTTTATGGTATGGATGTAAAATCAATTGGATTTTATGCTTGGGTACCTTATGTTGGTGCTATGCTTGGTGCTTGGTTTGGAGGATTATTAGCTCAAAACCGTATAAAAATTGGTTGGACAGTGAATAAAACACGAAAATTCGTAATAACGCTTGGATGTGTAATTATGCTTCCTGCTTTATTAGCAATGGCAAATCCAGGTGGACCAGAAACAGCTGTAATATTAATGGCAGTTATTTTATTTGGTTTTCAAACAGCTATTGGTAATGTACAGACTTTACCAAGTGATTTATTTGGTGGTAAGACAGTAGGAACGCTTTCGGGATTTGCGGGTATGGCTGCTAAATTAGGAGCATTTGGATTAACAGCTTTAGTACCTTGGTTAACATCAGGAGGAAATTACACGCCAGCATTTATTATAGGTGCTGCGTTAGCAATCATTACGGTGGCAAGTGTTTGGATATTATGTCCTAAAATTGAGCCATTAAAAAGTAAAAATTAAAACACAAATACTAACATAAATATAGATTAAAATGAGTGATAATAAAGGAAAAGTAGCTGTAGTAACTGGTGCTACTGGAGGTATAGGATTTGAAGTAGCTAAAAGATTAGGCCAAGATGGATACACTGTTGTATTAAACGGTATAGAGGATGAAGCAGGTGCTGAAAGAGTAAAGCAACTTACAGATGAAGGAATTACTGCAGAATACGTTGGTTTTGATGTTACAAGTGACGAAGCTGTAACTTCAAATATCACAAAAATTGGTGAAAAATATGGTAGAATCGATGTACTTGTAAATAATGCAGGTGGATTAGGTGGAAGATCTAGATTTGAAGAAATGACTACAGATTTTTACCGTTTTGTAATGGCACTTAACCTTGATTCGGTATTTTTTGCGTCAAGAGCAGCAATACCGTTTTTAAAGAAAGGTGAGAACCCTACAATAATTAACTATACATCTAATGCAGGTTGGACAGCTGGAGGACCAGGAGCTGGTATCTATGGTACTTCTAAAGCCGGAGTTCATGCAATTACAAGAGCATTAGCAAAAGATTTGGCTGAATATGGAATTAGAGTAAACGCGGTATCACCTGGTACGATTGATACTCCTTTCCACGCACAGATAAAAGCTACTAAACCAGAAGTTTTTGCTTCATGGGCAAACAACATTATGTTAGGAAGACTTGGTCAGCCTGAAGATGTTGCGGGTGTTATTTCTTTCTTAGCTAGTAAAGATGCAGCTTTTATAACTGCAGAAACTATTCAAATTGGAGGAGGACAAGCTTTAGGTATCTAATACTTAAAAATTCATAGAATTTAAAAAGCGTTATTATAGGAATATAATAACGCTTTTTTATTTTGAAGAATCCCTTATAATTAATTCTGCATCAAGGATTATTTTGTTTAAGCTTTGTTTTAAATCGTCTTGAGAAACAAGGTTTAGGAATCTTTCTGCTGCAAGCCTTCCAATATCTTTACTGTGTTGGGCTACACTTGTAATAGAAGGATTTACTAACGATGTAAATGGCTCGTTACCAAAACCGACAAGCCTTATGTCATTCGGGACGTTAATGTTCTCTTCATTTAAGATTTGTAAAGCGCCAAGAGCAGCATAATCACTTGCGACATATACAGCATCTGGTCTATCTTTAAGTTTAAGGAGTTTTAGCATTTCGTTTCTACCATCTTCTAGAGTCAATGAACTTTCAATAATAAGACTATCATCAATGGGTAGGTTATGTTTTTCTAGAGCATCAACATAACCTTTAATTCTATTGTTAAAAATTCGGGTTCGTCTATAACCTCCAATATGTGCAATACGCTTACAACCTTTTTCAACTAAATGAGCAACTATTATTTGGCTACTATCGTAATCATTTATCCCTACATAATCTACATTAAGGTCATTCTCACCTCTATCAAAAAGTATTAACGGAATACCATTAGATTTAATTTTTTCATAATGTGATAAATCTACAGTTTCGTTTGCCATAGAAGCAATAATACCGTCAACTTGAGTATATAATAACGTGTCTATGTTTTTGCATTCCTTTTTAAAAGACTCGTTAGATTGTGTTATAATAATGTTATAACCAGCTTTATCTAATACAGCTTCCATTTGTTCAATTACCGAGGAGAAGAAGTTACTATTTGTTCTTGGTACAATAACACCAACTAAATGACTTTTACCTTTTCGTAATGCACTTGCCAAATGATTTGGTTGATAATTAAGTTCTTTTGCAACACGCTCGACCTCTTTTTTTGTTTTATCACTAATACGAGAATCATCATGCATAGCTTTAGAAACAGCTGCAGGTGATATATTTAGCTCATTAGCAATGTCTTTTAGTGTTGTTCTTTTTTTATTCGCCAAGTTTTTATATATTTGCTTAATCGATTAAGCAAATATAATGCTTTAATCTAAAAGAATCAAAACAGAAGAGTTTTGATTTATTTTTAAATGAATTGGTTAATCGATTAACCAAACAACAATTTTATAACTAATTAAACAAATATTTAGAATGAAAAAAGTAGTCACTTTTGGAGAAATAATGCTAAGATTAGCACCACAAGGTTTTTTGAGATTTTCTCAAGCGAACAATTTTGATGCCATTTATGGTGGTGGAGAATCTAATGTAGCTGTATCATTAGCGAACTATGGTGTACCTGTAGATTTTGTAACACGTTTACCTAAGAATGATATTGGTGAGTGTGCCATGATGGAAATGCGTAAAAGAGGTGTAGGAGTAGATAAAATTATCTATGGTGGAGACCGTTTAGGTATCTATTTTTTAGAAACAGGTGCTGTTAGTAGAGGATCTAAAGTAGTATATGATAGAGCACATTCTGCAATTTCAGAAATCGAACCAGGAATGGTAGATTGGAAAGCTGTATTTAAAGATGTAGCTTGGTTTCATTGGACAGGTATTACACCTGCAATTTCTCAAGGCGCAGCAGATGCTTGTTTAGAAGCTGTAAAAGTTGCTAGTGAAATGGGTGTTACTATTTCTACAGATTTAAATTATAGAGCTAAACTGTGGACATTCTGTGATGACGCACATAGAGAAAAAATAATGACTGAATTAACATCGTATTGTGATGTTGTATTAGGTAACGAAGAAGATGCTGAAAAACATTTTGGTATTCACCCAGAAGGTTTAGATGTGCATAAACATGGACACGATGTAAAAGCTGAAGCTTTCTTATCAGTTTGTAAACAAATGATGGCTAAATTCCCTAGAGCGAAAAAAGTAATTACTACTTTAAGAGGTTCTATTTCAGCTTCTCATAATACTTGGGCAGGTGTTTTATATGATGGTAAAAAAATGTACGAAACACGTCAATACCAAATAACTGATATTGTTGATAGAGTTGGTGGTGGAGATTCATTTATGGGTGGATTAATCTACGGATTATTAAAATATCCTGAAAATGACCAAAACGCATTAGACTTTGCTGTTGCAGCTTCATGTTTAAAACATACTATCAAAGGTGATGCTAACTTAGTAACCGTTTCTGAAGTAGAAAAATTAATGGGTGGTGATGCATCTGGACGTGTTGCAAGATAAATTTTATACGTTTTAGAATTTTGAAAAAATCAATAGCAATCATTTGTGGAGGAGGTCCTGCACCAGGTATAAATACTGTAATAAGTACCGTAGCTAAAACTTTCATAAAAGATGGTTATGAGGTAATTGGTGTTCATCATGGATACGAAGGCTTATGTTCAGATAATCCTGACGTGAAGCTGTTCGATTTTCACCATGCAGACCGAATTTTTAGTCGTGGTGGTTCTACTCTAATTATGAGTAGATTTAAGCCTAAAGACAGTGATTTTAGAACGAATTTTTTTAAAAATAATAATGTAAAATTATTGGTTACTATTGGTGGTGATGATACAGCATCTACTGCCAATAGGCTAACCAAATATCTTCAAACTCAAGATTTGGAGGTAGCTCATATACATGTGCCTAAAACTATTGATAATGATTTGCCTTTGCCAGATAGAAATCCAACGTTTGGTTTTCACACTGCAAAAGACGAAGGTGTTAGAATAGGTAATACGGTTTATGAAGATGCTCGTACTAGTGAAAACTGGTTTGTTGTATCAGCAATGGGACGATCAGCAGGTCATTTAGCATTTGGTATTGCTTCGGCATGTCATTTTCAAATGATGATTATTCCTGAAATGTTTAACAAAACAAAGATCACATTTGATAAGTTAATCAATATGATTATCTCATCTATTGTAAAATGTAAGATTGAAGGTGTTGAGTATGGTGTTGCATTAGTGAGTGAAGGTGTTTTTCATTTTATGGATGAAGATGAAATTATCAATTCAGGTATCAATTTTACCTACGATGATCATGGACATCCAGAATTAGGGAATGTGAGTAAATCGCACATCTTTAATTATTTACTTCAAGTTAAATTAAAAGAAATTGGTTTGGATATAAAATCAAGACCTGTAGAACTTGGTTATGAATTAAGATGTTGTAATCCAATAGCATTTGATTTAACACTATGTACATTGTTAGGTATAGGTGTTAAAAAATTATTTGATCAAGGCGTTACGGGTTGTATAGTTAGTGCAAACTCAAGTGGAGATATAAAGCCTTTATTTTTGAAAGATTTTGAAGATGAAAATGGTAAAATCCCGCCAAGATTAGTAGATATCGATTCTGATATGGCACAATTATTTATAGAGAATTTGTTCTTTTTAAAAGCGAAAGATTACGAAAAAGCGAAAGCATATTTACCGAATCCAGAGGCATATGATTTCAAGAAAATATTAAACTGGAATTAAATAAAAGATAATATTATGGCAAATTATACAAGAATAGAAGTTGCAAATGTTATGAAACAAACTGGTATGGTTCCATTGTTTTATAATGCAGATTTAGAAATAGGAAAAAAAGTAATAAAAGCGACATACGATGGTGGTGCACGTTTACTTGAATTTACAGCAAGAGGTGATTTTGCTCATGAAGTTTTTGGAGAGCTTAACAAATGGGTTCTTAAAGAATTACCTGGTATGATAATGGGTGTTGGTTCTGTAACTGATGCTGCATCTGCTTCTCGTTTTATGGCTTTAGGTGCTAACTTTATTGTAACACCCGTTTTAAGAGAAGATATTGCAATAGTTTGTAACAGACGTAAAGTAGCATGGTCTCCAGGATGTGGTTCTTTAACAGAAATCTGTAGAGCCGAAGAGTTAGGTTGTGAAGTTGTAAAACTTTTTCCAGGTGGTATTTATGGTCCTGATTTTGTTAAGGCAATAAAAGGCCCTCAACCTTGGACAAGCGTTATGCCAACAGGTGGTGTTTCACCAACGAGAGAAAATCTAGAAGGTTGGTTTAAAGCAGGTGTAACTTGCGTAGGTATGGGGTCTAAACTGATAGCTAAAGGTGCTGATGGTACTTATGATTTAGCAAAAATTGAATCTGATACAAGAAATGCATTAAGTATAATAAGTGATTTAAAATCGTAATAATTGAAATCGACAGCTGTAACTATAAAAGAAATTTCATCTTTATCCGGATATTCAATATCTACGGTATCTAAGGCTTTAAATAATAAGCTTGAGATAAGTAAGGCTACGCGAGAAACAATTAAAACTATAGCAAAGCAGCATAATTATGTTCCTAATAATTATGCTGTTTCACTTAGAATGCAAAAAACGGGTTCTATTGCTGTTATTTTACCAGAAGTTACACAAGCTCGTTATGGGCACTCACTTTGCCATTTGCAAAAGTCTGCTGAAATCTTAGGTTATAGAATTCTATTTTATCAGTCATTTAACTGTAATACAAAAGAGTTAAATTATATTAAGAGTCTCAGTGATGGCTCTATTGATGGGATTATTGTTATTTCATCTAATAACAAATCAAAATCACAATTCGAGAATAATTCATTTCCTATAGAGTTTCTTTATTTAACGGCAGATTCCTCACTCGATGAAATAAAGCAACAATCCTATAAAAGTTTAACTAACGTTTTAAAAGGGTAAAGTCTCTATTCTATTATAAATTTAAAAACCTTACTTTTTTGTTTCACATTTATTATGGAAATAAAATACAAGCTCGGTTCTAGATTAGAAACATCTATTTTATTCTAAGAAGGTTGATTTATTAATTTAATTATTATACCTGTACTATTATATATTTTAATACTTTCAAGATTGTTTAATTCTAAATTTTTGAAGGAAATAATATCTTTTACAGGATTTTGAATTAAGCTAATTTCTTCCGTTTGTTCTTCAAAATCAAAATTAGATAACAAATCTATTTCTTCAATACTAAAATCGTTAAATAGAATATTTTCATCTCTTAGATTACTTACGTTATTTAGACTTCGGTATATTCCCTATTTTGGTCTAGCTATAGTTGCTCCATCTTGCCAAGTATCCATGTTTTCATTATTATAACTTAATATTGTTGTATTGTCAGATATGCTTTTTACCTCAATAGAATAACTGCCGTTATTACCAAAACTAATTAACTCTGTTACTTGTAGCCATTGACCTTTAAAAAGAGATAAATCTGCTGTTTCAATAGTGCTTTGACTATCGGTTGGAGAATATCTTAACTCCATTCGGTCAGGAGTTGCTTTTCTGGCAGTAAGAGTTATTAGAGGTATTGATGCATAAGGACCACTGACTGATTTTATTTGGTACAGATGTGTGAAACTTGTTGAGGGCTGAAAATTAATGTCTAATTTAAATTTCCATTTGTACTCAACAGTTTCTCCTTCTATAGCCTTTAAATTATCTGGAGACGAATTATAAGTTTTAATTTCCGTTCGTTGTCGGTCAAAGTTTACGCAACGGTCATTATCTTGAGTTGTATGTGCTATAAAACGAAAAACATTTATATTTAATTCGGTATCAAAAAATTCATCAATATGTCTGCCAAAATCGGTGTGAGCACAATCTTGTACTTCTACTACGTTTTGTCCAGGTGCCAAAACTGCATTGATATCTTCATAAGTATTTCCGGTACCATTTGCACTTAAAATAATTTGTGCAGGTATGACTGCTATATTAAGATAAATAACGAGCAAAACAATTAATTTACTTTTTATACTAAAGTTTTTAATGAGTTAACTATTAGAAAATAATTTAGCCTACAACAATTTGGATTATACAGAACTCAATTATTTTTAGTTAAATTATTGCTTTCTCTATAATAATCAGCTTTATTTTTAGTATTTATTGTTAAAAAATGATATTTTTTTGCTAATTCTATTCTAATAGGGTAATTGTGTGTTTTTTTTCCTATATTTGGTTGACCAGTTTGGTAAACCAATAATTTAAGTAATATTTTTTAACTTAATTAACTGTTATTGAGTTGGGTATGTCTTTTTTAAACAATAACTAATAAAAACAATAATTATGAAAACAAAACTACTTTTTACAAAACAAACAAAAACATTTTACATCTTATTGGTGTTCAGTTTGTGTTTTAATTACGGTTGGAGTCAAAATCTTATGTTAAACCCTACGTGCGATGATCACACAAGTAGTACAGGTGATAATGCAGATGCTTATGATATGACTCCTAATAATACAATATTGGATGAAAGTGATCCAGCTGTTGAAATAGATAGCCCTTATCAGCTTATTTGGGATAATGATGCTTTAGAAGATGCTTTAGAAATTAAATACCTTGGAATGGCAGGTTCTCTAGATGAACAACCAGGATCAACAAGTAGTGGAAATAACGGAACAAGAGGTGTTAAGTTATATGACGATGGAAATCCCGCTATAACTGGAAGTTCTCGCCGTTTATATCAGAAGGTAGAGGGACTTACAATTGGTGCTAATTATATTTTTTCAGTTGACTCACGTTCTGAAGCAGCAGGTACTGATTCAGAAGTATATATTTTAAATACTGAAATAATGAATGAAGATGGTATTGATGCCAATGGTGCTGCTGATGCAAGTGTTGATGGTTATATGGATATCATAGCTGCTGATGAATGGGCAACGTTTACGACAGTTTCTTTTACTGCAACAAATACTTTTGCTGTGGTTTATGTTAGATCTCTAGGATCTATTAATGGTGAAACTGAAGTATTTTATGACAATTTTTCGTTAGTTGCAGATCCAACTGCTTCTGTAAGTGATGTTTTCGCTTCTAAAATTAGGGTATACCCTAATCCAGCTACAGACAATATTACAATCAAGTCTGTAGATCAATCACAAATTGATTCTGTAGAGTTATATAATATTCTTGGTTCAAAAGTATTATCTACTACAAGTTTAGTTAATGATTCATTAAATGTATCTGAAATGGCTTCTGGTGTTTACTTATTAAAAGTTAATGTTGGTACTCAATCGGCAACAAAGAGAATTGTTATTGAATAAATAACAATTTAAAATATTACAAAAAGGGTAGCTTAATATTTGAGTTACCCTTTTTTATTTAAATTGCTAACTGAAAAGCAAACATTATTAAGAAACTATTAATTAAAAACAAATAATCTGAAAAAGGCTATACAATACATGATAATTAGTGCACTTGCATTTACATTTTTAAATGTTTTTGTGAAGTCATTAAATAATTTTAGCGTCTATCAAATTGTATTCTTTAGAGCTTTAGGCTCCTTGTTTTTTACCATTCCATTTTTATTGAAAAACAAGATTTCCTTATTAGGAAATAAACGTGGATTAATGATAATGCGAAGTGTTGTTGGTCTTATTTCTATGACTTTGTTTTTTATGTCTATAAAATATATTGCTATGGGAACAGCAGTTTCTTTACGATATATAGCGCCAATATTTGCAACGTTTTTTGCGTTGTTTATTCTAAAGGAAAAGATAAAACCCATTCAATGGTTTTTCTTTGCAATCGCCTTTGCTGGTGTTTTAATTCTGAAAGGTTTTGATGATAGTGAAGTTGAAATTGTAGGTGTTCTATTAGCGTTAACTTCAGCTTTATTTGCAGGTTTCGTTTATATCTTTATTCGGAAAATTGGTGATGCTGATCATCCTGTTGTTATCGTAAATTACTTCATGATTATTTCAGCAGTAATTGGTGGGTTGTTATCCATTAATAATTGGGTAACTCCAGTAGGACAAGAATGGTTGATACTTATGAGCCTAGGTGTTTTTGGCTATTTTGCTCAATTGTATATGACCAAAGCCATGCAGGTAGGAGAAACAAATCAAGTTGCACCTTTAAAATATCTAGAAGTTATTTTTACAATAATTATTGGCTTAGTTTGGTATAAAGAAGTGTACACTATCTGGAGTATTGTAGGTGTATTATTAATTGTTTCTGGTTTAACTTTAAACGTTATAACTAAGAAAAAAGCCTAATATTTAAAACAATTCCGAAGCAATAGCTTTTACGTTGTCACTTTTTCCCATAGAGTAGTAGTGCAATACTGGTACGCCTGCTTTTTGTAACTCCTTAGACTGTTCAATTGCCCATTCTACACCAACTTGCCTTACTTGTTGGTTGGTTTTGCAACCATCAACAGCATCAATTAAATCTTCAGGTAAATCAATTTTAAATACTTGTGGTAATAGTTGTAAATGCCGTTTTACGGCAAGCGGTTTTATACCTGGTATTATAGGTACATTTATGCCTTCTGCTTTCGCGGCTTCTACAAACTCAAAATACTTATTATTATCAAAAAACATTTGAGTAACTACATAATCAGCACCTGCATCTACTTTTTGTTTGAGACGTTTTAAATCGGTCTTAAGAGATGGTGCTTCTAAATGTTTTTCTGGGTAACCAGCAACACCAATACAAAAATCAGATTTGCCATCAACTTCCATAACATCATGTAAATATTGACCTTTATTTAGATTTTGAATTTGTCCAACTAAATCTTTTGCAAACTGATGTCCACCATTAGAAGCTTCAAAATATTGCTGATGTTTCATGGCATCACCACGCAAAGCCATAACATTATTAATCCCTAGGTAATGACAATCTACCAACAAGTATTCTGTTTCTTCTTTTGTAAAACCACCACACAATACATGCGGAACGGTATCTACATCATATTTATGCTTTATAGCCGCGCAAATACCAACAGTTCCTGGTCGCATACGTGTAATTTTTCGGTCCAAAAGACCTTCTTTCTCAATATATAGATATTCTTCTCGCGAGGTGGTAACATCTATAAAAGGCGGATTGAATTCCATTAAAGGCTCAATATTATTATAGAGTTGCTGAATGCTATTTCCTTTTTTTGGTGGAATTATTTCAAAGGAAAATAGCGTTTTTCCGTTAGCGTTTTTGATGTGTTCTGTTACTTTCATACTATTGCCTGCGAAAGCAGGTATCTCTTTAATGTTTAATCTTATTTATTGACCTGCAAGGTTTTTGAAACCTGCAAGGTCTACAATCATAATTCTATTAATCTGCAATATTTGGACTCAACCATTTAGTTGCTTCTTCATTTGAAATGTTTCTTCGTTTAGAATAATCTTCAATTTGGTCTTCTTTAATCTTTCCAAGACCAAAATATTTAGCCTCAGGATTCCCCAAATAATAACCGCTTACACTTGCAGCTGGCCACATGGCTAAACTTTCTGTAAGCTTAACTCCGATATTTTCTTCGACATTTAAAAGTTTCCATATAGTTGTCTTTTCTAAATGGTCTGGACAAGCAGGATAACCAGGTGCTGGTCGTATTCCTTTGTAGTTTTCCTTAATTAAATCGTCGTTAGATAAGTTTTCGTCATTAGTATAATTCCAATGTTTAGTTCTTACTTCCTTATGTAAATATTCTGCAAAGGCTTCAGCTAATCTATCAGCTAATGCTTTAATCATAATCGAATTATAATCATCGTGTTCTGCCTCAAATTTTGCTGCTAATTCTGCTGTTCCAAATCCGGTAGATACACAGAAGCATCCCATGTAATCTTGTTTTCCTGAGGCTTTCGGTGCAATAAAGTCTGATAAGGCGATGTTTGGTTTGCCTTCAGATTTTTTAGATTGCTGACGAAGAGTTAAGAATTTATAAATTTCTTCTTTGTTCTCGACTGCGCTCGAACTGGCAGAAGAAATCTCAATATCATCATCATTAACCGTATTGGCTTCAAACAATCCAAAAATGGCTTTCGCTTTTAATAACTTTTCGTCAAAAATACGTTTTAGTAAAACTTGTGCATCAGCAAACAATTCTGTGGCTTGTTCGCCAACAACAGTGTCTGTTAATATATCTGGATATTTGCCATGTAAATCCCAACTTCTAAAAAAAGGTGACCAATCAATAAATTCTTCAAGTTTAGTGATGTCGAAATCATCTATAATTTGAATACCTAATTGTTTTGGTTTTACAATTTCAGACGTATTCCAATCGATTTTGAACTTGTTTTTCCTGGCATCAGAAATCGTCAAATATTCCTTTTTTCTAGTACGTTTTAAGAATTGTTCACGGAAGGCATCATACTCTTCACGAATCTGATTTTTATATATTTTGCTGTCTTTTTTGAGTAAATCTCCAACGACGGTTACTGCTCTAGAAGCATCATTTATATGAACAACAGTATTGTTATAATGAGGTGCGATTTTTACGGCAGAATGTGCTCTAGATGTTGTTGCGCCACCAATAATAAGTGGGATTTCTACATTTTGTTTTTCGAGTGCTTTAGAGACGTAAACCATTTCATCTAGTGAAGGCGTAATTAAGCCACTCAACCCAATGATGTCTACTTTTTCTCTAATCGCTGTTTCAATGATTTTTTCTGGTGGCACCATCACACCAAGGTCAATAATTTCGTAATTGTTACAACCTAATACCACGCTTACAATATTCTTTCCAATATCATGAACGTCTCCTTTAACGGTCGCCATTAATATTTTACCTGCAAATTCTTGTTTACCGTCTTTTTCAGCTTCAATATAAGGTTGCAGATAAGCAACCGCTTTTTTCATTACTCGTGCAGATTTTACTACTTGAGGTAGAAACATTTTACCGCTTCCAAATAAATCGCCAACTACATTCATACCAATCATTAAATGACCTTCTATGACATGTATTGGTTTATCTGCTGCTAATCGTGCTTCTTCAACATCTTCCAAGATAAAGGCATCTATTCCTTTTACTAAAGCGTGCGTAATTCTATCTTGTAAAGCGTCGCTTCTCCATTCTAGGACTTTGTCTTCTTGTTCTTTTTTCTGTCCTTTTACCGATTCGGCATAATCTAAAAGGCGTTCAGTTGCATCATCACGTCTATCAAATAAAACATCTTCTACACGTTCTAATAAATCTTTGTTTATTTCATCGTAAACTTCGAGCATGGTTGGGTTAACAATACCCATATTCATCCCATTTTTAATCGCATGATACAAAAAAGCTGAGTGCATGGCTTCACGAACGATGTTGTTTCCTCTAAACGAAAACGAGACATTACTCACACCTCCAGAAACATTAGCATGAGGTAAATTTTCTCTAATCCATTTGGTAGCTTCAAAAAAGTCGAGCGCATTTCTGCGATGCTCATCCATACCTGTTGCAACAGGAAATATGTTTGGGTCAAAGATAATATCTTGAGCAGGAAATTTAAGTTCGTTAACCAAAATATGATATGAGCGCTTACAAATTTCTATCCGTCTATCATAATTATCGGCTTGGCCGTCTTCATCAAAAGCCATAACAACTACTGCAGCGCCATAACGTTTAATCAGTTTTGCATGATGTTTAAATTGCGTTTCACCTTCTTTTAAACTAATAGAATTAACCACGCATTTTCCTTGAGCCACTTGCAAACCAGCTTCAATAATTTCCCATTTAGAACTGTCTATCATTAATGGAATTCTAGAAATATCTGGCTCTGAAGCTATAAGATTTAAAAAGGTAGTCATGGCATAAACACCATCTAACATGCCTTCATCCATATTAACATCAAGAATTTGTGCGCCTCCATCTACTTGGTCTCTGGCAACTTCTAAGGCTTCATCGTATTTTTCTTCTTTAATAAGACGAAGAAATTTTCGAGAACCTGTGACATTGGTTCGTTCTCCAACATTAATGAAGTTACTTTCTGGTGTTACCACTAAAGGTTCTAATCCAGATAAGGTTAAGTATTTCTTACAATCAGATTTTGCCATTATGCTAATTCTTGAATTAATCTTGGTTTGTAGTTCTTTGCCACGTCTGCAATAGCTTTGATGTGCTCTGGACTTGTTCCACAGCAGCCACCAATGATATTGATGAGGTCATCTTTTAGATACTCCTCAATATATTGTTGCATTTGTTTTGGTGTCTCATCATATTCTCCAAAAGCATTTGGTAATCCTGCGTTGGGATGTGCTGAGGTATAGAAATCAGTTTCGTTAGATAAACGCTGTAAATAAGGTTTTAACTGTTGCGCACCAAGAGCACAATTAAAGCCAACACTTAACAATGGAATATGAGATATCGAAGTTAAAAATGCTTCAACCGTTTGGCCAGATAACGTTCTGCCCGAAGCATCAGTTATCGTCCCAGAAACCATAATTGGAATATCAATATGTCGTTCTTCTTTGACTTCTTCAATAGCGAATAAAGCCGCTTTTGCATTTAAAGTATCAAAAATAGTTTCCACTAAAAGTAAATCAGCACCTCCATCAATTAACGCTTCTACTTGTTGCTTATACGCAATTCTTAACTCGTTAAAGGTAATGGCTCTATATTCTGGTCGGTTAACATCTGGTGATAAACTTGCCGTTTTGTTTGTTGGTCCAATACTGCCAGCAACAAAACGCGGTTGATCAGGATTTTCTTTTGTGAATTTGTCTGCCACTTCTCTCGCGATTTTAGCAGATTCAAAATTCAACTCGTAAACTAAATCTTCCATATCATAATCTGCCATGGCAATTGTAGTCCCAGAAAAGGTGTTGGTTTCCACGATGTCAGCTCCAGCTTCAAAATATTTAGCATGAATTTCTGCAATAGCTTTCGGTTGGGTTAAGGATAGTAAATCGTTATTCCCTTTTAAAGGGGATGGGTAATCCTTAAAACGTTCACCTCTAAAATCTTCTTCCGAGAAATTATATTGCTG
Source organism: uncultured Winogradskyella sp. (assembly GCF_947495255.1). Taxonomy (GTDB): domain Bacteria; phylum Bacteroidota; class Bacteroidia; order Flavobacteriales; family Flavobacteriaceae; genus Winogradskyella. The sequence goes on from NZ_CANLYI010000005.1 coordinate 195,212, forward strand.
AAGCATGGTTCCCATGGCCCCATCGAGAACTAATATGCGTTTTTGTAATTCGTCTTTTATATTGCTCATAGTATATGTTTGTTCTCGATATAATTTTATTCCGATGTCATAAAATCACTCGAACTGACGTTAATTTTCTAATGCCTGTTTTAAATCGTTAATAATATCTTCAGGATGTTCTAAACCAACAGATACTCTAATTAATCCAGAAGTAATTCCTGTTTCTAAACGAACCTCTTTTGGTATTTTAGCATGTGTTGTAGAAGCAGGATGTGTAACTATTGTTCTGGTATCTCCTAAATTTGCAGAAAGCGATAATAACTTAATGGCGTTTAGAAATTTTCTACCAGCTTCAATGCCACCTTTTATTTCAAAAGCAACGACGTTTCCGCCTAGTTTCATTTGTTTTTTTGCTAATTGGTATTGTGGATGCGATTTTAGAAATGGATATTTTACAAAATTCACATGGTCGTTAGCCTCTAAAAATGTGGCTACTTTTAATGCATTTTCACAATGTCTATCAATTCTAACCGGTAAAGTTTCTAAACTTTTTGATAAAACCCATGCGTTAAAAGGCGATAATGCAGGACCTGTATTTCTAGAAAATAGATAGATTTTTTGAATTAAATCTGCACTACCAACAGTGACACCTCCCAAAACTCGACCTTGTCCATCCATTAATTTTGTAGCAGAATGAATCACTAAATCTGCACCAAATTTTATAGGCTGCTGTAAGTATGGTGTTGCAAAACAATTATCTATAATAAATATAAGATTGTGCTTTTTTGCAATGTCGCCTAAACGTTGTAAATCTAAAATATCTACAGCAGGATTTGTTGGACTTTCAGCATAAATCACTTTCGTATTGGGTTGAATTAGACTTTCAATAGTATCTAATTCATCAATTTTAAAGTAGCTTGTTGAGATATTCCACTTAGGTAATATGTTATTAAATAAGGTTTGTGTAGAACCAAAAATACTTCGAGATGAAATAACATGGTCATCAGAATTTAATAAAGCTGCAAATGTTGAAAACACAGCAGACATACCAGAAGCAAAGGCGTAGCCACGTTCTGCACCTTCCATTTTACAAACTTTTTCTACAAATTCTGATGTATTTGGATTAGAGTAACGACTGTATATATTACGTTCTTTTTCATCTGCAAATGAAGCGCGCATATCTTCAGCATCTTCAAAGACGTAACTCGATGTTAAATATAAAGGGCTAGAATGTTCTAGATATTGCGAACGCTCAATTTGTGTTCTTATAGCTTCTGTTTCTATGTGTTTTGAACTCATTTTTGTTTTACTTAGTTTTATGATAAACCAAAAATCAAATGCGTCAATATTTGACGTGTAAATAGAAAAATGTTAATTAGAAATTTAATTACACTAGTGTAATTACATAAGGTTATCTATCCAATTAAACGATAAATGAATCGGTAATTTAGTAGAATTTAGCACCTTCTTAATAAGTTTAAGGGTTGCTAAGGCTTCAATGGGTCTAATCCCTCTGCCTTTCTTGATAACATCTCAATAAGTTATTTGAACTTTGTGAAATACAATATTCCGAAAGAAAATGACAAAAAACAAACATTATTCACTTTATTTTAACAAAATCGTATAAGCTTTTAATTGTAACTTTGACTTTCCCAAAGAATTAATTATGTTAGATGATTTCTGGTTTAATGTTCAATATGGCATGAACCACGTTTTAGATATTAATGGTTACGACCATGTCCTTTTTTTAATGGTTTTAGCCGTTCCTTACCTTTTTAAAGATTGGAAACGTGTGCTTTTACTCGTTACCATGTTTACTTTAGGGCATACGTTATCCTTAGTGTTAGCAGCTTATAGTATTGTAACGGTTAACGGAAAATTAGTAGAATTTTTAATACCTGTAACCATTTTAATTGCTGCAATTTATAATGTATTTACTACCGGAAAAAAAGCAAAATCGAATAAGATAGGCTTGCTGTTTTTTACGACTTTATTTTTTGGGCTTGTACATGGATTAGGTTTTGCAAGAGAATTTAAAATGTTTTCTGGTCAATCTGAAAATAAATTAGAATTGCTCATAGAATTTGCATTAGGTATAGAACTTGCTCAAGTTATCATTGTATTTGTCGTCTTATTTATTGGGTTTTTATGTCAAACCATATTTCGAGTAACACGTCGCGATTGGGTAATGGTAATCTCAGCTATGGTAGCCGGATTAGTGATTCCGATGATTTTGGGAAGCGAATTACTCAGTAATACATAAAGTTTGGTTAAATTTTACAGATAGTAAATTGGTTATAAAATACTAACCGTTTATATTCGTTACTTACAAGTGTACTTGGTACAAGAACAAATCTTTTAATGTCAGATATAAAACAATTACGTTACGATAAAGCCTATTTACGCATTGCAAAAGAATGGGGGAAATTATCCCATTGCAAACGCAAACAAGTTGGAGCACTTATAGTAAAAGATAGAATGATCATTTCTGATGGTTACAATGGTACACCAACAGGTTTTGAAAACTATTGTGAAGATGATGAAGGTTATACCAAATGGTATGTCTTACATGCTGAGGCGAATGCCATTTTAAAAGTGGCTTCATCTACGCAATCTTGTAGAGGTGCAACTTTATATATTACTTTGTCTCCATGTAAGGAATGTAGTAAGTTAATTCATCAAGCAGGTATTGTAAGGGTGGTTTATCATGAAGGCTATAAGGATTGTTCTGGAATTGATTTTCTTGAAAAAGCAGGAATTGAACTAGAACTTATAGAAGACTTAAAAGCTTAATGGCAACAAAAAATAAATACATACCACTTATTATAGGTGTTGCAATTGCAGCAGGTGTGATTATAGGTGGTAGATTAAATTTTTCAGATACTTCAGATAATCTTTTTTCTACCAATAGTAAAAAGGATAAGCTCAACAGGTTAATAGATTATATAGATTACGAATACGTTGAAGAGGTAAATACAGATAGCATTGTTGACGTTACGGTTAATGGTATTTTAAACAATCTCGATCCACATTCATCTTACATTCCAAAGGAAGATTTAGAGCGCATTACCGAAAACATGAAAGGTAATTTTGTTGGTATTGGTATTAATTTTTATCCCTATAAAGATACCATTGCTGTTGTAAAACCTACAGAAGGTGGTCCAAGTGAACGTGCTGGTATAATGAGTGGAGATCGCATATTATATGCAGATGGAGATACGCTTTATGGTCGTAAAATTGATAACGAATTATTAGGCGAAAAGCTTAGAGGAGAAAAAAACAGTAAAGTTAAACTTACGGTTTTTAGAAAAGGAGAAGATGATTTATTAGAGTTTGAAGTAAGACGTAAAGAAATTCCTATTAAAAGTATAGATGCAGCCTATATGCTTACGGATGATTTAGGATATATAAAAATGAATCGTTTTGCTGAAACTACTTTTAAAGAATTTAAAGAAGCTTTAGATGAACTTAAAGATTTAGGAGCAGAGAAATTAGCTTTAGATTTAAGAGATAATCCTGGTGGCTTTTTAGGCATCGCAGAACAAATTGCAGACGAATTTTTAGTAGATGATAAACTCATTTTATTTACAAGAGATAAAAAAGGAAGAGAAGAGAGAACGTATGCAACAAGTCGTGGTGATTTTGAAGAAGGAGAAATTTATATTTTAATTAATGAGAATTCAGCTTCAGCAAGTGAAGTTATTGCAGGTGCACTTCAAGATAATGATAAAGGAATTATAGTTGGAAGGCGTTCTTACGGAAAAGGTTTAGTACAACGCGAAATGTCTTTAGGTGACGGAAGTGCTGTAAGATTAACCGTTTCTAGATATTATACACCAACAGGTCGTTCCATTCAAAAACCTTATGTCAATGGTGCTAATGAAGATTATTACAGTGATTATCTAAAAAGATTAAGAACGGGAGAATTAGCAGATGAAGGCAGTATTGAAGTAGACGACTCCTTAAAGTTTACAACACCAAAAGGAAAAGTGGTTTATGGAGGAGGAGGCATTATACCAGATGTATTTGTGCCAGTAGATCGTTTGTTTGATAATGAAACAATAAACTATTTAAGAAGACGTGGTCATTTTGGCTATTTTGTGTTTGAAGAATTAGACAAAGACAGAACCATTTATCAAAATATTTCCAAGTATGATTTTATTAATAATTTTGAAGTTAGCGATGATATTGTCGTGAATTTTCAAAATTATGTTAATAAAAGAGAGCGAACAGATATCACATTTGTAGCCTATAATGATGAAATAAGACGCATTATAAAAGCAACCTTAGCACGACAATTATTTGACGATAATGCTTTTGAAGAGATTATAAATAAAGAAGATATTATGGTGCAAGAAGTGATACTCTTAAGCGCTGAAAATCCAAATTTTATTCAAGATTAAAGGTTACTAAATTTTATCGTGTACTTTGGTGTGTTTACCGTTATTCCAAAGGGTTAAAATATCAGTAGCTACATGTGCGCCACTTCCACTAGCTATAGCAAATTGACTTCTCCAACCCGCTAAAGTGCCAGCAACATATAAGTTTTTTTCAATAAGATGGTCTGTGTTTTTTAACCAAATTCTATCTTTTTCTATTACAGCTCTTGGATGAGGTTCTATATAGCTTTCTAAACCATTTATAGTCATTAAATTGGTGTAACCAACAGCGATAACTACAATTTTAGAATTGTAAGTATTTTTATTTGTCTCAATTGTAAAGCCTTCATTGTTTTTTGTTACTGAAACTACCTTTTCATTATCAATTTGATTAATGTGAGGATAAACCGAGTTGAGTTGATCTTTACCTTGTTCTAAAATGTCACTACCAAGTGTGCCTGGTTGTAACCCTAAAACATTATTAAATAATGCATTTTGAAGATGTGATGTCTTTTGGTGTGTTATAATACCAATACGTTTTCCTTCTGCAAAAGGTTTGTTTTTTGCAGAGCCCAAAACCAAAGCACAAGATAAACCAGCTGCTCCACCACCAATAATTAAAGCATCAAAATTCATTATCGTTTTTTACTTAATTTCTCAATCTTCTTTGAAACTCTTAGGATTTGTAATAATAGAATCGCACAAAGTGCTGCTACTATTGTAATCAATGCTGTTTGACTTTCACCTTTAAGAAGGGCATTGAAATTTAATTTTGTAGCATTAAAAATAATAAGTGCAACTGCGATAACTGAAAAAATAATAGTGAATATCTTCATGTTTTAAAATAGTATTAGGCTAATAACTCCTTAATATTATGAGCAAATAGTTTTACTGCAATAGCTAACAAAATTACACCAAAAACTTTTCTTATAATTTTTATTCCGTTAGCACCAATAATATGTTCAATTTTTGATGATGTTTTTAACACAATATAAATTACAATTACGTTACAAACTACGGCGACAATAATATTTTCAATAGCAAATTCTGCACGTAAAGATAACAATGTTGTTAAACTTCCTGGACCTGCCATAAGGGGAAATGCTAAAGGAAATACTGAAGCAGTCATTGCGTCATGGTCATCATCTTTATAAAGTGTAATACCTAATACCATTTCTAAAGCAATAAAAAAGATGACAAATGCACCTGCTACAGCAAAAGAATTAACGTCTATACCAATTAGGTTTAAAAGACTCTTTCCTACAAACAGAAATATAATCATAATAACACCAGCTATAATAGATGCTTTTTCACTTTGTATATGGCCTACTTTTGTGCGTAAGTCTATTATAATTGGAATGTTTCCAATAATATCAATAACTGCAAAAAGAATCATAAAAGCTGTAAATATTTCTTTAAAATTTAATTCCATTTTTTTAATATTTTAAATTTAAATTATTCGTCTGAAATGAATTTTAATTGACTTAAATTCAAAGTGTTAATGCTTTGAGTTTTGATCAATTTCTGAAATTTTTTGCAAAGGTGCGATATTATTAAAGATTTTCAATATTAAATTACGATTAATAATAATTCAACTTTGATATAGCATAAGTTTGAGTATTTTTGTGGCATGTTTCAACTCGGAAAAACCATAGTTTCAGAAGATATTATAGAAAAAGATTTTGTTTGTAATCTTTCGGCTTGTAAAGGAGCGTGTTGCATTGATGGAGATGCAGGTGCGCCTTTAGCTGCAGATGAGGTAAAAATCTTAGAAGATATATATCCTAAAGTAAAACCATTTTTACGTCAAGAAGGTATTGATGCTATTGAAAAACAGGGTACATCAATAAAGACTGATTTTGATGAATTAGAAACACCTCTTATAAATGGAGCTGATTGTGCATATGTGATTTTTGATGAGAAAAACACTGCGCTTTGTGCAATAGAAGAAGCTTATAACCAAGGAGAGATTTCTTGGAAAAAACCTGTTTCTTGTCACTTGTATCCAATTAGAGTGAGAGAATACACCGAATTTTCTGGTGTTAATTACGATAAATGGGAAATTTGCGATGACGCCTGTACTTTGGGTAAAGAGTTGCAAGTACCTGTCTACAAATTTGTAAAAGAGGCCTTGATTAGAAAATTTGGAGAAGATTGGTATGCTGAGCTAGAGAAGGTTGCTGAGAGCATGAAAAAACAATAATCCTTTAATTTACCAGATTATTTTCTGGTTTTACAATATTTAGTTCCAACTATACATTTTCAATCAAAAGATTCATTAAAGTAACTTAATTTTCAGCTTAACCAATTAAATATCAGCTATGAAAATTAAGTTGTTTATGTTGTTAGCATTGTTATATGCTACTCAAACTACTGCTCAAATCACAAAAACAGAAGCCTTTGTCGTAGGTACAAAAATCGCATTTTATCCAAATCAATGTGGCAATTTAATTCCGGAAGCGACTGATAAACTTACATTTTGTGATAAAGCAAATAATCTTGGTGTTGTAGAGCGGAGTTATGGCTTAAATGATAGAGGTGTTAGACATATGCTACCTAATAATTATAACAATGATGAGTATTATGTTACTCGTAATGGATTGTCAATTAGAAATGCAGATGGTACTTGGGACAATATTCCAAATATTGCTATTCCTACATATAGTAGTCAAGGCGATTGGACCAATACAGCAAGTATTAGAAATGGACTAGTATTGCCAGATGGAAAGGTGATTATTCAAGCTTCAAATGCAAGTTATGGTTTTAATCTATATGATAGAGTGCAAAAAACGCTATCTCCTGTTAACTTCCCTGATAATAGATACCCATATTTATTTACCTATGATGCTTCTAGGTCTTTAACGTGGATCATCGCTTCTGGAGGTGGAGGTAATGGACGTTATTTGTTTTCATATGATGGCGTGAGTTTAACCTATGTATTAGAGCTTACTACCGCAGGTAATATTAGCGCTAGTGTAGATACTTCAACATTAATGTATAACGACAATCATTTATATGTTGGGAGTATAAATGGACTTTTTAAAATAGATGTTACAACTTTTTCGACAACAGCATATAATACTTTGTCAACGCCTAGCTTACCTTTTGATAGAGTAAACGATTTGCAATTTGATGCTGATGGTTATCTATGGTTAGCCCTCAGTAATAGTAGTTCTGATGGTGGATTAGTGAAATTTGATGTGGCGGATGATACCTACGATATGTATCAGTTAGTATCCGAAAGTAATGCGGCTGTTAATTATTCATTTCAGAATATAGCGATAAGTGATAGTAACGTAATATGGGCAAATGCATCTAATTACTCTGGTATCATGGAATTGTCATTTCTTGGGAATGTAGCAACTTGGAATTTACTCCCATTGACTGATTTTTCAACTTTGAGTGTTCCAATGACTTATAATCCGAGTGAAATTTATTATAGAAATAATCAATTTTATTTTACGTCTCTCGACTATTCTTCAGGAAGTAATGCTAATTATGAAGTTATAATTAATTCAAATGGGATATGGTCTGGTAGAAATGATAATGCAGACGGTAATCTGTCAAATAGAATGAACAGAAGGTTTACTGAAAATATGCCAGACAATAATGGAGGTGTATGGTGGTTTAATGGTTACGATGATGTGGTTGTTTATAGAGATGCTAATGACAATCATCAATTAATTGATATTGAAAACTTGAGTTTTATGGGTGTTGTAGATGATGATGATAAAGCGATTGTTAGAGGTGGAAGTCCTACTGAATTGAAAAAGATTGATTTCCCAAATGCAATTTCTTTTCAGGGACTTGCAAATCAAGCTACCGATATGAAACGTGTTGCAAATCAGATTTGGGTTTTTGATAAATCAAATAAAAGGATTGATGTTTATGAGGATGATACTTTGTTAAACTCTTATGATTTAGATGAAGATTGGTATCTAAGTGCCAACTATTTTGCGGTAGACGATAATGCAGATGTTTGGTTTATGAAGTATACAGGTACGTTAGACATAAAAAAGTTTAATATTTCTACACTTACATCTACTACCTTCGACATGTCATCTATTGGTAGTTTTACAATACAAAAAGTCGTAGCTGCTCCAAATGGAGGTGTTTGGTTTCTTGGTTCTACAGCCGCAATTTATGAAGAGTCAGGTGTGTTTTACGAATTTAAAGCTGCTGATTACCCTGAAATATATAACTTAAAAGATATCGTAATAGATACTAACGGAAAAGCGTATTTACTAAATAATGATAGTGCGTCAATTACAACAATAGAGAATCCGACGGATATAAATCCTACTATAACAAATGTTCGATTAGAAAATACAAATTCAATATTGCCAGCTTTAGATCATTACAGACCATTGGCTATAGCTATAGATAGTGAAGGTAGTATTTGGACACACGCTTCTATAACAGCTTTTAAACTTATAGACAGTGATTTTGCAACAGAGTATATTCCTTATCCAGATGTTTTGAGTGTTGAAAATGTAGGATTAAGTGCAGATTTAAATATATATCCAAATCCTGTAAAAAACAGAATCAACGTCGTTTCAAATCAATCCATAAATAGGCTTCAGCTTTTTGATGTTTTAGGAAAACGGGTGGCAGATGTAAGGTCATCAGATAATTTGGATGTAAGCCATTTAAATTCCGGTTTATACGTATTAAAAGTTAATACCGAAACTTCAGTATACACTCATAAAGTTTTAATTAATTAATCTAAAATTCTTCTCTCATGAAAACTTCAAGCATTTCAAAACCCATTTCATTTCTAATTTGCTTCTTTGTATTGCAATCTGCATTTGCACAATTCGGAAAAGCTAGTAAGGTAGAACTTCCTGACTCTTACTATTTCGATTATATCTATAAATTAAAAATGACTCATAAGAAAGGCGACATAACTTTTGACTATTATCTCAGTGAAGATGAAAGCTATTTTGGTTTTGATAGTGCTGAAATGAATAAAGGAAGTGAAGACACCAAAATATTTATGGTTATGGATGCAGATTTAGAAATTTCTGCAATGTTTATGGAAATGATGGGTAAAAATGTGGTTCAAAAAACAAAACTGAAAGCATCAGATTTTCAGTCAGAGGATGATATGTCTGATTACACGTTTACCGAAATAGACTCTAAAACAATTAATGGTTATGAGTGCGAAGGTTATGTAAGTGAGAATGATAAAGTTAAAATTACGTTTTATATAACAGACGATGTTCCGGTGAGTTTTAATAAAGCTTTTGGATCTAATGTAAAAAATATGCCTAAAGGATTTGATGCCTCTATAATGGAAAAATATGCAGAAAATGGCTTAATGATGGAAATGACCTATGAGGATAAAAAGAAATCTAAAAACAACATGACGATGCAATGTGTGGATTTAGTAGAAACAGATTTTTCTATAGATACTACAAAATATGGTTCAATGTTGGGTGCTTTTGGAGGTTAGACTCTATACTTTGCTTTTTAATTTGTTTGTAGGTATTAGTAGCGAAATTTTTGTTCCACTCGGAGAATTGTCCGTGTATAAATCTTCAATTTTTAAACTATAGCTATCCTCAAAAGATTCTGAAAAATTAGCTAACCTGGCTTTGGTAATATCAATACCAACTGAGTTTCTTTTTAGTTTCTTTTGTTCTTTTATTTTTTGAGATGCAATTCTACCAATGCCATTATCAACAATTTCTACAACAATAAATTTTGAAGATTTTTTAAAGACGTTTAATTCAATTTTTTTATTATCTGTCTTTGATGATAAGCCATGCCATAATGAATTTTCTAAAAATGGTTGAAGCACTAAAGATGGTATTTTGGTTATTTCAGTATTTATAGATGGATCAACATTAATTTTAAAATCTATTTCGTTAGAGAACCGAATGTTTTCAATATTCATGTAGAGTTTCATTGTTTCTAATTCATCTTCAAGAGAGGTTTCTTTTTCTTTTGAAGCCATTAAAATCTTTCGGATTAATTTTGAAAACTTATTGAGATAGTAAACCGCATTTTCTTTTTCATTATTAATGATGTAAAGCTTAATTGAATTTAAAGAGTTGAAAATAAAATGAGGATTCATTTGGCTTCGTAGCATATCTTGTTCTAAGGTTAAGATATGTTTGTCGCGTCTTAAGGCTTTAGTTCTATTCATTATAAATAAAATAGTTCCTAAAATAGCGATTAATAAAGAGGTGAATAATAATATATTTTTGTTACGTTCTAATCGTAGTCTTACAGCTTCGTTTTCTAGAGCTAAGGCTTTAATTTGGTTGTTTTTGTTTTCATTTTCATATTCAATAACAATGTCATTAACATACTGAAGGTTTTGTTCAGTTAAAATGGTGTTTTCTATTTCTACGGCTTTTTGATAATAGTCTAGTGCAACATCATATTTTTTATTCTTCTCGTTTATTTTAGAAAGTAATTTACTTGCGTCGGCAACAGAAGATTTAAGATTGTAAGAGCTGGCTATATTCAGTGCTTTTTTTAAGTTTTTTTCGGCAATAGAAAATTGATTTAACTGAAACTCTAGAGTTCCTAAATTAAGATAAGAAGATGTGATGTAAAACTGGTCATCTAAGTTTAGAGCTTTTTCTAAGGCTTCTCTAATAATCGGTTCGGCTTCTTCAAAATTTTCTTGCTTAAGGTAAATACCTCCAATACTATTGTAGCAAATAACACGACCAATTTCAGAATCTATAGCATTATTATAGTCTAATGATTTCTGATAATTAGTTAGTGCAGCACTTAAATTTCCTTTAGCTTCTTCGGCATAACCAATGTTATGATAATTAATAGCAAGACCTAATTTATTGTTGTCTTGTTCTTCAAGTTTAAGTGATTTGTCAAACTGAGTTATTGCTAAATCGTATTGCTTTAAAGCCATGTAGATATTACCAATACTATTTTGAGAAACAGCAATACTTCGTCTTATGGTGCTCGATGGATTAGTGGCAGAATAGGCAATTTTTAAGGCTTCTGTGTGGTAATCTAAAGCAGGTTTAATAACGTCCATGCGTCTATAGGCAACTCCAATCATGTTGAGGCTAATGATTTTTAATTCAACATTTTTAGCCGAGTCAGCATACTTCTGTGCATTTTCGTGATATTTAATAGAAGTGTTGTAATTAGAAATGTTTCTGTTTATAATACCTAATGCATTTAATGCATAACATGAGGCTGCGTAATAGTTGCTTGTTTTAGAATTCTTCAACAATTGTTTCATCTTTAAACTATCGCTCTCAAAAGGTTTTAGTATAGAATCTAATGTTGCGTATTGTGAAGGTTTGTGTTCTTTTATATAAGATAAAGTGTTTTGAAAAGTGGAATCTTGTGCATAAGCACTTAGGGCAAAACATAAAATAAAAAAACAAAAGCTAAATAGTTTATTTGGGGAATAAGATGTCATGTACTTATAGTTTTTCTAAAAAATCTGATTTGCGCTGCCTTGCTACAGGGATTTTGTGATCACTATCCATAATAACATAACCTTCGTTTTTTATGAATGCTTTTATTTTGTTTAAGTTAATAATATAAGAGTTGTGTATTCTAAAGAAATAATGCTCTGGTAAAATTGCGTCAACTTCTTTTAGCTTTTTTGTGAGGACTATTTTTTTCTGGTTTTGTAAAAATAAAGTACTGTAATTTCCATCAGACTCAATATAAATAATATCGTCTACGTCTAAGAAAAGTAGTTTGCCATCTGTATTAATTGTAATACGTTTTTTATCGTATTTAGAATTGAAATTTGTGAGCATACGTTCTAAATTTTCAGAGTTAATAACGCGCTCACTATGCTTTTTAATTTTTGCTATACAATCTCTTAAATCGTCAGAATCTATCGGTTTTAAAAGGTAGTCAATAGCTTCGTGTTTTAAAGCTTTAATAGCGTACTCATCATAAGCAGTAGTAATAATAACAGCAAAATCTGAATGATTAATTTGCTCCAAGAACTGAAAACCACCAATTGTAGGCATTTGCACATCTAAGAACAAACAATCTGGTGTATTAGTGTTGAGGTACTTTAAAGCTTCATCCGGATTTGTGAATGAAGCAATAACCTCAATTTCTTGATTGAAGTTACTAAGTTCCCAAATTAAACTTTGGATGGCTTTGGGCTCATCATCTACGATTACTGCTTTTAACATGCTTGTAAGTATTTCATATAAAGATATATATATAATAAATATAATGAATGTAAATATGTATGCAATGCACGGTTTTATGTATAGTATGCTAAAAATTATATTGAATAAATAGCATCGCCAGTTATACACTTTTTTTTACCACTTATACATTAGGAATTTGATAATAAGCATATTATAATGATATTTGAGCTATAGGGACTGTCTTTTTATATAGCATTATGAGGGTTTTGCTTAAGACAGTTTCAAGCTATTAGTTAGGAGAATTAGGAACTTGCTATTCTAATTTTTCAATTCAGTGTTAATTATTAATGGTCAATTGTTAAAATTGAGTTTCATTAATATAAGTTAGTTATTAGGGAAAAAAGAGCGTTGGTATAACGCTCTTTTTTGTTTTGTTAACTTACTAATTTCTTCATCGATCAGCACCAATAAACTCCGTTGTTAGGCATTGTTTTAACATGATAAAACCTACAGAAATAAGATTTATTTTTTATCTTTAAAACACTCAAAACCTGCGTGTTATCTAATATTTTAAAGAAATGTCCATTTTATGGGCATTACAAGAGTTTGTTAAAAACTTGTTGACAACGTTTACTAAAACCCCTTTCTTTTTTAACAACAAATGTCAATCTTTGTTCAAGGCAAAATAATATTGTTTTATCTAAACTTCGATTTAGAAAAAGTGTTAAAAATTCGCCTCTTTTATCCCTAATCAAGGAAAAATTAAATAACGTTTTACGGAATTACCTATTGAGATTTCGAGTGATTGTATTTCATTCTAACACCTTCTTAGGCTTATAAATTAAAAAATATGGAGATTACGCAGATTATAAAAAGAGATTACGAAACAAGTCCGTTTGTTTTAAATAAGATTTCTAATGCTATTGAAAAGGCTATGATGTCTGTAGGAAATGGTAGTAAGGAAGATGCAAATACTATTTCTGTAAAAGTTTTACAAACCTTATTGGATAGAAAAGGAAGAGATCATAAATATTTACCTACAGTAGAAGAAGTACAAGATCTTGTTGAAGAGAAATTAATGGAAAGTTCTTTCCATGGTGTAGCAAAAGCATACATCTTATATAGAGATGAGCAAGCACGTAGTAGAAAGACAAATATTTTTGAAAAACGTATTAATTTAAAACCTTACGAGTATCCTGAGCTTAACGAATATGTTGATGCTATTAGACACTCATATTGGATTCATTCTGAATTTAATTTCACTAGTGATATTCAAGATTTTAAAACAAGATTAACTGTTGTAGAGCAAAACGCTATTAAAAACACAATGTTGGCGATTTCGCAGATTGAAGTTGCAGTAAAATCTTTTTGGGGTGAGATTTATAATAAAATGCCGAAACCAGAAATCGGATCTGTAGGAGCAACATTTGCAGAAAGTGAAGTACGTCACCATGATGCTTACTCACATTTATTAGAGATTTTAGGCTTAAATAACGAGTTTAAAAACCTAAAGAAAAAGCCGGTAATAATGAGACGTGTTCATTATTTAGAAACCGCTTTAAAAAATGCTAAAAGTGAAGATAATAAAGAGTATGCAGAGTCAATTTTATTGTTCTCTCTATTTATAGAACATGTGTCTTTATTCTCTCAGTTTTTAATCATTATGGCTTTCAATAAACATAAAAACATGCTAAAGGGTGTTTCTAATGTGGTTGAAGCAACTTCAAAAGAAGAGCAAATTCACGGAGATTTCGGAATTGATATTATTAAAATTATCAAAAATGAAAACCCAACATGGTTTGATGCAGAACATAGCGCTTTAGTAAGAGAATTATGTGAAGAAGCTTTTGTATCTGAAAGTAAACTTGTGGATTGGATTTTTGAAGCAGGAGAATTAGAGTTCTTACCTAAAAATGTTATTAATGAATTTATTAAAAACAGATTTAATAATTCATTAGAAAGTATTGGCATCGAAAAAGTATTTGATGTAAATGAAGAATTATTAGTGCAAACCGAATGGTTTGACGACGAAATTATAGGAACAAAACATGGAGATTTCTTCGTGAAGCGTTCAATAAACTATGCAAAGAGACAAAAAAGTGTAACCGGAGACGACCTATTTTAATTAATTAACGACCATATGAACCAAGACATCAAACACAAAGTGATTCAAGAAACTAAAACAACAACAACATCTAGCCACGATGACTTAATCAAAGCTAGAAAAGAAGCTATTAAAGAAGCAAAATCAGAACCAGAAATAAAATGGTTAACTGATTATAGTCGTCAATTTTTAGCCTCTGGTTATCTTACAGGTGATACAACACCAGAAGAAAGAATTAGAGAAATAGCTAATAATGCAGAAAAAATATTAGGTATCGATGGTTTTGCAGATAAGTTTTATGGCTACATGGCTGAAGGTTATTACTCATTAGCATCTCCAGTTTGGTCAAACTTTGGAAAAAAACGTGGCTTACCAATTAGTTGTTTTGGTTCACATATTTCTGATGATATGGGAGATATTCTATATACACAGTCAGAAGTTGGTATGATGTCTAAATTAGGAGGTGGTACTTCTGGTTACTTTGGTAAATTAAGGCACAGAGGTGCTCCTGTAAAAAATAATGGTGAGTCTTCTGGTGCAGTTCATATTATGCAATTGTTTGAAAAAATGGTTGATGTTGTGAGTCAAGGTTCAGTAAGAAGAGGTCGTTTTTCTCCATATTTACCAATAGAGCATCAAGATATCAACGAGTTTTTAGAAATAGGAACAGAAGGAAATCCAATACAAGAATTAACGCATGGTGTTACTGTTGGTAACGAGTGGATGCAAGAAATGATTGATGGTGATTCTGATAAACGTGCTATTTGGGCAAAAGTTTTACAGCGTAGAGGCGAAATAGGATATCCTTATATCTTCTTTAAGGATAATGCTAATAATACAGCTCCAGATGTTTACAGAGATAAAAAACATGAAATTTACGCAAGTAACTTGTGTTCAGAAATTATGTTACCTACAAACGACCGTTGGTCTTTTGTTTGTGTATTGTCTTCTATAAACTTATTACATTATGATAAGTGGAAAGATACTGATGCTGTTGAAACAATGGTATATTTCTTAGATGCTGTTTTAGAGGAGTTTATTACAAAATTAGAAGTTTATAGAGATTCTGATAGCCGTGACGATAGACATACATTTATGTTTATGGAGAAAGCTTATAACTTTGCTAAAGAAAACAGAGCTTTAGGTTTAGGAGCTTTAGGATGGCACTCATTATTACAATCTAAAATGGTAGGTTTTGATAGTAAGGAAGCGTTTGATTTAAATAGTGAGATATTTAAAACAATTAAAGATAAATCGGTTAAAGCATCAGAAGAATTAGCAACGTTATTTGGAGAGCCAGAAGTATTAAAAGGTTACGGAAGACGTAATACAACTTTAAATGCTGTAGCACCAACAACATCTTCAGCTTTTATTTTAGGACAAGTATCACAAGGTATTGAGCCAATTTGGTCTAATAGTTATGTAAAGGATATTGCAAAAATCAAAACAACGATTAAGAATCCTTATTTATTAGAACTTCTAAAAGATAAAGGAATGAACACTAGTGATGTTTGGAAAAGCATACGCGATTACGATGGTTCTGTACAACATTTAGAAGGACTTACGGATCACGAAAAAGATGTGTTTAAAACCTATTCTGAAATTGACCAAATGACAATTATCTATCAGGCGGCAAACAGACAAAACCACATTGATCAATCACAATCTTTAAACATTATGGTGCATCCAGATATGCCTGTAAAAGATATAAATAAATTATACGTAACCGCTTGGCAATTAGGTGTAAAATCATTGTACTACCAACATAGTATGAATGCAGCACAGAAGTTTAAGCAAAAGAAGGAATGTACGAGTTGCGAGGGGTAATTAATTGATTTTTGAAAATTAAGACCAACTCGAGAGAGTTGGTTTTTTATGCAAAATTTTGAAATCTAAAATTTTATTTAAATTGCTATTAATCAGGTTATTACAATAATTTTTTTATTAAATATGAGAAAAACAATATTGAATTGAAATTGCCTTAAAAAAGACATTAGAATTGGTAATGTCTTTAATGAAATTGAAAATTAAGACTATAAAACTAATATTAATTTAAAACTAAACGAAAGATGAAACAAGAGAAATAGGTCAAAGCCCTTAGACCTTTAATTAAGGGAAATTAATCTTAAACTTTAGAAATATTGTGCAAGAATAAGCAGAACAAACCACGATGGTGGATAGTGTTCAAAAAAGAGATTAGACTTGTAGTTCATACTGCAGTAAGTCTTATCCGAATGTGGCTTCTTTAATAAAGCGGCAGGAAGTATTTGTTTAACTAATAATTTAGAGAAGTCTGTTGCTCCAACAACAGGCTTTTCGCTTTTAAAAGTACTTCAAAAATAATATAAAACTTATTAAGTTACAAGAATTAAACGATGTTTAATATTTAAACACCTTAGTGTTGGGTTATTAGAGATGCATTACATAATAAATCTCTTATTCCTCAATCAAAGTATCAGTTCCTAAATACTTATCATTTTTATTATAATACCAGGCTCTTATTTTTGGCATTTTAATACCATTTACAACAGCTTCTTCAGAAAGTAGGATATATTCACCTGAATCTAGTTTTTCCTTACCATTCTCATCTGTTTTAAAGAACTGATAGATTTCTAATGCATAAGTTTTAGGATTAAAATAAAAGTACCAAACATCGCTTCCTACGGCTTCATCATAAGTAACCTTTAAAACCAAATAGTCTTTTCCTTTGAAGGTTTTCGTTTCTACGTTATCGTTAAGGTTGGTGCCAGCATCTTCTAGCTTCATTGGTAACCCATAGAGGTAGGTGTAATAGTTTTTGTATAAAAATGCTTTTTCGCAAAGTGCTTTTTCAGAAATTGAATCAAGTTCTTTTAAGGCTCCAACATTTAAACTAGATGTAGAACAAGAGCCTTTATTAACAGTATATTCATAGCTTATGGAATCTTGAGTTGCGTTAATATAAAAGTATTCTAAAGGTAAATTTATTTGTATTCTACTTTTTCTCGATGCTTTGTTTGGTATGGTCATTACAACAGTAAACGTTTCATTAAAGTTTTGCCAATGGTTATTGGGGTCGTGATATTTAATGGTGTTTTGTAATAATTCTTTAGGAGTAATGTTCTGTGAAAAACAATTAAGAGTAAAGCAGAATAAAGCGAGTGCTATAAAAGGTTTCATGAGGTGTTATTTTATACAATGTACAAATTTGGGCATAAAAAAAGCATCCAATGCCGAATTTTACGGGAGGATGCTTTTGTATTAAATCTATAAAGATTTGTTTCTTATTTTTCTTCCATTAAAGCAAAGAACTTATCTATGTTTGGCATTAAGATAATGCGCGTTCTTCTGTTTTTAGCTCTATTAGCTCTAGTATCATTTTCAACTAAAGGTTGGTAGCTACTACGACCAGATGCGATTAATTGCTCTGGTGCAACTTTAAACTTATTTTGTAATCTTTTTACAACCGATGTTGCACGTAATACACTTAATTCCCAGTTATCTGATACTTTAGCAGTGTTGATTGTTCTAGAATCTGTATGACCTTCTACCATAACATCTAAACTTGGCTCAGAGTTAATAACGTCAGCTAATCTCTGTAAAATTTTGTCAGCTTTATTACTTACTTTATAACTTGCTGTGTTAAATAACATATCGTCATCAATAGATATCATTACTACAGTTTCGTTAATATCAACTACGATATCACCTTCTTCATTAAGGTCGCTTGTGTTGATAGCTTTACTTAAATTGTACTGAACCGCTAAGTTCATAGAATCTTTTAAAGTCTTAGCACCTGCTAATTTATCTGCACTTACATTTTGTAATGTAGCGCGCATTTTTTCTTTACTTGCTACAGAAGCTACAGTTCCGTCTTTAGAAACTTCAAACTTTGCTTTGTTTTCTAAAGTTAAACCTTCAACGTCGTCATTTAAAGATTGAATTTTAGTGTTGTATTGGTTAACGCGTGCTTCAATGATAGCAAACTTATTTTCCAACTCTTCTTTTTCTACTCGTGTTTTAGTAAGCTCACTTACGGTTTCTCCATGTTGTTGTTCTAAAGCCAAGAATTTTTTCTTAGATACACAAGAACTTAATAAAACTGCTGTTACTAATAAGATTGAAATTTTCTTCATTTTATGATTTTTGGTTATTTTCTATGTTTAAAATTATATATACGACTAAAGGTCGCTTTTGGATGTTGAATGTTAAAATTTCTAGCAAATATTTTCATTTAGAATGGTCTTTAAAATGAATTGTTTTTAACCTATGTTAAGTAAGTTGAAGTGTAACTTATTGAATCAGTTGTGTTTGACTTGTTTTTTGACGTGCTGCTTTGAATTTCAGGTATAAAAAAAGCTCCAAATCTTATTTTGATTTGAAGCTTTTTAATAAACTTTAGTTAGATTTTGAATTATTTATTCATCATCTGTACTTATAGTTGCAGGTTCTACAGAGCTATCATGAGAGTTATAATACTCCTCTAATAAATTCATAGTTGCTGTTAATAAATCTTTTGTCTCTAATAATAGACCAAAGTATAAAGTTGTGTTCTTAGGACTAGACTCTTCCGTTCTTGTTCTAGCAACTTGCTTCACAATTTTATCTGTAACTAAATCTAAAACTTCTTTTTTACGACTAATTATAGATCCAATCTGCTCAAAAGAATGAGATTCGAAAGCTACTTTTGTATCATTAAACAACGTTTCTAATGCCACATCAATTTCCTTTAATTCTTTGATTTGGCTAAATTTAAGTTTTTTGTGATTATTATTAATATGCTTATGACTAACCTTAGAAATATATTCTAATGATTGCGTCATATCTTCTAGGTATCCTAAAATATTAATATAAAAACTACTAGCTCTTAAACTAGTTTCATCTAAGTTTTTAATAAAGTAGAAAATGTTGTCTCTTAAACTATCGACCTCTTTAGATAGTTTATCAACTTGTTTTCTATTCTTTTTTAGTAGAGATAAATCTTGTTTGGCTAAGCCGTTTACTGCGTTGGTGTAAATTTTATTTCCACGTTTTACAACATTAGAGATGTTATCTGCACTTTCTAAAATAACACCTTGAACAGAACTACTACCTGTTTCTTTAAGACTATCTTCTTCTGCAGTCTTGTTTGAAGATTTTTTATGAGAAACGTAATTTCTATAAAGAAGAAATGCCGTAAGTAACAACAAGATTGGTATTATAACTGATGGGTTCCAATTTATTAAAAACACAACAATACCAGCAGCAATAAAAGCACCTAGAGCAGTACCAAACCATCCGCCAATAACATTTAATACACCTGCAACTCTATAAACGGCACTTTCTCTTCCCCAAGCTCTATCTGCTAAAGAAGTACCCATTGCTACCATAAATGTTACGTATGTTGTAGATAATGGTAATTTAAATGAAGTTGCAATAGCAATTAGTACACCAGCAACCATTAAGTTAACAGAAGCTCTAATCATATCAAAAGCAGGAGCATCAATACTTTGGTCTTTTGTCATTATTGACTCTGGTTTCTCAAAACTATTGTTAATTTTTCCTTGTAGTGATTTAGGGACCAATACACCAAAGTAGCTAGATAATTGCGATGATCCTTTAACAATAGCTCTCGAAAGACGGTTAGGTTCAAACTTATCGTGTGTATCACCTTGACGAGATAAACTAAGTTCTGTTTCTGCAACAGATTTTGCTTTCTTAGAAAACCATAGAGTTAATACCATTATGGCTCCTGCAATAAATAGTAAATAAGGTTCTGCAGGTACTTTTTTCTCTAAAACAGACATTGACATGTTAATATCCATTCCGCCAGCAATCCAAGCCTCGTAAGAATGATATGCTGCCATTGGTACACCAATAAAGTTTACTAAATCATTTCCAGAAAAGGCTAATGCTAAACCAAAAGTACCAACTGCTATTACGGCTAGTAAAGATGTTCTTTTTGTTAATTTTTCAAATATGAATGAGAATAAGGTCCAGAACACAAAACTTCCAAGTATAATATAAACTTCATTGCCTTCAACAACACTTTTCATTTCCTTGTAATAAGGTGTTCCTTTTAATCCTTTTAAGAATATAAAATACGTTATAGCTGTTAATGCAACACCTCCAAAAATAATTCCGAAATTCTTTATTTTTTGTTCGTAGTTAAAAGTGAATATAAGCCTAGAAATCCATTGAACTAATGCACCAACAGTAAATGCAATTATTACAGATAATAAAATACCACTTATAATGGTGAGAGCTGTATCAGTCGCGATATATTTCCCTAAGTCAGCAAGCGATTCAGTTTCAGACTGGCTAATCTTTATTAAGGACATTACTACAGCTGCACCCAATAAGTTAAATACAATAGAAACGGTTGTTGACGTTGGTAAGCCTAATGTGTTAAAGAAATCTAACAGCAGAATGTCTGTAATCATTACTGCCATAAAAATGAGCATAATTTCACCAAACTCAAACTGAGCTGGCACAAAAATACCCTTCCTGGCTACTTCCATCATTCCGCTAGAAAATACAGCACCAATAAAAATACCTAAACTCGCTATAATCATTATAGTTCTCATTGATATGGCTTTTGAGCCAATAGCAGAGTTTAAGAAGTTAATAGCATCATTACTAACACCAACTACAATATCAACAATAGCTAATACAGTAATGGCAATTAACATTAATAAATAAATATTATCCATAATTTTTAAATAAAATAAGTTTGCAAATATTGTTATACAATTTGATTGTAAGGTTACGTAATTGTTATTTCTTAAAGTTTAAAAGTGAATGTCAAAACCAAGTCTAAATGTAATATTATCTTCATTCCCATCTTCAGTAGAGTAGCTAATATCAGACTGAACTTTTAATTTATGACCAACAATATATTTTGAAGCTCCTAAAGTATATTGTTCTCTAGGTAATGATCCGGTTATAGTCTCAAAATCTAAAGTTGTAAAACGAGCTGCAATTTCGTAGTTATTTTTAAATAAATAACCTGCTTGTAAGTTTAAAGCATTACCTGTTAAAACAACATCTCCTGTAGGTGTAGTTCCGTCCGCTTCAGTTGCAATTTCGTCACCTGCTGTACGTTTTGCATATTCTCCCATAAAAGAAAATCCGTTATACTTAAACATAGCATCTGCAAAAATGGTTGTTTGGTCAGTTTCGTAAATAGAACCATCAGTTCTAATCATATAATCACCGGCAAAACCTCTTTCTCTAACAGCATCTTGGTTGTAGTTATAAGTAAAACCTACCATTAATTTTGGTTTTTCTTCACGCTTTAAGTCAGCTTGTACATAATCGCCTTTAGATTTAAAAGTACCGAATGGCAAAAATTCTAAACGCGCAGTATATTGCAAGCCACCTTCGTTACCTTCTGTGACATTACGACCTTCACCTTGAGAAATTGCAAATTTTTCGCGCATTAAAAAGTTACCACCTAAATTTGTTTTGTGTCGTAATTGAATACCTAAATCACGGTCTATATTAAAACGGCTGTTTAGTAATGAACGATCAATAAATTGAAGATTAGCGGATGACACAACACGTTCTACATTTCCTGGGAGTTTTGTTTGTCCTGCCCAAAGTTCCCAATTGCCCGCGAAATTCCACATAATAACAGCATCTAAAATATAACGTGGTGTATTTCTGTTAAAATCGTTTGCTCCAGAAATATCTCTATTAGATAAACCTAACTCTAGTTTGTATTTTAGTTTAGGACTATATGCGAAACCATCGAATTTTAAACGTGCTCTACGTACTATAAAATTATGTTCTGGACTTCCGTATTGATCACCATCATGATCCCAAGAAGAGATGGAGCGCACCTGAAAACGAGGTGCAAATTTTATGCTAAAGGAGCTGTCTTTTGCAACAAAATTAATTAAGCCTTTTCCAAATGAGGTATCGCTAATTTCTTGTGCGCTAAGAGATGTTAGTGCTATTAGAAGAATAGCAACTGCAGAGAGTTTAAGTTTCATTATTAGTAATTAGTTTTTGTCGAGTGCAAATAACTAACTTTAATGTTAACTGAATGTTTCCTAATTATTATTATATATGTAAGAAAAAAAGGCTGCTTTAAGTAAAGCAGCCTCATTAGAATTCATTTTTATTAAGTCGACAAAAACTAATAAAAATTATGAAATACTAAATGTGTTGTTGTAACACTTTACAAATATGGTTAGTAAAAGTTTTTAAATTGTAATGCTAATATTATCTAATTATTAAGTTTAAATCGGCGATTAATGATGTCTTAATATGTTTTAAATCAAGGTGTTATGTGTTCTATGTTAACTTAATGTTATGTAAATGTTGTTTAAATGTAAAATATAAGTTATCTTTGGGTAGTGAGTATAAAATAAATCCCAAAAAGAGATGAAAAAAATAGTAGTAGTAATAGTAATGCTGTGTGTAGGTTTTACATATGGACAAGATAAGACCCAAACAAAATTAGAAAAGAAAGGTGATTTAACAATTGCAACTTATTACCATGATAATGGAGAAGTGCAACAAATAGGTGCTTTTAATGTAGATGGAAAATTACAAGGTGAGTGGACAAGTTTTGACACTGATGGGAATAAAGTATCAGTAGGTACTTATAACGCTGGTAAGAAAGTTGGTAAATGGTTTTTCTGGGAAGGTGATTCTTTACAAGAAGTAGATTACATTGATTCTAGAATTGTAACCGTTAATAAATGGAACAATAAAACGAAAGTTGCCGTTAATAAATAGTTTTATTTTAATAAATTAAAAAAGGCTTTCTGATTACTCAGAAAGCCTTTTTTTTGTTTTAAGAATTATGTGTTCTTTTTTCCTTAGAATTTAAAAGAATAACCTAAAGATATCTCAGTACCAGGATCTCTTAATGAGAATGTTTGGTTAGCAGCTTTATAAGATTCGTATTCGCTCAATCTCTCACTTCCTAAAATATTAGTAACCTTTAAATCAATAGAAGAGTTTTTACTTTCACCAAATGATTTGTTAATTGTAAAGTTTAAACTATTAAAAGATTGTGTATAAACATCTGGGACTAAACCTACACCAACAACTTCTAAAGTAGAACCTTGAATGTTGTAGAATAAACCTGTTTGCAAGCCAATATCAGAATTGTTATAATCTAAACCAACATTGATAAGGTAAGGTGCTTGACCTTGTAAATCTCTTACGCGATCAATAGTTTCACCATCTCTAGCAGCAAGACTTCGACTTTCAAATTCGCCATCAGACATTGATAATTCAGATTTAATTAAAGATACATTAGCATTAACTTTTAAGTTATTTAATCCTTCAGAAATAAATCCTAAACGTTGTCTTAATTCAAATTCAACACCATATACCTTAGCATTTCCTAAGTTATCTACAGTAATTTGAGTTGGTGCTTGTAAAAAGAAAGACTGCTCAATAGGGTCTGTAAAATCTTTATAGAAACCACTAATAGCAAACATTTGACCATTATTACCATAACGTTCAAATCTTAAATCAAAGTTATTTATATAAGTTGGTGATAAACTAATATTACCTATAAATAAACGACTTGTTATTGGGTCAAAAATTTGCGCAACAGAAGCCTCTTTAAATGATGGTCTGGCTGTTGTTCTACCATAAGAAGCTCTTAGATTAATATCATCGTTTATAGCATAGATTAAATTCGCTGATGGAAAAAAGTCAAATTCATCTAAAATAGGTTCTCTATCAAAAACGGTAGAGTTGTTTTGACCTGTGTAATAAGAGTTGAAATATTCGGTTCTAATTCCAAATACTGTTTTAAATTTTTCTGATAAATTAAATTCTGCAGAAAAATAGGTTGCTGCAATACTTTGTTCTCCTTCGTAAGCATCGTTAGCATTAAATTGATCACCAAATACTAAATATGATCCATTATCTGTTGTTGGATTCCAAATATTATTAGAATTTAATAATTGATCAACATCTCCACTTGCGATAAAGGCGTCATCACCTGTAATGTTAAAGGTATAGTCATCAATACTGAAATCTCTAAATTTATAAGTATAGCTTGCACCAAACTTAAGTTTTGCAGAACGACCAAAAAGTTCAATATTTTTGTCTAAATCAACCTTACCAGACCAGCTTTCTTCAACAAGATTTCTCCAAAGTTGAATAGGGAAAGTTGAAGCCGATGGACTAATAAAAGAATCGCCATTGTCAGCTTGTTGCAATGGTGTAATTCTATGATCTTTATCCATTACTTTAGAGAACGTTGGCGCAATTTTCCATTCTAAATTAAATGGATTTTCTTTATTGCTTAAACGGTGTTTACCAGAAATTAATAAATTGGTAACTGAACGTTCCGTATACGTAATAGCGTTTTTTGTTAAAGGCTCTAAACCTCCACCAACACCATCTTGTGAAATAATTTGTTCATAAAAACCAGCACTAGATTCACCATTCTGAATATGTAATAAGTTAACTTTATATTTAGATAAATCTGTTTTATAAGTTAAGCCTAACATACCGTTAAGAATTACATTGTTTGTGCCTTCAGCTCCTTTAGAATCAAATACTGAGTTTAATTCGTTATTAGATGAGTCTGAAAAATTCTTTACAAAAGCACCATCTTCTCTGTTCTTATAAAATACAGTTTCATTTTTGTATGAAAACGAAGCTAAGTAACCTAATTTATCATCACCGATATCATATTGATTTCCTAGAGTGAATCCAAAATCAAAATTCATTCCGCTTGATTGTTGTTTGGCTCTTAGTTCTTTAGAAAAGCGATCCGTTAATGTCGTTAATAAAAGTCTATCTTCAAACGTACCAGGAATTTGTTGATATCTGTGAATTGGTAAATCTCTTGTGCCATCGTCAAAACCAAATATATCTGTGTCACTTCCTGTAGAGGTTAAATAGTTGTTATTAAAATGCATATCAGGATTATAACCCATGCCTAATGATAATGTGTATTCAGCTTTTGTTGGAAAATCTTTTGTTACAATATTTATAATTCCACCAGTAAAATCGGCAGGATATTCTGCTGAAGCGGATTTTAAAACTATAACATTTTCTAAAATATTGGTTGGAAATAAATCCATTTGAATTGTGTTTCGATCAGGATCTAAACCAGGAATATCAATTCCATTTAAAATAGATTTTGTGTAACGGTCACCTAAGCCACGTACAAAAACGTATTTACCACCTTGTATAGAAACACCAGGTACACTTTTTACAGCGCTGGCAACATTGCTAGCTCCTGAACTTTTTATAGCTTGCGCAGATAAACCATCCATTACTACAACAGATTTTTTCTGAAGATTTAAGACGGAGCTTTCTGTGTTTCGTTTTGTAGAAGTTGTTATAAGAACAGTGTCTAATGAATTTGTTTCTAAAAGAATATCTAAGACTATAGTTTCACCAGATTTAATAACGACACCAGTAACTTCTTTAGTGGTATAACCAACAAATGAAAAAACTAAAGTATATGTACCTTCTTCTAACTCTAGTTGGTATTTACCATCAAAATCAGAACTAACACCTACAGATGTTCCTTTTACCAATACGTTAGAAAAAGCCATTGGTTCACTAAATTCATCATCGATAATAGTACCTGTTACAATACCTTGTGCAAATGATAAACAAGTGGTTAGAAAGAAAACAAAAGTTAAAACGTTTTGTATATTTTTCATATTATAATTTAAATAGCCCATCGTTTATATTTTAAACGATGGGCATGTATATTAAAAGTGTTTATTAGAAACCTAATCCTGCAGCTGTGTTAGCGTAAGTCCAGCTTAAGTTTGCAGTTGTAGCTCCAACTGTTTGAGAACCTTGAGTTACAGCTGTAGCAGTAGAACCAAAACCAGTTACTGTTACATTTTCTGCTTTGTTAACAAAGATGTCAGTAACGTTAGCAACACCTGTAGGTAAAACAATTTGCCAAGTTCCAAATGTTATTAAACCATTGTTGTAGTTTGTAGCAACACCATCGTTATCTAATTCAACATCAGAAGAATCTTTAAATCCGTAAGCATAAATGTTGTTTGTTGTACCCATTGCATTACTTCTAAAATCAGCATACTCTCCATTTTCTGTAACTGCGTTACCAATAATAGTTGCATTTTGTAAAGTAAATGAACCAGTAGCAGTTCCTTCAGGACCGTCAATCTCAAAAGCATGGTCAGAGAAATCACCTAAAACAACAACAGCGTTATCAATTGTACCAGAATAAGCTTGGTCAATATCTAGAGCGTCATCTCCTTGAGCCCAAACTAATAAGTTAGTCGCATCAACAGTTCCTCCAAAGAATTCAACACCATCATCAACATTAGCAACAACTTCAATATTATTGATAACTGTACCGTTACCAACACCACCAAGTGTTAAACCGTTGATTTCGTTACCTTCTCCAATTAAAGCACCACCATGACGAATAGAGATATACTGTAATACTCCAGAGCTGTCAGTAGCATCAGTACCACCATAAAGTCCAAATGTATCATCAGCAGGAATTCCTTCAATTTGTGCTTCAGAAATATCACCAGAAAAAGAACAAGGTGCATTACCTAAAACAATTAAGCCTCCCCAAAGACCTCTGTCATTTTCATCTAAGTTAGTACCTGCATTTTCACCACAAGAAATATCATCACTAGTAGAAGTGAAGATGATTGGTTGATCAGCTGTTCCTTGAGCGTTTAAAGTTGCATCTCTAGCTACAATTAAAGCTGAAGCTAAAGAACCAGTTCCGGCAGAACCTTTAATAATTGTACCAGGATTAATAGTTAATGTTACACCTGAGCTTACAACTACTTTTTGGTTTAATTGATAAATGTTATCAGATGTCCAAGTTGTGTCTTCTGTAATTGCGCCTGTAACAGCTACAGTTGGGCAATCCGTAGTAGTACCACCATTGTCATTAATATATATGGTAGTTTCTTCTATAATAATAGGAGTGTCATCATCTTTAAAACAACTAGTAAAAACTAGTGAGGAAGCGACTAATGTAATTAAAAGTATTTTTTTCATGATTTAAATTTTATTATTCAGTTTGAGTTTTTTGTTTTACGCTGCAAAGAAACTGTGATTACTTTCTAAGTAGGTTATATAAAAATTAACGATTCATCACTAAAAGGTTAGCATAATGTTAGTTAATTATTAAGTGAATTTATAATAAGGAAACAATTAGATAACATTGGAGTTGGTGTCTTGTAAATCTGTTTTTTCTAATCAATTTATATATCTTGCATCTTATAAGAATTTAACTATGAACTGGGAACAATTACTATCCTTAAAGCGCTTTGGTGATACCAATAAAAGATTAAGAAAAGAACAAGACGAAACACGTTTAGGTTTTGAGGTCGATTATGACCGAATTATTTTTTCTTCAGAATTTAGAGGACTTCAAGATAAAACACAGGTGGTTCCATTATCTAAAACAGATTTTGTCCACACACGCTTAACACATAGTTTAGAAGTTAGTGTTGTTGGTCGTTCTTTAGGTAGAAAAGTAGGACAGTTATTATTGAAAAAACATCCACATTTAGAAAATGTACATGGTTATCAAATGAATGATTTCGGTGCTATTGTTGCAGCAGCAGCTTTAGCTCATGATATTGGAAACCCTCCTTTTGGACATTCTGGAGAAAAAGCAATTGGTGCTTATTTTAAGACAGGAAATGGTGTTGATTTTAAAAGCCATTTAACGGATAAAGAATATCAAGATTTATGTGATTTTGAAGGTAATGCTAATGGTTTTAAGATTTTAACGGAGAGTAGAGAAGGTAGAGAAGGTGGACTTAGATTGAGTTATGCTACATTAGGAGCCTTTACAAAATACCCAAAAGAATCACTTCCTAAAAAACCAACCAAGCATATTGTAGATAAAAAATATGGCTTTTTTCAAAGTGAAAAGTTTATGTTTAAAGATGTTGCCGAGGAATTAGGATTAATACAGAGACACAATGATTACCAGAGCTACCAAAGACATCCTTTGGCATTTTTGGTGGAAGCAGCAGATGATATTTGTTATACTATAATTGATTTTGAAGACGGAATAAATCTTGGATTAATACAAGAAGAATACGCCTTAGAGTATTTAATTAATTTAGTTAGAGACAATATAAAAACTGAAAATTATAATGCCTTAAGAACAACAGAGGATAGAATCAGTTACCTAAGAGCTTTAGCTATTGGTAGATTAATTAATGAAGCGGCTTCTCTGTTTATGAAACATGAAGAAGATATTTTGGCAGGTAAATTTGATACAGCTTTATTAGATGTAAGTCAATATAAAGCGCAAATAAAAGATATTATTAACATCAGTGTTAAAAATGTGTACCAATCAAAAGAGGTTATTAATAAGGAGATTGCTGGTTACGAAATACTTAATCAACTGCTAAAATCTTTTGGTAAAATGGCTTACAATTATTTTGATGGTAACATGACCAATTATGACAAACTACTAGTAAACATACTACCTGAAACGGTAAAGTTAGGAAATGATTCTTTGTACAATAACCTGTTAGCAGTTTGTCTTTATGTGTCAAAATTATCGGATACAAATGCGATGTTGTTGCATAAAAAGCTGAAAGGTCAAATTTAAATTTTTAGCATTACAACGAATAAATTTGCAACTTAACGATAAATTGTTTTAATTTGTTTGATATTCAAGCTATTAAAACACCTACTTATGAGAAATAATATTCTTGGAGGTTTAGTCATTTTCTTTGTTGTTGTGACTTGCCTTTTAATGTTAGACGATATTACTAGTAAAAACGAAGTAAATTTTTCTTACAAAACTATTGAGGTAGAACAGAAAGTTGAACAACCTACAGACCTAGCTGTTCTTGATGAAGAGGAGTAATTTTTCAATCTCTTTTATAATTGATATAGGGTCTAGTTGTTGTAAATGTTGCAATTGCTCTACAGTACCTTGTTCAATAAATTGATCTTCAATACCTAGAGTAACTATGCGCTGTTTATAATTATTAGTATTGGCAAATGCTAAAATAGAACTTGCAAATCCTCCTAATATAGTGCCATCTTCAATGGTAATTATAGCTTTATAAGTTGAAAAAATATCATGTAATGTATTTTCATCCAAAGGCTTTACAAATTGCATGTCGTAACAACCAACAGATTCTTTTAGGTCAATTAATGCCATAGCATCTTCAATATTTTTCAAAAGTGTACCAACGGATAGTATAGCTATATCGTTACCTTTTTTAATGCAAATCCCTTTACCTATTTCAATGATTTCAAAAGGCTTCTTCCAATTTAAAAGATGACCTCGCCCCCTAGGATAACGGATTGCAATTGGGTAATCAATTCCTAACTGAACTGTGTACATTATATTTCTTAAAGCAATAGCGTTACTTGGTGCAAAGATGACCAAGTTAGGAATACAATTTAAATATGCTAAATCAAACACGCCATGATGGGTGGAACCATCTTCACCTACCAAACCAGATCTGTCCAAACAGAATATTACTGGTAAATTTTGCAAAGCCACATCATGTATCACTTGATCATAGGCACGTTGTAAAAATGTAGAATAAATATTACAAAACGGAATTAAACCTTGCGTTGCCATACCTGCGGCTAAAGTAACAGCATGTTGTTCTGCAATACCAACATCAAAAGCTCGATCAGGAATAGTTTCCATCATAAATTTTAATGAACTGCCTGTTGGCATAGCTGGTGTAATACCAACAATTTTATTATTTTTTAGAGCCAATTCAACAATAGTCTCACCAAATACATCTTGAAATTTTGGTGGCTGTTTTACGTTAGATTTAGAAGCTAATTCACCTGTTTTAGCATCAAATTTTCCTGGAGCGTGATATTTTACTTGATCTAATTCAGCTTGTTTTAAGCCTTTTCCTTTTGTAGTAATAATGTGTAAAAACTTTGGGCCTTTTACGGTTTTCAGTCTATTTAATTCTGAAAGTAAAAGCGGTAAATTATGGCCATCAATTGGACCAGAATAATTAAATTTTAAAGCTTCAAAAATATTGTCTTGTTTCTCTGTTCCGTTTTTAACATTGGTCAAATATTCTTTTAAAGCACCAACACTTGGATCAATCCCAATGGCATTATCATTTAAGATTACTAATAAATTGGCATCAGTAACGCCAGCATGATTTAAACCTTCAAAAGCCATTCCGCTTGCAATAGATGCATCACCAATCACAGCAATATGATGTTTGTCTTCGCCATTTAATTGGGAAGCAATCGCCATACCCAAAGCTGCAGATATTGAGGTAGAAGAGTGACCAACACCAAAGGAGTCATACTCACTTTCACTGCGCTTAGGAAAACCACTTATACCATTAAGTCTTCTGTTGGTGTCAAAAATAGCCTTTCTACCAGTGAGTATTTTGTGACCGTAAGCTTGGTGGCCAACATCCCAAATTAATTCATCTTTTGGTGTATTAAAAACATAATGCAGAGCAATAGTTAACTCTACAACACCAAGACTTGCACCTAAATGTCCTTCTTTTACGGCTACAATATTAATAATGAAATCACGTAACTCTTGAGCAAGTTGAGGTAAGTCATCTGTCTTAAGTTGGCGTAAATCTTCAGGAAGATTAATTTTATTTAACAATGTATTCTCCACGTTGTAAAAATACAAGATTTATTAGTCTTCTACCATAAAGACGATAGGTAAAGAATATGAAACGCCTACATTGATTCCACGTTGTTGTCCAGGAATAAATTGTGGTAATAAGTTAATGACACGTTTAGCTTCTTCTTCTAATTGTGGATGAGTTGCCCTAGTTTTAATGTTAGATACTGTGCCATTTTCATCTATAGTAAATTGCACTCTGACTCTCTGTTTTCCTTCGAGTTCTAACGTCTTGCCTATACCAGTATTGAAATTTGCTGTTACAATCTCATTGATTTTATTAGACATATACGCTCTTTTTTCAGCATTGGTTAAGTTTTTTGGTGTATCCTTAAATTCAGGTGGCTGATTCACAACAATAAAACCAATAATTTCTTCATCATTAGGTACGTACTCAGTTTCGGGTTGTTCAATGGCAATAGCCCCTAAAACATCTATAATTTCTCCTGTTACGATAGGTGTTTGTATTTCAATCACATTCACTGAGTCTTGTTTCTTAGGAACCGTTTTACATTTTGAAGAGTCACTTTTAACTTCAGGTATTGTTGAGGTTTTTAGCAAAGGTTTAGAGTTGTTAGTAGTTGAGTCAATAACTTCGACAGTTTCAATTTTTTTGGTATTCCCATTTTGGTCAGAACAATTAAAAAGGGTTGTTCCCATAGCAATCAATAACGTTAATAAAAAGAGTTTATGAAAATTAGTCTGCTCTTCTATTAATTGTTGTGGTATTTTAATTTGAATTTGTTCTAATTGAGTAACTCTAAATCGACCACATATTTTATTTTCCGAGTTTAGTGCTAAATAATCTTCAATTTTTTCTTTTTGCATAGTAGTAAAATCAACTACAGTTTTTGAACACGATTGACAAAACCGTCCTTTTTCATTCGGTGACATTTGAGACCAATCCTCATGGCAAGGTTTTGGTATAGAAATAGAGTAGTGGATTTTCATGATTGATGGCTTTGTTTTGTAGCATCAAATTTCTTGCCGTAAACTCCAATAGTAAATATGAAATTGTATTTTTACATCTATGATAAATCCTTTTGACGATACCTATTTTATGAAAAAAGCACTTCAGGAAGCTGAAATGGCTTATGAAAAAGGGGAAATTCCGGTTGGTGCGGTTATTGTAGTAGAGAATAGAATAATAGCAAGAACCCATAATTTAACGGAATTATTAAATGATGTTACTGCGCATGCAGAAATGCAAGCCATTACATCTGCAGCTAATTTTTTAGGTGGGAAATATTTAAATAAATGCACATTATATGTCACTTTAGAACCTTGCCAAATGTGTGCTGGTGCTTTATACTGGAGTCAAATTTCTAAAATAGTTTTTGGTGCTTCAGATGCGCAACGAGGTTTTAAAACTATGGGAACAACATTACATCCTAAAACGGAAGTTGTTAGTGGTGTTTTAGCTGAAGAAGCTTCTGCTCTTATGAAACGATTTTTTATAGAAAAACGTAATTTAAATTAAATTGAAAGAATTTTAACTAAAATATCTCATCATGAAAATAAAGACTTTATTACTACTTTCCTTAATATTTGTTTTTGGATGTAACTGCAATAAAACAACAACTGATATGGCTAGCAAGAATATTGAATCTATTTTAATAGCGAAAGGTAATCTTTACGGTTCTGGCTCAGAAGGTATAGAAAAGCAAAATTTAATTATCACAAATGAAGACGATTGGACCACACTTTTAAACCAATTAGATAGCGCCAATAAAGTGTCTCAAAATTTTTCAGAAACGAAGATTGATTTTTCAAAATATATAATAGTTGCCATATTTGCAGATGTAAAAGGAAGTGGAGGGCATAAGATAGACATGGCTATTTCTGCAACTCCAGAAGAAAAGATAGTTAAGGTAACTCACATTGCACCAAAAGGAAACGCAACAAGCGTTATGACGCAACCTTATTATATTGCTAAGTTGCCTAAAACGGATTTGCCAATAGTATTTCAATAAAATATAAAAAAGGCCTCACTGATTATTACTAACTGTGAGGTCTTTTGTGTTTTATGATAATTAAATGTTTTACATTTTTAATTTTCAGATAAGCGCAAAAAAAACGCCCAACCAGAGGTTGAGCGTTGAAACTTGTAAGATATATACTTATAGTACCTCTACATTAGCGGCTACCATTCCTTTTCTTCCTTCTTCTTCAGTGTATTCTACGTTGTCACCTTCGCGTAATTCTACGCCATTAAGGTTTGATACGTGTACAAAGATGTCTTTTCCTGTTTCTTCGTTGGTAATGAATCCAAATCCTTTTGAATCATTAAAAAATTTAACTGTTCCAGTCATTATAATATTATATAAAAATTAAAGCTCAAAGATAATATAAAAATAAATGCGATTGTTAATAAATCGTTTTATTTTGAATCGTAAGTTGAATATTGAAGGTCAGTTAGTTATGTTGAAATTGTGAGTTTCCTTTACTACGTCTAATGTGCAAAGGTTTTTTGAATATATTTTATTTTGTAAGAAATTAGGCTGTTAATATTTAGATTCTTGTTGGTTTTTTCGCATTTTATCAAGATTTTCTTGTGAAAGCATATAATCTTTTACGTCCTTATCTTTCCATCTGTAATAAGAAAACAATGGAAAAACAACAAAAAATAATCCTACAACACCAAAGCCAATTAGTTTCTCTTTATAATCTAGGTCTAGAAGTAAGCCACAAGCTATGCTTGATAATGAAGCTAAAAGCGCAATAAATGTGATGATTTTAATAGGTTTCATAAACTTTAATTAGCAATTTGATTTAAACAAGACTACTGATTTGTCTAATAATTAATTATGTAAAATTAATCAATTGTCGTCTATAAGCCGTTAATAGTTTAGATTTTGAAATATAACCATGGTATTTTCCATTTTTTACAACAGGTAAATTCCAAACACCACTGGTTTTAAATTTGTCCATAATTTCATTCATAGAGTTCTTCTCGTAAATTATGATATCCGCACTGCCATGCATTAAGCTTGAAGCATCAACTTTATCATATAACTCTGTATCAAACATCATATGCCTTATATCATCTAAACGGATAACTCCTAAAAAATTATTGTTATTATCTACTACAGGAAAATGGTTTCGTGATGATTTCGCAACTGCACTATTAAGAATTTCGCGTAGGGTCATTTCAGGTTTTAGAATGATAAAATTTGTTTCAATAATTTTATCAATATTTAGTACCATAAGTATATTCTTGTCCTTATCGTGGGTCATTAATTCTCCGCGTTCCGCAAGTTTTAATGTGTAAATTGAATTAGAGATGTAGTATTTAGTTATGGAAAATGATATAGCAGAAACTATCATTAATGGAACAAAAAGCTCATATCCTCCTGTGATTTCTGCTATTAAAAATATAGCTGTTAATGGTGCGTGTAAAACTCCGGCCATTAATCCAGTCATTCCTATAAGTGTGAAATTAGATTCTGATACACTAAAATCGAGTCCAATATTATTAATAATTTTCGCAAATGCATTACCTAAAGCACTTCCCATTACAAGTGTTGGAATAAAAACACCACCAACACCACCTGCTCCAAATGTGGTGGTCATAGCAATAGCTTTAAAAACTGAAATACCTAATAGTAATCCAATTACAATCCAGATATTTGATAAATCAAAATTAAAAGGTGTTTTACCAATTGCTGCAACGTGGTCGCCTTTTAATAAATTATTCATAATGCCGTAACCTTCACCATAAAGTGCAGGAATGATATAAAGTATAGTACCAATAGCTAAGCCACCAATGAGTAGGCGTTTTGCACGACTTTTGAATTGTTTAAAGAAGTTAGTAATAGCAAAAAAGACTTTAGAAAAGTATACCGAAGCTAATCCTGTGATAATTGCTAAAATTACATAGAAGCCAATATCATAAATTTGAAATTTATCGGTTAATTCAAAGCGAAGTAAATTATCTGTCCCTAAAAAGAAATACGATGTAACTACAGCGGAAACCGAAGCCAATAATAACGGTATTAATGATGTAAAAGCAATGTCTAAACTAAATATTTCTACGGCAAAAATAATTGCAGCAATTGGCGCTTTAAACATCGATGCCATAGCACCAGCTGCAGCACAACCGATTAAAAGCATTCTCGTTTTTTGGTTCATGTGAAAAAAGCGTGCTGCATTAGACCCTAAGGCAGAACCAACACTTACAGCTGGTCCTTGTAAACCAACCGAACCACCAAAACCTGCAGTAAGAGGAGCTGTTATTAACGAGGCGTAAATATTATATTTTGGAATTATGCCATTTAATTTTGAAATTGCATATAGTGTAGATGAAATACCGTGGCCAATATGCTTTTTTAACCAAGTCTGTTTGATGATATAAACTAATAACAACCCAATGATTGGAAATATAAAATAGAGTGCCTGGTGATGATTTCTAAAAGCCCTTAACTCAAACAACATGCGAATGTAGTGTGTTAAGTTTTTTAATACTACAGTACCTATTCCTGCTAAAAACCCTACGAGAATACTAAGAATATAAACAAATTGACGTTCGGAAATATGTTTATATTTCCAAATTAAAAATTTACGTAATAAACTTTTGGTTGATATTGACATTAGTTAATTAGTTCACAATAAAATTACTAAAAATTACACTATTGAGTTAGTTTTAAGAGTTTAACTTTAATAGGTGCTTATTTTAAACAAATATGTACGGTCGCTTTCTTTTTCAACAATTAGTCTTGCAGATTTATTAGTTGTCGTCTATAAGCAGTTAATAGTTTCGACTTTGTAATGAAACCATAATATTTTCCATCTTTTATTACAGGTAAATTCCAAGCACCACTATCTTGAAATTTTTTCATTATATCTGTCATTTTATCATTATTCAAGTTAATAACTTTGAGTGGTTTTTGCATCATGTCTGATGCGATAACATTTTGATACAAGCTCTGGTCAAACATTATAGGACGTAAATCGTCTAAAAGAATAATTCCTTGTAGTTTTTGATTTTTGTTATTTACAACAGGATAAATATTACGTTTCGATTTTATTACCCCTTTTTGAATAATTTCTTCTAATGTCATATTCGGGCCTAAGACAGTGAAATTGGTTTCAATAACTTTATCAATATTCATTAAGGTTAAAACCGCATGATCTTTATCGTGGGTTATTAATTCGCCTTTTCGTCCTAGTTCCATATTGTAGACCGAATGTGGTTTAAAATACTGGGTAATACTAAACGATATGGTTGAGGTAAGCATTAACGGTATAAAAAGTTCGTAACCACCTGTGAGTTCTGCAATTAAGAAAATAGCCGTAAGTGGAGCGTGTAAAACGCCTGCTAATACGCCAGCCATTCCAACTAATGTAAAATTACTTTCAGAAATCGATGTCCCAAACAAGCCAATATTATTTATTGTTTTAGACATGCAAAAGCCTAGAATACTACCCATAAATAAAGTTGGTGCAAAAATTCCACCAACGCCTCCTGCTCCAAAAGTGAGCGCACTTGCAACAATCTTAAAAAGCATAAGTATTGTTAGAAGTATAACTATATTCCATATGTTGCTTAAATCGATATGAAATAAATTGTTCTCTAGTGCCTTTTCAGGATTTCCAATTATGAGGTTATTTATAACATCGAAACCTTCGCCATATAAAGGAGGTATTAAAAATACTAACACTCCAATACCAACACCTCCTACAATTAGTTTTTTTATGGGACTCGTTAACTTATCAAATAATTTCTGAATGCGATCGTACACTTCCGTGAAGTATATAGAAACAAAAGCAGCAACAACTCCCAGAATGATGTAAAAAGGAGCATCAGAAAGGTAGAATTTATCTTCAATTCTAAATGGTAAAAGCACATCACCTCCGAAGAAAAATCTTGAGGTTAATATTGCAGAAAGTGATGCCAATAATAAGGGTAGCATAGAGGCTATTGTTAAATCTAGGCTAAACACTTCAATAGCAAAAATAATTGCTGCAATTGGTGCTTTAAAAATTGAACTCATAGCACCTGCTGCTGCACATCCTATTAGTAAAGTTCTGTTGGTTTGGTTCATGTGAAACATTCTAGAAATGTTAGAACCTAAAGCAGCACCAGTTGCAACAGTTGGGCCTTCTAAACCAACAGAACCACCAAAGCCAACGGTTATTGGAGCTGTTAAAATAGAGCCAAACATTTGAAAAGGTTTCATGATGCCTTTGCGTTTAGAAATGGCATAAAGCGTTGATGGTATACCATGACTTACTTTGTTGCGGATAATATATTTTATACTAAAGTAAACGAGAGTTAAACCTAAAAGCGGAAATAAAAAGTAAAATGCATGGTGGTAATACTTTATTAATTTGGTTTCTAATAAATGCTGAATGAAGTGTGTGAGGTTTTTTAAGATAACAGCACCCATTCCTGAAGCAAAACCAATAATTATGCTTAATAGGTAAACAAATTGACGTTTGGAAATGTGTTTGGCTCTCCAAATAAGAATTTGTTTTAAAATGCGTTTTCTGGGCATAATTATATAGACTAAAAAATCCTGCTAGAAGCAGGATTTTTTATTTTATGATTTCAAATTAAGTTTTAAACTTAATTCGGTTAATTGTTCATCGTCAATAGGAGCAGGAGCGTCAATCATTACGTCTCGTCCTGAATTGTTTTTTGGGAAGGCAATAAAATCTCTAATGGTTTCTTGTCCTCCTAATATTGCAACTAGTCTATCTAATCCAAAGGCTAAACCTCCATGTGGAGGAGCGCCATACTCAAAAGCATCCATTAAGAATCCAAATTGTGCTCTAGCATCTTCTTCAGAAAAGCCTAAGTGTTTAAGCATTATTGCTTGAGTTGCTTTATCATGAATTCTAATAGAACCACCTCCAATTTCGTTACCATTTAATACTAAATCGTAAGCGTTAGCTTTTACGTCGCCAGGATTAGTATCTAGCAATTCTATTTGTCCTGGTTTTGGTGATGTAAATGGATGATGCATTGCATGGTAATGACCAGTTTCTTCATCTAATTCTAATAATGGGAAATCAATAACCCATAATGGAGCAAATACTTTAGGGTCTCTTAATCCTAAACGTGTTGCTAATTCCATACGTAATGCACTTAATTGTGCTCTTACTTTATTAGTGTCTCCCGATAGTACACAAACTAAATCTCCTTTTTTAGCACCTGTAATTTCTGCCCATTTTGCTAAATCATCTTGATCGTAAAATTTATCTACGGATGATTTGTATGTTCCATCGTCGTTACAACGAGAATAAATCATACCTAATGCACCAACTTGTGGACGTTTTACCCAATCAATTAATTTATCAATTTCTTTTCTGGTGTAACTGTTTCCTCCAGGAACTGCAATACCAACAACCAATTCAGCATTATTAAAAACACCAAATTCTTTATGTTGTGTTACAGCATTTAATTCACCAAACTCCATTCCAAATCTAATGTCTGGTTTGTCATTTCCGTACAAACGCATAGCGTCGTCGTAAAGCATTCTTGGGAATTTTTCAACTTCAACACCATTCACTTCTTTTAATAAGTGACGTGTTAAGCCTTCAAAAACATTTAATATATCTTCTTGCTCAACAAAAGCCATTTCACAATCTATCTGTGTGAATTCTGGTTGTCTGTCTGCACGTAAATCTTCATCTCTAAAGCATTTTACAATCTGATAATACTTATCCATGCCACCAACCATCAATAGTTGTTTGAAGGTTTGAGGCGATTGTGGTAATGCATAAAACTGACCTTCATTCATACGAGAAGGTACAACGAAATCTCTAGCGCCTTCTGGTGTAGATTTAATTAAATAAGGTGTTTCCACTTCAATAAAACCATCACTAGAAAGGTAATTTCTAACTTCTTGCGCCACTTTTGCTCTAAAAATCAGACTGTTTTTTACAGGATTACGACGAATATCTAAGTAACGATATTTCATACGTACATCGTCTCCACCATCTGTTTTGTCTTCAATAGTAAAAGGTGGTACTAAAGAACTGTTTAATATGTTAAGCTCAGAAACTAAAACTTCAATATCTCCTGTTGGAATATTAGGGTTTTTTGAAGCACGTTCAATTACATTTCCTTTAACTTGAATAACAAACTCGCGTCCCAATTTAGAAGCCTGTTCCATAATGGCTTTTGGTGTGCGTTCTTCATCAAAATATAATTGTGTAATTCCGTAGCGATCACGAAGGTCTAAATAAATCATAAAACCTTTATCGCGAACACCTTGAACCCAACCGGAAAGTGTAACTTCTGTATTGCTGTGTGATGCTCTTAATTCACCACAATTGTGACTTCTGTACATAGATTTTTATTAGAAATGCAAAAGTAAAAAATCCGAAGTAAAGACTTCGGATTTTTCTATTTAATTAAAAAATTATAATTAATTGTTGATTGTGATTGTTGAAGTATCTTCAATTTCACTAAACGTTTCTGTTTCAGAAGTCCTCAATGGTTGTGATGTAAACTTTACTCTCAACCACATTTTAAGTCTTACACTTAAGAAGAATAAAATTGGAACTACAATTAAAGTTAAGAACGTAGCAACAAATAAACCGTAAATAACAGTCCAAGCTAAAGGTCCCCAAAATACCACGTTATCTCCACCCATATAAATGTTAGGGTCAAAGTCTGCAAACAATGTAAAGAAGTTAATATTTAAACCAATTGCCAACGGAATTAAACCTAAAATAGTTGTAATTGCCGTAAGTAAAACTGGTCTTAAACGGGCTTTACCTGCTTTTAAGATACTATCAAATAAATCTTCTGTTGTTAAATAATCAGTTTCACCAAGATTTAAGTCATTCTTCTTTCTGTCAATTAGTAATTGGGCGTAATCTAAAAGAACCACACCATTATTCACTACAATACCAGCAAGCGAAATGATACCAACCATGGTCATCATAATTACGAATGCACTACCCGAAATTACAATACCACCAAATACACCAATGAAGCTTAAGAAAATAGCAATCATTATAATGGTTGGTCTAGAGATAGAGTTAAATTGAAATATTAATATGAAGAATATTAATCCGAGACCAGTAAAAAATGCACCCATTAAAAATGCCATTTGCTTGTTTTGCTCTTCAATTTGTCCTGTGTAATCAATATGAATATCTTCAGATAAACCTTCATAACTCTTCATTTCATTCTGAATCTGAGTTACAATAGCTCCAGCATCAGTAAAACCAGGTGCTAATGCAGAATAAACTGTAACGACACGTTTGGCATCTTTATGTTTTATGGCATTAAATCCTGAGTTATTTTTTTGTTTTGCGACAGCAGATAATGGTACTTCTTTTAATTGACCAGTATTATCTCTAAAGGTTATATTTTGATTGAATAAGGCACTTGTATTATATCTGTTTTCTTCATTAAAACGAACATAAATATCAAAATCGTCACCATCTTCTTTATAAATTCCGGCTTTAGATCCAAAAATAGAATTTCTTAATTGGCTACCAATTTGATTTGCAGTCACACCTAATTCACCAGCTTTTTGTCTATCAATTTCAACAAGCATTGTTGGCTTATCTTTATTTACATCAATCTTAAGCTCGTCTATACCTGCGACGTTTTTAGAGTTTATAAACTCACGCATTTTTTCTGCAGTAGCAATAAGCTCAACATAATCATCGCCTTCAATTTCTATATTAATTGGTGATCCAGCAGGTGGTCCATTAACATCTTTTTCAACTGAAATTAAAACGCCTGGATAAATACCAACCAAAGCAGCTTGTACTTTTTGACGTAAAATTTCACTGTCTTCACCACGACGATATTTATACTCTCGCATCGACGCTGTAATTTTTGCTTTATGCGGCATTTCTGCAGCAGAACCAGAATCGGTATTTGGATTTCCGGCACCTTCACCAACTTGTGATACAGCACTTTCTACTAAGAAGTTTCTGTCGCCATCCATGTAGTAATCATCATTGATAACCTCATAAACGCGATTCTCAATTTGTTTAGTAATGGCGTTTGTTTTTTCTATCGCAGTTCCTTCAGGATATTCGATGTAAACAATAATCTGATTTGGTTTATTATCTGGAAAGAATTCAACCTTTGTACGTTGAGTCGCTAAGGATACAACAAATACAACTACGGCTATAATTAATAATAAAACTGTACTTGCGCTTAGTATTTGAGGTTTCCAACCAGATAAGGCCCAACGTAATTTACGCTCATACCAATTTTCTAATTTTACTAAAGATTTGTTTTGGAAACTGTTAGCCCATTTTCTTATGAAAAAACGATAAGCCCAAAGCATTACAGCTGTGAAAATCATTATGGTTCCTAAACCTCGGTATGTGCCTCCAAAGAGAAGAATAAGTAAACCAATAGCACCAACAATAACGGTTATTTTAATGATTTGACTTATTGGCATATCCTTATCTTCAATAGTCATGTATCGTGATACTAAAACGGAGTTGAAAAATATGGCAACAAATAATGAAGATCCTAAAACAATAGATAATGTTATTGGTAAAATTTTCATGAATTCTCCCATGATTCCTGGCCAAAGACCTAATGGAACAAAGGCAGCAACTGTTGTTGCTGTAGAAATAATAATAGGAAAAGCAATTTCACCAATACCTTTTTTAGCAGCTTCAATTCTGCTCATGCCTTCCTCTTCCATTAATCTGTAGACATTTTCAACAACTACAATTCCGTTGTCTACCAACATACCAAGTCCCATAATTAAACCAAAAAGTACCATAGTGTTTAAACTATAACCAATAAGGCTTAATATCATTAGAGACATAAACATTGACATTGGTATAGCAAACCCAACGAAAAGTGCGTTTTTAAATCCTAAAAAGAACATTAAAACGGTAACCACTAAAATAACTCCAAAAATGATATTGTTAACCAAATCATCTACTTGCCCAATAGTTTTTTCAGATTGGTCGTTGGTAATAGAAACCACTAAATCTTGAGGAAATACATTCGCTTTAGCTTCTTTTACAATTTCTTGAATTTGCTCAGCAGCAGCCACCATGTTTTTTCCTGCTCGTTTTTTAACATCGAGCATAACTACTGGTTTGCCAGATTTTCTAGCAAAAGTTGTTTTGTCCTCTTCTTCAAAAGAAACTGTAGCCACATCTTTTAGATAAATAGCATTTCCGTTTTCAGATTTTACTACAAAGTTTTCTAATTCAGACGGTTTTTCTATTTCTCCAATTATTCTAATCGTACGACGTTGACCACTACTTTTTAAATTACCAGCGGATTGTGTAACATTACCATTACCAATAGCGCCAAGAATATCATTAAATGTAACCTTAGCAGCCATCATTTTATAAATATCAACAGCAACTTCTACTTCTTTTTCTTGAGCACCTCTAATGTCAGCTTTTTTAATTTCTTGTAAATTTTCAATTTTATCTTGAAGATGTTCGGCAAAATCCTTTAATTTTTCGATAGGATAATCCCCTGAAATATTGATGTTAAGAATTGGCATTTCTTCTGAAAGGCTTAATTCAAAAACATCTGGTTCTACTTTTGCACCATTAAAAGTTGGCCAATCTTCACTAGCGGTTTCCGTATCAATTTCGTCCTTTACTTTTTGTAAAGCACGTTCTACAGTAATATGCTCGTCAAACTCAACAATTAACATTCCGTAATCTTCTTGAGATGTAGACGTTGTTTCTACAACATTACTAACCGTTTTTAGTTTATCTTCTAAAGGGTCTATAATTAGCTTTTCAATATCCTCAGCTGTATTACCAGGATAAATTGTACTAACGTAAATTTTAGTTTCGTTTACTTCTGGGAAGTTTTCTCTAGGCATGCTAAAAAATGCAGATACACCTAAATAGAAAAAGACAGCAATAAGAACATACATTGTAGTTTTATTGTTAATTGCCCACGACGAAAGTCCGAATTCTTTTTCGGTATTTTTTTTGTTTTTCTTACTCATTACCTTTCTCTTTATAACTGATTACCTCAACTGATTGTCCGTCTTTTACACTACGAGCACCTTCTTTCACAATTTCAGCTCCTGGTTCTAGATTTTTTAAAACTTCAATAACATCACCTTGTGTTTTTCCTGTTACAATAATTATACGTTTAACAGTACCTATTCCTTTTGCATTTTTATCGGTAACAACGTAAACATATTGTTCTCCATCTGCATTTTCTGAGATTACACTTTGCGGAATTAATATTGCATTGTCGCTCGTGTAATCATTAATTTTTAGACGCGCTGTAAGGTTAGGTTTGATGTCTTTATCTTTATTAGCAACTTCAATTTCTGCTTTAAATGTTCTGTTAGCAGGATTAATAAAATCACTTGCTTGGCGAATTTTTGTTTCTATTGTTTTTCCAAGAACAGGAATTTCAACTTCAACCTTTTTACCTTTTACAACATTAGAAATGTAGCTTTCTGGTACTTCAACCTCAATATACATTTCATCAAGATTTACAATACGCATTAATGGCGTTTGTCCGGCAGCAACAACACTTCCTTGCTCTGTAATAACATCGTCAATTGTTCCAGAAAAAGGTGCTTTAACAGCTGTTTTAGCAATTTGTTGTTGTAATTGACTTACGGCTTCTTGTTGAGACTCATAAGTAGACTTTGCTTGTAAATACTGAATTTCACTACCAATGTTTTGGTCCCAAAGACGCTTTTGACGCTCAAAAGTTGTTTTAGCTAATTCAGATTGAATTTTTAATTGAGCAACTTGCTGACTTAATCCTCCATCATCAATTTTGGCAAGTAGCTGGCCTTTTTTAACGCGTTGTCCTTCTTTTACATAAACACGAGTTAAAATTCCGTTATACTCTGGTGTTATAGTTAAAAGGTTTTTTGTAGTTACATTACCTTGAAGATCCAATACATGTTCAAACTTTTCAGCCTTAGCAGTAAATGTTGTTATTAATGGTACGTTTTGGGTTGTATCTAAAGTCTTTATTTTTTCGTCTAATAATTTAATTTGATCGTGAATAGCTTGTTGCTCATTAACTAATTCGCCTCTTTTTTTACGAATAGTTTCTAAACTATT
Organism: uncultured Winogradskyella sp.; assembly: GCF_947495255.1. Taxonomy (GTDB): domain Bacteria; phylum Bacteroidota; class Bacteroidia; order Flavobacteriales; family Flavobacteriaceae; genus Winogradskyella. The sequence continues at coordinate 239,363 of NZ_CANLYI010000005.1, forward strand.
ACTTTCTAAAATGTTCTCTGTAGAGTTTTTTTTGTCGCCTCCACACGAGACTAAAAGTAATGCGATTATTACGATTGAATATATGTTTTTCATGATTGGTTAGTTTAATGTTGTAGTGTTTAATGCAGTTTCTAAAGTTGCTTTTTTGTTGATAACGTCTAGCATAGCTTGAAGCAACTCTTGCTGCGCAGAATATAATTGAGTTTGTGCTTGGCGTAACTCAAAACTAGAGCCTATACCTTCAAAAAATTTGGTTTGATTTTTTGTTTCTATACGTTCTGCTAATGCTAAATTTTCTTTTTTATTTTCATAATCTTCAATTGCGAATTGATAATCGCTTTTTGCGGATGCTATCTGAAGTTTTATGCGTTGCTCAGTATCTGTTAAATCTGTTTTAGCTTTTTCTAGATTGATTTCTGCACGCTGCGTAGAAGCATTTCTCATACCTGAACTGAAGATTGGGATATCTAAGCTTACACCAAATAATGAGGATCCAAACCAATCTTGACTTTTCTTAGTGAAATTAAACTCGTCACCATAACCAGAATACCCTCCATTAATAAAAGCATTAAGCGTTGGTAAAGCTTTACTTTTTTCTAGTTTAACCAATAACTCCTTTGCTTTTGTATCATTTTTGGCAATTAAGTAATCAATGGTGCTTTCTGGGTTGTTTTCTGCTTCAAGAATTGACAATGAGATATTTTGATCAGTCAATGTTTCTAGATTGTCAGTTAATACTAGGTCGTTGTAAACATCTAAACCTAAGTTGATATTTAGCATTTGGTAAGCTAAAGTCTTTAATCTTTCAACATTATTTAAGTTGCTTTTTACGCCAGATAATGTGATTTGAAGTTGCTCAACGCTTTCTTCTTCTCCCAGTCCGTTTTCGTATATTTTTTGGGTTTCGAAGAGATTTTTTTCTAGTACTTCTATATTGCGCTCAAAAATTTGAATGCTTTCTTCTGCTAAAAGCACATTTCCATAAGCTTCAATTACTGCTTTTCTTACTTCAAGATCTGTTTTTACTTTAGCATTTTCTGAAATCTCTAAAAATACTTTCGCAGACTGTAATCCTACAAGGTAAGAACCATCAAATATTTTTTGATTTAAAGTAGCAAAAGCAGTTAAGCTCTGTTTAGTACTAAAAACAACTTCTTCATAGGTTCCTGGAGCACCTCCAAAGAATTCTGCAGGTATTACTGAAACCTGTTGTTTTAAAAAGTTTTGGTAATCTATACTTGCGCTTACTTGTGGTAATCCACTTGCTGTAGTTTCCCATTTCTGTTGTTTAGCAGCTTCGATATCTCGAGCTGCATTAATGGCAGTTCTATTGTTCTCCAGTGCATAGTCAATGGCTTCTTGAAGCGAAAGACTTTTGGGTTGGTCTTGCGAAAATCCCATTTGAAAAAAAATGAAACTTAAGACTATTATTAGTGTTTTTTTCATTACTTATTTTTGGTTGGTATTTAATTGTGTTAGTTTTTCTAATCCTTTTGTGGAGCAAATGCCTCTTAAGTGGTATTCTAAATAATTATTCATTAACATCACCATCGAGAAATTCTCGCGAGGAAAAATGTTTTGGTCTTTTAAAGACACCATGCCATTAAAATAAAGTCGCGCTACAAAATCTATTTCTATAGAATCTCTATAAAGACCTTGAGTTACACCACGTTCTAAATTTTGTGTTACGCAGCCTAACATTTTTTGAAATTGCTTACCTTTTACAGAGGCATAGATCTTGGGATAATACTTTTGAAGTTGGTATTGTGGAGACGATTTCTCATCCTTAAGATTGTGCATTACAAATCTTTTAATTTCATAAACCTCTTCAATTGGGTTTTTATTTAACGCACAAATATTATCAATACCACAAGAAATATTTTCAAAAACATGCAAAGCTGTGGCTTCAACTAATTTTGTTTTATTCTGAAAATGCTGATATATGGTTTTTTTAGAAATACCCATTTCATTAGCAATATCATCCATCGTAACGCTCTTAAACCCTAAGTTTAAGAACAAGTCCGTAGATTTAAATATTATTTTTTCTTTCATTTTTTAAGTTCCGTTGGTTCGGAATCATTTTAATTATGGCGCAAACTTACAACAGGAAACTTTAAAAACCTAAAAAGTTTCCAAAGTTTTAATGATTTTTTAACATAGCCAACATTAGCTTAAAATATGTTTAAAACATTATTTTTGTCTCATGCAACAAATAGAACACTATCAAGAGTCGTTTCTAAACCATTTAGAAGGATTTACAGTACACAAAGAGCCAAAAAATTTATATAATCCTATTAACTATATATTAGAGTTGGGCGGAAAAAGGTTACGACCAGTTTTAACTTTAATGACGGCTGAGGTTTTTGGAGTAAACGCTCAAACGGCTATGGATGCTGCCTTATCTATTGAGGTGTTTCATAATTTTTCTTTAGTACATGATGATATTATGGACGATGCACCTTTACGCAGAGGAGAAGAAACTGTGCACGAAAAATGGGATTTAAATACAGGTATTCTTTCAGGAGATGCTATGCTTATTATGGCATATCAACTTTTTGAGAATTATGAGGCTGAAACGTTTCAGGCTTTAGCTAAACTTTTTAGTAAAACCGCTTTAGAAGTTTGTGAAGGTCAACAGTATGATATTGATTTTGAAACACGAAATGATGTTACTATTTCTGAGTATCTAAAAATGATTGAATATAAAACAGCTGTTTTGGTTGGTGCTGCTATGAAAATGGGAGCTATTGTTGCTAAAGCGTCTAATGAAGACCAGAATTCTATATATGAATTTGGAAGGCTTTTAGGAATTGCTTTTCAGTTACAAGACGATTATTTAGATGCTTTTGGTAATCCTGAAACTTTTGGAAAACAAGTAGGAGGCGATATTATTGAAAACAAAAAGACCTATTTATATCTTAAAACGATGGAATTAGGAACCAATGAAGATGAAAAGGAATTTTTGTTTTTGATGCAGAACAATGTGTTATCTAATGCAGCCAAAGTTAAAGCTGCTAAGCAATTTTTTGAGGATACTGGTGCAGCCAAAGCAACGCAAGAAGCTGTAAAAGATTACACCAATAAAGCCTTTAAAGTTTTAGAAGGTTTAAATATACCTGAAGACAAAAAACAATTACTTAGAGTATTTGGAGAACAATTAATGACCAGACGTGTTTAATGAGTTTACCATCGAATTTTGAAGATTTAATTTCTGAAGCCGAAGGTTTAAGCTTGTACAAAAAACTTATTGTTCAGCTTAATAAAGATTTGTTATACGCTAATATTGATTTAGAATTTGATGAGGAAACGTTGCCAACGAGTTTAAAATTTGTGTTACAAGAAAGCGTTTTTAACCTCATAAATTCTAAATTTTCAGACTATCTTAATTTACTTTATATCGTAGATGTTTCCGAAGCTAAAGTTAGAAGTTTAGATGGTGGTGATACATTAAAATTATCCGAAGATGTTACGTTTTTAATTCTTCAACGCGAATGGCAAAAAGTGTGGTTTAAAGCAAAATATTCTTAATAATAAATTATATCGGATAAAATTATCTCATATTAAAATAATTAGTATTTTTGTATTATAATTTAGTCTCAAAAATATGTTTTCTAAAGCTTGTGAATATGGAATTAAAGCCGCAATTTTTATTGCTGTAAACTCGTCTGAAAACAATAGAGTTAGTCCAAAAGAAATCTCAGAAGAGATAGATTCACCACAAGCATTCACAGCCAAAATTTTGCAAGCCTTAGTAAGGAATCATGTCATAAAATCTGTAAGAGGTGCTCATGGTGGTTTTGAAATAGCAAAGGATAAAATTGCAACGACTAAATTATCTGAAATTGTTTATGCAATTGATGGTGATGGTATTTATAAAGGTTGTGGTTTAGGCTTACATACGTGTAATGAAAATCATCCTTGTCCTGTGCACGATAAGTTTAAAGTGGTAAGAGAAGAATTGAGAGAGATGCTAGAGAATACAAGTTTAGAACAATTAGCTCTAGATATTAAAGCTGGAGTTTCATTTTTAAAAATCTAAAAAAAATTTGAATATAAATAGGATAAATTTATCCTAAATAAAACTATAATATGGAAACACTTCAAGAAAATACAACAAAAGAAATAGGGCAGTATGTTGCAGACGATTTTAGAACAGCAGCAATTTTTTCTAAATACAAAATTGATTTTTGTTGCAATGGTAACAGGACAGTAGAAGAGGCTTGCGACAAAAAAGGCATTGATAGCACTATCTTATTAGATGAATTAAACCAAGTTTTAGATTCTAAAGGTGGTGAAAGTATAGATTATAAATCTTGGCCATTAGATTTGTTGGCTGAGTATATAGAAAAGAAGCATCATAGATATGTAGAAGAGAAAATTCCTGTATTGCTTCAATTTTTAAATAAATTATGTCGTGTGCATGGTGAACGTCATCCCGAATTATTTAAAATCAATGAATTGTTTACAGCTTCTGCAGGCGAATTAGAATCACATATGAAGAAGGAAGAATTAATTCTTTTTCCTTTTGTAAAAAGAATGGTAAACGCTACTCTAAAAAATGAAGCGATTCAATCACCACAATTCGGAACTGTTGAAAATCCGATTGAAATGATGATGGAAGAACACGATACAGAAGGACAACGTTTTAGAGAAATAGCAGAATTAATGGATAATTACAATCCACCAGCAGACGCATGTAATACTTATAAAGTAACGTATGCTATGTTAGAAGAATTTGAAAAAGATTTGCATTTACATATTCATTTAGAAAACAACATATTGTTTCCTAAGGCTATAAAATTAGAACAACAATTTGGTTAATAGCAATCCCTAATTAGTTTCTACTTTTGAAAAAAAATCCTGAGATGTTTTCCCTAAACATTTTGGGGTTTTTCTTTTTATAATCCTTAAATTTCTAATTCGTAAATTCAAACAATGCCAAAAAAGTTAGTAGTAATATGTTTAATTAATTTTCTCATTGCTGCTTTAATGGGTTTGGCATTACGCTTTTCATCTCTTGAAGCCATTGGTTTAAACTACAGATTTCTAACACACGCACATTCTCATGTTGCTATGTTGGGCTGGGTTTATTTAATGTTATATACGCTATTTGTACATTACTTTATTCCAGAGAAACCCAAGGTTTTCAATCGATTATTTTGGGTAACGGAATTTGCTGTGGTTGGTATGATGCTAAGCTTTCCGTTTCAAGGTTATGCTGCCATTTCCATTTCCTTTTCAACATTGCATATTTTTTGTGGCTACTACTTTGCATATCTCATTTTTAAACATCATAAAACCAATTCTGTAGTAAGTGAAAAACTATTAAAAACAGCACTCATTTTTATGGTGGTTTCTACTATAGGTGTTTGGTGTTTAGGTCCTGCAGTTGCAACGCTTGGACAAGCTTCTGCGTTTTATCAAATTGCGATTCAGTTCTTTTTACATTTTCAGTTTAATGGTTGGTTTTTAATAGCTGTGGTTGCTGTCTTTTTTCATCTTTTAAAGGTTGAAGATTCTAAACAATTCAGACATTTTTTTACATTATTAATAGTCTCGACGGTATTAACCTTTGCATTACCCATACAATGGTTTTTACCACATCAATCGTTACTATTTATTAATGGATTAGGTGTGCTGCTTCAAGTTGTAATGCTATATAAATTTATTCAACTTACAAAACCTAAATTAGAGGTTTTGATGACTAATGCGCATAAACTTATGAAGCATATGTTCATGTTTGCGCTTGTTTGTTTTGTATTAAAAGTAGTGTTTCAATCCCTTTCCATTTTACCTGAGTTTTCGGCAGTTGTTTATGAGCATCGCAATTTTGTAATTGGTTTTATTCATTTATTAATGCTCGGTGTTATTTCAGGATTTCTATTTGCTTTTATCTTAAAAAGTGGTTTGGTAACGAACTCTAAAAGCTTAACTGTTGGTATATATAGTTTTGTTTTAGGCTTTCTTTTAACCGAAATATTATTATTAATTCAAGGAATAATGTTCTTTTATGGTATAGGCATACTTCCTAATTATTATTTGCTACTATTTCTTTTTAGCATCTTTTTGCCTTTAGGAATCGGCTTCATTTTATTCAATATTTATGGAAACACAAAAGATAAATTCACATAAAAATTACGTCCTTGTCTCGGAAAGTTATTCCAATCTGCATAGGTAGAATATTTAGTGTCTAATATGTTTTCAACACCATATTTTAATACTATTTTTCCGAGTTTATTATGGAAAACGTTTCCTAAATTAAGATTTAGAATTGCATAATCAGCAGTTTCATTTTCACCATATTGACTACTATAATTACTTTGGTTTCCGTTACCATCTAATTGCAATGCAGCATTAAATTTAGGTGTATTGTAGTTGAATTCAGCAAAGTAAGAAAACGGTTTTATGAGTGGTAAATTTTCACCATCATTTCCTTTTCCGTAATTGTAACCAACCGTTCCGTTGATTGCAAAACGTTCCGATAGTTTATAACTACTATTTACATACGTATTAAAAATAGAGGCATGGTCTAATGCTGTATAAACACGCACGCCATTTGCACCAATAGTCATTGAGCTTACGTCTGTCGCAATCTCACCAATAATATAATCCATAATATGGAAGTAGGATGATTCTAAACCAATTTCAAAATCATTGAATTTTTGTTTAAAGCTAAAGTTTGCTTCTAAAGCTTTTTCGTCTTTTAAATTTGGATTGCCTATGTAATCGTAATTATCAAAACTGTTGAATAAGAAAAAGCCATAACCTTCACTAACGGAAGGTGCGCGTTCGCCATAACCTAAACCAACAGATAGATTATAATTCTCTTTTTTAAGTTGATATGTAGATGCTAAACTCACTAAAAATCTATTGTTTTGGTCATCTACAGTATCATATAAAATTTGAAGACTTTGTACCCCAACTTCTTTTGCTATTTTGTTATTGTGATAGCCTAAGCGTATTGAAGATGCGAGTGTTTCATATGCACTAAAATGAAAATCATCTTTAATAAAAATACCAGAATATAGTGTTCTAATGTCTGGCCAAGTGTACATAAACATATCAGGTTCATCTGGATTATTAGAAAACATGGTCATTTCTGCTAAGGACTTATTATAGAATCCATTCAGGTTAAGTGTGAAATGATGTTTGTTTTTCATCAGTTCGGCTTTACTGTAAAATCCATACGTATCACTCCAACCTGGCATGTCCATTCTAATAGCTACAACAGGTCGCTTTGTATCATCCATAATATGCGTTATGGTATTAAAATACAATTTGGTTTCTAAAGATTTTAAGGCTTTATCTTCTGGTTTGTAGTAGTGCGTTAGGGATGCAATTAAAGCTTCAGCTAAAGAAACATCCATTGGCAAAGCAGGATAACCTACATCTGTAGCTTTATCATAAATAACGTTGGCATCTATGCTTTGAGTTTCTGAAAATTTGTAGCCCGTTTTTAATGAGATATTATACTTTTCGAATTGAGAATATAAGATTTCTTCGTTGCCACCTGCATCATAATTATCAGATTTTCTATAAATACCGTCAGCGCTAATAAAGAATTTATTGCCTGTGTATTCTAAATCTAATCCTGTTGCTTTATAGTTGCCGTTAGTTTCATAACCTAAGTCTAATCCAGATTTAAAACCAGAACCATTAAATTTAGAGGATGGTAATTTTAAATCAATGCCACCACCAATTGAATGTCCGTTTTCTGTGCCTTCTTGACCAGAACCAATAGTTACTTTTTCGAGATTAGAAACATCAACGTAAGACGTTATTGGGTCCATTTTATCTGTACAGGCACCAAAAATTTGCATACCATCGATAGTCACTACCAAACGCTCGCTTGTCATGTTGTTAATGGTTGGTTCCCAAGCGTAATTACCACGTTTTATCATGGTTACTTTATTAGATTTTTCAAGATAGTCATCAATGCTAGACAGTGTTTTTTCTTGTCTGTGATTGCTTAATTTGCGTCTTGAAAGTACGAGGACTTCTTCTAATTTTGTAGTGTCTTTTTTTGTCTCTTTATTTTCGTCCTGGGCAAATCCTAAAGAAGACAATAGCAGACATAGAATGACTGTTATTAGCGTTTTCATAGCTAAAAATTTTAGTGTTTAAAATGTTTTTGAAAACCTATTTGTCATATTGAGCGTAATAAAAATGTATTTAAATTACGCTCAATAGACAGTAGGAATAATTTAGAATTCTAATTCTAAATACAAGCTACTCGCTTCGTTTTCATCGGTAACGTCTTCGCCTTTTAAAACATCATCATTAGCGTTCATTAATTTTAGGTTTAGTTTCCAATAACCTGTCATTGTTAATGATAAATCCCCATAATAGAAGTTATCAGCATTATTATAGGTTAAATTAGTATTGTTAGGTGATGTATGATTTCCCATACCTGGCATACGTGGGTCTAAAGCGATAGTATAATCTTCAACAACAGGAAAAGTCATCATATTTTCCATTTTAAACAAACCAACTTTCATTTCGTTTATAGCAATACTTGGGTCTTTTGGTTCAATTAACGCTAAGATATAATTGGTACCATCGCTACCCATAAAAGTTGCTGTGTTTTGGTTTTCATATTGCATTACAGAGATAGTTTCAGTAACTGAATAATCTGTACCATCTATATTATAGTTTAAAGTTAATGACCAACCAGAACCATCTGTATTTGTCATTTGGTAGATAATAAAACCTTCATAAACGGTATCTTTTCCTAAAGCTTTTGAAATTGAAGATTTAGGCGAAGAATGTTCCATAGTTGGCATTTGCATCATTGGCATCCAAGAAAGGGTAGCATCTTCAATATAGCTATCTGTTGTGTTATCTTTAATTCTAAGACTAATCATATTATAGCCAGTTTCAAACATACCTTTCTCGTTGTAAAGCTCAATAGTTTCGTTGCCATTAACAATGGTTTGAATAAGTTCTAAGCCTTCAACTTCATTAAATATTGTTGTGTTGTCGTCGTCGTCTGTTGAACATGAAAAGAATAGCGCAATAAATGCGATTGGTAATAAATATTTAAGTTTCATTTTAAAGTGTTTAAGTTATTTTTAAATGTAAGTATCCTGTTTGAAGCCGATTTGGTTTCAAAAAATAGAAGTTTGCCCTAAGTAGAGCTTCAAAAAAAATTAACTTAAATCTGGTGGAGGCGTATGGATAGAATAAAAGCCAGAAACAGGTTGTTTTATTCTGTAATGTGAATTGTTTTGGAATCTTGATAATTGATTGAAATTATCAATGGTGTGGTTTGCAGTTTCATAAATAACAAAAACGTCTAAGCGCGTTCTGTCAGTGGATGGTAATGGTGCGTCTGAGCCAGAATCTGTGTTACTCTGTACGAGTTGCTTTGCTAAATGACATTTACCATTACAACCTTTTTGGTCGTCTTTTTGAATACAAAGCGTTTTAGCAATAAAATCTTGGTTCACCACAAAATCGGCTACAATAACCACGTTGTTAATATTGTTCGCTAATAAAACGAACGTTAAAAACAAGGCAATGGCTTTATATATAACCTTTAATATCATAGTGCTAAATTCGGACTATTTTATCCTTAATTAAATGATTTTTATCAGTTAATCTTAAAATATTCAAAATAAGTGGCTGTTAAGCGTTGCAAATTTGTCACTTTTTTCTCTAATTCTGAAGTGTTTTCTACATCTTTTATATCTGTAATTTCTTCTAGAATAGGAACGAGTACCACATGAAGTTGGTCGTGTGCTTCGCCTTCCATATCGCAGCTTTTTATAATATAGCTTGTTTGTTTTGAAAGTATGTCGCCTAATACTTTTCCACTTGTTGAAGTATTATTCTTTAAAATAGAATCAATACGCTTCATGCCAATATGAGTTTCTTCATTAGCAATCCACTTTTCGTTATTGTTGAGTGTTAAACCTTCAAGTTGAATTGCTGAATGTATTTCAGGCTTAACAGTTTCGTTTTTACAACCAAAAGTTAATGCTAATAGCAACGTGATTATTACATGTTTTATTGTCATGATTCTAAATATTGAGATACCAATTATTGACTAAAAATCTTTTTTCTTCGATTTGAATACGATGCGTAAAACAGGCATCACAACCCAAATGGTTAACATCACAAAAGATACAATTAACCCAAAACTTGTTCCGAAAAATTGTTTGAAAACAGCACCTGTGTAACCTAATAGGGCTGAAATGTCTAGTTTTAAAAGAATAAGTGTTCTAGATAAATCTATAGGATTAAGCATAGTGCCAATAAGTGATACTTTATCTAGTGGGTAATCTTCAAATAAAATTAGTGTCATTAAAAAGAGTCCATCATAAATAACGGCCAAGAACAACCAAAGTAAGATGGCATAACCAAAGCCTTTAATTTTATTCTCGTTAGATAACGCAATGTTGAACGCTAAAGCGGTAAAAATTAATGTTAAAAATGTACCTGTAATTAATAGCAGTGAAAAGTCCCAAATGGCACTGCTTTCAAATAAACCATAAAACACAAACGGGATGCCTAATCCTAAAATTAAACTCATAGAAAGTGATAAAGCAACACCTAAATATTGTCCTAAGAATATGGACGACCGTTTAATAGGTTGTGCTAAAAGTAACTCTGTAAATTCTTGTGAATTATAATAATACATCACGCCAAAAATGGTACCTATTAATGGCACTAAAACGATGATGACGTTCATTAAAGTAATAACTGCTTTTGATAAATCGTTATTCAAAAACAATAAGACAACACCTAATAGTAAATAAAAGGCGAAATACACGTAACTCCAGCGACTACGCATAAGGTCGTAAAAACTATATTTTAATATCTTAAGCATGGTTATCGGTTAATATAGACGCAATCGCATGTTCAAAATCGGGTTGATTGGTCTTGGTTTTTAATTTTTGAATGGTGCCTTTAAAGTAAATTTTTCCTTCAAGGATAAATACAATTTCATCTGAAATTTCTTCAACAAAACTCATGATGTGTGAGGTAATAAGAACTGTTTTTCCTTTGGCTTTTTCTGCTTTAATTAAATCTTTTAATCTAATGAGTGAAATTGGGTCTAAACCTGTGGTTGGTTCGTCTAAAATAATTAACGGACTATCAAACATAAAAGTTAAAACGAGATTCACTTTTTGCTTAGTTCCACCGGAAAGATTACCTAATTTTTTGTCTAAAAAGGGTTCTAATCTAAAAAGCTCAATTAAGCGTTCATCTTCATTGGTTGGTTTACGTAAATCCTTAATCATTTTGATTAATTCTTTAACACGTAGGTTACTCGGAAAGTTGGCTATTTGCGGTAAATAATCAATTTTATGTCTGTATTCAGAATTCTTTTTAATGTTTTCGCCAAGTACAGTGATGTTTCCTTTATCTGGAATTACCATACCCAAAACCGATTTTATCAACGTGGTTTTACCTGAGCCATTAGGTCCAAGTACAGCAAAAATTCCGCCTTCGCTAATGTTGAGGTCAACACCACTTAGCACTTGGTTTTTTCCGAATTTTTTATGTAGATTTTCTATGGTTACCATGTTAGTTTTTTTATTTGTGGGTTGTTGTCCAATAAATCATCTGGTGTAAAAACAGGTGATACCTTTTCAGAAAAGTCAATGATATCTATAAACATACTTCGCAGTAAAATGATGGTTTCTGGCGTACGATTTACGATATAAGAAAAGAGTTTTACTGGTCGGTAAGGGATATCTCCAATACCATTTTTATCTAAGTCGTATCCTGTGTAACTGCTCCAGTAATTTTTGTCGAAAACATTATCATTAACATTACTGTTGTAGGCTATGTCAAAAGAATTGTATAGAAAATTATTTTCTGTAAACGTATTGGCATAGCAAGCCCCTTTTACTTTAATAGCCCAACCGTTATTTGAGAAACTATTATGTTTGTAGGTAATACGGTTAGAGCCCTCTATGTTGATACCAATAGTATTGTCTTCAAAAGTATTTCCGATAATTTCAGCATCATTAATCTCTTTTAATAGCATGCCATAAGAAGCAGTTCCCCAATTCTCTTTAAAAAGATTGTTATACATTTTTATTCGTTTGGAAAACATAACAGCGACTCCTGCGCCATTGTTTTCGAAAGTATTATCTTGATAAATGTCATCATTAGAAAACATAAAATGTAATCCGTAACGCACATTTAGGGTACTAATATTGTTTTTAATTAAGCAGTCGTCTGAGAATTCTAAGTAAATACCATCTCTTACATGCTCAACATAATTATGTTCAATTTCTACATTTTTACTGTACCATAACTGTATACCATTTCCAGAATTATATTCTTCTACAGCATCTCCAATTATTTTGTTATGATATACTTTTCCATCTCTTGATTTTTCGATATAAATACCAAAGAATAATTTTTCTAAGACTAAATTTTGAATAATAAAGTTCTTGCTATTTTTAACTCTAATAGCAGCATAATCTTCAGTATAGCTAGTGCCAACGTTTATGATAAATAAGCCATCAACTGTTACGTTGTCTGCTTTTATAGTAATGATTTCACCTTTTTTTTCACCATCAATTATTGGGTAATTTTCGCCAATAATGGTTAGTGGTTTATCTATATAGATTGAGTGTTCTTTGTAAGTGCCTTTTTTAATGATTATAGTATCTGAATCTTTAGCCTGAGTAATAGCATCTGTTAAAGTTGAAACAGGACATGTTTTACAAACCTCAATTGTTTGGGCAATACTAGTGTTAGCTATAAAAATAGCTATAATAAAAACAATTAAATTTTTCATATTACTAGTCTTTAAAATGTGCTAGTAATTCTGTCCATGAATAGAGTTTTCCGCCTTTTTCTGCTTGTATTTTTTCTGCTTCAGATTTATTCTCGAAAGCTGTTAAAAACGCTCCCATTGGACTTGGGATGTTTTTACTTATTAAATATGTTGCTTTAGTAGCGTCTGTTAATGCTTCAGGTTTAGAAAAATAATTAGTGAGGTATAATTCTATTTCCGACGTATCAAATTCATCGAAATAATTAATCATACATTCTGTTGCATCAAATTTATAAACTTTACCTTTTTTGGTAATAAACTCTGTAGCATGTACTTTATCTACAATGGTCATTTTACAAAAGTGACAACCATCGCTTCCATATTCTATGGGTTTTGGTGATACATTACAACTTGAAAAAATTAGTAGTAATGTAAGTATTGAATAGTGTTTTAGTGTTTTCATTTTTTTAGTGTTTTAATAATGTAATACTAGGATGTTGTTTTCTTTAAACTCGTTTTTCGGCCTAGCCAAAAAGAAACAAGCGTTAAAGACATACCAATAAACATTAAATATCCTCCTGTATGAGGTAATGAAGTAACATCAAAATTTAAAAGTTTTTTAAAACCTATTAATGGTGGTTTGTATGACATTGGTGTGCCATCTGGGTTTGTTACTTTTATAATAGCGTGTGGATCTAAATTGCCACCATAATCTGCTAACCAATTATTAAAATCGTACATACCTAACACTCCTAAAATAGACATTAAAACAAACCAGCCTATAAAATATTTATAACTTACTTTATTAAAAAATCCTAACAGACCAATAACAATTCCTAACAAGACCATGCCGAATATTACTTTGGGAAAGACTGAGAATTCCCACATTTCTTCAGCTTTTGGAATGGTTTTCATCCCAATATAATGATTTAATCCGTCAATATTTTGTAAATCAAATTCAGATACACCTTTTATACCATCAATATGAATGTTCATTCCTAAAGGGTCAGGATATTGAGGTGCTCCAAGCATAATGTTCCATAAAGGAAATTTAAAAAGTCCTAATAACAGTAATGAACCAATTATCATTATAATGCTAGCCTTTTTCATGATTTGTAATATTTAGTATTCTTTTCAGTGAGGTTTCTGCGTAAACAGAATAAAGTGTTTTAAAAAAGAAAGGCGAGAGCGAAAACTCAACTCTCGCCTTAATTAGAGAAATAAACACTAAAACAAAATTTCTCTAATTCTTCAAATTAATTTACTCAATATCTTCTCCTAGAGACCACTTAATTGGCACATCTGAATCTGCAGCAGAAACTCTTATGTAACCTTGCATCTCTTGGTGTAATGCAGAACAGAAATCTGTACAATAGAATGGCCAAACACCAACTTGTTTAGGTTCCCAAACCGATGACTTTGTTTGTCCTGGCATTATAAGTAATTCTGAATTGTTTTGACCAAGGACCGCAAATCCATGTGGTACATCAAAATCTTGCTCTAAATTAGTAACGTGGAAATATACTTTGTCTCCTACTTTTACACCTTCAATGTTATCTGGTGAGAAGTGACTTCTAATTGTCGTCATATAGATATGTACTTCGTTTCCGTTTCTTACTACTTTAGTATCAGCATCAGATTTTGCAGCATATGGATGCTTGTTATCTGCTAACTTATAGATTTTTTGAGATTGTTCTTTAATGATACTTGCTTCCATTGCAGCAGCATAATGTGGCTCTCCATGTGTCGGGAAATCTAAAAGTAATTCCATTTTATCTCCAGAGATATCATATAACTGTGCACTATGTTCCATTTCTGGACCTGTTGGTAAATAACGGTCTTTTGTTATTTTATTCATTGCAAACATGTATTTACCTTGTGGTTTTCCAGAATTTCCTCCAGGAATTGTTAAGTGACCAACAGAGTAATATGTAGGTTTTCTATCTATAACTTCCCATGTTCCTATTTTCCATTTTACAACTTCAGAAGATATAAAGAATGTAGTATATGCGTTTCCTTTTCCATCAAACTCTGTGTGTAATGGTCCTAATCCTGGTTGCTCTACAACGCCAGCTAAAACATCTTCAAAGTTTAAAATTGGAATGCCGTAAGCTTCACCTGCAAATTTCTCTTTTTCAATAGCATCTAACATTTTTGTAAATGAATGCACTGTTAAGTTTGCAGAAAGTTTACCATTACCTACAATGTATTCTCCAGAAGGGTCTACATCACAACCATGTGGTGATTTTGGTGTTGGAATAAAATAAACAGCTCCAGGAACATCAATAGGGTTAACAACACGTACTTCTTTTTTCATAGTAGAAGTTGCTGTATGAGTATGCTCATCATAAAGATTGTGAGCGTAATTAGCTGGCATCATTTTTCCACCACCATTATTAACGTACTCTTCAATTTTTTTCCAGTTTACAGCTGCGATAAAATCTTTATCATTTTGTGAAGCGTTAACTTCTAATAATGTGCTAGCTTCTTCAGTATTATATGTTGTAAAGAAGAACCAACCGTGAGATTTTCCACGTCCAGGATGTGATAAATCGTAGTTAAAACCTGGCATTAATACCTGGAATTTAATATCCATGTTACCAGTTTCTGGTGCTACACTTATAAAAGATAAGGCACCTTGAAAGTTACCTTTGTAATCTTTAATTGGCATATCACGTTGTGGAATTGGAACAGAAAAACGTGTTCCTGCAACTACGTATTCTGTGTTTTCTGTTACAAATGAAGAACTATGATTACCAGCACTATTTGGAACCTCAATAATTTCTTCGGTTTCAAATGTGGTAAGACTAATTCTTGCAATACGAGGTGTGTTGTTTTCATTTATAAAAACCCAACGACCATCTAACTCTCCTTTTGATTGAGAAATATCTGGATGGTGAGAATCTCCCCAAGGTACAAATCCGTGAGATGTGTTTAACATTGGTTTCGTTTCTTCAGAATAACCATAACCAGAAGTTGCAAATTGAGAGAATACTGGGATTTCTTTAAACATTCTACCAGATGGTAATCCGTAAACAGTAATGTTACCACTATATCCACCCGAAATGAATGCGTAATGTGAATCGTATTCTCCTGGTGCTACGTATACTTTTTCTGCAATATTGTTAGACAACGCTCCAGACTTACCGCCAGATTGGTTACCATTATTACAACTGGTAAATCCTAAAAGGATAACGAGCATTGCAATACTTGATGTTATTATATTTTTCATTTTGTTTAAATATTAAGTTAGTTATTAATTATTCTGTTGGAGGTAATAAAACTTTGTCTATTACATGGACAATTCCGTTACCAGCTTTTATGCTAGCCAATATTTTAGCTCCTCCAATCATTGGTTCTTCATCTACTACTTCAACTTTTACATAGCCATTATTAGCTTGACCAAGTTTTTTGAATTTCTTTAAAAAGTCTTTAGAATAGTTACCAGGTGTCACATGATACTTTAAGATATTAGCTAAAGCATCTTTATTTTCTGGTTTTAGTAAATTCACTACTGTTCCTTCAGGTAAGGCTGCAAATGCTTCATTTGTAGGAGCAAATACCATTAATGGTCCTGCATTTACTAAAGCATTTTCTAATTGAGCAGCTTGCACTGCAGCAACTAAAGTAGTGTGGTCTTTAGATCCAATAGCAATACTTAAAACTGTAGTACTACCATCATCTTCAATAAAGGCTTGGCCAGTTCGTTCTGTAGATTCTGTTTTTACTTCTGATGACGTGGTTGAAGCGTCTTTGTTCGCATCTTTACATGAGCTAAAAAGAGCCACAATTGTAAAAACTATAAACAGGTTTTTGGTTAGTTTCATAAATTATCATTTTAAGGTTCTAAAATATTCTAATACAGCTCTCGCTTCTTCTTCTGTAAGATGTTGGTTTGCCATTGGTGCACCATTAAATTCTAATAATAAATCTTGAGCTAATGGATCTTGTTTAATCATTTCTTCAGGATTCAAAATCATATTCATTACCCATTCTGGACTTCTTCTAGATAAAATGCCGGTTGGTGCAGGTCCAATGAATTTTTTGTCTGCTTTATGGCAGGCCGTACACATTTTTGTGTAAACATCCATTCCGTGTTTAGCCATCTCTTGATTAATTTCTGCTGCTAACGTTACAGATGTTATTGGTCCGACTCCTTTATTAGAAAGTTCAATTCGTTTAGAAGCGGGTTCTTTCTTCTCAGTTTTTACAGGTTCTTTTTTACCGTAGCCTGGTTCTTCTTTCTTTTTGTCACCACCTCCACAACTAACTAAAGTTGCTATAGCGATCATTGTTAAAAATTTTAGTGATTTTTTCATTGTCTAAAGATTTAAGTTTGGGCAAATTTAAATTTGATTTAACTTAAAAAACATGATAATTATCATAAATAGGATAAATATGTCCTATTTAAAACATTTGTAAAGAAAAAATGAGTGTAAGATGTATGTTTTGAGGGTGTTATATGTAAATTACACTATAGCGTAGAAGGATAGAAAAATAATTAAATAAGTGAATGTCACCATATTTAGTTGAATATGGTTAAAATTTAGTGCTAGAAAAGATTGAGTTGCTTAAAAGTAAAATCGTACAAAAGGCATCCAAGCTTCAGAATAGATGCTCTTGTCTTCATTGTAAAGTACGTCGTATCTGATACCAATAGTAACATTATTACTAGAGTAGCCAAGACCTAAGAATAATGCAGGGTACCAATAATCATCATCAGCATTTGAAACAAAGTTTTCGTTAAAATTTCTACTTACGTGTAATTGTTCAAACTCAGTTGATATTTGCACCAGTTCGTATGGATTAAATAACCCTATAACGCTTGCACCTAAAACTGTAGATTTAAAGATGTTTTTTTGGGAGCTATATGAGAAATTTAAACCAACACCTGTTGCTATATATGGACTAAATCTATATAATGCGTTGGGAGAAACAGTTGTGCTAAAATAACCATCTCCAAAATTTAAACCTAAACCACCTCCAAATTCTACGTTATTCCAAAATTCACTTTTAGTTTTAGAATCTTGCGCAAATGAAAATAAAGTAAAAAAACATAGCAAAAGAATACTTAATTTAGTTTTAATGTTGCAGAAATGCTTGAAATTTGTGATAGTCATAATTGTTTTTTCAATTTGTTATAAATATAATAAAACCTTATCTATTTTTAGTAAAAGTTGTATTTTTGAATAAATTATGTTGAAACGACAACGTCTCAAAAAGTATAATGGATAAATATTCCTTTCTCAACGCAGCACATACAGCATACTTTGCTGATTTATACGACCAATATTTAAAAAACCCAGATTCTGTAGAACCAAGCTGGCGTGCCTTTTTTCAAGGTTACGATTTTGGTTCAGAAAATTATGGAATAGAAGGCGAAATTGTTGAAGGTGTTTCTGCACAGATACCAGAACAGATTCAAAAAGAATTTCAAATTTTAAAACTTATTGACGGTTATAGAAGTAGAGGTCATTTGTTTACAAAAACAAATCCGGTTAGAGCCAGACGTAAATATGCGCCTACTCTCGAAATAGAAAACTTCGGATTAACTGAAAATGATTTGCAGTCGGCTTTTTCTGCTGGTGAAGTTTTAGGCTTAGGTTCTAATGCTACATTACAAACTATTATAGACCATTTAGAAAGTATTTATTGCGATTCTATTGGTATAGAGTATATGTATATTAGACAACCAGAAGAGATAAAATGGATTCAGAATAAATTGAATGTTAATGATAATCATTCGTTATTTACAACGGATGAAAAAAAGTACATTCTAAAAAAGTTGAATCAAGCGGTTTCTTTTGAATCGTTTCTTCATACTAAATATGTTGGTCAAAAACGTTTTTCTTTAGAAGGAAACGAATCTTTAATTCCTGCAGTAGATGCTATTATTGAAAAAGCAGCTGATGAAGGTGTAAAAGAGTTTGTAATGGGAATGGCTCACAGAGGTCGTTTAAGTACATTAACAAATATCTTTGGGAAATCTGCAAAAGATATCTTTAGTGAGTTTGACGGAAAAGATTACGAAGAAAAAGTATTTGATGGTGATGTGAAATATCACTTAGGTTGGACCAGCAATCGTGAAACCTACAATAACAAAAAAATTAATCTAAATATTGCTCCTAACCCTTCTCACTTAGAAACTGTTGGAGCTG
Source organism: uncultured Winogradskyella sp. (assembly GCF_947495255.1). Lineage (GTDB taxonomy): Bacteria > Bacteroidota > Bacteroidia > Flavobacteriales > Flavobacteriaceae > Winogradskyella. Next base: position 258,260 of record NZ_CANLYI010000005.1, read on the forward strand.
TAGTGCAAGGTATTGCGAGAGCAAAACAAGATAAAGACGAAATAACAGACGCTTCACAAGTACTTCCTATTGTTGTTCATGGTGATGCTGCTATTGCAGGACAAGGCTTAGTTTACGAAGTTGTGCAAATGGCAAAATTAGATGGTTATAAAACTAATGGAACCATTCATATTGTCGTTAATAACCAAATTGGTTTTACAACCAATTATTTAGATGCTCGTTCTAGTACCTATTGTACAGATGTAGCAAAAGTAACTTTATCGCCAGTTCTTCATGTTAATTCTGATGATGCCGAAGCTGTAGTTCACGCTGCACTTTTTGCACTTCATTTTAGAATGAAATTTAAACGCGATGTCTTTATTGACTTATTAGGTTATAGAAAATATGGACATAATGAAGGTGATGAGCCTAAATTTACACAACCACTTTTATATAAGGCTATTGCAAAGCATAAAAATCCAAGAGATATTTATGCACAACGCTTACTTGATGAAGGTGTAATAACTGATGGTTATGTAAAGCATATAGAAAAACGATATAAAGAATCATTAGAGGAGAAATTAGAAGATTCTCGTAAAGAAGATAAAACTGAGATTACTGCTTTTATGCAAGAGGAGTGGAAAGGTTTTACGAGAGTTACAGAAAGTAAAATGGTAGAACCTGTAGATACAACTGTGTCTAAAGAAGTGCTAAAAGATATTACTAAGGTTATTTCTAATTTACCATCTGATAAGAAGTTTATTCGCAAGATTCAGAGATTAATTGAATCGCGTCAAACAATGTTTGATGAAAACAGATTAGATTGGGCAATGGCAGAGCATTTAGCTTATGGTTCATTATTATCTGAAGGTTTTGATATTAGAATTTCTGGTCAGGATGTAGAACGTGGTACATTTTCGCATCGTCATGCTGTAGTTAAAGTAGAGGATAGTGAAGAAGAAATAATTTTACTTAAAAATGTTTCTAAAGACCAAGGTCAATTCAACATATTTAATTCATTATTATCAGAATATGGTGTTGTAGGTTTTGATTATGGTTATGCCATGGCAAGTCCTAATTCATTAGTTATTTGGGAAGCACAATTTGGAGATTTCAGTAATGGAGCCCAAATAATGTTAGATCAATATATTTCTTCTGGTGAAGATAAATGGAAGACTCAAAATGGTTTGGTAATGTTATTACCTCACGGTTATGAAGGTCAAGGAGCAGAGCATTCTTCTGGTCGTATGGAGCGTTATTTACAAATGTGTGCAAAAGACAATATGTTTATTGCAGATTGTACAACACCAGCAAATATGTTTCATTTGTTACGTAAGCAAATGAAAGCTAATTTCAGAAAACCATTAATCGTCTTTACACCAAAGAGTTTATTGCGTCACCCTAAAGTAGTATCTACTGTAGATGAATTTGCAAACGGAAGTTTCCAAATGTTAATTGATGATGCTACTGCAAAGGCAGATAAAGTGAAAACTTTAGTTTTTGTTACAGGTAAATTCTATTATGACTTATTAGAAGAGCAAGAGCAACAAGGGAGAGAAGATATTGCATTGGTAAGAGTAGAACAATTATTCCCTCTACCTGCAAAAGAGATTAGAGCAGTTATTAAGAAATATAAAAATGCGGATGATTTAGTTTGGGCTCAAGAAGAACCGAGAAATATGGGAGCTTATAGTCATATTTTGATGCATTTAGATGAAGCAAAACAATTTAGAGCAGCAAGTAGAAGACCTTATGGTGCACCAGCAGCTGGTAGTTCTACCCGTTCTAAAATTAGACATAAAGAAGTTATAGATTACGTTTTTGATAAAACCAAAAACAACCAGAGATAAAAATAAAACAACTCAAATTAGAGCTTAAACAAAAATAAAGCCCATGATTTTAGAAATGAAAGTGCCTTCGCCAGGCGAATCAATTACTGAGGTAGAAATTGCAGAATGGTTAGTGGAAGATGGAGATTACGTAGAAAAGGATCAAGCCATTGCTGAAGTAGATAGTGATAAAGCAACTTTAGAGTTGCCAGCAGAAGCTAGTGGGACAATAACACTAAAAGCAGAAGAAGGAGATGCTGTTGCTGTTGGTGCGATTGTATGTTTAATTGATACAGGTGCTGCTAAACCAGAAGGTGGTGAAGCGCCTGCAAAAGAAGCTAAAAAAGAGGAAGCTCCTAAAAAGGAAGAGTCTCAACCAGCTGCAGCAGAAACTAAAACTTATGCTACAGGAACTGCGAGTCCTGCTGCTAAAAAAGTTTTAGCTGAAAAAGGAATTGATGCAAGCTCAGTTTCTGGAACAGGAAAAGCAGGAAGAATAACACAAGAAGATGCTGTAAACGCTGTACCATCAATGGGAACTCCAACAGGAGGAAACAGGGGAACAACACACAGTAAAATGTCAATGTTACGTCGTAAAGTAGCAGAACGTTTAGTTGAGGCTAAAAATACAACGGCAATGTTAACCACATTTAATGAGGTTAATATGACACCAATTTTTGAACTACGTAAACAATATAAAGAAGACTTTAAAGCAAAACATGGCGTGAGTCTTGGGTTTATGAGCTTCTTTTCTTTAGCGGTTGTGAGAGCATTAAAAATGTATCCTGCTGTTAACTCTATGATAGACGGAAAACAAATGTTAACATACGATTTTGTTGATATTAGTATTGCAGTATCTGGTCCTAAAGGATTAATGGTACCTGTAATTAGAAATGCTGAAAATTTAACCTTTAGAGGTGTTGAGTCTGAAGTAAAACGTTTAGCATTAAGAGCTAGAGATGGTCAAATAACTGTTGATGAAATGACAGGTGGAACATTTACTATTACAAATGGTGGTGTCTTTGGTAGTATGTTATCTACACCTATTATTAATCCTCCTCAAAGTGGAATTTTAGGAATGCATAATATTATACAACGTCCTATTGCTGTGGATGGAAAAGTTGAAATTCATCCTATGATGTATGTCGCTTTATCTTATGATCACAGAATTATTGATGGAAAAGAGTCTGTAGGATTCTTAGTAGCAGTAAAAGAAGCATTAGAAAACCCGGAAGAATTATTAATGGATAATAATGTAAAGAAGGCTTTAGAAATGTAAGTCTAAATTATATAAAATATAAAAAGCGCAATTCTATTAGAATTGCGCTTTTTTGTTCCTAACTAACTAATAAAAGAACAACTAACTGCTTTATTTAACTAAAAAAATTCACAGCGATATTGGCGGATATTACGACGACAGAGCTAACGATTAGTAAAGCGATAAAGATTTTGTCTCGTTTTGATGATTCATTTTTAATTGTTTCCATAGTTTTAATTGTTTTAAAAGCTCTGAACTATAACTTGTATAATTCAGAGCATTAATAATTTAACTTGAAGTATTGAATTAATAGCTGATGTAAAATTGCAAATAAATATGAAGCAATACAATACGTAGATCTACGTATTTTTTGACTTTTTTTAATGAAAAAGCCTCGAACAAATGTTCGAGGCTTTAATAATCCCCTAAGAACTAACTATTAGCTCGTTATTAACCCTTAATTAATAACCATGATTAAATTGATAAAACTTAATCACTAGGGTAAAGGTCTTAAATATTTTGATGCAATACTATACGTAGATCTACGTATATTTAGAGATATCTTGAATTTTCTTTCGCGAACAAATACAAACTCGTTGATTTTGAGCTAAGTGCGAGTTTTTTTCTAATGTGACTTTTATGCTTTTCTACTGTTCTAGACGAAATAAATAGCTCTTTTGCTATTTCTGAAGCTGTTTTGTTATCTCCAACAAGCTTAAGAACCTTAGTTTCGGCTTCGGTTAGTGTCTTTAATTTTGATGGTCCTTGGTTTATTTCTATGTAAGAAATCAATTCTGGACTAAAATATGCTTTATCGTTAATTACTGAGGAGATACAATTTTCAATTTCTTCTAAAGCAAATTCTTTTAAAACATATCCATATACGCCTAAAGCCCTTGCTTCATTATATGTTTTTTCGTCTTTTTCAAACGTTATAAGAATAATTTTGGTAGAGATATCATCGGTTTTACACTTCTCTGCTATTTGAATGCCAGTAAGAAAAGGCATTTTTATATCTAAGACGGCTATATCTGGAGCGTGTGCTTTTATTAATGTAAGCGCTTCTTTTCCGTTTTTTGCAGTTGCAAGGACATTAAAATTCTTTTCAATTAAAAAATCTTTTAATCCTTTTAGTACAAGCGGATGGTCATCTGCGATAATAATTTTAGGGTCCATTTTGCTATTAATTCAATGAAGTATTAAATTTAAAGATAGCAAGAATCGTTAGTTTTTAGAATAAATTATAACTTTAAATACAAGTTTTTCTTTTCGTAATCAATAATTGCTTTCCCTTTTTTTAAAACATCCGCACCTATAATACCATCTACAGGTTCTGCATTATGATTTATTAGGCCATTGTTAACATGCGAAAGATTAAATAAAATTAGAGAAACTCTACTCTTTTTCCATTTACCAACTTTAATAATATTAGATTTTGAAATTTGAGTCATCATATCAGAAGCGCCAGCACCAACAGCTTTAATCTCAGAATCTTTTACCTTTAGGTTAAACCGCTCAATGGCTTCAAAACCAACACAACTATTTGATGCTCCTGTATCTAAGATAAAACGACCTTTAATGCCATTAATTGAAGCTTTAATTTCAAAATGATTGGTTTTTGTAAATTTTAATTTAATCTTAGAATAGCCTTTGTTTTGAAGGAAGTCTTTGAGTGTTTCCATTTTTCAATTTTTGTAAATATAACTTACTTTTACAAAATGATAATAACAGATACACATACACATTTATATAGTGATGCTTTTGATGATGACAGAGCCGAAATGGTCGAGAGAGCTATTAAATTAGGCGTAAAACGTTTTTTTATTCCGGCTATAGATTCCAGCTATACAGAGTCAATGCTTCAACTTGAAAAAGACTTTACAGAGCACGTGTTTTTAATGATGGGTTTGCATCCAACTTCCGTAAAAGAAAATTATAAAGACGAATTAGCTCATGTTGAAGAACAATTATCTAACAGAACTTTTTGTGCTATTGGGGAAATAGGAATTGATTTATATTGGGATAAGTCTACATTAGAAATTCAAATAGAAGCTTTTAAGCATCAAATTAATTTAGCCAAAAAGTATAAGTTACCTATAGTTATTCATTGTAGAGAAGCATTTGACGAAATTTTTGATGTGTTAGAAGAAGAGAAATCGGATGATTTATTAGGGATTTTTCACTGCTTCACAGGCAATCTTGAACAAGCGAAAAAAGCTATTTCTTATAACATGAAATTAGGAATTGGAGGTGTGGTAACGTTTAAAAATGGCAAAATAGACGAATTTGTAAATCAAATAGACTTGAAGCACATTGTTTTAGAAACGGATTCACCTTATTTAGCGCCAAAACCTTTTAGAGGAAAACGAAATGAAAGTTCATATATATATAAAGTATTAGAAAAATTATCGCAACTTTATGGCAAAAGCGTGGAAGAAATTGCTGACATTACTACAGAAAATTCAAAAGCTATATTCGGAATCTAAATGATAAAACAACCTCACATCCTATTAGTATATACTGGTGGAACTATTGGTATGATAAAAGATGCTGATACAGGCGTATTAAAAGCATTCGACTTTACGAGTTTACTTGTCAAAATTCCAGAACTACGTTTGTTAGATTGTTCAATTGAAACCATTTCTTTTGAGCATCCGATTGATTCTTCCAATATGAGTCCTAAATATTGGATAGAGATTGCAACAATTATAAGAGATAATTATTCGAAATTTGATGGGTTTGTGGTGCTTCATGGTAGTGATACAATGAGTTACACTGCTTCGGCATTAAGTTTTATGTTCGAGAATTTGGCAAAACCTGTAATATTAACAGGGTCGCAATTACCAATAGGAGATTTGAGAACTGATGCGAAAGAAAACCTGATTACATCAATTGAAATGGCATCTTTACAAAAAGATGGACAGCCAATAATAAGAGAAGTTGGTCTCTATTTTGAATACAAATTATATCGAGGAAATAGAACTACTAAATTAAGTGCGGAGCATTTTGAAGCATTTGAGTCTTTAAATTATCCAAATCTTGCGGAATCTGGAGTGCATTTAAAAGTGAATTCAGAATATTTATTGAAACCAAAATCCAATTCAAAACTAATTGTGCGGACCGCAATGGATTCTGATATAGGTGTATTAAAATTATTTCCAGGAATATCTAGAGCAATCTGTGAAGCTGTCCTAACAAGTAAATTAATAAAAGGACTTATTATAGAAACTTATGGTTCTGGCAATGCTACCACAGAATCTTGGTTTATAGATTTATTAAAAAAAGCGATTACTAATGGTTTACATATTGTAAATGTTACGCAATGTGTTAGAGGTAGCGTAAACATGGGACAATACGAAACGAGTTCGCAATTAAAAACTATTGGTATAATTTCAGGAAAAGATATTACTACAGAAGCTGCTATAGCAAAAATGATGTACCTTTTAGGTGAAAATTTAGATGCTCAACAATTTCAATATTATTTTGAGAAATCGTTAAGAGGAGAAATGTCTTAAAAATAATGTTATAAATTTTAGGGTTTGAAGTTTTTTTCGTTATTTGGCAGTCTGTAATTTTTTAATGAATATATAGAGAGGTGGCCGAGTGGTCGAAGGCGCACGCCTGGAAAGTGTGTATACTCCAAAAGGGTATCGAGGGTTCGAATCCCTTCCTCTCTGCTGATATTTTTATGCGATAATTGCAATATTTTTTTTATCTTTAACACTTTAACTAATAAAATTAAGATTCAGAACAATGAAAAGATTATTTTCTATCCTTGCCATAACATTTTTAATGGCCATCGGAACTGTTAATGCCAATGCAACAACAGCGTTTGCAAGTGCAACAGCAACTGTAACAAGTGTAACTCAAGAAGAGCCAGCGGCAGAAGACTTGACGTTTCACCAAGAATTAAAGAAACGTTTTATAGAAGGTGGTCCAGGCTTTATGGGTATCGTACTACTTTGTTTAATTCTTGGATTAGCGATAGCTATTGAGAGAATTATCTTTTTAAACCTTTCTACAACAAACACTAAAAAATTAACTCAAAATGTAGAAGATGCACTAAATTCAGGTGGTATTGAAGCTGCAAAGGAAGTTTGTAGAAATACAAAAGGACCTGTTGCTTCTATATTCTATCAAGGTTTAGACAGAGCCGATGAAGATATTGATGCTGCAGAAAAAGCTGTTGTAGCTTATGGTGGTGTACAAATGGGACAATTAGAGAAGAATGTTTCTTGGATTTCATTATTTATCGCTTTAGCACCAATGCTTGGTTTCATGGGTACGGTAATTGGTATGATTTCTGCCTTTGATAAAATTGAAGCTGCAGGTGATATGAACCCTTCATTAGTAGCAGGTGGTATTAAAGTAGCACTTTTAACAACAGTATTTGGTCTTATAGTAGCTATTATACTTCAGATTTTTTATAATTATATCATTGCTAAAATTGATAGCATTGTAAATGATATGGAAGATGCATCAATTACTTTGATGGATTTATTAGTGAAACACAAAAAATAAGATTTTAAATTATGAATTTTAAAACTATATCAAAAATACTAGTAGCTATACTCGGTTTTTTAGGTATCATTTTCTTAGTGCGAATTGTAGCAGCAGGAGATGAAGCTATAAAGACAGGTGGAGAAGATGGCCTAGTAGATCCAATGGCTTATATAGCATATGTCATTTTGGCTTTAGTATTAGCATTTGTATTGTTTTTTGTATTAAAAAACTTATTTACAAATACTGCTGGCCTTAAAAACACTTTAATAGGTGTTGGAGCATTTGCTGCTGTATTACTTATATCTTATGTTGTTTCTGGTGGAGACGTTATGAAATATGCACTTCAAGAAGGTGGTTTCGCAACGGATAGTACTTCACAATTAGTAGGAGCTGGTTTAACAGCTTTTTATTTATTGTTGGCAGTTGCCGCAGTAGCAATGGTTTTTGCAGCTGCAAAGAAATTAATTAGTAAATAGAGTAATATGGCAAAGAGAGCAGCACCCGAAGTAAATGCAGGATCAATGGCTGACATTGCCTTCTTATTACTTATCTTTTTCTTAGTAACAACAACTATTGAAAAGGATAAAGGTTTATTAAGAAGTTTGCCACCTATTGATGACTCGCAAGTTGAGCCGCCAATTATTAAACAAAAGAATTTATTTACTGTTTTAATAAATCGTAATAACCAATTGTTAGTCGAAGAAGAACAAATGGATATAAAGGATTTGAGACAAGCAGCAATTGATTTCTTAGATAATGGAGGAAGTACAAATGCAGCAGGAGAATCTTGTACATATTGTAAAGGGAAAGGTTTATCAGATTCTTCTGACCACCCTGACAAGGCAATTATCTCTATGAAGCATGACAGAGAAACTTCTTACGAACAGTACATGGATGTACAAAACGAATTAGTAGCAGCTTATAACATCTTAAGAGAACGTGAAGCGGCAAGACTATATCAAAAGTATTATCCAAATGCAGAAAAAGTTTTTACTGCAATGTTAGAAGAGAAGGAGAAGAATCAATATAGTAAGGATGATGTTCTTAACGAGCGTATAGAAACCGTTAAGAAATTATTTCCTATGAAGTTGTCTGAAGCAGAACCTGATAAAAATTAAAAGAAACAAATATGTCTAAATTTAGAAATAAAGATAAAGGTGAATTGCCAGCGATTTCAACGGCTTCACTTCCAGATATTGTATTTATGTTACTTTTCTTTTTTATGGTAGCTACAGTAATGCGTGATAGTTCTTTGATGATTGAAAATAGTTTGCCAAGTGCAGATCAAGTTGAAAAATTAAAAAAGGATAGAACCGTTTTTATATATGGTGGTAAACCAAATGCTCAATATAAGCAATTTGGTACTGAGCCTAGAATTCAATTTAATGATGCTTTCATTGGTGTTGAAGATGTAAGAGCTTCGGTTATACAAGCTATTTCAGAACTTAATGAAGATTTACAGAGTAAAGTTGTTATTGGTTTAAAAGTCGATAAAGATACTAACGCTGGTTTAGTTTCTGATATTAAGCAAGAATTACGTAAAGCAAATGCATTAAAAGTAATGTACATTGCAAATACAAAAACTGAGAATTAAATAAATAATATTCTTAATTTTATAGATAAAACGTTCTGAGTAATCAGGACGTTTTTTTGTTTAATAGATATTAAAGATTTTGTAGCTTTATCAGCATGAAAGTTTTGGTTTTTCTTTTACTTACATTATTTGGTTTTTTTGGATTTTCGCAAAGTGATAAATTTAAAGATACCGAAGCAGACGAGAGCTATAGAGAGGATCAATTCTATGCCTCAGCTACCTATAACTTAATTAATGATAAGCCATCTGGAGTTAAACAAAGTGGGTTTTCTTCTGGTTTTCATTTTGGTTTTATTAGAGATATGCCTATTAATAAAAAAAGGAATATAGCACTCGGATTAGGATTAGGGCTTTCTTCTAATTCTTACAATCTCAAAAACATCCTTATTGAAAAAACAAATAATGAGGTGGTATTTAGTATTATAGATGAAGATGACTATAACGTTTCTAAAAACAAGTTTACAACCTATTTAGTTGAAGTACCTTTTGAGTTGAGATGGAGAACATCTAATGCCGAGGATTATAACTTTTGGAGAATCTATACAGGTTTTAAAGTGGGTTATCTACTCTATAATAGTGTAAAGTTTAAAAGTGACGTTACGAATTCTGAACTTTCTAACATTGATGGTTTTGAAAAAATTCAATACGGGTTCACACTTAGCGCTGGTTATAGCACATGGAATTTTCATTTATATTATGGTCTTAATCCAATTTTCGATTCTAATTCTAAATTAGACAATAGCACAATTGATATGAAATCCCTTAAGATAGGACTAATGTTTTATATTCTATAACCAATAATTTAGAAGAATAAGCTGAGGTGTAAAGCCTGTAAATATTCCTAATATTAATTCTTGATTGGTGTGTGCCTTTAAATGTAAACGCGACGTCGCAATTGCTCCTAAAATTATCATCATAAGTGCAATAGTACCATTGATATTTATATGGTAATGAACACCTATATTAATAGCGAACATAAAAAAGCCTGCAGCTGCAATCATATGAATACTCGCCTTTATCTTAAAAACGGCGAATACAAAGCAGATAAAAGTTGAAAATAATATTCCTAAAAAGAAATAGAATAAAGCTATAATTTCACTTGGTGGTAATACTCTAATTAGAATTAATATGATAATTACACAATTAATAAATAAGGGTATTAAGCGTTCCTTTGTACTCTTTAGGTAGATTGAATTAACCTTATTGATGGTCTTTAACAAAAAGAAAAGTAGAATAGGTAATATAATAGTAAGAATTACTATAGAAAATATTTTAGCCTTCATTACTGGCTCAGGAATATATCGAGGCGTTTTAGAAAAATAAAACAGCACACCCAATAAGGGCATGATTAAAGGATGAAATACAAACGATATACTCTTTAAAATAAAATTTTTCATCCAAGGCTTATTAAAGTTCCTTTCTTAAACGTGCCACAGGTATATCTAATTGTTCTCTATATTTTGCAACCGTACGTCTAGCTATAGGATATCCTTTTTCTTTTAGAATTTTAGAAAGTGCTTCATCAGTTAAAGGTTTCTTTTTGCTTTCTTCTTCAATTACGGTTTCAAGAATCTTTTTAATTTCTCTAGTTGAGACTTCTTCACCTTGGTCATTAGTCATAGATTCTGAGAAGAATTCTTTAATTAATTTGGTGCCATAAGGTGTATCTACATATTTACTATTTGCAACACGAGAAATGGTAGAGACATCCATTTCAATTTCGTCTGCAATATCCTTTAAAATCATAGGACGCAAATTACGTTCATCACCCGTTAAGAAATATTCCTTCTGATAATGCATAATTGAGCTCATAGTAATAAACAATGTTTGCTGACGTTGCCTAACCGCTTCAATAAACCATTTTGCGGCATCTAACTTTTGCTTAATAAACATTACAGCATCCTTTTGAGATTTAGATTTCTCTTTAGTCTCTTTATACCCTTTAAGCATGTTGTTGTATTCTCTTGATACATGCAATTCTGGAGCATTTCTACCATTAAGAGTTAACTCTAATTCACCATTTACAATCTTAATAGCAAAATCTGGTACAATATGTTGAACAATTTTATTATTGCCAGCGTAAGAACCGCCAGGTTTAGGGTTAAGATGTTCTATTTGTTCTACAGCATCTTTGAGTTGTTCTTCATCAATGTTAAATTTTTGCATTAATTTTTTATAATGCTTTTTTGTAAATTGATCAAAAGCCTTATCTATAATAGCTGTTGCCATTTCAACATCAGGACGCTGTTCCTTTCTGTGTAATTGAATACTTAAGCACTCTTGAAGATTACGAGCACCAACACCTGCAGGATCTAATTGATGTACAATTTGTAATACTTTTTCAACCTCCTCTTCAGTTGTATATACATTTTGAGTAAAAGCTAAGTCATCAGTAATATCAGAGAGAGAGCGACGTATATAACCACTTTCATCTACACTACCAACTAAGAAATAGGCAATTTCTTCTTCTTGATTAGATAAACGAAAGGTATTTAATTGATTTGTTAAATGTTGTGTAAAAGATGTTCCGGCAGCATATGGTACAGATTTATCTTCATCATCAGCACTATAATTATTAGCTTGTGTACGATATTCTGGTATTTCATCGTCGCTTAGATATTCATCAATATTAATATCATCTGCTTCAATAGTTTCGTTGTCATCATAAGTCTCCTCAGAATTATCAAATTCGTCTAGGTTGTCTTCTGACGCTTCGGATTCTTTGCCTGTGTCTAAGGCAGGGTTTTCTTCTAACTCTTGCTTTAAACGTTGCTCAAAGGCTTGTGTAGGTAACTGAATCAACTTCATAAGTTGAATCTGCTGTGGCGAAAGCTTTTGTGAGAGCTTAAATGATAAAAACTGCTTTAGGGACATAAAATTTCTGTTGATTATAAATGTAATAAAAAAAACCTGACAGGTTTCTAAAACCTATCAGGATTATCATTTAACAATTAAAATTCAGCGTTCTGTGGTGTTCTTGGATAAGGAATGACATCTCTAATATTACCCATTCCTGTTGCGAACATTACTAAACGTTCAAAACCTAATCCAAAACCAGAGTGAACTGCAGTTCCGTATTTACGTAAATCTAAATACCACCATAATTCTTCTTCAGATATATCTAAGGCTTTCATTTTTTCTTTTAAAACGTCTAAACGTTCTTCTCTTTGAGAACCTCCAACCATTTCACCAATACCTGGAAATAAAATATCCATGGCTCTTACTGTTTCTCTTCCTTCACTGTCTGGCTCATTTAAACGCATGTAAAATGCTTTGATGTTTGCCGGATAATCAAATAAAATTACAGGACATTTAAAGTGCTTTTCTACTAAGAATCGTTCGTGCTCAGATTGTAAATCTGCTCCCCATTCTTCAATGATATATTTAAATTTCTTCTTCTTATTTGGTTTACAGTTTCTAAGTATATCTATTGCTTCAGTATAACTTACACGTTTAAAGTTGTTGTCTATGACGAACTTAATTTTTTCAATTAAACTCATGTCGCTGCGTTCTGTTTGAGGTTTTGTTTTCTCTTCGTCTAATAAACGCTTATCTAAAAACTCTAAATCTTCTCTATTTTTTTCAAGAACATAACTTAAAACAGATTTCATAAAATCTTCAGCTAAATCCATGTTGCCAGCTAAATCCATAAAAGCAACTTCTGGTTCTATCATCCAGAATTCTGCTAAATGACGGGTTGTATTAGAATTTTCGGCTCTAAATGTTGGTCCAAAAGTGTAAACTTTACCTAAAGACATCGCATAAGTTTCAGCTTCTAACTGACCAGAAACAGTTAAGTTAGTTTCTTTTCCGAAGAAGTCTTCTTTATAATTTATTGAACCATCGTCATTTAATGGTGGATTTTTTGCGTCTAAATTTGTTACTTTAAACATTTCACCTGCACCTTCAGCATCACTTCCGGTTACAATAGGTGTGTGCATATAGTTAAAGCCATTCTCATTAAAATATTTATGAACAGCAAATGATAAAGACGAGCGTAAGCGCATTACAGCACTAAACGTATTTGTTCTTGTACGTAAATGAGCATTTGCTCTTAAAAATTCAAAAGTGTGTTTCTTTGGCTGTATAGGATATGTTTCAGGGTCAGAATCTCCTAAAATCTCTAATGTTTTTACAACGATTTCAACAGACTGTCCTTTTCCTTGACTTTCAACCAATTCTCCGGTTACATGCACTGCAGCTCCTGTAGTAACACGTTTTAAAAGGGCTTCGTCAAAATTTTCAAAATCAACAACACATTGTATATTATTTATAGTTGAACCATCATTTAAAGCAATAAATCGGTTTGCTCTAAAAGTTCTTACCCAACCTTTAAGAGTCACATCTTGTAAGGTTCCATCTTGCGATAATAATTCCGCTACAGTTTTTGAAGTCATTTTTTTTAATTATTTTGTATGCTAATATATATGATACCAAGTAAACATTAAAATTAACCATAAAGCAGAATTTACTTTAAGTTCATTTTTAAAATTCATTGATTAATGTTATTCTTTTTGTTCTGTGTTGTCTTCGGCTTCATCTTCCGAAGGAATAATATTTATTGAAGGCTCTCTTAATACTTCTTTATTTGCAATATTTCGCTCCAAAGATAACAACAGCGAAGGTAATAACAGTAAGTTAGAAAGCATTGCGAATAATAAAGTTATAGATACTAAAGCACCTAATGCTACTGTACCACCAAAGCTTGAAATTGTAAATACTGAAAACCCGAAGAATAATACAATAGATGTATATATCATACTCACACCAGTTTCTCTTAGAGCTGCGTAAACTGATTTTCTAATTTTCCAATTATTGGCTTGTAATTCTTGTCTGTATTTTGCTAAAAAGTGAATGGTATCATCCACAGAAATACCAAATGCAATACTAAATACTAAAATGGTTGAAGGTTTAATCGGTACGCCAAGATAACCCATTAAACCTGCTGTTACTAAAAGAGGCAGAAGGTTAGGGATAAGCGATACAATTATCATTCTAAACGAACGGAAAAGGTATGCCATAAATAGGGCAATTAATACAATCGCTAAGGTCAATGATATGATTAAGTTTTTAACCAAATACTTTGTTCCTTTCTGAAATACTAATGCTTTACCTGTCATTATTACGTGGTAACGTTCACTAGGAAATACTTTGTCTATTTTAGTTTGAAGATCTTCTTGAATACGCTCCATTTTAGCAGTTCCAATATCTTTCATAAAGGTTGTAATACGAGCATATTGACCTGTACTATCTACAAAACTGCTTAATAAATCAACATCTGAAGTTGAGTTTTTAGCATAAGATAGAATAAAACTATTTTCTTGACTTGTTGGTAATTGATAGTATTTAGGATTACCGTTATAGTACGCTTGCTTGCTATATTTTACTAAACTAACTACAGAAATAGGACGTGATAACTCTGGGATTTCATCTATAACTTCTTCTAATTGTTCCATGCGTTTTAAAGTTGCTAACTTCATAACACCTTTTTTACGCTTCGTATCAATCATAATTTCTAATGGCATAATACCATCGAATTCAGATTCAAAAAACCGAATATCTTTAAAGAATTCTGTGTCTTGAGGCATGTCTTCAATAAGACTTCCTGATATTTTAATTTGGTAAATTCCTATAATACTACAAATGATTAAAACAACGGCTGTACCATAAATGGTGATTTTTCTGTCTTTCACCATTCTTACCATCCAGTTAACAAAGGCACTAATCCAGCGTTTATTTAAATGTTCTAGGTGACGTGCTTTTGGATAAGGTAAAAAGGTATATAGAATAGGAATTATAAGTAGACATAAAATAAAAATTGCAACAATACTCAACGAAGCAACAATACCAAACTCCTTTAATAATTTACTTTGTGTAAAAATAAATGTAGCAAAACCAGAAGCTGTAGTAACGTTGGTCATTAACGTTGCGTTACCCACTTTTGTAATAACGCGCTGTAGTGATTTAATTTTGTTACCATGTAATTTTACTTCGTGCTGGTATTTGTTAATTAAGAAAATACAGTTAGGAATACCAATAACGATAATTAATGGTGGAATTAAAGCTGTAAGAACTGTAATTTCATAACCTAAAAGACCTAAGATTCCAAAGGTCCACATAACTCCAAAACATACAACTATTAGTGAAATAAATGTGGCTCTAAAAGATCTAAAGAATAAGAAGAATATAAATGAAGTCACAAAAAGCGCTGCACCAATAAAAATTGGAATTTCATCTACAATATTCTGAGCATTTAAAGTTCTGATGTAAGGCATTCCTGAAACACGAACGTCAAGTCCTGTTTCAGCCTCAAAAGCATCTATTTTTGGTAAGAAATCATCAATAACGAAATCTTTCCTAGCAGACGTATTAACAATATCCTTCTTTAAATAAATAGCAGTACGAATTGTTTTCGTTTCGGCATTAAACAAAAAGTTATCATAGAACGGATATTGTTTAAATAATTCGTTTTGAAGTTTATCTATTTCTGCAAGGCTATGAATAGAATCTTTAATAAAAGGTTCTAAGTCAAATTGTTTCTTCTCGTTGTTTTTAACAAGTTTCTGAAGGTCTTTTATAGATAGAACAGACTCAACGGCATCATAACTTTTAAAAGAATCACCAAGTTTATTCCATGCATTAAGTTCTTTAACAGAAAACAAACTAGAATCTTTAACGCCTAATACAATAAGATTTCCTTCTTCACCAAAGACTTCTAAAAAATCATTATAGACAAGATTTACTTCATGGTCATCTGGTAGAAGGTTAGCTTCTGTAAAAGTAAAACGCATGTGTTTCCATTGCAAACTAAAAAACACTGTAGTCAGTATAATAGCTATAAGTATAAAAATCTTATTGCGAAGAATGAGCCTTGCGATGGCTTCCCAAAATCCTGTGGTTAAAAGTTTAATCATGCGCCAATTTAAATAAGCCGCAAAGGTAGAAAAAACCTAATGATTTGTTAGGTAATTATTTGGATTATAATGAAATATTAAACGTAAACTTAAAAGCCATATTATCTTCTAATTTTGGCAAGTGATAAGCTCCATAGCGATAAGCAAAGCTTAAACCGAAACCAAAAAATAGCTTATTGATTTCTATACCAGATTCGGAGTAAAGTTTTTCCAAGGTATTAAATTCTATTTCTCTGTGGTTGTTAATACTTTTCATTTCGCCAATGGCAAAGCGAGAAATTAAGACTAATTGTGGTTGAAAACGTTCTGTGATATTAAACGGCTTAAACGAATGTTTTAATTGTAATGTTGAGAATTTATCACTAAAAAATTCATTAAAGTACATTGTTTCAAAGCTATTTAAGCCTGATACCGAAAAACGATTAAGTATAGTTTCTTTGTTTATATTATTTGGATATGCATGGTACAAATGTGTTAAGGGAGCATCTCCTCCTGCAATACCAGCAACTAAAGTTATTTTAGTAACGTCTTCATTTTTATGAATGAATTGATGTATGGTTCTAAAATCTAGTTTTGCAAAATCGAAGTCACTTCCAAAAACTGACTTATAGCCTTGGGTGAATTGAAACGTAAATTTTGGATAACCATCTTTTGTTTCTTTAACCTTGTCATCTATTATAGAGAAATGGCTAAAAGGACTCCATTGTAAGCTCATTTTAATAGAACTTATATCAAAATTTTTATAAGTTTCGCCACCGGTAACATAATTATAATTGTAAGTCGGTGTTACTTTTGAAACTGCTAGTTGTGTCTCTGAAAGTAAATGGTTAGATACTTTATGTTGTATACCAATTGACTTTGTAATATGTCTATGAAATAAATTAATATTTATTAAACGCGGTTCAAAAAAAGAGAAAAATCGTTTGTCTGTTAGAAATTTGGAACTACCAGTTTCTTGTAAATCGTCAACATAAGATAGATTTATCCAAGTATTTGAAGCCTCATGAACTCTAAAACCTCCTCCGATTTTATATTTTAAGGCTTTGTCTCTAAACCCATAAACAAGGTAACCATCTAATCGATAGCGTTCTGAAAACCTATCGTTTGTTACACCACCTAAACCTGTTCTAAATCCTTCATATTGATTGAATTTAATGAGGTATCTTAAATCGAGATTAAAATAATTAAAAGGTAGAAATCCGTTTCCTATATTTTTTACAAATTGAGTTTTCTTTATGGAATCCCTCGCCTGGTCCGTAGAGTCTTTTTCTAAGGTAGGTGGTTGTTGCGCATAGCTAAACGTTATAAACGTTAAAAGAAAAACAACGAGTAGATGTTTTAACATTTTGGACCTTTAAATTGATTTAAAAAAAACATCCCAAAAAATATTGGGATGTTTAATGATGAAGTTATATAATTATACAGTCATAATTTCTTTCTCCTTAACAACTAAGGTGTCGTCAATTTTCTTAACGTAAGCATCCGTTAATTTTTGAATATCACCTTCTGCATTCTTTTGAAGATCTTCAGATACATCTGAATCTTTAATGTCGTGATTTGCATCTTTACGAGCATTTCTAATTCCAATTTTGGCATCTTCAGCCTCAGACTTTGCTTGCTTTGCTAAATCACGTCTGCGTTCTTCTGTTAAAGGTGGTACATTAATTATAATAGTATCACCATTATTCATAGGGTTAAAGCCTAGGTTAGCTAACATAATACCACGTTCAATTTCTTGAAGCATTGATTTTTCCCAAGGTTGAACTGTAATTGTTCTACCATCTGGAGTATTAACATTTGCAACTTGGCTTAATGGTGTTTGAGAACCATAATAATCTACCATAACGCTACCTAACATTGCAGGGCTAGCTTTACCAGCTCTAATATTTGCAAGTTGCTTTTCTAAATGCTTCATAGCATTGTCCATAGCTTCTTTTGCTGAGTCTATTATAAATTTTATGTCTTCGTTCATAATGTTGAAATTTTAATGTTAAGTTATCAAAATTTAAGCCAAAACCTCTTATTTGACTTTAGTACCTATGTTTTCTCCAGAGATTACTTTTAATAAGTTTCCTCTTTTGTTCATATCAAAAACAATAATTGGTAAGTTGTTTTCTTGACTTAAAGTAAAGGCAGTTGTATCCATTACTTTTAGGCCTTTGCTTAAAACATCTTTAAATGAAATATTATCGAATTTTATTGCATTGGAATCTTTTTCTGGATCAGCCGTATAGATTCCATCTACACGAGTTCCTTTTAAAATAACATCTGCTTCAATTTCAATAGCACGTAAAACGGCTGCTGAATCTGTTGTGAAATACGGATTACCTGTTCCACCTCCAAAAATTACAACTCTGCCTTTTCTTAAGTGGCTCATTGCTTTTCTTCTAATAAATGGTTCTGCCACTTCGTTAATTTTAATGGCAGTTTGCAAGCGTGTTTTTACGTCAGCGTCTTCTAATGCATTTTGTAAAGCCAAGCCATTAATAACAGTGGCTAACATGCCCATATGGTCACCTTGTACACGATCCATACCATTCATAGCACCTGCTACACCTCTAAATATATTTCCGCCACCAATAACTATGGCAACTTCTACACCTAAGTCAGTGATTTCTTTAATGTCTTGTGCATATTCTGATAAGCGTTCTGGATCAATACCATATTGACGGTTTCCCATTAAGGCTTCACCAGATAATTTTAGAAGTACTCTTTTATATTTCATTATATAGATTAAAAGTTGAGCAAAGCTACGTAATTATTAGCATCTGTAAAAGTGAAAAAAAAGCAAAAAAAAGGCTTCTCAATATTGAGAAGCCTTTTTTATTATAATAAGGTAATTGAATATTATAAATTATCCAACAGTTGCGCGTTTAAATCCTGTAACTGCAACATCACCGTAAGTTTTTACGTATGCAGCAACAGTTTGCTTTTCATCTTTAATAAACTTTTGGTCCAATAAACATTTTTCTTGATCTAAAGTTGTATTGTCAGAAATGAAACGTTCCATTTTACCTGGTAAAATTCTATCCCAGATTTGTTCTGGCTTTCCTTCAGCTTTTAATTCTGCTTTTGCAGTTTCTTCAGCTTCAGCAATAACTTCAGGAGTTAATTGAGCCATAGAAATATAGCTAGGTACATTTTTCAATGTTTTACCTAAACGACCTAATTCAATATTGTCTTTTTCAATAACAGCAATACGAGCTTCAGTTTCTGATGCTATAAAAGCAGGCTCAAAATCTTTGTAAGATAATGTAGTTGCTCCCATTGAAGCTACTTGCATTGCAACGTCTTTCACTAAAGTTTCAACGTTATCAACTTTGGCAGATAAACCAACTAAAGCAGCAATTTTGTTAATGTGAACGTATTGACCTACGTATGGTGCTTCTAATTTTTCAAAAGAAGTAATGTCTAATTTTTCACCAATAACTCCTGTTTGCTCAATTAATTTTTCAGCAACAGTCATTCCACCAAAGTCAGCAGCTAAAAATGCTTCTTTTGTGTCATGGTTTAAAGCGATATCTGCTAATTGGTTAGCTAATGCTACGAAGTTTTCGTTTTTACCAACAAAATCAGTTTCACAACCTAAAACGATAGCAACACCAGAAGTGTTATCAGCATTTATTTTTGCGATTGCAGCACCTTCAGAAGAGTCTCTGTCGGCTCTTTTTTCTGCAACTTTTTGTCCTTTTTTACGTAATACTTCAATGGCTTTATCAAAATCACCACCAGCTTCAACTAAAGCTTTTTTACAATCCATCATACCAGCACCAGTTGCTTGTCTTAGCTTGTTTACTTCTGCTGCTGTAACTTTTACAGTATTTTCCATAGTTTTTAAAATTTAAAAAGTCATTTAATTAATTTTCAAAATGAAAAGAACCAAATGACTTTTAATATTGTATAAATGTTATTTATTCTTCTTCTTGAGCTGCTTCTGGAGCTTTTTCAGCTTTTTTAGCTGGTTTTGCTGCTGCTTTAGCTTCAGGTTTTTGAGATTTTGCATCTTTTTCTGCACGTTCAGCTTTTCTTTCGTTTAAGCCATCAGCGATTGCAGATGTTACAATAGATAAAATTTTATCTACTGATTTTGAAGCATCATCGTTAGCAGGAATTAAATAATCTACTTCACGTGGGTCAGAGTTAGTATCTACCATCGCAAAGATTGGGATATTTAATTTTTGAGCTTCTTTAATTGCAATATGCTCACGCATAATATCAACTACGAATATAGCACCTGGTAAACGTGTCATATCAGAAATAGAACCTAAATTCTTTTCTAATTTTGCACGTAAACGATCAACTTGTAAACGTTCTTTTTTAGATAAAGAGTTAAATGTACCATCTTTTTTCATTCTATCAATAGCAGCCATTTTCTTTACGGCTTTTCTGATAGTTACAAAGTTAGTTAACATTCCACCAGGCCAACGCTCTGTAATATAAGGTTGGTTTACAGCACCTGCTTTCTCAGCTACGATGTCTTTAGCTTGTTTTTTTGTTGCAACGAATAAGATTTTCTTTCCTGATGCTGCTATTTTAGCTAGAGCTTCAGAAGTTTCTTGAATTTTTGCTGCTGTTTTGTAAAGGTTGATAATATGGATACCATTACGTTCCATATAGATGTAAGGAGCCATGTTTGGGTTCCACTTACGAGTAAGGTGACCGAAGTGTACACCTGCTTCAAGTAATTCTTTTACTTCAATTTTTTCCATTTTGTAAATAGTTTACGTTCTGTTAAATTAGCAATGTTCCATTTGGCTTTTGCCGTTGGCTTCATTTAGATGCTAAACTTTAAGTTCCGAAAGTGTTTCAGAATCTTATCAATAAAATAAAATAATTCAGAACCTGAGAAATCAAGTTCTGAATTAAGTGTTGTTTGGATATTAACGTTTCGAGAATTGGAATTTCTTACGGGCTTTCTTCTGTCCGAATTTCTTTCTTTCCACCATTCTTGGATCTCTAGTTAATAGACCTTCTGGCTTTAATACTAATCTGTTTTCAGGATCTAACTCGCACATAACGCGAGAAAGGCCTAAACGTATTGCTTCTGCCTGGCCGGTGATACCACCTCCATATACGTTAACAGTAATATCAAAGTTGCCATCATTGTTAGTCAAGGCTAAAGGTTGGTTTACTTTATACTGCAATGTTGCAGTAGTAAAATAATCCGCCATGTCTTTTTTGTTCACTGTGATTTTGCCACTACCTTCGGCAACGTACACACGAGCAACAGCCGTCTTTCTACGGCCAATTTTGTGAATTACTTCCATTTAGTTAATTTCGTTTAATTTCATTGTTTTAGGTTTTTGAGCTGCATGAGCATGCTCTGTACCTGTAACAACAGTTAAATTTCTGAAAAGAGCTGCACCTAATTTGTTTTTAGGTAACATTCCTTTCACTGACTTCTCTACCAATCTGTTTGGGTCTTTCCCAAATAATTCAGTAGCTGTCAAACTTCTTTGTCCACCTGGATAACCTGTGTGACGGATGTAACTTTTTTCCGTCCATTTGTTACCAGTTAAGTTGATTTTTTCAGCATTAACAACTATTACATTGTCACCGCAATCAACGTGTGGCGTAAAGTTAGGTTTGTGCTTACCTCTTAAAAGTATTGCTACTCTCGAAGCTAAGCGACCTAAAGTTTGTCCTTCAGCATCAACTAAAACCCACTCCTTATTAACGGTAGCTTTGTTTGCTGAAACTGTTTTGTAGCTTAATGTATCCACACTAATTTGATTTGTAATTGTGCCGTAAAGCACAATAGATTAAACATTCCTCTTCTTAAAAAAGAGTTTGCAAATTTACGATAAACTCTGAGATTACCAAACCTAGATTAAGGTTTTTTTGTGCTGAGAATCAGTTTAGTAATAATCTATAGAAATTGACCTAGAGTAAAATCATGCTTGAATCTATTTTCTTAATTTGTAATTGTATTTATTTAAGCATTAAGTTCAGATGCCTTTTATATATTTACAAATCAATTGCTTTTTAGCGTATATAAAACAACAAACGTGTTATTTAAAACTCCAGAAGATGCTTTTTATAAAGAAAAATCTACATTAGATATTTTGGACCTTGTGACTTGGAAGAAACAAAATAATTCCTATAACTTTAAAAGTTTACCAAAAACAGCAATACTAACCCATACCAATATTATAAGTAAAAGGACAAGACTTTTTTCTAAAACACTCAAAGGCTTAACAGGAAAAAACTATTTGTTATCTAAGTCTCTTTTAATGTGCACTGGTTTTGGAAATGGAGCTCCTGCAATTGTTAGTTTAATGGAAGAGTTAAGGGTTTTAGGTGTTACAGATTTTGTTTTTATTGGTTTTGCGGGTAGATTAAATAACAAGATGACTGAAGGTGAAAGCTGTATTGTAGATAAAGCATTCTCTACAACTGGCTGCTCTATCTTTTATAGTGCCAAGGATAATTTTATACCAAATAATAATGATTGGTTTGTAAAGTTAAGAACTCAATTAAATTTAAAGAATGTTACATGTTGGAGTACAGATGTACCGTTTAGAGAAACTCCAAGTTTAATAAATATCTACAGGGAAAAAGGTGCTGACTTCGTAGATATGGAATGTGCGGCTATTTACGCCTTTTCTCAGTTTTACGCTTTGAATGCGTTTTGTGTTTTGATTGCTGCAGATGGCTTATTTAATAATCAATGGATTCCACCAAAAGAAATGAAGAAAATAAATGCGGCAATGCTTAATACGTTGAAAAAATTAATAAAATTTAATAGTAATGATTAGTAATCAAATTCCGATATCATTAATTACTACATTTTATAATGAGGAGATTCTATTATCTAGATGCTTAGATTCTATTTTAAATCAAACCTACAAAAACTTTGAGATTATATTGATTAATGATGGGTCAACAGATTTGTCATTAGAAATTGCAGAGAAGTACGTGTCTAAATTTAATGATGTAAAACTTATTTCTACCGTAAACTTAGGACACGCAGAGGCTAGAAACTTAGGTTTAAAAAATGCAACAGGAAGATATGTTACATTTTTAGATGCGGATGATGAACTTGAGGCGCATATGATGCTTCAGTTTTACAATAAAACGCAAGAGCAAAATATAGATTTAATTATTAGTGATTTTAAAGCTGTAGATGAAATAGGGAATAACGAACTAACAACCAAATGGAATAAGGCATTCTTAAATATTACATCTACGCAAGAATTGGCTCATTTAATGTATACGGAAAAAATACAGGAAACTATTTGGGCAAAACTCTTTAAAACAGAAATCGCAAAAGAAATTAGTTTTAACAAAGGTCTTTGGTTTGATGATAGACCCTTTTTAATAGAATTCTTGTTTTTATCTAAAACTGTAGATTTTATTCATGAAAAATTAGTTATTAATTATGCTAGAAAATCATCGATTACAAGACGAGTTTTAGAGAAAAAAAGAATCGAGGATGTCTATTATTTATTCAATGTAGAGTTAGATATAATTGAAAGATGTAATCAAAATTCTTTTTATAAAAAAAGTGTATTTAAGAATACATTAGATTTTTTTATAATCACTTATTTAATTCAAATTATTGATAATGATAAAATTTTAAACATAAAAGAAGTTCAAGATACATTTCAGATAGTCTTTGGAAAATTTAGAAAAAATATAAAGAATGAATCGATAAAGTTTAATTTTAAAAAAACGGTTCAAATATATTTATTAACGCTGCCCAAATATATAGGTTGGTCTAATGTTAACTTGTTACTTAGTCTATTCAAGAAAAAGAGTATTCAACATATAAAGAAATTAAAAGACGTTGATTAATATATGGAGATAAATCATTTATTAATAAAACGTTTTAGTTTGCTCAGTATAGTGCAAGTTGTGAATTCTGTATTTCCCATTGCATTATATTTATTATTAATAGATAGATTAAGCATCTCAACTGTAGGTGTTATTATGTCTTGGCAGATGGTATTTTCAATTTTGGCCAGCATAAGTAACTATAACTTCCCTACGATATTAATTCCTATTGCCGAAAAATTAAAAAGCCAACGCATTCTATTTGTATATTGGAATAGGTTGTTGCAAATTCGTTTTTTCGTAGCAGGTATTGTCGCTTTCATTACTATAATATGTATTGGTTTTTTATCAGAGGTTGCTGCACTATCATTGATGATTTTAATAGGTAAATTATTTAATCCAAGTGCTTATTTCATAGTGTTGTCTAAAAATAGATTATTACTGATTTATAACTTTTGCATACGTTTATTATCGTTTATTATTGTTTTTTTATTTGTTACCAAAGCAACATATCAATGGACAAATTTTATTATTGGTTGCTCTGAATTATTAATCTCTGTAATTGTTTTAAAACAAATAAAATGGTCTATTGGTTTTAAATTTATTAAAGTATCAAAACTTTTTAAATTTTTAAAGAGAGAGCGTTTGCCATTTTATATACAATCGGTAAATGCTTTAATTATAATGATTACCATTCCGTTGTCGCATTTATTTTTTGGAGCTTATATAGCAGGTGTTATTTCTGTTGTAGAAAAAATGTTGATGCTAGTGAGAGGTATTTCTGGTAACTTGTTTTTTAGTGTATTGCCAGAAACTTGGCATAAAAATGATAGCAGAACTATTGTATTAAAGTCTATTCCTGTTTTTCAGAAAATAACATTTGCTATTATTCTAGGTTCGGTGGCTTTTATCTTTTTATTCAAAGCCATTATAATTGAAAAGTTCAGCGCAGAAATGCCATATTATTTATTACTGGCAATTGTGTCATTTATACCTATTATTTTAAGTACACCTTTTCAACTATTGTGTTTTAAATTTAAGAGATTTAAAACTATCTTTTATATTTCTAAGGTGCATCTGTTTACTTTAGTAATTGGTGTTGTGGTATTTGGAAAGCTTTTTGGTGTTTACGGAATTATAAGTTCAATAATAATTCATGAAACCTCGTGTTATTATTTATATCGTAGGTTGAATTAATCTTTATTTAGGTAACATAACCACGGAAAAGGCGAATCCTTTTTAAGTAAAATTTTATTTAGAAATTTATTTTTATTCGAATATAATGTTTTGAATTCTAGAATATCATCAACAGAATGATGAAAATAATTAGATGCCATTTCAGGAAATCCTATGGATGTATAATAATTAAGCGTTCTTTTTTTAGCTTCAGTAATGGCATCGTTTTTATAAAACGGACTATCAATAATATGAATTTCTCCAGTTGGTTTTAAAAACGATTTTAGGGTAGAAAACAAGACTTTAAAATCTGAAAAATATTGAACACAACTATTTAGTGTAATGATATCGAATTGGCGAATAAAAGCATCTTCAATTTTAAAAATATCACAATAAACAAATTTTAAATTTTGTCTTTCAAAAACACGAGCAGCTTGTTCTAATTCTTCACTATTTACATCTAGTCCAATGACTTCATTTTTTTCAGAAACAGCAGCTATTGCATTCGTAAACCAACCATTGCCACAACCAATATCTAGAATATTTAAGGCTTCATTCTTAGAGCTTATGTAATTTATAAATCGCTCGGTAGATTTTATTCTAAACTCCCATTCATTCCGCTTAATATAAGGTAATAATGCAACGTCATTATCTGTTAAAACACGTTGTTCTTTATCTCTAACAGCAATGTAAATATCAGAGAATAAATTAGTCGCTTCCGTAAGATAAATAACCTTGTTTTTTATATGTGATTTACTAAAATCCATTATCCTCTATATAATTTCATAGCAGTTTGTGCTAAAATAGATTTCGTTTTTAATTTAAAAGTCGTTAAAAGGTTTTTATCAGGTCCTTTTAAAATTTCCTTAGTATAATTTACCTCGTTTACAATGCGTCTCACTGCATAATCATAATACTTTCGAGAATGAGTTCTTGTAAAATCAATATCTCTATCTGTTGAAGTTTCCCAATTAGGTTGCACCGTTATTTTATCTTTAATTTCGTTATATAAAGATGTGCCTCTTATTGGGTATGCTACAGTAATTGTAAAGTGTGTTGGGTTGGCAGCTTTTAAATAGGTAATGGTTTCATTAATATCTTTTTCATCTTCCCCAGGATAACCAACCATAATAAAAGTACCGGTTTCCATACCTAATGCATTCGTATTTTGAATCGCAGACTTTACAACATCTACATCGACACGTCTATCCATAGCATCAATGATTTTTTGAGAACCACTTTCTGCACCAATCCAAATTCTAAAACAGCCTGCTTCTTTTAATAATTGCAAAATTTCGTCATTGAGTCGTTCTGCTCTGGTAATACATTCAAAAGGAATTATAGCATCTTGTTTAAGGACTTCTTTATGAAATTCTCTTATCCATTTATGGCTCACAGAAAACACATCATCTACAAACCAAATACCATCCGGATTATAAGTGTCTTTTAGCATCCGCATTTCTGCAGCCACCATTTCTGCTGGTCGTCTTCTGTAACTTTGTCCGTAGACAGCAGTACTGCACCATTTACACGTGTATGGACAACCACGCTGTGTGCTTATAGTCATGGAGCTTTGGCCATGATGTGTTTTCCAAGTACTTAAATATTTTTCTACAGGAATAGCAGCTCTGTTAGGCAAGGGCAAATCTGATAGGTCTTTCATTTTAGCTCTTGGAGGCGTTTTTATAACGTTTCCGTTTTCTAAGTAAGCCATACCTGTAATTGCGCTAAAGTCTTCATTATTTGCAATAGCATTATATAATTCTAAAGTGGTTTGTTCGCCTTCTCCAATGATGAGAAAATCAACACCAGTATTGAGATAGTTTTTGCAATTATAGGTAATATCTGGACCTCCTAAAATTAGTTTTGGAAAACCATATTTAGCGTCGCTTTTAAGGATTTTTACTAATTTAATCACATTAATTTTTGTCATTAAATTGGTGTAAATCGCGACAGCTTTAGGTTGTTTTTCTTCTATAAAAGCCAGTTGTTCTGCTTTAGAATAAAAAGTGGAATCATAGACATGGTTTTCAATAGAATTCTCATCTAAGTAAGCAGAAATATATAATAACCCAAGTGGTGCATAGGGTTTCATAATTTTCTGTTCCTTGTCATCTTCAAGAAGATAATAAGTATGTGTGAGTATAATACTCATAGTTTAGTGAGTTCTATTAAAAAGTGATCAGCATATTTAGGCCAAAATGATCCTGTCATTATAGTGTCAACACTTTTTAAAATGGATAAAAAAGGTTGTTTAGATAAAAATGATTTTTCAAGATAAGAAGGAGGTATAGCAAATCCTATCGGTTTTATGTTTTCTTTCTTAAACGATGATTTAGAACGCTGCAGAATATCTTCAGGATTATAATACCACGTTTTAACTTTTATGCCATCTACATTAGCAAAAACAGATGCTGTTGATTGCCTTCTTTTAGCATTTTTAAAATCACCTTTAAGTGAAAAATATAGTTTTTCCCACAAACAATGTTTCGGCATAATCACTAAAACTATCTTCCCATTAGGATGAAGCAAATGACTTGCTGTTTTAAAAAAAGTTTCAATTTCGGTTGTTGATAAACAATTAAAGCCTCCAAAATTTGAAAAAATTAAATCGAATTTTGTCTCAAATGAGTTTTCATGCAAAGTGTTTATATCTTGAATTTGGAAACTGACATTTTTAGATTTTGCTTTTGCTACGTTTATCATGCCTTTAGAAATATCTGTAGCAATAACATGATGTCCTAATTTTGAAAATTGAATAGCATCTTCTCCAGTTCCACAATTCAATTCTAAAATCGAAAGCTTTTTATCTTGATGAATTATAGGATTGAGATACTTTAAAACCATGCGTCGCTGTGCCTTTCCAATATTAGAAAACGTAAACTTAGCATCATACTTACTAGAAGCACTATCAAAATCATTAATCATTAGACAGTTCCATGTTTTTAAGTTGTATTTTATCTAAAAAAGCAGAAGGCAAATAATAGCCTAATAGCACAATTGATCGCCATTGAGGTTGCGATAACTTAAAAGGATTTTTAATTAATGTTTTCAAATTTTGAAACGCTTGACTTTTTCGATATTCCTTATGTACATAGCGTTGCAATTTTTTATAATATTTAGAGCTGTAAGTGCCTTTAAAAAGCATCGCTAAATCATCAGAGTCTGTCCAGTTGGCTTTAAGTTTTAAATCGTCTTTTACTTTATCGTAAAATGGGGTTCCAGGAAGCGGATAGGAAACCGAAACTCCAATATTATCTGGTGCCAATTCTTTAATCATGGCAATAGTTTTTGCAATGTCGGCTTTAGTTTCACCCAAATAGCCAAACTGAATAAAGAATGCCACACGTATATTTTTAGCTTTTAATAATTGGGTAGCTTCATAGATTTGTTCCACAGTGGTTTCTTTATCCATGGCATCTAAAATCTTTTGAGAACCACTTTCTGCACCAACCCAAACTTCTTTTAGTCCGCTTTCTGCTAAAGCACCAATAGTATCTTCTTTTAAGAGTAAATCAACACGACTTTGAATATAATATGAAATGTAAAGTTTCTCTTTTTTAAGTTCAATATTAAAATTCTGAACCCAATTGGGTTTCAATCCAAATATATCATCGCACATCCAAAAACGATTCACACCATAGGTTTCCGATAAATATTTGATGTGCTTTGTAATATATTCTGGTGAGTGCGAATTGTAGCGATTGCCATAAATAGGTTTAGCGCACCAATTACATTTAAAAGGGCAACCACGAGTGGTGGCGATGTTTAAAGTGAATTCATTTCCTCCACTTTTCCAAATATCTTTATAGGCATCAATGTCAATTAAATCCCAAGCAGGTAAAGGCAAAATATCTAAATCTCGTAAAACGGTTCGTTTCGGATTATTAATTATTTCTTCTTTATGTTTAAAGATTAACCCTTTAATTTCGGAGGTGTCTTCATGTTTTTCTAAAGTGTCTAAAAGTTCTTTTAAGGTAATTTCACCTTCGCCTTGTATTACAAAATCAGCTCCAGCATCTAAATACTTTTCATAATGATCTGTAGAATCCGAACTGCAAACTACCACTTTACAATGTTGCTTTTTAGCAATTTTTATCATTTGAAAAGCGGCTTCGCGCATGGTGGTTAAGCACATTTTTGTGAGATAGTTAAAGCCATCATCGTAAAGCACAAAAGTGGTTGGAGTATGTTTTTTTAAATAAGGTTCAATAGTTTTTGGGTCGTCCAACAGGTTAGCGTCAAAAACACCAACACTATACCCATTTTGTCTTAAATAAGAAGCAGCATATAAAGTGCCTAATGGAGGATAAGGTGTTTTATTATTCCATTGTTTAAGGTCAAATTTATAGTAATAAGAATGCGAAAAAACTACGTTAAGCATGTTCCATGGTTAGGTTTAGATTAAATGCTTTATTTTTATCATCATAGCGTTCGTTTAGCGAAACAATGACGCGTGTCTGAAAATTTTGTGGATGATGTTTAGAGACATCATTAGTAGATTTCATAGCGACTTCAAACTCTTTTTTCTTAAGATTTTTGAATTTAGATTTCCACTTATTAAGTGTTATTTTTTTGAAATAATAATCTAATTTTTCTCCGATTTTATTATTGAAAACAACTTCTAAAGATCTACTCCAAATCGGCTTTTTAAAATTCTCTTTAAGGGACGTTGTGTTTATAATTTTGTTTGGGTAATAATCTAAAACCCATTGGTTTTCTAAAACGAAATTGTTAAATATTTTTTTGCCATAAATTGGCTTTAATGTTATTAATTCTGTAGCTGTAAATTTATTTTGTTCATCAATTTTAAGATGATTGGAACTTATAAAATAATTGACGCAAAAATATTTGTTAGAATTAAGAAGAAACAGTTTTTTAAATAGAATTAAAAACGTCCTTGCTAACCATAATTTATTGGGTTTGGTAATAATAAAGTAATCAATATCACCATCATCATCATAGTAATCTTTAGCTAATGCTCCTGATAAACAAACGGATTCTACATAAGGAAATGACATAATAAGCTTAGCTCTTTTTAAAGCTTTTGGCATAATCTCGCGTGCCATTTTATTGCCCTTTAGTCGTCTGTTAACTAGTGCTATATCATTAATGTCAGAGTAGTAATCCCCTAAATTAAAGATGATTTTTTTATTAAGTAATGTTTCAAGTTCACGCTCTGTTTCTTGTAAATTAGGAGACGAGGAAAATGAATAAACTTCCTCTTTGGTTAAAGGATATTTAAAAATGGAAAAATAGATTATGACTTTTAAAGCATTCATCTTTAGCGTGGTGAATTTTTATAAAAATAAGGCATATTTTCAGATTAGTATAAAATTATAGCTTATTCCTCAGTGTTAGCATTGATTGTTGTCTATAAAACAACACAACTTTAAAAACTACTGATTAAAATAAAGATAAATTAGATGTTTTTTATATAAACTATTTTGTAGCTCTTGTCAGCCTATCATTAATTGATTTTCCTAAACCGTAATCTGGCAGTTTTTCGGCTATTATAACATCGAGATGCATATTATCTAACTGGTGTAAAATGTCGTAAAGGTTTGAAGCTGATTCTTCTAAGTCTCCAGATTTAGAAAGTGCTATTTGTACTTCTATTATTTTATGATTTATTTCGGATTGGAAGGTAATGAGTCCAATGCGTTTGTTTTTATACAAATCTAATGTCTCTTGGACGTTCTCCGTTAAAACCGTTTTGGTTTTTGGAGCATAATGACGCGCTAACATACCTGGCGCATCTGGTATTGTTTTTTGTTTAGGCGCTTCGGTAACTGTATTTTTTATTTCAATTTTACCAACGACCGCTTCAATAGCTTCTATTGCCGTAGAACCTAATCGGTATATAATAGGTTCGTCATTTTCAAAGCCAATGATTGTAGATTCAATACCACTTGTACATGCACCACCATCTAACACCATTTTAATGTTGTTTTTAAAATAGGTTTCTACGTGTTGTGCTGTGGTTGGACTAATACTACTAAAAGGATTAGCACTTGGTGCAGCTAATGGGAAATTTAAGCGATTTAATAATTCTAAAGTTGTGGGATGATTAGGTACACGTACGGCAACCGTATCTTTGCCTCCTGTAATTAAATCAGGAATTATAGCTTTCTTTTTTAAGACTAACGTTATAGGTCCTGGCCAAAACGCTTCGGCTAATAATTGGGCTTTTTCTGGGATGTATGCTACAATATCAGAAAGTTGGTCTATAGAAGGAATATGCACAATAAGCGGATTAAAAAACGGACGTTTCTTTGTTTCAAAAATAGACTTTATCGCTTTTTCGCTATAGATGTTACCTGCTAATCCATAAACCGTTTCAGTTGGGATAGCAACAATGTCTTCAGCTGTTAAAAGTTGAATGGCTTTTGATATGTCTTTAGAAATGATACTCATATTAACTTTCAGACTGCAATATTAGTTGAAAAAATCGAAAGATTTATTAGTAGTTTTGCACCTTTAAAAAATAAAGTATGATTTCAGTAGATAATTTAGCCGTAGAATTTAGTGGACAAACACTTTTTAAAGATGTGTCTTTCACTATTAATGAGAATGATAAAATTGCCTTAATGGGCAAAAATGGCGCCGGAAAATCTACCATGATGAAAATTATTGCTGGTGTTCAAAATGCCACACGTGGCAATGTACGTTCGCCAAAAGATACTGTTATCGCTTATTTGCCACAGCATTTGTTAACTAAAGATAACGCTACGGTTTTTGAAGAAGCGTCTAAAGCCTTTGCTCATGTTTTTGAAATGCGAGATGAAATGGAAGCGCTCAACAAACAACTAGAAACCAGAACTGATTACGAATCTGATGAATACATGAAAATCATTGAGCGTGTCTCAGATTTAGGTGAAAGTTACTATGCTTTAGAAGATGTAAACTATGATGCTGAAGTAGAAAAAGCCTTAAAAGGTTTAGGGTTTAAACAAGAAGATTTTACAAGACCAACCGATGAGTTTTCTGGTGGATGGCGAATGCGAATAGAACTGGCGAAAATATTACTACAGAAACCAGATTTAATATTGTTAGATGAGCCAACTAACCATATAGATATTGAATCTGTAATTTGGTTAGAAGACTTTTTAGTTAATAAAGCGAATGCCGTTTTGGTCATTTCTCACGATAGAGCGTTTATTGATAATATTACCAACCGTACTATAGAAGTCACTATGGGACGTATTTACGACTACAAAGCCAACTACTCACATTACTTGCAGTTGCGAGAAGATAGACGCATACATCAAGTTAAAGCTTACCAAGAACAGCAAAAGTATATTGCAGATAATATGCAATTTATTGAGCGCTTTAAAGGCACATATTCTAAAACGAACCAAGTATCATCGCGAGAACGTATGCTCGAGAAATTAGAAAAAATTGAAATTGATGAAATTGATACGTCGGCTTTAAAATTAAGATTTCCACCAACGCAACGTTCTGGTGATTATCCTGTAACGGTTAAGGATGTTTCTAAATCTTATGATGCGCATGTGGTGTTTAAAGATGCTAATATGTCTATTGCAAGAGGCGAGAAGGTGTGTTTTGTAGGTCGAAATGGAGAAGGGAAATCTACAATGATTAAAGCTATTTTAGGCGAAATTGATGTAGAAGGTACTTGTGCTTTAGGTCATAATGTAAAAGTGGGTTACTTTGCTCAGAACCAAGCTGCCATGTTAGATGAAGGTTTAACGGTTTTTCAAACGGTAGATGAAGTTGCTAAAGGTGATGTACGTACTCAGATTAAAAATATTTTGGGTGGTTTTATGTTTAGAGGTGATGATATTGAGAAAAAAGTAAGTGTGTTGTCTGGAGGAGAAAAAACCAGATTAGCCATGGTAAAACTATTATTAGAACCTGTTAATTTATTGATTCTCGATGAGCCAACCAATCACTTAGATTTAAAATCTAAAGATGTATTAAAAGAAGCCTTACAAAATTTTGATGGTACTTTAATTCTCGTGTCTCACGATAGAGATTTTCTACAAGGCCTTTCTAATAAAGTATTTGAGTTTAAAGAAAAACGCGTTATAGAACACTTTGAGACGATTGATGATTTCTTAATTAGGAATCGTGTTGAGAGTTTGAAAGGTTTGGATTTGTAGGATAAGGTTAAGAGTTTTGTTTTAAATAATGTTATCTTGAATAAATATAGAAGTGCATAAGCTGTTGATTATTAGTTGATAACAATTCAAATTATTATCTTTTACTAGAATTTTTTATCGGTCTAGATTGTCCCCTTGAGGGGACTTTAGGGGTGTAAAAAATGATGGGAACTTCTACAAGTACCAATGAAAAACAAAATAATCCCATACAACCCTAAACTAAAACTACTAGCCAGGCAACTAAGAAAAAACAGCACCTTACCAGAAGTTCTACTTTGGCAAAATATAAAACAACGTGCTTATGGAGTTCAATTTCATAGGCAAGTACCTATGCTAAATTACATAGCAGATTTTTATTGTCACGAAATAGGATTAGTAATTGAAATTGATGGTGACAGTCACGACCATAGTTTTTTGTATGATGCAAAAAGACAAGGAGAATTAGAGGCTTATGGAGTGAGTTTTTTAAGATTTTCTAACGAAGAAGTAAAAAAGAATATGTTTAGTGTGTTGTTGGTTATTGAAGAAAAAGTGAAGGAGCTAACGGAATAGGTACTACAAACACCCCTAAAGTCCCCTCAAGGGGACATTTGATAAAGGAAAACACAATATTTATAGGATTTTCGATTATGAATTGTTAAATAAATATTAGGATTTAGACTCAAGTTTGTTGGAAAGGATTGTCTCTTTGAGAGGACGTTTAATAAAGTAAAAATTTATTAAATCTTGATTATATTTTGTAGTACTAAATATTATTTTTTAAACACAAGTTTGTTGGTAAGGATTGTCCCCTTGATGAGATATTTTATAAAGGAAAACTAGGATTTTGATTATGCTTTGTAGAACTAATTACTATATTTTAAACACAGGTCTGTTGGTGAGTATTGTCCCCTTGAGGGGACTTGAGGGGTGTGAAATAATACACTATTTACTTTTCTAAAACTTTTCTCACTTTCAGTAATTGAGGTAAGCTAACTATAAAAGGTATGCCGGAAGCTCTGCCTGTTTTATAATTATTTAAGTCTTTAAAATTCCATGAAATATTTTCAAATTCAGTTTCACAAGATTTTTCTACACTAACGACTAAGTAATTTTTTTGTCTAGGATTTGGGTAATTTAGTCGTTTTAGCGTTGCTCTTTTTGTTACTCTATATTCCGGTTTTTTAATTGTGTAAAGCCTTGAAGAAGCTTGGTCGCCTGCCATATGGAGCAATAAATATTTTGCATTGAGAGTTTCTTCGTTTAATTTTAATGCACCTCTATTGCTATCCATTCTAAAATTATAGAGTAATTTGTCATCTATCCATTTTAAATGTTCTTCAGATTTACAATACCCAACCAAAACATAAGTTTCATCAGGAATTAATTTTTTCCCATTCACATATTCAGGAAGTGGTTCGTTTAAAGGCTTTGATTTGCCGCCTTTAATAATGTCGTAAGTTTTTGAGGCAATGTTTTCTCTTTGAGATGTTCTATTTAAAAGATGACTAATTATTTTATCAATAAAATCGCTTAGCTCTGCTGTTCCATTATTATTTAGACTAGGTCTTAGAGCAAATGCGCCTAAACCTGGTATTATCTCATGAAACCCTCGTTTCATATCTCCTTTACTATTTCCAGGATAGAGAATGTATGCGCCTCCTGTTCTTCTTATGGCATCTTTATAAGCATGCATTTTAAATAAATCTACATTCTTATAGTCTCCTTTTCTTTCTGCTTCTTCTTCTGTTTCTCTGGTATCGTCAATAGCTCCAGAATAATTTACTTTGTATTTTGCATCAAAGTGAATATGAACTATTAACTCTTTTTCTTCTGCTTCTTCATCTGTTGTATCTGCAGGCCAAAAAGACAAAGTGTAATCAGGATACATGTTTTTAGTATAACTGCCTTCTATCTTCTCAGATAGTTTTGTATCGCCTTTGAAAGTTTGATTATACGAAAAACGAACATTTAGCTTTCTGTTTTCAAATTCACTAATGCCATTAAAAGCAGTATGAGTCCCAGATTTTATAATAAAATTTAAACTCTTGTCTGTCTTCCTTATTAAACTATGGTAAGGATTACCATCATGTTCAATGTTTTCTATTGGGAATTTACTTTTAAATAAATCATACAACATAAAAAACAACCAATATTCATATAGTTTAGAAATATCTCTTTTGCCAGCATTGTAAACATCCTCACCACCAGTCCAAGTCAGTTTTGCAGCTAAATCAAATTTTAACCATGATTTTAAAATTTCTCTATAGCCACTTTTTCTTTGTAAAACAGGACTGTTAAAATTTAAGCTTGTTGGTCTCGAAACTTGTTTGAAAAACGAATTGTTTAAGTGCAACTCTAATTTAGTAGTTAAATATTTTACTTCTTTATGTGCACGAGTTTCGTTTTTAAATTTATCTAAACATTTTTCACTAAAGTGAAGATAAGTTTGTAGTGTGTGTTTGATAAATCTGTTTTCAGCATTATCAATAATCTCTACTTTTCTGTTATTGATAATATGTGATGGTAAGTTTTTTAGTGGTTTACCATATAAAGGATGAGAATCTGGTATTGATATTCTGTTTCCTCTACTTATTAATTGTTTAATAGAACTCCTTGTAAATTTCTTTACACTTCTAATATCCGCCAATTCTTCATTGCCTGCCCAATCCGTTTTTGGTGAGCTTATAATTTTCTGTATAGCTTCTTCAAACTCTATGCTTCCAATTACAGAATTAACAAAACTAAATTGTTGATATAGACTTTCACTTTCTTTGTTAAAATCGGTTTCAAAATGTTGTTGAATAGGAGAGTTAACTTGTAAAAGAAGTTCTGTGCATTTTTCGGTAATATCCTCAAGCATATACCTATAATTCTCCCTGTAACTTTTATCTATATTATCAGAATTAAATTTGGTGGCTTTCACTTCCAAAAAAGTGTGTTTCCGTTTTAATTCTTTCTCCTTGTGTGTAATGTTGAGTTTTAATGTGCCTACATAATAACTCGGATTAATTTTACCAGAAAATTTTTCTCTATGCGATTGTTTTACAATGCCTTTATTGTCACAACTTAATCGATAACCTTTTTTATTAAACGCATATTCATAGCTTTGGCTTTCCAATATTTGATATGGAAATTCACCAAATTCAATTGCCTCTGCTTCTTCAATTTTAAAAACTTTACTTTTTCCTTCAGGAAAAATATGTAGTTCTAAATCTTCAGTGATGTAAGATAATGGTATAGATATGTGTTTTTCTTTGGCCATTTATTTTAAGCTTCAGCATAACTTGCAAATCCATTTTCAATGGCATTTTTATACATACGCATAATCTTCTCGAAGGATAATTTGTACTTAATGTTTACATCTTTTTTAAAATCAATATTTTCAAAGTTTTCAAAATATTCTTTATCAAATTTATCATTTAAATCTATTAAACATAGCTTTGCTAATGGTTTAAGAGTACGCGTAAGTTTTGTTCTCGAACCATGAAGCTTTGGTAGCATCTTTTGCATAATAGCAATATCTAATTTGTCATTTTCATCAGATAATCCAAATTCTTCTAATTTGTAAATCAATTTAGATATTTCAAAAGCTGTTCTATAGCCAAACTCGGCTCCTGATTTTTGTAACTCTTTAAAGAAATCATTAATTATATCTTGATTATCTTTAAGTCGATAGTCCTCTTCTATTTTCTCTCCATCTTTTATTGCAGTTGCTATTTCAATAAAGTTTGTAGCCATATTAGCTCCTTTGCCATTTAGTTTTTCTAACTCTATATCTTTAGGGTTATTTAGAAAATCTGAAATATCTGTATCGCTAACTCTAAACTCAATAACATTAGCTCTATCTAAAACTTTTGGGCTAAACATATACGTAGTTTCGTCTATGTTTACGGTTCCAATTACATATAAGTTTTTTGGCCAAGTAAGTGCATTAGGTACTTCTGGTGAATTTTTAAATTTGTCTTTTTTATTTAAGTTTTCTTCAGAACTATGTAATTTAAATTCATTTTTAGATTCCATAACACTTAAAAAGTCTGCGAAATAGCGCTCTACATGACTCAAATTCATTTCATCTAATATTAGAAAATAAGGCTTGTTTTTATTTTCTTCTTTGTTTGCCTCAATTAATAATTTTAAGGCACCATTTTCTGGTAAAATATATTCGTCATTATCTAAAGCATTAACGTAACCTAACAGCGGTTCTCTATTAGTCCAATCTGCTCCAACAGGTATTAAAGTATATTGTTCTTCACTTTTGCAAATCCATTTCGCAAAAGCTTCTGCTAATTTTGTTTTTCCAGAACCTGATAATCCACTTAATAAAACAAATGGTTTTGTAGCTAATGATGCAATATATCTTGTGATTAGCTCAGGGGAATAAAATAAACCAGAATTAATAGTACCTCTTTCAAAGTCATTAATGTCAAAAGGTATAGTATCTTTAGTCTCTTCTACAATTTTAGAGGTTTCGTTTTTGACAACATCTAATTGACAGATTTTTAAAAATAATGGCTTTAAATCTTCTAATGTTTTGAGAATTTCATCATCGATTGATTCAGGTAGTGTTTCGGAAGTATATTGCTTAATTAAGTGAATTCTATTATCCCAGTTTTTTTCTATCTCAATTTTAGATTGAAAACGAACTTTATCTGATTCTTCTGCCAAATAATCTGCACCTTGAGTAAGTCTATATGCTGGGATATTTTTATTTAATTCAATAATAAGATCTTGAATTTCAATATTGT
The DNA here is from genome assembly GCF_947495255.1 of uncultured Winogradskyella sp. Classification (GTDB taxonomy): domain Bacteria; phylum Bacteroidota; class Bacteroidia; order Flavobacteriales; family Flavobacteriaceae; genus Winogradskyella. The sequence goes on from NZ_CANLYI010000005.1 coordinate 296,142, forward strand.
TTTTAACCTCTTGAACAATCGGTGATATGTTTTCGATTTGAGCGCCATAATCAATCCCAAATTTTATTCCATTAGAGTGAACCAAGACGTACAATTGTGGAGAACTTGAGGCATAAAGTGATTTGACATGTGGATATTTATAATATATACATGCCCAAACGAATTCATGCAAATTGTTGTTGCCGTAATGTTGATAGTTTCCTAATGTATATTCAGGCGGTAGAGTGTGCTTAATGGTTTCTAAATATTTCTTTAAATATTTATTAGGCGTCGTTTTGTAATTGGCTTTAAAATTTTCAATTTCAGGTTTAACAGTTTCAGAGTAATTCTTATAAGAAATAGATTCATCAAGATGACCATTTTTTATTTTTTTATTTATTCGTATAATATTTCTTATCGCTTCTGTAGACATGTTTTTCGAATTGAAATTTAATTTTTTTTTGACCAGGATTGTTTCTAACTTATTCTTCCTAATGCGCCTCCAACCAATTAATACCAGTATCTACTTCAACATCTAAAGGCACATCCATAATAAACGCACTTTCCATTTCAGTTTTAATCAACGTAGATAATTCTTCGAGTTCTGGTTTGTAGATATCAAATACCAATTCATCATGCACTTGTAAGAGCATTTTAGATTTGTAATTGCCAGCTTCTAGCTTGTTGTAAATATTAATCATGGCAATTTTAATAATATCCGCTGCGCTTCCTTGTATTGGTGCATTTACGGCATTTCGTTCTGCTGCACCACGTACAATGGCATTACGAGAATTAATATCTTTTAAATAACGACGACGACCCAAAACGGTAGATACATAACCATTATCTCTAGCAAAATCGACTTGCTTACTCATGTAGGCTTTTAATTTTGGATACGTTTCATAATAGGTATCAATTAATTCTTTGGCTTCGCCACGTGATAAATCGGTTTGGTTACTTAGGCCAAAAGCTGAGACACCATATATAATTCCGAAATTAACAGTTTTGGCATTACTACGTTGTTCTCTTGTCACTTCTGCCAATGGTACATTAAATACTTTTGAAGCGGTTGACGCATGAATATCTTCACCATTCTTAAAGGCTTCAATCATCGTTTCCTCTTCACTTAATGCAGCGATGATTCGTAATTCTATTTGCGAGTAATCGGCAGCTAGTAAGGTGTATTCTTCGTTTCTTGGTACAAAAGCTTTTCGCACTTGGCGACCACGTTCTGTACGGATTGGAATATTCTGTAAATTAGGATTATTACTGCTTAAACGACCAGTAGCAGCTACGGTTTGCATATAATCTGTGTGCACTCTACCTGTTGATGATTCAACTTGTAACGGTAAGGCATCTACATAAGTACTCTTTAATTTTGCGAGTCCACGATATTCTAAGATGTCTCTAATAATTTTATGCTCTTTTGCTAAAGCAGATAAAATATCTTCTCCTGTTTTGTATTGTCCGGTTTTGGTTTTCTTTGGCTTATCTACCAACTTCATGTTTTCGAATAAAACAATTCCCAATTGCTTTGGTGATGCAATGTTAAATTCTTCGCCTGCAGCTGCATATATTTCTTGTTCTAGATTTAAGATGTCTTTATTTAAATCGTCGGATAGTGAATTTAGAAATTCGGTATCTAAATTAATACCTTCTAATTCCATAGCAGCTAACACGCGTACCAACGGAATTTCAATATCATCAAATAATTTTTGAGTGTTGGCTTCGCCTAATTCTTTTTCAAAATGTTCCTTAAGTTGAAGGGTAATATCTGAATCTTCAACGGCATATTCGGTTTGTTTCTCTAAAGGTACATCTCGCATAGAGAGTTGATTCTTGCCTTTTTTACCAATAAGTTCTGTGATAGAAATTGGTGTGTAGTTTAAATACGTTTCAGCAAGAATATCCATATTATGACGCATATCTGGGTTTATCAAGTAGTGCGCTAACATGGTATCAAACAATTTACCTTTTACATTAATATTGTATTTGGCTAGGACTTTAATATCATATTTTAAATTCTGACCAATTTTTTCGATGTTTTCATTTTCAAAAAACGGTCTTAAGATTTCAATTAAAGCTTGAGCTTCGTTTTTGTCTTCAGGAAAAGGCACATAAAAACCTTTACCAACTTCCCATGAAAATGCAATACCAACCAATTCTGCAGTTAGTGGATTTAAACCTGTAGTTTCGGTATCAAAACATACCGAAGTCTGGTTCATTAAGTTTTTTACAAACAGTTGGGTTGCCATACCAGAAGCAACACTTTGATAAAAATGCGAATAGGTTGCTGCCGTTTTTCTCGTGTTTTCAGAAACCGCTTCTGTTGCAGAAGGTGTACCGCCTCCAAAAAGTGAAAACTGACCTTCGCCTGCTGATTTTTCTTCTTTAGGTGTTGTCTTTGGCGCTTCTGCTTTTGCTGAAGTTTGTGTTGGTGCAGCGATAGCTTCTGCTGAAAATGTTTTATTAAAATTATCTATTAGACGTCTAAATTCAAGATCTTGAAAAATTTCAGTCACCTTAGGAATATCGGGTTCAGACATTTCAAAATCTTTCTCGTTAAATTCCACAGGAACATCGAGCATAATGGTGGCTAATTGTTTAGATAATAAGCCTAGTTCTTGGTTAGCTTCTATCTTTTCTTTCATTTTACCTTTTAACTCATGCGAATTGGCAAAAAGGTTTTCCATACTTCCGTAAGCGGCTAAAAATTTCTTAGCAGTTTTTTCGCCAACTCCAGGTAAACCGGGAATATTATCAGAAGCATCACCCATCATACCTAAAAAATCTATGACTTGCAAAGGGTCTGTAACTTCAAATTTCTTTTGCACTTCTGGGATTCCCCAAGTTTCGTATCCACCACCAAACATTGGTCTGTACATAAAGATGTTTTCGCTAACTAATTGTGCGAAATCCTTATCTGGTGTTACCATAAAGGTTTGGTAGCCTTCTTTTTCCGCTTTTTTGGCTAAGGTTCCTATAACGTCATCAGCTTCAAAACCTTCTTTTACCATAATCGGTATGTGCATGGCTTTTAAAATCTCGTAGATATAGGGTATAGCAGTTTTAATGCCTTCTGGAGTTTCATCTCTATTGGCTTTGTATGCTTCAAACATTTCTACGCGATCAGCACTGCCGCCTTTATCAAAACAAACGGCTAAATGATCTGGTCGTTCGCGTTTAATGACATCTAAAAGCGAATTCATAAAACCCATAATAGCTGAAGTATCTTCACCTTTAGAGTTAATTCTTGGGTTTTTTATAAAAGCGTAATAGCCACGGAAAATTAGTGCGTAAGCATCAACTAGAAATAAGCGTTTTTGGTCTGACATGTTATATGGTTTGAAAAATGAATGTCACCTTGAGCATTACTGAAAACAAAATACATTTTGTTTGAAAGTACATTGCGTAGTAATACGAAAGGTTTTATTTGTAACGAATTGTTGAAAATTTAGTTCCCGTCTGCGCTCTAGCGGACAAGAGTTTCAAAACTACAAAAACTAAAGCGTTTATTTAAAATGCAATTCGTAATTTTCCAAACTTAAATTATAAGCATGAATACATTTTCGATAGCCATACATGGAGGAGCCGGAACTTTAGTAAAAGGGATGATGACGCCAGAATTAGAAGCACAATATAAATTAGCATTGCAACGTGCTTTAGATACTGGCTATGCACTTTTAAAAGGAGGAAAAACGGCTGTTGAAGCTGTTGAAGAAACTGTAAAAGTATTAGAGGATTCACCTCTATTTAATGCAGGAAAAGGCTCTGTATTCACGGCAACCGAAACGCACGAAATGGATGCTTCTATTATGGATGGTAAAACTTTGAATGCAGGAGGTGTGAGTTTAATAACAGGAATTAAAAACCCTGTATCGTTAGCTCGAGATGTCATGGAAAAGAGTGAACATGTTTTTTTAGCAGGAGAAGGAGCGATGCAGTTTGCTAAAGAATTAAATTATAAGCTTGAAGATGCTACTTATTTCTATGATGAGCTTAGACATAAGCAATGGTTAGAAATAAAGGATACAGATAGTTTTCAATTAGATCACGCTAAAAAGAAAGATTCTAAATTCGGAACTGTTGGCGCAGTAGCTTGTGATCAAGATGGTAACATTGCAGCAGCAACATCTACAGGTGGAATGACCAATAAAAAATGGGGACGCGTTGGTGATTCTCCTATGATTGGTGCCGGAAATTATGCCAACAATAAAACTTGTGCTATTAGCTGTACAGGAAGTGGTGAGTTTTTTATACGAGGTGTAGTGGCTTACGATGTTGCGTGTTTAATAGAACACAAAAACATGAGTTTACAAGACGCTTCAAACGAAGTCATCCATAAAAGAATTCTTGAAATTGGTGGTGATGGTGGTTTAATTGCTGTTGATACAAAAGGAAATATTGCTATGCCGTTTAATACGGAAGGCATGTACAGAGGGCAGAAATCTTCAAATGGAATAGATGAGGTTTCTATTTATAAATAAAATAAATCCCTTTAAAAAAAGGAATCTCTAAACCATTTATTTTGGTGTTATCAACAAGTATAAGCTGTACACTATATCTTTTTTACGCGTTCTAGATACATTTTATTCTTTCATCACAAAAAAACGCTAACTGTTTTTAAATAAAAGGTGCTTCAATAGGTAAAACCTTCACCTTTCTATTTTTAATATTGTATTGGTCACCATTAGATAAAACATGAACTGTAAGATTTGCCATAGTCATTGGTGTACCTTCTTCTAATATTTTTTCGTTGTTATGTGTGAGTTTACTACCATCAAAAACAATGACCATTCCAGAACCAATAACAGTGCAGTCGTTTCCGTTTTTAATAATCATTCCGGTATCTTCAGCGAGTCCAAATCCAATTAAATTAGGGAATTTTGCAACCGCTTCCGATTGTCTTCCAAAACGACCTCTTTTGATAAAGTGCGTATCTATAATCAATTCGGGTATTAACCCTAAACCTTTATACATGTTTACAGCACCTTTAATGAAAGACTCAGATGCGCTTCCGCCAGCAATCATTTCGTTTGCCATGACCATTGCACCAGCACTTGTACCAGCAATAACAAAACCGTCTTCGTTTTTGTAGCGATCCAATAATATATCTTGAATGGTTGTACCTCCAATTTTATCAGTAATTTTAGATTGATCTCCACCAGAAAACATAACACAATCTGCATTTTTAATCAATGCAATAGCATGTTCTGTTTCAGAATCTTCTTTAGAGCGAATGTCTAAAACTTCAACATTTTTACAACCTAAAGTGGTAAATGCAGTTAAATAATTTTCGCCAACTTCAACAGGAATGCTTGAGGCAGTAGGAATTACAACAATATTTGCATCAACACCTCCAGCTTCTTCAACCACATGAAATAAAATTCCGTCGTCAATAAATTCTAAAGTGTAAATTTCACTGTCTTCAATACCTTTATCTTCATTTCCTCCAATTGGTATTAATGTTCCCTTAATCTGCTGCATAATTTTATCTAAAATATAGGGCAAAAATAAGCTAATTTTTTTAGTGAAAATGTCTATATTTATAATCTTTCACTAACTAAACCAAAACCAACTTATATGAAAATACGCGAAATCAATGCGATGAGAGGACCTAATTATTGGTCAGTAAGAAGACATAAACTTATAGTAATGGTTCTCGACCTTGAAGAGATGGAAGCGTTACCTTCAAATAAAATTGATGGTTTTGCAGATCGTTTAAAAACAATGTTTCCATCAATGTATTCGCATCGTTGTTCTGAAGGTTGCGAAGGTGGTTTTTTTATGCGTGTAGATGAAGGCACGTGGATGGGTCATATTATAGAGCATATTGCTTTAGAAATACAAACTTTAGCAGGAATGGATACTGGCTTTGGAAGAACCAGAGGCTATGGAGAAGAAGGCGTTTATAGTGTGGTTTTTTCTTATATGGAAGAATCTGTAGGGCGTTTTGCAGCAAAATCAGCAGTGAGAATTTGTGAAGCATTAATTGCTGGTGAAGCTTATGATTTAACTGATGATATTCAGGAAATGAGAGAGCTTCGTGAGGCAGATCGTTTAGGGCCAAGTACAGGTTCTATTGTTGCTGAGGCTGAAGCAAGAGGTATTCCTTGGATTCGTTTAAATAAATATTCACTATGTCAGTTGGGTTATGGAGCCAATCAAAAACGTATTCAGGCAACGGTTACAAGTGAAACAAGTAGTATTGGTGTGGAATTGGCTTGTGATAAAGAAGATACAAAGTATTTATTAGAGCAGGCAGAAGTAGAAGTGCCAAAAGGTGATATTATTAGAAGAGAACGCAGTTTAGAAGAAGCTTGTGAGTATGTTGGTTTTCCTTTAGTAATTAAGCCAATTGATGGTAACCATGGAAGAGGAATTACGGTAGATATTAATAATTACGAGGATGCTTTAGTGGCTTTTCATCATGCTAAGGAAAGCTCTAAAAGCGGAGCAATTATCGTAGAAAAATTTATTGTCGGTGAAGATTATAGATTGTTGGTTATAAATAATAGGTTAGTTGCTGGAGCGATTAGAACTCCTGCGCACGTTATTGGAGATGGGAAATCTACAGTGCAAGAATTAATAGATAAAGTTAATAGTGATCCACGTCGTGGTTTTGGACATGAAAATGTATTAACGCAAATAACCGTTAACGAATTAACAAAAACCATTATAAAAGATGCTGGTTATACCTTAGATTCTATAATTTCAGAAGGAGAAAGGTTGATATTAAAAGATACGGCTAACTTAAGTACAGGCGGAACTGCTGAAGATATAACAGACATTATTCATCCTGCTAATGTGAGTATGGCAGAACGAATTTCAAAAATTATTGATTTAGATATTTGTGGTATTGATATAATGACCACAGATATTTCTCAACCATTATCAGAAACAGGAGGTGCTGTCTTAGAAGTTAATGCAGGTCCAGGATTTAGAATGCATTTAGCGCCAACTTCTGGCTTACCACGTAATGTGGCTGCTCCAGTTATTGATAAATTATTTCCTCAAAAAGGGGATACAGGTCGTATTCCTATTATAGCAATTACCGGAACTAATGGAAAAACGACCACTTCAAGATTAATCTCTCATATTGCTAAGATGAATGGTTATCGTGTAGGATATACGACGAGTGATGGTGTTTATATTCAGAACAGATTATTAATGACAGGTGACTGTACAGGTCCGGCAAGTGCAGAGTTTGTATTAAAAGATCCAACGGTGAATTTTGCGGTTTTAGAATGTGCTAGAGGAGGTTTATTAAGAGCTGGTTTAGGGTTTAAAAAATGTGATGTTGCGATTGTAACCAATGTAGCAGCAGATCATTTAGGGCTTAAAGGAATACATACTATAGAACAGTTGGCAAAAGTAAAAGGTGTTGTACCAGAAACTGTTTTGCCTGATGGTTATGCGATTTTAAATGCCGATGATGATTTGGTATATGATATGCGACGCAATTTAGATTGTAATGTCGCATTATTTTCTATGGACGAGAACAATCCACATATAAAAGCTTTACAGCGCCTAAATGGTATTACTGCGGTTTACGAAAATGGTTATGTAACCATATGTAGAGGAGAGTGGAAGATGCGCTTAATGAAGGCAGAACACATTCCGTTGACTTATGGTGGGAAAGCAAAATTTATGATTCAGAATGTGCTAGCAGCAGTTTTAGGAGCGCATGTACAAGGTATAAGTATAGAAGACATGAAAGCAGGTTTAGAAACCTTTATTCCTTCTGCAGCACAAACACCAGGACGCTTAAATTTATTTGAATTTAAAGACTTTACTATTTTATTAGATTATGCACACAATCCGGCAGGAATGCGAGCCTTACAGAACTTCACAGATGAACTTGAAGCAACCGTTAAAGTAGGCATTATTGCAGGTATTGGAGACAGGCGTGTTGAAGATAATAATGAAATGGGTGCTATAGCTGCTGATATGTTTGATGAAATTATTATTAGACAAGACAAACGTTTAAGAGGTAAAACGGAACAAGAATTAATTAAGATGCTAGATGATGGTATTAAGAAAAGAGACCCTAATAAAAAGACGACCATAATTCCTTCAGAGAAAGAAGCAATAAAGTATGCTGTTAAAAATGCAGTAAAAGGATCACTTATTATATTATGTAGTGACGTTATCCCTGATGCTTTAGATTTAGTGAAAAAATTTAAGGAGCAAGAAGCCAATGGCGAATTGAATTTCGCAGATTAATAACTATAAGTTATTATAAGAATAAAAAAGCCGAAACTTACGTTTCGGCTTTTTAAATATATATGGTTAATAGCGTAATGTTTGAAGGCTTAACAAAGCTTTACTGTCTTAACTTTAATTTGAAGACTCTTTCTGTAAGCTTTTATACTAATGATTGCGTTACTCTTTTTACGATTCATTTTTAAAACCTTAGCTTTTACTTCTGCAGAGATACTAATTGTTTTAGCTTCTACCTTTTCAGCTTTTTCAGTTTCAACTAGTTCAGTTTCGTTATTTGTAACTACATCTTGCTGAGCAAAGCCTGCTAGAGACATTGTTAAACATAATATGATGACTAAACCTTTTTTCATAATTTGTTGAAGCTATATTTGTTTAACTTCGGGTCAAAGGAACATAAGTTTCTAGTTGTGGTTAAAAATTTTAGACGAAAAGAAGAGTTCTGTAGTTAAGTGGTAGTTGATTGTGTAATTTTTCGACGAACGGCGTGTTTTGGGCTCGTAGCCCTTTAAAACCATTGTTTTTATAGTTCAAAACTTGATTTTTTCAGTTGAAATACAATATGTAAACATTAGTGTCGACGAATGGTACTAAATGAGCTTTTAATGTGTATAAATACCTATGATTTATGAATGATTTTAGTAATAATCCATATTTTGAATTGTTTACGAAGCAATACCAAAACCAGTTTAATATTGGTAATAGCACGTATAATAAGCGCATAAAAAAGTTGAATAGGCTTCAATACGCTATAGAATCTACTTATAGAATAGAAATACAAGAAGCGCTAAGTAAAGATTTAGGGAAACCAGTTGTAGAAACAGAGTTAACAGAGGTCTATGCAATCTTAGGAGATATTAAACATGCGAAAAAGCATTTAAAACAATGGATGAAAAAACATAAGGTAGATACTCCTCTGTCTATGTTAGGTTCTAGCTCGCACATTAAATTTCAGCCCAAAGGTGTTTGCTTAATAATTTCACCATGGAACTTTCCTTTTAATCTCACCTTTGGACCATTAGTGTCAGCAATTGCAGCCGGTAATACTGCGATTATAAAACCATCTGAAATGACACCACATTCTTCTAGCTTAATGGCTAAAATTATTTCTGATGTGTTTACTGAAGATGAGGTTGCTTTGCTAGAAGGCGAAGTTGAGGTTTCTACAGAGTTATTAAAATTACCTTTTAACCATATCTTTTTTACAGGGTCACCACAAGTTGGTAAAATAGTGATGACCGCAGCAGCTAAGAATTTGGCTTCTGTAACTTTAGAACTTGGTGGAAAATCACCAACGATAGTAGATACAACAGCCAATGTAGATAAAGCAGCAAAGAAAATTATGTGGGCGAAATTCTTAAATTGTGGACAGATATGTGTGTCGCCAGATTATGTTTTGATTGATGAAAGTATAAAAACAGAATTTATACAATCTTGTAAAAAATGGCTTCATATATTTTATAACGATAATCCAAAAACATCAGATTCTTACGGAAGAATTGTAACCAATAAACATTTTGAACGCTTAAATTCTTATTTAGAAAATGCAAAGACATTAAATGCTAAATTTGAAGTTGGAGGAGAAACCGATAGTACTTCAAAGTATATTGAACCTACAATAATTTCAGATTTAAAACCTGAAGCACAATTACTACAGGAAGAAATATTTGGTCCTATTTTACCAATTGTAACTTATGAAAGTTTGGATCTAGTAATAGTATACGTGAACTCAAAACCAAGACCATTAGCACTTTATATCTACAGTAAAAGCAAAGCTAGCACTAAGAAAATTATAGATAATACTAGGGCAGGAGGTACATGTATTAACAATAGTGTATTGCATTACGCTAACCACAACTTACCTTTTGGCGGTGTAAATAACAGCGGAATTGGTAAAAGTCATGGGTTTGATGGATTTAGAGCATTTAGTAATGAACGTTCAGTCTTAAAACAGCACACGTTTGGTGTTACAGAATTGTTGTTTCCGCCTTATTCTGGTTTTAAAGAGAAATTGGCGAGGTTGACTATTAAGTGGTTTTAGAAAGGTAATGGTGTTATTCTTGAAGTGAAACCTTTAACACTTTGATAAGATAAGTCGCTTAACATATTCTTAAATTTGTGATCTTAAATTAATGAGATGATTCGCTGGATACTATTTGCTATTAGTTTTATAATACTTACTCTTTACGGTTTTCAAGCCATTAAAACGGTTACTAAACAACCATGGGTTTATTACTTGTTTTTTGCTGTAGCATTAGTTGTAGTCGGAAATTTTATTATTCAATTTACTTTAGGTAATGAAGGTCGTGTTTTAACGGTTCATAAAAGTTATGCTTTTGGCTTTTTACTTTCCTTTATGGCTTTTAATTTGGTGTTATTGCCTATTTTATTTGGAGAAGATATTATTAGAGGTGCTATTGGTTTATATGAAAAAGTAACTACTAAAGGTGATGAATTCCATATGCCGTCTCGAAGAAAATTTGTGAGTCAGGTTGCCTTAGGTTTAGCAGCAATTCCTTTTTCTTCTTTATTATATGGTATGTTTAGAGGTAAATATAATTTTAGAGTTCTTAATTATACACTACATTTTGAAGATCTACCAGAAGCCTTTGATGGTTATAGAATTACTCAGATAAGTGATATTCACTCTGGTAGTTTTGATAACAAAGAAAAAATAGAATATGCTGTAGATTTAATTAACGAACAGAAATCAGATGTGCTTTTGTTTACAGGTGATATGGTCAATAATAAAGCCTCTGAAATGTTACCTTGGAAAGATACCTTTGGAAGATTAAAGGCTAAAGATGGAAAGTATTCCGTTTTGGGTAATCATGATTATGGTGATTATGTAGATTGGGATACACCTGAAGCTAAGCATCAAAACCTCGAAGATTTAAAACAAATTCAGAAAGATATTGGATTCGATTTATTGCTTAATGAAAGTCGATTCCTTGAAAAAGATAATCAGAGATTGGCTTTAGTAGGTGTAGAAAATTGGGGAAAAGGTGGATTTAAAAAAGCAGGAAGTTTGGAAAAAGCTTCTGAAAACATTCAATCAGACGATTTTAAAATCTTAATGTCTCACGACCCAAGCCATTGGGAAGCAAAAGTTATTGACGATCCATATCACTACCATTTAACTTTAAGTGGTCACACGCATGGCATGCAATTTGGAATTGAAATTCCGGGTTGGATAAAATGGAGTCCTTCAAAATGGCGATATAAACATTGGGCAGGTATTTATACAGAATTGGGTCAACACATTAATGTAAACAGAGGATTTGGCTATTTGGGTTATCCAGGACGTGTTGGTATTTGGCCAGAAATTACAGTGATTGAGCTTAAAAAAGGTTCTAAACCAGTTTAATACCAAGCTAAGTAAATCATAATTCAATTTCTGAATTGAACATTACATATTCAAATTGGTATAATTGCAAAGAATTGCTTATTTTTATAAGATATGTACTCTTGTTATACCATTTAATCGTCAAGATATAACGAAATAATGTAGTGCTTATTTATCAGACCAAAACTAAAAACATATGTCAAAATTTGGTGAATTAATAGATGTTGAAATTCCAGTGCTTCTGGATTTTTATACAGAATTAAACGAAGATTCTAATGCCATGCATCATATCCTTAGAGATGTTGCAGCCGGTTTAGGTGACAAAGTTAAAGTGATTAAAATTGATGTTGATAAAAATAGAGAACTCGCAGAAGCTTTAAGGGTAAAAGGTTTGCCAACCTTAATAATTTACAAAAATGGTGAAATGAAATGGCGTCATAGTGGTAAACAAGATGCTAACACTTTAATTGAAATTATTCAAGAATTCGTTTAAGGAATACAACCTATCCAGCTATACTCAGAAAGCTATAACCCTTTTCGTTATAATATTCTAAAACTTTGGGAAGTGCATATTTTAAATTTCGTGATGCTTTTACGCTATCATGAAACACAATAATACTACCTTCTTTTGCTGTAGATATAACATTTTCTAAACAGCGTTTTTCTGTTACAGCAATGTCCCAATCATAAGACAAAACGTCCCACATTATAATTTTATAACCTAAAGCTAGTGTTTGCTTACTTTGTTTAGATTTAATCTTGCCATAAGGTGGACGAAATAGATTTAAGCTTGTATGTTGATGCCTTTCGGATTTTGAATCTATTAACTCTTGAGTTTTCTTTATATCTTCTAAATAGGTGTTCGTTTTATGTTTCCAGCCTTTTAAATGATTATAAGTGTGATTGCCTATAGTATGGCCTTCTTCAATAATATTTTTAAAAACTAGAGGATGCTTTTCAATATTATTTCCAGTACAAAAAAAGGTAGCTTTTGCATTGTATGCTTTTAATGTTTCTAAAACCCAATTTGTAATTTCTGGTGTCGGACCATCATCAAAGGTTAAGAATATTTCTTTATTATTGGTATTGATATTCCAGATAAAATTTGGGAACAATGTTTTTACAAAGTCTGGCGTTTTAGCTGGAATAATCTGCATACTCTATTAATTCTCTGGCGTAATCATCTCAACGGTATCTTTTATAGCACGTTGAATATCTACATCTTCTGGTTCTGTAGTAGCTTCTCCATTTCCATAAAGCTCCATTAAATCATCAAACATACTTAGGTAACTATTGAATGTTTTAGTTTCTTGTAACGCAAAGTCCTGATCATTGTAGATAACTAAAATATCAATTAATGACCTATAACGTTGAATGTCCATATATATGTCTTCACCTACTACGCGATCTTGGTCTTTTAACGGTAGGCTACTATAATAAGCTAAGTTTTCTTGATACTTTTTAGCCACATCTTTATATAATGCACGTCCTTTTTCTTTATTACCAACTTCATAATAAGCGCTTACATAAGGTTCAAGAAGTGAATAAAATCCAAACTTATCAACTGGCATTTTTTCCATTGCTATGTCTGCAATTTCTTCTGCTTTGTCTAATTTATCTTCATTGATGAGTTGCTCAATTAAACGTGCTAAATTTCCTCTGTAAGTAATACCGTTTCTTCTCGTTTCAATGTCGTAATACATGTCTTCACCACTTCCTCCCCATTTCCAGTTCTTAACCATATCATACATTAAGTCTGGGTCAACTCTTCCCATATCATAAGGATTAGCTTTGTCTACTGCTGTTTTAATAGGAACAAGTTTGTAACACATACCATCAAGTTGAAGATAATCTTTTAGCCATACATAGTCTTCAGCTCCAAAAGCACCTCCTGTAAAATATATTGGTCGTTCCCAATTGTTATTAGCAAGAATATCTAACATTAAAAGGCGGTTTTTATATAGGTATCCTCCACTTATTCTAGTATAAAGATTGTCTACAATTAAATCAGCATCTTTAGGTTTTACTATACCATTTTTTAATACCATTTCCTTGTTTACAGGAATACTAATATTTCGTGTTGGATAGTAGTTAGAATTTAGCAAGTGCTTTGGATAACGGTTAGGGTCATCACCTTGGTTTTCAACAACAAATTTTACTTTAGTATTTGGTTTTTCACTAGAGACAAAGTCCATAAATTGTTTTATGTCTAAGGTATCTCTGGCAATACTTTCGTTAATTTCTTTATAAGCAACAACATCTCTTGTGCCACCACGATATTGCTTGTGTGTAAGTTGCGACGGAATTGGGTCACTATCATACGCCTTACGTTTCATTTGGTCAATGTACCAATCTGTTTGAAATAGACTTGTATTGATGACGCGTACATCTCTACGAACACCTTCAATTTCTTGCAAGTACCATAATGGGAACGTGTCATTATCTCCAATAGTAAATAAAATAGCGTTTGGTCCGCAAGACTCTAAGTATTTGCGAGCCATAGCGTTTGTAGTGTATTTACCAGAACGATCATGGTCATCCCAGTTGTTTGCAGCCAGAACTCCAGGAACAATGACAATGCAAACCAGAGTAATAACTGGTGCTAATAACTTCGTTTTAAAACTTGATTTTAATAAATCATAAATGGCATAAACACCAAAGCCAATCCAAATAGCAAATACATAGAATGAGCCTACTACAGAATAATCTCTTTCACGAGGTTCAAAAGGTCTTACATTGGTGTAAAATTGAATTGCTAAACCAGTCAGTAAAAAGAATACTAGTAAAACCCAAAAACGTTTTAAGTCAGAATACATTAAGAAAAAGAAACCTATTAGTCCTAAAATAAGAGGCAAAAAGTAATAGGTGTTTCTCGCTTTGTTTTCTAATACATCAGTAGGTAAGTTGTCTTGAGACATACCTAAATGTAACTCGTCAATTGCGTTAATTCCAGAAATCCAGTTCCCATTTTCATGCGTATATTTTCCTTGGATATCATCTTGTCTTCCTGTAAAATTCCACATAAAATAACGCCAATACATATAACCAAATTGGTATTGAAACATGTACATGGTGTTATCTATAAAAGAAGGTTTTTCTATTTCTAAATATTGTTGACCATAACGACTTAAAAACTGATTATAATCCTCATAATCCATTTCTCCATTAGCAACACGCATTTTAAAATCGTTAACTAACTGGTCAATTTGTAGTTTTTCTTGTAATGCATACTGACCTGCTTGTTCTTCTGATAAACCAGCATTCATGGCTTCATTGTATGCGCGTGTTTGTAATGTTGGGTCCGCTTTAAATTGAATTAACCCAGTAAACATCATGTAATTTTCTGCATGCTCTGAGCTCCACATTCTTGGTAAAATTGAAGCATGCTCATGGTTGTAGTTCTGCTTACTTTTCTCCCAATCATTAATAATAACGTATTCGCCAGCTTCTTCATCACGCTCATAATTTTTCTTATCATCAACAAAGGGTTCATCTTCGTCTGCGCCAGAATAAGCTTCAGTAAATTGTGGTCCGTAGAATAAATGTGTTTCTGGATATTGTTCTAAATTATAATAAGCTAAAAGTTCTCGAGCATCCGAAGGATTATTTTCATTAATAACTACTTGCGCATTGGCACGTATAGGTAACATCATCCAAGATGAGAAACCAATAAAAATAAACATTAAGCTAAGTACTAATGTATTGATGTGCTTGTAGCCTTTTTTTCTTGTAAAATTTAAGCCAAAATAGAACAAACCTATAACCATTAAGCCTGTGATAATTGTACCAGAATTAAATGGCAAGCCTATTGAATTCACAAAAAATACTTCTAAATAACCGAAGAGCTTAAGTGTAGATGGTAGTAATAATTTAAATATAAATAGTAGAATTGCAGCAGATGCTATGTTTGCTAAAATAAAATTCTTTACAGTAATAGTTTTGTAGTTCTTAAAATAGTAAAGAAGACCAATGGCTGGTATGGTTAATAGACCCATAAAGTGAACACCAAAAGAAAGCCCTATTACAAAAGCAATAAGTATTAACCAACGATTTCCTCTAGGTTCATTCATTTCTTGTTCCCAGCGTAAACCTAAATAAAACAGAACAGCCATTATTAAGGTAGCCATTGCGTAAACTTCCGTTTCAACAGCATTAAACCAAAATGAATCTGTAAACGTAAATGCTAAACTACCAACTAAAGCACTTCCTAAAATAGCATAGGCTTTGCTTGGGCTATCGTCTTTATTGTATTTAACTAGTTTAACTAAAAGTAAACTAATAGTCCAAAACATAAAAAGAATGGTAAATGCGCTGGCAACACCGCTCATCATGTTCAAAATCATACCAATTTGCGAAGGTTCTAACGCAAAAATGGAGAAAAATGCGCCAAACATTTGAAATAATGGTGCTCCTGGTGGGTGACCAACTTGTAATTTAGATGAGGTTAAAATATATTCTCCAGCATCCCAAAAACTCACTGTTGGTTCTATAGTAAGTCCGTAAACTACTACTGCTACTGCAAAAACAAACCATCCTAAAATGTTGTTCCACTTTTTAAAGTTAAAATCTGTCATGAAAACCTTGCTTAATAATGCAGGCGAATTTACTAATTATTACATAAACGCCTACGTTTTTAAGTTAACGTTAAGTATTTTTAAATATTTTTTCATTTTTTTTTGTCTAACTCAAACTTTGTATTAAATTTGCAGCCTCAATTGAAAGATTGGCCTATGGTGTAACTGGCTAACACATCTGTTTTTGGTACAGAAGAGTCTAGGTTCGAAACCTAGTAGGCCAACCAAAATTTAAAACCTAATCATTTATTTGATTAGGTTTTTTTTGTTTTTAACATGAAAACTATTGATATTAATCAGTTTATCTCTGTTTTAGGTAAGGAACTCAGCAAGCAATTGAAATAAAAATCCTAATCAATTTGATTAGGATTTTTTAAATTTCCATGGTTTTAAATAGCTCTTCGATGTCTTTTAAAGTCTGTGTTCTTCTAATATACCGAATATTCGAAATTATATTTTAAAGGTAATAACTGGTCGTTTAGCATGGTTTACTAAATCTTCGCTAATACTGCCGTTAAAGAAATGTGCTATACCTTGTCTACCATGTGTGCTAATACCTATTAAATCTGCATTAATGTCTTTGGAAACATTTAAAATGCCGTGTTCTACAGTAGTGTCGTTATGTATAGTGATAGTGTAATTATTAAAATCCTGTCCAGAGATAAAGTCCTTAATTCGAGAATTTGCTTCATAAGTAGTCATAAAGTTGCTCGATGTAATTACTAAGAGCAAATGGATTTTTGCATTGAATGCTTTTGCAAACTTAACAGCTTGCTTGTAGGTTTCTTTGTTGTCATTTTTAAAATCCGAAGCAAACACAAAATCAGAGACGTTAAAACTAGTGTGTTCATTTTTTATTACTAAAACTGGTACTTCAGATGTTCTTACCACTTTTTCTGCGTTAGAACCTACAAACATTTCCATTAGTCCAGAAGAGCCATGAGAACCCATTACAATCAAATCAATATCAAACTCTTTACAAGCATCTTTAATTTCATTAAATGTAATGTCAGCTTTTAAGGTTTCATGAACAGTAATACCTTCTAAGTAATCTTCAGCCATAAGATTTGCAAATCTTTTTTGAGCTAATTTCATAAAAAATAAAGTTTCCGGAATATCACTTTGTGTGCTGCCTTGGTCAGTTTGTTGCAACGGAATCTCCATCATGTGTAATAAGTATATTTCAGCATTATGGGTCTTGGCGAGCATTGCAGCTACCTTAAGTGCGTTTCCGGCTTGTTCAGAAAAATCTGTTGGAACTAGAATTTTATTCATATATCGATTGGTTTATATTAGTCTCAATAAATTTAAGAAAATAATTCCACATTAGGAAGCTTAGGTACTTTAATATAAATATCGTATATTTGCACCGTTATTTACTAAAAATAAATAAGCGAGAGGACGAAAAGTCCTCTCTTTTTATATCAAGAAATGTTTAAGAAAATAGTAGAAGACTTATTACAAGTAGCATTAAAAGAAAGACTAGATTTGTTCTTAATAGATTTTAGTGTTTCTGGAGACAATGCCGTTAAGGTTGTTATCGATGGTGATAATGGCGTTTTGGTAGAAGATTGCATGTTTATTAGTAGAGCTATTGAGCATAATATTGATAAAGATGAGCATGATTTTTCTTTAGAGGTTTTATCATCCGGAGCAGCAACACCTTTAGTATTACCAAGACAGTACACAAAACATATTGGTAGAAATTTAGAGATTAAGACTTTAGATAGTCAAAATTTAGAAGGAGAACTTAAGGAAGTAAATGAACAAGATGTGGTTTTAAGCTGGAAAGCAAGAGAACCAAAACCTGTGGGAAAAGGAAAAGTAACAGTAACTAAAACAGCAACTGTTGCATTTGAAAATATTAAGGAAGCAAAAGTTAAAATAAAATTTTAATTCATATCAATCATGGAGAATATAGCGTTAATTGATTCATTTTCAGAATTTAAAGACGACAAATCAATAGATAGAGTTACGCTAATGGCAATTCTTGAAGACGTATTGCGTAATGCGTTGAAGAAGAAGTATGGTGATGACGATAATTTTGATATTATTATAAATCCAGATAAAGGAGATTTAGAAATCTGGAGAAACCGTATTGTAGTTGCAGATGGAGAGGTTGAAGAACCAAATCAAGAAATAGCATTGTCTGAAGCTCAGAAAATAGAGCCAGATTTTGAAGTTGGTGAAGATGTTGCGGAAGAAGTAAAATTAATTGATTTAGGAAGACGTTCAATCTTAGCATTAAGACAGAATTTAATTTCTAAGATTCATGAGCACGATAATACTAACATCTACAAGCACTTTAAAGATCTTGAAGGTGAAATTTATACAGCAGAAGTTCATCACATTCGCCACAGAGCAATAATATTGTTAGATGATGATGGTAATGAAATTATACTTCCAAAGGACAAACAAATTCCTTCAGATTTCTTTAGAAAAGGAGAAAATGTAAGAGGAATTATAGAAAGTGTAGAGCTAAAAGGAAGTAAGCCTGCGATTATAATGTCTAGAACGTCGCCTGTATTTCTTGAGAAATTATTTGAACAAGAGATACCAGAAGTTTTCGATGGTTTAATTACAGTTAAAAAAGTAGTGCGTATTCCTGGTGAAAAAGCAAAAGTAGCGGTAGATTCTTACGATGATAGAATTGATCCTGTTGGTGCTTGTGTAGGTATGAAAGGTTCTAGAATTCACGGAATTGTACGAGAATTAGGAAATGAGAATATTGATGTTATTAACTACACAAACAATGTTCAGCTTTTTGTAACAAGAGCATTAAGTCCGGCTAGAGTAACATCTTTAAAGTTAGATGAAGAAAACATGCGTGCTGAGGTATTATTAAAACCAGAAGAAGTTTCTAAAGCTATTGGTAGAGGTGGTCACAACATTCGTTTGGCTGGTCAATTAACAGGTTACGAAATTGATGTGTTTAGAGAAGGTGCCGAAGAAGATGTAGAATTAAAGGAATTCTCAGATGAGATTGAGAGCTGGGTAATTTCAGAATTTAGCAAGGCTGGTTTAGATACAGCTAAGAGTATTTTAGAACAAGACGTTAACGATTTAGTGAAGCGTACAGATTTAGAAGAAGAAACGATTTTAGACGTTATCAGAATTCTAAAAGAAGAATTTGAAGATTAAAATATCAGTTAAAATTAGAATGAATTTTAAATTTCATTTTGAAGTTGATTTGGTATAACATATATTTAAGTATTTTACAGGCAGTTTATGGCTCAAATGACAAGATTAAATAAAGTATTAAGGGAATTAAATATCTCAATAGATCGTGCTGTGGATTTTTTAGAATCCAAAGGCGTTGAGATAGAGAAAAGCCCTAATACTAAAATTTCGCAAGAAGTTTACAATACACTTTCTGATGAATTTCAGACGGATGCATCTAAACGTGAAAAAGCTCAGGAGGTTAGTGAAGCAAAACTTAAGGAAAAAGAGGAGCTTCGTGAACAAAGAGAGCGCGAAATTGAGGAAAAGCAAAAACTTAAAGCCGAAAGAGAAGCTGTTGTTAAGGCAAAAGCTGAATTAAGTGGACCAAAACAAGTTGGTAAAATTGATTTAGACAAGAAACCTAAAACAGTAAAAGAGGAAACTCCTAAAGCTCCTGAGGTTAAGGAAACCCCTAAAGTTGAAGTTCCTAAGAAGGAAGTTGAAAAGCCTAAAGAGGAACCTAAGAAGGTTGAAAAAGTTGAAGAAACTGAGAAGACAGCGAAGACTGAGAAGGTTGAAACAACGGAAAAGGTAGCTAAAGTAGAAAAGGTAGAGAAAACTGAAAAAGTTGAAAAGCCTAAAGCGAAAGAAGCTCCTAAAAAAGAAGAGGCACCAGCTAAGCCAACTGCACCAATAGAAGAGACTTTAAAGACACAATATAAAAAACTTTCTGGACCAAATATTACAGGTAAAAAAATTGATTTATCTCAGTTTAATAAACCTAAAAAGAAGAAAGAAGTTAAACCAGCAGGTTCTGGCGATGCTAATAAACGTAAGAGGCGTAGAATTAGTAAAGGAGGAAATGATACTGCAGGGAAACCTAACTTCGATAATAGAAGAGGTGGAAAAGGAAGAGGTGGTAATGCTGCTAGACCAAAAGTGGTCAAAGAAGAGCCAACAGAAGAAGATGTAAAGAAACAAATTAGAGAAACCCTTGAGAAATTACAGGGTAAATCTAATAAAGGTAAAGGTGCTAAATACAGAAGAGATAAGAGAGATCAACACAGAGAACAAACTGAAATTGATCAGGAAATCGCTGCAGCAGAAAGTAAAACTATTAAAGTTACAGAGTTTGTAACTGTTAGTGAAATTGCTACGATGATGGAGGTTGGTGTAACGCAAGTTATTTCAGCATGTATGTCTCTTGGTATGATGGTAACCATGAACCAAAGACTTGATGCAGAAACATTAACTATTGTAGCTGAAGAGTTTGGTTATGATGTTGAGTTTATTACTGCAGGTATTGAAGAGTCTATTGAAGAAGTTGAAGATAAGCCAGAAGATTTAAAACCAAGAGCTCCAATCGTTACTGTAATGGGTCACGTAGATCATGGTAAAACATCTTTACTAGATTATATACGTGAAGAAAATGTAATCGCAGGAGAGTCTGGTGGAATTACACAGCACATTGGTGCATATGGTGTAGAATTGGCAGATGGTCAAAAAATAGCATTTTTAGATACACCAGGTCACGAGGCATTTACTGCCATGCGTGCTCGTGGTGCTCAAGTTACTGACATCGCAATTATTGTTGTAGCTGCCGATGATGCTATAATGCCACAAACAAAAGAGGCTATTTCACATGCGCAAGCTGCAGGCGTTCCTATCGTATTTGCGATAAATAAAATTGATAAGCCAGATGCAAACCCTGAAAAGGTAAAAGAGCAGTTGGCACAAATGAATCTGTTAGTAGAGGATTGGGGTGGAAAAATTCAGTCTCATGATATCTCTGCGAAAGTAGGAACAGGTGTCAAAGAATTACTTGAAAAAGTATTGCTTGAAGCTGAATTGTTAGAATTAAAAGCTAATCCTAATAAAGCGGCTAGCGGAACAGTTGTAGAAGCTTATTTAGATAAGGGTAGAGGATATGTATCAACTATATTAGTACAAGCAGGTACTTTAAAAGTTGGTGATTATGTTTTAGCAGGAAAAAATAGTGGTAAAGTAAAAGCGATGCAAGATGAGCGAGGGCACGATGTTGCTGTAGCTGGTCCTGCAACTCCAGTATCTATACTAGGTTTAGATGGAGCACCTCAAGCAGGTGATAAATTTAATGTTTTTGAAGACGAGCGTGAAGCGAAACAAATTGCAACAAAACGTACGCAGTTACAACGTGAACAATCTGTTAGAACACAACGTCATATTACATTAGATGAAATAGGAAGACGTATTGCACTTGGAGATTTCCAAGAGTTAAATATAATTCTTAAAGGTGATGTTGATGGTTCTGTGGAAGCATTAACGGATTCATTCCAAAAATTATCAACTGAAGAAATCCAGGTTAATATTATACATAAGGGTGTTGGTGCCATTACAGAAAGTGATGTGTTATTAGCAACAGCTTCAGATGCTATTATAGTTGGGTTTAATGTTCGTCCTGTTGGAAATGCAAGAATGATTGCAGACAAGGAAGAAATCGATATTAGAACTTATTCTATTATCTATGCAGCGATTAACGATCTTAAAGACGCTATGGAAGGTATGTTGTCTCCAGAGGTGAAAGAAGAAGTTACAGGTACTGCTGAAATTAGAGAAATATTTAAAGTATCTAAAGTTGGTAATATTGCTGGTTGTATGGTAATGAACGGTAAAATCTTTAGAAATTCTGGAATCCGTATTATTAGAGATGGTGTAGTTGTTCATACTGGTACGCTTGAAGCTTTAAAACGATTTAAAGATGACGTTAGAGAAGTAGCTAAAGGATACGATTGTGGTATGCAGATTAAAGGTTACAATGATATTGCAATTGGTGATGTAATTGAAGCATTCCAAGAAGTAGAAGTAAAGAAAAAGTTGAAGTAATAAGAAGTTATTAATTCAATAGATATAAAAAAACCGACAAATACTTGTCGGTTTTTTTATGTTTTAAAATAAAATTCAATTGTTGAATAATCAGTTTTTTTTAAGAAGAAAAGATTACTTATCTAATCTTGGTTGAATAACATTAGCATTCATGTATTTCTTTCTGATTTTTACCCAAGCACGATCAGCTTCAAGTCGTGTAGCAAAATTCCCGACCCAAACTTTATAGTTAGGTGTATTCCAAACGATTTCTACTTTCCATTCGTTGTAAGAATTTAGGAAATTAGATTTTTCTCTTTTAGCCTTATCTGGATCTGTACTATTGTAAACTTGTATAGTGTAAGTCTTAGACGTTTTAATATCCTTTTTGTATTCTAATAGTTTATCTATATCGCTATCTTGAGTGACGTTTATTTTACCTTCTTGTGCATTAATAGATAATGTAAGTGAGAACCCTAAAAGAATAAGGTATATAGTTTTTTTGTTAATTTTCATGTAATATTATTTAATGGCAAAGGTATAGTATTCAGTGAAAGAAGTAAAATTTTTTATTCAGATTCTATATGTAATCAATTGCACTTCAATATGTCGATGGATATCTAACGAATATTCACTCATAAAATTTTTAATCCTTATTATTTAGAATTGGTATAAATTATATATTAACAGTTCTCTAAGATTTCCAAAATCCACTTTAAATGTTACTTTTGCCTGAGTTTTTAAAAACATCTTTTTTCAAATTTTTAATGAAAAAATCGTACCAAAGTTTAGAAGATAATCCAAATTATAATATGAAACAGGTGATTTACTGTGGTTTAACCTCAAAGATATATAGTCTTTGTATTGTACTTTTACTTACGTTTTCAACTTCTCTTATTGCTCAAGAAGGTGATCCAGCTAATGGAAAATCACTTTTTAATTCTAATTGTGCGGCATGTCACAAATTGGATAAGCCAATGACTGGTCCTGCTCTACGTAATATAGAAGCAAGATTAGCCGATGAGCAAGGTTTAGATAGAGAGTGGTTGACGTCTTGGATTAGAAATAGTTCTGCGCTAATCAAATCTGGTGATGCGTATGCTAACAAAGTGTATAGTGATTATAACGGTGTTGCCATGACGCCTTTTCCTCAGTTGAGTGATACGGATATCTCCGATATTTTAGCTTATACTGCTGCTCCGGCTCCCGCACCTGTTGTTGTTGAAAAGACGACTGGCGAGGCCTCTGGAGAACAAGGAGGAGTTTCAAATAATCTAATTCTTGGAGCTTTAGCTTTATTGTTTGCTCTATTGGCAATGGCATTAGTATTAGTGAAACGTACATTAGATCGTTTTGCTGAAGCAAAAGGTTTAGACGTTGTTACGGAAAACAAAAGAACACCATTATGGAAAGCGTTTGCTCAAAATCAATTCTTAGTACTAGTTACTGCAATATTCTTTTTGCTTGCTAGTGGTTATTTTGTTTATGGTTATTTAATGCAGGTTGGTGTAGATCAGGGTTACGAGCCGGTTCAGCCAATACATTATTCACATAGAATTCATGCAGGTGATAACGGTATTGATTGTAAATATTGTCACTCTTCTGCAAGAGTAAGTAAGACTTCAGGCATTCCTTCTTTAAATGTATGTATGAATTGTCATAAGTCTATATCAGAAGTAGCACCAGAAACTTTAGCTGAAGGTGAAGAGTTTGGAGTTAATTATAATGCTGAAATTCAAAAATTATACGATGCAATTGGATGGGATGGAACTGGTTATACTGGAGAGTCTCAGCCAGTAAAATGGATTCGTATTCATAATTTACCAGACTTTGCATACTTTAATCACTCACAACACGTAACTGTTGGTGGTATTGAGTGTCAAACTTGTCATGGTCCAGTTGAAGAAATGGAAATTATGTATCAACACGCTCCATTAACAATGGGTTGGTGTATTAACTGTCACAGAGAAACTGACGTAAAAGTTAAGGATAACGCATATTACACTAAAATTCACGAAGAACTATCTAAAAAGTATGGTGTTGAGCAGTTAACTGCAGCACAAATGGGTGGTTTAGAATGTGGTAAGTGTCATTATTAATAAAAAGAATAAATTTAAAGAAATACGGTAAGCCGAATTTAATAAGCTAGTAGCTCATTAGATATTGTTAATCGTAAGTCAAAAAAATCATAAATAAACACTATGTCATCAAACAAGAAATACTGGAAAAGTGTTGAAGAGCTAAACGAGAATAGCTCTATTGTTGAGGCGCTACAACAAAACGAGTTTGTGGAAGAGATTCCTACAGATGAGTTTTTGGGAGATAAAGAGTCGTTAGAGTCTTCGTCTACTTCGCGTCGTGATTTCTTAAAATACGTTGGTTTTAGTACTGCAGCAGCTTCTTTAGCGGCTTGTGAAGGACCAGTGATTAAATCAATACCTTATATTGTTCAACCAACGGAAATTATTCCAGGTGTGGCAAATTATTATGCAACTACGATTGCAAATGGATTTGATTTTGCTAGTGTTTTAGTAAAGACAAGAGAAGGGCGACCAATTAAAATTGAAAATAACACGGATGCTTCTACCAACGGAATAGCAAATGCGAGAGTTAATGCTTCAGTTTTAGGGTTGTATGATAATCTAAGAGTAAAGGCACCAATGAAAGGTGATTCGAAAATCTCTTGGGAGACTTTTATGTCTGAAACAACTTCAACATTAAAAGGACTAAATGGTAAGTCTATTGTATTGTTAACGCAATCAATACCAAGTCCTTCTACTCATAAATTAATTGCAGAGTTTAAAGCTAAGTATGGCAACGTCACACATGTTGCTTATGATGCGGTTTCAGAATCTGCAACTTTAGATGCTTACCAAGCTAAGTACGGAAGAAGAGGAATGGCTAATTACGATTTCTCTAAAGCTAAAACGATTGTTTCTATTGGAGCTGATTTCTTAGGAGATTGGCAAGGTGGAGGTTTTGATTCTGGTTATGCAGCAAAGCGTATTCCTGATCATGGTAAAATGTCTAGACATATTCAGTTTGAATCTAATATGTCATTAACTGGTGCAAATGCAGATAAGCGTGTGCCATTAACACCAAGTCAACAAAAATTAGTTTTAGCTAAATTATATAGTGAAGTAACTGGGAATTCTGCAGGAGGTGTAAAGCTTACTGAAGGATTAGATGCAGCAGTAAAAGCAGCAGCTAAAGAGTTAAGTTTAGCTGGTAGAAATGGTGTTGTTGTAACAGGGGTTCAAGATGTAAATGCTCAGACAACTGTATTAGAGATTAATGCATATCTTAGAAGTGCAGCATTTGATCCTAGTACAACTATAAACACAAGACAAGGTAGTGATAAAGCTGTTTCTCAGTTAGTAGCTGATATGAAAGCTGGAAAAGTTGGAGCTATTATTATGGACGGGGTGAATCCGGTTTACACGTTGCCAAATGCTTCAGATTTTAAAGAAGGATTGGCTAAAACGGAATTATCGGTTGCTTTTTCAATGAAGCAAGATGAAACGTCTACAATTTGTCAGTACATCGCTGCTACACCTCATAACTTAGAATCTTGGGGAGATTATGAATTAAAGACTGGTCATTATTCTATGATGCAGCCAACAATTCGTCCTTTATTTGATACTAAGCAGTTTCAGGAAGTGTTAATGAGTTGGACTGGTTCTACATGTTCTTATAGAGATTATTTAAAATCTGTTTGGACTAAGGATATTTTAAATGGAGCTTCATTTAATAAAGCAGTTCAAGATGGAGTATTTGTAACACGTACTGCTGGAAGTGGTAGTAGTTCAAATGGTTCGTCATCAACGATTGATTCTTCTTCTACAGAATTAAAAGATAAAAAAGATAGAACGTTTTTAGGTGGTGTTATACATGATGTTGCTGTAGGAGTTGGTATCAAAGATGAAGATAAAGATGAGTATGTTACTAGTACGACGTCTACAACAGTAAATAATACAGGGAGTAGTAATGCGGATGTAAGTTCAGTATTGACTGGAGGAGCTGCAGCATTAGCTTTAGCTAAAACAAAGGTTTCTGAAGGTATGGAGTTGTCACTTTATACTAAAACAGGAATGGGTGATGGCCAACAAGCTAATAACCCTTGGTTACAAGAGTTTCCTGACCCGATAACAAGAACAACTTGGGATAACTATTTAACGGTATCTCAAGCTGATGCTGATAAATTAGAATTAAAAAATTGGAATGTTGCAAATGGTGGTTTAAATGGTAGCTACGCTAAAGTTTCAGTAAATGGAGCAGAAGCGATTACAGTACCAGTAATTATTCAACCGGGTCAAGCAAAAGGGTCTGTAGGATTGTCATTTGGTTTTGGAAGAACGTCTAAGGCTTTAAAAGATGAAATGAAAACAGGTGTTAATGCTTATCCATTATACCAAAATTTCAATTCAGTACAAAGTGTGTCTATTGAAAAAGCTGTTGGTGAACATGAGTTTGCTTGTGTACAGTTGCACAATACTTTAATGGGTCGTGGTGACATTATTAAAGAAACGACTTTAGAAATATTTAATACTTACGATAGAGAAGATAAAAAGCACGGATGGAATAAAGTTCCTGTAGTGTCTTTAAATCATAATCCTGTAAAGGTAACTGAATCAGAGGTTGATTTATGGGATGAATTTGACCGTTCAATTGGTCATCACTTCAACTTATCAATTGATTTAAATGCATGTACAGGTTGTGGATCATGTGTTATTGCATGTCATGCTGAAAACAATGTACCTGTAGTTGGTAAATCTGAAATGAGACGTAGTAGAGATATGCACTGGTTGCGTATTGATAGATACTATTCTCATCAAGAAACATTTGAAGCTGACGATGCTAAAAAAGAGGGTTTCAATGGCTTATTTGGTGACAATGGTTCTTTAGGAGGTTTTGGTGAGATGGAAAATCCTGCTGATAATCCACAAGTGGCTTTTCAACCTGTAATGTGTCAACATTGTAACCATGCACCTTGTGAAACAGTTTGTCCTGTTGCAGCAACTGCTCATGGTCGTCAAGGTCAAAACCACATGGCTTATAACCGTTGTGTAGGTACGAGATATTGTGCTAACAACTGTCCTTATAAAGTACGTCGTTTTAACTGGTTCTTATATAATAAGAACGATGAGTTTGATTATTACATGAATGACGATTTAGGTCGCATGGTATTAAATCCAGATGTAACTGTTCGTTCTCGTGGTGTTATGGAAAAATGTTCTATGTGTATTCAAAAAACACAAAAAACAATTTTAGATGCTAAACGTGAAGGTCGTTTAGTTAAAGATGGGGAATTCCAAACAGCTTGTTCTGCAGCATGTGGAAATGGAGCTATGATTTTTGGAGATGTTAATGATAAAGACAGTAAGATTACTGCATTAAAAGAAGATGATCGTATGTATCACTTGTTAGAAAGTGTTGGGACAAAACCTAATGTTATCTATCAGACAAAAGTGAGAAACACATCAAAAGCATAAAATAATTAAAGAAACAAGTATATAATTATGGCGTCTCATTACGAAGCACCTATTAGAAGACCTTTAGTAACTGGAGAAAAATCGTATCACGATGTTACAGTTGATGTAGCAAGACCAGTTGAAGGCAAAGCCAACAGAGCATGGTGGATTGTTTTCAGTATTGCTTTGGTAGCATTCCTTTGGGGAATAGGTTGTATTATTTATACAGTATCTACGGGTATTGGAGTTTGGGGTCTTAACAAGACTGTAAACTGGGCTTGGGATATTACTAACTTCGTTTGGTGGGTTGGTATTGGTCATGCAGGAACATTAATTTCTGCAGTACTATTATTATTCCGTCAAAAATGGAGAATGGCAATTAACCGTTCTGCTGAAGCAATGACAATTTTCTCTGTAGTCCAAGCAGGTTTATTTCCAATTATTCACATGGGTCGTCCATGGTTAGCATATTGGGTATTACCAATTCCTAATCAATTTGGTTCATTGTGGGTAAACTTTAACTCACCATTGCTTTGGGATGTATTCGCAATTTCTACATATTTATCTGTGTCATTAGTCTTCTGGTGGACGGGTTTATTACCGGATTTCGCGATGTTAAGAGATAGAGCGGTTAAACCTTTTCAAAAGAAAATTTACTCTTTAGTAAGTTTCGGTTGGTCTGGTAGAGCGAAAGATTGGCAACGTTTTGAAGAAGTGTCTTTAGTACTTGCTGGTTTAGCAACACCTTTAGTACTTTCTGTGCACACAATTGTATCTTTTGATTTTGCTACTTCAGTAATACCAGGTTGGCATACAACAATTTTCCCACCTTATTTCGTTGCAGGTGCGGTATTCTCAGGATTCGCAATGGTAAATACGCTTCTTATTATTATGAGAAAAGTTTGTAGCCTTGAGGACTATATTACAGTGCAACACATCGAATTAATGAACATTGTAATTATGATTACTGGTTCTATTGTAGGTGTGGCATATATCACTGAGCTATTTATTGCATGGTATTCTGGTGTAGAATACGAACAGTATGCATTCTTAAATAGAGCAACTGGTCCTTATTGGTGGGCTTATTGGGCAATGATGTCTTGTAATGTTTTCTCTCCACAATTTATGTGGTTTAAGAAATTAAGAACAAGTATTATGTTCTCATTCTTCATCTCTATTGTCGTAAACATTGGTATGTGGTTTGAGCGTTTTGTAATTATTGTAACATCATTACATAGAGATTATTTACCATCATCTTGGTCTATGTTCTCTCCTACATTTGTTGATATCGGTATTTTTATTGGAACTATAGGATTCTTCTTTGTATTATTCTTGTTGTATTCACGTACATTCCCAGTAATAGCACAAGCAGAAGTTAAAACAATATTAAAGTCTTCAGGTGAACGTTATAAAAACATTAGAGAACGAGGTGATAGCCTAGTTGGTACTGGTGCTGATAGTAGAACATCTAAACCTATTGCTTTTAATTCAATTACAACTGCTCCAGATAAGCCTGCAGAATTACCAAAAAATAATGATGAAAAGCTAAATAGCTTATTTGAAGGAATTGGTAAATTTGATGCGGCAACTCAAACAGCTGATGATTTAAAAACTGTTAATGGAATTGGTCCTAAAATGGAAGAAGTTCTTAATAGTATAGGTATTTATACTTTCCTTCAGGTAAGTAAAATGACGAAAAAAGAATATGATTTGTTAGATTCAATTACAGGTTCTTTCCCAGGAAGAGCAGAACGTGATGATTGGTCAGGACAAGCTAAAAACTTATTAAACAACTAATATAGTCTATGGAAGCTTCGAAAGTAATTCATGCTATTTATACAGATGATGATGTATTAATGTCAGCCGTTAAAAAGGTAAAGGCAGAAAAATATCACATTGAAGAAATATACACTCCTTTTCCGGTTCACGGACTAGATAAGGCAATGGGATTAGCACCAACACGTTTAGCAATAACAGCATTTATTTATGGTTGTATTGGTTTAACAGTTGCTGTTGTAATGATGAATTTCATAATGATTAAAGATTGGCCTCAAGATATTGGAGGTAAGCCGAGCTTTAGTTATTTAGAAAATATGCCAGCATTTGTGCCTATTATGTTTGAACTTACAGTATTTTTTGCTGCTCACTTAATGGTTATTACATTCTATATGAGAAGTAGAATGTGGCCTTTTAAAAAGGCAGAAAATCCTGATCCAAGAACTACAGATGACCATTTTTTAATGGAAATTGCAGTTCATAATAATGAAGAATCATTAACTAACTTGTTGAAAGAGACAGGAGCAGTTGAGATAAATATTGTTGATAATAATGAAGATGCACATTAATATGAAGACAGTAGCGAAATTTAGCGCAGTTATAGTTGTATTGGTTAGTCTTGTGTCTTGCCAAAAGACCTCAAGTCGAAACTATCAATACATGCCTAATATGTATGAGTCAATTGGCTATGAGACGTATCAGGAGTCTGATGCATTTGGTAATGGTGTAGAAGCACAGTTGCCAGCAGAAGGGTCAATTCCAAGAGGTGATTTTATGCCATTTGAAATTGAAAACACTAATGATGGTTATGCTTTTGCAAAGGCTAATTTAATTAGTCCTTTAGATTCTACGCAAGTGGATTATGAGGTAGGTGGACCATTATACAATATTTATTGTGGAATCTGTCACGGTAATAAAGGTGATGGAAAAGGTAAATTAGTTCAACGTGAAAAAATATTAGGTGTTCCTAGTTATGCGGATGTTGGAAGGGCAATTACAACAGGTAGTATTTACCATACTTTATATTATGGTAAAAACACAATGGGTTCATATGCTAACCAATTGAACGAAAATGAGC
The DNA here is from genome assembly GCF_947495255.1 of uncultured Winogradskyella sp. Lineage (GTDB taxonomy): Bacteria > Bacteroidota > Bacteroidia > Flavobacteriales > Flavobacteriaceae > Winogradskyella. The sequence continues at coordinate 326,592 of NZ_CANLYI010000005.1, forward strand.
GTTGGCAAGTTGTTGCTTATGTTGAGAAGCTTAAAGCAGATTTAGAAAAGTAAGATTTAGATAAAGATTATATAAATGGAATATAAAATTTCAAATCGATTAAGAATAGGTGCTATCGTTTTAATGGTTTTAGGACTATTAGGTGTTGGTTACGGCTTTATGGATGCACATAGTGTGACTGAAGAGAATATAACTGAATTTTTAGCGAATGAAGATCATCATGGAGATGCTCATGCTGAAGAATCTCATACTGATTCGAATGAAGCAGCAGCGTTACATGTAGATGACAATCATGGCGAAGAAGCACACGGATCTTCGCATGCTGAGTCTGACCACGGAATGAGTCATGAAGAGCATGTATTACATCAGATACATAATAGACCATGGTCTGCTTTATATATAGCGGCTTTCTTTTTCTTTATGATTGCGTTAGGTGTATTAGCGTTTTATGCAGTACAATATGCAGCACAAGCAGGTTGGTCACCAGTCTTATTTAGAGTAATGGAAGGAATTACATCGTATGTATTACCTGGTGGGTTATTAGTATTGGCTGTCGCATTTGCTGCAGATAGTCATTTATTTGTTTGGTTAACAGATGGTGTAACTGAAGTAGGTAATGATAATTATGACGCATTAGTGGCTGGAAAATCAGGATGGTTAAACAAAACAGGATTTTTTATAAGAGGTCTTATTTTCTTAGCTGGTTGGTCGTTATATCGTCATTTTTCAAGAAAGTTTTCGTTGGCTCAAGATAGTGCAGATGATAACCGTTACTTTAAAAAGAATTTCAGAATTGCTGCGGCATTTTTAGTATTCTTTATTTACACTGAATCTATGATGTCTTGGGATTGGATAATGAGTGTAGATCCACACTGGTTTAGTACGTTATTTGGTTGGTATTTATTAGCAGGTATGCTTGTTTGTGGTATTACTGTAATCGCTATGATTGCTATCTACTTAAAATCTAAAGGCTTATTAGAGCATGTAAATGATAGTCATATTCATGATTTAGCTAAATTTATGTTTGGATTTAGTGTTTTCTGGACATACCTATGGTTCTCTCAATTTATGTTAATCTGGTATTCAAATATCCCGGAGGAAGTGACTTACTTTGTAACACGTATTGAGGATTATAATTTACCATTCTTTGGTATGATAGCGATGAATTTTATATTCCCACTATTATTATTAATGAATAGTGATTTCAAACGTGTAAATTGGTTTGTAATTATGGCTGGAGTTGTAATACTTTGTGGTCATTATATAGATATTTTCAATATGATTATGCCTGCAACTGTAGGAGATAGATGGTTTATTGGAATTCCTGAGATTGGGTCTATTTTATTATTTGCTGGTATATTTTTGTTGGTCGTTTTTACAGCGCTTAGCAAACATCCATTATTGGCAAAAAGAAGCCCATTCATTGAGGAAAGTAAACATTTCCATTATTAATATAAAAAAGAACAGAAACGATAATGACTGCTTTATTAACTATTATAATTGTACTCTTTGTTGCTATTGCCTTATGGCAAATGGTAAAGATTTTTGACTTGGCTCAGGTGGGCACAACGAATTCTCAGGTTGCCGACGACCATGATAATAAAATCAATGGTTATTTAATGATGGGATTTTTAATCTTTATCTATTTAATAACAATCCTTAGTTTTTGGTATTTAGGAGATTTACCATTGATGTCTAATGCTGCCTCAGAACATGGTGTTGAAGTTGATAATCTAATGATTATCTCAATGGTTGTGATTTTTATAGTGCAAATTTTAACCCAATTTGTACTTCATTTCTTTGCCTATAAGTACAGAGGAGAAAAGGGTAAGAAAGCATTATTTTATGCTGATAATACAACTTTAGAATTTATCTGGACTGTTATTCCTGTTATTGTATTGGCAGGTTTAATTATCTATGGATTATTTACTTGGAATGATATTATGAATATCGATGAAGATGAAGATCCTATGGTTATTGAGTTATATGCACAACAGTTTAACTGGAAAGCACGTTACAGTGGAGCTGATAATGTCTTAGGTAAAGCTAATGTAAGATTAATTGATATTGATCGCGCTAATATCTTAGGGGTTGATGAAGAAGATCCAAATGCAAAAGATGATGTAATTGTTACTGAACTTCATTTACCAGTAGGAGAACCAGTTGTATTTAAAATGCGTTCTCAAGATGTATTACACTCGGCTTATATGCCTCACTTTAGAGCACAGATGAACTGTGTTCCTGGTATGGTAACACAATTTAGTTTTACACCAACCATTACTACTGCGGATATGAGAGAAAATCCGGATATGGTTGAAAAAGTAAAAAATATTAATGGACTTAGATTAGAGCGAAAAGCTGAAATTGAAGAAGCAGGACAGGAGTTAGTTTACGAATTTGATTACTTATTATTATGTAATAAGATTTGTGGTAAATCACACTACAATATGCAAATGAAGATTATTGTAGAAACTCAAGAAGAGTTTGATGCATGGATGAAGGAGCAGAAAACCTTTCCAAATTCATTAAATTAATAATATATTTTTAAGAAAAGATAATTCAGATTATGTCAGCAACTATTGATACACACGGTCACGAAGAAGATCACGACGTACATCACCATAAAGAAACGTTTATTACTAAATATATTTTTAGTATTGATCATAAAATGATCGCTAAGCAGTATTTAATTACTGGTACTATAATGGGAGTTATAGGTGTTTTAATGTCTATTATGTTCCGTATGCAAATTGCATGGCCAGAACAGCCAAATGTTTTATTTGAAGCATTATTAGGTAAATGGGCTCCAGATGGTGTTATGGATGCAGATATTTATTTAGCATTAGTAACTATTCATGGTACCATTATGGTATTCTTTGTACTTACCGCGGGTTTAAGTGGTACGTTTAGTAACTTATTAATTCCGTTACAAATTGGTGCGAGAGATATGGCCTCAGGATTCCTAAACATGGTATCTTATTGGTTATTCTTTTTATCTAGTGTTATAATGATTTGTTCATTATTTGTTGAAGCTGGACCAGCTGCTGCGGGTTGGACGATTTACCCACCTTTATCTGCATTGCCTATGGCATCAGGTGGTTCTGGTATGGGAATGACTTTATGGTTAGTTTCAATGGCTATCTTTATTGCATCGTCATTATTAGGGTCATTAAATTATATTGTTACCGTAATTAACTTACGTACAAAAGGAATGTCAATGACAAGATTGCCACTTACAATTTGGGCTTTCTTTGTAACAGCTGTTATTGGTGTTGTTTCATTCCCTGTATTATTATCTGCAGCATTATTATTAATAATGGATAGAAGTTTTGGTACATCATTCTTTTTATCAGATATATTTATTCAAGGAGAAGTTTTACATTACCAAGGTGGTTCTCCTGTATTATTTGAGCACTTATTTTGGTTCTTAGGTCACCCAGAAGTATATATTGTAATTTTACCAGCAATGGGATTAGTGTCTGAAATTATGGCTTCTAATTCACGTAAACCAATTTTTGGTTATCGTGCAATGATTGCTTCAATTTTAGCAATTGCATTCTTATCTACTATTGTTTGGGGCCACCACATGTTTATTTCAGGTATGAATCCTTTCTTAGGGTCTGTATTTACATTTACAACATTGTTAATTGCAATACCTTCAGCTGTAAAAGCCTTCAACTGGATTACCACCATTTGGAAAGGTAATCTGCAAATGAATCCAGCCATGTTATTTTCTATTGGCTTTGTATCTACTTTTATTACAGGTGGATTAACAGGAATCATTTTAGGAGATTCAGCTTTAGATATTAACGTTCACGATACATATTTTGTTATTGCACACTTCCACTTAGTAATGGGTATTTCTGCTCTTTACGGTATGTTTGCAGGTATTTATCATTGGTATCCAAAAATGTTTGGACGTATGTTAAATAAAAACTTAGGTTATTTGCATTTCTGGATTACTGCAGTGTGTGCATACGGAGTTTTCTTCCCAATGCACTTTATCGGTATGGCAGGTTTACCTAGACGTTATTATACAAATTCAAACTTTCCATTATTCGATGATTTAACAAATGCAAATGTTGTGATTACAATATTCGCAATCGTTGGTGGTCTTGCACAGATTATATATTTATATAACTTCTTTGCAAGTATGTTCTTTGGTAAGAAAGCTGAGCAAAACCCTTGGAGATCTACAACATTAGAATGGACTACACCAGTTGAACATATTCATGGTAACTGGCCAGGAGCTATTCCTCACGTTTATCGTTGGTCTTATGATTACAGTAAGCCAGGTCATGATGTAGACTTTGTACCTCAAAACGTTCCTTTAAAAGAAGGAGAAGAGGAATTACAACATTAAACTTGTCTCTATTAAAATGGGATTTAATTAACGAGACTCACAATATAAAAGCCTTTCTGTTTTCAGAAAGGCTTTTTCGTTATATTTGATTATTGAATAACAATTAAAAGTAACTCTTGCTTTAGTAGGAAGTATTATGAACGAAAACCTAAATCCAAACAACGATAATTTCACACCAGAAGAGTTAGATGTCGAAAAGAAATTAAGACCATTATCGTTTGATGACTTTACAGGCCAAGATCAAGTATTAGAAAATCTATTGGTTTTTGTACAAGCGGCAAACCTTAGAGAAGAAGCTCTAGATCATACGTTGTTTCATGGACCTCCTGGTTTAGGTAAAACAACTTTAGCACACATTTTAGCAAATGAATTAGATGTAGGTATTAAAGTAACTTCTGGACCGGTTTTAGATAAGCCAGGAGACTTAGCAGGCTTACTTACTAATCTTGATGATCGTGATGTACTTTTTATAGATGAAATTCACAGATTAAGTCCTATTGTAGAAGAGTATCTATACTCAGCAATGGAAGACTATAAAATTGATATAATGATTGAGTCTGGACCAAATGCTAGAACTGTTCAACTCAATTTAAATCCTTTTACACTTATTGGTGCAACAACACGTTCAGGATTGTTAACAGCGCCAATGCGTGCACGATTTGGTATTCAAAGTCGTTTACAATATTACAAAACAGAATTACTAACAACTATCGTTCAGCGTAGTGCTTCAATATTAAATATGCCTATCAGTATGGAGGCAGCTATAGAAATTGCAGGTAGAAGTAGAGGTACACCTCGTATTGCAAATGCCTTATTAAGACGTGTTAGAGATTTTGCCCAAATAAAAGGTAATGGTAAAATTGATATTGAAATTGCAAAATTTGCACTTAAGGCTCTTAATGTAGATGCTTACGGATTAGATGAAATGGACAATAAGATTCTAACCACAATTATCGAAAAATTTAAAGGTGGACCTGTAGGTATTAGCACTATTGCTACAGCAGTGAGCGAAAGTACAGAAACGATTGAAGAAGTCTATGAACCTTTTTTAATTCAGCAAGGATTCATTATGCGAACACCTCGTGGACGTGAAGTCACCGAACAAGCTTATAAACACTTAGGTAAAATAAAAGGCCCTACCCAAGGAGGATTGTTTTAAGCCAAATTAATAAGACACCTCAATATGGAAACTAAACAAAATATACCTACTGTGCCTCTTAGGAGATTCTTCAAACATTCTTTAGAAATTTTGAAGAACCCTTTACCTTTTCATCATCAAAATTTTGAAGAGCAAGGTGATGTTTTCAAACTTAAAATCGGATTTAAAAACAGCGTCATTTTTATACGTGATGCTTCTATGGCAGAATATGTTCTTCAAAAAAATCAAAAGAACTATACAAAATCCAAGATTCAAACTGAAGATTTAGTAAAGTATGTTGGTAAAGGTTTATTGACGTCAGAGGGAGAGCTATGGAAAAAGCAGCGTAAACTGATTCAGCCAGCTTTTCATAAAAAACAATTAGAGAATCTTTTAGAAAGCATAAAAGACGCTATTCAATTAGAGTATAATAAGATTATACCAAATAGTGTAATAGACATTTTTCCTATTCTCAATGATTTAGCATTTCAAACGGTTGTAAAGTCGTTATTTAGTAGTGCTGCAAATCAAACCGATATTAATCGACTTCAATATATTACAGAGCAAGCACAACAGATGTTAGTTAAAGAATTACGCCAGCCTTATTTAGGTTGGTGGTTTAATGTTAGTGGAGAGATTAAAAAGCATGTAGACCTTACTAATGAAGCTAGGGAAATATTAAAGCGAATAGTTAACGAACGTCGGATTTCAAATATAAAGGAACACGATTTGTTAGATATGTTGTTAGATGCAAAATATGATGATGGTACTTCCATGGAAGAAGAACAACTTGTAGATGAAATTTTAATTCTATTTACAGCAGGACATGAAACGACCTCTAATGCACTTACTTTTATTACGCAATTATTGGCTTTGTATCCAGAATGGCAAGAGAAAATTTATAACGAGCGTATAGCCTTAAAAAATGAAAGCGATGATTTAATGGATTTAGTTACTAAATCTAAAATTTGTCAGCAAGTTATAGAAGAAGCCATGCGATTGTATCCACCAGCTTATTTTATTGATCGTGTTAACAAAGAACCAGACACATTTAATAACATGGATTTTGAAGCTGGATCTAACTTATTGTTTTCAGTTTACGAAATACATCGTCATTCTAAATTATGGGAACAACCAGACGAATTTTTACCCGAGCGTTTCAGTGAAGGAAGCCGAAAGTTTTCATCACAGTACTTTCCTTTTGGAGCAGGTCCAAGAAAGTGCATAGGAAATAATTTTGCCATGTTTGAAATGATAATTGCAGTTTCAGAACTAGTATCAAGCTATAAAATTATCCCAGATTTTGAAACTATTGATATTACACCATTAATCACATTAAAGCCAAAAAATGCATTTTTAAAGTTTGAAGAGAGAATGTAATGCTTAATAATACCACTAAATATACTGAGTTGATTAAATCCGAAGCTAAACGTCTCGGATTTTTGTCTTGTGGTATAAGTAAAGCAGGATTTTTAGAAGAAGAAGCACCACGCCTAGAAACTTGGCTTAACAAGAATATGAATGGAGAAATGCGTTACATGGAAAACCATTTCGATAAACGTTTAGATCCAACCTTATTAGTTGAAGGTTCAAAATCTGTGGTGTCTTTGCTATTAAATTATTACCCTTCTGAAATTCAGGATCAAGATTCTTATAAAATTTCAAAATATGCTTATGGCAACGATTATCATCATATTATAAAACACAAGTTAAAATCACTTTTGTATTTTATTCAAGATGAAATAGGAGAAGTTGGTGGACGCGCTTTTGTAGATTCCGCACCAGTTTTAGACAAGGCTTGGGCTGCAAAATCTGGTTTAGGTTGGATTGGGAAACATAGTAATTTATTAACTCAGCAAGTTGGCTCATTCTATTTTATAGCTGAATTAATAATAGACTTAGAATTAGATTATGATACACCTGTAACTAATCATTGCGGAACTTGTACTGCTTGTATTGATGCTTGCCCAACGGAAGCGATTACAGAACCTTATGTGGTAGATGGCAGTAAATGTATTTCTTACTTTACAATAGAACTCAAAGAAAATATTCCCTCAGAATTTAAAGGGCAGTTTAATGACTGGATGTTTGGTTGCGATATTTGTCAAGATGTTTGCCCTTGGAATAGATTTTCAAAACCACATAACGAACCTTTGTTTAATCCACATCCTGAGTTATTAGATATGACCAAAAAGGATTGGGAAGAGATTACTGAAGATACCTTTAAAAAAGTGTTTCAAAAATCAGCATTGAAGCGAACTAAGTTTTCTGGATTGGAACGAAATATTGGGTTTTTAAAAGACTAGTTCTTCACTAATCAAATTTTATTTAATGGAATTGATTAAAATTCCTCTAGTACTCTTTACGATTAAATATTATGTACATTTTTAGTCTCTACTAACAATAAATAAAGACTTTAAAATAAGAGCAATCAATAAACGATATATTACCGAAATCGTTTTCGGATGCAGAAAGGCCTAATTGTGGCTAATAATTAATTACCATATATAAAGTTTAGTTAATTTAACGTGCTAATAGGTAACAAACTAAATTATGAACAAAAAGATATTAATCTGGTCGATAACAGCAGCCTTGGCTGGATTTTTATTCGGTTTTGATACTGTTGTCATTTCTGGAGCAGAAAAAAAATTACAAACATTATGGGGTTCTTCAGATATGTTTCATGGTGTTGTAGTAATTGGAATGGCACTGTGGGGAACTGTTGTAGGTGCTTTATTTGGTGGAATTCCAACAAATAAACTAGGCCGTAAAAAAACATTGTTTTGGATAGGTGTTTTGTATACCATTTCAGCAATTGGCTCTGCATTGTCTAACGATCCCGTAACATTTGCTGTTTTTAGATTCATCGGTGGTTTAGGTGTAGGAGCATCAACAATTGCCGCACCAGCCTATATTTCAGAAATCGCACCAGCCAAAGATAGAGGTAAACTAGTGGGTCTATATCAATTCAATATTGTATTTGGTATCCTTGTAGCATTTCTATCTAATTATCTTTTAAATGATATAGGTGAAAACGCATGGAGATGGATGGTTGGTGTGGAAGCGATTCCTGCAGTTATATACACACTATTTGTTTTGACTGTTCCACAAAGTCCGAGATGGTTATTAACTAAGTTAAGAAATAGTGAAGCGGTCAGTGTACTCCAAATAATAAATCCAGATCAAGATCCAGAAAAACTCATGTTAGAGATTAAAAACGAAATGGAAAATACGGTACCTAACGAAAACATTTTTTTGAAAAAGTATAGGTATCCGTTAATCTTAGCTTTTTTAATAGCATTTTTTAATCAATTATCTGGTATTAATGCATTGCTTTACTATGCTCCTAGAATTTTAGCAGAAGCAGGATTAGAGGAAAGTTCTGCACTTTTAAGTAGTATAGGAGTTGGTGTTACTAATTTATTGTTTACGCTATTAGGTATTTTTTTAATTGATAGATTAGGTAGAAAGCAGTTAATGTATATTGGATCTATAGGATATATCGTTTCATTAAGTTTAGTGTCATTAGCGTTCTTCTTAGATTGGGAAGGCGGTTTTATGCCTGTGTTTTTATTCTTGTTTATTGCTGCGCACGCCATAGGTCAAGGAACTGTAATTTGGGTGTTTATTTCTGAGATTTTCCCAAATCATTTAAGAGGCTCTGGGCAATCATTTGGTAGTTCTGTTCATTGGGTGCTGGCAGCTATAGTACCATCGTTAGTACCAGTTCTTTTTTCAACTATTGGAGCTGGAACTGTATTCATGATATTTGCTATAATGATGGTATTTCAACTATTATTTGTAATTTTTATGATGCCAGAAACTAAAGGGATTTCACTTGAAAAACTAAGTAAAAAATTAATCAGAGATGAAAAATAAATTATACAATTATTTACTATTGATTTCTTTAGGAATCTTTTTAGTTAACATAACAGCTTGTAAAGAAAACAAATCTAAAAAGCAGGAAGACGCTGTAGTAGTTTCTGAAACAAGTCTTGAAGAGGAGCTTTATAGGCCTAATTTTCATTTTACGCCAGAAGCTAATTGGATGAATGATCCAAATGGTATGTTTTATCTAAACGGAAAATATCATTTATATTTTCAATATTACCCAGAAAGTAATGTTTGGGGTCCAATGCATTGGGGACATGCTATTAGTGATGATATGATTAATTGGAAAGAACAACCAATAGCGCTTTATCCAGATGATTTAGGTCTCATTTTCTCTGGTAGTATTGTAGTGGATACAAACAACACATCTGGGTTTGGTGAAAATGGTATCGCACCTGTGGTTGCCATTTTTACGCATCACAATATGCAAGGTGAAAAAGACGGTAAATTAGATTTTCAAACACAGTCAATTGCTTATTCTCTGGATGAAGGATTTACATGGACTAAGTATAGTAATAATCCCGTGATTTCAAATCCAGGAATTAAAGACTTTAGGGATCCAAAAGTTATTTGGGATGATAAAAATAAAAAATGGATTATGTCATTGGCTGCTGGTAATAAAATTATGTTTTACAGTTCTACTAACTTAAAGGAATGGAATTTTGAATCTGATTTCGGTGAAAACCTAGGGCAACATGGAGGACTTTGGGAATGCCCAGATTTATTTCCAATAAAAGTAGATGGAAGTGATGAAACTAAATGGGTGTTGATTGTAAGTATCAATCCTGCAGGTCCAAATGGCGGAAGCGCTACTCAATATTTTATAGGTGATTTTAATGGAAAAAGTTTTGAGTTAGATAAGAAGTTTTCTAAGCAATTAAATGAAGATAATGCGGTGTGGTTAGATTATGGGCGAGATAATTATGCAGGTGTTACTTGGTCTAATATTCCAGAAACTGATGGTAGAAAATTATTTATTGGTTGGATGTCTAATTGGGAATATGCTAGAGATGTTCCAACTTTTAAATGGAGAAGCACAATGACAATAGCTAGAGAACTTAAACTCAAAAGCAATAAAGACAAATTTATATTACATAGCTTACCAGTGGATGAATTGAATAGTTATAGCAATAAAACTATTAAAAAAGACAAAATAGAAAGTTCAGATATTAAAAAATTGTTGAATGACTCTGATTTAGATATGGCTAAGTTAAATCTTGAATTTGAACTTAATGATTTAAAAGAAGAAACCTATAATATTTCTTTCTATAATAAAGAAGGTGATACACTTATAATAGGATTAAACAACTTGGACAATAAGTTTTTTATTAATAGACAAAAATCTGGTAAAGTAGATTTTTCAGAAAAATTTGCTCCAAATACTTCTACCGTCTCAATGCAAAAAGGGATGAAATCTCTAAAGTTCCAAATTCTTTTAGATAAGACTTCAATTGAAATATTCTTAAATGATGGAGAAATAGTTATGACAGAATTGTTTTTTCCTAATTATCCTTTAGAATTGTTTTCGATAACATCTAAGGACAAAACCTTTAAAATAGAAAATCTACAAATTCAAGAATTTAAGTTTAATTAATATGTCTAATATTGTTTGTTTTGGTGAAATTTTATGGGATGTGTTTCCTACGCACAAGAAGATTGGTGGAGCACCTCTAAATGTTGCATTGAGATTACGTTCTTTTGGCAATGAGGTAACTATAATTAGTAGTGTAGGCAATGATAAAGATGGAAGTGAGCTTATAAAATTTATAAAAGAAAAAGGTATTTTGTATAAAGAAGTGCAAGTAAGTGATACTTATAAAACGGGTTGTGTTAAAGTTGCATTAGATAATAATGGCTCAGCAACTTATGATATAGAATTTCCTTGTGCATGGGATTATATTGAATTACATAAGTCTTCTGTAGACATTGTAAAGAATTCTGACGCATTCATCTACGGAAGCCTTATCTGCAGAAATGATATGTCTAAGTCCACGCTACAAGAGCTATTAAAATTTGCAAGATTTAAAGTCTTTGATATAAATTTAAGAGTACCACACTATAACATGACTCAATTAGAAGAATTAATGAATGATGCCGATTTCATTAAGTTTAATGATGAAGAATTGATAGAGATATGTGAGCATCTTAATTATAAATATGAAGATATAGAAGATGCCATTAGGTTTATTGCCAAAACTACAAGAACAAATAACATTTGTGTAACCTTAGGTGGAGATGGTGCATTGTTATTTAAAGATGATAATATCTTTAAAAGTTTAGGATATAAGGTAACCGTTAAAGATACTGTAGGTGCAGGTGATTCTTTTTTAGCTACTTTAATAAATAAATTATTGAGCAATATCCATCCACAGGAGTCTTTAGAATATGCTTGTGCTATAGGAGCATTAGTAGCATCAAAGGATGGAGCAAATCCTAATATTAAAACAGTAGAAGTTAAATCACTAATGGGTTAGCATAATTTTACTAAATATCTAAGAATATTGAAGGTATAACTAATGCATTGGTTTAGTTCTAAACCTGAAATATTAGAGAGTTCTCATTTAACAATTTTACATTTTCTTTAAACTCGCTTAATATCACATTAAGGAATGTCAAAAGTGTATTGAATTGCAATAGACTAGTATGATAAAACTGATTTTTTTTCATATAAATATGAAAGCAAATCAATATTTAATCATTTATGATGTGACATAAGTTAGACGAAAAAAAGAGTTTGTTCAGTCTTTTTACTAGAATAATTTCCGACTAATATTTATAATAACTAATGATATCGATTGACTCATTAGCTTCACTTGGTGAAAATATTATTTTATTAATATGATAAACGAAAACGATTTCGGTTGCTTTTTATGTGATTTTTAACTCTTTTTTTGGCAAAACATTAAAAAAGTTTGACATTGCTTTAACATTTAGCATCATTTGTTAATGGGTTTTAAACTAAATAATTAACGTAAACAACTAAATAAATTCAATATGACACAACAATTATTAAGAAAACTTATAGGTAGTTTATTCCTGCTATTTGGTGGACTATTATATGCACAAACTGTTACAGGAACAGTTTCTGATGCTTCCGGCTCATTACCTGGAGTAAATATATTAGTTAAAGGAACTACTAATGGAGTGCAAACAGATATGGATGGGACATATGTACTAAATGATGTGAACAATAATGATGTTATTGTTTTTAGTTATTTAGGATATAAAACCCAAGAGGTAATATATACAGGACAAGAGGTTGTCAATGTAATTCTAGTAGAAGACGCAGCTGCTTTAAATGAAGTCGTTGTTGTTGGTTATGGATCTATTAGCAAAAAAGATGCTACTGGATCTGTAGATGTTGTAAGTACTGAAGACTTTAATAAAGGTGTTACGACATCTCCAGAGCAATTACTTCAAGGTAGGTCAGCTGGTGTACAAGTGACTACTGCAAGTGGTGAACCTGGTGCAGGTGCTTCTATTAGAATAAGAGGTGCTTCTTCTGTAAGATCTGGTAATGATCCTTTATACGTTATAGATGGTGTTCCATTTAACAATGCATCAAATTCTGCAGGTTCAAGTACTGGAGATATTGCTGGTAGCTCAAGCGCAAAGAATCCATTAAATTTTATTAACTCAGATGATATAGAGTCTATATCAATTCTTAAGGATGCTTCAGCAACAGCTATTTATGGTTCACGTGCAGCAAATGGTGTTATAATTATTACAACGAAATCAGGTAAAAGAGGAGAAGGAAGATTAAGTTATTCATTTACAACTACAACCTCTGCAGTTGCAAATTCGTATGATTTGTTAAGTGCTGGTGCTTTTGCTAGTGCTAATTCAGCGGCAGATGCTGGATCTAATGTTGACGCTTTTGATGAAATTACAAGAAATGCAGTAACTACGCAACACAATTTATCTTATTCTGGTGGGTCTGAAACAGGAAAATATAGGGTGTCTCTAGGTTTATTGAATCAAGATGGTGTTATTAATAATACTGGTTTAGATAAATACAATTTAAACACTAATATATCACAAAAGTTTTTTGATAATGTTGTTGAAGTTTCTGCAAGTATAACTGCGTCACAAATTAATAGTGAAGCTACAGCTCTTTCAGAGTCTATTGGTGCACAAGGCGATTTATTACTTTCTGCGTTAAAATGGAATCCAACACAATCGTTTTATAATGCTGATGGAACGTATTTCCAACCATCAGATAATCAAAGAAATCCTTTAGCGTTTTTAGATTATTATAGTGATAATAGCGAGACAACTAAATTATTTGGTAATGTAAAAGCGGCAATTAATTTCACTGATGATTTAAAGTATGAATTTACATATGGTTTTGATAGAACTAATTCTTATAGAGGAATTGGAGTTTCAAGACTAATGAATACCAATAATACACTTGATAGAGGGTTTGCTAACGTTCAAAACTCACGATTTTTGAATCAATTAATAACAAACACATTATCGTTTACTAAAGATGTTTCTGAGAATTTGAATGTTAACGCAGTAGTCGGACATTCTTACGAAACTTATGATGGAGCAGGAGAAAGTATTACATTAAGAGATTTTTATTCTAATGATCAAAATTCTTATTTAGACAATATTTTTGCTGCAGAATCTATAGATAGAGCAGATTATTCATCTTTTTCCTTTGATCCAAACAATACATTGGTTGGTTTTGTACCTGTTTCTTTGCAATCTTATTTCGCGAGAGGTATTTTTAATTACAAAAGCAAATATATTTTTACAGCGACTGTAAGAGCTGATGGATCAAGTCGTTTTGGAGGAAACAATAAATATGGTTATTTCCCAGCGTTAGCGGCTGCATGGAAAGTTCATGAAGAAGGTTTTTTACCTGAAGTAATTAATGAGTTTAAATTAAGAGCAGGTTGGGGACAAACTGGTAACCAACAGTTTAATGCTGAAGCAGCAAGAGATGTATATGCAGCTCAAGATGGTGGTGGAACACCGGTAGCACCTGGTCTTATTAATATTGGAAATCAAGACTTAAAATGGGAAACAACTACACAATTTAATGTTGGTATTGATTTTGGATTGTATAATGGCATTGTCACTGGTAATATAGATTACTTTAGAAAAAACACGGACGATCTATTATTTAGACTTCCAGTCGCACAACCAGGACCAGTTGGCTCATTTACATGGTCTAATTTTAGTGATGAAATAGTTAATTCTGGTGTGGAAATTGGATTAAACTTTAAAGCCATTCAAAAAGAAGACTTTACATTAGATGTTGGTGGTAATATTTCATTCTTAAAGAATGAAATTAGAGGAAAAGATGCTTTTTTAGATAACGGAACTCCGACAGGTTTTGCGAGTGGGCAAGGGCTTTCTGGTGAGAATTTACAATTATTATATGATGGTCAACCGTTATATGCATTTTACCTTCCAGTTTTTGAAGGGTTTGATTCTACAGGAACTCCAATTTATGCAGATACAAATAATGACGGAACAGTAAATACAAATTTTGATCAGCCAGGTGGTGAAAGTGATAGAGCTTTTGTAGGTGATCCAAATCCAAACATTAATATTGGTTTATATTTAAGAGCAGGATATAAAGATTGGGATTTTACTGCTAATGGTTATGGAGCTTATGGACATCAAATTTATAATAATACTGCCAATGCTTTATTTAGTCAAAGTGCTTTAAATAGAGGTGAAAATGTTATTGGAAGTGTTGTTAATAATGGTGAAGACCCAGGTTCTAGCCCAATAGTATCTACTAGGTTTTTAGAATCAGGTGATTTCTTTAGATTATCAAACGCTAGTATTGGTTACACATTATCCGGTGACAAATTGGGTAAAGTAGGTAAATATTTATCAAGTGCTAGACTCTCTTTAACAGGACAAAACTTATTTATTATTACTCCTTATAGTGGTTTTGATCCAGAGGTAAATACAAACAAACAAGTAAATGGTGTGCCTTCTTTTGGAATTGATTACTCAGGATATCCTAGAGCTCGCTCATTTTCATTAGGATTAAACTTAAACTTTTAAAAAAAGAATTATGAAAAAACAATTAATATTAGCATTCAGTGCTGTACTTATATTTGCCTGTACAGATCTTGAAGAAAATTTAGATGGACTTTCAGAAGAAAGTGGGCTTGCAGATCAAGAAATAGTATCTGGTGGTATAGCTTCAGCATATAATCAATTACGTTCGTTTCAAACTGTTGGTAATCAGTATGTGCTTCAACAGCATTCATCTGACGAAATGGCTGGTCCTACGCGTGGTGCAGATTGGGATGATGGTGGAGCATGGAGGGCTTTACATTTACACCTTTGGAATTCATCGCATCCAAATGTAAATAATACGTGGAACCAATTATTAGGTGGCTTATTTCCTGCTATTAATGCATTGTCAAATAATCCTAATATTGAAGATGAGGCAGTTGCAACATTTTATTTGAGCTTTTATATGTTTAATGCTCTTGATATTTTTGGACAAGTACCATTTAGAGAACCAGGTTCTGATTATGCGGATGATCCAATTGTATTATCGAGAATTGAAGCTGTAGATTATGCTATTACAGCGTTAGAAGCTGTATTTGATAATCTTCCTGCAATAGCAGAGAGTAATTCAGCAAATAAATATTCTGCAGCGACGTTATTAGCTAAGTTATATCTGAATAGAGCGGTATATAAAGCTACAGATGAAGATGGAACACCCCAAGCAGGACCATATACTTTTGATGCTACAGATATGCAGAAAGTAATAGACTATTGTGATATAATAATGGCTGGTCCTTATAGCTTACAATCCACGTACTTTGATATGTTCGCACCAAATAATACGGATTTGTCTACAGAAGATATTCTTGTGTCTGAAAATAGCAATAACAGTGGTGGGAATTTAAGAGAGTTATATCTGATGACTTTGCATTACAATCAAGGTGGTTGGAATGGTTTTGTAGGATTAACAGATTTATACGAAAAATTTGATGATAGCGATGCTAGAAGAGGCGGTTCATATCCAGGTCTTACGGATGTTTCTGGTATAAATGCAGGTATGTTAGTAGGGCAACAGTACGATGAAAATGGGGTAGCACTAGAGGATAGACAAGGAAATCCTCTAAATTATACGCAGGAGTTTGAAATAGCTAATACTACTGAAGTAAGAGGTATGAGGGTTATTAAATATTTGCCTGACTATGAAAACGTAGATCGTCCTGCTAATGACTATGTTGTGTTCAGATTAGCAGATGTTTACTTAATGAAAGCTGAAGCAATGGCAAGAATGGGAGGAGACCCTTCTGCTTTGTTAACAGAATTAAGAACAGCTAGAGGAGTAGAAACTGTATATACAGGTACGACGTTAGCAGATATTTTAGATGAACGTTCTAGAGAATTATACTGGGAAGGCTGGAGAAGAAATGATCAAATTCGTTTTGGTACATTTTTAAATCCGGTACAAGAAAAACCTGAAACTTCAGATAGAACAAGGTTAGTTTTCCCAATTCCTGCAACTGCACTTAGTACAAACCCTAATTTGAAGCAGAACCCAGGATATTAAAAGTGAGAAGTGTTGATTAAATTATTTGATTAGTTTATTTAATTAAACAACTGAAAAGAGGCGCAAATAATTTTGTGCCTCTTTTTTAAATTATACTTATATTTAATTAGTATATTTTGCTATTATGATTAGAAGAATATTTGCATTAATTATTGTTGTCTTTACTTTTTCTTGTGACGAGAAAAAAGATGAATTGCTTGTTGAGAATAAAGTTTTATTTACAAAACTGAATAGTACTCAAACAGACATTATATTTATAAACAAAATAGAAAATTCACCTGAATATAATATTTTTAAATATCGTAATTTCTACAACGGAGGAGGTGTTGCAAT
Organism: uncultured Winogradskyella sp.; assembly: GCF_947495255.1. Classification (GTDB taxonomy): domain Bacteria; phylum Bacteroidota; class Bacteroidia; order Flavobacteriales; family Flavobacteriaceae; genus Winogradskyella. Next base: position 343,863 of record NZ_CANLYI010000005.1, read on the forward strand.
TGGCGATATTAATAACGATGGTTTATCAGATGTATACTTAACAGCAAATCTTGGTAAAAACCAATTGTATTTAAACCAAGGAGATTTCAAATTTGAAAATATCACCAATCAAGCAAATGTTGGCGGCACAAATACATGGTCTACAGGAGTCGTAATGGTAGATATCAATGCAGATAGATTATTAGATATTTACGTTTGCAACGCTGGTAACGTAAATGGCGATAATTTAAAAAACGAGCTTTTTATTAATAATGGTGATCTCACATTTACAGATAGGGCTGCTGAATACAATCTTGATGAAAACGGACTAACTACCCATGCTTCTTTTTTCGATTATGATAAGGACGGAGATTTAGATTTGTATTTACTAAATAACAGTTTTATTCCTGTAAATTCTCTCAATTACAATAATAAACGAGAGTTGCGAGACAAAGATTGGGATGTACCAAATATTCTCAAAGGTGGTGGTGATAAACTCTTAAGAAACGACAACGGTATATTTACTGATGTCAGTGAAGAAGCAAATATTTTTGGAAGCTTAATTGGCTTTGGGCTTGGTGTAACAGTAAGCGATATAAATAATGATACGTATCCAGATATTTATGTTTCTAACGACTTTTACGAGCGCGATTATCTATATATTAATAATACAGATGGTACGTTTACAGAATCTATTAAAGAGTGGACAAACCACTTAAGTCAATCTTCAATGGGAGCCGATATTTCCGATATTAATAATGACGGTTTATTAGATGTATTTGTAACCGATATGTTACCAGAGAATAGTAAAAGGCTAAAAGAAACTACTCAATTTGAAGATTATGATGTATTTTCAAGAAAACAGAATTTAGATTTTTACCCACAATATATGCAAAACTCTTTGCAACTCAATTTGGGTAATAATCATTTTTCTGAAATAGCTAATTATGGTAATGTCGCTAAAACTGATTGGAGTTGGGGAGCTTTGGTGTTTGATATGGATAATGATGGCTATAAGGATATTTTTGTGTGTAATGGAATTTATAATGATTTGACCAATCAAGATTTTATGAATTTCTTCGCTAATGATATCATTCAAAAACAAGTCTTAACAGGAAAAAAAGAAAAGGTAGAATCTATTATTGATAAAATGCCAAGTACACCAATTCTAAACTATGCGTTTCAAAATAATAATGACCTGACATTTACCAATGTTGCGAATAATTGGGGATTTGACACCCCAAGTTTTTCTAATGGAGCTGCATATGGTGATTTAGATAATGATGGTGATTTAGATCTCATTATCAATAACGTTAACCAAGATGTTTTTGTGTATAAGAACAATTCTGAAAGCTTCAATAATAACAATTACTTACAATTTAAGTTAGTTGGTTCAGAAAAAAACACTTTTGGTGTTGGTAGTCGAATTCAAATCTATTCAAAAGATGAAACAATAATACAAGAAGTATTTCCGGCTAAAGGATTCCAATCTTCAATAGATTATGTGCAAACTATTGGTATTGGTAATAAAACAATAGATTCTATTTTAGTGTCTTGGCCAGATAATAAACAACAATTAATTACTTCAGTAACTCCAAATAAAAGGATTGTTATAGATTACAAGGATGCTATATCTAAAAGTATAAGAAATAAACAATTCTCATCTCCCTTGTTAAAAGAGGTAAATACAAGTTTTAATAAACATCAAGAAAATGTATATGTAGACTTTAATTATGAAGGCCTAATACAGAAAATGTTGTCTAAAGAAGGACCTACATTCTCTATAGCAGATGTTAATAAGGATCAACGTGACGATGTATTTATTGGTGGCGCAAAAAATCAAGAAGCCCAATTATACATTCAAAACGCATCTGGTAAATTAGAATTATCCTCAATAGAAGCATTCAATGTAGATAAAGACTTTGAAGATACTGCTTCTGCTTTTATTGATGTTGATAAGGATGGTGACTTAGATTTAATCGTGGGTTCTGGTGGCAATGAACTTAATGAAGCAAAGAACTATAATACAAGATTATATCTTAATAATGGTAAAGGTAAATTCACAAAATCTCAAATAGCAATCCCTTCAACCAAACACAATACATCTGTAATTAGACCTTTTGATTTTGATAATGATGGTGATAAAGATTTATTTATAGGAAGCCGAAGTGTACCAGCCGTTTATGGTATTAACCCAACACATCAATTACTCGAAAATGATGGTAGTGGTGTTTTTAAAGATATTACAGAATCTAAAGCTTACGATCTAAAAACCATAGGAATGGTAACTGATGCACAATGGAGAGATGTCGATAATGATGGTATTAAAGATTTAGTGATTGCCAGAGAATGGGATGCACCAATAATTCTTAAAAATTCAGGTAAACGCTTATCTAACATGCAATCGAATTTAGATAATTTAAAAGGCTTGTGGAATTCTTTTGCGATAAAGGATCTTAATAATGATGGTTTTGATGATTTTATTTTAGGTAACGACGGTCTTAATTTAGCCTACAAGCCTTCAAAAGATAAGCCATTAAAATTGTATATAAATGATTTTGATGATAACGGAACCATTGAGCAAATCCTAACAGAAACTATTGATGGAAAGGATATTCCAATTATAACAAAGCACGAATTAACCAATCAAATAGTGTCTTTAAAGAAGCAAAATTTAAAGTTTTCGGACTATGCGACTAAATCTATTCAAGAATTATTTCCAAAGGAAAAATTAGATCAATCCATCATAAAAGAGGTGAATATAACTGAAAGTATTGTGGCTTATGGATCAGATTCAGGCGAGTATGAAATTAAAATATTGCCAGCCGAAGTTCAGTTATCTTCCGTTAATGCTATAGAAATATTAGACATCAATAATGATGGCAAGCAAGACCTTATTCTTGGCGGAAATGAATATAATTATAAACCTCAATATGCCAGATTAGACGCGAGTTTTGGTTCTGTACTTTTAGGTACATCCTCTGATGATTTTGAAGTATTGAAACAAGCGAATTCTGGCTTCTTTGTTCGAGGTGAAATCAAGGCTATAAAAACAATTCAGCTAAATAATAAACCGCATATTTTGGTCGTAATTAATAATGAAATCCCTAAACTGTTTAAGATTAATGACTAAGGTTTTTAAATTTCATATCATATTAGTAGTCTTAACGATTTTTAGCTGTAATTCAGATAAGAATCTCAAATTTTCTGTGATACCATCTAGCGAATCTGGTGTAACATTCAACAACGTGCTTAAGGACACTACAGATCAAAATATACTAGATTATTTGTACCATTACAATGGAGGCGGTGTTGCAATTGGAGATATTAATAATGATGGACTTTCCGACTTATTTTTTACATCTAACCAACAAGAGAATGCACTGTATCTAAATAAAGGAAATCTAAAATTTGAAGATATTTCTGAAAAAGCAAGCATACAAGGACATAGTACTTGGAATACAGGTGTGAGTATGGCTGATGTTAATGGTGATGGTTTTTTAGATATATACGTTTGTGCTGTGGTTGGTACCAACGGATTTAGAGGAGCCAATGAACTTTACATTAACAATGGCGATTTAACCTTTACTGAAAAAGCTAAGGACTTTGGATTAGATTTCGAGACGTTCTCATCTAATGCCTTTTTCTTCGATTATGACTTAGATGGCGATTTGGATCTTTACCTATTAAATCACGCTATTCATACACAAGAATCTTTTGGAAAAGCGAGCACCAGAAATAAAAGAAATGAACAAAGTGGTGATAGATTATTAAACAACGATAATGGTGTTTTTGTTGATGATAGTGAGGTTGCAGGAATTTATGGTGGTCCAAATGGTTACGGTTTAGATGTGTCTATTTCAGATTTTAATAATGATGGTTATCCAGATTTATATGTAAGTAACGATTTTCACGAAGATGATTATTACTACATAAACAAGGGTGACGGAACGTTTAAAGAAACTTTAAAATCATCTTTTGCGCACATTAGTAAATTCTCAATGGGAAGTGATGCAGCAGATATTAATAATGATGGCTTTACAGACTTAATGACACTAGATATGTTACCAGAAGATGAGGTTGTTTTAAAATCGTCTGCTGGTGATGATGACGTACAATTACAAAAATTAAGAACGGAAAATTTTGGATATCACTATCAGTATAGCCGAAATATGTTACAAATTAATAGTAACTCAAATACATTTACAGAAACGGCATTGCTAAGTAATGTTGCGGCCACAGATTGGAGTTGGAGTACACTAATTGCAGATTACAATAATGATGGTGTTCAAGATATTTTTATTTCTAACGGAATACCTAAACGACCAAACGACCTAGATTATATTAATTATATCTCTAACGACCAGGTCAGTAAAAAATTAAGCACAACTAATTTTATTGATAAAGAGGCACTAGCAAAAATGCCATCAGGAAAATTAGAAAACAATTATTTTGAAGGACAACAAGATTTAAAGTTTAACCACATTAAAGACTGGACAAAACAGGAGTCAACATTTTCAACAGGAGCAGCTTACGGAGATTTAGATAATGATGGCGATTTAGATATCGTAGTGAATAACATTAATCAAGAAGCTACAATCTATAGAAATAACACGGAAAACAACAATTTTCTGGCAGTTAGTCTAAATTACAAAGACAAAAATCGAAGAGGTATAGGCAGTAAAGTTATTGTTTATGTGAATGATACAAAGTTGCAACGCGAATTGTTTCCACAACGCGGTTTTCAATCTTCAGTAGAACCAAAATTATATTTCGGAATTCATAAGGAAACATCAATTGATTCCCTTAAAGTAATTTGGCCAAACAAAACAGAACAAGTTATAGCTAATCCAAAGGTGAATTCACAATTAGATATAAGTTATGACAAAGCCAAGACTCAACCCTTTAGTAGTTATAAATTAAAAAGTATAACGCCAATTTTTGAACAAGCAGATAGCCTAATCACACCAGCTTATACACATATTGAAAACGATTATATTGATTTTAATAGGCATAAGTTAATTCCTTATAAAATTTCAGATAGAGGACCAGCTGTTGCTATAGGCGATTTTAATAATGATGGCCTAGACGATATTTATTTAGGAAGCAGTAAACACATTGAAGATCAAATATATCTGCAAACTGCTGAAGGTTTTGTAAAAATGAAAGATTCAATTTTTAAAACGTCTGCTTTAAAGGAAACAGTTTCAGCTCAAGCGGTTGATATCAATAATGATTCAAAAGAAGAATTGTTAATTGGAGTTGGAGGTGGTGAGTTTTTTGGAAAATCAAATGCACTAACTAATCAGTTGCTAGGATTTACGGAGAGTGGCATAAAAACTATAGAGTTATCAAAAAATTTTGAAGATACTGCTGTCGTAAAAGCATCAGATTTTGATAATGATGGTGACACGGACTTTTTTATCGGTAATGCAACTATTTCGAACGATTTTGGACAAATTCCTGAGAGTTATATTCTGGTAAATACAAACGGTAAATTCTCTAAATTATCTTTAGGTAAACTAGGTATGGTTAGAGATGCAGTTTGGACAGATTTCAACAATGATAATGCCTTAGATGTAATCGTTGTTGGCGAATGGATGTCACCACAATTTTTAGAAAATAAGGGCAACACTTTTAAAAACGAAACGTCGAAATACGATTCAAATTCAACTAATGGCTTATGGAGAGCCATTTCACCTTTTGATATCGATAAGGATGGTGATATGGATTATTTAATCGGAAATTGGGGCACAAACACCAAATTTAAAGCCTCTGAAGCGTTTCCTATGTTAATGTATTATTCGGACTTTGATAATAATTCTAAAGCAGAAACCATTATTGCTACCGAAAAGAATAGTACTTACTATCCTATAGAAGGTTTAGATATGTTAAGTAGTCAGATGTCATCGCTATTTAAGAAAAAATATAATACTTATAAATCCTTTGCAGGTCAACCAATTTCAGAACTATTAGATGCGTCTAAATTGAAAAGCGCAACAGTTTTTGAGGTACATACCTTGCAATCTGGTTATTTAGAAAATAACAACGGTGTGTTTAGTTTTCAACCTTTTAATAACGAATTGCAAGTTGCACCCATAAATACATTTCTAAAAATAAACACAAGTCAAGGTGATGGTATTTTAGCTGCTGGAAATTACAAAGGTATTACACCATTTCATGGTAAACTAGACGGATTCAAAGGCGCTTTAATTTTAGGTGAAAACCAAGCATTAATGGGTGATGAGATTGGTTTAGATTTCTATGATAAGGTGATAAATAACATCAAAATTATAACCATCAATAACCAACAATATTTAGTAACTGTAGTACATAATGACAAACTTCAATTTTATAAAATTAATTAAGAAAGCTGCATCAGTTCTTACAATTTTCATCAGTTTTAGTTGCTCGCAACCTACTGAAGATATCGTAATTACATCAGATATGTATTTCGAATCTGTTGACCAAGTAACACAGGTTATGGTACACGATATATTTTCACCACCTGTAGCAAGTAGAATTTACGTATATCCAAATATTGCAGCTTATGAAATTATAGCCAATACAGATAAAAATTACAATAGTTTAGTAGGTCAGGTTCAAGGTTTAGAAGCAATTCCTGTGACCAGTGATAAAAATGTAAACACACGTTTAGCATCATTAATTGCACATATGGATGTAAGTAGAGGTTTAGTGTTTTCCGAAGCTACTATAGAACATTATAGAGACAGTCTTTATGCGTTGTGGCAAAATAAAAACGAAAAGCAATTTGAAGCTTCAAAAACTTACGGATTAGAAGTTGCCAACCATATAAAAACTTGGGTCAGTAAGGACAATTACAATCAAACCAGAACAATGCCTAAATATGATGTAGATGCAAGTAATCCATCTAAATGGCAACCAACACCACCTGCATATATGTCTGGTATAGAACCGCATTGGAATAAAATTAGGACTATGGTCATCGATTCTGCGTCACAATTTAAGCCTAAAGCGCATCCAGAATTTTCGTTAGAAAAAGGAAGTAAATTTTATGAAGAATTAATGGAAGTCTTAAATGTAAGTAATACAATTACAGAAAAAGGTGATGCATCCGAAGAAATTGAAATTGCTCAATTTTGGGATTGTAATCCTTATGTATCTGTAACTCGTGGACACTTAATGTTTGCAACAAAAAAAATAACGCCTGGTGCACATTGGATTGGTATAACTAAAATAGCCTGTAGAAAAAATGAGTCAACTTTTGAAGAAACAGTTTATACCTATACAAAAACATCAACCGCAATTTTTGATGCTTTTATAAGTTGTTGGGACGAAAAATATCGAAGTAATCTCATAAGGCCAGAGACACTAATTAATCAACATCTCGACGAGGCTTGGAAACCTATTTTACAAACACCACCATTCCCTGAATACACAAGTGGTCACTCTGTGGTTTCGGGCGCTGCTTCAACGGTTTTAACGTCAATATTTGGAGATGACTTTCAGTTTGATGATGATACAGAAACACCTTATGGCTTGCCAATTCGCTCATTTAAATCATTTAATTATGCTGCAGATGAAGCTGCGTTAAGTAGATTATATGGAGGCATACATTACAGAGCAGCTATCGATGAAGGTCTTATACAAGGTCGAAGCATCGGTAATTTTGTCATTAATAATCTTAAAATGAAAGTGAATTAATATGCTCAAAAAAGTATTGTTTAGTGTTATCGTTATTATTCTACTTGCAGGAGTATGGTATTTCTTTATTAAAAGTCATGATTATCAAATAAGTTTTGAGATTAAGAATCCAAAAGGTGTGGCTTATGAGAACATTGTAAAGTGGAATAATGGTCAACCTAAATCGAAGCAAGAAGTATTTACAATTTCAAAAGAACCATATTCTGCAATTCATCAAGAATTCAAGCCAACACAAGATTCTATTTTTGCTATAGATTGGCAACTATCAAAAAAGAATGATTCTGTAACCAAGATTAAAGGTTACTTTACAGATAAAAATTCGAGATTAAAACAAAGAGTTAAAATTCTATTTGGCAAAACAGATTTCGTAAAGCGCAGTATTAGTTTTACAAAAGATATGAGAGAATATATGTCTTATGATATTGAAACGCACAGAATTTCTAAAATAGATACCACAACCATTTTACCTAAAAAATATATCTATACAACACTGAGTACAACGGTTGCCAACAAAGCAAATCTTATGATTTCCGAGAATGCTAAAATGATGAGTTATATTAATCAAAATGAATTAACCTTAAACGGTTTTCCATTTTTACAAGTTGAGTCTTGGGATAAAACAACAGATAGTATAACCTTTAAATTTTGTTATCCAATTAAAGAAGTACATAACAGTCCTAGTAATATGGTTACATACAAAGAAGATGAGAGTTATAAAGCTATGCAAATAATTTATAACGGAAACTATAGAAAATCTCATGTAGCTTGGTATGCCTATGATGATTATTTTGATACAATTGAAATAGATAAAAATGTACTTCCGACAGAAGTTTTTATGAACGATCCACATCAAGGAGGTGACGAATTAAAGTGGGTAACAAAAGTTTTAATTCCTATTGATAAGGAATAATTTTTTTTTCTGATTAATTCTAATACGAGTGTTGGAGTTTTGATGTCTATCTTCAAAAAGATAAAATTTATTTACAATGGAATACAATTACAGAATACTTATAGTTCTAGGCTTGTTGATGCTGTCATGTAAAAATGATTCTGAAAAAATGTCCGCAGAAGGTATATCCTTTAAGGTAGATATAGAACAAACCTTAGCCCAATTGTTAAAGCAAGAAGATACTGATGGCGATAAAAAAATCACGATTGAAGATAAGTCTTCTAAAGTGTTCGAATTAAAATCAAACTCAGGTGAAACATTAAAAATAGAAGGAACTTATAAACTTTCTAATTTACTACAAGAGCTAGTTTTGGTAAAGAACAAAGGTGAGACTATTGGGACTATAAAGACGAAATACATCGATGAAAAGCCAGTTGATAGAACATCGCGATTAATCAAAAATTATTATTGGGATGGACTCACAAGGCATTTAGATAAAGACGGAATTGAAAATCTTATTAAAGATACTAAAAATAAGAGTCTAGTTTCCGAAGAACTTAGAATATATGTACCATATCAAGATTCTGTAGCTTTTAATTATTACCAAAAATTAGAAACTAGTTTACCAATTACCACAATAAAACTACCAGAATCAATCACACCAGCATATGTTAAATCCATTAATAATCAGCCAGGAATTTTAAGCTTAAAACTCGATAACAACAATGGCAAGTTACAAGGTGTTCCGTTTGTTGTTCCTGGAGGTCGTTTTAATGAGATGTACGGTTGGGATAGCTATTTTGAATCTATAGGATTAATTGTAGATGGTAGAGTGGATTTAGCCAAAGCCATGGCAGATAATTTTCAATATCAAATCGATAATTATGGTAAAATTTTAAACGCCAACAGATCCTATTATCTTACAAGAACACAGCCACCTTACTATTCAAGTTTAGTAAGAGCTGTTTTTGAAAAAACTGAAGATTTAAAATGGCTAAGCAAGCATTTAGAAACTGCTATTAAAGAATATGAAACCGTCTGGATGGTATCTGAAAAGCGATTAACTTTCAATGGACTAAATCGTTATTTTTCTGATGGAATTGGTATTCCACCAGAGACAGAAGAGGGTCATTTTAACCATGCATTATCGAAGTATGCAAAAGGGCAAAATATGACGATTGCAGAATTTACTGAGCAGTATCAATCAGGCAAACTTAAATTGCCAGAAGTCGATATGTTTTTTACCCACGACCGCAGTATGCGCGAATCAGGTCATGACACGTCTTATCGTTTAGACGGCAAAACAGCAAATCTTAATATAATAGATGTTAATGCTTTATTATATAAATATGAAATTGATTTCGCAGATTTAATAGCTCAAAATTTTAAGGGTTCATTTAAATCCTCCAACGGAAAAGAATACACATCAGACTACTGGAAAAAGAAAGCGGAGAATCGCAAAAATCGAGTTGATGAATTATTGTGGAATGAAGAAAAAGGATTATATCTAGATTATAATATAGTAACAAAACAACAAGAGACCTTTGTGGCTGCTACTACATTTATGCCAATGTGGGCAAATATGGCAGATAAAGAACAAGCTAAGCAATTAGTAGAGAGGACATTGCCATTACTAAAAGAAAAAGGAGGTATTGTCGCTTCAACACAAGAAAGTCTAGGCGATATATCCGAAGGTGGACCTGCAAGACAATGGGATTATCCAAGCGGTTGGGCACCACACCAGATGATGATTTGGAAGGGGTTAATAAATTATGGCTACAATGAAGAAGCTCAAGAATTAATTTACAGATGGTTGTATATGATTACAAAAAATGCTGTGGATTATAATGGTACTATTCCTGAGAAATATGATGTTGTAGCTGCCACACACAAAGTATTTGCAGAATACGGTAACGTAGGTACAGATTTCGAATATATAACTCAAGAAGGTTTTGGTTGGATGAACGCGTCTTATCAATATGGATTGACGTTATTAGAATCAAATTTATTAGATAATTTGAATCAACTTAAAGCACCAGAGTTAATTTTTAATTCACAATAATTCAAATTATAATTGGGATGCGCGGTTATTTAGCTTCAATTGTTGATTCTCTTACAACAAGAGCTGTATCTAAAACAATTTTTTTATGGGTAACGGTTTCGTTTCGCTTTATTTGTTGTATCTCTTTATAGAGTCGCTTAAAAGCTGTTTTACCCATTTGGTATCCAGGCTGATCAATTGTTGTTAAGGTTGGTGAGATTACAGAAGACATAAACCAATTACTAAAACCTACAATAGATATATCTTCCGGAACTTTAACACCTAATTTCTGAAATTCGGTCATTGCACCAATAGCTACTAAATCGGTGTTAATGAAAATCCCATCTACATCATTATGCTCATTTAATAATTTACGAGCACTTTCTTTTCCTTCTACAAAACTCCTGTCTCCACATTCACAGATGTAAACTAAAGAAGAATCGTATGGCATATTATTATCTAATAATGCTTGTTTGTAGCCAAGAAATCTATCTATAGAATTTTGTGGTAATAGCGACCCTCTGAAATGCGCAATTTTTTTGCAGCCAATATCTACTAAATGCTGAGTGGCCGTGTAAGCCGCTTTTCTATCATCTATTATTACTTTAGAACATTTTATGATTTTTGCAATCTTATCAAACATAACAAGAGGTTTGTTTTGCAGAAGAACGTCATTAAGATGATCAAAATTTCCAGTGCCATTTGCAAGTGATATTAAAATCCCGTCAACACGCTGACTCAATAATAGGTCTAATTGCTTTTTTTCGAGTTTATAAGATTCATTAGATTGAAGTATAATAACTAAATATCCTTTTTTCTCTGCTTGAGAGATTATACCTTTAATGACACTTGAAAAAAAATGATGCACAATTTCAGGGACAATAAGACCTATAGTTTTAGATTCACTTGTTCTAAGATTTACAGCAAAAGAATTGGGTCTATAATTCATAAGCTTAGCGGTCTCTAGCACAAGACGCTTTGTTTTCTCACTTACATCTGAGTAACCTTTTAATGCTTTTGAAACAGTTGATGTAGAAATATCTAACAGTTCTGCTATTTGTTTTAGGGTAGTGGGTTTCATAGAGTTCTTAATAAAGCACTAAATATATTAGCGCAACAAAGTAGTTAAAGCACTAATGTAGTAAAAGAAATTAAAAATCGAAAACGATTTCGGTAAAACGAAATCGTTTTCGTTACGAAATTTTTAATTAGATAGATTATAAAATGTAAATTCATTATAAGAATGATATTTAAATACTAATTAGATAATCTATGGTCTTAATTATTCCATTGAGGTTTTTATTATAAAGCGAACATTTTTTTGATTGATTGTGAAAATAGGCGTGAATTAATTTTAAAAGTATTTATATACATGTTTTAAAAATTTTTGAGTTTGATTGATTGGTAAGAAAGAGTTAATGTAAATATTTTGTCATTGGCTCTTTTTTAATTAAAATGATTAATTTCCAACATTATAGCGATACAACTAATTAAAGAAATTTAGAACTATGTTAAAAACAAAACCAAAACTAAGTTTCTGGCAAATACTCAATATGAATGTTGGATTTTTTGGCATACAGTATAGCTTTGGCTTACAACAAAGTGCTGTAACACCGATTTATGATTTTTTGGGTGCTAGTCCAGATCAAATTCCGATATTACATCTCGCTGGTCCAGTTACAGGATTATTAGTTCAACCCATTATAGGTGCATTAAGTGATAAAACATGGAGTCCCAGATTTGGAAGGAGAAAACCATTTTTCTTAATTGGCGCAATTTTATGCAGTTTAACTCTATTAGCATTCCCGTTTAGTAGTAGTTTATGGATGGCTGCTGGTTTACTCTGGATTCTAGATGCAGGTAATAATACAGCAATGGAACCTTACAGAGCACTTATTGCAGATAATCTAGATGATGAGCAACAACCTTTAGGTTTCCAAATGCAAAGCTTCTTTACTGGTTTAGGGCAAGTTTTAGCTAATTTATCATTGTTTATCTTTCCTATGATTTTTATTGGAATGACTGGGTCATTACCAACTTGGGTATACGCTTCCTTTTTCTTAGGAGCATTTTGTTCTATAGCTTCAATTTTATGGAGTATTAGTAAAACAAAAGAAATTCCACCAACTGATGAAGAGTTGGCAAAGTTAAAAAGTGAAAAACGAAGTGTTTTAGGCCCCTTAATAGAAATTTTTGCCGCCATAAAGGATATGCCAAAAGTAATGTGGCAGTTAGCATTGGTATATTTATTTCAATGGTATGCTTTATTCTGTTACTGGCAAAATTCATCAAAAAGTGTTGCACTTTCTGTTTGGAATGCAACACCAGATAATAAAGAAGCTTATAGTGAGGCAGTTAGTTGGACTGGTTTGGTAAACGGTTGGTACAATGTGGTTACTTTTTTAGTAGCATTTGCATTAGTTGGCTTCGCGAAAAAGTACAGTGCAAAAAGGGTACATGCCTTTTGTTTGCTTATAGCTGCAATAGGTTTTTTAGCTTTCCCTCATATAGAAAACAAAAACTTATTATTTTTTGCAATAACAGGATTTGGTATTGGATGGGCAAGTATGATGGGAATACCTTATCTAATGGTAGTTTCAGAAATTCCAAAAGAAAGGTATGGTGTTTATATGGGAATTATAAATATGATGATTGTTATACCTATGATTTTACAAACGTTGTCATTTGGTTTTATTTTAAAGAATTTTCTAAATAATGATCCTCGTCAAGCCATTACATTTGCAGGAGTGCTTTTAGTAATTAGTGCAGTTTTAACATTATTTATTAAAAGTAAAAAAGTGTCAGATACAATTACGTCAGTGTCTATGTCTGGTCACTAAATTTTTTTAACATTAGTTTATTATGAAAAACATAGACATTCTATGTGTAGGCGAAGTCCTAATAGATTTTATAGGACATCAAAAAGATGTTCAAATTAACAATACTAGAGATTATCACAGGTATTTAGGAGGTTCACCCACAAATGTGGCCATGAATTCGGCAAGGTTGGGGTTAAATTCTAGAATGGTAGCCAGTATTGGTGATGATGGCTTTGGTGAATACGTTTTTGAACGATTAAATGAGGTTGGTGTTAATACAGAATCGATTTTTAAAATTGATAAAACGCCAACTAGTGTCATATTTGTATCGAGAACTCAAAACACACCAGAATTTATTCCTTATCGCGAAGCAGATTTTGTCATATTAGAAAAACAAATTCCAACAGAATTATTATCGGTAACAAATATTTTTCACACCACTTGTTTTGCACTGAGTAAAAATCCAGCGCAAACAACTATTTTAAAAAAGGCAGAAGAAGCCTTTAATTTAGGTTGCCAATTAAGTATAGACATTAATTATGCAGATGAACTTTGGGCGAATAAAGAAGAGGCATTAAGAGTTATTAAGGCATATTGTAAATTTAATCCGCTAATAAAAATTAGTGAAGATGATATGCTAAGGTTTTTTGAGCGCACTTTACCTCATAATGACATTTTTAAATTTTTCCACAATGAAGGAGTAGACACTATCTGCTTAACATTAGGGAGTAAAGGAGTTAAGCTATCTCAAAAGAATAAAGAACTTATTCAATTACCTGCAATTAAAGTTGAAAATGTAATGGATGCAACTGGAGCTGGTGATGCTTTTTGGTCAGGGTTTTTATTTGCTTACATAAAGGAAAAGCCAGTAGAAGAATGCTTAAAAGTTGCTTTACAATTGGCAGCTTTAAAATTACAAAATGTAGGACGATTACCCGATAACATTGATATATTATCTAAACTTTTATAATCATTTTTTGTAAATAGATATTATGCAAATAACAAAAAGTAATACGATTACTAATGGTGTAATGCTTAATGCGTATCCAGATAGTATAGGTCAAAAATTAAGCGATACTATTAAAATGCTTAAAATGCCAGAGTTTAAAGATGCCTTTTCTTTATTCTATGTGTTACCTACATTTTTTAATAGTGATTTAGATCGAGGGTTTTCCGTTATTGATTATAACCTCAACAAAGAACTTGTTTCAGAAGTAGATTTAGAAGCATTAGAGGCTCTCAATATCTTATTGAAATTTGATATTGTCTTAAACCACTTATCAGTCGCTTCACCACAATTTAAGGATTTATTAGAGCATGGTAACGATTCTAAGTACAAAGATTTTTTTATTAACTGGAATACCTTTTGGGAAGGTTATGGTGTAAAAAATAAGGATGGAATTGTAATTCCTCATAAAGAATTTCTCGATAAATTATTTATGAGAAAATCGGGTTTACCGATATTAAAAGTGCCATTTCCAGATGGTTCAAAACAGCCATACTGGAATACGTTCTATCAGCAAATTACTTACAATAAAATATCGATAGCTGATTTAGAGGATATCAAAGAATTTAATAATGTCAATAAAATAGCCATAGTAGAAAAGGTTAATAGGGCTATAGATGAAAATCTAGAGATAACGACCATTGACTTTGGAGAAAGTAATTATTTAAAATCCGAAATATCAAAGGTTGTAGATAGAGCCTGTACCTATTTAGGGCAGATGGATGTTAATGGAAATTCTGAATTGGTTTGGGATTTTTATGAAGAAACCCTAGCAAAAGTAAAAAGCTTTGGATGCAAAATTTTAAGACTAGATGCTTTTGCTTATTTACATAAAGAAATTGGAGAATCTAATTTTTTTAATAAACCTGGAACATGGAATTATCTAGAACGTATTAATCAAATAGCGCAGAAAAATGATCTTATACTTTTACCAGAAATCCATGCGGAATATGGATTAGACTTGCATGATGAGGTTGCGAAAAAAGGATATCAAATTTATGATTTTTTCTTGCCAGGATTGGTAATTCATACCTTAGAGAAAGGAACTAATAAGGCTATTATAAAATGGGCTAAAGAAATTATAACTAAAGGTTACCAAACAGTAAATATGTTAGGCTGCCATGATGGTATTCCTGTTTTAGATTTAAAAGGCAAAGAAGTTAACGGTACATATCACAATGGCTTATTAGAAGATAAGGAGATTGAAGATATAATGAATATTATTTTGGAGCGAGGAGGTCGTGTTAAAAACCTCTATGATCCATCTGGTAAAAAGATTTCTTACTATCAAGTTAATGCGACCTTTTTTAGCGCTTTAGGTGAAGATGAGCAAAAATTATTACTAGCAAGAGCCATCCAATTATTTATGCCAGGAATTCCTCAAATCTGGTATCTCGATATTTTTGCAGGAAAAAATAATTATAAAGCCGCGGATCAAGCGGGTAGTGGAGGGCATAAAGAAATCAATAGAACAACGCTGTCTTTAAAAGATATTGAAAACGGACTTGACACAGATATTGTTAAAAATCAACTTAAATTAATTAGACTAAGAAATACTTCAAAAGCATTTTTTGGAATTGTAAAAATTAATAATTCATTAGATAATGAAATAGATATCAAATGGTCTAATAATGGAGATTTTGCTCAATTACAAGGAAATCTTAAAACTTATAAGTTTACTATAACATATAATGAAGGAAATGAGAATAGAGTTATGAGTTTTTAATTCTACTTAAAAGTAAATCCAACGGAATATTTTAGAGTAAAATTATCACTAGACTTCTCAAGATTATGATAACCATAGCGATAAAAAGCACCAAAGCCCATTCCTAAATAACCTAAATTCTGAAATGGTACCTTTATTAAATTATGAAGTTCTAAACCTGTTTCTAAAAATAAGTGATTTTTAGTTTTAAATTCAATATTTTGATGATACTCATTATGGTTTAAATCACCAATTCCAACATTGTTGTAAAGCAAAATATCAGGTTGAAAATAACCTTTATTATTAAAAAGTCTTCCAAAATTATGAGTAATAAATAAGTGTGCATACCTATCGGATAAAAATTCATAAGGTGTTACTGTTTGAAAATAATTTTTAACCACAAAGGGTATTTGTCGGTCTAAAGTCCCTTCTCCAGTAAATAGTAATCCATAAGGTAATGCAGTGTCTATATAGCCTAAATCGAGTCGATAAGTTGTTCTGCCGACACCTTTAGTCATAAAACTATGGTCTAACGTAAAACGCAGTTTGTTGTAACTAAAATTAGATTCAAAAGCACCTTCTAATCCTCTAGAATATATAAGTTTTAAAACCGGAGCGTCATTAGCAAGTCTAGTTGTGGCACCAAAAGAATTAATTAGTTTTTCATTAACATGGTAACCAACACCAATGGTAACTTCAGAATTATTATAACCAGTTACCGAATTATTATTTTGAATAAATTGGTAGTTGTACAACGGATTTATTTTAGCGGTATTAAAACCCAAAAACCAGTTGATGTTTCTCAATAACTTCATGTCAGTTCTAATACTGTAAGATTCAATGGCATCCATTTGGCTCGCTATAATATTACGTGATACAAATGGATTGTTAACTCTGTTTCCAGAATAGGTGCCAGCCTCTCTAATGCTATTTTCATATTTTAGATTAAAAGAAATATCTTTTTTTCCAGGCACATCAATCTCTAATTCTCCTCCATATTTCCATGTATCATCTTTAAATCCATAACCAGCAAATGCGCCTAAGGAAACATTTTTAAGAATGTCGTCATTAGTGTAAAAACCAGCACCTAATCTTGTGCCTTCATATTTATTAAACCTTACGATGTTTAGCAAGTCTATATCAACATATTTTAAAGGATATTTTCCTTCAAATAACTTTTGAGGAATTGATAAATATTTATCGAGCTTTATTTTGTCTCCAATACTATCAATCAGTGCATAGGTTCGCAGTTCTCGTTTGTCTAAAGCATCTTTTCTGTAATCGTCCCAGTACTTTGAATCTCTTCCATCTACATTTTTAGGCAATGTGAGCGATACAAACGGAAAATCTTTCTTTTCCAATGTTGCATTTGGTGCAATTTCATAAAGGTAACTTTTACCAACATATTTAAAACTGCCAAAACCTTGTCCCAAAATAATGACAAAATTCAGCTGTTCAGGAAACCAATATTCATCATTTATATATTTATATTTCTGTTGAATAGTAAAATCAATTTTTCCAGAGTTAAATGTAGAAGCATCGACGCTTTCAACTGCATATCTGTTAGAGTTGATGTAAAGCAATCCTTTTAAGCCTTCAAAATTTCTATTTGTCTTTGGTTCAAAAGAAATAACAAAAACTGTATCCTTACCTTTTAGGTATTCTTCTTTTAACTTGAATTTATATTTTTTTGTACTCCCTTTAGAAATCGGATTAAGGTAAGGCGTTTCAAAAAGTTCAATATGTTCATTATAAAATGAAAAAGGCTGAAATGCATTTGCCAGAACGGCAAAATTAGGATCTTTTAAACCAGATGTTCTTATCGCAATAATGCTATCTTCACTAAATCGTGGTTTTAAATATTTGTGTTTAGCAATGGTTTCTGTTATAAAAAAGTAAGAGCCCTTTAAAAATGTTTGAGTCTCCTTTAAGGAATCATTCATTGGTTTACTATCATCTACATCAACAACAATTTTATCGTAAGACTTGTAAGTGTAGGATTCTAAATTTTCCGGATTATTAATAGCTTTATTAGCAACTGCATTTCTAATAATACGATGCGCTGGGTTTTCTCCATCAATAACAACTTCATCTAATTCGCTAAATTTTGATTTAAGTCTTATGATTTGAGAATTAATTTCATCTAGTTTTATTTCTTTTGTTTCATAACCAACATAGCTTATTGTTATTGTTTTGACGGTATTAGGTACATAAAAAACCCCATCAATATCGGTAGACGTGCCTTTATTTTCTAATTCGCTAAAAAGCACATTTGCAAAAGGAATGATCTCTTGTGTAGTACTATCAATAAGTTTAAATTTCTTTAGAGTTTGAGCACTCATTATTAGGCTAAAAAAATAGACGAATAAAACTAATAACTTTTTCATTTTTTGAATTTAGAATAGGCTTAGAAAAATAAGCAATTTTTATAAACTTTGACCACTATAGCCGACATTCATTGCTTATCTTTGTAGCTTAATTCTTTTTGATTATGAGCAAACAAAGCAAACGCATAGAAGCTTTATTATATCACGCAAAACCAACTCCAGGAAAGATAAAAGTAGTACCTACAAAAAAGTATGCATCGCAACGCGATTTATCTTTAGCATATTCTCCGGGTGTAGCAGAACCATGTTTAGAAATTGAAAAAGACGTTAATAACGTTTATAAATACACGGCTAAAGGTAATTTAGTTGCTGTTATTTCTAACGGAACGGCTGTTTTAGGTTTAGGAAACATTGGTCCGGAAGCCTCTAAACCAGTAATGGAAGGAAAAGGTTTGCTCTTTAAAATTTTTGCAGATATTGATGTTTTTGATATTGAAGTAGATACAGAAGATGTTGAAGCTTTTATTGCTACAGTTAAAAATATTGCACCAACATTTGGTGGAATTAACCTTGAAGATATTAAAGCTCCTGAAGCTTTTGAGATTGAACGACGCTTAAAGGAAGAATTAGATATTCCTGTGATGCACGATGATCAGCATGGAACAGCAATAATTTCGGCAGCAGCTTTAATCAATGCTTTAGAGATTGCAGAAAAAAAGATTGAAGATGTTAAGATTGTAGTAAGTGGTGCTGGTGCAGCTGCTATTTCTTGTACAAGATTATACCAAGCTTGTGGTGCTAGCCGTAAGAATATAGTAATGCTAGACAGTAAAGGTGTTATTAGAGACGATAGAGATAGTTTAACGTCTCAAAAAGCAGAGTTTGCGACGCATCGTAGAATAGATACCCTTAGTGAAGCCATGAAAGATGCGGACGTATTTATAGGTCTGTCACAACCAAATATTGTAACTCCAGAAATGTTGTTATCAATGTCGGCAAATCCGATAGTATTTGCCATGGCAAATCCAGTTGCAGAAATTAGTTATCAATTAGCAGTAGATACTAGAGATGATATTATTATGGCAACTGGTCGTAGTGATCATCCTAACCAAGTTAATAATGTTCTTGGATTTCCATTTATATTTAGAGGAGCTTTAGATGTTAGAGCAACTAAGATTAATGAAGAAATGAAGATGGCAGCTGTAAAGGCGTTATCTAATTTAGCAAAAGAGCCTGTGCCAGAGCAAGTAAATATTGCATATGGTGAAACACGTCTAACTTTTGGCAAAGATTATATTATTCCAAAACCGTTTGATCCAAGATTAATTGCAGAAGTTCCTCCAGCAGTAGCAAAAGCAGCTATGGAAAGTGGTGTTGCTAAAGAGCCAATTGAAGATTGGGACCGTTATAGAAACTCATTGTTAGAACGTTTAGGTTCTGATAATAAATTGGTAAGAATGCTTATCAGTAGAGCAAAAACAAACCCTAAAAGAGTAGTTTTTGCAGAAGCAGATCAATTAGATGTATTAAAGGCCGCACAGATTTCGCATGATGAAGGTGTCGCTTTTCCTATTTTATTAGGTCGTAAGGATGCGATACTTAAACTCATGGAGGAAATAGAATTTGATGCAGATGTTCAAATTATAGATCCAAAATCAGACGAAGAAACAGAACGCAAAAACCGTTATGCAAAAGCATATTGGGAAAAACGCAAAAGGCAAGGCGTAACTATCTATTCGGCACAAAAGAAAATGCGAGAGCGTAATTATTATGCTGCGATGATGGTTAATGAAGGCGATGCAGATGCAGTAATTACTGGTTATTCTCGTAATTATCCTTCAGTTGTAAAACCAATGTTAGAGTTAATTGGTATGGCAGACGGTGTGGCAAGAATAGCAACCACCAATGTTATGATGACGCAACGTGGACCAATGTTTTTAAGTGATACGTCTATAAATATTGATCCTAACGCAAAAGATTTAGCTAAGATTGCAAGGATGACGTCTAGAGTCACAAAAATGTTTGGTATAGAGCCTGTTACTGCAATGATTTCATATTCTAATTTTGGGTCTTCAGAAAATCCTAGAGCAGAAAAGGTAAGGGAAGCGGTTTCGTATTTACATAAAGCGTATCCAGAAATGGTTGTTGATGGTGAATTACAAACAGATTTCGCTTTAAATTCAAAATTATTACAAGATATTTTTCCGTTTTCAAAATTAGCTGGTCGTAAGGTGAACACGTTAATTTTTCCAAATTTAGATTCAGCAAATATTACATATAAGTTATTGAAAGAATTAAATAGTGCAGAATCAATTGGACCTATAATGATGGGAATGCGAAAACCAGTGCATATTTTACAATTAGGTGCAAGTGTAGACGAAATTGTAAATATGGCGGCAATTTCAGTTATTGATGCTCAAGAACGTGAAAGAAAACACCATTAATAGTGATTTTTATTAGTGTTTAGGGAAATATTTTAATGAAAATAATTTTATTACTTTTGGTTTTTTAACTTCAGTTATAAATGATTACACATATAGAGGGTAAACTCGTAGAGAAAAATCCAACAGACGTTGTTATAGATTGTAATGGTGTTGGGTATTTCATTAATATATCTTTTCATACTTTTTCTCAAATTCCAGATAAAGAACATTTAAGACTTTATACGTACCTTCAGGTGCGAGAAGATTCCCAGAGCCTTTACGGTTTCTCAACTAAAATGGAACGCGAGATATTTGTATTATTAATATCAGTAAGTGGTATTGGTGCTAATACAGCACGTACTATGCTGTCTTCATTAACACCAGATCAAGTAAAGGACGGTATTGCAAGTGGTGATGTTTCCTTAATACAAAGTGTAAAAGGAATTGGTCTAAAAACGGCACAGCGTGTTATCATAGATTTAAAAGATAAAGTGTTAAAAGTTTACGGTTTAGATGAACTTTCTCTTACGCCAAACAATACGGACAAAGATGAAGCGTTATCAGCTTTAGATGTTTTAGGATTTAATAGAAAACAATCTGAAAAAGTAGTTGATAAAATTTTACAAGCCCAACCAGATGCCCTTGTAGAGCAAATTATAAAAGAAGCGCTTAAAAACTTATAATGCAATTGAATAAAACTAACCATAATTACGCTTTATCCTATAGGTTTTATTGTGTATTAGCTCTTGTAATGCTAATAGGTAATTCGCTTTTGGCTCAAGAAACACAGCCAGAAACCGAACAAGATAGTACAATAACTACGTTTTCATTTGGTAAATTAAATATGCCAAACCCTAACAGTATTGTATCTAAATACGAATACGATCCTATTCTTGATCGTTATGTCTACACAGAAAAAATAGGAAATTTTAATATTAACTACCCATTAATTTTAACGGCAGAAGAATTTCAGAAATTAGTATTAGAAGAAAAGCTTAAAGCTTACTATAAGAAAATGGCTGATGCCAAGGCTGGACAAAAAGAAGGTGCAGAAGAAGATCAGAAAAACTTATTACCAGAGTTTTATGTCAATTCTGGATTATTTGAAAGCATTTTTGGAGGAAATACTATTAATGTAATTCCACAAGGTTCTGTTGAAGTAGATTTAGGGGTACTGTTTTCAAAACAAGATAACCCTTCGTTCTCACCAAGAAATAGAACAAATTTTACTTTCGATTTTGACCAGAGAATAAGTTTAAGTTTATTAGGTAAAGTTGGTACAAGGCTTCAAGTAACTGCTAATTATGATACAGAAGCTACTTTCGATTTTCAACAAGTTGTAAAGTTAGAGTACACACCAACCGAAGATGATATTATTAGAAAAATTGAAGTTGGTAATGTTAACATGCCATTAAATAGTTCACTTATAACAGGTGCTCAGAGTTTATTTGGTGTTAAAACGGAATTACAATTTGGTAAAACAAGAGTTACTGCTGTATTCTCAGAACAACAATCTCAAGCCAAATCAGTGGTTGCAGAAGGTGGTGGAACGGTAGAAGAATTTGAATTTTATGCTAGAGATTACGACGAAAACAGACACTTTTTCTTAGCGCAATATTTTAAAGAAACTTATGATAAGTCTTTATTACAATATCCTTTTATAGATAATCAAGGACTTCAAATTACAAGAATAGAGCTTTGGGTTACTAACAGAAATAACCAAACTGAGAATGTTAGGAATATTGTAGCGTTTCAAGATTTAGGAGAATCTTCAGCTGAGAATATTGGTTTAGAACCTTTACCAGCAGGTTTTATTAATAACCCAGGAGCAAAGCCAAATAATAAAAATAATGATTTCGACCCAACAAGTATTGGTGTTGGAGGATCTCAATTAACGGATTTAGTAAGGAATATTACGTCTGTAGAAAACGGTATTAATGTATCCGTAAATGAAGGATATGATTACGGAAAGTTAGAATCTGCAAGAAAGTTAACAGAAGGACAAGAGTATATTTTAAATTCAGAATTGGGTTATGTTTCATTAAATCAGCGTTTATTAAATGATGAAGTATTAGCAGTAGCCTTTCAATATACATTAGGAGGGGAAGTTTTTCAAGTTGGTGAATTTGCTAACGATGGCGTTGACGCAACAACTGTAAGTGATACCTCAGGAACTCAAGTTGTAAATAATCAAAGTTTAGTCTTAAAAATGTTGAAAAGTGCAGTAACATCTGTAGAGCAACCTATTTGGGGTCTAATGATGAAAAATATCTATGATACTGGTGCTTTTCAATTAAGTGAAGAAGATTTTAAACTGAATATCTTTTATACAGAAGCCTCTTCAGTAAATTATATAAATCCAGTTGAAGGCACAACATTTCCGACTTTTGATAATAATACAGTTTACAGTGGTGACGATTCAGAAATTAATGAAACACCATTAATAAGACTGTTCCATTTAGACCGTTTAAATTATAATAATGATCCGCAAGAAAGAGGTGATGGATTCTTTGATTATGTTGAAGGAACTACGGTCTTATCTCAAAATGGTAAAATAATATTCACAAAAGCGGAGCCATTTGGACGTTATTTATTTGATGTTTTAGACGATGATGGTAACCCAAATAACAATGAAGCTGATTATGATGATGTAACCAACACTGAAAGTGGATATAACGAAAACCAAAAGAAATACGTTTATGATATTCTTTATAAGTCTACAAAAACCGCAGCTTTAGATGAAGCTGAAAAGAATAAATTTCAAATAAAAGGACGTTTTAAAAGTAGTGGAGGAGATTCAGGTATTCCAATAGGTGCTTTTAATGTACCAAGAGGTTCTGTTAGAGTAACAGCAGGTGGACGTCAACTTGTAGAAGGTGTAGATTATACTGTAAATTATCAATTAGGTCGTGTTGAAATTTTAGATGAAGCGCTAAAAGCATCAAACACACCAATTAATGTTTCTGTAGAAAACAATGCCGTTTTTGGACAGCAAACAAAACGTTTTACAGGTGTAAATGTAGAGCATCAATTCGATGAGAATTTTGTTTTAGGAGCAACATTATTAAATCTTAGTGAGCGACCAATAACGCAAAAAGCGAATTATAATTCAGAGCCTATAAATAATACAATTTTTGGTTTTAACGGAAACTACTCAACAGAAGTTCCTTTCTTAACAAGATTAGTCAACAAATTACCAAATATTGATACAGACGTACCTTCTAATCTTTCTGTTAGAGGTGAGTTTGCATACTTATTACCAGGAGCAGCAAGTGGAGCAGATTTTAATGGAGAAGCTACAGCATATATTGATGATTTTGAAGGTACACAAGGTGCAATTGACTTATTAAGTCCGTTGTCTTGGTCATTAGCTAGTAGACCACTTACAGTAAATGGTGTAGGTGAAAATGATATATCTAACAAACAAGGTATAGAAAATGGTTTTGGTAGAGCGCTTTTAAATTGGTACACAATTGATCCAATTTTCTTTAGTGCACAGCGTCCTAGTGGTATGACCGATGATGATGTTTCTGATATTTATACACGTCGTGTGTTTATTGAAGAAATATTTCCTGATCAAGATATTGTGCAAGGACAGACATCAGTAATCAATACGTTAGATTTAGCTTATTATCCAACAGAAAGAGGTCCATATAATTTTGACCCAACAATAACTAATAACGTATTAACTAATCCTGCTGAAAGTTGGGCAGGTATAACGAGACAAATTACATCTACCGATTTTGAGCAATCCAATGTAGAATATATAGAATTTTGGATACAAGATCCATTTTTAGATAACCCAGCAAATACAGGAGGTAAATTATTTATAAACCTCGGTAATATTTCAGAAGATGTTTTAAAGGATGGTAGAAAACAATACGAAAATGGTTTACCAGAAGATGGTGACGTTTCATCATTAATTCTACAACAACCTTTAACGTTAGAAAATCCTTATGTAGTACCTCAAAATCAATCATTGATTTACACCTTTGATACTACAGGAGACCAAAGAACAAATCAAGATGTTGGTTACGATGGTTTTGATGATGCAGAAGAGGCTCAAATGTTACAGACACTTTATGGAGGAAATAACTTTGGAGAAGATCCTGCAAACGATAACTATTCTTACTACTTAAACGAAGAAGGCGGTATTTTTGAACGTTATAAAAAATATAATGGTTTAGAAGGCAATACACCAGATACGTTTACAGATACTAATAGAGGTTCTACAACTCAGCCAGATGTGGAAGATATAAACAGAGATAACACAATGAATACCATTGATAGTTATTTTGAATATGAAATAGACATTACACCTGCCAGTTTAACGGAAGATAATCCGTACATCTTTGATGTAAAAGGAGGTCCAGGCGAACCCATAAGTGTTACACTTCCAAATGGAGATGTAAGGACTGATGTGAAGTGGTATCAGTTTAGAATTCCTATTGCAGATAGTGATATACGTGAAGCAATAGGTGGTATTTCAGATATTCGTTCTATTCGTTTTGCGCGTATGCATTTATCTGATTTTACACAGAATACAGTTTTACGTTTTGCATCATTAGATTTAGTGCGTAGTGATTGGAGACGTTATTCGCTGCCATTAGATGATGAGACTATTACAGAACATGAAAACGACCTAACCGAATTTAATGTTGGTATTGTTGGTATACAAGAAAATAATGGCTCATACGAAACACCTCCAGGAGTAGAAAGAGAAGAGCTAAATAATAACAATAGTATAATTAGACAAAATGAACAATCTTTAGTTCTGCAAGCTTGTGATTTAGAAGTTGAAGATTACAGAGGTGTTTATAAAAATATTAATTTAGATATGCGTCAGTACAAACGTTTACGAATGTTTTTACACGCAGAAGCTCAAGATGGAGAAGCATTAGATATAGGAGAAATGACTGCTTTTATACGAATGGGTAATGATTTAACTGAGAATTTTTATCAGGTTGAAGTCCCATTATTACCATCAGATTTTGCAGAAGGCACTGGAGCAGAACAGCTTTGGCCAGATGAAAATGAGATTAATATTTCCTTAGAAGCGTTTCAACAAATAAAGTCTAAAGGTATTTTTGACCAAACGTTGTCTAATGAAGACCCAACATTTTATAATGTTATTGATGGTGAAGTAAGTGAAAATGCAGTAGATGAATTTGGTACGGTTGCAATTGGTCAGCAACGTGTTGCGATAAAAGGTAATCCTAATTTTGGAGATATTAGAGTCCTGATGGTTGGTGTTAAAAACAGCAATACAACAGAAAGTGTTTGTGGTGAGGTTTGGTTTAACGAATTAAGAATGTCTGGTCTAGAAAACGAAGGTGGTTGGGCTGCTGTTGTTAGCATGGATACAAACTTTGCAGATTTTGCAGATATTAGCGCAACGGGAAGCAGAAGCACAATTGGGTTTGGAGGTATAGAACAAGGGCCAAATGAAAGAAGCTTAGAAGATGTACAGTCCTATGATGTTGTAACTAATGTACAATTAGGGCAATTATTACCAAAAAAATGGGGAGTACAGATTCCGTTTAATTATGCGCAAAGTGAAGAATTGGTAACACCAAAATTCGACCAATATTATAATGACCTTACATTAGATTCTCGCATAGATGCAGCAGAAACTAGCGCAGACGAAGATCGTATTAGAGAACAATCGGAAGATTATACCAAACGAAAGAGTATAAACTTTATTGGTGTTAGAAAGCAAAAAGCAGCCGAATCTGAAAAGCACTTTTACGATGTAGAAAACCTAACATTAAACTATTCTTATAATAAAGTAGAGCATAGGGATTTTGAAATTGAAAACGCATTAGATCAAACAGTGAGAGCTGGTGCCAATTATAATTATGCTTTTGAGCCTGTAAAATTTGAACCATTTAAAAAGAATGATTCACTGTTTACTGGAAAAAACTGGAAGATTTTAAAAGATTTTAACCTTAATTTATTACCATCTTCTTTTTCAGTTAATACAGATATTAATAGACAGTTTAGTAAACAAAAATTTAGAGAAGTAGAGTTAGGTGGTAGTAATATTGGTATAGAAGAATTGTTTAGGAGAAATTATACATTCGATTTTCAGTATGCTATAAATTATAACATTACAGATGCATTGAGTTTAAACTTTTCTGCAGCGAATACAAATATTGTTCGTAATTACTTTATTGATGATCGTATTAGTGGTCTACAAGATCCAGAATTAGATGTTTGGGATGGTTTCTTTGATTTTGGAGACCCTAATTATCAAACACAACAGCTACAAGTTAATTACGAAATACCACTGTATAAGATTCCAGCGTTAAGTTTTTTAAGAGCAACGTATTCTTATAATGGTTCATTTCAATGGCAAAAAGGATCTGATTTAAACGAAGGATTAGAAGTAGAGGATCCAGACAATCCAGGGGTTTATAATACTTATAATTTAGGGCATTCTATTCAGAACTCTAATACCCATAATATTAACTCTACACTTAATATGGAAACCTTATACAAAACTGTAGGTTTAGTTAGAAAAGGAAAAAAGCGAAGTAGAGGGCGTACTAGAGCAGTAAGTACAAAAGGGCGTTCTGCAACACCAAATAAATCTATAGCTGATAAAGATAAAACTAAAGATCCAAATAAACTAAGTACAGGTAAAAAGGCATATAACACGTTTGTAGATGTTGTTACTATGGTAAAACGTATTCAGCTAGGTTATACAGAAAATAACGGAACTTTTCTTCCTGGATATATGCAAACACCAGGTTTCGTTGGTACTTTAAAACCAACTATAGGTTATACTTTTGGTAGTCAGCAAAATATTAGAGACCTAGCAGCAAGAAATGGTTGGTTAACTGTATTTCCGGATTTAAACCAACAATATACTGAAGTAAAAAACACATCGCTTGTATATTCTGCCAATATAGAGCCTATGAGAGATTTAAAAATTGATCTTACAGGTAACAGAACATTTGCAGAAAATATGTCTGAAAGTTTTCAGGCAATTGATGATGACTTAGATGGTTTAAGTGATAGGTACGAGGATTTAATCACAAACTCCTTTGGTAACTTTAATATCTCTACAGCATTAATAAAAACAGCCTTTAATACAAGTGATGAAAATCAATCAGAAACTTTTGATGATTTTAGATCTAACAGGTTAGTTATAGCAAATCGTTTGGCAAAAGAGTTTTATGGAGATACACCATATGCCACAGATGCTGAAGGTTACCCAGAAGGTTTCGGAAAAAATAGTCAACGTGTATTATTGCCAGCATTTTTATCTGCGTACCAAGGTACAGATCCAGATAAAGTAACTACAAGTGCTTTTAGAGATGTGCCAATTCCAAACTGGACTTTAAAGTATACTGGTTTAATGAAAATTCCATGGTTTAAAAAGACCTTTAGACGATTTTCTATTCAGCATGGTTACAGGTCTAGTTATACTATTAATCAATTCAGAACTAACTTAGATTTAGTGACAGAAGACTTAATTCCTGGTCTAGCTTATGGTGATCAGTCTCCTGATGTTATCGATCAAGCTGGTAATTATAAAAATGAAACGCTTTACAGTAACATTAACTTAGAAGAGCAGTTTAGTCCTTTAATGCGTTTAGATTTTGAAATGAAAAATTCTATTAAGGTTTTAGCAGAGATAAAAACAGATAGAATGTTATCATTAAGTTTTGATAATAATTTAATGACTGAGATACAAGGTAAAGAATACACGCTTGGTCTAGGATACCGATTTAAAGATTTAAGAATTAGATCACAACTTGCAGGTCCAAAGCAAATTATTGTAAGTGATTTAAATATGCGTGCAGATATTTCGGTAAGAGATAATAAAACGATTATTAGGTATTTAGATTTAGAAAATAATCAGATTACAGCAGGTCAAACTATTTGGGGATTAAAGTATACCGCAGATTATGCATTTAGTAAAAACCTAACCGGAATTTTCTACTTTGATTATACGTTCTCAGATTTTGCAATTTCAACATCGTTCCCACAAACCTCTTTAAGATCAGGAATTACATTACGATATAATTTTGGAAATTAAATTTGAATTGAAAGTATTAAAAATTTACATTTGTTGGATTAATTATATAATAGAATAAAAATGAATATACCATCAGAATTAAAATATACAAAAGACCACGAGTGGGTTAAAATTGAAGGCGACGTCGCTACAATAGGTATTACGGATTTTGCACAAAGCGAATTAGGTGATATAGTTTATGTAGAAGTTGATACTTTAGATGAAACTTTAGATATTGAAGAAGTGTTTGGTACTGTTGAAGCTGTAAAAACGGTTTCAGATTTATTTTTACCACTGTCAGGTGAAATTATAGAATTTAATGAAGGTTTAGAGGATGAACCAGAAAATGTAAATTCTGATCCTTATGGAAATGGTTGGATGATAAAATTAAAATTTTCTGATGCTTCACAAGTAGATGGCTTATTATCTGCAGATGCTTATAAAGCATTAATTAGTGGTTAAAAAAATACTATTACCTGTGTCAATAATATATACATTGGCATTAATCATTGCGAGTTTAATAACATTAAATGGAGTGCCGAGTTTAGGGTCGTCTTTTGATGATAAAATTTATCACATAGTCGCATATATAGGTTTAGCATTTTTATGGGCTTCTTGTTTTAAGCCCTTTGAAACAAAGTATATACCTTTTCTTGTGTTTTTTTTATCAGCTTTTCTTGGGTTTATATTAGAGTTACTTCAATACTTTGTTAATCCTAATAGAATGTATGATACCTACGATTTAATTGCAAACAGTATTGGAGCAATTTTTGGTACGTTAATTGCAACACAAATAAATGTATATAAATTAAAATAACATAAAGCCTTGCTTTTTTTACTATTATTTATTTAAATTAGCGATGTTATAAAAATTAAAACACTATGGAACTTAAAAAAAATCCGAAATCGGACGTCAGTCGTAACAGCTCGTTATACTTTGCTGTTGGTCTTGCGTTAATGCTTGGCATTACGTATATGGCGATCAATTATAAAACGTATGATAAAAGTGATATTGTAGCTGAATCTCTTAATTTAGATGATGAATTAGAGGAAGAAGTACCAGTTACGGAACAAATTGCGACGCCACCACCTCCACCACCACCACCACCTGCAGCTCCAGAAGTGATTGAGGTTGTAGAAGATGAAGTTGAGGTTGAGGAAACTGTAATTGAATCAACTGAAACAGAAATGGAAACAGAAATTGTTGAAATTGAAGAAGTAGAGGTTGTAGAAGTAGAAGAAGATATTGAAGTTCCTTTTAACGTAATTGAAAACGTTGCTGTTTTTCCAGGTTGTGAAAAAAAGAAAGGAAATGCTGCTAAAAAAGAATGTATGAACGAAAAGGTGAATAAGTTCATCGGTAAAAAGTTTAATACAGATTTAGCAAGTGATTTAGGTTTGCCTCCAGGAAAAAAGAGAATATTTGTACAGTTTAAAGTAGATAAATCAGGAAACATTTCTAGTATTGTTGCTCGTGGTCCTCACCCAGGATTAGAAAAAGAAGCAAAACGAGTTATCAGTCAATTACCTAAAATGAAGCCAGGAAAGCAAAGAGGAAAAGCAGTGGTTATGCCATTCTCAATTCCAATTGTATTCCAAGTACAAGACTAAGAAGTATATTTTTTATACCATATAAAAATCCCGTTCAAAATTAATTGAACGGGATTTTCGTTTTGGTATGCTTATTGTGACTTTGACATAATATTAACATTTAAATAATAGTATTATGAAAAATTCTAAAAAAGACTTCGGTTTTGCTGGTCAGAGCACTACAGAAGCAAAGAAACCACAAAAGCACGATGCAAATTTACAAAAAAACTCAACCCTTTATTTCCAAATTGGGTTGATACTTTGTTTATTGGGTACTTATGCACTTTTCGAAATGCAGTTCCAAGAAAAAAAAATCAATATCATTGAGGACGATATAGCTCAAGTCGATCCAGTTCTTATTGATTATGTACCACCTTTTATTGAAGAGGTTATTAAACCAAAAGCACCAGAGCCAACACCAAGTATTGAAATAATAGATAAGGTTAAGGTTGTGAAAAATGATCACCCTGAAATTAAAACTATTATTAAAGCACCAGATGAGCCAGTAGTTTCTACGCAGCCTGCTAAGATTGGAGATATTGATGTTATTGAAGAACCTACAGATTTAGAGCCTATTCCTTTTGTAGCTATTGAAAAAGTTCCAGTTTATCCAGGATGTGAGAAATACACCACTAACAACAAGCGTAAAAAATGTATGTCAGAAAGAATTACAAAATTAATCAACAATAAATTTAATACAAATATTGGTTATAAGTATGGTCTTTCTGGAAGACAAAGAATTCATACGCAATTTACTATTGATAAAAACGGAAATATTACGGATATAAAAATCAAAGGGCCTCATTCTGCATTAGAGAAAGAAGCTAACCGAGTAATCAATAAAATACCTAAAATGCAACCAGGTTTGCAACGCGAGGAACCAGTAGGAGTTATCTATACATTACCAATTATGTTTGAAATTAGAAACTAATTCAAAATAGTTACTATCATATTAGAACCGTTATTATTGTTATAACGGTTTTTTTTATGCACAGTTTGTCACTAAGGTTACTAAAAAAATTAAGTATCTTTCGCACATTAAAAATTAGTCCTTTATGAAGCGCATTGTGCTATTTGCTGTTCTACTAATGACCACTTTAGGTTATGCTCAAACGTTTTCTTCTTATGAAAAGCCTCCTGTGTTTAAAGCTTGTGATTCTGTAGCAGTAGATCAATTAAAGTCTTGCTTTAATTTTACGTTAAATACTTTCATTTATAAGAACTTTAAAGTACCTCAAGTTGTTGTAGACGAATCATACCAAGGAGATGTTCAGTTATTGTTTGAAGTTACCAATGAAGGTGAATTCAAAATTATATATGCTGATGCTATTTATGATGAATTAAAAACAGAAAGTAAACGTGTTTTCGATTTGCTTCCAAAAATAAGTCCGGCAACCTATAACGGCAATCCAACTTTTACACAATACAGCATAAGTATTGCTATTCCGTTAGCAGAGCCAAAAGAAGAACCGGTAAAGCAATTAGATGCTGAAGTCTTAACAGAAAATGACAGCCTAAATGCTACATTATCAGATGAGTTTAATCAACTTGAAAAAGAATTAAAACCTTACGAGAAATTAGAATATACGAGTCAATTAAATATACCATTTACGCACTCTTATTACGCACGTTTTGATGATGAAATGAATGCTATTGGTACAAACAGTCATACAGCTGCAAAACCTTTTGTTTATAGTGATGTTGCGCGATATTATGATATTCAAGCAGAAAAAGAGAGTTTAGCTAAGGATACGGATACGTGGTTAGGTAAAAAGATATTCAATGAGCATTTAGTAGAGGTTCAAGGAAAGGATTTTTGGTTTACGGTAGATCCTATATTAGATCTTCAAATAGGAAAAGATACAGATACTGATGCAGATTTTAATTCTACTTGGAATAATACAAGAGGTATTAATATTCAAGCAGGTTTAGGTAAACGGTTTAATTTAACAGCTTCAGTTTATGAAAGTCAAGGACGTTTTGCAGAATATTTTAATCAATATGCAGAAAGCTTAAAGGCTTTTGGTCCGGATCCGGCTATTATTCCTGGTCGTGGTATAGCAAAGAGCTTTAAGGATGATGCTTATGATTATCCTGTTGCTGAGGCCTATTTATCATATACTCCAGCTGATTTTTTAAACGTTCAATTTGGGCATGGTAAGAATTTTATAGGTGATGGCTATCGTTCATTGTTGCAAAGTGATGTGGCAAGTCCTTATCCGTTTTTAAAAGTGAATGCTACATTCTGGAAAATTAAATATACTAGTACTTGGATGTGGTTAAAGGATGTTAGACCAGAAGTTGTGGTTGATGATGCTTTTTTAACCAAGTATATGGCAAATCATTATTTAAGTTGGAATGTCAATAAACGTTTAAATATAGGTTTGTTTGAGTCTGTTATGTGGGCAGACACCAACGGAAGAGGTTTTGATGTTAATTACTTAAATCCAATAATTTTTTTTAGAGCAATAGAATTTCAAACAGGGCAAGGTGCAGGTAATGCAATTTTGGGTTTAACCTCTAAATACAAATGGAATAATAAGGTAAACCTTTATGGTCAGTTTGTTTTAGATGAATTTTCATTAAGTGATGTCAAAGCAGGAGATAAAAGTTGGAAAAATAAATTTGGTTTTCAATTAGGTGCAAAATATTTCAATGCATTTAAGGTTGATAATTTATTACTTCAGGCGGAATACAATCAAGTTAGGCCTTATACGTATTCTCATAATACACAAATTTTAAATTATGGACATTTTAATCAACCAATGGCACATCTTTGGGGAGCAAACTTTAGAGAGTTTGTATTGATTGGTCGTTATAATTATAAAAGATGGTTTGGTGATGCTAAAATGATTATAGGTCAACGTGGATTAGACTACAATACTGATGAAGATAGTTTTTCTTATGGAGGTGATATCTACAGAGACTATAATGACCGTAATGCAGACACAGGTATTCAAATAGGGCAAGGAAATAAGACTAATAGCTTTATGGCAGAACTGCAAGCAGGTTATTTATTAAACCCTACAACTAACCTTAAAGTATTTACTAATATTATCTATAGAGATTACAATCCAGATACAGTTAGTGCATCTACTGTACGTTCTGGTTCAGTTTGGTTTAGTCTTGGTGTAAGAACCGACTTGTTTAATTGGTATACCGATTTTTAGGATTTAATCTTCGGATTCGTTATGTTGGTCTTTCAAGCTATTATAAAAAGTTACTCTAATTTTTTCGCTATTAATAAAACCTGTTCCGTAATCTAAATCATCATAGATTTTGGTGAGACTTGTGTCTATTTTTACTTCGTCTTCAGTTTTGCCTTCGTCAATTGCTTTTTGAATTGTAGTTTTTAGGGTTTCAAGCATATTTAAAAAAACTTTATACTCTTCTATATTAGATAACTTTCCATGACCAGGAATTATTTTAGTGTCTACATTTATTACCATTAAGCCGCGCTTTACAGCTGTAATGTAGCCATCTACGCTTCCTCCAGAATTTAAATCAATATAGGGATAACGACCATTAAAATAAGTGTCACCAGTATGTAAAACGTTACTTTCTGTAAAATATAAAAGCGCATCACCATCAGTATGAGCATTTTCTGTGTGAAATATAGCGACGCTTTCTCCATTAATTGTAATGTTTAATTTATCGTTAAATGTAATTACTGGTAATGCCTTTTTTGGTTTAAAACTACCATCGCGCTGTTCTTCTTCTAGACGCTTCTTTACATTATCATGAGCAATAATAAGTGCACCAGCTTTGGCCATGTTTTCATTTCCACCAGAATGATCACCATGAAAATGTGTGTTCACTAAAAATTTTAAAGGTTTATCGCTCAATTCTTTAATCGCTTTTAAAATTTTATCAGACAAAGGCGCAAACTGATCATCTATAACAAAAACACCATCGTCGCCAACTGAAACACCAATATTTCCACCAGCACCTTCAAGCATATAAATATGCTCGGTTAGTTTTGTTGTTTTAATTTGAATATCGTCAAACCGGTTTTGAGAAAATATTGAAGTCGAAACGAGTAATAATAAAAGTGAAATGTGCTGTACAGTTTTCATTTCGTAGTTTTAAGTGCTGTTAGTCCTATAAAAATAAACAAACTTACAGTTAAATATGCTGTTAAATTAAAACTAAGGCTTTACGTTGGTTAGAATCAATTTTCAAACTATCTTTGCACTCGTTTTAAAAGGAATAAAATTTATACAGTTTGAGTAGCACAAAATCATCGGTATCAACAGCTTCTGTTGTAACAGATTTTAAGGAAATCACCAAAATGGGATTATCCTTAAGTGTTGTGTTTTCTTCATTGGCTGGTTATTTCCTTGGAGCGGAAACCATAAGTTTTACCACTTTACTTTTATTAGCTTTTGGAGGTTATTTTATGGTTGGTGCATCTAATGCCTATAATCAAATAATTGAGCGTGATTTAGATGCGCTTATGGATAGGACTAAAAATAGGCCAATTCCTGCAGGTCGTATGACCGTGAATACTGCATTTATTATAGCAACATCATTTACAATTTTAGGACTAATTACGTTATATGTGATAAATCCTAAAACAGCAATGTATGGTGCTATCTCAATATTTTTGTATACAAGTGTCTATACGCCTTTAAAAACTAAAACCTCATTATCTGTATTTGTTGGAGCCTTACCAGGAGCGATTCCTTTTATGTTAGGTTGGGTTGCGGCAAGAGATAGTTTTGGTATTGAACCAGGAATGCTGTTTGCTATTCAGTTTTTTTGGCAGTTTCCACATTTTTGGTCTATTGGTTGGTTTTTGCACGAAGATTATAAAAAAGGCGGATTCCACATGTTACCAACAGGTGAACCAGATAAAGGTACAGCCGTGCAAATTATAATGTATAGTGTTTGGACTGTTATAGCTTCTATTCTGCCTGTGTTTGGTTTTACAGGAGATTTAAAATTGTCTATTGTTGGTGCTATTCTTGTATTTATATTAGGGATGGTAATGCTAGCTTATGCATTAAAGCTGTTTAAACTAAGAACTGTAAAGGCAGCAAAGCAACTCATGCTATCAAGCGTATTTTATATCACATTATTGCAAATTATATATGTTGCAGATAAATTTTTGAGATAAATGGATTTAACACAAGGAACACATCAAGAAAAAACGGCTAGGTCTAAAAAGATGATGCTTTGGTTTGGTATAGGCTCTTTAATTATGTCTTTTGCAGGCTTAGTAAGTGCGTTTATTGTAAGTAGTAAACAACGACTTAATGAAGATTGGTTAATTGAATATCAATTGCCACCAGCATTTTTAATAAGTTTAGTACTTATTTTGTTAAGTAGTTTTACGTTTATTCTTGGTAAACAGGCACTAAAACAAAATAACAGAAAAATGGTAACCGTATGGTTATTAGTAACTTTAACTTTAGGAATTGGTTTTGTTTATAGCCAATTTGTAGGTTTTGGTGAGATTATAGCATCTGGCTATCATTTTGCTGGTCCTACCAGTAATATTACAATGTCTTACATCTATGTTATAGCTGTATTGCACATAGCGCACGTTATTGCTGGCCTAATATGTCTAATTGTTGTAATTTATAATCATTTTAAACAAAAGTATAACGCCAACAATATGTTGGGTTTTGAACTAGCAGCTAATTTCTGGCATTTCGTAGATGTGCTTTGGCTTGTGCTCTTTTTGTTTTTATATTTTTTTAAATATATAATTTGATTATTTTTGTCCAATCTTTAAAATTTAAATAAATTCTATGAATTCTACAGTAGCTACTGGTACAGAAGAAAAAACTTGGGGAGGAGGCAATCAGCCACTAAAAGCAAGTTACGGAAAAATGATGATGTGGTTCTTCATTGTATCTGATGCATTAACGTTTTCAGGTTTCTTGGCCGCTTACGGTTTTTCGAGGTTTAAGTTTATCAACGAATGGCCTATCGCAGACGAAGTGTTTACGCACGTTCCGTTTTTACACGGACAAGAATTGCCAATGATTTATGTGGCATTTATGACCTTTATTCTTATTATGTCTTCAGTAACTATGGTGTTAGCCGTGGACGCTGGTCATCATATGAATAAAGCCAAAGTAACCATTTATATGTTTCTTACCATTATTGGTGGTGCAATTTTCGTAGGCTCACAAGCTTGGGAATGGGCAACCTTTATTCAAGGTGATTATGGAGCAGTGCAAACTAAAGGTGGAAACATTTTACAGTTTGGAGAAAAGGTAACTGTTGATGGTGTTGCAAAGTTTAAGCGTATATCGATAGATGATATCGCAATTGCTCAAGCTGGTGAACGCGCTGCACATGAGCGTAAAAACGGACTTTGGTTTGTAGAAGAAAGTACATTACCTCCTTATTCTGTAAATGAAATTTATACAGGTTTAGCTGCTAATGATAATATCTTAGTTCGTACTCAGCTTCTTGATGAGAATGGTCATAAGACAATATTATCTAGAGAAGAATCTTTAAAACAAATAAAAGAGAATGGTAAGCTTGTAGTAAAAGGTGCTAATCTTCATGTTAATGAATATGGTACTACACTATTTGCAGATTTCTTTTTCTTCATCACAGGTTTTCACGGTTTCCACGTATTGTCTGGAGTTGTAATTAACATTATTATATTTTTTAATGTTATTTTAGGAACTTATGAGAGAAGAGGGAGTTATGAAATGGTTGAGAAAGTTGGATTATACTGGCACTTTGTCGATTTAGTATGGGTATTTGTATTTACATTCTTCTATTTAGTATAAAAAGAAACGAGCATATAAAAAGTTTTGTTACTCTAGAGAATGGTTAATAGCGAACAGTATGGTTTCTATTAAAAGTAATAAATAGAGTCACATGAAATTAAGATTATATTATGGCACACGAGCATAAATTAGAAATATTTAGAGGTTTAGTTAAGTTTAAATCTAACACAAGTAAAATTTGGGGAGTTTTAATCTTCTTAACCATAGTTACAGCAGTAGAAGTTGTTTTGGGTATCTATAAACCAGAAATGTTTATGCATACTTGGATATCTCCTTTTGAAGGAGGTTTCTTTGCAACATTAGGAAACATTATTTTGTCACCTTTTGTTTACATGAAACCTTTAAACTTAATCTTCATTGTATTAACTGTTGTAAAAGCATATTATATCGCATGGGATTTTATGCACCTTAGAGACGAAACAGGTAGTTTTAGAAAAATGATTGTTTGGACAGGGGTTTTCTTAATCTGTTATTTAATATTCATCTTATTACAAGAAGGTGGTTATGTCTTTAGTGTATACAATGGTGAAGATGCGTTGATAAAAAGAGATTTTTAGAAAACAACATATTTATATCACACTTTTATGAAGTGTTAAATACAATTTAAAGGTGGTTTTTCTAAACCACCTTTTTTATTTTTGCAATTCTAAATACAGGTATTTTAAACCAACTACAATATTTAGAATTTTAGTTAAGAAAGGATGGAAGCAAGCAAAGTAAAACGTAATATAGTTCTCGGTATTTTATTCTTTTTACCTGTAGCATTTTTGTTAATGCTGTATCCTGCAAAGCATAACTATGAACCTTTAAATGTTGTTAATGAAAAAGTTTCAGATATTGAAAATCTCTCATCAGAGAATTTAGATAGTTTACGATTAAAAAATCAGATTACCGTTTTAGGATTTCTTGGTAAATCGCCTTTAGAAAAATCAATTTCTGCTTTAAACCTAAAGGAGTTGGTTTATGATAAATTTAAAGGCTTTAAAAATTTTCAAATTATAATCGTTGTTCCAGAAGGAACAGAAGATCAAGTAAAAGAACTTAAGAAAGAGATTAATACTTACGAAGATTTAAAGTTTTGGCGCTATGCTTTTGGTACTGAGGGCGAAATAAGAATGCTATATAATACTTTAAAATCAAAACAAAGTTTAGATGAAGATTTATCTTCTACTGATGTTTTTATTATAGATAAAGACCTCAATCAACGTGGAAGACTAGATGGAAGAACAGAACGCGAAGTAGAAGATAATAAACCTGCTTTTAGCGTTTATTCTTATAATACAATTGAAGTTGCTGAAATTAAGAATATGATGAGTGATGATGTTAGGATACTATTTACAGAATACCGTCAAAAGCGACAAGGTAAATTTGATGATTCTAATACAAGAAGAGAAAAAGAATTAAAACAAAACCATGAGTAAAAAATCAAATTATTCGTACGTTGGTATTGCATTTATTTTATTAGTTTTTGGGATTATGTTTGTTCCTAAAATTATGAATAGAATTAATGAAGGTGATATTACCAGAGATGAAAGCCGAAGTGAGGATGTTTCTAATTCACCCATTGAAGAAAAAAAGAATAAGGAGAATAAAAGTGATTTAAGGTATTTAGAAATTAATGGAACTCCTAAAAAAGTACCAGCATTTAGTTTCACCAATCAATATGGCAAAACAATTACCAATGAAGACTATTTGGGTAAGGTGTATGTTGTAGAATTCTTTTTTACGACGTGTCCAACTATTTGTCCAATAATGAATAGAAATCTAGTGGAAGTACAAAATGAGTTCAAAGATTTAAAAAACTTTGGAGTTGCTTCGTTCACCATCACACCAGAAATTGATACACCAGAAGTTTTAAAAGCCTATTCAGAAAAATATGGTATCACCAACCCTAACTGGCATTTAATGACAGGTGATGAGGACGTTATTTATAAATTAGCCAATCAAGGATTTAATCTTTACACAGCAAAAGACGAAAGCGTAGAAGGAGGATTTGAACACTCAGGAAACTTTGCCTTGATAGATAAAGAAGGATTTATTAGGTCTAGAGAAGATAATTTTGGTAATCCTATGATTTTTTATAATGGATTAATTCCTGAGGAAGTAGGAGTTGACGAAGATGGAATTCCACAAGAAATTTCCATTTTAAAAGAAGATATTACTAAGCTTTTAAAAGAGTAATTATGAATTCAATTGACGTAGAAAAAGAAAAAAAATACAATAAGTGGATAATTGCATTGTCTGTTATTATTCCTATTGCTGTAGCAGCATTGTTTGGTGTTAATTTAAGGAGCTTAGGTTTTGATGTAGAGCCACTAACCTTTTTGCCGCCTATTTACGCAGCTACAAATGGTTTAACTGCTGTGATTTTAATACTCGCAGTTGTAGCTATAAGGAATAAGAATAGAAAACGTCATGAAGGTTTAATGAAATTTGCTATTGCCCTTTCAGTACTGTTTTTGGTATTGTATGTCGCTTATCATATGACGAGCGATTCTACAAAGTTTGGAGGAGAAGGCGTAATTAAATATGTTTATTATTTTATTCTGTTTACGCATATAGTGTTATCCGTAATTATTATTCCGTTCGTTCTAATTACTTATGTGAGAGCAATTACTAATAATATAGAACGTCATAAAAAAATAGCTAAAATTACATTTCCGTTATGGCTATATGTAGCTGTAACAGGTGTTGTAGTTTATGTAATGATTTCGCCTTATTATGCATAATAACGTTAACTGTTAGTATTAGAATAAACTATCAGGTCTAAATGGGATGTTCAATGAAAAATAAATTCATCTTTTTAATTTTTTTACTTTTCGCTTTTCTAAATACAAATGCGCAATGCGCTATGTGTAGAGCTGTTTTAGAAAGTGGAGAAGACCAATCAGCTGCAGAAGGTATCAATGATGGTATTATGTTTTTAATGGCAGTGCCATACATATTGGTAGGTACACTTGGTTATATTATCTACAGAAAATTCAGTAAACCAGATATAGTCGAAATTTTAGACGAAAAACTGTAACAATTCCTTTTATTAATAGTCTTAGTGATAAGTGCTTATTATAGGTATTAACAATTTGTTGGCATAATAACCATTCAGATTTTCTTAAAATTGCAATAGACCAAATTTTAATTTGGTTTCAATTAACCAACCAACTAAGCTATGATTCAGATTAAAGATTTGCACAAGTCTTATCACATGGGAAGCAATTCGCTGCATGTACTTAAGGGAATTAATTTTGATGTAAAAGAAGGTGAGTTGGTGTCTATAATGGGTTCTTCAGGTTCTGGGAAATCTACATTATTAAATATTTTAGGAATGCTAGATGAAGCTGATTCAGGCGAATATATTCTAGATAATGTCCCTATTAAAAATTTAAATGAAAAAATTGCTGCAAAGTATAGAAACGAATTTCTAGGTTTCATTTTTCAATCTTTCAATCTTATTAATTATAAAAGTGCATTAGACAATGTGTCTATGCCATTGTATTATAAAGGAATTAAGCGAAAAGAGCGCACAGAAAAAGCGATGCATTATCTCGAAAAAGTAGGTCTTGCACAATGGTCTCATCATTTACCTAGTGAACTTTCTGGTGGTCAAAAACAACGTGTAGCAATTGCTAGAGCATTAGCAAGTGACCCAAAAGTATTATTGGCAGATGAGCCAACAGGAGCATTAGATACCAAAACTTCTTATGAAGTGATGGAACTTATTCAAGGTATTAATGATGAAGGCAAAACAATCTTAGTGGTTACTCACGAAGATGATATTGCACATATGACTAAACGAATAGTTAATCTTAAGGATGGTTTAATCATTGATGATAGTCCAGTTCAACAAGTAAGAGCCTCACTACATGTTTGATCTAGAACGTTGGCAAGAGATATTTGAAACGTTAAGCAAAAATAAATTGCGGACGTTTTTGACAGGTCTATCTGTAGCTTCAGGAATCTTTATATTAGTTATTCTTCTTGGCTTTAGTAAAGGTATAGAAAATGGCGTAAAATCTCAATTTGAAAGTGATGCAACCAATAGAATTGCGGTACGGACAGGTGTAACCACAAAAGGTTATAAAGGCTTAAATCCTGGTCGATATATTCAGCTAAAAAATTCAAGTTTTGATGCTGTAGAGCAGAAGTACGATGAGTTTTTTGAATACCGAACAAGAGATTACCCAATTTGGGGTGCAAATATTTCCTATAATAACGAAACAGGAAATTATAGAGTGCGTGGTACTTTACCAGATAACCAATTTATAGAAAATGCAGATATAGGTTCTGGTCGTTTTATTAATCAGTCTGATGTTGATGGTAGTAAAAAAGTTGCAGTTATTGGTAATAAATTAAAAACAGATATTTTTAAAGGACAAGACCCAATTAATAAAAATATTCAAATTTTTGGAATGAATTTTAAAGTGGTCGGTGTATTCTATGACCCAGGAGGAGACCGTGAAGAAGGACAAGTTTACGTACCTATTTCTACAGCTCAAAAAGTATTTAATGCAGGTGAGAATATTAGAAATATGGCTTTTACCGTAAAAATGGCTGATAATTTTGATGAAGCGGTATTGCAATCTAATGCTATTGCAGAAGGTATTGAACAACAACTTAAAGAAATTCATATTGTTGCACCAGATG
Source organism: uncultured Winogradskyella sp. (assembly GCF_947495255.1). Taxonomy (GTDB): domain Bacteria; phylum Bacteroidota; class Bacteroidia; order Flavobacteriales; family Flavobacteriaceae; genus Winogradskyella. Next base: position 385,750 of record NZ_CANLYI010000005.1, read on the forward strand.
ATGTCAGTGCAGTTAGAGTTTTTAATACCTTAAAAGAAGCAGAGAAAATATACTCTCTTATCGCAACCATTAGAGCGGTTTTTTGGTTTGTAGGTATAGGAACCATTATCGCAGGTATAGTTGGTGTAGGTAATATTATGCTGATTATAGTTAAAGAACGAACTAAAGAAATTGGGATTAGAAAAGCTTTAGGCGCATTACCAATGTCTATTGTTGGTATGATTTTACAAGAGGCTGTTTTTGTAACGATGTTTGCAGGCTTATTTGGATTAATATTTGGATTAGGCTTATTAGAATTGGCTGGCCCTTATATAGAAAATGACTTTATAAAATATCCACAAGTAGATTTCAATATTGCTTTAACAACAGTTTTTTTATTGGTGTTTGCTGGTGCATTGGCAGGTTTCATTCCTGCATACAGAGCAGCAATGATAAAACCAATAGATGCATTAAGAGACGAATAATATGTTTAGTAGAGACCGTTGGGATGAAATATTAGAAGCATTAAATGCTAACAAGTTTAGAACTTTGTTAACGGCGTTTGGTGTGTTTTGGGGAATTACTATTTTGGTGTTATTACTTGCGCTTACCAATGGGCTTAAAAATGGTGTAACCGCAGATTTTGGCGATTTTGCAACCAACTCAATGTTTATGTGGACGCAAGGCACATCTAAACCCTATAAAGGTTTGCCAAAAGGTCGCTATTTTAATTACAAAATAGATGATGTTGCTGCATTGAAGTCCCAAATCCCGAATTTAAAATATGTATCGCCTAGAAACCAATTAGGTGGCTATAATGGTGCTAATAATGTTGTTAGAGGTACAAAAACAGGAGCGTTTGAGATTTATGGTGATTATCCAGAATATATAAAACAACAACCTATGGATATTCTTCAAGGTCGTTTTATAAGTTATTCAGATATTAACTCTAAACGAAAAGTTTGTGTGGTTGGTACAGGTGTTGTAAAAGGACTTTATGATAAAAATGAAGATGTTTTAGGAACATATATTAAAGTTAATGGAGTAAATTTTTTAGTAGTCGGGACGTTTAAAATGAGTAATAGTCAGGGTGATGATGAACAAGATGCAAATACAATTTATATTCCATTTACTACCTTTAGTCAAGCATTTAATAGAGGAGATAGAGTAGGTTGGATGGCTATTACAGCTGTAGATGATGTCTCTATCACGTCTTTAAAACATCAGATTTTCGAATTAATGAAATCGAAACACACAGTTCATCCTGAAGATGATCGTGCTATAGGTCATTTCGATTTGTCAGAACAGTTTGAGCGTGTTAGTGGTTTATTTTCAATATTAACTTTTGTAGGTTATTTTGTTGGCGCATTAGTGCTAATGTCTGGTATAATAGGCATCAGTAATATAATGCTTATCGTAGTTAAAGAGCGCACCAAAGAAATAGGTGTAAGGAGAGCTTTAGGAGCAAGTCCATGGACTATAAAATCACAGATTTTACAAGAAAGCTTAATCTTAACTATTTTATCTGGTATGGTGGGGATTTCGTTTGCAGCATTTGTCATTTGGATTATGAATACCATTTTAGATAGTGTAGGACCAGTTCAGAATTTTGCAAACCCAAGTGTAAGTATGTCAGTTGTATTTACGGCTTTAATAATTTTAGTAGTTTCTGGTTTGCTCGCAGGACTCATTCCAGCAAATAGTGCTACAAAAATGAAACCAGTAGATGCTTTAAGAATTGATTAAAAAAAATAATAATAGTCATCAACCAATTATAATTATCAACTAATGAAAAGAACAAAAACCATCATAATACTAGCGCTAATAGTCATTGTCTTTACTGCGGCATTATATTATTTGTGGAAAAAGAATCAGGAAGACCCAGTAACTTATACTACTGAAAGTCCGACAGAACAAACTATAGTCGTTAAAACTGTTGCAACAGGAAGTATTGTGCCTAAGGAAGAAATCTTAATTAAGCCAAACATTTCTGGTGTCATAGAAGAAGTTTTTATTGAAGCTGGAGAATATGTAAAACAAGGAGACTTGATCGCTCAGATTAAAGTAATCCCAAATGCTTCGAGTTTAACGAGTGCTAAAAACAACATTGCTTCAAATAGAACAGCCTTACAAACAGCACAAATAAATTTGCAAACACAACAGTCTAATTACGATAGACAAAAAGCTTTATTTGATAAAGGTGTAATTTCTGCTAATGATTTTGAAGCTGTAAATAATTCATATTTACAAACAAAGCAAAGTGTAGAGCAAGCAAGAATAAACGTGAATTCTGCCAATCAGAATTACGATATTATTAAAACCGGTACAACTTCTGGCTTAGGTAATATTGCGCAAACACAGGTAAGAGCTACCGTTTCAGGTATGGTTTTAGATGTGCCAGTTAAAGCAGGAAACCAAGTGATTGAAGCTAATAATTTTAACGAAGGAACTTCAATTGCATCTTTAGCGGATGTAAAACAAATGATTTTTGAAGGTAAAGTGGATGAAAGTGAAGTTGGTAAAATAAAAGAGGGTTTACCTCTTGAAATCACGGTTGGTGCTATTGAAAATAAAAAGTTTGATGCCATTTTAGATTATATAGCACCAAAAGGTGTTGCAGAAAATGGGGCTATTCAATTTGAAATAAAAGGTTCACTTAAAAAAATAGATTCAACATTTATTAGGGCAGGTTTAAGTGCCAATGCATCTATTATTTTAGAAAAAGCAGAAAAAGTTTTGGCTATAAAAGAAGCCCTTGTTCAATATGATAAGGAAACTCAAAAACCATATGTAGAAGTAGAGATTGGTGATCAAAAATTTGAACGAAAAGATGTGGAATTAGGGATTAGTGATGGTATTTTTGTAGAAGTGAAGAGTGGTATTACTAAGGAAGATAAAATAAAAATTTGGAATCAAGTACAAGGTGTTCCAAAATACGCACAAGAATAAAAAACATAATTTCTGTAACACTTTAAGTTTTACATAGACAAATAAGCATCATGAAAAAATCAATCATCATAGTTTTACTTCTTTGTGGAGTTATAACACAAGCGCAAAATAAAAAATGGACGCTAAAAGAATGTGTAGAGTATGCTCTAGAAAATAATATTTCAGTTAAACAAAGTGAACTCGATTTATTAGCAACAGATATCGATAAGTTAACCGCAGTTGGTAGTTTTTTACCAACAATTAATGTTAGCGGAAGTGTTTCAAAAAATACAGGTTTAAGTTTTGATCCAACAACAGGGAATTCCTCAACTACAACTTTTCTGTCTTCGTCAGGGAGTATAAATTTGGGTTATAATTTATTTGATGGTTTACAGAATATTAGACGAGTTCAACGTGCTGAAATTTCGAAAATGGCAGCGGAATATAGTTTGTCTAAAATGAAAGATGATATTTCTCTCTTTGTAGCAAATGGTTATATTACTGTAATATTAAACAAAGCGAATCTTGAAGTTTTAATATCTCAAAATGCGGTGACTCAAGAACAAATAGATAGAACGAATCAATTGGTAGAAGCAGGATCTTTACCTAGAGGAGATTTGTTAGAAATTCAAGCAACAGATGCTAACGAAAAACAAAACATTGTAAATGCAGAAAATGCAATTCAAATTTCGTTAATAAATTTAGCACAGTTACTTTTAATTAAAGATTACGAAAACTTTGACATTCAAGATGAAGGTTACGATATTGTAAATGAAGGTATTTCTAATAAATCAGTATCAGAAATTATTGAAAATGCAAAAGCAGAAAGGTCAGAAATTAAGATTGCTGAACAGAATGTGTCATTAGCAGAAAAAGATGTTCAAATTGCAAAAGGTTCTTATTGGCCTTCTTTAAGAGCTTTTTTGGGTTATGACACACGTTATACAGATGCAAGTGAAATACCTTTTAGCGATCAAATTTATTTAAATGATGGTATTGGTTATGGTTTAAGCCTTAACATCCCTATTTTAAATGGTTTTTCTGTAAAAGGAAATGTACAAAGAAGTAAGATAAATTTAGAACGTTCTAAATATCAATTAGAACAAGAGGAATTAAATTTAGAGTCTACAGTTTATCAAGCTTATGTTGATGCTAAAGGTGCTTTAAAATCATTTGAAGCCGCAAATAAAGCATTAGAATCTCAAGAATTAGCTTATGATTATGCTAAAGAACGTTATGATGTTGGTTTAACCAATGCCTTCGATTTTAGTCAATCTAAACAGAGATTCGATAATGCTAAGATTCAATTAAATCAAGCTAAATACGATTACATTTTTAAGTTGAAGGTTCTAGAATTATATTTCGGAATTCCTGCAACTGAATTAAAGTTTTAAATATGAGCAAAACAGTAAAAATTATTATCGGAGTTGTTATTCTAGCATTAGGACTATTAGTTGTAGGGTCTAAATTAGAATGGTTTGGTAAAAAAGGAAACTTTAAAGAAGTTACCGAGAAGCAAGTTTCTATTCGAGATATTGTACAAACCGTCTCTGCAACAGGAAAAATACAACCAGAAGTTGAGGTGAAAATTTCTTCGGAAGTTTCAGGAGAAATACTTGAGTTACCTTTTAAAGAAGGACAAGAAGTTAAAAAAGGAGATTTACTAGTACGTGTAAATCCAGATTTAATTCAATCTGCAGTAAGTCGTTCGCAGGCTTCTTACCAGAATGTTAGAGCAGGTTTAGAGCAGGCAGAAGCGGGTCTAAAACAGGCTAAAGCGGATTATGATAGAAGTAAAACACTTTTTGATAAAGGTGTTATTTCTAAAGCAGATTGGGATCGTTCTATAGCAACTTACGAAACTGCAGTTGCTAGTAAAAGTTCGGCATATTACAATGTGCAAAGTGCTGCTGCAACAGTAAACGAGGCAAAAGATAATTTAAATAGAACAACTATTTATGCACCAATGAGTGGGACAATTTCACTTTTAAGTGTGGAGTTGGGTGAGCGCGTAGTTGGTACGCAGCAAATGGCAGGTACAGAAATTTTAAGAGTCGCAAACTTAAACAACATGGAAGTTGAAGTTGATGTTAACGAAAATGACATTGTAAAAGTAAATATTGGTGATTCTACAATTGTTGAGGTTGATGCTTACTTAAAAAAAGAATTTAAAGGTATTGTAACTGAAATTGCAAACTCTGCTGAAGGGAACTTAACTGCGGATCAGGTAACTAATTTTAAGGTTAAAGTAAGAATTGTAGAAGAATCTTATAAAGATTTAACAGAAGGAAAGCCAGCAACATATTCTCCTTTTAGACCAGGAATGACAGCTACTGTAGATATTATTACTAAAAAGCAAATGGATGCGATATCTGTGCCAATTAGTGCGATTGTTATTAAAACGGATACAACGTCTACGAAGAAAACTTATGATAAAACTGTAGAAGTTGAAGAAGATGATTCTGATAAAGAAGAAGAAAAGTTTGAATGTGTATTTGTAAATGAAGGTGGTAAAGCAAAATTAAAAGTTGTTAAAACCGGAATTCAAGATGATACTAATATCGAAATTATTTCAGGATTAGATAAAGATGATAAAATCATTACAGGACCATATAATATGGTGTCTAAAAACTTAAAGCCTGGTGATTTATTGGAAGTAAAAAATAAAAAGCCTGAAAGTACTTCTGAAGAAAAAAGCGAAGATGAATAATCATTGCAGTTAGAATTTAATTACAATTAGTAATAAGAAAATAACGACTTACCTATGGCATTAGTGCTAAATATAGAAACAGCAACAACAAATTGTTCGGTCTCTCTGTCTAAAGATGGAGAGACTTTAGTTTTAAAAGAAGATAATAGTTTGGGTTATTCACATGCCGAAACTTTACATCTCTTTATTGATGAGGTTTTTAAAATTTCAAAATTAAAACCTTCAGAAATAGATGCGGTTGCTGTGAGTAAAGGTCCAGGTTCTTATACTGGTTTAAGAATAGGAGTTTCTTCTGCAAAAGGCTTATGTTTTGCGTTAGAGAAACCTTTAATTAGCATTTCGACATTAGAAAGTTTAGCGCATCAGGTAAAAGCGACAGACGGATTAATAATTCCTATGTTAGATGCGAGACGAATGGAAGTATATTCTGCAATCTATAACCAAAATTTAGAACTACAAAGAGAGATTAAAGCTGAGATTTTGTCAGAAGAAAGTTATTCTGAATTACTAGATTTTAATAAAGTCTATTTTATTGGTAATGGTGTAGAAAAAACCAAAGCACTTATTAGTCATTCTAATGCTTTCTTTATTGAGGGTAAATTGCCGTCAGCTAATGAGATGTCTCTATTAGCAGAAATGAAATACAAAAAAAGCGACACCGAAGATGTCGCTTATTTTGAACCTTATTATTTAAAGGATTTTGTAGCTTTAAAAAAGAAGCAATAATTAACCTTCTTTTTGTATCTCTACTGCATGTGGATAAGGTATTTCTATACCAGCAGCATCTAGAGCTATTTTTACTTGTTCGTGAGTTGAGAAGTATACATCCCAATAATCTGCAACTGTAGACCATGGTCTAACTGCAAAGTTAACAGAGCTATCAGCTAGCTCAGAAACGTTAACTGTAGGAGCAGGATCTTGCAGTACTTTAGGGTTAGAGGTTAATACTTTCATTAAAACTTCTTTTGTTTGTTTAATGTCTGCGTCATAACTAACTCCAAAAGTTAAATCAACTCTCAATTTACCTTCAGTAGAATAATTAACAATGTTACCATTAGATAAAGCACCGTTTGGTATAATTACTTCTTTATTAGTAGGTGTGTTTAATTTGGTTGTAAAAATTTCAATTTCTTTTACCACACCTAATTCACCTTGAGCTTCGATTAAATCTCCAATTTTAAATGGTTTAAAGATCATAAGTAAAACACCTCCTGCAAAGTTACCTAGTGAGCCTTGTAATGCCAATCCGATTGCTAAACCTGCAGCAGCAAGAATTGCTGCGAAAGATGTAGTTTCTACACCTACAGTACCTAATACAACAACGATTAAGACTATTTTTAGAACCCAATTGGTAAGGTTAATTAAAAATTTCTTTAAGCTTTCATCGTAATCGCCTTTATTTAATGCTTTTTTAATGCCTTTAAGTAACATTTTAATTACCCAATTACCGATAATCCATATTAGAATAGCTCCAATAACTTTAGGTCCGAATTCAACTATAAAGTCGAAACCTTTGTCAATCCATTTTTGTGTGTCCATTTTTGGTTTTCTTAGTTTTTGTGATTAAAAAAAACTCGGCTAATTTATTAGTCCGAGTTATATGCGGTGAGAATAAATAATATTATTTAACCTCGAAAGTCAATTTTAATGCAACTCTAAATTCAGTAACATCATCGCCATTTACAATAGCACTTTGGTCTTGTACGTATACAGACTTAATGTTTTTTACGGTTTTAGAAGCTTCTTTTACTGCTTTTTTAGTTGCGTCTTCCCAACTTTTATCTGAGTTAGATAATACTTCAATTACTTTTAATACTGCCATTTTATATAATTTTAAAGGTTTCTAATTGTAAGACACTTAAAATGATATTTTGTCACTATAAAATTATGAAATCCTAACCGTTTATAGCATTTACAGTTATAGAATTGTCATTTAGCATTTCTTTTAGCATACTTTCAATTCCATTTTTTAGAGTAAATGTAGAAGAAGGACAGCCACTGCAAGCGCCTTGTAATAAAACTTCTACTTTTTTAGTGTTAGCATCATAAGATTTAAACTCAATATTGCCACCATCACTTTCAACAGCAGGTTTAATGTATTCCTCAAGAATGTTGACTATGTTTTTAGAGATGTCATCTAAGGCTTCAAATTTTTGCTCTACTGCTTCTTCAGTTTTGTTAAGTTGTTTAGGTGCATTATCGTTTAAGATTGTTTTCCCGTCCTCAACATAAGATTTTAAAAATTCTCTTAATTGGATGGTAATGTCTTCCCATTCAATAATATCAAACTTTGTTATGGAGATAAAATTCTTTTCCATAAAAACGTTTTTTACAAACGGAAATTGAAATAATGCAGTCGCAAGTGGAGAAGGTTTAGCATCTTCAATAGAGGTAAACTCAAATATACTTGGGACTAATACTTTATTACAAACAAATTTTAAAACTCCAGGGTTTGGTGTACTTTCTGCATAAATAGTTACGGCAGCTTTTGGCTTAATAGCTTCATCAGTTACAATAATACCATCATTAGATAAATATTCTTCAATCTGAGAAGCAACTTCGTCTTGTACATCTGCCCATTCAACTATGCTATAACGTTCTATTGCAATAAAATTTGTTGCGATATAAACTTTTTTTACAAAGGGTAAATAAAAAAGCTGTTGCGCTAATGGTGAGTGTTTGGCTTCATCAATATTATTAAACTCAAAACTGTTATGATTAGTTAAAAATCGGTCTGCTTCAAATTTTAATATAGTTTCGTTAGAAGTAGGTATTATAGATATTTTGGTCTGTGCCATCTTTTATTTGCAAAAATATGAAATATCATACTGTTCTGATTAGACTTTTAACTAAGTTTTAATTAGATAGTGCAATTAAAAAAATATTGTTTTCTCAATAAAACGAATTACTCTTTCGCTAATTGGTCTAAGAATAGTTTAAACGACATTTCTGGTGGTATATTTAGCTTTTTCTTTAATCTGCTTCTGGCCACCTTTACTGTGTCTGGTGTTACATTTAATATGCTAGCTGTTTCTTTTATTGATAAGTTTAATTTTGTCAATAGGCAATACCTTATTTGAGTGTCTGATAAATTAGGATATTTATCCATTAATTTATTAGCCATTGTTGGATATTCAGATTCTATTCTTTTTGTTATAATAGACATATCTGAAGCGGATCTAATAAGGTCGTTTATTTTTGATTTAGCTTCTTCTAGTTTTGGGATTTTTGGATGTTTAATAAGATTTAATTCGTCTTTTATTATGTTTAGTGTTTCTAAGCGTTGAGAAACCGCAATTGCAGATGCTTCCAATTCGTTTTCTCTAAGTGTTATTTTCTCTTCTAATAATTTTTTTTCATTCGTTTTTAGTATCTCAATTACTTTCTCACCTTTTTTATACTTTCTAAAAATGAGGATGCTTCCAAGTAATAGAATTATACTTATTAGGGCTGTGCTAATATTATAAAGGTAAAGTCTTTGCTTTTTATTTTTTTCCTCCAAAAGTTGCACGTCAAAAAGCATTTGTTGGTTTTTTTGTTTTTCATTAAGAAGTTTTACGTTTGATTCTATGTAGTTAGTTACGGCCTTTTTTTCATTTGAACGAATGCTGTCAACTAAACTGCTCTTCTTTTTGTAGATTTCTGTTGCCTTAAAATACTGTTTATTTTCTGTATAATACAAAGCAAGTCTGTCATACACATCTTTTTTTGTTTCTAATCCTGTAGAATAATCAAGAGCTTGTTCTCTATATGCAATAGCTTTCTTTATATCACCTATACCATGGTAATAGGTACTTAAATTGATCGTATTATTAAATAGGAGTTGATGTAGGTCATGTTTAAGACAAAATTCTCTAACAGCTAATGCTGAATCTATTGCTTTGTCTGCATTACCTAATCGAAAATAATCATTAGCCAATCTGTTTTTTGCCCACCAAATTCCTTTTATATCATTTTCTTTAATTGCTAGATTTAGAATTTCTTTGTGAATAGGATAGCTTTTTTCTGGCATCTCTTTTAGGACATAATTCGCGGCGATATTTTGAAGTAATCTAAATTTTGTGAAATTTCCTATTTTGGTGGTGTCATTTAATAATGGTGTTAAAACTTCCAGAGCTTTGTCGTATTGAAATTTTTGATAATATATTTCAGAAATGGAAATGTAATATGCAAAGGTCAATTTAATGTCCTTCTCAGGTATTAATGGGTGAACTTTAAAATAGCTTTCTAACCCTTGTTCTGGTAAGCCAAATGCATTTGCTAATAATTGTCCTTTGTTTAAATAGTAATTAGGGAGTTCTAATGCTTTAAGCATTACAGTGTCTTTCGGTTTATTGTATGTCGCTATTTTTGTTTCAAATAGATCTGCGTAATATAAAACACTATCCAAATTCGCATTTTTATTTGCACCATGTAGCCACATTAACGCTTTGTAGGTCGCGGCTATTTTTTCTTCATATTTAGTTTTAATGGATTGTTTAAGTACTTTATGATGCACTGCAAATGCTTCTTCAGAATGTTGACCATAATAGCGTCTGTGAAGACTGTCTAATTCATGTGTGCTAATGTCTTTTTCTTGCGCATATAATGTTGTACTAAATGTAATAGTTAATATTAGTATGCCTATTTTTTTTATAGCTTTTGTAAACATAATTCCGCTTTATTATTTAAAAAAAATCATTGAATTCAGGTTTTATTTGTGGTGATACTCTAAATATTATAAACATTCAGGGTAAATAAATAAGATACTGGTTAATAGTGTTTTAACGTCTATTTTGTTGCGTGATTACCTTTTGATAACCTTAAAAAAGGTGTAATATAAAACATATTTATCAACTTTAGCTTCTCAAGTTTTAAAGGTTTAGGCTTTTTAGCTGAAGTTCCTTCATCTTTTTAACAAAAAAACACTAATTAATTAATTCTAACCTTTATGAAAAAAATTACGTTACTATTTGTTGTAATGATTGCTTTTTGTTGGCAATCTAATGCACAATTTACAGAAAGCTTTGAAACAGAAATTCCCGCAAGTTGGACCGTTTTAGATGAAGCAAGTACCAATACATGGGTTTGGGATGATACACCAGAAAGCGATGGTGCACAAGATGGTTCTGCTATTGCCAGAATTTCTGCTGGTACTGACAGTGCTAACGATGATTATTTAATTACACCTCAAATCACTGTTAATTCAGGTGTAAATGATAGATTGTCGTTTTATGTACGCTCAAGAAGTGGTTCTTTTTTAGAATCTTATGAGGTATTGTTATCTACTACGACAGCTGCAGCATCTGAATTTACAGTGGTTTTACAAGCAGAAAGCCTTGCGCCTGAATTATGGACCAATGTTATTTTTGATTTAACAGCATATGTAGGTCAGTCAATATATGTGGCAGTAAGAGCTAAATCATACGATGAATGGGAGTTACATGTTGATAATTTTGTTAACGATACATTTCCTGCTTGTAGAGAGCCTTTAGCATTTAATGCTTTGAGTATTGGTAGTACAACCGTTAATTTAGAATGGACTGAAGATGGTTCAGCTACGTCTTGGAATATAGAGGTTGTTGATATAACGGCTGGAGAATCGGCAACAGGAGTTGCAACAATTACTGGAGTTACTAATCCTTACATGGTAACTAGTTTAATGGCTAATAATGAATATGAATTTTATGTGCAAGCAGATTGTGGTACTGATGGACCATCTTTTTGGGTAGGTCCTGTTTCTGTTACTACTGCTTGTGATACTTTCACAGCACCTTTTTCTGAAGGTTTTGATAATGCTGGTGTGATCCCAGATTGTTGGTCAATGAGTGGTGGTGAGGATTGGCAATTTAATACGTCTGGTCCAAGTCACGTTGGTGATGGTGGCACATTAACAGGGAATACATTTTCTGATGGTTATTATGCTGCATGTGATGCTTCTAGTGATCATGGTCCAAGATATTTATTGAGTCCATTAGTAGATGTAAGTACACTTGCATCGCCAGAATTAAGATTCTATGAAATTAGTGATGCTGAGGATTCTGACAATGCACAATTAGATGTAGAAGTATGGGATGGTAGCGCTTGGAACCTTATGGCAACTTACAATACTAATACTGTAGGTTGGGAATTAAAATCAATTAACCTAAGTGGTTTATCATTTACTGGGCCAGCACAAGCTAGATTTACGTTTTCAGAACCTAATGGAGGTGGTGATGATGATATTGCAATTGATGATGTTACTTTCGATGAGCCTATATCTTGTGTAGCTCCATCGTTTTTAATGGTTTCTAATATTACAACGACTACTGCAGATTTAGCTTGGACTGAGAATGGTACAGCTGCTTCTTGGAATATTGAAGTAGTTGATGTTACTGCTGGTGAAACTGTAACTGGTGTGGCTACAAATACAGGTGTTACAAATCCATTTGGGTTATCAAGTTTGCAGTCTAATACTACTTATCAGATATTTGTTCAGGCAGATTGTGGTGTTTCTGATGGTACTTCTTTCTGGTTTGGACCAATTGAGTTTACTACAGAGTGTGATGCATTTACTGCACCATATACTGAAGGTTTTGATAATGGAGGTGATATTCCAGATTGCTGGAGAATGTCTAGTGATTCAGGAGAAGAAGAATGGTTTTTTCAAACATCAGGATTGGGACACGTTGGAAATGATGGTGTAATAACAGGAAGTACAGCTACTAACGGTTATTATGCAGCTTGTGATGCGTCAGGTGATCATGGTCCTAGGTATTTAGTTAGTCCTTTAGTTGATGTAAGTACACTTGCTGCACCAGTTTTAAGTTTTTATGAAATAAGTGATTCTGAAGATTCTCTAAATGCACAATTAGATGTTGAGGTTTGGGATGGAAGTTCTTGGAATCTCATGGCTACTTATAACACAAATACAGTCGGTTGGGAATTAAAAATTATTGATATAGCTGGTTTAACATTTACGGGTCCAGCGCAAGCTAGATTCACTTTTTCGGAAATTTTAAATCCAAGTGATTTTGATGATGATTTAGCAATTGATGATGTTTCTTTTGAAGAAGCACCATCCTGTATACCGCCTTCAACGCTTGCAGCATCAAATATTACAACGACTACGGCAGATTTAAGTTGGGCTAGTGGTACAGCAACATCATGGAATATTGAGGTTGTAGATGTTACTGCAGGAGAAACCGTAACTGGTGTTGCTACAGCTACAGGAATTTCCAATCCTTATAACCTAACAGGTTTAGTTGCTGATAATAATTACGAGTATTATGTTCAGACAGATTGTGGTGTGGATGGTAATTCTTCATGGGTTGGTCCTTATGCTTTTGCGACAGCAATTATTCCGCCTTCTTGTGGTGGTAACTTTGTAGATACTGGTGGGGCTAGTAATGATTATTCTAGTTCAGAATTTACAACAACTACCATTGTGCCAGATACTGCAGGTGAGGCTGTGACTATTACATTTACTTTTGTGGATTTAGAAGCAGATGATTATTACGATGGAGCGCAAGGTGGATGTTATGATTACTTAACTATATACAATGGTCCAGATAATACGTTCCCTGTTTTAGCACAAACATTATGTGGTCAAGAAAGTGGAATTGGAACTATGCCTTCTGTTGTTGCGAGTAGGCTTAATGTTGGTGATGCTTATACTTCTACAGATGCTTCAGGAGCTTTAACTATTGAGTTTAGTTCTGATGGTGGTATTGAATATGGCGGATGGGTAGCTGATGTAACTTGCGCTACTTTAGGAATTGACGATGTAGATAATGTAAATGCATTCACTTACTATCCTAACCCAGTAAAAAACACGCTTACATTAAATGCTATTAACACTATTGATGCTGTAAACGTTTACAATATGTTAGGGCAACAAGTATTAGAAAAGATGCCTAATGCTGTAAATAGTGAATTAGATTTATCAGGTTTACAAACAGGTACTTATTTTGTGAAAGTTACCATTGGTGGTGTTGTTAAGACTATCAGAGTAATAAAAGATTAAATCTTGCTGAAGTCAATAACGGAAAGCCACTGATTTTTTTGGTGGCTTTCCTATTAATAAATACATCTTAAAGAAGGTGTTAATTATATTATTTCTGTTGAATTAATAAAAAAATGAAATGAAAAATTTAATCCTAACATTTAGCTTAATTATTGTGTGTATGCTATGTAGCACAAAAGCTTTAAGTCAAACAATCAATCCTCCAGTAGGTGTAACTTGTCCCTCTAATAATTCTTCTTTTGTATTTGAAGCAGAATTTGATGATTACAATGGTTGGACAGGTGATTTAACAAATACAAATAACGGAGGACAATGGGAAGTGCCAGGTAATGCAAATAGTTCAGGTACAGGACCAGATTCGGCGTATAGTGGTGCTAATTATATGAATTATGAAGCTTCGGGTAATGCACAACTTTTATCCGCTTCAGCAATTAGTCCTGTTATTGATCTTACAACTGCAACAGATGAGGCAGAACTTTCTTTTTATATGCATGCCTATGGTGAAGGTATGGGAACTTTAGAAGTTGGAATTTCTAATTCAATTTCTGGGCCATTTACTAATCTATTTACATGGAGTGGTCAGCTACAAACTTCAGGTGGTGAACCATGGGTGCCCGTAGGTGTTAATTTAGATGCATATTTAGGGCAATCCATATATTTAGAGTTTAAACAAACTAGAACAGATAATTTTAGAGGGGATATGTCAATTGATTTGGTGCGTGTGGAAACGTGTGGTTCAATCTGTGCTTCTCCAACAGTATCTGTTGATGGCGTAGATTCTGATGATATAAGTGCATCAGTAGATTTTTCTTGGATTGCCAATGACAGTGAAACTTCATGGGAATATGCAATACAAATTGAAGGTACTGGTACGCCAACATCAGGTACAACATCATTAGTGCAAAATGTTACAGAAAACGGATTGTTATTTGGTACAGATTATGAAGTCTATGTTAGGGCAAATTGTACCAACGGAAATAGTATTTGGGCAGGTCCTTTACTTTTTACGACACCAATAAAAACAGATTTTATTATAGATTGTTCAGCTGGTCCTATAACAGAAACAATGTGTTATGGAGATAATGGTGTTGTTAATCCTGAAATTTTCACATTTACCAGTATTGATGGTTCAGCATTAACATTGAATTTTTATTCAGGATTTATTGATGAAGGTTGGGATCCACTTGTTGTTATAGATACTGATGGAACTTTTATTGTGCCTTATGATGATTATTTTTTCGGTAATGAAGGTGATCTTTCAGGTCTTTCATACACATCTACAGGAGATACCATATCATTTTATATTGCGTCAGATGATTTTGTGCCAAGTAGTTGTGCAAATGGAGATGCTCCTATGAATGGTGGAATTACTTATACAGTTGCTTGTGCAACATGTACCAATTCAGAAGCGACATACACTATTGTTGATGATTGTGATAACGGTAGTCAATTTCTAATAGATGTTAACGTTACGTCTTTAGGTAGTGCTACATCACTTACTATATCTAATAATGTCGATACCAATACGGCTACTGTTAATGCTATTGGTACCTATCAAATTGGTCCTTTCCCTTTCTTCACAGATATTATATATACATTAAATAATAATCAAGATGCTAATTGTGTTTTTAATAGTTTGCCAATATTAGTTAGGGGTTGTATTCCTGATAATGATGATTGTGATTCGGCAACAATAGTAACTGTTAATACAGATGACACATGCACGGAGCTGGCTTATGGTACAATTTTATCGGCAAGCCCTTCTAATGTGGCAGCGGTTTCTTGTGATGGTGATGCAGATGATGATGTATGGTTTCAGTTTGTTGCTATTAATGATACGCAAATAATTGAGTTTTTAAATATTGTTGAAAATGATGTGACATCAAGCCTCAATCATGCTGTTTATGAAGGTTCTTGTGGTGCGCTCAATGAGCTATATTGTATGGATGGTGGTCCTAGTGTAACACCACAATTAGTCATTGGTGATACTTATTATATAAGAGTATTTTCAGAAGGTTCTGAGGATGAGGATGTAAGTTTTGATTTATGCATTAGGCCTGGTTTTAATAGTATTGAAGTAAGTGATAGTGCTTACACTATAGAAGAATTGGTGCAAGATGTATTATTCGCTAGTGATTGTGCTAACGTATCAAATATTACCTTTACAACAGGTACAAGCTTTGACCCTTTTAATCCTAACGGAATAGGTTATTTTTCAATGGATGGTGATCAGTTTCCTTTTAGCGAAGGACTCTTAATGAGTACAGGTCATGCAGAAGATGCGGCTGGCCCCAATGATGATACAATAAATTCATCAGGTAGCCAATGGGTTGGTGATACTGATTTAGATACTATTTTAGGAGTCGATTCTAGAAACGCTACGATTATAGAGTTTGATTTTGTGCCATATTCTCAAAATATAAGTTTTGATTTTTTAATGGCATCGGAAGAATACAATGGTGGTAGTTATGAGTGTACGTTTTCAGATGCTTTTGCTTTTTTCTTAACGGATTCTAATGATAACACAACTAATCTAGCCGTTATTCCAAATACTACAACACCAATTTTAGTAACAACGGTTCATCCTAGTAACGATGATTGTCCTGCTATTAACGAAGCATATTTTGGGGAATATACACCTGACAATTTACCACCAATGGATTATAATGGTAGAACGGTAGTTTTTACAGCTCAATCCGCAGTTAATATTGGAGAAACTTATCATATAAAACTTGTGGTTGCTGATGATTCAGACCCACAATTTGATACTGGGATCTTTATTGAAGCAGGTAGTTTTGAAATTGGAGAATTAACTCTAGGAGATGATTTTACAATAGACGCAGGTACCGCAAGTTGTTTAAATGAGCCTGTAGTTTTAGATACACAAGCTCCAAATTTAGAGCATGTTTGGTATAAAGATGGATTACTTATTTCTGAAGAGTCAAGTTCTATTTTAACGGTTAGTGAGCCAGGTGTTTATACAGCTCAAGTAATATTTTCTAATCAATGTATAATAAGTGACGAAATTACTGTAGAGTTTTTAGAAACTCCTATTGCAAATCCGGCGAATGATTTATTAGAGTGTTCTGCAACAAACCAAGCATTCTTTGATCTTACAGAAAATGACGCTTATATTTTAGGTAATCAAATTGCTTCAGAGTATACAATTACGTACCATTTAAATGAGCAAGATGCTATAGCTAATTCTAGTCCATTGCCTTCTGTTTATGAAAATGTTTCAGACCCTCAAATTATTTATGCAAGAATAGAAAGTAATACTTCTGGTTGTTTTGCTACGACTTCATTTTTCATACTACTTACTAATCCTAGTCATATAGCAGAAAGTGTAGATTTATTTGGCTGTGATAATGATGGAGATGGCGTTGCGAGTTTTGATTTAGAATCACATAATGCTGATATTCTAAATGGTCAAGATGAAACGCAGTTTTTAGTTTCTTATTACCTGTCAGAGTCAGATGCTATAGCTGCTACAGGAGCTTTGCCTGATTTATATGATAGTTCTGGCGAAACTTTATACGTTAGGGTAGAGTCTGTTGATTTTGCAGATTGTTTTGTTACTAATAGTTTTAACTTGATCATAGGTATTGAGCCTATTACAAGTTTTTCTTTAGATGTTGAATACGAAATTTGTCCTAATGCATCCTCACCATTTATTATTGATGCAATTCCAGAAAATTATTCTTTATCTGAAGTGTCTGTTTATTGGTATCGTGATGGTGGTATTGTTTTAGATGAGAACACTTTAAGTCTTCCTGTATTGGAGGGAGGTTTGTATGGAGTTGAGGTTGTTTTTAATGATACAGGATGTTTTGGTTTAAGTGAGGTGACAGTTACTGAGTCAGGTACTTGTGTATTCCCAGAGGGCATATCACCAGGTGTGTCACCAGGACAGAATGATTCTTTTGATTTAAGTAGTTTTAATGTGACTGAACTCAAAATATTCAACAGAAACGGT
>NZ_CANLYI010000006.1 GCF_947495255.1 uncultured Winogradskyella sp.
CGTTTTTGCAAGACAGAAATAGGAAAATCAGAAGTGAAATTGTCAGCAGTTTGTTCATTTCGGGTATGTTGTACAACAATAGTATATAGAACATATGTTCTATATACACCCAAATATAAGATATATATAACATATGTTATATATATCCTTTATATATTCTTAAATATCTAAAGGGTTCTTAATTTTCTTAAAAGTGGTCGTGGCAACATGGGTGTAAATCTCCGTCGTTTTGGTAGAGCTGTGACCTAATAAAACTTGAATTTGTCTTAAATCCACTCCATCTTCTAAAAGGTGAGTTGCAAAACTATGTCTTAGTATATGTGGTGTTACAGTAATTTGTATTCCTGCCTTTATTGCGGCATTTTTTACTATTTGGCCAACACTTTGTGCGGAATATTGTTTTCCATATACGCCTTCAAAAATATAAGTTTCTGGTTTCCATTGTTTATAGTAGTCTCGTAAATCTTTTAATAAAGTATTAGAAAGTAACGTATAACGGTCTTTTTTACCTTTAGCGGCTTCAATGAGTATTAGCATTCGCTTACTATCAATATCTGTAATTTTTAAATTGATTAATTCGTTTCTTCTAATCCCAGATGAGTACAAAAGACTTACAATACATTTATGTTTTAAGTTATTTGTATTTGTAATGATTTTTAAAACATCCTCTTTTGAAAGAACTTTTGGCAATTTTTTTGCTTTTCTAGGCCTTTCTATTTGATAAAAACGATTTGGCATACCTAATACAGATTCGTAATAAAATTTGATACTGTTGATCGCTATATTTATATAAGAATCAGATTTGTTTTCTTGAATTAATTTGAGAATATAGTTCCTAACATCATTTTCATTGATCTGTATCAATTCTTTGGCTTTGTGATCGTTTATGAAGGTTTCAAAAGCAAGAATATAAGATTTTACAGTATTATTAGCGTATTTTTTTAATTGTAACTTATCTAAGTACGAAGTAGGACAGTGTCGAAAATTATTTGGTAGAGATCGTTGTCTAAACCAAGTGATATCCATGGGCTCAATATTATCATTTATTGGTTTTTTATCAAAAAAGTAATTACAATTCACCCAAACAACACCACTAAAAATATTAAATATTTTATTAAGGTTTTCATTTGAGTTTAAAATATAAGCCATGTTAAATTCATTGCTCCATCTTACGTTAGGCAACTCTTTAACAAGTGCCTGAATAATTTTGTCTGTATTGAATTGTAAGCCGATATATCTTTTATCTTTTATTAAAAGATGCTTTAAAGTAACGCTCCTTCCTTTTTCCATAAAGTATTATTTAATGCAATGTAGTGGATGTTAACGATTTAATCGTATCTTATTCGAATAGGATACGTATAACATACACTTAATATAAGGAACATGAGATTTTATAAAACTTGTATATATTGTAAGAACGAGTTAAAGGGAAGAACCGATAAGAAATTTTGCGACCCACAGTGTAAAAGTGCTTATCAATATCAACAAGCAAAAGAAAAACCGGAACGTTTTTATAATATAGTCGACAATCAGCTAAAACTTAACAGAAAAATATTGAAGGAATATAATAAAGGAGGTAAGGTAATAGTTAGGACAAGTATGCTTACTCAAGAAGGATTTGATCCAAATTTTTTCACACATTATTGGAAAAACACAAAAGGTGATGTCTATTTTTTTGTTTATGAATATGGATTTTTAAAAAGAGTGGAGCATGGTGTTCATAAATATGTACTAATAAAATGGCAGGATTATATGGTTCAGAAATAGAAAGTCCTCATTGAACATTATGACTTTATGTAAAATGTTAGAACAGTACTATCAAGTTCTATAGAATATAATTATAGTAGTAGACTCATTTTTGTGGAATGATTCTTATTACGCTAGTTATAGATAATCTTCAATAATGGGAACAAGTAGAAATTATTCTTTAGAGTATTTAGGATTTAGCTCTGTTACTACAGTAAAAATGTTTAAGGATTAAAAGTCATAATTAATCTTACTTAGAATAAACGATTTTTTGCATCTTTATTTTGATAATTTACATTAAACACGCAGGGATAAAAATTCATCTTATTCCATTCAGCACATTTCTCTACATTCCGCAAAAAGCTTCATTCCCATAAAAGAGCTTCATTAAACAAGGTCTTGAACCTAATCCCCACTTTTGACGCTTCATTCCGTTAACCCTTTCCGCTCTGCAGGAAAGGAACACTCTATTCTCACGTAAAAAGCGTGAATCAAGTTCCCTAAAAAGGATAAAAATGTATTTGCATTTTGTTCCACTTCCCATGATTTTATATTTCACAAAGTCTTTAGAATCACTTCCGTAATCCAACACCGTCAACTCTTTTTTTGACAGCAAAATAACAACATTCAGCTTTGAACGACAGCATAACCAGGCTCACTTCGACTGCGCTAAGCGCAGGCTACCCTCGCACTTTTTATATGTCTAAACAAAGCTGAATATCGAAAGCACTAAGCAACAAAAAGAAGGTAACAGCGTCGGCTCTATGGGAAGTAAATCTAAAATGAATCTTATGAAATCTTACAAAATAAATAAAAAGGAAGCGGAACAAAAGTTAAAAAAACCAAAAAAGGAAAACGCTCTGGATATAATAAGTAAATCAATAATACAGCCTTTCTGAATCGTTCAGATTGGTAAATATTAATCTTTAAATTTTTTAATTATGAGTACTCTAAAAAACAAAGTACAGTTAATTGGTAACGTAGGATACATGCCAGAAATTACAAACCTTGAAAACGGTAAGAAAATTGCAAAATTTTCAATCGCAACCAATGAATCTTATAAGGATTCTAAAGGTGAAAAAGTGACAGACACCCAATGGCACACTATTGTAGCATGGGGAAAGATTGCCGAAATCGTAGAAAAATATGTCGGCAAAGGAAAAGAGGTAGCAGTAGAGGGTAAATTGACCTCACGTTCTTATGAAACCAAAGAGGGAGAAAAAAGATATGTTACCGAAGTGGTAATTGATGAAATTTTGCTTTTGGGAATTAAAGGCGAGGATAACGCTACCTAATAATTGAAAATTAAAAGAGAGCGTTCCTGTCAAAAAGTAGCGCTCTCTTTTTCATTATTAACTAATAAAAAAAATATAATGAACGAAAAAGTTAACAAAATAAAAGCCGATTTACAACATTTTTGTGGTATCGAAATGGTCTTTAAAATTCCATTAATTGGAACGCGTTTTACTGACGGATTAAAATATTTAGCCAACGAAGCGGAATGCTTTTGGCTGATTACAGATGTATCCGTAATTGCAAAAAGTCTGTCAAATAGAAGTCATTTTATTACCATTGATTTTAAACGACTTTCTGAAAAGGAACAGTTTGAAAAGCAATGCGAAGCCATCATTAATTATAGTGATGGAAACGATAACATTTTTGAAACACATAGATATAATGTAACTGATTTTCCGTTGGATGAATTGCTATTATTTTTTGTAAATAATACGCTTATGCTTCCAAGTGAATACTAATTTTTTAGTCATGGTATATCTCAATTATACAAACCTCGATAACGAAACCCAAGAACGTTTGGTTTCGGTTTCCAAAAAAGATGTTGAGCATAAATTTGGAAATGATTTGAAACGTTACGCCAAAGAACATCATGTTGAATATGATATACTTTTGGAAGAAGAAGCTCTAAGAAATTTATATTCTTATGACTATATTTTTAATATTTAAGATCGAATTATTAACCTAGGACCTTTAAGTTTATTAAAGGTCTTTTTTTTTGTCCTGTTATTTTATATTCTGCAACAAAAAGTGTGGTTTGTTAAAGATACTTTTAAACTTCAAGAATAACACTCTTAAAAAATCGAATTACAATTAGCATTCGTTAAAAAGCCATTACATTTTTGGATGTAATGGTATTTTTTTGTCCAGCGCGCTGGACGAAAAGGAATAGCAAGAGGGTAACACGCTAGCGCGATGTTACAATTTTTAGTTTTTACAAAACACTAGTAATTTCAACACCTATCGGCGATTGGTTGTTTTGATTTTTGAATTTTCAACATGGTTTTTTCAGAAAAAACCCTCGCAGGCCAATAAAAACAACAAATATTTTCAGAAAAAATGGATAAAGGATATGAAAAAGAGCGGTTTGAGAAGCTCGGTATTAAAACTTCAGTCGCAGAGCGTTTTCGAGTGTTTTGTAAAAAAATATCTAAATCACAATCGATGACGTTGCTTCTGATGCTGGACTTTTTTGAGGACAATGGCATTTCGCCATATGAAACTTTAGGACCTAATATGAAAACCTTAGAAAGTCAAATCAAGAAGCGAATCAATGCGGTAATCGCCATTATAAAAGACATCGAGAAGAACCATGACAAACCCACAACTGCCATGTTACAATCTTTGTTTATGGAGTTTGAACCAAAGCAAGAAAAGTTGATTTTAGAAAAAGAAGTTGAAGAGAAGGAAGTGCTATTTGTAGAAAAAAATGATTCAAATAATCAATTATAATATTATGTATATCACAATCACGGCTCAAAAATTAGGAGGAGATTATTCGCAAAGCTCTGCCGATTTCGCTGAGTATCTGGAGAAGGAAAATCAAGGTTTGGAGCAAGCAGATGTAGAGCATTTTTTTAATCAATATGGCGATGAAATTGAAGCTAAAGACGTTGTGAAAGAAATTGATGGCAATACGGCGAAATTAAAAAGGAAAGAGCCTAAATTTTATTCAATTACCGTAAACCCAAGTCAGTCAGAATTACGAAATTTACAAAACAGTTCTGCCGATTTAAAGCAATATACCAGAGCCATAATGAACGATTATGCAAGGTCCTTCAATCGAGAAATTAATGGTAAGCCGATAACCGTTGACGACATAAAATATTTTGCAAAAATTGAACATCAACGAACATTTAAAGGCACAGATAAACAGGTAAAAGAAAACCAACTTTTTGCCACTAAAATACTTCAGCTAAAAACAGATATTCGGAAAATAGAGAATCATCAATTAGATGGAAATATCAAGAAAATGAAATCTAAAATAATCAAACTCGAAGCCGAAGCACCACATCAACAAAATGGAAAACGGATTGTTCAAGGCATGAAAAAAGCGGGTAATCAAAGTCATATTCACATTATCGTGAGTCGAATAGATGCCTCAAATTCTGTGAGTCTATCACCAGGATCTAAATACAAAGGTTCGGAAGTTGAGATGCATGGTAAAATTGTAAAACGTGGGTTTGATAGAGATGCGTTTTTCTCAAAAGCTGAAACCACTTTTGACAAAACTTTTAGCTACAAACGCAACTTTGCAGAATCCTATAAATCGAAAAAAGATTTTATTAAGAATCCAAAGTTGTACTTCGCAACATTGTTGGGTTTGCCAGCAAGTGAAAAAGCAGTTGCTTTTAAAATGCTTGCAAAATCTGGAGTCCCTAAGGCGAGTATTCCAACAAATCAAGTGCAGTTAGCGCTTAAAACTATACGATATTTAAAACGTGGTGTGGACGTTGCAATTAAATCGGGTTCAATAGGTATATAACATGGAAATACAAGGAATCACATTTACGATTGGATTAGTATTTGGAATGAGCTTGGTGTTCTCAAGTCTTTTCAAAATGACCCGATATGCCTTTTTTATAAATCTAATTTTAACTGTTATTTGTTTAGGGCTACTTTTCAAAATGAGCCCTTATTTGATACAATGGGTTATACAGTTGCTTTATATTGGTTGTCCACTTTTGCTTATCAATACGGTTCTATATGTGTTTCTTCACAAGGAAAATGAAATTTTAGATTCAAATGATAAACACCAAGTTCATTTTAAAGTAAAGTGTGGAAATTTCAAAATAAACAACATTAAACGAGGCGCTTCAATAATTGGTTCTGCAGGAAGTGGGAAAACCGAAAGTGTTGTTTTTAATTTTCTTCAGCATTTCAGTAAACATAAATTTTCTGGTGTGATTCACGATTATAAGAATTTTGAAATCACAGAAATGGCATTTCCTTTATTTGAAAAAAATGAAGTTGATTTTAAAGTGATTTCATTTAATAATATTCATGACCGAGTGAATCCAATAGCGCCAAGATACATGACCAATGAAGAAAGCGTAAATGAAGTTGCAAGAGTTCTAATTGAAAACCTTTTAGAGCAAAGAGAGTCCGGAAGTATAGGAACAACAAAATTTTTTAATGATGCAGCTGAAGGCTTAATAGGTGGGTTGATTTGGAAATTGAGAAGCTCATATCCGCATCTTTGTACACTGCCACATCTCATAGCCATTTATCAATTCTTGGACACAGACAGTATGATTGCTTTTTTGAGCTCTAATACAACTTCGAGAGCAATGGCAGACGCTTTTATTAGTGGTAAGGATTCCGACAGACAAACCGCTGGTGTAAAAAGCACTTTGGCCAATGCGCTCAAAAAAATAAGTACGCAACGTATTTTTATGGCACTTTCTTCAGATGATGTTCCGCTAGATATTAATAGCCAGGACAAACCTTTAGCTATTTCAGTAGTCAATAACCCAAAATATGAAACAGCCTATTCGCCCATCATAGCCACTATTATTCATACGATTACAAAACAAATGAGTGTGCGGAATTCAAATGCTTCATTTTTGTTGATGGAAGAAGCACCAACAATCAGATTATTAAATATGCACCGTATTCCAGCCACATTGCGTAGTTATGATATTGCCACGATTTACGTGATGCAAGACAAAATTCAAAATGATATGATGTATGGAGATAAGGCGAGTAAAGCCATTTTGAGTAATTTATCGTATCAGTTCTTTGGTAAAGTAAATGATCCAGACACCGCAAAATATTATGAACGCTTTTTTGAAATTGTAAAAAAAGAAACCACTAGCGTTAATCGAGGTCATAATCTCAATTTTGACACCCGAATTACAACCGGAGAACGTGAAGTCTCCAAAATTAGAGCTGATGTGTTTTTTAGACTAAAAGAAGGCGAATTTATTACGTTCGCTGATGGAAAGGACAAAAAAGTTCAATTTAAATTGCCTAAAATTGAAAAACGATTACCAAGAAGGTCACGGGATTATTCTGAGGTTGACTTACAAGCTAATTTTGATAGGATTTATGAAGAGGTACAATCAATTTTTAAGTGATTAGAAGTAAAGTGTATCGATTATTGTCGCTTATTTGTAGCAATATATCTATATTTGTTATAAATAAGCGACAAAATGAATTCTAAGAAAACCATTCTTCTTCCTAAATATCAGAAGATTTTTGAACAGATAGGTGAGAATATAAAGTTGGCAAGAAAAAGAAGAAAGTTAACAACAGAGCAGGTTTCTGAACGTGCAGGTATTCACAGAGCAACGCTTTATCGTATAGAAAAAGGAGACCCAGCTGTAGCTATAGGTCACTATTTTAATGTGTTTAGAGTGTTGAATCTTCAAGATGATTTTCTTAAGCTCGCCATTGATGATGAGTTTGGACGAAAATTACAGGATCTTGATTTATTATAAGCAAAATGGCTAAAGGAAAATTTGACATATACGTATTTGCAGACTGGGATGGTTTAGAAACTCCAACGCTCGTTGGTGTGCTTTCTGCGCATTTTGCGAAAGGTAAAAAGGCATTTAGTTTTGAGTATGATAAAGATTGGCTAAAGACCGATGCGCAACGATTACTAGATCCCGATATCGTTTTTTATTCGGGACCTCAATATCCTAACAACAAGGAGAATTTTGGGATTTTTTTGGATAGCATGCCAGACACTTGGGGGAAGACCTTAATGAAGCGTAGGGCGGCGCAAGAGGCTAGAGCAAATAATGAAAAAGCAAGTACACTCTATGAAATAGATTATCTGCTTGGGGTTTATGATGAGAGTAGGATGGGAGCTCTGCGCTTTAAAACGGAAATGGATGGTCCTTTTTTAGATAATGATAACCAAAATCCAACACCTCCTTGGTCTTCACTTGGTGAGCTTCAAGAGGCTGTAAATCAATTAGAAAATGATGATTATAGTGATGCTATAAGAAAATGGATAGCCGTTTTGATAGCGCCTGGATCTTCTCTAGGTGGCGCAAGACCAAAGGCGAATATTCTGGACGCAAAGAAGAATCTTTGGATTGCAAAATTTCCATCAAAGACCGATACCGTTGATAAAGCCGCTTGGGAATTTTTAGCATATCAACTAGCGACTGCTGCAGGAATTCAAATGGCAGATTCTAAAATAGAAAAGATTAGTGGTCAATATCACACCTTTTTAACTAGACGATTTGATAGAAACAATAGAAAACGTATTCACTTCGCGTCTGCAATGACGATGACAGGAAACACCGAAGATATTCTAAAAAATTCTGCACCAAGTTATCTTGAGATTGTTGAGTTTATTGAGAATTATGGTGCCGATGTAGACGCTAATTTACATCAACTTTGGCGTCGAATCGTATTCAATATCGCGATTTCTAATACGGATGATCATATGCGTAATCATGGATTTATATTAACGCCTAACGGTTGGGTTTTATCACCAGCGTACGATTTAAATCCTTCAATAGAAAAAGAAGGATTGTCTTTGAATATAGATATGGACGATAATGCTCTAAGCTTTGATCTTGCTAAAAGTGTTGGCGCGTATTTTAGATTAAATGATACAGAAATGAATGCCATACTTACAGAAGTATTAACAGTAGTTAAAGATTGGAAGATCGTTGCAAAGGACATCGGAATTAAAAACTCGGAAATAGCGCTAATGTCTGCGGCTTTTAGGATATAAGTAAATCCAAATAGGGAAGTGCATATTCACTCTATGTTTAAAAATTGTAACTCTTCTGTTTTTTTGACACAAAAAAAAGGTTAAAAATCCTCCAATAGGAGCATGGCGATGGCTTTCATTATCCTATTAATTGGGGTTATTGATATATTTATGGGATACTTTTAGTTCAATATTGCGTTCGCCACGTTTCTCGTTCAATTCTAAAATGACCCTTCTGTCATTAGATAATGAAAATTTAGGCATAACATATATAAGTCTTACCGTTTCATTTACTACAATTTTCGAAGGCAGATGATGTTTAAAAATTGGCTCTATGTACAAACGTTGTAAAGATTTTCTTTTCCCTTTTTGTCTTGTTTCAACGGAAATGTTCAAGAAATTCAAATCATAATCCAAAGTGGAATTATTCCTAATTTGAATAACAAAATAAAGCGCTTCTTTATCAAAAACAATAGTTTCAAGTCTCATGACAACACCATTATTTCGTCTTGTGTGTCTTCCTAGATATTGTCTTCTATCAAGAAGGTAAGAGCAGAAGTTTTGGTAATAATAGGTGCTATTATCAATACTTTTTTCGAAAGTTTTAGACTGAATCGAATCTTCAACTTTTGGTTTTTCATTCCCAATACTACTTGTCATTGGGATAAAATAATTAAGCTTTGAAAGCTGCGCTTTATATCTTACAATATACGAAAAAACTGAGCCATTTATATTGATTACCAGTAGATTACTTTCTTTTCCTTGTTTGGCTTGTAGTAAGCCAAAATATTGTTCTTTTTCACGATTGTAGGTAAACACAAAATTATCTGAACCTGTGATGCCTTGGCGTATAGGTTCTGGAAAAAAGAGAACCACATTTTTGGTGTCATTGGCGTAAATAGTGTCAAGTATTGTTGATGTTTGGGCTTCCATAAAAACGGAAGTGATAATAAGTGTTAGAATGCTCATATACTTTTTCATAAGAGTGTGTTTTTAAATGCTCATTATGAGCTCATAATTTTGGTTTTAAAATAAGTTTATAATTGTTCAATACGGTAACCTTCACATTTCGATTACTACGTTTCAATACTTTTGTTATGCCACCGACCTGTGGAACTGTTGGAATATTGATATCTCCTATAACATCGTCCAGAACTTCACTGATAGCTTCGGCTCTGAAGTTGTTTTCCACATAAATGCCTTCGCTGCCATCTTGTAAATCGAAAGCTTTGAGTTTTGTGGGGTGATGGTTGATATTCTCAATCTCAATTAATGCACGATTGGGCTGAAAGCTTATAAAACCAAATAAAAGTGTGTTCTTGGGCATTTGTTTTCCATTGACCATTGCAGCTTTAGTAAGTCGCATTCGCAATCGCGTATTTGCTTTTACAATTTGGTCGCCATCAACAACGGCGTAAATTGTGGTATCCGTATGACCCATGATTGAAAATGTATTGGGTTTTGGTGCAGCCGCAAAAAATAGTTGATGTTCCAGGCCCAATGCTTTAGCTTGTATTTTTAACTCTCTGATTATTTCTGAAGAATCAATAGCTATAGGGGGCTTTGTTTTTAGGTTATGTCGTCCAAAGTTTTGATATTTTAATTCTGAATATTGAATTTTTCCAGCGGCGTAAATACTGTC
This sequence comes from uncultured Winogradskyella sp., assembly GCF_947495255.1. GTDB lineage: Bacteria > Bacteroidota > Bacteroidia > Flavobacteriales > Flavobacteriaceae > Winogradskyella. The sequence goes on from NZ_CANLYI010000006.1 coordinate 10,359, forward strand.
TACAATACGTTTTTTATGACGTTCTGGTAGTTCTGGATCGTAATACCCCATGGAGTCCATTAATTTTTCATCATAGATACTAGGAGCGTTGGTTTCGCGTACTTCTTTTAAATCATTAAGCGCATCTAATTTGGAGTCATATGTTTTCTGGTTGTCTTCTAAATCAGGAATCAACGTCTGTTCAAGGCTGTCTTTTTCATTATCGTCATTTCCCATGAGCATTAGGCTATAAGAAATAAGGAATATGAACACCATTGCTAATACTGCTATAAATACTATTTTGTTCTTTTCTACTTTCATTTGCGGATTTTTTTAGGGACTCAATTTTTAGTGTTTAGCTTTTTTAAGGTGTTTTCAAAATAATTGGTAATCAGAAGACCATGTGGATTGTTTGGGAAATTCCGGTCAACGCTAATTAAGTTCCCTTTGGAAACTAATTCATAAGTATCGACAATAGAGCCTCGATTAATTTCAAAAATGGTGGTTGTAGTAAACGTATATGAGCCATTGTGTTCTTTTAATTGCGTAGTAATTTGTAGTACTTTCTGAACTAAGGAATATTGTAATAATCGGTTATAAACACCGTCTGCTTTTTTTTGACGATACAAATTATCTACAGAACTGTTGCCTAACCAAAGCGCCTTTTCCAGATTTTTTTCATAGTTGCTGGCATCAATATTATAGAAGTAGTTGTGAAACAGTTCTAAATGTGCCAAAGCTTCCACTTTAAAATTTTCCTTTTGGTTAATGAGTTTCAGCGGAATAATGCTACCATCTGTGTTGATGGCAAAAGCACTATTCAAGGCATTTTTATATGTCCTAAAGGCCACCAAAACGGAAAAAGTACTCGATAGTAAGGCACAACTAACGACGACTAAAACTATAAATCGATTGAGCTTTAATACGTTATAGATGTTTTTGTATGGTGTTTTCATATTGAGTTGGATTAGCTGGTAAATAATCTTAGCGTAAATGATGTGGCTCGCTTATAGAGTTTAAATTTCAAGAAAACTATAAAGCCAACGGTGCCTAGTTGTACAACGGGTGCAAAAAAGCCTTGACCAAAATCGGTCCCAAATAGGTTGGTCCAGAAATTGGTGTTTAATTCCGTATAGATTGCATTGATAAATACATTGACTAAGAAGAAAGCGGGAACTAACATATAGACGGCTGCATAGAGTTTAAAAAAGGTATAGGCTAGTGAACGGAACTTTTCAAATACGGCTAGACTTATAACCAAAGGAAAAAAGGCTTGCATAATTCCTAATAGAAAGAAGCGTTCTGCTAAAAACAGAGGGTAGATAAATAGGTCAAGAATCCACAGCATGGTGCTTATTATAAAGGCTAATATCTTAAATCCATAGAGTGGTGTAAGCAAAGCTTCATAAAGAAGCGTCATTGCCATACTTGCAGCATCTAATAATCCTACATCTTCTTCAAGTGGTAAATCTTGTAGTTGTAATGGTAATAACGCAGGTGCAGTCCCTCTGTATTGCCCTTCAATGGCTACTAATATGCCATCAAAAAAAACTAATACCTGCGTTGAGAAAATAACCAAGAGCACGACAGCAAAATTCTTTGCGAGCTCACCAGGACTTAATCCCCAAGAGTACCCATCTTTATCTGCAACACCTTCATTGTATTTTTTTAGAATATTGATTAAGAAAAACAAAACCGCTAGCGTTTTCATTCCTGCAATGGTGTATTGCGAGAAGCTGCTGTTTTGTATGGTTTGAAATACCGTATCGATATATTCAAGTCCAATTCCTAAAATGAAGGCTGCAGTCATTATTAATAGTTTGTTTCGCGATTATTTACTTTATCCTGCATTTTTCTGAAGGAAATAATATCCTTGTAACGTCGCGTTTTTGTTTTGATATTGGAAACCATTTCCTTCGATTCTAATTCTTTTTCTTTTAGGACTTCGGCACGTTCGGCATCGGTCATTTTAAGATTATCGCTGGATAAAATTTCGCCCATAAATTCAACGGTGTCTAAAGCATTTTGAACTATCGCATCAAAGGATTCTGCAACTCGAGTTACTTCATCAGGTTTTATATATGGCGAGTTCAAAATGTCTTGTAAATCAGTTTGCATAACCTGAATAAGACGTTGGTTGTTTTGTGCAATTTCCTCAACCGCTCGGAGTTGTTGTACCACGCTGGATACTTTTTCTAGCGCTTCTTTAGCGTCTTTCAAAAATTGTACAGACTTAATCATCTGCGCAGTTTGTTTGCCCGATTCTACAAGTTGTTTTACCAAACTTATAAAATTGGTGTTGTCATAAGTCGGCATGCCTTGGCTTGTTGCCTTTAATGGAATTAATAGCATTAATGCTACTGCTAGTACTAAAATTCTGATTTTCTTTTTACTCATTGTAAAAAATTTGTTCTGGTATTCGTGAATCTTGGATTTCATAATATTACGTTTTAGATGTGAATTGAATTATTGCTTTTTGCATATCGTGATGCTCTTCGTAGAGCTTCATGATATCCTCATTTTCTCGTCCATCGGTTAGATATGCTGCATACACTTCTTTAGGGACCTCAAGCCTGAAAATGTTGCTTTCCTTTCCGATTTTGATGAACATTTCAGTGTACTTCCGTGAACCAGAAAGATTATTTTTAATGGATTTTAATTGGTTTAAGTCATGGCTTGATAGGTTGAGTCTTTTTACAAGTTCCTCATAACCTTTTTCATTATTCAGACTATAGATAACTTGGGTGTTTTCCAAAATACTTGCTGAGGTTGCATTGTCGGGAAGTTGATTAATGGATTGTAGTATGATCCCAATAGCTCCATTTTGTTTTCGTATCGCTTGATAGTAAAATTCAACACTTTCTAGTACGTTGTCAAACTTCAGTTGTTTCGCAAACTCATCGAATAAAATGATGCCTTTTTCGGCTCTGTTTTTCCATATAGTTCTTTGGATCGCTGATTTAATTAACTTCAACATTACCGACAAAATTTCTTTATTGTCTTTCACTTCATCCAGTTCAAAAACAATTAAGCGTTTGTCTTCGATTTTATACGTCTGGTCTTCACTTACTTCAAATAGAAAACTATATAGACCATCGCCAACGTACTCAGACATAACGTGCAAAAAGCTGGTCACATTAAAGTAGTCGGGATGGATTTTTAAGCGACTCAGAAGGTCTTTCTGGTGCTTTTCTATATAATTATAGAAACCTTCGAGCGAATGTTGTTTAGAAGTATGACGATAATAATGACGCAATATTTTCTTAACCGAAACCGATTGTGCTTTGGTGACTTTTATATCTGAAGCAAACAGTTCAAATAGAAATACGGATAAATCCTCTAAGCGTTCTGGAGTCAGATCTTTGACATCGCTGATATAAAAAGGATTGATCCCTAAGTTTTGTCCGCTCTCATAACGCAATACGGTATACTTTTCAGGATAGAGTTTGGCAAATTTGGTATAAGAACCCCCCAAATCAATGATGACTAATCGTACACCACTTTCAAAATATTGCCGTAAGATGTTATTAGCTAAAAACGATTTGCCTTCACCTGTGGGAGCGAAAATGGCGAAATTCCGAGCTTTGATGCGCTTCTTTTTTTCATCCCAAACATCTTTTAATACTGGAATGTTATGCTCTCTATCATTAAAAATAATGCCGGTTTTATCGGATTTGTAATTGGTGTTATTAATGAACAGACAAAGCGCGTGTTTCAAATCGGTAACGTACAAATCGTTGTTTGAGAAATTGGATGAAAAACAACAGTAACTGTTCAGGATATAATTTTTGCGTTCTTCACCTCTTGGATAATAAGGAATAATATCCAATTCCTTAAATTCAGTCTTAATTTGTGAGGTGATCTTATCTAAAGTTTTAGCGTCTTTTGACCAATAGATAATATTGAGATGACCACGAATGATTCGTGAATTATCATCGGCATTAATTTGATCTAGAATGTGTTGAATTTTTCCTAGAACGACTTTGTTTTGTGAACCAAAATTGGAACTCTTATTAAGTTCCTCGATTTTCTTATCCAATAGCTTACGCCACTTTTGCTTGTCGTCCAGATAAAGAATCTGGTTAACAATGTGATTCTCGTTAAGTGTAAGCCCTATACCATCAATAAATCCTTGATGAAATACAAAATCGTCCGAAGTAAATTTTTCATTGGTTTTGCTACTTTGTACATGTTCTCCAAAGCATAATTCACTGTTGACGGCAAGCGCATCAAAATGGTTTTCGCCTATGGTGACGTTTTTCTTTTCCAATAAAATGTCCGTGTCAAATCCTTCGTTGAAACCATTGAAATATTGTCGTGTTAATTGCTGAATATCTTCTGGTGGTAGTGGACGAAATTCCATTTTACGACTGTTGTTGATAAAGGAAACGGAATCGTTTACGGCGTTGGCGAAGCTTTTAATATTTTCATCTAGTTCTTGTGCAATCACTTTTGAAATTGTCTTGAAAGGATTGACATATTTAGGATGGTTTAGAGCCTTGTTCTTGGTTAAGATGAAGAACAAATAACAGTGGTGTTTTATATGCTCACGACCTTTAAAATGTGCGTTTGTGGCTTTTTCGAGAAAGGTGGTGTTTGGAAGCGGTTCTGAGTGATATGTTTTTTTAAGATAAATGTCTTGTTTATGGACCACGGTGCCAATAGGTAAGGATTTGAACGCCTGAAACCATGCACTATGTATATCTTCAAAATCCTTTTCAGATAAGGAATAGATTTCTGGCAGATGCCCCTCATAGCAAAACACTACATTACCATTGTTGGCAAATACCATATGGTCTTTAATAGCGACAATGGGTTGATATTTTGAAAGGTTAATCGTGTTCATAATTTAAAACAATAATTCTTTTGTTACTTATAAGTTTTGGAAAGGCTTTTGTCATCTGGAAAAGCTGTGGATGGTTTGTGATCCGTGTTAAAGCCACATATAAGCTGGCATTAAAAAACATCAGACCAATTATAACCCCAAAGCTGAATGAGAAAATGATGATTAATAATGACGCAAGAATAGCCACCATCATTAAAGCAAATAGGGAAATGGGCAATCCAAAAATGGCTGCCCGTTTTCTTATGTTCTTATAGACCTCAAACCGTTTCATTAGACAACGATGCTTATGAGGTAAGTAAAGATGCCTACCACTGCACCTGCAATCAAGACAAATACGAGAACTCGGGTAATGCCTTTTTTAAGATCTGCGTTTTCTCCAAAAAAATGACCAGCGTTAAAGAGGAATCCAATTAAAAAAATGACGCCCAAAATGATGGGGAATATGGCTCTTATGGTATCTGAAACATCATTAACGGAGTCTTCAATACCACCGATCTGAGCAAAGCTTGTGGCTGTTGCCAGTAAAAATGTGAATAGCGTAAACATTAATTTTTTCATAAGTGCTAGATTTAGCCATTTATCGATGGAATCGAAATGGCAGGTTTTGATTAATACGTTATGAAATCTAGTGCGAAATGAATCTGACGGAAGAAAATCTCTAAATTTTAACGCTTAGGGGTGTTAAACTTTTGAAGATTGTTAAGGAAGTGGTTGATTTCTTGAATATTGTGTAATCTAAAATGATTATGATGTATACGTTAAATCAAATGCTACTTGCGTTATTATGTTTGTTTTTTATTAATATTTCTTTTACACAGAATGAGAAAGATCAAGAAAAGAAACCCATTGTTGTAATAGATCCAGGACACGGAGGCAAAGATCCTGGGGCTATAACCACACAAGGTATAAAGGAAAAAGATATCGTTTTAGCAATCGTTTCTAAAATGGTAGTTCTCAATGATACTTTATTTGATGATCCGTTGAGGTTATTTTTCACTAGATATACAGACACCTTAATAGCCCTTCGTGATAGAACTCTTTTGGCAAAAACATTGAAAGCGGATATTTTTATTTCAATCCATTGCAATCAAGCTATAAATACAACCGCAGCAGGAACAGAAGTTTTTATTTATCCTAAAAGTGAAGCGCAGGCATCAGCATCTACTTATTTAGGGCTTACTATACAAAAAGGATTAGTTGATATCCTAGGTATTAGAAATCGAGGATTGAAATATGGAAACTTTCAGGTATTACGAGATAATGATAGTAATGCGTCAATACTATTAGAGTTAGGATTTTTATCTAAATCCGACGAGGCTATTTATTTGAGTAATGAAGAATCTCAAAGCGCTATTGCTTTGGTTATACTTCAATCGATTATTAAATTTTTGGGGTTATGAGTGAGTTGTATTTAAGAGTACTAAAGAGTTTGAAGGAATTATTAGTTACGTTTTTAACTTCCATAAAACACTTATTAAATAATCATAAAACGGACATATAAATAATCCCATCAACTTATTCTAAGAAACATTTTCTATTTTGCTTTCTGAAATTTTATTGAAAGTAATTAAATCACTTTCAAGTTGTTGCTTACCGTAAAGGCGTAATTTATTTACCAGAGGTCTACAACACTTTTTATATTTAGGGTTGCCACATATTGGACAATCTTTATTGGCTTCAAATTTATCACCCTTAATTGCTTTGTTAATCAAATTGATTATATATAAAGGGTCTTTAAGTCCTAACTTTGTTCTGTAATATTGTATAATTCCAGCTTCATGATGATCATATTCACCATTTGCGTAATGACCTTTGGATATTCTATATTGATGATTAGCGAAAAACGGATAGATAACATCTCTATAAAACTCGATTAAATTTATACCAGTGTTTCGTTTAAGAATAAGGTCATGAGTTATATCTAAACAGCATGCGCCTTTTTTAGAAATATGAAAATCCCAATCTCGTTCAATAACGTCACTCATCTCATATACTGAAGGGATGGTGTGAGGATAGGATGTATTTATTGTTATGAGCACTTTATAGTTTTTCCAATGTTGCTTTTTCTCGTCTACAACAGATATCTCTCCATAAAGTGCTTCACAATTATGTTTGTCAAGAGTTACATTATCAAATTTATGATAGACCTCTAAAAATTTTGCTATATCTCTTTTTAATAGCGACATTCTCTAATAATTAAAATATGGTTTACTGATTGAAGCAATTGGTACAAGATTAATAGGGTCAAGTTTTACTTTTGGACTGCCAATTGTTAGAATAACATTACCATTTTGATCTTGGACAGCGAAATCATTTTCTGTGATGTACTTTTCCCAATCAAAGTCATAATGATTGTAAAATCTACCATCTTCGTAATCCCAGATGGGTTTTGACTTTTGTTTGAAATATTTGTCATTAGACAATTGATTAAGGATGTGTTGACCAACAACGATTCCATTACTTAATGCAGTGGCTTGCATTTTAGGTGCTAAACTAGTGTGAAGACTAGAAGTAGTAACCTCTCCAGCCTCTCCTAATCCAGAATACATCCAAAGCACTTGGTTATCATGACCTAGATCTAGACCAGCTCTGGTAAAAATATCTTTGATCCCATTGGCTTCGAAATACTCTTTAAGGTCATTTTTCACGAAATAAGTAATCAATGCAAATGCTTTTAAAGCATCTTTGGTTGCTTGTATTTTCTCGATATTTTTTCCTCCAAAATAAACCATCAAGCCATCTCCTTGAATTCTATGTACATAGCCACCACATAAATTAACAGCAAATATTGATGCTTTGACAATGCCTTCAGTTATAAGCGCAACGGTTTGCAAGGTAAATCGATTATTCAATTGAGTACTTTTTCGAACATCAACAAAACCACTAATTATCCAATGCTTTTCGGTATTAGTAGTTCCACGTAAGTATGAGAAATCTGGGTGATTTCCAAGACTGGGTAAATTATTGATTGCAGGTGTTCCGAGTCCCTTAATCAATCTTGTAGATTCATTTAAGCTTTCAAGTCCAGGAAGTTCTGCTCGTAAACCTTTTATGTAACTTAAGTCATAATCTGAATCTTCTTGATGCAGACTAAAAAGTTTATTCATTCGTTTTGGGTCTTTGTCGACCGCTTTTTTGATTACGTCCAAATAAGGATTAAAAATGTTCATGGTATAGGGTTTTTATGAATTAATTAATATGAAATATAATGTGGGTAAAAGAAGAATGAATTGCACAACCAATAGTACACCGGCGAATTTCAATCTTGAAAATTTTGTTGTTAAACCGTTAGAAAGTATGTAGACTTGGGACCTTAAATCTTGCAGCTCATCTTTGTCACTATAGTTTTTTGATGTACTATTGAATTCAGACCGCTTCATTTTAGAAATAGCGCCGAAATAATATAAAGAATCTGGCTTTTTTGAGAAAAAAGGTATGCTTGCTATTGAAAGTACAATTAAACTGAAAACACCAATAAATAGCAGAACACCAATGCTGACTTTACCAATTGTTGACATGTCGCAAACAATTTCAGTTTGATTTAACAATGCAATAATACCACCAGTAATAAAAGTGTTTATTGCAATATATACAGCCGACTTATTGTTGACACTATCAAAATAGTGGTCAAATCTATCTATTGTGTATTTTAGTCTATCTTTCTCCATCGTTACTTGCTATTATTTGTATTGTAACCAAACCAGCAGCTATCCAAAGACCATTCTTAACTTGGTTGCTGGATTCTTTACCATATTGAACCCAATTAGCAAAATGCTCGCAATTAAAGCCCAGAAAACTATATTTATGTCCGAGTTTTTGTCTAGCTCTTATTATGGCATGTTGTACTTGAAAATGATTGCCATTAAAGCGTCTTATTTTTACAGGTTCATATTCTTGTAGCAATTCAAGTAATTCTGAATGAAAGACTTGTTTTACACTGCCTTTCAAGTTTCCTATGAAGACTCCATTTCCGAGGTGTACTATGTAATGGTCTAGTATGCGACCTAAACCACTTTTCTTTTTGGCTACAATAACATCTATTGGTTGCAAGCCATTAATTAACTGCAAATAATTTGTCATAACTAATTCTATTTTCCTTTACTATCTTTTCTATTGCTTCTAATATGCTCCTTAATAGTTATTGTTTTACCATTAACCTTTCTCTTGTGTTCTGGTATCCTATTGAATTTTTTACCTGTTGAATCTTTTGCCATAATTTTTGTTTTTAAGTTTATAAGGATTTTTTATTATATTTGAATCTCCCTATTAATTATTTGCTAGTATTTTATTGTTTTAACCAAAGGCTATATGTGCCCAGCTACTCATATACCCTAATAGATATATCCGTTTTGGTATATAAATGAATACAGATCTGAATCAAGACATAGATTTTGAAAAAATACCTAGTATAGAATTGCTTGAGTATATTTCTTTCAAAGATGAATTTCCTGCAGAAGCACAGAGTGCCTTTGTGGAATTTTGCTTCAGGTTTGAGAAAGAATTAAAGCGTAAATCAGAAATCTATTGTAATAAGTATGGATACAGTGAAGTTGTTGCTTTGGAAATAGCACATTGCACTTTTTCAAGAGTTTGGAAATATGGAAGTTTCAATAAAGAAAAAGCTAAATCCAATGATATGGATAAAGCCATACTATTATGGATGTATCCTATCGTATTTACCCAAATCATAAAGTATGGAAAAGAAAATACTTGTGCAGAACCGACAGAGGAAGAAGACTTAAGTTTAATTAATAATGCAGAAGAATTGGCTGAAAAATTGGATATCATCAATGTTGAAGCCAAAAGAGAAGTTGTTGCTAAATTAAAGACAATTGAAAGGGCTTTAACTCAATTGACAGTTAAACACCGTATTATTTATTTTACATATAGAGGATACAAAAAACAAGGAAAGAAAGTACCTCGAACAATTACTGCTCTGTTAAGAGAAAAGCTCTCATTAACTCAGAAATCTGTAAATACTTATTATGGAGATGCTGAAAGACACATTACAACCTATTTAAATATTATCAATGGCAAAGCTTAAAAAAATAGAGCTTATTGAAATTGAACAATTAGATACTTGGCTGAGTTCAACTGGTTTTCTGTTCCCAAGTAGTGAACTTGAATTAGATAGATTTAATAAGCTTTATGAAGACTATAATTATAAATTAGATAATTTTCATTTAGATCCAATCTCAATTATCAATAATACATTCCATAGAGAACCAAAGGTTATTACTATGTTCGAAAGTGACGTTGATAAAGAAATAGAAGGTTTGAGAATGGTTGCTAGAAAAGGTAATCAGAATCTGCCTCAGCATATTATAGAAAAAATGCGTAAAAAACATAATCAAGATCCAAGTGATTAATAAAAGCAAAAGCCTTAGCATAAAAAATCTAGCTGAAGTAATTGCTTTAGAATATAAGGATAAGATAACTCCGCTTGATAAGATTATTGAAGATGAAGGTTTAAAAGTATTCTATGATAGTTATGGAAAAGATACTTTTGATGGGATGACTCTATATGAAAATGGAAAATTTTCTATTCATATAAATACTGATTTAGGGAACTTGCATAATTCCGCCCGAGGCCGATTTACATTGGGACACGAGCTTGGGCATTACTACATTGATTCGCACAGAATAGGTTTGAAAAAAGGATTATTGAAGCCGCATCCCTCTAGAACTAATCGAAAACAATTTAATCAAATTGAACACGAAGCAGATTTTTTTGCATCTTGCTTATTAATGCCTGAAGAAAGATTTAATAAGGATTTTCAAAAGAAACCATTTAATATTGGATTAATTGATTTTTTGAAAGAAGAATATAAAGTTAGCCGAACAGCTTGCGCCTTCAGGTTTGCTGATATAGGGAATCATTCAATAATGATAATCTACGGAGAGGCAGGTAAGATTAAATGGTATAATTGTAGCGAAGGGTTCCTTTATAAATACCTTCTCTATGAAAAGACTGTAGCTCCCAATACAGTAATGGGAGAATTCTATAAAGATATCAAAGATGATATCTTTAAAACAGAAGAGATTTGGGCTGTAGATATTTTTAAGTATGTAAAGGATGATGACATAAATAAAAAATTTCTTGAGCATTGTATTACATATAAGAATAAGGCTCTTAGTATTATTTGGGGGGATTAAACCTTAATCTTCCCCCAAACCAAAGGATGCGCACTAGCAGCCACATTTTTATTAGAAACAGATTTGTAGATAGACCATTGTGGTTGTTTTTCTGGCCACATCGCTTTACGATTTAAACCACACGAAGTTATCTTACCAAATAGAGAAGGGGAGAAGAGCATATAATCGTTTTGCTTAATATTTACACCCATACGATAAGCACCAAGTCTAAAATAATTAGCATCATTCCCTTTATCAGAATCCACGTGAAAAGAGTGATGTTTAGTAATGTCTTTTAAGTCTGTGTCTTGGATTATTGGAGATAAAGAATTGCAATAAGGAGGAGCATTAAATGTGCCTGCAATGATGATATTGGTTTTACCTTCTGCTTTAAGCTGATTATAAATCGCTGCAATTCGGGTAACTTGATTTTTTCTAATGGTGTCAGAATAGGTTTTATCTTGTTTGTCTTTTATGAGGTAGACATTGAGCAGCCAAATTGTTTTTTTGGAAGGTGTGGTAATTTCATATACGATGAGGTTTTTACCATCGTCGTTTAGGGTGGTGTTGATGTTGTGCGTTCTCACAGACTCAAGATGATACCCTTCTCTAAGCGCAATACCCATTTCTAAACTATTCATATCATTGCCTTGTATGACAAATGATTGTGGATACGGTTGACATCCATATTTTGGAAGGATAAGCTGATTGAATTCTTCAAAAGAGGCTCTGTCTTCAATTTCTTGTAATAACAAAATATCAGGATTTACATTAGCAATAACCCGTGCTTTGTGATCTGTTGCCTTCGATTGGATGGGAATAGTTTGAAGTTCCACCCAACCATTCCAATTGGTAATATCATTTGCTTTATTTTCTAAAGAATGACTTAAGCCTTTCATATAGAGAAATCCTGCTTTTCTTCGTAAAATAGCATAAGGGCGAGGGCTTGGTTTTTCAAAACCAATGAGAAATGATAACTCTTTAATGCGGTCTTGTTGGTTCAAAGATTTAGAAGAATGAAGCATTAAAGCATCAAGTTCATGTACCCAATCGTTGATATTCTTTCCATAAGGTTTTTCTAGAAGACTTTTGTCTCTGTGAAATAAATTCTGAATGTTAAAGGTGGCGATTTTCATAATACGTGTTTTTATTTGCGTTTATCATTGGTGTTTTCATCAAAGGGAATAAGGTTGAATAGCTCGCGCATACGACTTCGGACGCGATGACCATATAAATCTTCCAATTCTTGAGCATTTAGATTTGTGGTGGCATGTGTTTTTATCTTGTGGTCTATAAAAAGCTCATGACGCGAGATCAGAATTTCGCCCATAACATTACAGTCTTTTCCATAATGTCGTCCCATAGGTTCAACACCTAAATCATCGAAGCAAAAGAATTGTCTACAGCCATAATCTTCAATAGTTTTATAACCAATATGATTAAACCCAAATACAATATTTCTACAAGGAATTAAAATATATGGTTTTTGTAGAGGGACGATATGTTTTAGCAATAACATTAAGCTTGTTTTACCGCAGCCCACAGGGCCGGAAAGTAGAATGCCTTTGTTGATGTCAATATCATTTTTAGCGCAATTGTCTTCATCTTTTATAACGTAATGACAGAGTTTTAAAATAATGTCGTGGTCTGCTTCATAGATTTTAAAACGGTTACCGAATAGCAATTTTCCTTTAATATCGAGGTAAATTAATATTTTTTCAAAGTCATAAATCACTTCTTTGCCATTTAAGGATCCAATAGAATATTCTATGTTTTGTTCAATGAGTTTACAAGGGTTGACCATAATTTTTTTGTTTTGAGGTTCTCAAGTTGTCCTTTTTATGAAACACTGCATTTTTAGTTTCAAGTTCCTTTGCTTTAAGCATCCAATTACTGGCGCTGGCTTGCCAATCTTCAATTTTTATTTTACCACCAATTTTCCAACCAATCGCTTGATAGTGATTGTAAAATTTTGAAGCTTCAATCGATGGCCATTTTTTACTTTTAAAAAAAACAAAAACTTCAAATTCATTTTTTGGTAGCTTAGTTTTATTTATGTTTTCTTTTTGTTTAGTAATGTTTGTATTAGGTACTAATGCTTGTTCAGTGCTTGTTTCATGCTTGTTTAGAACTTGTTTAGAGCTTGTATCAAAAATGAGCATCCTAATTTTGCTCCCTTTATAGGGGTTATGAGATGGCAAATAATGTATGTAGTCCCAACTGTTTAATTGCTTAAGGCAACGATGATAGGTTGCTTTTGATCCAATTTTAGATTGTAACATAATTTCTTGTCTATCCATATAAAATTCTTTTGGAAACCGGTTAACGTTCCAACATTGAAATAGTGCCATATATAAACTGACATGTGTTGGATTTAATCGCTTATCTAAATAGAATATTTGAAATATTGAATTGAGATGTTTTATATAGTTCATAAAGCGTTTTAAATGGTATTGTCCACGCGGTTCTTATCCATTACCTTTTGAATTTCTGCGGCGTCATAGTATATAATACCTCCAACCTTCGTAAAAGGAAGGGTGCCATTTACTCTGAGATTCTGTAATGTGCCTGGACTAATTTTGAGTAAATCCATGAGTTCTGAAGATTTTATATATTTCTTCAGTTGGCCTTGTGATTGTTTGCTGAGAATGTGTTTAATATCAGAGAGTAATTCTAATTTAAATTCTCTGAGATCATCGGTCGTGATTATAGTTGCTGGCATAATAAAAGGGTTTTAAAGAAAGAGACTAAAAAATGGTCTTAAAACATTTTGATAGTTTCTATCTCGATTTAGCTCACGACCATTACTATTTGACTAAATTAATGTTCGTGAATCTGTTGATTTGACTTTCGTTATGCAAATTTGTGGGTGATTATTCTATTGTCTTCAATAGTTTATCCAGAGATGGGAGTTTTTTTTAATATAAGTTTTGAATAGTTTTGGAGATGAGAAGGGCGAGTTCAATAAATTTATTGCCCTATTTTGTATTAAAAATAATGGAGTTTTTAGGAGGTATGGTATTCCCAACTTGGGGAAAACTTAGGGTTATTCATCCAAATCCTTAAAGCGCTTTAGAAGTACTTTTGTCAACCAATCTAAAAATTTTGTTTTACTGTTTTTTCTAGCTCTTATTTCTATAAAAGTGTGATAGTAATTGCCAAGTTCAATGTTAAATACCTGCTCAAACATAGAGGCTAATTCTTTAATGTCGGCAGTTCCGCTATTTATGGAGCCACTACTGTGGAGTGCATAAATTAATTCGGTTAACTCTGTTTTGCTTCCTGTCCAAAAAAGTTTTGAAGATGTTTGCTTCATCGTATTGGTTTTAGTGTCTTTATGCGACTGTAATTTTTCAATTTCTTGTTGCAGATAAACAATCAACATATCATAAGCAATAATGGTAGCTACTGTGGTGTCTTGACATGTAGAAAACTGATCGTCAATAAAAAAATGGAAGAATTCAGTTGGTAATCGTAAATCAGATTTACCTCTAATAAAATATTCTTCATCTAGGGTCGTTGCACCTCTGCGATAATAATGATAGAACTCTAAGTTATCATTGAAAAAGACTTGTAATTTGTTGATGTGATTATTTAAATATTCTATTTGGTACTTTGAGCTACTTCGAGGACGTTTGCTTTCAATATTAAAGAGCCTAACATAATAAATAAGTCTGCTAAATATTTGAGGTTTTATATGCTTAAAAAAACTAATTTCTTCATTTTTTGAACTAAACCCTTTTTTAAGGACTCTTTTTCGAAGTTTTTTAATGCATTTTTCAGTTTTAGTAATCCCATTTTCTGCTTTATATAGAATATCCTCAGTACGGGACTCTAAAGACTCCAGTGTTGTTTCAAATTCTGATATTAATTCTTGGTACCTCATAACCATACAAAACAAACTATTTGATTTCAATTACTTTCTAGTAGTCCCAATAGTTCCAAAGTGTAATTGTCTGAAGTTTGTATATAGGCATATTTCTCTTCTACCACAGCACCAAGTTTCTTTTTCTCAAAGGAAGCAGTCATTCCCAAATCAATGGTTTTAAATTTTAACTGGATCGCCCTTTTAAGCGTTTGATATAATAATTGTCTGTAAGTTTGAAAGATTTTAAGGTAATCATAGTCAATACCAACTAAGGAAGGAGCATAGGTTTGATTCTTGTTTTTATAACAAAACATAACTCCAATGATTTTGTTTGTTTGCTCAGGATGATGTATGAGTATAAACTCCCAATTGGAATGCTCAGACATGTTTTTGAACAGGTTTATGGGGTACGGAAAGGTATTTAGTCCAAGGTTGTTTAAGCGGACATTGTTATACAATAGATGAACTTGGTTGAGTTGGTGATTATTGAGTGTTTGTAAGATTGAGATCTTTAAGTAGGGTTCGTAAGCTAAAATGTCTTTCCTCAAATGTTTTCTGTTTCTTGAGGAAAGTCGAGATACATAAGCTTCAATGGATTCATTAGCTCTTAAATTAATGCGACATGAATTTGGCATTTGTATTCTAACAAAACCCTGACCAAGAAAATAACGATTTAAGCGATTGTTCATGCTAAAATCCCGAAGCGCAATCATTTTAGAATTAGAGCGCTGTTCCAATGTCTCTAAAGTTTGCATAAGCATATTTAGAGCTTCTTGTTTACTCGGATGATTAGCTTTGATATAAAGATGTTTGCCCTCAGTAAATAAACACCCTAAACTTAAAATTTTTGAGGTCATGTAATAAGGGTCTAATATGCGCTTTTTCTCAATAATTTTAGAGGCGTTTAAATTAGCTAACATATCATCCTTCCAAAGCGATGATGACAAAACTGTAGCCAAAATAGGGTGTCCATGTTGGTCATAGATTATTACATACCAAAAATCCCAATTATTTTCTTTAAATGCGTTATTACTGAAGGTGTGTTCAATAAATTTAAGTCCTTCATAATCCTGAACTCCTGAAGTTCCAACCAATTTGTTCCAGGTGACTTTGTCTATATTCGAAATGCTAGTTTCAATTTGCATTTTTAATTCTGAGCTAGATGAGGTATCTGTGGAGGTTTTTGGCTCTAATTTGAATGCTTCATAAACACGACGTAAGTTCGTATGGGTTTCCTCGATAGCTTTAGGTAAATGGTATTCCATAGCATCCACCAAAGCTTTTATTTCTTCCCGTTGATTGTGTCTAGAGATGGTTATTCTAACGCCAGTATTTTTTACAGGTACAGCTGGAAACATTCCTAAGTTCACATAGAAACCTTCGTTCATTAATCGATTGATAAAGTTATAACCAGTCTTTGGCATGCCAGTGCCGATAAAAAACACAGGAGATCTGTTCTTATCGACAAGCGGTAGAACCGTTTGTTTTACCAATTCATTAAAATAATCAATTCTGAGCTTTAGATCCTCCTGAAGTTCGTTGATTTCTGGTGAGAGATGAATCTCAGCAGAAGCCGTGGCAGCCGCAACAGATGCTGGCTCTAATTGCGCAGAGAATGTCAAAGGCCCTCCAAAGGTTTTTATCTCTTGATACAATTTTTTATTTGAGCAGACCAACACCGAACCGCTCGCGCCAAAGGTTTTACTTAAGGTTCCGAAAAGTAGCATGTTTTCTGATAGTTCATCTATTTCACTCATGACGTAACCTGTCCCATTTTTTCCAATCCAACTCATGCCATGGACATCATCAAAATAAAGATGTAATTGCGGATATTTTAAGCTTAATGTCTTTAATTCTTTTACAGGAGCGAAGTCGCCGAACATGGAATAAATACCATCAGCCATATACCATATTTTATTTTTAGTATTTGAATACAATTTAATTTTATCTTCTAACATGTTCAAATCGTTGTGCCGAACCATATCTACAGGAACACTTCTTAATTTTAAAACTTTAGCTGCGCTCTGAACACTCCAATGTACTTGGTGATCGAGAATAATGGCATCTTGATCTCTGACAGCGCTAGGAATCACACCAAGATGACCCAAGGTGCTATTTTTTGTGATGACAACGGGGTGATTGTACATTTCTGAAACCTTTTCCTCTAGTTGTCTATACAGTGGATTGGAGATGTACGATTTTGATAAAGGAAACTGAGTCCCGTATCGTTGTATTGCACTAATTGCGGCATCTTTCAATCTGGAGTCTTGTTCCAGCCCCAAATAACCTGTTGTGCCAAAATGGAATAATTTTTTGTTTTTTACTCCTATAGTTCTTCCGTTAAAACTTTCGCCTTCGGCATATAGATGAAGTATGCCCTCATCTATCGCATCTGTAAATACATTATTTACTGTATCTAAAAAGTTGTTGTGCTTAATTTTTGCCATCTTCAATAATTTAGAATATTAAGTTAATATCTTTTGTTAGACAATGAGAAATCTTGATACTTCTAAATCCTTTAGAGTCAATTCTTAATCCTTTGTAAGCAAATATTAATCCATATTGACTAATGCTAATTGAGAAATATGCAAATGTTATATTGATTATTTCGTAATTTTATAATCAACCAGTTTTCTAATCATTATGCCAATAGCTATTGAAAATGAATATGCTTCATATAAACTTATTGATGGCATTTTATATGTAACATATACTAAAGATGTTATTTTAGATTTGCCTGCAGCAGTTTATATTGTAAAAGAACGACTTTCAATCCATGAGGGACTTTATTTACCAGTGCTCTGTGATGTTCGGCATATTAAGGAAGTTAACAAAGCGGCCAGGTCTTATTTAGCTATAGAGGGGTCTATTTTAGTCAAAGCAGTAGCATTTATTGTAGATTCTCCAGTTTCAGAGATGTTATCAGAATTCTATTTACGTACCAACACACCTACAATCCCCACAAAAGCTTTTAGTAATTTTGATTTGGCCTTAAAGTTTTTAAACTCATATAAATGATTTTCAGAATAGAGCAATTTACAGAATGAATGGATACCAGTTTAAATCATAGAATGCAAGTCATCAATACGATGTTGCTGGAAATGGCTTCTGGTAATTTCTTCTATCGTATTGAGCGTAATTCTGAAAATGATGATATTGAGGCACTTATATTAACGCTCAATATGTTGGCCGAAGAGATACAGGATACTATAGTACATCAAGGCTATGCAAATACTGATCAAACCACTCTTGATATTGTTCAAATGAGTTTTATACTTGATGACAGGGGAATTATACAAATGATTAATCAACAAACCTGTAACGTTTTATCTCGTTTACAACACGATATTGTTGGTCATAATTTTAAAAACTTCATAACCGAGAAATCTATAAAAAAGTGGAACGTCATATGGAAACAGCTTAAAAATAAAGCGTTTTTTGATACTTCAATCGCAATACAGTTTAAGTCTAAAGGAAATCTTATTATTCCTAAAATTGCATATATCTCAAAATTTAATGATTCTACAATAAATGATAAGAAGACACTTATAACCATCGTACACCATTCTAATTTTCGAAATCAATTGGATGCAGATTTAAAGCAACGCGTTATAAAAGTTGGTAAATTTAATTCAGAAATCAAAAGTAAATCTAATAAGCCAAAAATAAGATTGAGTTTTGAGGATATTCGCAAAATACGCGAAGGTCATGATACAATCATCAATAATTTGGAGAGCGATTTCCCTTCTCTAAAAGATTTTGCACTACAAATTGGAACTAATGAATTTAAATTAAAATACGGATTTAAAGAATTGTATGGAACTACTGTTCATCGGTTTTTAATGCAAGAACGATTACGAAAAGCTCAAATGATGATTCAATATAGCGATGTATCGCTCAAATCAATTGCTTATACCGTTGGATTTAAAAGTATGCCCCATTTCTCTAGATCTTTCAAAAAGCGATATGGGTATTCTCCAAGCGCCTTGAGAAATAATTCGATCTTACCCTCTGACTAATTTCTTAGTCTATAATTACTTAATCCCTTATAGTCAATAGATTAAACTCTGAAAACAATTTTTTATACTGAATTTTACCATATTAAACTAAATGATATGATTAAGTTCAATAATATAGTTGATAGTATACCAACAATAGCAAGAACTCTATTAATAATATTATTTGTGTATGCTGCAAGTAGTAAGTTTTTAGATTTTAGCAATTTTCAGATTCAATTAGGGCAATCACCAATATTAACAGCTTATGCAGAGTGGGTCTCATGGGGAATACCAATATTAGAATTACTAATTGTTGCATTTTTGTCTTTTCCTAAATATGTGTATTACGCATTTTTTGCTAGCTATTCATTAATGATAATGTTTACTACCTATATAATTATCATTCTAAATTTCAGTGATTTTATACCATGTTCTTGCGGTGGAGTGTTGGAGAAATTAAGTTGGACAGAACATATGTTACTTAATGTTCTACTTATTGCAATTGCAATCTTAGGTATTGTTTTTACCACTAATAAAAATCACAAGACAAATAAACTCTTATGAAAACTCGAGAAATAATCATTTTGTTCAGTGTTGGAATTTTCAGTTCTCTAACGGTTATTGTTCTGTTTTTATTATCAGAACACACAGTCCACCGAAATAATGCTTTTACAAGACGATATCCACATCATCCAATAACTAAAAAATACGATTTATCTGTCAGATTTAATTCTTACTACGTTTCTGGTTTTGATGGTGATCATTTATATTTGGGAAACAAAACGGCTCCTTTGCATCTTCTTGAAATTAATCTTAAAACGAAGGATACAAACCATATTCAACTCACCTTAGAAAATAATAACTTTACGTTTCGGTCATTAAAGGTAAAATTAAAACCACCTTACTTTTTTATAATGGACGGAACCGTGCCTTGCATATATAGAGGAAGAATTGGTGACTGGAAAGCACATTTATGGATGGAGAATTACGCCTACTTTAGCAATGCCATTCCAATTGATAGCAACAAGGTTTACATTAGTACAACGGATAGCGAAAGCCTGATGACAACGCTTGGATTAATACAAAAACAAGAGAGCGATACAGCTTCAATATTTTTAAATTCTGATCTTCTTGAAAAGCAATTCGATGGTGTTTTTGACGTTGATGGACTTATGGTGTCTTCTTCCAAATCAAATTCTCAAGGATACGTTTATTACTATCGAAATGAATTTATGTTGATGGATTCAGATCTCAATCTTATTAAACGACAACGCAGTATTGACACAATAAAAATTGCTCAACTTCAAATTGTCAATATAGAAAATAGCAATGTGACTAAATTTAATGCGCCTCCAACTATCGTAAATAAACTTGCAATAATGTATGAAGATTTGATTCTAATTAAATCGGACAGGCTAGGGAAGTACGAGGATGAAATAATGTTAAATGAAGCTTCTATTGTCGATGTTTATAATTGGCAAAAAGAATCCTATGAATTTAGTTTTTACTTCTATGATATTGGTAAAGAAAAAATGAGAGAATTCAGTATGAATGACACATTCATGATTGGACTTATCGATGATAAAGTTTCTGTTTATGAAATCAATAAAGAACAATTTAAAACCACACCTAGGAACTCTGATGAGATTAATTAGAAGATGATAAAAATATTTATCTACTGGCCAGTAGCGGGATTAAGATTGAAAACCCGTAAAAAAGAGTAAATCACAATTTTTAATTTAAATTATATATTATGAAAATTCAAAAATTCAAATTTTTAATGCCAGTAATTGCAATAATTTTTGCGTTTACTGCTAGTGCCTTTACGACTCCTGATCATACCAATGTCGATGACGATTTTGCCATGATCACTGGTTATACTGCGAATACTATTCCAGGACAACCATGTCAATCGGTCAATGTGGATTGTTCTGTGGGAGGCGATGAGTTGTGCACCGTTAATGGTCAGCAAGTATTTAGATTGTTAAATGGAACCTCTTGTATTATTCAGTTGAAACGAACGAACTAATACAAGTCCATTTTGAGATTTAAGAGGTTACGCATCAATATAATTGCAGTTAGGATAACTTGATTGCTCTAGATATTTTTGGTAACCTCTTATTGATTAATTTAATGGTATCTTCTTTAGACATAAATTCAAATGGCCCAAAACAATTTGGTTATTTATTTTTGTTTTCAAGTCTCGTATGACATCATTTAAAATCAATAATTCTCCAGCGTAAATACTTTTTATATACGAGCTATAAAATCCATAGGTATGGCCTAATCCTACATATAGGTAATTCTTTTCTTGAAGAATCGACGCCTGAAGTAAGCTGATATAAGCAAGTTGTAGTTCTAATTTGCGGCTATCAGTAAGTGAGTTACGCCAATCAAAATCGATAAAAAGTTTATTTCTTAATGTTTCTAATATTTCAGTTGTAATTCCATTGTAAGCGTCGTGTTTTTCCATTTCCTCTAGTCTGTTCATCCTATAGGGTTCTATTAGTTCCGACATTATTTTTAATTGGTAATTCATTAAAAGATCAGCATCCGTAGAATACTGTAATTTGTTCAAAAAAGAGGGGTGCTTTAACCAGTCTGGAACTTCAAAAACATGACTTAACAAAAAATCTAGCGCTTCTAACTGAACTTCCCTCGGAATAGGAGTATAAACAGGTCCCGATTGTGAGCCCGATTTATACTGTATGGTATATCCACCTATTAATGAGGTAACTTGACTCATTTGATGATACCATAGTTCTAACGTTTTTTTATGTAATCTATCCAATAGAACATAATCTTTTTGACTTTCGTTTATTTTTGGTAAGAGTTCCAACACCCTTTTTATATTTTTTAAGCCAAGTTGGGTACTTTTAATAGGATCATTGCTCTCAACGACTTCATTTGTATTACCTGGACCAATGGTTTTAGGGTATTGATTATGATAACGATAATAAGGTGTAGCATCTTGTACCAAAATTAAATTTTCAAGATTTGATTTCTCATTTTCCGTAAAGATTTTATATCCCCATTTTATTTGATAATGATCTGTTGGGCCAACTTTCTGAATTAGCAAGTCCGGAGAAATACGGTCTTCAGGTTGCACAATATAATTGTGTCTTGCATAACTCATTATGCTCGGTGTATGCCCCATGTCCTCCAACCATTTTTCGTCACGCATCATTTCAAATGGATACGCAAATTCCCCAAAATCGGCATCTTTAATTCCAAAGGCATGTCCTGCTTCATGAGCAGTAACGAATTGTATGAGCTTACCCATAAGTTCCTCTCCAAACGGATAGTGTTGGGCGCGTTTATCCATAGGGGCACATCGTACTAAATAATTATCTGATAAATTCTGGTAAGAACTGTTTAAAATAATATCTGATTTCAATATTTCTCCTGAACGATGGTCAGATATAATATCTATCGTCGACCCACTATTATTTTCACCTCCACGTATATTTGATGGGCTCGCCCAACGTATAATGGAATAGTTAACGGAGTTTAGCATCCAAAGGGAGTCTTTAATAGGAAATTCTCTAATTTCAATTGCATTTGTAAATCCAGCAGCTTCAAATGAGGGCAACCATTCCATAACACCAGCTTTTACATAGGGTTTCCATTGCTCTGGCATCATTGGGTCAAAATAGAATACGATGGGTTTTAAAGGGTTTTTTAGTTTGCTTTTGTCCCCTTCCTTCTCTAAACGCCATCGCATAATGTTTGCTCTGGGAGATGCAGCGAAGCCGTTAATTCTGTCATATTCATCTTCAATTGTGAAACCCATGCGATGATCAAATGCCCTTGATTTCATTAAATTCGGTAATTTATAGAAACTGAAATTTACATTATCTGTTTTTTGATTACTGTCTCGCTGAATAGTTTGCACAGTACTAACGATTGTTTCATTTTTTAAGAAATGAATACTTTTCACATAAGATCTTTCAGTTAAGACTGGATCTAAATTTTTAGGATTCCATTTTAGAGTTGAATTAAAAAGAAGTTTAGTGACATCAATATAAAATAAATCAGAGTGGCTTTTCTCTTCAATAATTGGAAATCTACCTATAAGATTAGATTCATTTCTATAATCGTAGTTTACTGGAATAAGTACTCCAGAGGACGATTTTATTTGCGGAATTGTTAAAAGAATATGATTGCCTTCTTTAGACCAAACGACTTGATTATGTCCAATATCATGCCTTACAAAAAGCATGGGAGTATCAAGGTGTTCATTTTTTATTTCTAGATATGCCTTATCATTTTCCAAGTAGGCATTGATAAATTTGTTGTCCTGCCCCATTGTGGAGCAGGTGACTAACAAACTAATCAAATGAAACAAAAGTTTACCTTTGAAAAATGGAATACTATGGCTGGGATTATTGAGTTTTTGCATAATCACGTTTTCTTAATAGCCGTCATTTTGAGGCAATAGGTTAGGGTTTAATAGGAGTTCTGAATCAGGTATTGGCAGTAATAAATCCGTAGTATTCCAATTTGGCTTTATAGGCGAAAGAATGTCGTTGGCTCTTCCATTACGTTTAAGATCAAAAAAGCGATGTCCCAGTTCACTGAATAATTCAATTTGTCTTTCTTTTAGAATAGCGTTAAGAATTTCGCTCTGATTGTTGGACGTTATTGAATTGAGCATGGCTCTATCTCTAATGACGTTCAGTAAATTTTTTGCTTCGGATAGATTTCCTAATTGCGCATGTGCTTCTGCAGAAATAAGATATAATTCAGCTAATCTGAATAAGATTGAACACTCTTCAGTACTTCCAGTAGGCACATTTAATCTATATTTGAAAGGGAAATACCAAGTCTCTGAGCCTTCCGAAACCGATCCTACCCAATTTGTAAATCGGGCATCGCCAGCTTCAAAATCATTCAGTAAAAAGTTAGATAAAGAAGAGTTTGGTGGAGGTCCTGATACAAAGATAAATGTAACAGCCTCTTTTGTATTTGTTCCAAAAAATCCAGAACCCAATTGCCACAGTGTTTCAGTACTGCTTTTTACAAAAACCTGACTTAAATCAGAATTTAAATTGTAGTTCCCACTGTCAATAATTTCAAGAGATTCACTAAGGGCCATTTGCCATTCTTCTTGATAAAGATAAACTCTCGATAATAATGCAGATGCCACAAATCGATTAGGTTTTAGATTAGAAAAAGTGGTATCGTCCCCTGTTAGTAATGACTTTGCTTGTAGTAAGTCAGAAATGATTTTAGTATAGACTTCACTTTCTTCCAATCTTGAAACACTACTATTTAGCCTATAATCTGTATGTTCAATGTAGGGAATATCACCATAAAGATTCACTAAATAAAAATGAATAAATCCCCTTAAGAAATAGGCTTCACCCAAAAATCGAGATTTTTCATCTAGTGTGAGTGTTGTGGAATTCTCAACGCCTTCAAGAATGCTATTCGTTGCATAGATGAGATTATAACTCGTATCCCACCATTTTTTAATCGTTTGATCAGAGGGCAGAACAGTGTTATTTGTATAGGTTTCAACGGATGGCAAACTCCCACTATAAAGCGTCAATTCATCAGTGTAATGCCCCATTAAATAAGATAGGCCAGAAATAGAACCATCCGTAAATGCATTTTCTCTTAATTGACTATATATGTGCGCAAAGGCGGCGTCAACAGTATCCGCATTTTCAAATACATCAGAACCATTCAGTTGATTGTTAGGGGCGTCAACCTCTACAAAATCTTCACATGAGTTAAAAATGGGAATAATAAGTATTAAGGTTACCCACAGTATTTTAAATGTTTTAGTATTTATATATAATATATTCATGACTTTGGTTTTAAAATGTTATTTGAGTGCCCAACGTTATCATCTTTAAAGTAGGCAGGGTTTGATTATTTCTAGTCTCTGGGTCTAAACCAATGTAATTGGTCAATGTCCAAAGGTTTTGTCCTCTTAAAAACACAGTACATCCAAATCTTGAGTTTTCTTTTTTCGATAATTCAAAAGCCAGCGATAACGTTTTTAATCTCAAATAGGAAGCATCAGAAATTGCAGCATCACTTTGTGTATAAGTATTGAATGCTTGTAAACCATCTGGGTCTAGGCCAGAAGAGAACCGTTGAATAGACGATTGATCTCCCGGATTTTGCCATCGTTGGAGAACTAGATCAGGTTGATTGGCCATACCGCCAGGAAGAACTCCGCCATTAGACCAATAATTAAAGCCAAGCTGTTTTGTGAATTGAAACAATACATCCATGGTGAATTTACCATAAGTTAGAGTATTGGTGAATCCACCAAAATATTTAGGATTTAGGTCTTTAACCAATTGTCTGTCATCTGGGCTAGAAATGATGCCATCGTTATCGAAGTCTTCAAATTCATATAAGCCAGTTTCGGAATCAACACCATTTAACTGATATGTTTTTATAATATTTAAAGGCTCTCCTATAACCAATTGATTGGCATAGGTAGAGCCTTCTAGGTCAGGGAATCCTATTAATCTATTCTTAGGGATGGTAAGATTAAAAGATGTTGACCATTTAAAATTATGAGTCTTAATATTAATTGTATTTATAGAAAATTCCCAACCCGTGTTTTCGACAGTCGCATTAAGATTTGCATTAATGGAACTAAACCCTGTAGTAGAAGGCAATGGAATACCAACCAGCTGATTGGAAGATCTATGACGATAATAATTCCCACTGATAAAAATAGTATCATCTAATACCCCAAGTTCCATTGAAAATTCTAACTTTTTATTTGATTCCCAACTGTAATCAGGATTGAACAATCGGGTAGGTAATAGGCCAGTCGTATTTTGGTATTGGTTACTTCCAAACGAATAGGTGTCTAGATATTGATAGTCCCCAATTTGGTCATTCCCTGATGTCCCGTAACTCGCTTTTAACTTCCCAAAACTTAGCCATGGTATAGCGGATTTGATAAATTCTTCTTCTGAAAAAATCCAAGCAGTTCCTAAGGCTCCAAAGTTTGAAAAGCGTTTGTTAGGCCCAAAACGACTCGATCCGTCTCTTCTACCCGTTAGGTTCAACAAATACTTTCCTTTATGATTAATATTGATACGTCCAAAAAAGGCTTGATAACGGTAATTTTCATCGATGTCTGCAAGGGGAAACAAATTGGAGGCAGCTGAAACGTTTTCAATAAAGTTATTGTTAGAGAACCCAAACGCAAATTGAGATATACGGCTATCTTTTTGATCCTGAAATGATAGTCCAGCCAAGACTTCTAAACGTGTATCGTTTAAATCATAATTCCAGTGCAATTGTGGCTCAATAATCCAAGAGGTACGATTCGATGTGTTATGTACAGCATACGATGATTCTGCACCCACACCGAAGGCTGGATCGTAGATGGTGGATGGTACCGTATTTAATTCTGTTAGATGATTTTCCGTAAAGCCGAAATTTGAAACAAATTTGAGATTATTGAGAATTTCATAATGGACATTAAAATTACTTATTAAAGCTGAGGCATTGGCATTGTAAACACCTTCTAGTCTGCTCAAAGGATTACTCCAAGTGGAGTTTTCCCAATTTAAACTGCCGTCATCTGTATATAGAGTTGGTGGGTTAGGAGCTAGTTGAAAAGCTTCGAATACTAACAGACCGTCGCTTGGAAGATTATTTTTGTTGGAGGTATAGCTCGTTGAAAATTGAATAGACAATGTCTCATCTTTAGAAGTGTGAGTCAAATTTGCTAATCCAGATATCTTATCATTTTGATAATCGTTTGGAAAGACGCTCGTTTGTTTATGCGCATTACCACTAATTAAAAAGCGCGTTTGCGCATTACCACCAGATATTGAGCCTTGATAATTTGTGATGTATGAGGTTTTTCCGAATAATACTTTTTGCCAATCTGTATTTTTGGTTTCATCCCAAGTGCCATTGATATCATAAGCGTTGAAAGGCACAGGGTCAATACCATCATTAAAAAAGGCCTCTCTACGCATATTTAAATAATCGGCAGTGTTAAGTAGATCCATAGTATTGGTAACACTTCCGAATCCTGAAAGGACATTCAACTGTACCTTAGTATCTCCATAGTTGCCTTTTTTCGTCGTAATTAAAACGACACCATTCGCACCACGAGAACCATAAATAGCCGTGGCATCTGCATCTTTAAGTATTTCAATACTTTCAATATCTGTAGGATTGATGTTGTTTAATGGACTTATACCAGTTCCTGGAATGATTATAGAAGCTTGTTGCTCCCCCAGACTTGACGATGAAAAAGGGACACCATCTATTACAAATAAAGGATTATTTCCATTAGTACGAATACTATTCTGCCCTCTAATTTTTATATCAAACCCAGCACCTGCCACGCCAGAGGTTTGCACAATCTCTACTCCAGAAACTCTTCCCTGCAGCGCAGCCAATGGGTTAGAAATCGGTTGTTGTTCTATATCCTTTTGGGTTACTTTTACTATGCTACCGGTGCTTTCGCTTTCATTAACAGAGTAATACCCAGCATTAAGGGTAACAGCATCAAATGCGGTAACATCGTCTTGCAACTGTACATTAATGTCTTGTTGGCCATCAACAGGAATAGTCTGGGTCAAAAAACCTAAATAAGAAAAGACAAGGATATCATCAGCTCTAGCATTTATACTATAGGTGCCATCAATTAACGACGTAGTGCCTCTATTCCTGCCTTGTATAGCTATAAACGCACCAGAAATAGGAAGTCCTGCGGTGTCTGTAATTTGGCCCTTAACTTCAATTTGACGCTGTTTTGTTGGTGTTGACACCTTTTTACTAATGGTAATATAAGTGTCGTTAGTCGTTGTGATAGTGTAATCCGATTCTGGAAGATATTGCTGTAATAATTCTATAACCTTAATTACACCCTTCGTTAGAGGAATAACTGGTACATCTTTAAATATATCAGACTGGTAAATAAATGTACATTCTGTTTGTTTTCCTATTAGTTCCAACACCTCATAAATAGTCATAGTCTTATCTGAGTTGATGGTCACTTTCTCATTTTGCGAAAAAGTAGCGCTTGGTACAAGACTAAAAGCAGTAGTGCAGAATAGTAGTAAAAAAGTTTTCATGATGAACATCGAAATTCCTTTCCATCGAAAGAAATGCATGCTTGTAAATTTAATTTGCATAAATTTGTGCGTTAATTGGTTTAAAACCGGTTAATGTATAAAGGGGATTTAGCGCGTTACTGTCCAGGTAGTAGCTTTATTCCCTTTTCTTATTTAATTGTAATCGTCTTGTTTTTTAGGTCATAGTCATTTATAAATTTTGTGTTTTTAATTCCGTTTAAAATATCTTCAATATTCTGTTTCTTATGGAGTAGCCCACTGAATTTTACATGTTCTAAAGCTTGTGTTTCAAAGGTGATAGTAACATCATACCATCGGGATAGAACGCGCATAATATCTTTTAAAGAGGTATCTTTAAAATTAAAGTAGCCCTTAACCCAAGCCACATCATAATCCACGTTCACTATAGACTTAGTCAACTGGTTTGTTCTCAGGTCTATCTGAGTTTGTTCATTGGGGATTAATACCTCTAAGGTATCGCCTACAAGAATATTTATATGGCCCTCAACCAACGTGGTATACATATAGGGCTCATCATTGTAGGCCTTTATATTAAATATTGTGCCGAGAACGTCCACCTCTTGTTGTTTTGTTAGCACTTTAAAATGATTACCTTGATGCTCGGCACTAGGTGATACTTCAAAGTAAGCCTCGCCATAGACTAACTCAACAGTGCGAGGCTCTCCTTCAACAAAATTTACAGGATATTTTAGTTTACTGTCTGCATTTAACCAGACTAAAGTGCCATCAGATAATGCAATTTGATACTGCCCACCTCTAGGAACTGTGAGATAATTAAAAGAGCGTTTAGACGAGGTATTGGCTTTGGTATACGTTAAGCGCTCGCCGTCACTTTTAACCATAGCATTTTTATATTGTTTTTTCTCATCAAGAACTATAGCGCTACCATCATCTAGCGTTAAAATGGCTTTATCCGTTCCTGCTAAAATTTCGGTAGTTGAGGTATCTAAATCCTCATTTTCGATGCTATTGTTAATTGTCAGATAACCAATAGAAATAAATATCAGAATAGCAGCGGCTATTTTGTAAAAAGAAGAAATAGAAGAATGCTTTTTAGGTTTTACTTTACCATAACCAGAGATACCTTCCGCTACGTTTTTCCAATCCGCCTCTTTATCAATTTGGTTAAGTAGTTCTAAATTTTCTTTAATGGCTTCGTTAGACAGATGTTGTATAATATGCGTCTTGGCATCATCTGAAAACAAATCAGACGCTTCCAAATCTCGGAAGCCTTTATTTTCAAGCAAAGCTTTAGATAGCTTCTTGCTGAGTTTAAATATGTCTCTAAAAATTGTCATTATAAACCTTGGGTTATAACACCAAAACGACAAAAGTTAAAAAGAGGGTGTAAAAAAGAATTAAAAAATATTTAGGAGGCTGCCAAGAGCATGCCTTAGCTTCTTATAAGCAATACGCTTTTGAGATTTAACGGTGTTTTTGCTTATAGAGAGTTCTTCAGCGATTTCTTTATTAGTATAGGCATTTAGAGTTAGTCTAATAACAGCTTCACTTTTTTTGGGCAGTTGCTTTATGGCAGTCTCTAGCTGGGCATAGGTATCAATAAGTGTTAATTGGGTATAAAAAAACGTGTTGGTTACCATATGGTCAAAGTCAATATCAGGAGGCTGAACCATACTTCTATGATATTTACTTTTCAGATAGTCTAAACAGCGGTTTTTAACGGATTTATACAACAAAGATTTTATCGCATAAAAATTTGGATATGGGGTGTCTCGTTCCCAGATCTTAATAAATACCTCTTGTACAATATCCTTAGCCATATCCATATCATTGAGATATTTGTTGGCAAATAAGCACAGCGAAGGGTAGAGGGTCTCAAAAAGTGACTTAAACCCGTCCAAATTTTTGGGGTGTACTTTGCCTTCAGACATAATGCATTGGTATTTAAAGGGAATTTTTAAAATTTCCTTTTAATGTAGAGTACCATGCGTTTTATTAATTTTCAAACTATGCAGAAAAAATAGGGCGTGGAACTCAACTTATCCAATAGAGGTACTGGTATACCGTGCAGAGATAAGAGAGCTCACGCCCGGGACGTGAGCCTATCTACTTATCATCTCATCTGCAAAAATTACCAGTTTTCTATTGAGAGACTCAAAGCGATGGCTTCAAATATTTTTAAATACGAAGAATCGCAAATTTATGTAATTGATTACAAATATAACAAATTTATTTTTTGTCATCCAAATGGATTACAACATTTATTAATTAAATGTCAAAATTGCAGTATGTCCAAATTGAAGTCAGAAGATATAGAATTTAATAAAAGAGTAGCATTAAGAGTGAAAGAATTAAGATTGAACGTGAATAAAAGTCAATCTAAATTTGCTGAAGCTCATTTTGTAGATAGACAAATAATTAGCCGTTGGGAAAACACTAAAGATAGCAGAGGTATTTCCATACATACTATAAACCGATTCTGTAAAATGATTAATATATCATTAAAAGATTTTTTTGATAGTGAATTATTTTCTGATTGTTAAAATAATATTTAATTATAGTATTAATGATATCAATTATAACGTCTTAATTTGAGGATTCGTTATCGTATAAGTTAAGAAGACTTAATTTCTCTTTTTCCATTGTTTCGTAAAGTCGTCTTCTTCGGCACCTAATGGAAACAAAACATAGTACCACAAGCAATTTAGATAATAGCGAAGGATTCTAATCCATCTCGGGAGTTTTGATTTTGCCATAGTTAAAGTTAGGAAAAACATTTATTTCTAAGTTTGAGTTTTTCAAAGTAGCTTATGCTTTTCAAGAGCTATAGTTGTTTCATGACATTCTCCGTCATACTGAATTCGATTCGGCATGACGGAGAATCTTTACACAATTAAACATTAAATTTCATCATTTATTTTAAAAGAAAACTTTTTAGTAAGTTGGTTGTTTATTGTGATTTTTGCCAACTGAATTGAGACAAGTGATAAATTGAAAGAAATATACAGACGGAATATTAAATGCTTAATAAAAGGCTTTGTCATGAAATGCCGTGTTAAAAACCAATTAAGCCCTTATAAATTATTCATCAAATTACTTTGATAAGTATTGCCATATGTTAATCCAGTTTTAGCATTTGGTAGACCTGTTTTAAATGTTTATTTACTACTATTAACAAGATAGTAAACATCTAGCAAGCTTTGTGGTATTGACAACCGTAAAATAGCATATAAACAAAGATTTTCTTGGTTTTTGATTTGTACCTATCAATTATTAATAATTACTATCAAATTTTATTAAAATAGTGTTAAAAATCAATTTGTGTGCGTAAAGTGTGCGTAATCGAGAAATCCTACTAAAATTATTTTACTCATTAATTAATATATAGTTATAATTTTCGTGAAATTTAGGCTTGTTTTTATTAATAATAAAAAAGTGTAACTTTCTGACTTACAAGCTCATGAGGGTGTTTATTAAACACAAAAAAGCCTTAACAATAAATGTTAAGGCTTTTTGTGATCGCACTAGGATTCGAACCTAGGACCGCCTGCTTAGAAGGCAGGTGCTCTATCCAGCTGAGCTATGCGACCATTTAGAGTGAAACTCCAAATATTTCAAAAAAGTCGGGGTGGCAGGATTCGAACCTGCGGCCTCCACGTCCCAAACGTGGCGCGATAACCGGGCTACGCTACACCCCGAATTGATTATCTTAAAAATTATACTTACAGTCGTATTACTGCAGTAAATTTTGCGGAGAGACAGGGATTCGAACCCTGGGTAAGTGTTTCCACCTACGACGATTTAGCAAACCGCTCCTTTCGGCCACTCAGGCACCTCTCCAGTATTTAAATGAACGTAATTCGTTAAAATTGCGGATGCAAATGTAGTACTTCAAATTAAAGAAAACAACATTTTTATTGAGTTTTTAATAATTTTTATTGGTATGATTGATAGCTTGTTTATAAAGGGATAATTATCAGACTTATAAGTGTTAAAAAAAAATATTTTTTTATTTTTTATGTTCTTTTCAAATTAATGAAAACTGAATTGCAATTGCTCTTATTTGACCTAATCTAAAATTTAAGCATAAAAAAAATGAGATAACTATTTGATAACGAAGCTCTCTTTTAAAATATTAAGAGCATATTTTACCGTTAAAATGAATTTCAAAGTTCATTTTGTGTCAAAAATCGTGCATTTCGTCGAAAATATGGAACTTTTTATCGGTGTTTTGTTTTTGGTTTTATATGTTTGCCGTCCCAAATTAAAATGATCTAAGTTTTAAAACTTATTTCAAAAATTAAATAAAAATGAAAAACCTACTAAAGTTAACGGCTAGTCTTGGCCTAATTTTATTGTTCACTGATTGTACAGCTTCAATCGAAGATTACACAATTGAAAGTGAAAGTACTACAGAAATTGAAAGTACTACAGATGCTACCTTAGATCCTTGTAGTAATGAAGATCCAAAAACGAGAGTTATTAATAATGGAACTGTTTCATTTAATTTAGAAGTTTTAGAAGCAGATGGTACAACTGTTGTATCTATTATTAATATTCCTCCAAACTCAACAACATCTTGGGCGAGCTTTAATGAAGGTCCTGTTATGTTTTCTTTGAAGGGAACAGATTTTAACGTGGCTGACGATAAAGTTTTAATACAAATGGATAATTGTACAGCTTATGAAATCGAAGTAGATGCTAATAATGAAATAGTATCTTATCTTCCTATAGTACTTTAGAGCAAATAATTACAGATTTGTTGTCATTAATATCTGTCGTAAAAAATAGGTAAGACTGACCTCCATCTTTAATTTTAAGTTTTTTACGTATCTCACTAACTGAAAGCGGAAAGTTCCTTGTGGTGATATTTGCTTTACTTATATTTTCTTTTGCAATAATTTTCTTATTGTAAGGTAATATTCGTTCTATTTTAAATCTCCTACCAGGAAACTCTAAAAGTTCTTGTGAAGTATAAAGATGTGAATGTTGATGCAGTTTGTAGATTTTAATAAGTTCACTTACTGAATTGAATCCACCTGATTTTAGCACTGCCGAATTTGGCTCATATAAATAGGAGAGTGGCATACTATACGTAACATTTGCTTTCGATTCTTCTTTAAAATAATATTCAAAAAACTGTGGGTTTACATGTTTTAAATTCACAGTTTTTATTATTGTTTCTCCTTTGTAATCTCTTTCTAAAATCCATAATAACTCTTTAACTTCATTATTACTGGCTACAATATGGATTTCTTTTACATGTTGTAAATCACTTAATGTTGCTGTTAAATCTAATAAAGGCGATGTTTTTATCATTACATTTTTTGAATATTTTAAAAATAATTCTTGAAATGTTTTTATATTAGGTTCACAGTCAGCTAATAAAAACACCTTATTTTTTAAATCATCTCTTCTCGATGGATCAATATAAATCCAATCAAATTGTTGGTCAATTTGTTTTAAAGCTTCTATACCATTTTGGTTTAAACACTTTACGTTAGAGATTTTAAGCGCTTCATAATTGTATTGAACAATATTAGAAAGCTCACTATTTATTTCGCAATGTGTTACGTTTTCTACTTGTTTCGAAAAATGAAAAGTATCTACACCAAATCCGCCAGTTAAATCAATAAGACTTTGACCTGAAACTAAATTAGCTTTATAATTTGCAGTAGTTTCAGATGATGTTTGTTCTATATTTAGTTTATTAGGAAAATATATGTTTTGGGTATTAAACCAAGTGGGTAGTTTTTTTAAGCATCGTTTTTTAGCTTCAATTTGCTCTACAATTAATTTTGAACCTACATTTTTAAAAGGAACCCCTTTTAATAATAATTTTGTAGTATCGGAATTTATGTTGTCATTTATAAATTCTTGAATTTTAGTATTTAATATGTCTTTTTTCAAATTGAATTATAAACCTTTTGTGAACTTTTTAACGATATTACAATCTGATAAAAATTCTTTTAGAATCACTTTAATAGCAGTATACGTTGGTACAGCCACAATCATTCCTACAATACCAAACAGAATACCAGCAATGATAATTACTAAAAAAATTTCTAAAGGATGAGATTTTACACTTTTTGAGAATATATAAGGTTGACTAAAAAAATTATCTACCAATTGCGCAATGATAAAACCAATCATTACATAAGTTGTTTTTGGTAAAATAACGTCACTAAAACTCTCTCCTAAATTGCTAGACATACTTAATAGCAACATTAAAAATCCACTAACTAAAGGACCAACATAAGGTACTAGATTTAGTAGAGCACACAAAAAAGCAATGACGATGGCGTTATCAATTCCGAAGATTAATAATACAACAGTGTAAATTACAAATAGAATTAATATTTGAAATATTAGGCCAACGAAATAACGTGAGAGTAAATCTTTTATAGCATTAATAGAGCGTTTAGAGCGTTGTTCGTTTCCACTTGGCACAAATGTCATTATGCCATCTTCAAATAACTTACTGTCTTTTAAAAAGAAAAAAGAAATAAATAATACCGAAAATAATCCAATACTAAAACTGCCTAACCCACTAATAAAACTGTTAAGGAAATCTGGTATAATGGCAAAATCTAGTTTTGAGAGCACGTTAGAGTCTTTTATAGATTGCTCTACGTCAATATTGTTAAATTCAAAATACGTAACTATTTGGTCGTATAAATCTTCAACATTTAGTTGTAATTGCTCAATATTTAAAAGTGAAAGGTTATGACCTTGTTCTACTATTAGAGGAATAAATAAACCAACCAAGCCAACTAATAAACCAAGTAATAAAACCATTGTAACAACAACCGAAACTGTATTGTTGAATTTTAATTTACGTCTTAAAAATAATATGATTGGTCTGCCTATTAATGAGATTACAGCCGCAATAGCAATGTAAATTATTACAGATTGAATTTTAAAAAGAAAATACAATATTAAAGCGATTGCCAAAATAATGCCTAATGCTCTTAAGATACCGTTGGCTAAGGTTTTTGAATTCATTTCTTTTTATTTACTCAAAGATGCTGAAATTAATTCAGCAAGACAAATTTAAGAATTAAGTTGTTTTGTTATTTCATAAAGCGCAATACTTGTTGCTTGTACCACATTCATACTACTATTATTTCCATACATATTAATGTGTACAACAGCATCAACTTGTTTTAAAATGGTCTCAGAAACACCGAAATTTTCATCTCCTAAAATTAGAGCAATGGGTTGATTCGTTTTTAATTTGAATTCAGTTAATGGTTTGCTGTTTTCTGTAATTTCTAATGCTATGAGGTAATAATTATTTGCTTTTAAAGTCGCTATTTGAGTTTCTATATTTTCCGTTATGCTATGCTGAACATATTTTTCTGTAGAACGTGATGTTCTTGAGACTCGTTTACCAATAGAAATTTCTGCACCACAAAAAATAAGTTCTTCAATTCCAAATGCATCTGCTATTCTAAACAAGCTCCCAATATTAGGCGCATTGGTTACGTTATCACAAACAACTAATATTGAATGTTTCTGTTTTTTGAAATTCGACGTATAGTGGGTGAGTTGCATTTCAATAATTGAATTAAAAATCTAAAAATTACAATTGTATAAACTACAATGAAATGCTAAATGAGCTGGAGTAGGAGATATGTATGAGTAATCTAAATGATAACTATTGATAACTATTGAATAAGAATGTTCATTTATAGATTCCATGGTTTGAAATGTGAAAATCAAAACAAGTAATAAAGCAATTATCTTATATTTAAGTGAAAACTTTTCCATAGTTTATTTTACCATTGTGCCGTTAAATTTACTAGACTTTCTTTTCATTTCTGACCAAAACCAAATAGGAATTGTTCCTGTTAAGGTTGAAATAAAACCAAAATCCCACATAAAGTATGTCGCAACTGCAGCAATAGCAAGTCCGGCTATAACATATGTGTAATTATCGTCTGCATATAATCGGTTAATATGCTTTTTAGTGAAATGGCCACAATGTTTACAGCGTTCATTAAATTCATTACTTCCTCGTTCCATTAGCAAACCATATCTGTCTGTTGCTTTGGTTTTTATAGTATTATCTTTTTTGCAAGAACTACAACGGTAACTTAATTTCATATAAATTATTGATAGCTAATATAGGCTTCTGCTAACTCCATGTAGTCTACACACTTAAATTCTTTATTTTCAATTCTAATTAATAACTGAGGTGTATCCTTAAAATATTCAGAAGCTCTATTTCTAAATCCTCTGTTTTTATTAATGTGACCAAAACCCTCTCCATATGTTGTTATGAAAGTCGGTAATTCTTCTCCTGGACGTTTAAATAAAAATGAAATAGTATCAATGATGAAACTACTATTACCAGTTCTAGAAACTAATACATTGTTATTGTTAAAAAAATAAGTCTCTGCTAGATTATAAACATTTAACTCAGGCTCATTTAGTCTAACTAAAAACCAAAATTTACCACCCATCATTTTTACTTTTTTATTGGGCTTGTTTTTTTTAGATTTATATGGATATGTGTAATTATTCCTTTCAAACAAATATTCTAAATTATTATAATAATAAGAGACTTGATAAATGGTATTATTTTTAATTTTCTTTGTCTTTCCTTCTATTGTTGTTTTGTAAGTAATTGAACTTTTTAGCATTGCATTGGAGGGAAGTGTAGCAAAACCTTCTATAGTTTCACCATTTGTAAATACTATGCTTGTTTTGTAATATTCTTTAGCAGATACGTTGATGGTTGTCAATAACACTATAATAACAAGTAGATTTTTCATATTAAAAATTATATTTTTCATTTAATTTTCAAAAGCATATTTTATAATATTGGCGCCCATTTTCAAAGCCTTTTCCCTAACATCTTCTGGGTCATTGTGTACTTCTTGGTCTTCCCATCCATCACCTAGATCACTTTCAAAAGTGAATAACAAGACGAGTCGATCTTCTTGGAATATTCCAAAAGCTTGAGGTGCTTTACCGTCATGCTCATGAATTTTTGGTAATCCATTTGTGAATTCAAAAGCTGAACTAAAAATTTCATGATTCTTGGGTATTTCAACCAATTCACTATTTGGAAATACTTTCTTTAGTTCTTTGGTAATATAAGGTTCCATTCCGTAGTTATCATCAATATGAAGAAATCCACCAGAAATTAAATAACTTCTTAAGTTCTCAGCATCATCATCACTGAAGAAAACATTTCCATGACCTGTCATATGCAAAAAAGGAAATTGAAAAATATCAGTACTTCCAACTTCAACAGTTTGCACACTTTGGTTAATATTTGTATCAATATTATCATTACAGTATTTTACCAAATTTGGTAATGCGGTAGGATTACTGTACCAATCTCCACCACCTTTGTATTTTAGAATGGCTACATCCTGAGAAAAAAGGATTAAAGAAAATATAGAAAAGGCGATAGTGAAATAAACTTTCATATTACTCATTAGTATAGGCTACAGAATGACAAGCTGCAATTGCTGCTGTTTCAGTTCTAAAGCGTGTCTCACCCAAAGTTACAGGAATAAAGTTGCGATGCAAAGCCATTTCAATTTCTTTAACGCTAAAGTCGCCTTCTGGTCCGATTAAAATAGTACAATCAATAGCCGCTTTTAATTGAGATTTTAATGATTTTTTATCCGTTTCCTCGCAATGCGCAATGAAAATTTGATTATTAAATTCTTGAATAATAAATTCTTTAAAACCAATAGGAGGATTCAGCTTTGGTAAATAACATTGTAAGGATTGCTTCATTGCAGACTGAATAATTTTTTCAAATCGCTCTGTTTTTACAACCTTACGTTCACTATGGTCACAAATAATAGGTGTAATGGTTGCTATACCTATTTCTGTTGCTTTTTCTAAAAACCATTCGTATCTATCATTCATTTTTGTAGGCGCAACAGCCAAATGTAAATTGTAATTTCGTTTAGGTTGCAAGGTTTTAGAAATAATAGAAACAACACAGTTTTTTTGTTCTGCAATAGTTATTTCTGCGGTAAAAAGCCAACCCTTTCCGTTAGTAATGTGTAAAATGTCACCTTCTTTTTTTCTTAAAACTTTGGCAATATGTTTGCTTTCGTCTTTGTCGAATTTAAAGCTGATGTCGTTATCAGAAATATTTGGATTATAAAATAGTTGCATTAATCTAAATCTTCAGAAAATTTTAAAACTGTTATCTCTTCAATAGGTGTTTTTACTTCGGTTTTAACAACTAAATAGTATTTGTTATTTTCTATGTCATCAACAGTAAATACTTCGTTTAAAGGATGCTTTTCGTTAAAAGCTACTTCGTCAAAAGCAGTAGACATATCACCAGTTTTTATCCAACCAGTATCGCCTCCCATTTTCGCTGTAGGACCAGAAGAATTATGCTTTGCTAAATCTTTAAATCTATAGCCTTCATTATGCAGGGCTAGGACTTTATTTCTTTTTACAATGACATCTTCTAAAGAAGTTTTTGAAGCATCAAATACAATAATGTCGAATTTTGAATACATCACTTCAGACTTATCAATGACTTTATAGTAGGTTTTTTTAAAGTCAGTTTTAATTACTTTTTTTCCGCCTTTGGCTAAATTAAATAAATCGTTAGCTAATCTGGTTTTGTGTTTTGCTTTGTTAAAGGTGAAAATTTTGCCTTGTTTTGGTTTATTTTCTTTTAAAAAAGTCGTTGCTTCTTCAGAGCTAGAAATTGAATCTAGTTGTTGTTCTAATGTGTCTTGAGAAAAACTGAATAACGGAATAAATAGGAAAAGCGTAAATAAATACTTCATGTTTAATTAGGTTTTGATTTAAGGTATTACAAAACAACTAAAATTAGAGATACAATAAAAGTAAAGTGATAAAGATGTTAACAGATGTTTTAACAATTTAGAAAATTATGCAAGTATTTAGTTTATTACAACTTCAAACGTGCTGTAGCCATTACATCAAAATCTGAAAAATCCTTTTCTAAGTATTTCAAATAACCAACAATGGCAATCATTGCAGCATTATCAGTAGTGTATTCAAATTTAGGAATGTAGCTCGTCCAGCCAAATTTGCCTTCAGCATCTTTTAATGCTTTTCTAATACCCGAATTTGCAGAAACGCCTCCACCAATTGCAATATGGCTAATTCCGGTTTGTTTCACGGCTAATTTTAATTTTGCAATTAAAATTCCGATAATAGTATATTGAATTGAAGCACAAATATCATTAATATTCTCTTTAATAAAATTGGGATTAGCTTTCACTTCACGCTGAACAAAATAAAGAATATTGGTTTTTAATCCAGAAAAGCTAAAATTCAATCCATCAACTTTTGGTTTTGTAAACTGATATGCTTTGGGATTTCCCAGTTGCGCTCTTCTGTCTATTTCAGGACCAGCAGGATAGCCTAGTCCTAAAACTTTTCCGCTTTTATCATAAGCTTCGCCAACAGCATCATCAATAGTTTCTCCTAAAACTTCCATTTCAAAATGGCTTGTTACTTTTACAATCTGAGTATGCCCTCCAGAAATGGTCATTGCTAAAAAAGGAAATGGAGGCTTGTTATGGTCTTTTTCGTCTATAAAATGTGCTAAAATATGCGCTTGCATATGGTTAATATCTATTAAAGGAATATCTAAACCGTAAGCCAAAGATTTAGCAAACGATGTACCAACTAACAAAGAACCCATTAAACCAGGACCACGTGTAAAAGCAATTGCGCTTAGCTCTTCTTTTTTAATTCCTGCTTTTTCAATTGCTTGGTGAACCACAGGAACAATATTTTGTTGATGTGCACGCGATGCTAATTCTGGTACAACACCACCATATTCTGCATGGATTTTTTGGTCTGCTACTACATTGCTTAAAATACGGTCGTTACATAATATTGCAGCTGATGTATCGTCACAAGATGACTCAATTCCGAGGATGTAAATATTTTCTTTTTCCATAGTCGATATTAGGCACAATAATTGTTAATTTTACAAGTTAAAGTCCGGCACCTCATTTAACAACGTATTGTAAGGACAAAGGTAATAAGTTTTCAAACATTAAATCGTAATAATTTTATCAAACGGATACTCAAAATATTAGGTAAAATAGTAGCAATAATATTGCTGCTTTTTTTCATTTTGTTTTTGGTACTTTCTATACCGGCTGTTCAAACTAAACTAGGTAAATACGTCACAGATAGATTAAATAATGATTTTAAAACAGATATCAACGTTGGTAGAGTTGGTTTACAGCTCAATGGCGATGTAGAGCTAAAAGAAATCTTAATTAGAGATTATAAAAAAGATACGCTGATTAGTGTTGGTGAATTAAATAGTTCAATAATTAGTTTTAAGAATTTAATTGATACTAAATTGAATTTTGGAGATATTGATCTTCAGAATGTAATTTTTAATCTTAAAACCTATAAAGGAGAAACAGATACCAATTTAGATATTTTTGTTGCTAAGTTCGATGATGATAATCCTAGAGTTGGCCCAAGTGAATTTCTTTTTTCTTCTAGTGATTTATCAATTGAAGGTGGCATTTTTAGATTAACTGACGAAAATTTAGAAACTCCAGATATTTTTGAGTTTTCTGAGCTCAACGCTAATGCTACTAATTTTCTAATTAATGGTCCAGAGGTTAGTACTCGTATAAATAAATTTAGTTTTAGGGATAGCAGAGGTATTGCTGTTAAAAATCTAATGGCAAATTTTGAATATACGCTAGATCACATGACGTTTGGTGATTTAAATATAAAAACAGAAGCATCTGAATTAAAAGGTGATTTAAGGTTTAATTATAAACGAGAAGATTTAAAATACTTTAAAGATAAAGTTAATGTTGTCGCTAGTTTTAGAGATTCGGACATATCACTCACAGAACTTAATGCGTTTTTTGACGAATTTGGTACTGACCAACATGCTAAATTAAATGCAGATTTAACAGGTACTTTAAATAACCTTTACGCAACTAACCTAAATGTAAGCACAACTACTAATACAAGAATTATTGGTGATATAACGTTTAAAAATTTATTTAGTAGAGAGGATGATAGTTTTGCATTACAAGGAAATTTCCAAAATTTAGCTTCAAATTACAGAGATTTAACGGCTTTATTGCCGAGACTTTTGGGTAATTCTATTCCTAGTGTGATTTCTAAAGTTGGTAATTTTAATATTAAAGGTACCTCTTTTATAACCGCAAAAACTGTCGAAGCAGATATTGAAATAAATACTGATTTAGGTTTTATTAAATCTGACTTAGAACTCACCAATATTGATAATATAGATAATGCTAATTACATTGGTAATGTTGTTTTAAAAGAATTTGATATAGGTAAATTAATTAATGATCCATTAGTTAAAA
Source organism: uncultured Winogradskyella sp. (assembly GCF_947495255.1). GTDB lineage: Bacteria > Bacteroidota > Bacteroidia > Flavobacteriales > Flavobacteriaceae > Winogradskyella. The sequence continues at coordinate 51,581 of NZ_CANLYI010000006.1, forward strand.
GAACTTCATTAAATCTAGATGTAGATGGAAAAGGCTTTACAATAGATAATCTTAGAACCGATGTAAAAGGAGCCGTTTCTACATTAGAATACAACGGTTATACTTATAGGGATATTGAACTATCGGGTGATTTAGGAAACAAAATATTCAATGGAATTATTAATGCAGAAGATTTAAATCTTCAACTTAATTTTAATGGATTAATAGATTTTTCGCAAGACGTTAAAAAATTCGATTTTAAAGCCAAAGTAGGTTATGCTAACCTTAACGAATTAAACTTTGTAACAAGAGATAATATTTCGGAATTTAGAGGTTTAGTAACTATGAATGGTACGGGCTCTACGTTTGATAATGCAGAAGGTGCCATTAATATTAAAAATACCACTTATAAAAACCAAGACGGAAGTTACGACTTTCAAGATTTTGATATTGTGTCTTCATTTAAAGGCAACGAACGTACTATTGCAATTAATTCACCAGATATTATTGACGGAAACATTACAGGTCAATTTAATATTGAAGATGTTAGAGGTTTAATTGAAAATTCAGTAGGTAGTATTTATACCAATTATGTACCTAATGTTTTAGAAGAAGGACAGTATCTTGATTTTAAATTTAATATCTACTCCAAAATTGCAGCTGTATTTTATAAAGAACTTATACTTGGAAAGAATACTTTTATTGAAGGACGTATTGAGACGGATGAAAAAGGATTTGAACTTTCCTTTAATTCGCCAGAGATTAAGTTTAAAGATTATTTTGCTAATAAAATCAATGTAAGCATAGATAATAGCAACCCTTTATATAATACATTTATAGAAATAGATAGCATTGGTACAGGTGTTTATAATGCTTCACAATTCAGTTTAATTAATGTTACGAAGCGCGATACATTATTGATTAAATCAGAATTTAAAGGAGGAACAAATAATGCAGATAATTATAACCTAAATCTGTTTTATACTATAGATGAATTAAATCAATCTGTTGTTGGGATAAGAAAGTCAGATGTGAAATTTAAGGGTTATGAATGGCTTTTAAACTCAAAAAAAGATACGCTTAATAAGATTCGTTTTGATAGAAAATTTAAAGCTTTTGACGTCTTTCCTATTAGTATAACCCAAGGGAATGAAGAAATTTTGTTGTCGGGAAAAATAACGGATTCCGTCAATAAAAACTTTAATGTCGATTTTAAAGATGTCGAGTTAGTAAAAATTACACCTCGTATAGATAGTTTAGCACTTAAAGGTTTGGTGAATGGTAAACTCCAAGTCTTGCAAAATGATGGTGTTTATTTGCCAAAGTCTAATGTAGAAATTAGTGGGCTATTTGTAAACGATTATGATTTAGGGAATCTGAAAGCCAAAATAGAAGGCAACAATTCTATTACAAATTATAAGGTAGACGTGTCTCTTATAAATGATAATATAAAATCATTAGGAGCAAAAGGTACTATTGATGTTGCAGAAAATAATCCTACCATAAATTTAGATGTTGTTTTCGAGGAATTTTTACTAGATCCACTAAATCCGCTTGGAGAAGGTGTTATAAATAATATAAGAGGTTTAGTTTCAGGAAAAGCAAAGGTTAGTGGAAGTCTAAATAAACCGAGTATAGATGGCGAATTATTACTAGATAGAGCAGGTATGTCTATTCCTTATCTAAATGTAGATTATGGCTTTGATTTTGATTCTAAAGTAGAATTAAAAGGTCAACAATTTATATTTAAGAATGTGGCTATGACCGATTCTAAGTATTTCTCAAAAGGAAATCTAAATGGTTTTATTGAGCACCATAATTTTTCTAAATGGAGATTAGGTTTAAGACTTAATACAGATAGACTCTTAGTTTTAAATACCGAAGAGTCTGAGGACGAGCTATATTATGGTACAGGTTTTATTTCTGGTACCGCAGAAATAAAAGGACCAACAGAGCAATTAGTTATTGAAGTAAATAATGGTAGAACAGAAGCTGGTACAGAATTTTTTATTCCGCTTAATGATGCCGAAAGTTTTGGTGATAACTCATTTATACATTTTTTAAGTCCTGAAGAGAAGGAAGCAAGAATTAAAGGTGAAATTTCAGAACAAATAGAAGTAAAGGGGTTGATTTTAGATTTTGATTTAAATGTTAACCAAAACGCAACCATAGAAATTGTAATAGATAAAGAAGCAGGTAGTACTATAAAAGGAAAAGGTGAAGGAACCCTTAATTTCTTTATAAATACTAACGGAACCTTTAATATGTTTGGTGATTTTACAGTCTATGAAGGTTTTTATAATTTTAAGTATGGTGGCTTTGTAGAGAAGAAATTTAAGGTTGAAGAAGGCGGAAATATTGTTTGGCAAGGTGATCCTTTGGGCGCAGAATTAAATTTAAAAGCTGTTTATTCGGGTAGTGCCAATCCTTCAGTCTTGTTAGATAATCCAATAACACAGAGTATAGATGTAGATGTAGAAATACATTTAACAGGCCAATTAGAGCAGCCAGAACCTACATTCGATTTTAGATTTCCAGGAGTGAGTTCAACCGTTAAATCTGAGTTAGACTATAGATTATCCTCTAAAGAAGAAAAGGACAACCAAGCCCTAATCTTTTTAGCAACAGGTGGTTTCTCTAATGGTATACAAGGTGCTAATTTTACTGGTACAATATCTGAGCGACTTACAGGTATTGTAAATAATTTATTTGGCACAAACAACGGTAACTTAGATGTTGGTTTCGATCTAGAACTAGGACAAGATACACCAAACCTACAAACAGATAATAAGTTTGGAGTAACACTTCAAACTAAAATTAACGACAAAATATTAGTTAACGGAAAAGTTGGTGTACCATTTGGTAGCGCTAGTCAAACTGTAATTAGTGGTAATGTGCAAATAGACTTTTTATTAAACGAAGATGGTACTTTAAGAGCCAAGGTCTTTAATAGAGAAAATAGTATTGTAAACCTTGGTGATGAAATTGGTTATACCCAAGGTGTCGGTTTATCTTATAATGTAGAGTTTGATACTTTTAAAGAACTTCTTCAAAAAATCTTTTCAGGTAAAGATAAAAAGAACAACCCAACTAAAAATGAGGCGGAAAAAGACGCAAATGATAAGAGCGATTTTATGCCAGATTTCATGTCAGTGAAAGAAAAAAAGGATAAAACCAAGTCTTAAAAACCTAAAATCTTTCTTTTTATTAAAATACTTGTTAACGAAAACGTTTGAATTGTTTCTTCGCGTAATATTTATGACAATAGTCACTTTTTTCTATATATTGTTTCTTAATTTTACTGTAAATAAATTATAAAAATGCTACATACAATTAAAAAAATAGGTGTTTTAACATCTGGAGGAGATGCTCCAGGAATGAATGCCGCAATTAGATCTGTAGTAAGAGCTTGTGCTTTTCATGATATAAAATGTTACGGTATTTATAGAGGCTATGAAGGAATGATTGATGGTGATTTCATAGAAATGGATGCACGAAGTGTAAAAGGTATCATTAATAAAGGTGGTACAATTTTAAAATCTGCAAGATCAAAAAGTTTCAGAACTAAAGAAGGAAGACAAATAGCATACGATAAACTAAGAGAAGCCGGTATTGATGCTTTTGTAGTTATTGGTGGTGATGGTAGTTTTACAGGAGCTATGATTTTTAATCAAGAGTTCAATTTCCCGGTAATGGGAATTCCTGGTACTATTGATAACGATATTTTTGGTACAACTCATACACTTGGTTACGATACAGCTTTAAATACAGTTGTAGAAGTAATAGATAAAATTAGAGATACAGCAAGTTCACATAACCGATTATTCTTTATTGAAGTTATGGGACGCGATGTTGGGCATATTGCTTTAAACGTTGGTGTTGGCGCTGGTGCTGAAGAAATTTTAATACCTGAAGAAGATTTAGGTTTAGATCGTTTAGTAGAATCTTTAAGACGAAGTAAAGCTTCAGGGAAATCTTCTAGTATCGTTGTAGTTGCAGAAGGTGATAAAATAGGTAAAAGTGTTTTTGAACTGAAAGATTATGTTGATGAAAACATGGCGGAATACGAAGTACGTGTTTCTGTTTTAGGACACATGCAACGTGGTGGATCTCCATCTTGCTTCGATAGAGTATTGGCAAGTAGAATGGGAGTGAAAGCTGTAGAAAGTTTAATCACAGGTAAAAGTAATTACATGGTAGGTATTAAAAACGATATCATGGATTTAACACCATTTGACCAAGCAGTAAAAGGAAAATCAAAAATTAATATGGAACTTTTAAGAGTTTCAGACATAATGTCAATTTAATAATTAAGAACACAAATTAAAATAACAATAGAGAAATGGCAAATTTAAAATTAGGAATCAACGGATTCGGTAGAATAGGTAGAATTGTATTTAGAGCAACAGTAAAACGTAACGACGTAGATGTTGTAGCTATTAATGATTTGTTAGATGTAGAACATTTAGCATATTTATTAAAGTATGATTCAGTTCATGGAAGATTCGACGGAACTGTTGAAGTAAAAGATGGACATTTAGTAGTAGATGGTAAAACAATTCGTGTAACAGCAGAAAGAGATCCAAAAAACTTAAAGTGGGATGAAGCAGGAGCAACAGTTGTTGCAGAATGTACAGGTATTTTTACAACTTTAGAAACTGCTCAATATCATATTGATGGTGGTGCTAAAAAAGTAGTAATTTCTGCTCCAAGTAAAGATGCACCAATGTTTGTAATGGGTGTAAATGATAGTAAATTAAAAGCTAGTGATACTATTGTATCTAATGCATCTTGTACAACAAACTGTTTAGCTCCAATAGCAAAAGTTATTGAAGATAACTTCGGAATTGAAGAAGCATTAATGACAACTATTCACGCAGCAACTTCTACACAATTTACAGTAGATGCACCTTCACGTAAAAATTACCGTTTAGGTCGTTCTGCAATTAATAACATTATTCCTTCTTCTACAGGTGCTGCAAAAGCAGTAGGAAAAGTAATTCCTGAATTAGATGGATTATTAACAGGTATGGCATTTAGAGTGCCAACTGTAGATGTTTCTGTAGTAGATTTAACTGTAAAAACTAAAAAGGATACCACTTTAGCAGAAATCAAAGCAGCAATGAAAAGTGCAGCTGAAGGTTCTATGAAAGGTGTTTTAGGTTATACTGAAGATGCAGTAGTATCTCAAGATTTTGTAAGTGAAGAAAGAACTAGTGTTTTTGATGCAGATGCTTCAATTGAACTTAACTCTAAATTCTTCAAATTAATTTCTTGGTATGATAACGAATTTGGTTATTCTAACAAATTAGTTGATTTAGCTCAAAAGGTAAATAGCCTTTAAGACATATTATTAATTCTGAAAATTCCGTAGGATTATGTTTTGTCATAGACTACGGAATTTTTATTTACACACATTATCATGATTTTAATTACAGATGGTGGTTCTACAAAATGCGATTGGATTGCAATAGATGAAAACGGAAAACAAACCGTTGATAAAATTAGAACCAAAGGTTTGAATCCTGCTATTGTTGCAGAAAAAAAATTAAACAAAACAATTCGTAAGAGTAAAGAGTTAATGGCAATTGCCGACGAGGTAACGCATATATATTTTTATGGCGCTGGTTGTGGTACTGATAAACCTACATTATTACTAAAGTCAATTTTAGAATTTTATTTTAAAAATGCTATTGTAGAAGTTAGAGAAGATACTTATGCAGCAGTAAGAGCATGTATAAATACTAATGATGAAGCAGCGGTGGTTTGTATTTTAGGTACAGGATCTAACTGTAGTTATTATGATGGTAGAGATTTACACCAACGCGTATCTAGTTTAGGCTTTATATTAATGGATGATGCCAGCGGAAATTATTTTGGTAAGCAATTGATAAGAGATTATTACTTTAATAAAATGCCAGATACAATTAGCGTAGCATTTGCGCATAAACATAACTTAGAAGCTGACTATATTAAATACAACTTATATAAGCAAACTAATCCAAGTGCATATTTGGCAGATCATGCTGAGTTTATGTTTATTAATAAAGATTCAGAATATATTAGCAATCTTATAACTAACGGAATTCGCTTGTTTACAGAAAATATGATTCTTCAGTATAAAGAAGAATTAAAAGAAGGAATTCCAGTTCACTTTGCAGGTTCTATAGCTTATTTTGGTCAAGATGAAATTAAGCAAGTTGCTGCAGAATATGGATTTAAAGTTGGTAACTTTGTAAGACGACCAATAGAAGGGTTAGTGAATTATCACGTTAAGAATCTTTAATATGGAAATTGCAATAATTGCTCACGATGGTAAAAAAGCTGAAATGGTTCAGTTTTTAAATCAGAATAGTGAAATTTTAAAACAAAAAAAGATAACATTAATTTCTACAGGTACTACTGGAGAAAAAGTAAGTAAAGCAGGTCTTGAAGTTAAGGCCTTACTTTCTGGACCTTTAGGTGGAGATGCGCAAATTGCAGCGAGAGTAGCTGAAGGACAGTGTGATATGGTTTTGTTTTTTAGAGATCCATTAGATCGTCATCCGCATGAGCCAGATATTCTTATGTTAATGAGACTGTGTGATGTTCATAATGTTCCGTTAGCAACAAATCCTGCAACAGCAGAATTACTTATAAAAGCTATATAATTTTTAATAACCTGTTAATAAAACTAGTCAAGGCTGTTGTAAAACTTATATTTTGGTTATATCTTTGTACTATTAAAACGTAAATGAAACAAGAATTATGTTCGAATTTGATCAATATTTAGGATTTTTAGCATTTTTAACCATATTAACTATAGGGTTTTGGTTAATGATTTTCCTTTTAACCTTCGTTATTCCTTACTGGGTGTTTGGTTCGGCATTTGAACGTTTAAAAGAAATAAAAGAAGAAAAGAAGGCTAAGCGTGAAGGTTTAACCCTAGATTAGTATTCTAAATTTTATAAAAAAAAGAGCGCAAATTAAATTTGCGCTCTTTTTTTTATAATAATTGTATTTTTAAACCTGCAAAACACCCATATTAAAAGGTTTTTCAATAGGAGCGTGGTTAGCAGCTTCAATACCCATAGAAATCCATGTTCTAGTATCTAAAGGATCAATAACACCATCAGTCCAAATACGAGAAGCTGCATAATAAGGGGAGACTTGATCATCGTATCTCGATTTTATTTTATTAAATAATTCTTCTTCTTTTTCTTTAGTTATTGTTTCACCTTTCTTTTTAAGTGAAGCCGTCTCAATTTGAAGTAATACTTTTGCGGCCGAATTTCCGCTCATTACAGCCAATTCTGCACTTGGCCAAGCAGCAATTAATCTTGGGTCATATGCTTTTCCACACATGGCATAATTTCCTGCGCCATAGCTGTTACCTAAAACAATTGTGAATTTTGGTACAACAGAGTTACTTACTGCATTTACCATTTTTGCACCATCTTTGATTATTCCAGAATGTTCAGATTTACTACCAACCATAAATCCTGTCACATCTTGTAAGAAAACTAATGGAATCTTTTTCTGGTTACAATTGGCTATAAAACGTGTAGCTTTATCTGCAGAGTCATTATAGATAACTCCACCAAATTGCATTTCACCTTTGGCTGTTTTTACTAGTTTTCTTTGGTTAGCAACAATACCAACAGCCCAACCCTCAATTCTAGCGTAAGCTGTAATAATCGTTTTTCCGTAATCTTCTTTATATTCTTCAAATTCAGAATCATCAACTAAGCGTTTAATGATTTCTTTCATATCATATTGGTCAGCTCTACTTTTAGGTAGAATTCCGTAGATATCATCCGGATTCTCTTTTGGTTTTTTAGATTCAGCTCTGTTATATCCAGCTTTATCAAAATTACCAATTTTATCAACTATATTTTTTATTTTATCTAAAGCATCTTTGTCATCCTTTGCTTTATAATCGGTTACACCAGATATTTCACAATGTGTAGTTGCACCACCTAAAGTTTCATTATCTATAGTTTCGCCTATGGCAGCTTTTACTAAATAGCTTCCGGCTAAAAATATGCTTGCTGTTTTATCAACTATTATCGCTTCATCACTCATAATTGGTAAATAGGCTCCTCCAGCAACACAGCTTCCCATAACGGCTGCTATTTGGGTAATTCCCATACTACTCATTACAGCGTTATTTCTAAAAATGCGCCCAAAATGTTCTTTGTCTGGAAAGATTTCATCTTGCATTGGTAGAAAAACACCAGCACTATCAACTAAATAAATAATTGGTAAACGATTTTCTATAGCAATTTCTTGAGCACGTAAATTTTTCTTTCCTGTAATCGGAAACCAAGCACCTGCTTTTACAGTTGCATCATTTGCAACTACAATACATTGTTTGCCGTTTACATAACCCATTTTTACAACAACACCTCCAGACGGACAACCACCATATTGCTCATACATGGCATCTCCTGCAAAAGCACCAATCTCAATAGACTTAGCTTTTGAATCTAAAAGATAGTCCACACGTTCTCGAGCAGTCATCTTTCCTTTAGCTTTGTGCTTTTCTATACTTTTTTCACCACCACCTAATTTAACTTTAGCAAACCGTTTTTTTAAGTCGGAAACTAATAGTTTGTTGTGATCTTCGTTTTGGTTGAATTTAATATCCATTAATAGAGATTTGTTTTGTACGAATTTACAAAACGAAACTATTTTTGGAAAGCTAATGTTTTGTTAAAAAGTATTACATGGAAATATATTCCTAGGTATATAAATATATTTTATTATATATTTGCACTCTAATTAAATTACAAATAGAATGAAAAGAGATAAAATTATTTTTTATGTTGCCACAGGTTTATTGACATTATTAATATTGTTTTCAGTAAACATGTATTTTTTTAAGCACGATATGGTGTCAGAAATGTTTATAGGTTTTGGATATCCTTCGTATATTATTTACCCTTATGCAGTTGCCAAGTTATTAGGTCTATTTGCGCTATGGTATCCAAAGTTTAAAGCAATTAAGGAATGGGCATATGCAGGATTCTTTTTTGCATTTATTCTTGCCTTTTTTGCACATTATATGATTGGAGATGGAGGACAAATGACAGCATTAGTAGCATTAATACTTTTAATCGTTTCTTATATATTTAACAAAAAATCACAAAAGTAGTATGAAAAATATTATAGCATTTGCAGGAAGTAATAGTAAAAAATCCATAAATAAACAACTCGCTAGTTATGCAGCTAGCTTAGTTGATAATGCAAAAACAGAGGTTCTTGATCTTAACGATTATAATTTGCCACAATATAGCGTAGATTTTGAGCAAGAAAATGGTTTTCCGGAAAATGCTAAGCGTTTTGTAGAAGCAATTAGAAATGCAGACGGAATTATAATTTCCCTTGCAGAACATAATGGTGCTTATACATCTGTATTTAAAAATTTATTTGATTGGATGTCTCGAGTAGAGCAAAAAACATTTCAAAATAAACCAATGTTATTAATGGCAACTTCTCCAGGAGTTAGAGGAGGTGCTTCTGTTTTAGCTATTGCAAAAGACAGATTTCCAAGACATGATGCTGATATCGTTGGTGAATTTTCATTACCATCGTTTTTTGAGAACTTTTCAGAGGGAAAAATTAGTAATGATGGTTTAAATGAACAATTGCTAATTCAAGTTAAGCAATTTGAAAGCGCATTATAGATTTTGGTATTAAACGTGTAATTTAAAAGCTAGTAGATAAATAAAAAGAAATAAATGGGCGATTTTTCTAAAGATATCAATTCAACTTTTCCTAATCAAAAGGTTAAGGCCATGCTGAACATTATGTTCACAGCAAATTGGATTAATAGTTACCAAACTTCATTTTTTAAACCTTTTAAAATTTCATCTCAGCAATATAATATTCTCCGAATTTTAAAAGGAGCAGACGAGCCTTTAAAAGTTCAAACTATAAAAGAGCGAATGATAGAAAGGTCACCGAATGTAACGCGTTTAATGGACAAACTCTGTTCAAAAAACTTAATAGAGCGTATTTCTTGTCCAGGAGATAGACGCGTCGTTCATATAAAAATTACGGTAGAAGGATTAAACCTATTAAACGATATCTCTAAAGCAAATAAGAAAGATTTATTAGGGAATTTAACAGAAGAAGAGGCATCTCAGTTAAGTGACTTGTTGGATAAGGTAAGATGAACCAAGTATTTAAAATAGGTTAGCGTAAATACATTTTGTTAGAACCAAAAATTACATTAAAAATGAGAAAAGTAATTCATAAAGCAGAGAGTAGAGGATTTGCCAATCATGGATGGTTACAAGCTAATCATTCTTTTAGTTTTGCTAATTGGTATAGTCCTGAAAAATTACATTTTGGAGCGTTAAGGGTATTAAATGATGATATTATTGCTCCGAAAATGGGTTTTGGAACACATCCACATGATAATATGGAGATTATCACAATTCCGCTTAAAGGAATCTTAAAACATCGTGATAATATGAATGACGATTGGCAAGCCGTTATACCAGGAGAAGTGCAAGTAATGTCTGCAGGAACAGGAGTTCAGCATTCTGAAATCAATGGTTCTGTTGAAGAGCATTTAAGTTTGTTTCAAATTTGGATTATTCCTGAAAAGCGAAATGTTCAACCTCGTTACAGTCAAAAAATGTTTAAAGCTGAAAATAGAAAAGGAAAGCTTCAGACTTTGGTAACATCATTTAAAAATGAAGATAAAGAAAGTTTAAAAATTCATCAAGATGTAAAACTTTCAAGAATTGATTTATCTGAGGAGGAAGAATTTACATATGATATTAAAAGTGAAGGTCATGGCGTTTATGTGATGATTATTTCAGGTGATATTAATTTTGAAACCGAAGATTTAAAAACGAGAGATGCCATTGGTATTTCAGAAACAAATAGCTTTCAACTTAAATCAAATTCAGACAGTGAATTATTATTTATTGAAGTTCCAATGATTAAAATATAGTTTTTCGTTCATAATTATAGCAGAAGCATCACAAATCGTGATGCTTTTTTTATTTAAAATGCGATATTTGTATAATAACTAACTAGTAAAACTAAAAGATTAAGAATATGGCGATGAATAAAAATACAGTATTGTCTTGGGCAACTTGGATAATGATATTTGTAGGATGTGGATTAATTGCTCTTGGCGCATTTAGATATGATGATGTAGCAGGTTGGGGATTTGCAGCTGTTGGTGGTGGATTTTTTTGTATCGCTTGGGTTTTTAACGCATTAAAAGGTCGCGTTTAATCCGATTAGATAATTTTAAACTATTTAAAAACAAACTTTTATACCTATACAATGAGTGACGATAAAAAAGTAATTTTTGCTATGTCTGGTCTTACAAAGACCTTTCCTGGAGCAAACACACCTGTTTTAAAAAACATATATTTAAGTTTCTTCTATGGAGCTAAAATTGGTATTCTTGGTTTAAACGGGTCAGGTAAATCTACCTTATTAAAGATAATTGCAGGCGTTGATAAAAATTATCAAGGTGATGTGGTTTTTCAACCAGGTTATACGGTTGGCTATTTAGAACAAGAACCACAATTAGACGATGATAAAACGGTTATGGAAATCGTTAGAGAAGGTGCTGCAGAAACAGTAGCAATTCTTGATGAATACAACAGTATTAATGATCAGTTTGGTTTAGAAGAAGTATATAGCGATGCAGATAAGATGGAAAAGCTTATGAATCGCCAAGCTGAATTACAAGATCAAATTGATGCATCAAATGCATGGGAATTAGATACCAAGCTAGAAATCGCTATGGATGCTTTGCGTACTCCAGATGGTGATAAGAAGATAGGTGTACTTTCTGGTGGTGAGCGTCGTCGTGTTGCCTTATGTCGTTTATTACTGCAAGAACCAGATGTATTGTTATTAGATGAGCCAACTAACCATTTAGATGCAGAGTCTGTACATTGGTTAGAGCATCATTTAGCGCAATATAAAGGAACTGTAATCGCTGTAACGCACGATAGATATTTCTTAGATAATGTTGCTGGTTGGATTTTAGAACTCGATAGAGGTGAAGGTATTCCATGGAAAGGGAATTACTCATCTTGGTTAGATCAAAAATCTACACGTATGGCTCAAGAGAGCAAAGTAGCTTCTAAACGTCAGAAAACATTAGAGCGCGAGTTAGATTGGGTACGTCAAGGTGCAAAAGGAAGACAAACTAAGCAGAAGGCGCGTTTAAAAAATTACGATAAATTGATGAGTCAAGATCAAAAGCAACTTGACGAGAAGTTAGAAATCTATATTCCAAATGGTCCACGTTTAGGAACTAATGTTATTGAAGCCTCTGGTGTTGCAAAAGCTTATGACGACAAGTTGTTATATGACGATTTAAACTTTAATTTACCTCAAGCAGGAATTGTAGGTATTATTGGCCCAAATGGTGCAGGTAAAACTACCATTTTCAGAATGATAATGGGAGAGGAGAATCCTGATAAAGGAGAGTTTAAAGTGGGAGAAACAGCAAAGATTGCATACGTTGATCAAAAACACTCTAACATAGATCCAGAAAAAACAATTTGGCAAAACTTTAGTGACGAACAAGAGTTAGTTATGATGGGTGGAAAAGAAGTGAATTCTAGAGCCTATTTAAGCCGTTTTAATTTCTCTGGAGGAGAACAAAACAAAAAAGTAAAATTACTTTCTGGTGGTGAGCGTAACCGTTTACATTTAGCAATGACGTTAAAAGAAGAAGGTAATGTATTACTTTTAGATGAGCCAACTAATGATTTAGATGTTAATACATTAAGAGCTTTAGAGGAAGGTTTGGAGAACTTTGCAGGTTGTGCAGTTGTGATTAGTCACGATAGATGGTTCTTAGATAGAATCTGTACGCATATTTTGGCTTTTGAAGGTGATTCACAAGTCTATTTCTTCGAAGGAGGATTTAGTGAATACGAAGAAAATAAAAAGAAACGTTTAGGTGGTGATTTAATGCCAAAACGAATTAAGTATAGAAAGTTAGTTAGATAATTTTATTCTAATAAAACCAATCAAAAAAGCCTACATATTGTAGGCTTTTTTAGTTTTAGTATATATGGTTGTTACTTGTAAAATAATTTTCTTCAATATCAAGATTTTCTAGTTCCTTATAATTCCCATTGAATTTATCAATTTCGTTCTTAATAGATGCGTCGTGTTCATGAGCATACAAATCAGATTTGCTATAGATAGTATATATTAAAAAAAGTATAAAGAATAGAATAAGAAGTGCTACTTCCATAACCTACATTTAATTGTCTCCATAAAGATGACCACTTGGTGTATCTTCACCAGAGTCTTCATAATCTTTAAATGCATTAGTTTGCATTAATTTTTTGTTTTCAGCCTTTAACTTATACATCTTTAGAATTGCAACAATAATAAGTACTAAAAACACCGTAGCTACTGAAATTAAAATCATGGTAAGTTGCGTAGTAGTCACAATCAGAGCCTTAGAGAGTAGATTTTTAAGCATATCTTTTGGTATAGAATTGGGGTTCTAAAATGCTAAGATAGAAAAAATCTAATTCTTAATTCTTTAATTTTAAATTAATTACGTTTAATAATTGTAAAAATCACCGATTAAGAGTTTGTTAAATCCGTTAAACAACAGTGTTTTATAGCGAAGTACGACTTTTGTTGATTAGATAAAACTTTAAATTTTAACATTTAATAATTATATAGTGAAGTCATATCTTTTTAATTCTATTCATTTTTTAGGTTATCAAATGTTATTTAGTACAATTCGTAAAATAATTTCAGCATAAATTGTAACATTTTTATAATTAGATCTACCTATATTTTAGTAAGTAAAGTTTTTATAGTCTTAAAAAATTACCGAAATTGTTAACCTTAAACTGTTCAACTTAATAATACGATACAATATGTCTGATGATTTTGATTTATTAGAAACAAATTCCAACGAAAAAACAGCGAAAGTCGATGTAAATTGGGGAAAAGCCATAGACCAAATGAAGTCTAAATTGGCACAGGAAGATGATCCTGAAAGTCGTCAGAAAATATTAAATGCAACATTAGATAATGTTGTTGATATGGCGGAAAAAGATAGAACCACTTTATTAGATGCTATTAAAGACTTAACGGATTACCAAGATGAAGTTGGGATTATGTTCGAAGGTTTTTCAGCCTTAAATGCTTCAGAACAAAAAATCATTGATGATTCAATAAAACGTTTAGAGCGCGCAAAAGTTGAGTTAGAAGATGCAAATGCAAAGCCAGATACATTTTGGAACAATCTTTTCGGTAGAAAAGGAAAAATAAAAACCGCAGAACAAGAGCTTAAAGAAGCTCAAAAAGTGCGTGATGCTGCAGATAATAAAGCAAAAGCGATGTTTCAGCAACGTATTGAAACTGCAGATGTACAAACCTTATTAAATGAATTGTCATTTAAGAGTCAAGCAGCAGTAAAACGTTTAAAAGACAGAGAGATTGAAATTAAAGAAGTAGAAGAAAGTCTTAAAACAGCTATTGTAGAAGCATCTAACAATCATACAAAAGCACTTCAGAAGAAAAAAGAAGTAGAGGATAAGCTCGAAACTGAATATGCTTTATTAAAACAAGCACGTCAAGCTTTAGAAGAAGTTGCCGATAAACAATCAGAAGAATACTCTAAGGCTCTAGGTGCTGTAACAACATTAGAGCAAAAAGTAGAAGAATTAGAAGGACTTAAAAATGCGTATACTACGCTAGCCGCTTCAAAAGATAGTTTTGTTCACAAACATAATCTTACTATTAAAGTTTTAACGTCGTTACGTAGCAACTTACAAACGCATCGTGCAAAATTAAAGTCAGATACAGACGAGCGTCTTAAATATTACGATGGTTACGTTGTGGCTTTAAAAGCACGTACAGATCAAGAGTTTGCAGCCATTTTAGAACATTTAGGAGTTAAAACAGATGAGCATATTGGTGAAACTTTAGCATCAATGCATACAGCAAGTGCTAAAGCACGTCAAGAAATGATGGACAACATTCCTGTTCACGAAAAAGTAATGCAAGGTGTTTACGGAAGTTATGCTGAAGCTTTACAAGAAATTAGAGAAAAGGATAAGTCTATTCAAAAGAATTTCGCAGATCGTTACGGAATTGATATGAAAGAAATTTTTGAAGATTATTACGCAGCAGATGCAAATGCACCATCTGGTGATGGAGGAGGAGAGCCAGCAGGCGAACCAAAGCCAGAAGCTGGTGATGATGACCTTTTAGGATAATTTAATGATGGCGTTACCTACTTTTGTTTTAAGGACAAAAGTAGGTCAGGCTTTCCACTATATCTTTTTTTAGAAAAAGAAAAAAGGATGCCGTTTCAATCCTTAACGTAAAAAAAAACAATTTTTACTTATTTTCATTTAGTTATAGCTAAGTGTTTCAATGGAAGACTTTTTAAGAACAATAAAATTAATTGATACTTTCTCTACTACTTTGAATGTGTCTAGGTCCAAGTTTACTTCAGCTTTGCGTAATAATGTTGATGAAGCAGATATTGATGGATTGCTTTCTGGTGCATTTGAAGCATTTTCCTCAAGCGATAATATATTTACAGGTTCTGTTAATCAGAATGGCTTTAAGATAAGAAAAAGAAAACGTGCTTTTGAAAGTACTTTTATAAAAGCAACGGCAGAAGGTAAGCTTATTGAAAAAGGAGGTGCATTGGAAATTGATGTCCAAATTAATACTTCTAATAACCATATGATTTTGTTTTTTGGAGTTTTGACGATATTCTTTTTTATGGCTTTTAGTTTGTTAATAATTCGAGCTTTTTTTTTAGATAATGAATTTTCAACAATAATAAAAATAGTCCCAATTGTAGGTATTTTTATTCTCGCCCTATTTATGTTTGGAATTCCGTATTTAATTATGAAAAATGGCGTACAACATATAAAACAAGATTTAGAAAGAGAATTTCATTTTATCATAAGTAAATCTAATACTCTAAAATGATAGTTACACCATTAGATTCCGCAATATTAGATTCCAAAGAACAATATGTGTTTTATCACAAAATGATAGATTTCACATTAAAGGAACTTATATATGCTGTTCAAGAAAAACAAATTTTAAACCAACAAGAAGTCTTGCTGTTTAAGCAATACAGTGATTTGCTATTATATTCAATCGAGGCAATGCGTGTAAAATACATGTATGACGACGAGGAAAATATGAAAGTTGATTTAACCGATTCTGGTTTTCCAAACTATTTAGAATTTAGATATTTATTTAACGATTTAGAATTACGTGAAGAATACCTAGGAAAACTTACCAATACAGATGTCCTAAAAGAAGAATTTTTAGACACATTAATGCGAAAAAAAGAGCCTATCCCTAAACGTAAACTCTTTCAAGCAGCTTCAATTGTTTATTATACATCAGCTAAAAAAGAATATATTTTCAATCGTTTTGTACAAGGTAAAATATTACCAGCACCAGAAGGCTCTGAAGAAGAATACTTAGTTAGTTGGAGTTTCTATGATGTGTCTCATAACAGACCATACATTTGTTACATGTATTTTGATTATGATGGTAAAAATGTAGAAGATTATAAAGATGAAATTTATTCTATCCTTAAAAATGCAGCTGATCGCGATATGAATTTAGATACCATGGCTTACGCTATAGATAAACGATTACCAAAAGTATTTCCAAAACGTATAAGACGAGTAGACTTAGGACCTTTACATAATGTTTTTGCAAAGGACGAGAATAAAGTAACACATACCATATTACAAAGTATCGCAAACAAAGAGATTCCTTTAGAGTCTTATGCAATTTCTTTTAAAATAGATGAATTGAAATCTGGTAGTGAATTTAAAGAAGGTAGCTTTTTTAGTAAACAAACGTTTCAACGTTGGGATGCTATTTTTAGACAACGTTACGTTTTTGCACCACATAGAATTATTCAATTACTATATAATAAAACACCAGAGATTATGAATAAATTGGCTTTGGCGCCAATTCAAATCTCTGAATTAAAAATGGATAAATAATGGTTTAGTAGACTGTATACTAAAGACTAAATTAACGCAACAATAAGTCCGATAGCGTAAAAACTGAAGACTGCATACTGAAGACAAAAAATAAATGGAACACAACTCAACTTTCCCTATAAAACAAAATGAACTAGATATGCTTCGAGATGAAGCAACTACATATTTAAAATCTATTCAATGGGAGCAAAGTCAACGCGCAAAAAACAAAGATAACGACGCAAAAGATGAATCTATCTTATTGTATTTATCTCGAGCAAATAACGGAAGCAACGTTAATGTAACTTCAGTTTCAAAAACTATTTTGGCTTTAAAGAAACGTTTGTTGCCAGAATCTGTAGCACTTCCTATTTATTTAAATCAGACGTTGTTTGCTGTTCAAGAAGGATTAACACTTGGTATTTGGATTAAAGATAGCTTTTACGATGCGTCAGGTTTGTCTACGTTAAGCGAAAATAAATCGGCATTAGATAGTTCTGGTAGGCGTGAGTACGAAAGTAAAATGCACACATCAACGGCATTTATGTTGTTTTCTGCAGCTTATAAAATTCTTCATGATTTAAAACCACATGCTTCTGATGATTTATCTGTGATGAAGCAGAAGTTTGCAGGTATTCCGGAAGTGTCTTTACTGACACCTTTAAAGGGAATTTCTTGTCAATTATTTTATTATGATAAGTATTTAGGTCATCCTGATATTATAAAATCCGATAAAGATGTTATCGATTTTACGGTAGTTTATTTTGAAGCTTTAATAGATGAAATTCAACTTAGAAAAAGTAGTTTAGAATACACAGAAACTATTGTTGATAGAACTTACAAACTCGAAAATTCAGAGTTTGCCATTTCTGGTTGGGATAATGCTTTCTCTGGTACAGCAAAAAGTATTGAATTTAACAAAATTCAGTTTGAACAAATTGTAGGAAACAGAGATGCCAAGCATTTTGCACGTCGTTTAACGGAACGTTTACTAAGTTATGATATAGAAGCTAAGAAAAACCCATTCCAAGAACTAGGAGGATTTATGCCTGTTTTTATGGGTTACGGAATTCCTGGAACAGGTAAAAGTATGTTGATTGCAGCTATTGCAACACGGTTAAAAGAACATTCAGATAATTTAGATATTCCGTTTTTATTCCACCCAATGCCAGATACGTTGATTAGTACATTTCAAGGTGGTTCTGCAGAAAAAATGGTAGAGTGGATGAAGCCTTTGCAAGATCCAACAAAATTAATTTTTGCACCAATTGATGATGCAGAAAATAATTTACAAGAACGAACAGCTCAAGGTGTTTCTGCAGGTGTAAAAGAAGTGATTGGTGTATTTTTAAGATATACAGAAGGTGCTTATGCTGTAAATTACGGTAACAGTTCTATTGGCTTATTTACCAATTTACCAGAAATGTTGGATAAGGCTGTAATTTCTAGAGTACAAGGAAGATTTAAAATTGATGGAGCGCGCACTGAGCACGATTTTGTTGATCAAGATTACATTTGGTGGAAGAAGTTACAAGACACAATGCCTGATTTTGTGAACATGAATGATCCTGAGGTATATAAATATTTATCGGATCAAGGATTGGCCAACAGTATGGGAGAAATTCTTAATGCTATAGAAAAACCTTCTGAAGCAAGAGTTCATGATACGTTTGATAAAGTTGAAAAACTGCATCAGAATACTGACCACATGTTTTATGCAGCTTTATATAAAGAGATTCAGAAAATATTTCCGTTTTTCTCTTCAAGAGATGTTAGAAACATTCAATCTGCAATTTCATTACGACTTACGGATTTTGATTTAGAACAAGACTGGTTTGAAAACCCTGAAACCTATTTTAAAAAGGATTACGAAACTAAATTCAACATGCTTCAAGAATTAATGAAGTCTAATATGAAAGGTTTAAATTTTTCAGATATTAGAAGACAAGAAGTAATTAGATATTTAGATAACGTAGCAACCATTGCAGATACAGATTTTAAACGTAAAGTAGATGCTAGAGTAAATCAAATGAATATTGATACTAAGGCTCGCGAGCAGTTTGGGAATAAAAATTAATAATGGAAGACGACGTAAATAATGAAGTAAAGTTAGATAATTCGTCTAACAAACCTGTTAATAGTTGGTTACAGAGACTAAAGGATGAAAGCTGGGAAGCTGAGTTATTGGTGTCTGCAATAGCTATTTTTGGTACATTTCAATTATTTGATGTTGTAGAATGGGCAACAAATAAGTTTATTAATGTATTAAACCCTAGTCAATATTTAGTGGGTTATGCAATTGTTTTTCTTGGGCTATTTGCCATTAGCATTTTGGCATCCATGTTTGTAATTCATTTTATTCTTCGTGCGTATTGGATTGGGTTGGTGGGTTTAAATTCTGTTTTTCCAGATTATAGTATAGAAGACAGTGCTTATTCAAAAATATATACTGAGAAAATTCTGTCTATTCTTCCAAAATTAGAAGATTCCATAAAAAAGGTAGATGCATTATGTAGTGTTATTTTTTCTGCAGCATTTACGTTTTTATCAATGTATTTATATATGGCACTTTTTGCTTATGTGTATTTAATGATTTTTAATTTGTTGTCTAGTTATGTACCAACTTTAATTCTTTTAATTCCATTAGGTTTATTTATCGTAGCGATGTTATCTCAAATGGTAATTGGTATAGTTGCTAATTTGAAAAAAAATAAGGAAAAAGAAAACCTTCAGCTTTTATATTTCAAAGCTGTTAAATATGGTTCACTTATAATGATAGGACCTTTGTATAGGTCTATTCTTCAGATTACAATGATATTTGGTTCAAATTTTAAAAAGAATAAATCTCTAGCTTTTTTAATGATGTCTTTTTTAATTGTTGGGATGCCTTTGGCTGTTATTCAAATGAATAAAACTAACATTCCTTACTTAATTAAAAACGGACTTTCTGTTGAGTCAGATGCATTAAAAGTTAATCCTAATTATTACCAGTCTGAAAATTCTAATAGCACGTTTCTCTTAGCACCACAAATAGAATCAGATATAATAAAGTCTGAAGTAGTTAAAATATTTATACCCATTTTTGATAATGAAAAGAAAATGAGTGAGGAAACGTGTGATGCTTATATCGAAGATACCAACAAATCTAGGGTTGAACAGCGAAAGGAGCGTAGGTTGAATGCTCTAAACTGTTATCAGAAATACAATACGGTTTATTTAGATGATGGAAAAAAAGAGATTGACTTTTTAAAATATACGCACCCAATAACTAAACAATTTGGTATTATTGGCTATATGCCATTAAGCAATCAAAAGTTAGGAATGCATACTATAACTGTTAAGAAAGAATTTAGCCAAGATAATATAAGCACTTGGTCAATTCCATTTTATTATACACAAAACAATTAGATCTATCTAAAGGATAAATCATTATGAATAGTAATCTAAAAAGCATAAAAAAAACGACCCTCTCAAAAGAATGGGCAACATTAGATAGAATTGATTATGAATATCAATTTAAGAATGGTGATTGGAAATCTGTCTCTAGAGAATGTTATAATAGAGGTAATGGTGCAGCAATATTGTTGTACAATGCAAAAAAAGGCACTGTAATATTAACAAAACAATTCAGAATGCCAATTTATGAGAATACTAAAAGTGAAGCAATGTCCATTGAGGCTTGTGCTGGTGCTATTGATAATAATGATAACCCTTTAGAAACTATTATAAGAGAAACAGAAGAAGAAGTTGGTTACAAAATAAGTAATGCCAAACAAGTACTTACAGCATACACATCACCAGGAGCTTTAACTGAAAAAATGTATTTATTTGTTGCGGAATATAGTGATGCAATGCAAGTTAATGATGGAGGAGGATTAGAAAGTGAAAATGAAGAAATTGAAGTTTTAGAGCTTACGTTTTCTAAAGCTATAGAAATGATAAAAACAGAAGAGATTATTGATGCTAAAACGATTATGTTGTTGCAATATGCTCAAATCAATAATTTGATTGAATTATAATGAATAAACTAAAACAAGCCAACTTATACAGAAGCGAACTTATTTCTATCAGTGGAAAACTAGTTGAGCGTTACAACAAATGCTTAAAAACGCTTGGTTTTACAGAAACAAAACTAACATCATTTTATATTGATGGCATTGGTTGGAGCCCTGAGGTTGCGGAAGAAATGGAAAATATGCATTACCTAAATCATGGTGATGCTAATCCAAATGGTATAATCATATCACCTTTACAAAAGGGAAAACCTGTGTATTTGCCTTTTCATTCTTTTGATAAAGAAATGATGCAACATGTCTTTAGAACGCATGGTCAAAAAATTAATGATATCACAAGAGATTCTGCCATTTGCATAGATTTTGACCAGAATATTGATGTGTTTTATGAGCCATTAGACGTTTTAAAATATGATAGTATCAATATTAAATTCAGGCTTATTGATAATCTAGAACAGGTTCAGAAAGATCAATTAAAATTAGTTGATAAGTTTAAAACTGATAATAACTTTATAGACGAAGCAATACATCAGCAATTACTAGATTCGGCTAAAACTTATGGCGACTTACGAGAAAGAGATTTAAGCTTACATCCTTTACATTTTTCAACAGACTCGTTTTACACTAGGGCTTTTGGTGGTGTTTACTTGCTAAGAGATTTTATAAAACTTATTATTGTTTTTGAAGATGTGGAAGCTTATAAAGAAGCGATTAAAGATACCATACACGATGTTTTAATTTACCACATCGCACAACCAGAGCTAGTTGAGAAACTAAAGGATCACATTATTATTGAGTGCGATTTAGAATATATTGTAAAAACACCAAATTACGAACGTATTAAGAAATATGTACTTGCTCAATTTTTAAAAGATACAGCGCATCCTATTAAAGACATATTAAATGATAGTGTGTTGTTTAAAAGTTATTTGAATAAAATTGATATCAAGGAAAGAAAGCAAGTAATGAGTGTTGAGTTATATCTCGAAAAACTTGAGCGTAGCAATGCATATAAGATTGAAGATATAGTTGATCAATCGTTCTATTTTGCTTTGCATCAGCCACATTCGTCCTTGTCTTCTAATCATCGTGATTTAATTCATAAATTACTTATTAATATTGCTCCAAAGGATGTTTTATTCTTGTATTGGTATGATAAAGAGCAGTTTTATAAAAATTATGAAACTTGGGATGATTCATTTAAAGATTGGGTAATTGAAAGAATCCGTAACAATATATAATAATTTTAGACTAACTTTATAAGAACCTTAAACCAAAACTGATGTCACTAGAAATAATAGCATTTATAGCCTCAATTCTATTCGGAATTGTATTGTACTGGCGAGAATCTAAAAGCAATAAAGTATATCGCTTTTTCAACAAAATACTCTATTCTAAGGAATTACAAATGCCGCCAAATAGTAAAAAAGGATTTTTATACCAGCAATCTTTTTTAATGCGATTGGTATATGTAGCTGTACTTTTTCTAGCAGGTATCCTTATTGCAAGATTTTTAATTCCGATTGATTTAATGACAATTTCTTTATTTGCATCAAGCATGTTTGGGACATTATTAGGTACATATTTAGCTAACTTTGTGTTTAAATCTTCTGAAGTAATAGATGAAAAAGGTGATTCATTAATGGATGCTGTAAAAGAAACAGTAGAAAAAGGTAAAGATTTCATTCAAGAGTTAGAATCAAAAGATAAAAAGGGTGATGCTGAGACTTCGCGCGGAGTCGAGGAGTCTCAATCGGAAGCAAAACCCGAAGTTAACAAAACAAGTGCACGTGACCGATTGAAAGATAAGGGTCTTATGTAATATAAAATGTGGTCTTAAATTAGTTTTAAGACGATATTAATTAAAGAAATAAGTTTAAGGTTCTGATTTAAATTCAGAATTACAAAAAATACGAAATGATTAAAAAATACTGGAATAAAGGAGGAAAACAGAAAGCAATCACAATTTTTGTGGTTTTACTATTGTTAGTGTTATTGTTCTTTTTTAGAGACGATTATCAACCTGTTTTGTTATTTATACGTAAATACATTTTCATAATTATTATCAGTTTATTGGTTTTAATTTTGGGATTAAGAAAATTCAGAAAATCTGAAAGCGTAGGTGGTCGCTTAGGCATGTTAGCCTTGCTAATTATCTTTTTCGGAATATTATATGGTGTAGGTTGGCATTTAAAAATGTATGACTACATGAAAACTTATAATGTTTTCAACAGTTTAAACAAAGTTGAAATTAACGAATTGCCACTAACACAAAACGAACGTATTCAACCACTTAGAAATGTCTTTTCTATGGCCAATGAAAGTGTTGGTGAAACAAAAGATGTATCCTTACCTCATTTAGTAAGAATAGGTACTGAGAATAAATGGACAATGGCAATACAGCCAAGTGAAAAGTACGTCATGCAGCAAATGAGCGATAATACTGAAGAGGTATTTGCCGTGAGTAGTACAACACCGTTTCCTAGATTTTCTAATGAAAACCGTATTCCTGTTACATTTTCAATTGGAGAATCTTTAAAATTTAGTCGAAACACATACAATGCTGTTGTGCAACGTTTTAATCCTTGGATGCTTTTAAATTACGAACCAAGTGATACGTTTTACATGAAAAATGATGATGGCAAATGGGTAGAAGTTGTGAGTTTAATAAAATGGAAAGGCTTCTTTTTTCCTTATCCTTCTTTTGGAGGTGTTATGATTATTGATAGTGGTGAACACGATATGAATGATTATTTAGAACGTATCACTATTGGTAAAGGCACTTTTGTGAGTCCTGATGAAATTAAAAATTATCCGTTTTTAATGAAGCAAAACACGTTATCAGAAAAAGTATCCCAACTTGAAGCAGAATCTTTAAAATTTTTAGGTGGATTTAGCGATCCTTTACCTTGGAATATGGAAACAGCGGTTAAGATTCCGATGATGCCAAAAGACCAAAATCAACAACCTTATGTTACCGATTTTGATTTTGTAGGTTCAAATTCTGATGCATACAGTGGATTGTATCATTGGTTTGGATTAGAACCAGTAGGTAATGAGCGTACAAGTTTAAGTTATAGCGTATTTATTCCTGCTGACGGTACAGACAAATTATATTATTATGACCATGCTACTAAAAAACAAGGTTACGCAGGTGTTTCTGCTATGCCATTAAAGGTGAAAGAATCGCGTAAAGAATACGATTGGAGTGCAAGCACACCTGTTGAGTTTAGACCTTATATAAAAGAAATTGCGGGCAGAAAACGTATGTTTTTCTTAGGTACAATATCTTCTATTAGTTCTACTGACGCACAACAGTTTGATGGTTCTGCAACGCCAGATTTGGTTTTAATAGATAGTGAATATAGAGATGTAATTTGGATAGATGTTAAACATCCTAGTACCTGGGATGAGGAAGTATATAATCAACTTAATGAAGCTTGGAGAGCGAGTGAAGGTATTGGTTATTACTATAAAGAAGTGCCAAAAGATGAAGACATAATGGAGCAACAAATGGATTCTTTAATGAGTATTCCTAAAATTGATGATAATACGGATACAATTGATAAGTTACAACGTCAGATAGATTCTTTGAAGGCTGCTAAAGGTTTATAATTTACGATTCATTTTAAAAATATAAAGACCTGTCAGGATTTTAAAATCCTGACAGGTCTTTGATGTTAAGAGTATTTCAAAACCATGAATTATGGTTAACGAATCTATTTGATTTATCATTCTTAACATGCTTCGAAATCAACAAAACATGTAACAAATTCTCAGAATTATAGACTTATATTATAAAGAAGATATTATGGGTTTCATGGGTTTTGGCATGCAAAAATGGATTTATACGATGCGCCCACGTAAGCCATTTTCTATGCAGAGGAAAGGCTCATTCACTGCAGTGCCATCAAAAAGTAGAAAATTTAAACTACAACCATCAGAAAATAAAGGAAGTTGTAATTTAGCAATAGTTTTATTAATCATTTTCTCTTTATTGATAGGTTTAATGATTCCAAAATGGTCGGCTTATGAAAATAAGAGAATTAATGCAGAAATAGAATTTAGAGAATCTAGAAATAATACAGCATTTAATTTTTTAATTAAGTCGGGAAAAAATAGATTGAGTTCTGGAAAAATACACGGAGCATATTCTGAGTTTACCTTAGCTTTAAATTTAAAACCAAATAACAGGGAATTGAATAGTTTGTTATTAGAAACTTTAGAAATTCTTTGTTTTGATTATAACACGCATTGCGATGAATTAGAGGAGTTAGATTTTAATTAGTTAAAAATATAATAATCATAAAAGTATAAATTTGAGTTTCTACGAAAGAAAACGTTTAAAAGAAGAAAAGCTAAACATTGATTTTGAATCCGTGCATTGCCAAGACATCGGATTGTACGTTATTGGTAAATACCCAAGATTGCAGTTTGGTGGTTTAAATTTTTCAGATAGCTTAGATTGGAGTCATAATGCTAAAGCAACTATTAGATTAACCATTTTAAACTTAATTAATAATGGTGTTATTGAAGTTGTTAAAGTTTTAGATTCTAAAACTTATTTTTTTAAATTATTTAAAGGTTATTATACCAACTATTACTTTAAAATTACAGATTTACAAATAGATGAAGATTGGTTTTCAGTTTTAGTTTATAAATCAATAAATGAAGTAAATCAATCTGGTAGTCCTGATTTGACATTGTATATGGATAAAATAATTGAAAAATTGTTATATAAATATAACAGCTATAGTCATCCACCCAGTGCTTTTATAAAACAAATTCTAAGGACATATGCTAAGAAGTTTAAATGGATTGAATTGGTTAAAACTAAAAAGTTACTGGGATTAATTGATGATTTTAATCTAAAAGTTGAAGACATCTATATTCCACGAATAAGCATGCAACATAAATCTCTTACAGATATTGAGAACAATTTGTTACGCCAAAACAAGGATTACAAAGTTTTTTATAGAGCATTAAATAACAAAATAGATTATAGCTTTAGAAAAAGAAATAATGATGATTAATTAAAGTTCTAACAACATCTTTATATCAGAACGCAAATAAGGTGAATCTTTTTCTAGTTGTAATTCTACAAATCCATATTTTCGATATAAATAAATAGCATTTTCTAATTTTCTGTTAGAATAGAGTAGTAGTGTATTAAGATTTTGAGATTTACCAAAATCAATGCAATGTTGTAATAATTGTTGTCCTATTTTCTGCCCACGTTCCTCTGGTAAAACAGCCATTTTGGTTAATTCTAAAACACCATATTTTTCGGTAGGCATCAATGCTACAGTTCCAACGACATTATCTTCTTTAACAGCGAAGAATATAAAACCACCTTTATTAATAATGTATTTATCTGGTTGACTTAAAACGTCTTCGTCATAAGGTTCTACGTAAAAATACGTTTTTAACCACTCAATATTTAAATCATAGAAATCTTGTGTGTATTGTGGTTTAAAATCAATTATTTTAATTACCATTAGCTCTAATAAAATCAGTGATTAGGTAAGTAATTAGCTTTCCTACTTTGGACATTGTTTTTTTTGTTGGTGCAGCTTCGCAGATATGTAAATAAGAAGCATTTTCATGCTTTCCAAAATAATTAACAAACTGTCTGGCTTGTTTTACACTAAAACCACTAGGCGTCTTGGCACTACTCGGTATATTAATAATTGCATCACAATCTATTTCTATCCCGAATGATTTATCAGAAATATGGTCTAAAGCAGACTTCATTTCAGGTTTAAAATCAACTTCATTTCTAACTTCAATAGATTCGTGAGTATTGTACTTTATAGACTTTACTTTCTTCATCTTCTTTAACATGGTGTCAGAAGTATAGTTTTCATGTAATCCAAAGATGAAATAATTCTTTAAAAAGCCTTCAGCATAAGCATAACTAAATCCATTGCCACTATGTCTGCCTTCTTCAGCTCTAAAATCAGAATGTGCATCAAAATTAACCACATTTATTCGTTTATTTTTAGCAATAGCAGAACCTTTTATATTTCCGTAAGCATTGTTATGTCCTCCACCAATAACAATTGGGATTTTTCCTGCTTTAACAATAGAAGATACTACATTGGTTACATCTTGATCAATAGTTTCTACAAATTTGCGGACTTTAGAAAGTTCTTTCTTTTTAGATGTATCTAATGCAAGTAAAGCGTCGCGTTGTTCTGCATACTCTAAATGACCTAAGATTAGGACACGCTTTGCAGACGTAAAATTGTTACTTTGTATATTTAACAAAACTTTTAGAGTGGCTTCCCAAGCCATGTAAGTGCCTGTTTGTCCGAAGTT
The DNA here is from genome assembly GCF_947495255.1 of uncultured Winogradskyella sp. Lineage (GTDB taxonomy): Bacteria > Bacteroidota > Bacteroidia > Flavobacteriales > Flavobacteriaceae > Winogradskyella. Next base: position 78,867 of record NZ_CANLYI010000006.1, read on the forward strand.
TCCGTAAACACCGATATCTTCTTTTATTCCAAATAAAACATAGTCAACGTCTAAATTAACAATATCATCGTATATGTTAGTGAGGTTAGGTATTAACTGAATATGTTCTCCAAATTTTGATTCTCCTTTACGTTTCTTTAAAAGATGTTGTTTTTCTTTTTCTGTAAATAAATTAAGATGATTCATTTGGATAAATTATTAAAATAATAGAATAAAAATACAGTTTTATTTAATTACTTTGATCTCAAATAAAATTTAAAACAACAATTAACAATACTTAAAACCAAACAATTTATGGAAGGTTCACAAAAATCAAACACAGGATTAAAAGTAGGCTTAGCAATATTAATTGTATTGTTCTTAGGAACTGCATTTTACACATCAAAGCTGTACAATGAAAAGAAAGAAAATGAAAAATTATTAGTTAGCGAAAAGCAACAAGTAATGAATAATTTTAATGATTTACTAAAAGATTATGATGAGGCAATTGCAGAAAGTGAAGTCAAAAATGTAGATCTAATTGCTGCAAGAGAACGTATTCAAGGTTTAATGGATTCTTTGAAAATATCTCAGAATAGTGTTAATAGTTTATGGAGATACAAAAAGAAGTACCAAGCGCTTGAAGAAGAAATGGAGATTTTATTAACTGAGAACGATCGTTTAAAAGTTGAGAACGAATATTTAGCAACGTCTTTAGATAGTACGCAAGTACAATTAGCAGAGCGTACAATGTTTACAGATTCTCTTTTAGTGCAAAACACGCAGTTATCTACTGTTGTTAAAGATGCAGCAGCATTACAGACTGTTGGATTAGTAGGAATGGGAGTAATTGAAAGAAGCAGTGGAAAACAAATCCCTACTGAAAGAGCAGGACGAAGCGATAAACTTAAAGTTTGTTTTACTGTTGCTAAAAATATGTTGACAGAAGCTGGTGATAAAGAATTATACGTACAGGTAATTGATCCTTTAAATAATGTATTGGGTGCAAATGATCAAATAAACTTTGATGATCAAGTTTTAAACTACAGCTTAATTAGTAGATTTAACTACGAAAACAGAAACTTAAGTATTTGCGAATATATAGATGAGTTAGAAGATTCTAAATTCGAAAAAGGTCGTTATAAAATAAATGTATTTAACGATAAGGCATTAATTTCTTCTTCAGAATTTACTTTGAAGTAAGGGTTGATATTAATTGATTGATAGCAAAAAATCCAGAAGTTCGCTTCTGGATTTTTTTTTGCTTTAAATTGTCTTAAAGTATATATGGTAATTATAGTAATTGACCATTTATAATTACTTGCTCAATAGGATTATGAGCAAAAGCATACGGAATCTCACTATAATGATTCATTGGTTTTGTAATGAGAAGGTTCGCTTTTTTACCTCTTGTAATACTTCCGTACATATTGCTAATTCCCATAGCGTAAGCACCATTTACTGTAGCTGCATTTATAGCTTCCTCTGGAGTCATTTTTAATTTTACACAAGCAGAGCTCACAATAAAATTCATGTTTCCGCTAGGAGCAGAGCCAGGATTGTAATCTGTAGCGATGGCTAACGGTAAACCAGCATCAATAATTTTTCTGGCTTGTGTATAAGGAATACTTAAAAAATAGGAGCAACCAGGTAATGCAACAGGTATAGTGTCGCTTCCTTCTAAAGCTTCAATATCTTTGTCGTTTAATTCTTCTAAATGATCTACAGATAAAGCGTTGTGTTTTACGCCAAGTGCAATACCGCCTAATATATTAAATTGATTAACATGAATTTTTGGTCGTAGATTATATGATTTTGCAGCCTCTAAGATGGCTTCTGTGTCTTTAATGTCAAAGTAGCCTTCTTCACAAAAGACATCTATAAAATGTGCAATGTTTAATTCGGCAGCTTGCGGAATTAATTTTTCAGTTATTAATTTTATATACTCTTGTTTTTTTGATTTGAATTCAGAAGGAATAGCATGAGCAGCTAGCAACGTAGGAATAATTACGGCTAAACTTTCTTGCTTAATACGTTTTATAACACGCAACATTTTTAATTCGGCTTCAACGGTTAACCCATATCCTGTTTTAATTTCTACAGCACCAGTTCCCATTGCAATTAATTCGTTTAATCGCTTAATCGATTGATTGTATAATTCATCTTCAGAGGTTTCTTGAAGTACTTTTGCCGAATTTAGAATACCACCTCCTTTGTTTGCTATTTCTTCATAAGACAAACCATTAATTCTATCTACAAATTCTGAAGTTCTATCTCCAGCATAAACGATATGTGTATGAGAGTCGCACCAAGATGGTAAAACAATTTTTCCAGTAGCATCGATAATAGTATTTGCTTCAATAGGTCTGTAATCTTCCATTTTGCCGTATTCAATAATAGTATCATGCTCAATGTAGACATACGCATTCTCAATCATAGAAAGCGTTTTCATTTCTTCACCTTTTAAAATGGTAACGTTAGACTCATGCGTTTGAAGGAGTTGTTTTATATTTAATATAAGGGTTGACATATTAGCTCGTGTTTTTGTAAAGATTGTTAAAATTTTGAACAAAAAAAAACGCTAATAACAATTTAAGAGCGTTTTTTTGATAATTTTTAAATAAAATCTTTATTCTTTAATGAATTTGGTAGATAATTTATCGTTTAATTTAATGGTGTAAATACCATTAGTTAAATTTGAAACATCTAGTTTTTCACCAACTGATAAAGCTTTAACTAAAACTTGTTTCCCTAATACATCATAAACAGTAACATTAACGTTACTATTGAAACCTTCAAAATTTAAAAAATCTTTTGTTGGGTTAGGAAATATTGAAATAGTCTGTAAATCTGAATTTGGTACACTAAGTACAATTTTCTGATTTTCGAAATAATTTAAATTATCGAGATTATATTCACAACTCGCAATATCTAAATCACCATCTCCATCAAAATCTTCTATGGCATATACAAATGCTTGACTTTGGGTGGCATCAATAACTTCTTCAGCAGCAAAACTTCCCGAACCATTATTTTTAAACCAAACAATATCATTACCAGCATTTGTTTTTCCACTACTTAATACGATATCTTTTAAGCCATCATTATCTAAATCTTTAAATAATGCTAACGCAGGATTGTTGATTGAAGTTGTAAAAACAGTTTCTGTAAAACCAGAACCATTATCTTCAAACCAATATAGATTTCCTGTAGGTCCATTTCCATAGGATACTTCAGTAGCCAAAATATCTAAATTAGCATCACCATCTATATCCTCAAAAGTAGCGCTGAACATACCAAATTTACCAGTTGCAACAGAAATAGCATCTTTTGTAAAAGATACGGTTCCAGATGGCACTAAATTATTTCTGAATATTTCAACAACATCTCCTGAGTAAACAGCGGTTACAACTAGAGCATCTAAATCACCATCTCCATCAATGTCCTTTAAGTTCACAACTCCAGGTGCGCTTAAAGTATTATCAATTTTTTCAGTTTCTAAAGTAAATGTTCCTGTTCCATTATTAGAGTACCAAATAACTTCACCACTATCATAAGCTGTAACTGCTACATCTATGAAGGTATCATTATTAATATCTCCAACATCGATACCTGAAGCACCAGACACACTATTAGAAATTACATTTTGAACTAAAAAGTTTCCTGCACCATCATTAGTAAACCATACAAGACGGTCATTATTATATGCTGTTGCTAAAATATCTAAGTAGCCATCATTGTTTAAATCTACAAGTTTTAAGCCTCCAATACCATCTAAAACATTAGAAACTAAAGTTTGAAGCGTAAAAGTGTTGTCACCATTATTTTTATACCATTCTATTGTGTTGCCGAGATTAGTAGCGATTACAATGTCTATAAAATTGTCACTGTCAATTAAACCAGTGTCAATAGAATAAGGCGCATCACCTGTCGCAGTATTAATAGTAACTTTAGGTAAAAACGTGGTTTGAGCAAAAGAAAAAGCACTAATTAAAGCAATAGCAAAAAATAATTTGTGTTTCATATAATATAGTTTTAATGAATAATTAATAGCTTTTATTTTAAGGTGCCAACCATGTTTTCTGGTTTTACCCATTCGTCATAATCTTCTGAAGAAACATACCCTAAGTTTACAGCTTCCTCTTTTAAAGTTGTTCCATTTTTATGCGCAGTATTTGCAATTTCAGCAGCTTTGTAATAACCGATTTTAGTATTTAAAGCGGTAACCAACATTAAAGAGTTGTTTAATAATTCTTTAATTACTTGATGATTTGGCTCAATACCACTAGCACAATGCTCTTCGAAACTCGCACAAGCATCACCAATTAACTGTGCAGATTGCAGAATGTTTGCAGCCATCATTGGTTTAAAAACATTTAGTTCATAATGTCCTTGCATACCACCAACAGATATAGCAACATCGTTACCCATTACCTGAGCACAAACCATTGTTAAGGCTTCACATTGCGTAGGGTTTACTTTTCCTGGCATAATAGAACTTCCTGGTTCATTAGCTGGTATAATAATTTCACCAATTCCAGAACGAGGACCAGAAGCCATCATTCTAATATCGTTAGCAATTTTATTTAATGAAACAGCTAATTGTTTTAATGCGCCATGTGTTTCTACAATAGCGTCATGTGCAGCTAAAGCTTCAAATTTATTTTCTGCAGTTATAAAAGGTAAACCAGTAAATTCAGCAATGTATTTAGCTACTAAAACATCATATCCTTTTGGTGTATTCATTCCTGTACCTACAGCTGTTCCTCCTAAAGCTAATTCACTTAAATGAGCTAAAGTATGTTCTAAGGCTTTTAAACCATGATCTAATTGAGAAACATATCCAGAAAATTCTTGACCTAAAGTTAAAGGTGTTGCATCCATTAAATGCGTACGTCCAATTTTAACAACAGTATTAAATTCTATAGATTTTTTGTGTAATGTATTTCTTAATTGAATAATACCAGGAATAGTAGTTTCTACAACTTTTTTGTAAGCGGCAATATGCATACCTGTAGGAAAGGTGTCATTAGATGATTGCGATTTGTTGACATCATCATTGGGTTGAATCGTTTTTTCGCCTTCACCAATAACTTTACCCGCAATTTGGTGTGCTCTGTTTGCAACAACCTCATTAACGTTCATGTTACTTTGCGTACCAGAACCCGTTTGCCAAATCACCAACGGAAATTGGTCATTGTGTTTTCCTTCTAAAATTTCATCACATACGTTTGCAATTAAGTCGCGCTTTTCTTTAGATAAAACTTCTAACTCGCAATTTGCGTAAGCAGCAGCCTTTTTTAAGTAAGCGAAACCGTTTACAATCTCTAGTGGCATTGATGCAGAAGGTCCAATTTTAAAATTATTGCGAGAACGCTCAGTTTGCGCTCCCCAAAGTTTGTCGGCAGGTACTTTTACCTCACCCATTGTGTCTTTTTCTATTCGGAAATTCATGTGTAATATATTTATAGCTTACACAAAATTAAGGGTTTTGTAAGTCTTATATGATAATTATTAAAGATTTATTTGAACAGCTTTTAAGCTAAACAGTTGATAAGTTTTCTTGATAATTTTATCTCATTTTCAAGCTTCTAATTTTTACGGATTTACTAAATTTTTACTAATAAATATATGTAATCGTTAAAATTGCAAAAAAACAATTGTCAATGACTAACAATATTCATTTTATTTAACGATATTTAAGAAGCACATTTAAGTGATTTTTGTCTAACTATTTAGTTTTCAGTATTGAAGAATAATTTATTTAAACTAAATATTGTATTTTTGCCGACTTAAATTTTTAATAACTAACTAAAAATTAATCAATTGAGAGAGGAACACTTTAAATGGTATTCACCAACATTAAGTCAAGATATTGAAATGCTTGTTTTTGGGCATGCAGGTTATCCTTTGGTTTTATTTCCTACAACCATGGGAAAACATAATGAGTGCAGAGATATGCAACTAATAGAATCTGTAAGATGGTTTTTAGAGCAAGGCTTAGTTCAAATTTATTGTCCAGATAGTATTAATGAATTAAGCTGGTATAATAAAGGTATTCATCCTGCTGATCGTGCTAAAAATCATGCTTGGTACGATGAGTTCATAATGAACGAAGTGGTTAATAAAATATGTGATGAAAAAGGCATGCAAAAGTTAGCTGTGGCAGGACCAAGTTTTGGAGGTTACCATGCAGCAAATTTTGCGTTTAAACATCCTGAGCGTGTAAGCCATATGTTTAGTATGAGTGGTGCATTTGATATTAAATCTTTTGTAGGTGATCATTACGATGATAACGTGTTTTTTAATAATCCTGTAGATTTTTTACCAGGAGCCAATCATCCTGATCTATGGAATATGAAAATTGTACTAGGAGTAGGAGAATGGGATATTTGTTTAGATGCCAACAAAAAGATGGCTAGCATTTTAACCGAAAAAAATATACCTTTTTGGTATGATGAGCATAAATGGGCAGAACACGATTGGCCTTTATGGAATAAAATGTTTCCACATTATTTATCAAAAATATAAATTAAATTATCTAATTAATTAAACCAACTAATTCATTATAATATGAGAAAAATAGGAATTTTATTCGGTCAAGAAGATACTTTCCCTTGGGCATTTATTGACAGAGTTAACGAAAAAATTAAAGCTCAAGGTATTAAGGATATGGTTGCAGAAGCTGTATCTATTGATACTGTTGAACAAGCAAAATCAGATGAGTATGCTGTAATCATTGACAGAATATCTCAAGATGTTCCATTTTATAGAGCGTATTTAAAAAATGCGGCTATTACAGGAACTGCCGTAATAAATAACCCATTTTGGTGGAGTGCTGATGAAAAGTTTTTTAATAATGCATTAGCAGAATCAATTGGAGTACCTGTACCTAAAACTTTCATATTACCATCTTCTCATCGTCCACCAGATACAGATGCCAATTCATTTAGAAACATGAAATTCCCATTCAATTGGGAAAAAATGTTTGATACTATTGGTTTTCCTGCATACATGAAACCACATGATGGTGGTGGATGGAAAAGTGTTTACCGAGTTGAAAGTCCTGAGGATTTATGGGGAAAACATGGTGAAACAGAGCACTTAGTAATGATGCTTCAAGAAGAAATTAACTTCACAGAATACTTTAGATGTTACGCGTTAGGTACTAATCAGATTCATATTATGCAATATGAGCCTAGAAATCCACATCATTTACGTTATGTTATTGATGGACCACCTGTAGATAAAAAGTTATTAGATTTAGTTGAAGCTTACTGTATTAAATTAAACACTGCTTTAGGTTACGATTTTAATACTGTAGAGTTTGCTGTGAGAGACGGTATTCCTTATGCTATTGATTTCTGTAATCCTGCGCCAGATGCGGATGTGAATTCTGTTGGCCAAGATAATTTTGAGTGGATTGTAGAGAATGCTGCTGATATGGCAATTGAAAGAGCAAAACAATACAAGAAAGGTCAAATGAATCTAACTTGGGGAACTTTTGTAAAAGACCAAATTACTGCTCCAAAGAAAGTAGTTAAAAAGAAAACACCTGTAAAGAAGGCTTCAGTAAAAAAAGTTTCTGATAAGAAACCTGTAGCAAAAAAGGCACCTGTGAAAAAAGCGCCAACTAAGAAAGCTGTAACTAAAAAAGCACAAGTTAAAAAGATAGTTACTACAGCAGACGACCTAAAAAGAGTGGAAGGTATTGGTCCAAAAATTGAAGCGACTTTAGTAAAATCTGGTATTGCTACTTATGCTGAATTGGCTAAAACTAAATCAGAAAAAATAGCTAAAATCATTGCTGATGTACGTGGAAATCATATCACTGATACATGGCCTAAACAAGCAAAATTAGCCGCTTCAGGAAAGTGGGATGAGCTTAAGAAATGGCAAGAAGAATTAAATGGTGGTAAGGCTTAATCGCAAAACTGCTTTATAATAAAAAGTTAACCTTAGTTCGTAATATGCTTTTGAACTAAGGTTGCTTTTGTAGTAAATTGACAATAAATTCCTATTTAAGGAATTTGAGTTCAATTATTTTTAAAATGATAGATTTTGCAATAAATCATCTTTAAAAAGCTTTTATCTAACCAAATATCAACATGTTGCTATGAAATTTACTTTAGGTATTGAAGAAGAGTATCAAATTATTGATCCAGTTACGCGAGAATTAATTTCTCACGATCAGCAAATTGTTTCTGAAGCTGCTAAGATTTTAAACGATCAAGTAAAGGCAGAAATGCATCAGGCAGTGGTTGAAGTTGGTACTAATATTTGTCAAGATATTAATGATGCTAGAGAACAAATCTCATATTTACGAAAATCAATATCTGGAATTGCTAATGACTTAGGATTTAAAATTGGTGCTGCTGGTACACATCCATTTTCTAAATGGGAACATCAGCTTATTACTCCAAATCCTAGATATGATGAAATTATAACTGAATTACAAGATACAGCACGTTCAAATTTAATTTTTGGATTACACGTACATGTCGGAATGGAAGATAAAGAAATGGCAATACATCTCGTAAATGCTATGCGTTATTTTTTACCACATTTATACGCTTTATCTACAAATTCACCATTTTGGGAAGGTAGAAATACTGGTTTTAAATCTTTTAGATCAAAGGTTTTTGATAAATTCCCAAGAACAGGAATTCCTGGGATCTTCGAAAATTATGCACATTACGAACATTATGTAAAACTTTTAGTTAAGACCAATTGTATAGATAATCCTAAGAAAATATGGTGGGATATTAGAGTACATCCGTTTTTTCCAACCTTAGAAGTTAGAATTTGTGATGTACCGTTAACTGTAAATGAAACCATTTGTATCACAGCTATAATTCAGGCTTTAGTAGCTAAATTATACGATTTAAGAACGCATAATCTTAATTTTATGAATTATCATCGTGCTTTAATAAACGAAAACAAATGGCGAGCAAGTCGTTATGGTCTAGAAGGTAAAATGATAGATTTTGGTAAAGAAGCTGAAGTTGATACTAAACTTTTAATGTTAGAACTTTTAGATTTTATAGATGATGTTGTGGATGATTTAGGATCAAGAAAAGAAATTGAATACATCCATGAAATGATTAAAAATGGAACAGGAGCAGACCGTCAATTAGAAATTTTTAAACAAACAAATGACCTTACTAAGGTAGTTGACTATATAACAGAACAAACTATTTTAGGATTATAAAATACCTACTTAATACCAATGAAAGAAAAATTGAAATTAGCAATTTTAGATATGAATAATGACGAACCCAATCAAGGGTTGCGTTGTATTAGAGAAATTGTTAGCACGTTTAATGATGATGTTGATTACCAAATCTTCAATGTTAGAGCAAAACTCGAAATACCAGACACTTCTTTTGATATTTACATATCAAGTGGTGGACCAGGAAGTCCTTTAGATGAAGGGGAATGGAGAACACCATATTTGCAATTAATGCAGGATCTTTGGGATTTTAATAAAACGTCTAATCATCAAAAAAAATCAGTATTCTTTATTTGTTATTCATTTCAAGTGATTTGCGATTATTTTCAACTAGGTGAACTAAAACCAAGACGAAGCACATCATTTGGGATTTTACGAGTGCATCAAACAAAAAAAGGTCATAATGATTTAATTTTTGAAGGACTAAATGACCCGTTTTATGCTGTAGATTCTAGAGATTGGCAACTTATTCAGCCAAAATTAACAGTGTTTAAAAAACAAGGCGCTACAATTTTGAGTTTAGAAAAAATTAGAACACATGTAGAGTTAGAGCGTGCTATAATGGCAGTTCGCTTTTCTGAAGAATTTGTAGGTACACAATTTCACCCTGAAGCTGAGCCGGTAAGTATGGAAGCTTATTTTAGTTTAGAAGAGAATAAGAAAAAAGTGATTGATAGTTTTGGAGAAGAGAAATACAACCAAATGATGGACCGTATGGATGACCCAGAAAAAATTGAATTAACTTACAATACTATTTTACCTAAGTTTATACAAAATGCTATAATGCAAATTAAGGAACCTTTAATGTCATAGCTATAATGATTAAAAATATCAGAGACCGTTATAATTCTAATTTTTCGGAAGAAAAGTATGAAGCTTTTTTACAGGATATCTATGGTACATACAATTACCATGTTCCTTTTAAAATCGCTGAAACACCTGTTTTTTTACCCAAAGCATTAAAGCAGAAATTAGTGGAGGCTTGTGATGATATTATGGCTGTAATTAACAAGCCAAATTTTAAAGAATTAACTAATGGAGCGTTTTTTGACCCTTCTACCATTGTGCCTAATGAAGATGAGCATTCAAAATTTATACAACTAGATTTCGGGATTTGTAAGGATGAAAATGGAGCGTTAACTCCAAAATTAATTGAATTACAAGGTTTTCCGTCATTGTATTATTTTCAAGAGTTATTAGGTCGTAAATATTTACAACATTTTGGAAATGTAATTCCTGAAGGTTTTTCTCAACATTTAAACGGAATGACATCTATTGATTATTTAGATCGTTTAAAACATGAAATAGTAGGCAACACAAACCCTAAGCAAGTTATACTTTTAGAGATTGAGCCAGAAAAACAAGCAACAGCTGTAGATTTCTATGCTACAGCAAAAGTGTTAGGTATAAAAGTACTTTGTATTACCGATTTAAAAAAACGAGGAAAAACGCTTTTCTATTTGGATGAAAATGGGAGTGAGGTTGAAGTTATAAAAATTTACAATCGTATTATATTTGACGAATTAGATCAAAGAACAGATCTTAAAACAGAATTCAATTTTCAAGATGAAGTTGATGCAGAATGGATTGGTCATCCTAATTGGTTTTACAGAATTAGTAAATACACAATGCCTTTGTTAAAAGGTGATTATGTACCAAAATCATATTATTTAGATCAACTAGAAAAGATTCCAAAAGATTTAGAAAATTATGTTTTAAAACCGTTGTATTCCTTTGCAGGAGCAGGTGTGGAGATAAATGTCACTAAAGAAATGATTGATAAGGTGACAAATAAAGCCAACTATTTATTACAAGAAAAAGTAGCTTATGCACCTGTTATTGAAACTATGGATGATCCTGCAAAATGCGAAATAAGAATGATGCTACTTCACAATTCTATAACCAATAAAACTGAAATTGTTAGTAATCTAATGCGTTTAAGTAAAGGTGAAATGGTAGGTGTAAAGTATAACAAGGATAAAACTTGGGTTGGTGGTAGCACTGGTTTTTTTGAAAACTAAATTTTATAGTTTTAAATTAAACGTTGTCTGTATTCATTAGGGCTCATTGTGGTTTTCTTCTTAAAGATTTTACTAAAGTATTGCGGATATTCAAACCCTAAACTATAAGCAATTTCACTAGCACTTTCTTTAGAATTAAGAAGTCTATTTTTTGCTTTCTCTATGATGTATTTATGAATATGGTCTTGTGTACTTTGTCCGGTTTCTTTTTTTAATAAATCACTTAAATATTTTGGAGACATGTGCATAGCTTCTCCACAATATTTTACAGACGGAATACCAAATTCAGCTTGTTTGTTTTCATTGTAATATGCCTTTAGGAGTTTTTGAAATTGACTTGCAATATCTTGGTTTAAGTTAGTTCTGGTGTAAAACTGACGATCGTAAAAACGGACACAATAATTTAATAATAATTCTAAGTTGGAAATGATTAAGGTTTGACTGTGCGCATCAATGTTACGACTAAATTCTTTTTCTATCTTTTCTGAAATTTCAGTAATAGTTTGTCGTTCTTCTTCTGATAAATGCAAAGCTTCATTTGATGCATATTCAAAAAATGAAAACTGATCAATTCGTTTACCTAGTTCAGATTTTCTAATTAAATCTGGATGAAATACAATGCTCCATCCAGTATCATTTGTATTAATATTTTGTCTTTCAAATTCTAAAACCTGATTTGGTGCTACAAAAATCATGGACCCTTCTTGGTAATCATAAGAATTTCTTCCATAATTAGAAATGGTGAAAGCACAATTGTCTTTTAAACTAATATGATAAAGATTCAGAGCGAATTTATAATTTTCAAAATCAATGTTATCTAAGTTTTTAGACGCACGGATAATAGAAATCAAAGGATGTTTAGGGCTTTCTAAGCCATATATATTGTGTATATCTGCAATGCTGTTGATGGTAATGATTTCTTTCATTTTGGTAATGATAAGGTTAAAGGTTTTTCCACCAATTTGTATAGTTATTAATAGAATCTTTAACCATAATTTGCTCTCCAATTTTAGGGGTAATAACTTCAAGGTTTAACTCATTAGCCTTTTTTGTTACACGCTCAATTGGATCTGTCCATTCGTGCAAGGCTAACTTAAATCCTGCCCAATGAATTGGCATTATTTTTTTAGCTTGTACATCAATACCTGCTTGTGCTGTTTCTTCAGGCATCATGTGTATATCAGACCACATTTGGTTGTATTGTCCACATTCCATAAGTGCTAAATCAAAAGGGCCATATTTATCACCAATTTCTTTAAAATGTGGAGCGTAACCACTGTCACCACTAAAATAAATATTTTCAGTTTTAGATTGAATTATCCAAGATGACCACAATGTGCTTTGGCTATTATTCATCTTACGGCCAGAAAAGTGTTGTGCTGGTGTACAAACCAAGTTTAAACCCTCTAATTGTGTGTTTTGCCACCAATCTAATTCGGTGATTTTATGAGAAGGTATATCCCAAGCTTCTAGGTGCGCACTAATACCTAATGGTACATAAAAATGATTGGTTTTATCCTTAATTTTTAAAACAGATTCGTAATCTAAATGGTCGTAATGATCATGAGAGAAAACAACGGCATCAATTTTTGGGAGTTTTTCAATTTCTAAAGGAAACGTTTCATTAAAACGATTACCTCCAAGCATTGCTAATGGTGCAGCTACTTTTCCAAACATTGGATCCAATAAAATCGTTTTGCCATTAATTTGAAGTAAAAATGAAGAGTGGCCAAACCAAACCATTCTTGCTTCACCTTTATAATCTGCAATACTTGCTGAATCTAGTTTGGTTGTTTTTAAGTCCTCTTTAGGTCTTCCGTTAGGTACTTTTGTAGTGAAAAAAGTATAAACTAATTTAGCTGTTTCTGAAAAACTTAAATCTTTAGGAACCGGATTTTTATTAATGAACTTTCCGTCTTTAAACTGTTTAGATTCTTGATAAACTAATTTTTGTTCTTTAGAAATATTTCCTCCAAAACTAGGGTAGAAGTTAGTAAACGCAAAGTATGTTATTACTAAAAGGCCAACTATAATAAGTGCTATAATCATTATTCGTTTTAATATTTTTTTTATCATTTTATTTAAATCATTCAATAAATAAATCTGAAACAAAATTAGAATAAGATTAGGATATGGTTGTATTCTAATTGCGTAGAATTGAATACTTTTTGCCGAAATTAGTTACTCATTTCTATCAATTCCCATTTACCATTAGGTTGTTTGGTGAGATAAACACCTACGTTAACGTCCTTATTATTTCCAAGAACTTTTATTTTTAGTTGTGCTTCACCAAAGCCATTATTAATGTTAATACTTCCAGTTGGCATAATTCCGTACCCCTTAATTCCTCCTGTTTCCTTTAGGATACTTTGGTTTTGTTCAATATTTTCAACGGCAATTTTATAAGCATCAGAACTTTTCATTGCAGAGCCTATAAATAGAATTAAAAAGGACATGAAAATTATAAAAGTACCAATTAAAGCAAGAATTCTAGGAGTTTTACTTAGCTTATTAGGGTTCTTAACCACAACAGTTTTAGCAATATTATCACCAAGACGTTTTTTTCCATCACTTGAAGCGAGAACAATAAATTCAATTGGCCAAATGATTAAAAATATATTCCTGATAAATAGTTTTCCAAAGGATGGTACAACTTCAGGGTTTTCTTCATCTCTAACCATGATTCTGAAAATCCATTTTCCAATACTTATGCCTTTTATAGAGTCTTTTCCAAAATAAAGAAAAAAACCAACAAGCATAACAACTAAAAGCGTTGCTGTTATATTGTTAAAGTCTGGCTCATTTAAAAAATCGGCTCCAAGTGCTAAAAAGCTAATGGCAATTATTAAAAATGTTATTACAAAATGATCAACGATATATGCTGCTATTCTTCTTTTTCTACTAGATAATTGATATTGGTAATTTGGATTTTCTGTCATTACTATTGTTGGTTACGATAAAACTTTGGTTGTAATAAAATAAATAGAATATTTATACTAAATTCTTACTCAGACTTATCAGGTGCAGGTAAGCTAGCATGAAATTCTTCACCTATACGTTTTGTATATTGATCTAATAATTCTAATACACGTTCGCTAGAATCTGAAACAACTATTAAACCAATATGCCAAGCTTTATTCATTCGCCAAACAATTTCTTTATCTGTAAAACTAGACGTATCAGGATGTTCAAAGCGGCTTAATGATACTACAATACCTGCATACTGATTATTAACTTTTGGAAGTTTATAGACCTTCTTTTTAAGATTTGCAGATTCTACTTTTGCCCATTCAGTCCAAAGGTTGATGCCAGAAGCGTATTGGACCATTTCAGCTAAATTGGCACCACCAACTCTAGAGGAAGTTTCTAAAAAGAACAACTCGCCTGTGGCTTTAGATTGTATAAACTCTGTATGTGAGGCACCAAACTGCATTCCGAATGCCTTCATTACTTGAGCATTCATTTTTTGTAATCCTTTTTCAATTTTAGAACCAATTTGAGAACTAGCTGATCTAAAGATTCCGCCTCCATGTGCCACTTCAAATGGTGTATCTAAATATTTACTGACCCTAGAAAAGACAACTTTCCCTTCAACATTTAGTCCATCTACATGGTAAACATCTCCTGGCGCAAACTTTTCTAATAAATAATTATCACGTTCGTTATCTAAATCATTGACAACGTGCCACAATTCTTCTTTAGAATGTATTTTTTTTATACCAGTAGCAGAAGCTTCCATTCTAGGCTTTATTAACCAAGGCGGACTTACACGATCTGCATATTCATTGATAGTGTCATTATTAAACAAATCTGTAAACTCAGGTACATTAACACCTTCTTCTAGAGCTTTCATTCGCATAGCAAGCTTATCTCTAAAATAGTGCGCTGTGGTTCTTCCCATTCCTGGCATTCTAAAATGCTCACGCAATAGTGCTACTTTTTCAACATCAAAATCATCTAGGGCCACAAAGCGATCGAACTTTATAGTTCTGAATTTGTAAGCAATACCTTTTTCAACATCTTCTTGGTTCCATTCTTCTATATAATAAGTGTCGTCTATAGATTCCCATGGCCAAGGATCATGCTCGTGCTTTTTCTTGGTTAATAAATAGACATTATTACCATCAGCTTTTACACTTTTTAGAAAATCTTCACCTTTAAAATAGGTGGATACGCAGAGGAAATTTAGCGGTTGTTTTGCCATGGTTGAGTTTTTATCATCGCGACCAATTAGCCGATTTGAACTAAGAGGAAAAGATATATTTGGTTAATTATTATAAATTAATTTAAGTAAAAATCACCATAATATTTATCAGGTAAATTCCACTTAAATTGATAAATATTTAGTTAACATCAATTTACAAAACTCAATTTTATTTTGAAGCCTTTTTCTTAATAAATTCAGTAATTAATTGAATTCCGTAACCAGAAGCACTTTTCATTTTTGCATAAGGTGAAGCGCCAAAAGAAACACCTGCAATATCCAAATGCATCCAATTTTTATGTTCTTCAATAAATGATTCTAAAAACTGAGCAGCATTAGTTGCACCAGCTAATGGCTTACCACTAAAGTTTCTAATATCAGCAATATCACTGTGTAAGTCACTTTTGTATTCTTCAAACATTGGCAATTGCCAAACGCGCTCGTGTACTTTATAACCAATATCAGACATTGTGCTTGCCATATCTTTATTATGCGTAAACATTCCGGCAGCTTCATAACCTAAAGTTCTAACAACACTTCCCGTTAAGGTTGCTAAATCAATAAGGTATTCTGGTTTTATGTTTTTAACAGCGTAACTTAAACCATCTGCTAACACCAAACGACCTTCTGCGTCTGTGTCAATAATTTCAATAGTTTTGCCAGAGTAGGAGTTAATAACATCACCTGGTCTGTAACTTTCTGCATCTACAGCATTTTCTGCAGAACAAACAATACCAACAACATTGATGTCTAGTTTAAGTTTCGTAATTAATTCTACCACACCTAAAACTACAGCTGCGCCACCCATATCACTTTTCATGTAATGCAGATTTGTAGACGGCTTAATAGATAATCCGCCAGAATCGAAAGTAATTCCTTTACCAACTAATGCAATATCTACTTTTTTGCTCTTTTTTGGTGTGTATTCTGTAATGATAACAACAGGTTTGTTTACGCTACCTTTTCCAACAGATAATACAGCTTCAAACCCTTGTTTTTTTAGTTCTTTGTGTTTAAGAATTGTACATTTATAATCTGCTTTTTTTGCTGATTTCTCTGCCCAATCACCTAAGAATTCTGGAGTTTTAATGTTAGGAGGTGCATCAACTAAAGCTTTTATTTTGTTAATGGTTTCTCCTGTGTATTTTCCTTCTTCTAGTGTATCTTTAATAGATTTTGTAGATGTAAATGAAATGGCAACTTTATTTGATTTTTCTTTCTCAGATTTGTATTCGCCAATTTCATATTGAGCCATTTCTAAACCAATGACAGCTTTCTTAATTTCATCTTCAGTTAAGTCTTCAGCATAAACTTGAATAGATTTATCCCAATGTTTTTGAGTTTCAAAAGCTAATTTTTGAAATGTGTTTTCTAACTGAGCACCATGCTTTTCTTCACCTAAACCAATAAGGTAAATTCTATTACCATCTTTACCATAAAGTTGTTGGTAAGTATTAAAACTACCATCAAAATCTGGTTTATTAATTGGTGAAAATTGCTTTATAGATTTAAGATTATCTTTTCTACATGGTAGAATAAAATCTTTTGAGGTGTTTAATGTTTTAGCGTGTTTATAAGTCATAATTATGAATTAAAATAGAGCCATTTTACGGCTTTCGGAAATTCTTCGCGCCAATGCATTTCAGAATGGTTTCCATGTTCGTTAATTGAAAAACGGAAATCAATGTCATAACCGTTTGTCATTTTTTCTTGAATGATATTTCCTAATCGATGTGCATTAGGCAAATGCTCAGCACTTTCTTGTCCGCCAGAATATAAATAGATTTTAGATTTCTCTAAAGGTTGAAACGTTTTAGTGCTTTTGAAAATTTTGTTTGAAATCCATAGGCTTGGTGAAAAAATCAACATTTTACCAAATACACCAGGATTTTTTAGTCCTGCGTGCAAACTAATTAATCCTCCCATTGAGCTGCCTCCAATTCCGGTATTCTCAAAATCAGTTAACGTTCTGTAGTGGCTGTTTATGTAAGGTATTAGTCTATGTATCATAAACTCAATGTAGAAATTACCTTTTCCTTCGCCAAAACGTGGATGAAAATATGGTAAATATTCACTGATACGTTCTTCATTTCCATGATCTATAGCTATGATAATAACATCACCAAAGCCTTCTTCTGCAAGTTTAGCCATAGATTTATCAATGGCCCAATCACCATAAGGTGCAGAAGGGTTAAATAAATTCTGGCCATCTTGTAAATAGAGTACAGGGTAGCGTTTATCTGTTTCGTAGTAATTACGTGGTAATAATGCTGATATTTTTCGCGTAGCATTAAGTCGCGGTATTTCGTAGGCTTCTTCTAGAACTTCAATAATAGGTTCGAACTCCGTCACTGTCATAAATTTTAAATTAGGTAAAAACTCATTTAAACTAAGATTATTTTGTCTTTTGGGTTTTAAACAAAATTATAAAATGAGTTCTAAGCGAAAATACTATTTTATGTAATTAGAAACCATAAAAAAATGAACTTTAATCACTTCATTGAAGTGAATGAAAGTAGCAGAGGAACTTACTTTTTAAGACGATAATATAATTTTAGTCCTAAACTAAATTCAATACCAAGTTGATTACCTTCATTTCTATAATATGGTGATGATTCTTCTTCAAAATTTTCATTCAATAGGAGGTTGGTAATATTACTGTAAGAATTGATTCTGTATTTTAACCCAACACCAGAGTATATATTTATACCAATTCTCTTACTGATATTTAGGAAAACACCAAGTTTAGGGATGACACCTAATTTTTGCCTATTATAATCAGCTTCTTCAAAAGAGAAATAATTGTTTTGTTGCGAACGAAATGTTTGCGATTTAAACTCCTCGTTATGATTAATATAGAGTAACTCAATTGAATAATAAAAAATCGCTTTTTCCTTAGATTTAATAATATGATAGTATTCTGGTCTAATTTCCCATAATAGATATTTGGAGCCTGTATTATAAAATGAAGTTGCTCTGTTTCCAAAACCAAGACTTAGTCCGACTTTAGAATTTTCGTTTATATTTTTAATAAAACCAAAACGTCTTCTAGGCGTGAAGAATTTTCCATCAAAATTGGCGTAATAGGTAGAAAGTAAATCCATTGTAATATAACTCTCGTTCCTTGGTTTAATTGGTTTTTCTTCTTGAGCTACTAAAGCAAAAGGAAAGAGTAGAATTACAAATAGAATAATTTTCATAAATGGGTAGTTTTAGTTTAGCCCATAATTTTCCCATCAACCATAGTGAGTTTTCTATCTGCCATTGCAGCTAGTTCTTGGTTGTGAGTAACAATAACAAATGTTTGGTTAAACTCATCTCTCAGTTTGAAAAATAAATTGTGTAGTTGCTCTGCAGATTCGCTATCTAAATTACCAGATGGTTCGTCAGCAAAAATAATGTTAGGTTTGTTAATTAAGGCTCTAGCGACAGCAACACGTTGTTGTTCACCTCCAGACATACTGTTTGGCTTGTGATGTATTCTGTCTTTTAAACCTAAGTAATCTAATAACTCAATAGCTCGTTTTTCTGCATCTTCCTTTGAAGTGTTGTTAATGAAGGCAGGAATACAAACATTCTCTAAAGCTGTAAATTCTGGCAATAATTGGTGAAATTGAAAAATGAAACCAATATTTTTATTTCTAAATTTAGCTAAAGCTTTATCGTTTAGAGTTTTTATAGATTGGTCGTTTATAATCAGTTCTGTTTCTGATTTGTAATCTGGTTTATCTAATGTTCCTAAAATTTGAAGCAATGTGGTTTTACCAGCTCCAGAAGCACCTACAATAGAAATTACTTCGCCTTCTAAAATGGTTAAATCAACACCTTTTAAAACTTGAAGGTCTTTATAGGCTTTCTTAATTTGTTTTGCGGAAATTACAGTTTTACTCATACGCTGTGAAAGTAATACTTAATGAATTAATTCACAATATTAGGATGTAGATTTGTTTCTAGTGAATACAGATTTTAGATTATTGTAATCTAGAAAATATTGTAGTCTTAGAGAGAATGTGTGTTGTATTGGTTCGTTAAATAAGGTGTCAATACTTTCAAAATAGTCATCTTCAGAATTATTGTCTCTATTAAATAATTGGTTGCGATATAAACCTGTAACAAAGCTACCTGGTGCTATTTGCCATGTGTAACTTAAATCTAAATTCCAAGTATTAAAATTTACATTTGGATCATCTACATCATTAACAGTATAGCCATCTTCGGTTGATAAAGTACCATTTTCTTCTAAACTGAATAAGTCATTATCATAGTTTACTGTAGACCAAAAGTTTCTGAATGATAATGATAGTGTGTGATATGGATTAAATGTATAGCTTCCTGAAATGCTATTCTCTGTTGAAAAAACATCACGTTCTCCAAAAATAATGTCATCATCAATTTTATTTACATAGCCACGACTTCCGTTATTGTTTCTTAAAGTAAAGTCGTAACTCAATCTAAATTTGTCGTTAAAACGTATAGTAGGCTCTAAACCAAATCCGAAACCTGCTAAATCCCTTTCGCTATCAAAGGCATGAAATCCATACATGAAAAACTCAACAGAAAGGGTTTTATTTTCATTGGTTTCAAACCATCCTTCAATATTTCCTATGTTTTTATAAATAAAATAGCGTTTGTTTTCAAAATCTCTAGGTTCAAAATAGTCGTATTGTTTTCCTGCTTCAAAATTAACGGAAGCTCCAAACCACAATAATTTTTTGTTTTGTGCATTCACTCGCATTCCAAAATTGGTTCCTGTAAAAGTGTCTGGCTTATATAGACGCTTATAGTTAAGCCATGTACTAATACTAAAATTGTTTAATTTCTCAGTAGGTTCAAAAATTTCATACGAAGCATCAACACCAAAGTTGCTGTAATTATTTCTGTAGATAAGGCCAAGGTCATTTATGTCATATCTTGTATTTGCAAAACTATGGTCAAAACTATATCTAAATTTTCCATGAATTTTTCTAATTCTAAAAAAGGAGCTTAAACCAGTTTCTAGGTTCTCTGGTTTATTAACATTACTCATTTTTACTTCACCTTGTATATTATAAGTGTTTCGCTTATTAGAGATATCGGCTAATAAACCGGTAACATTTGCATCTCTAAAATGACCATTTCTGGTTACGTTAGTGTTAATAAAACTTACGGAAGAGTTGCCATTAAACTGTTGGTCTATTACTAAAATATTATAGTTACTTAAAGGTTCTATGGTTTCTTTACGACTGTTTGTTATTGTTTCGGATAGTTGTGTATCTGGGTTTATAACTTCTTCTGATGATTTTATTGTAACATCCGTTTTTTCAGTAATGGCATTAAAGAAACCAATACCTAATCCTTTTTTTGTTCTACCAGAGAGTTTTATAGCATTAAGTACTTTTATGTCATTAGGATAATCTACAATTTCTTCATTATCTGCAAGTTCAATATTGCCAGAAGGATTGCCGCCAACTCTACGAGAAAAGAATAAATCTCCTTTGCTAAATAAATCAACACCTTCTTTAAAAAATTGACGTTGCTCGCCAAAGGTTTGTTCAAAAGGTCCAAGGTTTAAACTGACATCATCAAATGCTGCTTGACTAAAATCTGGAATCAATGTAGCATCTAACGTAAAATTTTCAGTAACACCATATTTTACATCTAAACCAATTTTAAAATCTGTTGTGTTTTCTCCATCATACGATTTTGAAATTCCAGAAACAAAAGGGTAGAGGCTTAATCTTGTTGGTGGTTCAATACTTTCAATTCCGGTAAGTTCTCCATGATACAAACCCGTATTTCCTTTTGTTCTATCTATTGGATTCCAAGAATATTGGGAGTTATCTATTCTATAACGTCTATGAAATTGTATACCCCAAGTTTGTACGTTTTCATTAGAGAAACGTAAGGCTCTGTAAGGAATTTTCATTTCAACAATCCAACCATCATCAACAATTTTTACAGCACTGTCCCAAACAGCACTCCAACCAAAGTCTTCGCCATTACTTGGTGTTGCCGTTGCGTCTGCTTGGGTACCAGAACTAAAAACAAAAAACTCTGTATCGTTTTGTGCATCGTTATTTGGGTTTAGAATAAGACCAAAAAAATCAGATTGCCCAAAATTATCACGACTTGTAAGTTGCTTTTGTATGTCTTCTGGTTTATCTTTTAAGTAAGCAGAAACATAGATTGCGTTATCATCATAAGCCATTTTTACAATGGTTTTTT
Organism: uncultured Winogradskyella sp.; assembly: GCF_947495255.1. Lineage (GTDB taxonomy): Bacteria > Bacteroidota > Bacteroidia > Flavobacteriales > Flavobacteriaceae > Winogradskyella. The sequence goes on from NZ_CANLYI010000006.1 coordinate 100,507, forward strand.
GATGCATTTTAGATTCTACACCCATTTCTGGTCTAAACTGGGTGAAATCAGTTGCTATTTCTGCTGTTTCCCATACGACATCGTTTAAAACACCATCTATTTTTGGTGGGTTTTCTGTACGTTGAATGTTTAAGGTTTTTTTGTTTTGGGAATTAGCAATGTCAGAGAAACATAATAATGCTATAACAAAAAGGATAAAATTAAAGCGCATGATTGATTGAATGATTGATGATACTTTATAATGCATTAAAGATGCAAAGGTGAGGCGATTGTTACACTTTAATACTTGCAAATCTAATAGCTCACGTTAAGCAATATTCTTAATTAATTGTTAAATAGTATCTATTTCTACTAATTAGATATTTTTAGACTGAAAGAATTCTATTACTTGGAATAATTATTGCTTTAATTTAAGTAATTAATACTTTAAAAATTTAAATGAAAAAATACCAAATACTTTTACTAGGCCTTTTGTTTGATGCACTAGGATTTGTTTCTTTTATAATACCTGGAGTTGGAGAATTCTCGGATATAATTTGGGCCCCAGTTTCGGCTTGGTTAATGACAAAATTATACGCTGGTAAAGCGGGTAAAATTGCAGGAGTCATAACCTTTGTTGAAGAAGCCTTGCCAGGATTTGATGTAATACCAACATTTACATTAATGTGGATTTATACTTTTGTAATTAAGAAAGGGGAGTCTAAAAATAAAGCATAAAAAAAGCACTCTACAGAGTGCTTTTTTAAATTATAAACTTGTTTTAGTTAACATCGTAAGTGAATGTAACTTCTGCATCGGTTGCTCCACCAGCGTTAGTAATGTCACCATCACTAACTCCAGAAGCAGTTTTGCTAGGCTCATGCCTTAAAACAACGACTAGTGTGTTGTTAGTAGAAGCAACACCAGAGTTAAATGTAATATCAACTCCAATTGGATTTCCGTCTTCATCTTGGTCGTTATAAATAACTGTGCTTCCTGCATTGCCAGAAGTAAAAGTGTAAAAAACTTGGTGTTCATCGCCTTCTTCTAAAACTTCTAAAGTAATATCTTCAGCAGGATCTTCAAGTTCATTTAAAAATTCGATTTCACCGTCATATACAGTCGATGCAGAAATGTTACCTGTAATTGTAACAACAGGAGCGTTTGGTCCATCTCCATCTAAATCTTGACTTTGAAATACAACCGTTTCTCCACTTGTAGTTGGAGTTAATTCTAAACGAACCGTAGTTATTATTTCTTCCTCATTTACTGGGTCTGGATTGTCATCATCTGAAGAACAAGATACTAAAATTGATAAGCTTAATATTGATAAAAATAAGTATTTAAATGTTTTCATGTTTTTTGTTTTTTAATAATTAAATTGTAGTTGTAACATTATATTTCTTCCTAAGTCATCAGCAAAATAACGAAGGCGATTTAAGTAAGCTCTGTAATTAGTGTCTAATATATTATTAACACTAAGAGCTAAGTTTAAGTTTGTATGTTCTGAAGTATTCAACGTAACTTCAGAATAGAGGTGTAATAAATGGTAAGCACTTGGTGGTGTGCTAATATCTACTAAAACTGTTTGTCCTGTTTGAGCAATATATGTTTCAAAATTATTATCTGGATATCTAGTTTGTTTAGCTGTCCATTCACTAGTTAATGAAACAGAAAAGTTTTTCCAACTTTCATTAGTGTAATTTACGCTATTACGTATATTAAATGCAGGTATATTAATTAGTGGTTTATTGTTCTCAATATCATTTCCTACAGTATATGAGGATTTGTTTGAAAAATTAAACTGTTCTGTAATATTGTAATTAGCACTTAAATCGACACCAAATAGTTCGGCATTAGTTTGCCTATAATTCCAAACAGGAAATGCTCCTCTTATCGTTTGCTCAATACCTGTAGGTTCTATATACATAAAATCCTTAATACGATTATAGAAGCCTTCTGCTGTAAGATTGAATTTTTCTGAATAATGATTAAAACTCGCAGAAATTCTGTTTGAAGTTTCTTTATTTAATCTTAAATCTCCTAATTCTATTCTGGCAGCAGAGTGATGTAAGCCATCACTAAAAAGCTCAGCAGGATTTGGAGGTCTGCTAGATAAACTATAATTAGCAATTAAATTACTTTTACTATTAAGTTGATACTGAATCCCAGCAGAAGCCGAAAAATTATGATATTTAAAAACAGGATTAGTTAATAGCTGTGTTCCTAAATCTTCAATAATGATATTTGAGAAATCTGTATCATAACCTTGTTCTTCCCAACGTGATGTAATGTAGAATTTTTTAGCATCAATATGATTGTAATCATAACGTAAACCAAAGTCTAAAGTAGTTTTAGAATTCAAATTATGTTGAGCTGTAGTATAAATACCAAAATCATATTTATCATAATCCGGAATTAAACGTCTAACACCTGTATCTGGATTTGCAAAATTATTTTGATATCTACCCATTATACCAAACTGTAATTTGTAATCTGATATAGCATCTAAAACAATATCTGATTTTAGTGTATGTGTTTGTAAATTAAGGTCTAAAGAAGCCTTATCTCTATCATCACCTACGCGGATATCATATTCAAAACGTTGATTATTTTGATAATCGTATTGTAAATTTACTTTTCCAAAATTATTAAAACGTTTGTAAAACATGGCTTTAGCTAAATGATGGGTTACATCTTGTTTAGGCGCATCAATGTTATAACTAAAATCTTCTATAACTAAAGGTTGTTGACTGTTAATAGCACTTACTAAATCTTGAATATTCCCAATATGCGATGCACTAAGGATTCCCAATTCATTATTTAGGTAGCTATAGAATAATTCAAAACCAGATTCAAAGTTTTGCTTTCCACCTCTAAAAGAAAAACCCTTAGAGTTTGAACCTGTGTTGGTCAAAAAATAATCAGGAGTTTTAAAATCACCATTTTGTCTAATTGTTCCTTGTGCAGAAGCAAACCAACCATTATTGGAGTATTTATTTAATTTAGAGCTTAATGAGTAACCTCTGCCATTAGATTGTCCAGATAAGGTGGTCTTACCAAATAATGTATCTTTTAAAAATACACGCTCTGGGTTAACAACCACAACACCTCCAATAGCATCACCACCATAAGCTAAAGCACCAGAACCTTTAATTACTGAAATATGAGATGCCGTATTAACATCAATATTAGGTGCATGTTCAATTCCCCATTCTTGATCTTGTAATCTTACATTATTATTTAAAATAAGTAATCTACTACTATGCATCCCATTTATCATAGGTTTTACAATAGCGTTACCAGTATTAATAGATGAAACACCTGCCACTTCTTTTAATGCATCACCAATACTTAAAGCTGCATATTTTTTTAAAACATTAGCTTTAATAACTGTTTCTTGAGCTGTTTTAGTCTCTTGTTTTTCAACATGAGCAGAAACAGAAATTTCATTGAGTTCTTCAATGTGATGTTCAATTAAAATAGTCTTAAATGTATCACTATTTATATCAAATATAACCGTTTTTGTTTCGCAGCCAACATGAGAAATTGTAAGAGTTAAGGTATCGGAACAAAGGTTTTCAATTTTGAATTTACCATCTAAATCCGAAACTAAATATTTATCATTTTCTTTAATGTAAATAGTAGCCGATTCAATGGTTGACCCATCATGAAAATCTTTTAATTCACCTAAAAAGATATAATTGCAATCCTGACCATAGCTAAAACCAGATAAGGTTAGAGCTAGGCCAATAATTATTCGTATCATTCAAATAGATTTATTAGAGTATTAGAAAATTTTTAATTCTAACCAACCTGAGGTGGACCTCTTACAAACCTTAATAATTGCTGATAATTATTTAAAGAAATATAATATGAAGACAGCTGTTGAGGAGCTGTATTTTTTGGGGATATTTCGTAGTTGTTAAATACTAGAAATAAGTTGTTTGTAAGTTTGAATTTATAAAAATCACAATCAAAATCAGATACATGGAAATGTGTATCTGTAGAATCATCATTATCACAAACTTTATGTGAATGATGGGTGAAAATATGGTTGAATTTTACAGCAGAAGGCAACAATACAGCAAGCACTAGCACAACTGCTAAGCCTTTAAATATTGATGATATTACTGTTTTTAAATTCAATCTAAAAAACGTTTAAGTCCAAATCTTGTTAGCATTTTCTTTTCAAAATTCCAGAAAAATTTAAACTGACCAAAAAGCCATCCAAATGTTACTAAGAGAATTTGATAGAAAACGAGACCAATGATAATGAATAATACCCAATAGAGGGCAGGGTTTAAGTTTTCTTTAGTAATTCCTATAAATTTAATTATCGGTCTTCCCACAAATAATGAGGATGAACCTGTAATGGCAAAAACCATAAAAACTCTAATCATTTCCCATTTATAATCGAGAATCCATTTCTTTTCAAGTTTTGTAAATAAAAATAGAATAAACTTTAAAAGGAGATAAAAGGCAACAATAGCGACTGCAATTATTAAAACTATATTATAATCTTTAAGAATAGCATTAGAAATTCTAAAAGCAGAATAGCCTAAAATTACAATACCAAAAAAGGGAAATAACAACTGCCAATTCTGTTGTATTTCCCAATGTTTTTTAAATTTTTCCATAGCACTAATATCGTGCTGCGAAATTAACAAATTAAGATGTATTTATAGTCTAAATTCTCGGTGTAAAAGAAGAAAGCCGTTGTTTGTACTTTAATTGAAAGTATAGAAAGTAGTTATATAGTTTATAGTTGACCTCATAACCATAGTCTGTGCGTGTATCATAGTCTATACGAAGTTCATATAAGTCTGGGTCGTAAGAGCTAGGTTGAAGGTTTCTTTGGTTCCATGTTTGTACCATCATCGCGTTTCTTGTCTCTAACCATTGTTGCGAATGGTAACCTTCTGGTCTTGCTGTAGATACTAACCATGAATTAAAACCTGGTTCTATTATGATGATTTCGTAATCACTTTCATCACTACTAATTATTACTGTATCATCTTGAGTTAAGTTGTTATCATTATCATTATTAATAGTTTCGTTGTTATTGTACGATTTACAACTTGCTATTAATATTAAGATAATAATAAATGGAATAATCTTTTTCATAATATTAAAGGTATTAAAAAAATGTTAGTGTATTTAAATTTTTACTTTGATTTAACAATGCAAAGCAATGCGATATTTAAGGATAAAACAATCAACATTATGTAAACATACCTTTTGAATGCGTTAAGCTATCTTTTTAGAAAGTGTAACTACTCAAAACAAAAAAAGCAGCTCCTTAGAACTGCTTTTTTTATATAATAGGATTGGATATTTTATTTTCCGAATAAACCTCCTAAAAGACCACCAAGTCCTCCTGAGCTTTTACTACTTCCTAAAACCATACCAGCTACATCATCAATAACGCTACCGTCACCATCTGCATCTAATATTTTTTCTAAGAAACTTTGTTCGTTTGCTGTATCATTTCCTCCAAGTAAACCACCTAAAAGACCCGTAATTCCGTTTTGGTCACTTACGTTATTTTGGCTAGCTTGTTTCCCTAAAACTCCCATTAAAATTGGAGCAGCTACTTTTAAGATATTACCAACAGCACCAGAATCTAATCCAGCTTTTTGACCAATTACTTGCTCAACACCTTGTTGCTTACTACCTAATACGTGGTTAAGAATTTTAGAGCCATCATTAGTTACTTCTTCATCAACACCACCACCAAATAAACCACTAAGGTTATCTAATATACTACCGTTGTGCTTTCCGCTTAATGCACCCATAAGTCCTTGAGCACCTTCTGGAGTAGAAGCATTACGTTCCATTGCCTTCATAAGTACAGGTAAAGCCATAGTTAATACACTACTCGTTTTTCCTTGGTCTGTTCCTGTTGAACCAGAAACACCACTTATGATTGTTTTTCCTAAGTCACTGTTTAATAAATCTAAAATTCCTGCCATGTTGTTATATATGTTTTAAGTTAAAAAAGTTAATCTTTTCAAGGTACAAAAAAAGTCCCACATTAGTAGGACTCATTTTATTTGGATTGGTCACATTTTTTTATGACTAACCTAATATTTTAATAATTTGTTCAGCTAATTCAACGCCAATTCTATCTTGAGCTTCATTAGTTGCAGCACCTGTGTGCGGTGTTAATGATAATGAAGAATTCATTAATAATTGAATTTCTGGTTTAGGTTCTTTTTCAAAAACATCTAAAGCTGCACCTGCAACTTTACCACTTTCAATTGCTTTTACAAGTGCTACTTCATTAACAACACCACCACGTGCAGCATTGGCTATAATTACACCATCTTTCATTTGGTTAAATTCAGCTTCGTCAATAACGTAGTCTTTTTGTGCTGGTACATGTAACGTTAAAAAATCTGATTGTTTTAGTACTTCTTCTTTAGAAATTGTTTTAATTTCAAAATTCACTTTTTGGCCATCAAAGAAATCTAATTCTAAATCTGCTTTTTCTAAAAATGGGTCAAAAGCAACAACTTTCATTCCGACACCTAAAGCTACTTTTGCTGTGGCTTGACCAATACGACCAAAACCAAGTACACCTAAAGTTTTACCTTTTAATTCAGTTCCTTTTGCGTAAGCTTTCTTTAAACCTTTAAAGTTAGCATCACCTTCTAATGGCATATCACGATTAGAATTATGTAAAAAACGTGCTAAACCATAAAAGTGTCCAAAAACTAATTCTGCAACAGAATGAGATGATGCAGCTGGCGTGTTAATAACACTTAATCCTTTGCTACGTGCATAATCTACATCTATATTATCCATACCAACACCACCACGACCTATAATTTTTAGGCTAGGGCAGTTGTCAATTAAATCTTTTCTTACAGTTGTTGCACTTCTTACTAATAAAACAGAAACTTCATTTGAATTGATATAGTTTTCTAATTGTTCTTGAGCAACTGTTGTGGTAATTACCTCGTAACCAGCCGCTTCTAAGGCATCAATTCCACTTTGAGAAACTCCATCGTTTGCTAATACTTTCATTATTTTTTATTTTGTCATTACAAGAATGAATGACGATTATTATTTATTTCTAGTAAGGGTATATAGTGCTAATCGCAACTACTTACTTTTTATGCTTTACTTTCTAATTCGCTCATAATCTCTACAAGTGCTTTAACGCTATCTAAAGATAAAGCGTTGTACATTGATGCTCTATAACCACCAACACTTCTATGACCATTGATACCATTAATACCTGCTTCTAAACACATTGCATCAAAAGTTTCTTTTAGGTTTTCATTTTCTAATGTGAACGTTGCATTCATATTAGAACGGTCTTCTTTTGCTGCATAACCCTTAAATAATGGGTTTAAATCAATTTCAGAATAGATTAAGCTAGCTTTCTTTTCGTTGATTTCTTCGATAGCTTTAATTCCACCTAAATCTTTTAACCATTGCATCGTTAACATAGAAACGTAAACAGCAAACACAGGAGGTGTGTTAAACATACTTCCTTTACTGATGTGTGTTTTATAATCCATCATTGATGGAATTTTACGAGATACTTTTCCTAAGATATCTTCCTTTATAACAACTAAAGTTGTTCCTGCAGGCCCCATATTTTTTTGTGCTCCAGCATAGATTAGATCAAATTGAGAAAAATCTAACTGACGAGAAAATATATCACTACTCATGTCACATACCATTGGTACTGGTGACTTTGGAAAGCTCTTCATTTGTGTTCCAAAAATGGTGTTGTTAGATGTACAGTGAAAATAATCGTAATCTTCAGGGATATCGTAACCTTTAGGAATATAGTTAAAATTGGCGCTTTTAGAAGAACCTACTTCGTAGATATCGTCATAAATTTTAGCTTCTTTGATGGCTTTATCTGCCCAAGTTCCAGAATTTAAATAACCAGCTCTTTTTTCTAAAAGGTTCAATGCTACCATTAAAAACTGAGTGCTTGCTCCACCTTGTAAAAACAAAGCTTTATAGCCTTTTCCTTCCAAGCCTAATAATTCTAATGCTAAGGATCTAGCATTTTCCATTACATCAACAAAAGGTTTGCTACGATGCGATATTTCTAAAAGCGATAAGCCTTCGTCAAAGTTTAAAACTGCTGCTGCTGCTTGTTCCATTACCGATTTTGGTAATACACATGGTCCTGCACTAAAATTATGTTTTTTCATTTATTCTTAATTTATATTTCAGAAAATTTCAACATTTCTGAGTTTTTAAAAATTTAAACAGTTACAAAGGTGCTACTTATTTGATTAAATAGTGTTATTAAAATGATAATTTTTATGTCATATTTCTAACAAAAATTCAACAGTATCTACATTGTCTGCATAATCGGATAACCTAGGATTTTGAGTTTCTCCAAATGGGATTTCGTGCTCTAAAAATGCATCGGCAACTACACATTGAATTTTATCAGTTTCTGAAATTATCTTTTCTTTCAAAGTTTCACTGTCGTTATAGTACTCATAGAAGAGCGTAGCAATAGGAGAGGCATAGCTTTCGTCTTCTTTAATCATAAGGAATCCGTTTTCTAACATATCGAATTCGCTCATTAAATATACAGCTTTGTTATAATCGTAATTATTTGCGTATTTAGACTCATTTATTATTGGGTGCCATTTGTAAACTGCTTTAAAAAGCGCTTGGAAATCATAATCTTTTGGTACAAACAGTTTAGATACATTTCTGCAGCCTAAGCCATAATATCTAAAAATGTCGTCTGCTAAGTTTTCTAGTTGTTCTGTCGTTTCTTTACCTGATAAAACAGCAACTGAATTTCTGTTTTTTCTAATAATAGAAGGTTTGTTTTTAAAATAGAATTCAAAATAACGCGCTGTATTATCGCTTCCGGTTGCAATGACAGCATCAAAATTTTCTAGTTTTTCTTCTGTAAATTTAATTTTACCTTTAAACTCTGGTTCTACTAATTCTAAATACTTTGCTAAATACGGAAGTAAGTGCTTATCATTTGAGGATTGTTTTACTAATACATTGTGACCAGAAATGAGTACACATAAAAAATCATGAAAACCTACTAAAGGAATATTTCCTGCCATAATTATGGCAACTGTTTGTGGGTTTAGAGTGTTAAAGTTATACTTGTTAATCCAGTCGTTAATATTACTTTCAGTTAGTGAATTAGACCAGTTTTTTAAAGTAAAATTAATATTGTTTTTTGTAAACCAGCCATTGTGTTCTTTTGCTAATTTTATTTGATGTTTAAAGCCATCAAAAAATAAATCGTTAGTTTCAACTTTATCATTTTTAATGATGTCATCATTCTGAAATTGATTTAAAAACGCACCTAATTTTGTAAATGCGTTAATTCTTTGTTGTAAATCCATATATGGTTTGGTTATACGAGGTTTTGGCTTTATTTTTGCATTTGCAAAATTACGGAAAGTAAAAAGAAAAAGATAAAATACTATGGCAATAATAATCACAGACGAATGTATAAATTGTGGAGCATGTGAGCCAGAATGCCCAAATACTGCTATTTACGAAGGCGCTGATGATTGGCGTTATTCTGATGGAACTAGTTTATCTGGAAAAATAGTTTTACCTAATGGTAAAGAAGTTGACGCAGATGAAACTCAAGAGCCTATTGATGATGAAGTGTATTACATTGCGCCAGATAAGTGTACGGAATGTATGGGCTTCCATGAAGAACCTCAATGTGCTGCAGTTTGTCCTGTAGATTGTTGTATACCTGATGATGCACATGTAGAAACAGAAGAAGTACTATTAGGAAAACAGCGCTTTATGCATCCTGAAGGATAATTTTATATCTTATACATATTTAAAAACCCGAAGTATTAAGCTTCGGTTTTTTTTTGTTATTTAGGCTTTATCTAGGTGTTTAAGATTATTTAATCAAGTTTTAAATTTAGGTTCGTATAAGTATAATCAGTTGACTTATAGAAATATACGTAGATCTACGTATAGCATTGTATTTATAATTACACTAATTTTAACTCATTATAAATCAGATAAATATGTAATTATGTGTCAAAGAATTCCTCAAATGATTGCTATGGGAAAAATAGCAGCAAATGGTAAAATTTTAAGAGCTACTCCTGGTATATGTATTAAGCCAGAGATAATTCCTGGAAATATTTATGGTCTAGGAGGTGATGTTGGATATACAGTGAAACTACCAGAACGATTGGTGTGTGATGCAAATTATATTATTCAATTAACGGCAGAGAATTTTGGAGAAGATGGTCCTGATTATACTATAACAACAATAGCTTATAGAAATCAAACTAAAAATGGATTTGAAGTCATTGTTTGGGGAGATCGTGCCCAAACAATGAATGTTGTAGGGCAGACTATTGTGCCAGTAAAATGCAATTGGTCATTCGTGTTGTATGACATGCTTTAAATTAGACGTATCGTTATAATTCAAAATTAATTTCAAAATCCTGAGTCATTGGCTTGGGGTTTTTCGTGTTTTCTATTATTGAGTTCAACGTAATTAATTGATTTTTAGAAACATAGATAGTTCTACGTATGTGGGTGTTTTAAAATTTATCGTATCTTTAACTCCTTGTTAATCAATTAAATCTATAAATTATGAAATCTAAAATAACAGTTGTTTTTCTTTTGCTGTTCTCAATAGCACTTTTGGGATGCAAACAAGAAGAAGAAAAAGTTGAGATAGTAGAAGTCGAGGAAGTGAAAATTGATTTAGTTAATGATGAGTTTCCAGAAGCAAAAAAAGAAGTATTGGATACTTGGGATGCTATTGCACAAAGTCTTAAGGATGGTGATTTGGATGAGTTGATTGCTTTTCATGCCTATAGTCCTAAATTTACGGAATTTAAAGGAGGAGCACCCAGAAATGGTAGTGTTGCTAATGAAGAATACGAACGAAATACGTTTGGAGCTGTTACAGAGGTTGTTAAGTTTGATGCTGATGATATAAAAGTGGCTGTTTATGGTGATGTCGCTAATTTAACTTTTCATTCTGATTTTCATCTTAAATTTGGAGATAACCTCGTTGTTGTTAATAATCAAATTTCATTATTATTTGTAAAAACAGATAAAGGGTGGAAAATTGTGAGCGAACATCATTCGCCTCTTAAAATAGAAGACAGCTAAAGAACAATTTATAACCTAATTGCTAACAAAACCAGCTTGTTTATTTAACTCTTAATTATTTAGAAATCCTGAGTCTTTTGGCTTGGGATTTTTTTTAAAATTAAAAACGCATCTATCTATTGCTATTATATAAGGAAAGCCTAATTTTGTTACACTATGCTGAACATGTTTCAGTAGGTTATAAAATTATAAATTAGAATACATTATTACTCACCCTATGAAACAAGCAGAATTTTTAGAGAAAAATATATTTACAGGTTTAACAAATATTAATGACGGCTTTGATGCAGAAGAGATTCAATATTTCTCAGAGTCAGATTTCGAAACCCTTCTTAAACGCGCAGAACACTTTGGTCTTAGTATTTATGCCATTTCGCCGTGGTTAAATGGTGAATTGTACGATGTTTCTGGGCATGATGCTTTTAGAAAGAAAGCCACTGACCCAAAATGGTATACCAAAGCATTTACGGAATTTAAAAAACGTCAAGAAGGATTAGCTTATTCAGCCACTTATAAAGTTTCTAAAAAACTATTGGAGCGCGAATAGTAGAATTTAAGATATAGTAATATTATCTAAAACCCTGAGTCTTTGGCTTGGGATTTTTTTTGTTCAAAAAACATGCAGTTTTACAAATTGTTAATCAGTCTTAAAAAAGTTAACTTCGCTTAGAGCAGGAGATGAATATAAAAAAAAACTGAAATGGTTTATGATTAATAACTAATTATAAATTTTTTAGAAAAATCTAGAAAAACATAACATCTGAAGTTGAATCTAGAAAGAATTTTAGAAATAGACTCAAAGTAATCGTGTTTATTTTTTGGCTAATTGGGTAAAAAAAACACAAAAAAATAATATTAATGAGTACTACAGAGCAAGTATTAAAAGAGCGAATTAAAGAGTTAACATGTCTTTACGAAGTGTCTTCTATTATTGGTAATGCCAACTCAGATTTAATTGAAGACACCTTAAGAGCTATTGCGTTTAGTTTAAAAAATGCTTTTCAGTTTCCTGAGATTACAGTGGTGACTTTTTGTGTAGATGACATATCAATTTCAACGGATTCGCAAGTTAATAATGCTTTCAAAATACAATCTCATATAAAAATTTTTAATAAAGATAAAGGTGAATTGATTGTTATATTAAATAGTTTTAACAATAATAAAATCAGTTTTTTAAAAGAAGAGCAATTGTTGTTAGATAATGTAGCTATAAAAGTAGGAAGTTTTTTAGAACGAATAGAAATTCAAAAAAATGAAGCCTCTTTGAAACGACAGATGGAACGTGCTGATAGGCTAGGTATTTTGGGTGAAATAACAGCAGGAATTGCTCACGAGCTAAATACACCTTTGGCTAATATTCTTGGTTTTGCTGAGTTAATTAAAACCGATTCTAAGCTTACTAAAAATGTAGAAACTGACTTAGATAAAATTATAGATAACGCTATTTACTCGAGAGAAGTGGTTAAAAAGTTGATGTTTTTTGCATGCGAAATGCCACAAGAAATGAAGCGCGTTAATGTTGTTCCTAATATAAAAAATGCCATCAATTTATTGGATGCTACATTTAGAAAAGAAGATGTAAAATACCTTGTTAAGATTGAAGCTGAAGAGCTTTGGTTGCGTGCAGACCCAATTCAGCTCACACAAATTATTTTTAATTTACTAATTAATGCCATTTACTTTTCTCCAAATGGAGGATTGGTAACCATAGAAGCCTACAAAACAAAAGAAAATATTGTGCTTAAAATTTCTGATGAAGGCAAGGGTTTTAAAACAGAGGACTTAGAGAAAGTGTTCCAGCCATTTTTTACAACAAAACCTACAGGTGATGGGTCTGGTTTAGGATTGAGCGTTGTGCATGGTATTGTGGCTTCTCATAAAGGCACAATAACAGCAGAAAATAACATTAAAAAAGGTGCTATATTTAGAATAATACTACCTAAAAATTAATTTTAGCTATGCTATTACGTAAAGAAAATATACTCATTGTTGATGATGATATCAATATTTTAGAACTTCTACAACGTCATTTACAGTCATGGAACTATCATGTTTTTAAGGCGATTTCAGTAAAAGAAGCCGTTGTGATTTTACGAGACACTAAAATTGATTTATTGATTACCGATTTAAAAATGCCAGAAATTGATGGCTTTGAGCTCATAAAATATGTGTCTGAGCATTATCCTAAATTGCCTAAATTAGTAGTTACTGGTTATCCATCTGTTCAAGGTTCTTTGGCTGCAATTAAGTCTGGTGTGGTAGATTATTTAACAAAACCCTTTACAAGAGAAGAATTAAAACTAGCATTAGAAAGGTCATTAATTACGTCTGGTGAAAAGGTGTTACCCTCCAAAAATACTTCATTAGAAAAGCATAAAGCCTACGCAGAAATCATTGGCAATTCAGAAAAAATAAATGATGTTATACAAGTCATTGAGCGCGTAAAAGACAATAAAGCAACCATCTTTGTAAAAGGAGAGAGCGGAACAGGTAAGGAGTTGGTAGCACGTGCCATACATTATCAAGGTAAGTTTTCTAGAGCTCCATTTATTGCTGTAAACTGTGGTGCTATTCCTGAAAATTTATTAGAATCAGAACTGTTCGGCTATTTAAAAGGCGCATTTACTGGAGCAGAAACGAATAGAGAAGGCTTTTTTCAAGCCGCAAATGGAGGGACTATTTTTTTAGATGAAATAGGAAACGCTTCGTTAGCTGTGCAATCGCGTTTATTGCGTGTATTGCAAGAAAAGGAGGTTGTTAAAGTGGGTTCTACAAAGGCAGAGAAAATAGATGTCCGTGTTATAGCAGCTACAAATAGTGATTTACAAGACATGATTAAAAAACAGACCTTTAGAGAAGATTTGTTTTATAGGTTAACGGTTGTAGAAATCAATGTGGCACCATTGCGAGAGCGAAAAGAGGATATTGCCTTATTAGTCGATAAGTTCTTATTTAAATATGGTTTAGAATACAAAGATAGATTTGTAAAAATCACACCTGAAGCTCTAGTTATTTTAGAACGCTATAATTGGCCTGGTAACATAAGAGAACTCGAGAATGTTATTCAGCGTTCCGTTATTATGTGTGAAAAAATTATTGATGTAGAGCATTTGCCAGAACATTTAAAACATACGTTAAGTTTTTCTTCAGAAGCATTGGTTCCGTTAAAAGTTATCGAGAAGCAATACATTGAAAAGGTATTGCGAGCTACAGGAAATAATAAAACAAAGGCAGCAGAAATACTTCAAATAGACCGAAAAACTATTCGGCAAAAACTTTCGGAATAATCATTTTTTACTGATACATTTTTACTCAACTGGGTAATTATGTACCACTTGGTTTTTTAATCAGAATTTTCATAATACTACTCAAGCCCTTTATTCTAAAGGGTTTTCTTGTTTTGCTATTTTTTATCTAAATGCTTTGGCATAAGCATTGCCTTTTGGTACATGTATAACAATAATAAGTTTTAATATGAATCACTTTAATATTTGTCCGAGTTGCATGCATCGCAATAATTGTGTGTTAACAGCACAAAAAGACAAAGTTTGGTCTTGTAGCGAGTTTGACGAAGAAATGCCAAATAATTGCGATTTAGAGACTGTAAAAAAAACAGGAGAACCCAAAAAGCAAGTTCTACAATTAGTTTAATTATTTAACGCTAAACATTATGACAATAAACACATTAATAGCAACAATTACATGTCAAAATTCCATAGGTAAAACGTCTAGAAACATATCAGCTAGGCATAAATACATTATTGAGAAATATCATGAAAGGTCTATCACTAATCGCTATTTCAAGTAAGGTTTTACAAAAACAGGAATAGACTAATATTCTACTTTAAAAACAAAGGTTGCTATTGTAACAACGATAGACCTCATACTAAATACATAAAAAATGACAGCTATAACAGCAGAATTAAAAAAGAAAACCAAAAAAGTGCCTGTAAGAGGTATGATGGATAATGTTATGGAGCAGTTTAATAGTGCTGCGAATCAAATTGATTTACATCCTAACATTAGAAAAATTTTAAGTATTGCTAATAATGAGATTATCGTCAATTTCCCTGTAAAAATGGATAATGGCGAAGTTGAAATTTTTACAGGTTACAGAGTGCAACATAATAATGCATTAGGACCTTATAAAGGTGGTTTACGTTACCATCCAACGGTAGATATTGATGCGGCAAGAGCTTTAGCGATGTGGATGACTTGGAAAACATCTTTGGCAGGATTGCCATATGGTGGAGGAAAAGGAGGCATAAAGATTGATCCTTCAAAATACTCGAAATCAGAATTAGAGCGTATCACCAGACGTTTTACGTTTGCTTTAGCAGATAATATTGGTCCTGAGCACGATATTCCTGCTCCAGATGTAAATACCAACAGCCAAACCATGGCTTGGATAGCAGATACTTATATGAGTACACGTCCACCAGCAGAACGTGCAGCAAACCAACATGTTGTTACAGGAAAGCCAGATGGAAGTGGAGGATTAGAAGGTAGAGATAGAGCGACAGGCTATGGTGTGTATTTGTCCATTAAGTTTTGGGCAGAGAAGAATAACGAATCATTAAAAGGTAAGAAATTCATTGTGCAAGGCTTTGGTAATGTTGGTTATTGGTCGTCTCATTTTTTAGAGAAAGATGGTGCAATATTGGTTGGTGTACAAGATGCTTTTGGTAGTCTTTATAATCAAAAAGGAATCACTGTAGAGGATTTGTTTAAGTACAGTAAAATAAACAATGGAAGTATTGTTGATTATCCTAAAGCAAAGTCAGTAAATAAGAATAAATTCTTTGCTTTAGACTGTGATATCTGTATTCCGGCTGCATTAGGAAATCAAATCACCAAAGAAATAGCACCAAGTATAAAAGCAAAACTTATTGCAGAAGGTGCTAATGGTCCAACAAACGTTGAAGGCGAAAAAATTCTATTAGATAGAGGAATTACTATCATTCCAGATATTTTATGCAATTCTGGAGGTGTTGTGGGAAGTTATTTTGAGTGGTTACAAAATCGTAATGGAGAACTTTGGCAATTAGATGAAGTGATGATGAAACTTCAGAAAAAACTAAAAGAATCTTTTGATAAAGTATATGCTTATTCGGAGCGTGAAGCAATTGATATGCGCACTGCAGCATATTGTATAGCTATACAGCGCATAGAGAAAGCGTATTTACAAAGGGGAATTTTTCCTTAAAAATAATTTAAAATATGTAGAGATGAAATACGGCAGTTTAATAATTGAAAAGAAAGAATATGTATACTTAAAACGTATACTTAACATATCTGGTTATGCAGAAGATCATGAAACTCAAAAATGCTTAATGAAACTATCTGACGAGCTTAAAACAGCACATATTGTAGATGCTAAAGAGGTGCCTTTAGATATTATAAGGTTTAATAGTAAGGTTACTGTAGTTTTTGAAAATGGTATAGAAAAGAAAGTGCAACTCGTGATTCCTATGGATAAAGATGTCACTAAGAATAAAATTTCGGTGCTTACACCAATGGGTTCTGCATTAATAGGATATTCTACAGACGATGTTATAGAATGGGATTTTCCAAACGGTAAGCAGCAGATTAAAATTACAGAAGTGTCTCAAGAAGAAGAAGCTTTTAGTAATAGTGACTTAGTAATTTAAATTAGAAAACATGACAACTTTAAACACCCAAATATTTCATCATGATTCTAATGTTGATGTTACTCACAAAATCAACACTATGGAATTAGATAATTGGATCAATCATCTAGAATACATAAATAAGGAATTGAACAATTTAATAAGTATTTGTACTAAAGACCTTAAGAACAAATTAAATGATGAGAGTGTGCAAGAGCGCTTTAATAAGAAGAAAATTGAAAACGAAACCTTATTAAAAGCACTTCAAAAATATGGAAACTCTAGAGCTCATATTGTAGAGTGTGAAGACACACAATGTGATATGGTTTATATTACAGAGCACGAAAGTTATAGAAGAAGTTATTTATATCATTTAGATAAATATAGAAGGTTAAAGGATGGGTTTTTTAATAAAATACAAGGTAAATTTACACTATTAAAATCGCACTAATCTATTATATATTAATTCGCATTTGACTTCAATTTCGCAACATAAAATAGACGTGCATAGACGACTGTGCATTCAAAAAGATTTCAATGAATTAAATTCATGGATTAATGCTATGGAGTGTTTTAATAGTGAGTTAGACCATTTTTCTGTCATTGAAAAACAGCTCATAAAAAATACTTCTGTTTCTGGTACTATACAAGCTATCCGTAGAAAGAATGTTTTAAGTATGGCGAATTTGTGTAAATACGAGCAAGAACTTAAAACGGAATATGAATACGGAAAATTAGAATATGATTATAGCAGATTAAAACTGCATGAGCAGAAACGTGCCATTTATAACAAGCTTTTTGAGGATTATAATGCGTTTAAAAATCAATTCTATTTAATAGTTAGAAAGTATCAACGTTAATTAGAAATCAATAAACATTTACTTGTGTTCACTTAATAATGAGCTTTAAAACAATATTTTAAAACGTTTAATTAAACAATCCTGAGTCCTAGACTTGGGATTTTTTGTGTTTATTCTGCTTTTTTAATAGTTAATTAATTGGTTTTAAGTAAAATACGTAGTTGTACGTATGCTGAAGTTATTTTATTTTATATAACTTCAACTCCTTGTTAATCAATTAAATATAAATTATGAAAGCTAAAATAACATTTGTATTCCTTCTGATTTTCTCAATTGTAGCTTTAGGATGTAAACAAAAAGAAGAAAAAGTTGAGATAGTAGAAGTAGAGGAGGTTAAAGTTGATTTAATCAATGACGAGTTTCCGGAAGCTGAAAAAGAAATAATGGAAACATGGGAAGCTATAGTGCAAAGTCTTAAAGATGGCGATTTGGATACGCTGATATCTTTTCATGCATATAGTTCAAAATTTACGGAATTTAAAGATGGTGCATTGCGTAATGGAAGTGAAGAAAATGAGCAATATGAGCGTAATACCTTTGGTGCAGTTACTGAAATTGTAAAATTCGATGCCAACGATATGCATATTGCCGTTTATGGTGATGTAGCTAATGTGACTATGCATACTGATTTTCATCTTAAATTTGGAGAAAAGTTAGTGGTTGTAAACGACCAAATGACGATTTTGTTTGTAAAAACAGATAAAGGCTGGAAAATTGTTAGTGAGCATCATTCGCCTTTAAAAGTGGAAGAGAGTTAAAACACCTTCCTGTTATCCCTTAATTGATTATTGAAAACCTAAGTCTTTGGCTTAGGTTTTTTTGTATGTAGCGCAACAGACTTGGACTATTACAGTTTATAAGAACTTGTTTTAGTATCTGCTGTAAATCCGATAATTACAAATATCGGCTCTAAAGACGATAAAATTGCATATTGGCAGAAAAACCGATATATTTGTTAGAAAGTCCTAAAAATGATAGCAGTAATAACAGGAGATATTATTAACTCTAGAGACGTAGAGGTGGAGAATTGGTTAAATTCCCTTAAAAAGATACTTAATTATTATGGTAAAGAGCCAAAAGATTGGGAGATTTTTAGAGGTGATAGTTTTCAGCTATCACTAGCTCCAGAGAAAGCATTGCTGGCAGCTATACATATTAAAGCAACAATTAAACAACTAAAATCGCAAGATGTTAGAATGGCAATTGGCATTGGAGAAGAAAAATATACGTCTCCTAAAATAACAGAATCTAATGGTTCTGCTTATATAATGTCTGGAGATTGTTTTGAGTCCTTAAAAAAGCAAACTTTGGCCATAAAAACAACAGATAACGATTTAAACGAATCCATTAATATTATGCTTAGTTTGTCGCTGTTAACTGCAAATAACTGGAGTAGTACAGTCGCTAACGTTATTAAAACAGCAATAGAAAATTCAGAAAAAAAACAACAAACCATAGCTAAACTTCTTCATAAGTCTCAAAGTAGTATTAGTGAAGCTCTAAAAAGAGGTGGATTTGAGGAAATAATGACTATGAATAATTTTTACAAAGCTAAAATCACTAAGCTATGATGGTACTAATCGTAAAATTTTTAATTGCTCATATCATTGGCGATTTTGTCTTACAGCCAGACAGTTGGGTAAAGGATAAAGCAATTAATAAGCACAAATCAAAATTTTTATATCTACATGGTTTAGTTCATTTTATAGCGCTACTTGTGTTATTTCAATTTAACTGGTACTTTTTACCCTATTTTATAATCATAGTTATCAGTCATCTCGTTATTGATCTAATTAAGATCAGCCTCGAAGGCAAAATTAATACAAGATGGTTGTTCTTTGCTGATCAAATACTTCATGTCATCATCATAGGCGCAGTGGTCTATTTTAAAGAACCCTATAAATTAGATGTTGACATTTTTTATTCAAAAACATCACTATTGTTTATACTCGCGCTATTATTAATTTCATTTGTATCTGCAATTATTATGAAAATGGTAATGAGTAAATGGAATTTAGAAGAAGATAATTCTGAAGACTCTCTAAAAAGCGCCGGAAAATATATAGGTATATTAGAACGTCTCTTTGTATTTAGCTTTATTTTATTAAATCAATGGAGTGCCATAGGATTGCTCATTGCAGCTAAATCTGTTTTTAGATTTGGTGATTTATCCAGAGCAAAAGATAGAAAGTTAACGGAGTACATACTAATAGGCACTTTAATTAGTTTTGGTTTAGCAATAGCTATAGGATTGTCATTTAAATTTTTACTCCAATTTGTAAAAGAGTAAAGAAAACTTGTTATTAAGAGTTAAGGTGTTACCTTATATAATAAGCACCTCAAAAAAATAAGATATTTTAATTGAAACCTTAACCGGAAATTCAGTATCATTAGCCACTAATTATTTAAAGTATATGACATACCAAGACGTTTTTGTAGAGTTCTGGGAACAAGTAAAGGAAAGCATTAAAGAAGAGACTTTTGCGAAATTAACCATGGCGAAAACCATAGGTAAACCCGAATTAAAAAATATATTTCTCAGACCAATTTATGCAGATGATGATTTTAGAGTATTGCTTAAATATAACTTTAGGCCAAGAGAAACTGAAGATATAGAAGAGGAGATGTCTTTAGAAGAGGCATTAGTGATTATAAAATCGCATTTAAAAACTTCATTTTTATCTGTTTTGTTATTTAGCACAACTAAGGATGTTGTTTTTAAAGTGAATAAAAAAGGTGTAGGAACTATTACAGAGAACCATCCGACTTTTAAAAATGTGAATTAATTGTTTAATTGAATAAAGGTCAATAGGTTTTGTAAAAGATGAAAACAATCTTCACTTTATTATTGTTAATTAATACAGTTGTGAGCTATTCTCAAATGGATAGCATAGCCATGAAGAAGCTTATTGATAAGTCTTTTGTTTCTGATGAAGATACTAATGAATTAAATTTTATTAATAAATTTGAATTAGATAGTTCAGAAGTTAAGATTTGGAAATATAAAACGAGAATTACATCTGAAGTGTTTTTGCCTAAGAGCGGAACTGAACTTTCAATAACCTTGTATTCTGATAATGATAGCATATATCTTATCCGAATAATAGAAAAAAGCTCAGGGAAGAATAAAATGGAAGAAGCTTTTAAAGAAACCGAATTATTCTATAACAATGATGAGTTAATAGAAGAAAGTGTAGTCTTTGGTATGCCTGCTTGTTTGTGGCAAGATCATATTAATGATTTTTTTGAGTACAATAAGAATTTGACAATTGAAGTCTTATCTCAGCTTGCATTCAGAATTTGTAAAATAGCTAAGGACTGAAACATGCAATTATTTTAGCTAAAAATCAACAAAGTGGCATAATAAATGTGAGGTTTTAGAACTAAACAAACCTAATCAATTATGAAAAACACTTTTTTACTTTTTGGACTATTATTACTTTTAACGCTTTCCTCTTGCACAGATAATGATGACTTGGCAACCACTGAGGTTTATCCCGAAAATCTATTAGCATATTATCCATTTAGCGATAATGCGCTTAATGAAGTGAGCTTAGATCATAACGGTATTGTTGAAGGTGCTATTTTAGCTTCAGATATTGGTAATTATGAAAGCAGTGCCTTCCTCTTTGATGGTGTTGATGATGTCATAGAAATTGCTCACAGTGAAGAATTAAATTTATCTAATGATTTTACAATTTCTGCACTTGTTAAACCAGAGGAAATTAAAACTCAAACTATTATTAGAAAAGGAACTAATACAAACGGAACAGGTTCTTGGCCTTATGGTGTTAGTTTTTCAGGAACTGGTGAGATTGTTTTTTCCCTTACTACTGAAAACGGAGAAACATTAAATCAAGTTAGAAAACAAGGCTATGAGATAGGCGAATGGCTTTTAATAACAGGAGTTTTTAAAGATTCAAAGATGTTTCTTTATGTTAACGGAGAACTTGAAGGATTTGAAATTATCGACGGTGAAAAAAACACAAATTCGTCACCTTTGCTAATTGGTTCAAGATTAGGTTTGCCAAGTGATACCTTTAAAGGCATTATTGATGAAGTTAGAATTTATACTTCTGGTTTAAGTGAATCAGAAGTAATAGAACTATATAATAGTCTTTGGTTTTAATTATATAAAAATAGAATAAATATTAAAGAGAGCCAGCTTAGTATAGAGTTTGGCTCTCTTTTGTTAAGTGAAAATTTTACAATCAGCGGTTTTACAGCATTTTTTTAAGCAGTGCGAGAACTTTAATTGTCATCATCTTTAGGTTTTATAAATTCGGACTGATATTTTTCTAAAAAGTCGCGCTGTCTCGCAATCATTTGTTGGCGCATTTGGTCTATATCCATAAAGTCTTTTCCAAAACTACTTCCAAAAAAATCGTTATTAAAAAAACGCTTGCTAAATAGCGAGTCTTCAGAAAAAATAGCGTCAAAGCCATCATTCTCAAAATGCGAAAAGTTTGAGAAAAACTTAGATTTAAAAGACTGCATCATACTATCTCTTTCTGTTAGCGATAAATCATCTAGCTTACCACCAGAAGACCATGAGTAAATGCTATCATATCTAATTAAATTTCCGTTTTCATCAAATTCTTTTTCAACTTTCCAATCGCCTTTAGGCACTTCAATACTTTGGTTTTCTTCTTTTTTTAGGTCTTTGTTTTTCTCATTATCTTTTTGTCCGCTGCAACTCACACTCAAAAAAGATAACATTAATAATAAAATATGTTTTTTCATCATTTTAAGTTTTACGTTAAACATCTTATGAGGTTTGTAAAACCTTAAGTTTTAAACAAACCACCAGTTTTAATCATTTTTATTAATCTATTCTGATGGAAAACTTCTAACTTTCGTTCACCATTTTTATACCAAACACACTTTAAATAGGTATCAGTATCAATCAAACCAAAAACAGCATCCTTTTTTGCTATATATTTTAGTACTTTCATTTGTGGTGCGGAAGCTCTCCCTTTTAATTTTACCCAATCACCAGGTGCAAACTTTCTTGGCATAACACAATCATATTTAAATTAGTAGTATAAGAGTAGAGGTGAGGCTGAAAAATCAACCTCACACTCTAAACCTAATAAAACCTCAGTGATACAATTAAGTGATCTTAATACTTCTTACTGGCTTTTGTTTTGCTTCTTCTTTTTTTGGTAAGAGAATACTTAAAATACCGTCTTTATAATTGGCATTAATCTTTTCATCATCTACAGTTTCGGGTAAGTTAAAGGTTCTTTTAAACGAAGCATAACCAAACTCTCTACGTGTATAGTTATCTTCTTTTTGTTCGTTTTCTTCTTTTGTTTCTGTAGAGATAGACAGCACCTCATTGTCTAGGTCTATATTAAAGTCCGACTTTTTAAAACCAGGAACAGCCATTTCTATCAAAAAAGCATCAGCTGTATCTTTAATATTAACTTTAGGTAAGGAAAGGCCTGTATTAAAATTAGAAGTTAATACAGAAGGCAAATCTCTATTAAAGATATCCTCTAACCAATTAGGTACAGAAGGGAAGTTTGTGTTTGAATTATTGTTTGACAAACTTCCGTTTTTAGGAACACTTACTAAATTGCTCATAATTACAAAATTTTAAATTAAACATTATTTCAAAATTGAAATCTTAATAGACTTCACAACAACTTTTGCAAATTAAATACCAAAATGAATTCATCGCTTTTTTATGCAAAAATTTCATAAAAACAAGATGAGTAAATGCCAAATTCTCAGAATTATTGACATTTTTTCACTCAAATAAATGTCAAATTGACATTTTAGTTACTAAGATTTATTTGTGCGAAAAATACGTAGATCTACGTATAGCAATTCTGTTTTTTAAATGGTAACTTCGTTTATCGGTTGAGATGAGTCATTGAAATGGACTTATATCATTAAAGTTAGGCACAATTACAAAAACCAGATATGGCAAGCATAGATCAAAAAATTGAAACATTTATAAATAATCACTTTCCTGATATAGATTATTCTATTCTAGGTAATAATTCTGAATCCGAAGCGCATCGTAAAGCTTTAAAATATGAGTATTTCGTAAACTCGATCGAATATTACACTTTACAAAAAGTAATTGATAGCGAGGAAATCAAATCAATTTCTACTGGAGATATGAGAGGAATTGATGGTCTATATGTTGTATTAAATAATCAATTTATTGGTTTCCCTGAAAAAAATGAAACAGACTTCTTTATAGATTGGAAAAATCGAATTATCGAAATAATTGATGAATCTTCTAAAATTGATGCAAAATTTATATTCATTCAATCAAAATCATCAAAAATAGAATTAGATAAGTTCAAAGGTGTTTGTGATGCTGTGTATGATATTTTTAATGAAGAACCATCTGACTTGCACTCTAATAAGCAAGTACAATCAGTCAGGTTTCTGTTTGAGAAGGTTTGTGAAAAAGAACATAACCTAGAGTTAGTTGTAAAAATATGTGCTATAAACAAAGACAACAGAACTCTTGAAAGGACAATTTCTAATATCCAATGGAGTACTGCAATTGCCAAGCAAAAAAAGGACTTAAAGTCAATCATTTTTTCAAATGTAGATATCGAAATAAAATCAGGTCAAGAATATCTAGAAAAGCTTGAAGGAATACTAGCACCAAACCAGCGTGATTATCCAGTTAAAGACCTAAAAGATCGTTTTATAGAAATAACTAATGAAAAAGCTACGTGCTTCATTGGTTATCTCAACCTAAATGAAGTTAATGACCTGATTACCTCAGAAGATGGTGATCTAGATGACGTATTCTTTGATAATATTCGATATTTCGAAGGTTTTGGCGGAGAAGATAGTGTCAATAATAAGATATTTAATAGTTTATCAGTAAATGATGATATTTTCCATCTTCTACATAACGGTATTACAATTACGGCTCATTCCAAGCATTTTAACCCTCAAAACGGGAACCTAGAAATAAAAGCATTTTCAATTATTAACGGGTGTCAAACATCTAATATCATATATGAATGGGTTAAAGAAAATACACACACAAGTGAATACTTAAAAACTTTGAACATTCCTGTTAAAATTATTATCACTGGAAACACTGATCTAAGATCTCTTATAACTGAAACTGCAAATACAGCAAATGATGTAAAAACAATTCAGCTCATTTCAATTACTGATGAAGCTAAAGCTGTCCAAGGTATGTTTAATAATGAAGTTAGAAGTGGAGATAGGTTGTATTATGAAAGATTATCTAACCAGTATCCTGAAGTTGGGAATGCCTATAAAATTCAAACTACCGATTTATTTAGAAGCTATTATTCATCTTTCGGCGTTGCTCCGCATAGATTAACTGTTGGATATGGCGGTTTTGAAAGAGAAATGCTGAAACAAAAAGATTTCTTAGGAACAAAAAATAATGGTCAAACAAAACAAGATTTAAGGTCATATTACATTTCTTCACTTGCCTTTAATTATTTGGATAGATTCTTAAGGTCTAAGTATCCATATCTATTAAGTTTAAGACACCATTTCCTATTATTACTCTTTATATCAATAGATAACGAATTCCACACAAAAGTGGATATTTACAAGAAAAATGTTCCTGATAAAATTATTACCGGAATCAAAAATTTAGCAGAATCAAAAACCAAATTTGATAAAATAATGACGAAGATTTGCGACTTATCTATTGAACATTTTGACTTCTTTATTGAGCAGACAGCTGAAAAAACCAAAGTTAAATCAAAAAGTTACTACACAGAGGAAGGGACAAATAAAATGATTGAAAAATTCTTAAAAAAAAAATAACAGTACACAACACTATGTATAGTGCATATGAACCCTCTGGGCTGTAAACGCACCATACTTTAAACGATAAGCACAACCCAAAAACCACTTTGTAATTATTCCAAAAACTTTTAACTCAACTATTCCACGAATTACTTACATTTGCACTCGCAAAAATAATATCTCATGAAAGCCGGAATTGTAGGATTACCAAACGTAGGAAAATCAACCTTATTTAACTGTTTATCTAACGCTAAAGCGCAGAGTGCCAACTTTCCGTTTTGTACTATAGAGCCTAATATTGGTGTGGTAAATGTACCAGACCCAAGATTAGAGAAATTAGAAGAATTAGTAAATCCAGAACGTGTATTGCCAGCAACTGTAGAGATTGTTGATATTGCAGGTTTAGTAAAAGGGGCTTCTAAAGGTGAGGGTTTAGGAAATCAGTTCTTAGCTAACATTAGAGAAACCGATGCTATTTTGCACGTATTACGTTGTTTTGATAACGAAAATATTGTGCATGTTGATGGTTCTGTAGATCCTATTAGAGATAAGGAGACTATTGATATGGAATTACAGTTAAAAGATTTAGAGACTGTAGATAAGAAATTAGAAAAAGTAAAGCGTGCTGCAAAAACTGGTAATAAAGAAGCGCAGAAAGAAGAAGCGATACTTTTAAAAATAAAAGAAAATTTAGAAGCTGGTATTTCGGTAAGAGCTTTAGAGTTTTCAGAAGAAGATTACGAAGATTACGTGGTACCATCTCAATTTATTACAGACAAACCAGTTATGTATGTGTGTAATGTAGATGAAGGTGCTGCCACTACAGGTAATGCTTATGTAGATAAAGTAAGAGAAATGGTTAAAGATGAAAAAGCGGAAGTTTTAGTCTTGGCTGTTGGTACAGAAGCAGATATTAACGAATTAGACGACTACGAAGAACGTCAGATGTTTTTAGCAGATATTGGTTTAGAAGAACCAGGTTCGGCAAAATTAATTCGTTCAGCATACAAACTTTTAAATCAGCAAACTTATTTTACAGCTGGTGTAAAAGAAGTTAGAGCTTGGACAGTAAATGTTGGTGCAACAGGACCACAAGCTGCAGGCGTTATTCATACCGATTTTGAAAAAGGATTTATTAGAGCAGAAGTTATTGCTTATAATGATTTTGTAGAATACGGAAGTGAAGCTAAAGTAAAAGAAGCTGGTAAAATGAGAGTAGAAGGGAAGAATTACGTTGTTAAGGATGGCGATGTAATGCATTTCTTGTTTAACGTTTAAAGAGAACAAGGACTGGTCTGCTTTTAAAAGTAAGAATCAAGACGTGTTATGTCATTGTGAGGACAAAGGACGTGGCAATTTCATAATCTAAATTAAATGCCAACTATAGAAATCAAAACCCTAATTAAGGCAGATATAAAAACCTGTTTTGATTTAGCGCGTAATATTGATTTTCACAAAGATTCTATGGCACATTCTAATGAACGTGCTGTAGCTGGTAAAACCTCTGGTTTTATAGAATTAGGAGAATGGGTCACTTGGGAAGCAACACACTTTGGTTTTAAACAAAAACTGACTTCAAAAATCACAGAATTTAAGAGTCCAACTTATTTTGCAGACGAAATGGTTTCTGGCGCTTTTAAATCCTTTAAGCACGAGCATATTTTTACACATCAAAATGGACAAACCGTAATGGTTGATAAATTTCATTTTCAATCACCTTTTGGTCTTCTTGGTAAATTAGCAAACGTACTTTTTCTAAAACAATACATGGCGAATTTGTTAAACACTAGAAATAAGCTATTAAAAACACAAGCAGAAGCGATTGTTGAGCTTGAACGTCGTAACTCATAAATTATCAATTTGTTATTAAAACAAGACTAGTCTAATTTCAATATATGAAATCTAAGGAAACTTTTATTTACGGTATTTTATTAGGTGTTTTAGGCATTGTTTTGTTTTCTTCTAAAGCAGTTATGGTGAAGTTAGCCTATCAATATAATATTGATGCGCTAAGCATGTTGCTGTTGCGTATGTTATTTGCGTTTCCGTTTTATATGGTTATTGCGTATATCTACAGAAAGGAACAAAAAGAAGATGTGCAAAAGAAAGACTATCTATGGTTGGTGTTTTTTGGGTTTGTAGGTTACTATTTGGCGAGTTATTTCGATTTTGTAGGACTCACATATATAAAAGCCAGTTTAGAACGTATTATCTTATTTGTTTACCCAACTATAGTGTTGCTGTTTAATAAGTTATTCTTAAAAAAGCCGATAACGAAACTTCAAAAATTAGCTATTTTAATCACTTATATAGGTATAGTAATTACGTTTGGTAGTGAAGTTTCTGTTTCTGGTGATAACACGTATTTAGGTGGCTTTTTTGTAATGCTTAGTGCAATTACTTACGCATCTTATTTAGTGGGTAGTGGTTGGTTGATTCCTAGATTTGGAGTGATGCGTTTTACCGCTTATGCGATGTTGGTGTCTTGTGTTTGCGTATTTGTTCATTACGGATTTTTTTTTAAAACTGAGATTTTCAATTACCCTTGGCAAGTCTATGTTTTAGGCTTGTGCATTGCCGTTTTTGCCACTGTAATTCCGTCGTTTTTAGTCTCTATTTCTATTAAATTAATCAATTCATCTAACTTTGCGGTTATTGCAGGTATTGGGCCAATTTCAACCATAATTTTAGCAGTTATTTTCTTAAATGAAAGTTTAACAACGCTTCAGATAATAGGAACTTTAGTAGTGATTTCAGGAATCCTTTTAATTTCAAAAAGTAAAAAATCTTAAGGATTTTTATTCAGATTTAAGCGTTTTACCATTCAATAGTAGCGTTTATCAATGTTCTCAACAGAATTATATAGATTATTGTTAATTACTTTACTCATTCCGTATTTCATTTTTTGCGGTATAGTATTATATTAGCGTTCCATCTAAAAATTTTACCCATTTCTATGTCAGAACAGTCTAATTATACCGAAGATAACATACGCTCACTCGATTGGAAAGAACACATCCGAATGCGACCTGGTATGTATATCGGAAAATTAGGTGATGGTTCCTCTCCAGATGATGGTATTTATATTCTTCTAAAGGAAGTTTTAGACAACTCTATTGATGAGTTTGTGATGGGAGCAGGTAAAACCATTGAGATTTCTATTCAAGGAGAACGCGTTATAGTTAGAGATTACGGTCGTGGAATTCCGCTAGGGAAAGTTGTAGATGTGGTGTCTAAGATGAATACAGGTGGAAAGTATGACTCTAAAGCTTTTAAAAAATCGGTTGGTTTAAATGGTGTTGGTACAAAAGCAGTTAATGCGTTATCATCTTATTTTAGAGTTGAATCTACAAGAGATAACAAATCGGCTTCAGCAGAATTTGAACAAGGAAATCTTACCAATCAAGAACTTTTAGACGAAACAAGCCGAAGAAAAGGAACTAAGGTTAGTTTTATTCCAGATGAAATCATCTTTAAAAATTATAAGTATAGAAATGAGTATGTCATTAAAATGCTTAAAAACTATGTATATCTAAATCCAGGATTAACCATAGTATTTAATGGCGAAAAATATTATAGTGAAAATGGTTTAAAGGATTTATTATCCGAAAATATTAAAGAAACGGATATGCTATATCCAATAATTCATCTTAGAGGTGATGATATTGAATTAGCCATAACACATAGTAAAACGCAGTATAGCGAAGAATATCATTCGTTTGTAAATGGTCAAAACACCACACAAGGTGGAACGCACTTAGCCGCTTACAGAGAATCTATAGTTAAAACAATTAGAGAATTTTATGGTAAAAGTTACGAAGCTTCAGATATTAGAAAGTCTGTAGTAACTGCTATTGCAATAAAAGTAATGGAACCTGTTTTTGAGAGTCAGACCAAAACCAAATTAGGTTCTACAGATATGGGAGGCGAATTGCCAACCGTTAGAACCTATATTAATGATTTTGTAAAGAAGTATCTCGATAATTTTTTACATAAAAACCCAGACACAGCTGAAAAAATCCAACGTAAAATTCTGCAAGCAGAACGCGAGCGTAAGGAATTATCTGGAATTAGAAAATTAGCAAAAGACAGAGCTAAAAAAGCGAGTCTTCACAATAAGAAATTGCGAGATTGTCGTGTGCATTTCGGAGATACTAAAAACGAAAGAAATTTAGAGACCACACTGTTTATTACAGAGGGAGATTCGGCTTCTGGTAGTATTACAAAATCGAGAGATGTTAATACACAAGCGGTTTTTAGTTTAAAGGGAAAGCCCTTAAACTGTTATGGGTTAAGTAAGAAGATTGTTTATGAGAATGAAGAATTCAACTTACTACAAGCAGCTTTAAATATTGAGGAATCACTTGAGGATTTACGTTATAATAACGTAGTGATTGCAACAGATGCCGATGTCGATGGTATGCACATTAGATTATTGCTGATTACGTTCTTCTTGCAATTCTTCCCAGAAGTGATTAAAGAAGGGCATTTATATATTCTGCAAACACCATTGTTTAGAGTGCGGAATAAAAAGGAAACGATTTATTGTTATTCTGAACAAGAACGACGTGATGCTATGGAAAAGTTAAAGCCAAAACCAGAAATCACTCGATTTAAAGGTTTGGGTGAGATTTCGCCAGATGAATTTGTTCATTTTATAGGAGAAGATATTCGTTTGGATCCTGTGATGTTAGATAAGGACATGTCTATTGAAGATTTACTATCGTTCTATATGGGAAAAAACACACCAACGCGTCAAGAATTTATTATTGATAATCTTAAGGTTGAACTCGATGTCGTAGAGGAAGCATAATGAGAACGGATAACAGGACTATAAAAAATACAATTATTTCCATCTATTTTATTTTGGTGTTATTTGCGATTTTATTCGCAACGGTTTTTAAGCCTATATTGATGTTTGATGGTCATTTGTTTCATATCATTATTGGGTTGTTTGTGGCTGTATTAATTGTATATTTTATTGCGAGATTCTTTGAGTATGATAGTGATGGAACTAATCTTATAATTAAAAATAAAGGTTTAATACTAACCGATTTTGTTAATTATAGGGAGCATAAAATAGAAATCCCGAAGCGTAAGGTGGTTGGTTTTAAAATATATAATTATTTGGTCTTTAAATCTTTAGTGTTGACTGTAAAAAACAGTGAGGGCAGTTCTATGAAGGTGCGGTTCAATATGACATTATTAAAGAAAAAGAAAACAAAGTACGTGAGGCAGTCTTTAAAAAAGATTATTAAAGAAAATAAAAAAGTTAAACTAGGATAATGGCAGAAGAACATGATGAGTTATTAAATGAAGACAACGGTAGCCAAGAAACAATTAAGAAGGTCACCGGAATGTATAAGGATTGGTTTCTAGATTACGCATCCTACGTAATTTTAGAGCGTGCTGTACCAGCAATTGAAGATGGTTTTAAGCCAGTGCAGCGTCGTATTATGCATTCTATGAAAGATTTAGATGATGGTCGCTATAATAAAGTAGCAAATATTGTTGGTCATACCATGCAATATCATCCACATGGTGATGCAAGTATTGCTGATGCCATGGTGCAGATTGGTCAAAAGGATTTGTTAATAGACACCCAAGGAAACTGGGGAAATATCTTAACAGGTGATCGTGCTGCAGCTTCACGTTATATTGAAGCAAGATTATCTAAGTTTGCTTTAGATGTTGTTTACAATCCTAAAATTACTGAATGGCAAGCATCTTATGATGGGAGACGTAAAGAGCCTATAAATTTACCTGTAATGTTTCCGTTGCTTTTAGCACAAGGAGGCGAAGGAATTGCAGTTGGTTTGTCAACTAAAATTTTACCACATAATTTTATAGAATTAATTGATGCTTCTGTAAAACATTTAAAAGGCAAACGATTTACAATATTGCCAGATTTTCCAACAGCAGGAATTGCAGATTTCTCTAATTATAACGATGGGTTAAGAGGAGGAAAGGTTAGAGTGAGAGCAAAGATTTCGCAACGCGATAAAAATTCTTTAGTTATTACGGAGATTCCTTTTAGTACCACAACGTCGTCTTTAATTGATTCGATTCTAAAAGCGAATGATAAAGGGAAAATTAAGATTAAGAAAATTGAAGATAATACAGCAGCAGAAGTTGAAATCTTAATTCATTTACCTTCTGGTTTGTCACCAGATAAAACGATTGATGCACTTTATGCATTCACAAATTGTGAAACTTCAATATCACCTTTAGGCTGTGTAATTGAAGACAACAAACCTTATTTTGTTGGAGTTACAGAGATGTTACGTCGATCAACGGATAACACAGTAGAACTTTTAAAGAGTGAATTAGAAATTCGATTAGGTGAGTTTCAGGAGCAATGGCACTTTGCGTCTTTAGAACGTATTTTTATTGAGAAACGAATCTATCGTGATATTGAAGAAGAAGAAACTTGGGATGGTGTTATTGAAGCCATTGATAAAGGCCTTCAACCGCACATAAAACATTTAAAAAGAAAAATTACAGTTGAAGATATTACACGTTTAACTGAGATTAGAATTAAGCGTATTTCTAAATTTGATATTGATAAAGCACAACAAAAAATCGATGCTTTAGAAGATCAAATAGCTGAAGTAAGACATCACTTAGCGAATCTAATTGATTATGCTATAGCTTATTTCGAAAGATTAAAAAAGGAATATGGCGAAGGTAAGGAGCGTAAAACAGAAATTAGAATCTTTGATGATGTTGACGCAACCAAAGTGGTTATTAGAAACACAAAACTTTATGTAAATAGAGAAGAAGGTTTTATTGGTACAGCTTTAAAACGTGATGAATATGTTTGTGATTGTAGTGATATTGATGATATCATTGTTTTTACAAATAATGGAAAAATGATGGTGACAAAAGTAGATTCTAAAACCTTTATTGGTAAGAATATAATACATGTTGCTGTTTTTAAGAAAAAAGACAAGCGTACTATTTATAATATGATTTATCGTGATGGTAAAGGCGGTCCTTCTTACGTGAAGCGATTTGCAGTTACTAGTATGACTAGAGATAGAGAGTACGACCTCACAAATGGAAATAAAGGTTCTGCTCTATGGTATTTCTCAGCAAATCCTAATGGAGAAGCAGAGGTTGTTTCAATTTCATTGCGTCAAGTAGGTAGTATTAAGAAATTGAAATGGGATTTAGATTTTGCAGACGTACTTATAAAAGGTAGAGCTTCAAAAGGAAATATTGTTACAAAATATGCTATTAAGCGTGTAGAGTTAAAAGAAAAAGGTGTTTCTACATTGAAGCCAAGAAGAATTTGGTTTGATGACACTGTACAGCGTTTAAATGTTGATGAAAGAGGTGAGTTAATCGGAGAGTTTAGAGGAGAGGATAGATTGCTAATTATTAGCCAGTCTGGAATAGTGAAAACAATAATTCCGGAATTGACTGCACATTTTGATAGTGATATGATTGTTATGGAAAAATGGATTCCTAATAAACCAATTTCAGCAATTTATTATGATGGTGAGAAAGAGCGTTATTATGTGAAGCGTTTTTTAATAGATCAAGAAGGGAAAGAAGAGTCTTTTATTTCTGACCATGCAGATTCTCAATTAGAAATTGTTTCAACGGATTGGCGACCAATAGCAGAAGTGGAATTTACAAAGGAACGCGGAAAAGAGCGCAAGCCAAATCTAGAAGTTAATCTTGAAGAATTCATTTCGGTAAAAGGTATTAATGCTCTTGGAAATCAGTTGACTAAAGATAAAATTAATCAGGTTAGTTTGTTGGAGTCTTTACCTTATGAGGCTCCTGAAGAAGTACATGCAGATGATTTAGAAGTGGTTGATGAGGAAACTGTAGATTTAGGCTCAATGAGCGATTCTAATTCGGAAAAATCAACAAATGAAAAGACTAATGATGACGATGATTTAGATACGGATGATCAAGGTCAGGTGACTTTGTTTTAAAAGGATTGTTTTTTAATCTTTCTTTTTAACTGTTTTAAAATTCAAAAATTCAACTAATAAAGAAAACGCTATTGCGAAGTATAAGTAGCCTTTTGGAATTGCACCAACGGATTTTCCAAATAATTCAGTGTGAGATAAATGTGCTGCTTCCGTGATTAGCATAAAACCAATTAAAATTAAGAAAGCAAGTCCTAAAATCTGAATACTAGGATGGTAGTCTATGAATTTTCGTATTGGATTTGCAAAACCTATCATTATACCAATAGAAATCATTACGGCAATAATCATTAGTGCTAATGTGTAATTGTGATTTTCATGCAATCCATTAGTCATACCAACTGCAGTAAGAATAGAATCTATTGAAAATATAAAGTCTATTATTACAATCTGAACAATGGCATTGCTAAGTGACTTTATTACTTTTGATTTTGCTTCATCTTCATCATGCGTTGGATCTTCTACTTTTTCTCTTATTTCAGTTGTGCTTTTATAGATTAAAAACAATCCGCCTACAAATAGAATTACAGCTTGCCAGCTAATCTTAATAGTTAGCCATGATGTTTCTATAGTGTAAAATGGTTCGCTAAGTCCTACTAAGAAAGATACGAAAAACAGCAAGATAATTCGCTGTACCATGGCTAATAAGAGCCCTATATTGGTCGCTTTACTTCGTTGTTCTTCTGGTAGTTTATTTGCTGCAATAGAAATAAAGACAATATTATCTATACCTAGAATTATTTCCAGGAAAGTTAGAGTTAATAATGCCATTATAGCATCTGAAGTAAATAGAAAATCAAGCATAATGTTAATCTATTTTTTTTGCAACACCGTGTTCTACATTTAAAGGTTTATTGGGTCTTTTTACCGCTAGTTTGTAATCAAAGGTGTATGAATTTGCTGTTGTGTTTAAGATTTTCATATGAATAGCGTCTTTTTCAGAATTACTAGTTGGGTGTAGCTTCTTGAGTATAAACTCACAATCATTTATCCAACGTATAGATGATGAATCAGCTTTGCCTTCGTGGTAATCGATATTAAAATCTTCTGTTCGTTTAAATTTTGTTGTTTGTTCAATACCATCTAAGGTATAAGTGAATTCAAATGTCCCAGTTTTAAAATCAGAACATTTCCGTTCAACAGAGTAGCAGCTTGTGAGTAGTATTAATATTAATAGGGTTGAAAACACCTTCATATTTATTCTTTTTACAAAGATAATAAATAGCCCATTGAAAATTATGGTTTGTAACTTTTAAAAGTGCCGTCTTTATAAAAGATAACGATTTTTTCAATTGCAGAATCCTTAGCTGAATCAGAATCTAAATTAGTAATTGGGAGGTTTGGTTTGGTTTCGGTTTCTTGGAGATTAGAATTTGGTGATGCTGAGATTTTAGCATCATTAGGAAAATCACCTTTGCCATTTAATAACCAATATAATTCAACCTCAGGATAGGTGTGTAGCACCTTCATTACAAAGTCTAAGCTGGGTTTATTTCTACCTGATAAAATATGGGAAATACTAGAGCGTTGTACACCTATTTTTTCGGCAAAACTAGAAGCGCTTTCATTGTAAAAATCAATCACTTTTTGGAGTCGTTTTGTAAAATCAGTTGAGTTTATCATTGTAAACTTTAGAATTGTAAATTTATCTGCACAAATGTAAACAATTGTTATTTGAATAACGCTAAAATTCCTTTTTTAGTATATTTAAACTTAAATTCAATTATTGGTAAATGAGTTTAATTAACTGAAATAAAGTGTTTTAGTTCGTTTATTATATGTTGGTTGATTTTTATTCAATTAACATTAAAGCTTTCAGTCAATACTT
Source organism: uncultured Winogradskyella sp. (assembly GCF_947495255.1). GTDB lineage: Bacteria > Bacteroidota > Bacteroidia > Flavobacteriales > Flavobacteriaceae > Winogradskyella. Next base: position 135,641 of record NZ_CANLYI010000006.1, read on the forward strand.
CTTGAGATTCGTTTAACATTGTAACAAATCGTATATTTTTTAATGTTTACAATTGTAAATTTTCAAATGATTACATTTGTATCCAATTAATTTGTGATATGAATTTAGAGCTTTTAAATAATACGTTTTCTTTGGTAAAAACTTTAGAATTAAGTGGTCGATATATTACCAATTCTCATATCGAAAAATGCTTCGATAAATATTCAAAATATAGAATTTCTATACTTGGAGATTCAGTTGAAAAGCGACCTATTTATAGTTTCAAATTTGGTAATGGACCTATTAAAATTTTAATGTGGTCTCAGATGCATGGAAATGAATCAACATCAACCAAAGCTCTTTTTGATTGTTTTAATTTATTTGAGTCAAAAGATATTCTTGTTAAATCAATTTTAGATTTTTCTACCATATTTGTAATTCCGATTTTGAATCCGGATGGTGCAGAAAAATATACTCGTATTAATGCAAACCAGGTAGACCTTAATAGAGACGCCCAAGATTTGAGTCAGCCAGAAAGTAAAATATTGAGACAAGTCTATAATGATTTTAAACCAGATTATTGTTTTAACCTTCATGGTCAACGTACTATATTTAGTGCAGGTGAAACAAATAGTATAGCAACACTTTCATTTTTATCACCAGCAGAAGATGAAGAGTGCTCTTTAACTGATAATAGAAAGGTAGCAATGACTATTATATCTGAAGTGAATGATATGCTACAAGATGAAATTCCGAATGCCGTAGGTCGCTATGATGATGGCTTTAATATTAATTGTGTAGGAGATACGTTTCAGAATTTTGGAGTTCCTACCTTATTATATGAAGCTGGTCATTTTAAAAACGACTATGAAAGAGAAACCGTAAGACGTTTAATGTTTATTGCTATGTTAAAAGGTCTCGATGTTATTACAAATGGTATTAAAGAAGATAAACATCTTGATTATTTAGCAATTCCTGAAAATGCAAAGGGTTTTTACGATGTAATCATTAGAAATGCTAAATGTAAACCATCAGATAATGAACTTACAGATATAGCTATTCAATTTAAGGAGGTATTAATAGATGGTATTGTAAAATTTATTCCAAAAATTGAAGCTATTTCAAAAATGACATTAAAATTCGGCCATAAAGAGATTGAAGCTAAAGGTGGCATTGTAACAACTTTAAAAAATTCTGAGTTAAAAGTAGGTTACGAAATCGATTTCGTATTGTTAAATAATGAAAGAATCTCATTATATTCTTAAAATAATTCAATTTTAATGAGTAATCGTTAGGATAAATGTCTTATTTTTGCGTTTAATCTAAAGATTATTAAATAATGGCAAAGTTTAAATTAGATGAAGTTGATCATCAAATTCTCGATATGCTTATCGATAATACACGTATTCCTTTTACAGATATCGCAAAGAAATTATTGATTTCTGCTGGTACTGTGCATGTGCGTGTTAAAAAAATGGAGGAAGCAGGTATTATTAAAGGTTCATCTTTAACATTAGATTATCATAAGCTTGATTATTCATTTATTGCTTATGTTGGTGTTTTTCTTCAGAATACATCACAAACCAAGTTTGTGTTAGAGCGTATTAATGAAATCCCTTATGTAACTGTAGCACATATCACTACCGGAAAATTTAATATTTTCTGTAAGATTAGAGCTAAAGATACTATGCATGCTAAAGAAATTATCTTTATGTTAGATGATATTGATGGTGTATATAGAACAGAAACTATGATTTCATTAGAAGAAAGTCTTAATGATAAAAAACGTTTAATGCATACTATTTTTAATGAGTTGTAATTAAACTAATTTATATAATAAAGGCCCTATGTTTAATTACTTAGGGCTTTTTTGTTAAACTAATATTACATATGTATTATGGAAGTTAAACCTAACGAGTATAATGCTTATTATAAATCTTATATTGAGAAATCTTCTGGAAACTCTATTATAGAAGGATTAAAAAATAACTTAAAAAAAGTAGTTGATTTTTTTAAGGCAATACCTTCCGAAAAGCATGATTATTCTTATGTTAGTGGCAAGTGGACCATAAAAGATGTACTTCTTCATCTTATTGATACAGAACGTGTTTTTGCTTATCGGGCATTGCGTATATCTAGAAATGATAAAACTTCATTGTCTGGTTTTGAACAAGATGATTATGTATTAAATGGATTTGCGAATAATCGCTCACTAGAAAGTCTTTTAGATGAGTATATAGCTGTTAGAAAATCTACAATAGCATTATATAGTAGTTTTAATGCAGGTGCATTATTGCAGCTAGGAGAGGCTAGTGGCTATCCTATATCAGTGAGAGCTCTGGGCTACATTATTATAGGTCATGAGAATCATCACTGTGAAATAATTAAGGAACGCTATCTTTAAATAGCGTAATAATCGAAAGCTTCAGTGATAAGTTCATTGCTTACAACACAATCTATCTTAGGTTGCCCAATAGCTTCTAGTAGAACAAATTTAACTACACCATGACTATTCTTTTTATCGTACTGTAGAAGGTCTATTATAACTTTTTGGTCATTTTTAGTGATTTCTACTTTGGAAAAAGTTTTTAAGATGCCATCAGTAATAACTTTTAAGTTCTCATTGGTTAAACCACATATTTTTGTTGATAAATAAGCTTCTAAAAGCATACCAATTGCAATAGCTTCACCATGTAATAAAGGTGTTTTGTCTGCATTTTCTAGAAAATAGCTTTCTATAGCATGACCTAATGTATGTCCGAAATTCAGTATTTTCCTTAAACCTTGTTCTGTTGGGTCTGAAGTGACCACTTTGTTTTTTATTACCACAGAATCGTAGATTAATTGATCTAAGTCTGAAATATCTAAAGCTTCAAGATTTGTTAAGGTATTCCAATAATTTTTATCAAAGATTAAACCGTGTTTTAGCATTTCGGCAAAACCAGAGACCATTTCTTTAGGCGGAAGTGTGTCTAAAAAAGATGTGTCTACTGCAACCATTTCACCTTCATTGATAACACCAACCTGATTTTTTAATGCACCTAAATCAACACCAGTTTTTCCTCCAACGGAAGCATCAACCATTGCTAATAGCGATGTTGGGACATTTATATAAGAAATTCCACGCATGTAGGTACTAGCTACAAAACCACCTAAATCTGTAACAACGCCTCCTCCTAAATTTATTAACAAGCTTTTTCTGTCTGCATTATATTCTGATAGGGCTTCCCAAACACCTGAGCATATATCAATAGTTTTATGTTCTTCGCCATTTGGCATTTCCATAACTTCAATTTCAATATCGCCTGATTCTATCTGTTCTAAGAATTTAGGTAAGCAATAATCATGCGTATTCGTATCTACTAGTATGAAAATTTTAGATGGTTGAGTCGTTTTAATATAATTATTTAATTCAGAGTAAACTTCAGAATTAAAATAAACGATTGCATTTTTAGTTGAAATAGAATTCATTATATATTATCTAAATTGATACCGTGAAAATACTTCCTTTTTCAGAAAAAATAAACCTAATAATAAATATATTTGTAGATATAACTTATTTATAATGATAAATCGTTCACTTTTTGAAAACACGAAGACTGCTTTTATATTAAAGTCAGATTCAGCTTTAGAGCGCGCCTATTTTTTGTTTAAAATGATTTCTTCTGAGCCTTTAGTGCGCATAGGAACTGCGGCGACAAATTTTGCATTAAAAGCACATTTACCAGTTGAAGGTCTGATAAGATCAACAGTGTTTGACCATTTTTGTGGTGGTGTAAATGAAGATGATTGTCTTTCTGTTATCGATAACTTATATACTGAAGGCGTAAGTTCTGTGCTAGATTATTCGGTAGAAGGGAAGGCAGAAGAAGCACAATTTGATAATGCCTTGGAGAAAATATTAAAGATTATTAATTTTTGCGACGAGAAAGAAGCTATGCCAATTGTTGTGTTTAAACCAACCGGATTTGGGCGTTTCTATTTATATCAAAAGAAATCTGAAGGTATTGATTTTAATGAGACAGAACGGGCTGAATGGAATAGGATAGTAGAGCGTTTTGATGCAGTTTGTAAACTAGCTAAGGCAAAGGATGTTGAAGTCTTAATCGATGGAGAAGAAAGTTGGATGCAAGATGCCGCAGATGATTTGGTAGAAGAGATGATGAGACGTTACAATAAAGATGTGCCTATTGTTTATAATACATTACAATTATATCGTTGGGACCGTTTTGATTATTTGAAAAGTTTACATCAACGTGCTAAAGAGCATGGTTTCAAAATCGGAATGAAGATTGTAAGAGGAGCTTACATGGAAAAAGAGCGTGAAAGAGCGTCTACTAAAGGATATGAATCTCCAATATGTGAAAATAAAAAAGCAACAGACGATAATTTTGATAAGACTTTAGAATATATTATTAATAATTTAAAAGACATATCCGTTTTTATAGGTACGCATAATGAATTGAGTTGTTATTTAGCAATGGAACTTATGGAAACTTATAACATTTCTAAACAAGATAATAATGTTTGGTTTGGTCAATTATATGGGATGAGTGATCATATAAGTTTTAATTTGGCAGCAGAAGGTTACAATGTAGCTAAATATATACCTTTTGGACCTGTAAAAGATGTTATGCCTTATTTAATAAGAAGGGCGGAAGAAAATACTTCAGTCGCAGGACAAACTAGCAGAGAGTTAACTTTAATAAAATCTGAGAAGAAGAGACGCAAGTTGTAAGCCTATAATAAGAAAATAAATTAGTGAATAAAAATCCGTTATAAAGGTATTGTGATACCCATATTTACTCTATTAAGTGTATTAATTTAGGGATGTAATTTATAAAATAAATTGTAATTTTCGATCAAATTAAAAACACATGAAATCGAATCCGTTTTCTTCTTCGACCTACGAAAAAATATGGTTAAACCATTATGGTAGTGACCAAAAAGCTCAAAAATTTGAGTTTATTAATGGAGTAAAATTTATTAAAGGAAATAAACCTTCTCTGTTTACTAATATTGGAAAAAATTTTACAAATGGGATGTTTTATCAAATTAACGATAAAGCAACTGATTACAAAGGCAAATCCTTTGTAATATATGATGTGCCAAAGTATTTAGATTCTGATACTCCAAATGATTCTTCAAATCTTAAAATTCTTAAACTAAAACAATATAAAGGTTTATTTGTTGATATTACTCAATATGAATCTATTGATGATGTTGTTTTGAAATGTTATAGTTCAAGTAAGAGTAGATATAACTTTAGAAGATCAGTGAAGCAGCTAAATCAGAAACATGAGATAACTAAAAAAATGTTTTTTGGTGATATTGAAAAAGAAGAGTATTATAATCTTATAAATAACTTTGAAAGAATACTTGAAACAAGGTTTGATGCTATTAATACGCATAACACTGTTTTGCCAATGTGGGATTTTTATAAAGAAGTTCTTTTTCCTATGATTTTAGAAAAGAAAGTAGCTTTATTTGTAATATATGATTCTGGTAATCCAATTGCGATGTCATTCAATTTTGTATATGACGAAAATCTAGTTGTTGCGCTTAGAACTTTCGATATTAATTATTCTAGAATGGGACTTGGAAATATTGAAATTTATTATTTAATAGAGTGGTGTATTGAAAACAAAATAAAGATATTAGATTTTTCTAAGGGAGAAAGCGATTACAAGGAAAGATGGTGCGATGAAGAGTATTTTTATGAACATCATATTATATATGATAATAAATCTTTAATAGCAAAAACCACGGCCAAAACTATTGCTAGTGTTTATTCTTTTAAGCAATACTTACGAGACAAAAATATTAATACTATGGTGACAAAATGGAAATATAAATTAAAGCAATTAAAAAAAAAATAACGTTTCCTATTTAATTATGACAGATTGATGTTGTAAAAATTAATTGTCGTTTTTTGTAAAAAAAAGGAAAATCTCAAATTATTAAATAATTTGAGATTTTCCTTTTTATAATCTTTATTATTGACTAAGATTTTCCGAATTTATACCATTTTTTCTTTTTTTGAGAGTTATCACCATAACCATAACCATAGCCATAACCGTAACCACCTCCTTTACCAAGTTTTACTCCGTTAAGTAACATTGTCATATTTGGTAGTCTATTTTTACTATAAAGAGGTTGAGCAATATGTTTTAATAAACGTCTGTCAACATTATCTACACTAACTACATAAACAAAAATATCAGCATATTTTGATATCAGTAATGTATCACTAACAATTCCTACAGCAGAAGTATCGGCAATTATATAGTCGTACTTATCTTCAAAGTAATTAAAGAGGAAATCTACTCTTTCACTCATTAATAATTCAGATGGATTAGGAGGTATTGTTCCGGAAGGAATTATATCTAAGAAATCATTATCTTTATGTTTAATAACAATATCTTCTGGTTTTAAAGATTTGTCTGCGATAAAATCAGAAAGCCCATATTTTGGTTTATCAGTAAGATTTAGATAATCTAAAATTTTAGGAACTCTAATATCCGTTTCTATTAATAGAACTGATTTTTCTGAATACGAAATTGAAGTAGCTAAATTTGTGCTGGTATGTGATTTTCCCTCTTGAGCTTTAGTTGAAGTGACAAATAATTTTTTAGCTCTACCAGTAATATCTTTTAACATAAAATCAATATTAGATCTTACGATTCTAAACGCTTCGGCTTTAGGTGAGTAGTCTACTTTTTTGACTAATTTATGTTTTTTAGAAGATTTTGGAATGTCACCTAAATATGGAATATCAATTAAATTAGTTAAATCTTCTTTTCTATATATTTTAGTGTTTAATAAATCTCCTAAATAGATTAAGCCCATTGGCATAGCTAAGCCAAACATTATAGCTGCTAAATATGTAAATAGTGGATTAGGCGAAATTGGTTTATGAGAGGAGAAAGCTGAATCAATGATTTTAGCATTAGGAGAATACATACCTAGTTTAATTGCAGACTCTTCTCGTCTTTCTAATAAATATAGATATAAGGATTCTTTTATATCTTGCTGCCTCTTAATATCCCTAAACTGTCTAGCTTTAGTTGGTGCAGCGTAAATCTGTCCACTAATTCGGGCTCTCTCTTTATTTAAATTATTAAGAGTTAGCTCCGATGTTTTTTTCATGTTATTCAGCGAATTTGTAAGATTTTGTTTTAATGCGCTGATTTGGGCATTTAAATTAATTACAACTGGGTTTTTTTCACTAGAATTTCTTAAAATCTTATCGCGCTGAACAACTAAATCATTATAGCTAGATGTCACTTCAGATGTGCTTGCGTCACCAATACCAATATCAGACGGGATTAAGTCTGAATTTCTATTTGGATCCGTTATTTCATTTTGTAAGTAAGAAATTAATTGAATTTTATTTGCCGTATTAGCTATTTGAGATTCAGTCTGTGTTTCACTTTGAAGATTTATATCGGCTTGAGATGTCAACGATGTAAGTCTATTTTTTTTCTGGAGTTGCTCAGCAGTATAATCAACCTCCTCTAATTCTATAGAAACTTGTTTTAACCTGTTATTTATAAAATCTGATGTTACTTTAACGACTTCTTCTTTATCTGCTAGAACATCTAAATTGTATTCTTTAATAATTTCATTTAGAATATCTATTGCTTTATGTGAATTACCTTCTTTTAGTGAAAGTACAATTACATTAGAACCCTCACTATGTGATAGCTCTAAGTCACGCATATATCTTCCTACAACACTACCAACTCTTGCAATAGATATTCTTAAGTTACTGTCTTTTTTTGGAGCATAACGACCAACATTAGGCGTGATTACAAATCCACCAAAATCTGTTTCAATTTTATCACCAAAAGAATAACGTTTTCCTTCTTTTTTATCTCTATCAATCAATGATTTTTTTTCATCCTTAAACATTATAAATTCAGTATCAGATATTACGTTGATAAAAATATCATGATTTATTTGATGAATTATTGAATCACTTTTGAAAAAACTTAGAGTTACTGGCGGGTTTTTATACCTTTCAAGCTCTTTAATATTTCCTACCTCAACACAAGTTATATTGAGTTTAAGGTTTTTTACTACATTTTCAATTAAAGAACGTGATCTTATAGTTTGTAATTCATCTTTAATCTTATCAGATGCACCAAATAAATCTCCATTACCTGCTTCTAAAAGACTGGATGGTAGTTTTTTAGATTGGTTTTCGTCTTTTATTTTAATAGTAGCACTAGCTTTGTATAAATTTGAGGTGTATCGTAAATATGTAAATGCCAAAAACAATGCACAGACCAAACATAGAAATATGATTTTCCAATTAGATACAAATAAATCTATTTTTTTTCTGAGATCTATTGAGTTTGAAGTAGGATTAACTTCCATAGCAAATTCTATTTAATGATGTATTATTTAATTAAGAAAACAGTAATAATTGTAGTTAATGTTCCAATTGCTGATAGTAATAGACCGTTGTTTTGGTTATAAGTAGATGATCTAATCTTAGCTCTATTCTGTTCTACGTAAATAACGTCATTTTGTTGTAAATAATATATTGGTGAATTTAAAGTATTAATACTTGTCAAATCTATTTTAGCATATTTCTTTTTGCCATCTATTTCTCTTATTAATAGTACGTTTTTTCTTTTACCAAATATGGTTAAATCATTAGCAAGCCCAAGAGCTTCAAGTAAAGTTATTCTTTCATCTTGTATTGTAAATGTACCAGGTCTAGCAACTTCACCAAGAACTGTCACAGTGAAATTTGCCAATCTAATATTTACTATTGGGTCATTTGCATATTCTTTAATACGTTCTTTAAGCATAGATGTTAAATCCGTTCTTGTTAATCCTTCAACTTTAATAGTACCTAAAACAGGAAAATCTATATTTCCATCATAATTCACTAAATATGTTTGTAACTGTAAATTTCCTTGTACACCTGTAGCGTTAGCATTATTGTTTGATGAAACAGTTAAATTAAAAGGTCTCACTGTATCTGGATCTAAAGCAGAAACATTGATAATTAAAATATCATCTGGCTTATATGTTAATTGACGAGGCTTTGAAGGTAATTGTTCCTCTTGAAGCTGTTCATCTTGAAAATAAACGATGTTTTTTCTTGAAGCACATGATGTAGCAGTAAGTATTGCAAATACTAGGATATAGAGGATTCGTGTTTTCATCTGGATTATATTATTGATTTCTTTCAAATTGAATTATTTTTTTAAATCTAACACTTCGTAGGTAGAATTATTAGATATATACTCTGGAATTAATTTTTTAATTGAACACACAATCTCTAATGGCTGCGTTAATGTATCCACATCAGTTAAATTGTTTATCTGATTCTCAACACTGATAATATCTACATTTCTAGATTTTGCAATCATAATTTTGTCATGATAGGTTTTCTTAGTATTTTCACCATCAGCCAATAGTTCTTCGTATATTTTTTCACCAGGTCTTAATCCTGTTATTTTAATATCTATATCTTCAGGATAGCGCAATCCCGACAAAATTATCATATTAGTTGCAAGATTGAAAATTTTAATCGGTTCTCCCATATCAAACACAAAAATCTCTCCACCATTACCCATAGCCGCTGCTTCTAATACTAATTGACAAGCTTCAGGTATTGTCATAAAGTATCTTGTGATTTCTTTATGCGTTACTGTTAATGGACCACCTTTTTCTATTTGTTTTTTAAACAATGGAATTACAGATCCATTAGATCCTAGAACATTACCAAATCTTGTGGTGATAAACCCAGTTTTACCTTTTCCTTTTAAACATGTTACATAGAGCTCAGCAATTCGTTTAGTTGCTCCCATAACATTTGTTGGGTTAACAGCCTTGTCTGTAGAAATTAAAACAAATTTATCTACACTATGCTTAACAGCTATATCGGCAACATTCTTTGTGCCGCCAATATTAACACTAACAGCTTCAAAAGGATTATTTTCCATTAATGGAACATGTTTATATGCTGCTGCGTGAAATACTATTTTTGGTTTATTCTGATTAAATATTTGATCTATTCTGGTTTTATTACGAACATCGGCAACTATAGCTTCAATGTTTTCAAGACCTTGTTGTCTAAATTCTTGTTGAATATCATAAAGTGCAGATTCTGCATTATCTACTAAGATTAATTTTTTAAAATTATATAGACTTGCTTTTCTTGCTATTTCGCTACCTATTGATCCAGCAGCTCCTGTTATTAGAATAACTTGATTATCGTATTGATCTTCTAAATCAGGATTTTTAATGTTTATTGGATCCCTACCTAGTAAATCTTCAATTTTTACTTCTTTTATTTGTCCAACACTTAAATCACCATCAATCCAGTTTTGAACGGGAGGAACAATCTTTACTTTAAGTCCTAGTGAAAATAAATTTCCAGTAATTTGAAGTAACCTAGATGGGTCGATGTTTTGAATAGATATTATAACATCTTCAACATTATACTTATTGATGAATTTTTCATTGATACTATCAATATTGTATACTTTTAGCAAGTTTATTTTTTTACCTACTTTTTGTTCATCATCATCAATAAAACCAACAACTTCTAATCCGTTTTTAGTGTCATTAACAATAGCATCGTATGTTAACATACCAGAGTTTCCAGCTCCAAAGATTAAAACATTTGAAACAGATTGAAAATCTTGTGTTATATAATTATAAATTGATTTTATAAATAATTTAGATCCTACTAAGAATAATATATTTAATAATAAATGGATATAGACTATAGATCCAGAAATACTAAACACACTATCTTCTCCAATAAATTTTCTGCTTAAAAAAGTAATACAAATAAGAATTGTGGCCAAAATGTTTGCCCCAATTATAATATTTACTATATCCTTAAAGCCAGTAAATCTTACAACCCCTTTGTATGTGCCAACAGCAATTAAACTGATTGCACCAACTATTGCAACATAAGGTATTTGGTCTAGTAGTGTTATATAGTCAAAACTTATTGTAAAATTGTATCTAATTAAATAAGCAACAAAGAACATTGTTACCACTATGACTATGTCAAATAGTAGGACCAACCATTTTGAGGCGTATTTCTTCGATATTTTATTTAAATATTTTATTAACATGCTGCAAAATACGAGTTTATAGCTAAAACTACTCTATTTAGTTCATTTTCAGTTAGATTAGAACCGCTAGGAAGGCATAATCCTTTTTCAAATAATTCATCTGAAACACCATTTAAATAACGCGGAGAATCTTTAAATACAGGCTGTTGGTGCATTGGTTTCCACAATGGTCTAGACTCAATATTTTCCTTTTCTAAGGCTAATCTTAATCCTTCTCGTGTAGATTTTGAATCTAATAAAATACATGTTAACCAACGATTAGAAAAATAACCTTCAGGTTCCGCTAAAAAAGTTATTTCATTAATATCTTTAAAAGCATTTTTATAAAACTCGTGGTTAGAGCGACGGTTTGCTACGTGGCTATCTAAAATAGTCATTTGACCACGGCCAATACCTGCAACAATATTAGACATTCTATAATTGTAACCAATTTCGGAATGTAAATAATGTGGTGCATCATCTCTAGCCTGTGTTGCTAAAAATACTGCTTTATTTTTCAATTCAACAGTAGGTGCTACTAAAGCGCCACCTCCAGAAGTTGTTATAATTTTGTTGCCATTAAACGATAAAATTGATAAATCACCGAATGTTCCACAGTTTTTGCCTTTATAATGGCTACCAAGAGACTCAGCACTATCTTCTATTATAGATATGTTATAATGTTGAGCTACTTTATTTATTTCATCTACTTTATATGGCATTCCATATAGGTGAACTGCTATTATAGCTTTAGGTTTCTTTCCTTTAGCAATTCTATCTTTAATAGCAATCTCTAATTGAATTGGACACATATTCCAAGTTTCTCTTTCGCTATCTACAAAAATTGGTGTTGCGCCTTGATAGACAATAGGATTTGCAGAAGCAGAAAATGTCTTGCTTTGACAAATTACCTCATCACCATATTTTACTCCTAATAATATAAGACTTAAGTGTAGGGCAGAAGTACCAGATGCTAAAGCTGCAACGTGACTATCTTCTTTAAGGTAAGATTGTAAATCATTTTCAAAGCCGTTTACGTTTGGTCCTAAAGGAGCAACCCAATTAGTATCAAAAGCTTCTTTTACGTAAGATTGCTCATTACCACTCATGTGTGGTGATGATAGCCATATTTTTTCGTTCATAGGTTAATTCTTTAAGTTAATACCTAAAGTTATAATTAAAGGTGTTTGGGACCCGTATAATTAATAGCATTTACATTGCTAATATAAGTCCATAAAATTTAAACAAAGAAACAAAAATAATAATTTACGATGAACTGTTTGCTTTACACGATATATAAAAAATAAAAAAACTTAATTGTATAAAAATCAGACGAAAAGCATTATGATTCTTTGAAATTCTTACCTAATTTCTCCATTGTTATGCTTTCAAAATTATACTTGTTTTTTAATTCATTATAATGCTTTACAATTTTTAAAAAATTATTAAAGTTTTCCTCAATGTTATTTGCGAAGTTATGAGGGTGCCACCATAAATGATATACTTCATTTCGTTTGGCAGCTTTGGTCATTGCTCTTTTAATTCTATTAATTTTTAATGACTCTATCATTTTTAACTTAGGATTAAAAGGTCTTAAGAACCTACTAGCAGGAATATTTATAATAGTTGCATTTTTTGAATTGAAATCTTCTAACTTAAAACTATTAGAACCAGAAATGTTAAAGTATGTATCAAACACGCGCAGCGCTACAAGTCCAAATTCTTTAAAAATAGTTTTTTTAGAAGCAAAATTGAAGTTAAACCAACAATTACCTCTATAAGTTTCTATTCCTAAGTTTGCACAAATATCCAAGTAACTATTTTGTACTTGATTTCTTGGAAAAACGATGCTTTTCGTTGCAATATTTAAATCATTTGCAATCATTATAGCAGAAGTTAAATCGGCTTTAAAATCTTCTGCTGACTGTCCTTTTTCATAACAATAGTAATGGCAAAAAGTATGCGTTCCAACCTCATGCAATGGATCTTTATCAATTTTTTTTACTAAATCTTGGGTAAAGTAAATTGAGTTATCCTTGTCTGAGATATTATCTAATAACTCATAAGCGTCCAAAGCTATATTATTATATTTAGGTTTTATTTCAGGTATATATCTGGTAATATCAGTTTTATCTTTGGCGAATAACATACCAACAGTAGCGAAGGTAATACTTAAGTTGTGTTGCTGTGACTCTTCTAATAATCTATTAATAACCAATTCCGTATTTAGTAATTGGGATCTACAATTGTCTAGACTTTTATTATCAAAAAATCCCCAATGTGTTTCAAAATCTAATGATATTACAAATTTGCCGTTTTTCATTATTATCTGTATTTAAGAAAAAAAGTAACTCAACAGGGTGCTTAAGGGATAACAGTAATTAAGTTTAATTTTTTTTATAAAATTTATATGTCTACAATAGTAGGTGATTATTGTTAATCGTTTTAGATTGATTAATCTACTCGTTGTTTTTAGGTTTAGAACCAGTAAACATTGGCATATCTATTGTTTCAGAACTATTTATATCACTTTTTTTTATAACCTTATAGAAAGTCTGCCATAATATTTTTACATCAAATAAAAACGATTGATTATCAACATAATAAACGTCGTATTCAAATTTTTGTTCCCAAGATATTGTATTTCTACCATTAATTTGTGCCCAACCAGTAATTCCAGGCATAACCTCATGTCGTCTATTTTGTTCTTTACTATAATGTTCTAAATATTGAGGTAATAAAGGGCGAGGACCTATTAAGCTCATATCTCCTTTTAAAATATTAAATAGTTGTGGAATTTCATCTAGTGAGTACTTTCTACATATATTTCCCGTTTTTGTTACTCTTTCTAATGCTGGTAACAGTTCATCATTATCATCCGTTTTGTCTGTCATAGTTTTTAACTTAAGAATAGTAAAAAGTTTGCCGTTTTTACCTGTTCTTCTTTGATAAAAGAATGGTTTTCCGTTGTTTGAAATACTTAATATGATTAAAAGTATAATTAATATTGGAGAGATTAATATTAGCCCAACAAAAGCTGCAGTAAAATCTAAAATACGTTTTATGAAATTTCTATATAGTTTTTTCATCATTTAAATTATTATATAAAGTTAGAAGCTCTTCCCAAATGAATTCTCGTCTGTATTTATTAACAATATTTTGCCTTGAATTTTGGGCTAATGTGTTAACTAAGTTAGGAGAGTTAATAATATCTAGCATTGCAGTTTTAAGGGCTTTTGAATTTTTAGGTGGAATTATTAGCCCGTTATGGCCATGAGTAATTATTTCATTACAACCGTTTATATCAGAAACAATACAAGGTATTCCCATGCAATTGGCTTGTAAAACAACATTAGGAAAACCCTCTCGATAACTAGGGAAGGTTAAAACATCGCTGATAGCAACATATGGTCTAATATCTTCGACTAAACCAGTTGTATAAATGTTATTGTGATTTGCTATTAATTCTTCGGTATTTGGATCTATAGGGTCTAATTCTTTTTCGCTAGGACCAACTATAATAAGTTTGACATTATCATTTGTTTTACTTATTTCATTGAATGCGGTAATTAATTCATTAATACCTTTATCTTTTACTATTCTACCTATAAAAATAAAAACAGTGTCTTGGGCTTTAATAGAGAACTTTTTTATTAAATCATTCTTTTCTTTAGTTGAAACATTATCTACTTTGTAGTGATCAACATCAATACCATTAGAGCTTCCATTAGCAATGACTTTTAATTTTTTTGTAGAGCAAAATTTTTCTTTTAGGATAATATCTCTCATTGCGAAAGAATTTGGAAGAATCAAAGTAGCACAACTATATGTGATTTTTTCTACGAAATTAAGAAGTTTTCGTTTTGCTCCGGTTGCTTCTAATAATGGTAAACCAGCTATGGTGTGTAATCTGTGAGGTACACCAGCAAATAGAGCAGCTAGCATTCCTAGTGTTCCTGCCTTTGGCGTGTGGGTGTGGACTATTGAAGGTTTTTCCTTTTTTAAATATTTATAGAGTATAAATGCTGCTTTTAAATCTTTTAATGGAGATATGCTACGAGTCATATTTATTCCATGTGTTTTTATCCCCTCTTGATTTTCTACAACTTTAAGGAATTTATCTTTGCTAGATACTCCGATTACCTCATAGTGTTCACTCATATACTTAAGCTGTCCTTTAAGTAGGACTGCTAATGATATTGGAACTGTGGTGATACGAATTATTTTTTTCTTCATCTCGATTAATTACAGAATTGAATATGTGTTTAAATACCATTTTTGAAAGGCATAAAAGCTCCATACTCTTAAACTATTATCTTCTTTACCTGAAATATGATTTTTAACTAAGTTAGTTATGTAATTTAAATTAAATATACCTTGAGACTCTAGGAATTTTGGTTCAATATAAGATTCTAATTCTGGTTTTAAACTCGACCTTAACCAGTCTCCTACAGGTACTCCAAAACCTTGCTTTGATTTGTCTAAAAATCCAGGGCTAAATTTATCCGCGAAAGCTTCTTTTAAAATATATTTCTTATTCCAACCTTTCATTAAATAATTTTCAGGTAGTGAATTAGTTAAATCCCAAATGGCTTTATTTAAAAACGGAGCTCTACATTCTAAGGAATTTAACATACTTGTTCTATCTACTTTTACAAGCATATCACCTTCTAGGCTTACGTTTTTATCCACCATTCTAAAATCTGTTAAATTTTTTGGATTCTGTTGGTTGTATTTTGTTTTGAATTCTGAAAAGGTGTCATTGATTAAACTGTTACTTTTTAATAGTTGTACCTTTTCTTGGTCGGTAAAGGCTAAAGAAATTATATTCCAATATTGATTTCCATCGTAATTAAAGGCTTTTAACAAACGATTTAATTTAAAACGTTTGCCTCTATTATCATCCTTAGTACTTAGAAGACCAGAAGTTAATTTAATAATTTGACGGTGTAAACCTTTAGGTACTATGGATGTGTATTTATTATTTAATTTACCCATATAGTATTTATTGTAACCTCCAAATACTTCATCACCACCATCTCCGGTTAATGCAACTTTTACGTAATCACTAGCATGTTTAGATACTAAGTGAGTAGGAAGGGCAGAAGAGTCAGCAAAAGGTTCATCAAAATTTAGTAGGATTTCATCAATCCCATTCATAAAATCACTTTCCTTTACAATAAACTCATGATGATTACTATTTACTAATTTTGCTACAACTTGTGATTTGTCTGTTTCATCAAATTTTTTCTTTTCAAACCCAATAGAAAATGTTTCAATTTTCTCACTAGAGATTTCAGATAAGCAATGTGTAACTACTGATGAATCTACACCTCCAGATAAAAAGGTGCCAATTGATACATCTGCGATAGATCTACTTTCAACACTTTTAATTACTTCATTATAAACTTCTTTTTTTGCATCGTTAAATGAAATTTTTCGTTTTTCAACTGGTGTTATTTTATTAATTTCATTAATTGTAAAATCATCAGTTGCTAAATCATAATCGATATAACTGTTACTGGGTAATTTTTTGATGCCTTCATATATTGAATATGGTGCAGGTATATATGTTAACCTAAAATAAAGATTTATACCCTCCTTACAAATATTGGGTTTAGCGGGTAAATAACTAATTAAAGATTTTAATTCTGACCCATAAACAAAATCTGTTTTTGTTTTTGTATAATATAAAGGTTTCTCACCAAAAAAATCTCTAGCAATAAATACTTTGTTTTTTGTTTTATCATGTATGCTAAATGCAAACATACCATCTAATTCCTTGAAAGCCTCAACACCTTTTTGCTCATAGAGTTTAAGGATTACTTCAGTATCACTCGTAGTATTAAAAGTTACACCTGAAAGTTCTAATTGTTGTTTTAAAATTCTGTAATTATAAATTTCTCCATTAAATACAATACCAATTTTATTATTATCAGTATACATCGGTTGCTTGCCTGTACTTAAATCTATAATAGATAATCTTCTCATCGCCATTGCAACAGATGTTGACTCTGAAGAGGCTATATAAAAGCCGTCTTCATCTGGTCCACGATGAAAAATGAGTTGATTCATTACGGTTATTTTTTTTCGTAATTCACCCTCGTCTAATTTTATATTACTTATAATTCCATTAATTCCACACATATTATTAGCCTTCTAAAAGTTCTTTTACTTTATTATAAATACTTGGTAAATCATTTTGTTTTGCACGCTCAAAACCAAGTTCACTATATTTTTGTCTTACTTCAGGATTATCTCTTAGATAAGTTAAAGCCTTAGCTAAAGCATTAGTATCATCAACATTAATTAATATACCATATTTACAGGTAACATATTCACCTTCTTTTATATCAATTGGTTCGTTGTCATTCAACAACTCTAGAGGTCCAGACATGCAATTAGTAGAGATGACAGGTAAGCCAACTGACATAGCTTCTAAAACAACATTTGGAAACCCCTCTGTTTTTGATGATAGTACAAAACAGTCGTGCTTAATTAGTTCTTCTTTTACATTTTTAATTAATCCTAAAAATGTCACTTGATTTTCTAGCCCAGATTCCTTAACATAATCTTTAACTTCTTCTTCCATTGTTCCGACTCCTGCTTGTACAAAATGAAAGTGATTTTTGTCTAATAGAGGTAGAGTATTAATAATCATTAACTGATTTTTAGCTTTGTAAATACTACCAACATTAATAAAGCTTAAAGTTTCTTTTGCAACTATAGTATTTGGTATTTTTCTTATATTTTCATCGACAGTAATTGGATTATAAATTACTGACATAGGCATTTTTACATTGAAAGATTCTTTTAAATCTTTATTTATATAAACAGAATTTGAAAATAAAAAATTATTCTTAGGATAAAAATAAGGGAACATATATTTAGCTAAGAAAAGTGATGATCCATTTGTTCTATACATAATAGAAGGGAAGCAACGTTCGCTAATTACTGTTTTTAAATTTTTATTAAGCATAGCCATAATTCCGTTAATAATATTTGGTAAGGCTAAAAACGCTAGTGAAATATCAATATTTCTTTTTTTAATTAAGCGGTTGTATTTCCAAATGTTAAAAAGTGTGTCTTTTCCTTTTCTGTAAATATTATTATCTCTGCAAAGTGATTTTGATAATACTACTAATTCGACACCTTCTGGTATTTCATAGTCTATATACTCGTAAAAAAGTACTAATGTAACGTTGTAATCGTTCACCAAATGCTTAAGCAAAAGGCTAGTTACACGTTCCGCACCACCTGCTCCGTAATCGATACTTAAAACACTTAAGTTTTTTTTTGCTTTCATAATTATTTTATTAGATTTATAAATAAATCTTCATATTTTTTTATAATAATTTCTTCACTATAACGGCTACTTATTGTTTTACTAACATCTTCAGGGTTAAACTTATAACTTTTATTTATGTTATTAAGCTGTTCTATAAAATCATCCTCAGTTTTTACTACAAAACCATTTATGTCCGATTTAATAATTTCGTTTATTCCTCCAGGAGCATCAAAAGCAATTACAGGAGTGCCTACCATGCAACTTTCAATTATAGCATTAGGAAACCCTTCTACAAAAGAACCTTGCAGATAAACATTACTGTTTTCTAAGTATTTACTAACTTGATCGGTAAAGGGTATATTGGTTACATTTTTACCAAATCCTAGTTCTTCAATACGATTAAAAAGAGTATTTTTTTCAGGGCCATCTCCAATTATGGTATAATGAAATGGGAAATTTAACTTACCTAAAACTTCAATTAATCTAGCATGTCCTTTCTGTTTTACTAATCTAGCAACTGTAATAAAATGTAGTGGTTTTATTGTTTTGTTTGATTTTTTTGTTTTAAATCCAGAAGTTACGGGATTGTTTATTACTACCAGTTTATTTTGTTTGATATTGTTCGATTTGTTTAAATCATTAAGCATATCTTGAGATTGACATATGACTTTGTCGAATCTATTGAAACGGTATTTTTCTATAAATTCAAAAACACTAAATTTATTAGATTGCTCATTAAATTGTGCTAAAACACTTAAAACATTGACCTCTCTAGCAACAAATTTAATTTTTGGAAAAAACCAAGACATATATGCTGTAACAGTATTTAGATGACCAATTGCACTAAAAACAATTTCTGGCTTATTCTTCTTTATAAATTTATATAATTCTGTTATGCCTGATTGTACCCTAGGTTTGTTAAAATAAATTACATTTATACCCTTAATATCATAAGCTGCTTCGCTTTCATTTCCTATAATTATTAGAGTAGTTTCAAATTTAGAAGTATCAAGTTTTTGCGCTATAAAAGACATAACTCTTTCTGCACCACCAGCTCTAAGATTTGGTAAAACAAAGCATATTTTTATTTTTGAATTTTTCAATGTTGTTTTGATTTTAAGCGTTGGTTTGATTAGGAACTAAATTGATAGGGTTAATCAATTTTATTTGAGTTTTGTAAATTTGACTATCAAAAAATGCTAAACAGACTAAGATTGATCTCTCATGAAAAATACTATGTGTAAAAAATCCTTCTAGGAAAAACAGAAGTGCAAAAATGAGATAATAGAATTGATTATGTTTAAATGCGAGTCTAATATTGTATGCGTTAAAAATTATGTATAACAATAAAGCTAAAAAGCCCAAATTCACAGCTAAATACAAGTAATAATTATGAGTGTTTAATTTTCCTCCATTGGCTTTTTTGTCAGAACTATAACCAGTTCCTAGACCTAATGGATTTTGTTTGAATTCGTCAAAATATTCTAAGAGTAAAGTTCCTCTACCTCCTTCTATAGCATCACTCGAAATATTACTAGCTTCTGATTGACCCGTCAATAAATCTAATCTTTTCCCAGCCTCTCCTCTTGTAAATTGCGGGAAATTTGCTCTAATTACATTGGCTAAAACAACAAGGGAAATTGCAATAAAAATAAAAAGAACAATTAGCTTAAAGAAACTTAGAATCATGGCAACTGGATCTTTTTGAAATTGATTACTCCAATTATTAATAGCTCCTAATGCTAAGATAAAAAAGACAGATACAAGTCCACTTCTAGAAAATGTTACAAAAACTGTAATTAGTAAAAATGTAAGAACAAAAAATCGTGCATATTTTTTATTCCATATAAGAACTAAAGCGCAAAGGGCTAAAAATTTTATACCAGATGCTGCCTGGTTTGGATTTTCACCAAAACCACCTTTTCGTACACTTTGAGCTAATTTTAAAGATTGATTAGGTAATCCAAACATTAGGTCATAAACCACACTACCTCCACAAAGTAGTAAACCAACGATTATTACAGTCGTTACAAGGGGTTTACTTTCAGTTCTAAAAAAGTGTACGGCTATTATGTAAAGTAATAATGTAATGAAATTTAAGCTAATTTCTGTGATAATTACCTCTTCACTAGCCTTGGTAAAGACAGAATATAATATGGTTAATAATGTGATAAATGCAAAAAACCTGAAAGTGTGAGATTTTAAAATATCATACATGTCAGTAATTGAGTACTTTAGAAAACCGATTACAATAAATAATGGAATTAAAAACATTGAAGGCTCTAAAGGAACTACGTTTACCCTAAACAAGAAAATATCTGCATAGGAAGCAAACAATACCAAAAGTAAACCAAGAAGATATTTCATAAATATGTCTACTTTTTATTCATTTTTTGTTTTACAAAAGAAATTATTCTAATGTTAATATTTCTAAAACCTTTACTGAAAACACTTAAAATTAAATAATAGATAATAGAAAATAAAGTACCTAACTTAATAAGCTTCAATATTAAATATAATAAATTGGAAGTTGTGTCAAAATTAATAAAATCAATTAAAATATAGAATAATAGAGCAGCAGACAGTAAATATAGTAAATGACCACAAAAGCCTATCCAGTATTTAAAATGGTTAATTTCAAATCCTTTGGTAAATAAGTAATATGGCCGCCAAATCATTATTATTGTTGCTTGACTAATAATTGTACCTATAAATATCCCAATAACACCGAATTTAATAACAAATAAAATTGAAAACACTAAATTTATAATACTCTGAGCTAAAGGAGCCCAAACATCTGCATAAAGTCCATAAGCCTGTATATAGGTATCAACAGGATTTCTTACTTGTAATATAAAGAATATAGTTATTAGTGCAATTAATACATTATGAGACATTAAGTACTTACTATCTTCTAACCATATCATAATTAAATCATCAAAGCCAACAAAAAGCATAACAGAGGCGCATCCTGCAAGAAAAAAGCGTAATGCCATCATTTCCCAAAACACTTTAATCATACTCTTAATGTCATTTTCTGCAACTAAGTTTCCTACAGCAGAATTAGTACCATTAAAAATTTGACTAACGAGTGTATTGATATTATTCATTACAAGTTGGTAATTACCAACAAAGGCAACTGTAGCCGGATTTATAAAAGAAAAAATCACAATATTATCTGTTCCATTAGATACAAATCCACCTATTTTATGAAAGCTTAATTGCTTAATTTTCTTTAATAATTCATGATTTCGTTCTCTAACCTCTTTTGTTGTTTTAAACTTAAAATTTAACCATGGATAAGTTTTTTTGATTTTTTTACGCAATAAATATATATATATAAATGGGGTAGAAAGTTCTAAGAAAATCCATAATAATATACTTTCAAAATAAATTAAAACTAAACATTGCAGTCCAAGACGTAGAACAAAAATAGATTGATTGATTGTAATATTCATATAACCTTTTTGATCTGCCTCCATAAGGAATACATGATAAGCAAAGAAATAGGTCAATAAATTACTAGAAAGTAGGGATAGAAATAAGAATATTATTATACCTAAACTAATCTCTGTAGTTTCAAAAATATAGGGAAAAAATACAATTAAACAAACACCTACGGATAAAACAAAAAGACCAATACGTTTATATAAAAAACCAAGATAACCGATAATTTCATTTATTTTATCTTGATTGTTCTCGTAAATAGGTTTGTAAAGCGAAAATCCTACGGCAGCTCCAATACCTAACTCTGAGAGATTTAAGAATTGTAATATGCTTTTTAAAACACCAACAACTCCCATAAATTCATCACCTAAATTATCTAAAAATATATTTCTAGAATAGAATTGAATAACTATGTATACAAAATGGAAAACTAAAGAAATCCAAGCATTTTTGAATGTTAATGACAATCTTGACATATCAAATTAGCTTTTAAGGTTGTTTAGACTTAACTGCTTTATAAGATACAGATATAAATTCAATAACTTTTCTTGGTAAAACTATTACCATAAAGGAGCGCAATGAAACATTTGAAACATTTAAAGATTTTAAAATAGAAGTTCTCAGTTTCTTTCTATAATTACCATTTTGGTCAAAATTTGTATTTCTGCTTAATAAAAAATAATGATCGGTATAGTAACCAACAATATAATTATTGACTACTTTATTTAGTTCAATATCATCAGCAATATTAGATTTTATATATTCTGTAGCTCTTATAGCGATATCTCTTTTCATTTCTGAATAGTTACTTCTAATAATACCTATACTTTCTCTATTATATTGGTAAAGAGGACTGTTTAAAAAACCGATTGAATTAACTTTATTAATAACGTCAATGGTAAAGAAAACATCTTGGTGAATAATGTTTGGAATAAACCTCATGTTTTCAACAATAGATCTTTTGTAAAGTCTTTTCCAAACTTGAAAACTTGTTGTATTTATAATTCTTTTTGTAGCAGTTATTGAATTTTCAATCTTAAAACTATCGTCAAAAACCACATTGTTCTCAGCTGAATTTCTTTCTATTTCTACAACTTCAAGATTATTTTCAAGCAATAGATTAAGCATTTTTTCTAGCATAATAGGCTCTATATAATCATCGCTATCTATAAACGAAATAAAATCACCTTTAGCAATTTCTAACCCAGTATTTCTAGCAATACTAGAACCTCCATTTTGCTGATTTACAACAGTTATACGAGTATCATTTGTAGCGAAAGAGTTACAAATGGTTTTACTACTATCAGATGAACCATCATTAATTAAAATAATTTCTAGGTTTCTGTAGGTTTGGTTCGCTATACTATTAATACAACGCTCTAAATATTGTTCTGCGTTGTAAACTGGTACTATAACTGATATTAAATTGGTCATGTGATAATTAGCCTTTAATACAAAAGTGCTTTTGTAGATTATTTTTTAATCTTAATTCCTGAATCTTCAAAGATGATATTAGATAGTATTTCGATTCCTTTTTTATTTAAATGATCTTCATCATCAAAGTAAATAGGGTTTGTAATTTTAGTAGAATAGTCAAGGTTTAAATCTAAATTTAGAGTCTTTATAAAGTCGTCTACTTTCTTTCGTTCATCGTTTTTACATTGATTAATATAATTTTCATTTACAGGAAATCTTACACCTATAACTTTAATATTATTGGTTTTACATATTTCAATAATAGTTTTATAAGTGTTAATAAAACTTTGGTTTGTCATTACTGACGAATGATCAGAGATACCGGTATTCGTAGCTATTTCAATTCTTTCCTCATTAGATAATTCACTCCAAACTTTTTTGTCACTATTACTACTAGGCTTTAAGTTTGAGTAAATTTCATTTAACGCAAAACTTATGTAACTATCATTAAATAATGGCACTTTCTCAGTTATTAAATTAAGCTTAGACTTATTATATACATTTAAAGTGTCATCAAGTTTTAGAAGGTACTTATTTAAAAACGTGCTATTTGATGAGCTTGAATTATTAAATATTTGCGGTTCAGTTGCAATAAAGACGTATTTTAAATTTTTATTGTATTTAATCATTGACAATACCTTAATATACATCTCGTAAACACCGTCTGCTCCAAAAGCTAGATTTCCTAAATTATTTGAGAGGTTTAAAAGTTTAATAGTCTCGACATGGGAGTCTCCAAGAAAAACTATTTCAGATTGTGAATCTAAAACAGAATCAATTCTTTCAATATACTTTTTTTCTTGCTTAAAGAAATCACTCGTTTTAAAGGAATAAATATTTACGATTATAAAAACAATTATATATGGAGTTAATTTTATAAATATACTTTTCATAACTAATTGATTTAAAATTGAAAGTAAATGAAGTCTATGGCTCCTCCTGTTGCTCTAAAGAAAATTATTAACAGAATTAGTGAGGAGTACAAAACAGTTCTTACAGGAGCTCTGAAATGGCCTACTTGAAAAGAATAGTTTGAATCTCTATTGAAAATTTCAAATAAACTTAAATAAATAAGGCCAATAACAATTATAAAAGGTTTTACAGTAGACCCCATTGTTTTTATATAGCTCATAGGGTTTGTTAATATTGAACTTGATATTATCTCTGAAATATAACTAATAGCATGGCTAAATGAGTCTGCTCTAAAGAATATCCAAGCAAATGTCACGGCAATAAAAGTTATTAGGATACTAAAAAATTTCACAAATTTTTCTGGTAGAATTTTTACCGTTGCCATGTTTCGACTATAACTAGTCTGAATGAAATAAAATAGTGAATGTAAGGCACCCCAAATAATAAATGTCCAATTTGCTCCATGCCAAAATCCGCTAACAGTGAAGGTAATAATAATATTTAAAGATCTTCTAAAACTTGAATCGACCTTACTACCACCTAGAGGAATATAAACATAATCTCTAAACCATGTTGACAATGAAATATGCCAACGTCTCCAAAAGTCTTGTATGTTCTCAGATAAATATGGGGATTTAAAGTTTTGCATTAAATCAATTCCCATCATTCGAGATATACCTATAGCTATATCAGAATAACCAGAAAAATCACCATAAATTTGAAAAGCAAATAAAATAACACCAATTACTAAGACACTACCAGGATAACTATCAGAGTTTTCAAATATTTGATTAGCATAAAAAGCACAATTGTCAGCAATAACGATTTTCTTAAAAAGTCCCCAAAGTCCTTGTTTCGCTCCTTCTTTAAATTCATAAAGGTTAAATGTTCTTTTCTTAGAAAATTGTGGGAGTAGGTGAGAAGCTCTTTCTATTGGACCAGCAACTAATTGAGGAAAGAATGATACAAAAGTCATAAACTCCAATAAATTTTTATTAGATTTCATTTTTCCTTTGTAAATATCAATAGTGTAGCTCATTGTCTGAAATGTGTAAAAACTAATACCTACAGGTAATACAATATTTAACAAGAATGGATTAGTTTCAAATCCAAATAGAGCTACAAAGTCTGAAAATGATTGTGAAAAGAAATTATAATATTTAAAGAACCCAAGAATACCTAGGTTAATAGTTAGGCTTAAAATTAGTAGCTGTTTTCTTTTCTTTTTATTATCAGATTCATCTATAGCTTTTCCAATAATATAGTCGCTTAAGGAGCTAATAACTATTAATGTTAAAAATTTCCAATCCCACCAGCCATAAAAAATATAACTAGAAACTAATAATAGGATATTTTGAAATTTTAAGTTATTGTAAGATTTGTAATAGATAAAAAATACAATACAAAAGAAAATAACAAATTCAAACGAATTAAAAAGCATACTCTATTTTTATAGTTTAAAAATTAAATTGCAATCTATAAATTGCTTTGTGTATTCTATCATTAAGGTGGCAAAAAGTAAAATCGTTTCTAAATATTATAGAGGTTGAAATTGATCTTATTTGCACAATATTTAATAAAAAATTGAGGCAGGCCAAATATACATCACAAATAAAGTAATAAAAGAGCGAGTAGTTAGGTTTTTTTCGAAAAAGAAACGTACTTAAAATGGCATTAAATTTAGCTTGCCTATATTTCATTTAGACTTGGGGTAAATTAAATAAACAATGCAAATGTGTAAGAATTAAAACAATTGATAAAATTTTTTACATTAAGTACTGGTTTTAACGTTAAACACCTTGAATATCAAGGAAATTCTATTAAACTCGATGAAATGTAATAAAAAAGCTTCATGAAATTAGATAATAACCCTTAATAAGGTATTTTATCCATTTAATCAATTGATTTTAAGAGTTATATATATATATATACGATAGCTGTTAATACTTTTTCAATAAGATTATTATGAAAAATAAGAAAACGAATAAATCAAGAAATGTAAATCTTGATTTATTACGCTTTTTGGGTGTCTTAATTATAATGGTTGCACACGCCAAACCTCCATCCGTTTTTTTTCAATTAAGAAATTTCGGTACGCCTTTGCTAATAGTGGCGTCATCTCTAACTTATGCGTTTATTTATAAAAATAAATCTATTGAATTGATTCCATTTTATAAAAAAAGAATTACTAAGCTTACACTTCCAGCATGGATATTTTTAATAGTCTTTTTTTTACTTTTTTATGTGGTTACGTTTATTTTTAACCAAGATTATCCTTTTAATATTAACACAGTAATTAGTACTTTTTTGTTTTATGAAGGAATTGGATTTGTTTGGATATTAAAAATATATTTGATGCTAGCGCTTTTAACACCATTTGGTCTAAGGTTTAGCAATTCTAAAATAAGAAACCGAGCTTATTTTTCAATCATTTTTCTTTTTTATGTTCTTTACGAATTGGGAAATTATTTTGTATCAGATTATATTCCGGTTGAATCGTTACATTTAATTGAAAATACTATTTTATTAGTTTTTCCCTATACAGCTTTGTATTTGTATGGTTTAAGATTAAATAATATGAAAACCCATCATGTTATTTATGTAACCATATTTTCATTATTGATATTTATCATCATGGCAATAAAAAAATATTACAGTAATGGTATATTTGTTTCAACTCAAAATTATAAGTATCCACCTACGCTATACTATCTTTCTTATGCATTGTTTTGGGTTAATTTAATCTATTTGATGATTTTTAGATATTCAGTTATAAACTTTGTAAAATATAAAAAGGTTTTAATATGGCTTTCTTCAAATTCCTTGTGGATCTATCTTTGGCATATACTAGCATATTATTTATGGAAAAACTTCTTTGGTCACTATGAAATAATAGGGTTGTTTATTTTGAAATTTATATTTTTATTATCATTTGGAATTATTATTACAAAAATACAGCTTGATTTAGTGAATAGAATGTTACCAACGAAAAATAAAATATTAATTAAGATAATACCATATATAAAATAAAATATTAAAGGAAATTAAATTCTTTATACCATTTTCCGAGAACATATAATTTCCAAATGTGAGGTGTGTGGTTTTCACCTTTATTCATGTGTTCATCTAAAAGAGTTTTAAATTTATTGACATTTAAATTTGGGACTTTATTTAAAAAGTCATCATTTAAAGTACTATAAAATTCATCGCGTAATTCAACTCTCATCCAATCACCTATAGGTGCTTTAAAACCTCTTTTTGGTTGGTTAAAAACTTCTTCTGGTATATATTCTTTTAAAATGTCTCTAAGAATTCTTTTCTGTCTTCCTTTTTGGTATCGATATGAAACAGGTAAAGTTCTTGCATATTCAATTACCCGATAATCTAAAAAAGGGCTTCTTACTTCAACGGAATAAGCCATACTGGCTCTGTCCACTTTTACGTTACTGTCATTCTCTAACCAAAGCTTAATGTTTAGGTCAGCTGCTTTTTGCAAAAAGTTAGTAGACCATTTTTTATACCCTTGATAATGGGACATCCAGCCTTGTTTTTTTTTATTTAAAAGAAGGCCTTTTCTTGAAAAAATATTTTCAATAAAGTCATTTCTAGTTTTAGTATTTAAAGCATTTCTAACTCTATGCGAATTTTTCCCTATTAAATTTAAAAAGAAAGGTTTAGACAATAATTTTCTAATTGTAAAAGGGATATCTATAATTGCTTTGTTTTTTATTAAAGAATCAAAATGATCATATCCTAAAAAACTTTCGTCACCACCATCACCAGATAAAGCAACTGTGACATGCTTTTTAGCAACAGAATTTAATAGCAATGTAGGTAAGGCAGAACTGTCCGCAAAGGGTTCATCATAGACCTTAGCTAATTTAGGAACTAAGTTAACAATGTCTTGTTGATTACAAACGGTAGTTTTATGGTTAGATTTCATGATCTTTCCAAATTTCTCAGCTATCTTACTTTCATCAAATTCTGGGTCGTCAAAACCTATACAAAATGTATTTATTGGTTCGGTAGATATTTTTGAGGCTAGGCTTGATATTAGGGCAGAATCTATACCTCCTGATAAAAATGAACCTATGGGAACATCCGATTGCAGTCTTATTTTTACAGAATCTAATAATAATTCATGTAATTCACTAACGGCCGTTTCATAACTTATTTTTTTAGTTTCAACTTTCTTTAGATTCCAATATTCTTCTATTTTTAGTTTATTGGAATTTAAATCAAGCTCACAATAATTACCAGGAGGTAATTTAAAAACATTTTCTACTATTGTAAAGGGACTTGGAACGTACCCACAATCTAAAAATATAGAAATTGAATTTTCATCAATTTTTTTATCACCTAATAACGGTCTTATTTGACTACAGATTTCAAATTTTTCACCATCCCAAGAATAATAAAATGGTTTAACACCTAATCTATCTCTAGCAGAGAACAATATATTTGTTACAGAATTATAGATGCTAAAAGCAAACATTCCGTTTATTTTATGAAGTATTTCTTTTCCCCAGTGCTTAAATCCTATTAATAACACTTCAGTGTCGCTTTCGGTATTAAATGAGTAACCTAATTCAATTAATTCTTTTTTAACATCTTTATAATTATAGATTTCTCCATTAAAAACAATAGTTAATTCTTTGTGCGCCATAGGTTGATTTGAGCGAGGGTCTAAGTCTAATATTGAAAGACGAAGATGACCAAACGTTAAACCATTAATTTTTTCAATCCCAGTAAAATCAGGACCTCTATACGATATTGAATTTAATTTAGTTTTAATTTCCTCTCGTTCAAAAGGTATGTTGGTTAAATATATGCCGCACATATTTTTTAATTTTTGTAAAAAAACACATTTTAATTTTATGAAAACACATTTTAATTGAAAATTCGTTGTAAGTTAATATTTTACGTTTAAACATATAATGCTTATTTTTGGGATGTTATAAAAATATTCAAGTTTTAAGTTTTAATGTACGTTAGATTTGGTTTAAATGTTAATTTTTCCCCTTTAACATCTAAACCTTATTTTATACCGTATATAGATAGTATTTATATTAGATTACATATTTGTAAATTAATACTTACAAATAAAAACGTTACATCGAAATATTATACTTTTAAACTTTGTTATACTTTTTATTTTTATAGATTGCTATTGAATTATACGCTAAAATCGCGAATTTTATGAAATCCCCTAATTTACTAATAGGTTATCCTTATAGCCTAAGATATATTGTTTTACTATTATTTTTACTCCCCAATTTTATCTCGTTTGCCCAACAAAAAGCATTTCCATCGGCTTATGGAGGCGGCGCTTTTGCATCAGGTGGAAGAGGTGGTTATGTTTATCATGTAACTAGTCTTTTAGATGATAATTCTGAAGGTACGTTTCGATGGGCTCTTGCTCAGCCAAGACCTTCTACGATTGTATTTGATGTAAGTGGGATTATAGATTTAACCTCATGGCTAACTTTAGGAGGTTCTGATGTTACAATTGCTGGACAATCTGCTCCGGTTGGAGGTATTACAATTACTTCATCGACTTATCAAAGATTTAGAGGACAGGATATTAATAATTTTATTGTTAGGTATTTAAGATTAAGACCAAGACAGTCTGGAGATGATGCTTTTGAATTTTATGGAAATTCAGCAGGTGCATCAAATATTATCATGGATCATTTATCCGTCAGCTATGGAGGAGATGAATGTATTAGTTTAAGAGGACAAGGTACACACAATGTAACATATCAAAGATTATTAGTTGCAGAGGCTAAAACTGGATCATTATTTGGAGATTCTGCTACTCCCGGAAATAGTTATGATAATAGTTATTTAAATTCTTTATTTTATAATATTTCGCACAGAACTCCTAATGTCGCTACAAATGGAAGAGTAGATATAATTAATAATGTAACCCATAATTGGCAATATCGATTGTCAATGGTTGAAGGTAATACTAAATTAAATCATATTAATAATTACTATTCATTAGGGAGTCGTAATTCATTGACGGGTGGTGGTTCACAGATCCAATTAAATCCGCTTGTTTCTTCTTATAATAACCAAATTTACACAGCAGGAAATATTGCAGATAAAGGTGCTTTTACAGACCCTAATGCAAATAATGAGGTACTTTGGGTTGAGTTTTCAAGTGGAGCTCAAACATCATATGCACCTTCTTCAGAATTTGTAAGTTCACCGTATACTCAAGTTGGTGTTCCTATGGTAATAAAATCTGCTACCGACGCTTATAATGATGTTATATCTGATGTTGGAGCAAATGCTTCCTTAAATGCAGATGGTACAGTAACTTATTATACAGATATAAATGATACAGACTATTTAAATATTATGTCTCAAGGAGAGGGAGCTTTTGAAGCTTATGAAATGTATGGTAGTGTAAGAAGTTGGTTTTCAGAACAGAGATATATTGATTTTGTTAATTCAATTAATTCTAATGTAATAAACTCTAGACCAGATAATTTTTACGTCTCTAATCCACATATTCCTGAAACATGGTTTATAGCTAATGTGCCTGAAGGTGAAGATCATAATGATATTGCACCTAGTGGTTATACTTGGTTAGAAGAATACTTAAATAGTGTTGATGCACCCGAGGTCATTATTGCATTAGAAAATTTAGAGGTAACGCCATCTACGTCGGAGATTGAATTATCGGAAACATTGCAATTAGAAGTAGCTTTTACACCTTCAAATGCAACATACATTAGTGGCGAATGGAGTTCTAGTGATGAATCTATTGCCACGGTTGATGAAAACGGAGAGGTTTCACCTGTATCAGTAGGAAATGTTATTATAACTTTTACAACTAGTGATGGAGAGTTTTTAGATTCTGCGGAAATAACGGTTTTTCCCGAAGCGCTCGAAGCAAGCGCAGGTATTGACCAACAGATTTGTGAAGGGGAAAGTACTACATTAGAAGCAACTGGCGGAACGAGTTATTTATGGAATACAGGAGAAACAACAGCTATAATTGAAACAACACCAGAAGCAACATCAACTTATTCTGTTGTTGTTTCGGATGAATATGGTCAGTCAGAGGAAGTGAGCGTTACAGTAACTGTTAATGAAAATCCATTAGCATTTGCAGGTGAAGATAGAACAATCTGTATTGGAGAATCAATTACACTTACAGCAACCGGAGGTATATCGTATTTATGGAGTACTGGAGAAACAACAGAGTCAATAGTTGTTAGCCCATTGGAGGATACTACATATACTGTTGATGTTAGTGATGATAGTTGTTCTAGTTCAGATGAGGTTATAGTTTTTGTTAATGAATTACCAGAAATTTCAGTTACTGAAGATTTGGTTATTGTAGAAGGAGAATCTACAATTCTTACAGCAACAGGGAATAATAATTACTTATGGAATACTGGTGAAACAACAGAGTTTATTTCTGTAAATCCAACAGTAACGACAACTTATTCTGTAACTACAGATGGTGAGGAAAATTGTTCTAATACTGCTTTTGTTACAGTTACAGTAATCCCAGAGGTAATAGCAAATGCTGGTGAAGATGTAACAATATGTAATGGTGAAGTGGTTACGTTAACAGCCTCAGGTGGCTCAAATTATTTATGGAATACAGGAGATACAGTACCAGAGGTTATTGTTAATCCAAATGAAACGACGACTTACTTAATTACAGTAGAGGATGATTATGGTTATAGTGATACGGATGAAGTGACTGTTTTTGTAAATGAAGTACCTGAAATTATAGTTACCGAGGATGTTGTAATTGTAGAAGGTGATTCGGTTACTCTTTCAGTATCTGGAAGTGATAATTATGAATGGAGCACAGGAGAAACTGAAAATTCTATTACTGTATTTCCATTAGTTACTACAACATATTCTGTAAGTACTTTAGGGGCAAACGGTTGTTCTAGTACTGTCAATGTTACTGTAACTGTTGTACCAGAGATTGTCGCATTTGTTGGTGAAGATATTACTATATGTCAAGGAGAAACTGTTACTCTTAATGCATCTGGAGGATATACTTACACATGGAATACTGGTGATGAAGGTGAAGAAATTATGGTTTCCCCTAATGAGACGACGGTTTACACCGTAACGGCTGAAGATGAATATGGTTTTACTGATACTGATGACATTACTATTTTTGTAAACGAATCACCTAATCTCTCAGTAAGTGATAATATTTATGTTATGATAGGTGACTCAGCAACTCTTGTTGTTTCTGGAGCTGATTTTTATTTATGGGATACTGGCGAAACCACAAATGAAATTACTGTTACTCCAGATATCACTACTACATATACTGTCGTAGGTGAAGGACTAAATGGTTGTCAAACAACTTCTGAAGTTATAGTAACGGTAGTTGAAGTTTTGAATGCTAATGCAGGAGAAGATATTTCAATTTGTCAAGGAGATACGGTAACTCTAAATGCTTCAGGAGGTGTTTCTTATACTTGGGATTCGGGAGAGACTGTAGCAACACCATCATTTACTCCAACAGAAACAACAACTTATACTGTAACTGTTGCTGATGGATATGGTCATACAGACACAGATGATGTAACGGTAACGGTAATACCAGTTCCAATTGCAAATGCAGGAGAAGATCAAATAACATGTCAAGGAGAACCAGTAACACTATCTGCAACAGCAGAAGGTGGTGATGTATTCCTATGGAGTACAGGTGAAACTACTCCAACTATTACTGTAAATCCATTGGAAGATGCAGTCTACACGGTAGAGGTATCAAATAGTCTTTGTTCACATGCGGATGAGGTTTCTGTATTTGTACTTCCAATAGCTGAATTATCAATAAGTGAAGATATTGTAATTATTACAGGTAATTCTACTACACTTGAAGTTTCAGGAGGAGAATCATATTTATGGAGTACAGGTGATACCTCAGGAACTATCGTAGTAAACCCAACAGAAACAACAACTTATAGTGTTATAAATTTTTCAGGAAACGGATGTGAGAGCACTGCAGAAGTGACTGTTAGTGTTATACCTCAAGTCGTCGCTTATGCTGGAGAAGATATTTCTATATGTGAAGAAGAGAGTATAACATTGAATGCTTCGGGTGGAGGTAGTTATTTATGGAGTACAGGAGAAACTAGTGCTTCAATAACTGTAACACCATCTGAAACTACAATATATACAGTAACAGTTAGTGATAGTTATGGGTTTTCGGATTCTGATGATTTAATAGTTACTGTAAATGATTTACCAAATATTTTAGTAAGTGAGGACATAGTTATTTTTGAAGAAGAAAGTACAAATTTAACAGTAAGTGGCGCTGACACCTATTTATGGAGTAACGGAGAAACAACAGCTTCAATTGTAGTTAGTCCAATACAAACAACAACTTATAGTGTTATTGGCTATACTTTTAGTGGATGCCAAGTTATAGAGGAAATTACAGTTACAGTAATTCCTGTTGTTAATGCATTTGCAGGGAATGATATTGAAATTTGTTCAGGAGAAAGCATAACTTTAATAGCTACAGGAGGTAGTAATTATGAGTGGAGTAATGGAGAAATGAATGACACTATAACTATAAGCCCAACTGAAACAACAACATATATAGTTAATGTAAGTGATAACTATGGTAATTCAGATTCAGACAGTGTTACAGTTACAGTTAATGATTCACCAATATTAACAATAAGTGAAAATATTTTGATTATAGAAGGTGAGAGTGCTATACTGAATGTAGATGGAGCTGATTCTTACCTTTGGAGTACTGGAGAAACTTTAAATTCGATAACGGTTAATCCAGTAGAAACAACTATATACAATGTAACTGGTTATTCTGAAAATGGATGTGTTATTACAGAAGAAGTTACGGTTACAGTTATTCCACAAGTAATTGCTGATGCTGGTAGTGATACTAATATATGTTTAGGTGATAGTATAACCCTAAATGCGTCAGGTGGAGCTAATTTTTTATGGAATACAGGTGAAAATAATTCAAGTATAACAGTTAGTCCTATTGAAACAACATCTTATACAGTTACTGTTTCTGACAACTATGGAAATTTTGATTCAGATACTGTTACAATAGTCGTAAATGAATCTCCAACAATAACAACAAGTGAAAATATAACGATTTTGGTTGGTGAAAGCACTAGTTTAACTGCAAATGGAGCAGAATCTTATTTATGGAGTACTGGTGAAATATCGAATATAATAAGTGTAAGCCCATCAGAAACTACTATATATGGTGTAACTGCATATTCAATAAATAATTGCGAGGTATATAGTGAAATAACAGTTGAAGTAATACCAAATGTAATTGCTGATGCAGGGAACGATGTAGTAATATGTGAAGGAGAAAGTGTAACTTTAAATGCTTCGGGTAGTATATACTATACATGGAGTACTGGAGAAATAGAGAATCCGATTACTGTTACCCCTTCAGAAACTACAACTTATGTGGTTGAGGTCTCAGATGAATATGGTACTTCTGCTATAGATAGTGTTACTGTATTTGTCAATGAATTACCAAATATAGATGTAGTTGGAAATTTAACAATTTTTGAAGGAGAAAGTACAAGTTTAAACGTTTCTGGAGCTGAATCATATTTGTGGAGTACTTTGGAAACTTCTAACACAATAGAGGTTAGTCCAATCGTTACAACTACATATACGGTTACTGGTTATTCTTCAAATAATTGTGAAGTAACTGAAGAAATTACCGTTATTGTATTGCCAGAATTCACAGTGAATGCTGGAAGTGATTTAACCATTTGCAGTGGTGAGAGTATTACTTTAACGGCTACAGATAGTGCTAGTTATTTGTGGAATACAGGAGAAACCACTGCCTCAATAACAATAAGTCCTTTAGAAACTACTACTTATAATGTAACGGCTACAGATACTTATGGTAACTCTGATTCAGATAGTGTTACAGTTATGGTTAATGATTTACCAACCATAAATGTTTCTGAAAATGTTACAATATTAGAAGGAGAAAGTATTAATTTATCTGTAGATGGTGCGTTAACATATTTATGGAGTACAGGAGAATCTTCTAATACAATAACTGTTGGTCCTACTGAAACGACAACATATACAGTTATTGGGTCGACAAACTCATGTGATAGTTTACAGGAAGAAGTAACAGTTACTGTTATACCATTATTTGTAGCTTCAGCAGGTGTTGATGAACATATTTGTGATAATTTGAGTTATGAAGTTGTTTTATCGGCTAATCAAGGTGATAGTTACTTGTGGAGTACTGGTGAAACTTCTCAATCAATTATTGTTAACCCATTGTCATCGACAACATATAGTGTAACAATAACACAGGGAGAACAAATAGATTCAGATTCAGTTACAGTTTATGTTGAACCAAGTCCCGAAGTTGTTATTGAAAATGGTGAGAGTGTAGATATTATGAATGGAGACTTTATAACATTATCTGCTTCTGGCGCTAATACGTTTGAATGGAATAATGGTGCTACTCAACCAAATATTGCAGTGAGTCCTTCTATTACAACTACATACGAGGTTAGGGGATATATTGGTGATTGTTATGATGAGAAAGCAGTAACCGTTAATGTATTAAATCCAGTTATTGCAGATGCAGGAGAGGATGTTATAATATGTCCTGAAGAATTAGTTTCGTTAACAGCTACAGGTGGTGATGATTATGTTTGGAGTACTGGTCAAACGACAGAAACAATTCAAGTCTCTCCTTCAGAAACCACTGATTATACAGTTACAGTGTTTAACGCTTTAGATTTTGATGAAGCAACAGTTAGGGTAGAAGTCGATTTAGATTGTACAACTCAATCCGATTTACCTACGAATGCTGATGAAATAGATTTAGATGTTTATCCGAATCCTGCTTTAAATGAAGTAAATATTAAATTAACTGGAGTATTTGAAGGATCATATATTCACATTTTTGATGTAACTGGTAAGTTGGTTAGTAAAATTCAAATTTTTAACGATGAGTTAAATCCAACGACAACCACTACAATCAATATATCATCTCTACAATCAGGAATTTATTTTGTTAAGTTTTTGGACGAAACAAGGGATATAACAAAGAAGTTAATTGTAAATTAAACAGAAATATATAACAAAAAAAAAGCACTTAAATCTATTTGATTTAAGTGCTTTTTCCGTTAATAAAAATACTTCTTTTATTTCCCTATGGATGAGTATTCAAATCCAATACTTGTCATTTCTTCTTTGTCTAAAATGTTTCTACCATCAAAAATAAATGCAGGTTTCTTCATTTGGTTATAAATCTTTTGCCAATCGTATGTTTTAAATTCATCCCATTCTGTCATAATAGCAACGGCATGGGCATCTTTAGTAGTTTCATAAGGATCTAAGAACGTATCAACTAATTTGTTGTTTTCTTCTTCCGATCTTGTATTTAAATAATTAAGATCAGCTTGTACTTTTTCACAGCTAACCTTAGGGTCATAAACAGCAATATTTGCTTGTTCGTTTAATAAATGATCTGCAACATATATAGCAGCTGACTCTCTAGTGTCGTTGGTGTCTTTTTTAAATGCCCAACCTAACATTGCTATTTTTTTTCCAGAAACGGTATTATATAAAGTACTTATTAAATTATCAGAAAAACGTCTTTTTTGATGGTCATTTAAAATAATTACTTGTTCCCAATAATCAGCAACAGCGTTAAGGCCATAACTTCTAGCGATGTATACAAGGTTTAAAATGTCTTTTTGAAAACATGAACCTCCAAATCCAATAGATGCATTTAAAAACTTAGGTCCAATTCTAGAATCCATACCTATTGCCTTCGCTACTTCATTAACATTAGCTTCTGTATGTTCACATAATTCTGAAATTGCATTAATTGAAGAAATTCGTTGCGCTAAGAATGCATTTGCTGTCAGCTTTGATAATTCTGAAGACCAAACGTTAGTTCTTAATATTCTGTCTTGAGGCACCCAACTTCCATATACACTAGCTAAACTTTCAATCGCATCTTCAGATTCTCCACCGATTAATACGCGATCTGGATTCAATAAATCTTGAATTGCAGTTCCTTCTGCTAAAAACTCAGGATTAGATAAAATACTAAAATTCACATCGCTTCCGGTATTGTGTAATATACTTTTAATTGCCTGGGCCGTTCTAACAGGCAATGTAGATTTTTCTACAACAATTTTATCTGTAGTGGCAACTTCAGCAATATTTCTAGCACAAAGTTCTACATATTTTAAATCTGCAGCCATACCTTTTCCTTTACCATAAGTTTTGGTTGGAGTGTTAACTGAGATAAAAATCATTTCAGATTCTCTAATTGTCTCATCTATATCAGTAGAGAAAAATAGGTTTTTTCCTCTTGTTTCTTCAACAATTTCAGCTAATCCTGGTTCGTAGATTGGTAATTTAGATACATCTTTGTCGTTCCATGCAGCAATACGTTCTGCATTGATATCTACAATTGTAACTTTTATATGTGGGTTCTTTTTTGCAATTACGGCCATAGTAGGTCCGCCTACATATCCAGCACCAATGCAACAGATTTTTGTGATTTTCATTGTTTTAAAGTTTATTTAGATTTGAGTTGAATTTGTAAATGAATGCAAATTTGACTGAAATAAGTTTATTGAGGCAATTTTTTATACCAAAAACACTTTTTTACGATTAAGTATTATTTTTTTGTAAAAATAAGAACAATAGTTAAAAACAGGAACTTAATTATAAAAGTTTTTAAACCAATCAATAAATGATTTTACACCATGTTTAATTGATGTATTCGGTCTATAATCGTAATCCTTGATTAATGCATCTACATCTGCCCAAGTTCGTTCTACATCTCCTGGTTGCATTTTCATCATGTTTTTAGAAGCTTCTTTATCTAGGTTAACTTCTATCTCTTTAATAAAATCTAAAAGTTTAACTGAATTGTTATTTCCAATATTATAAACCTTGTATAAGTTATTAGATTCAATTCTTGTTTTTGGAGATTTTTCAATAATCCTAACAACACCTTCTACAATATCATCAATATAAGTGAAATCACGCTCCATATTGCCGTGATTAAACACATTAATTGTTCTATTATTTACAATAGCATCTGTAAATAGAAACATTGCCATATCAGGCCTTCCCCAAGGACCATAAACAGTAAAGAACCTTAGTCCTGTAGTTGGTATTTTAAACAAATGGCTATAAGTGTGTGCCATAAGTTCATTACTTTTTTTAGTTGCTGCATACAAACTTATAGGATGATCAACGTTATCATCTGTAGAGAATGGAATCTTTTTATTCATTCCATAAACACTAGAGCTACTAGCATAAACTAAATGCTTAATGTCGTTATTTCTACAACACTCTAAGATATTTAAGAAACCTACTAGATTAGAGTCTACATATGTTTCAGGATTTTCTAAACTATATCTTACACCTGCTTGAGCAGCAAGGTTACAGACAATATCAAATTTTTGTGATTTAAATAATTTTGGAAGTTCTTCTCGGTCTTCAAGATTCATTCTTACAAATGAGAAATCATTCGAAGAACTATTACAAAGTGTATTAAATTCGGCGGCTTCATTTTTATCAATACCTAACTCATTAAGTCTAGAGTATTTTAAGTTAACATCATAATAATCATTAATATTATCTAAACCAACAACACTATGACCTTTAGACGTTAATATTTTTGAAACATAGAACCCGATAAATCCTGCTGCCCCTGTTACTAATACTTTCATGATAATTAAGGTTTTACTTATTTCGTTTTCAAATATTAAAATTTAGTTTGAGAACTCTAAATTTTATTGTTATCAATTTCAACAAATTAGATGTTTGTATACTTAATATCGAGGAGTGTCGCTAAAGAATCACAATTTTGAATTTTTAACTCCATTTCTTGCTCTTTGAAGCTATTTTCTATAAGGTATACCTTACAAGAATCTAATTTAGTTTTACTCTCTGAAAAATTCACGTTTCCAAACTTAACTAAGTTAATAATAGTAGCAGAATCTAATTGTTGCTGATTAATAAATTTAAAAGCCTTTTCTGAGTATTGAATTGGCTTAGAGCTTATGTTTTTTGTAGTTCTAGCATTAGGGCTATAATCACAAGAGGCATCTTTACCATTTAAAAAAAACATTAGTAAAATTAAACCAATAGCAAATCCGCCAAGATAGTAACCTAAACGATGTATAAATTTCATAAATAAAAATAAGATTCCGTCAGTTCAATCGCAGTTGAGAACTGAATTTTAAAAAATCAGTAAATTAGCATCATTGTAATCTAAACCAAACCATTCTGCAACTGATTTATTAGTTAAAATGCCGTGGTAAAAATACAACCCATTTTTTAAACCTCGATCAAAACGAAGTGCATTTTCTATACCACCATATTCACCAATTTCTAAAAGGTAAGGTGTGAAGATGTTACTTATAGAAACTGAAGCCGTTCTAGAATAACGTGCAGGAATATTTGGAACACAATAATGTATTACACCATTATGATTAAATACAGGCTTATCATGTGTAGTAACTTCGCTTGTTTCAAAGCAACCTCCCATATCAATACTAACATCAATTACTACTGAGCCAGATTTCATGTGGTCTACCATATTTTCAGTAACTACAATAGGAGCACGGTTTGTACCTCTAACTGCACCAATAGCAACATCACAACGTTTTAAAGCTTTAAGTAAGTTTTTAGGTTGCATGGTTGAAGTATAAATAGTACGACCTAAATTATTTTGAAGTCTACGTAACTTAGTAATTGAACTATCAAAAACCTTAACGTTTGCACCTAAGCCAATTGCAGAACGTGCCGCAAATTCACCAACAGTTCCTGCTCCCAAAATAACGACTTCTGTTGGAGGTACGCCATTAATGTTACCCATCATTAAACCATTTCCACCATTAACATTAGATAGTAATTCTGAAGCAATTAAAATAGAAGCAGTACCTGCAATTTCACTTAAAGA
The DNA here is from genome assembly GCF_947495255.1 of uncultured Winogradskyella sp. Classification (GTDB taxonomy): domain Bacteria; phylum Bacteroidota; class Bacteroidia; order Flavobacteriales; family Flavobacteriaceae; genus Winogradskyella. Next base: position 175,791 of record NZ_CANLYI010000006.1, read on the forward strand.
ACTTACAGCTGGATATTGTCCATCATCATCTTTTATGTATTCAAAAGCTAAAGCTGTAATTCGTTTTTTAGCTAATGCTTCGAAATATGATTTACTTTGAGTTTTTATCTGAAGAGCAGAAATTAAAAGTGTTTGCGGATTAATAAGTTTAATTTCGTCTAACGATGGCGGCTCTACTTTGAGTATAATAGGGCAGGAGTAAACCTTAGCAGTATCTTTGGTTACTTCTGCGCCAGCTTCACTATAATTTTTATCTTTGAAATTTGCACCTTCACCAGCACCAGATTCTAATAACACGCGATGTCCATTGGCCGTTAATGCAGAAACAGCATCAGGAGTTAAACAAACGCGACGTTCTTGAAAATGCGCTTCTTTAGGAATACCTATAAACAGCTCGCCTTTTTGTTTTAGAATTTCTAAAGTTTCTTCTTGAGGTAATAATTGGGCTTTGGTAAAAGGTGATAAAGATTTACTCATCGAAGTTATTGGCTTTTGTTTACCATTGCAATATAATGAATAACGTTATATAATTGGTTGTTAAATCTAAACTTCAAATTACAAATAAAAATTAAATAATTTTTAGAGTTCTAAAAATACTGTTTAACTTTTCCCCAAACACCTTTAGGTTTAATCATAAATTCTTCCTCGAGCTCTTCAAGGGTTTTGTCAGCAGTGTTAATTTTGTTGAACATTTTTGCTCTAATAAGATAAATTGAAGGGACCACAAGTACTAAAATTGGTAATAATACAACAAATGTACCCTCATCAATATTCCCAGCTTCTGCATTCCAGCTATTAACCCCTTGAAAAGCAAACATTACTATAGGTACCAGAATTGCATGATACCACCAATGTCTGCAAGTAAAAAACCAAATTACAAGTAGAATAAGAGGAATAAGTTTACTAGTATATACCCACATGGCATATTGTGCCTCTTTCCAAGCTCCACTCTTATAAGTAAATAAAAAAGTGTCCCAAACCTCTGTGGTCGGAACACTTTCGTGTAAAGAATATAAAAGCGGGGTAGAAGCAATTATTGTAGCGATTATTGTTCCAACTACAGCACTTCTACTTAATCTTTTATTAGCCGTTTTTAATGAGCTTTCTGAGTTTCTTTTCAATTTTTGTAGTGGTTTGTCCATCTAAATCAATAATGTTTGTAGCTTGTACAGTAAATAACATTCCTCCGAAGATAGCGATTGCCAATACTAGATTTTTTTTGTTTTTCATAATTCAAGGGATTTAATTAATTACAACAAAAATAAAAGCATTGCTAAGTGCTTACAAATGTTAAATTGTTAAAGTCCAATAAATTTTGAGACATTGATTACGGTTTTACCGTAACTGTTGTGTAATCTTGTAGGAATATTAATAAAATTTTAATTAAAATTTCACTGTTTTCATGGCTATATTTTTGGTTAAATGATTTGTGCTTATGGTCAACTTTAGGGATCTTATGTTAGTATCTAAATCAGTAATAGTAATTGTTTGGCTATCTTCTGGGATTAAATCTTCAATACGCTCTGGCCATTCCATAAATAGCCAATGATTACTACTTAAATAGTCCTCTATTCCAAAATTATAGGCTTCATCTAGTGATTCAATCCTGTAAAAATCAAAATGATATACTTTATCATTAGGTAAAACATACTCATTCACTATCGAAAAGGTTGGGCTAGTAGCAACATCATTACTTTGCATTGCTCTAAGTAATGCATTAATAAATGTTGTTTTGCCAGATCCCATACTGCCATTAAAAAGCACAGTTTTAGAATCTAAGTGTTCTAACACACTTGATGCTATAGCGTCAATATCTTTTAAATGGTATGTAAACTCAATTGTTTTCACTATTCGATTATAATCTCATGGGAAGCAATGTTAATGATAAAATCTGACTTAACCAAGAAAAACATGTATTTCATCGGTTTTTTTTGCGTTTTAAAGGGTTTTCTGTCATGATTTTGAAATCTTGTTTTATTCAAAAGCAATTGATTATTAGTTATATATATTAAAAAACCATAGAATCTATTTTGGATCCATAACGACAAAAGGAATAATCATTTCCTCTAAAGAAACGCCTCCATGTTGATATGTATTTCTGTAGTAATTTACATAATGGTTAAAATTATTAGGGTATGCTAAAAACATATCGCCTTTTGCGAAAATGAAAGAACTACTCATTGTTAATGACGGTAGATGTATCGATTTTGGATTCTTAATAGCTAAAACATCTTTTTCTTGGTATGTTAAGCTTCTACCAGTTTTGTAACGTAAATTTAGACTTGTGTCTCTATCTCCAATGACTTTAGAAGGTGCTTTTACATTTATGGTGCCGTGATCAGTAGTTAAAATTAATTTAAAACCAAGTTGTTGAGATAATTGAATCATTTCTAACAATGGTGAATTCTTAAACCAACTAACAGTAAGTGAACGATAAGCCTTATCATTAGAGGCTAATTCTTTAACGACTTCCATTTCTGTTTTAGAATGCGAAAGCATATCTACAAAATTATAAACAATTACATTGAGGTCGTTATCTTTTAAAGATTTAAAGTTCTCTACGAGTTTTTTACCAGCTTTTAAATTCGTGATTTTATGATATTCATGTTTTAAATTACCTAAACCTAATCGTTTTAATTGTTCTCTTAAAAAATCACCTTCGTGCATGTTTTTTCCTCCTTCGTCAGTATCATTTTTCCAATATTGAGGAAATAAACTTTCCATATCTGCAGGCATTAATCCAGAGAAAATTGCATTTCTGGCATATTGTGTAGCTGTAGGTAAGATGCTGTAAAATGCTAATTCTGAAGCTTTTTTGTAATAATTATTTACAATTGGCTCAAAAGCTTTCCATTGATCATAGCGTAAATTGTCTATGACGATTAAAACTGTTGGCTGTTTGTCACTTAATTCTGGTACAACTTTATCTTTAAACAGTGTGTGCGACATTACAGGAGTATCTGTGTTTGGCTGAAACCAGTCTTCATAGTTTTTTTCAATAAACTTACCAAATTGCATATTAGCTTCTGTTTTTTGAGAATCTAAGATATCTGTCATTCCGGCATCTTCAATGCCTTCTAGTTGTAATTCCCAATAAATCAATTTTTGGTATAATTCCACCCATTCTTCATAAGAATTAACCATAGATAAATCCATAGCTATCTTTCTAAATTCTTGCTGATAATTAGAAGTTGTTTTTTCAGACACTAAGCGAGAATGGTCCAAATTCTTTTTCAAACTCAATAAAATTTGATTTGGATTTACGGGTTTAATCAAATAATCAGCAATTTTATTACCAATTGCCTCTTCCATTATATATTCCTCTTCACTTTTGGTAATCATTACCACAGGTAAATTAGCACGTCGTTCTTTAATTTCATTTAAAGTTTCTAGACCTGTTAACCCAGGCATATTCTCATCTAAAAAGACAATATCGAAATTAGTATCCGTAATAATTTCTAAAGCTTCAGTACCACTTTGACACTTGGTTACCGTGTATCCTTTTTGCTCTAAAAAAATAATATGTGGCTTTAATAAATCGATTTCATCGTCAACCCAGAGAATATTTATCATGTTATGGTATATTTGTTTATTAATTTTTGAATTCTATAATTTTGCCTACAAAAAATAAGCTTAAAATCTTTAACGACCCAATTTACGGATTTATTACTATTCCGAACTCGTTAATTTTCGATATAATTCAGCATAAATATTTTCAGAGATTACGTCGTATTAGTCAAATGGGATTATCATATTTGGTATATCCTGGTGCACATCACACACGTTTTCATCATGCATTAGGCTGTATGCATTTAATGCAAAAAGCTATTAATGTGCTTCGTTTTAAGGGAGTTACCATTTCTGATGACGAAGAAAATGGATTATTAGTAGCTATTCTTTTGCATGATATTGGACATGGTCCGTTTTCTCACGCTATGGAACATAGTATTGTAAATGATGTTTCTCATGAGGAGATTTCACTCCGTTTTATGGAAGAACTAAATATAGAGTTTAACGGAAGTTTAACGTTAGCCATCTCTATTTTTAAAGGAGAGTATCCTAGACAATTTATGTGCGAGCTTATTTCTAGTCAATTAGATATGGATAGAGCTGATTATCTCAAACGAGACAGTTTTTATACAGGTGTTGCGGAAGGGAATATTAATAGTGAGCGTTTAATAACAATGCTCAATGTGGTTGACGACCAATTATTAGTAGAAGAGAAAGGTATTTTGAGTGTAGAGAAGTTTTTAATTGCCAGACGATTTATGTATTGGCAAGTCTATATGCACAAAACAGGAGTTGTTGCAGAACAATTACTAATGGGTGTTTTAAAACGGGCTAAAGAATTAGTGCAACAAGGCGTAAAGCTGAATTGTAGTGATGCTCTATTTTATTTTTTGTTTTCTGAAATAAATGGTGAAAGTTTTACAAATGAAACTTTAATGGTTTTTTCAAAATTAGATGATTATGATATTGTTGCTGCATTAAAAGATTGGCAAAACCATGATGATTTTGTTTTAAGTAATCTTTGTCAAATGATTTTAGACAGAAATCTATTAAAAGTAAAGTTGAAAAACAAAGCGATAAAACCTTCAGAGTTAAAAGCACATTCAGATGCGCTAATAAAAAAGCATAATATTTCTAAGCATGAAGCTTCATATTTTGTGTTTCATGGAGAACTAACCAATCAGGCGTATCAGAATAAATTTCAGAAGATTAACATCTTATTTAAATCCGGAAAAGTTAAGGATATCGTTAAAGCATCAGACCAATTAAACTTAAAAGCGCTTAGTAAACCCATCACTAAATATTATATGTGCTATCCTAAAAAGAAAATGTAATCCTTTTTTTCTATTTTTGCGTAAACATCTATGACAATTAAATAATATCCTTTGAAATTTACAGCTGAACAAATTGCAGGTATATTAGACGGAACCGTTGTTGGTGACCCTAACATAGAAGTTTCTAAACTTTCTAAAATAGAAGAAGGAACTTTGGGCTCATTAACCTTTTTATCTAATTTAAAATACACACCTTATATATATACTACAGAAGCTTCTATAACTATTGTAAATGATAATTTTGAACCTGAAAAACCAATTTCAACTACACTTATAAAAGTTGAAGATGCTTATGAGGGGTTTTCAAAATTATTAGAGTATTATGATAGAATTAAAGCAAACAAATTAGGCATAGAACAACCTTGTTTTATTAATGACACCGTTAAAATTCCAGAAAACATCTATATAGGTGCATTTGCTTATATTGGTAATAATGTTGAAATTGGAGATAATGTAAAGATTTATCCAAATTCGTATGTTGGTGATAATGTGAAGTTGGGAGATAATACTATTATATTCCCTGGAGGAAAGATTTATTCTGATTGTGTCATTGGAAACAATTGTGTCATTAATTCTGGTGCTATTATTGGAGCTGATGGATTTGGTTTTGCACCAACGAAGGATGGTGGCTATTCTAAAATACCTCAAACAGGAAACGTTATTTTAGAAGATTACGTAGATATTGGTGCAGGTACTACAGTAGATAGAGCTACAATGGGTTCTACAATTATTAGGTCTGGTGTAAAATTAGATAATCAAATACAAATTGCTCACAATGTAGAAATTGGAAAGAATACCGTAATTGCTGCACAGACAGGAGTTGCTGGTTCTACTAAAATTGGCGAACATTGCCAAATAGGAGGACAAGTTGGAATTGCTGGGCATTTAGTAATTGGAAATAATGTGAAAGTACAAGCGCAATCTGGTATTGGTAGAAATGTAAAAGACGATGAAGTTTTACAAGGCTCACCATCTTTTGGATATTCTGATTGGAATAAATCTTATGTTTATTTCAAAAACTTACCTAAGCTTGCAAAAACTATTAATGAATTAGAAAAGAAAGTAGATGGCAATAATTAAAACTGATATCAAGCAAAAAACCATTGAAAAAGAAGTAACCCTTTCAGGAGTTGGACTTCATACTGGCGCAGATGTAAAATTAGTATTTAAACCAGGTTTGGAGAATTCTGGTTTTGTATTTGTTCGTGTAGATTTAGAAGGAAGTCCTAAAATGCAAGCAGATGCTAATTTTGTTACAAGTACACAACGTGGTACATGTTTAGAAAGAAATGGTGTTACAATTCAGACTTGCGAGCATGTTTTAGCGGCATTAGTTGGTTTAGATATTGACAACGCTGTTATAGAATTAGATGCTTCAGAGCCACCAATTATGGATGGTTCTTCAAAGTTTTTTGTAGAAGCAATTGAAAAAGCAGGTATAGTAGAACAAGAAGCTTTTAGAGAAGAATATGTTGTAACACAAGTTGTATCTTATGCAGATGAAGAAACAGGAAGCGAAATAATTTTAATGCCTTCTAATTCTTATCAAATTACAACAATGGTAGATTTTGGGACTAAAGTTTTAGGAACTCAAAATGCAACATTAAATAATGTTTCAGATTTTAAATCTGAAATTTCAAATGCTAGAACGTTTAGTTTTTTACATGAAATTGAGATGCTTTTAGAGCATGGCTTAATTAAAGGTGGTGATTTAAATAATGCTATTGTTTATGTAGATAAAGAATTGTCTCCTGAAACTATGGAGAAATTGAGAGTAGCATTTAATAAAGATAACATTGCTGTAAAACCTAATGGTATTTTAGATAACCTTACGCTACATCATCCTAATGAAGCTGCACGTCACAAATTATTAGATGTCGTTGGAGATTTAGCTTTAATAGGTACGCGTATTAGAGGAAAGGTTATTGCAAATAAGCCAGGACATTTTGTAAATACTCAATTTGCTAAAAAACTGTCTAAACTTATAAAGAACGAAAGACGAAATAATGTACCACAAGTTGATTTAAATGCAGTTCCATTAATGGACGTAAATCAAATTATGGATATGTTACCACATAGACAACCATTTTTATTATTAGATAAAGTTTTTGAATTATCTGATAACCATGTGATTGGAATGAAAAATGTGACTATGAACGAAGAGTTCTTTAGGGGGCATTTTCCAGGAGCACCAGTTATGCCAGGTGTTTTAATTGTTGAAGCAATGGCACAAACAGGTGGTATTTTGGTTTTAAGTACTGTACCAGACCCAGAGAATTATTTAACATTTTTCATGAAAATGGATAATGTGAAATTCAAACAAAAAGTAGTACCAGGAGATACCTTAATCTTTAAGTGTTCATTAATTACACCTATTAGAAGAGGTATTTGTCATATGCAAGGTTATGCCTATGCTAATGGTAAATTATGTGCAGAAGCTGAATTAATGGCACAAATATCAAAAGTAAAGTAGAAATAAGTTTAGCCTCGTAACTTTCCGCATAATAATTAAAGAAGATTATAAAGCTTCAAAAGCGAACATTTTTTAACGCTTTAGAAATATAAAATATAGAAAAATGAACCAACCGTTAGCATACGTACATCCTGGAGCAAAGATTGCTAAGAATGTAGTAATAGAACCTTTTACAACAATACATAATAACGTAAAGATTGGAGAAGGCACTTGGATTGGAAGTAACGTAACAATTATGGAAGGTGCTCGCATCGGAAAAAATTGTAATATTTTTCCAGGTTCTGTAATTTCTGCAGTACCTCAAGATTTAAAATATAATGATGAAGATACAACCGTAGAAATTGGTAATAATGTTACTATTCGAGAATGTGTTACAATCAACAGAGGTACAACAGATAGAATGAAAACAATTGTAGGTGACAATTGCCTTATAATGGCTTACTGTCATATTGCTCACGATTGCATTGTGGGTAACAATTGTATCTTTTCTAATAATAGTACACTTGCAGGACATATAACTGTTGGTGATTATGTTATTTTAGCAGGTATGACTGCTGTACATCAATTTTGTTCTATAGGAAATCATGCTTTTGTAACTGGTGGATCATTAGTTCGTAAAGATGTTCCTCCATACGTGAAAGCGGCAAGAGAGCCTTTATCTTATGTTGGTATTAATTCAGTAGGATTAAGAAGAAGAGGATATAGTACTGAAAAGATTAGAGAAATTCAGAATATTTACAGAATGCTCTATCAAAAAAATTACAATAATACACAAGCTTCAGATTTAATTGAAGCAGAAATGGAAGCCACTCCAGAGCGTGATGAAATTTTACAATTCATCAAAAACTCGCATCGTGGTATAATGAAAGGATATTTTAAATCGAATTAATTTCGAAAATATTCAAATCAAAAACAGCTTTAAACTTAGAATTAATAATTAAACAACAATAATGGCAAGTACTTCAGATATTAGAAACGGATTATGTATAAAGTATAATAACGACATTTATAAAATCATAGAATTTCTTCATGTAAAGCCAGGTAAAGGACCTGCTTTTGTAAGAACCAAAATGAAAAGTGTAACTACTGGTAAAGTTTTAGATAATACGTTTTCTGCAGGTCATAAGATTGAAGATATACGCGTAGAAACTCATAAGTTTCAGTATTTATATAATGATGGTGAATTTTATCATTTTATGAATGAAGCAGATTATACGCAAATTAGATTATTAGAATCTGCTTTAGATAGACCAGATTTAATGAAGGAAGGTGAGGTTGTAACAATTCAGATTAATACTGAAGATAACATGCCACTTTCAGTCGAATTACCTGCTTCGGTTGTTTTAGAAATTACAGCTACCGAGCCTGGTGTTAAGGGAAATACGGCAACAAATGCTACTAAACCAGCAACTGTAGAGTCTGGCGCAACTGTTAATGTACCATTATTTATTAACGAAGGTGATAAGATAAAGGTAGAAACGGCTAAAGGGACTTATAAAGAACGTATTAAAGAATAATTAAGTAGAAAGCAGTAACTGATGACTTACTTATTGAAGACTGAAATATGAAATTCCCAATTCCACATTCCTTAAAACAAATAGCATCCTTAATTGATTGCGAATATAAAGGTGCTGAAGATTTTGAAATTTTAGGTATTAACGAAATTCATGTTGTTGAACCAGGTGATATTGTTTTTGTTGATCATCCTAAGTATTATGATAAAGCTCTAGAATCTGCGGCAACTATTGTTTTAATCAATAAAGATGTTGAATGTCCTGTAGGGAAAGCCCTTTTAATTTCAGACGACCCATTTAGAGATTTTAATAAACTTACTGAACACTTTAAACCATTTAAGGCATCTCATAGTGCAATTGCAAGTGATGCAATAATTGGAGAAGGTACAGTAATCCAACCAAACTGTTTTGTTGGTAACAATGTAACAATCGGTAAAAATTGTGTCATTCATGCTAACGTTAGTATTTATGATGATGCTATTATTGGAGATAATGTTACCATACATGCAGGCACCGTTTTAGGAGCAAGCGCATTCTATTATAAAAATAGACCAGAGGGCTATGACCAATTAAAATCTGGTGGTCGTGTAATTATTGAAAACAATGTAGATATTGGTGCTTTATGTACAATTGATAGAGGTGTTACAGGTGACACAACTATTGGAGAAGGCTCAAAATTAGATAACCAAATTCAGATAGGACACGATACCGTAATTGGTGAAAAATGTTTAATAGCTTCACAAACCGGAATAGCAGGTTGTGTTGTTGTTGAGGATAATGTAACTATTTGGGGACAAGTTGGTGTTAAAAGTGGTATTACAATAACTAAGGGTACTGTTTTATATGCACAATCTGGTTTAGGTCATACAACAGAAGAGGGTAAAACATATTTTGGATCGCCTGCAATAGAAGCAAGAGCATTTTTTAAGGAACGTGCTTATGTGAAAATGATTCCTGAGATACTTCAGAAATTGAAAAAATTGTAATCTTACTACGATAAGTTATTAAAGATTTTTACAAGGAAATAAAATTATAAAAGAGGTCGCTTTTGCGTAATAAATCTCTTATTTTTGTGCAACAAAATTATAAAACTTAAAAACAACAATATCAAATGAGCGTTTTAGTTAATAAGAATTCTAATATTATAGTTCAAGGTTTTACAGGTAGTGAAGGTACTTTTCACGCTGGTCAAATGATTGAATATGGAACAAATGTTGTAGGTGGTGTAACTCCAGGAAAAGGAGGACAAACACATTTAGACAAGCCTGTTTTCAATACAGTTTCTGAAGCTGTTGAGAAAGTTGGAGCTGATACTACAATAATTTTTGTACCACCAGCTTTTGCTGCAGATGCAATTATGGAAGCTGCAGATGCAGGTATTAAAGTAATTATTACAATTACTGAAGGTATTCCTGTTGCAGATATGATTAAAGCTGCAGACTATATTAAAGATAAAGAATGTCGATTAATTGGCCCTAACTGTCCTGGTGTTATTACTCCTGGCGAAGCTAAAGTTGGTATTATGCCAGGTTTCGTATTCAAAAAAGGTAATGTTGGTATTGTTTCTAAGTCTGGTACTTTAACGTATGAAGCTGCTGATCAAGTTGTAAAACAAGGTTTAGGTATTACAACTGCTATTGGTATTGGAGGAGATCCAATTATCGGAACTACTACAAAAGAAGCTGTAGAGCTATTAATTAATGACCCAGAAACTGAAGCTGTTGTAATGATAGGTGAAATTGGAGGTCAGTTAGAAGCTGATGCTGCAAACTGGTATAAGGAAAGTGGAAGTAAAAAACCAGTTATTGGTTTTATTGCTGGAGAAACTGCTCCTGCTGGTCGTACAATGGGACATGCTGGTGCTATTGTAGGTGGTAGTGATGATACTGCACAAGCAAAAAAGAAGATTATGAGAGCATGTGGAATACATGTTGTTGATTCGCCTGCAGAAATTGGCAAAAAAGTAGCTGAAGTTTTAGGTTAAGCTTCTGTTAAAATATATACAAAAACTTTACGTTATAAATCCATTGGCTATATTTTTAGCTAATGGATTTTTTTTATTCAATTAATCAACTAAAATCAAAAAATGAAAATCACTAAATCAGTCTTACTGCTACTATTAGTTGCAGTGGTTTTTGGGTGTAAAACCGAAAACGATTCCAAAAAACTCGGTTATTCAACCGAAACCAATCAAGATGCTAATGGCTTTAATTATGAAACCGTAGCAAACGACCCAACTGGCTTACGCCTTTATACTTTAGACAATGGTCTTAAAGTTTATTTGGGTAAGAATGAAGAAGAGCCTAAAATTCAAACTCTTATTGCTGTGCGTGCAGGTTCTACTTATGACCCTGCAGACAATACAGGTTTAGCGCATTACTTGGAGCATATGGTTTTTAAAGGTACAGATAAATTTGGTACTCAAAATTATGAAGAAGAGTCTAAGTTAATTAAGCAAATATCTGATTTGTACGAAGAGCACAAAGCAGAGAAAGACCCAGAAAAGAAAAAAGCACTTTACAAGAAAATTGACGAGGTTTCATTAGAAGCATCTAAATTGTCTATTGCTAATGAATATGATAAAATAACAAATTCATTAGGAGCAGAGGGTACAAATGCCTTTACATCTAATGAGCAAACAGTATACGTCAACAAAATCCCTTCTAACGAAGTAGATAAATGGTTAAAAGTAGAAAGTGAGCGTTTCAGTAAATTAGTATTACGTTTATTTCATACAGAATTAGAAGCTGTTTATGAAGAATTCAATAGAGGTCAAGATAACGATGGACGTAAGCAATACTTCGCTACTTTAGAAGGTCTGTTTCCAACACATCCATACGGAACACAATCAACAATTGGTATTTCAGAGCACTTAAAAAATCCTTCAATGGAGGCTATTAATGCTTATTTTGATAAATACTATGTGCCAAATAACATGGCAGTAATCATGGTAGGTGATTTAGATTTTGATTCAACAATTAAAAAAGTAAATGATGCTTTTGGAAGTTATGAGAAAAAAGAAGTTACTCATCCTACTTTTCCAGAGTTAGAGCCAATTACAGCTCCTGTTAAAAAAGAAGTATTAGGCCCAACTGCAGAATCAATTTACATTGCTTTTAGATCAAAAGGAAAAGGATCGGACCAAGAAGTTATTCTAAACCTTGTAGATTATATGTTAGCTAATTCTCAAGCTGGTTTAATAGATTTAAATCTTAACCAAAAGCAATTAGTACAAAGAGCATCGTCTTTTACAAATTTCAATAATGATTATGGATTTCATTTACTCTATGGTTCGCCAAAAGCAGATCAAACTTTAGATGAAGTTAAAGGTTTGTTATTGACACAAGTCGATAAAATTAAGAAAGGTGAATTTGAGGATTGGTTATTAGATGCAGTTATCAATGATATGCGTTTATCTCAAATTAAAGAGTACGAGAATGGTTCTGCTACAGCTTACGCATATTTAGATGCTTTTATTGGAGAGCAAGAATGGAAAAACCGTTTAGAAATATTAGATGAAATGAAAAAAATCACAAAACAAGAAGTTGTTGATTTTGCAAATACATTTTATGGCGATAATTATGTAGAAGTACATAAACTACAAGGTGAAGACACATCAATTGTAAAAGTTGAAAATCCTGGGATTACACCTATTGAGTTAAATAGAGGTAAAGAATCTGATTTCTTAAAATCTATAAATGCAATAGTTTCTCCAGATTTAAAACCTCAGTTTATAGATTATAAAACCGCAATTAAAGAATCTAAAACAGATAATGGACTTAAGCTTTCATATATAGAAAACCCAAACAATGATATTTTTGATTTGAATATCATTTTTGATATGGGACAAGACAATGATAGAATGGTGTCTCTTGCAGCTGGTTATTTAGATTATTTAGGGACTGATAAATATACGCCAGAGCAGTTAAAACAAGAGTTTTACAAAATAGGAGTGAGCTACAATGTGTTTTCATCTAGTGATAAGACTTATGTAGGTATTTCAGGTCTTAAAGAAAATTTAGATGCTGGTTTAGCATTGTTAGAACACTTATGGAATAATGCGGAAGCAAACCAAGAGTCTTACGATAAGTATGTTCAAAGTATTTTAAAAGGTAGAGAAGATGGTAAAACTCAAAAAGGAAACATTTTTTGGAATGGTTTAATGAGTTACGGACAATATGGTGAGAATTCTAGATTAAGAAATATTTATTCTGAAGCAGAATTAAAAGCAATAAGTCCAACAGAATTAGTAAATAAGGTAAAGGAAATGCGTGCATATAAGCAACGTATATTTTACTATGGTAATGCACAAGATGAAGCAAAAGCAGCTTTAAATAAGCATCATAAAATTCCTGAAACATTATTAGATTATCCTGAAAAAGTAGAGTACACTAATTTAGAAACTGGTGGAAATGTTTACTTTGTAGATTACGATATGGTACAAAGTGAGATTTTATTATTAGCTAAAGGCGAAGAATTTAGTCCGGAGAAAATGGCAGCTTCTCAGTTGTTTAATACATATTTTGGTAGAGGGTTATCTTCAATTGTTTTTCAAGAAATAAGGGAATCTAAATCTTTAGCTTATTCTGCATTCTCTAGCTATAACATGGCAAGTGAGCAAGGAAAGCCAGATTACACAATGGCTTATGTTGGTACACAAGCTAATAAATTAGAGCAAGCAGTTAGTGCAATGATGGAGTTAATGACAGATATGCCAGAAGCAGAAGATCAATTCAATCAAGCAAAAGAGGCTACTTTAAAGAAAATTGCAGCTAAGCGAATTACTAAGTCTAATATATTTTGGACGTATGAAGGGTTAAAAAAGCGTGGAATTGATAATGATAATCGTGAGGAAATTTACAATGCTATTAAAAACATGACGATGGATGACCTTAAAGCATTCTTTAATAATAACATTAAAGGTGAAAACTATAATGTTATGGTTATAGGAAACAAAAAGGACATGGATTTTGACGCTTTAAGTAAATTAGGAACGATAAAAGAAATGGATATCGATTATCTTTTTAATTATAATCAACCAGAAGAGTTAAAGCAATAAGAATAAATCTTTAAACTTAAATTAAACCTCATATTGATATAAAAATATGAGGTTTTTTTATGTCTTAGAATTTTTAATTTATAGTATATTTGAATTGAAGTGTTAAGTACAATCTTAAGTAAATTAGATTTGTGCTATACTTCTCTAATAAAGACAACACTAACTAAACGATTATATTAATATGAAACTTTTAGAAGGAAAAACAGCTATTATAACAGGTGCAAGTAGAGGTATAGGTAAAGGAATTGCAGAAGTCTTTGCAGATCATGGTGCTAATGTAGCCTTTACATACAGTTCTTCTGTTGAAGCAGCAAATGCTTTAGAAAAAGAATTAAACGCTAAAGGAATTAAAGCAAAAGGTTACCAAAGTAATGCCGCAAATTTTGATGAAGCTCAAAAACTAGCAGCTGATGTTTTAGAAGAATTTGGAGCTATTGATATTTTAATAAATAATGCAGGTATCACAAAAGACAACCTTTTAATGCGTATGCAAGAAGCTGATTTTGACAAAGTGATTGAAGTGAATTTGAAATCGGTTTTTAACATGACTAAAGCTGTACAGCGTACCATGTTAAAACAACGTAAAGGTTCCATTATAAACATGAGCTCTGTTGTTGGTGTAAAAGGAAACGCAGGACAAACAAACTACGCAGCTTCTAAAGCCGGAATCATTGGTTTTTCTAAGTCTGTAGCTTTAGAATTAGGTTCTCGTAATATTAGAAGTAACGTCATCGCACCTGGTTTTATAGAAACTGAAATGACGGCGAAATTAGATGAAGAGACTGTAAAAGGTTGGAGAGCTGGTATTCCTTTAAAAAGAGGAGGTACACCAGAAGATATCGCTAACGCTTGCGTGTTTTTAGCAAGTGATTTAAGTGCTTATATTACAGGACAAACTTTGAATGTAGATGGAGGAATGTTGACTTAAGTTATAATTAAAATGCATAAAACAAAAACAGCGCTATAATTAGCGCTGTTTTTGTTTTTTACAAATAAACATTTAAGTTTTAATTTAAATATTAAGACGACTATAAACCATAGATTTATAGCTTTCTCCAATCGGAATTCTTTCGTCTTTAATTACAATTCTATTTTTCTGAATGGATGTAATTTTATTAACATTAACAATGTATGAGCGATGGACTCTAATAAATGTATTTTCAGGTAATTTATCTTGAATTTCCTTAAAGCTCATTAAGGTTAATATAGGTTTGGATGCTTCAGAATGAATTTTTAAATAATCTTTTAATCCTTGAATATGCTTAATTGATTTAATGTCAATCTTTAAGTTTTCGTATTCAGATTTTACAAAAATAAAATCATCTTCATGAGGTGCTGATGCAGTTGTTGTTTCTCCACCTGCAGAAGACACATTGAAAGAAGTATTAACCTCACTCAGCTTCATCATTTCTTTCACTCTGTTAACTGCTTTTAGAAAACGAGGAAATGGTATTGGTTTTACGAGATAATCCACAGCATTTAAATCAAATCCTTCTAATGCATATTCTGGATAAGCTGTTGTAAATATAAAATAAGGTACTTTTCCTTCTAATGATTTTATAAGTTCAATGCCTGAGATATTTGGCATTTCAATATCGGAGAATACTAAATCAATACAGTTACTATTTATAAAATCTAAAGCTTCAATGGCATTTGTAAATGTGCTTATAACTTCTACTGCGCTTAAGGCTTTACAATAAGATTCAATAACATCTATAGCTAATGGCTCGTCATCAATTATTATACATTTCATTCTTATTTAGATTTATAGTTAAGTAAACTCTATAATGAGTTTTGTCTTGCTCAATAGTTAATTCGTGATTATTACTATACAAATGGTTCAGTTGATTTTTTATGTTCTCTAAACCAACGCCCGAATTTTTATCATCGCGTTTATATAAGCCTACTATATTTTCTACATTAAAAATGAGTTTATCGTTTTCCACAATAATTTTAATGTCAATATGTGTGTTTCCTTTATAGTCTGTGCCGTATTTAAAAGCATTTTCAATAAATGAAATTAATAACAAAGGATAGATTTTTAGGTGTCTTGTCTCACCTTTTATGTTAAGTTTAACAGCTTCCGTGTTTTTTAGTCTTAACCGTTGTAAAGCGATGTAGTTTTGTATGTAATTCATCTCCTTTTCTAATGGTACTTGTTCATCACCAGCTTCATATAACATATAACGCATTAACTCAGAAAGTGTAATTACAGCTTCTGGTGCATTATCAGATTTACTTCTAACTAAGGAGTAAATACTATTAAGTGAGTTGAATAAAAAATGTGGGTTTAATTGATTTCTTAAAAATTGAAGTTTTATTTCTTTCTGTTCGTTCTCAAGTTCTTTAGACTCGCGATCTCTTTTATAAAAATCAACCACTAAACTAAAAATTCCGCCTAAAAGAAATATTGATAACGAAAAAACAATAGGTATAGCATGTCTTATTCCAAATGGTCCACCTCGCATATTTGGAGGTCTGGGCATATTCCTAAATTCGTTAGCAACAGTGTTAGAGATTAGCTCTACACTTACATAATTGTAAAGAATTAGAAAAGCAATTGAAAGAATTATATATAAAAACAACTTTCGTTTCAATAAAAAATAAGGAACAAGAAGGAGGTAATTAACATAAAATAGAATAGGACGTATAGCTTGCCTAAAATATAAGTCTGCTGGTATTTCGCCTAAATCAATGTAAGCTGTAAATAAGGGGAATATGCTTATACATAACCAAACGAAGATATGTATTAGAAGTTCTTTATGTGAGATGTTTTTTATCAAAATTGAATAATTAATGCAAACTAAATATGTTCAAAATTAATGTTATTATCATTAAGGTCGTCCTTGCTTATTACGGGAAATACATTTTTAGAAAGCTTACTAACTACAAGATTACCAATTTTTTCAGCATCTTTCTTTGTTTTAAAACTTTGTTTACCATTAACTGAAGGAATATACTCTTGTCTAATAAACAAACTGTCGTTATTATAGATTTCATATATCCAAGAACTGTCTTGCTCTATTACTTGCAAAGTATAAGGCGAATTGTTTATTTCTGTAGTTTCGTTTCTAGTGTTTTTCAAATATAAAAACAGAATAGTTAGTGTTGAAATCACCAAAAATGCCAAGAAGTAAGTATATAATTTTTTCATAATGTTGTTTTAAAAAATAAGAGTCAGAAAAAATGAAGGATACCCAACATTATCCTGACTCTAAGGTTGGCTATTAACCAGTGTCTAAAAAGCTAATAGCCCATTTCAATCAATCTAAACAATGCTTTATATTTTAATTGTCGTCGTCGTCTTGTTCTGCATTTGGGAAAAACTCCATGTTATCATCTAGATATAACGTTCCGTTTCTTCCTAATGCTACAAATGCTCTTGATCCATTACTAAATGAAATCGCATCTCTTCTTGCGTACAATTCAAACTCCGTTTTTTCTTCCCATTCTTCTGTACTTGGTGTGTATTCATAAACCGTATTTGTACTCCCTCCATATTCACCGCAAGCAACATATCCTTTTCCATCTATAGTGAAGGCAACAGCATTAGATCTATACACGTAATCATCATCATCTTCATCGATATCTTCAAGCTCTGTCCATGTTTCAGTATCTAAGTTAAATACCCAGAAATCTGTTTCGTAAACACCATTACTAATTCCTGTTCCCAAATACACATCACTACCAATAGTAAATGTTATACCATCTCTTCTTTTATCACCTCCAAAACCAAAAACTTCAGTCCAAGTATCTGCAATAGGGTCGTATTTCCAGAAATCTTTTTTGTCGCTACCATCATAACCCGTCCCAACGTAACCATAGTTGTCAGAACCAAAGCCTACAGTTCCGTATCTCGCTGAACCACCAAAATCTGCAATTTGTGTCCAACTATTTGTATTTGTATTGTATTTATAAAAATCTGATAATTCTTCGTTAGAGTCACCGTTATAACCAGTTCCCATATAACCTTCATTATTAATTACAAATGATGAAGCAGAACTACGTTCTACACCAGGAAAATCTGATAATTGTTGCCAAGAGTTAGTGTCCATATTATAGCTCCAAAAATCATTGTAGTAATCATCACCATCATAACCAGTTCCCATGTAACCGATATTATCGATAGTGAAGGCAGAAGAACTACTTCTTGCTTCTTCATTAAAGGTAGATTTCTTAACCCAGTTTCCTGAAGTGTCATCACTGTCATCATCACTATTACAATTATAAAAAAGTGTTAGTATAGCACTTAAATAAAGTAATCTTATTGCTGCCTTGCTGTTAATTTTTTTCATTTCACTTATTATTTTATGTTTAAACTAATTGGTTGCTAATTGCGCTTTTATTTTTCGCTTACAGTGCGAACTTACTACCTCAAACTTTTACGATAATTATAAAATAGACCTAGACTATTTTTTTGTAGACAAACACGGTAATTTAATCTACAAATCCATCAACTTATTTTTATAGTATAAAATGGCTTATTTGTAGATAAATAAAGGTCATAGGTCTATTTTACTTTTTATTAAACAGATTGCTTAGTTGATTTGTACAAATAATAAAAAGCAAATGTCTAAATCTTATCTAAAATTATTCTCTGCAATTGCTATTGCAATATTTGTAATTTCTTGTTCTACAGACTCGGACGAAGAAAGTACCTTGGCAGGAGAAGACTTTACAAATACAAATATTAGGGTCTTATCAATTGATACATTTTCCGTTAAATTTTCTACTATGAAGTTTGATTCTATTTCAACTTCAATAAGCAGTAGATTATTAATTGGCAAGTATGAAGATGATGATATGGGAATTGTAAGTTCTTCTTCATATATGCAATTAAATCCAGATTCATATTACATTGATAATGATGCGGTATTAGACAGCGTGGGTTTAGTACTTGGTTATGATACGTATTACTATAATGATACTACACAAGTGTCAACGCTTAATATTCATAAGCTAATTGATAAAATGAGCAGTGATGATGATGTTTTTTATAATACATCTGAAACGGCTTATGAAACGACGCCTTTAATAAGTAAATCTTATATACCAACACCAAATAGAGATTCTCTATTTGTAACATTACCGTATACGTTTGGAGAAGAATTATTTAATGATATTAGAGATAATAATATTACAGATGCTGAATCTTTATACCAGAAGTTAAAAGGAATAACAGTACAACCTGGTACTGATGATGATGGCTCAATAGTTGGTTTTTCAACGTCTAGTACGGATACCTATATTCGTTTTTATTATACCATACCAGATGAGCTAGAAACTGATGAGTATACTTACGATTTTTCAATAAACACCTTTTATAATCATTCAGAATCTGATGTTACAGGTTTACCGCTTGAAGTAATAACAGACCAAGAATATAACTTAGATTCTTCAGATAGTTATGGTATTAGCTATAACCAAGCAGGTACAGGTTATGTGACTAAGATTGAATTTCCAACGATAAAAGATATTTATGATATAGGCAGAGAAGGTACCATTTTAGATGCTGTGCTTTACATAGAGCCTAATACAGTTTCGCATTCAGATCTTCAACCTTTAAGCGAATCATTATTACTTTATACAATAGATCAAAATAATGATTTGGCGAGTCAGATTTCTAATAGCTCAGATGTTGTTTCAGGAACACTATCAACAGACAATTCCGAATTTAATCTCATCACTTATGAGGTTCCTGTAATTGATTTTATAGATCAAAAATTAAGTGAAAGTCCTGAGACTGAAGATGCCCTTATTTTAATTCCTAATGATTACAATTCAACAATAAATAAAATAATTTTTAATGACGCTGAAAGATCTAGTTATAATACCAGATTAGTCATAACCTATGCGATATATGAATAAATCTAAATACACAATTATTTTTGCAATGGTAATAGGATTATTTGGCTATTCTCAGTCTAATAATTTAACCAGTTCTCCTTATTCACTTTTTGGCTTAGGTGTAGAAAGCAATTCAGGGACAGGACGAAATAGTGGACTAGGTAAAACAGGAATCTCTTTAGATGCTAATTATGGTTTAAACCTTTATAATCCGGCTTCATTGGCGACTGTAAATGCAGATGAATTTATTCTAGATTTTGGAGGAACTGGTGAGTTTGTGAACTTAACAGGAAGTGATTTAAACGAACAAAAATCGACGTACAATTTTACCAATATGTCCTTTGGTTTTAACAGTGGCGGAAAATATGGAATGGCATTAACACTTAAGCCAGCCTCTAATGTTGGCTATGCGTTAACAGGTATACAGAGTAATATAGAAGGTAGCACTGAGCAGTTTACAACTAATATTGAAGGTTCTGGTGGATTAAATGAATTACGATTAGATTATGGAAGACCATTAACCAAGAATTTAAACGTGGGTCTAAAAGCATCTTATTTATTCGGAAAAATTGAAGAAACAGAATCTATTATTACCACAAACAGTTATTTAATTGTTGAAGAAATTAATTACTACAGAGGAGCGCAACTTGGATTAGGTTTACAATATAAATTTAAAGAAAAACACAATTTCGGATTCACATTAGATTTTCCAACGGTGTTATCAGGTACAAAAGATACTGAAGTAAGCAAATATTCAAATTCTGCATATTCGTTGTTAGAAGAAACTGAAGACGAAGATATTGATAACTTTTCTATGCCATTTAAATTAGGATTTGGTTATAGTACAAAAATTAAAAACCTAATGTTATCAGCTGATTATAATAAGAGTTTTTGGTCAGCGACAGATCAGTCTGATGCTATTGGAGAATACGTAGATCAAGACGTTTATAGTTTTGGAGCCTCATATTCTGCAGATCCAAAGAGTTATAAGTATTGGAAACGTGTAGATTTTAGAATGGGCTTAAACTATAATTCTGGTTATCTTAAAGTAGATGATACAAGAATTGATACTTTTGCGGCATCAGTTGGTATAGGATTACCAATTGGTAAAAAATCTTTATTAAATGTGTCGTATTCTCTAGGTAAAAAAGGGACTACAGATAGCATACTTATTCAAGAGTATGTGAATACATTAAATATTAATATTTCGCTATCAGATTTATGGTTTCAACAGAGAAAGTATAATTAATGATTGCTAAAAATTGTAAAAATCTCTTCGGTAAAATAGGCGTTTTCGTCTAGACAATAAGGGTAAACATCTATTACAGTTTTATACATTATTATATAGTTTCATTTTTGAAGTGTTAATTAGAAAACACCTTAAAAATGAAATTATTCTTATTTATAACAAGTTTAATCTTTGCGCAAATAGCTTTTGCTCAAGATACGTCGCCAAAACCAGATGTTTGGACTCTAGAAGATTGTATTACTTATGCTTTAGAAAATAATATTACTGTTAAAGATGCAACCTTAACTAAGGACATTGCAGAAGTAGATTATAATAAAGCTAAATCTTCAAGATTACCAAATCTATATGCTAGTGCTTCACAGAATTTCTCAAACGGAAATACAATTGATCCTATTACTAGTGATTATGTTACGGATCAAATTCATAGTACCAACGTTGGTATTAACAGTTCTGTAACCTTGTTTCAAGGGAGTCAAATCAGTAATCAAATCAAACAAAATAAATTATTATTTGAGCAAAGTATTTTTCAAGAAGAAGTAGAGAAAAATAATATTGTTTTAAACATATTAGAAGTTTACTTACAAACACTCTACAGTAAGGAAAGTATCATTATAGCTGAGAATAATGTGTTAGCTTCAGAAAAGGAAGTTGAAAGAGCAAAGGCTCGGTTAGATGCTGGTACTATTGCATTGAGCGATTATACAGAAGCACAAAGCCAAGCTGCAACTAATAAATACAATGTCATTGCAGCTAAAAATGATTACCAACAATATATCATACAATTAAAACAATTATTAGAATTAACACCTTTTGAAACTATAGAAATTGAAACCATTGATGAAAACATGGATTTGGTTAATCTAGAACTTAACAAGGTTGATGTTTATAACAAGGCGTTAGGCTTTTTACCAGAGATACAAGCGAGCAACCTAAATATTGCCGCTAATGAAAAAGATTTAGATATCACTAAAGGTGCCTATTTACCAACTTTATCTTTATTAGGAAGTTTAGGTTCTGGTTATACAAGTATTAATGACAATACATTTTCTGATCAGTTTGATGTGAACTTTAATCAACAATTAGGCTTGTCTTTAAGTATCCCAATATTCAATAGAAACCAAACAAAAGCAGCCGTAAAAACAGCTACAATTAATATTGAAAAAGCTGAAATACAAAAACAATCTACAGAGAAGGAAGTCTATAAAAAGGTAGAAACAGCGTATCAAAATGCATTATCTGCACAAGAGCAAGTTTTAGCTTCTGAAGCTTCAAAAATAGCAGCAGAACAAAGTTATAATCTAGCACAGAAAAAATACGAATTAGGTGCTTTAAGTACAACAGATTTGGTGATAAGTCAAAATACTTATACCAATACGCAACAAAACTATTTACAAGCTAAATACTTAAATATTTTATATCATCAATTATTACAATTTTATCAAGGAAACGACATTAAACTTTAATCAATTTAATCATGAAAAATAAAAAGAACATTATAATAATCGGTATTGCATTAATTGTAGTTGCTATTGTAGCTTTTAGTTTTATAAAAGGCGAAGATGCTATAATTATAGAAGCCAAAACTGTTGCAGCTAAAAAAGCAAATGTGACCACAATGGTTACAGCAACCGGAACTATTGAGCCTATAAACCAAGTCGATGTTGGTACACAAGTATCTGGCGTTGTAGAAAAAATATATGTAGACTATAATAGTGAGGTCAAAGAAGGACAACTCATTGCAGAGTTAGATAAAACAAATTTAAAAGCTTCACTAACACAAGCACAAGCCGCTTATGATAATGCTATAAGCCAAAGAAATTACACAAAGACCATTTATGATAGACAAAAAACACTCTTTGATAATCAGGTTATAAGTAAATCAGATTTTGATGATGCAGACTACAATTATCAAACAGCAAAGGGTACCGTGACGCAACGTTATTCGGACCTGCAATCTGCAAGGACCAATTTAGGTTATGCCAATATTTATTCGCCAATTGATGGTGTTGTGCTTTCAAAAGATATAGATGAAGGGCAAACTGTTGCAGCAAGTTATAGTACACCAACCTTATTTACAATTGCTCAAGATTTAAAAGAAATGCAAGTAGAAGCGGATGTAGATGAGGCAGATATTGGGCAAGTTAAAGATGGCCAAAGAGTAGAATTTACAGTAGATGCTTATGTAGGTGAAACTTTTAATGGTGTTGTTACTCAAGTTCGTTTAGACCCTACAGTAACTTCTAATGTAGTGACTTACACTGTGGTTATTAAAGCAGAAAATGAGGACTTAAAATTAAAACCAGGTTTAACAGCTACCATTTCAATTTACACATTAGAATTAAATGATGTCTTAACCGCAGAAGCAAAAGCCATAAACTTTAGCCCAGAAACTGAGATGTTAGCAACCTATAATATGCATCATAATTTATCTGATAACACTAGTGATATTCCTAAAAACGAAACGACACTTTGGGTTCTTGGAAACAATAAAAGTATAACACCAAAAATGGTAACATTAGGAGCTAGTGATGGTGTAAATGTTCAGATTTTAAGTGGAATTTCAGAAGGAGATGAATTAGTATATAGTTTAAAAGGTGTTTCTAAATCTGAAGCAAAATTAGATGGTACAAATGAAAGTCCATTTATGCCACAACGTCCAGGAGGAAAGAAAAAATAAGAAGCCATGAGTAAAGAAATCATTAAAATAGAAGATTTAAAACGTGAGTTTACCATGGGAACCGAAACGGTTCATGCATTAAGAGGAATTTCATTTTCTATTAAAGAAGGTGAGTTTGTAACTATAATGGGATCGAGTGGATCTGGTAAAAGTACGATGTTAAATATTTTAGGTTGCTTAGATCAGCCAACTTCTGGGTTGTATAAAATTGACGGTGTGAGTGTAAAAGATTTAAACCGAAATCAATTAGCGACTATTAGAAACGAAAAGATAGGATTCATTTTTCAATCTTATAATTTATTAGCAAGAACATCTGCTATAGAAAATGTAGAATTACCCTTATTATATAACAGTAAAGTAACTTCTGAAGAGCGAAGGAAACGAGCAATCAAAGCCTTAGAGATGGTTGGTTTGGGTGACAGATTGCATCATACACCTTCGCAACTTTCAGGAGGACAACAACAACGTGTCGCTATCGCAAGATCATTAGTGAATAACCCGGTAATGATATTAGCAGATGAAGCAACAGGGAATTTAGATACACGTACATCTTACGAGATTATGTCATTATTTCAAGAGTTAAACAAAAAGGGAATAACAATCACTTTTGTTACTCACGAGCCAGATATAGCAACATTTAGTAGTAGAACGGTTGTATTAAAAGATGGAGCTATTATGCAAGATTATCTAAACCATAATGTACAATCTGCTGCTGCAGAATTAGCAAAATTACCTAAACAAGACGATTAATTATGAGACTATTAAATTTATTAAAAATCGCAACAAAAGCCATTGTTCTTAATAAAACAAGAACGTTGTTAACCATGTTAGGTATCATCATTGGTGTGGCTTCAGTTATAGCAATGTTGGCTATTGGAGAAGGTTCTAAAGAAAGTATTCGTACTACGATTTCAGCAATGGGTTCTAATATGATCACTATAAGACCTGGAGCAGATGATAGAGGTCCTGCAAGAGGAAGTGGAGGTGATGTGCAAACATTAACTTTAGATGATTACGAGGTTATAAAAGAAGAAGCCACAACGTTAAGTTATATTACACCTGTAGTAAATGGAGGAGGACAGGTTATAAATGGCTCTAATAACTGGCCAACTACTATTTATGGTGTAAACCCTGATTACTTAAATATAAAAGTGGTCGACCTACAAAGTGGAAGTATGTTTACAGATGCTGAAGTAAAATCAGCTTCAAAAGTGGCTTTAATAGGTCAAACGGTTGTAGATAATGTGTTTCCTGATGGTCAAGAGCCTGTAGGGCAAATGATTCGTTTTGATAATATTCCGTTTAAAGTGATTGGAGTTTTAGAAGAAAAAGGAGAGAATACCTTTGGGCAAGATCAAGATGATGTGGTTATTGCACCTTATACAACTGTGCAGAAACGTATTTTGGCTATCGATTATTTAAATCAAGTTATGGCATCTGCAGTTAGTGAAGATGATGCACCAGAAGCTGTAACGCAAGTCACAGAAATTTTACGTTCACAACATAAATTATTAGAAAGCGAAGACGATGATTTTACGGTTCGCTCTATGGAAGAGTTGATTTCAACATTTAGTTCAACTAGTGAGATGCTGACTATTCTATTAGTAGCTGTTGCGAGTATTTCATTATTAATAGGTGGAATTGGAATTATGAATATCATGTATGTTTCGGTAAAAGAACGTACTAAGGAAATAGGATTACGAATGGCAGTTGGTGGCAAAGGCTCAGATATCTTATTACAGTTTTTAATTGAAGCCATTTTAATTAGTATTACAGGTGGTTTACTAGGAGTATTATTAGGCTTAGGAGCTACTGTATTTATTGAAAAATTTCTTAATTGGCCTACTAGCGTTGCTTTGTATTCTATTGTAATTTCGTTTGCTGTTTGTGCAGTTACAGGTATCTTTTTTGGTTGGTATCCGGCAAGAAAAGCTTCTGCTTTAGATCCAATAACAGCTTTGCGTTATGAGTAAACTTTATAAATTATTAAACATAAAATTATGAAAACGAATGCATTTAAAATAAGTGTTTTTAGTATTGTTTTAGTTTGTTTAGGTTGTATGGATACGACTAAAAAAGTAGTAGTAGTATCATTAGATACAGTTCAAAATACAGAAAGGAATTATGTACAAATAGCAACTGGTCAAAATTCATTATATGGTGAAGATGGACAAATGATTACTGCTTTGAAACTTAGTGATTCATTGTTTGGCCAAGATGCCAACTATTTAAAAGGCAAAAAAATGTCTTATCAAAAAAATGATAATGGCATCACAATAGATTTGAACACAGGCTTAATGTGGCAAGAAATCCCTACAACAGAAGGGTTTGATTGGCAAGGCGCAAAAGATTATGTAGAGAATTTAGAATTGGGAGGTTATGATGATTGGAGAATGCCAACAGCTAAAGAGTTATATTCAATTAGCGATTTTAGTGAAGGTTGGCCTTATTTAAATACTACTTATTTTTCTCTGGTAAATAATACGCATGTCGATAAAAGTGAACAATACTGGACAAGGAATAAATATGTTGGTCATACCGAAGAAGGTGGTTATACTGCTGCCTTTGGTGTTAATCATGCCACAGGACATATTAAAGCTTACGCAGCTGAGTCACCTAAAGATATGAAAGATAGAAAAGGTCCTCTTCCAAGTGGACAAGATAGACCAGAAGGAGATGAAGATGGACATAGACCACCTCCTCCAAGGAATAATGGAGATAGACCAAAGGGAAATCCGATGCTTAAACATGTCCGAGCAGTACGTGGTAACGCTTATGGAATTAATGATTTTAAAGATAATGAAGATGAAACTATTACGGATAAAGCTACTGGGTTAATGTGGTCTAAAAATGATAGTGAAAAAGGTTTAGATTGGAAAAACGCACTATACTATGCAGAGCATTCAAAATTAGCTGGATATACGGATTGGCGTTTGCCAAATGTGAAAGAATTACAAGGTATTGTGGATTACGATTTTGCTCTAGGTGCAAAAGATTCTAAATTAGATAGAGCTGCTATTAATCCAATCTTTAATTCAAGTGAGATTACTAACGAAAATGGAGATAAGGATTATCCGTATTATTGGTCTAGTACTTCTGCAAGATTTCAAAAAGGAAAACCATATTACTATGCGTGGTATGTCGCTTTTGGCCGTGCAGTAAATAATGAAGGTTTAGATTTTCATGGTGCAGGAGCCGTTCGTTTCGATACCAAACATGAAAACGGACCAGCAAGTGAAGGTGGAGAGCGTTATTATAACTATGTGCGTTTGGTAAGGAATATTGAATAATTAAATTTATAAATGTTGACGATAAATTTAGATTTAGGATTGTTACTTTTGAGAGTAATAATAGCATCTAAATCCAATAATTGGGATTAATCAAAATTAATACAATGCATAAAAATATAAAAATAACAATCTTTTCTCATCTTCTCGTATGGTTAGTACTGTTTAGTATGCCTTACTTGCTGTCTTACGGTCAAGAACAAGAAATAGCTAGAGTTATTGCTCACTTTTGGATTCCTTTGGTGTTTTCTGCAATTATCTTTTATCTTAATTACTTTATTGTAATAGATCGTTTTTTATTCACAAAAAAGATGGTTCTATTTGTTGTAATTAACTTAGTACTTATTTCTAGTTTCATATTTTTAAAAGAGTATATAGAGGATACTTTTTATAGTGATTTGGCAAGAAAGCGAACTGAAGTCAACAAAGTCGGTCCTCCTTTTAAAATGTTTGTGTACATTCAAATACTATCTTACATGGCACCTTTGTTGTTTTCTATTGCTGTAAAGAGCACAAAACGCTGGGTAAAGACTGAAGCAGAAAGAAAAGAAGCTATTAATATTAAACTAAAGTCAGAGCTTCAGCATTTGCATTACCAATTGCAGCCACATTTCTTTTTTAATTCGTTAAATAATATTTATGCTTTAGTAGATATATCTCCAGATCGTGCAAAATCTTCAATCCATAGCTTGAGTAAGTTAATGCGCTATATGTTGTATGAGACCAATGAAGAGTCAGTTTCGTTATCTAAGGAAATCGATTTTATGAAAAAGTATATAGAGTTAATGAAGCTTCGTGTTTCAGATAAAACAAAGGTTAATTATAGTTTTCCGTCTGAAGAAACAGGAATTAATATAGCACCTTTATTATTTGTATCATTAATAGAAAATGCCTTTAAGCACGGTGTTTCAGCAAGTAAAGAAAGTGAAATTGATATAAAAATGACGGTTCATGAGCAAAATGTTTTATTCACAATTGAAAATGCTAACTTCCCTAAAAAGACAGATGACAAAAGTGGATCGGGAATTGGGCTTCCAAATATTGAAAAACGTTTAGAATTGCTATATCCAAATAAAAGCAGTTTTAAGACATTTGTAAAAAACAACCATTATATAGCACAATTAGAAATTGAAACCAACTAAATAATTAATACAATAAACAGAAAATTGAGTTAATGAAAAATGCTATAATAATTGTCTTTTTTTTGATATTAAATGGCAATCTTTTTGCACATGGAGGTGGACATGGTTTGCCTTTAAAGCAATGGGAAATAGTCTCTGTAAATGAAATAATTAATGCTGATTTTATTAAATATGAAAACAATGAAGTTTGGCTTATGGATGTCAACCATAGAATTAAAATTTTTAAAATTTCAGATTTTAACGCAGCTGACCAAAAGTTTATTAAAACTAAAAGTGAATTCATATATTCTTTAAATAGTAATAATGCTATTGAAGCTGATGTACTGTCGTTTTCAAATTTTAGTTGGGTGCTTATTGGTTTAGGTATTTTTCTTTTGTCATTTTCTATTTTTAAACTTACAAAACAACGAAAAGAGGTATACTTAACACATGGAGCACTTGGTTTAGGTGTTCTTTTAATTGTATCATGTAAAAATACAAGTACTAATAAAACGAGTGATATAGTAGTACCTCCCAGTGATGTTGCTATGATGCAGACGTTTTTTGAAAAATTTGACGGTGTTACAACGTATAGAGACGAAAACTATCTTTATGTGTCATCAAATGGTTTACCAAATCATGATATGATGGTTGGTATAACAAACTGGCAACAACAAGTGCCTATTAATCAAAATTACACAGGTGATAATAGTTGGGCTATACCTACACACCCAAAAATGGCAGAAAATCCGTTATCTACAAAAACCAATTTGCTAAAAGGGGCTATTGCTGTTGCTGTAAATGGAATTCCTATTTTTAACCCTTTAAATAATAGAGGAGAAGATGCTAATGCTATTGGAGAATTAGACAATTGGGGCGGACATTGTGGACGTGCAGACGATTATCATTACCATTTACCACCATTACACTTGCAAGATCAAGTTGGCGAAGGAAATCCAGTTGCTTACGCTGTTGATGGTTTTCCTGTCTATGGAGAAACAACAGATATATTAGATGAGTATTTAGGAAAAACAAACTCAGATGGCTCATACCAGTATCATGCAATTAAAGAATACCCTTATTTAATTGCAGGCATGAGAGGTGAAGTTATTATTGACCTAAAAACAAAAGCGCCAGAAAATCAAGTATATCCTCAACCTAGAACACAAGAATTAAGACCTGCGTTAAGACCTTTACGAGGTGCTGAAATTATTGATTTTAAATCTTTAGGAGAAAACTCATATGGCTTAACCTATAGTTTAGATTCAAAAGAATATATCATAAATTATAGTTGGGATAGCGAAGATACTTACACCTATCAATTTATTAATTCCGATGGTACATTAACAGTTGAAACCTATAAACCAAGAAAAAAATGAAGCATTCAAAATTTATAGTTCTTATGCTTTTTACTGGTTTGATGTCTTGTAAAAACAATAATAGAGAGATTACAAAAGTGAATCATGATGATTTTAAAACCATCCATTCCAACTTTAAGATAAAGAGTATTGCTATAGAGAATGGTGTTTTATTAGATGCTTATAAATGTGAGGAAAAAGTGAATGATGTAGAAAACTCCATACCGCTTTCGTGGGAAAATGTCCCAGAAGGCACTAAATCTCTAGTGGTTGTAATGTATCATTATCCTAAAAAAGATGATAAAACAGAAATCAATTCCTATTTACTATTATGGGATATAGATCCCGAAACAACAGAAATACCATACAAAATGGCGTCTAAAGGTAATTGGTTTATGGGCGGAAATAAAGACGGAACAGCTATATCGTATACGTCTCCATGTTCTCGTGGTAAAGGTAAGCATGAATATACCATAGGACTTTATGCCTTATCAGAAACACCTGCTGCGTTACCCCAAAAGCACAGTTTAAATGTAGATTACAATGTGTTTATGGATGCATTAGATAGTGTAAAAATTATAGATAGGACCACTTTAACATTTATAGATTCTAATTAAAAATAATTGTAAAATGATACTTTTAAAGAAGACTGCATTATTGATTTTTTTAGCTTGCTTTATAATAACAGCTTGTAAAAACAGTAAAAATACGACAACTAATAATACAGAAGTTTATACAGGAACAGCTTCTGTTTCTCAAGGACCAGCAACTGTGTTAACTCAAAATATATTTGAATGTGATAGAGGTAGAGAAGCGCCAATTGGTGTATCTACAGCAACAGATGGCAGTAAATGGACAGTTCCTGCTGAGGTTAACTTTGCTGATGATAGTTTTCCTATTGCATCTGATTTGTTTAACCCGTGTACAAAAGTAGAATACGCTTCGGCAGATGAAGCATTACTAGCTTTAGATGGAACAGATATTATTGAGGTTGATAGCGATGGTGAAATAGTTACGGCTTATGTATTTGCCGACAACTATTTTGAAATGTATATTAATGGAATTCCTGTTGGTAAGGACAATGTGCCTTTTACGCAGTTTAATTCTAATATAGTTCGATTTAAGGTAAACACGCCTTTTACAATCGCCATGAAATTGGTGGATTGGGAAGAAAATAGTGGCTTAGGATCTGAAGCTAATAGAGGACAAGCATTTCATCCAGGAGATGGAGGCATGGTAGCTGTATTTAAAAATGCTAAAGGAGAGACAATTGCAAGTACAGATGCTAATTGGAAAGCTCAAACTTTTTATACAGCACCTATAAGAGATTTGTCTTGTGCTAGCGAAGAAGGAACTTTACGATTAACTAAAACGTGCAGTACAGAGGATTCTAATG
Source organism: uncultured Winogradskyella sp. (assembly GCF_947495255.1). Classification (GTDB taxonomy): domain Bacteria; phylum Bacteroidota; class Bacteroidia; order Flavobacteriales; family Flavobacteriaceae; genus Winogradskyella. The sequence continues at coordinate 206,616 of NZ_CANLYI010000006.1, forward strand.
ACGGAACATTATATTACGCATTGCACTGGAAAACGCCAACAAATTGGCAATCTGCAGATTTTAATGATAGCGAATGGCCTAACGCAAACGAGTTTTCAAACAATACGATAGGTGTAGATAATAAACCTTCTTACACCAATTTTACAGATATTTTTGATGATAACGAAGTGGATGCTCAATTTATATGGTCTACAAATGTAATTTTAGATAATGAGGTGATTGTGAGATACACTGTAAACTAATATAAACCTATTTTTAATAAAACAAATTTAGCTTATGAGTAACTTAAAAATATCTTGTGTCATTGTAGACGATGAGCCTATGGCTTTAAACTTAGTAGAAAGTTATGTTGAAAAAACACCTTTTTTATCTTTAAAAAAGAAGTGTAGTAGTGCTATTGAAGCAATGGAGTTTATAAAAAACGAACCTGTAGATTTACTGTTTTTAGATATACAGATGCCAGATTTAACTGGTATTGAGTTCTCAAAAATGTTACCTAAAGAAACACGAGTAATTTTCACAACCGCTTTTGATCAATACGCACTAGAAGGTTTTAAAGTAGAAGCTATAGATTATTTATTAAAGCCTTTTGACTATGCAGAATTTTTAGCTGCAGCAAATAAAGCAAACACTTGGTTTGAGTTGGTGAAAGGGAAAAAAGGCAGTATTCTTTCTGATGAAAAAGAATTTCTATTTGTTAAATCTGAATACAAACAATTACGAATAAAACTTGCTGACGTATTGTATTTTGAAGGTCTAAAGGATTACATCAAAATTTGGCTAAAGGCTAATCCAAAACCAATTCTAACTTTAATGAGTTTAAAATCTCTAGAAGAAGAGTTGCCAGATACTCAATTTATGCGTGTGCATCGTTCGTTTATTGTGTCTTTAAATAATATTGATGTTATTGAGCGAAGTCAAATAATAATCAACGAACAACGTATTACTGTTTCTGAGCAATACAAGCCAAAATTCTTAGAGTTTATTAATAATAATTCTCTTTAACTCAACGTGTTTTTTATTTTGTCTATAGATTCATTGTATTAAGATAGACATATTCCTCATTGGTCTATTCTCTTTCCTTAATCTAAAGGGGAGAACTACTTTCGCCGTAATATTTAAAATTATATAATATTATGAAAAAAATCTTACTATCATTAGCCGTTGTTATAACTATGTTTAGCTGTAATAGCGTAAAAAATGTAAATACATCTAATATCTCAGATGCAGCAACATTATTGAGTTCATTAAGTTCTAACTCAACAGTTCAGCAAATCACAAGTCTTTTTAGTTTGTTAGACACTAATAAGGATGAAGCTATCAGTTCTAAAGAAGCAATTGGTTCTGTAGCAGATAATTTTAATATTTTAGATACTGACAGTAATTCTAGCTTAAACTTAACCGAATTAACAGGTTTGTTAGGTTTATTAAAATAAGATATTAGCCCTTAATTAATAGAAGGCATACATTAAATTGTATGCTTTTTTTTATGTTTAATTCTTAATTATAATTAACAATATCTATAAAATTATCTTATTCGTAGATACAATTAAGGCAAACGTCTAGTTGCTTTTTTTTCAAGAATTAATGCAGCTACCTTTAAACTATCGCTATTAAAAACAGTCTTAATAGTAAGAGAGAAGTTTAATCCTTAAAAAATTAAAAACATGAAAAAATTTATAAAAGCCTTCATTTTGCCAGCATTATTTATAATGGCAATTTCAACAACAGTTACTGCGCAAACAAAAAGAAGTACAGCAACTAAGAAAGCAGAAAAGACTACGACAACAACAAAAAGAACGACTACAAAAACTAAAAGTACAAGTAGAAGAGTGCCAAGTACTAAAGTAACTTATAAAAAACCGACACGAAAAGTGGTTTCAGTAAGAAATGTACCGAATAGAAAAGTTATTAAGCATAAAGGACAAACCTATTACTATGCTAATAACAAGTATTACACACAATCTAGAGGTCGTTATATTGTTATTGCACCAAAGGTTGGCTTCAGAATAAAAGTATTACCTACACATTATAAGAGAGTAAGACATAATGCACACAATTATTATAACGTAGATGGTACATTTTATGTTCAAATTGATAATGAATATGAAGTAGTAGATCCAGAAGTAGGTACAGTTGTATATGAGTTACCAGATGATTACGAAAAAGTAACTATAGATGGACAAACTTATTATGAATACGCAAATATTTTATACGAAAAAGTACAAGTAGATGGTACAAGAGCTTATGAAGTGGTTGGTATTATAGACATGGAATAAATAAGAGAATTAGATTAGATTGATTGGTTGATTAGTTGAAAAGGAGGATGGTTTTTTAAATCATTCTCTTTTTTTGTTTTTAGGAACTGTTTTTTATAATTGCATTATAATTAGTTCTTCTATTTATTCGTAATTTTGAATCTTTAGGAAACACAAATTAAGAATAGTTTTTTATTAATGAATCCTTAACTACTGTACCCAGAATAGAATTAATGCAAAACATAACAATATTATTTATAGCCATTGCTGCAGTTACAGCGCTTTTATTAGCGCTGTTTCAGTATTTATATAAATCGAATTTAAAATCTAATTTAAAATATTTATTATTAGCATTAAGAACAATTTCAATTTTTGGGATTTTAGTATTACTCATTAATCCTAAGTTTGAATCTTTTACTTATTTTGATGAAAAGCCAACACTAGTCGTTGCTGTTGATAATTCAGAGTCTATTTCATATTTAAAACAAGACGAAAAAGCTAGGGAAGTTGTTAAAGCCTTGTCGAATAATTCAGAATTGAATAACCGTTTTGATATTCATACTTACAGTTTCGGAAAATCGGTTTCTACCTTAGATAGCTTAAATTTTAACGAGCGTCAATCTAACTTAGCATTGGCTTTAAAGCAATTAGGAGAAGTATATGCAAACCAAACGGCTCCAATTGTAGTATTGAGTGACGGAAACCAAACGTATGGCTCAGATTATAGTTATGTTTCTAAAGGTATTAAACAATCTGTTTATCCTGTTATTCTAGGCGATTCAACAGTATATTCAGACTTAAGTATAAAGCAATTAAACGTTAATCGTTATGTGTACTTAAAAAACAAGTTTCCGGTTGAGGTCATCGCTAATTACAGTGGTAAGGATGCTATTAATACTGAACTAAAAATATGGTCTGGTAATGCTGTGGTATTTAGAAAATCATTGCAATTTAATGCTTCAAAAACATCCGAAATTATATCAACAGCTTTAATAGCAAACAGTGTTGGTGTAAAAACATATAGAGTTGAATTGGTGGCTTTAGAAAACGAAAAAAATAAAGTTAATAATACTAAGAATTTTGGGGTAGAAGTGATAGACCAAAAAACAAATATTGCTTTGGTTTACGACAGAATGCATCCAGATTTGGGAGCATTAAAGAAGTCGATTGAAAGTAATGAGCAACGAAGCGTTTCAATTTTTAAACCAAAAGAATTATTAAATAAAATTAATGATTTTCAATTAGTTATATTATATCAGCCAAACAATAGATTTAATTCAATTTTAAAAGAAATTAAAGAACAAAAAATCAATACATTCATTATTTCAGGTGAAACTACCAACTGGAATATCTTAAATGAAAGTCAAGATTATTATAAGCAAAAAATAACCAATCAAACTGAAAACTATCAACCAAGTTTAAATAAAAACTATGGAACTTTTATTGTGGAAAATATTGATTTTAATAATTTTCCACCTTTAAAATCTGAATTTGGTACACTACAAATTTCTGTTCCTCATGATATATTATTGTATAAATCGGTCAACGGAATTACAATAGAAGATGCTTTATTGGCAACCTTTGAAGCTAATGGTACAAAACATGCAATTCTAAATGGTGAGGATATTTGGAAATGGAGAGCACAATCATTCATAAACACCAATAGCTTTAATAATTTTGACGAATTCATTAATAAACTCGTTCAATATTTAAGTTCAAATAAAAAACGAAAACGCATCAATATTGATTATAAGTCGTTTTATAATGGTAATGACGATGTTATTATTTCTGCGCAATACTTCAACAAAAATTTCGAATTTGATAATTCGGCTTCATTAAGTATCATCTTAAAAAACAAAGATGATGAAAGCGTTAGGGAAGTGCCTCTTTTATTAAATAATGGTAATTATACAGTAGACTTAAGTGGCATAAATGCAGGTTTATATGATTTTACAATAAAGCATAATGTAGAGTCTGTAGCTGCGTCTGGAAGTTTTCAAATTTTAGAGTATAATGTTGAACAACAATTTTTAAACGCTGATATCACAAAGTTAGAAGCATTGGCTTCCAATAGTAAAGGCGAAGCATATTTTGTTAATCAGGCGAGTGCTCTAATAGATAATCTTCTTAATGATAAGCGTTATACAACCATTCAGAAAAGCACTAAAAATATCGTACCTTTGATAGATTGGAAATATCTGCTCGGTTTAATTGTTTTAAGCCTTTTTATTGAGTGGTTTATTAGAAAATATAACGGATTAATTTAAAGAAAAACAAATGGAAAAATTACCAAAGATTGGATTACCGATTTTAATAGGAGTAATAATAGTGGTTATTTTAGTCGCTAAATCGTTAGTAACTATAGGACCTGGGCAAGGTGGTGTTTTGTTTGAACCACTTGGAAATGGTATAAACACAGAACGTACTTATGGTGAAGGATTTCATATTGTAGCACCATGGAATGATATGATTGTTCAAAAAGTGCGTCAGCAATCTATCTCAGAAAACATGAATGTACTTTCTGTAAATGGTTTAGATATTACAGTAAGTGGAACGATTTGGTTTGAGCCAGAATTTAAAAACTTAGGTAAATTAATTCAGACTAAAGGTGAGGATTATATTAACGAATTATTAAATCCGGCAATTAACGCAGCAGCAAAAAGTGTTGTTGGTCGTTACACGCCAGAGCAACTATATTCTAGTAAAAGAGATATTATTGAGCTAGAAATTTTAGAAGAAGTAAGAAATGAGCTAGAAGGTCAATTTGTAAACGTAAAACGTGTTCTGGTAGAAAATGTAAAATTACCAACGACTATTAAAGATGCTATTGAACGTAAATTGAAGCAAGAACAAGAGTCTTTAGAATATGAGTTTAGACTTGAAAGCGCAAGAAAAGAAGCTGAAAAAGTAATTATAGAAGCTAAAGGTAAAGCAGAATCAAATAGAATTCTAAGTGCATCATTAACAGATAAGATTCTTCAAGATAAAGGTATTGAAGCTACAGTGAAATTATCTGAATCGCCAAACAGTAAAGTAATTGTTATTGGCTCTGGAGATTCTGGAATGCCTATAATTTTAGGAAATCAATAATTTACAAGTTGAATTATTAATATTTTGCTAAAAATGTATTTTTTTTTAATCATTAATTAGGATTTAAAAGTTTTATTTAGCAATCTTTGTAATAAGAAATAAAAACATGACATTTATTCAATTCCATCATCATTTTCATTTAATCGTTCAAACGAGATGAAAGTGTATTGAGTAAATTCAAAATATATTTAAAAACCCGTTTGAGAATTTCAAGCGGGTTTTTTATTTTCTAAACTCAGGGATTCTTAGATATTATCAAATTAGAAATGAATAAATTAAAAATTGCAGTACAAAAATCAGGACGTCTTAATGAAGACTCCATGAAAATTTTAAAAGAAATAGGTATTTCTATAGATAATGGAAAAGACCAACTAAAAGCTTCGGCTCGTAATTTTCCTTTAGAAGTATTTTATCTAAGAAATGGTGATATCCCTCAATATCTTAAAGATGGTGTGGTAGACGCAGCAATTATTGGCGAAAACGTATTAATAGAAAAAGGAAACGAACTTACAATTGTAGAGCGTTTAGGGTTTTCTAAATGTAAAGTTTCTATAGCTGTACCAAAGTCTTCAAAAGCTAAGAGTTTAAAGGATTTAGAAGGTAAACGCATTGCGACCTCATATCCAAACACCGTAAACCAGTTTTTAGATAAAGCAGGCATTCAAGCTAATTTGCATATCATTAATGGTTCTGTAGAAATAGCACCAAATATCGGTCTCGCAGACGGAATTTGTGATATCGTTTCTAGTGGAAGTACATTATTTAAAAATGGACTTAAAGAAATTGAAACGCTATTAACCTCTGAAGCCGTTTTAGCGACATCACCTGTAATCTCTGAGGAAAACCAAGCCTTAATCAACACGTTGCAGTTCCGATTAAAATCGGTTTTAAAAGGTAGAGAAAGCAAGTATATCTTACTAAATGCACCAAACGATAAGCTTGATGCGATTATTAAAATACTTCCTGGTATGAATAGTCCAACCATTATGCCATTAGCTAAAGAAGGTTGGAGTTCTATTCACTCGGTATTAAATAAAAATGATTTTTGGAACATCATTGATGCCTTAAAGGCTAATGGCGCAGAAGGTATTTTGGTTAGTCCTATTGAAAACTTAGTGTTGTAATATGAAATTAATAGAGAATCCAAATAAATCAGATTGGTCAGCGCTTTTAAAAAGGCCAACACAGACTATAGGTGACATTGAAGCTACCGTTAATGCGGTTTTTAATGATGTTGCCAAAAATGGAGATAAGGCTATTGAAAAGTATACTACTAAATTTGATGGTGTTTCACTTCATAGTAATGTGGTTACCCAAGAGGAAATCAATAAAGCAGTTGCTTTAGTAGATGAAAATCTAAAATCGGCTATTCAGCTTGCAAAATCAAATATTGAAAAGTTTCATAGTGCTCAAAAAACAGATAGAGTTTTTGTTGAAACGATGTCTGGAGTAAGCTGTTGGCAAGAAAAACGTCCGATTCAAAAAGTTGGACTCTATATTCCTGGAGGAACAGCACCTTTATTTTCAACTGTTTTAATGTTGGCTGTACCTGCACAAATAGCAGGTTGTAAAGAAATTGTTTTGTGTTCGCCACCAAATAAAGAAGGAAATATTGCCAACGAAATTTTATACGCAGCGCAACTTTGTGGTGTCACTAAGATTATAAAAGTAGGAGGTATTCAAGCTATTGCAGGTTTAACTTTTGGTACAGCATCTATTCCTCAGGTTTATAAAATATTTGGTCCTGGTAATCAATTTGTAACAGTCGCTAAACAATTGGCAACACAACATGGAGTGGCTATAGATATGCCAGCTGGTCCAAGTGAACTTTTGGTAATGGCAGACGATTCTGCAAATGCTGCATATGTGGCTTCAGATTTATTAAGTCAAGCCGAACATGGAGCAGATAGTCAAGTGATATTAGTAACCACTTCAAACGATTTTGCAAAACAGGTGAGTGAAGAAGTTGAAAATCAATTAGAGCAATTGCCAAGAATAGAAATGGCAACAGTATCTATTTCTAATTCAAAATTAATTGTTGTTAAGGATTTTGAAACAGCACTAGAATTAATTGACACTTATGGTCCAGAACATTTTATCGTTGCGACTGAAAATGATGATTTCTTCATAGAAAACATTAGTAATGCTGGTTCTGTATTTATTGGGAATTACACACCAGAAAGTGCTGGTGATTATGCTTCTGGCACCAATCACACCTTACCAACTAATGGATTTTCTAAAGCCTACTCTGGCGTTAATTTAGATAGTTTTCAAAAGAGCATGACGTTTCAGAAAATATCTAAAGAAGGCATTCAAAATATAGGTGATGCTATAGAATTAATGGCAGAAGCAGAAGGCTTACAAGCACATAAGAATGCTGTAACTTTAAGGCTTAATGATTTAAAAACAAATTAACTAGTGTCACTTCGAGTGATTTTGAGGAACGAAAAATTGTATCGAGAAGAAATAATGAAAAATTTCAATCTAAATAATCTATTAAGAGATAACATTAAGACTATCAAACCCTATTCTTCAGCAAGAGATGAATACAAGGATATTACAGATGGTATGCTTTTTATTGATGCTAATGAAAACCCTTTTAATACTAATGTTAATCGTTATCCAGATCCTCAACAAGTAAAACTAAAAAGTCAATTAGCGGATTTAAAAGGAATTTCAGAAAACAACATTCTTTTAGGTAATGGAAGTGACGAAGTTTTAGATTTAATATTTAGAGCGTTCTGCGAACCAAATAAAGATAAAATTATCACATTGCCGCCAACATATGGTATGTATGCTGTTTTGGCTAATATTAATGCCGTTGAAAACTTGGAAGTTCCATTAACTGAAGATTTTCAACCAAATTTTGATGAAATTTCAAGAACAGCACATTCACACACCAAACTCTTATTTGTATGTTCACCTAACAATCCAACAGCCAATAGTTTTGATGCTAATGTTATCGAGGAATTGATTGAGGAATTTCAAGGCATTGTAGTCATAGATGAAGCTTATATTGATTTTTCAAAAGAAGAAAGCTGGTTGAGCAGATTGAATGAATTTCCTAATTTAATAATTACACAAACCTTGTCTAAAGCTTATGGTTTAGCCGGAATTAGACTAGGTATTTGTTATGCTTCAGAAGACATTATCTCAGTTTTAAATAAAATAAAGCCACCATATAACATCAATCAATTGACACAAGATAAAGCCTCAGAACGATTGAGTAATATTGAAGAGATTCAAAATGAGGTTGACATTATTTTGAATGAACGTGAAAAATTAGCTACTGAATTAGAATTAATTCCACTTGTAGAGATAGTTTATGCATCAGATGCTAACTTTTTGTTAGTCAAGGTTGATGAAGCTAATAAACGTTACAAGCAGCTTATTGAAAAAGGTATTGTTGTAAGAAACAGAACTACACAACCATTGTGCGAGAATTGTTTACGATTTACAGTAGGAACAACGGTTGAAAATGAAAAATTAATTAAGACATTAAAAGCAATATAATAATCACGTCAGTTCGAGTGATTTTCCATTAAAGAAAATTGTATCGAGAACATATTAACTCAAATTGACAATAGTAAATAAAGTTATGAAACCAGTATTATTCATAGATAGAGACGGAACACTAATTAAAGAACCTGCAGACGAGCAAATAGATGCGTTTGAAAAACTAGAGTTCTATCCAAAAGTATTTCAATTTTTAAGTAAAATCGCTAAAGAATTGAATTTTGAAATTGTAATGATTACTAATCAAGATGGTCTGGGTACAGAGGTTTATCCTGAAGACACTTTTTGGCCAGTTCATAATTTTGTTTTAAAAGCATTTGAAGCCGAAGGTGTTGTTTTTAAAGAACAATTTATAGATAGAACTTTTGCAAAAGACAATGCACCAACCAGAAAGCCAAATACAGGATTATTAACCAAGTATTTTTCTGAGGATTACGATTTAGCGAATTCATTTGTAATCGGTGATCGTTTAACAGATGTTGAATTAGCGAAAAACTTAGGTGCAAAAGGGATTTTTATAAACGATAATACCAACTTAGGGACTGATGAAGTAACGGTTAGTAATAACGAGCTAGAAGGATTCATCGCATTAGAAACAAACGATTGGGAAGAAATTTATAAATTCTTAAAAACTACTGAACGCGTTGGTTATATTGAAAGAAACACCAACGAAACCAAGATTAAGATTGATGTTAATTTAGATGGAACAGGAAAAAGTAACATTGATACTGGTATTGCTTTTTTTGACCATATGTTAGACCAAATTGCGCGTCATGGTCAATTAGATTTAAACATTAAAGTGGATGGCGATTTAGAAGTAGACGAACACCATACTATAGAAGATACAGCAATCGCTTTAGGTGAAGTATTTGCCACCACATTAGGAAATAAACTAGGTATAGAACGTTATGGTTTCTGTTTGCCAATGGACGATTGTTTAGCGCAAGTTGCTATTGATTTTGGTGGAAGAAATTGGTTAGTTTGGGATGCGGATTTTAAACGTGAAATGATTGGAAAAATGCCAACAGAAATGTTTTATCATTTCTTTAAATCTTTTACCGATGGTGCAAAGTGCAACTTAAATATTAAAGTTGAAGGCGATAACGAGCATCATAAAATTGAAGCGATTTTTAAAGCGTTTGCAAAAGCAATTAAAATGGCAGTGAAACAAGATGTTGAGAAAATGATTTTACCTAGTACAAAAGGAATGTTATAAAATTCGTCACTTCGAGTGATTTCGAGGGACGAGAAATTGTATCGAGAAGCATATATATGAAATTATCAATAGTAAATTACGGAGCAGGAAATATTAAAAGCATTCAATTTGCATTTAAACGATTAGGTGTTGATGCTATTCTAACAGATAATCCAGATGAAATAATTGCTTCAGACAAAGTAATATTTCCTGGAGTTGGTGAAGCTAGTTCCGCTATGATAATGCTTAAAGAAAGTGGATTAGACCTATTAATTCCCAAACTGACACAACCCGTATTAGGCATTTGTTTAGGTATGCAATTAATGTGTAATCATACCGAAGAAGGCGACACTAAAGGTTTAGGTATTTTTGATGCTGATGTCAAACGATTTTCAAATAAAGTGAAAGTTCCGCAAATGGGGTGGAATACGATTTCAAACTTAAAATCTGATTTGTTTAAAGGTATTAAAGAAAACGATTTCATGTATTTAGTTCATAGTTATTATGCTGAAAATTGTGAAGCGTCTATTGCAACTACAGATTACGAATTAGAATACGCATCAGCACTAGAAAATGAAAATTTTTATGGTGTACAGTTTCATCCTGAAAAGAGTGGAATTATAGGCTCAAAAATTTTAGAAAATTTTTTAAGTCTCTAATTTCATTCTGAACTTGTTTCAGAATCTTTTGAATATGAAAAAATATTATTGTTATATCCTGTCAAATAAAAATAGAACAGTTTTGTATGTTGGTTATACTGATAATTTAAAGAGAAGAGTTTTACAGCATAAACAAGGAAGTGGAGCTTTATTTACCAAGAAATACAATATAGTTGATTTAATATTTTATGAAGGGTATGATAATTCTAAAGAAGCTAGAAATAGAGAAAGGCAACTTAAAAATTGGCATAAAGAATGGAAGTGGAATTTGATTAGAGAATCTAATCCAAAATTAGAAACGATAGAAATAAACTAATAGACCCTGAAATAAATTCAGGGTTGATTAACAGGTTAATCAATGAGAATTATACCAGCCATAGATATTATAGACGGAAAATGTGTTCGACTTACAAAAGGCGATTACAACACTAAAAAAATATACAACGAAAGCCCTTTAGAAGTCGCCAAAGAATTTGAAGCTTCAGGAATTGAATATTTACATGTTGTAGATTTAGATGGTGCAAAGGCAAGTCATATTGTAAATTATAAAGTATTAGAGCAGATTGCATCTCAAACCAATCTTAAGATAGATTTTGGTGGAGGATTAAAAACAGACGAGGATTTAAAAATAGCTTTTGAGTCTGGAGCCAATCAAATTACAGGAGGAAGTATTGCTGTTAAAAATCCAGAAATTTTCGAAAACTGGATTTCTAAATATGGAGCAGAACGCATTATTTTAGGCGCAGATTGTAATAATGAAAAAATTGCGATTAGCGGCTGGCAAGAAGAAAGTAGTTTAGAAGTGATTCCTTTTATTAAGGACTATCAGTCTAAAGGAATTCAATATGTAATATGTACAGATATTTCAAAAGATGGTATGTTAGAAGGCCCTTCTTTTGAATTGTATCAGCGAATTTTAAAAGAATGTCATTCAAAGCAAAGCGAAGATTCTATAAAGCTCATAGCCTCTGGTGGAATTTCAAAATTTGATGAATTACCACAATTATTAGAAATGGGTTGTGAAGGTGTAATTATTGGTAAAGCCATATATGAGAATAGAATCTCATTAAAAGAATTAGAACAATTTATTATTAATAACTAGATATGCTCACAAAACGAATAGTACCATGCTTAGATATTAAAAATGGTCGCACTGTAAAAGGAGTTAATTTTGTTGATTTAAGAGATGCAGGTGATCCTGTAGTATTAGCTAAACAATATGCCGATTTAGGAGCAGATGAATTGGTGTTTTTAGATATCGCAGCAACATTAGAAAACCGAAGAACTATGCACGATATGGTTTTAAAAGTTGCTGAACAAGTTAATATTCCATTTACGGTAGGTGGTGGAATCTCGTCTATAGAAGATGTTGATGACTTACTACATTGTGGAGCAGATAAGGTCTCTATTAATTCTTCGGCAGTAAAACGACCAGAATTAATTAATGAGTTATCTCAAAAATTTGGACGTCAATGTGTCGTTGTAGCAATTGATGCAAAGGAGGTTGAAGGTGAATGGCTAGTGCATTTAGCAGGAGGAACAATTCCAACTGAAATAAAACTATTCGATTGGGCAAAAGAAGTAGAACAACGTGGTGCAGGCGAAATTCTATTCACGTCAATGAATCATGATGGTACAAAAGCAGGCTTTGCAAATGAAGCTTTAGCTAAATTATCAGATTTAGTAAATATTCCAATTATAGCATCAGGAGGTGCTGGTACAATTCAGCATTTTGTTGATACATTTATAGAAGGAAAAGCAGATGCCGCATTAGCAGCTAGTGTTTTTCATTTTGGAGAAATCCCAATTTTAGAGTTAAAAAAAGAATTAAAAAATAAAGGAATCCCAGTAAGGATATAAAATATTATGAACGTAGATTTTAATAAAAACCCAGACGGACTTGTACCAGCAATAATTCAAGATGATTCAACTAACAAGATTTTAATGTTGGGCTATATGAATGCTGATGCATTAAAAAAAACCATTGAAACTAAATTAGTAACCTTTTTTAGTAGAACGAAACAAAGACTTTGGACTAAAGGGGAAGAGAGCGGTAATGTTTTAAAACTAGTTGATATTAAACTAGATTGTGATAGCGACTCTTTATTAATAAAGGTAAATCCAAAAGGACCAACATGCCACAAAGGTACTGATACCTGTTGGAATGAAACAAATACTGAAACGTATGGTTTTATTTCTAACCTAGAAGACACTATTGAATCTAGAATAAAAGCAGGGAATTCGGAAAAATCTTATGTAGCTTCTTTATTTGAAAAAGGAATTAATAAAATTGCTCAAAAAGTAGGAGAGGAAGCGGTTGAAGTGGTCATTGAGGCTAAAGATGATAATGATGATTTGTTTTTAGAAGAAAGTGCAGATTTACTTTTTCATTATTTAATGTTATTACAAGCAAAAGGTTTCAAATTAAATGATGTTGTTGAAGTATTGAAAAAAAGAAATGGCTAAATCTGAATAAAATGTAATAATTTTAGAATTTTAATAGTTTTTCAATATAAAAATTATTAAAAATGTATTTTGTATCCCTAAGCAACATAAAATTAACATTTTCCCTAAAATTATATGAAGTCCTCTAAACTTTTTTTTTCTTTATTTTTTATTTTTTCAATAGTCTCAATTTCTAAAGCACAACAGAAATGTGGTTTTGATGGAATTAGAGAACAACAACTTCAAGATTCAAATTTCGCAGGTATAGCTCAACAAGCAGAGTTGAAATTGCAAAAAGCCATTAGGGAAAGAGATTTGTTTAAAATGAATGGCACAGTATTGACAATTCCTATTGTAGTGCACGTATTGCATTTAGGGGAAACTGTTGGTGCAGGAACTAATATTTCTGACGCACAAATTCAGAGTAGTATTGATAATCTTAATGACTATTACAGAGGGCAGATTGCAACTAGTCCAATAGATTTTGAAATAGAATTTACCCTTGCCCAAAGAGATCCTAATTGTAATGCTACAACTGGTATTAATAGAATAAATGCTTCTGGTTTACCAGGATATTTAGATTATGGTGTTAATGTAGCAAATACAAACGGAGCTGATTATAGTGATATTGTAGCATTGAGTAGCTGGCCACAGACGGATTACTTGAATGTATGGATAGTAACAGAATTAGATGGTAATGATGGAGGATATGGATATCAAGGGTATGCCTATTTTTATAATGAAACATTTAGTACACACGGGTCTGTAATGATGTCTTCAGTTTTTGGTTATGATCCAGGTAACACAAATGGTTGGGGACTTAATTCTAATGGCGACAATAGTACTGTAGTCCATGAGGTTGGACATTTTTTTCATTTGTATCATACGTTTCAGGGTGATGGCACAGGGAGTACTTGTCCTTTAGATTCAATTGTTGGCACTGATAGTGATGGTTGTGCAGATACAGTGCCACACAAAAGAGAAACTAGCACATGTCCTACAAATAATAGTTGCACAGGTAGTCCTTGGATAGATAATAATACCATTAATAATATAATGAGTTATTATAGTTGTTCAGATAGACTTACCAATGACCAAAAAACGAGAGTTCGTGCAGCAATGGAAGGTACGTCTATTGCTAGTTCTAAGGGTGCTGAGCCATTAGATTTGAGTTACGAAGCTCCTTCTGTGGTTTGTAGTGTAAATCCAGCGGCAGATTTAACTGCAAATTATGCAGGAATTACTAATGTTGAATTAAATGGAATAAGTTTTACTTCTTCAACAGCTGCAAACGATGGAGGAAACATAGATGAAAGTGGTAATTGTTCTAATTATTTTGAAATTGATACTTCTGTTTCAAATACCCTAAATGTTGAACTAGGGCCAAATCTTAATCAATTAGGTGTATGGATTGATTGGAATGACGATGGTGATTTCGATGATGATTCAGAAGAGCAATATCCAGTAACTCAAGGGATTTCTGGCTATAGTAATATTGCGATAAATCTTACTTATCCAACTTTAATTCCATATAATGACTATGTAAGAATTAGGATTGTCAACGATTTAGATACTGGGTATGGTCTTAATCCAATAGATTCTGCATGTTACCAAAGTTTAGCATATGGCCAATCAGAGGATTATTCTATCTATATAGAGCCCAGCGTATTGCCAACAACTTATACATACAATAATGCATGGTCACCAAGTAACCCAATTGGAACTTCAACTTCAAGCGATACAATTATAATTGAAACTGGTACTGCTAATATTTCTGCCAATACAGATTGTAATAGTTTAACAGTAAATCCTGGAGCAGCATTAACAATTGATTCTGGTATAACACTTACTTCTAACACAGTCGACTTAAATTCTACGTCGCAATTGTTTTCTAGTCTAGTTTCAGATGGCACAATTACAGGTCTAGTTAATTATAATAGACATGTTTCTTTAGTTGGTTTGGAAGTGGGAGGAACAAATGACTTAATTTCAGCACCAATTCCAGGTCAGCTTTTTCCAGCATTCGCAGCGTTAAATAGTTCCAATTTACCTGAATCTGGTTCAATAAGAGCTTTTGCGCCATATAATACTTCGGCTGGAGCTTATCAAAATTATGATTTAGTTACTAATGCGCTCACTACTATTGATTCTGGTGTGGGTTATAGAACAGCTACAACAGATGCAGGTACATTAACCTTTTCTGGTACACCTATTATTAATGATGTCTTAGACCTGCCAATTAGTGATGCAGCAACAGGTTATGCGTGGAATCTTATTGGGAACCCATATCCTTCTTATATAGATTTTAATGAGTTTTTTACAGCTAATGCGGCCGAATTTGCAACGGGTAGTGCTTTTCAAGCTGTGTATGGTTATGATGGTAATGCTGATGATGGTTGGACTGTTTGGAATTTAGCCACAATTGCAGACGGAACAATTACTGAGCTATTAGCTCCTGGTCAAGCATTTTTTGTAAAATCAAAATCAGGTGGTGGCTTAGTAGATTTTACAACAAGCATGAGACGTGTTGGTAACTCTGATGATTTCATTGCCGGAAGAAATGAAGAGTCTAATGTTGCATTGTGCAAATTAAATTTAGAGAGTAGTTCTAAATCCGTTTCAACACAAATTTACTTTATTGAAGGAACCACTAGAGGTTTAGACTCGGGTTATGATGCTGGTTCTTATAAAGGTAGTGCAGGTGATTTTTCTATATTTTCAAATTTAGTAGACAATAATTCAGGTTTAGATATGGCTATCCAGTCTTTACCTTATAATGACTTAAATAATGTTATTATTCCTATTGGCATAAATGCACAAGCTAATGAGCAATTAACTATTTCTATGGATAATGTAACTAGTTTGCCATCAGGTGTTAATGTATATTTAAATGATACAGCAGAAAATACTTTTACTTTATTAAATACATCAAACTATGTGTTTATAGCAACAGAAGTGCTTTTAGGAACAGGTCGCTTCTATATTCAATATTCAACAGAGGCTTTGTCTATTAAAGGTAATGATTTAAGTAGTTTACAAATCTATGCATCTACTACACCTAAAAAAATTGTTGTTAATGGATTATTAGCAAATGAAACTATAGCTCATATATATGATATTCAAGGTCGAATGATTTTAAGTAAAGAATTAAACCCATTGCAAGTTATAAATCATATTAATGTGTCTTCATTTTCTACAGGAATTTATATGATAAGATTAATAGATGGGAACCTAATTAAAACGCAGAAACTGATTATTAAATAATGAGTTGGTATATTTTAATTCTAAAGCAATCTTAAAGTCTAATTAAGATTGCTTTTTATTTTTAAATGATGATATAATATGCTAACATCAAGGTAATTAAATTTATTTTTCATCAAAACATATCTTTAATTAGGTTTTTCTAGGTTGAATTGTTGAAGTTTATGTTAAAAAAAATAAACAGAGTAGTGCTAAGTTCTAAATATTAGCATTTTACAGCAATTTTGCTTAAAAAATAAAAACGTAGTTTATCGATTAAATATGCTTTTTGACGATAAAAAAATGATTTCATCGATTTTTTGAATTTTTTTATCGATTTATTTGGTATTTCAACGAATGATTTTAGTGTTTTCCTAAGTTTGTTAAACATAAATTTAACATAAATCAAAAACCCTAATCTTATGAAATTTTTAAAAACTACTCTATTATTACTATTTGCGTTATTTGCATCTAATGCTTTAAAAGCACAAGAAAGTTATACTTATAACGGTACTTGGTCTCCAAGCAGCCCAGTAGGCGTTTCAACCTCAATCGATGAAATTGAAATTGAATCTGGTGTTGTGAATATCGATGCTAATACCATTTGTGCAAGTTTTACTGTAAACGAAGGTGCTACTGTATTTCTTCGTTCTGGTTATACACTAACTGCAGGTGTTGTAGAATTGTATTCTACATCTACACAATTTGCTAGTTTAATTTCTTACGGAACAATTGTTGGTGTTGTTAATTACTATAGACACACATCGCAAATAGCACCAATTGGTACAAACGATTTAATTGCTTCACCACTTTCTGGACAGTTATTTCCTGCATTTGCAACTGCAAATTCTAACTTGCCTGCTCAATCAACACTTAGAGCTTTTGCTCCTTTTAATGCTATAACTGGTACTTATGAGAACTATGACGTCGTTGGTAACGCAACAACTGAAATTTTATCTGGACAAGGATTTAGAACTGCTACAATGGATGGTAGTGAGTTGGTTTTTACAGGTGATGTAAGATCAGACGATGTTCTAGATATACCAATCTATGATAATGTTGCCGCTAATGGATGGAATCTTGTAGGAAACCCTTACCCATCATACATTGATTTTGAATTATTCTTTGAAATTAACGAAGATCAATTAGATTCAGGTTCTGCTCATGCTGTTTATGGTTATGATGGAGATACATCTGATGGTTGGGTAGTATGGAATCAAGCAGTTATTGATTCACCAGAAATTCCTGAGGTTATTACTCCAGGTCAAGCATTTTTTGTGAAGGCTAAACCAGGCGGAGGATTAATTGATTTTACAAGAGCTATGCGTTGTATAGGAGATTCAGATGATTTTATTGCTGGTCGTTCAGAGACTACTTCTCCTCACCATGGACATATTAAATTAAACTCTAGTGCAAATGGTGCTAGTTTTGAAACTGATTTTTATTTTAATGACAATGCAACTTGTGGTTTTGATCCTGGATATGATTCTAGTATTTATGGACAAACGCCTCCAGAATTTTCAATATACTCTAATTTAATTGAGGAGAATACAGGTGCTGCACTTGCTATCCAAGCAATGGATCCTGCTTCTATGAATGATGTTGTTGTGCCTTTAGGAGTTCACGCAACTCAAGGTCAAGAAGTAACATTCAGTATTACTGAGACTGATATGCCAGATAACATCGATGTGTATTTAGAAGATGCTGCTACCAATTCTTCAATGTTATTAAATTCTAATAATTATGTATTTACTGCTGGTTCTGATATTTCTGGTGTTGGTCGTTTTTACTTAAGATTCACTAATCAGGCACTTAGTGTTTTAAATTCAAAATTAGATGAAATAAGTATTATTTCTAACAACAGTAACGATACTATAGAGATTAAAGGTCAGTTAAATAATGACACAAAAGCAGAATTGTTTGATACTAACGGACGTCTTATATTAGAAAGCGCTCTAAATACAAATAGTACAACTCAAATCTTGGATGTGAAATATTTAATACCTGGTGTATATATTATTTCTCTAAATGGAGATAATGCAAATGAAAAACGTGTAGAAAAATTAATAATTAAATAGCCTCTAATTACTGCACTAATAAAAACTATCATAATCTCACGGTTATGGTAGTTTTTTATTTAATAATATTAAGTAATATTTTTGCTATCTTCTATAAAATAGCGTTCTTGTCAACATGTTCGACAAACGTTACTATTACCTTATAAAACTACAATATTTAGGCTATCGTTTTCATGGTTGGCAAAAACAACCAGATGTAAAAACAGTGCATCTTATGATAGATCGTACACTTAAATATATTCTCCAAGATATAAGATTTAAAACTTTAGGTGCTGGTAGAACTGATGCCATGGTATCTGCAAACGAAGCTGCCTTAGAGTTATTTATATATAATGAACCTATTGAAGATTTTGACGAATTTTTAGATCTGTTCAATCATAATTTACCGCAAGATATTAGAGCCTTGTCTATAAAAGAAGTAGATAAGAAATTTAATATTATAAAAGATTCTAAATTAAAGGAATATCATTATGTGTTTTCAGAAGGTCAAAAAAATCATCCCTTTTGCGCACCAATTCTTACTACTATTTTAGAACCATTGAATGTTGAACTAATGAAACAAGGAGCAAAATTGTTTGAAGGTTCACATAATTTTAAAACTTATTGTTACAGAGCTACAGATAAAGGCGAATATTTTAGAACCATTGTAGCTTCAGAAATAGTAGACAATACTATTTACACAGCAAACTTCTTTCCTGAAGAGTCTTATGTATTTAAAGTTGTTGGTAAGGGATTTATGCGAAACCAAATACGCTTAATGTTTGGTTGTTTAATTAAACTAGGTAGAGGAGAAATAACATTAGATTATATAGAAGAGACTCTGAAAATTGAAAGTACTGAAGTGATGGATTATATCGCACCCGCTTCAGGCTTAATACTTCATTCTTTAGATTTTGAATAAAAAAAAGGTATTAGAACAAACTAATACCTTTTTAAATTTTGGTTGGTTAAAATATCTTCTTATTCAAAATACAATAAAAAAGATTTCAATAAATATACTATTTTGAAGTTGATTCAATAATACTAATATTATAATCAACAATTAAATAATGCATTATATCATCTTAATAATTAGTAAATATTTGAATGAGAAAAATGCTACAAATTAATCTGCAACATGAAGTTTTGGCTCTTTGTTAACGAATTTTCCGTCAACAGACTCGCCTAAAATGATCACTTCTTTAGATCGTTCGTACATTTTTATAGCACGATGCATCTGTAATTTAGTTCCACTGTAAAGTTTTACACCTGATCTTGAGCCCTTGTTTCTGATTTCAATATAGTAACCGTCCTTTAGTTTGGTTGGTCTTGTTGCTGGTCTACCCATAAATATAATATCTGTTTTTAAAAGTAGTGCATAATAGGAAAAATTAAAACAACTCACAAGTTTATTCAATAACATTTATTCATGAGATATACACTAGTCTAACATCTCATTATATATCGCTACAAAAGTTTGTGATAATTAATAATTATTGGATTCCTAAATATGATATAAAACAAAATGCAAATACAAAATAGTAGACTCTTTTAATTACGAAATATATAATGTGAATGAATTTTGCTTTTTTTGAAAAGAGCTAAGACTATTAGTAAAAGAGCAAAACGAATCTCTTTAACATTACCACCTTTGTATTGTAGATGTTTAGAGAATATCATTTGCATATTTAATGATTTATAATTTAAAAAAAATAGATATTACTATGAAAGAACAATTTAATACTGCCTTTGGCAATCTTGTAGACAAATTAATAGGATGGTTTAATGCCATTATAGAAAGTATACCAAATTTAATATTGGCCGTTTTAGTCATGGTTTCAACATACTTTGCTGCAAAATACATTAGCAGATTAGTAGTTAGGTTAATTGATAAAAAAATAGAACAAGCTTCAATTAAAAACGCTATAAGTAGAGTAAGTGCTGTAGTTGTTGTGGCTTTAGGTTTATTTATTGCTTTGGGTGTTTTAAACTTGGGTAAAGCACTAACCTCATTATTAGCAGGTGCTGGTGTTGTTGGTTTAGCAATTGGTTTAGCGTTACAAGGAACTTTAGCAAACACTTTTGCAGGACTTATATTATCCTTTAGAAAGAAAATACAAATTGGTCATTGGGTAGAAACTACAGGGTTTTCGGGAGAGGTGATGGATATTAACCTTAAAGATTTCACGTTAAAAGAAGCTGATAATAATATTGTCATTATTCCCAATAAAACAATTCTAGATAATCCTTTAAAAAACTATTCCTTAACTACAAGAATGCGTGTTTTTATTGAATGTGGAGTAGGCTATGAGTCCGATTTAGAAAAAGTAGAACAATTAACAAAAGATGTGATTGCTAATACATTCGACCAAGTAAAAACTGCAGATGATGTAGAGTTTTATTATACAGAATTTGGCGGAAGCTCTATCAACTATTTATGTCGCTTTTGGATTGATGCAGATAGTATGCTCGAAAAGTTAAGAGCAAAAACTAAAGCGATTATTGAGATTAAGAAAGCTTATGACAAAGAAGATATTAATATTCCGTTCCCAATTAGAACTTTACAATTCGATAATAAGTTAAATGTTAAAGCGCCAGATTTAAAAGAAGCTTTTGCAAGTAATTAAAAAAGCTAGTAATAATAAATGCGAAAGTATTCGAGTTAATATGCATCGCAAAAGAATAAAACCAAACAACATATCATAGTGATATTTGTATATATTAATTATTTAAAACAAAAAAAAGCATGAAAAAATTAAGTTATTTATTTATAGCCTTATTTAGTTTAAGTTTAATGACAACAAGTTGTAGAGAACAAAAATTTACAGGTGAAAAAGTTGAAGAAGCTGTTGAAGATACAGGCGACGCAATTGAAGATGCGGCAGATGATGTTTCTGATGAAGTTGAAGATGTCGTTGACGACAATAAATAATACTAAATAGTAAAATTAAAAAGCCATCGTTACGATGGCTTTTTATATTTTTATAAAAATAAGACCATATTAGAAATAACACCTATGAGTAATTCCATCCCAAAAGAAATATTAACCTTTTTTAAAAAGCTTGAAAAAAATAATAATCGCGATTGGTTTAATGAGCATAAGCCAGATTTCAAGACTATTGAAGCTAAAGTTAAGGCGTGTTATAATTATTTGGGTGAATTAATGAATACTCATGATCAAATTGAAAAAATAAAGATTTTTAGAATCTATAGAGATGTCCGTTTCTCTAAAAATAAGTTACCCTATAAAACACATTTTGGTGGTTCTTTTGCAAGAAAAAAGCCAGAACTAAGAGGTGGTTACTATATGCATATTCAACCCAATAATGAATCTTTTATAGCTACAGGTTTTTGGGACCCTAGTAAAGAAGATATTTTACGAATAAGAAAAGAATTTGAAATGGATGATAGTGAAATACGCAACATTTTAAACGATAAAACCTTTAAAGACACTTGGGGAAATTTTACAGGAGACGAACTAAAAACAGCACCAAAAGGATTTGATAAAGAACATCCTGCTATAGACTTAATAAGAAGAAAGCAATTTATCTTTGTAAAGAAGTTTACCGATAAGGAAGTCCTTGCAGATAACTTTTTAGACGAAGTTAATCAAGCTTTCAAAAATGTAAGACCATTTTTTGATTATATGAGTGATGTGCTTACAACTAACCTTAATGGAGAATCGCTATTGTAAAATTTTAGATTTCCTGTAATTCTGGCTGATTAAAAAGTTGGATACTATGTATTAAGCGCTCTTTTATAATATTAGTTATTCGCTTATTTAATGCCGAAGAGTTTTTAATGTAAATTTCGTATTCTTCAACCGTAAACTGGCCAATAACCATTCCTTTTAAAGCGTTTCTAAATTTTATATCTTTCTGTATAGCATTAGAGATATACTTTAATTGCTCATCTAAAATTAAACTTAGAAATACATTTTTGTGTTTTCTAATATAGTTTTTAAAGACTGCAATAAATAAATCGTGTTGAAGCTTAATAATAGGTCTCAATGTTTTATTCTGAAATGCTTCCTCAGCACTTGTGCCTTCATGTACTTTGGCAGATAGAATTTCTGGTCTAATTGATAGTAGGTCATTAAATCTTGAGGACATAATATGGTAATTAAGGATTAATTCGGTATTAAAATTAATGAATTACATACCGTTTCAACTTAAATGCACCATTATCTTGTTAACGCTGTTATTAACATTGTGCATTTTAATATTTAAAAATCCTATTCTGTTCAACTTATAAAATGGTAATGATATCTTACCTTTATCATAGAAAACAACACTACTAAAAACATTATAAAAACATATGAGATTTCACACTAGAAAATGGGTAAAACCCGAAGATTTAAATCCTAATGGTTCATTATTTGGAGGACAACTTTTAGCTTGGATAGATGAAGAAGCGGCTTTATACACAATTATACAATTCGAAAATTCAAAAATTGTAACAAAGTTTATATCCGAAATTAATTTTATGAGCTCAGCTGTGCAAGGCGATATTGTAGAACTTGGTATTGACGTTGTTAAATTCGGAAAATCTTCCGTAACACTTAAATGTGAAGCTAGAAACAAAATGACAAGAGAAACAATTTTAACTGTAGATAATATTGTAATGGTTAACTTAGGAGAAGATGGAAAACCTAAACCTCATGGAAAAACAGAAATAGAATTTGTAAAAGATAGGCTTGCTGACGATTAGGACTTTTTCCCTAAATCTAATTCATAAATTTCTAAATCAAAATATTTTACGGCTGCTAAAACGTGGTCAAAAATATCGCCAATTATAAACTCATAGTTTACCCAACGTTGATCTTTGCTAAAGGCATAGATTTCCATAGGTATTCCTTGAGCTGTTGGCTCTAATTGTCTAACCATTAATGTCATATCTTTATTTATGGCAGAGTGGCTTTCAATATAGGTTTGCAGATATTTTCTAAAAACACCAAAATTAGTAAGATTGACACCATTAATTAAAACCGATTTGTCAGCACCATGTGCTTCATTGAACTTACTTAATTCAACGTCTTTACGCTCAAGATAATCGGTCACTAACTGAATCTTTTTCAGTTTTTCAATATCTTCAGCATTCAAAAATTTAATTGTAGAGACTTTTATAATAACCGATCGTTTAATACGTCGACCTCCAGAAGCCATCATGCCTCTCCAGTTTTTAAAAGAATCCGATATTAAGGCATAAGTTGGTATAGTGGTTATGGTTTTATCCCAGTTCTGTACTTTTACAGTTGCTAAGTTAATTTCAGTAACATCACCATCTGCGCCATATTTCTCAAAAGTAATCCAGTCACCGATGCGTACCATGTCATTAATAGAGACTTGAATACTTGCAACAAAACCAAGAATCGTGTCTTTAAAAATTAAGATGATAACTGCAGAAGCTGCTCCTAAAGTCGTAGCGAATTTTAAAAATGAAACACCTGTTACAATAGCTAAAATAGAAAATAGTCCCAGTAACCAAGCAAAAATCATAAAGACCTGTACGTAACTATCAATAGGTTTATCTTTATATCTTGCCAGAGTCTTTAAGTAATCTTTAACTGAACTTAATAAACTTCTAATAATTTGAAGTGTTAAGAGAATAGTAATAACCTTTAGTGTTTTTTCTATAATATTCTGAGCAACTTCAAAATCTGAAAAAACCTGAGGTACAAATTCTATAAGAATCAATAACGGAATAATATGTGCAACATTTCGTGGTAGTTTGTTGGCGATTAAAATGTTATCAAAATTAGTTTTTGTTCGTTTGGCAACACTAGATGAAAAACGCCAAAGCACACGCTTAGTAATATAATCAACTATAAAAGCAATTACAATCAGAGCTAAAAGAAGACCAAGCATATTAAGGTACTTGGCTGTATTTTCAGACAAACCTTTGTCTATTAAAAAATTGTATAAAAGGTGTTTTATATTAAGCACGACTAGATTTTGTTAAGTATTTTTTATCAATATAAAATGTGCCAAAGGGTAAAACGGAAGCAATTAAAACAATCCAAAGCGTACGTGTTGTCCATTTCATTTCAGAACTAATTAAAACAGCAATAACCACATATATCATAAATAAAATACCATGTGGCATTCCTAATAATTTAACGTATTGCGGATCGTCATAAAACCATTTTAAAGGGGAAGCAATAAACAATAATAACAGGTATGAAACACCTTCTAATACAGCTACAATTCTAAAAAAGGGTAATAGTTTTAACATCATTCTAATTTTGCTGCAAAAGTACTGTAGAATTAAGGAATAAGTATAGACTTTAACAGCTTTTAAGATTTTTTTTGAAACTATAATTCTTTAAGTATCTTTAACCAGATGTTTCACTAAAATACCAACCAATTCATGAAAAAAATCCTAACCCTCACATTGTGCGCATTCATTGTTCTTTCTTGTTCAACAGCACAATCGGTAAGTAAGAAAAAAAGAAATTCTAAATCTACTGAAGTTGCTGCTGTAACTCCAAAAAAGAAAAAAGGAAAAATAAAGGATTATAGTCAAGTAATTACCAAAGAAGCAATTACAGATAAAGGTTTGTTTGATGTGCATATGGTAGGTGAGAAGTACTATTTTGAAATTCCGATGGCGCATCTAAATACAGATATGCTTTTGGTAAGTCGTTTTGCTAAATTACCTTCAAATTTAGGTGGTGGATATGTAAATGCAGGTACTAAAACAAATACCAGATTAATTAATTGGGAACGTTTTAAAGATAAAATTTTAATTAAAGAGAAATCGTCCAGCGCAGTAGCTTCAGATAGTTTACCTATTAATGTTTCTGTAAAAGCTAATAATTATGAGCCTACGTTATATGCTTTTGATATTGCTGCATTTTCAAAAGATTCATCTTCAGTTGTTATTGATGTAAGTAGTTTTTATGGTTCAGATGTGAAGTCAATTAGTGGAATGTCTTCAAGATTACGTTCAGCTTACAAGGTGAAAAATTTAGATAAGTCTAGGAGTTTTATAAACTCTGTTAAAAGTTTTCCAGAGAATATAGAAGTGATTCAAGATTTTACATATAATGCGGCAAAGCCTCCTATTAATACAGGTGATGAAACGATAAGTGTACAAATGAATCAGTCAATGATTTTGTTACCAAAAGTACCAATGCAACCAAGACTTTTTGATGAACGTGTAGGTTGGTTTACCTTAAGTAAATACGATTATAGCAGTGAAGAATTAAAAGCAGACAGAAAAACATACCTAAGACGTTGGAAGCTTGTTCCTAAAGACATTGAAGCATACAATAGAGGTGAATTAGTCGAGCCAATTAAGCCAATTGTCTATTATTTAGATCCAGCAACACCAATGAAATTTAGGTCGTATATGAAAGCAGGGATTGAGCTTTGGCAAAAAGCTTTTGAAGCAGCCGGATTTAAAAACGCAATCATTGCTAAAGATCCACCAACCAAAGAAGAGGATCCAGATTTTAGTCCAGAAGATATAAGATATTCTGTTGTAAGATATGTTGCTAGTACTACCAGAAATGCAATAGGACCAAGTGTTACGGACCCTAGAAGTGGTGAAATTATTGAAAGTGATATTATTTGGTACCATAACCATTTACGTTCTTACAGAAACAGATATTTATTAGAAACAGGAGCAGCCAATCCTTTAGCAAGAACTTTAAATACACCAGATGAAGAAATTGGTGAGATGATGAAAATGGTAATAGCTCATGAGGTTGGTCATACACTCGGACTTCCTCATAATATGAGTGCAAGTTATGCTTTCGATGTAGAAAGTTACAGAGATGGCGATTTTACACAGAAAAATGGCATTGCAACGACTATTATGGATTATGCACGTTACAATTATATAGCGCAACCAGGTGATCAAAACATTAGGTTTGTGAGACAATTAGGACCATACGATGATTATGCTATTAATTACGGTTACAGATATATTGATACTGCAAATTCTGCAGATGAAGAGAAAGTAATATTGAATAGGTGGATTCTTGAAAAAGCAGGAAATCCTATTTATAAATTCGGAAAACAAAGCAGTCGTTTTGATCCTACAGCACAAACAGAAGATATTGGAAACAACAGTATTAAAGCAAGTACTTACGGACTTAAAAACTTAAAAATAGTAGCTAAGAATTTACCGAATTGGACTAGTGACCAAACCGATAACTACGAAGATTTAGAAGAACTTTACGGAGAACTGTTAAGTGTTTGGAGTCGTTACGTTGGTCATGTAGTAACTCATGTTGGAGGCGTTGTGGAAGACACTAAAAACCCATCACAAGGAGGTGTGGTTTATAACCCAGTTTCTAAAGCTTATCAGAAATCTGCGATAGATTGGTTACATAAAAACGCCTTTGAAACACCAACGTTTTTAATAGACAAGTCTATTCTGCAAAATATAAATTATGCTGGATATACAGATAAGATAAGACGTTACCAAGCTAGACATTTAAATAATTTACTGAATTTTGAGCGTTTAGGAAGATTAATTGATCATAGTGCATTGGATGCAAAAAGTTATTCAGCATTAGACATGTTAAGAGATTTACGTAAAGGAATTTGGGCAGAAGCAAATACAGGTAAAAATGTTTCAGTTTTTAGACGTAACTTGCAACGTGTTTATTTAGATGCTATGTTCAATTTAATGACAGAAGATTTAGACCCAAATAGAAGTCGTCAATATTTTAATGTTAACCAATCTGATGTTAGAGCATTGGTTAGAGGTGAGTTAAATGTAGTTAAGCGTATGCTTACTTCAGCATCAAGAACAGAGATAAATACAGAAACACAATACCATTATAGAGATGGTATAGAGCGAATTAATACAATTTTAGACCCAAAATAACATGAAAAAATTAATCTTATTAGCTTTCATTTTTAGTCTTTCAGCAACAACTTATGTAAGCGCGCAAACCAAGCAATCGCAAAAAGAAGTCTTTGCTCCAATCTACCAAAATTCAAAATCTATAGTAAAATCGGAATCATTTCTATATGTAGGAAACATGGTTTTAGAAGATAGAACGCGTGAGAAATTAAGTGATGATTCAAATCAATTAGTTATTTCTGATTCTAAAATGTCTGGAGAACTAGTTTCAATTAAATCTAAAAATAAAACAATTAATGTTTCTGGTGATATTAGCGACTATAACGTTAATTTTAATGACGACAAACAAGAGATTTCTATCAGTTTTAGTGTAAAGTCAGCAAGCGAAACGGTATCAGTTAATATTGAAGTTAAACCAAGCGGAAATGCTTTTTTAACAGCATCTTCTGGTAATGATACTTTAATTTATTGGACAGGAAAAATAAAAAACAAGGACTAAATAACGTCTCAATTTAGATTTTAAACGTAAATAAGGTGTTATATAATTTTATAACACCCAATCGTTTAACCTAAATCTAAATTATGAACCTACTCAAATCAATGCTATTTTTAGCATTTTTCAGCATTTCTTTATTTTCATTTTCACAAAAAACAACCATTCAAGAATCAAAATTTACCCTTGGACTTTTTAGTGGATATAATAGAGGGTTAGGATTTAACCTTAATTTTACAGCACTAAAACCCATAGAATCTTTACCGTTACATTTTCGGTTTGGTTTAGGTTATACCAGTTTAGACCCAGGGAATTCAGCCGATGCAAGGCGTATATTTATCAATAATGCCACAAATGGTGTGCCTGAAGAAAAAGGGAAATCTTTCGATTATAGATTAGATTTTATGTGGAAGCATGACATACTTAACCTTGAAGAGTCTTACATCGTATTTGGTCCACGTTACTCAAGTTTCACTGCAAATTTTAATTACATAGGTGGTAATGAGGATTTTGATGTTACGTCTAAACAATTTGGATTAGGAATAGGAGCAGAAACTCAGTTTAAAATTTCAGATAAATTTAATCTAGCTGCGGCAATTGGTTTAGATTATTTTTTCAACAATACCTTAAAAGGTCATGACACATCGTACAGTCCTGATGATGATAATGTAAATCCAAGAGATGATAATCAAAACAACAATACTCAATTTACATATACTGATGCAAATAAGGCCATAAAACAGCCAAGTCTTATGCCTAGAGTACTTTTAGGTGTTGTTTATAAGCTTTAAATTAAAATATTTGGCATATATTTTGTATATTTGTCATCGGTTTATTGAAAATATACTACACAAATAACTTTATCCTTTAAGTTATTTACTAGAATTTAATACTATTCATTGTTAAGTTAATTAACTTGTTTGCATTACAATATTTTCAAAGGCACGCATAATTTAATTTTTAAAACTACGAATGGCTAAATCACAACAAACTTTTAGTAAAAGTGAAAAAGAAAAAAAACGATTAAAAAAACGAGAAGATAAGCGCAAGAAAATGGAAGCGCGTAAACTCGAAAGAGACGAAAACGGAACAGGTGGAATTCCTCTTGCTTATGTTGATCATAATGGAAATCTAACTGATACTCCTCCAGATCCTTCAATGAAAGTGAAGGTTAAGGCTGAGAATATCGTTATCGGAATTCCTCAAAAAGATGATTCTGATATAGAAGAATTCGATCCAATTAGAAACGGAAAAGTTTCTTTTTATGATAGTTCTAAAGGTTTCGGATTTATTATTGATATGGATACCAACGAGAAGCATTTTACACACGTTAGTGGAATTATTGATGATATCGCAGAAAATGATAAAGTAACTTTTGAACTTGAAAAAGGTCAAAGAGGCATGAATGCAGTAAGAGTTAAACAAGCAAAATAAACACATTCCGTTTATAAATATAAAAAGCCACTATCTTAATGATAGTGGCTTTTTTCTGTTCTTTATATATACTAGAAATTAATAATTAACGTTATAAATTAGGGTTAAGAATTGGTTTCTTTAGTAGGTTTAAGCCAATTCATAAAAAGTACAAGTTATAAACTTGTGCTTTTTTTATACCTTTAGACCTCTAAGTCAAAATATTAAATGAAACCAAAACTAATTACCATATCAGACAAGAAACTTATAGGCCTAAAAAGCAGTATGCACCATGGTGAATTTGGCAATATTGTAGCATTATGGAAACGCTTTATGCCACGTAAAAAAGAAATTTTAGGTTGCTTAAATTCTGAACTCATTGCAGTTCAGGCTTATGATGATTTTAATGCCATTGAAAAACCCTTTGATATTTGGGCATGTGTTGAAGTTTCTAGCTTAGAACATATTCCTGAAGGAATGACTTCGCTTACAATTCCTGAAAGTGACTATGCTGTTTTTGTTCATAAAGGCATGGATGCTGCAGGAACTTATCAAAAAATTATGACGGAATGGTTACCAACATCAGGCTATGATATTGATAATAGGCTACATTTTCAAGTGATGGGAGCAAAGTATATTAACGGAAGTCAGGAATCTGAAGAGGATTTTTATGTGCCAGTAAAAAACTAGATAGAGTTAATTAATTGAATTATTTCAAATTGTCCAATAATCAAATGAAAGATATTTTATAAAAACCCAACTCTAAAATCACAACCACTCTTATAATTACTACAACCATAAGCTGTTTTACCTTTTAGGATTTGTCCTGTTTTACATTTAGGGCAAGAATCTCCTGCTTTAATAGATTCTTTTTTGGCCGTTTGTTTAGGTTCAAATTTTAGTTTAAAATTATCATCAAACCTTAATAAGCCTTCCGAAGTTTGTCCTTCAATTTTAAAACCTTTTAAATTTACAGTTGACCCTTTAGTCAATAAACGAATGTATTGTTTATCTGATATCTTTTTATCACCAAAATTAAATGGTAAAGTAAAATCACAAGATTTACCATAAAGGCCGCAGCCATAAGCCGATTTTCCTTTTAATAATGAGCCAGAATTACATTTTGGACAAGCACTACCTACTAAGGATTCAGTCTTTGCTTTGGCCTTAGTTTTAGATTTTTGTTTTCCCGCAGGTTTATTATTTACAGCAGAAATTCTAGTTTGTACTTTTTCGCTTCGAACTTCGTAAACTAAAGCATCAACCATACGTTTCATACCTTTTATAAAGGCAGCAGCGCTAAATTCTCCTTTTTCAATATCTTTTAATTGCTTTTCCCAAGTTCCTGTGAGCTCAGCAGATTTTAAAAGTTCGTTTTGTATGGTATCAATGAGTTGAATTCCCGTAATTGTCGGAATTAATTGCTTCTTGTTACGTTTTACATATTTACGTCTAAAAAGCGTTTCTATAATATTAGCACGTGTAGATGGACGACCTATACCATTCTCCTTCATTAAATCTCTTAGCTCATCATCATCTACTTGTTTTCCTGCGGTTTCCATGGCACGTAGAAGTGAAGCTTCCGTAAATTGATTTGGTGGTTTGGTTTGTTTCTCTAGGAACGAAGGTTCATGAGGTCCTTTTTCGCCTTTTACAAAAGTGGGTAACAATTTGTCTTTTGACGTATTAGTAGTTGATGAAGTATCTTGTTTCTCAAAAACCACACGCCAACCTTTAGATAATATCTCTTTACCAGTGGTTTTAAAATTTACATCTGCAGCTTTTCCTATAACTGTAGTATTAGATACTTTACAATCATCATAGAAAACTGCAATAAATCGTTTTACAATAATGTCATAAACTTGTTGTTCATTATATTGTAGATGCGTTTGCATTCCGGTTGGAATTATAGCATGGTGGTCTGTTACTTTTTTGTCATTAAAAACACGAGCAGACTTCTTAATCTTTTTACTTAAAACAGGAGCTGTAAGACTCGCATAATCAGTTAATTTAGATAAAATACCTTTTACTTTTGGATATACATCATTTGGTAAAAATGTAGTATCAACTCTAGGATAGGTAACGGCTTTTTTCTCATATAATTTTTGAGCTATTTTAAGCGTTTCATCTGCCGAAAATCCAAACTTAGTATTACAATAAACTTGCAAACCAGTTAAATCAAAAAGCTTAGGAGCATATTCAGTACCTTTCTTTTTGGTAATAGAAACTATTTCAAACTCATCTTCCTTTACTTTGTTAGCTAATATTTCACCATCTTCCATTTTAAGAAAGCGACCTTCCTCATAACTAAAAAGTGTATCTCTATAAAGTGTTTGTAATTCCCAATATGGTTGTGGCACAAAGTTTTCAATCTCCTTAAAACGATTTACAAGCATTGCGAGCGTTGGTGTTTGCACACGACCTACAGAAAGTACTTGTTTGTAACCACCATGTTTTACAGTATATAATCGTGTAGCATTAATACCCAAAAGCCAATCACCAATTGAGCGCGAAAAGCCAGCATAATAAAGGTTGTCATAGTTTTCAGAGGGTTTTAAGTTTTTAAAACCTTCTTTAATAGCTTCAGTTGTTAAGGAAGAAATCCATAAGCGCTGAACTTTCCCTTTATATTGTGCTTCGTTAATAACCCAACGTTGTATTAATTCTCCTTCTTGGCCAGCATCACCACAGTTTATAACGATATCAGCACGATCAAATAAACTTTTTACAATTTTAAATTGCTTTTTAATGCCATCATTATTAGCCACTTTAACCTGAAATTTTTCAGGAAGCATGGGTAAGTTGTTTAAATCCCAACTTTTCCAATATGGTTTATAATCTGCTGGTTCAAATAAAGTACAAAGATGACCAAAAGTATAAGTTACTGCATAGCCATTGCCTTCAAAGTAACCATCTCGTTTGGTGGTAGCTCCTAATACAGAGGCAATTTCTCTTGCAACACTTGGTTTTTCGGCAATACAGACTTTCAAATGGAGTAAAATTTAATGACTGCGAAAATACAGAATTTTATAAAGGTGAAGCTAAAATATTAAAGTTCTAAAACTAATTTTTGACCAATTTTTAAAGGAGAGGATTGTTTAATAGCATTCGTTTTGCAAAGTCTAGAGACAGACAAGTGATTACGCCTAGAAATGCCGTAAAGTGTATCACCTTTTTTAACGACATAAAATTTAGGTTGATGAGTTAGGCTTAAAAGTGCAGCTTCGTCTTCAGATTTAATAACTTTGATTTCACTCATTTGTTTTGAGCTATGAAATCTAGCATGTGTCCATTTTTGTGTTACCCAAACTTGTTGAGATCTAATCTTGTTTTCAGGAGAAAACTCGAATAAATATTCCGGATGAATTGGTTGGCCTTTATAACTTAATTCTAAATGCAAGTGGCTTCCTCTAGAGTTTCCTGTATTACCACCTTTACCTAAATATTCACCTTTTCTTATAGTATCATTTGCTTTGGCATTAATTTGAGATAAATGTGCATAAGTAGATTCTAAACCGTTGTAATGTCTTATAACTACAACATTTCCAAATCCGTTAGAGTATTTCGCAATTCTAACCACACCATCTAATATAGAAACCACGGAATCACCAGTAACCAAATCAATATCAATTCCGTTATGCGGACGTCCTCTTCGCCAACCGTAGCGAGATGTTACAACCTTAGTATGTGGTACAGGCGATGCATAAGTACTGTCAGTAAATTCTAATTCTAAAGGAAATTGCTGAACGGTTTCTCTATAAGGATTGTGATTGGTTGTATCCCAAAATTCTCCTTTAATATCCACAGCAATAGAAGCTTTTTCAGGCTTCGTTATTAAAGGTATTTCTACTTCATTAATAAGATTACTTTTTTTTAGCTTAGTTGGTTGTAATTCAATTTTAATAGAAGTAGGAATAGTGTCTTTCTGAGCGAAAGTAAAACCAATAGTGCAAGCAAAAATAACACAGAAAAAGATGTATTTCATAGAGGGATATATAGTCTAACAAACTTTAAAAACGTAAATATATAATAAATATTATTTCTAGCTTAAATTTTAAAAGCATGGAACTTTTTGTGTGAAAAAATATTGTTTTCTTCAATTTATGTAAGTATCTATGGGTTTGATACTTTTTTTGTGAACGAAAGTGTTGTAAATTTGCAGATTCAAATTATAACCCGAAATTAAATTTATGTCTCAAATAAATCAAGCTGTTCAAGAAAAAAAGACCGATAAAGAATTATATGACTACCAACAAGGTGCTATAAATCAAATATTCGAAAAATTTGATTCTGAACGCGAAGATTATCACTTGTTATACCAATTACCAACAGGTGGTGGAAAAACGGTTATCTTCTCTGAAATGGTTCGTCAATACCTTAAAAATCATAAAAAGAAGGTATTAATAATGACACACAGAGTTGAACTTTGTAACCAAACAGCTAAAATGTTGGATGGTTTTGGAGTAACGAACAAGGTGGTTAATAGTAAAGCAAATTTAGATGATCAAGCCGAATATTCTTGTTTTGTTGCTATGGTTGAAACGCTGAATAATAGACTAAATGATAACATGTTAGATATTTCTGATGTTGGTTTGGTAATTATTGATGAGGCACATTATAATTCATTTACAAAGCTTTTTAAGTTTTTTGAAAAATCCTTTATTCTTGGTGTTACAGCAACGCCTTTAAGCTCTAATAAGGAGTTACCAATGAAGGATAACTACGACGAACTTATTACTGGTGAAACGATTGAGAATCTTATAGAAAATGAGTTTTTGGCAAGGGCAGAAACTTATGCTTACGATATGGGATTAACCTCTCTAGAAGTTGGTTCTAATGGAGATTATACAGTAAAATCATCTGAAGATTTATACTCGAGTCCTGCAATGCTTCAAAAATTAGTAGATGCTTATAAAAAACATTCGCTAGGGAAGAAGACCTTGATATTTAATAATGGTATTAACACCTCTATTAATGTGTATTATGCTTTTAAGGAAGCAGATTTACCAGTAATGCACTTAGATAATACGGCAACAAAAAAGCAACGTAAGCAGATTTTAAAATGGTTTCATGAAACTCCAGATGCTATTTTAACTTCAGTTAGTATTTTAACCACTGGTTTTGATGAGCCAACTATTGATACTATTATCTTAAACAGAGCTACAAAATCATTGACACTTTATTACCAAATGATTGGTCGTGGTTCTCGTATATTGAATAACAAATCGAAATTTACAACTATAGATTTAGGAAACAACCTTTATAGATTTGGTCCTTGGGGAGCAGATTTAGATTGGCAATTAATTTTTAAGTCGCCTAATTGGTTTGCAGATCGTATTAAGGATGATGAAGTTATTGAATCTACTTTTAAGCACGATTTATCCGATGAAGTAAAAGAAGAATTTTCTAAATCTGAAGATACTTATTTCGATATTAAACAAACTTATAAAGATGCTGTTGCTAAAGGTGAATCGTCTAAAGTTGTTTTAGAACGCTCAATTGAGCATCATGCTAAAATTTGTATTGAAAATAGTGAAGATGTTTATGATGCATTGGCTCTAGCAAAACTTTTAAAAGATGATATTAATCAACGTATTGAAGTTTATGCGAAGTGCATCAGTAGAAGTACTTATAATTTCTTAAAATGGTTGAAAGACGATTATCAGAAAAAATTAAATTCTTACTTAAGAACTAATTTTGATGAAAAGTTTGAAGAAATTCACGGATTTCCACCTGAAGATTAAGCGATTGTAATTAAAATAATAAATAGTTTTTATCTCAATATTTAACGTAATTTCGCGCCTTCAAAATAAAACACTAAAATGAAACGTATTAATCAGTACAAAAAGTTATTCTCAGTAGAGGAAGCTATAGATTTAAAAACTTTAAAGAAAACTTACAGAAACCTTGTAAAAGAATGGCATCCAGATAAATTTCAGGATGGAGATGCTGGACAAGAAGAAGCAGAATTAAAGAGTGTAGAAATAATTGATGGTTATCATTTTTTAGTAAGTATTGCACCAGAAACTAAAGCTGCTAACTTAGAAGAATATACTGCAACGATAACAGATTCAACTATTTTAGACTTTCAGCATAAAGGTTTATTGTTAGAAATTACATTTCAAGACGGCTCAACTTATGAGTATTTTGGTGTGCCAAAAGGTGTATTTATTAAGTTCTTAAACTCTGATAAGCAAATGCGTTTTGCAAGACGTAGTATTTTCAATTCTTACACTTATAGAAAATCTAAGAAAGAACTTCAAGAAGCATAGCATATAATAGTTAATGTCCCAATAGTTATGAGCGACGAAAATTCAAATCAACCTGAAGACATCTCTATAAACGAGATTGAAAAGTGTATTTCTATATTAGAACGTTTAGTTACTGATACAGACCAGATATTTGAAATTCCGAAACCACAACGAACGGCTTTAATTAAAGCATCCGGACAATTATCGCGTCCAAGTAGAGAAGAATTTTCTCGTCGTAAAAAAGATGCTAAAAAAGCAGAGAAACGTAAAAAAGCTGCAAGAGATAAAAATGCAAGAAAAGTAACAGGAATAAGAAGCGCAAGAGAAGCACATATTTTTGTTGCGCCAAAATTGTTGCCAGAAGCAGAGTTAAAAGCGAAAGAACAATTAGAGCTTGAGTCTCCTAGAAACTGCTACGTTTGTAAAACTTTATTTACCAAACTGCATCATTTTTATGATACCATGTGCGAAGAATGTGGTGACTTTAACTATGCTAAACGTTTTCAAACAGCAGATGTTAAAGGACAAGTTGCTGTAATCACTGGTTCTCGATTAAAAATCGGCTACCATATTACATTAATGTTACTTAGAGGTGGAGCCACAGTTATTGCAACCACACGTTTTCCTGTAGATTCTGCTTTGCGTTTTTCTAAAGAAGAAGACTTTACAGAATGGGGACACAGACTTAAAATTCATGGTCTCGATTTAAGACATATCCCAAGTGTAGAAATCTTCTGTAACTTTATAGAACAACGTTACGAAAAGCTTGATATATTGATTAATAATGCTGCACAAACGGTAAGACGACCGGCAGGATTCTATAGTCACTTAATGCCAAATGAAGAGCGATCAATAGAAGAATTACCAAAATTTGCGCGCGATTTACTTAACGATCATACCGAATGTCTACATGAGTTAAAACAATTAACTCCTAGTGCATCACCAAATAAAAATATGCCTGTAACATGGCATGGACCAGAACCAGGAATTGGTTTACGTTCGTCTGCTAAATTATCTCAGATTCCTTATAGTTTTGATAATACTTTGGTGTCTCAAGAGGTTTTTCCAGAAGGAAAGCTTGATGCCGATTTACAACAAGTAGATTTAAGAAAAACCAACAGTTGGCGTTTAAAATTAGGTGAGATTGAAACTACTGAAATGATTGAAGTTCAGCTTGTGAATTCTGTAGCACCTTTTGTACTATGTAATCGTTTGTCTGAAGTTATGAAAAAAGATCATACTGGCCAGAAACACATTATTAATGTCTCTGCGATGGAAGGGAAGTTCCATTCGTTTTTTAAAGAAGATCGTCATCCACATACCAATATGGCAAAAGCAGCTCTTAATATGTTAACGCATACAGCTGCTGGTAGTTTAGCTAAAGAAGGAATTTACATGAATGCCGTAGATACAGGTTGGGTAACGGACGAAGATCCTGCGGAATTAGCAAAACGTAAACAAGAGTTGCATGATTTTCAGCCACCTTTAGATATCGTTGATGGTGCAGCTAGAGTTATGGACCCTTTATTTGATGGCATCAATACAGGAAAGCATTGGTCTGGTAAATTCTTAAAGGATTATCGTCCTATTAGCTGGTAGATGAAATAGAACTTGAGTTCTAATATTTTAGATGCCATTTCATATTTTATACGAGATGTGTGGCTGAGCATTGGCGAGCATAAAATGTATTTTAGCTAAAGGTAGCTTGCGCAGTAAGTCGAAACCTTAAATAATGAAGTTCCTCTTCGTTCCTAATTCGGAATGTCAAAAACTTTGAATAAGGAGAAATTCAAATCTTATTCCATCTAAATCTGCCAAATTTTAATTTTCAATATAAATTGATATAATATCCAAAGTACAAATTACCTTTGCAGCACAATTAAATATTATGACGACATTTTCACAATTAGGAATACATAAGAATTACATAAAAGGATTAAAAGAACTCAATATAGTTAATCCAACAGAAATCCAAGAAACTGCGATTCCGATTTTACTAAAATCTAAAACAGATTTAATAGGCTTGGCTCAAACTGGTACAGGTAAAACAGCAGCATTTGGCTTACCTGTTTTACATGCCATTGACACTAATAATTCTGATGTACAAGCGTTGATTATTGCGCCGACAAGAGAATTAGTGCAACAAATTCAAAAACAACTCTTTAAATTCACAAAGTATATCGATAAGAAGATTTTTTCTGAAGGTGTTTATGGCGGTGAAAAAATAGACATACAAATTAAAAATCTTGCAAGAACAACGCATATTATTGTAGCAACACCTGGTCGCTTACTTGATTTAATTGAACGTGGTTCCGTTGATATTTCTAACGTTAAAATCTTAGTTTTAGATGAAGCGGACGAAATGTTAAGTATGGGTTTTAAAGAAGATTTAACCAAAATACTGAAATACAATACCAAGAAAAGAAATACTTGGTTGTTTTCTGCGACCATGCCAGAAGAGATTAAAAGAATCGTAAAAACGTATATGTCTCCTGATGCAGTTAAAATAGAGGTGAATAAAAATGCCTTAGTTAACGAGAATATTTCGCATCATTTTGTGCAAACAACTATAAAAGATAAACTGAATTTAATTACAAAAATTTTAGATAGTCGCAAAGATGAACGAGGTATCATTTTTTGTAAAACAAAAGCTGGTACACAAGCGTTAACACATCAATTACAACAAGAAGGTTTCGCAGTTGGTGCTTTAGAAGGTGATATGCAACAAAGAGATCGTGATAAAGTGATGCGTGCTTTTAAGAATGAAAGTCTACAAGTACTAATTTCTACAGATGTTTCTGCAAGAGGTATTGATGTTAATGATTTAGCATTTATATTACATCACCAATTACCAGAGCACTTAGATTATTATACGCATAGAAGCGGAAGAACGGCTAGAGCTGGTAAAACCGGACAATCAATTGCGTTGATAATTCCTGGTGAAATGCAGAAGGTGTTAGATATTCAAAAAGCTTTAGGGATTACGTTTAGAGAGATATCGATGTAATTAGCATCATAAATTTATTTACATTTCGTCACTTCGAGTAAAATTCTATTTTTGGGGAATTTAGTATGGAGAAGCTTCAAGTACATAAAGATTTTCGATACAAATTTACTCTGGTAAATTCACTCGAATTGACGTTATAATTCAATACTTCAAATCTCAAAATAGATGACTTTCATATTTTAGTATTATCTTGTGTGTCTAATAAACTACAAACACTATTATAACAATGATATCATTCACAATTGAAGACATAAATGCCTTTATAAACGGCGAAGTTGTAGGTTCTACAACACATAAAATTACAGGATTAGAGCAAATTCAAAAAGCAACAGAAAATCAGGCCACCTTTATTGGTAACCGAAAATTTGCAGCACTTTGGAAAGATTCTAAAGCAAGTTTGGCCATTGTAAATGATAACTTAGATATAGAACCTGGTGAAAACCGTGTATTAATTAAAGTAAAGAATGCCGACTTAACTATGGCTCAATTACTAGAGTCATTTACACCTTCAACACCACATTTTGAAACAGAAATTCATCCTGCGGCTATTATAGATAAATCTGCTAAAATAGGTAATGGAAGTAGAGTAGGTGCTGGTTCTTACATTGGTAAAGATGTTGTTTTAGGTGAAAATGTTACCATTTATCCTAATGTCACTATTTTAGATGAAACTACTATTGGTGATTACACAACAGTTTGGTCTGGTACAGTAATTAGAGAACGTTCTGTTATTGGTAGTCATTGTATTTTCCATAATAATGTGAGTATTGGCGCAGATGGTTTTGGGTATCGTCCTAGTGATGATGGTAGAGGCTTAGTAAAAATTCCACATATTGGAAATGTAGTGATTGGTAATGGTGTAGAAATAGGAGCCAACTCTTGTGTAGATCGTGGTAAATTTAGTTCTACGATTTTAGGCGATGGTTGTAAAATTGATAATCTGGTTCAGATTGCCCATAACTGTGTCCTTGGACGTTCTTGTATTATGGCAGGAAGCTCAGGGCTTGCAGGTTCTGTAACTTTAGGAGATGGTGTAATTATAGGAGGATCTGCTTCTATAAAAGATCATACAACTATCCATTCTGGTGCAACAGTTGGAGCTGGTTCTGGAGTTATGAATGATGTTGCTGCTGGAAAAACCGTATTGGGTTATCCTGCAGTAGATTCTAGAGAAATGTTGAAACAATGGGTTGCGCTTAGAAAACTAGCGAGATAATCTATAACACTTATATTAATAGAAAACACTTTATTCGTCACTTCGAGTGAAATTCCTTTTTATGGAATTTTGTATCGAGAAGCTATAAGTATAGTAAAGACTCTCGATACAAATTTACTACGGTAAATTCACTCGAAATGACGTTAATACTTCAAATTTAAACTAAGGTTCTATTATTAAGCAGACTTCTGTTCTACATTCTGTTTTAAATGCAACAAACCTGCAACCATGCCATCCAATTCATGTTCTAAGAAGTTGGCATTACGTTTACTAAAACCTTTTATAGTATTAGCATAGAGTTCTACACCAGCATGTTTAATACAAACGCTATACGTATCGTTTTCTGCATCTAATTTTACTGAAGTTCTGTAATCACTAGAAATTAATAACCAGTAGCACAAGCTATTAATCTGATTAAACAAAGAGAATTTTGTTTCCATAATATTTAGATTTATAGACTGAGGGTAATCTAAGGTAAAGGTATTATCAAATTGATTTCAGCTCTAATTTGTATGTTGAAACGACATGTTTTATCGACCACAAGGTTATAACTGACTTAAAATCGGATAATTAACAGGTGTTTAAATTTTGGCATCATTGTTGAATACTTACTAGTAATTATTAAAATAAAATATAATACAATGATTAAAGGAACAGTAAAATTCTTCAACGATGCTAAAGGCTTCGGATTTATAACAGAAGAAGGTTCAAACAAAGAACATTTTGTACACATCTCAGGATTGGTAGACGAAATTCGTGAAGGCGATAGCGTTGAATTTGATCTTACAGAAGGCAAAAAAGGATTAAACGCAGTAAACGTAAAAGTTATCTAATATATATTACTTAACCTAGAATTATGGAGCCCATCACATTGTGATGGGTTTTTTTAATGATAATATGATAGATATTAGATTTCTGGCACTATCTTTGAATACTATTAAGTAATTATTAAAATTAAATATAATACAATGAGTAAAGGAACAGTAAAATTTTTCAACGATGCCAAAGGATTTGGTTTTATCACTGAAGAAGGAGTTGACAAAGATCACTTCGTTCACATTTCTGGATTAATTGACGAAATTCGTGAAGGCGATGAAGTTGAATTTGATCTTGAAGAAGGAAAAAAAGGATTAAACGCAGTTAACGTAAAAGTTATCTAATATATATCTTAACCTAGAATATAGAAGCCCATCACATTGTGATGGGCTTTTTTAGTAATAATTAATTTAAATGTATTTTACACCTAACTGTTTACTTATTAGTAAGTTATAAAAGTATCTAGAAAGTTTGTATTTTAATGCCATGAAACTATTTAATAAATTAAGGTTTAAGATGGTAGAAGGGAAGCGTCTCAAAAATTACTTAGTCTATGCAATTGGAGAAATAATATTAGTTGTTTTAGGTATTCTCATAGCGTTATACCTTAATAATTGGAGCGGTCAGAACCAAATAAAAGAAACCAATATAGCTTTGCAAAAAAAGGTGTTAATTCAGTTAGAAAAGGATATTTTTAAAATAGATAATTTTAGAAAAGAATTAGATACGCTTGATAATGTCTATTTAAGTTACTTAAAGCGTGGTTATGATAAAACTAAGACCGTAGGTAAAAATGTATTTTCTTTAATTTTATTTGAGGTTACGGAATTAGGCTTAGATAAAAATAACCAAAGTCTCATTAGTAATTCGCAATTAGATAATTCTAAGGCTTCGCAAAAACTTACGGATTTAAATGCTATTTATAAGTTATACTTTAAAAACATAGATGACATAGAACAAGTGATTTACGCAAAATTATCTGATAATTTAGAATTTCTAGAACAGACACAACCTTGGTATACAGAACTAATTACAGATTTTCATTGTAAGACGGACTGTGCAAAGTTTTTAGGAACTGATGATAATTTTAAAGCAAGAATTGCATCATTAAGACTTTTATATATTAAAGCCTATGGTGATTTAGTTAGAGGATTTCATTCTGAATTACGCAGAGAGAAAGTAAGTTTAGAAACATTGTTAGAGTAGTTTTTTTAAATAATAGAGAAGTACTCGATATATTCTATTTTACATAATATAAATTATAGGACAAATTATAAAAATTAGCGTAATAGCGCTTTTGGGCGATATTTGATATAATCATAGTTCTAGTGACACACAGTGTTCTATAACGTTAATGATTATTTACAAGCTAATTACGTGAGTAAAAATAAAATTCTATGCATTTGTTATATGTAGAATTCCAAATAGTTTTTTTTAGGTTTCTATATCTTTTGTCTTGAAATACTAATAATTTAAGATGTCTTGTAGACATTTATTTTTCTCAATAATTTTATTCGAAATCATCGCATATAAGATTTACTATTCGTTTATTATCAATTTTGTTTTGAACGTGTTTAGATTGTTCTAATAGTACTGTTTTCTTTAATGAAGGAAATATTCTGTTAGCACGTTTAATCATTTTTGCGCCAGGAAACATTAAGTCATTTTTAGCTGTTATTAATGTTATTGGTGTTTTTATTGAATTGGCTTCTCTCCTATTTATTACTGGAACTGGAGTAAAGTCCATTGTAAAATGTAAAAATACTTTTGAAAGAAATTGGAGTGCAAAGTCGTCTTTCTCTGTAAATAACTGATTCAAAAAACGTTCTACATATTTTATTTTTTTCGATTTCATATAGCGTTTCATTGGTATAAACACTTTAAATAATGCTTTTAAAGGGTTACCGTTTGCAATGTATGCAGGTGCTGTTAAAAACACTTCCTTTATATTGTTATCTTTAAATTCCAGAGTCTTTAGAATGACCAAACCACCAAACGAAAAACCTGCAAGCGTTGCATTTTTCAACTCTAAATTATCAATGACTTCATGTAGCCACTTGCCATAATCATCATTTTTCATTGATAACCGTGTTTCTACACTTTTATTGGGTTGCGCCAATACATCAACTGCAAAAATCTGAAAGTGTGATTCTAAACCTGAATAGGTTTCTAAAGCTATTGGTGCACATCCATTTGAACCATGAACTACTAATATTGGTGGTTTTGATGAATCTCCAGTAACAATTACATTGGTTTTACCAAAAGCCGTTTCAATCTCATGATACCGATAGTTGATATTTAGATCCTTTAATTTTTGATTATAAAGATTTAAAATTTCAGCTTTTCCTGTTTCAGATTTATATAGTGATTCCATTTTTAGTCAATAAAGTATTTAGTGATTTTTTTGATTGAATTATGTGTCTTTAAGAATCCTTTTTCATAAATTCCTTAATTTCAGTAATTGTTTCTTTTGCTTTTTCTTCTTGTAAAAAATGACCACAATTAAATTCTTTTATTACTGCATTGGGTAATCTTTCTTTCCATTTTTGTAAGTACTCAGTTGTAATGAATTCATCTTTTGTACCCCAAAGTATTAACCAAGGTTTTGATTCCAGTTTATCTAATAGATTCCATTGTAATTGATACCAATTAGAAGATCCAACTAAGGATTTACCAATATTTAGCAATGATTGTCTAGAAGCTTTGTCTGGGAAAGGGTATATGTATTGTTTATGAACTTTTTTTGACAATTTTTTCTTGTCATAAATTCCTTTTTTAAAAAGGAACTTTGGGGAAAAATTCAATTTTAAGTACAAAAACCTTCCGATTTTACTATTGACTATTTTATCTATTTTTTGAGACTTAAAATTGTTCTTTGTTTCCCATAACCAACTATTAAAAAGAATGATTTTTTTTATTTTATTATTATTTTGAATTGCGGTTCCTAAACCTATTGGACCTCCAAAGTCATGAACAACAAGTGTTATAGCTGTAAGATTAAGTTCTTCAATAAAACTGTTCAAATTATTTGAATGAGACTCTGGCCTTCCGTCAAAATCAATAGGCTTTTCAGATAATCCAAATCCAATATGGTCAATTGCTATACATCTATACTGCTCAGACAATGAGGAAACATATTCTCTATAAAGAAATGACCAAGCAGGAGTGCCATGAATAAATAATATAACATCTCCTTTTCCTTCATCTATATAATGCATTTTTCCTGCATCTAATTGAATATATTTATTTTTAAAAGGATACAAATTGGTGTCTAGCCATTTTTGTGTATTTGATGACAAATTCATAGATTAACAAAATTTAAGTTGTTTTATTAGTTAGTGGCTTGAATGAAAAATATTACTCAACAATGAGATATTTTTAAATAGTTTAACTCCTACAGTTGCGTTCTAGTCTCTATTTTTTTATTAGAAGAAGACTTTGAATAAATTACTGGCATCTGCCCTTTCCAAGTTGTCCATAATTAAACTAGTCATAAAATAACAAACATTTATACGACTTACTTTACCTGCATTAAAAATGGCACTTCTTGTTGGTGAAGGATGTGTTTCATAATCTTTATTGCCGCCTTTTATCAATGCTTTTCTTATGCCTTCTTGATTTATTTTTGCATTTACTTGTGTGTCTTTACTTCCATTTAATGACAATATAATTATCAAAGAAAACTTCGTTATTGTTTTACTAAAAATTCAGCGCTAGTTTCTTGACAATTAACTCCAGAATCTAGACAAATGTAATTTTCATTAACCATTGCATTAAGAGTTCCTTCTTGTGTTTTAAGAATTAATACAGGATGAGAATATGTATACGTTCCGTTTATAATAGTATCATAAGTGCCATGATGACCATCAATATGTT
The DNA here is from genome assembly GCF_947495255.1 of uncultured Winogradskyella sp. Lineage (GTDB taxonomy): Bacteria > Bacteroidota > Bacteroidia > Flavobacteriales > Flavobacteriaceae > Winogradskyella. The sequence goes on from NZ_CANLYI010000006.1 coordinate 250,968, forward strand.
GATAAGTGAATGCATTTTCTGTATTAAATTTGAAAATCAGTTGTTCAATACATCCTTCTGGTTTCGTGCATTTAAAAGTTTCAACACCAATCCAAGTTGTGTTAATCAATACATTAGAATTATCAATTATATCTTTATCTTTTTCACAATTAGTTAATAATAGTAAAACTAGCAATACTGTGATTATTTTTTTTATTTTCATTATATATGTTTAATAAATTTATGATGAGATGTAATACAAAATATTACAAGTTTGTATTTATTCTATTTAAATCCTTTTTAAAATCCAATTAGAAATTTCTTTTAAAGCAGTTGGAGAAAATGTTTGCTCAATTTTTCTATATTCATCCATCTTTCCTGTTTCACACTCTTGAAAAAAGTGATTTAAATTTTCTAGTTCTACTATTTTATAATCTTTGTTTTCGCCTTTAATTAATGCATTTTTTATGCCTTCTTGATTTACCTTTGCATTTACTTGCGTGTCTTTACTACCATTTAATGACAATACTGGTATTTGTAATTTTTCTATTTCGTCAGCAGGATTGTATTGTAAAAAATAGCGTGACCATGGCTTTAAACTTGTTTTTAGTTGGCTCTCTATAAATAAATTAATTTTCTCTTCTGGTACGTTTAAGGACGTTAAGATTGGTCTAAAAAAAGCATTATAATGGTTTGTTAATTCTTCTTTAATTTCGGATTCGCTTTTATTAGAAGTTACAATTGCAATCGCTTTTCTTGTGTTCTTCTCGTAAGCAACTTCATCTTTAACAGGAAATTGTCTTAATGTTTTGGATTGCATTACAGACAATTCTGTTCCAGAAATTCCTGTAGATGCTAGCAACACCATAAAAGCAACGTCTTTTGAGTTATTTGCAGCTAAAGGCGCAATAATGCCTCCTTCACTATGACCAATCAAACCTATGTTTTTTGCATCTACATCGTTTCTGGTTTTTAAATATGTAATGGCACTCAAAACATCTTTAGAAAAATCTTCAGTGGTTGCATTTCCAAAATCACCTGTAGATTTTCCAATACCACGATCATCAAAACGCAATACTCCAATGCCTTGTTTTGTTAAATAATCTGACAACACTAAAAAAGGTTTGTGTCCCATAAAACTTTCATCCCTATCCTGAGGTCCACTTCCACTAATTAAAATTGCAACTGGAAACTTTCCATTTTTAGTTGGTAATGTTAAAGTGCCAGCCAACGTTATTTTTGCTTCAATATTTTTAAAAAGGACATCTTCTTCATAATAAGGATAAGGTTTTACTGGTTCTTGAGGCCTTCTTGAATCTGCCATTTTTACAGCTCCCTTTTTTAAATTTAATATCAATTCTACGCCTCCTTCTTTATAAGTACCTTCAAATTGTTGCGCTTCTATATTAAAAACTCCTTCATAGTTCATTCCTACATTAGAACCATCAATTATTAATTTTCCGTTTGTAAAAGTTGTGACTGAAGGTTTTATACCGGAAACTCTAAACGTAGGTACATTCATTGTGGTTGAATACATTGAGTTTTCTTGTTCTATGTTAAAAACGAATGTGATTTCTTTATCTCCTCTTTTTGTTTTTCCGCTCCAATCTCCTGTGATATCTTGAGAAAGTGCACTAGTAATTGCGAGTATTATTAAAAGTATAGTAATTGTTATTGTTTTCATGTTCGTTAAATTTTGATTGATGATGAATAAGCCAAATATTCTTTAACTGTGTGTTATTAATTAAATAGTCTGAATAACTCATTTATAGAGAAACTATTTATATTGTTGTTAAATTGTTATTAGAGTATATTTCCGGCTGCTTTAGCTTGAGCGTCCAAACGACGCCCTATAAATGCACCAATGAACATCCCAATACTAATTCCCAATGAAAGTCCCATAGATTTTTCAAAACGTTCTCCAAAAAGAACACCTGCGACAACTCCAAAAAGAACTCCATATCCTATACTACGTTCGGTGTAATACCCATTCGAAGTTAAGTTCAATGTATCTTTTAAATAGCTTTCAAATTTAGTTAGTGCTTTCTTAAAGTGTTTTTTTCTATGCTCTAAATTTGATTCTAAATTCAAACTCTCAAGTTCTGTTTCTATGGAACGAACTTCGTATTCTGAGAGTGTTCTATATTTCAATTGAGTTAGTATATGAAGAAATTTATCATAAACTTTAATTTCAGATTTTTTACTTGTTTCTGTTTTTAAACTTTTAAAAAAGTTAGATGCTTCTTGTAGTGTCATAATAATTGGTGTTTTCTTGATTAGTGGCTGAAAACAAAATTTATTACATGCAAAACATATTTTTATTTGTAATATCGCATAAATAGCTGTAAACACAGGCAGTTAAGAGATGTTTAGCTTCTTAGACTTTCAATGTCTGTCATCAATTCTTCTAGTTTTTTGAATACGTTTCCATAAATAACGTTTAAATCCCATTTATAAATTCGAGCTCCAAAAAACGCGAGTAAAACTAGAATTATTATTGCGATAACAATTCCTATTAATGGGATTCCAAATACTAAATAGATCTCAGGAAAACCAACTAGAATTTCACCTACAAGTCGTTCACCCAAATACATACCTTCAGCATCTTTAAACCAAAACCCAAAAATCATTGCTAAAAATATAATTGGGTAGAAAAATCTTGATATTTTCATATTGATAGATAGCTGTTTATTTTTCCATTGGTTAAATGCCTTTAAGTATTGATAACTACTTTCACCCAGATCTATTTTCTCTAACTCATTTAATAACTTCTTATTAATATAAACTAGAACAGAAAGAGTCACAAAAAATATAACACCAGTTATTGGTATGCCTACAAAAAATGAGACAACTAAAAAAGCAAATGAGAATGCTACAATTGCAATCAAATTAATTTTGAACATCCTTTTAAATTTATCAATAATATGAATTGATTTTTGGTTGTAAAGGTTGTTTATTTTTGGTGCTACTAAATCGTCACTTTTAAGAAAACCTTCTTTCCAAATATTTTCAATTGATCTTTCCATCTAATATTTTTTTTAATCTAATTTTAATTCTTTTAACTCGTACACCAATATTATTAGGGTTTGTACCAATAATTTCAGCAATTTCCTTTTGCGATTTTTCTTCTAAGTACAACATAATAATGGCTCTATCAATTTCTGATAGTTTTCGAATAGCATCATATAATAAATTTAGAGATTCGTCTGAAAAAGCATAGTTGTCTTCGGTTTCTTCAACAGTTACAGAGTCTGACACAAAATGTTGAACGTTATTTTTCTTCTTCTTAAGTAAGGTTAAACAAACGTTTAATGAAATTCGATAGACCCAAGTACTCCATTGAGATTCTTCACGAAAGTTATCTTTACTCCTCCAAATTTGTAAACACACTTCTTGATAATAATCTTCAAAATCTTGTTGTGAGTTGGTATAAGCTCGACATAATTTGATGATTATTCCTGCAAAGGGTAAAATAGATATTTTATAGAAATCGCTGCTCAATAGTGCTGTTTTTATTGGTTAGTGGCAGAAATGAAAAAATATTACAGACCAATGTAAAATTGTAAAAAAAAATCTCTTTTGAAAGATATTGAACACGTCATGTTATTGTATGATTAATTTCAAAATCAATCTAAATAATTTTATTTTAATAATCGATTTACATTAAGCTTATACATTTTGCCTATTGGTATTTTCTGATTCTTTATATGGATTCTATTACCTTCAATGAGTTCAATTTTATCTATGGAAACAATAAAAGATTTGTGAACCCTTGTAAATTGATTTTCTGGTAAGTTATGGGTAAAAGAGGTTAGTGTTTGATGTGAAACAATCATCCTATCAATCATATTAATTTTTACATAGTTTCCATAAGCTTCAATGAACAGAATATCCTTTAATTTAATTTGAAAGTATTTTTTGTCTTCTTTTATAAAAATTTTGGTATCCTCGGAAGTTTCTTTATTTTGAGCTACAGTAGATTTATTAGATAATGCTTCGGAAACTTTACTTACAGATTTTACAAAACGACTAAAGCTAAACGGTTTTAATAAATAATCGTCAATATTTAGTTCATAACCTTCTAAAGCAAATTCTTTGTAGGCTGTCGTTATAATAATCTTTGGAGGATTTGAAAGTGTTTTTAAAAATTCAAGTCCAGAGAGTTTAGGCATATTGATGTCTAAAAAAATAAGATCAACAGAATGTTTATTAAGATATTCAAGGGCTTCAAAAGCATTATAACAACTTTTTTGGTAAAATAGATAGGATAAGTTACTCGCATAATCTTTAATATTATCATGCGAGGCTGTCTCATCGTCTACAATTATATATTTTATCATTATTTGTATATTTCTAAAGTTGTTGAATAAATGTTTTCTTCAATATTATCACACAATTGGTGTTTGTTTGGATATAATAAATTTAAGCGGTCTTTTAAATTTTTTAGACCAATACCAATGTTTTCTGATGATTCTTCAGCATCGTAATTATTTTTAACTGTGAAACTTATTTTTTTATCATCTTCAATAAGTTTTATATGAACAAATGCATTTTCAGTTGCTTTTTCAACACCATGCTTAAAGGCGTTTTCTAATAAGTTGATAAATAGTAAAGGCGCTATACTTGAATCTGAATTGTTTATGTTTTTTTCAAAATTGATATCAATGTTTTTATGATATCTAGCTGTTTGTAAATCAATAAAGTTTATTAAATAGTCTATTTCATCTTTTAATTTTACACTTTCTTTACCACTATCGTAAATGGTAAATCGCATTAAATCTGATAATTTTAAAACATAATCTTGTGCAGCATCGGCATCTTTTTTAATTAAGGAATATAAATTATTTAACGTATTAAAGAAAAAATGAGGATTTATCTGATTTTTTAAAAGCATTAATTCTGCCTCCAATTTGTCACTTTTAAGTTTCTGAATGTTTTTTCGATATTTAAATATCCAATAGAAAATTATATAACTAATTTCAAAAGCCAAAAGAATTCTAATGCCTTCTTTTAGGAAACCATCAGTTCCTGTAGTTACTTGTACACCGTAAATTAATAACGGAATACTAATTCCATAAAAAATATATTTTATGATTGGATTTGAAGCTCCAAATTTTACCTTTTCTGTTTGAAAGAGATAATATAAAATTGTGTAAAAGACCATTAATCCTAATAATCCAGTTAATACTGCGAAAATTTCACTTTGAGTGTTTCTTAATAGCACCATTAGTACAATGATGATTCCTGATAAAATTCCAGCAGTTTTAAATAGTTTATTGTGTCTCATGTATTCTAAATGTTTATGATTTTGACACAAATCTATAGAGTGGTTTCAATGATTTTACTTTTATTTTACAAACGCTCACTTTCATAATGTAAACAATCAAAATTTGATGATAAAGGTACTTTAAATATCATAAATAGATGTTTAACATTCTATAGTCTTACTTCATCAAAATAGTTATAAAACACAATTATTCAGTTCTAGGTTTGCATCAAATTTAAAACTTAATACATATGAAAACTTTAATTACAATTATTACAATGGCATTATCGTCATTATTCGTAAATGCACAAATGACTTCCGAAAAGGAGATGCAAAAATCTTTAGATAATTCTATACCAGTTGCATTGAAAGAGAATAATGTTCCTGGTATGGCAATTGCAATTATTAAAAATGATCGAGTGATTATTAAGAAAGGTTATGGCTTTTCTAATGTTTCGCTTGGTGTAAAAGTTGATTCCAAAACTGGGTTTAATATTGGTTCCATCTCTAAAATGTTCACAGCTTGGGGAATTATGAAAATGGTAGAAGACGGAAAGATTGATTTAGACACACCTGTCTCAACTTATATAACAAAATGGAAATTGCCAACCAGTAAATTTGATGAAGATAAAGTAACCATTAGAAATTTATTGCAACATACAGCTGGTTTATCTGTACATGGATATAATGGTTACGAATCTAAAGAAGAACTGACATCTATTACTAAATCGCTATCTGGAAATAGCCGTGAAGAGGAAGCAGTAAAACTAATTATGGAACCTGAAAGTAAATGGCAATATTCTGGTGGAGGCTATTCTATATTACAACTTATTATCGAAGAAGTGAGTGGAGAAACATTTGGTGATTATATGCAGAAAAACATTTTCAAACCTTTAAAAATGAAGCATACTAGTTTTAATATCGATAAAAAAATATTGAAAAAATCGGCAAAAGCTTATGATGAAGAAGGAAATGAAATCCCATTACAGCTTTTCAATGCACAAGCTGCAGCTGGATTGCATACAACAATAGACGATCTTATTCTTTTTGCAAAAGCATCATTTTCAAAAAATACTGTGCTAACGGAAAAAAGTATTTCACTTTTAAGAACACCAACAGAATTGTCAAAAGGAAATTACGGAATGGGATATATGGAAATGAATCGTTTTGGAGATTTTACATTGCATGGTCATGGTGGGTCTAATGAAGGTTGGCATTCTGGATTTATGCTCGATTTTGAATCAAAATCTGGTATTATAATATTAACCAATGGCTCTTCAGGAAGGAATGTTTTATTTGGAGGTTTGAAAGATTGGGCTCAATGGCATGGTAGCAATTAATTATATTTTATAATTAGCATCAAAGGAAATATAAAATCACATTATTTATTTAAAACTCAAATACCGAATAACTTTCGGCAAGTAAAAAAACAATCAAAAATGAAAACAAAATATTTATTACTCTATCTTTTTGCGTCCTCTATTAGTTTCGGGCAAATACATCCAAAAATCAGCTCACTAATTGAAGCGGAAATAAATGCAAATAAAGTACCTGCATTAGCGGTTGCAGTTATCGATTCTGGGAAAGTTGTACATATTAGTGCCAAAGGATTGAGAGATGTAAATTTAAAAAAAGAGGCTACTATAAACACACCTTTTCACATTGCATCTGTTTCTAAAACAGTAACCAATATGGCGGTATTTAAGTTGGTAGAATCTGGGAAAATTGATTTAAAAACAGATATTAATAATTATTTACCTTTTAAAGTTGAAAATCCTTTTTTCCCTGATGAAAAAATAACTGTAGAACTTTTGCTGAAGCATAGAAGCGGAATTAAAGATAATATAAAGTTTTACGGACCTCACTGGAGCAACCCTAAAGGCGACCCTAAGATTAGCTTAGCGTATTTAAAAGATTATTTGGTTTCTGGTGGAAGTCTTTATAAAGAAAGTCACTATGATAATAAACCAAACCATAAATTGAATTTTAAATATTCTAACACAGGCATTGCATTACTGGGTTATATTGTTGAACAAGTGTCTGGAATGAATTATGAAGATTTTTGCCAACAACATATTTTCAAACCAATGAAAATGAATAATTCAAGCTGGTTTCTAAAGAATTTAGATACTAGTTTAGTTGCCAAAACTTATGTTAAAAATAAGGCTAAAGAATTTATCTTTAAAGGTCATAACGGATATCCAGATTATCCTGGTGGACAATTAAGAACTTCTATTGTTGATTACACTACTTTAATTGCAGGTTTTTTAAATGCAGATGACAATAGTTTTATCTTAAAAAACGAAACTAAAAAAATGATTATCCCTTCAGTTAGCACGCCTCATTTAGGATATTATACTTGGTTTATAAAAGCAATAAACAACAATCTATATTACGAACATGGTGGAGGTGATACTGGTGTAAGAACAATTTCTATTATTGACCCAGATAAAAAAAGAGCTATCATCATTTTTGCAAACCACCCTTATAATTTTGATGAATTATATAAATCCATAGAAATGGAAATGTGGGAGAACTGAATCTGTAAGGAACTAATCTAAAACAAGAAAAAGATTGTTCAAGATAAACTGTTGGCCAAAACAAAAAGTAATTATTAAAATTAGAACAAAATGAATAAAAGTATCACACTTTCAAAAGCAGCTACAATAGCAGGATTAGGACTTCTAATTATGACTTTAACGGTTCCTTTTGCTGAATTTAAAATAATTCCAGATTTAGTAAACCCAAATAGCGCATTAATAACTGCAGCTAACATTACTAATAATTCATTCTTATTTAATGTCGCCATTTTTCTAATCTTTATAACAATCGTAGCAGATATTGTTGTAGCCTGGGCACTTTATATATTTTTAAAGCCTGTAAATAAAAGCCTATCATTACTAACAGCTTGGTTTCGATTATTATATACTGGAGTTTATCTGTTGGCAGTTACTAATTTGATAAAAGTATTTACCCTAACAAAAGGAACTTCTTATTTTCTTTCAAATTCTCCACAACAAATTTCAGAATTTATGCTTTTTTATATTAAATCTTACAAATACGAATGGTTTTTAGGCCTGATTTTATTTGGTATTTATCTAATTCTTCTTGGATTTTTAGTACTAAAGGCAGACTATATCCCAAAAATATTGGGCTGGTTATTAATCATTGCAGGTATAGGTTACGTTGTTGGCCATTTAAAAGTGTTTTTGTTTCCCGATCTAAATACAAGCTTTAGTTTGTTTACCGCGTTGGGTGAACTAGTATTTATGCTTTGGCTTCTAATTAAAGGTTCTAGAATAAAAGAATTACAAATAAGTTAATCATGCTAAAAACATTTTCAAACCTTTAAAAGTTTAAGTATTCTAATTTCAAGATCAATAAAAAAGTATTGAAAATCAATAAAAGCTTATGATGATGACGGAAATGAAATCCCATTGCGACTTTTCAATGCTTAAGCATGGTGAATCTAATGAAGGTTGGCATTCTCGTTTTATGCTCGATTTTGAATCAAAATCTGGTATTATAATATTAACCAACGGTTCTTCAGGTAGGAATGTTTTATTTGGAGGGTTGAAAGATGGGGCTCAATAGCATGGAAGCAATTAATTATACGCTATTATTTTATTTTAAGCAGTGAATGTTGAACTTATTATTGACATTCACTGTTTTACTTAACTTCCATTACACACACGTTTTCCGCCACTACTCTACCCTTTCAGAAAAAGAGTGTTCCATTAACTGAGTAAAGAAACTTATAGATTAATTTTTTTTACAATAAGAAAACTAACATGCGCTTTTAACCAAAGCCCATGTTGTACATAACGCAAGTACATTATAGGACAAATTATAACAATTAGCGTAATAGCGCTTTTGGGCGATATTTGACATAATCATAGTTCTAATGACACATAGTGTTCTATAACGTTAATGATTATATACAAGCTAATTGTGGTTTTCTAAATTTTCAGTTCATACTTTATTATGGCAAACAAAACGACCGTATTATATTTAAAAAATTGAAAGACAACTAATTATAAATTCACTATAAAAACTTCAATTTTTATATAAAACTTAACAGTCTAAATCACTTATAATCAATATCTTTATGTAGGTTTTTAACGAAGTCCAAATCTTCATTTTTCTTATTAAAATCTTCAATTATGAAACAGTTCATTATAGTACTTACCGCACTATTATTAAGTACAACGTCTTATGCACAGTTTGAAATTTCGGCAAGTGGTGGTTATGCCATAGGAAGTGCCGGAATGAAAATAGGTGAAATACAAACCACTAGCGGAACAGAAAACACCTATGGCAGTTATGGAGAAGGTTTAAATGCCCAATTACGTGGTACTTATTTTTTTAACGACCGCTTTGGTGCTGATTTAAGTCTTGGTTATCTGCATGGCTCTGACCAAACGGTCTCTAAAGTTCGTTTTGGTGGTTATGAAGTTGATGCTATTGCTAGAGCACGCGCTTTTGGTGCTTCTGCTTCGTTAGTTTATAGATTTAACACCAATGTTTATAGTCGTATTGGTGCACTTGTTAAATTAGGTGGTAAAACAGAGGCTCTTGTTCATCAGAAATCTACTTTTTCTCAAGCCGAAGCGGATGCTTTTGGTGTGCCTTTTGGATCCTATACCGAAACCAACTATGTGGAAGATTATCATGGACAATTTCCATTAGGTTTTGTTGCTGCAATTGGATACAGACATCAGTTAAACACAAACTTCAGTATTTTTGTAGAAGCCGAATATTACGGTATTAGTTTAAAACGAAAAGATTCTGAAATTACTGAATTTAATACCAATGTTGTTTTACCTGACGGAACAGTTGCTGTTAGTGGTCTTTATTCATTAGATAATCTTCCTGAAGGTACAAATAGAACCACCACTTATGTTGATGAATTATCTAGTGATAATACAGATACATCAAAGGAATTGGCTGTAAAAGTACCGTATTCCTCATTCGGAATTAATTTTGGTGTGATTTATAAATTCAAACGTTCACACACAGATCACCAATAGAAATTTAACATGGTATCATAACCTATGTCACTTCACTCCTATTAAATTTAAGTATTAATAGGTGCTAATGTTATGGCTTTTTTCTACTTCAGCTCTTCCATAATTTCTGCGAATAATTCATAAGACCTTATTCTGTCGTTGATATCATATAAATGGGTTACTGCAATGAGTTCATCTGCATTTGTTTGATCTAAAAACTCTTTAACTTGTGCTTTTACAGTCGCTTTACTTCCAATAAATGCATACTTGAGCATTTGATGGACTTGAGGATTCCTCATAATATCCCTCAAATTGTCATTCATGTCCGTCGGTTGTTGCACGTTAGCACGCATACCTGTAAATATGCCAACAATCATTCGGATTAAAGAGGTTGATAAACGTTGAGCTTGTTCATCTGTTTCTGCGATGATAATATTAACGCCAGCCATGACATAAGGTTGTTCAAGTTCTTTTGAGGGTTGAAACTCATCACGGTAAATCTTTATAGCCTCAAACAAATGTGTTGTTGCAAAGTGGCTTGCAAAGGCATAAGGCAATCCTTTTTTGGCCGCTAAATGTGCACTATCTGTACTCGATCCTAAAATATAAATGGGTACGTCTGCACCTTCTGCTACTGTGGCACGCACCATAGCTTCATCATTGTCAATTGAAAAGTATGTTTGTATTTTTTCGAGCTCTTTAGGAAACTGTTGCGCTGCTTGCATAAAATCAGAACGAATGGCTTCTGCCGTTTCTCTATCAGTTCCTGGCGCACGACCTAGTCCTAAATCAATACGATTAGGATAAAATGCGGCTAGTGTACCAAACTGTTCTGCAATAATTAATGGTGAGTGATTAGGCAACATAATACCACCAGCACCTACGCGGATCGTTTTTGTGCCTTGTGCTGCATAACCTATAAGTATCGATGTGGCATTACTAGCTATATTAGATGCATTATGGTGTTCTGCCAACCAATAACGTGTGTAGCCAAATTTTTCAGCTTGCTGTGCTAATTGTAATACATTAGAAAATGTTTGTTGCAGTGTTTGACCTTCCGATACTAAGGCAAGATCTAAAATGGAATATTTGGTAGGTTTAGTTTTCATAATTATGGTATTTCTTTGTAACATGAAGGCTTAAAAGGGATTAAAGTCGCTATACCCTAATCTAATAATTCTGAAACCACATGTATATTCTCTTTAGTCGCTAAATTAGTGCCACCTGTCATTGTGGTTGCAACACCACAAACAACACCCCATTTTAAAATATCTGGAGAAGACATACCTTGCGCTATAGCATACGCCAATCCTGCAACCATACTATCACCTGCTCCTATGGTACTCTTTACTTTTACAGATGGAGTGTTTTGATAAAAGATGCCGCTTTCTGATGCTAAAAAAGCACCACGTGCACCTAATGAAACCACCACATATTCTGCATGTTTGTTATGGATTAATTCCATAGCAAAGGCTTCTTGTTCCGTTTTGGTTAAGAAGTCCTTACCTGCTAATTGTGCCAATTCACCTTGATTGGGCTTCATTAAAAACACTGGTTTTTTAAGACTCGCTTTTAAAGCCTCACCAGAAGTATCTACTATGAGTTTTACATTTTCAGCGCTTAAACTGTCTATTAATTCAATGTAGAAATCCGGAGACATCGTATCAGGAATACTGCCACTTAAAATAAACATAGAATTATCCGTAACTAACTTATTTATAATTGTTTTAAGTGATTCAATTTCAGTAGCACTTAAACCTTTTCCTGGCATACCAAATCGGTATTGTAAATCAGTTTTAGTATCTACAACGGCTAAGTTTTCGCGTGTCCATGCGGCTACAGGAATTGGAGTTATATCTAATTTTTCATCTTCCAATAACCCTTTTAATGTTTTCCCAGTATCGCCTCCACAGGTAAACAAGCAATTGTTTTTTACCTCTAAAGTATGAAGAACGCGAGAGATATTTACGCCTCCTCCTCCAGCCTGAAATTCAATAGCCTGACATTTAAGTTTTTGTTCTGGAATTAATTGGTCAATTTTAGCACTTTTATCTAAGGCAGGATTTATGGTTAAGGTTACAATATTCATTATAAGTATCGGTTTGTAGTTCGCAATAAAAACGCCATAAAGTTATGCATAATTCTGAGGGATTTGCATTAATATTTTCCTAAATATTAATGTAAATATCAACTACTAGAAGTTAATCACTTTTCTGGGAAATTGCTTATAGTTTTTGCGACTTATAAATAAAGAGATGTTGTGTGTATAACCCATACTTTAAAAGCAGGAGTATAAGATATTGTATAAAAAAAAACACGTTCTAAAAAGATGAATTTAAAGAACGTGTAAACTAAACTCTAGTAGTTTTATTAAACTAGTAAACCATGACTTTCTTAACCAATTGCTTACTTCCACTCTCGATTTTTACAAAATAAAGACCATTAGTTTGATTTTGAAAATCGATTGCAACATCACTAATTAAAGTTATACCTTCTATAGTTTTAATGGACTTACCAGTAATATCAAACACTTGAACTGTTGATATTTCATTATTAAATCCACTATCAAAGAAACTCACCAATCTATCTGTATTATTATATACCATTTTTAAAGAATTAGCTGTAAAGTCTTCTGTGTTTAAAACATAATTACAGGCATTAAATACATCATATACATTGTCTCCAGAATTGGTAACCGTAATTAATCTATTACCTCCAGTAACTGTTGAGCACGAAGCCTCTGGTCCAGGTGTTTCATCGTTTCCCCAACCTGCAGCACTTAAATATTTATACTCAAATGTAATTGGGTAATCTGCTGGTGTTGGTAAACGTAACGTTCCACTATGAATATCTCCTGTAGCATTAGGAAACGATAATACACTAGGATTCCAATCATTAAGCCAGCCAGCCATGTGCACATTTCCTACGGCAATAGTACCTTCACTTGCCATATCGACATTAAAGGTCACTTCAAATCCTGTACCAGAAGGATTACAACCATTAAAAGGTACTGACTCTAAAGTCACTGCCATACCAGAATTGTTGATATACAAAAATCGATCGCCATTTGATGGTGCACAAGGGTAACTTGCAGATTCTTCAGTTCCCCAAGCATTGCCATTTAGAAACTTGTAACGATGCCATCCTTCGCTTAATTGAACAGTAACAGCGTAAATGCCTGTTGAGCCTTCTTCTGTAAGCATTGTTGCATCTGTAGACCAACCGTTAATAGTACCAACAACATGCACTCCATCTGCACTTACGGTCTCTGCTGACATATCTACTTTAATAGTTACATCAACTTGTGAGAATCCTTGAAATGAGACTAGTAGAGCTAGTATCATTAATCTTGTAAAGTAATTTTTCTTCATAATTAGAGGTTTTATTTAGTTAATAAATTAGTGTTTGCATTGCATGTGGCAATATTGTATTTTGAATTTCAAAATCACCAACTAGTAATTTGTAATAGATAGGATTCTCAGTTTTATTCATCACAACAGTTACAATTTTACCATCTGGGTTTTGAAACGAAGTGCTTTCAATGGTACTTCTACTAGTTGTTGTACTAATACGTTTAGCTTTTTGCTTTATAAATTTTGAAAAATGCCCTATGTAATAATACGTTGGTGTATATATCAGTTCGTTATTTTGAGTATCTGCATGAATTGGTGCAAAACAAAAATTTTGCACATGATTTGGTCCTCCTTTTTCATCTAATAATATATTCCAATCAGTCCAACCTACTGTTCCACTATTAAAATCATTAATCATAGAATTGCCATAACGTTCTGCATTAGACCAACGGTTGTATTGTGTTGGGTCAAACTTTTCTTGACAGCCTTCTGTGAACAACAAATTAATTTCAGGGAAAGACGCTTTAATATTTTTTAGGTTATCGTATTTTGGCGCTCCTCCTGTCCAAGTTTCATACCAATGAAAACCAATTCCCCAAGCATATTTAATGGCTTCTGGATCTTCAAAAATGGTATTGGCTCTATGCGATATTAAATCTCTATTATGATCCCAAACCACAATATTTTTATCACCCATATTATTTTTTTCGAACGTTGGACCTAGATTATATTTTAAGAAATCACGTTCTTCTTCAGCAGTATAAATACAAGATTCCCAGCGTTGTTTTGCCATAGGCTCATTCTGAATAGTAACGCCCCAAACTGGAATACCTTCTGCTTCATAGGCTTGAATAAATTTGACAAAATAATCAGCCCAAGTTTGATAGTATTCTGGTAATAATTTACCGCCTTGGAGCATTTGCTTATTAGATTTCATAAATGCTGGTGGACTCCATGGACTCGCGTAGAACACCAAATCATCTTTAATCAGTGCTTGTGCTCTTTTAATCATAGGCACACGTTTCACCAAGTCTTTTTCAATAGAGAAAGTTTTGAGCTCCTTATCACCTTCTTCAATGTAAGTATGGCTTCCTAATCCAAAATCACTACTGTGAATACTGGTTCTAATAATATTATAATTAATACCTTGTTCAGAGTAATAAGCATTTAGTAATTCTTCTTGCTTATCCTGGCTTAAAGTTGAAAACACTTCGGCAGCAGCGTCTGTAATAGCACCTCCAATTCCTAAGAATTCTTGAAATTGCTTTTCTGGATTAACAAAAATTGAAACTTCCGTTTCTAAAGGTTGTTTGGCTCTATTGAATGTTTTAGTACTATCTAAAGACAGTCTTTTATTGGTGTTTTCAGCCGTAGTATAAACACTCACTTCTTTACCTAATAAATTCGTTTTTTCTTTAGTATTACTTTCAGATTTGACCTTTAAATCATTATCCGTTTTTCCTTGTTTATCCGTTTCAGATTGTTTGCAAGAAATCAAAGTAGCAGCTAGGAATAGTATATAAAAACAGTTTTTAATCATTTTATGTGTTTTTTAATTACCAAACAAAAGTTGCAACTGAGCCTGCTGGCATCGTTACAGAAATCGGTTCTGTTTGTACGTTTATATTAAGTGATTTTTGTACATCTGAATTGTTTAAAACAACCACAACAATCTTATCCTCTGGAGTTTTGTAAGCTACATTTGGAAATTCAAAAGATTCATTAGATTCAATTCTGACTGAACCTACTGGAACAAATTTTGAAGAATGAGCAATGATGTAATATCCAGGATTTCTTTGAACAGAATTACCGTCTATTGTAATTGCTCCAAGACATTCCGTACAACCACCATCTGTATGTGGATTGTTGCTTGGGTCTGCTGCTAAATTCCATTGCAATACATTTTTACTCCAATTTCTTGGTGCACCAACCATCAGTTCTCTAACATGCCAACGTATATCTGAATAGAAATCTCCAGGTGCTTGAATCCATTGCTCTGTGAAATATACATTCTTATCAGGATGCGCATTATGAACAAGCGCCATATTACTTATTTGACCTGCATATAAATGAAACGCAGAACCATCAATATAACTTTTAGCCGCAGCATCATTTAATATTGAAATTGGGTATTCTGGATGATCTAAATTATGATCGAACAAAATAATTTTAGTGGTTATGTTTTCCGCTTGAAACGTAGGTCCTAAATTATCTTTAATAAAATCTCTTTGTTGCTCTGCATTCATAACCATACTTGGATTGTTGTATGGATTTTCTGGCTCATTTTGTATGGTAATAGCATCTATGGTGATACCTTGAGTAGCCATAGCTTTTATATACTTCACAAAATAATTGGCGTAGGTATTATAATACTGTGGTAATAACTCACCTCCTATAGTTGAGCCGTTAGTCTTCATCCATGTTGGCGCAGACCAAGGCGTAGCCAATATTTTAATAGTAGGATTAATGGCTAAAATTTCATTTAAAACAGGAACGAGATTTGCCATATCTGGATTCAATGAAAAATTATCTAAGTTTTCATCGGTTTGTCCACTTGGTAAGTCATTGTAGCTAAATGTAGTCGCATCCAAATCAGAAGACCCTACACTTATCCTCAAGTAACTAATACCAATGCTATTTTCATCTGTTCCAAAAAGTTCTTGTAATAACTCAGAACGCGTAGCAGAGGACATATTATTAATTAACATTGCACTTCCGCCAGTTAATGTATATCCAAAACCATCCATTTCTTGATAAGTAGTACCTTCAGAAACATTGATTGTAAAATTAGTGTTCGTAACCATTGGAAATAAACCACTCGTGGTTAAAGTGAGTAAATTAGATTCATCTGGTGATGTGAGGTAAAAATCGACGTTGACATCCGCAACTTCTGGTGGTGGATAGGTCTTCATTTCATCTTCATTGCAAGCTTGTAGTGCAACTAATAGAAGTAGTGTAAAATAAAATTTCAAATTATATCGAGTTAATAAATTCATAGTCTTAATTATTTATTGTGCAAATTCATAGGTTCCTGATTGGTAATCATCATTAAGCATTACAGTCACCGTATATGAACCATCTGTTTCAATATTGAGCATGTTTTCGCCTCCTCCATTAATAAGGTTTCCGG
Source organism: uncultured Winogradskyella sp. (assembly GCF_947495255.1). Lineage (GTDB taxonomy): Bacteria > Bacteroidota > Bacteroidia > Flavobacteriales > Flavobacteriaceae > Winogradskyella. The sequence goes on from NZ_CANLYI010000006.1 coordinate 267,705, forward strand.
TTAATGATGTCGGATTATCGCTACCAAAATCTAAATCCCATGGACTTATGAATTTACTGTCTGAACCAGCTGTAAGGTTTGATGTAACTGTAAATGTATTTGGATGACTATAAGTCATTTGAATCTCTTCGCGATCATCCCAAACTTGCCAATGAAATAGCTTAATATTATAGTACGTCCATGTTAACTCTGGAGCACTAAAATCTATACTAAATCGCAAGGCTCTATCTGTGACTAGTGAAAACGAATTAATATTCTCTGTAAGTGTTATAGCATCTGAAACCAAATCACTATCTGGTGTTGCACTATCTGCAAGAAGTCCACTAACAGAATACGATGTTCCGCTGCCATCAGCTGCGCTGTTTAATGTATATGTATTACTGGCTTGCATAGCAATAAAACGCTCCGAACTAAAAGTGTCTCCATTTAAAGAAAACTCTTCAATCATAGTTCCGTTTTCAAATAAGAATAATTGCGCTGGTGTCGCTATGGGCTCAACAACAGAATCGTCTATTTCAAAAGAATAGGTATAGTGCTCTGCAGATAAGTCTAAAGTCACAAAATATAATCCCGTTTGGTTGTTTTGTATATCTTCAACATTTAGCCCTTGGTTACCTGCATCACCTTCCAAAATAAGTGTGTTTGGTGTACCTACAATACGTTTTAGTAAATAACCCCAATCTCCATTTGCTCTAAATACAAATCCTCCAGTTTCTAAAAGATTTATAGAAGCTTTCCAAACACCATTACCTTGGTAATCTAATGGTTCGTCGCCTCCCCAACCACCATTAATTGGTGTACCTACCATACTCCAAAAATTGATTTGAAGTAGCTCATAAGTGTTAGTGTCTAAGTTTACTTTTATTCTAAATTGTCCAGAATCACTGGCAACTATGGCATCACCAAATGAAACAATATTACCCTCACTTCCTCCAAACTCTAAAGCCGGAAGTGAACGTTCACTATAAAATTTATAGCTTTCACCAGCAACAAGACTGGTATAAACTTCGTGAACATTTGATAGTTCACCATTACTATCTGTTAATCGTCTTAGCGCAATGGCCTGTGATAAGTCATTATTATTTTCTGTTGCTGTACCAGAGATATAAAGCGACTGTGGTAGGGCCTCATTTTCAAAACGTGTAATACTTAAATCTGAAGTGGATAGACTCGATTTACTTAAGCTATTTGCTCTTATGGCAAAGCTGACTTGAGCTGCTTCATTAGCTGGAAAGCCAGAAAAAGCTAAGGCTTGGTCTAGCGCTTCATAACTTATAGATAATGATGTATTTGTTCCATTATTAGAGGATTCTGACGTAAAAAATGGTGCAGAAAAATCGGTGGTTCCTGCTGGTGCCATTAACACCTCATAAGTTACGGCATAGCCTTCTGATGAAACTGCTGGTTCCCAACTAAAAGTCACAGACTCGGTTGGCGTATCTTGATCTAACACGATACTCTGATTTGCTTCTGGTGTTAAAATCACAGGAGAACTTAATTCCCATTCACCTTCTGGTTGAAGGTTATCTTCGGTTTCACAAGAGATGAATGTGAAACTAAGCATCATACTAAATAATACTATAAATATATTCTTTGTTTTCATAGCTATTTTTTTAAAGTGGATTTTGAACTAAAGCAGGATTTCTATCTAACTCTTGCTGTGGAATTGGTAATAACTTTTTTGCCTCTGTCATGTTATAATTAACTTGATTGCCAGTTCTTAAATCTATTTCGACCACAGTATTCATCGTTGAAATTAATGCATCGTATCTCGCAAGGTCATCCCAACGTTGGCCTTCTTGAAATAATTCTAAGCGTCGTTCTTTAAGTATAGTTTCTCGTAATACTTGTTGAGAGTTACTTTGAGTACTGGTTAAATCTGATAATTCTGCACGCGTTCTAATTCGGTTGACTTCTGTAATCGCAGCTTGTAGTTGATTAGTCTCATTTAAAGCTTCTGCTTTTAGTAAAACGATATCGCCATATCGCATTAAATATGTATTGTCTGCACTTGCAAAACCATTAGCGTTTTTCCATTTGTAACTAAATGGTATTGCTGTACCTTGACTATTTCCCCAAAACTCATCAACCCATTGCACGGACTCAAATAAAATAGAGGCATTTTTTCTAACGGTATCACCTTCTAAATCAAAAGCGTTAACTAAATCCACAGATGGTGTTACAAATTTCCGCCAAGAATCTCCACTTATAGATGGTGGTAACAATAATTGTGGTCCATAGTTGCCTTCGTTTCCACCAAGGTATTGTACCTCAATAATAGACTCTGCATTGTTATAGTTATTTCCACTAAACAATTGGTCATATGCTATAAGTTGATAGTTTGCGTTGCTACTTTCAACAGCTTCTATATGTGTTAATACAGCATCGTAATCTGGGTTTGGTTGTTGTGCATAAGCCTTAGCAGCTAATGCATGTGCTGCGCCAGATGTTGCTCTTGCTTTGTTAACACTCGCATCATTACCATAAGTATCTGGTAATAATGTTGCTGCTAATTCTAAATCGGCTGTGATTTTTGCATAAATAGCTTCAACTGAAGCTCTAGGGATATTAACATCCTCAGCTTCGGTAGAAATGATGGTGTTAGTAATTAAAGGAACGCCTCCCCATAATTTCACTAACGTAAAATAGTGGTAAGAGCGCAAAAAGATAGCTTCACCTTTTATTTGACTTCTACGTTCTTCTGTGAGTAAAGGGTCAGTGATACCATCAACGCGCTCAATAACTAAATTGGCTTTTGAAATGGCATTATAAAGGTTTGACCAATGACTAAATAATCTTGAATGCGTAGCTGCAATATCAATATTATCTATCTGAAAAACCTCTGGGTTGTCACCTCCTGCATAACAATTGTCTGAACGTACATCTTGAAATAATAAATTATCCCAAACATAATATTCTGAAGATTGAAACGACTCGTATGCGCCAACAAGTGCAGCTTCTATCTGACTCGCTGTTTCATAAGCATTGCCACTGGTCTCTTCTGAAATGGGCTGAAGATCTAAATAGTCATCACATCCAACCGTTACAGTTAAGAGTAATGCTAAAATTATTGTTTTAAATAGTTTCATGACTTTGATTATTAAAAAGTTGCGTTTATACCGAAAATTAAATTTCTTGTTTGAGGATACGTTCCGAAATCAATACCTTGTACGGTGTTACTTCCTCCAAAGGCATTGACTTCTGGATCAAAACCTGAATAATCTGTTATGGTAAATATGTTTTCACCTGTACCATAAAATTTTAATGCTGTGATACCTAATTTATCAATTATACTTTGTGGTAAATCATAACTTAAGGTTATGGTTTTGAATCTCAAATAGGAAGCGTCTTCAATGAAACGGGTTGATACTCTAGAATTATCACTATTCCCAAAACTCGCTCTAGGTATATCAGTGACGTCACCTGGTTGTCTCCAGCGATTTAATACTGCGATGGATTGATTTTTTGGATCAATCATGCCTTCAGTTTCAATACGTGTGACATTTAACATCTCATTACCTTGAGAGCCTTGAAGAAATACAAATAAGCCAAAGCCTTTATAGTTTAAATTACTTGTTAAACCATAGTAGAAGTCAGGATTAGCATCGCCAATAATTGTTCGGTCATCCGGACTTGGAGTAAAAGTGGAATTTCCTTCGTTATCTATGTAGTAAGCATTTCCTGAAGTTGGATCAACACCTCCAAAAATATAACCATATAAAGTCCCTAAAGGTTCGCCTTCTCTAACTAAACTCGCTTCACCTCTGCCTCCTGTAATGCTACCTTGCAGTAATTCTTGTCCAACAAGACTAATCACTTCGTTGCGGTTAAATGAAATATTAAATCCAGTACTCCATGTTAAGTTTTCAGATTTAATATTTACCGTATTTAAAGCAAATTCAATTCCTTTATTCTGAATTTCGCCAATATTTCTAATCGCATTATCAAAACCAGTAGCTGTTGGTAATGGTGCGTTTAGTAGTAAATCGTTTGTTTTTTTGATGTAAGCATCAGCTGTAATACTAATTCTATTATCAAGCATAGTAAGATCAACACCAATATTGGTTTGTTCTGATTCTTCCCATTTTAATTCGAGATTTTCAATAGATGCTGGGAATGTTCCAGGTTGTGTCACGCCACCAAAAGGATAATTTGCACCAGATCCAACACGACCTAAATAACTATACGCATCAATATTGTCGTTACCAACGATTCCCCAACCTGCTCTAATTTTAAGATCGTTTATTAAACCATCTTCTTTTATGAATTTTTCGTTTGAAACACGCCAACCTAAAGAGAACGATGGAAAATAACCCCATCTTTTATTCGGACCAAATACGCTAGAACCATCTGCTCTAAAGTTTGCTGTTAATAGGTATTTATCATCAAAACTATAATTAACACGACTTAAAAATGAAGCATTAGCTCTTTCAGATTTCCATGCTGATGCATCAAAAAGTTCAGAACCTCCATTTGGTGTTGTAACTGATGCACTTGCAAAATTCCGTGTTTGAATAGAGCTGTTTTCATAAGTGAATTTTTGTGATACAGAACCTACTAAGGCTTCAACAGAATGTTTATTAAAGGCCTTATTATAGCTCAAGGTATTCTCAACAATATAATAAGACTTTTTATCCGTGTTATTAATTCCTTGTCCGCCAATGGCAACACCAAAACCAGTTCTAAATGGGTCTAGAAAAGAATCAAAAACACCATGGCTATTGTCAATACCATAATTAAATCGGTATTTAAAATTCTCTAGGAACTTAGCTTCTAAATAGATGTTACCTAAAAAACGTTGGTTATTATATTCCCGATCTAAACCATCTGTACTTGCTAACGGATTTTCCCAGTTTTGAAATGGGTTACTTGTAAACATGCCATTATCATTATAAACACCAATTATTGATGGCGTAGTTAATGCACCTAAAAGCACACCGCCTTGGTTTACACTATTATTATCATTAACATCGACATCTTTATAAATGGTATAAGCTATTCTTGTCCCAACTTTTAACCAATCGTTTATGTCTTGGTCAAGATTAATTTTAAAATTACTTCGTGCTATTTCTGAAGTTCTAACAGCACCTTCTTGTGATAAATGACCACCTGAAATAAAATAACTAGTGCCTTCTGTTTTTCCAGATACTGAGGCTTGATAATTTTGAGAGAATCCATTTTGAAAAATTTCATCTTGCCAATCCGTGCGTTCAGTAAAACTATCCCAATCGGTTGATAAGCCCATTTCTGTCATTAAATCTCTATACTGTTCACCATTTAAAACTGGTAAAGTGTTCCAGACTTGCGATACACCTGTATATAAATCTAAACTGACTTTAGGTTTAGATGTCGTTCCTCTTTTAGTTGTAATTAAAACAACACCATTGGCACCTTGCGCACCATAAATAGCAGCCGAAGAGGCATCTTTTAATACCGTCATGGTATCAATATCACTCGGGTTTATGGCTCTTGTATCTGTTGTTGGTACACCATCTACAACATATAGTGGTTCACTACTGGCATTAATTGAATTGGTTCCTCTAATACGTACACTAAAACCACCTGAAGGTTTTCCTGATCCAGAAATAACTTGTACACCAGCAGATTGACCTTGTAATAAAGAACCGACTTGTGTATTTGGTCGCGATTCAAAAGACTCACTATCAATTGTAGAGACTGAACCTGTAATGTCCTTTTTAAGTTGCGAACCATAACCAACAAGGACTACTTCATCTAGTAAACTTGTATCTTCTTGCAACTGAACATTAATAATGGATTGACCATTTACTAAAATCTCTTGCGTCTTAAAACCGATATAGCTAAAAACCAATATCGCATTGTCATTTATTCCTTCACTTAAGGAATAATTACCGTCAAAATCCGTACTCGCACCTATTGAGGTTCCTTTTATTATTACGGAAACACCAGGTAATGGTAAGGTTCCATTTTCAGTTACGGTACCAGAAACTTTGGATTGTGCCATACTTTCGTTTGTACACCATATTGAAATGAAAATTGCTGTGATGAAAACTACTTTTTTATAAATCATTTGCTCCTATTCTATTAATTAATTGAAGTCTATATTATCAGTTAGCAAATTACTCTGATATCACACTAACTACAATAGAAGGATTGGGAAAAGTGGATTTTAAAAGCCTCTATGTAATTTTAAGTAACTATATGTTAAGTAATTATAAAATTTTATTGTAGAATAATAAGTGGATTCTAAATGTAATTTTTAGAGTTAAAAATCAGAAATTAGTAATTTTTGTATGGTAATTTTGACAAAAGCATTCAAATATTAGATAGATTTTATCATCTTCTCAAAATTTTCTTTGTCAATTGCAGATTTGTTAATGGATGCTCGGTAGTTATAAATGGTATTTACAGAATATCTTAATATTTTTGCGATTCTAGAACTGTTAGTAATGCCCAACTTTATAAGTGCAAGTATTCTTAATTCAGTATTTAAATCCTCCTTGTTTTTTAATTCAATCTGATCTTCAGGTTTTAATAACTTATTCACATCGGCTACAAAATTTGGATAAATATGTAAAAACGAACTATCAAAGTTCTTATTAAATATCTGTAACTCTTCATCAATAAGCTGTTTAGACTTCGATAATTTAAGCAAAGCATTCATCTGATTGGCATTGACATATTTACTAACCAGTTTTCTATAGACATCTAATTTGGTGATGTATTCTGAATAGAGATTTAAAAAGTTACCGATATAATGCTCTTTAATTTTATCGACTTCAGAGAGTTCGAGATAAAGGCTTTTTAGTTCCTCATTAGATGTATTAAGCTTATGATTAAAATCGAGAAGCTTGTCATTCGCAATTTTAAGTTTATCCTTTGCTACTGATACTTTTTTAACTTGCTTATAAACCGTATAAATGGCAATTAATAAAAACACTGCTAAGACACTAATAAACAGCAAAGAGTATTCTAATTTCCGCTTCTGTTTTGCTGTTTTCTGTTCGTATGCCTTTGTAATTAGCGGCATATTATTAGCGATGTCTACAAAACGTAATCGTGAATTGTAAAACTCGGCATCATTGTAAGAAAAATTAATATAGTGATGCGCTCTGTCGATATCGCCTTCTGTAAAAAGGATTTTTGCCAAGATACCCATGGACGCATTATCTTTTACAGAGGCTTGGATATCTGATATCGCTGAAAGGGTTAAATACTCTTTTTGTTTCGTTAATTCGTTATTCAACTCATACAATAAAGACCTTTCAAAAGTAATTAAAGAGAATAACCGAGAACCAATTTGTACTTTTTCTAGCCTTTGCCCATTAATCTTAAACGCCATATCTAAATCACGACTATCCCTAAATTCCTTTTCTTTAAGCCTTAGTGCTTCCTCTGAATTGGGTTTTAATCGTGAGTATAAAGAATCTTGATATGCTGTATAAAGTTCCGAGTAAATTAATTTATTACTATTTACAGCTGTATTATACGCCAAACCAGAATAGCCTTCTTTATGAGCAATAAAATAGTCGTTAATTAAAGATTCTGGCAACGAGTTTCGATTGATTTCACTCAACGCATCAATAGATTCTTTAAAACGGCCTGTATTAACCAACAGCAATCCCATCTTTAAAATGGCTTCGTCTAATAATACATTATTATGAAGCTTTCCGCCTATCTCTACGTTTTTTTCAATGTATTGCAGTGCTTGGTTAAAACTGTAAAACTGATATTCTTCAAAAATGGCATTGTTAATTCTATACTGCTCGTTAAGATTATTTGACTTCTTGTCTTTTTCAATTAAGGCATTTATCCGTTGTTCTTTTTCTAGATCATAAGCTTTATAATTGCGCATCTTAGATTCCAATTCATTAATAATGGAATCTAAATTCTGTGACAAAAGATTACTTTGAAAAAGTAGCAGTACGATGAGGCCTAATATAAATTTCAAATTATTGTAGAGAGTTAGTTTTATTCAGACTAATAATTTTGCTTCTAAATTAATAATAAAAAAGCATCTTAAGATATATTAAATAGAAGATAAAATTTTAACTCTTACATGTCAAATTTAAATCTAGAGAAGTTGATATGAGTAAACTTAATAAAGGCACTCATTTTTTTGTAATTTGAAGCTTTCAAATAGCTCAAATAGTTCTACTAAGAATATATAAAAATAATGGAATAAAATTCATTCTAAACTAACGAAAAAACCTTTCGCTATCTCTGTTATCTTTAGCTTTATGAGTATCTTTGTTAGTACTAGTATTTCTATATAAATCAAAGCTTTCTATCTCAAATAATGAAAAACTATAAACCCAAAAACAGATTAATTCCACAGGCCTATATTGATGGTATTTTAAAAGGTGATCGCGTTATTTTATCTAGAGCGATTACCGTTATTGAAAGTAATTTAGAAAGTGATAAAATTTTAGCGAAAGAAATCGTTCAAGAGATTTTACCCAGTTCAGGAAAATCTATTAGAATTGGTATTACAGGTGTTCCAGGTGTTGGTAAAAGTACCTTTATCGAAGCCTTTGGTTTGCGTTTAGTTAAAGCAGGTCATAAAGTCGCTATATTATCTATTGATCCAAGTAGCCAACGCAGTAAAGGCAGTATTTTAGGTGATAAAACCCGAATGGAAGAATTAGCCGTTTTACAAGAAGCATACATTAGACCTTCTGCCTCTGGTGATACTTTAGGTGGTGTTGCTAATAAAACTGGCGAAACCATGTTACTTTGTGAAGCCGCTGGTTACGACGTTATTTTAATTGAAACAGTTGGTGTCGGACAATCAGAAACTGCCGTACATGGCATGACGGATTTCTTCTTGTTATTAATGCTGGCTGGTGCAGGTGATGAATTACAAGGTATAAAAAAAGGGATTATGGAAATGGCAGATATGGTTGTTATTAATAAAGCCGACGGAGATAATATTACCATGAGTAAATTAGCCAAAAGGCAATACCAAAATGCATTACATATTTTTCCGATATCAGAATCCGGATGGAGTCCTATAGTAAGTACAGCTTCAGCTATAAAAAATATAGGTATTTCTAATGTTTGGGATGAAATTCTAAACTATAAAAAATTAGTTGATGAGAATGGCTATTTCTTAAAAAACAGAACCCATCAGCAAATCAAATGGATGTATAATAATATTAATGAAGAATTAAAGCAACTGTTTTATAATTCAAAAGATATTAAAAATGAACTTTCCATTTTAGAAAAGGATGTTATCGCTTCAGAAATATCTCCTGTTAAAGCCGCGCAACAAATTATAAAAAAGTTTAAACAATCATTTTAATCCATCACCATTCAAAATGAAGTTTGATAATTATTTCGACCAGCAATTTGAACTACGATATTTTGAAATGAACAAATTGGGTTTAGCAACGCCTACAATTATGCTAGGCTTGTTAGAAGAAACAGCTGCAGACCATTGCTATGCTATTGACCATAGTATATTTGATCTTTTTAAAATGAATGTTGGTTGGGTTTTAGTTTCTGGTGTGTTGCAAATGGACCGTTATCCTAGTTATAAAGAGAAAATCACCATTAGAACCTGGTTATCAAGCTACTCCTCTATTAAAGGCTATAGAGAGAATATTATTTTTGATGAAAACCAAAATATTATAGGCAGAGCAAAGGGTTTGTGGGTATTCTTTGATATCGAAAAAAGAAAACCTATTCCTATTTTTAATACCATTAAAGAACAATGGTCGTTCTTCAACACCTCTTCTATAGAACATGATATTAAGAAAAAGATTAATGCAGTAGATTCTGCCCATTATACCAAACAATTTACAGTCCATCGTTTTGATACAGACATGAATAAACACGTCAATAATATCAGATATTTACAATGGGTGATTGAATCTATTCCTGAAGATATTGTAGAAAACTATTATTTACATACTATAGACGGTCGGTTTATTGCAGAAGCCCAATATAGTGATACCGTTTTGTCTCTAACAAAAGAATTACCATCCGCAACTGCTTTTGAGCATACCATAAAAATTGAAGGAAGCGATAAGATATGTGCAACAGCACATACACATTGGAAAACGTATTGATTATAATAGGTTATTTTTTTTTACATACATAAAGTCCTCTCAAAGGGACAATCCACAAAGTTGAATTGAACACTTGTCACCTTGAGCATAATTTAGGGTGTTTTTTTTAAAATAAAAAAGCCCAAGCAATATACTGCTTGAGCTTTTTCTGCTATTAATCAGAACTTACTTATTCCTGTTCTAAATATTTTTCCATTATGGTTATTGCAGCTTCCGAAATTACAGTTCCAGGACCAAAAATGGCAACCACTTTTCGTTCTAGTAGAAAATCATAATCTTGAGCAGGTATCACACCTCCTGCAAAAACCATAATATCTGGTCGTCCTAATTGTTCTAATTCGCCAATTAACTGCGGAATCAACGTTTTATGACCTGCAGCTAAACTCGATGCACCTACAAAATGTACATCATTTTCTATAGCTTGTTTCGCGACTTCTTCTGGTGTTTGAAACAAACTTCCCATATCCACATCAAAACCTAAATCTGCAAAACTAGAAGCTACTACTTTAGCACCTCTATCGTGACCATCCTGACCCATTTTTGCAATCATAACTCTTGGTCTACGACCTTCAATTTCTGCAAATTTATCAGCTAATCGCTGTGCTTTTGCAAACGTACTATCGTTATCTACTTCTTTTCCGTACACACCACTTATTAATTTAGTATCGGCTTTATGTCTTCCAAAATGAACTTCTAAAGCATCTGAGATTTCACCTAAAGTAGCAAAATTTTCAGCTGCTTCAACGGCCAATTCTAATAAATTACCTTCAGCACCTCCTGCGCAATCTTCTAAGGCTTTTAAATTGGCTGCAACCACTTCTGCGTTTCGCTCAGCTTTCATTTTGTTAAGACGAGCAATTTGAGAATCTCTAACAGCCGTATTATCAATATCTAAAATTTCTATATTCGATTTTTCAGTGGTTTTAAACTTGTTAACGCCAACTAAAATATCTTGTGCAGAATCTAAACGCGCTTGTTTACGTGCAGACGCTTCTTCAATTCGCATTTTAGGTACGCCTGTTTCAATAGCTTTTGCCATGCCACCAAGTTCTTCAACTTCTTCAATCAGTTTCCAAGCTTTTTTAGCAATCTCTTGTGTTAAATACTCTACATAATACGAACCTGCCCAAGGATCAACTGACTTAGTGGTTTGGGTTTCATCTTGAATAAATATTTGTGTATTACGAGCAATACGCGCAGAGAAATCTGTTGGTAATGCAATCGCTTCATCCAATGCGTTGGTGTGTAAAGATTGCGTGCCGCCTAAAGTGGCTGCCATAGCTTCAATACAAGTTCTTGCAACATTATTAAAAGGATCTTGCTCACTTAAACTCCATCCAGAAGTCTGACTATGCGTACGCAATGCCATTGATTTTGGATTTTTAGGGTTGAATGATTTTATAATTTTAGCCCAAAGCATACGTGCTGCACGCATTTTTGCAATTTCCATAAAGTGATTCATACCTACAGCCCAAAAGAAGGATAATCGTGGTGCAAATTCATCAATTTTTAAACCAGATTTTAAACCGGTTCTAATGTATTCCATACCATCAGCTAAGGTGTAAGCCAATTCAATATCTGCTGTTGCACCTGCTTCTTGCATATGGTAACCACTTATAGAAATAGAATTGAATTTAGGCATGTTTTTGGTCGTGTAATCAAAAATATCACCAATAATTCGCATAGAAGGTAATGGTGGATAAATGTAGGTATTACGCACCATAAATTCCTTTAAAATATCATTCTGAATGGTACCAGAAAGTTGATTTAAAGGCACGCCTTGTTTTTTTGCCGCTGCAATATAAAAGGCCATAATTGGAAGTACTGCACCATTCATGGTCATTGAAACCGACATTTTATCTAAAGGGATTTGATCGAACAAAATCTCCATATCTAAAATAGAATCTATCGCTACACCTGCTTTACCAACATCACCTGTAACACGTGGATGATCGGAATCATAACCTCTATGTGTTGCCAAATCAAATGCTACTGAAAGTCCTTTTTGACCTGCAGCTAAATTTCTTCTGTAAAAAGCGTTTGACTCTTCTGCTGTTGAAAATCCTGCGTACTGACGAATCGTCCATGGACGCATTGCATACATCGCACTATAAGGGCCTCTAAGAAATGGAGGAACACCAGCTGAAAAACTTAAATGCTCTGCCGAAGCAATATCGTCTTTTGAAAATTGTTTTTTTACAGGAATGCCTTCAGGCGTATTCCACATCGCTTTACGCTCTTTAACTTCAACTGTTTGTTTAACAGCTGAATTTATTTTTATATCTGAAAAATCGGGTTGCATAGTCTTAAGATTTTAAGGTTTTTTGAACTTTTCTCTGAATTGCTGAAAGGGCAACAAGAACATCTGTTCTCATATTCACCACGCCATCTAACCCAGCTTCAGTTAATTCGTCCATATGTTTAGGAGCACCAGCTAACAACAATACTTTATCTGTATTTAGAGTTCTAAATGCTTTTATAAAGTCTAGTGCTGTAGCATCGTAATCGTCATCAGAACTACAAATGACAACCACATGCGAATCTGATTTTGCACTCTCGTTTGCTGCGGTAATTGCGTTTTCGAAACTTTCTTCTTGGTGGACATCAAAACCACTAACACCTAAAAAGTCGTAAGCAAATGCTGCTCGTGCTTTTCGCATGGTTAAATTACCATAACTCGCTAATTGTACAATAGGTCTAACATTAGTTTCTGCGACTAATTCTTCGGTAACACGTCGCATCGCTTCAATTTCTAATGATGCTCTTCTTGGTGTTAATACTTTAGGATTTGTTACGTCGCCTTCAGAGAGTAGCTTTGCATCAACGGTTTCCATAAGGTTTGGATATTTATTAATACCAACCATTGGTGTTCTACGTTGACTGATTAATTTTAGTTTCTGAAGACGGATTTCAGCAATTTGTTGTTGAATGCTTTCATTCTCAAATGCCTTATAGAAGCCACCTTCTGCTTCAATAGCTTTAAATAATTCTAAGGCTTTTTCTGCAATTTTAAAACTAACTTCTTCAATGTAATAGGAACCATCAACAGGATTTGCAACTTTACCAAAATAAGACTCTTCTCTTAAAATGGTGATTATATTTCCTGCAATACGGCTCGAAAAATCAGAAGCACTTTTAAACTCTTTATCGTAAGGATCTATTAAAACACCATCTACATTGCCTAAAATCGCAGACATGGCTTCTGTTGTACATCGCAATAAATTGGTTTCGGCATCTGTAATAGATTTGCTCCAAATAGAGGTTTTAGCGGTTATAGTATTAGAGAAATCAGCGATACCATATTTAGCCGCTATTTCTACTAATAAACTATTGAAAGCTCTAAATTTTCCTATCTCAACAAAATACTCTAAACCTATAGCGAATAGAAAATTTAAGTTGTTAAAAACGTCTTGAACAGCAACACCTTTAGCTTTTAATTTTTCAGTTATAAAAACTAAAGCATTTAAGGTATACGCAATCTCTTGAACTTGGTTAGCACCTGAATCTAAAAATTCAGTTCCAGAAATAGTGAGTGCTTTAAAATTAGGAAAGTCGGCAGTTAGTTTTATTAATTCTGCAGCAAGCTCAATTTGTTTTTCGTCAAACAAACCTGTTGTTACATAGTGAGATAACACTCTCGTATTAATGTATCCTTTTAAGTCTTTGTTTTTAGCAAAGTTCACTAAATCTTTAGTAAACGCTACAGCATTAGTGTATAATTCAAAAGAAACCGTAATCGTTTTTAAATCAATATCTTTTAAAAGCTCTGCAACTTTAACGTCGCTTATAATTTGAAAAATGATACCATTAATACCTTCTTCTATTGCTTTTTTGGCTAATTCATTTCCTGTTTCAGAACAGCAAACAGTAACCGTACGATAATTGACTAAGGTTTGAGAGTTCTCTCCTGTATTTTTAAGTTGTGTGATTTTATTCTCTGCATTGTAACAAGGTTGAATAGCGATACCGTTTAGGTTTTTCCAAACCAGTTTTTTATCAAAATCCGCACCTTTTAAATCGGCTGTCACTCTTTCCATCCACTGTTCTGTTGACACAGGCGCGAATTCAGAAAAAAGTGATGTGTTTTTATCATTCATAATAAGTAATATTATTTTATCATTAAACTACTTCCAAATCTTTCAAAAATAGCTTTATCTAATTCTTCTCTATGATCAGGGTGTGCAATATCTCTTAGAGCTTGAGCACGTTGTTTTAAGTTTCTACCAAATAATTCTGCAACACCATATTCTGTAGCTACAAACCTTGCATGTGCACGCGTTGTTACCACACCAGCTCCAAGTTTTAACATGGGTGTAATTTTAGAAACACCTTTTGCGGTTGTAGATGTTATGGCGCAAATTGGTTTTCCGCCTTCTGATAAAGCAGCACCTCGCATAAAATCCATTTGACCACCAACACCAGAGAACATTCTAGTCCCAATTGAATCGGCACAAATCTGACCTGTTAAATCGACTTCAATAGCAGAGTTAATAGCCGTTACTTTTGGGTTTTGACGAATGACTGACGTATCATTAACATAAGCAATATCATTCATTTCTATTTCTGGATTATCATCCATAAAATCATATAAACGACGCGTACCCATGGCAAATCCTGAAACTATTTTATATGGATTTGTTTTCTTTTTAGAACCATTTACTATTCCTTTTTCAACTAAATCCACAATACCTTCAGAGAACATTTCTGTATGTACTCCTAAATTTTTGTGGTTATGTAAAAATGTTAATACAGCGTTTGGAATCCCTCCAATACCCATTTGAAGTGTTGCACCATCATCAATAATTTCTGCAATGTTTTTACCAATGGCTTTTTCAGTTTCAGAGGGTTCAACAAATTTCATTTCGTAGATTTCTTCTGAAATTTCAACACACGCATCAAAATGTTTAAGATGTATTTGCGCATCACCAAACGTACGTGGCATACGAGGATTAATTTGAGCAATTACAGTTTTACCTTGCTCAATACCAGATATAACAATATCTACAGAAACACCCAAAGAACAAAAACCGTGTTTATCTGGAGGTGATACGTTTACCATTACGACATCTAAATCCATATACCCTTCTCGGAATAAACTCGGAATATCACTTAAGAAAACAGGAATATAATCAACGGTATTACCGACCAGTTTTCTAACATTTCCACCAATAAAAAAGGCATTGGTATGAAAACTTTCTCTTAATTCGGGTGCTATATATCCACAAGCACCTTCAGTGTGTAAATGTACAAGTTCAACATTTCTTAATTCTGGAGCTCTTGCAACCATTGCGTTTATTAATGCCTGTGGTGTCGCTGAGCCTCCTTGTATTAAAACTCTATCGTTAGATTTTATTAACTTAACAGCTTCTTGCGCTGTCATTTTATTTGGTATTTTCATTTTGTAAAAATTTGAAAATTGTTGTTTTGTTCATTTAAACCATTAAAAGAACCTCTTTTTATCCTAAGAAACTCAAAATAATACCTGCAGCAATTGCAGAACCAATAACACCCGAAACATTTGGTGCCATGGCATGCATTAACAAATAGTTATTGGGATCCGATTTTAAGCCTTCTGTATGCACAACTCTTGCACTATCTGGCACTGCAGAAACACCTGCTGCACCTATTAAAGGGTTTATTTTATTATCACCTTTTAAGAATAGATTCATGAATTTTGCGAATAACAAGCCACCACAGGTAGCAATCACAAATGATATAGCACCAAGACCAAAGATTAACATAGAATCTTTAGTGATAAAAATATCAGCTTGTGTTGATGCACCAACGGTTACACCTAATAAAATGGTAACAATATCAATTAATTTTGTTCGTGCTGTATCTGCTAAACGTTCTGTTCTACCTGATTCTTTTAATAGGTTTCCAAAGAATAACATTCCTAATAATGGCAATGCACTAGGCGAAATAAAAGTCGTTAAGATTAAAGCGACTACAGGGAAAATCATTTTTTCCTTTTGGGTTACCGCTCTTGGTGGCTTCATTCTAATTTTTCTGTCTTCCTTAGAAATCAGCAAACGCATTAATGGTGGCTGAATCACAGGTACTAAAGCCATATATGAATAGGCTGCAATAGCGATAGGTCCAATTAAGTTTTTAACGGTTGTACCATCGGCTAAGACGTTTACACCATTTGCTAATTTAGAGGATAAGAAAATGGCAGTTGGGCCATCTGCACCTCCAATTATACCAATGGCTCCAGATTCTGGAAGATTAAAGCCTAAATAAAGAGCGCCTAAAAAGGTTGCAAAGACACCTATTTGGGCTGCACCTCCTAATAGCATTAATTTTGGATTGGCAATTAGGGATGAAAAATCCGTCATGGCTCCAATGCCTAAAAATATTAATGGCGGATAAACCCCTTTTACCACACCAAAATAGAGGTAATTTAAAACAGAACCTGTTTCGTAAATACCTGTTTGGTTACCGGCTACAAAAGGAATGTTTCCTATAATAACACCAGCACCTATTGGGATTAACAATAAGGGTTCGTAATCAAACTTAATACCTAAATAGATGAAAACGATTCCGATGATGATCATAATCACATTTCCAGAGGACGAATTTGCAAATCCGGTATAACTGTAAAATGTTTTAATACCATCAAGGGCTTCATCAATGATACTTTCTTCTTCAAAATTATCAACTTGTGTTGTAGCTACTGAAGCGTTAGTTGCAGAGTTTATATCTGTGCCTAATCCAAGTACTGGTCTCATAAAAATCAGCAGTGATAATGCACTAAATATTATAATTAATTTTTTCATTTTTTTTGTTAACTAAATGTTCGTATTCTTAAGTGAATAACATTACATAGAATTCTCTATTCTAATTCTATCATTAATGCATCTTGTAATACCTGTTGTCCTACTGCAACTGCTATAGAGGTCACCACTCCCGATTTTTCTGCTACAATATTGTTTTCCATTTTCATAGCTTCTAGAACTAATAATAAATCGTTCTCTTTTATAGTATCGCCTACTTTTACATTAAGCGATAGAATAACGCCTGGTATTGGTGCTACAATCTTGGTTTTAGCAGAGGTTGGATTCACTTTTAATGGCACAGCTGGTTGTTTAGATGCTGCACGCACTAAAGTTGGCGTCTTTGTTTTTTTAACGTCTTTTTCAAGGACCACATCATAACATGTTCCATTAACTTCTAAATTGATCACATTATCTTCATGTGATTTTATATTAACCGTATAACCGTTGGCGTTAACTTTAAATTTATAACTTTTCATGTGTTGTTATTTATAGTGTTTATATAAAGGCGTTCAATTCGCTTTAAATCAGTTATTTTCAGTGTGATTTTTTTTTTGAACTGACACCCTTCATATCTTATAATCTGTTTTGAATGCCGTATATCTTAGAACTCCATGGCGAATAGGCTTTTTTAACTTCTTTAATGGTTAAGATGCCACTTTCAATATCATGTTGTTCACTTAAGTACATATGTACCGAAGCGCCAATGACTGCAGAGAGTTCTCCTGTGAAACCACTATCGCCTTTTACCTTAATTTCACTTATCTTTTTGTCTTTTCCTTTGGTAATAATCTTATAGACATAAAGCATAATAGGCAAGCCGTAATTAAAAATCAGCGCCAATAATACTAAGGATGTAAAAACAATTAATAATCCGGTAAATAGAATTACATAGCCTTCACTAATGGGATCCGTATATAATAGTAAATGTGTCATTATAGTGGAATATTTGAGTGTTTTTTTGGTGGATTTACGTCTTTCTTATTCTGAAGTAATTGTAACGCTCTTACGATTCTAAAACGCGTGTTTCTCGGTTCTATCACATCATCAATAAATCCGTATTTAGCGGCTTGATAAGGATTAGCAAAGCGTTCTGTGTACTCGTCCTCTTTTTTATCAATGTACTCTTGTTTTTCTTCAGCATCTTCAATTTTTCTAATATTAGAGCCTTCTAAAACTTCAACAGCACCTTTTGCTCCCATTACCGCAATTTCTGCAGTTGGCCAAGCGTAATTAATATCACCTCTTAATTGTTTACAGCTCATTACATCATGGGCTCCACCATAAGATTTACGTAACGTAATCGTTACTTTTGGTACGGTTGCTTCACCATAAGCAAATAATAATTTTGCACCATGTAGAATAATTCCGCCATATTCTTGTCCTGTTCCTGGTAAGAAACCTGGCACATCAACCAATGTCACAATAGGAATATTAAATGCATCACAAAAACGAACAAAACGTGCCGCTTTTCTAGAGGCATCAATATCTAAAACACCTGCATAATATTTAGGCTGATTCGCCACAATACCTACAGGACGTCCATTAAATCTGGCAAAACCTACGCAAATATTTCTGGCATAGTTTCTATGTACTTCTGTAAACTCACCATTATCGGTAAGAATTGAAATAACATCAACAATGTCATAAGGTTGATTAGGGTTTTCTGGAATAATTTCATTTAAAGCATCTTCCAAGCGATCAATAGGATCATTACACGGCAGTATGGGTGCTTCTTCTAAATTATTAGAAGGCATATAACTTAAAATCTTACGAATCAATAATAAGTTAGTTTCATCGTCTTTTGCTAAAAAGTGCGATACACCAGATCTTGTAGAGTGAATTTTAGCGCCTCCAAGCTGTTCTGCTGTCACCACCTCACCGGTTACTGATTGTACAACTTTAGGTCCTGTAACAAACATATAACTGGTCTCTTCGGTCATAATCGTGAAATCCGTTAATGCAGGCGAATAAACCGCTCCACCAGCACAAGGTCCTAAAATGGATGATATCTGCGGAATCACACCAGATGCCATAATGTTACGCTGAAAAATCTCTGCATAACCGGCTAAGGATCTTACACCTTCTTGAATACGTGCACCACCAGAATCATTTAATCCTATTAATGGAACACCAATTTTCATGGCCATATCCATCACCTTACAGATTTTTAAGGCGTAAGTTTCAGATAATGAACCTCCAAATACAGTGAAATCTTGTGCAAACAGATAGACGATTCTTCCGTCTATGGTACCATGACCTGTAACCACACCATCAGACAAGTAAATTTGCTTGTCTAATCCAAAAGATTTGGTTCTGTGCGTTACAAACATGTCAAACTCTTCAAAACTATCATCGTCTAAAAGAATATCAATACGTTCGCGTGCTGTTAATTTACCCTTAGCATGTTGAGAATCTATACGTTTTTCTCCTCCTCCTAATTTGGCTTTTGCTCTTTTTTCTATGAGCTCGTTAATTTTATCTTGATTTGCCATAATATGCTTTACTTAAATATACTTTTGTATGTCGTTGGTTATCCGTTTTTAGAACAAAGTTCTGTAAGCACACCTAAGGTGGACTTAGGATGTAAGAATCCAATATCTAAGCCTTCTGCGCCTTTTCGAGATGTTTTATCTATTAAGGTAATACCTCTTTCCTCTGCCGTTTTAAGTGCTTCTGTGGCATTATCTACAGCAAATGCTATATGATGAATACCTTGACCCTTTTTAGCGATAAACTTGCCAATAGGTCCATCTGGAGAGGTGCTCTCTAGCAATTCAATTTTTGTGTTACCTACCAAAAAAAAGGCTGTCTTCACTTTTTGATCGACAACCTCTTCTATAGAATAGCATTTCATACCTAATACCTGTTCATAGTATTTTATGGCTTCGTCTAAGTCTTCGACAGCTATTCCTAAATGTTCTATGTGTGAAATATTCATAATGATTATTTTAATTACCCTACAAATTTAGTTCAAGACCATTTTTTATTTTATGACAGATATCATATAAAAACAAACAATATTTATTCATTTTGTCGTGATGAAAGCTAAGAACGTGTCGTATCTTACTGTATAATGAGTGTACAGCCCATATCAGCCTAGCACATTGTTCTTTATATTTTTTTCATCTAAAGTTTTAGTACCTTGTTTACACTATAAATAGAGTTACATTATGAAACACATATACTGCTTATTATTGCTATTGAGTTGTGTGATTTTAAACGCACAAGACCTCTCGAGCACGTACACTATTTCTGTAGCCAATATAACCGTGGGCTCACTCACAGCAACCAAAACCATTGATGGAGATAAAACCACGTATACCATTGACAGTGAATCGGTAATACATTTATTAGGAGAAACCACCATCACCACATCCTTTGTTGGCGTTTTTAGAAATGGTGTTTTAGAATCTAGTGCGTATACCTCAGAAAAAGATGGACATCCATACGATAGTAGTGTCATTTCTGAAAGCAATGGCATATACACCATTAGTAGAAAAGGTAAAAAGACGACTTTAAGCAACCCAATTACCTTAGTCACCTGTATGCTCTATTTTGAAAAACCAGTCTCTGGAGCGCAGTATTTTGACGTTTTAGAAGCGGTTTATAGTCCCATAGAAAGCACAACCACCAACACTTATCTGTATACCGATTCTAGCAATAATGAAAAAACAACCTATACGTATGCTAATAATGTATTAGAACAAGGCACAACTAATCATACCTTGTATAATTTTACGTTTAGGTTGAAGGAGTGAAACTACATTTGTTTCTTTATAAGACACTGCGCTTAATAATACAATCTAAAATCTAGTAATTTGCAGGCGTTATAATGTTTTTGGTGCAACTCTTCTACAACCGCTAACATATCATCATCTGCTTTAAATAAATTAAAGAAGGCTTCATCAAGCTTTGTGCTCGCTATACCATTATAGGGATGACCATAGCCAGAAATCGCTTTTGCTCCAGTAATATCTAAAAAGTATTGTGCTTCTTCCTCGTCTAAATCCAAAATTTTTGCATTTGAAAAATGTAAAATCTTTCCGTTTAATTGGCCTTCAAAAAGTTCTGCGATTTCTTGTAAACTATAGTAATAGTCATTTAAACAAATGTTATTGGCTTCTCCCCTAATCACCAAATAGATGATTTCATAAGCCTTAAAATTATGATCATCTAATACCAGTGCGTTTAAACTATCTTCTAGGCCTTCAATGGTGTCGCACGTTTTATATATACTGGCTATGCCATAGTTTAGGGCCAATTGCTCTAAGTTTTCTTGTGCTTCTGTTACCGTGTTGGCGTCTACATCATCAACGCCTTCTAAGCAATAAATAAAGTAATCTATTTCTGTAATTTGTTCTTGTGGTAATTGTGGTCTTTTTTCTAGCAAGCTTCTAAATTTAGGCAGCGTTTGTAAAGCACAAAATTAAAACAACGCTTTTAATCTTTTTAGTGGTTTGGTATGAAATTTTATGAGGTCTTATATGAGTATTATTAGAAATTAGATTCTTCTTCATAACCAAGTAATTCTAGAGCTTTTACTAGTAGAAAATACGACAGCCAACAGCTATGTGTATAAAGTCGCTAGCAATAATTAAAAACAATCTATACCTATGCAAATAATGTATTAGAACAAGGCACGACTAATCATACCTTGTATAATTTTACTTTTAGGTTGAAGGAGTGAAACTACATTTAAAATACAAAATTTGTCAATTTCAATAATTACAAAATATTAGAGGATTGTAATCCGCCATATTCCCACAAAGTCTTATTAGCAGAAAATAAGATTGGAACCAAATGCGGTAATAGATATGCTTTAAAACATCATAAATAATGGAGCGCAGCTATCAGATACAGGAGAGTGTATTTATATTCTTTTCCACCTAAGGTATAATGAAGAGTATAAAAAAATTATAAGGCATGATATTCATCATCATTGAATTGCTGATAACAGTCTTTCTATAATTCTAATAAACATCGTAAAATTTCACTTTTACCTTTTATGAAATTGAAATATGGACCTTTATATATATCTTTAGTGTCGTAAAACCTAAAGTCATTAGATTTTAGTATGTGGTGTTTTTTTATCTTAAGATTTAATTATTCTAAATCCATTCATCCATTAATATATTTATCAATAACCCCTATAATAATGCTGATACCTATCTATCCGTTTTCAAAAATTTTATGAGGACATTTTGAGATGCATTTACGTTAATATTATTCTACATTTTTATTATATCCAAATAGTTTTAAAATTGATAATTCGAACTTTTTTCTAAATGCAGCGAAAAGGCCTCCACTTATTGCTAAATAACCGAATAAGCCTAAAACGGCATTCAAATTATCTAAAAAAGCTTTCACATCTTTATTTAGAGATACTAATACATATAAATAATAGACCGCTAACAATAAAAATAAAGAATAAATAAAACTTGAAAAAATCTTAATTCTTTTTTTAAATCTAATTTCGAATGATTTAAGGAAATTATGTTCTTCTCTATTAGGGAATTCTTTAATTAAAGACAATATAGATTCAAAAGCCTTTAAAGAAATTATAATATGGAAGTCATTTTTATTTTCAAATAAGTTGGAATTATTTAAAATCGATTTATAAGTAAATTCCAAAATATCACTTGTAAGTTTACGTTCCTTAGTCAAGTATAAAAAAACGGTAACAATCTCTTGAACATTACTGTTACTTTGATAATTTTCATTTAATATATTTTCAAAAGTTGTTGAAATTGATGATTTAGTTCTTTTTCCAATCACCATTTTTATCCAATTCCTATCTACCTTAAAAATAAAAACAGCTAAGATAATTGAGAAAATCAGTAAGTCATTATGGATAAAAGGAGAATTCTCTGTCGGTATGCGCTTACTTATAACTTTATAGCAATCTTTGAAGTCTTTTCTGCTGTTCTTTATGACACTATTTATAATTCTATAATAGATTTCATCAATTTCACTCAAATCAATACTTGAATACTTAAATTTTGAAAGTTGGAGTAATGAATAAAAAGCTAGAAGCTTTTCATTTTTAATTGCCTTTGTTAGATAATTATTTTGTTCTTCTAAAGAAACCATTTCTTTCTTTTTAATTTATAATTCAAACTATCAGGATCCCAACCTTCAACTTTTCTCATTTTACCTAATAACTTTGATATTAAATCCGAATATAACATTGATGCTGGTTTTTCGCCAGGTAAAAAACTTCTCCAAGATAAATAAGTAAAAGAATAAATTTGTTGAACAATATAATTTAAATCTGTAAATAGCAATCTATCCAATTCTTTATCTTCAAAATTACCAGTTGGCATATGTATTTTTATCTGAATTGGATTACTCATACCATGTGTATGCATTTTCAATTCTCTGGCTCCTAACATTTGAACCAAGCACGTTGTAGAATCAAGAAAAATATTAGTTCCTCTTTTCGGTATATTTTCCCCTTTTAATTGTTTGCTATTATAACTAATAGGTACTCCTTTTTCATTCCCATCAAACATTTTATATGGATGTCTTTTACCAATTGTTACAAAGGCAAATTGAATCTTAAAATCTTCGAATTTTTTGATTAAAGAACTAACAACATCATATTCGATGTTTTTAATTGGTTTAAATATGTGAAATATTAATCTTACTGTATCTCCCTTACTCCAACCTTGTTCCGATTTTAATCTCTCAAAAGAATTTTCCAAACTAGAGAGTAATTCTTCAAAATAGTAATCATATTCAACATCTTTTACCTTATCACCGAGTAGATATTGACCATCACTAGACATAAACGTCGTTATACCCACAATCCTTTTTTGTTCAGCTCCTTTATATGTGTTTGCTCTTAGCCAACTATTTCCGATACCAATTATCAACTCTCTATCGACAGACCTATTAGAAGGCAAAACCCATGGAGTACCACCAATTTTCGCATATAACTGAAGTGCTATTGAATTTAAAATATAGTCATTATGAGCTTTAATTTTACTTGTAGTTATAAATTGAACAGGGATTTCTAATGATAAAAGCTTTGCTTTTATACTATAATATGGATTATGCT
This sequence comes from uncultured Winogradskyella sp., assembly GCF_947495255.1. Classification (GTDB taxonomy): domain Bacteria; phylum Bacteroidota; class Bacteroidia; order Flavobacteriales; family Flavobacteriaceae; genus Winogradskyella. The sequence continues at coordinate 291,596 of NZ_CANLYI010000006.1, forward strand.
CATCATCTAAAATCCTGAATTCATTAGGGATTTCAATTATGGCTAAATCAGGTTTCATATCTAATTCACTTCTTATTATTGTATTATAGTTTTCAAATTGATAAGATGTGATTTCATCTATTAACAAATTAACATTATGCAAATCATATTTCTTTTTGAATCCTTTTTTAAAATACTTTGAAGAAGGCAATCCATCAATTAAATTTGCTAAAAATGCAGTAAAACTACCTCTTATATCTTTATGACAAATACATAAAACATTAGGTGTTTTTATATCAAAATTCACGCTATCATAAGGACCAAAATCATTTAGTCCTGAATCGGGACGATTATTTTTTGTTTTAATGCCAGCATGATCAAATATAAATGTAGGAACTCTCAAATTCATTGAATTCGTAGTTCTCTTTAATGAATTTTCAACAGTAAAACAAAAACCATCTTTGTTTTGAAATAGGATAGGTTGCTTATAACCTTTAGAAGAAACTCTTTCACTAAACAGTAAAGTTGCAATACTATTAATTTCTACGGATAATTTTTTCGCATTATATATTTCACTACGCTTTCCCTCTATTATTTCAAATATCTCTCTACTTTTAGTTTCAGAAATACTGTATGTTAAATACTTTTCGATATTAGATTTATTTTTTTTTATAAATAATTCTTTCAAATCGACTTTGACAATTCCTTCATTAGTATCAACTAATGCTTTGTTTTTTTCTACAGCCTTTATAACACCTATGAATTCTTCATTAGGTGCCAAAATACTTTCTAAACCAGGAAAGATTTCCGACCTTAAAACCTCAATGCCTATTAAATTAAACCCTTCTTCATTTAATTCAAAACATGATTTGGTAAATATCCAATTTCGCTTAATATTAATAATAAAACCAAATTGCTCCTTTCCGTCAACTTTCAATATTCTCAACTGAATCTCAATGAGCTTTTTATAGGCAATCTTATCTTTTAAATCGTCTGGAAGTAATCTATATATTACATTATCTTTTTCTTGTCTAGAAAAAAATCTAAATGGATAAAAATCTATAGGTTTAAGACTAGGAAACCTTTCTTTAAATGTTCTAAAAAACAAATGCTTTATTAAAGAGGAAGTGATTTTGAAATCATCATAGACACTCACTGTTTCTGTTTCTCCTAGTTTAACGTCTTCATCACCATCTTTATTAGAAATAAATAGTTCATCCCCATTTCTAAAAAATGAATGTGTATGATTATGTTTCCCTCTTAATTCCAATAATCTATCTTCGGAATAGGAGACTTTACTAATCTGATAATCTTCAAATTCAAAGTTTATTGGGTAAAAATTCAAATTCATATTATATAATTCTTGTTATTAATATTATGTTCAATAGTTTATTCAATAAAACTGTCATCTTGATAATAATCAAAATGATAATTGAATAACTATTATTAATTAAGGGAGAGTTAAATATAGTAAATTTTGTAGGAATTGATTTGCGTGAAAACCGTAAATAATTGAAAGTTATTAACTCATAAACATTTCACGCTCATTCCACTATAGCCCTATCATCGTTTCGTAAAAAAAAGAGTTTGTTCACAAAATTCGCATGTTTGGAGTGAGTGCATTTATCTTCTTCCCAAAGTTGTTAATTAAATGTGGTATAGTAAGATTTACTCCTGACGCCTAGCCAACCGCTCCATCAAAAAAATCAAAGCCAAACGATACGCACTATCACTAAACCCAACAAATCTGTCAGAACCATCAGAATGGCCATTAGAAAAGTTTGTTTTTAATTGTTTATAAGGTTCTCGATACATCCTGACGAAAAAGGTCGGGACACTTGAGCTGACGCAAAGGTTCTCGATACATTTATTAATTCTTCGTTGCACTTCGCATTAAGAAACACTCGAACTGACGTAGAGGGTTTTTGATATTTTATGGTGGAATGGTCTAACCACTCCAACTGACGATTGATATTTAAATGACCTTAAGGTTTAGAAACCTTTAACTCCTTCGCTTTTCTCAATCGCTCCATCTCAAAAATCAAAGCCAAACGGTACGCACTATCCCTAAACCCAGCAAAACGGCCAGAACCACCAGAATGACCATTAGAAAAATCGGTTTTTAAGAGTCTACGCTACTAAACCTCATTATAAAACAGCATCAAAGAAACAATAAAAAAGCAAACAGTCACCTCCTACATTCCGATACAATCGGAAGCAACGATTTTCAGAAATAATGAGCTAAAAACAAAGTTAATTTACTCAATCAAGTATCAGCACTATTACTATCATAAAAACCTTAAATCACTAATTTATTAGCGAATGGTACCTCAGGTAATTTCCTAATAAATCGTTTTGATTTTTTGGGCAGCCTGTCCTGATCTCAGTCGAAGGGTTTGAAACAAGGCAAATGCGATAGCATTCATAAACACCTATTTAATAAAATAGAAAAATAGTGCACTAAAATGAATAAACAATCAACACCCACATTCCAACATACTAAACTAATTACAATCAAAACGTTTGAATCAAGAACCTATTTCCCTTTATAATAGTATGAGAACAGCTAAGAAATAAACAATCAAAGAACAGAAACAACTACTAAGCAAACAATCACCACCATATTCCGACAGCGTCGGAAGCAACGATTTTCAGAAATAATGAGCTAAAAATAAAGTTAATTTACCCAATCAAGTATTAGCACTATTACTATCATAAAAATCTTTGATCATTAATGCCTTAGCGAATGGTACCTTAGGTAATTTCCTAACAAATCGTTTTGATTTTTTGGTTCGTTTTGTATCAAGACAAAATGAACACATAAACAATCAACTCCCTAACTCCGACATGTCACAGCATCATGAACTACCAAGCACATCATGAGTTCTTAAACAATAGAAAACAACGAATACAAATGCGATAGCATTCATTAGCTCGTATTTAATAAAATAGAAACCTAGTGCACTAAAATGAATAAAGAAACAAGTAAAACACCTACTCCTCAAGCCTAGCCAATCGATCCAACTCAAAAATCAAAGCCAAACGATACGCACTATCTCTAAAACCAGAAAAACGGCCAGAACCACCAGAATGGCCATTAGAAAAATCTGTTTTTAACAGCAACACATTATCATCAGTTTTAGTAGCTCTCAGTTTCGCTACCATTTTTGCAGGTTCCCAGTACCCTACTCTAGTATCATTAAGGCCTGTAAAAAACAACAAATTGGGATAGTTTTGCGCTTTTACATTATCATAAGGACTATAAGATTTAATGTACTGGTACTGCTTTTTGTTTTTAGGATTTCCCCATTCTTCAAACTCACCAACGGTTAAAGGTAAATTTTCATCTAACATAGTATTAATCACATCTACAAAAGGAACGTCTAGAATGACGGTATTAAATAAATCTGGGCGTTCATTAACCACTGCTCCCATTAATAAACCGCCTGCGCTTCCGCCAGAGGCAACAATACTGCCTGCTTTGGCATAATTTTCTGCGACTAAATAATCGGCACAGGCTATAAAATCGGTGAATGTATTTTTCTTGTTAAACAGTTTACCGTCCTCATACCATTCTTTTCCCATGTCATCACCACCTCTAACATGTGCAATGGCATAGGTATAACCTGAGTTTACCAAATGATGTACGGTTGGTCCGCCAGGAATCCCTTGACCAGAACCGTAAGAACCGTAAGAGGTTAAATACACCTTATGATTATTGTTTTTATTAGAATTATACTTGTTTCTAATCAACGTCAACGGAATCAGTTTGCCATCTTTTGCCGTTACCCATTTGCGTTCTACCACATATTTAAAATACGGATGCGTAATGGGTTTGCTATGTTGCTTTACCAGTCGTTTCTTCTTGGTGCTCATGTGATAGTTATACGTGGTAGCTGGTGTTTCAAATGAACTATAACTAAATTGTAAGCTATCGGTGGCAAACTCTGGATTGTAACCCATACTAATATTATAAAAGTCTTCTTTCAGTTTAATGAAATGACTTTTTTGAGTGGTTTGGTTGATGATTTTTAGTCGCGATTGTGCATTTTCTTTTTCATTAATCACGAGGTAATTATCAAACACTTGCAAATCTTGAATTAAAACGCCTTTTTGATGTGGAATGACATCCGTCCATTTCCCTTTTGAAACGTCATCAGCATTAACCGTGGCAATTTTATAATTGAGCGCATTTTTATTGGTGACAATATAAAACAGGTCCTTATAATGCGTAATTCCATATAAATGATTTTTTTCGCGTGGTCGAATCACTTTAAAGTCGCCTGTTGGGTTATCTGTTTTTAAGTACCACATTTCGGAAGATGTACTGCTACTGGCACTTAAGAAAATATAAGCTTTAGACTTTGATTTCTGAATGCTAACACTAAACATTGGGTCTTTTTCCTCGTAAATAATAGTATCTGTTTTAGAATCGGTACCTAAGATATGACGCATCACTTTTGAAGCTCTATACGTCCCTTTTTCAATGTTGACGTAAAGAAAAGTCTCGTCGTCTAACCAAAGCATACCACCAACACGACTAATAGAATCGGTTAAAAAAGTACGGTTGCTAAGGTCTTTTATTTTTAGCATATACGCATCAGTACCTGTGGTGTTTTCATACACAGTAACTTTTTGATTATTTGGACTCACAGCACCTAAACGCGCATTGTAATAGTCTTTCTCTTTGGCTAATTCATTAACATTGAGTAATTCTTCGGGTATGGTATCATTGGCAACCGCTTTTCTGTAATAAATAGGATAGTCGTCATCTTCACTATACGAGGTGTAATAGACATAGCCATTCTTTTTAATGGGTAATGAGGTTGTGTTTTTTTCGATAGTATTAACCAATAGCTTGTAGATGTTCCGTTGTGCTTTTTTTAGTGGAATGATATAGTTGTCGGTGTATTTGTTTTCTTGGCGCAAATAATCCATTACTGGTTGATTGTTTTTAGGCGCTTTGGTATCCTTTAACCAGGCATAATTATCCGTATAAGTTTCACCATGTATCTTAAAACTAGAAGGCTTAATTTCAGCAATTGGTGCTGGCATAGAATCGTTTCGGATGTGCTTATCTCTAAATTGTTTTTCTAGGGTTTTCTCGAATTCCATATCGGTTCTAATGGCTGTATCGATAGTTGCTAAAGGGTTTTTAGAGGTATAGTTGTCCCAGAATTTGGCATCGTAATCTAATGGGAATTCATACAACTGATTAGACATTGTATTGGCAAAATTGTCGTCTCTCGCGAATTTCTTGACGTTTTGGGTGTTGATTGCTGTGGTCTTAAATTCCGAAATAGCAGAATAATACGTGGTGGCTAAACTGATGCTGTCTTTATAGATAAACTCATCCTCATGTCTCATGTTATCAATGTAATACTGACTGCCTTTTTTCTTAAACCGAACGTCTAACTTGTAATCAAAGTGCTTTACTTGGTTGAATTTGTAACCACAGAAGTAGGCTTTCAGTTGGTTAGGCACCACACACTCATAGCGCACAATAGCCAAATCCTTTTGGTCGATATAAATTCTACCTTTTAATAATTTACGTTTGTTAGCCTTTAACCATTGCTTTCTGTTTCTAGGATTAGGTGATGCTAAATCGTCTAAATCTGCTTTGGTGGTTTTGGTATGAAAATCTAAAACGTATAACCAGTTACCTGTCTCGCTGTCTAGTTCTTCTGAAATGGTATAGTCGAAATCACGAATCGCTTTTTTACCGAGAAAACTCTGTTGGTATTTCACTCTATTTCTGGCAAACAACCCTAAAGGACCACCTTCAATATTCGCATGAAACTCGCGTTGACTCAGGCTACTACTAGAACGTGAATTAATAATGTTCACCTGCTCCTCTTTTAAAGTTTGATGATGAAAGTGAATGCGATGTAAGGAATGATCACTAAAACTAAACGTACCACTGCTCATTGAAAAATCATAAGGACTTTGGTAATCGCGCCATTTGTATTTCTTTTTACTGTAAGGCGCTTCGTAATAATCACAAGCAGCATCTGTGTATTTAATATACACACCATTTTCTTTCATCGTCTCACGATAATAACCAGAAAGTAAGGCTGGCGAACTGGTATAATTAGAAGGGATTTTCTTTATGGCTTTTCGCAATAAGGATTTAGCGCTAGGCAGTTTCTTTTGTTTCTCAACTAAAACTTCATCTAGTGAAACGGCTTCGGAGGTGAGATAAAAAATGCTTCCGGTTTTAGCTTTAAAAACCGAAATCTCTAAGGTTAAATCTTGAAAGCCTAAATAGCTTAGTGTAATGGTATGATTATCGTATTTTTTCGGAATAGTAATCTGGAATTTACCATTACCATCCGTTACTGTACCCAAGGCAACTTGGTCTATTTTTAAATACGCATAAGGCAATGGCGAACCATCAGCTTTATCTACTATAGTCCCTTTAATAGTGGTTTGTGAAGTTGGGTTGTTTTGTGCGTTTGTAAGTGATGTGATAACTAATAACAAGGTTAAAAGCAGTCTTGATGTCATAATTGGTCGATTGATTGATATAGATTACAATTGTAATTATACCAAATAAAACAGTTCTAATACCCTAATTAACATTTTGTTGTCATTTTAATTAGGGAATTAATAAGTAATTAACCAGGAAAATATTGATGTGTTTTTTACGTGTTTTGAACTATTTATGGAATGTGCTGGAAAAGGTTAGAATTAAACAATCAAAGAATAAAAACAACTACCAAGCAAACAGTCACCTCCTACATTCCGATACAATCGGAAGCAACGATTATAAGTTATAAAAACAAGAACTTAAATGAATAGAACGACAACAAAATAAAGCTGAAAAGAAAAAACATAAATATTAAGCTGAAAGATAATTAACAAGCATCACCCAAATTCCGATACAATCGGAAGCAACGATTTTCAGAAATAATGAGCTAAAAACAAAGTTAATTTACCTAATCAAGTATCAGTACTATTACTACAATAAAAACCCTAAATCATTAATGCCTTAGCGAATGGTACCTCAGGTAATTTCCTAACAAATCGTTTTGATTATTTGGTTCGTTTATTCGCTCTTACTAATTTTATGGAGCTCATGATGTGCTTCGCAGTTTGTATCAAGACAAATGCAATAGCATTCATAAACACCTATTTAATAAAATAGAAACATAGTGCACTAAAATGAACACATAAGCAAGAAAGACACCAATAGCCACCTACTCCTCAACTCTAGCCAATCACTCCAACAAAAAAATAAAAGCCAAACGATAAGCACTATCTCTAAACCCAGCAAATCTGCCAGAACCACCAGAATATATAAACTTTTATAAAAACAGGATCAAAAATGGTCATAATGTGCAATAGATGCTCATTCGGGTTTGCGTCGGGTCAGCAGAATAAATAATTAGAAGGACACTATGCCTACCAAGTTTAGAAATAACTAATCAAAGAAACAATTAAAAAGTAAACAAGCACCACCCACATTCCGATACAATCGGAAGCAACGATTTTCAGAAATAATGAGCTAAAAATAAAGTTAATTGACACAATCAAGTATTACCACTATTACTATCATAAAAACCTTAAATCATTAATGCCTTAGCGAATGGTACCTCAGGTAATTTCCTAACAAATCGTTTTGATTTTTTGGTTCGTTTTGCATCAAGGCAAAATGAACACATAAACAAGAAAAACAACAATAGCCACCTACACCTCAAGCCTAGCCAATCACTCCATCTCAAAACTCAAAGCCAAACGATACGCACTATCTCTAAACCCAGAAAATCTCCCAGAACCACCAGAATATATAAACTCTTATAAAAACAGCATCAAAAATGGTCATAATGTACAATAGGTGCTCATTCGGGTTTGCGTCGGGTCAGCAGAATAAATAATTTAGAAGGACACTATGCCTACCAAGTTTAGAAATAACTAATCAAAGAAACAATTAAAAAATAAACAAGCACCACCCACATTCCGATACAATCGGAAGCAACGATTTTCAGAAATAATGAGCTAAAAATAAAGTTAATTGACACAATCAAGTATTAGCACTATTACTATCATAAAAACCTTAAATCACTAATTTATTAGCGAATGGTACCTCAGGTAATTTCCTAACAAATCGTTTTGATTTTTTGGTTCGTTTATTCGCTCTTACTAATTTTATGGAGCTCATGATGTGCTTCGCAGTTTGCATCAAGGCAAAATGAATAGATAAAAGAGCAACTACCATACTCCAAGATATCAAACACAGCAATCATTCACGAATTCCGATATATACAATAAGAATCCATGAGTATTTCCTAACATATCGTTTTGATTTTTTGGGCAGCCTGTCCTGAGCATTACTGAAATGAAAATATATTTTCATTGAAAGTACCTTGTGCAACAAGTCGAAGGGTTTGTATCATGACAAATGCGATAGCATTCATAAACACCTATTTAATAAAATAGAAACATAGTGCACTAAAATGAATAAAGAAACAAGAAAAACACCAATAGCCACCTACACCTCAAGCCTAGCCAATCACTCCATCTCAAAACTCAAAGCCAAACGATACGCACTATCTCTAAACCCAGAAAATCTGCCAGAACCACCAGAATATATAAACTCTTATAAAAACAGCATCAAAAATGGTCATAATGTGCAATAGGTGCTCATTCGGGTTTGCGTCGGGTCAGCAGAATAAATAATTAGAAGGACACTATGCCTACCAAGTTTAGAAATAACTAATCAAAGAAACAATTAAAAAGTAAACAAGCACCACCCACATTCCGATACAATCGGAAGCAACGATTTTCAGAAATAATGAGCTAAAAATAAAGTTAATTGACACAATCAAGTATTAGCACTATTACTATCATAAAAACCTTAAATCATTAATGCCTTAGCGAATGGTACCTCAGGTAATTTCCTAACAAATCGTTTTGATTTTTTGGTTCGTTTTGCATCAAGGCAAAATGAACACATAAGCAAACAAATCACCTACTCCTCAAGCATAGCCAATCACTCCATCTCAAAACTCAAAGCCAAACGATAAGCACTATCTCTAAACCCAGCAAATCGGCCAGAACCACCAGAATATATAAACTCTTATAAAAACAGCATCAAAAATGGTCATAATGTACAATAGGTGCTCCTTCGGGTTTGCGTCGGGTCTCCTTCGGGTATGCGTCGGATATGCGTCGGGTCAGCTATAGTAAATTCCTACAAAGAATAAAGGATTAGAAGACACTATGACACCAAGTAGGAAATGACTAACCAAAGAAACAATAAAAAAGTAAACAAGAACCACCACATTCCGATACAATCGGAAGCAACGATTTTCAGAAATAATGAGCAATAATCATTATTATTAATTCAAATCTAGGATCGGAACTCATATATCCATTACAACTATAAAACACCCTAATCTCCACTATTGACTGTTTATTTCATAAATAATAGCCAATAATAGCTGCTACAATGCCGCCTATAATAAATAAGATGTAAACCGCTTTGCCTGCAATGGCAACTGCTTCTCCCATAAGAGCATATATTGCTGCACCAATCATAGCACCAACACCTATGCCAGCGACAGACCATAAGCTCATTTTTTTTGTAGTAGTATTTAAATGTAAAAATGGTTTGTCTGTTAGTCTAACAGTTGGTTGGATTTTATACTATAAATATCAATTCCGTGTTCCAGTAATAGCATCTATTTCTATAGTAAATATGATGGGAATATCGTTTTTATTAATCTTACTAGAAAACTGATTGATAAAATCCAATTGGCTTTCTTTCTTATTTCTCATGAGTTTCTGTATCCCTAAATGCATATTGTGGAGTATGGATTTAGCACCACTGCCTTTGTGCTCTTTAAAAGTACCATGCACTAAAACCGATTTCCAATCATTAATAGAGTGGATTGCAGAGACACATAACGACACACTACGATTTTCTCGTAAAGCTTTTATTTTATGTGTATTACTTAAATGACACGTAATATTATTTTCGTCTTCATTATAAAAATAAGTAATGGGTGCAATTGAAGGTTCATTATGATATAAATAGCCTAAATCACCAATGTAATTCGTATGAAGTATGAAGGCTTTTTCATTAGTATTTAAGTTGTCAATCATAATTTCTATTATTTAATTTTAAAAGTAATACATTGTTTAGACCTGCAGAATGACTACAGTCAACTTAATAAGAAACCACCAACACTATGTTTTGCTAAAACTTATAATGTTTAAGCCTATAAAAAAAGCACCAATTTTATAATGTAATTGTACACTATGGTATTGATGCTTTTACTTTGTTTAAAATCACTTATGTGATTAATAGCTCAATAATTACTTGTTAAAATAGTTTTCTACAAAAGCAACTTTCTCATTATTTGTCATCTTATCTGCTGATTCTACCTTAACATTAATGTCCTTAAAATGTAAATCGGTATTTAAGTAATTATGGAGTTCAGTTTTGGCATGCGTTGGACCAAATAAAAGCACCTTGTTATATTTTAAAATAACAGCTGCAATGTCTTTGTAATAATCGCCTTGCATTTGCTGCCTTTTATTATGCATAAGGCTTTCGCTTCTATTTAATGCATCTTCTTTTGTATCGAAAGTAAATTTAGATGCGATAGCATAACTGTTTTTCTTGGAGGCTAAATCAATCAAATTTGCGGTTGAATGATCCATCCATATTCCTAATTTTTTTTGAGTATTCATTTTATGAAGTGTTTTAATGATTTTGTAATCTACCAAAAATGGTATCTAAAGAAGCGCTAAGTTTATCTATAGCGCCTGACACGGCAAGTTCAACGGTATTATCTTGACATGATACAGCAATCGGTTGTTTGCCTTCAATTCTGGCTTCTAGTAAGCATCGCACATCATGGACGCCTTCTTTATTTCCATTCTCATCGGCAAGATGAACTTCTACTCTTGTAATATGGTCTTCATAATTAGTTAAAGCTTCTGCAATCATGGCTGTAAAATAGTTCTGATTTTTTTCACTTCCACTTATTGTTTTATCGGTATTAAATTGAATTGTCATAATTGTATTATTTAATTATTAAGGGGAATTATTTATGTTCTACTTTGGTTTTCATCTATGGTTTTTTTATCGATATTAAATTCTCTATTTTTAATATCGGTTCCACCAGTTGGATTTGTAGGATTGGTTTGACGTACTTTAGTCTTAAATTTTCTGTTATCGCTCATAAATGTATTTTATTGATTTTTAATTACTTATAAGGTAACGTATTACTTACGGATGCACGATGAAATAAGGTTAAGTCTTTGTTAAAGCTAGCCTTCAGGCTATAGAGATAACCTTCTGTAGAACTAAAATAATGGCATAGAATTACCTCCTTATTCTAAACAAAAAAAAAGGGCTACCTATAATAGGACTTGTTTAGTAGATATAAAAGATAAGATATTTGAGGATTTTATTTAATTAAGTATTTAAGGGTTTCATAAACCATTGCTTACACTAACACCTACTCCACCACAAAACGAACCGAAGCCGTTTCAGTTTTTAAAATATAAACACCAGAAGAAAACTCACGAATATCAATTTGAGCACTTTCATCTTCTATATGCTTAGTAAGAAGTAATTTTCCTTGAATATCAAATATGTTGATTGTTCCGATAACTTCATTCTTTTTTGAAATAATTAATTCACCAAAACTAGGTATAGGATACAATTTAAGAGCATTCGCTTCTAAAGTTACATCACTAACAGACAAAGCATTAAACGCACCAAAACCTATGGTACTACCAACATTAGCAACGTCATAAGGTCCAACGGTTCCACCTGCGCCAAACTCTTCTGCTCCTGCATCAAAATTAGCGTCTCTGTTTCCATAGAGAATATCATTGGTTAAAAATGAATACGTTCCTACACCTGCATCAATAGCTGCGCTTCCTGTGGCTAGTCTGTAAAAATCACTTCCACTAGTTAATAAACCAGAAGTTACCGTCTGATTTGAATTGACACCATTGCTTAAATCCCAACTTCCGTTTTGAGTGATGTTGCCTTCGTAGATTGAATTCCCTATAGGTGCTGTAGTTTCTTGAAACGCATTATCACTTGAGTTTAAGATGATGTTATTAGCCACTATTAAGTTTTCTGGGGCTAGAGTCGCGCCACTCAAACTCGTTCCGATTCTAATACCGAGATCACAGTCCACTAATGTATTATTAACTACAAGCACATTTTTTACTTGATAATAACCACTTAAAGGCGAATTTTCTAAACCATTCATAACATTTAAAGCTCCTGTAGTGCTAGAACCTGAACCACTTGGTTTTCTATATCTAAGCCCTTCAAAATAATTATTATAGACTTTATGATCTTCGCCAATAATCCTTACACCACCCGAAAATGAATTGTTATTCCCGAAGAAATAATTTCCATAAACCTCAGTATTATTGCCATGTCTAAGCGTTAAAGTACCTTGGTAATCCCTAAAAGTGTTATTGTAATATTTATTACTTCCGCTTTTGTTTGAAATGATCTCTACTTCACCAGCCCAATTATTAAAAAGATTATCATAAACCTCAGTAAAGGAATCGGAAAGCGATGTTGTACTAACACCAATTCTTATCGCATCTTGGTCATTTAAGCCTAAAACATCATTATTTACAGGAACTCTATCTGCAAAATAGTTATGATGTATTTTAGAATAATCTGGTGTAGAATTGTTATGGTTATCGTTGATAATACTACCAACGCCATTTTTTCCAATAAAAGACGAATAGCTGACCTCATTATAGGCGCCATAAATAATAACCCATTTAAAAACGTCCTCTTCTTGTGCTGACGTCCCATTATAAGCATCCACTTTTATATTTCTAACTGTACAATTAAAACAATCGTTGTTGCTAGTATCTCTGAATTCGATAATAGGCTCTATTCTATCATTATTAGATATTAATCCAGATGCATTTTGAAAAATAACACCTTCAAAAATAATATACGAACCTCCTAAGCTGATGTTTGAACGTCCTTCAAAAAACACATTTCCAGGATTCTGAGCCTTTATAACACATGGTTGCGATGCCGTAGCAGTGACATTTATGGATAATTGCACATTAGTCCAAGTGCCATCAGCAAGTTCAATGATAGTGCCAGCCTGGGCATTTGATACCGCATTTTGAAGTTCGGTGTTAGTATTAACAATTTGTGCGTTAACATTAATAATTAATACGAGTAAAAACAGTGTTACATAATTTTTCATAATTTCTTTATAAAATGGCACACCAAACTGGTTAACCAATTTCAAATATACACATTTATAAAATAGATGTTTTATAAACATATGCTGTATTTGGGTCTTAAACAGTTGTATTTTTGCACCTCTTTTAATTTACTGCATTCAACATGATAATACCTAAGCTACATTATATAACTCAAGGAAATTCTCCAAAGGAGCATATTGCTAATATTCAAAAAGCATGTACGTCTGGTGCCGAATTAGTACAGTTGCGTTTAAAAGATATATCTGAGAAAAAGATATTAAAATTAGCAACAGAAGCTCGAGAAATCACTTCTCATTATCAAACCCGATTAATCATTAATGATCATTACAAAATAGCTAAAGACGTTAAAGCTGATGGTGTGCACTTAGGATTAACTGACATCTGTCCTACTGTGGCTAGAAAACATTTATTTACTTGGCAAATGATTGGAGGCACTGCAAATAATCTGGAAGATTGTGAAACATTAATTGCTAAAAACATTGACTATATTAGCTTAAGTCCGTTTAGAATTGCAGCAGACACTAACCCTTTAATTAAGGCTTTAGGCTTAAAAGGTTACACGGCAATTACTGAAGTTTTAAACACCGAGACTCCAATTCTTGGTTTTGGAGGAATTACTACAAATGATGTTAAAGCGATATTAGAAGCTGGTATTTCTGGTATAGCAGTTGCTACTGAAATCACTAATGATTTTGATAGCATAAAAACATTTAATCAATTGTTAAATGCTTCTGCTACAGCAGAACAACGCCATACATTCAAATAAAAGCTTTTCTTACATAGTAATCATGCCGACTTAGAATCAATCAAGATTTACAAATAACTTTTTATATGAAAAGAAGTAAGCTTGGGTTTATTAAAACTTAATTTTAAAAGCATCAAATAAATGACTCATTGTCCAAGCAGGACCAATCATTAAAAACTGTAAATCTTTTAAGAATGATGGTTTTTTACCTTCATGATTATGACCTATAAATTGACCAATCCAAGACACTACAAAAATGCCAAGCATCACTAGCCAAAGTGGTGCAATTTGTAATAGCGAAATTTGGTCTATTGTTAAAAGTACAATCGCAGAAAACACAAGCATACCAATAAATAATACAAGAGATAAACGCAAATAATAGATGAGACCTAATACAATTACAAGCGTCCCAAAATGAATATAAGGTACCAAAACATGAGGAAAAACAGCACGTATAGCTTCTGGTACAGGAATACTAGCCAATAAACCAATAAGACTAAAAAAGATGAGAGGTACACAAACATAATGTATGGCAATATTTAATTTGGTTTGGTGACTCACTGCATATTCGCTTAAAAGGGCATCTATTTTTCTCATCTAATAGTATTTAGTTTGTTGTTGTTTTAATAAATTTTCGGAGTTCTTGGTATTCGTTTAACCCTTTTTCAGTTAAATATGGCAAGAGCAAATTCCACTGAATTTCTATAGATGGTCGCTTGTTAACCTCGTACTGTTCCGTTTTCATTATTTTTTTTTGGGCTTGCCAAAATGTGCTAATCATCCAAATGGTATAAATAACCTGATCGTAATCAATAGTTTGGTTTTCTGCTACCATTCTACCCGATTCTACATAGTAATCAATCAGTTTTCTAGCATCTTTAAAACGCACTAAATTTGAGGCTTCATATGGTTTTGAAATGCTAGGGTAAACAGTAGAGATGTGCACTATGTCTTTAAAGAAAAAGGCATAACGTTGCTGCAGATTATCAAATTTCTGCATCATCTCTTCAAAATGAAACAAAGTGATATAGGTGTTCTCTGGAAGAATATAATCTAATGTTTCATCATACATTTCTGTATAAATAACCTTTAATAAAGCCTCCTTGTTTACGTAATGATATCTTAAATTCCCTGCACTAATCCCAAGTTTATCGGCTATTTGTTTCATAGAAACTACCGAAAATCCTAAGACATTAAATAAAGAAATCGCTTCTGTTTTAATTTTATGTTTCATAATGATGGTTACGAATATAGAACATAATTACTAGAATATAAAAA
The DNA here is from genome assembly GCF_947495255.1 of uncultured Winogradskyella sp. Taxonomy (GTDB): domain Bacteria; phylum Bacteroidota; class Bacteroidia; order Flavobacteriales; family Flavobacteriaceae; genus Winogradskyella. The sequence goes on from NZ_CANLYI010000006.1 coordinate 306,834, forward strand.
TAATTAGTAGACGTTGACTAATTAAGGTTATTGTTAATTAGTGTTTTGAAAAAAGAAATTATTAACTATACCGATTGAGGAAGGTTTATCTCGTACAGTGTTTTATTTTATGAAAATTTATACTTTTTCTCGATGAATTCTAAATTGATTACAGAGATATAAAATTAGTTTAAGCTTTAGGTAAAACTCTAATCATCTAAGTTCTTTTTGAAGATTTTTTTTCTCATATATATTAAGTAAATAAGTCCACCAAGTAGAAAAGAATCAATGAAATACGCTTTTGTAAGTTCAAATACTTCTAAATAAGTAAAAATAGTAATGATTGAACTCAACACCCAACTTATTAATGCTGGGAATTCCCATTTGTTAATGTCTTCTAGATTATATTTCTGATTTTTTATCCAAAAGAAATGAATAAAATATATTGAAGAAATTGAAGGCGCAAGAATTCCTAAAAACTCTAAAAAATCAAAGAGATAAGTTGCAAAACCTAAAAGCGCCAAAATAGTTCCCAAAATACTTGAAACAATAGCTACTTTTTTGAATGTCCAGTTTTTATTAATTGTTGAAAATGTTAGACTAGCGGAATATAAATTAGTGGCATTAGTACTCCAGGTTGCAATAAACAATAATATAAAAGCAGGAATTACAAGATTGTATTGTTCCATTATCTTAATAATATCTACTTCGCCAGTTTGTATTGATGGCACAGCACTAAGCATATAAGCTAAAGGTGTGCCAATAGTTAAACCTAATACGGACAATAAACTTTGCTTATCTGTTTTTATAAATCTAGAAAAATCTGCCATTAATACCGGAAACAGAATAGCTGCACCTACTAAGATTGATGTAGCTTCAAAAAGTGTCATTGTACTTTCGTTAGGTACATAGTTGAAAAGTTGAGAAAGACTATCTAAATCCTCAACTGAAAGATAAAATACATAGCCTAAAAAAGCTGTTAAAATAGGAATTGAGATATTAGCAAGTTTTTCAATGCTACGAATACCATAAACAGTTGTTATAGTTATGAATAAACTTGTTACTATTATTATGAGTTCTTTTGATACTTCAATTTTAAATGTACTTATTGATGTATCATATATAGCAATGGCTAAAAGCTCAATGGCTACAGCAAACCAACCAATTAAAGTTATACCAAAAATAAAATTTACAATCTTAGCGCCATATTCTCCAAAACTAAAATGCAGAATCATGTAAGTTGATAAGCGAGAACGATTACCTATTAATGTGGTGGCCGTGCACATTATAGTTAATACAAATGTGGAAATACCAAAGGCTATTAATGCTTGCTTGAGTCCTAAATTAAGAGCAATTTCTGAACCTAAAAATAATGTAGAAACGGATAAACCTGTGCTGGCAATAATGAAACCAACAACCCAACCAGAAACAAAATCTTTTGGTTGTACTTTGGTCGTAGTATATTGGTTTCCTTCTTCTGCCATGTTTAGTTATTTAATAATTTATCTGCTAGTAGTTTTAAATCTTTATGACATACGTTTCCTTTATCTGTAATTTTAATATCATCAAAATAGATAGTAGTGTTAACAACCACGCCATCAAAATGAGATACTGCTTCTTGTCCTAAAGGAGGCATGTCCATAGGGCTTGTATGTCCAAAACCAAAATCTACGCCTCCCCAAATACGTTCATCTTCTACCAGCTCGTGTGTTAACTCTCTCACCTTTGGATTTAAACCTAGCATATTATGTGATATTTTGTACATGTTTTTATCTTTAAAAGCCTCTAAATAGCTTTTAAATTGATGGGCCTCTTCCCCTCCGCTGACTTCGATAATTAGGCCTTCTTTCATAGTAAATGTTACATTACTATTTAAACTGGTATGCTGTAAATGGTCAAAAACTATAGTGCCATTCATGCTACTTAATTTCGGAACAATATTTACAAAACCAGGTGCTGTACCAAATTTAGGCATTGAAAAATCGCCATCATCATAATCGAATGCATAATTTAAATCAACGTCATAAGACACATCAGTTCCATTATCACTAGTAATGTGTACTTTTTTAGAAGCCTTAGCCATTTTGGTAACTTCACTCAGCAACTGTTTTAAGGTTTCAATTTCAAAACCAGTAAAAACACGATGTAGAGAAGTAATAGAACTGTCTGCAATAATGAGGTAACGTAATTTTTTATTATCTCTCATAGCTGTTTCCCAAATATCGGAATATAATAGAACCACAGAATTAGCTTCTATCCAAACGTCAACTTTACAAAGTGCTGCAGTAAGTGCTTCAGAAGGCCAATCTTTCATGCCAGCTTGACTATCTTTTTCCGCTTTAGGAATCCACATTAATAACGGTAAGCCACCAACATCTTGTGTGGCTTTAGCTAAGGCTTCAACAATTTCGGGCTTAGAACCTATATCTACCGTAATGGCAACGGTTTCGCCTTTTTTTACTTTAAACATATTATTAATTAATATGTTAGCAAATTCAGTGATTTGTGATTGCATGTTTTTAATATTTTATTACAAAAGAAAGACGGAAAATTCCACTAATTATTTAAATCGTTTTAAAACTTGAAAGACAATGAGGTGCCAACTGAAAGCGGTTGTCCTCTCCAAGCCACATCATCTGGACTACCAACATATTCTCCTGGTGAGAATTCTTGGTAATACTGTTTATCAGTTAGGTTTTTGCCCCAAATCTCTAATTTCCAGTTCTTGTACGATAGACCTACTCTAGCATCTAAAAGAGAATAAGGGTCTGTGGTATTAGCATCTTGGTTGCTTTCGTGCCAGTACGTTTTCCCTGTAGTATCTAAATTTAAAAATCCATTAAATTTTAATGTATCTGTTATATTGAAAGAGGATTCTAAACCAACAGCAAATGTACTCACAGGTACAAAAGGTGTCTTATTTCCGTTATAGTTAGAGTTGTCCGTAGTTGTGCCATTATCTCCTCCTGTAGTTCCACCTTCAACGATTTCAGCATCAGATAATCCAAAGTTGGCAAATACATCTAAATAGTTGGTTAAACGTGCGCGAGATTCTATTTCAAAGCCAAATATTTTAGTTTCATCATAGTTGTAAACTCCAGCAATAAACGTATTAAGGTCTAATATATATTGTTGTTGATTCTTTAATTTTGAACTAAACACAGATCCATTGAAAATTAAGCGGTCATTCCAAGAGGTTGTTTTAAAACCAAATTCATAGTTGTCTGATGTCTCGTCGTCAAAATCTCTGTTAAATAAATCTGTCGCTTGAGCATTAAATCCTCCATTTCTATAACCTCTTCCGTAATTAGCATAAAACAATACATTTTTATTTGCTTGATATGAAAGTGAAACTTTTGGTTGAAACTCATTATTGTCTCTATCAGAGTTAGTTAAAAACAAATAATCATCTTGTGTAAATTTGTCAATATCATATCTAAATCCAGCAGAAAATGTAAGTTTGTCCGTGATTTTATAATCTCCAAATCCAAATAAAGCAACCGTTTTAGTTTCATTTAAATAGTCAGCAGTATCGTATTCAAAAGGACCGCCAAAGTCAACTCCAGTTGTTCCGTTTTGGTAAAATTCCTTTTTAATATTTTGATAAAACCCTCCTAAACTCCAATCTAATTTAGTATCAGTATTGGTATTAGAAAGTCTAAGTTCTTGGTTAAATGTTTTAGTTGTTATTTCTTCACCTTGTGTTAATCCATCTAATTCTAAGAAATCTAAATCACCAATGGTTGAGCGTTCAACACGATTAAAAGAAGTGATACTCTGCAATTTTACACCACCTAAATTATAGTCCATTTTAAAGTTACCGTAATTGTTAATCATATCTGATTTCCCTAATACATCAGCAAATATTACATTATTTCCGTCTGATGGATTAGGGTTGAGAATTCCACCAGTAAACTCACCATCAGTACCAGTTGGATTGACAGAATAATAGGTTGCACCACCATCTAATTTAAAATATTGGTAAGTGGCAGAAACCGTAAAATTATTAGTTAAATTGGCTTTAATTTGACCTCTTATATTGAAATCTTCAGCAAAATCAACCTTTTTGTCTAAAAACTCGTTGGTAAGTAAGCCGTCGAAGTTTTTGTACTGCGTAGAAAATCTATAAAACACTTTATCCTTAGCAATGGCACCTGACGAAATAAATTGGCCTTTAAAATAACCGCCATTTCCAACACCCAATTGAACGCGATTAGACATTTTATTTGTTGGGTCTTTAGTATAGATATTTACAGCTCCTCCTATGGCATTTTTACCATACAAAGCACCTTGTGGTCCTTTTACAACTTCTACTAAAGCTAAATCATACAATTCTTGACTCAATAAACTTGGATCTGGTATAGTAACTCCATCTACCACAAATGCTAAAGGTGCATCTCCTCCTCTAACTTGTGGTATACCTCTAACAGAAATGAAATTTAAACCTATAGATTGAGCTGAATTAAATTTTAAATTTGGAACTAAGGTTGAAAAAGAACTAATATCTGTTATTCCAGCACTTTCTATACCTTCAGCATTAAAAGCAGTAACCGATTCTGGTGTCACTTGAATAGATTCTGTACGTTTTCTAGATTTACCAATAACACCAGAAAAACCTTTAATATTAACTTCTCCTAAAGACTCTGCAGATTCCGCCAATTCTATATTTATACGGCTTAATCCACCTACATTTATTTCTTGACTTTCAAAACCTACATAAGATATTACTAAAACAGCATTTTCTGTTGTAGTTAATAACTGGTAATTACCATTAAAATCCGAGATAACGCCATTTGAAGTGCCTTTTTCTAAAACATTTGCGCCTGGTAATGGCTCACCAGTGTTGTCAGTAATTTTCCCTGTTACAATTATTTGAGAAAAACCTAAAGCGGAAACTAAAAGAAATACGATTAATATACTTTTTTTCATGATTCAATAAATTAATTAGTTAATCAAATTTAAAATATCAAATATTAATTATGGTTAATTCTTAATACTAAAAATATTTTTAATAATTTTATAATCATTTTAGGAATTTATGAAAACAACTAGCAATGCCTTGGTTTTAAGACCAGAATACTTCAAAATATTAATTGACAAAGTTCATGAGGTATTTATTAATAAACACCAACTTACAAGACTACCAAAAACGTTTCAATTGTATGGTTATGGAGATTTTGATGAGAAAAAACCTAATTTAAAGTCGGATTTTGAAGCCATTGGTTCAGAATTTATAAATGGAAAATATTTATATGATAAATCGAGAGATTTAGAAAAAGGTAAACCTCTTATAAAGCTAAATCAATATTATAAAACCATATTATTACTGTATTTAGGTTATGATAATATAAATACATTTTTAGAAGACCATAAGCTATCAGATTTTGAATACCAGAAACAGATAGATCTTATTTACAGTCATAACAAAGATGTGAGTTATTACTACAATAACTATTATTTTGGTGAGGATGATACGATATTAAAAGGTCAATCTATTATATATGACAACTGGAAAAAAATAAAACATATTTTTATGTATCCATTAGAAGATGGAACTATTAGAGAACATTATAGTCATGGCAGTATAAAAAGACAAGGTGATACTATTTCAATAAAAACCAATACACTTTCTGGCGATAGATATATTGATGGTGCAAGTGAGATTTATTATATAGGTCACAAATCACCATCAAACATAAAGTACCTTATTGGAACGTATTGCACATTTGATTTATTTAATAATTCTGTTGCTGGACGCTCTATTTTAGAAAAATGCAATAGCAAAGAAGAAATGGAAGCGAAATCTAAATCACCAAAAATACCGCCTTACATTGCTATGGAAGTGCGCAACAAACGTATAGTAAATAATAGAATAGTTCCAAGAAATGAATTAGAACTTTCTAGTAATAGTCCTTATGCTTCATTGTATGGGAAGCTTCCTGGTATTTATGATTTAACTTTTAATTTTGATGATGGTTTCGTAGAAACATTAAAATTTAAAATTCTACCAACCAATTTTAGAATTATCACTTTAACGGAAAATGTTTATATTGAGAAAGACCGTATTGAATTATTAAATAAAGGTACTGTAGTAAATTTTAGATTTAATTTTTCAGGTATTATCGCCTTGCAAAGGGTTAATATTTACTTTAAAAGTTATTATCTAAAAACGGATAGTAACACACAACAAGGCGTTTTTAGTGGTATAGACAATGAAAATAGATTAGTACATGGTAAACTTACTGTAAGTTATAGTATTGATTAATTCATATACAATTGGTGGTATACTTATAATTAGTAATAAGCGCAGACTAAAACGATAATATTCTATTTCAGAATATAAAAATAAATAGATATTGAGGTTGGGTAAAACTAGATTTTAAACGTAGTAAGGAAAGTATTGTGGCTTTTTTTATGCTTAATTTTAAGAGCGTAGTTCTATTTGTCTGCGGTTCATCGAAAAAATGTAGTAAAAAACCAACTATTCGATGACTGACATTCTTTTTTGGTTTAAATTATTAATTTTGATTTACTTAACCTACAAAATCAAATGATATGGAATTTAAAAAACTACTATTTAGTTTAGTTGTTGGGTCCTCATTTCTAAATATTACGAGTTATTTAGAAGCCCAAACTAACCCAATTAACCCAACAGAAGCCGCAACTCAATTTAATGTTTTTACCTCTGGTAATGCTATTGCTGTTAAAACAGAATCTGAAGGATCTTGGGCTATTGGTGGTGATTTAACCTTAGATGGCACCATCAATATCTTCGGTGGCGTAAATTATTTTAATGGCGATTCCCAACCTACTGCTTTAGTGGTTAACGGAAAAGTAATTTATACGTCTGGTAGATTACAAATTCTACAAAACAACTATGTTAAAATAGGTGACTTATCAACAAGCACTATTTTTGAAGTTGATCAAAACAATGTAACTAGTAACACCAGAATCACAGCTGTTGGAAATAATTATGATAGCACGCCAAGTATTGCATTAGCAACACCACAAGCTGCGAGTTCTATTGCAGAGAATCCTCAAATAGATTTTGACATTGCTTTTAATCAATTTGAAACAATTTCTACTTTTTTAAGCAGCCAAAGTACTAATGTCACTTGGAATGAAAATGAATTAAGCCAAGGAAAGTTGTGGGTTAATCTAATTGCTAATGAAACCAATATTATTAACTTAACTGTTGCCGAATTCAATGCCTTAGCTGAAATTAAATTTAATACTTTAGAGCCTTCAGAGACTACGCCTTTTATTATAAACATTACAGATACTAGCAATAATGACGAGCTTATTACCATTAACAGTTGGCCAAATATTGTAGGAAGCCCATTAAGTTATTCGCCTTACATATTATACAATTTCCCGAATATAACTTCGACAATAAACTACGTTGGAGGTGCACAGATATACGGAACTATATATGCACCAAAAGCACGTTTTAATAATCGAAGTAATTTTAATATTGATGGTCAAATTATTGTTGAAGCGTTTGAACAAAATTCAGGAGAAGTTCATCCTTATATATTTGATGCTACAATAGATATACCTGATACGCCTACGGAAGAAATATGTGACGGAATTGACAATGACAATGACGGACTCATAGACGAAGGTTTTGCGGATACAGATGGTGATGGTGTTGCGGATTGTATTGATAACTGTATTGATACATACAACCCAAACCAAACCGATGCAGATGAAAATGGCATTGGAGATATTTGTGAAACTACTGAAGAAGAAGAAATCTGTGACGGAATTGACAATGACAATGACGGACTCATAGACGAAGGTTTTGCGGATACAGATAGTGATGGTGTTGCGGATTGTATTGATAACTGTATTGATACTTACAACCCAAACCAAACCGATGCAGACGAAAATGGCATTGGAGATATTTGTGAAACTACTGAAGAAGAAGAAATCTGTGACGGAATTGACAATGACAATGACGGACTCATAGACGAAGGTTTTGCGGATACAGATGGTGATGGTGTTGCGGATTGTATTGATAACTGTATTGACACTTATAACCCTAACCAAACCGATGCAGATGAAAATGGCATTGGAGATATATGTGAGTCTCCTGAATTGGAAGATTATTGTGATGGCATTGATAATGATGGCGATGGTCTTATAGACGAAGGTTTTTTTGACACTGATGGCGATGGTGTTGCAGATTGTATAGATAATTGTCTGTACACTTTTAATCCGGATCAAGCAGACTTAGATGGTAATTTAATAGGTGATGTATGTGAATACCCAGATGGTGCTGCTGGTCGATCGGCTAATTATTTAGACGTATACCCTATTCCATTTGAAGGTATTATTAATTTAAAATACAATGCAGCTATAGGTACAACTGCCACTATTGAAATATTTGATGTTACAGGAAACGTACTTAAACGTATCAATAATTCTATTGGTAAAGCCACTACTTTAACCACTCTAGACTTAGGTGATACAGCCATTGGACATCATATTCTATTTGTACGTTTAACAACCAATGATGGCACCATAGTCAAAAAAATCATTAAAAATTAAAGCTAAAAGAGCAGAGAATTAAATAAGCAAAACTAAAAGCCAGATAAATATTATTTATCTGGCTTTTAATTTTAACACTATGCTTTAGTTATTTTATTTGTTTTCCGTTTCCGCTTTCCTAAAGGCTTCCATCATTTCTATTGCAGATAAATGTGGTCTTCCTGTAACTGTTTCAAAATCTGAAGGCACATCATTTGCACCTTCTTTAATGCCTTCATAAATACCTGCAATAACAGTTCCCATAAAATCACCTAAAGCTTCAATTCTTTCTGCTTTGTATGCTTCAACAGATTCGTTTTTAAAAACTAAATTGGTATTAAAAACCGTATTAATATCCTCTGCAAGTTGCTTTTGTGTAATGGCATTACCCACAAGATTATAAATATGATTATTGTGTTTCTCCTCAGTTAACATTTTAGCGTAAGCATAACCTAATTCTTCTCGGCTTGTGTATGTGCATTTTCCATCTGCAGCACAATTTCTTATTTCACCTTCTTTTACATAGGTGTCTATGTATTCTAAGTCTGGTTCTATATAAATGCCGTTTCTTCCAATAACCCATTCTAATCCTGAGTTTTGAATATCTTTTTCGGTTTGCCTGTTGGTTTGTACAATTGGACTAAATGCATTGTTTTCTTCGGCTCCAACAATACTTGTGTACACTATTTTTTTAACACCATTTTGCTTTGCTGCTTCAATAACATTTCTATGTTGCACAATTCTCTTATCTGGTGTGTCCATTCCGGAAACCAATAAAACAGCATCTATTCCACTTAAAACGGCATCAAACTGTTCTCTACTGTTATAATCTCCTTTTCTTATTTCAACACCTAAATGCGCTGCTTTTTCTGGTGTACGTGCAATTCCTATTACATTATCCTTACCAATTAAATTCACAAGATGTTTCACTATGGAAGCGCCTAATTTTCCGCTTGCTGATGTTACTGCTATTTTCATGATAGTTGTTTTTAACAATTAATAATTTGCTCATACAAAGATGCCTGATTTTCTAAGAAAACTTAAGATGAATCTTAGCCAAAAAATGGTAAATGTATGCGCTAAGCTAGACAGTGTTTTATAGCTTCTTCTATTTGTACATCTGCCATATCTAATAGATTCTTATTCCCTTTTGGTTTCAAAATAGATAACTCTGTACAAGATAATACCACAGGATGTTGAGCTGTATAAGTATTTATTATACTATGATATTTTTCAATTAATTGGGCTGTCTCAGTTTCGCTGTAAATTTGCTTTCTCACAGTATCGATAATTAGCATATCCTCTTCAGAAGGCAATATGACTTCAATACCATTTGCTACAAATTGATTTTTAATATATGTAGCATTCATGCTGAATAACGAACCAAACAAAACAACCTTAGTCCAATTGTTTTCTTTAATTCTTTTAATACTCAAATGAACAGGATGCAGTACGTTTTTGGTGATATTTAATCTATCTATAGTTTCGTGAAGTGTAATATTTGGAACTAAAACCTGCTGTATATTATAGGTTTCTATTTTGCTTGTATAAACTCTTAGAGCCGCATCTAATTCCTTTGAAGGGTTTGGTAATAAAGGATTAATAGCGTTGAAGTCTATATTTAATAATACAAATGGACATGTGCTGTAACCACCTTTCGCTTCATTGTATAAACGATTCAATTCGCTCAAATAAAATAAGGTTGAACGACTCCCAAGTCCTAATATGGCAAGTTTTGTTTCTGGCATTTTAGTCTCTTGTCAAAATATAATCTGCAAAATAGGCTTTGCTATCCATTATTTTGGTGTCTAGCTTAAAATCTGTTTCTGCAATAATTTGTTCAATCAAAGCATCATTATATTTTCTTGAAATTTCGGTATGTATTTTTTCACCAGCCTCAAAATGATAGGAAACTCCAATAGATTTTATGTGCACCGTTTGTTGGGTTGTACTAACAATAAAACTTTTCGCAATGCCATCATCTTCATTATATTCTGGCTCATGTTTAAATTGATTCAGGTTAAAATCACCTCCTAATTCATTATTGATTCGTTCTAATAAATTCAAGTTGAATTTTGCGGTAATCCCTTGATTATCATTGTAAGCAGGAAGTACAATATCCTTAGATTTTATTAAATCTACACCTAATAACAATTTATCACCAGGTTTTAGATTAGCGCCTAAATTATAGATGAATTGTGCGGCTTTTTCATCATTCATATTTCCAATATTAGACCCTAAAAACAAAATAACTTTGGGTTTGTTACTTTCTTTTAAAGACGCTAATACTTCAAAATAATCACCCTGTTGTGTTTTTACAGAAACGTTTGGTAAAACTTCCGATAAATCTTCCTTTAACAAACTCAATGCGTTTGCAGAGATATCAATTGGAAAATAATCGAAACTAAACTGTTGAGCATCTAATGCGTTTAGAAGTTTTTTTGTTTTTAAACCATCACCTGCACCTAACTCAATAAGTTCAAAATAAGAGTCTGGCTTTAACTGAAAAGCACTAATTAAATCTTGGGTTTTATTTTGAAAAATATCTAACTCACTACGTGTTAAATAATATTCAGGAAGATTCATTATTTCAACAAAAAGGGCATCACCGATTTTGTTGTAAAAATATTTTGAAGGTAGCGTTTTTGGATGGTTCTCTAATCCTTGTTTTACTTCTTTCTTAAACGTTTCAATCATCTATTTTACTAATCTTATTCCAGTAAATTGCCAGCTTTCTGTTGGGTTAAAAAAATTACGATATGTAGGTCTGCTGTGATTTTTAGATGTTGCCACAGATGCGCCTCGCAATACCATTTTATTACTCATAAATTTGCCGTTATACTCACCTACTGCTCCATTTGCTTTTTCAAAATTTGGGTATGGTAAATAGGCACTGTTTGTCCATTCCCAACGTTTTCCCCAATGTAGTTGCTGAGCAGCAATCTCCCATTCGAATTCTGTTGGCAATCGCATACCTTTCCACTCCGCATAGGCATTTGCTTCGTAATAATTGATATGACTTAATATCGCATTTTTGTCTACTTTTTGTAATCCTGAAAGGGAATAATAATGCCATTCTCCTTCAATATTATGCCAATATAATGGTGATTTTATATCATTTTTATTGACCCAAGACCAACCTTCATCTAACCAAAGATTAAAATCAGAATAGGCACCAGATGCCATAAACTCTAGATATTCTCCATTAGTCACCAAATGATTATTTATCTCAAAATCATCCACATATACTTTATGAACACCTAACTCGTTATCATAGCAAAAGTCATCTCCTTGGTGACCAATTTTATAAATGCCAGCTTTAATCTTGATGCTTTCGGTATTTGAATTTGTATCTTTTATAAGATTAAAATCTTCATCATACACAGGAAAAAGAGGATTGTGACCAAGCATGTACTTTATATCTGTCACCAATAATTCTTGATGTTGCTGCTCATGGTTTAAACCTAATGTTACTAATTCTATTATTTTAGTATCGGAAATAGCACTTAAAAGCTCTTGTATTTTAGCATCTACATAAGCTCTATATTCATAGATTTTATCTGTACTAGGTCGCGACATATTACCTCTATTGGTTTGCAATATTCGGTCTCCCACATTATTGTAATAGCTATTAAATAAAAAGTTAAAATCAGCATCAAAAGTTATATAATTCTGAACGTAATTTTTAAGAATAAAGGTTTCAAAAAACCAAGTTGTATGTGCTAAGTGCCATTTTGCCGGACTTGCAAATTGTACGACTTGAATCGAATAGTCTTCTATCTGTAAGGGTTTACAAATAGCTTCCGTTTGTTGTCGGATGTTTTTATATGTATGTATAATTTCTTTGGACAAAATAAATTGTTTAACTATTAATATTGGTTAATTGCTTCTTTAAAAAAATCTACAGCATCAGCTTCTGTTACATTTAAAGCTGGTAAGATAGCACCTTTGAAGCCATCAGTCTTCCAATCACCTTTTTTAAGTGAACTAAAATGAGATGGATTTATAGTGTTATTTTCTTTATAACCACTGATGTACAAATAATGGTAATCACTTAAACTATCTGGTATGGCAAGCCCAAGCCCTAAATATATGTCGTTATTAAGCAATTGACTATAAATACCAGTATCAAAATGATGAGGCCATATCCTGATGTCTGCATTTTTACCAAAGTCTTTATTAATTTGCTCGAGACTTAATTGTGCCATCGTTCTCAATTGTACCAACTCTTGTAATTCTTCCGTACTTTTTAATTGAAAAACGTAAGAATTATTAATACTGTATGGTAAATCGTAATGTAAATTATACCTGTATTCTTTACCTAAATGTGCTTTTGAAGTATCTGCTAACCAACTTAAAACATCTTGATGCGTTGCACCATCTAAATCAAAAGAAACTGTTCCAGTTTTTGATTTCCACTGTAATGAAAAGTCGTTATAATTTAGACATAATTGGTCTCCATTTTCTGAGAGCACATGTGTTTCTAAAGTGCCATTTTTAATATTAAATCCTAAATTGGTATGGCTGTCATCAGCTTTTTTGTCAAGGAAACTAATTCCTGCTGCTGCTAAATATTGTGCAGCTAAATGCATTTGTTCTTTCATGGATTCTTAGTTTATTCCTGCGTAATTAATTCCTGTAAGTTTATGAATATCAACATCAAAAGTGGATAAATCATCGTGATTAAATTTATTGACATCATCATAACCACAAGCTCTTGCTACGACTTTAATTAAATCATTTGTAGCATCAAAAAAGTTATGTAATTGTTTTGCTGAAGAGTCTATAATTAATCGACTACGTAAAGATTCTTTTTGAGTTGCAATTCCCACAGGACAATTGTTACTTCCACAAGCGCGCATGCCTAAGCAACCAATGGCTTGTAAAGCAGAGTTTGAAACTGCAATGGCATCTGCACCAAGCATTAATGCTTTTGCAAAATCTTCTGCAACCCTTAATCCACCAGTAATTACTAGAGTAACATGGTTGGCTCCAAATTTATCTAAATATTTACGCGCTCTAGCTAATGCCGGAATTGTTGGCACATTTATATGGTCTCTTAAAATGGTTGGTGCAGAACCTGTTCCGCCACCACGACCATCGAGTATGATGTAATCCACACCAACATCGAGTGCAAATTGGATATCTTTTTCAATATGACTTGCTGCTATTTTGAATCCAATAGGAATTCCACCAGTTCTCTCACGAACTTGTTTCGCGAATTTTTTAAAATCATCTACACCATGAAAATTAGGAAACGTTGCTGGTGAGATAGCCGTTTCTCCTTCTTTTAATCCTCTTACTTCAGCAATTTCTTTACTTACTTTACTACCTGGTAAATGTCCTCCTGTGCCTGTTTTTGCACCTTGACCACCTTTAAAATGAAAGGCTTGAACATTATCTAACTTATCCCAAGAAAACCCAAATTGAGCGGATGCCAATTCATAAAAATATCTCGAATTATTAGCTTGTTCCTCAGGAAGCATGCCGCCTTCACCAGAACAAATACCTGTTCCTGCAAGCTCTGCTCCTTTAGATAATGAGATTTTAGCTTCTCTAGATAAAGCACCAAAACTCATGTCACTAACAAATAAAGGAATATCTAATTCTAATGGTTTTTTAGCATTTGGACCAATAACCACTTTAGTTGCCACAGACTCTTCATCCAATAATGGACGAGTTGCTAATTGCGCTGGCAAAAACTGTATACTATCCCATTTAGGTAATGTATTTCTATCCACTCCCATGGAAGCAGAAAACCCATGGTGTCCAAGATTTTTAAGTCCGTTTTGAGCTAATTCTTTAATATAACCTGTATATGGTTCTGTCTCTTCAGGATGTGTATCTGCATAAGCACCTAAGTAGGCGTTGCGATTAAAGGGTTGTGGATAATTAACTAAGTAAGCATCGATTTCAAACGCATCTACATATAAATCATCACCTTCAATTTTTGTTGAAAATTTATGAAGTACTTCTTTGTTATTGTATTCAGAAACACCAGAATCTACACGATAATCCCATCCATGAACACCACAAATTAAGTTGTGTCCATCAACATGTCCATCAGACATTAAAGCGCCTCGATGCAAACACCTTCCATAAAGTACAGAAATATCGTCATCGAACTTTACAATGACTAAATCTAAACCATTGACCAAAGCGTGTTCAGGCTCTTTATTTTTTAATTGACTTACTTTAAATACTTTGGTTGGTTGTTTCATTTTTTGAGCTTTTTTTGGTTTTTGATTCTCTTTAGGTCGAACCAATTTTAAAAAAATTACAGAAGCACAAAATATAAAAGTAAAGACTGACCAACTTGACTAAGAATTTGCAATTTTTTTGTTTTTTCTAAAAATAACGAATTTATTTTTTACAACCGGAATTCTTATAACGAAACCTAAACCAACAATTACAGCATAAATCATCCAAGTTTTATCTAAAATGGCAACATGAATTAGGCTTAATAAAACAGCAACATATGCAAAGCTTTGTAGTTTTTTCCAATTCTTTTTAAGTCGCTTCATAGATTTTCTATTAGACGTAAAAAGCAACGGAATTAATATTAATATGGCAATAAAACCTAGAACATAATTAACTTGTGAAAATGTTTCCAAAAAACCTTCAGCTGCAATAAAAATAGCGAAATGAATTAAACTCCATATTGCCGTTGCAATTCCCATAGCTTGCCGTACAAAGAGGTTGTTAATTCCAAAAATAATAAAAACTGGTGTACATGTTAGTACTGCTGTCATCCATCTTATGGCAAATTCTCCAGAAACATGATATAACATCTCTACTGTTGTTTTGTCATTTCCCACTACATTCTCTGCAAAGGAAACTGACAAGCCATTAGAGAAATCAACGTTTATCATTTTAAAAATTACCAATAAAGGTAAACTAGCTAAAATGGCAACAATTATCCAACCGAAATTCTTTTTTAGAAAATTCATAGCATCTTATTTATACATGGTATTGTTATTATTAGACGTTTTTGGTATTTGCTGAATACTATCCCAATGCTCTACAATTTTTCCGTTTTCATCACATCTAAAAAAATCCATAGTAATATATTCATCATTATCTGGCCAAATTTGATGTGTATGCAATGCTACTAAATCACCTTCTGCAACATTTCTTACAAAATCAATAGATTTTACAGGAAACTCCTTTTGCATTCTGTCAAAATAATCTATAAAAGCCTGTGGACCATCAGCAACCATTGGGTTGTGTTGTATATATGTTTCACCAACATATAATTCTACAGCTTTGGTTGGGTTGCCTTCATAAGCCATTTTGTAAAACGCAATGGCATTTTTTTTATTCAGTTCTGTATTCATACTGTTACGTTTTAGACTTTAATTCTTCTAATTCTTTTTCTAAAGCTTCGGCTTTTTCTTTAAACTTTTGCATTGCTTTTTTAAGTTGACCTACTTTTTTTATCAATTCTTCATCTTGAAGGGATTGGTAAGAAATCACACTGTTAAGTTCTTTTATTTTTGACTTGCCACCACAAGTTGGGCAATTAGATACTTGACTCATAATCTCATTATTTTTTAATGGTTATTAATACTACTTTTCCGCCAAATTGATACTTTAATTGATACTTACTATTTTGACGAATAACATTTATAAATGCTTTAGTTTCTGCCATTTCTGCATTATCAACATAGATAAATGTATTGCTATGAAAATTAGATTCTAGCATTTGAAATATAGGTAAGTACAAATCTTTCCATCCATCTAACAATAATAAGTCAATTGGATCGTCATGATTTTTTAAGGTTTCCATAGCATCTCCAATTCTTACATCAATAAGGTCGCTAACTCTTGCTTTTTTAAAATTATCTATAGCCTTTTGGGCTTTCGAGTCAATTAATTCTGTGGTAATTATGTGTCCACCTGTTTCAATGACACCTTGAGCTAAAAACAGTGTTGAAATACCAAAAGAAGTTCCAAATTCTACAATATTTTTTAGTTTATTATCTTTAATTAGTTTTATTAATCCTTGGCCTTGTTCTTTAGAAATAGACAGATATGCATCTTTAAAATCTAATGGTTGCATTCGTCTAAAAATACTTTTTGCTGCACCCTTCATCATTTTTAGCATATCGTATTTTGAATCTTCAAATAGTTCGCTTATGGTTGTTTTTATTTGATTTTGTGGTGAAGTTATCATATTTTCTATTTTAAAAAAGAAGGAATATCAAAATAGTATTGATACTCCTTCATGCTATTAATCACTATTTAATTAAAACTTACCGTTTGTATTTTTCCATTCAGATTCTGCTGGAATTGGTGCAATTACATCCCAATGTTCAACAATTTGTCCATTTTCAAGTCTGAATAAATCATAAAAAGCTGTGTGTTCACCTTTACCAAATTTTCCTTCGCTCATTGCTAACACAAAGTTGCCTTGTCCTAATACCTTATGTACTTTCGTGAACTCCATAACCAATCCGTTTTCAACAAAATACTGCATTGCTGCGCCAAAGCCCTCCAAACCATCAGCAATAGCTGGATTGTGTTGGATGTATTTTTCAGGATTTATATAAGTCGTCAATTTATCCATTTCATGATTTATGACTACTTTTTCAAGAAACTGACTAACCGTATTTTTGTTTGCTTCTGTTTTTTCTAAATCTGATACTTCAGTTGCGCCATCAAATTGAGTGTGTCCACTTGGATTTGGCTTTTGAATCTCTAATAGATTATCCCAATGTTCTACAATTAAACCATCTTCAAAACGAAATACATCAAACCCTACTTTTGGTCCGTAAAAATCATATTCAGTTTGCGTAAACACATATTCTCCATCTTCAAAAGCACGAATTACATTTGCTTTAAAACCTCCTGGAGGCGCATGTTGCATAACTGCTCCAAAACCAGCTAAACCATCTGCTACACCTAAGTTATGTTGAATGTATTTGTTAGGATTGATATAAGAAATTGGTGTTTTATCTCCTGTATTAAAACTGTTTAATAATGCGACTACTTTATCCTTTTTTGATAATTTAGCACCATTGTTTTTTAATGAATTAAGTGTTTGATAACGTCCCATCCATATGGATGACTGATTCATCATACCCATAAATTCTTTGGATATGTTATTGTTCATAAATGGTTGTAAAGCTGCATCAGAATGACCTTTGTTATCCCAATACACAGCAACAATTTGCTCTCCATTTTCATTTACACCAGTAATACGTTGTAAAAAACCTTCTTGTTTTGATGTAAACCCTTTCTCTACTCTTTTATTGATTTTATTAAATGTATTCATGTCAATACCTTCTTTTGTTTCAAAAGACATGACTTCAACAAAATTGCTATTAGTTGCCTTAAATTTATCATCAATGATATAACGAGACATTTTCATAGAAGCACCCTCAATCATAGAAGCATAATCGGCTACAGATGCATCAGACATAAATTTTTCCATGGATGCTTTGGCATTTTCAAGAGTTTCCCAATATACCAAAACCACATATTCTCCATTTTCATTGATACCACTTTGACGCTTAATAAAACCTGGCTGCTTTTTTGTGAAATTGGCTTCTATTTCAGCATCAAGTTTATTAAAAACCGGTGTATTGGTAACAGATTTTGTTTTGAAGGTTGTAACCTCTAAAACAGATTTTGCATTACTACAACTGCCAACAAATAAACCTAGTATGACTAATGCTATTAATTTAATTTTCATTTTTAATATATTTTAATATTGGGTAATAATTTTTTGTAAGCAGGATTAAAACCAATCTGCACCTAGATCTCCTGGGAAAAAGGCTTCTGGTAACGATAAATAAAGTCCGCCGTCTAAATATGTTGGATACAACACTTCTAGTTCGTCTATAACTTCTTGGTGTGTAGTAGCTGTGCCACCACCAGTAATGGTTTGAGTACCTTTTATAATACCTTGAGCATTTTGTAAATAATCAATATTTTCATCGATAGCAGTGCCAACATCAGAGCGAGAACCATTATGACCTACAAAAAGATGATTGTAATTAGCAAAGTTTACTTTCAATATATTTAGACCAGCAATCCAATTATTAATCTCATCCTCTCCACTATTTGGTGTGTATTCTCTTAAATATGGATGCGATAAATTATAAACAAGATCTCCTGCAAAAACAACCTTATGTTCTTCGTTATAGATATAACCGTTTTCTCCAGTTTCAGCGTTAGATACCTTGTCAAAAATAAAAGTTAAACCTCCTATTTCTTGAGAACCAGTAACTCCAATTACATTATTAGGATATAAATTGGTAAAGTCTACAGTATTATTTAATTCTGCAGCAACAGTGCTTTCGGCATAAAAATCTAAATCTGTAAAATTTGCTGCACCACCATAATGATCGCCATGATTATGGGTAATAATTACTGCTCCTGATTTATTAATAGCATCTACATATGCTTCTAATTCATTTGCAAAAACAGGTGCAGGTCCTAAATCTACCAAAACAACATTGTTTTCCGTCTCTACAATAGTTACTGTATATGGAGCAGTATCAAAATTGATAGTGTGGTATCTTACGGTATTTTCTGTAATTACATTCACAGAACCTGTAGTTATAATCGAACTTGATGGAGCTATTCCAAAATCAATAACATGTTGTGAATTTGAATCATCGTCATCATTACTACAAGAGAAAACTGTGAAAGCCAACATAATAATGGCAATAAATTTTAATTTAAAATACTTCATCATTTTTATTTTTTATGTTAATAATTAATACCGCAAAATTATAGCAGCATAAAACTTAACTAAAGATGAATGTGAGTGTAAAAATGGTATATATCGAACCTAAAACTCTAATTTAACGGTTTTTTTAAATTGATTTGGGGTAAATCCTGTATGTTTCTTAAAGTATTTTACAAAGTTAGTTGGTTCTTCAAAACCTAAAGAATAAGCTAATTCTGTACTTTTTAATTCCGAATTAATAAGTAACCGTTTGGCTTCTAATATTAAAAACTGGTCAATAAATTGTTTGGCAGTAATCGCAACGGTCTCTTTACAAATGGTATTAAGATGTTTGTAAGTAATGTTTAATTTTTCAGCATAAAAATCTGCATTTCTACTTTTACTAAAGTGAACTTCAAGTAATGATTTAAAGCTTAAAAATGTGTTTAATTTATCTGAACGTTTAAGGTGCAAGGTTTGGTACTGCTTTAAGCGTTCTAACTTAGAAAAGATAATGGTATGCAACGCACTATACGTATTATCTTGATTATAATTTTCTTGAGAATTAGAATATTCTTCATCAAATAACCGAATATACGTCTCCACATTAGAATCTACAGGAACTTGAATAATTGGCGAAAATAATTGCGCGTTAAACAACCTATCAATTTCATTTTTTGGTAACGTGCTAATTTGTTTTTTTAAATACGCTTCCGTAAATAATATGATATATCCTTTTAGTTCTGGTGTAAACTGAAAGGCGTTAATTTGACCTTTAGAAATATGAATTAGCGTATTTTTTTTAACTGGATGCCAAACAAAATCTACCAAATGTTTACTCTCACCAGCAGTATAAAACACAATCATATTAAATGTAACTTGATGCGCTTTTTCAGGATTATGACCTGTTTCATCTTTACGTTCAGCAAGACTTTCAATAGTTAAAATCTCTATTCCACTATTATCTGGTTTTTTAGAATCAAATTCAATATGCGGAATATCTTTTGCCATTATTTTTTGGTGTTTGGATTTTCTAAAGCTTTTCTAATATGTTCGCTATCCCAATGATTATCATAGTCTACAACACCACGTTTAAAATCTTCATTTAAGAATTTCTCTTGTTGCTCTAATTCTTTTTTAGCTTTAAAAATATAGTCATCTTCTCGTTTAGGCTCTGATGCTAATCGTCTTAAACTATCTTCATCATACTTAATAAAGTTCTGAACCTGTCTGGTTAGCGTGTATTTTCTGAAGCCCATTTTGCTCAACACATCTTTAGCTAAAGTTAAGGACGTTTCTAAAGATTCTCTATATATGTTTTGATGCCCTAAATTTAATAATTCGTAGGCATCATATCTATTTTTAGTCCGAATCATGAATTCTACATGCGGATATTTCTCCTTCACTATTTTACTTATCGCTTTTGAAACACTGAGTTTATTAGTTGCACAAATAATAATTTTGGCTTCCGAAATTCCGGCTGATTCTAATAAATCTAGTCGTGTGGCATCTCCATAATACACTTCGAAACCCATTTTTCTAAGGAAATCTACACGGTTAGAATCGTGGTCTAAAATAGTAGCTTCAACACCATGAGAGCGTAAAAAACGTCCAATTGTACTTCCAAAATGACCAAAACCAACGAGTATTATTTTTTGCGATTTAGCAATGTGGTCCATTGGTCGTTTTATGGATTCTTTGGTACCAATTTTAGGCAGTATTAAACGTTCGTTAATCATGCTAATAA
Organism: uncultured Winogradskyella sp.; assembly: GCF_947495255.1. GTDB lineage: Bacteria > Bacteroidota > Bacteroidia > Flavobacteriales > Flavobacteriaceae > Winogradskyella. Next base: position 327,770 of record NZ_CANLYI010000006.1, read on the forward strand.
TTGGTGTTATCGACATTGACAATGCTGTAATTACGAGCATCATATCCATTTGTTCTTGCTCTAAAATATTCAATCCGAAAGCAAAAGACAGCAGTACAAAAGCGAATTCTCCGATTTGAGCTAAACTAAAGGTTAGCAATAATTTTTGGTCTAGTTTTAGTTTGAAAATATGTCCGGTTATAAATAGCACCACTGCTTTTAAAACAATAATTGCTAATAAAATACCACCAATAGTCAATGGACTTTTGGCGATAACAATAAAGTTAATTGAAGCACCAACAGCCATAAAGAACAAACCTAAAAGCAGATTTTTAAAAGGCTCTAAGGTACTTTCTAGTTCATGTTTAAATTCACTATTAGAAAGTACAACGCCTCCTAAAAAGGCACCCAAAGCAGGACTAATACCAACATACTCCATTAAGAATGAAATACCAAAAACAATTAACAAAGCAGCAGCGATTAACAACTCACGAACACCTGTTTTTGCCACTTTACGTAACATTGGTACAATTAAATAACGACCAGCGACAATGATTAACACTACTGATAAAATTATTGCCAAAGTTTGAAGACCTACTGGAAGATTTTCTAATAAGTTAGCATGCTCGCTGTGATTTTCCGTGGACGTTTTATGTTCTGAATTAGCTAATAACGGAATAAAACCCAACATAAAAATCACAATGATATCTTGAAACAATAGTATGGAAAAAGACGACGTACCAAAGGTGGTATTCATCAATCCTTTTTCTTTTATGGTTTGCAATGCAATTGCGGTAGATGATAGTGCCACAGCCATTGAAATTACTAAAGCCACTTTCCAGTCGAAACCTAATGCAGCGAATAGAATATATGAGAGTAGCATGGTTCCTCCTACTTGTATACCTCCCATGCCCAGAATAGTTTTTCGCATGTTCCAGAAGTTTTTTGGCTCAATTTCTAGTCCAATTAAAAACAGCATAACCACCACACCAAATTCGGCAAAGTGTAAAATATCTTGCCCTTCTTGTCCTATAAATCCGAGGACATAAGGCCCAATTAACACACCTGCCAATAAATAACCAATAACAGAACTTAAGCCTAAACGTTTTGCGATAGAGACACAAATTATGGCTCCTGCTAAAAATACTATGGCTTCAAAAAGTATACTTCCAGTCATAGTTTATGTGGCTTTAAGTTGAGGAATATCGTTTAAAAACGATTTGTTATCAAAATCATTAATAGATAAATCAGCTTGTAATAAGTCAATTAGTTTACCGTAGTTATTTTTATAATCGTTTAAGTCTTCATCAGATAATGTATGCGTTCCCATAACAGCAAAAGGTGGAAAATAAGTCATACCACACAAAATTGCCGTTTGTTCAAAAGGCCTTAAAAATTGTCTAATAGTAAAGCTGTTATAACCCTCTGAGCAATAGACTTCTCTAGAACCTCCAGTAGTAATAACATTTAAGCATGTTTTATTCTGTAATGCATTACCTTCTGGGCCGTAAGCCCAATTAAACTCTAACACCATATCCATCCATTGTTTCATTAAAGGTGGACAACTATACCAATAAAAAGGGTGATGCCAAATGATAATATCATGTTGGCTTAGTAATTCCTTTTCTTTAACTACATCAATATGAAAATTGGGATATTCCTCGTACAAGTCATGAATAGTAACTTGTTCTTTATCTTTAATATGATTAACTAAAGCTTGGTTAACCCTAGATTTTTCGAACTTAGGATGCGAAAACAGAATAAGTATTTTTTTCATAGGACTAAAAGCTATAAATAAATAAGCGACTATAAAATTAATTTTAATCGCTTATAGTACAAACTTATGTGATTAAGTTCTTGTTATTTTTAAAGTAATTTAAGCCTAAGCCATTAAATTAAAAGATAATTTAATGCCTGTAATAATCATACCAGTTCCAATAATAGCAATGATTAATCCCATAATTTTTCCGATTACAGAAATGACATTATGGCCAACTATTTTTACAATTAAATCACTTAATTTAAAAGTAAAATAGGTAATTAAACTCATTGATCCAAAAATTAAAATCACCAAAATAATATGAATAGTTTCTACATTCGCAACAAAATTCATTGCGGTAACAATAGTACCTGGTCCTGCTAAAATTGGAATAGCTAAAGGGGAAACAGCAATGTTTTCATCTACATGTACATCATTAAGACTTTTTACATTAGATGTTTTGGACTGTAGCATATCAAAACCAATGAAAAATATCAAAATACCACCTGTAATCTTAAACGCAGGAATACTGATATTAAATAATTCGAAAATGTATTTACCTAAAAGGACAAAAACAGCAACAATAATAAACGCAATAAAATTTGACCGCTTATTTATATCGTGTTTTGTTTTTACATCTGCACCTTGCGTTAAGGACACAAAAACAGTCATATTTGATATAGGATTAGTTATAGCAAAAAAGGCTGTAAATACTGTAATTGAAAATGTAATTAAGTTATCCATCTATTGGAAATTTTTCATTTAAAAAAAACGCAAAACTACTTCTTTATCTCTAAAGTAATTTTATTTTTATTAAAATAGTTTTAAGACTAAAAAGTGGTGCCTTTTTATGACGCTTTAAAAGGTACAAAATTTGAAGAAACTTATTAAAAATCTTAAGCAACAAAGTCTAACATCCTAATAAATTACTGGTTAAATCTAACAAATTAGTGATTTTTGAAACATCATAAGCATCTGGATGCGCTGGTGCAAAATAACCTTTTGGATCACCTTTATCGTTGTCAAAATACTTTCCAGAATCATTTTTATAATCATCAGACAATGCCAAATCTAATAAGATATCCACTCCTTTTTCTGCTGGAGACCAATGTTGACCATACGCTTCATTAGCCATTTTGGTATTTAATAACGAACCAGGATTTACAGCAATAACCGTGATTTTAGGCTCTTGTTTTGCTAGATTAAAACTCCACATCGTTAATGCTAACTTACTTTGTGCATAAGTGCTATTTTCTGAATCTTGCTCCTTCCCTATTAAAACAGCTTCAGAAATTGGCGCTTGTGCAGCAGAACTTAAATTAATAATTCTTGGTGCTTCGGATTGCTTTATGTTTTCTAATATGGCATTTGTCAACACATAAGGTGCTAAATAATTTACCACCATTCTAATGTCTAATCCGTTTTTATTCTGAACCTCTTTCGTTTTAAAAATCCCTGCATTATTGATTAGTATATCAATTTTAGGAAGGTCCTTTTTAATCTGTGCTGCTAATTTTGAAACAGCTTCTAAATCGGAAAAATCAGCCACCAAACCATGAATGTTCTGATTGTTCGTTGTTGTTTTTATTTCTAAAACAATCGCGTCTACTTTTTCTCCATTTCTTCCATGTACATAAACCGTATGTCCTTTTTCAGCTAAGCTAAAAGCGGTTAACTTTCCAATACCGTCTGTACTTCCTGTTACTATTATTGTTTTACTCATCATTTTTTGTTTTTTTATTAAAACATCACCTTGAGTTCAGCTGTGAACTATAAAACCTTTCGGTTGTGCTCAAGGTGACATTTTCTTGTTTTTTTTTGAATCTTATTATAAAATTCTAATAAATAGTCCAGTAGCTATTTTTGCATATAATCATTGCCTAAAGCAAGATGAAAGATTTCTAATCCTTTTAAAAAGGTGCAAAGGTATCTTTGGTGCTCTTTGGTACACTCCAACGCTCACGAGCACTAATACTTTCTGGTGTAACAACTTTAGACTCTGAGTTATCGACACTACCGTAGCTACTTGCTCCACCTCTCGGAATTTGCATACGGTCTCCGTATAACCACACTACCAAGTTACTACGTTGTCCACTAATAATTGGGTGCGTAGCGTGTGCTACATCACCTCTATGAATAATTGCTTTACCTGATTCAAACGTAGTTTGCACTGTTTTTCCTGTGGTTTTATCATAGAAATCAACTTGTGAACCTGTAAATGCTTCATCGGGTAAGTTAATGTTGATATTCAAAGTGGCAGCAGAAGCATCCGTGTGACCATTTAAATCCTTGTCTTTATCTGGATTGTATTGAATAGAAAAACCAAATGTTTGGTTATCATAACCATAAGTCCCCAATAACAAACGTGCTATAGGACGCATATAACGATTCATAATTTCGTTATAAAATACTTGAAAATTAGGTGCTGCTAGGTATCCTTCTGAGCGTGGATCTAGCATAACTCCGTAACGATTTAATTGAATACCATAAGGTGCACGTCTAGGAATTTCAGAATTTACAGTAGCTTCTAAATACTTACGAAATTCCGCCAAGCGTTCTAAATCAAAAAACTGAGCAGAATACACACCCGGAATAATTTCTTCCCATAAATCTGCGACAGCAGATTCTTTTTCTGGGTTTTCCCATGCGTCTTTAATCGCCTTTTGTAATCGTGAATCTAGCAACGTCTCATCAGGAACTAATAAATTGTCTTTGTTTTCAATTTCCCATTCCGTCCATGCCTCTTCGAGTAAATCTCGGTTACTATTCCAAAAGTGTGAAACTGAAGCTTCACGATTTAACGAGGCTTCACGAGAAGGTAAAGCAAGTGCACGAGCTTGTGCTAATATATTTTTATTTGTCATTGTTTCTATTTTTTTTACCAAAAACTACTGTTATAGACTATTTGGGATTTGCATGCATTCTTGATTTTAAGTTAAAATCAATAGAAAAGCCACTTAAACAGTGGCTTCTCTTCTTATTTAATAATAATAAAAGGGATTCAACTATTAATCAATTCATAAATTATCTAAAAGAAACACCTGTTGTAATAGGCTTAAACCTGAAAATGTAAAATGGTTTTGTAGATAAATCTTTACCATCATTAAACGCAGCACCTTTGTTTACCTGGGCAGCGGACACATACATATAACCGTCTACATGATTGTAGCTTACACCATCTGGCCAAACCATATTAACATCTTTCACCATGGTTTTTACACTTTTATCTTTGGTCAAAACAACAGCAACACTATTGGTTTCTAAAGCTGTTAAATAAATATTACCTGTTGTATCAATACTCATTCCACCATTGTTTGGTTTTTCAGAATAAGTTTCAATTTTGCCATCTAATTCTGTTTCCGTAAAATCTTCATTTACTAAATCTAAGGTTTTAATTCTGTAAATTTTAGTTCCGTTTAACGGACCATAATAAATGTATTCAAAATTAGCATCTGCAGTAATACCATCATTTCCGACTAATAAATCCGTACCGTTAACCGCTAAATGTTTACCGTTAATTACTGTTGGTGTGTTTTCTGGTAATGTTGTGCGTGTACCTTCAAGTATTCGACGTGTTTTACCCGTTTTCATGTCTACAATAATAAATGCAGAATTTGTACCATCTCCTCCATTTCCAATACCTTCATCAGCAATTATAAAATAACCGTTTGTAGTATCAACAACCATATCATTGGGTTGTGCATGCTTTGGTACGGAAGATTTAGGTAAATAATAAATACGTTCTAACTGATTAGTTTTTGTGTTCCAACCCACTATTTTAGGTGTTACATTATCGCGTTGCGCCATATCTAACATCCAAACAATTCCGTTTTCATCGTTTCTAATACCTAAAACATTACTTAGATAATTATCGTCTGTAGTTCGTGGTGTATTCCACGCTTTATTTGGAAAAGGTTTGCTTGTTTTTGTTTTAGTATCCATAATCATTACTCTATTTTCTGGTGAGAAAAAAGGATGATGACTATAAACTAAATCGCCAGTATCAGTAAAGGTAATATTACCAACTGCTTGCGCTGTAGTTGCAAAAACTTCGGCTTCAGTTATTGTATTTTGTGCTTGTATCGACATCACTGACGTGATTAAAATTAATAAGAAACTAATATTTTTCATTTTACTTGCTCTTTTTTAAATATTCTGGTAACTCTTTAGATAACCAATCTTCACGTACAGGAACATGTACATCTAAATCTACGGTTTCTTCTAAAGCCCAAAACTCGTGAGGTACATTTTCTGGAAACACAATAACTTCTCCTGCTCCAACTTCTACAAAAGTTTCTTTACCATCAATAATGGTTTTAATTTTTACTTTTCCAGACATAATGTATGTAATCTGTTCGTTTGGATGCTGGTGCCAAGGAATATGAGCTCCTTTTTCTAAATTAAAAATGGTCATTTGTCCTTTTTCGCCATGAAACCATTTACGTTGGATTCCTTCTCCAATAGTTTCAGATTCCATGTCATCAAAATTGAAATGCTGCACTTTTGAAGTGGCTATAGAATCTTTGGTGGTGACTTGTGCATTTGCAGTATTACCAACAAACAGTGCTGTTACTGCTAATGCAGCTATAATTGATCTGAAATTCATTTTTTTATATGTTTCTTTTGTCCGTTCGAGTGAAATTCTCTTTTAGAATTTTGTATCGAGAACCATTAGAGTTAATAAGCTTCTCGATACTAATTTCTCGTGCCTCAAAATTCACTCGAAGTGACAATTCTATTTATGTTTTACTTCCTGAAAAGATTAAAATCCTTCTAAAACTATTTTACCTTTTGCTTTTCCTGTTTCTAGAAATGCATGTGCTTTACGTAGGTTTTCTGCATTAATACTTCCGAAATTTTCACCTAAGGTGGTTTTAATCGTTCCGTTGTCAATCAATTCAGAAACTTTGTTTAAAATGTTGTGCTGCTCTATCATATCTTCGGTTTGGAACATAGAACGTGTAAACATCAACTCGATATGCGTAGACACTGCTTTTGCTTTAAAAGGCATCACATTAAACGTTTTTGGATCGTCAATAAAACCAAATCTTCCTTGTGGTTTTATTACTTTAACAATCTCATCTGCATGCTGTTCGGTTGCATTTAAACTCACAATATAATCTGGTGCAGGAAGATTGTATTTCTCGAACTCTTCACTTAATTTATTTCTGTGGTTGATAACTGAATCTGCACCTAAATCTTTCAACCAAGCAGTAGTTTCTTCACGAGAAGCAGTTCCTATAATATTCAGTTTTGTTAGCTTTTTAGCTAATTGCACCAATATAGAACCAACACCTCCAGCAGCACCAATAACTAAAATGGATTTGCTAGCATCCTCTTTTGCAACTTGTAATCTATCAAACAATAGTTCGTAAGCAGTAAGCGATGTTAATGGTAACGCAGCAGCTTCAGGAAAAGATAAACCTGAAGGTTTTTTACCAACAATACGTTCATCTACAACTTGGTATTGTGCATAACTTCCTTGACGGGTAAAATCACCTGCATACCAAACTTCGTCTCCAACTTTAAATAGCGATACTTCATCACCAACTTCTTTTACAATTCCGGTAGCATCCCATCCAATAACTTTCCAATCGTCACCTTCTACTGGCATTCCTGCACGTACTTTGTATTCTGCAGGGTTTACAGAAATGGCTTTTATCTCTACTAAAATATCTCTTCCAGTAGCTTTTGGCGTATTTAATTCTATGTCTTGTAATGAGTTAACATCTTCTATTGGAAGATTCTCTTTATATCCTATTGCTTTCATTTTTTGTGTTTTTTAGAAGGAATTGTTTACTTGAATGTTACGATATCTTCAAAATTACGTCTTGATTTTCCAAATTCTGGATCCGCTTTTCTATACCCAAAAGCAACCATAAATGATAAACCATATTTATCTGTATCTACGCCGAATTTTTCTTTTAATAACGCTTCTGCTTTTTCTTGATGGAAACCTTCAATTGGACAAGAATCAATTCCTGTTAAAGCAGCAGCTGTCATCATATTTCCTAAAGCAATGTAAGTTTGTTTAGAAGACCAATCGAATAACTTTTTATCGGTATCTAAATCGAAATCACGCTCTTGAAACTCTCTGTAAAATGTAGAATACATATCAATAACTTCTTGTGGTAATTGTTTTACATCCTTCATCATGTGCATAATATATTCTGAATCATGTTTAACCATAGGTGCTTTCATACTTAAACCTAATACAAAATGACTAGCAGTATCCAATTTTAAAGGTGCTCCCCAAGCAACAGGTTTTAATAACTCACGTAATTCTTTATCCTGAACTACGATAAAATGCCAAGGCTCGAAACCAAATGAACTTGGTGATAAATGTGCTGTTTCTAGGATGAATTTCATATCCACATCTGAAACCTTTTTAGTGGCATCAAATTCCTTTGTTGCATGTCTAAAATTGAAAGCGTTTAATATATCTTCTTTTGCAAAGTTTGGTGTATTCATTTTATATGTTTTAATGATTAGTTTTAAATTTGATACAAAGATAAAACCACTACACAGGTAAATTGAAGTATAAAAAAAGGTGAATTAGGTATAAATGGAGGTTTTAGACTTTAAAAAACATAAATATTTCTTAATTTTAATAAAATAACCCGACTATAGCCAATCATTTATACTTTTAAAACCATCGTAATCCTTTATTAATACCAAAAAATATTACTGAACCCATCTAAAGGTTAAGTTAATTCTTGGTAGAATAGGTTTTACTGTTTTAGGGATTTTGTGTTTCCAGTTTTCTTGTGTAGCACCTTGCATTATTAGCATGCTACCATGGGTTAACGGAATTTCGATACGTTTTAAATCCTTACGTGTGGCGTGTTTTAACTGAAACGGTCGTGTGGCTCCTAAAGTTACCGATCCAATTACCGTGTTTTTACGTTTACCGACTTCATAATCTTGATGCCAATCTACACTATCCTTTCCGTCGCGATAATAATTAAGTAAGCAGCGTGTAAACTTGACATCGACCTCCTGCTCTATACGTTCCTTGATTTTAATTAATTCTGCAGTCCAAGGACGTAACTTTGCTGTTTTTCCAACATAAGCAACTTCTAAATCCGTATCACCATACCATGCTGTAAGTCTAGGTAAATCTATTTGCTTACCATAAATAGTCATTTGGTCCTGCTCCCAAGTTGTATTATTTAATAGACTTGTATATAAGGCATTACTTTCTTCTATGCTGAAGAAATTTTCGAATAAAGTAACATCTGCACCTGGTAAATCAAATACTGTTTTTACGACCTGATCTGTAGAAAATAAGTTAGATTGATTAAACACATCCATACTTTTATTGTTTATATATTAATCGAAAAAAGGGCTAAAAACTTACAGTAATTACTACTTTGTTTTACTAGGTATTGCTGTGTTTTTCCTTAGGTCTTTAACAAAAAGAATCAACATAATTATAATAAAGAAAGCGAACGGTAAAGACGTGATTATTAGTAAACGTTGTACTGCTTCTAAAACATTGATATCAGCCTTAATATTACCCAACAATACTAAAGCTATGGTTGCTAATAAAATAAAAATAGACCAGATAACACGATGTGCTTTACTTGGATTTTTAGCGCCTTTATCTGTAAACATACTTAATACAAATACTGTCGAATCTACAGAAGTAATTAAAAAGCTGATCAATAATATAATTGAAGTTATGTTTAAAAATGTCGCAAACGGATAATGTTCAAAGAATACAAAAATGGAAGAAAATACGTTGCTAAATTCATTATTATAAGTTCCCCATTCTTCTATTAATTGAAAGGCAGAGGTTCCGAAAACGGAAAACCAGAAAAAAGTCCCCAAAGACGGAATGATTAAAACTCCTAATAGCAGTTGTCTAATGGTACGACCTTTAGAAATACGCGCAATAAATATACCTGTAAATGGTGCCCAAGCCAACCAAAAGGCCCAATAGTAAAAGGTCCAACCGGTTAAGAATTCTAAACCAGGATTATAATCGCCAAGCGCTAAACTCATTGGCACAAAATCGATTATATAATGATATGTAGATGTGAAAAATGCTATTAATATTTGTTTTACATCACTAGTAAAAAAGATAAACAACAAGATGGCAAAAGTGACAATGATATTTAGGTTCGAGAATATTTTAATCCCTTTATTAACACCTTGCCAAGCAGAATAACAAGCCACAGTAGAAATAAACACACATAGCAAAATTGTAGTTATTAGTCCAAAATCTTGATTTGAAATATGATTTAAACCACCATTAATCTGCGTTGTTCCTAATCCAATTGCAGCCACCAAACCAAAGACAGTCGTTATAATAGTTATAACATCTACACTGTTTTTTAAGGTCTTACTTTTAACATCGTCTTCTATAGTTGCGCTTATTCTTACCTTCTTTTTCTTGACGTGCAAGGCGTAACCAACAATTACTGCAAAAAGTCCATAAAAAGCCCATGCTGTAAGTCCCCATTGATAAAACGTAAACTCTAAAGCGACGGTTTGTGCAGATAAACCAGAAGTAAAAGGCGGATTTTGTTGCATAAAAACAGGCTCTTGCACTGCTCTTAATAAAATACCAGATCCCATTCCTGCACTATAAAGCATAGCCGTCCAAGACCATAAAGAGTATTCTGGTTTAGACGATGGTTTCCCGAGTTTTATTCGTCCATATTTTGAAAACGCAATTAACAAAAGCGCTAAAACACAACCAAAACCTAAATACAGATAAAAATACCCAAAATAGTTCCTTACCCATAATGAAGCACTTTCAATAGCATTATAACTAGCTTCCGTAGCAAAAAACACAACCAATGTACACGCAAATATGATACTTACTGATATTGATAAAATGGTGTGTTTTTTAAGGTGTTTAAACATTAAAGGAGTTTTGATTTATTCAAAAATAGGGATTAGATTTCAAATCTTAATCCCTATTTATTGTTCTACAACCGTTCTATTTTTTAATTTACAGTTTCAGTCATTTCATTTAAAATAAATTCGTCAACCTTGCCTTCTGTTACTTTTAAATAATGCGCTAAATATTTATTACCCATATGTTTTTGCCATAACTCACGATTAACCCATTTTTCATGAAATATAAAGAAGTTTGGATTGTCATTATCCTGATTTAAATCATAACTTATATTACCTTCTTCGGCTCTAGTCACATCTAAAAGTTTTAATAATTCTGCTTTTACAAAATCTCTATGCTGCTCTTTAACTAAAATTCTTGCAACAATTGTTAAATACGATTTCTTCATAAGTATAATATTTAGATGTATTCAAGATTAGTCTTAAATACAATACAAAGATATCATCAGACACACCCCTTTTAATGTACTTTAAATGGATAATTATGTAGATATAAAGGTTAGAAACATAGAATTATAGGTTGATATTTCTTTTTTCTCTAAATTTGAATAGAATTTGTAACAAAACAAACCATAATGCAAGTAATTGAAGCGTATAAACCTTTTGAAATACAAGAAATAGAATTAACCGATTGGAAACAACGTCCTATTAAAAACAATTTTTTCGAATTGGTTTTAATTAAAAATGGCGAAGGATTTCAATGTATAAATTATAATGACTATACCTATACTAAAGGAAGTATGTTCTTATTACCACCATTGAAATGCCATTCTTTTACCATAGAAAAACCTACTCAATTTGTATTTTTAAAATTTACGGATTCATTTTTTAAAAATATAAATAGAATAAATATTGATCGAAACGAATGGTTTAAAGAGGCTTCCTATATTTTGTCTAACTACAACCAGTTACCTGGTGATATTATAAAAAATGAAATAGATAGAAATCATTTAGAAAGTTTAATCGCTATGATTTTGCAAGAATCAAGAAACTATGGAGACTCATCTATTAATTTAGTAACTAGCTTAATGACTAGTGTTTTAGAAATATTAATTAGAAACATTAAAAAGAGTAGCTATTTTGAATTACCTAAAAATAATTCGGATGATAGAATTACAAAAATGTTAACCTACATTAATGAAAACATTGATAAAACAGAACTACTTAAAGTTGAAAATTTAGCCGATGTTTTTATGATGTCTCCAACGTATGTTAGCGAGTTTTTTAAGAAACAAGTACGTATGTCTCTAAGGGAATATATTATTAAAGCAAAACTGAAATTGGTAGAAATACGTTTGTTAAATTCCGATTTTACACTAACACAAATCGCGGATGAATTAGGTTTTACTGACGTTAGCCATTTATCTAAAACTTTTAAACGATATGTAGGAACCTCCATTCGTGAATTTAAAAACAAAGGAGAATACATGTTGTTAAAGCGCAATGCATGTGCGAGTTAAAAATTCTAAAACGATTATTCAAATACAAGAACCACATCTTGTAGAAGCCATCGCACCTGTGTTATTGGCAATTACTAATTGCAGAACTACTGTTACCAAAGTAAAAGTAGAAATAATTGAATGGTTTTAAAAACTAGTTATCTTTTACAAAGGTAAAATAGAACGTAGTTCCTATACCCTCTTCACTTTCTAACCAAATAGAACCTTTATAAAAAGTAATAATCTTTTTAACGATTGATAACCCAATTCCCGAAGAAGAACCAGTACTTTCTAGTTTCGTAAATACCTTGAATATTTGATCGAAATAATTTGAATTAATACCAATCCCATTGTCTTTTACAAAAAATTCGTAACTATCACTTTTTTCAGTAAACCCAACTTCAATCGTTCCGTTATCTTTATCACTATACTTTATAGCATTTTGAATTAAATTCTGAAACACTTGCTTAAATCGCCAAGCATTACCATTAATACTAGGAAGATTTTCTTGAATTGTTACTTTGGTAGTACTAGGAATTAGCATGGTTTGAAGCACTTCTTCTATCATGACATTAAAATCAATAAGAAAGTCTTGTGATTCTAATTTAGTAATGGTAGAATAATCTAAAATACCTTTTATTAAAAAATCCATTTTTTCCACATTAAACAATACTTGGTTTAAAGGATAAAGGTCTTTTTCTTCCAATTTATCCTTGTTATCATCCATAAACCAACCAACTAAGGTGTGAATATTAATAAGTGGTGCTTTTAAATCATGAGACACAACATGAGCATATTCATTTAACTGCTCATTTTGAAATGATAAATTTTGTAATAATTCTTCTTTCTTCTGTTCTTGTGCTTTTATTTTTTCCTCCTGCTCTTTTCTCTGAAGTACGTTTACCAACATGTTTGCAAAAACGAAAAGTATATCCTTTTCATTATCATTATACTTATTGATTTTTTTTACTGAGTCGAAACCTACAAACCCAATCAGCTCATTGTTTTTTATTTTCGGAATAACAATTAAACTTTTAATGCCTTGTGGCTCTAAAATAGCACGCAAACCAAATTCTCCATCATCAGGCAGCAGACTTACATCTTCTACATAAAAAGCCTCTCCTTTTTTGTGCGCATCTAACCAATGCGTAATATAATCTATTGGTATGTTTTGTAAATTATCTAATTCTGGTTCAATACCTTCAGCACACCATTCATAAGTGTTAGAAGTTGTGTTATTTACAAAATCATAAGAAAAAATATAACTTCTATCCGATTCTACAAATTCTCCAATCTGTTGCAATGATTCTCTAATTAACGTATCTATATCAGATAAATCAGAATTAATATATTGTGTAGAAATGCTAATGAGAAGTTCTTGAAAACGTAATTGTCTTTCAATAATTTTATCTTTTTCTACCTGACTAAAATCACTGTTATTCTGAGATTTTTGAGATTCAGAATTCTTATTAATATCCTCTAAGTTTTGTTTTTCCATTTGATAATTAATGATTTAAGGCAGAAATTCAGTTTGCTTTCGAAATATACTATATTGATTATAATAATAAAAATTTAGATTAATAAATCAGCTTCACATTCTTAATAATTATTCCTAACCACTTCTTTTTTAACGGTTTTAGATTTTAAAATAAGTGCTTTATTATTGCATGTGTGCTAATATCGGGACCTAGAGTGCACTGTATTCTTTCACTTCTATTTCAAATTTCATTTTGTTAATTATAAAGCTTTGTTAAAAAAAGAATGAACGTTCACTTTTATTGTATATTTGTACAAGAATTACAATAAAAATGGCAAAACTTCAAAAAAGTATAGACAAACGTAATGCGTTGGTAAAAGCAACAATCGAGTTGGTTAACAACAACGGTTTTCATGCTACACCAATGAGTAAAATAGCTAAAATGGCTAACGTTTCTCCTGCTACAATTTATTTATATTTTGAAAACAAACAGGATTTAGTAAATCAAACCTATATAGAAGTAAAAGCAGAATATACAAAGTATGCTTTTGAGAATTTTGATACCACATTATCTGTTGAAGCTGGTTTTGAACACATCTGGAAACGCATTGCAGATTTTAAACTAAAGGAGTGTGAAAACGCTATGTTTTTAGCCCAATGTGATAATACACCAATGATTGATGAGGAAAGTAGACAACAAGGTATTAAACACTTACAACCACTACTCGACCTTTGGGCTCGTGGTAAAAAAGAAGGTATTATTAAACCCTTATCAGATTACCTTTTGTATGCGTATTCTATAAATCCATTATCATTTTTAATGATTAATCAAAAACGCGGCACTTTTCAATTAGATAAAACACATTTAGAAGAAGCCTATCAATCTGCTTGGAGCAGTATTAAAGCGTGTAAATAACATGAAAAAGACAGCAATAGTATTAGGTGCAACTGGATTAACTGGAGGTATTTTACTCCAAAAATTAATTGAAGACAAGAACTACCTGAGTATCAAATTATTTTCACGTTCCAAAATTGAAGGTTTACCATCTAAAGTCTCACAATATATTGGTGATTTACTAAATCTGGAGCAATTTAAAGCAGATTTTAAAGCAGACGAAGTCTACTGTTCCATTGGTACAACCAAAGCAAAAACACCAGATAAAGAGGTTTACAAACAAATAGATTATGGTATTCCTGTTGCTGCTGCAAAGCTTTCAAAAGAAAACAAAATTGATACCTTTTTAGTGGTTTCAGCATTAGGAGCAAATGCAAATAGTAGCGTTTTTTACAATAAAACTAAAGGCGAAATGGAACGCGATGTACAAAAGCAAAACATTAAAAACACCTTTATTTTTAGACCTTCTTTAATTGGAGGCGAACGTAAAGAACAACGTACGCTAGAAAAAATAGGGTTAGCCATTTTTAAAGTGATTCAACCTTTATTTTTAGGAAGACTTAAGCAATACAGAATCACAGAACCAAATGATATTGCGCAAGCCATGATTAATTTAGCCAATAGTACAAGTCATGCCGAAGTCATTATCACTTCAAACGATATAAAAAGAATTACAAAACACATATAATAAAACACAATTGAACATATGGAATTATTAGATAAATTAAAGTGGAGATACGCAGCAAAAGCAATGAATGGTAAAAAAGTTGCTGAAGATAAAATAGAACGTATTTTAGAAGCTGCTCGTTTAGCACCAACATCAAGTGGATTGCAACCTTTCGAGATTTTTGTAATAAAAAATCAAGACGTAAAAGAAAAAATTAAACCAGTAGCTTGGAACCAATCTGTAATTACAGACTGTTCTCACCTATTAGTTTTTGCAGCTTGGGACACTTATACTGCAGAGCGTATTAACCACATGTTTGATTTAACAAATGAAATTAGAGGATTTGAAAACGAAGGATGGGAAAATTACCGTCAAATGTTATTAAGTTCTTACCCACAAAAAGATGCCGAAGAAAACTTTAATCATGCTGCAAAACAAGCCTACATTGCGTTTGCAGAAGCTTTAACTGCTGCTGCTTTTGAAGGCGTTGATGCAACTCCTTTAGAAGGTTTTGATCCTTCTGCTGTAGATGAAATTTTAGGCTTACGCGACAAAGGATTGCGTAGTGCGGTAATGTTACCAATTGGTTACAGAAAAGAAGATGAAGATTGGTTAGTAAACTTAGTAAAGGTTAGAAAACCTATGAAAGAATTAGTGACTGTAATTGAATAAATAAAATAGCTATGAGAAAGACAATTTTATTAAATAACAGACCAAAAGGAAAACCTACAGTTTCAAATTTTGAATTTGTTACAGAGGATGCTGAACTTACAATTTCTGAAGGTGAAATCCTTTTAGAAGCAGCCTACGTATCTGTAGATCCTTATTTAAGAGGACGAATGAGCGATGCCAAATCTTACATTCCTCCTTTTGAGTTAAACAAACCTGTACATTCTGGTGTTGTTGCAAAAGTAATTGCTTCCAAAAACGAAAAATTTACTAAAGGCGATTACGTTTCTGGTATGTTAAACTGGTCGACGCAACAAATCTCGAATGGTGAAGGTTTAAATAAAGTAGATGGTTCTAAAGCACCTTTAAGCACCTATTTAGGTGTTTTAGGAATGACAGGATTAACGGCTTATTTAGGGTTAACACAAATTGGTAAACCTAAAGCTGGCGAAACAATTGTAGTGTCTGGAGCTGCTGGAGCTGTTGGTAGTGTTGTTGGACAAATAGCAAAAATATTAGGACTCCATGTTATTGGTATTGCTGGAACAGATGAAAAAATTAACATGTTAAAAAGCGAATTTGGCTTTGATGCAGGAATCAATTACAACACTAGCAAAGACATTAATGCAGACCTTAAAAAATTAACTCCAAATGGCGTTGATATTTATTTTGATAATGTTGGAGGACCAATTTCGGATGCTGTATTGTTTAACATTAATCGTTTTGCACGTATTATAATTTGTGGCGCAATTTCGGTTTATAATGAAACCGAATTACCAACAAGCCTAAGCGTACAACCTTTCTTAGTTAAGAATAGTGCTTTAATGCAAGGATTTATTGTCTCAAATTATGCAGATAAATTCCCAGAAGCTATGCAGCATTTAGCTGGTTGGTTAGCTGAAGGAAAATTAAAATACACCGAAACTATAGTAGAAGGTTTTGATAATATTCCAAATGCTTTTATCGATTTATTTGAAGGTAAAAACAAAGGGAAAATGATAGTTAAAATTTAGATTTTAATAATTTTAAAAAAGAAAAAGAAGATGAACAATTTTGAATTTAAAAATCCTACCAAAATTATTTTTGGAAAGGATACCATAGAAAAAGTAAAAGAAGAAATCCCTCAAGACGCCAAAGTATTACTACTTTATGGTGGAGGAAGTATCAAGAAAAACGGTATTTACGACCAAGTAAAAACAGCTTTAGTAAATGTAGATGTTACTGAGTTTGGAGGTATTCCTGCAAATCCTGAATATGCAACATTAATGGAAGCATTACAGGTTATAAAAGACAAAAAAATCACTTATTTGCTAGCTGTTGGTGGTGGTTCTGTAATAGATGGTACTAAATTTTTATCTGCTGCAGCAGTGTACGATGGCGACACACCTTGGGATATTTTAACTAAAAATATCAGAACCGAAAAAGGAATGCCTTTTGGAACGGTTTTAACCTTACCAGCAACAGGATCAGAAATGAATTCTGGAGCAGTAATTACAAGAGCAGAAACTAAAGAAAAATTGGCAATGGGTGGACCTGGTCTATTCCCTCAATTTTCAATATTAGACCCTCAAGTTATACAATCAATTCCGCAACGTCAATTGGCAAATGGTTTAACGGACGCTTTTACACACGTTTTAGAGCAATATATGACGTATCCAATTGGAGCGTTATTACAAGACCGTTTTGCTGAAAGTATTTTACAAACACTTATTGAAGTTGCACCAAAGGTTTTAAAAGACCCAACCGATTACAAAGCGGCTTCAAACTTTATGTGGAGTTGTACTATGGCTCTAAATGGCTTAATACAAAAAGGAGTGCCAACGGATTGGGCTGTTCATGCAATTGGTCACGAGTTAACTGCCTTATTTGGTATTGATCATGCACGTACATTAGCTGTAATTGCGCCAAGCCATTACAAGTTTAATTTTGAAGCTAAAAAAGAAAAATTAGCACAATATGGTGAACGTGTTTGGAATATTACTGAAGGTAGTACAGACGATAAAGCCTATGCTGCAATTGAAAAAACAGTAGATTTTTTCCATGAATTAGGAATCGATACAAAACTATCCGATTACACTAAAGACTATGAAGGTACAGCAGAAATAATTGTAAAACGTTTTACAGATCGTGGCTGGATGGGATTAGGTGAACACCAATCTTTATCACCAGATAAGGTAGAAAAGATTGTAAAAATGGCTTATTAGTTTTAATATGAAATTTATTAAAACAATCGCTATTGCATTAACAGTCATTGCAGCTTCAAATTGAAAAAACCAAGTAAGCAAAACACCTTCCGAAACCATTTCAGAAGGCATAACAACACTTAAAAAAGAAAAAGAAATGAAAGTATTATTTGTATTAACATCTCATGATAAATTAGGAGAAACAGGGAAAAAAACAGGATTTTGGGTAGAAGAATTTGCGAGTCCTTATTACACATTATTAGATAAAGGGGCAACTATCACTTTGGCAACTCCAAAAGGAGGCGCTGCACCAATTGACCCAAGTAGTGATTCTCCAGATGCTGCAACAGAAGCAACAGAACGTTTTAATAAGGATGAGAAAACTAAAGCATTAATAGCAAACACTAAAGTTTTAGCTGATATGAATGCAGATGATTTTGATGCCGTATTTTATCCTGGTGGTCATGGACCATTATGGGATTTAGCGAACGATAAAAATTCAATTGCTTTAATTGAAAAATTCAATACTCAGAAAAAACCAATTGCTTTTGTATGTCACGCACCAGCTGCATTAAAAGACGTAAAAAACGAAGATGGAACGCGTTTAGTAAAAGGTAAAAAAGTAACCGGATTTTCTAATCATGAAGAAGCTGCAGTTGGTTTAACAGAAGTTGTACCAATTTTAGTTGAAGACATGCTGATTGAAAATGGTGGCCACTACTCTAATGCAGACGCTTGGCAAGCTTATGCATTGCAAGATGGCAACTTAATTACAGGTCAAAATCCTGCGTCATCAGAGTTAGTAGCCGAAAAGTTATTAGATGCATTAAAATAAATTGTGCTTATTGATTGATAGCGAAAGCCTGTATAACATTATGTTTGCAGGCTTTTATTTTTTTTGCCATTTTAATAAATAAGTCATTAATACGCAATCAGCACTACCCTTCTCTACGTAACACTTCTAAAGGCGAACTCTTTAAAACTGATCTAATATTACTTAACCCAATTACTAAGACTAACAACGTAATACCTGGTAAAAACACTAGAAAAGGAATTAATGAAGGTGTAAAAGGTTCTTTAAAGACCAAGAGCGCCAAGCAGAAACTACTAATCAAAGCCAATAAAACACCTACTAAACTGCCAAGTAATCCTAGAAACAAATATTCAAACGCTGAGATTTGTAAAATTTGTTTGTTTTTAGCTCCAAGTGTTCGTAGCAAAACACTTTCCTTTATGCGCTGGTATTTACTCGTTCTCACAGAGCCAATTAATACAATAATACCAGTAACAATGCTAAAGAAAGCCATGAAATTTATAATCCATGATACCTTATTCAAAATATCTTCAATAATTGTGTAAACCTGTCGTAAATCTATAATAGATACATTTGGGTATTTCGCTACCAAATCGCGCTGTAAATCCGCAGAACCAGCTTCGTCTGGCACTGAAGTTAAAATAATATTAAACTGTGGTGCTTGTTCAAGAACACCTTTTGGAAACACAACATTAAAATTGGGTTGTAATTGTTTCCAATCGACTTCTCTTATGCTTCCAATGGTCGTTTCCATCAACACGCCTTGTACATTAAAAACAATAGTATCACCAATTGTCACTTTGGTTGACTCTGCTAAATTTTCAGAAATTGAAATAACCACAGGATCATTAGGTTTTAACTCTGCAATCCATTTACCATTTATCACCTCTTCTGAATCTATTACCGAATCACGATATGTACTTCTAAATTCATGATTTAAAAACCCACGACGTCTTTTTGTCGAATCTTGTCGCAAATCATTTACCAAATCTCCTTTTATTTTATGCATTCGCATCGTCACGATAGGAATATTATTTATAATCGGTAAATTCTTTGTCTTAATATTGTTTTCTATCGCTTCACGCTGTTCTGCTTGTACATCTAAAATAATAATATTAGCATTTTTAGAACTCTGCTCAATATCTGTTTTAGCTAACAAAATATCCTTTGTAAAATACAACGTACTGATTAAGCTTGTACCTAAACCAATAGCTACAATTAAAACAACAGTTTGATTATTAGGTCTAAACAAGTTTAATAAACTTTGTCTGGCTGTAAATCCCCAACTTTTAGGAAAAAAACGTCTGATACCTCTAATACATAATAAAGCGATACCTGCTAAAACAGCAAAAGCTACAAAAGTTGCGATTATAAAACCTAAGGCATACATTACATTATTAAGCAACCAGAACGAAAATAAAAACAGAAATACTAATATGGCAACAAGTACTAGTAATCTTACTTTTAGAGGTTCTTTTGAAGCCTGCTCATCTACACGCAATACTTCTAAAGGCGATACATACCATGTTCTCAACAATGGTAATAATGCAAACAACACAGACATAAACAGACCTAAAAAAATGCCCATAAATATCGGTTGAGCCGAAATTGAAATATCTACTGTAAACGGTAAAAAGTCTTTTAAAAATAAAGGAAACAACTCTTGAAGTCCCGCACCAATCAACGAACCAATTAATCCGCCAACAATACCAATTCCTGCAATTTGAATAAGATAAATAAGAAAACTTTGTTTTCTAGAAGCTCCCATACATTTTAAAACTGCAATAGCTCTTAGTTTTTCTTTTATATAAATATGAACCGAACTCGCAATCCCAATGCAACCTAACAATAAAGCGATAAAAGCTGCTAGATTGAGAAATTTGCTCACATTCTCATAACGATTTCCTAAACGTTCACTGGTTTTAATATGTGTGTTTATTGAGGCACTTTCAGCCTTTAACTTAGGCTGTAGCTTTTTGTCGAGTGCATTTAAATCTAAAGTTTCTGCTACTTTAAAAAAGAATTTGTATTCCTTTCGACTTCCAAATTGTAAGAGTTCTGTGTCTTTTACAAAGCGATAAGGAATCACTATTGGTGGAGCAACAGAAGTAGATATTGCTGTACTACCTGGAATTGCTTTTAGACTTCCTGAAATAGGCAATGTAACGTTACCCACTTTTATAGAATCACCAGGTTTTACATTAAACTGAAGCATTAAAGTCGCGTCAACTAATGCTCCACCTAATTCTTGGTAAGTCGTTGCAGCAGAAGTAGGTTGCGTGTCTATAGTTCCATAAAAAGGAAAGCCACCTTCTAAACCTCGTACTTCTACTAATTTAGTGCCTCCATTCTTTGGGAAAGCAATCATGGAAACAAAGTTGACTTCCGATGCATTAGGTTGTAAAGAGTCTACAATGGCTTGGGCTCGTTCTGTAGGAACTTGTCTGGTTTCTATTACATAATCGGCGCCTAATAAGGCTTTAGATTGGCGTTTAATATTATCGATAAGGTTGGTGCTGAATAATTGAATGGATACCACAGCAGCAATACCTAAAATAATAGAAGCCATAAATAACAACAAGCGTACTCTACTTGCTTTGGCATCTCGCCATGCCATTTTAAACAGCCACTTTGTATTTTGATTCATGTTTAAAATGAAGATTTACTGAACTAAAGTCTGTTCGTTGGTTAAAATTTGTCCACCCTTAAGCCTTAAGATTTGTTGTGTTCGGTTGGCTAAATCTAAATCGTGCGTAATAATAACCAAAGTAGTTCCTGCTTCTTTATTCAATTCAAACAACAACTGAATCACTTTTTCACCAGTTTCTTCATCTAAATTCCCTGTGGGTTCATCAGCAAATAATATAGAAGGTGCATTTGCAAAAGCACGTGCTAAGGCCACACGTTGTTGCTCGCCTCCAGATAGTTGTGATGGATAATGATGATAACGATCTGCCAAACCTACTTTTTCTAATAATGCCATACTCTTTTTAACAGCTTCTTTACTGCCTTGTAATTCTAATGGTACACTTACATTTTCAAGCGCTGTAAGTGTTGGTAATAATTGAAAATTCTGAAATATAAAGCCTACATTCTTATTTCGTAATTGAGCGCGTTGATCTTCATTTAGATTATTTAAATCTTCACCACAAAGCTCTACGCTTCCTGCATTAGGTTCATCTAGACCAGCACACAACCCTAATAAGGTTGTTTTACCGCTTCCTGATGGTCCAACGATAGAAAAGGTCTGCCCTTTTTCTACATCGAAAGAAATATTATGTAATACCGTTAATTGTTTGTTACCGCTAGAATATGTCTTTTCTAGACCACTTATCTTTAATATCTTTGGCATATTAATTTTAATTTATAGAACTTCTTATGTCGAAGGCTCAAAATAATCAATTGGTTTCACTTTCTCTCATTTCAATACGACCTAAATTCTTAAAGTTTTGTTATTTTATAATGGGCTTTTTATTACTAGCTTGTGGTGATGATAAATCTGAAAAAACTTCGGTAGAAGCTGAACCCTCTACCGAAATAGAAAAAAAAGAACAAGCCACAACTAATAATACCCAAACTAAAACCATCTTATGTTTTGGCGATAGCATCACAGCTGGTTATGGATTAGATGATAGTAATGACGCTTTTCCGGCAGTAATACAACAAAAAATAGATTCGTTAGCATTGAATTATACGGTAATTAATTCAGGTTTGAGTGGCGAAACTACAGCAGGTGGAAAAAGTAGAATCAGCTGGATTTTAAATCAACCGATTGATGTTTTCATACTAGAATTAGGCGCTAATGATGGGCTTCGTGGTGTTCCTTTAACTGAAACCAGAGCAAATCTACAAGGAATTATAGACGCAGTAAAAACTAAAAGTCCTGAAACTAAAATTATCCTTGCTGGTATGCAATTACCACCAAATATGGGACAAGATTATACCACAGAATTCAAGCAAATATTCATTGATTTAGCAGAAAAGAACGAATTAGAATTTATTCCTTTTATTTTGAAAGACGTTGGTGGTATTGCTGAATTTAATCAAAGAGATGGTATCCATCCTACTGTTGAAGGTCATAAAATACTTGCTAATACAGTTTGGGAGGTTTTAGAACCTCTAGTTAAATAGAATTAGAAGCTAAACTTAATCATCACAACTCGCAAAAAACAAACTGTTTTCTGAAACTACGACATCTTTTGAAGATTTAATAGTGACTTCTAAGCGCTTAAACGGAATAAGATCATTATCTGTTGGATCTTCTACATGCGGAAAAAACTCATTCCCATATTCTAAAAGACTTGGTAAAATTTCAGATTCTGTATGCGAGTTCACAAAATTGCATGTCTCTTCATCTATATCATTATAGGCTTTACCTCTTTTAAGATTAGTACTTTCGTCGAGAGATAAAATACCATCTTTATATTTAGCAATAAAAGAACCACCTTGTGAGTATTCTTCAGACAAACCTGCTATAATAAAATCATTATAATCGTCTGTAATCTCAAAATTGTAAAATCCAGGTAAATCATCTAGTTTTCCATCTCTATAATTTCTATAATCTGGAGAAAAAGCATCTACACTAGTCAACTTTTCTGTTTGTTTAAGTATATAAGGATAACTAAAACAATTGGCGCCTTTATTAAACATTGGTCTAAACTCATCGTTTTTATCTCCATTAATTCTAAATGCAATTCCTCTACTCCTATCTACAGCAAAACTAATCGCAACCGAATCTTTAAGCTGTGGATTTTGTCTTCCATATAATACAAACTTGGGTTCAGAATGGTATTTAAACTCATATGTATTATTTTCTAATAATTTCCAAGTGCCTTTTTGTACGCCTCCAAAATAAGCGACTACAAAATGATTATTCGGCGACACAATAAAACTTGTTCCACCTTCTGGATTTCCGCTACTTTGATAATAAGAACCAGCAATAGAATCATTTTGAGCATGCATAACTAATGAGAAAAAGATTAAGGCTACAGTTGTAAAAGACTTCATTGATTTTTGTTTAAAGAATTAAAGATAGATTTATTGTAACGCTAATTGCAATAGTTTTTAATCTTTTTTTTGATTGAAGATTGAATTTAGAATCTTCTTTTTGCAATCATTTTACACTTTTTTGACATTTAAAAACCACGACATCACTAATTTTACAAATACTAAATAATCAAAATATGTCTAAGTTGCTTTCAAAATGTATTATTCTATTATTTCTATTAAGCCTATCTTTTACTGCTGCGTGTCAAGATAGCATTCAGAAATCAATTGTAAAAGCAGACAGTACGTGGAGCACTGAAATTATTCCTTTTCCTGTTGATTGGTTACCTGAACTTACTTTTGAAGGTTTTGAAGAATTAAGATTCTCACCTAATTGGAACAATCCAAAGCATCAAGAATTTTGGACAATCGCTATGGCTTGGCAAGTTGAGACCACCTCAGAAATTCCTTTAGAAGCTATTGCCTTTAATTTCAATCACTATTTTACTGAATTAATGCATCCTAATCATTGGGCTCAAGAATTCCCTGACCCTAAACTCGAGTTAAAAGCTTTAGAAACTCCAGAAAATGGTGCACAATTTAAAGGGCACATCACCATATTTGATGGTTTTCATACAGGTAAAATTATCACGCTTAATATATTAGGTTACCAAACCTTATGTGAAACGACAAGTAAAGCTGTTATTCTATTTAAGTTATCTCCAAAGAATTTTGACACTCCTATTTGGGAGGAATTGAATGCTGTTGTTGTTAATGAGGATGATTGTTTAGACTAAAAACCCCTATTATATCAAAAGTTTTCAGGATTAAAAAAACAGTAGAAACGACATGTTTTAACTAATTGTTTTTAAGACTGTTTAATATTTACTGCAACGTCAGTTAGATTGTCACGACTTTTTTTGAAGATATGTACAGAACAATTATCAAAATAAATTAGCAATACTGTAACCTATTCATTCTCAAGTACGTCTTAATTTTATACATTCATAAAATCAAATCATCACATCATGAAAATTTTCAAAAATCAAATCGTATTTAGTTTACTCTTTTTAGTTTTTACACTAACCACATTGCATGCTCAAATGACGAGCCAGCAAATAGATAGTTTAGTCCTAAGAGCTATAGAAAAGATAGATTACACCGTAGGTTTTTCAATAGGTGTAGTAAAAGACGGAAAAATACTTCATGCTAAAGGTTACGGACTAACAGAAGTTAATTCTAATACAAATGTTACAGAGCATACACCTTTTGGTATTGCTTCTAATTCTAAAGCCTTTACATCTGCAGCACTAGCCATATTAGTGGATCAAGATAAAATTACGTGGACTGATAAAGTGATTGATCATATACCTGAGTTTAAAATGTATAATGATTATGTGACCAACAACTTTACCATTCAAGATCTATTAACCCATCGTAGTGGTTTAGCATTAGGTGTTGGTGATTTAATGCTATTTCCTAATGATTCAGACTTTACAATAGATGACGTCTTAAACAGTTTTCAATATTTTAAACCAATTTCAGAATTTAGAACTAAATTTGAATACGACAACTTACTCTATTTAGTTGCAGGCGAATTAACCGCAAGAGTTACTAGCCAAACTTGGGAAACCTTTGTAGAGACTAACATTCTAAAACCTCTTGGCATGACGAATTCTTCAGGGAGTTTATTTACTGCACTAAATTATGAAACTTTAGCAGCTCCACATGGTTTTATTAACGACACTATAGTTGCTTTAAATAATAAAACTTCTAACAACAAAATGAATGGAGCAGCCGGCGGAATTTGGGCAAGTGCAACAGATATGAGTCAATGGATTTTAACGCAGCTTAATGAAGGTAAATATGGTACAGATTTAAAGAACACCTTATTTTCTTTGGAGCAACAGCAAGAAATGTGGCGTATTCACACCATAATTCCTAGACAGACAGATCCTAATTCACCATTTAAATCGCACTTTTATGGTTATGGCTTGGGTTGGATGGTTTCTGATTTTAATGGTTTTTTACATATTGAACATTCCGGACTCATTGAAGGCATGACTTCTGATGTTGTTATTATTCCAGAATTAGAATTTGGTTTTGTACTACTTAACAATTCTGAAAAATCAGTAATACTAAATGGCCTAATTATGTATGCTTTGTTAGATGAGTTTTTAGATCTAAACACTGGTATTAATTGGGTAGAAATGGGTGATAAAAGACAAAAGCGCCAAAACAATAACATAGATACAATAACAGAATCAGTTTGGCAACAGGTAGAAACCCATAAAAACACCACCTATAACAAAGACCATTATGTCGGTATTTACGAAGACAATTGGTTTGGTAAAGTTGAAATTTTTAACAACAATGGCGACTTATGGTTTAAATCTTTTAAATCTCCAAGATTAAACGGAAAACTACAGTTTTACAAAGACCAGACTTTTGCCATAAAATGGGAATACCAAGACATGAATGCAGATGCATTAGCAACTTTTACTTTAGATCAAAAAGGAAAAGCCCAAAGTATTACAATGAAAGGTATTTCTGAATTTATTGACTTTAGTTTCGATTTTCAGGATTTGGATTTGAGACGTATTGGTGTGAATTAATTTTTGGTTATTTAATAAATTATCAGTTAGTCAATAAACCAAAATAAACCAATATCTTCGCGCGCATTATGTGGATGTATCTTGGACTATTAGCGGCTTTATTTTTAGGTTTACACAATTTGTGCAAAAAACATGCAGTACAAGGTAATGAAGTGTTTCCTGTGCTTTTTGGTACTATATTTTCTGGGTTTTTATTTTTATTACCACTTTATTTCGGTTCTCTATTTTATGAAGAACAGCTAATTAACATGCAATTATACATTGCCGAAATTCCGTGGAAAACACATGGTTTTATCGTTATAAAGTCTGCAATAATGGCAAGTTCTTGGATATTAGCTTATCAAGCTCTAAAGCATTTACCCATTACTATTGTAACTCCTATTCGTTCTGCTGGTCCGTTTTTCACTTTTATAGGTGCGATTTTAATTTACCAAGAGAAACCTAACTTTTTACAATGGATTGGTTTTTTCCTTATTATTTTTTCTGTGTTACTTTATTCTAGAATCGGAAAAAAAGAAGGCATTAACTTTAAACGTAACAAATGGATTTTTGCCATCATTGGAGCCACGTTTTTAGGAGCTTCTAGTGGCTTGTATGATAAATTTTTAATTCAGAGTTTAGAATTAAATCCGCAAACCTTACAATTCTGGTTTTGCTTTTACACCGTTTTAATTCTCTTAGTTATTTTATCCGTAACGTGGTTTCCTTATCCAGAAAAGCGAAAAGCATTTAAATTCCGCTGGACCATCATTGCTGTTGGTGTGTTGTTAGTTGCAGCAGATTACTTCTATTTTAAAGCATTGCAAGATCCAGATGCTTTAATAATGCTGTTGTCCGCCATAAAAAGAAGTCAGATTTTAATCGCTGTAGTTATTGGAGGTTTAGTATTTAAAGAGCAAAATAAACGTAAAAAATTAGTGCCTTTAGCTGGAATTTTAATTGGTGTGGGTTTAATATTGTATTCTTAGGTAGAATTGATTGTTATAGGTTATGTTGTCATTTGGATAGCATAAAAATCGTGACGATAAATCATGTAGTTCAGCGTAGTTCAATCTTATAAGAAAAGAGATTGCTCTAATAATGAGATTCCTCTGAGTACATCATTCGGAATGATAAAACTTGAATATTATTATTTAGTACTAAATTTAGATGTCGACTGAGCTCAACCGGACGAAAATGTTACTCTAAAATAAAGAAAAAGGTCCAAACCAAAATAAACAATCAACTCCATTATTCCGACATTTTCGAAGGCACCTATTTTCAGAAATAATGAGTTAGTAAAAAAAGTTAGTTTACTGTTTATTGGTGTTAACTTCTATTGTTTACATAAAACGTTAAAGCAAAATATAAAAGTCCCATAGTAATAATGGTAAAAAAGACTGATATAGATTCAAAACTAGTATTTGCAGTTATTAATGCATTTATCATATTTGCTCCAAAAAAGCTTAACACAATTCTAATGAAGGTTATCTTTAAATATTTCATAACTATTTTTTAGGCTTTAAAGTCATAAATAGAAAATCCATGATAGTTTAATTAAACAAGCTGGAATCTAGCAATTTATTAGACATATTGTTAAGCATTCGTTTTTATTCTTATTTTTTCTGATAGCGTTTCAATTTCAGTTTTAAAATCTGCGCTTTTTGATTCTATAGTTT
This sequence comes from uncultured Winogradskyella sp., assembly GCF_947495255.1. Taxonomy (GTDB): domain Bacteria; phylum Bacteroidota; class Bacteroidia; order Flavobacteriales; family Flavobacteriaceae; genus Winogradskyella. The sequence goes on from NZ_CANLYI010000006.1 coordinate 355,779, forward strand.
GAACACCATAAGAGTCTGTCAAAAGTTTAAAAGCACTTTTAACTATTTCTTTATTTCCTTTTTTATTTATTATGTCATTTAATATTCTTGCTGAAAGTGAATCATATTCATCTTCTGGTGCTCCATTTGCAATAAACCCTAACAAATCAAATTCATTTGTGATTTCTCTCGCAACTTTAGATGTGATTTTCAAAGAATTTTTATTTTCTATTTTGTCTCATATATATTCCCCAAACACACATAGAAAATTCTCCAGCAACAAATTCCACTTTTCTATTAGATAACTCAATCCAAAATCTGTTAAATGATATCGTTTTACCGTAAAGTGGGTCTTTGACAATTACATTTTCATAATCAGATTTCCATTCGTAATTCCAAATATTAATGCCTTCTATACCACAATATTCACCATCCAATACTGTTTTAAAATGTTTCCACTCGTTATTCATTTCAAATGTATTTTAACACACATATATCATCAAGATACTCTATACGTTTTTACTTTATTATCTATTTGATGTACCAATCCACTTAAAAAATTACCAGGACCAATTTCTGTAAATTCGGTTGCACCATCCTCAATCATATGTAAAATAGTGTGTCGCCACATCACAGGATGTGTTAATTGATCAATTAAGTTAGATTTAATTAATTCAATATTAGTTGTAGGTCGTCCTTTAATATTCTGATAAATAGGACAAATCGGTGTAATGAATTTTGTGCTTTCTACAGCCAAAGTAATTTCTTCAATAATGGGTGTCATTAATGGTGAATGAAATGCACCATTAACTGGTAAGTTTAACACTCTTACTGCTCCGGGTTTTAATTTTTCGGAAGCTTCTTTAAGTGCTTTCATTTCTCCAGAAATCACTACTTGATGCAAGGCGTTGTAATTGGCAGGCACAACAATACCATCTATTTGATCACAAATATCTTTTACAATAACATCATATAAACCCACAACAACCGTCATACCAGCATTTTCATCATCGCACACTTTTTGCATTGCAATGGCTCGTTTGGCTATAAGGTTTAAACCTGATTCAAAATCCAAAGCATTAATAGCTGCCAAAGCAGATATTTCACCTAATGAATGACCTGCAACCATACTTGGCTTAAATGCTTTACCTAAGGTTTTAGATAGAATATAAGAGTGTAAAAAAATTGCTGGTTGACAAAATTGCGTTTGTTTTAAATCTTTAGCAGAACCATTAAACATCACATCAGTAATAGAAAACCCTAAAATAGCATTGGCTCTATTAAAGTAATTTTGGGCCAATTTAGAATCATCATACAACTGTTTTCCCATACCTGGAAATTGAGTTCCTTGACCTGGAAATAAATATGCGTGCATAATTAAAGTAGATTATTTTGAAAATATAAATTTAATGCCATCCATAGACTGAATTAACAATTAACTAAATATACAATTGATTTCCAAAATAATAGGTTGATGAGCAATAAATAAAGATGATATTGTTTTCTCACTAATTAGATTTCCATAACTCTAACCTTCTTTCGTTTTAAGCGCACATTATTCAGTTTTTCAACCATATCATCTGCAATACTAATAGGTACTGCAACAAAAGCACAATCTTGCTTCAATTCTATAACACCTAATTGGTCTTTGGTAATATGTCCTTGTTTAAAGAACAATCCTGCAATATCACCTTTAGATATTTTATCTTTTCTACCTCCAGAAATAAATAACGTTGTCCAGAAAGGTGGTTTAATTTCGCCTGTTTTAGATAGCGTCTGAATTTTAGATTTTTCCACAAACTCTGGAAATACTTCTCCAGCTCCTTTTATAAGATAAGCTGTTCCTTTAGCGTTTACTCTGGCTGTTCTACCATTTCTATGTGTATATTCTTGTATGGCTTGTGGCAGTTCGTAATGAATAATGTAACTCATTTCTGGTATATCAATTCCTCTTGCTGCTAAATCGCTAGCAACCAAAATTGTTACACTTCCATTTCTAAGTTTTATTAAAGCACGCTCCCGATCACGTTGCTCCATACCACCATGAAAACATGTATGTGCTATATTTTTCTTATCTAAAAATCGACTTAAATCTTCGAGCCGTTCTTTTTTATTACAAAATACAATTCCTGGTTCGTTTCCTAAATGTGCTAATAAATCTACCAACGTATTATGCTTGTTAGCAGAAGGAGATATTACGGTTTTAATAGTCAATTTAGGGCTTGCTTTGTCCTTTAAGAAGTTTAAAGTTTTAGCACCACTCATTTTTAAATATGCAGGAATTGAAGCACCTTCTGTAGCAGATGTTAAAATGCGCTTGTTGACATTTGCTAAATAACCCATTATAAATTTCATCTCACCACCTGCACCAACTTCAATTGAAATATCAAACTCGTCAATCACTAAAGTTTTAATGTATTTGGTTGTAAAACGCGCTTGTTCAAAATGATCAGCTAAACGTCCTGGCGTACCGATTAAAATAGCAGGTGTGTGTTTTAATTCAATTTTATCCTTAGAAATAGCGCGTCCTCCATAAATAGCATTGGCTTTATAACCAGAACCCATATTTCTAATAACCGTTTCAATTTGAATAGCTAATTCACGTGATGGTACAATGATTAAAGCTTGTACTTCTTCTTCAATTGTTGGATCTAAAGCTTCTAACAATGGTAATAAAAAAGCTAAAGTTTTCCCTGTGCCTGTTGGAGATAATAATATGGTATTTACGTTTTTTTCAATAGATTCTATGGCAGATTCTTGCATAGAATTTAGCGCGTAGATATTTAGTTTTTCAAGAATATCTTGTTGTGCTTTTATGTTATTTGCCATATTATTTCTTCTTTTTCTTCGGCTTTGATGCTTCAGATTTTAATGTGTTGCTTTGTGTTTCTACTAAATAGTTAGCTAGAATTTTATCCACTAGCTCTTCTTTCGTTAAATGATGAAAGATGGTTTTTATTTTCGATTTAAAATCTTCTGAAACCTCACGATTTGGCTTCATTTTAAACACTTTTTTAGCCCATAAAAGTGCATTGTTTTCTTCGATACTTTGGGCATCTGCTTTTTTGAATTCGTGAAATGTAATGCCTAATTCATCTTCAAAATCGGCAATATCAATCACTTCTTCTTGTTGTAAAACCGTTAGAGATAAGCCCTTTGCTCCTGCTCTAGCTGTTCGTCCACTTCTATGTACATAAGCATCATAAGTATCTGGTAAATGGTAATTCACCACATAAGAAATATCTTTTACATCAATACCACGAGCTGCTAAATCCGTTGCGACTAAAATAGAAATATGTCCTTCTCTAAATTGTCCCATTATACGATCACGAATACCTTGAGATAAACTTCCATGAAGCGCTCCAGAAGAGAACTTGTTAATCGCTAAATTTTTAGCAAGCTTGTTCACTGCTGCTTTCGTTTTACAAAATATTATACCACGTTGTCCTTCCTTAGAATTTAAGAAATGGAGTAAAACAGCCAACTTTTCAATTGGTTCTACAACAACAAATTGATGATCTATTCCTTGATGACCAACAGTTGACATATCTGCTTCTACTTGAACCACATGCTTAGACATATAATTCTGAACCAATTGTTTAATGGCTCCAGATAACGTTGCAGTAAATAAAAATGTTCGTCTCTTTTTAGGAATACCTTTGATAATAAGGTCTAAATCAGTTTTTAGAGCGCTTACCATTTCATCAGCTTCATCTAAAACTAAATATTTTAATTCTTTTAAATTTACAGCTCCACGACTCACTAAATCGACCAATCGACCTGGTGTTGCCACTATAATTTGAGTAGTTTCCTTTAAACGTTCTATTTGCGGTTTTATAGGAATACCTCCAAAAGTTGCTGCAATAGAAACCTCAGTATTATACTTAGAAAATGAAAGTAAATTAGCGTATATTTGTTGACCTAATTCGCGTGTTGGTGCTAAGATTACAGCTTGTACTTTTTCATCATTAACATCAATTAATTGTAATAATGGCAATCCGAAAGCAGCTGTTTTACCTGTACCTGTTTTAGCTAATGCGACGACATCTTCTTTTTTATTTAATATAACAGGAATTGCTTTTTGCTGAATATCTGTAGGTACAGAAATCTTTAATTCTGCTAATTTTTTTAAACTGTTTTCGTTGATTCCTAATTCGGAAAAATGCTTGGACATAAAAAATAATTTTTGCAAAGGTAAGGATACTGCTCTTGGGAAATGGTTTTATTCGGATTCATTCCACTTAAATAATATCTAAAAAGATAGAATAAAACCTTCAGATTAATTTAACATTAAATAACAGTTATTGGTTTGTCTTTTTACGCATTTATCTTGAACTTCGCTAAAAAGGAATAGCATGACAATATTTGTAGATATGGACGATGTGTTGGCCGACACTTACGGTAAACACATAGAATTATATAATAAAGAACACCAACAAGAATTAAACATTAATCAGATTTCTTCTGGTGAAATGTGGCAAAATGTACCAGAAGAGCATCATCTAAGTATTAGGCAGCATGCACTACAACCAGGCTTTTTTAGAGATTTAGAACCTATAAAAGATGCTATACCAGTTATGGAAGCACTTTATAATAAGCATGACGTTTACATTGCAACAGCTGCTACCCAATTTCCGAATTCATTAATTGAAAAAAGTGAATGGCTAGCAGAACATATGCCTTTTATTACATGGCAACATCAAATAATGTGTGGTGATAAATTTATATTAAATGGTGATTTACTTATAGATGACAGAACCTATAATTTAAAGGATTTTAAAGGTGATACGTTACTTTTTAATTCGCCTCATAACGTTAATGACACAGGTTTTACTAGAGTAGCTACTTGGGAAGAAATTGCAAAAATTTTACTCTAGAAACATCAAAATCTAAAAATAATAAGTAACACCTTCCGTAATGCAGATTGCTTAAGTAATCTTAAATTCCTAGAACCATTTTCTAGAACCTATTGTATGGTTTAAATACGCAATGAAACTATGAAGAATATGTATCTTTGCGTTTCAATATATATTTTCAATACTTGTGCTACAAATTAAAGCGTACTTAGACCAAATAGCAGCCATTTCTGATGCAGACTGGGAATTCTTTATGTCTAAATTAAAACGTCGTGTTATCCCAAAGAAGACAGTATTTTTAGAACGCAACCAAATTGAAGAGCATATATCTTTTATAGAATCTGGTGTAGTGCGTTTATTTATCCCAAAGGAAAATCCGGATAAAGAAATCACCTTTGGCTTTAGCTTTAAAAACCAATTTATTAGTGCCTACGATTCTTTTTTAACACAAACACCATCTGCTTATCAATTACAAGCCTTAACAAAAACAACACTTCTAAGTATCAGTTATGACGACTTACAAGATGTTTATAAAACCACACAAATCGGTAATCTTATTGGTAGATTAACTGCAGAACGTTTGTTTTTAATTAAATCTAAACGCGAGCAAAATTTACTAAATCTCACTGCAGAAGAGCGTTACGTTAAACTATTTAAAGAACGACCTGAAGTATTAAAGGTCATTCCGTTAAAATATGTAAGTTCTTATATTGGCGTTACACCACAAGCTTTAAGTCGTATTCGTAAACGTTTGGTATAGCGTTTTATTGATTTAGGTTCATTGTTTGCTACTTCACTTCAAATTATCTTTACCAAAAAATATTTTATGGTTATAGTAATTTTTGTAGCAATACTTTGGTATGGAGGTTTATTCTTTCAGTCGTTTTTTTTACATCGTTATGCTGCACACCAGGTTTTTACAATGTCTAAAGCTATGGAGCGTATAACTTTTGTTTTAACATGGATTTTTCAAGGTTCTAGTTACTTAAGTGCTTATGGTTATGGCGTAATGCATCGTATGCATCATGCTTACACAGACACAGAACAAGATCCACACTCTCCATCTTATGATGCTAATCTTTTTGCAATGATGTGGAAAACTAAAACCATTTATCAAGATATTAATAAGCAACGTATAACCGTAGATCCTCGTTTTACCAAAAATGTACCACAATGGAAAAGCTTTGATGCCTTTGCTAGTTCTCGTATCTCTAGAGTATTATGGATATCAGGATATGTATTGTTCTTTGCCATTTTTGTGACGTCTTGGTGGCAATGGCTATTACTGCCTATCGCCTTTTTAATGGCTCCAATCCATGGTGTTATTATTAATTGGTTCGGACATATTTATGGATATGTCAATTTTAAAATGAAAAACACTAGTAAAAACCTCTTCCGTTTCGATTTTTTAATGATGGGTGAAGGCTACCATAATAACCATCATAAATTTGCAAGTAGAGCTAATTTTGGTGTAAAATGGTACGAAATTGATGTGACTTATCTAATTATTAAATTGCTAAATGCTTTTGGTGTTATTAGATTGAAACCAATAAAAGTGAAACCGTAACTGGCTAAATCTCTATTTCAAATTCCCATTAAAAGGCATTATCTTGCAGTTACTTTAAAACATCTTACATTAGGTTATAATGTTAAGATAAAAAACTAAAGGACTAAGAATGATGTACACTATTATTGATGTTGAAACCACAGGACAGAGTAATCGCATGACCGAGATTTCTGTTTTTAAATTTGATGGACATCAAGTTATTGACGAGTTTACATCTTTAATTAATCCTGAAGCCTTTATTCCGCAACACATTACAGCATTAACAGGTATAGATTCTGATATGGTGGCAGATGCACCAACCTTTGCAGAAGTTGCACAGGATATCTTAAAAATTACAGAAGACACCATATTTGTAGCACACAATGTTAACTTTGATTACAATGTGATTCAAGGTGAGTTTAAACGCATCGGACAAGAATTTACAAGGAAAAAACTGTGTACCGTTAGGTTATCTAGGCGTTTAATTCCTGGTCATCGTTCTTACAGTTTAGGAAAGATTTGCAAAGCTTTAGATATTAATTTAGTCGATAGACACAGAGCAAAAGGTGATGCCGAAGCTACTGTAATTTTGTTTGAATTACTCTTACAACAACCCAATTCAGAAAACGTTTTTAAAGAATTTTTAAACAAGAATTCTAGAGAATCTACTTTACCTCCTAACCTTCTGAAAGAAAAATTTGAAGCCTTACCAACCACAGCTGGTATTTATTATTTTAAGAATAAAAAAGGCAAGGTTATTTATGTCGGTAAAGCTATTAATATAAAAAAACGTGTTCTCAGTCATTTTTATAGCAAGACTAAAAAGTCTTTAGAAATGGTAAGAGAAACAGGTGATGTTGATTTTGAATCATCTGGAAGTGAACTGGTTGCCTTACTTATGGAAGATGCAGCAATTAAGCATCATTTCCCTATATACAATAAGGTTGCTAAACGTGCTATTCAATCGTTTTCTATTTTTTCTTACGAAGACAGAAAAGGTATACTGCATTTGGCGAGTAATAAAACAAAATTAGTACCTAGTCCAATCATTACTTTATTTAATGTGAGAGACGTTCGTTCTTATTTAGAGAAAATTTGCGGAAAATTTAATTTATGCCCTAAATATTGTCATTTACAAGAGGCTGTTTCGGAATGTTCACATTACAACATTAAAAATTGCAATGGAATTTGCAGAGATGAAGAATCTGTAGAAAGTTATAACAATAGAGTTTTAGAAGCAATACACGACATGTCTAATCAAAAAGACGATGTGGTTTTAAAAGAAAAAGGCAGAAATGAGGACGAAGAAGCCTTTGTTATGATAAAAGATGGTGAATATTTAGGCTACGGATTTATTGGCAAACACGAGCAGATTAATCATATAGATGATTTAAATACGTTCCTTATTCCTCAAAAAAACAGTGTAGATATTCAGAAGATTTTACGTCCTGTTTTGATGAGCAGATAGCTTTGAGCTTAAAATAGAATTTAGACATAAATTCTAATATTTTTTCTTTTATAAATTAGTGTGGACAAGCGAATAAAAATTTAATATTTCAAATGATAAAAAAAAATAAAACCACATACTTTATTATACTACTGTGTTTAATAAGTACTAGTGTGTTTTCAAATTCATTTATACGTTTAGACTCCGCAAGTTTGGCTAATGCTAAAATGAAAATTGAAAATGGTACTGCTTCTGCGCAGACCTTAATTGCTTATAAAAAACTGATAAAGGATGCTGACAAATTGCTTACAAGAAAGAATCCAACAGTAACGGATAAAACCATATTACCACCAACAGGCAATAAACATGATTACTTAAGTATTAGTCGATATTGGTGGCCAAATCCTGATACAAAGGACGGATTACCTTGGGTAAGACACGACGGAAAAACGAATCCGGAAACACAAACCGATGCTGTAGATAGACCAAGATTTGGCGCAATGGGACGAGGCACTTGGATATTGAGTTTAGCTTACTATTTCACAGAAGACGAAATCTATGCAGAAAAAGCAATCAGTAGAATTGAGACTTGGTTTATAAACCCTGAAACCTTAATGAATCCGCATTTAGAATTTGCGCAAAGTGTCCCAGGAAATCCAAATCGTCGGCCTTCAGGTATTTTAGATGGTCGCTCTATAACGATGTTTATACCAGATGCAGTTCAATTATTATCAACTTCTGAGCATTGGGACGATAATCACCAAACAAAAATGAATACTTGGTTGTCTGATTATTTAGTATGGTTAACAGAAAGCGAATTAGGTATAAAAGGAAGTCATCAAAAGAATAATCACGGCTCTTGGTATAAATTTCAAGTTGCTTCTTTGGCTTATTATTTAGGAAAAACTGACTTAGTAAAAAGCACTATTGAATTAGCTCAAAAAAGCTTAGACCAAATGCTAGATGAAAAGGGAAGACAAACGCATGAGCTCGCACGATCACGATCGTTTTTCTATAGTTGCTTTAATTTACAAGCCTTAACCAACATAGCTGTAATTGGAGGTAAAATTGGTATAGATATGTGGCACTACAAATCTGAAAATAAAAAGAGTTTAACTCTAGCTATCGACTATTTAACACCTGTTATTAATGGACAAACATGGCATCATAATACTTTAAAAGCTATTGACTATACAGGACTAATCCCTATACTTTCAATAGCTTCTAAAAATGAAAATTATGAAGACTATAAAGATATTCTAACGACAATCTTAAAGGATAGTGAGCAAAAGAAACCAAACCAAGTATTGTTTGAATACTGGTTATTTCTGTAATTCCTTAATTTAGGGAAAGACAAAACTTTAAATCTCAATAAATAATATAGAATAAATCCAATAAATTAGACTAAGCTAACTTCACATTAACAGCAGTTGGGCCTTTTTTCCCTTCTTCAATCTGAAAAGTTACTTTATTGTGTTGCTTAATTTTGTCTACACAGTTTGTGGTATGCACAAAGATTTCGTCGTCAGTATCATTTATGCTTATAAAGCCGAAACCTTTGCTATAATTGAAAAATTTTACTGTTCCTTGCTTTACTTCGCTAGCTTTATTGCCTTTAAATAAATTCTTAAAAAATTGTACTATCATTTTAAACTGCCATTAATTTGTAATTCGTTTGGAGGTACAAATTTACATTTTGTTTTTGTCCTACCAAACGTATCTACTAAGTATCCTTAGATTTTACTTTGGCATTAGTACATTAATTGTAGTAATTATGTTAAAAACAGCTCGTAATTATTCCAAATACATGATAAAAATCAACTTATTAACATATTCTAATCCTTAATTTTGTTCTTTTATTTTTACAAAACGAATACAATTTATAGTTTCAATTTAAAATATGAACCAAAAACTAACTAACAAAGCCGTTTACATAACGACTACGGAACCCAATAGCGGAAAATCAATTATTTCTTTAGGATTAATGCAATTATTATTAGGTAAAGCTGCGAAAGTAGGCTACTTCAGACCTATTATAGATGATTTAGCTCCTGGTGAAATAGATAATCATATAAATACAGTAATAAGTTATTTTAATCTCGATTTAAAATTTGAAGATGCTTATGCTTTTAAAAGAAGTGAGGTCATAAAAAAGAAAAACGAGAATAAGGACGACGAAATTATAGGTACTATTATAGATAAGTTTAAATCTATAGAAGAACGTTTCGATTTTATTTTAGTGGAAGGTAGTAGTTTTGTTGGTGAAGGTGCTATTATAGAATTTGATATTAACGTTTTAATCGCCAAAAACTTAGGTGTACCAGCTATTATTTTAGCAAGTGCAAAGGGTAAAACCATGGAAGAGCTTGTTAGCAATCTTTACATGGCTTACGATACTTTTAGAGACAAAGGTGTTGAAGTACTTTCTGTTATAGCAAATAAAGTAGAACCTCAAAAGCTAGAATTAGCAGTTTCCGAATTAGAGAAAGTATTACCTGCAAATGTTATAGCAAATGCAATTCCTGCTAATCCTAAATTATCTAATCCTTCTATTAAAGAAATTGTAGATGCTTTAGATGCCTCAGTACTATTTGGAGAAGCTTATATTAACAATCAAGCTGGTAATTTTAGTGTAGGTGCTATGCAACTCCGTAATTACTTAACGCATTTAAAAGAAAATGCATTAGTTATTACACCTGGTGACAGAGCAGATATTATTTTAGGTGCTTTACAAGCAAATCTTTCTGAAAATTACCCTTCTGTTTCTGGTATTGTCCTCACAGGTGGTTTAACACCAGAAGATTCTATAATTAAACTTATTGAAGGACTTTCTGATATTGTACCAATTATTTCAGCACCAAGAGGAACATATTCTGTAACCAACCAAATAGGTGAAATTAAATCTCAAATTTATGCTGAGAACACAGAGAAGATTTTAACTTCAATTCAAGAATTTGAAAAACATATTAAAGTAGATGATTTGGTTGAACGTTTAATTACGTTTGAAACTAAAGGTGTAACGCCAAGAATGTTTCAGTATAACTTATTAAAAGAAGCTAAATCTAATAAGAAACATATTGTTTTACCAGAAGGTTTAGACGAGCGTGTATTAAGAGCGACAAAACAACTTGTAGATTTAGATGCCGTTGAAATCACCTTACTTGGTGATAAAAAAGAAATTGAAGAAAAACTTTTAAACCTCGATTTAGACTTAGATTTAAGCTTGGTAAATATCATAAACCCAATTGAATCTCCTCTATTTGAGTCGTACTCAGAAACATTATATGAATTACGTAAGCACAAAAATGTAAATCTAGCAATGGCTCAAGATTTAATGGAAGATGTTTCTTATTTCGGAACTATGATGGTGCATAAAGGTGATGCAGATGGGATGGTGTCTGGTGCAGTACATACAACCCAACATACTATTAGACCAGCACTTCAATTTATAAAAACAAAACCTGAGACTTCAATTGTTTCTTCTGTATTCTTTATGTGTTTAGAAGATCGTGTATCCGTTTATGGTGATTGTGCTATTAATCCAAACCCAACTGCAGAGCAGTTATCTGAAATTGCAATTTCATCTGCAAAAACAAGTATTGCTTTTGGTATAGAGCCAAAAATAGCAATGCTCTCCTACTCTTCTGGCACATCAGGTGTTGGTGAAGATGTAGAAAAAGTAAGAGCAGCAACTGCACTAATAAAGTCTAAACGTCCAGATTTAAAAGTAGAAGGTCCAATACAATACGATGCAGCAGTAGATATGAATGTTGGTAAAACTAAATTACCAAATTCTGAAGTTGCTGGTCAAGCAAACGTCTTTATCTTCCCTGATTTAAATACAGGTAACAACACGTATAAGGCCGTACAACGAGAAACCAAAGCCTTAGCTATAGGACCAATAATACAAGGACTTAACAAACCTGTTAATGATTTAAGTAGAGGTTGTACAACAGACGATATTTTTAATACCGTAATTGTAACCGTTATTCAAGCACAAGATTTTTAAAATAAAGTTTATGAACATATTAGTAATCAACTCTGGGAGTTCTTCCATAAAATTTCAATTAATACAAATGCCATCCGAAACATTAATTTGTAGTGGTTTGGTAGAACGTATCGGTCAAAAAGATGCTATTCTTAATTACGAAACAGATAAAGTAGATACCAAAGAAATACATCACATTGCAGATCATAATGACGGTCTAAAACGAGTTGTAGATTTATTATTAGATCCAGAAAAAGGGGTTATACAAAATACGGACGAAATTGCAATTGTTGGTCATCGGGTTGTACATGGTGGAAATTCGTTTTCTAATACCACATTAATTACTAAAGATGTAAAAGAGAAGATTAATGAATTTTCAGCTTTAGCACCTTTACATAATCCTAATAATCTAGAAGGAATTAAAGTAGCAGAGCAGCTTTTCCCTAATGCAAAGCAAGCGGCTATTTTTGATACTGCATTTTTTCAAACCTTACCAGAAAAGGCTAAAAAGTATGCTATCCCTAATTACTTATACAAAGATCATGGCATTCAAGTTTATGGCTTTCATGGTACAAGTCATAAATATGTTACTGAAAAGGCAATCAATTATTTAAACCTAGAAACGTCTAAAATTATTACCATTCATTTAGGTAATGGTTGCAGTATGACGGCTGTTGAGAATGGAAAAAGTATAGACCACAATCTTGGATTTACGCCTTCTAATGGTTTAATAATGGGAACACGAAGTGGTGATATTGATCATGCTATTGTATTTTATTTAGTAAACAGTTTAGGGTATGATTTAGACAAAGTAAATAGAATCTTAACTAAAGAAAGTGGTATGTATGGTCTTACCGGTTATAGTGATTTAAGAGATATTGAAGCAGAAGCTGTAAAAGGAAATGAAGATTGTAAATTAGCTTTAATAATGAATGCTTACCGAATAAAAAAATACATTGGTGCTTACACGGCTGCAATGAACGGTTTAGATGCTATTGTATTTACTGCTGGTATTGGTGAAAACTCTAACTATATAAGAGAGAAAGTTTGTGTAGACATGGATTATTTTGGAATTAAATTAGATTCGATTAAAAATAATTTAAGATCTAAAGAATTACGAGAAATCAACACTGTAGATGCTAAAACTAAAATTTTAGTAATTCCTACAAATGAAGAATTAGAAATTGCAAAACAAGCTTATGGGTTGGTGAATTAAAGACTTCATTTTCTATAATATTAAATTCACTCATAAAAGCTCCAGAAATTCTCTGGAGCTTTTATATTTATATTAGCAGATTATTAAATGTTTCTTTTTAGCGATTTTAAAAAATCAATTACTTTATGTTTCATTTAATAACTTGTTTTAAAGATAGGTATAGCAATTAAGATTTAAAACAACATATTTACCAGAAACTTATACTATATTGACTTTAGAAACTTGAAATTGAGTGTTTTAAACTAAAAAAAATGAATATACCAATATCATTAATTTTATTACGATTAATTTTAGCACCAATAATTTTAGCTTTAGCTTATTTTATAGGAGAAACTTCTAAAACAATAATCGTTATTTTAATGTATTTAGGATTGATCTCTGATATACTAGATGGGATAATTGCACGAAAACAAAATATATCTTCACCTAAATTAAGACGAATGGATAGTCAAACTGATATGATATTTTGGTTGTCTATCGGTTTTTCTACTTGGATACTCTATCCCAAATTAATAGCCGATAATTCAATTGTAATTTGGACAATCCTAATCATGGAAATTGCGTGTTACGTCATTAGTTTAATTAAGTTTAAAAAAGAAACTTGTACACATGCTTTTCTTTCAAAACTTTGGGGAATTACTCTATTAATTGCGTTTACCTCGTTAATTGGGTTTAATCACGCTGGCATTCCGTTTGCAATGGCTATAATTATGGGATTAATCTCTCATATAGACAGAATACTAATTACTCTAATCTTACCGAAATGGACACATGATATTCCCAGTGCATATCATGCTTATTTAATTAGAAAAGGAATTGATTTTAAACGAAATGAATATTTAAACGGATAAATAAGTTTTACATTTTACGATGTTTAAAATCTGCTTCGACTTGTACAATTACCCAATTGGTAATTTTAGAAGCAATGAGTCCCTTAAAAAGTGAAACTAAAGGCTTTAACCACCAGGTTTTTACTCTTCCTTTTAATTCGGCTTTTAAGATAGCCTTTATCCTATTTTTTATAGGTTTTTTTAAATTTTTAAAAGCTTTTGAATCAAATTTTGGAAAATCTTCAACTTCATATTTTGTAGGGTTGGTATCACCATCAATTTTACTCAAATCAGGAATAATTGGCATATACACCTTTACACTACCATCCTTTTGTTCTACATTTTTCTTAAACGCATCTATAGCTTCGTCACTTACACCATAGAATAAGTTATTAGGATCATCCTTATCGCATTCTAAAAATAAAATACCTCTTAAAAAATTGCGAGCGTTGTCTCTTCCTAAAAAGAAATCATGTTGTCTAAATTTAATATCTAAGAAACCACCAAAACCTTCTAAAGCACCAGTCGCCAAAGGAGGATGCTCTCTTACTTCCATTTTTCCTGACTTCAATTTCCTGGGAAAAGACATTAATTTAAACAAACCAACACCATAGGTATCATTTTGTTTATTTCTGGCTTGATTAAGAATCGTCGGTACAAGAGCACCTAAAATGCCCATAATACTAGATACTCTATAATTAATACTGTCTACAGACTCAGCATCAAAAAAACTAGGAAATGGATCTATTAAAACAGTCCCGAATTTTGGATTCTCAGAGTTTGGTTCACCATGCTTATTAATAAGATGACGTAAAACCTCATCAAACGGTTCGTTATTAATTGTACCACCATCAATAGCAGTAAACTGAAAGTTTGGACTGACTTCTGGTTCAATAAAAACATCTTTTTCTTCTACTAACGATTTTCTAACTGTTAAACTATTATTTAAATAACTCGTAGTAAATTCGTTATCAAAATATCTTGGTTTTAAACCAATAGGAAATGCACCTGTTGCCTTAGTCACTTTAATTAAAAAATCCTTCGATTTTAAGTTTTTAGGATGAAATGGTAAGTATTGATTTTTATCTTTCAACTCATCATAATTAAGCTTAAAATGTGCCACAATATCATGGCTACTTACTCTGTGAGCAGGTGTTGCATCTAAAAACTTAGATTTAATTCTACTTAACTTTACTTTATAATCTAATGGTCTAAGACTCGTTAAAGTAATTAGCAAGCGTAAATCTTTAGACATAAATTTAGGAAAATTGTCTAAACTTGCATCTGTTGACAATTCATTGAAAACACGTTCGGCAATTGCATCAATAGGATTAGAGTTTAAAAGCGATGTCGCACCAACTTCAGGATGAATATCTGAAGTGTCGAGCATTTTTTCAAAAGTAGATTTCCCACTTTTTGTTTTGTCATAAAGATTTAAGTCATCATCTAAAAACACCCAACTGTCATATAGAATATTACCAGTTTTTGTGTTAGAGACTTTCTTTACAGGTTTCCAATTGCCTGAATACATTGCCAAAGTTGCAATCATGCCAACCATTCCACCAGCAGAAGCACCTCCAATGGCATCAATAATTACATCATGGTTCGGAATATTACTGCTCTTATTGTCTGCTTGTTCTTCTTTTGCCTTTTCCCACTCTGATAATGCTTCTAGAAGATAATCTACAAAACCAGCTGTGTAAGCACCTGCAGAAACTGCTCCTGCTAATGAAAGTCCTAAATGAAAAGTTTGTTTACTCATTATTTATTCGTTTTTCAAAATAAGTAAATAAATATAGAACTAATCTTTTGGAAAGCCTTGATTTAATCTAAGTCTTAGATTAAAACCATTTGTATTTTTAAAAAACGGAATCATAAATTGCTATGCTTTAGTTAAAACACATCTAAAGAAACAAACTAAATCTTAGACATAAAAAAGTCCTGAATTATATTCAGGACCTTAATAATATGAGATAATATATGTTTTATTGTTTAATAATCTGCTTTTAAAACAATATCGCGTTGTGCAACAAGCATTCCTTCTTCTGTGATTAACTTTAATATTCTTGTTGGATCTCCTTTTTTTGCCATTCTTTTTCTACATGTTTTTGTAAGTAGAGGATCTTCATCAAAAAGAAATGTTTCTACTTCGTAAGCATCCTTAGAAGGTTCCTTTACAATAGGGTATAATTGTTGCAATTGATTATATCTTCTGTCTCCTCCTGGTACAAATGTATAAAACGTATAACGACCATCAGCATCTGTCTTTACCCAACCTCTATGATTTACATAACGTTTATCATTCTCTTCTATTAATTCGAAATCACCATTTTCATCTGGCTGTTGTACATATAAGATAACATCTTTTGCTGGTGTAACACCATCACTCTTATATATAACACCAGAAA
The DNA here is from genome assembly GCF_947495255.1 of uncultured Winogradskyella sp. Lineage (GTDB taxonomy): Bacteria > Bacteroidota > Bacteroidia > Flavobacteriales > Flavobacteriaceae > Winogradskyella. The sequence goes on from NZ_CANLYI010000006.1 coordinate 372,049, forward strand.
TTTTTAGTTTATTTATTTTAGACTCAAAATCCGGAATTGTATCTACATTTCTTAAATTAAGATCTTCTTTATCATAAATAGGAAGTTCCATATTAGAAGTTTGAGCAGAAATAAAACTACTAACACTTATAAGGCAAATTAAAGAAAATAAAGAAAATGTCGTTTTCATAAGAATATGTATTACGGTTGCATCAAAATTCACACTTTTTATTACTATTTCAATAAAAATCTTATCAATGTGATATTTATACGATAAACAGAAATTGAAAACTTATAACTCCGACGAAGTACCCAACTTTTATTATTTAATTATGCTTTGATTTAGATGATTAGCTTAAAAATTGTATTTAATTCAATTAATATATCTCTTTAAACTAGCATTTAGACTAGATATATAATAGTCCCTGAACCTGTTGCTGTTTTCTTAAATCAAATCTTCTTATTTATGTACTATTATTTTAATACAGCTCAAGCAAATATTAGTCATAATTTCATTAAAATTTAAGCCAAGAATAGATACTTTCTTGAGTTGAAAAAACAACACATTATTGAAGTAGAATTCCATTTTAGGAATTAAAAATTAAGTTGTTTTTTCACTTAAAACTAATAAAACACGACCAAAATCAGAATTCAACAGACAAATGTATTTCGTCGGTGTTATTTGCTTTTTGTCAACAAAAACAACACTTTAACCAATTATTTTGTTATTTAATCGATAAATATTTTGTAAAAAAATGAGTATTTTAATTGTTTTTTTTAAATAATTGTATAGATTTGTCTCACTAAGAATAACATAAAAGCATAATTATGAAACTAAAATTTACTTTATTCAGTGCCTTTTTTTTACTGATGATGACTATGAGTTTTGCTCAAAAAAACAAAGAGTCTCAAAGCATCATTAGCGGCAAAGTAAATATCTCAAAATACCATAGTCGTGAAGACTTAGAAGGTATGGATAAGGGGCAATTACTGACCTTATACATAGAGCGTATTGAAGTAATTGTAAATATATTACCAAATATTGCCTTTGCAACTAAGCCAGGTGTAACGATGGCATCTTTAGGGATACCTGAAACAAAAGACAATAAAAAAGCTTTAGAAGAAAATATAGAAGCTTCAGATACTTATTTTGAAAGTACGATAGAATTTCAAAAATCGATACTACCATACTCCGATACTACAGATTTAATAGCTGCAATTTTGTTTTACGAATCAACATTGAAAGCATTACATACATATGAAGACTTTAAAAAAGATTAGTTAGTTTTATTTATTATAGTGTTTTAAACCTTGTCTTTTTTAAGTCAAGGTTTTTTTATACCCTATTTCTAATTTGTTATAACATCTTGTTTTTAAAACACATAAAAACCCTTTTAAAAGTACTTATTAGTAAGAATTACGTGACAAAAGTAATTAATTAGTGTATTTCATCGATATTATTTGTGTTTCATGGAATTTATTGTTAGTTTTGACCTAATAGTAAAATGTCCCTTAAATATCTATTAAAAGAATTAACCTATTATGAAAAAAAATACTCTCACTTTATTTCTCATTCTTTTTGTGCTTTGCAATATAAATGCTCAGCAAGAAAAAGGAATAACTGGTTACGATAACTGGTTAGACACTTGGACGGATTTTAAACCTAATAAGGCTAACTACGATGAAGCTACTCAAATTCTCTCTGGAGATATTGATGAAAATACAACCTTAACAAAAAGAAACATTTATTTATTACTAGGTGAAGTTTATGTAATGAACAACGCTACATTAACTATTGAACCTGGTACAGTAATTTTAGGTGATTACGAAACCAATGGATCTTTAACAATCAGTAGAGGTTCTAAATTAGAAGCCAAAGGCACCATTCTCGACCCTATAGTATTTACATCTAGTAGAACAGACAAAAAATCTGGTGATTGGGGCGGAATTTTTATTCTTGGTGATGCACCTATAAATACATTTGGAAATGTTAGCTCAGTAAATTATGGATTAAACCCTTCTTCTACAGAAAACATCAGTTATGGTGGTGATATAGTTGAAAGTGATTCTGGTAACATGGAATATGTAAGAATAGAATACGCTGGTAAAAAAACAAAGTCTTTTGGTAACTACAGTGGACTTACACTTGCTGCTATAGGATTAAAAACTATTATAAAAAATGTAATGGTTAGTTATTGCGAAGGAAACTCATTTAATATCTTAGGTGGTAATGTAGACCTATCACATACTGTATCTTTTAGATCTAGTAAAAATGACTATAATTTTAATTATGGAGCACAATGCAGTATTAATAACTCTTTAGCAATTAGATCTCCATACGTTTCTAGTGCTGACGGTTCAAGATGTATGTATGTTAAATCTTATGATATAAAGGAAAACGCAGATACCGATAAAAAAGAAACCTATGTACGTGCTGAGAATCTTACTCTAGTTAATGTAAGTAATGATTTAGAATCTGACATAAAAGTTGGTTTAGTACAAGAAGCAATTTACTTAGGAACTGATGTATCATTTCATATTGATAAAAGTGTAATATCAGGATTTAAACCTGCAGTTTATTTCGATGCTAGGATAGCAATCAATAGTAAAAATCTTGATAAGATAAAGTTCACAAATTCATATTTTAATAATTGTCAAGGTAATATTTTCAGAAAAGACTATACTAATAATGACGATTTAGAAAGCTGGTATGGTAGCAGAGCATTTAACAATGTTTACTCTAAAGGTCCTGACTCTGAAACATTCATTGACTCTAATAATAGTAGATACCCAGATTTTAGATTAAGAATTAATAAAATTATTGCTTCTAACGATAATTCAGATGATGATAATTAAAATTTAATCCATTCCTATACAAAAAAAATACAATCCCAAACTAAATGCTTACACCTACTAACCTAAAACGTCTATTTTTTGGACTTTGTCTTTTTGCAACTATGCTGCAACAAAGTTTAAATGCACAAATAGTAATTGGCACACCAAATCTTGGTTTTAGTCAGGCTTGTGCAAATGAGAGTTTTAATAGTTTTAGTACAACTTTTATTTTTTCACCAGAAGCTGGTTTGTATCCTTCAAATAAGTTTTCTATAGAAATGTCAGATTCTGATGGTGATTTTACTAATGCAGTTGTAATTTATTCATCAACACCTGGTTCAATAACCACGTCGCCTGCAACTTTAAATTTCCCAATACCAGAAACAGCAGCTGGCGAAAATTATAAAATAAGAATTACAAGTAGTGCTCCAGTAGCAACAAGCTCTAGTTCAGTTTCATTTGCGGCTTATTATAAGCCACAAGATTCTCCTTTTAGTATTAATCATTTAGTATCAACAGGTGCTTTTTGTACAGGAGGAAGTTACTTATTAAGTATCGATAATCCTGGTACTGGTAATAATGATTCTCCTTTATTATATCCTAACCTTACATTCAAATGGTATAAAGAAACGAGTCCTACAACCTTTGTATTTGTTGCAGATGGACCAACTTTAGATGTAACTACTGATGGAACTTATTTTGCACGAACAAATTATGGAAGCTGTACATCAGACTCCTTTTCTAATCGTGTTACAATTTCTGAAGTCACTTCTGGTGTAGCAAATGCTACAATAGTTTCAAGTTTAGGTAATCCATATTGTCCTGGCCAAGGAACTACAACACTAAGTACATTTGTAGGAAATTCTTACCAATGGTTTAAAGATGGAAATTCAATTGAAGGTGCTACCTCTCAGATGCTTCAAACTAATGAATCTGGAACATTTACTGTTCAGGTAGATTTAGGTGATTGTTCAGCTTCTGGTTCAATAGAGTTAGTTAGTGAATCATTTGAAAGCAGTATAGATGTTGATGACGTTGTTGAAACATTAGAAGGCTATCCTATTGAAGTAACTATAACAGACAATGCACAAGCTCCTGAATACTCTTGGTATTTAGACGGTGTTTTAATTCCTGGAGCAACAGCAGCTACTTTTGAAGCTGAGGAATTTGGCGATTATACAGCTACTGTATCCGAAACAACAGGGTGTTTAGTAACCGTTGAGTATAATTTCACAGTTGAAGAGTCAGTGAATTTTTTCCCAGATGTAGAAAAAATTCCTAATGTAATAAGCCCAAATGGTGATGGTATAAATGATACTTGGATCATTCCACAGATATACCATACTAATGATGCCAATACAGAAGTGCTAATAATGGACAATAAAGGTAATGTAGTTTTAAAAACTGTTTCGTACCAAAATAATTGGCCAGAAGTTGATTTAAACCTTAGTAGTGTTAATCAAGTTTATTACTACGTCATTACAACAGAAGACAATAAAACAAAAAAAGGATCAATAACTGTAGTAAAATAAAATGAAAAGACTTCTACTCTTTATATTATGTATCTGTTTTGTGCAGGCTTTCTATGCGCAAGAAGAAGATAGTGATGGTGTCGTTTCACTTAATATACCTGCCAGAAATTCATTAACGTTTAACAGAATTAATATCAATCCAACTTTTAGTTTTGTTAGAGAACAATCAAAATACATTAGTTTTAATAACAAAAGAGAATGGGCACAATTTGAAAATGCACCACTCACCTACTTTGGAAGTTTCTCTGGTAGATTTGGAGAAAATATTGGTGCCGGAATTGGAGTTTTTCAACAAAACTATGGTGTTTTAACAACTTTTGGTGGTCTATTAAACTTTGCTTATAACGCGAGAATCGGTAGTGTTAACAATCTTACATTTGGTTTAAATGTAGGTGCTTATAAAAGTGGTATTAACACAGGAGATGTAGTTACAAATTTTGATGACCCTTCTTTACAAAATGTTCCAGAAAACACGTTATTGACTATCAATCCTGGTATTAACTTTGGTACAGAGTATCTAGATTTTGGGTTGTCTTTTAATAATTTGGTAATGTATAATTTCCAAACTTCTTCAGTTATAGATGTTAATCCAGAACAAAGCCTAGAAACGCATATTATGTATACTGGCTACATGGATAGTAGAGGTTTTTTTGATGAAAGTAAATTTACAGGTCTTTTAAAAGCTGATATATATGAAGACAAAACAATTGTTTCTGCTTTAGCAATGATAACCGTTCCTAAGGGGTTTTGGTTTCAAGGTGGTTATAATTCTGTTTATGGAGTTTCTGCTGGTATAGGACTAAATATTACTAAAAATATTGCCTTAGAATATAATTATGAAAACGCAATTGGTAAACTTGGAGACCTTGGTAATTCTCACGACTTCACTATTGCATATAGATTTGAGAACAATAATTATTACGACTATAGTCCACAAGATGATTTAACAGGTATTCTATCTAATGACAATAAAAAACGTCGTATAGTAAAATCTAAAGCAAAGGAAGTTAAAGCTAAAAAAGAAGCAAATGCTAAATTAGCTTCAGAACAAAAAGCGATAGAAAAAGAAGCTGCTGAAATAGAATCTAAAGCAGAAGCACTTGCTAAGAAAAAAGCAATACAAGACTTAGAAGAACAAAAGTTAAAACAGCAACAAATTGAGCAAGCAAAAATTGAACAAATTGAAGCAGACAAAAAAGCTCAAGCAATAGTAGAAAAAAGAGAAGCCATTGCTGCTCAACAAAGAGCTAAGGCTAAAGAAGAAGCTGATGCACAAGCTAAAATAGTTGCAGAACAAAAAGCTAAAGTAGAAGCTGATGCGCAAGCCAAACTAGTCGCAGAACAAAAAGCTAAAGAAGAAGCTGATGCGCAAGCTAAAATAGTTGCAGAAC
>NZ_CANLYI010000007.1 GCF_947495255.1 uncultured Winogradskyella sp.
TCAGTAAGTGTCTCTATGGATGGCTCGTCTTGTGATCCTGTTGTTCATAATATTCAAATTACACAACCTTCTCAAGCGTTATCAGCTTCGATAAATTCTCAATCAGATATTGTTTGTTCTGGTTTAGGAGCTATTACAGTTATTGGTTCTGGTGGAACTGCTCCATACACTTACTCTAAAGATGGAGGTACTAACTATCAAAATAGTGAAGCATTTACAGATTTAGTTCCTGGTAATTATACTTTCACTGTTTTGGATGCAAATAATTGTTCTTCTACTGTAACTACTGAAATTCTTATAAACTGTACTGATGCTATTGCAGATATCAATAATACTTTTGTTGACCAATCTGTTTCTGGTAATGTTTTAACTAACGATGAAGATTTTGAAGGAGACAACCAAATAGTAACTACAAATACAAATCCTGCAAATGGTTCTGTTAGTCTAAATTCTAATGGAACATACACTTACATCCCTAATCCTGGATTCATTGGAGAAGATACTTTTGAGTATACAATTTGTGATGACGGAAACCCTGTTACTTGTGATACTGCTACTGTTTATATTGAAGTATTGCCTGAAAGTGGTCCTGAAAATGAAGCACCTATTGCTAATGCAGATACTGCAACAACTCCTGTAGCCACTCCTATTGATATTGCTGTACTTGTTAATGATTTTGACCCAGATGCTGACCCAATTTCAATTACTGGAACAACTAACCCAACAAATGGTGCAGTAACAGTTAATCCTAACGGAACTATTACATATATTCCTAACCCTGGATTTACAGGTGAAGATACATTTACATACACAATCTGTGATGACGGTAGCCCTCAACTTTGTGATACCGCAACGGTTACAGTTACTGTTCAAGATTCAGGAATGCCTAATACAACTAATGCTAATGATGATGCATATTATGTAACTCCGACTAGTATTTTAATTGGAAATGTCCTATTGAATGATAGTGATATTGAAGGTAATACACAAACAGTAACCTCAACAACTGTTACAACAGCTGAAGGTGTTACGGTAAATATTAACCCTAATACTGGTGAATTTACTTATACTCCAAATGCTGGATACTCTGGAACAGATTCTTTTGTTTACACAATTTGCGATAATGGAAGTCCTGTTGCTTGCGACCAAGCTACGGTTTACATCACTATTGATGGTGTTGCTGGTCTTAGTATTGTTAAATCAGCATCTAGTACATCTGTAGATTGTGTTTCGGTTGGTGATGAAGTAACTTATAAATTTACAGTCACTAATTCTGGTGATGTACTTATAAATTCTATTACAATTATTGATGATTTATTAGGTGGTAATATCACAGCTTCTCTAACACTTGTTGGAGATATTAATATTGATGGTATCCTTGATTCTTCTGAAACATGGGTGTTTACAGCACCAAATTATACTATTACCCAAGCTAATGTAGATGCTGGTAATATTACAAACAATGTAACAGCTACTGGTTTAGAGCCTGATGGAACTACAATAGTTACAGCTAATGATACTTATATTATTGATGCTAACAATCCTGATGTGACGCTTTGTAATGATGGCGGAATCAATATTGTAAAAACAGCCTCTACTACAACAGTAGGTTGTGTTGGTGAAGGTGATGATATTACTTATACATTTACTATTACCAATACTGGTGATGTGTCAATTAGTAATGTTTCTATTACTGATGATTTATTAGGTGGTGATATTACTACAACACTAACTCTTGCTGGTGATACTAATGGAAATGACTTACTAGACCCAACTGAAACTTGGGTATTCACTGCGCTTGATTATACTATTACCCAAGCTAATGTAGATGCTGGTAATATTACAAACAATGTAACAGCTACTGGTTTACAACCTGATGGAACTACAACAGTTACAGCTAATGACACTTATATTATTGATGCTAACAATCCTGATGTGATGCTTTGTAGCGAATATGGTATTGAACTTGTTAAAACAGGTAATTTTAATAATGATAATGGAAATGCTTGTACAGAAATTGATGAAACAATAACATATACATTTACGGTAACAAATACTGGTGATATTGCCTTAGGCAATGTAATTATTACGGATCCATTATTAGACAATGCAATACCAGTAGTAAGTATTAATTATGTTTCTGGAGATGCTGATGGCGACAATCTATTAGACCCTTCTGAAATATGGTATTATTCCGCTACTTATTTAGTAACTCAGTTAGATATAGATGCTACAGAAGTAACAAATACTGCCACTGTTAATGCTGAAGAGGTTATAAATGGAACAAATGTTAATTCAACTTCACAAACTGTGACCGAATTAATTGAAGACACTACACCTCCAGATATTTCTAATTGTGCTGTATTAGATAGCACTATTGAATGTAGCGGTATGGATAATGAAACCATTGCTAATGATTGGAATGCTGATAATATATTAGCTTTAGAAAATTGTGCAACGGACGGTTGTGATAATAATTTCAATGTAACTTCAGACTATGTATTTGGAAACTTAGTTTCTACGTGTGGAGCTGGTGGTACAATCACTGTAACTTATACGCTAACAGATTCAACGGATAATGCAAGCACTTTTACTGCTATACTTACTCTTGAAGATACAACTGGTCCTGATTTATCTGCATGTACTGTAATAGATGAAACAATAGAATGTAGTGGTTCTGAAACTGAAAACTCAGCCTTAGCATGGAATGCTGCAAATATTGCTGTACTAGAAACTTGTGGTACCGATACCTGTGACGTTACCCCTACAAATGTAGTAACTTCTAATTTTGACTTTACTAATCTTGTTTCTACATGTGGTTCAGGCGGTACAATTACAGTAATATATTCTGCTGCTGATGATTGTGGTAATATATCAACTTTAAGTGCAACTTTAACAATAGAAGATACGACAGCACCAACTTTTACTGCTCCAGAAGATGTTACTATAGAATGTGATGTCAATGCAACAGATGTTTCCTTAACTGGTGATGTCACTGATGAGGTAGATAACTGTACTGTTGGCTTAGAAGCCACATTTACAGATAATATTGTAGATGGTGATTGCCCTGGAGAAGCTGTTATAACTAGAACATGGACATTAAGTGACGAGTGTAATAACACAACTACTCATGTTCAAACAATAACAATACAAGATACTACCGCTCCTGTGTTTAACGAAAATTTACCTGCTGACTTAACCACAGAATGTGATGCTGTACCAGGTTCAGAAACATTAACTGCAACTGATAGCTGTAGTTCTGCAGAAGTGAATTTTGAAGAAGAGATTATTTTAGGCTCTTGTATTGGAGAATATTTAATTGTGCGTACTTGGACAGCTACTGATAGTTGTGATAACGAAGCAGTACATACACAAATAATAACGGTTCAAGATAATAACGCACCTACTCTATTAACACCTTTAGAATCTTCAATTTCAGTTCTATGTAGCGAAATTCCTTTAGTTCCGAATCTAGTATTTGAGGATTCATGTTCAAACAATATCGAAGTTGAATTCAACGAAGAATCTACAATAGGTATCGATTCTGAATTCTATGACATTACAAGAATATGGACTGTAACAGATGATTGTGGCAACGTAGCAGATTACACACAAAATATTGCTGTTGAAATTGGAACGTTAATTGAGGCTGCAGATACTGCACGTTGTACTTTAGATCCAGAGTTTGATCTCTTTGAATTATTGTCTGGTGATTTTGACACAGATGGTACTTGGAGTGTTATCGCTGGTGATGCAACACTTAACGATAGTTATTTTGATCCTGGCCTACATGACGTTGGCAATTATACATTTATGTATGCTATTTCGGAAGGGCCTTGCCAAACAGAAATAGAAATAAATATTGCAATCGATGATGATTGTGTTGTATTAAGATGTGGTGAAGAAGATGTTGTAATTTCTAAAACTGTTACTGATAATGGTGATGGCTATAATGACTTCTTTACAATTACTGGTGTAGAAGATTGTGACTTTGAAATAGAGGTTCAAATTTTTAATAGATGGGGAGCAGAAATTTATAAATCTAATAACTATCAAAATGATTGGAGTGGATTTTCTCATAATTCATCAGTAGGAAATTCAGGAAAAGTACCAACAGGTACATATTATTACATTGTTCATTTAAAAGATAGTGGTTTAGCCCCTTTTACTGGCCCTATTTACGTAGCAACAAATTAAAATAAAACTTAACCAATGAAGTTATCAAAATATATAAGCATTGCTATACTCTTCTTTAGTGTATCTGCAGCCTTCGCGCAACAGTTACCTCAGTTTACGCAGTATATGTTTAATACCATTTCTATTAATCCGGCTTATGCTGGTAGTAGAGAAACACTTAGTGTTGTTGGTTTACACAGAAGTCAATGGGTTGGATTAGAAGGTGGTCCAGAAACACAAACATTATCTATACATACACCTTTAAGAAACGAAAAAATGGGGTTAGGAATATCCTTTATCAATGATAAATTAGGGTATGAAAATTTCTCATATTTATATGCTGATTATTCATATACAATTAATACAAGTGCTAATACTAAATTAGCATTTGGGATGAAAGGTGGCTTAACACATTATAGTTTAGATGAAGAATTATTAAATGACCCTTCAGTAACGGAAGACCCGTTCTTTAATGATATTTCTAACCGTTGGAGTCCTAATGTAGGTGCTGGTTTATTTTTACATTCTTCACGTTGGTATTTAGGTTTATCGGCTCCAAGAATACTAAACACAGATTATAACAAAGGTAGTGATGGTCTTAGAAATTTTGTCGCTTTTGAACGTATCAGTTATTATTTTACTGGTGGCTATGTTTTTAATCTAAGCGAAACAACAAAACTTAAACCTTCCGCATTGTTAAAAGCAACAAATGGAGCGCCTTTATCATTTGATATATCAGCAAACTTTTTATTTAACGAAAAGCTATGGCTTGGTGGTGCGTACAGAATTAACGAACATGCAGCTGCCATAGGCGGAATTGCAGATTTTCAAATATCAAAACAAATGCGAATTGGCTATGCATATGAGTACCCTATTTCAGATATAGCCGCTTATACAAGTGGTACACATGAGGTATTGCTTATGTTTGAAGTCTTTAAAAGTAAACGAATTAAATCGCCAAGATATTTCTAAACACTACAGTAATATGAAAATCAAATTATTAATACTATTCTTAGTTTTAAGTTGTTCGTTATCCTATTCTCAAACGAAACTAGCTGATAAATTCTTTGAAAATTACGGCTATGTAAAAGCTATTGAATTATATGAAAAAGTAGTAGAAAAGGGAAAGGCAGATGCTCATGTCTTAACACGTTTAGGTGATGCTTATTATAATAATTCAAATTCAGAAAAAGCAGTTTACTGGTACAAAAAAGCACTAAGTGAATACAAAAATATTGAAGCCGAATACATCTACAAATACATCCAATCGCTTAGAAGTATAGGTAACTACGAAGAAGCTAATGTGTGGTTTAAAAAATTAAGTGATGCACAGCAAGGTGATAGCCGTCTTAAGGGTTATGATCCAGATAACGTTGGGATATTTGATCAACTTACGTCTAAAAACATTGACCTTGTTGTAACCCTAGAAAATTTGCCATTTAATTCTGAATTATCAGACTTTGGATCTTTTGTAAAAGATAGTACACTATATTTTGCTACAGCAAGAGGTGATAACAAAAAAGTATATAATTGGAATAAAGAACCGTTTTTAGATATTTATCAAATTAATTTTCAACAAGAAGAAAATGCAGAAGGCCAAATAGTTGAGACTTACGGATCACCTTCAGAATTGTTAGGCGAAGGCGTAAATACAATATATCATGAGGCATCAATTGCTATTACCAATGATGGTAAAACCATGTATTTTACGAGAGATAACATTAATCACAGACAACGTTTACAATATGATAAAGAGGGTACAACACACCTAAAAATATACAAATCGACATTAGTTGGTAAACAGTGGTCAAAACCTGAAGAACTTCCATTTAATGACGAAGTTTATTCTACCGGACATCCTGCATTAAGTGTAGATAACAAAACACTTTTCTTTGTGTCTGATCGCGATGGTGGTATTGGGCAAACCGATATCTATTCTGTTGAAATTAATGACGATGGCTCTTTTGGAGACCCAGTAAATCTAGGGGATAAAATTAATACCGAAGGACGAGAAATGTTTCCTTTTATAGGTAAAGACAGTACATTTTATTTTTCCTCAGATGGGCATTTAAACTTAGGATTATTGGACATTTTTAAATCCAATATCTTAACAAAAACAGAAGAAGTAACTGCACCAGAAAATATGGGTGCACCTTTTAATAGTGGTTACGATGATTTTGCTTTTTATGTAGATAGCGAAACTAAAAAAGGTTACATCTCTAGTAATAGACCAGAAGGAAAAGGTAGTGATGACATTTATGGTTTTACGATTTCAAAATGTATACAACTAATTACTGGTACTGCTACAGAAGATAGAACTGAAATTATTTTAAAAGGAGTAACAGTTCAGCTTATTGACGAAACCGGCAAAATAATTGCAGAAACTGTAACAAAAGAAGACGGTGCTTATGCCTTTGAAGTAGAATGTAATAAAACGTATACTATTCTTGGAACAAAAGAAGATTATCAAGATGATAAACAAACCATCTTAACCTCGAGAAAAGACGAAGAAGAAACCACTATTGATTTAGTATTAAAACCATTATTACTAGAAAGTCAGATTATTATAAACCCAATTTTCTTTGATTATGCTAAAGCAACCATAAGAGTTGACGCTCAATATGAATTAGAAAATATTATCAACGTTTTACGTAAACATAAGGATATGGTTATTAAAATTGAATCTCATACCGACAGTAGAGGTCGTGATAAATACAATTTAAAATTATCAGACAGACGGGCAAAATCAACCGCAGAGTACATCATATCTAGAGGTATTGAGCCAAGTAGAATAGCAAGTGCTAGAGGATTTGGTGAAACAAGACTTCTAAACGAATGTAGCAATGGCTCTAAATGTTCAGAGGAAGAACACCAAGTCAATAGACGTTCATACTTCTATATAGTAGATGGTAATAAAGACAAAGAATAAAAATCCCAAACTAAACATTTACTAAGATTAAAAGCAAGCTTGTAATGAGCTTGCTTTTTTATTTAATAAATGTAAAACCACAATATTTAAATAATTCATTTTAGAATAAGTAAGTTTGACGTAACACTACTCTATGAAGTATTATTCTATTATAGCATTTGTTTTAATTTATCTTTCTGTTAACTCCCAAACTTTGAAAGGTGAAGTATTAGATAGTCTAACAAGGCAAGAATTACCATATGTTAATTTGGGATTAAAAGGTAAAAGAATTGGTGTTTATAGTAACGAAAATGGCAAGTATAATTTTGATTTGTCTAAAACGTCACAAGAAGACACTTTAATTGTTTCTCTTATAGGTTATAGAAAACAAAAAATAGCATTGTCTCGTTTTTTTGAGAAAAAGGAATATCAATTCAACTTTCAGTTAATTCCTAAAATTGAATCATTAAACGAAATATTTATTCTGAGTAAGCCTAAAAAGTACAGCACAAATAAAATTCAAATTTCCACAGGTAATAGAAATCAAACATTTCCATCTTCAGTACCATATGGCTCTGAAGTAGCCGTATTTATAGAAAATTCTAAACATAAAAAAGGTAAACTTTCTCAACTGCACTTAAAATTTAAAAGTATAAAGGATGACAAATTTAAAACTCACCCAACGTATTACAGATTAGCTTTTTACAACCTTGACACCTTGGGGTTCCCTGGAGATTTAGTTCATTTTGAGAACGTAATTATTAAACCTAAAATCAAAACAAAAAGTTTTAAAATAGATTTAGAAGATAAAGAAATACCGTTTTCAGAAGATGGTATTTTTGTTGGTATTGAAACTATAAAACCAGATTTTGTTAAACAAACAAATTCAATGTATCTCACTACACCCAACCTTCTATATACACATACTAAAACAAGTTTAAAATACTATCGTTTTCACTCCAATGTTTGGCACAAACAAAAAAGAAAGTCTATTTTAAAAAAGAAATTATTTACTGTACCTTTTATAAAGGTAAAGGTAGCTTATGAAGCTGAGTAATAAATCGCCTTACTCCTAAACAAAAAAAATCCCTGATCATAAAATGAACAGAGATTCTAAAATCAACTTGAATTAATTTAGCTTAATCTTTAATAACTTTTAACGTGTGACCAGTTTCCGTTTTTAATAAATAGATACCTGTCGATAATTCGTTAATATCTATACTTTTATTATTTTCTAATATGCCTTTAAGTACTTGAGTTCCTAATATATCATACATTACAAAACTTGTATTATTACTTAAACCCGAAATCTTAATAAAATTTTTAGCCGGATTTGGATAATACGAGATACGGCTGTTTGAGAAATCTACTTCAGCTGTAGACAATGCATAGCTTTGTAAATTTATTATAGTATCTAAAGGATCTTCTCCCCAACAAACACCCTCAAACAATAGCGTATTTTTTGGAGTTATAGTCCATTCAGATTCTACGAATGAAGTATTGGGTCCACTTCCACTATTTCTTGTAACATATGAGTTTGAAAAGTTCCAAGTTGAAGTTTCTCCATTTTGACCATCAACACCAAATATGTCAATAACTTCATCACTATTAGAAGAATCTACAAGTCTTATTTTATCACCACCTTCTACACTAGATAAAACGGTACCCAATGTTGCATTTTGAGCAGTTCTAGTTCCAGGGAAATTAACATCAAAAGCATCAACATCATTAACTAAGTAAAGATAAGTATCGGTATACTCACCTACTCCAATGTTATTATTAGTTACCCAATTTGTTGCAGATGCAAACTGAAACTGAATTTTTAAATCTGTCACATCAACAGTCCCTTCAACGTATAATTCAATAAATCTTGGTGCAACTGAACCTGTTGGGCAATCGCCTTCTACCATTGTGGTAATTTTTACACTTTGAGAAAAAGAGGTAAGAGTAATCATTGAGATGATCAAACTGTAGAGTAAATTTTGCTTCATAAATAAGGGTTTAATAAGTTATAATTGTTAGATATTAGGGAATATTTTAGTTTCGAAATTTTTATGACCTCGTATTAAGGATTTAGAGACCATACTCTATTTAACGTTTAATAAACATATTAGTAAAATACCACTTGCCTTCAGCATTCTGTTCTGCAGACACATCAAAATCTGTGTGATCGCCTTCTATGTTAGCTCTATGACTTGGACTATTTAACCATGCATTAACAACACCTTCTGCTGTATAAAAACCATACCCTACGTTTTCGGTTACATCATTTGCATTAGCATTTGTCTCTAAACTTTCTTTTCTTAAAAAAAAGTAATCGTGAGAAACATTAGCTTCTTCAATCATGTAGTTAGTATGTGTTAAAGCAACTGCCTTAACTGTGTCATGGTTTTGTAATACGTTTAAACCTAAACTGATTCTATGCGCATTTATTAGCTCCATAATCTCTATCTCAATAACTTTAGCTTGTGGAGTTGAAGGCACTTCGATTGCACTAATATCATCTTCTATTGATTCTGTAGAACAAGATGTAAAACTAAAAAGAACAATTATTGCAAGAAAAGGTAGATGTTTTAGGGTTTTCATAAGTAGGATAATTAAGTTTGGTGTCACTAAATTAACCTCACATAACTCTTTAAATGTTAAATAAATGTTAAAACCGATAAACTACATGTTTTTAATCGGATTATTTTGCAAAACATCGTTGAAATACAATATCAACATCATATTTAACGTAGAACAACCGAAATAAAATGCACTTAATCGTTGTTTCTGTTTTTTTGAGAATCACTAAAAAATGATTTTGAACAGGAGAATATATTTCGCATAAAAACCTATTTATTAAATAAGAAGTATATGAATAATCTATTTCATAGTATGAGAAACTATAACTAAATTAAGGTGCTAAGCGCTCGAGCTTCCAATTGTAATCTTCTTGGAGTTGATAACGGATTCTATCGTGTAGTCGGTTTGGTCTGCCTTGCCAAAATTCTAATTCTATAGGTTTAATAATATAGCCTCCCCAATTTTTTGGTCGTTCTATTTCTTTACCTTCAAACTTAACCTCTAGATCTTTAAGTTTAGTTTCTAACTCTGCTCTACCCTTTACAGTTTCACTTTGATTAGAAACAATAGCACCTAATTGACTCCCTCTTGGTCTAGACTCAAAATATCCATCACTAAGATTTTCTGAAATTTTTTCTGCCTTCCCTTTTATTATAATTTGGCGCTCTGCAGCATGCCAAAAGAATGATAAACATACATTAGGATTATTAGCAATTGCTTTTCCTTTTTCACTATTATAATTGGTGTAAAAGATAAAGCCTTCGTGGGTATATTTTTTAAGTAGCACTACTCTATTTTTAGGATAACCATCTAATCCTAAGGTTGAAATAGTCATGGCATTAGTTTCATCAATATTAAAATGTGTATCCACTTCTACAAACCAATCTCGGAATAATTCCAATGGATTTTCAGGGACGTTATTTAACAATAATTCCCCTTTTTCGTAAGATTTTCTGTAATCGCTTAAGTCTTTTTCCATAGTTATACGAAGTTAATTCAATATTTTGTTTCTATCAAAAAAAGTGTAGCTTTAACATCTAACCACCCTTAAAAAATAATTCCCTTAAATGCACTTTGAAAATTCCCTCCTATCACAATCATTAACTTATGAAAAATTAACTTTAGATTTTGGAACCAATTATCTTTTTGAAAACTTCATTATTATGGAAGTTAATGAAGGTGTTCACTTTAATTTTGATAAGTTAAATGAATTACTAATGGAAATAACAGCTCATTATGGTTTTGATAAAAAACTTGCCTACATAGCTAACCGCGTTAATTCTTATTCTATTGACCCCATTTTATGGTCTTATTTTGATAAAGATGATAATATGCTAGTTGCAGCTTCTATTGTTACGTATTCAAACTCATCGTTTATGAATGCTAGTATTGAGAAAAAATTAGCTTCAATAAGTTTAAAACGCTCCTCTAGTTTAGAAGAAGCTATTGGTTGGGTACAACAATTATCGGAATTGAGTTAAATATTAAAACTCAAAAGATTTGCCGTCTTTAGATAAAACCGTATTTTCAAAAACAGCTTTCGCTTCGTTTTTAAACAAGTTATAGTCGTTATAACGCGTAGAGTAATGTCCTAGTATTAATGTGTCTACATTGGCTTTTTTAGCTATTGTAGCCGCTTGTTTTGCTGTACTGTGTTTGGTAGGCTTACAGCGTGCTTCATCTTTTTCTAAAAAGGTAGATTCGTGATAAAGCACTGTAGCATCTTCTATAATTGGAACCATGTCTTCATTATAAACCGTATCACTGCAATAAGCATAACTTTTTGCTGGTATTGGGTCTTTAGTTACTTTTTCGTTACTAATGAGAACACCGTCTTCATTTACAACATCAAAACCTTGTTTTAGTTTTCTGAAGTATGCCATATCAATATTGGCTTCATTTACCAGATTAATATCTAATTTACGTTCATTCTCTTTCTCTTTAAATAGAAATCCGTTAGTGTAAATACGATGTTTTAGAGGAATTGTATAGACTTCAACTTTATCATCTTCGTAAATTAATTTGGATTGTTTTGAATTTAATTCATGAAAAATAAGTTGATACTGTGTCCAACCACCCGACAATTTCATTTGAAGAATTATAACTTCCTTCAATCCTTTTGGTGCATAAATATGAAGTTCGGTTTCTCTTGTTAATAAACTAAAGGTGTTAATCAAACCTATTAAACCAAAATAATGATCGCCATGAAGATGCGAAATAAAAATATGCTTAATCCTTGAAAACTTAACTTTATTACGTCTTAATTCTACCTGTGTACCTTCTCCACAATCAATTAAAAACATATGGTTTTTTATCTCTAAAACCTGAGACGTAGGATTAGTATTAATGCGTGGTGTTGCGCTGTGACAGCCAAGAATTGTTAATTTCATTAATTGTTTTTGTTAAGTATAAAGCCAATGTATTTAATAACAATCAACTAAACGACTTTTAAAATCCTAAGTCGCGTTCCATATCCTCCATTTCAATAATATCATAAGCTTCTTGGATGGTAGGCACCACAATAATCTCATCTGGCATTTGATCTAAGTCTACTTTTTCAGATACTACCACAAAACTTTTTTTATCAGCTCTATGGTTATTGCTTAATCGAAGAAATTCTATAATATCCTCTAAGGATAGTTTGTCTAAACTAGACAATCTCACAATGAGATGATAGTTCTTATACTTATCATAAGCCTGCTCAATATTATTAACTAAAGTTTTTACTGAAGCTTTCTCTTGGGCTATTATGGTAATATTACCGTCTCTATCTATAATCATATCTTACTGTTTTATTTTAGACGCTAACAGATAAATAACTGCCATCCTAACTGCCACACCATTTTCTACTTGGTTTAAAATAATGGCTTGTTTAGAATCTGCTACATCACTTGTAATCTCAACACCTCTATTAATGGGTCCTGGATGCATAATCACAATTTCTTTATCTAAGCTATCTAATAATTCTCTATTAACTCCAAATTGTTGTGTATATTCTCTGGTAGAAGGGAAATAACTAATATCCATACGTTCATTCTGTACACGTAACATATTAGCAACATCGCACCATTCTAAGGCTTTTTTAAGGTTTGTTTCTACTTTTACGCCTAAGTCCTTAATATATTTAGGCAATAATGTTTTTGGCCCACAAACCATTACATTAGCGCCTTGTAATTGCAAAGCATAAATATTTGAAAGTGCCACTCTACTGTGTAAAATATCACCGACAATAACAACATTCTTTCCTTTAACGCTTCCTAATTTCTCTCTAATTGAATAAGAATCTAATAAGGCTTGTGTAGGATGCTCATGTGCTCCATCACCAGCATTTATAATACTTGCATTAACATGCTTTGAAAGAAATACACCAGCTCCAGGATTGGGATGACGCATAACCACCATATCTACTTTCATTGAAAGTATATTGTTAACTGTATCAATAAGTGTTTCCCCTTTTTTTACTGAAGATTGTGATGCCGAAAAATTAATAACATCCGCAGACAAACGTTTCTCTGCTAACTCAAACGATAACTTTGTTCTTGTTGAATTTTCAAAAAACAAATTAGCAATAGTAATATCTCTAAGTGATGGTACTTTTTTTATTGGTCTATTAATAACCTCTTTAAACTGATCGGCTGTTTCAAAAATAAGGTCGATATCTTCTTTAGTAAGATATTTAATTCCTAATAAGTGATTGACACTTAATTCGCTCATTCTTATTTGCTTTTAACTATTAGCTATTCGCCTTTAGCAATTCACTTTATGTTATATTCTTTAACTTACTTATTTGTTAACCAGATAGACTGCATCTTCATCTTCATTCTCTAGCCACTTTACAATTACCTTTTGGTTATCAATAGCATCTACTTGTCGTCCTCTATAATTAGGCTGAATTGGCAAATGTCTACTAAAGCGTCTATCAATCAAGGTCAATAACTCAATATCCTTTGGTCTTCCAAAAGATTGAATTGCAGTTAGTGCAGACCTTATACTTCTACCTGTATAAAGGACATCATCAATAAAAACGACATTTTTATCTTCTACTATAAAATCTATAATTGTAGTATTGGCTTCTAATGGTTTTTCTCCTCTTCTAAAATCATCTCTAAAAAATGTAATATCTAAATGACCGAGTTGAATATTTTTAATCTTGTAATCTTCGGTTAGAATTTTTGCTAAACGATCGGCTAAAAATTTTCCTCTTGGTTGTATACCTATTAATACAGTTTCTGAAAAATCATCATGATTTTCAATGAGTTGACAAGCCAATCTGTGAAGGGTAATATTGACTTCTTTAGAGTTAAGTAATACTTTGTGACTCATATGGTTTCCAAACGTTGTTGGTTTACAAAGTTAGGATAAAAATATTTGTTTACAATGGTTTTTCTACCAAACAAGAAACGAAAGACGGAATCAATAAAGTTAAATTCTATGATTGCTTTTTCTTTTTTCGGTTAAAAATTATAAAACTAATAATAGCACCAATAAGAAAACCTAAAAGGAGATAATGTTCTAAATAAAACTTATCTATTGAAAACAATGGATTTATTTCTGAACTCAAATCGTATAATGATAAATTCTCAAACTTCTCGTATAAATATAGACATCGAAAAACCCAAGACAAAAAACCAAATCCAATTATATATAATATTGTATGCGCTCCATCAATAAAGAAATGAAACTTTGTTTTTTTTTGAATTATATAATAAGTTACAGGTATATAACCTAATAAAACTGAAAAATAGAATTTAGAATAGAATCCGTCAGAAATTCGATACGTATTTAATTGGACATTTTCATTTGTAATCAACGATAACGATATTTCTAAAAAGGGTCGGTAGATAAAAAGACCAATTAATATAAATGCTATGGTTGTAATAAATAAAAATATCTCTCTCATTAGATTAAAAATAACAAATAAAAAAACCTCTCGAAAAATCGAGAGGCTTTAGTTTATTTAAAATTCGAGGAAATTATTTCTTCCCGTCCATTTTATCTTTAAGAGCTTGTAAAGCATCATTTGCATCACCTAAAGTTGGTTTAGCTTCTGCCGCTTGAGCTTCCTGTTTTCTAACAGCTTGCTTAACGATTTTAGCTTCTTCTTCTCTAAATACTGCTGTATGAGATGCTACAACACGTTTGAATTCTTTATTAAATTCAATGATTTTGAATTCTGCTTCTTCACCTTTACCAAGTTTAGAACCATCTTCTTTCTCTAAGTGACGTGCTGGTACAAATGCAACGATATCTTCGTTAAAGTCAATAGTTGCGCCTTTATCTACCATTTCTGTAATTGCTGCAGTATGTGTAGTACCTAAAGCAAATTCAGTTTCGTACTTATCCCAAGGGTTTTCAGTAGTTTGTTTATGACCTAAAGATAATTTACGTCCATCTACATCTAACTCTAATACCACTACGTCTAAGTTATCACCTACGTTACAGAACTCAGATGGATGCTTAATTTTCTTAGTCCAAGATAAATCAGAGATGTAAATTAATCCGTCGATACCTTCTTCTAATTCAACAAAAACACCAAAGTTTGTAAAGTTACGTACAATACCTGTGTGCTTAGAACCTACAGGATATTTAGTAGTAATATCAGTCCATGGATCTGGAGTTAATTGCTTAATACCAAGAGACATTTTACGATCTTCTCTATCTAAAGTTAAGATAACAGCATCGATTTCATCACCTACAGATACGAAATCTTGAGCTGAACGTAAATGAGTTGACCAAGACATTTCACTTACGTGAACTAATCCTTCTACACCTTCTTCTACTTCAACAAAAGCACCGTAATCAGCGATAACTACTACTTTACCTTTTACTTTATCTCCAACTTTTACAGTTTCACCTAAAGCTTCCCAAGGATGCTTAGATAACTGCTTAAGACCTAATTGGATTCTTGATTTGTTTTCATCAAAATCAAGGATTACAACATTTAATTTCTGATCTAACTCAACAATCTCATTTGGATGGTTGATACGAGACCATGATAAATCTGTAATATGAACTAAACCATCTACACCACCTAAATCGATAAACACACCATAAGAAGTAATATTTTTTACAATACCTTCTAAGACTTGTCCTTTTTCTAGTTGACCAATGATTTCTTTCTTTTGTTCTTCAATATCTGCTTCAATAAGAGCTTTATGAGAAACTACTATGTTTTTGAATTCGTGGTTGATTTTCACAACTTTAAATTCCATAGTTTTATTTACATACTGATCGTAATCTCTAATAGGTTTCACATCGATTTGAGAACCTGGTAAGAAAGCTTCTATACCAAATACATCAACGATCATACCACCTTTAGTTCTACATTTTACAAAACCGTTAACGATTTCGCCAGTATCGTGTGCATTGTTTACACGATCCCATGCTTTTATTACTCTCGCTTTTCTGTGAGATAATACTAATTGACCAGTTGCATCTTCACGCACATCAATTAATACTTCAACTTTGTCACCTACAGCTAAGTTTGGGTTGTAACGGAACTCATTAAGAGAAATTACACCTTCAGACTTTGCGTTAATGTCAATAATTGCATCACGATCTGTGATTGTAATTACAGTACCTTCTACTACTTCGTCATCTAAAGTGTCAACGAAATTTTCTGATACTAATTTTTCAAACTCTTCTAATTTAGTGTCCGCAACTTGCTCAATTCCTTCTTCGTAATTGTGCCAATCGAACTCTTTTAAGAATTTTTCTGGATTTGACTGAGCTTCAGAGATTACTGGAGCTTGTACTGCTTCAGTTGCTTCAACCTCAGCTTGATTTGTTTCTTTTTCAGACATGTGCTGAATTAAATATTTGTATTCTGTAACTTTAGAAAAAATGCGGAAAATCTACAGAAGATATTAATTAAATTATTTTTTATTTCCTTTTCACTTTCTTTAATCCGCTAAAAAGGAGTGCAAAAGTACAACATTTATAGGGTTTTACAAAGCCTATTTATTTAAAAATAATACATCAATTTTAAGCGCTTCATATATTGTGATTTCAAATTACTAGTGATAACAACATAATTGTAGCCTTGACCATTAAAATTCAATTAATCTCAAAATAAAGATTCTCTTTCAATTGAATAATTAACCCACATTTATTTCAAGATTAAATACTAATAACCAATGAGTTAATCTCTAGTTAAAATTATATTTAGGTACTTAATTGAAGAGGTATTTGAAATTATATTATTAAATAAAGTGACTTAAGTCTATAATTTGTTTCATAATAATTAGAATATCAAAATGATGCTTTAAAGCATAAAACTTGGCACATATTTTGGTATATTTACAATACTATTAACAATTAAAATATTATAACAATGGTTAAAGCAAAATACCAAGGCGTATTAGACTTAGGAGAAAAATTAAATATCCAAAATGGAGAAGTTACTGAAGAAAACGGTGTACTTAAAGTATTAGGAACTGCAGCTACTCAGTATGAGAAAAACTTAATTTGGGATAAAATTAAAGAAGTAGGTGGTGTTGAGCCAACTGATATTATGGCTGACATTAAAGTTGCTGACGAATCTGTGTATGCAAGACATACTGTAGCTTCTGGTGAAACTTTAGGAAAAATTGCAAAGCACTACTATGGTGACGCAATGAAGTATAAAGAAATTTTTGCTGCTAACTCTGATTTACTTAAAAATCCAGATGTTATTCATCCTGATCAAGAATTAATCATTCCTAACTTATAATAGGAAAGATAACTTATAAAAAAAGCGACCTATTGGGTCGCTTTTTTTTGTATAAATAGTAAAATTCTATTTTGAAATCATCTCCTCAGCTAACACAATTAATCGTTGTAATTGCTCATCAATCGTCATGTCTGAGTTATTAATTTCTATAGCATTGTCCGCTTTCACTAAAGGTGAATCTTCTCTTGTTGAATCTATATGGTCTCTAGTTGTTACATTCTCTAATACATCATCGTAACTTAGATTATGTCCACGGTCTAATAATTCTTTATAACGACGTTTAGCTCTCGTTTCTGCAGAAGCTGTCATAAATATTTTTAATTCCGCATCAGGAAAAACAACTGTTGCTATATCTCTTCCGTCCATTACAATACCTTTATCCTTACCCATAAGTTGTTGTTGCTCAACTAACTTTCGTCTTACTGCAGATAAAGTAGCAACAGGACTCACGTATTTTGAAACTTTAAGTGTTCTAATATCTGATTCAATATTTTTTCCGTTTAAATAAACTTCTGCAAAACCAACTGCCTCATTAAACTTGAATGTAATAGTGATTTCTCCTAACCTATTTATTAATTCGGTTTCCTTAAAAAAGCCATCTCCAATTAGTTTATTCTCTAATGCAAAATAAGTCACAGCTCTATACATTGCACCTGTATCTACATAAATGTAGTTCAGTTTTTTGGCTAGCTGTTTAGCTATTGTACTTTTTCCTGTTGAAGAAAATCCGTCTATGGCAATTACAATCTTTTTCATTTTTATGCTGAATTTATTTCAGTAATATTTTATTCCAAATCTATTTGAAGTCCTAAAAAACTAGTGTTTGAAGCTCCTGAATATCTTGCGTGCGTATAACTAAATTTCATTTTATTTAGTTTTAAACCTAAACCGAATGACAATCCCGAAAAATTACGTTGGTCAACAATTCTTAATTCTTCTGCACGTCTAAAGTTATATCCAAAACGCAAATTAAAGCCACCTTCAGGAAACAACTCTGCTCCCAGTATTAAATGACGTAAACCCTTATTAAAGAAACTTAATTTCTCTTCAGTTTGGTTACCGTCTAAATCGGTTGTTGTTCTCGCCGGATTTGCAACAGAGATTGGCCATTTCTGTAAATTCTCTAAAGTTAAATGCCAACGTAAAGGCATATTTTCTAGAGTTTGAGACATTCCAAAATTTATCTCAAAAGGTAATGGCTCATATTGACCTGCATATGTTGAAAATTGAGTTCCTAAATTTCTTATGGTTAATGCAGCATGAAAATCTAATTTTTCATTAATATACATTACACCAATATCTACAGCACCACCAACGGAATTATATTGTTCTAATAACGAGGTAATAAACTTAACATTTGCACCAACGTAAAAATCTGAATATGGAATTTGATAATTATAACCTAAAGATATAGCTGTTTCATTTCCGTTAAAAGTACCTGTAGAGTTTCCGTTAACATCATAACCATCAAAAGAGCCATAATTAACATAGGTAACGCCAAAGTGAAAAGTTTGCACATGTCTATCCCAAGTATAAGCATAAGCAGCAGTTCCGTAACTTATTCCTCCTAAATAACTAGAGTAATTTACAGCCAACTGATTATTCATTTGGTAATTTATTGAAGCCGGATTGTATAATGCCTCTGTAACATCATGGTCAAAATTGGTAATAATTTTACCTCCTAAAGCCGCTTGTCTTGGTGATGATACTAAATTAAGAAATTGATATGTAGATTCACCACCCAATTGTGCAAACACAGGTAATGCTAATAGCATAATACATAAGGTGGAAATCCTCTTAATCATAGATTTTGCAAAATAACTAAATCTATCTTAAAACGATGATATGATTTTTTTATTTTTTGAGTCGAAATATTTTCTATCGTAACTGTAATTTCTGACCTACAGTTATTAAGTTATCTGTTAATCCGTTTAAACGTTTTATTTCATCCACTGTTGTTCCATTATTCAAAGCTATACGATATAAATTATCACCATCTTTAACAACATATACTGAAAGATTATTATCGTTATAAGACGTAGTGCTCGAATTCACAGAATCAACAACACGAAGCTTTTGACCAACAGTAATAACATTAGAATTTAGATTATTAATCTGCTTTAATTCATTAACGCTTAAGTTAAACTGTCTCGCTAAACTAAATAAAGTATTACCACTTTCTACAAAATAATAATCGGAAGTTATTGATTCTAAGTCTGCTGTTTCAGAAAAGGTATCACTTACAGCAACTGGTTTAGCTATAGCATCAAAATTACTGATTCTGAGCCTTTGCCCTTTATTAATTAAAGTCGTTTCTAAATTATTAACTTCTTTTAACTTCGTTAACGAAACATTATATTTTTTAGACACATCTAATAACGTTTCATCTTCTTCAACTATATAAAAATCTGATTCAGAAATATAATTAATATTTCCATTATTGCCTTGATTATGATTACGAGAAGCATCTGTTGCATGCACTGTTTCTTCAACCGTATTTACAACTTCAACTTTAGGCATTACTAATTTAACTTCACCAGTAGCGACATTTAATTTAGCGGGTTTTCCATCTAAAAAAACATCTTTAAATTCTACCGAATCTTGTGCAAAAGCAGTTAAACTTGATAATCCGAGGGCAATAATGGAAATAATTAATCTATAATTTTTTTGCATTTTTCACTTTTTGCTTTGTTAGAGCAAGCTTTAAAACATCGCTCATATCTGTTACGTAATGAAACGTTAACCCTTTTAAATATTCAGGTTTAATTTCTTCAATATCTCTTCTGTTGTCTTCACAAAGTAAAATCTCTTTTATACGAGCACGTTTGGCTGCTAAGATTTTTTCTTTAATTCCACCAACAGGTAATACTTTACCACGTAATGTGATTTCGCCAGTCATCGCTAAGCTCTTTTTTACTTTACGTTGGGTGAACAAAGATACTAAAGATGTTAACATAGTTACACCTGCACTTGGGCCATCTTTTGGAGTTGCTCCTTCTGGTACGTGAATATGTACATTATACTTATCGAATATTTCTGGGTTAATACCAAAATCATCTGCATTTGCCTTAATGTATTCCATAGCAATAGTCGCAGACTCTTTCATTACTTTACCTAAGTTACCTGTAATAGAAAGTGTGCCTTTTCCTTTAGATAAAATAGATTCTATAAAGAGAATATCACCACCAACGCTTGTCCAAGCTAAACCTGTTACAACACCAGCAACATCATTATTTTCATATTTATCGCGCTCTAATCTTGGGCTACCTAAAATCTCAATAACATCGTCGTTAGAAATTTTAATATTGTATTTCTCTTCCATTGCAATATTCTTGGCAGCGTAACGCACCATTTTTGCAATTTGCTTTTCTAGTCCTCTTACACCAGACTCACGTGTATAACCTTCTACAATTTTTTCGAGTTGTGGTTTTGCTATTTTAAGCGCTTTATCATCTAAACCATGTTCTTTTAATTGCTTAGGCAATAAGTGCCTTTTTGCAATTTCTACTTTTTCTTCAATAGTATAACCAGTAACATTAATGATTTCCATACGATCTCTTAATGCAGGCTGAATAGTATTTAAACTATTAGACGTTGCAATAAACATCACTTTAGATAAATCATACCCCATTTCTAAGAAGTTATCATAAAACTCATTGTTTTGCTCAGGATCTAAAACCTCTAACATTGCAGAAGATGGATCACCTTGATGACCTGTTGAAAGTTTATCTATTTCATCTAAAACAAATACAGGATTAGATGTTTTTGCTTTCTTTAAACTCTGAATAATACGTCCTGGCATTGCACCAATGTACGTTTTTCTATGTCCTCTAATTTCGGCTTCATCACGTAAACCACCTAATGAGATTCTTACATATTCTCTTCCTAAAGCTTCGGCAACAGATTTCCCTAAAGATGTTTTTCCAACTCCTGGAGGTCCGTATAAACAAAGAATTGGCGACTTCATGTCATTTCTAAGTTTTAAAACTGCTAAATACTCTATGATTCTTTTCTTAACATCCTCTAAACCGAAATGATCGCGATCTAATATTTTTTGAGCACGTTTTAAGTCAAATTTATCCTTGCTAAACTCATTCCAAGGTAAATCTAGAAACAAGTCTAAGTAATTACGTTGAATAGAATACTCAGCCACCTGAGGATTCATACGTTGCATTTTTGATAATTCTTTTTCAAAATGCTCCTTTACTTTATCGTCCCATTTTTTATCCTTAGCACGCGCCTTCATATCTTCTATCTCTTCACCAGAAGAAACGCCTCCACCCAGTTCTTCTTGGATAGTTTTCATCTGTTGGTGCAAGAAATATTCGCGTTGTTGCTGATTCATATCACTCTGAACCTTATTCTGAATATCATTTTTAAGCTCAAGCTTTTGATATTCAAGATTCATGAATTTCAATGTTTGAAGCGCACGTTCTTTTAAATCATTAATCTTCAACAATTCTTGCTTCTCCTCTACTTTGAGGTTCATGTTAGAAGACACAAAATTGATTAAAAACGAATTACTCTCAATATTCTTTATTGCAAAACTCGCTTCAGACGGAATGTTTGGACTTTCCTTTATAATATCTAAAGACAAGTCTTTAATAGAATCTATAATCGCTTTAAATTCTTCATTATCTGGAGCAGGTTTTGCTTCAGGAATATCAGAAATTGTGGCTGTTAAATACGGCTTTTCAGAAATCACCTCATTAATAGCAAAACGCTTTTTACCTTGTATAACCACTGTTGTGTTACCATCTGGCATTTTTAACACTTTCAAAATTCTTGCAACTGTACCTGTTTTATAGATATCTTTTGCTGTTGGATTTTCTACAGTTTCATCTTTTTGAGATACTACACCAATAACTTTTCCGCCTTTGTTGGCATCGTTAATTAGTTTTATTGAAGTGTCACGTCCTGCTGTGATAGGAATTACCACACCTGGAAACAAAACCGTATTTCTTAAAGGTAAAATCGGTAAAGATTCTGGTAAAGATTCATTGTTTATTAATTCTTCATCTTCAGGTGTCATTAATGGAATTAATTCTGAATTCTCATCGAAATCCTGAAATGACAGATTGTCTAAATTTAAAAATTTGGATTTTTTCATATATATTTTCTAGCCATTCTGTCACTTTCGAGAACAGAACCACGTTATTTTAAATGCATTAAAAATTAACTTTATACTGAACATCAACCGTTTAGAAGACATTCAAAGTTATTCACACTATTATAATTTCAATTGTTATGCCATTACCTTAGATTGACAGAAAAGGTTTTGAAATTTAATTGAATTTAGTCACTTTGAGTGAATTTATATGATGATATTCGTTTACATTAGTATCCAGAAGAATTTAAATAAATATTCTAAATACACTTTGCGACTTCTTCTCAAAACACACTAACTAATGGTAAAAGCTTCAGCATATAAATTAAATTAAAACTTTTTTTCAACGAAACTGTAACACTTTAAAAAAGGCATCATCTATAAGTAAAAGCAATTGTTTTTTGACATCAACCAATCAAAATATCGAACAGTTATTACTCCTTTGCAAATCTGGTAACCAACGTGCACAGTTGGAAATTTACAACAGATACAACAAAGCGATGTACAACACAGCCATAAGAATTGTAAAAGATTCTTTTAAAGCTGAGGACATTATGCAAGAGTCTTTTTTAACGGCTTTTACAAAATTGAACACCTTAGAAGACACCAACATGTTTGGTGCATGGTTAAAACGCATTGTAATAAACAATAGTATTGGCTATTACAATAAAAAAGTAAAACAAAATGAAGTGCCTTTAGACACTGTAATTTACAAAGTTGAAGACGACGACGGCATTGTTGAACCCGACCAAAACAATGAAAAGGTGAAACATATTTTAGACGTTATGAAAACTTTAAAACCTAATTACAACCTGAGTTTAACACTCCATTTAATAGAAGGTTACGATTACGAAGAAATCTGCGAGATTATGAATATCTCTTATGCCAATTGCAGAACTTTAATATCGAGAGCGAAAGAGAGCTTGAGAAAAAAACTAGTATTAAAAGCATCATAATATTAATTATGGAAAAAAATAATTTAAATAGTTTATTTGATGATTTGAAAAATCAATTTGATATTGAAACACCTCAAAACAATCATGAACAACGATTTTTAGACAAGTTAAAATCGAACGAAATAGCTTCAACCGAAGTTAAAAAAATATCGCGTTTTAACTGGAAACCATTTTTAGCGATTGCAGCTTCTATAATCATTTGCTTAGGTCTGTTTACAACGCTACAAAATGAGCCTGAAGATTTAGATTTAGCAAGTGTATCACCAGAAATGTCAGAAACACAAGACTTTTTTACGGTTACTATTGAAAACGAATTAAAGAAACTAAACAAAGAACGTTCACCATTAACAGAGCAAATTATCACAGATGCTTTAGTACAAATTCAACTTTTAGAAAAAGATTATAAAAAATTAAAAACAGATTTAACTGAAAGTGGAAAAAACCAACGTGTTATTTACGCTATGATTTCAAACTTTCAGAATAGAATTGACATTTTAAATACTGTTTTAGAACAAATTGAAACAATTAAAGAACTTAAAACAAATACAAATGAACCTAAAAATACAATATAGAATCGCTTTTTTGCTTTTACTCCTACCGAGTATTGTATTAGCAAATACAGGTGAAGACCTTATAAAATCTTCTAAAGAGCGAAGCATAAAAAAAACATTTAATGTATCATCTAATGCGACATTAAAAGTAGATAACAGCTTCGGGAATGTTGATGTTATTACTTGGGAAGAAAACCGAATTGACTTTGATATACTTATTAAAGTAACGGGTAACAATGCTGAGAAAGTTCAGGAGAAAATTGATGGCATCAATATAGAATTCTCATCTAGTAACGATTTGGTATCTGCTATTACACATATCAGTAAAAATAAAAGTAGTTGGTGGAATTGGGGAAAAAACATGAGCCTTCAAATAGAAGTCAATTATGTCATAAAAATGCCTATTTCTGGCAATGTAGACTTAAGTCAAGATTATGGTTCTATAAATTTAGACCGTTTAAATGGTGTTGCTAAACTTAGCTGTGATTATGGCAAAATAACCACAAAAGAACTCATGGCTGACAATAATGACATAAGATTTGACTATAGCTCTAATTGTTATTTTGAATACATAAAAGGTGGAAAAATAACAGCGGATTACAGCGGATTTACAGTAGCGAAAACCAAGAATTTATTTATAAAAGCAGATTACACAAAATCTATTGTAGAAGTTGCAGAACATGTAGAATACAATTGTGATTATGGCTCACTAAAAGTAGATAATATAAATAATTTTGAAGGTAAAGGAGATTATCTCACCTTAAGATTAGGTAATGTATTTAAAAACGTAAAATTAAATGCCAACTACGGCTCTGTAAAAATTGACCATATGGCTTCAAAAGCTGGAAACATTAATATCGTTGCAGATTTTACAGGAATTACAATAGGACATGATGCTAATTATAATTTCAATTTTGATATTGATTTAGAATTCGCATCCTTAAGAGAGTCAGACGGTTTTAATTTCACAAATAAAGAAGTTGACATCACTGACAAAAAGTACAACGGTTATTATGGCGTAAAGGATTCAGGGAACTTAGTTAAGATAGACTCTGAATATGGAAGTGTATCATTTAAGAAGAATTAAAAAAAGAATGAATCATCAATTAAAAATCAAACAATCATGAAACTATTAAAATCAATTACAGTTATCGCTATTCTTTTAAGTGCCAGTTTATCTCATGCGCAATGGGGAAAATGGAAAAAAATTAAAGGTGATGGCGATGTTATTACGACAAAAAGAACCACAGGAGACTATGATGGCCTAAAAGCTGCTGGACCAATCGACTTTAAGCTCGTAAGTGGTAAAGAAGGAAACATCTCAATAAAAAGTGATGCTAACCTAATGGAATACATTATAACAGAAGTAAAAAACAATAAACTGGTTGTTAAAGTAAAAGAAGGGTACAATTTAAAACCAAGTGGAACTATTGTAATCACTGTGCCTTATGAATCTATTAGTTCTGTTTCATTGTCTGGCTCAGGAGATATTGAAAACAGTGGCACTATAAAATCTGACACGTTTAAAGCTTCATTAGCAGGTTCTGGAGACATAGAGTTAAATATAGATGCAGACACTACAGAAAGTAATATTGCTGGTTCAGGTGATATTAAGTTAGACGGTTCTACTAAAAATTTAACTGTGAAAATTGCAGGTTCTGGAGATTTTGAAGGCAATGCTTTAGAAAGTACTAATGTAACCGTGAAAATAACTGGTTCTGGAGGTGCAAATGTAGTTTGTGATGGCGAACTAACGGTAAGAATTGTGGGTTCTGGTGATGTAAATTATTCAGGTAAACCAACTAATAAGGATACTAAGATTACAGGTTCTGGAAGTGTTAATAATTAAGACTGATAATCTATTGAATGTTAAAAAGGATGAGCTTTGCTTGTCCTTTTTTTTTACTAAAAATTGACTTTAAAAAATATATTTATTTAGTTCCAGATTCAAAATCAGCCTTCCATTTTCCCCAATCATCCAAAAAGTAATTTAGTATAATAGGATTATCTAAGGTATTTAACTTTGTTTCTGCAATTGTTATATCTAAAGGAAACACAAAGGATTGCTCTACTTGGTTTGGATTTAAATACTTTAAATCCTTAGGTAAAGCTTCAGGGTTTATAACTGTATTATTACTTCCGTGTTTGGCTATAATAAATCCCCAATCTCCAAAAGAAGGAATGTAAGTATGGTATGGTTCTACGGTTTCAAAAACAGATTCTAAGGTATTATTGATACAGCTAAAAACGGTATTAGAAAAGTATATCTCTCCAGACTGTGTTACAAAAACTCCATCCTTTTTTAAGTTTCGTTTGGCCATTAAAAAAAATTGTTTGCTATATAGCCTCGCAATAGCTTGGTTGGTTGGGTCTGGTAAATCTGCAATAATAATATCATACTGATCATCATTATTAAACAGAAAGGTAAAAGCATCTTCTGGTATTAAATTTACTTTATTATTTAAAGCTGCATCTTGGTTTATCTCTTTTAAATAACGATTTTCTTTAGCGAGATGAAACATTGTGCTATCAATATCTACCACATCAATATGTTGTACTTTTTTGTTTTTAAGGACTTCTCTACTCGCTAAATTTTCTCCACCTCCAAGAATCAAAACACGTTTAGGGTTTGGATGCATCGCTAAAGGAATATGCACTAAAGATTCGTGATAACGATATTCATCAGAAGACGAAAATTGAATCACACGATTAAGATACAACCTTACATCATCACTATTCTTAGTCATTACAATTTTTTGATATGGTGTTTGCTCATTCAACACAATAGGACGTTTGTAAATCTTCTGATCCCAAACCTCTAGGAATCTTCCTCCAAAAACAACTAAAACTAATAAAACTGCAATCACAAGAAAACCGTAAATACTGTTTCGTTTTTTGTCTTTTAAAATCGTATAATTTAATGCAATTCCTAATAAAATATTAACAATCCCAAAAATTAGAGAGGAGTAATACAAACCAACAAAAGGTAGAATAATAAAAGGAAAAATCAGTGTAGCTATCAATCCACCAATGTAATCTAGAGACAAAATATTAGACAAATTATTCTTTATATTACTGTCCTCTAAAGCAAAAGTTAATAAAGGTACTTCCATACCTGTAAGCAAACCAATTACGAATATTATACCCAAACAACTAATCTGTAAAACTGTAGGAGAAACATACACAAAAAGCATGTATAAAAGCGGCACAGAAATCCCACCAATAAAACCTAAAAGGTATTCCACATTAATGAAAAAGACAAGAGGCTTGTGTTTAAGAAACTTTGTTAAAAACGCTCCAATACCCATTGAAAACAGGTAAACACCAATAATTATAGAAAACTGTCTTACTCCATCGCCCAGAAAATAAGTCGCAGTAGTACTAATCAGTAATTCATAGATAATAGAACATAATCCTGCAATAAATACAGCAAAAGGTATTATGGCTTTTTTTTTCATAAAAATTTAACTATGTTTGAAGTATATATAACTGCTCAAAGATGAAGAAAAATTTTATAACAGGTCTTGCTTTAACTAAAAAAATAACTTTAATAGCTGCCGTTGCTGCTGCCTTAACTTTACAGAGTTGTGGTGAAGAAGACGGAAGCCCAAGAATTAAAGATGCACAAGAAGAAACGGTTTACGAATCTACTAAAGGTGTAATTACTGAAGTTGAAGAAATTGAGCCAGGAGAAGATTACAAAATTATTGATGAGCGTATTATTGATGATAAAGAAAAATCTATTGCAATTGTACAT
This sequence comes from uncultured Winogradskyella sp., assembly GCF_947495255.1. Lineage (GTDB taxonomy): Bacteria > Bacteroidota > Bacteroidia > Flavobacteriales > Flavobacteriaceae > Winogradskyella. Next base: position 27,732 of record NZ_CANLYI010000007.1, read on the forward strand.
ACGTTAGAAGGTACAGTTGATACTTTATCTTTAAGAAAGTTGAAAGAAGATAAATCTTCATCTTACCGTCACTCTGGTTTAAGAGGAATTTTATATTACTCTTTAGCAAGCTCTTATTTTAATAGAAACATGAATAATGTTTCTCCAAAACAGAGTAACTACAAAAATGCTTCTGCTTACAATAAGTCAACAGGACTAAAAAGTGATTTAAAAAGTTCGGCTACATCGCGTCGTGTGAGTGTACCTGGTTCATCATCTAAAGGATATGGGAGTGGAAAGTCGTTCAGATCTTTTGGAGGATAGTCGTTTTAAGGAAATTAAACGCCTTAAAAAGAAACACGTACCCAATCGTTTACATTGGTTTTTAGGAGAAGATTATTTTTCTGAAGAATTACTTGGTATTTATCGTTCTGAAATTGAACAATTACGTCGTATTTCTGATGAAGCTTTCTATTTGTTTCAGAGAGCTACAGATAAAATCATTGCTGATGATAAATTAAGTGAATTAGGTATTCCTCTTTCTTTTCAAAAATGTATTATTCATAGCTGGAAAAATAAAACCAAACACCCCTTTCTTTATGGAAGGTTTGATATTAATGGTGGACTGAAATCAGATTATGGAAAAATAATAGAATTCAACGCAGATACCTGTAGTACAATTCCAGAAACCCTTTTATGGCAACCACTTCAGTTGACAGAATTAAAAGGTAATCCGCAAAGTTTCAATTTACTTAATGATGATATTAAATCATCACTATCTTTATTAAAAAGTACACTAAATAAACCTAATCCTACGTTTTTAGGAACGTCTTTTGGTTATATAGAAGATGTAGAAAATGTTAATTGTATTATAGATATCGCTTACCAAGCTGGTTTTAAACCTATGTATTCAGATTTAGAACATGTTACATTTTCTGATGAAGGTGTTTTTTATGAAATTGGAGGTGAGTTTGAAGAAATTGATGTACTATTTAAAATGGTGCCTTGGGATTGGATGTTTAATGACGAACCAGAACTCGCAAGAACACTATCTGACTTAATATGTAATGACAAAGTGGTGGTTTTAAATCCGCCATACACAGCTATTTGGCAAAATAAAAAATTCTTAGCCTATATAACTCAAAATTTCCCTAATAACATTTTAGCGGAAACCTATCTGCAACAAGAAGCACGTTTAGGTGAATACGTTAAAAAACCTGTCTATGGCAGATTAGGCGAAAACATTGCCGTACAAACTAATACAAAAGCGAGGCAAGAATCTAAAGGTGATTTTGGAAATCAGGACATGATTTTTCAGAAATACTACCCTTTAAATCAAGATATGGAAAAGTATTATTACCAAATTGGTATGTTCTTTACTACCAGAGCTTCAGCTATAAATTTAAGAGCACAAGACTCCATGATTCTTACCGATGATTGTGAATTTATGTCCCATTTCATTATTTAATACTTTACGAATTTTCACCTTATTTTTTTAATAGAAATACCTCCAAATTTCGTCGAAAAATAATTATTGTAACTTTGCATATAACTAACTGAAGCGAATAATGATAAGAGATTACTGGAATGAAGAATGGAAAACTATTGTATTTGATGACAATATTTCTGAGGACGAGAAGTTTAAGGTTTCAAATTTCGGACGTTTAATAAATTGTAAAACAGGCGAAGAAACTCTCGTTAAAAAATACTATATAAACGGTTATCAAAACCTACCTGTTAAACAAAAAAAGAATGGAAATATGACAAGCAGATATGTCCATAAGCTTGTTGCAGAGCATTTTCTAGAAAAAAATGATGGTGTTTGTGTAATTCATCTTAATTATGATAAAACAGATAATCATGTAGATAACTTAAAATGGGCTACAAAAAAAGAAAAGGAAACCCATCAGTTTAGTAATCCTGAATTTAAGAAAATAGTTCGTAAAAAACCATCTAACACAAAACTTACGGAAACTAAGGTTAAGCTTATTAAAAGAAAAATAAACGACCCAAATCGTAGAACAAGAATGAAAATGATAGCGAAACAATTTGGTATTTCTACAATGCAACTTTACAGAATAAAATCTGGAGAAAACTGGAAATCTGTTGAGGAGTAAAATCTATTTTAAATTAAATCTGGAGAGATAACATTTATAGCTTCTCCCCTTTCAATTTGCTTAATTATAACCTTATCTGAACTAAAAGAAGACATTAATAATTTCTGAATTTTTTCTGCATCAAAAGGTTTACATGAAAAAATATCTACGGCCGCAAATTGATGTTCTGGCCAAGAGTGAATGCTTACATGGCTCTCTTCTAATAAGATAAAACCGGTAACACCAATTGGCTCAAATTGTTTAAATGATTCGTTTACTTTAGAAAGTTGTAACTCTTCTACTATAGTATTTAAAACCTCTTTTACTTTTGGAATAAAAGAAAGTGATTCTGCATTACAGTTGTATACATCCCAAGTGATGTGTGTGCCTAACGAAGTTTTCAATATAGATAGATTATTGGAACTAATTATTACTCTTCACCAGAGTATGAGCTCATCATTAAAGCCATGAATTCTTGAGGATCATATGCTTTTACTAAACTAGTATAAGACTCATCAGAATCTACTTCTACCATTTCTGGCAAAGATTCTCGAGGTCCATAATCCCAGGTAACTTCATTAATTACATCTCTAACAACATCATAATTACCTTCCATAGGAATTCCTAAAAATGTAACCTCTTTATTCGTTAATGCGGCTGCATAACTATCTTGGTATAATTCTGGTCCATAATATTCATCTGCTAATAAATATTCTGATAGCGAAGGATTAACCATATATACATCAGAAGTAAAATTAAATTTTATAATGCTATCATTCTCTAATGTTAGTTGATGCTCTCCTTTACCCATTTCTACCCAAACAACTTCTTTAGGCGGTACAACAACTCTAAGCGTATCTACAACAACTTCTAGAGAAAAATCAGTAGGATTGTCAATTGCTAAGTCTACATTATTGCTACAAGACGTAAAGAAAACTGCAGATAAAATGGAAAGTATAAAAAGCTTTTTCATCGAAAAATAATATTAGTTAAACGCAATATAAGAATAATTGTGAGTTATTAAGTTTGATTGTATTGGTAATTTAAAAATTTACATTTTTAGATAAACATAAGTTGTTCGTTCTAATATATCAGGAAGCATGTTAAATTTGGGCATTAATTTTTCTTAAAAAGTTAATCTATACTTTATTTTGCACATTGGATTTGGGTACTCTAAACAATAGCACAATTCCCGCTATAAAAAAGATAACTAAAAACAAAATAGCGTTTCTCATACTACCTGTAACTTGATCAATTGTGGCAAAAATGACCATTCCTATAACGATGCCTATTTTTTCCGCTACATCATAGAAACTGAAATATGAAGTTGTATCTTCAGTCTCAGGCAAAAATTTAGAATAGGTAGAACGCGCTAAAGACTGAACACCTCCCATAACTAAGCCAACAAAACCTGCGGCAATGTAAAATTGCTCTGGAGTTTTCATAAAAAAAGCGTAAAAGCAAAGTAGCATCCAAAAGAAATTAATAGCAATTAATGTTTTTATATTTCCAAATTTGGAAGATGCACGAGAGGTTAAAAAAGCACCAAGAATAGCAACTAATTGAATAACAAGAATACTAACAATTAAACCTTGGGTTTTAGCATCAGAACTTCCCCAAGCAATCTCCTCTTCTCCAAAATAAACAGCCACCAACATTATAGTTTGTACTGCCATGCTAAATACAAAAAACGCAACTAAGTATCGTTTTAAACGTAAATTTTGTTTTAGCTGAAACCAAACTTGTTTTAATTCTCTCAAACCATTAAATACAACATCTTTGGTTACTTTATGGCCTTTAGAAACACCTGCTGGAAGAACATAAAATGTATATTGACTAAACAGAATCCACCATAAACCAACAGTTATAAATGAAATCCTCATAGCTTCAAAAGACGCAGTATTCTTTGCCTCTCGTAGTGCTTCTGCTATTTCTTTTTTTGTTCCATTTTCTAATATTGTTTGTGAAATACTAATATCAAAACCAAACAATTCCGGCATCATCACCATGCCTAAGTTTAATAATAGCAATATTACGCTTCCAAAATATCCCATGCTAAAACCCTTTGCACTTATGCTATCTTGTTGTTCAGGATAAGCGATATCTGGTAAGTAGGAATTATAAAATACCAAACTTCCCCAATATCCTATTAAACCCATAAAATAAAACAATAGACTAATATGTATACTGTCTATATTGAACCAATAAAGACCAATACAACCTGCACTACCAACGTAACAAAAGAATTTCATAAAATTCTTTTTATTACCAACATAATCGGCAATACCCGATAAAATGGGTGACGTAAAGGCAACGATTAAAAACGTAAAGGCTGTAACATAAGTAATTAAAGCAGTGCTCTTAAAAACCATTCCGAATGCAGGAACTGTTTTTTCAATTTGACCTAAAAACAATGCAGAATAAAATATAGGAAATATTGATGACGCTATGGTTAAAGTATAAACAGAATTTGCCCAATCATAAAAGGCCCATGCGTTAAGGAGTTTTTTACTTCCTTTTTTTAATTGATTCATATATTATAGTCAGTTAGGTCTTGTTAATACGTCAAATGATGTAGTTTTTAAATTTAAAAACTACATCATTTTATGCAATATAGCATAAAAAAAGCTGCTCAAATTGAGCAGCTTCTAAAATAATCAAATATTATGAATCTATTAGTTTATTGGTCTAAATGATGTTACCCCAAACTTTTTAGCTTCTTCTTTCGCTTTAGGCGCTAAATCTTGTAAATTTTTAATTCTTGTATCATTACTTGGGTGTGTACTTAAAAACTCAGGTGGTGCTTCTCCTCCACTATTAGCTTTCATACGTTTCCAAAGTTCTGCAGCTTCATCTGGATTATAACCAGCTATTGCCATAATAATTAAACCAACTTTATCTGCTTCAGTCTCATGACCTCTACTAAAAGGCAGCATACCTGCAACATTAGATACAACACCAAAAGATTGATTAAAAATACCTAACGCTTGTTGGTCGTTAGCTAATGCAACATTACCTGCCACAGCTAAACCTTGTTGTAAATATGCAGCACTCATACGTTGCTGACCGTGATTTGCTAATGCATGCACTACTTCGTGACCCATAATAGCTGCAACACCTGTCTCATTTGCTGCAATTGGTAAAATACCTGTATAAAAAGCAATTTTCCCTCCTGGCATACACCAAGCATTTACTTGATCAGACTCTATTAGTGTATACTCCCATTTATAATCATCTAAATAACCATGGTTTCCATTGGCTACTAACCAACGTTCTGCAGCTGCAGCAATTCGCTGACCTACTCTCGTAATCATTTCGGCATCAGATGTACCAGTTATTATTTTACTCTCAGATTTTACTTGATTATATTGTGCAAAAGCAGATGGAAACAATTGATCGTTTCCTACAAAAGCCATAGTCTTTTTACCTGTAAAAGGATTTGTTGCACATGCATAAACAACTGCCACAATTAAAAGGCCTAATATTACTTTACTATATTTCATATTAAATAGTTTTATTTAGAATTACTAAAATACAAAAATGAATTTGTACTTGTAAGACACAAAATTAGTTCATTGGTCACTAAAACCAATGACAACTATGCATCAATTCCTTTTATATGCAATTCAGAAAAATTCTTATGTACCACAATTGAAGTTACACCATTCACTTTTAGACTTTCTAAATCTAATTTTTCATTATCTAATTGAACTTCTACAACATCAAATGGTAAGCCATGAAATTTAATATTGAACGTCTCATAAGGCGTTACAAATTTTCCTTCCTTGTATTGATTAATGATCAACTCATTAGCCTTTCCTCTAAGTGAAAAATTCCTTAAACTATAGCGTCCTTTTGTATAATCGAAACCATCGTTAGCATCGCTAAATAATTCACTTGCTTCCTTACCTTCTTTATAATAAACATCTAAAGTAATTTCTGTAATTTCCTTTTCACCAACATATTGTTGAATAGGATATTTTGGAATAATTGCACCTTCTTTAACGAAGATAGGCATGCTATCTATATCTGCATCAACCCACATTTCTTTTCCTCCTTTTACAACTTTATCAGTCCAGTAATTATACCACTTTCCTTTAGGAACGTACATACGTCTTCCTTTAGCATTTGGTTCTAACACAGGACAAGCTAAAATTTGCTCTCCAAATATAAACTCATCAGTTCTATAATGCGTTTGTACATCATCTTGATCAAACAACACTAAAGATTTCAATATTGGTGTTCCGTGATCAACATAATTCCAGAATGCAGTGTATAAATACGGTAACAACTGGTAACGTATTTCAATAAATTTTCTAACAATATCAGTCACATCTTCATCGAAAGCCCAAGGCTCTTGATCACCATGATCACCAGAAGAGTGCACTCTAAAAAACGGATGAAAAATTCCTAATTGAATCCAACGTGTAAATAATTCGCCTTGTGGCTGCTCTGCAAATCCTCCAATATCACTACCAGCAAAAGAGAAACCAGACATTGCCATACGCTGTGCTTGCATGTTAGCAATCCATAAATGCTCCCAAGTTGCTACATTATCTCCTGTCCAAGTAGACGTATAACGTTGCGTACCTGAATAAGCCGAACGTGTAATTACAAATGGACGCTTTGGATATGAATATTTCTTTAAACCTTGATAGGTTGCTCTAGCCATTTGCATCCCATAAATATTATGCGCTTTTCTATGACTACATGGGTTTCCGTCATAATCATGACGAACATCATCTGGGAATGTTTTATTTGGCACTTCCATTACGGCAGGCTCATTCATGTCATTCCACACCCCTTTTACTCCAATATCTTCAATCAGTTCTTTAAATAAACCTGACCACCAATCTCTAACTTCAGGATTTGTATAATCTGGAAAATAACATTCTCCAGGCCAAACTTTTCCTTTCATGTAATCACCATCTGCACGTTTACAGAAGTAATCTTTCTCTAAGGCTTCTTTAAAAACAGAATACTCTTTATCAATTTTAATTCCTGGATCAATAATAGCAACAGTTTTAAAACCATCATCTAATAATTCCTTTACCATTCGTTTTGGATCCGGAAAATATTCTTTATTCCAAGTGAAACAACGGAAACCTTCCATATAATCGATATCTAAATAAATAGCATCACAAGGAATTTGAAGTTTTCTAAATGTTGAAGTGATTTCTTTCACCTTAGCTTCTGGATAATAACTCCATTTACATTGGTGAAAACCTAATGCCCAAAGTGGTGGCAAATGGTGTGGTTTTCCTGTTAAATCTGTATAGCTCTCTACAACATCGTTCATTTTTGGACCGTAGAAAAAATAATAATTCATTTCACCACCTTGTGCCCAAAAACTTGTAACATTTCTGCGTTCTTGTGCAAAATCGAATGATGACATAAACGTGTTATCAAAGAAAATACCATAAGCTTTTCCATGATGTAAACCTGTGTAAAAAGGAATAGCTTTATATAATGGATCAGTATCCTTACCATAGGCGTAAGAATCAGTTGCCCAATTACTATAACGCTTACCTTTTAAGTTTAAATGATTTGGCTTATCACCAAGACCATAATAACTTTCGCCATCATTAGAGGCTTTACTCATTTTTACAATATTACCACCAAACTCATAACTTTCCTCCCAATGAAATCCGCTTTCATCTTGGTTAATTAATGTGCCGTCTTTAGCATCGTAAATAGAAACTCTCATATCATCTTTAGAAATCTCGCAACGTAATTTTGAAGTTGTAATCTCGAAATATTCTTTCTTATCTTCAATCTCTAATTTGTTATAACCAATACTTGCATATTTAGTTATTGCGTATGAAAAATCATTATCAAAATTTCCAACTGTAGTATATCTAAAACGTAATAAGCTATCTCTAACAACCGTTAACTCTAAAATAACATCGTTTGCAGCTGTAAAATAAAGCTTATCAACATCTTTTTTAAAGTCTATTATATTTGAAGGAAATAAATTTCCTTTATTCTCTAATTCTGTATTTACAATCATAGGTCAATCTTTTGTCAAAATCAAACACAAAAAAACGGAAAAAATCCAACAATTGAAAGGGTTCTCAAAGGATAATGAGAATTGTTGCTAACAATAACGTTTTCGGGTTTACTTTTTACGATTCTACTAATTTACAAGCTTTTTTTGGTTGTATTCGTAAAATCTAAGCACACAATAGACTAAAATAGTAATACGCTGATGCTAAACGCTTTTGACAAAAAGTAATAACGATGATTATTTTAGAATTAATGGTACCCTATTTTAGTTATAATTAAGGCAATACAACCTAAAATAATTAAAATATAAAGCATACTTAACTTCCTATTGCTACATAGAATAAGACCAGATATAGCAAGTAATGACATAAAGCCGGTTTCGAGCCTTGTACAAAGAACTCCAATAATCATAGCTATAAAAATAAGATGTGTCCATTTATTTTTCGGCTTCAGTAATATTGCCATGGCAACTATAAATTCTACTATAATTGTAAGCCAAACAAGCATAACGCTTATAACTCTAAGCTTTGGAAAAACATTTTTTAAAATGATACTCTCACCTAAATTAGGGTCAGTTCCATGTAAAAGTTTTAAACTTTCTGTATTACTGTTTGCTAGCTCTACACTGTCTGGAAAAAATCTAAAGAAATACTTAAACAATGCACCAAGATTTAAAGCGTGATAATAAAAATCACCATTAATAAATTGACTTGATGATACCTTGTGAACAACTGACGCTAGTACAACAATAACAGCCAGTATTTGAATATTTTTTATAAAAATACGTTGTTGGTTATGATAAGAATAAAGAATTACTGAAAGCACCATAAAAATCAACATAAAATGATGATTGGCTACCCAGTAATAAGAATAAAAAAGATCAATTAAAAGAAGAAGAAAAACCATAATCCAAACAATAGGATGTTTTGTTTTATTTCTAAATAATAACCATGTTATTAACCCAACAGAAATTACAGGTATTTTCCAAAATATTTGATTTTCTCCTAAGATAAAAAGATAAGCTAAGAGCATTAACAGCAGCATTAGCTTTCCTAAATAGACTTGGTCTTTTAACTTAATTTGTATGTCTGACCAATATTTCACAAACCTGATTTATTTAAATGAATCTCACCTGCTAAAACTCTTGTATAAATTCCATTTTCTGAATTAACTATAGGCTTCCATATTTGCACATCTATACTATCTTTTTTTGAAGTTTTCAGCACTAATTCAGCAGCTTTTTTAAGATTTGTTTCATTTGGCATTACCATTAAATGCCCTAAAGTAAACTTCATTTCGGAGTTATCCTTCACTAAAGAATCAACAGACATACCAGGAATATAAATTTGATTATAGAAATAATGAATCTCTGTGTACATACCATATCCTCCACCTTTCCATCTACTAAGCTCCTTTGTATTGACCAAAAATAATTGAATAACCACAACAATAATTGCAAGGCTAGGAATGCCATATTTTAATAAAAATTCTTTTGTTGTCTTAGTCATTTTTAAAAATGATTCACAAGCGTGATGAAAATGAAAGTTTTGTAAACTTAACAAAACATCTTTTTACAAGGAAACTTATAAATTAATATACCTTATCTGCTAAACTAAATTTCATAAAAAAGACCTTTCTGGTTATAAACGAGAAAGGTCTTAATACATAAAACTACTTGTTTTATTTTGTCTTCGGTTTTGTTTTTTTAGTTGACTTCGCCTTAGGCTTCGTCTTAACTATTGACTTAGATTTTACTATTTTTTTAGATTTAGGTGTTACCTTGTTTTCATACTTAAAAACAATCATGCCTAATGGTGGAATATCAATTTCAATTGATTGATCTCTAAAATGCCAAGGGTCTGCTTTAGTCGTTTTTACCTTATTACTGTATTGACCGCTTCCAAAATACGTCTTTAAATCACTATTAAATACTTCTTTCAACTTCCCTTTCCTAGGAACACCTAATTTGTATTTTTCTTTAGGAACTGGTGTCATATTACAAGCAATGACTAAATTATCATTCTCATTATTACCTTTTCTAATATAGGTAAAAACTGAATTCTTAGAATCGCCATAATCTATCCACTCAAAACCTTCCTCAGAAAATTGTTTTTCGTACAGAGCAGGTTCGTTCTTGTAAAGTATATTTAAATCTTTTACTAATTCTTGAACACCTTTATGAGGAGCATATTGTAATAAATGCCAATCCAAACTGCCTTCAAAATTCCATTCGCTACTTTGCCCAAATTCTGAACCTTGAAATAATAATTTCGTTCCAGGATGTGTAAACATGTAACTATACAATAATCTTAAGTTAGCAAAACGTTGCCACTCATCACCTGGCATTCTTCCTAAGATTGATTTTTTTCCGTAAACGACTTCATCATGACTTAAAGGCAACATAAAATTTTCGGTAAACGCATAAGTCATTGAAAACGTTAAGTCGTTTTGATGAAATTGTCTATAAACTGGTTCTTTTGTAAAATACTGAAGCGTATCATGCATCCAACCCATCATCCATTTCATACCAAAGCCTAAACCTCCCATAAATGTCGGTTTAGAAACCATAGGAAACGCAGTTGACTCCTCTGCTATTGTTTGTACATTTGGAAAAGCAGAATATACAGCTTCATTCATTTCTCTCAAAAACGACATCGCTTCAAGATTCTCTCTTCCTCCAAACATATTTGGTTCCCATTCGCCATCTTCTCTACTGTAATCTAAAAATAGCATAGAAGCTACTGCATCTACGCGCAATCCATCTGCATGGTATTGGTCTAACCAAAAAATTGCATTACTAATTAAGAACGATTTCACTTCATTACGACCGTAATTAAAGATTAAACTTTTCCAATCGTTGTGATATCCCTTTTTTGGATCTGGATGCTCATAAAGCGCTGAACCATCAAACAAACCAAGTCCATGGGCATCTTCTGGAAAATGCGATGGTACCCAATCTAAAATAATACCAATATCATTTTGGTGAAATTTATCAACTAATAATTTAAATTCTTCAGGATAACCAAATCGCGATGTTGGTGCAAAATATCCAGTAACCTGATAACCCCAAGATGGATCATAAGGAAACTCCATAACAGGCATTAGTTCTACATGTGTAAAATTCATATCTTTTACATAAGAAACCAATTCATCTGCCATTTCTAAATAAGACATAAAACGACCTTCTTCAACTTTCTTTTTCCAAGATCCTAAATGTACTTCGTAAACAGAAAATGGAGCGTCTAGAGCATTATTAGCTTTACGCTTTTTCATCCATTTAGTATCTTTCCATGTATATGGCTCTTCCCAAACAATTGATGCTGTCTTAGGATTATGCTCATATCGTCTTGCATAAGGATCCGCTTTTTCCGTTTTTATACCATTATGATTACTCTCTATTTTGTATTTGTATTTACTACCTTTTCCTACTCCTGGTATAAACCCTTCCCAGATTCCGCTAGAATCCCAACGTACACTTAACTTATGCTCTCCTTCTGTCCAAAAATTAAAATCTCCGATGACTGAAACCATTTGTGCACTTGGTGCCCAAACTGCAAAATAAACACCTTCAACTCCGTTGACTGTTGTAATATGAGAACCAAATTTTTCGTATAAACGATAATGTTTTCCAGATTTAAATAAATCAATATCAAAATCAGTGAACAAACTATAATTGATAACTTCTGCCATCTATTGTATAAAAATTATTTAACTGATTATTGTTCCTTTTGGTATAGTAGCGCCTTTTTTCACTACTACAATTCCGTCTTTAATAAGATAATTATCAGTTTCTATATCTTTTAAATGCTTCCCTCCTTCTATCCTTACATCATCTCCAATTCTACAGTTCATATCAATGATACAATTGTTTATGAAACACCTATCACCAATACCGAGAATATTTTCAATTTTTTTAGCTTCTATATCACGTAACGATTCATATGAATCATTACCCATCATATAGGTATTTTGTATAACAGAACCTTTACCTATCCTAGATCTAATACCAATAACACTTCTTTCAATTCTTTCTGCTTGTATAATACAACCATCAGATATAACAGATTTATTTACAACAGTATTAGATATCTTAGATGTTGGCAGAATTCTTGCTCTTGTATAAACTCTATTTTTATCGTATAAATTAAATTTAGGAATATCGTCTGTTAAACCAAGATTGGCTTCAAAAAAAGATTCAATTGTTCCAATATCTGTCCAGTAGCCTTCATATTGGTAACTAAGTGTCTTATGATCATGTATAGCCTGAGGAATAATCTCTTTACCAAAATCTATGGTATCTGGATTACTCATCAAATCAATTAACAAATCTCTGTTAAAAATATAAATACCCATTGAAGCAAGGTAGTTTCTTCCTTCATTTTTCATTTCATCACTTACCTCAGATGTCCAATCTGGTAATAAATCTGCTGCAGGTTTTTCAATAAAAGATGTAATAATATTTTCTTCGTTGGTTTTTAAAAGTCCAAAGCCTGTAGCATCTTTAGCATTTACAGGATAAGTTGCAATTGTGATTTCTGCATTACTTTCTTTGTGTTTTTGAATCATATCCTCTAAATCCATATTGTATAATTGATCTCCAGAAAGAATTAATGCATATTCAAAATCATTTTTAAGAAAGTGTTGCATACTTTGCCTAACCGCATCTGCTGTACCTTGAAACCACTTATCACTTTGCATAGTTTGTTCTGCAGCTAAAACATCTACAAATGCACTACTAAAAAAACTAAAATGATATGTGTTTTTTATATGCTGATTTAGAGATGCTGAATTAAATTGTGTTAACACGTACATCCTTTTTATGTTAGAATTAATACAGTTAGAAATGGGAATATCTACTAATCTGTATTTACCCGCAATTGGTACTGCTGGCTTGGATCTATCTGCTGTTAATGGATATAACCTAGATCCTTGGCCACCACCTAAAATAATTGATAGTACACTTTCGTTAATCATAATTTATATTTTTAGTTGTTTAGTTATTTTGTTATAGTTATGGACTTATATAATTGCATATATTTTTCAGCAGAATTACCCCAAGAATGGTCTATCTGCATGATTCTTTTTTTCGTCTTTTTAAGTTCTTTTTTATTTGAATAAAATTCTACTGCTCTTTCTATAGAAAAACAAATATCCTTTACTGAAGCATCTTGATGCACAAACCCGAACCCATCATTTTCTATATCTATAATAGTATCTTTTAATCCGCCTATATTTCTTACAATAGGAATAGTTCCATATCTTAATGAATACATTTGGTTTAATCCACAAGGCTCTACTCGAGATGGCATTAATAAAAAATCTGCGCCTGCATAAATTATGTGAGATAATCTCTCATCGTAACCTATATAAGCATTATATTTTCCTTGGTATTCTCTTTTTAAAACCTCTAAGCGACCTTCCGTAAGTTTATCACCAGATCCTAGAAGCAATATTGAAATATCATTGTTTTTTAAAGCAATATCAAAAGCATCAGGAAATAAATCTGACCCTTTTTCACCTACTAAACGCCCAATAAAAGCAAATAATGGCTTGTCTGCATCAAATTTATATTCTGAACATAACCCCTTTTTATTCGCCAATTTACCTGCTTCTACTGTTGTAGACTTATAATTTTTAATAAGGTAACTATCTGTTTCTGGGTTCCAAACTTCTGTATCAACGCCATTTAAAATCCCTACAGCTTTTGCACTTTCTGCTCTTAATAGACTTTCTAATCCATTTGCATTAACCATAAGTTCTTCCATATAACTTGGAGAAACCGTAGTAACACGCCAAGCACATTTTATTGCTGAAGCTAAAGGGTTTATAATTCCATTCCAATCTAATAAACCTACATTATTATTATCAAAATCTGGTACTTTGTACAAATGGTGATAATTAAACCAACCTTGATATTGCGCATTATGGATAGTCGTTATAACAGGTATTTTATTTAAAGAACTATACTTATAACTCTCTTGTGCCATAAAAGGAATTAATCCTGTATGGTGATCATGGCAATGAATATATTCTGGCTTTTTCTTTAAAGTTAAAATCCAATCTAATGCAGCAATCTGAAAAGCTAAAAATCGGTCAACATCGTCATCAGAGTAAACATAATCTCTAAATAATAAAGATGGTATATGAATAAAGAAAACATCAAAATCTAATACATCAGATGTTAATTTTAGAACATTAAAATCATGCTCAACATAACCTAAACGAATCTTAGAACTAAAAATGGATTCAAACTCATGCTTTCTTGTAAATACATTATCATAAAAAGGCATAATAACGCTGCTATCTGCACCTAATTGGTTCTGATATTTTGGCAAAGCACCAACTACATCTGCAAGTCCTCCAACTTTAGCTACTGGATAACATTCTGCGCTTATATGCACTATTTTCATTAGTTATTATTTAGTATTAGTTTCTAAATTTAACAATTAATTTATTAAAGAACACCATCATTTTGATAAAATATTAAATTAAAAAAAATCATAGATTTTGTAATGAATTAGTTTACTTTTCGACCTAACAAGCATAAAAAAAAACAAAATTTACAATATGAAAAACATACTATCACTTCTCGTTTTTGTTTTACTATTTAATTGTAATTCTTCAGCGCAAAAAAAGGAAACTACTGAAAAAGAAACCTTTGAAATCACTAAAACTGAAGCTGAATGGAAAGCACAATTAACTAAAGAGCAATACTTTGTTTTAAGAGAAGCTGGTACAGAACGACCATTCTCTAGTCCATTAAACAAAAAATACGAAAAGGGAGTTTATCATTGTGCAGCTTGTAATACACCATTATTTAAAAGCGAACATAAATTTGATTCTGGATCTGGATGGCCAAGCTTTGATCGAGAAATTGAAGGTAATGTCGCCTTTGGTACAGATACCAAAATTGGCTATACAAGAGATGAAGAACATTGTGCAACTTGTGGTGGACACTTAGGTCATGTATTTAACGATGGACCAAAAGAAACCACAGGAAAGCGACACTGTATAAATGGAGATGCCTTAAAATTTGTAGCTACTGAAGAGTAACTAATTGTGTTATAAATATAAAAGCTGAATAGCGATATAATATCTAATTATTCTAATAATGAGTTTAATAGATAATGTATCGCTATTTTTATAAGACAAAACTTAATACAATGGAGTCTTCTTACTTATCAAGTGCAATTAAACAATTTGAATATTACAAAAGTCTTGGTGACAAAACCATAAACAAACTTTCGTTTGAAGAGTTAAAAAAAGAATTTGCAACAGACTCTAATTCTATCGCAATTATCGTAAAACATCTTGTTGGAAATATGCAGAGTAGATGGCTAAACTTTTTAACTGAAGATGGTGAAAAAAAATGGCGAAAGCGCGATGAAGAATTTATAGACGACTTTAACTCTAAAGACGAATTATTAGCTGCTTGGCAACAAGGTTGGGAATGCTTGTTTAAAGCTATTAAACCACTCACCAAAAACAACCTAGAGCAGATTATCTATATTAGAAACCAAGGCCACTCTGTAACCGAAGCAATTAACCGACAAATGATGCACTATGCTTATCATATAGGACAAATTGTATTTATAGGTAAGTTAATAAAAGGTAAAAACTGGCAATCATTATCTATTGCAAAAGGCCAATCTAAAACATATAATAAATCAAAATTTAAAGAAGATAAAAGCCGCAAGCATTTTACTGACGACATTTAATTAATTAATAATTCTGTTAACCGAAAATTAGAACTAACTAATTACATTTTATATTCTGAATTTCATATTTTTGTATCTTCAATGAATTAAATTAAAAAACTTACGCATGAGTAAATACGATATTATTGTTTTAGGAAGTGGTCCTGGTGGTTATGTTGCAGCTATAAGAGCTTCGCAATTAGGTTTAAAAACAGCCATTATTGAAAAAGAAAGTTTAGGTGGTATCTGCCTAAATTGGGGTTGTATACCAACAAAAGCACTTTTAAAGTCTGCTCAAGTTTTTGAATACTTAAAACATGCCGAAGATTACGGATTAAAAGTACAAGGTGCTGAGCACGATTTTGATGCTGTTGTAAAACGTAGTCGTGGTGTTGCTGATGGTATGAGCAATGGTGTTAAGTTTTTAATGAAGAAAAACAAAATCGACGTTATTGAAGGTTTCGGGACACTTAAAACCGGAAAGAAAATTGATGTTGATGGTACAGAATATTCTGCTGACCATATTATCATTGCAACAGGCGCACGCTCTAGAGAATTACCAAGTTTACCACAAGATGGTAAAAAAGTAATTGGTTACAGACAAGCCATGAGTTTAGAAACACAACCTAAGAAATTAATTGTTGTAGGTTCTGGAGCTATTGGAGTTGAGTTTGCATATTTCTACAATTCAATGGGAACTGAAGTTACTATTGTAGAATACTTAGATAAAATTGTACCAGTTGAAGATAATGAAGTTTCTAGGCAATTAGAGCGTAGCTTCAAGAAAAATGGTATAAAAATAATGACTTCTGCGGAAGTTACGTCTGTGGATACATCTGGTAAAGGTGTTAAAGCTACAGTAAAAACTAAAAAAGGAGAAGAAATATTAGAAGCTGACATATTATTATCTGCTGTTGGTATTAAATCTAATATTGAAAACATAGGATTAGAAGATGTTGGTATTGCTGTTGATAGAGATAAAATCTTAGTAAATAGTTTCTACCAAACTAATATTCCTGGCTACTACGCTATTGGAGATGTAACTCCAGGACAAGCATTAGCACACGTTGCTTCAGCAGAAGCTATTCTTTGTGTTGAGAAAATTGCAGGTCAGCACGTAGAAGCTTTAGATTACGGAAACATTCCTGGTTGTACGTATTGTACTCCAGAAATTGCATCTGTTGGTTTAACAGAAGAGCAAGCAAAAGCACAAGGATTAGATGTAAAGATTGGTAAATTCCCATTCTCTGCTTCTGGTAAAGCAAGTGCTGCTGGTAATAAAGAAGGTTTTGTAAAAGTAATTTTCGATGCCAAATATGGCGAATGGTTAGGTTGTCATATGATTGGTGCAGGAGTTACTGATATGATTGCAGAAGCAGTTTTAGGTCGTAAGTTAGAAACTACTGGTCATGAAGTATTAAAAACAGTTCACCCTCACCCAACAATGAGTGAAGCAGTTATGGAAGCTGTTGCTGCAGCATATGATGAAGTTATTCATTTATAGAAGTTTAGACTTCTACAATATTAAATATAAAAAATGCGATTCAGTTTTGAATCGCATTTTTTTGTTACCTAAAAACGGTATCCAGACCTTAACATAAAACTGGAACTTGATCCAAAATTATAATCATAAATATTACTAGTTTGGTTAATCTGGTAATTAAACAAACCTTCTAAATACATATCATTATTTAAATCATAATGTAAGCCCGTAGAAAGCGACACACCTACTTCACTTGCTAAACCAGCATTAGTTCTGTAAAAATCAAACTTAACTCCAGACATAATACTCAGTTTGTCTGTAACTTTAATTTTCAATAGAACAGGTATTTCTATTAAACCTATTTCGAAATTTACAAATTCAAACTGTCTTGCTGTTAATAATACATTTTTGGAGAGAAAAATCCCGTTGACTTCTAAATTCCAGTTTTGTGAAGCGAAATCTTCTTGCAAAGTTTTAAATTGAGATATTTTTTGACCAAAACAAATTGTAGTAGTCATAAAATAAAGACCTATTGTCGACATAAAAACTGTAAAATTTCTTTTATTAATTTTCATGATTTTAAAATTTAAATCCTACACCAACACTAACGGTTCTACTCTTTCCATAATGATTAAAATCAAAAGGCATTGCAAACTGGTCTGTAAAGCCATGTTTGTAACGAGCATCTATAAACCAATGCGAATTAATATTATACTGTAAACCTAAAATTAATGCACCTCCAAATTCTTTGTCCGCATTAAAAGAATTAGTATTACTGTGAAAAGAGTAACTTAATTCTGCACCTCCATATATTTCAAACTTATCTGAAATTTGATACTTTAAAAGTAAAGGGACTTCTAATAAAGAATGATGAGAGTAATTTGTTTCTAGTCGAATACCTAGTTTATCTGAAATATTGGTTTCAACAAAAAGTCCAGCATATAGATTTATCTTATCATAACGATATTCACTAGCTCTTAGATTAAAATGACTGTAACCATGCCTTATACCAAAATCGAAAGTTTTCGATTTTGCAGTTAGAGAATCTTGAGCCAAGATAGTTGAAATTGAAAAAAAAAAGTAATGAAGTAAAAATAAAGTTTTTCATAATTAACTGATTGTTAGTTGTTAATAGTCACAAACCTACTTTGGTCAGATGTTAATTAATACTAACTAAATCACAATTAAAATAAAACTTGGAGTTAATTAAATGTGAATTATCTTAAAATTTAAAGAAAACTCACAATAGCCAAATCGTAGCTCAGCAAACCAAAACCAAGAATAACACCTTTTGCATTAGGCGAAATATAAGATTGATGCCTAAACTCCTCTCTAGAAAATGTATTTGAAATATGAACTTCTACCACAGCTGAAGAAATAGCCTTAATAGCATCTCCAATTCCTATTGATGTATGCGTATATGCTGCTGCATTAAGAATAATACCATCATAAGAAAAACCTACTTCCTGAATTTTATCAATGAGCTCTCCTTCTATATTAGATTGATAATATTCTAGCTCTACTTGTGGAAACTTTTTCCTTAAAACCTCTAAGTAATTTGCAAAGGTTTGACTGCCATAAATCTCTGGTTCTCTTTTCCCTAAAAGATTCAAATTAGGGCCATTAATAATAATAAGTTTTTTCATACAATAAAAAAAATAACACACTACATATCAGAAATATAAGATAGTGCTCAATTAAAACTTAAAAAGCTAATTTAGAGTTAATATTAATAACGTTAAAAAGGCAAGATTTGAAAATATTTTTGCGTAAAAACCTTCTTCATATTTATAAATAAATTCTATATTTGAAAACTAATCAAATTAATTATAATTATGAAAAAAAACTTATTAAAAGGTGCTTTCGTAGCATTCGCAGCATTATCATTAACAGCTTGTTCAATCACTATGCCAGTTACTGCAACTAGTAATTCTGTAGGTTCTAAAGTTGGTAAATCTTCTGCAACTGTTGTATTAGGTTTCGCTTTTGACGAAGATGCAAGTATCAAAACTGCTGCAAAGCAAGGAGGTATCTCTAAAATTTCTACTGTAGACATTAAAATCAAAAACGTTTTAGGTCTTATCGTTACTTATGAAACTATCATCACTGGTGAATAATTTTAAGTACATAAAAAAAGTGGGTAGAGTTTCTTTACCCATTTTTTTTTATTTCTTTTTTAGCTGTAGCAACGTTTCCCAAAAGGAAATTACGCTTTTCGATGGCCATGTTTATCTTCTAAAAGAAGGTGAAACAGAGATTAACAAAACAGGTGTTGAAGTTAATGAGTCTGGTGAACTAAAGACTATTTTTAATAAAAGTGATTTAGTCTTATATAAAGCCATAAAACATAAGGATTACAATACCTATCTTTTTATAGATTTAGACTCTACTATTGTAAAAGAAAATATTTACAAAACTAAGTCTATAAACACAAGTAAAATTGTACTTTACCAACATATGGTAGATTCTTTAAGTGAAATCACAGGAATAACGATTTTAAAGAATGATAAATTTGAAAACAGATTTTCTCAAGATTCCTTATCGCAACAACGATTTATAATTTCAACTGACACAGATGTTAAAAATAAATAAGCTTCCTTTTCTCATATTCATTGCATTCATTACGTTTAGCACCTATAATTGTGGTGGAATAAAACCGGCTGCAACAGGAAAAATATCTAAATATGTTGAAGATTTTTTTCTAGGCGATGGTAAAATGCAATACTTTGTGAAACCATTAGAATACGTTAGTACAACGGAAGATGAATCAGCACTAGATGCTACATTTAGGAGAGCAGACAAAAAAAATGACTCTGTTACTGTTAACTTCTCAGTTTTACTAAACAAAAACAATACAGTAAATAAAGTTGTTATTAAAAATGGTGAAAGTGAATATGTCTCTGAATCTGTTCAAACATTTTTTACTCAAAAAGAAGATGAAAAGATTCTACATAGACTGAGTATTAAAACAACTTATGCAGATTATAAAACGTATTTATTGAACCAAACACATTCTATTACTGTATCAACTAAAGACGAATCTGAAACAATTTCTCTTACTAAAAAATCAAAACAAAACATTGAGAAAATTATTCTCATTTTAGATGATTTGTTATAGAAATAATCAATTCTGTTAATCGATTCACAACTAACTTTTTCATAGTTTTATGAATTGAGATTCTAGTACTATTTTCCTTAATTTTGACTATGAAATGGAATCAAGCCATAACAGATTACAAGAACTATCTTAAAATAGAACGCGGTCTTTCAATAAACTCTATAGAAAACTACTGTTATGACATTAAAAAATTAATTAAATATTTAGAAGCACATAGCATAACTGAAACTCCTATTTTAATAGAAAATACGGTTGTAAAAGATTTTATTTATTCCATTTCAAAATCTATAAATCCAAGATCACAAGCACGGTTAATTTCTGGTCTTCGCAATTTCTTTGATTATTTAATTTTTGAAAATTATAGAGAAACAAATCCTTTAGATTTAATAGAGTCTCCAAGAATTGGGAGAAAACTACCAGATACATTATCTATAAAAGACATAGACAATTTGATTAATGCTATAGATTTAAGTCACCAATATAACGGTGTTAATCTTGGCGAAAGAAATAGAGCCATTATTGAGACTTTATACAGTTGCGGATTACGAGTAAGTGAATTAATTAACTTAAAAATATCCGACTTATTTTTTGAAGAAGGTTTTATTAAGGTTACAGGTAAAGGTGATAAACAACGATTTGTACCAATTGGAGCATCTACGCAGAAATTTATAAATATTTGGTTAAGCATAAGAAATCATATCGAAGTACATACAGATTCTAAAGACATACTTTTTCTAAATTACAAAGGCAAAAAATTAACACGCGCTATGATTTTTACAATTATAAAGAAGTTAGTTGAAATCACTGGATTAAATAAAACAGTTTCTCCTCACACATTTAGACATTCCTTTGCAACACATTTATTAGAAAATGGTGCAGATTTACGTGCCATACAGATGATGTTAGGACATGAAAGCATCACAACAACCGAAATCTACATGCATGTTGACCGTTCGCATTTAAGCGAAGTGTTAAATAAATTTCATCCTAGAAAGTAATATAAAAAGTTTAACTTTATCCGTGACAAATTTTTGCCTCCTGTGTCTTAATACAAAGTAATATTTCATGAAACTCTCCGATTTTAACCTAACAAACTACAAGTCAAAATTTTACGAAAAAAACAAACTTTCTAATGAAAATTTGGATGATAGTAAACATAAAATTGCATTAGAGATTTCAAATGTTGGACTTTGGGATTGGGATGTTACAAGTAATAAAGTTTTTTATTCAAAAGAATCAAAGCAAATCATTGGTTACGACGAAGACGATTTAAAAAACACTTCTAAATTTTGGGATAGTAAAGTACATCCTGATGATAAGGAAAGTTACTTTAGTGATTTTAAATCTCATCTAAATGGAGATGTCGATATTTATGAAAATAAATATCGTATTCTTTGTAAATCTGGTGTTTATAAATGGGTTTTAGATAAAGGTAAAATTATAGAACGAGATGAAAATGGCAAACCTACTCGTATAATTGGCACACATACAGATATTACAAATTTAAAAAACACAGAAGATAAGCTCAATAAAAACCTTCAGCTTATCACAAGTCAGAATAAGAGATTGTATAATTTCACCCATATTGTTTCTCACAATTTAAAGACACACATTGGTAATTTTAAAAATATTTTAGAATTTTATGAGGAAGCAAAAACAGAAATTGAAAAAGAAGATTTAGTTCTTCATTTAAAATCTATTTCAGATTCGTTAACCAGTACAATTGTAGATTTAGATGATATAATAAGTATAAAATCTAAAGCCCAGGTTAATCAAATAAATGAGCGCGTTTATTTACATAATTGCTGTAATAAAATAATAGAAAGCCTAAGTATTGATAGCCAAAATAAAGGAGTTACGATACATAATGCACTGCGTAAAGACGAAGTTATATTATCTAACAAATCTTACCTAGATAGTATATTTTATAATATCATTTCTAACGGAATTAAATATTCTGACCCAAACAAAAAATCTCAAATAATTATTCAGTCTGTTCATACTAAGAGTCATATAAAAATACTCATTTCTGATAACGGCATCGGAATAGATATGGATAAATTTAAAGGGCAAATATTTGAAATGTACCAAACTTTTCACGGTACAATGAGGCAAGACTCAAGAGGTGTTGGTTTGTATATTACAAAAACACAAGTAGACGCTTTACAGGGTGAGATACAAATAGAAAGTAAGTTGGATGAAGGGACTGCTTTCTCACTTACTTTTCCAAAACAAAAATAGTTTCGATTTAGTACCTATTTAAAATTATTCAGAATTAAAATACATCATAAAAAAAGTACCTTTATTTTTAGTAAAGGCACTTTTTAATTTATATAAGTTTATAAGTTTACTTTGCAATATTGACTGCTCTAGTTTCTCTTATCACAGTCACTTTTACTTGTCCTGGATACGTCATGTCTGTTTGAATTTTTTGAGAAATCTCAAATGATAAGCTAGCTGCTTTCTCATCGGTTACTTTTTCACTTTCAACTATTACACGTAACTCTCTACCTGCTTGTATCGCATAAGCTTTCTTTACACCTGTAAACCCAAAAGCAACATCTTCTAAATCTTTTAAACGTTGTATGTAAGAATCTAATACCTGACGTCTTGCTCCTGGTCTTGCTCCAGAAATAGCATCACATACTTGTATAATTGGTGATAACAATGTTGTCATCTCTATTTCATCGTGGTGAGCACCAATAGCATTACAAACCTCCGGTTTTTCACCATGCTTTTCTGCCCATTGCATACCTAAAATAGCATGAGGTGTTTCTACATCTGTTTCAGACGATGGCACTTTCCCTATATCATGCAATAAACCTGCTCTTTTAGCTAGTTTAGGATTTAAACCTAATTCTGCAGCCATTACACCACAAAGCTTAGCAACTTCTCTAGAGTGCTGCAGTAAGTTCTGTCCGTAAGAAGAACGGTATTTCATACGACCTACCATCTTAATTAATTCAGGATGTAAACCATGAATTCCTAAATCGATAACTGTACGCTTACCAACTTCTATTATTTCTTGTTCAATTTGTTTTTCTGTCTTTCTTACAACTTCTTCAATTCGTGCAGGATGTATTCTTCCATCTGTTACTAATTTGTGTAAAGATAAACGTGCAATTTCACGTCTTACAGAATCAAAACAAGATAAGATAATTGCTTCTGGTGTATCATCTACAATAATCTCTACACCTGTTGCAGCTTCAATAGCTCTAATATTTCTACCTTCTCTACCAATAATACGACCTTTAACGTCATCAGACTCTATATTAAATACAGATACACAGTTATCTACTGCTTCTTCTGTACCAATACGTTGAATAGTATTAATAATTATTTTTTTAGCTTCTTGCTGAGCGGTAAGTTTAGCCTCTTCTACTCTATCTTGTATAAAAGCCATAGCATCTGTTTTAGCTTCCTCTTTTAAAGATTCTACTAACTGAGATTTAGCCTCTTCTGCAGATAACGCAGATATTACTTCTAACTGCTTTATTTGACTCTTATGTGCCTTTTCTACTTCCTCTTGTTTCTTCTCAAGGAATTCATTTCTATAATCGTAATCTTTAATTTTAGCCTCTAAAGATTGGTTAGACTTCTTAGTTTTATTTAGCTCATTAGAAATTTGAGATTCTTTATCTCTAATACGCTTTTCAGCTTCAGCCATTTTCTTATCGCGAGAAAGTATTACTTTTTCGTGCTCAGCTTTTAACTCAATAAATTTTTCTTTAGCCTGAAGTATTTTATCCTTCTTAATAGATTCTCCCTCAGATTTTGCTTGTTTTAATATTGATTTAGATTCACTTTCTGCATTCGTAATTAGCTTAGATGCTTTACCTTTTTCTAATGATTTTGCTATAATATATCCTAGTATTACTCCTAATACTACGGCTCCAACTATATAAATAATTGTATTGCTGTCCATTGTTTATTGTTTAGTTTAGTATATAAAAAAAGCCTATATCAGTTAGCGGTTTTGTATAAACTCCTTAAAAACAAGTTTAGGGCTAACAAGCTGATCAAAAATCTGTCTAAGATACTGAAACGAGTTCAGCACTAACAGCACGATTTTACAACTTAAACTCACCCTTTTTAAAGAATTGATCGTTGAGTTTATCAAAAAATGTAACTAATATAGGCAGTAACCTTATTTTATTTTAAAGAACGTACGAGTTAAATATGTTGATTTAAAAGTTCATTTAAAGCTTCTAACTTTTCCTGAACCTCTTCATTAACATACTCTTTATCTATTGATTTTTGCTCTACTTGAGCCGCAAATTGTAAAGCGCACATTGCCAAAACATCTTGCTTATCTCTTACAGAGTAATTCTGCTCAAACTGTCCTATCATAGCCTCAATCTTCTTTGTGGCCTTACGTAAACCTTCTTCTTGAACCGGATTTATCGTTAACGGATAAACTCTATTAGCTATAGAAAGTTTAATTTTTAATTGATCTGACATATAATCTAAATTCACACCTTTTTATTCCGATAATTGCCCTATACAATGGTCAATATCCCTAATTAGTGCATTTATTTTGAGCTTTGTTTCTCGTTTATTTTCGTCACTACCAAGCATTGAATTTGCCATTTTGAGGGTATCATACTTATCTACCCAACCAGCAATCTCTTCTTGCTGCTCCAAAAGCTTTTGCTGCTGCTGTTCTAACTGATTAGAGAGTTTAGCGTTGGTTTGTTTTAAAACCTCTTGCTTATGTAAAATCTTACTGATTTTATTCTCTAAAGCATCAACAATGTCTTCTATTTTACTCATTAAAGCAATTCAATACTATTGAAACAAAGTTAACATACCAATTGTAAAAACACAATTCTTTTGTGATTATTTTTTTATTCATGTAAAGTCAAAAGAATTAACACGTTAACTAAGAGTCTAAAATTAAAAGCTTTAATTATAACTTAAAGAATTGTCCATAAAGACTTCAAAAATCTCTATCACAAATTAAACTTAAAGAACTACGTCTAAAAAATAATACACTTTTATCATTTGTAATTCGTTATCAAATTAATATTTTAGCTGTTCTAGTCCATTATATGAAACAATTTTTCCTTTTTTTTTTAATTTCTTGCTCTATTTATGGGCAAAATGAATACCCTCAAGATTATTTTAGAAATCCATTAGATATACCAATAGTGCTAGCTGGAACTTTTGCAGAGTTACGATCTACACATTTTCATGGTGGTTTAGATATTAAAACAAAAAGAAAAGAAGGTCTAAAAGTGCATGCAGCTGCTGAAGGCTATATAAGTCGAATAAAAATTTCGCATTTTGGCTACGGAAAAGCAATTTATATTACACACCCTAATGGTTACACAACTGTATATGGACATCTTCAAAAATTATCTAAACGACTTGAGGCATATATAAAACAATGCCAATACGACAAGGAGAGTTTTGAAGTAGAAGTTTTCCCTCATTCTGAAGAACTTTTAATTGACACCAACGAAGTAATAGCATATTCTGGTAATACAGGAAGTTCTGGAGGGCCTCACCTCCATTTTGAAATTAGAGACAACGAAGAACGTCCAATGAATCCGCTTCTGTTTGGTTTACAAGTACAAGATACAAAAGCACCTTCGGTTACGGCAGTATTTGCATACCCAAAAGACAAAAACGCAATAATAAACGGTAAAAACAAGCGTACACAATTACGCTTAATTCCCCAGAGCACTGGTGACTTTACTGTGGAAGAAATATCAGCAATTGGTGAAATTGGATTTGGTGTTACATCTTACGACAAACAAGATTTAGCACCTAATAATAATGGTGTAAGTAATATACAAACCATATTTAATGGTAATAGAAGTTTTGAAATTGATTTTAAACGCTTCAGTTTTGATGAAACCAAACATATAAAGCGTTTTGTTGACTACGATTACTTTAAGACGAAAAAATCTAGAATTCAAAAATTATTCGTTGAGCCTAATAACCCATTGAGCATGTATAAAGATGTACATGACAATGGTTATGTTTTAGTCGAAGACAGTACAGCGAGTGTTTATAAAATTAGAATTAGAGATTATCACAATAACGAAACTTGGGTAACAATACCAGTAAAGGGCAAGCCTCAAACTGTAAAACAAGATAGTTTAGTCGACTTATCAGATAAATCCATAGTTTACAGTGACAAGGCAACAATCTTAAAGTCGGGTTTTGTTACCGTTAATTTTTATGAAAATACAGTGTACGATGATACGTATTTAGAGTTTAAAGTGAGCTCAGACACACTTTTTCTTCATGAAGACAAAATACCACTCCAAAAGAATTTCTATATTAATTACGACTTAAGCAACTATAAATCTGAACATCAAGACAAGGTTTTTATAGCGAACTTATATGGTTACTATAAAAAACCGAGCTATGTTACCACAACGAGAAAAGGCAATATTTTAAGTGCACGAAGTAAAAGATTAGGTATTTATGCCTTGGCAATGGATACAGTATCGCCTACTATAAAACCTGTAAATTTTCAAGATAAAAAGTGGCTGAGTAAGTATCGTTATTTAAAAGTTAAGATTGCAGATGATTTATCTGGTATTAGCAAATACAGAGCAACAGTAAACGGACATTGGATTTTAATGGAATACGATTATAAAACCAATACCTTAACACACGATTTTAATGATAATATTGTTAAAGACACCAAGAACGAATTAAAAATAATAGTGACAGATAATGTGGGAAATAGTTCTACATTTGAAGCTATATTTTATAGAAAATAAAACTAAACTATTTGAAACGCTTACATTTTATAATCCTAGCCAGCTTATTCTTAAGTCTGCTTTCTTTTTCGCAAACCGCCATTGTGAGAGGTGTTATTTTAGATGAAGGTAACACACCAATCGAAAACGTTAATATAAAAGCTAGTACTGGAGAAGGTACTGCTACTAATAGTAATGGTTTTTACGAACTTAAAATACCTTATGGTGTAGAAATTACAGTTATTTTTTCGCATATTTCTCATGAGCGTGTGGAGCAGAAATTCTTGTTGAAAAATGGGCAAGAGTTAGAATACAATCCTGTGATGCTTTTAGATGTAGAACAAATAGCAACGGTTGTAATAAATACAAATACGAGATTAAAAGTAGATGGTGTCACTTCTATTTCTCCACAAATGCTTAGAACTATAAAAGGTGCACAACCTGGTGTAGAAAACATATTAAAAACTTTACCAGGTGTAAATATTTCTAACGAATTAAGTACACAATACTCTGTAAGAGGTGGTAATTTTGATGAAAACTTAGTTTATGTTAATGAGATAGAAGTCTATAGACCTTTTCTAATTCGTTCTGGTAATCAAGAAGGTTTAAGTTTTGTAAATACAGATTTAGTACATAACGTAGATTTCTCAGCAGGTGGTTTTCAAGCTAAATATGGAGACAAGCTATCATCAGTATTAGATATCACTTATCGTAATCCTGTAGATTTTGGCATTAGGGCAGACTTAAGCTTATTAGGTGGTAGTCTTTCTGCAGAAACAGTTTCTAAAGATGGAAAGTTTTCTGGTATTGCAGGTGTTCGTTACAGAGACAATAGCCTGTTATTAAATAGTTTAGAAACTGAAGGTAATGTAGAACCTATTTTCGCAGATGCGCAAACGTTTTTAACGTATCGCTTTTCGAGTAAATTTCATTTAAACTTTTTAGGAAATATTTCATTAAACAAATACAACTTTCAACCCGAAAATAGGCAAACTAATTTCGGAACTATTTCTGACCCAGTTGCACTTTTAGTTTTTTACGAAGGACAAGAAAAAGACAAATACCAAACTTATTTTGGTGCTTTAAAAGCTAATTACTTTGTAAATGACGATTTAACATTAAAGTTTATAACATCAGCATATCAAACTACAGAGCAAGAATATTTTGATATATTAGCACAATATCGTTTGGGCGAAGTGAATACAAGTATTGGTGATGAAAATTTAGGAGAAGTAGAATTTAGTGAAGGTATTGGATCTCAATTAACACATGCTCGTAACGATTTGGATGCCTTTATTGTTAATGTAGAACACAGAGGTGATTACAAAATTGATGACGAAAGCACAGTCGAGTGGTCTGTAAAATATACTAATGAAGATATTAGGGACCGTTTAGTAGAATACGAAATAATTGATTCCGCTGGCTTTTCAATTAGACCACCTCGTTTTAGTCAACCAAATTACCAACCTTATGAATCTTTTTCTGGTCCATTAACTGCTTTTGAAAACATCAGAGCTTTAAACCGAATTACAATAAACAGATTTCAAGCTTTTGCTCAATACAGTAAAAGTACAAACTGGAATGGTCACGACGTGTTTTACAATGCTGGTATAAGATCGCATAGTTGGAATGTTAGTGGCGAAGGTGTTTCTGGAAAAACTCAAACTGTTTTTAGTCCAAGAGCACAGTTTACCATTAAACCAAATTGGGAAAAAGATGTACTCTTTAGAGTTGCTGGTGGATTGTACTATCAACCACCTTTTTACAGAGAACTTAGAGACTCTACAGGTACCGTGCAACCAGATATAAAAGCTCAAAAATCATATCACTTGGTTTTGGGCAACGAACAAAGTTTTGAAATTTGGGACAGACCTTTTAAATTGGTTATAGAAGCTTATTACAAAGGCATGACAGATGTAAATCCTTATACATTAGAAAACGTAAGAGTTCGTTACAGTGCTAAAAACAATGCAAAAGCATATGCTTATGGATTAGACTTTAGACTCAATGGTGAGTTTGTTCCTGGTACAGAATCGTGGTTTAGTTTTGGCTATTTAAAAACCGAAGAAAATATTGATAATCGAGGTTATATTGCAAGACCAACCGATCAACGCTTAAAATTTGGCGCCTTGTTTCAAGATTACGTACCAAACATGCCAGATTTAAAAATGTATCTTAATTTAGTTTATAACACTGGTGTTCCTGGTGGTTCGCCTAGTTATGCCGATCCTTATAACTATCAAATAAGATTAAGAGATTATAGACGTGCTGATTTAGGGATTTCGTATCAAATCGTAAATCCGGAAAGAACCTACGATGCAAAGTGGAAAAAATCAGTAAAAGAACTTTCTATTGGGTTTGAAATTTATAACATGTTTGACAATCAAAATTCAATTACCAACACATGGGTAAGAGACGTTTATAGTAAAAGTCAATATGCCATTCCTAATTATTTAACACCACGCGTATTTAACTTAAGATTGTCTGCTCGGTTTTAAAAATCGTTGAATTGTAACTCTACTAGAAAATTATTGTTAAGAATTAACAAATTCATTTAAAGTTTTAATCACATAATCTAACTCTTCTTTAGTATTATAAATGCTAAAGGAGAAACGGATTGACGGTCGCTTTAATTTATCTTCAGTTAAAATCTCAGTTAATACATGCGATTGTTGATTACTTCCACTCTGGCAAGCACTTCCTCTAGAACAAGCTATTCCTTTTAAATCGAGTTGAAATTGTAACATAGCTGCTTTTGCTGGCGCAATTGGCAAACAAACATTAACTAAAGTATAAGTACTATTTGTTTTATCCGAACAACTTCCATTAAAACTAGCTTCTGGTAAAACTGATTTTAATTGCTGAATAAAGTAATCCTTTAAGTCAGACACATAAGTTTTGTCTTCTTCAAGGTTAGAATATGCGATTTTTAAGGCTTCATCCATACCAACAATATTGTGTATCGATTCTGTACCTGCTCTATAACCTCGCTCCTGCTCTCCACCAAAAATTAAGGGTTTTAGACCAGACTCTTTCCTTATAAAACAAAAACCAACACCTTTTGGTCCATGAAACTTATGAGCACTAGCAGCCAAAAAATCTAAGGGGATATTCTGCAAATCTATTTTATAATGACCTACAGACTGTACTGTATCAGTATGAAATAAAGCATTATTAGCTTTACATAAAGTTGCAACACGCTCTAGGTCTAAAATATTACCGACTTCATTATTAATGTGCATTAAACTTACTACAGCTTTATTACTCTTTTGCAACAATTGCTCTAAATGCGAATAATCGATAAGTCCACAATCATTTAAATCTACATAAGTGATTTTTACATTATATTCTTTTTGTAATTGTTCTGCCGTATGTAAAACAGCATGATGCTCTATTTTAGAAGTAATTATTTCATCATAACCTAAATCTCTAACAGCACTTCGTAATGCCAAATTATCAGCTTCTGTACCTCCAGAGGTAAAAACAATTTCTGATGCAGACACATTAAAATAAGAAGCAATATTTTTTCTGCATTGTTCTAAAAGTGCCTTAGACGAACGTCCAAAACTATGTGTTGACGATGCATTACCATAGCTTTCTCGCATAACTTTTGTAATACGCTCTATTACTTCTGGTCGTATTGCTGTAGTTGCCGCGTTATCTAAATATACCTGCTTCATTGTTTAGGGGAAATTTTAACCTGAGTTTATCACAAAAATATTATAAATAAAATTATTTAGTTGATGAAGCGTTATAACTTTACAAATCTTTTATTTTTGTTTAAAATTGAATCTATGATACGTCGTTTTTTTATAATCTTTTTTTTAGCGTTTTTAACTACCTGTGATGATGGTGATATTTTATCTATAGACCTCGATTTTGATGGTGAATTAGAACGTTGTGAAAACGACATAGATTCTTATGTGCTATATGACACACGCGACGACCCAAACGAAGCGTTGTTACTTATTATAGAACGTGATGACACCAATGAATTACTGTTCACAAAACCAACCATGATTGGAGCTCCAACGGAATTAGTAATAACTGAAGGTGGTGACACTCAATTTATTTATAGATCCTATAGTAGAGCTATTGAAAGTGGCGAATTATGTGATGTAATACCTCCTAACGACCTCACAGTACTAGAAAATTACCCAGCACCAAGCGGGACAGTTAAAGTTAGTACAACTATAGAAGATGACGACAACGATGGCATACCAACAGAATATGAAGGATTGGCAGGTGATCCAGATGAAAATGGTATTTATTGGGATTCTTTAGATTCTGACCTTGACGGAATCCCTGATTACTTAGATCAAGATGATGATAACGACAATGTATTAACTAAAAATGAAATTGATACTGACAATTTAGATGGAGATGACAACCCTACAACAGGTTATTTAGATACAGATGGTGATCTTATTCCTGATTATTTAGATGAAGATGATGATGGCGATGGTATAGATACAAGACGAGAAGATGATAGCGCTGAAGGTAAAGACCCAAGAGCTTTTGATAATTATGTCGTAAATACAGAAGGTGTTAGTGTTTATCGCTATTTATATAATTATGTTGATGATAACATTAACGCCAATCAAGAATTCGATGATTCAGGATTTATTGATAACATTTATACAAGATCCGTAACCACAAGTTTTGTTATAGAAAATGCAAATTTTACAATCATAAGCTCAGACTACATCGATTTTGGGACTTTTGAAAGTTCTTTTGACGTATTAATTGAGGCACCTGTTGAAGAAGCAGATTAAGGCGCAATATTCTGAAGAATACTAACCTCTGTTGCACCTAATCCGTAAGTTTTGTAATCAGCATCGTAGAATCTTACATTATTATAACGACTAAATAGTGTCTCTAACTCCTGCTTAAGCACACCTTCACCTTTGCCATGTATAAATACTATTTTAGGTATACGTTTTCGTATGGCAAATTCTAATTGACCTCTAGCTGTATCTAATTGAAGATTGAGCATATCAAAATTAGACATACCTCTAGAAGATTTTGTTAAATGATGTATGTGTAAATCAACTTCAAACTTTGGTGCATTTCTTTCCTTTGGTTTTACCGTTGGTGCTGATGTACGCTTTTTTGATTCCTTTTCTTTTTTCACAGCGTCAAAGTCTGTATTGTAAACAGCATTTTCAAGTGAATTCCCAGAAGACCTTAGCATAAGTTCTCGTGCTTCAAACTGTAAATCGAAACCGTCACTATCTTCAACCGTAATTTGATTTTCTGAAATCTTTGTAACAATACCTGAAATATCATCATCGATTGTTTCAACCGCATCACCTACTTTAAACTTCATCTTCTTTTTCTGTTTTTACGAAAGACTCTTCGGGTTTATCAAATTTACTAGGAATATTTCTTGAAGTTCTATAAATTCCAAACATCAATAACGCGATTCCTCCTATTAATAAATAAGCATTTTGTTCTTGTTGAGCATTTGCATAAAAAGCAATTAGGCCACCAACTACGATACAGAAAAAGTTTATAGATCTAGATATATTCATAATTAATAATGTGTTTCACTATGCAAAAATAAGGTTTAGAAAAATATTAACTGCAATTACTAAAGTATTTAGCAAATTCTTAATTTAGCAACATGTTATTATTTGCTAAAGGAATAGAAGATTACATGTTGCCTTGCCTAAACAAAAAAATTTTAGGTTTTGAATGTATGGGTTGTGGCATACAACGTTCTATTGCTTTAATTTTTGAAGGGAAACTCATTGATGCCTTTTTTATGTATCCTGCCATTTACACTTTGATAGGATTTTTTGGATTTCTGATTGTAAACAGTTTTAAGAATTTTAAAAACAGCAATAAAATTATATTTATATTAGCGATATCTAATGTTATTATTATCGTTGGAAACTTTCTAATCAAACTTTATTTAAAACAAATTTAACTATGGAACAACAAAAACTAAATCCTGCTATCGTTTACGTTTTATCGATTATTGGTCTTTTATGCTGCTGCTTTGGTGGACTTGGTATATTACTATCTGCACCTGCATTTTTTGTAGCACAAAGCGGATTGAAAAAAGCAAGTTTAAGTCCTGATGATTATGATCCAGCAAGTGTTAAAGCTATGAGCACTGCTAAGATACTGGCTTTGGTTGTTACCATTATATGTGGAATAACATTAATATATAACATTTACGACTTATCAACTGGTGGTCTTGAAGATAGAATGCTAATATTTGAAGAGTTTATGAAAGGTTATGAGCAAGGTGTGCAAGATGCTGCAGCTGAATAATTAGTTATAAATACAAAACTTAAAAAGCGATTTTCTTAATTGAAAATCGCTTTTTTTATACTATAAATTTAAATAAATATTACTTCTCAAACGCTTTTAAAGTTTTTGTGATAATAGCCACACAATCTAACAACTGTTCTTTAGTCATTACTAAAGGTGGTGCAAAACGGATAATATTACCATGCGTTGGTTTTGCTAATAATCCGTTATCTCTTAGCTTCATACAGATATTCCAAGCAGTTTCACTTTCTTCTGTGTCATTGATTAAAATGGCATTTAATAAGCCTTTTCCTCTTACACCATTAACAATAGAACTGGTTTCAATAAATTTAGATAATTCAGCTCTAAATAATTCCCCTAATTCTTGTGCGTTATTTGCTAATTCTTCGTCTTTTATAACTTCTAGCGCAGCCATACCAATTGCAGCAGCAACAGGATTTCCTCCAAATGTACTTCCGTGGTTTCCTGGTTTAATAACATCCATAATATCATTATTTGCTAAAACAGCTGACACAGGATATGCTCCTCCAGATAAGGCTTTACCTAAAATTAAAATATCAGCTTTAACTTCTGGTGTACCAGAACAATGCTTATCTGCACAGCTGCAGTTACCACAAGTTGCTAATAAACGACCTGTTCTTGCAATACCAGTTTGTACTTCGTCTGCAATAAATAAAACATTATATTTTTCACATAAAGCTTTTGCTTTCGCTAAATAACCTTCGCTTGGCACGTAAACGCCTGCTTCACCTTGAATTGGTTCTACTAAGAAACCTGCAACATTAGGATTAGCTTTTAAAGTATCCTCTAAAGCTTCTAAATTATCGTATTCAATTTTAATAAAACCATTAGTATATGGTCCAAAGTTTTTACGAGCAACAGGGTCATTACTAAACGAAATAATAGTCGTTGTTCTTCCGTGGAAGTTATTTTCACAAACTACAATTTCAGCTTCATTCTCATCAATTCCTTTTACCTCATAAGCCCATTTTCTACAAAGTTTTAAAGCCGTTTCTACAGCTTCAGCTCCTGTATTCATTGGTAACAGTTTGTCGAAATGAAAGGTCTCAGTAGCATATTTTTCAAACTTACCTAACATGTCATTATAAAATGCTCTCGATGTTAAGGTTAAAGTTTTTGCTTGCTCAGTCATTGCACCAACAATTTTTGGATGACAATGTCCTTGGTTTACTGCAGAATATGCTGAAAGAAAATCGTAATACTTCTTTCCTTCTACATCCCAAACAAAGACACCTTCTCCTCTACTCAATACTACAGGTAGCGGATGGTAATTGTGTGCACCATACTTGTTTTCTAAATCTATCGCTTCTTGCGACGTTAATTGGTCTAAAACAGCCATTTTAAAAATAATTTAATAAATGAATAAAATATCCATTCCTTATCTACCTTTATCCTTTCGAAGTGTCCGAAAATTCAGCGTGGGAAAGAAATCATCCCTAAGAAACTGCAAATTAGTAAATATTCCTTTTGGTTTTTAGTCTCATTCAGAAATTTTTGATGATAATGAAGAAATTTGAAGTTCTAAGCGTTTCATTTCGCGTTGAAGCGCATTTCTATGCAATTGTAACCAAGCGTACATTTTAATCATACACATGGTTGTGAAGCACACAAAAAATCCTGAAACCCAAAGTATTAAATCTTTAGTTGATTCTGCTTTGAAAGCTTCAACTACACAATATATAAGAAATCCGAGTGCCACTAAATTTACAATATGCATTACAATGGTAAACCACAAATTTTTCCCTTTGTATAAACCAGCAATCATAGCAAATACGCTTTGTTCTTCTAAATCATCGTAAAATTTAGCTTCTTCCTCTGTTAGTGTTTCTTTAATTAATTGGTCTATGTCGTCAGTTTTAGTTTTCATAATCGTTATTTTTTAATGTTGTTTTTAATTTTTCTCTCGCATGGAATAGTCGCGATTTAGCTGTTCCGATAGATATATGTAATAATTCGCTAATCTGTTTTAAGCTATACGATTCAATGTAGAAAAGTTGTACTACTATTTTTTGACCCTCTGGCAATTGGTTTATAGCCTTTAATAAACGTTGCTTTAAAAGCGTGTTTTCTGAATAAAATTGGTCTTCACTGCCTAGTTCTAATTCTGAATTAATATTTCGTTTCTTATGCTTAGATTGTAATCGTAACCAATCCGTTGCTTTATTAGTCACTATTCTATATGCCCAAAATTTGAATTGTTTTGGGTCTTTTAAACTTTCAATTTTATGAATAATAATCGACCAGCTATCTTGGGCAATATCCTTTGCTGCGTCTTTATCTTTTACCAACCAATAGGCTTTATCGCAAAATAATTTGTGCCATCGTTTAACCAAAGCTGCCAGTGCTTTTTTGTCTCCACTTTTATAAGCTTCAACTAATGCTTCGTCAATACTTTGGTTTGGTTTCAATTAAGCCGTTTTAGATTGAATTGATTTTCGTTTATAAATTTCGCGTAATACCTTTACCCACAAATTATACGTTGACACTTTTTTATTGGTTGTGAAATAATTTTCCACCTTATCAAAAGCATCTTCAATTAAGGCATCATGAAGCCAACGAATAACAAAACCCCATAATAATGAGGCTTTAAAATTGGCTTTGACATGAATTTCATGTCGTATTTCGGTTTCATTTTTGTGTATTTCTCGGATTTTAAGCTCATGAAATCCAATAAAACCATCTGGTTTAGAAAATTGAAATTTAATAAATTCATCTTCTACAATTTCTATAATTGTATACCTAATTTGGCCGTGACCACCTCTACTTCCAACTTGTATTCCGTCTTTAAATTTTATTGCTGGCCAGTTTTCATACGGCCAAACTAAATCTTCTGAAGTTGCCAATGTTTTAAACAGTTGAGCCACTTTTTCTTTAGGTTGATTAATGCTTCGTTTATGAATATTTACTACTCTCATATTATAAAGACGAAAGAATTCTGAAAAGGTTCATTTTATTTTAAAAAACAATTAAAGATAACCTAATTGCGATTATCGTTTTTAAAAAGAATTCTAGGTTTTTATGTGTCTTTTTTAAATAGTGAGTGTCTTAATTATATATAAACTAACTTTTTAACAAATTATCCATGAACTATTTAACACAATTATTTGACAAATTTACAGCATCCTTTGGTGAAAGCCTTTCTGGTGTTATTGCCGCAATTTTAATTCTTATAATTGGCTGGTTTATCGCTGGTTTTATTAAACGAATGACAACAAAACTCATTAAAAAAACAGGTGTCGATGACAAATTAAAAAGTTCCTCATTAAAGCTATCTAGTTTTGTAGGTAAGCTTTTATATTTCTTAGTCATGATTTTTGTTTTTATGCTTGCTCTAGGAAAACTAGGTTTAACGGAAGTCCTCGATCCGATAAAAAACTTACTTAATGGATTTACAAATTACATTCCTAATATTATAGGTGCTGGTTTAGTAGCCTATATTGGTTATATGCTAGCGACAATAGTTTCTGAATTGGTAGAATTATCTGGTGACACCATTAAGAAATTTACGCCAAAACTTAAACTTCCTGAAAACCTTGACGTAGTAAAAATTCTAAAAAAGGTAGTTTTCATATTCGTATTTATACCATTACTGATTTCTGCTTTTCATATTTTAGACATGAAAGCGATATCAGAACCTGCAACATCAATGCTGAGCTCGTTTTTTGAAGCTATTCCTAGAATCATAGTGGCTACTCTTATCATACTCATATTTGTATTTGTTGGTAGATTTGTAGCGCAACTTTTAAAAGAATTATTACAAAGTCTTAATATAGATGGTTTAGTGTCTAAAATGAACATGAGTGAATATGTTGGTACTAAAAGTGTAGCTAAACTAATATCTAATATCGCTTATGCGCTTATAGTTGTATTTGGAATGCTTACAGCTTTCGAAAAATTAGAATTCACACAACTAACAGAAATCATTGATACTGTTTTAGCTTATGCTGGTAAAATCTTATTCGGTATTGTAATTATAGGTATTGGTTTAATTATTTCTAACTTATTTACAAAAGCCTTAAATAGCAAAAACAATCCTTTTGTAGTGTCTATTGTAAAAATTAGCATCATCGCTATATTCTTAGCAATTGGCTTACGCTCAATGGGAATTGCAGATGAAATTGTAAATCTAGCCTTCGGAATAACATTAGGTACAGTTGCCCTTACAGTTGTATTATCATTTGGTTTAGGTGGACGTGAAGCTGCTGGAAAACAAATGGGAAAAATCTTAGAAAAGTTTAATAAGAACTAAACTTCTTTACCCTTAATTATTTAAAGCGGCTTAGAGAAATCTAGGCCGTTTTTTATTTATAATAATTTCAGAATTAATCACTCCATTTTCAACTTTACTATTCGCAAAATTGCACCTATCTTTGCACCTTAATTATTATAAGAAATGCCAAAAAGAGAACGGAATAAATTTGTAAAACGCGGACAAATCATTGAAATTTTAATCGAAGATTATGCTTTTGGTGGTAAAGGTATTGGTCGCATAAGAAATGAACATGGCGAATTTGTTGTTTTCGTTCCAAATACGCTACCTGGTCAATTGGTAAAAACTCAGATTAAAAAGAGTAGCAAAAAATATGCTGAAGGAAAACTTTTTGAGGTTTTAAAACCATCTGAAGATGAAGTTGACATGCCTTACCAAAGTATTCCTGGTGCTCCTTATATTAATTTACCTATTGAGAAGCAACACCAATATAAAAAAGAAAGTACACTTCAATTATTTAAACGTATTGGTAAAGTTGCCGATATTGAAGATAAGTTTGATGAATTTGTAACCTCTCCTAACACCTTTCATTACAGAAATAAAATGGAATATGGCTTTTCTGCCATTGGTTATGACCACGACTTAAAAACTGATGTAGATGAATTCACTTTAGGATTTAAAAAACGTGGTACTTGGTGGTGTGGTGATGATCTTAAAAAAGATTCTGGTTTATTTGATGCTGAATTTGAAAACCGCCTAAAAGATATCAAAGCCTATTGCGTAGAAACCGGATTAGCACCTTGGCATCCACCAAAAAGAGAAGGGTTCTTTAGATATTTTGTAGTTAGAAAATCCTTTAAAACCAATCAATTACTATTCAACTTAGTAACAACCTCTCATGATTTACCAGAGTTTGACTTAGATAAATTCGCAAATTATTTAGTTGAATTATTTGGAGATAGAGTTGCTGGTTTGCTACATACCATTAACGATGAAACAGGAGATAGAACGATTGCTACAACAGGAAGTATTTCTCTAGTATATGGCGATGATAAAATTGTTGAAGAATTATTGGGCTTAAATTTTGAAATAAGTATGAAAAGCTTTTTTCAAACCAACCCTAAGTGTGCTGAAAAACTATACACAAAAGTGGTTGATTATGCATTAGAAAATAAAGATGCAGTTGATAATACAGTGGTTTTAGATTTGTTCTGTGGAACAGGTACTATTGGACAAATCATAGCTAACAAAGCCGAAAACACTAAAATTGTTGGTGTAGATATCGTTGCTGCTGCTATTGAAGATGCAAAAGAAAATGCGAAGCGTAATAATATTGAAGGTCTAAAATTCTATGCCGCAGATGTTGGTAAATTCTTAACTGAACACCCAGAGTACACTAACAAAATAAGAACCATTATTTTAGATCCTGCAAGAGCTGGTATTGCGCCAAAAACTCTTAAAAAAATAATAAACCTAAATGCAGAACGTTTGGTTTATGTATCTTGTAATCCGGCAACACAAGCTAGAGATACTGAGCAATTAATGGAAGCTGGTTATATAATTAGAAAACTAAGTTTAGTTGACCAATTTCCACATACTGCACATATTGAAACGGTTGTTTTATTTGAAAAAAAGTAAATGAAAAACATAAAATTCGTAGTTCTATTAATTGCAATTGCGCTCATTAACTGCGAGCGTGATGATATTTGTTCCTACACAACATCTACAACACCTCGTCTAATTATAGAATTCTATGATACTGATGAGCCAGATGACTTAAAAAACGTCCCAAGACTAACAGTTTATGGAGAAGGCATGTTCACTGACGAAGATGGTGTTACTACAGAGCCAACAGAAGCATCCGATAGAATTGTAGAAGTTTATGATGAAAGTGATAGTATAGATGACGACGTCTCCTATGTTTTTAATATTAATACCAATACAATTGCACTTCCTCTTAAAGTAGATGAAGTGCCGGTTGGTGAATTTATTACAACACGTTTTATTCTAGAAAAAGACACCAATTTGAGATTAGATGAAACTGGAGGATCAAACATTGATATCTTAGAAATAAGATATAGTACAGATTTAGTTTATGTCTCAAGAGCATGTGGTTATAAAAGTACTTTTACAGATTTAGGATTAACAAGGGAATCGCTTATTGATGATCCATGGATTACTAATATTGTTATTGAAGAAAGCATAGAAAGCACAATAGAAAATGAAAACACCACACATGTACGCATCTACCATTAGAAGCGTAATAATATTGCTGTTGTTTTCTACAATAGCTTTTGCGCAAGAGAACAAAGAAACAGTAAACGACACCTTAGTTTACAAACAGAAGTATGGCCTTAGACTTGGTGCTGATATAAGTAAATTAGCTAGGACTTATTTTGACGATGATTACACAGGTTTTGAAATCATGGGAGATTACCGACTTACCAAACGCATCTATATTGCTGGAGAAATTGGTAACGAGGAAAAAACACTCGAAACTGATTATATAAATAATACTACAAAAGGAAGTTATTTTAAAGGCGGCATTGACATGAATTTCTATAAAAACTGGTTAGACATGGAAAACATGATTTATGCAGGTTTTAGAATTGGCGCAAGTACATTTAGTCAGACATTGAATAATTATACGGTTTATGACGTTTACAATCAATATTGGAATGATCCATATTCGGTTACCGAAGGTAAAGAATTTACAGGTTTAACAGCACTTTGGACCGAACTTCAAATAGGCTTAAAAGCAGAACTTTTCAATAACTTTTTTGCAGGAATCAATTTTCAATTGAAAATTTTAATTTCTGATAAAGAGATTGATAATTACGAGAATCTCTATATTCCTGGTTATAATAGAACTTATGATAGTAGTGCCTTTGGTGGTGGTTTTGGATTTAACCTATCTTACTTAGTCCCAATTTTCAAAAAGGATAAGGTGGTCATACAAGAGAAAGAAGTTGAAAAATAATTAGTAGCTCCTAGCTAAATAAAAAAATCTATTGCATTAACTATTCAGTAAAAACAACTATCTTTTCTTTATCAAATTGTTTCATATGGATAAAGATGCTATTGCCGATTTAATTGATACTAAACATTCCGAATTAATTACTTGGTTAGAAAACCAACCAGATGATTCTTGGACATTAGGTCCTGAAGGTAAATGGACTACTGGTCAACAAGCATTGCACTTACTTCAAAGTATCGTTCCACTTAACAACGCATTGAGTATGCCTAAATTTTTATTGCGATTTAAATTTGGGAAAGCAAATAGACCAGTAAGAGATTATGATGCTATTGTAAAACGTTATCACGAAAGGTTATTAGAAGTTAAAGGTAAAACCTTTAAAGGATCCCAAAACATGAAAATCCCACCTCTTGAAGACAAACAATATATTTTAAACCGACTGCAAACCGAAGAAAAGAAACTAGAATACAAAACCAGAAGAATTAGTGATAAGAATTTAGATACAGTTGTTTTACCACATCCATTACTCGGAAAAATGCCTGTACGTGAAATTATTATGTGGACGGCTTATCATGTTGAGCATCATACTGAGACTTTGAAGGCAAACTATTAATACTTTTCATTTCGACATAGCGAAGCAAGCGACGAGAAATCTCATAATATAAGAACTCAACAGTATTGTTAGCAAAATAATGTGATATCTCACATGCGTTCGACATAACTAAAAATCGTCATTTCGACAGAGCGAAGCATGAGTGACGAGAAATCACATAGTAAAGGAACTCAATAGAAATGTTAGCAAAATAATGCAATATCTCTCTTTCGCACGAGATAACTATGTAATTACTTCAAATACTCCAATACATTAGCTTCTATCCTACTCTGTATATCATTAACATCAGCTTTTATAAATGTATCTCCTGTAATATTCTCGTATAATTCTATGTAACGTTCACTGACAGATTCAATATACTCATCACTCATAAAAGGAACTTTCTGTCCTTCTAAGCCTTGAAAATCATTGGCAATTAACCACTGTCTTACAAACTCTTTAGATAATTGTTTTTGAGACTCACCTTTATCTTGTCTGTCTTGATAACCGTCTGCGTAAAAATAACGTGATGAATCTGGTGTGTGAATTTCATCTATAAGTACAATTTTACCATCTTTAGTTTTACCAAATTCGTATTTAGTATCTACTAAAATTAATCCTCTTGCTGCTGCGATTTCTGTTCCTCTTTGAAAAAGTTTTTTAGTGTAATCTTCTAACACCAAATAATCTTCTTCTGATACAATACCACGTTTTATAATATCTTCTCTAGAAATATCTTCATCATGATCACCCATTTCTGCTTTTGTAGCTGGTGTGATAATAGGATGTGGAAATTTATCATTTTCCTTCATTCCTTCTGGCATTGGCACTCCACAAAGCATTCGTTTGCCTACTTTATATTCGCGAGCTGCATGGCCAGACATATAACCTCTAATTACCATTTCTACTTTAAAAGGTTCGCATAAATGACCAACAGCGACATTAGGATCTGGTGTAGCGACCAACCAATTTGGTACTATATCTTCAGTTTCCTTCATCATTTTGGTTGCAATCTGATTTAAGATTTGTCCTTTATATGGAATTCCTTTTGGCATCACCACATCAAAAGCACTTAAACGATCGGTTGCTACCATTACTAATTGCTCATCATTAATATTATAAACGGCTCTTACTTTTCCTTTGTATAAACTTTTTTGATTAGGAAAATTGAAATTGGTATCTATTATAGTATTATTCATTTCTCTGTTAGCTTTTACGTTTTAGCTATTAGTTTGTTTTAATTATTGCAATATGGTTAAGCCCTAGCCCAGATTGAAGCGACATCCTTTTTTTAATTTACTGAGCGAAGCAGAAGTCAATTAAAAAAAGATATAGCGGAAAGCTGGAAATTGCTCCTAAAAAAATTAATCTCTATTTTCTATATTTTTATAGGCTGCTATGACTTTCTTTACTAATTTATGACGAATTACATCTTTATCGTCTAGGTATATCATGCCTATGCCTTCAACATCTTTAAGTACCAAAAGTGCTTCTTTTAAGCCGGAAATAGATCGACGTGGTAAATCCACTTGTCCTGGATCGCCTGTAAGCATAAACTTGGCATTTTTACCCATTCTGGTTAAAAACATCTTCATTTGTGCATGCGTTGTATTCTGCCCTTCGTCTAAAATAACAAAAGCATGATCTAAGGTACGGCCACGCATAAAGGCCAAAGGTGCTATTTGAATAACCCCTTTTTCGATATAGCTATCTAATTTTTCAGCCGGAATCATATCTCGTAAGGCATCATACAAAGGTTGCATATACGGATCTAACTTCTCTTTTAAATCTCCTGGTAAAAAACCAAGATTTTCTCCGGCTTCAACTGCAGGTCGAGTTAAAATAATACGCTTAACTTCTTTAGCTTTTAAGGCTTGTACAGCTAATGCAACACCAACATAGGTTTTACCTGTACCTGCTGGTCCTATGGCAAAAACCATATCGTTTTTACGCATGCTCTCTACTAACTTTCGCTGATTTGCAGTTTGGGCTTTAATGAGTTTTCCGCCAACACCATGTACTATTACTTCACCACTTTTAGCAGATGTTTTATAATCATCGCTGCTATGGCTTGTTAATACACGCTCTATAACATTCTCATCTAACTTATTATACTTCGCAAAATGTTTAATCAGCATGGTCATTCTGCGATCAAACTCTTCGAGTAAATCTTCGTCACCATAGGCTTTAATCTTATTGCCTCTGGCTACAATTTTAAGTTTTGGGAAATACTTTTTAAGTAGTTCAATATTTGCATTTTGCGCACCGAAGAATTCTTTTGGAGTAATTTCTTCGAGTTCTAGGATAAGTTCGTTCAAAAGCGTGATTTTTTTTAATTACACCAAGTAAACATTAAAATTCATTTGGTCTGTTAATCTGTTTTCTTTTCTTAATTTTGTGCAACATGTGTATACACACAAAGCTAATAATTTTACAATCATAATTCTTAAAAAAATATCAACAATCAATCCATGGCTATAATCACTTTAACGACTGATTTTGGAGAAAAAGACCACTTTGTTGGTGCTACAAAAGGCGCTATTTTCAGCGAACTTGAGGAGATAAATATTGTAGATATATCGCATTCTATTTCGCCTTTTAATATTTGTGAGGCGGCATATATTATTCAGAATGCGTATAGTAGTTTCCCCAAAGGAACGATTCATTTAATTGGTATTGACTCTGAGTTAAGCCCTGAAAACAAGCATATTGCAGTTAAACTAGACGACCATTACTTTATATGTGCCAACAATGGTATTATGAGTATGATTTGCTCTGAAATTGCACCAGAAAAAATTGTGGAGATTAATATACATGATA
Organism: uncultured Winogradskyella sp.; assembly: GCF_947495255.1. Lineage (GTDB taxonomy): Bacteria > Bacteroidota > Bacteroidia > Flavobacteriales > Flavobacteriaceae > Winogradskyella. The sequence continues at coordinate 71,732 of NZ_CANLYI010000007.1, forward strand.
GAGTTGAGACGAGTTTCCCTGTTCTAGATATTTTTGTAAAAGTGGCTTGCCATATTGCAAGAGGTGGTACGTTAGATGTCATCGGAAAAGTTATTAACACAATTAAGCCTATTAAAAATTTAGTGCCTTTTGTTAACGATGAGCAAAACCAAATTATCGGTAGCGTAATTTATATTGATAATTACGGAAATGTGGTGACAAATATTAAGCGACGATTTTTTGAGAATTTTCAAAAAGGTAGAGCTTTTCAAGTTTTTGCTAGAAATCATAAATTTGAAAAAATTCATAATAAATATAGTGATATCGTAAATTTTGAAATTGAGGAATCTAAACGAAATATTGAAGGTACTGGTTTAGTTGTTTTTAATTCTTCTGGTTTTATTGAAATTTCAGTTTATAAAAGTAATTGCACAACTGTAGGAGGAGCTTCTACTTTAATGGGATTAAAAAACATGGATACGGTAACTATTAATTTTATAAATACAAAGTCTACGTATCCTAATTAGGCTCGATTTTAATAGAATAAAACAGATTTAATAATTTTAAAGATATCAGTAAGAACTTAAAACTATGTTAGTAAGAATTGTAAAACTGAGTTTTGAACCTGCTAAAATTGAAGAATTCTTAACTAATTTTGAAACGGTTAAAGAAAAAATTCGCAATTTTGATGGTTGCCAGTTTTTAGAATTATATAGAGATCAGAATAACACTAATATTTTTTTCACTTATAGTTACTGGAATTCTGAAGACGATTTAAATAATTATAGACATTCTGAGTTATTTAAAGCTGTTTGGGCAAAAACAAAACCGTTATTTAACGGAAAACCTGAAGCCTGGAGTGTAGAGAAATTGGCGAGTTTGGAATGATTGTTTTTATGGACAAGAGCTTATCAAAACGTAATAAAAATTTCATTAAATCAGCTACGATAACTATACTTACAGTCGGTTTTAGTCTCATTAGTATTATTACAATTGGAGCTGGACATGGAACTACGATTCCTTCCAAAATAATTTTTCCTTATGCTTATCTCGCTTTAAGTAATTTGAAAGATTTAAACATTTTCGTTTACATTTTAGCTTTAATTCAAATACCAATTTACGGTATCATTTATTACAATAAACCAAAATATATGAAGTGGTTATTCGTAATGCACATAATAGCTACTATATTTGTTCTTATTAATTAGTGATTTAATCAATGTTAGCAATACTTAAAAAAGAAATAAACACCTTCTTCGCCTCACCAATTGGCTATTTGGTTATTGGTGTATTTTTATTACTCAACGGCTTATTTCTGTGGGTTTTTAAAGGCGAATTCAATATTTTAGATAATGGTTTAGCCAGCTTATCATCCTTCTTCTTATTAGCACCTTGGATTCTTATTTTCCTTGTACCAGCTGTAACTATGCGTAGTTTTAGCGATGAGAAAAAACAAGGAACGTTAGAGTTGTTAGTTACCAAACCTATATCACATTTTCAGATAGTTTTAGGCAAATACTTTGGTGCTTTTGTATTGATTTTAATGGCTTTGATTCCAACCTTATTATATGTCTATACCGTTTCTCAATTAGGAAATCCGGAAGGTAATCTAGATATGGGAAGTACCATTGGTTCTTATTTTGGCTTATTATTTTTAGTTGGTGCATACACTGCAATAGGTGTTTTCGCTTCAACACTATCAGATAATCAAATTGTAGCCTTTATAATTGCTGTTTTTATCTGCTTCTTTTTCTATTTTGGGTTTGAAGGGTTATCTAACTACAACCTTTTTAACAACCTTGTTTATATGGAAAATCTTGGAATGTCTGCACATTACAACAGTATGAGTCGTGGCGTTATTGACACTAGAGATTTAGTCTATTTTATTAGTATTGCGTTAGCATTCTTATTATTCACAAAACTTAGAATTCAAAAACAATAAAATGATAGTTACACCTTTATTAATCATATTCTTGATTGTTGTTTTTGTACTGTTATTTTTATTTTTAAATACAGTAGACAAACGTAAATGGCTAACTGCATTAATAAGCTTAGTTCTGACGCCTTTTGTGTTTTTCTTCATGTTTTATCCGTTTTTAAACATCATAAGTAATTACCATCATCAAAAGTACTTTGATAGTGAAGCTTGGATAGAAAAACCAGCTTTTCGCTACGAAATGATTGACTATACTATTAAGTCTGACACGTTAATTGGAGCTTCAAAAGAAAAGATCACAACACTTTTAGGAGCTGCTGAATGGCTTACTTGGGATGATGAAAGAAAAGCACATGATAATGATAAATGGAATTATGCTACAGGAATAGAGCCTGGTGCTTTTAATGACCAAAAAGAATGTGTTGAAATTACGTTTAAAGATGATAAAGTAATTGCCATAAAACCTTATCAGGAAGAAATAACCTTCGAGAATGAAAAAAAATAAATCTTTACTATATATTATCACAATTATTGTTGGACTTGTTATTGTAAATGCAATATCAAGTTCAGTCTATCAACGATTCGATTTAACAAAAGACCATCGTTATACACTTTCTGATGTTTCAAAATCATTGATTAGCGATTTAGATTCACCTTTAGTTATTGATGTGTTTTTAGAAGGTGATTTTCCTTCAGAATTTAGATTACTTCAAACAGAGGTAAAACAAATTGTAGATGAATTTCAATTAGAATCTAATCAAATATTCGTTAATTATATTGACCCAGTAAAAGATGAAGCTACACGCCAACAGTATATTGAAGAGTTAACGAGTGCTGGTTTAGAACCTTATATAAACACAGATAATAGTACTGGTAAAGTAACACAAGACATTATTTTTCCTTGGGCTTTTGCGAGTTACAAAGACCAAACCTTAAAAATTCCGCTTTTAAAACGAAGCATTACTCTTGAGCTGCCAGAACAAATAAATAATTCGGTTCAATCTTTAGAATATGCATTTGCTGATGGATTTAGTAAACTCGTTAAGGCAAAAGAAAAAAAGATCGCAATTTTAAAAGGTAATGGTCAGTTAGATGATATTTACATTGCCGATTTTCTAAAAACCATAAAGCCTTATTATAATTTAGCACAATTCACTTTAGATAGTGTGGCTACAAATCCGCAAGGGACTTTAGATAACTTAAAACAATATGATTTAATAGTTTCTGCAAAACCAAGTATTGCTTTTACTGAAAATGAAAAATTGGTTCTGGATCAATACACTATGAATGGAGGAAAAAGCCTTTGGCTTACAGAGTCTGTAATCATGGATAAAGACAGTTTGTATAATTCCACAGGAACTGGCGTTTCAATTATGCGCGATTTAAAGTTAAACGATTTTTTCTTTAAGTATGGTGTTCGCGTAAATCCTACGTTAGTAAAAGACCTCTACTCTGCTCCTATTATGCTATCTATTGGCGAAGGCAGTCAGGCGCAAATGCAACCTATTCAATGGCAATATTCACCATTAGCAGCTTCAAATCCAAATCATCCTATTACAAAGAATTTAAACTTGGTAAAATTTGATTTTGCGAGTCCTATTGATACATTAAAAAACAGTATTAAAAAATCTATTTTATTACAGAGTTCACCTAAATCTAAAACCGAAGGTGCACCAAAAACTATTTCTTTAGATAATGTAACACAAGCACCAGATGAAGAAAGTTATAATTTAGGTTCTCAAAATTTAGCTGTTTTATTAGAAGGTGAATTCTCATCGGTTTACGACAAACGTGTATTGCCTTTTAAAGTAAAAAATTTTAAGTCTAAAAGTACTGCGACTAAAATGGTTGTCATTTCTGATGGTAACGTAGTTAAAAACGAAGTCATAAAAAATAGACCTCTTGAATTAGGTTTTGATCAACTCACAGGAAAATCTTTTGGCAACAAGGAATTTCTTCTTAATACGGTGAATTACTTATTGGACGACACGGGACTTATAAACATAAGAGCCAAAGAAATTACAGTAGCATTTTTAGATGCAGATAGAGTAAAGGAAAGCAAAGGTACTTGGCAGTTTATTAATATTGCGTTGCCACTCATACTTTTAGGTTTGTTTGGTTTTATTTTTAACTATTTTAGAAAACGTAAATACGCATCTTAAAATTCTGACATAGATTAGTTACGAATTGTGTATTCTTAGGCCTATTTTGTTAATAAGTTTGTTTTATAAAACCCTTCTATTAAGATATATTTGTAAGACGAACCAAAAGTATTAAACACATATATTTAGTATGAAATTCATTGTTTCAAGCACGTATTTATTAAAACAACTTCAAGTATTAGGAGGCGTTATTAATAACAGTAATACACTTCCGATTTTAGATAATTTCTTATTTGAACTTAGCCAATCAAAACTAACCATTTCGGCTAGTGATTTAGAAACTACAATGTCAGCGACTATTGATGTTGAAAGTGATTCTGAAGGTAGCATTGCTTTACCGGCACGTTTACTTTTAGACACTCTAAAGACATTCCCTGAGCAGCCCTTAACGTTTGTTGTTGAAGAAAATAACACGGTAGAAATTAGCTCTAATCATGGTAAATATGCTTTAGCTTATGCTGATGGTGCAGAATTTCCAAATGCAGTTTCTATTGAAGACGCTAGCACAACTACTATCATGGGAGATATCTTAGCTACCGCCATTAGTAAAACTATATTTGCTGCTGGTAACGATGATTTAAGACCTGTAATGAGTGGTGTATTCTTTCAGTTTTCTCAAGATAATTTAACCTTTGTAGCTACCGACGCTCACAAATTGGTAAAATATACAAGAAACGATGTGAGTGCAACTGAAACGGCAGAATTCATTATGCCTAAAAAACCCTTAAATCTTTTAAAAGGAATTTTATCTGGAAGTGATGATGATGTTCTAGTAGAATACAACGAATCTAATGCAAAGTTTACTTTTGAAAACTCAGTATTAATTTGTCGTTTAATTGATGGAAAATATCCTAATTACGAAGCGGTAATTCCTAAAGAGAATCCAAATAAATTAGTAATTGACAGAACACAATTTTTAAACTCTGTGCGTCGTGTTAGTATTTTCTCTAACAAAACGACTCACCAAATTCGTTTAAAAATCGCTGGTGCAGAATTAAATATCTCTGCTGAAGATATAGATTACTCTAACAAAGCTGAAGAACGTTTAACGTGTGATTACCAAGGTGACGATATGCAAATTGGTTTTAACTCACGTTTCTTAACGGAAATGATTAATAATTTAGGTTCAGACAACGTACAGTTAGAAATGAGCTTACCAAACAGAGCAGGTATCTTAACACCTATTGATGGTTTAGATGAAGGTGAGCATGTAACAATGCTTGTTATGCCAGTGATGTTGAATTCATAAACTAATTCCTTCGAAGGTAGGAATCTCATCATCGATAAAATACTAATAATATTAAACACACTTATTTCACATGAGTGTGTTTTTTTGTTTTATAAATAATATAACTTATAAGATTCCTGTCTTCGCAGTAATAAAAAAAAGCTCACCAATTGGTGAGCCTTTTCAATTCCACTTCTTTTAATAACTAACTAACAAAATTAATAGACAATGGATAGCTAGGTAATTCTCCATTACTAGCTTTTATAGCGTTTACAATTGGCATTACAAATGCTAAAATTGCAACTAATATTAAAATTAAAATACCCAATCCAAGAGCAAATATTAAAGGAATACTTACTAATGAATAAACAACAAGACTTATTTGAAAGTTTAAAATAGCTTTTCCATGCGCATCCATACCTTCAACTTGTTCTTTCTGTGTTGCCCATAGAATTAATGGTGCTATTATTCCACCAAAAACAGTGGCGTATGTTAGTAATTGAGATAAATGTGTGATTACTAATAATTGATTGTCTGTGCGTTTAAGCGTGTGATAATTTGATTCCATAATTGATGATTTTACACTAATAGGACGCAAACAGATTTAATTTGTTACATTCTATAACATAAAATTAACAAGAAGAACAACTTCCACCCTCTTTCTTAACACCTAGCTTCACTAAAATAGTTTCTAACAAGCACCATTTCGTAAAAGCAGACTGAATTAAGTTAACACCAATAAATACGGTAAACCACATCCAATTAGGACTTACGTAAACCGAAAGCACTACGCTTAATAAGACCATAACACCAACGATGACTCTAAAATATGTATTTAACATTTTAATTAATTTTTAAGTTTATATAAATTTTTCAATAGGAACTACAATCGCTTTTATAGGATTGTTAGTTTCTAAATTTTCATTAAATTCTTTTATGGCTTTGAATAAAGAATCTATATGTTCCTCATCTGTAAACGAAAAGAACATGCTAGATTCGTTTCCTCCTTTTTCTGCAGGAAACCAATTAGAAGCCATTAATAAAGACGAACTATTTTTATGTCCATCAATTTCAGAACTACTAAAGTTTTCTATATCTGCCTTTTTAAAAAGTTTCAAAACTTCTTTTTGATACTGTTCTACTGCTGTAACTATGACTAATTTCATTTGTTTCTATTTTTATACAACCTGCAAGGTTTTACCAACCTTGTAGGTTTAGTTTTCAATCTTTCATACCTATAAGGTTTTAGAAACCTTGCAGGAAAAACTCGACTTACTTATAATTCTTCTTCTCTATCATATAATACACTAATGGTACAACCAACAATGTTAATACTGTTGACACAATAGTTCCGCCCATTAATGAGATTGCTAATCCTTGGAAAATTGGGTCAAATAAAATCACAAAGGCTCCAATGACAACTGTTCCTGCTGTTAATAAAATTGGTGTGGTTCTCACAGCTCCAGCTTCAATAGCAGCTTGTTTTAGTGGTATACCTTCTGCTGTTCTTAAGTTGATAAAGTCAATCAGTAATACTGAGTTTCTTACCATGATTCCTGCTAAAGCAATCATTCCAATAAAAGAAGTTGCTGTAAAGAATGCTCCCATGAGCCAATGTCCCAGAATAATTCCGATTAAGGATAATGGAATTGCAACCATCATAACAATTGGTGCTTTAAAGTTTTGAAACCATCCTACTATTAATATATAAATCAAAATAATAGCTCCTAAAAAGGCAATACCTAAATCTCTAAAAACTTCTAAAGTAATTTGCCATTCACCATCCCATTTCACAGTATAGTTATCTTCAAACTCTGGTTGACCTAAATACATTTCATTAATCTCAAAGCCTTGTGGCAATGGAATTTCTTTCAATTTTTCTTCCATTCCAAGAATAGCATAAGCAGGACTTTCTAAGTCTCCAGCCATATCTGCCATCACATAAACCACACGTTTTTGATTTTTGTGGTAAATGCTTTTTGCAGCAGTATTTTGAGATATATCAACCAAATCCGAAATTGGTACCATGTTACCTTGTTTCGATTTTACCTTCAATTGTGAAATATCGGAAATAGTAGATTTCTCTTTTTCATCTAAAGCTAACACCAAACCAATTTGGTTAACAGCATCTTCATCGTACAAATTAGTAATCGCTCTATTAGATAAAGCCATATTCATAGTGTATGCAATTTGCTGTGGTGCCACTCCATACAACATGGCTTTCTCTTTGTTGATGTCAAATTGATATTCAATTTGGTCGTCTTCAACCATCCAATCAATATCAACCACATCGGCTGTGTTCTTTAAGATATCTTGAACGTGGTTTGCAACTTTAATTTGTTCTTCATAATCAGGTCCATAAATTTCAGCAACAATAGTAGATAAAACTGGTGGTCCTGGTGGCACTTCAACCAACTTCACATTGGCATTATATTTCGCTGCAATTTTCTGAATATCTGGACGCATTAATTTGGCGATATCATGACTCTGTGCTGAACGGTCTTCTTTGGCTAATAAATTCACTTGAATATCTGCCATATTACTTCCACCACGCAAATCATAGTGACGCACTAAACCATTAAATGTAATTGGCGCAGACGTCCCAACATAGTTTTGATAATTAACGACTTCTGGTCTGTTTGACAAGTATTGTGAAATCTCTTGAGCGACAACACCAGTACGTTCTAGGGTGGTGCCTTCTGGCATATCAATTACGACTTGAAACTCATTCTTGTTATCAAAAGGCAACATTTTTACTGCTACCGAATTGGTAAAAAACAGAACCATGGTTCCCATTAATACTGCAAAAGTTCCTAATAAAAACAACCAACGCTTGCCTTTACTTTCTAAAAGTGGTCTTTCAAACTTGTTGTAAATTCTATAAATAAGTGTGTCTTCAACCGCTTTTTCAGGCTTCTCTTCTGCTCCTTTCTTGTCTTTTTCTCTCAAGAAAATATACCCTAAATATGGTGTAATTGTTAAAGCAACAAATAAGGATAAAATCATAGCAATAGATGCTCCAATTGGCATTGGTGCCATGTATGGTCCCATTAATCCAGACACAAAAGCCATTGGTAAAACTGAAGCTATTACAGTAAAGGTTGCTAAAATCGTTGGGTTACCAACTTCGTTAATAGCATATAAAGCAGCTTGTTTAAATGGCAAGCGTTTCATTTTAAAATGCCTGTGCATGTTTTCGGCAATAATAATGGAATCATCGACGACAATTCCTGTTACAAATACTAATGCGAATAACGTGATTCGGTTTAGCGTGTAATCCATCATATAATAACTCAACAACGTTAACGCAAACGTAATTGGTACTGATAAAAATACAACCAATCCACCTCGCCAACCCATGGCTAACATTACAACAATGGTTACTGCAAAGATAGAACCGATAAGGTGTAATAGTAATTCTGACACTTTATGAGACGCTGTTTCTCCGTAGTTTCTTGTAATTTCTACATAAACATCATCTGGAATTAACGTGCTACGTAAATGGTCTACCTTGTCTATAATCACTTCCGCGATTTTCATGGCATCTGCACCTTTTCGTTTGGCAACAGAAATGGTAACTGCAGGATATTCTGACTTATAATCAGCAGATGCTTCACTTCCTTTTCCAAAACCTAAACTCACATAATTTTGAGGTACTTCTGGACCATCAATAATCTTAGCGACTTGCTTTAAATAAATCGGTTGATTCTGTTGCACACCAACTACTAAGTTTTCGACATCTGTTACAGATGCTAAGAATTTACCTGTATTTACCAAAAATTCAGTGTCACTTTTATCAAAACTTCCAGCACTTAATTGACTGTTGTTGGCCTTAATCATTTCGGAAACTGACAAGAAATCTAATCCGCTCGCTGCCAATTTATCCTTATCTAATACCACACGTAACTGACGGTCTCTTCCTCCAATTTTGTGTGTAATAGCTACGTCATTTACCTTTTTAATTTCAGCCTCTAATTCTTGAGCCATTTGGTTTAACTGGTAATCGTCATAATTCTCACTCCACAAGGTTAAACCCAACATAGGTACATCATCAATAGCACGTGTTTTCACCAATGGAAACGTCACACCAGCTGGCATTTGGTCCATGTGCTTATTGATTTCGTTGTACATTTTTACAAACGAACGCTCAATATCTTCACCTACATAAAACTGAACAATCACCATTCCTTGTTCCTTCATGGACGTTGAATACACATATTCTACACCTTTAATATTCGATATTAATTGCTCTAAAGGTTTAATGACACGCGATTCTACTTCCGTAGGACTTGCGCCAGGATAACCCACAAAAATGTCTGCCATAGGCACGTCGATTTGTGGTTCTTCTTCACGCGGAATTAAAAACGAACTATATACACCAACCACCATAAATACAATCATCAAAAGCACTGTAAGCTTCGATTGCATAAATACTTTGGCGATTTTACCTGCGATTCCTTCTTTCATAATAATCTAATTATTGAATTGAAATTTTTGCACCATTGTATAGCTTTCCTTCTGCTGATACGATATACGCTTCATCTGCATTTAAACCTGATAATACTTCTACTTGGTCTCCAAAGGTTCTTCCTAAACGTAACCATCTTAATAATGCTGTATTACTTTGACTTACCGTATAAACACCAGATAATTGTCCGTTTGTTATAATAGCATCGGTTGGAATTAAAACCATTGCTGTCGCTGCTTTTCTTTCTACAGGAAATTGCACTGTTGTAAACATGCCAGATAAAATATTAGCTTCTGTTTTGTCTAAATCTATTTTTACTAAATATTGTCCACCTGTGTTTTTGGCAGATGTACTTACTTCGGCTACTTTTCCTTTTAAGGTTTGATTAATTGATTTCACCAATACATCAACAGTAGTTCCTTTTTTAATCGCAGAAATTTCAGATTCTGGTACCATGGCCATTACTTCAAAATGTCCTGGCGTTTCAATACTAATTAATGGTGCTCCTGGATTTGCCATATTACCAGCTTCTACATTTTTACTTGTAATGGTTCCACTAAAAGGTGCCGTAATATTACTATACGTAAATTGTGCATTAATTTCGTTTTTCATTTGATTGGCCGATTCTAAACGCGCTTTAGCCATTTCAAAATTAGCCGTCATATCATCCATTTCTTTTTGAGAAGCACTATTATCTGCAAACAAGTTTTTAAAACGATTATAATCTTTTTGTGCATTATTGAAGGCAGCTGTTGCTTCTGATATGCCTGCATTTACTTGCGCACGTTTGGCTTGTAAATCGGCATTATTAATAGATACTAATAATTGTCCTTTACGTACCTTATCGCCAACATTAACATGAACTTTATTAACGTAACCCATCATTCTAGTACTTAAATCAGCACTATTTACAGCTTGAATTTTTCCACTGACCGCCAAAAATGGACTATTAGTATTAGCTTCTACCTGACTGGTTTTTACACTAATTGCAGGTGAATTATCCTCAATTGCTTTTTTGTCTTCGCTTCCGCAACTTGTTACAAAAAATGCTATTGCTGTAAGCGTTAGTATGTAAATATATTTTTTCATGTTTATTGTTTTATGTTGATACCTATAAGGTTTTAGAAACCTTGCAGGAAAAATTATTCTTTAGTTAAAAATTGTAAGTATGCTTGTGCGTAATTATATTCGAAAATGGTTTGGTAATATTCTAATTGCTTTTGAGCAAATTGTGTATCTGCCATTAATAAATCAGACGTTTTTTCTAGTCCTTCTTTAAATCTATTGGTTCTTATTCTTAAAGATTCTTCTGATTGTTCTAAAGCTAAAGCTGTTAATTTTAACTTATTTTCTGCATCCAATAAGGCACGTTTTGCCTTGTTTAATTCCAAATTACTTTGAGACACATATTGTTTGTATTCCAATTTTGATTTTTCGAATTCAGATTTACTTTTCTGTGCTTTCCCAAAGCGTTTAGAGCCTTGAAAAATATCCCAACTTAATTGCGCACCAAATAAATACCCATTAGCATCTGCTTGAAAAATTTGGTCATCATATAACTCGTAACTTCCAAAAGCATTTAATCTTGGTAAGAATGCCATTTTATCAGCCTTATTCATGGCTTCATAAGCATTTGAAGCGAGTTGCATGGCTTTAATATCCGAACGATTTTCAGATATAGATTTATCTTCCATTTCAAAAGTTGAAACATTAAATTCGTCTGTTGGTGTGTAAACCACATACGTCTCATCGTTCATTAAAAACGATAAGTAATTAGAGGCATTTTGTACATTACTTTTTGCGGATTGTAATTGATTTTGAACTTCAGTTACTCGTACTTCAACATTCAACACATCCGAACGTTGCAAATAGCCTTGTTTAAAACTGTTATCTGCTAATTTTTTATTGGCATTTGCCGCTTCTAATGCTTTATCTAAAACATCAACAGCTTTATAGGCCAATTGTAATTGCATGTATGCTTTTTCAACTTCGAAAGCCAAATACTCTTGTGTACGTTCTGTTTTTAAAGACATTGCTTCCATTTTAGATTTGGCAGCTTTGCGTTGAAACATGCCATCCATATTAATTAATGGTTGCTGAATTTCGAATTTTGTAGCATAATTTTCAATCTGAGATGGGTCGTTTAATAACGCTGGATTAAAATCATTTTGCGTTAATATTTCTTGATTCAACTTAGAACCAAAAGCCATTAACGGATTCGTCGTTGCTATAGCTGTATGACTTGCCGTGATGTTTGGTAAAAACACTGCATTGGTTTGTCTAAAATCGGCTTTAGCTTGTTTAAACTCTTCCTCAGAAATCTTAATACTTGTATTATTTTCTGAAACTTTAGTTAAGACTTCCGTTTTTGTAATAGACACAGCATCTTGAGCCGTCACGGACAGAGTAAAAGCTAAAAGTAATAGTGGTATATAAATATGTTTTTTCATCAATCATTAATTTACAGTGCAAAAATAGTTTAATGTATTATCGAAGTCTGTAACCAATGTTACTTGGCGTCCGTTTCCCTTTTTTATAACTTCTACTTTTGGATTTATAAAAAAGGGAACAATAACTAGTATAGTGCATAGTATTGCGAAACTAAAAGCAACAATTCTCTTAGTAAATTGCACTTTAATAATTTTTTGGTAAACGGCTGTGACGACTTTCCAATGCAGAAAAACATGTATTATTAATAAGCCAATGAGCACAAAACTTAAGTAAAGGTGAATTGTTCCCCATTGATGTCTGTCCATATTAAGGAAATACAGTTCTACATTCTGTCCATAAACTTCCTTTCGGTCTTGACCAGATAAAAGGGTGTACTTAATTAGAAAACCAATACCAATAATTGCAGACATACATAATGTCATAGTTGCATTTAGTATAAAGTTCCAAGTGGATTTTCGCATGGCTTTGACAGACTTTTTCATTGTACTGATACTTTTTTGAATTGTAATTAAAAGTATAGATTAGAAAGAAATGCCACAATGACTTTGGTCAGATGAAGAAAAATTACAATGAATGCATCCAACAGTATTTATATATAGTTATTGACTTCTGGTTGTAAAAATAATTTCATTTCTTAACATGCTATTTATCATGTTTTCATAGAAACTATCTAATTAATTTTACCAAAATGAGGAATTACTAATTCAAAAAAGTATTAATCGAAGTACTCTGAAATGAAATTAATAGAACTTGCAAAGCAAAATATCCAAACCAAAGGTTATTTAGATATAGAAACATCAGGAATAGATTACATTACCGAAATACAAAAGCTAAAAAAAGAAAAAAATGCCATTCTTCTTGCTCATTATTATCAAATTGATGAGATACAAAAAATTGCTGACTTTGTTGGGGACAGTCTAGCATTAGCGCAAAAAGCAGCGAAAACGGATGCCGATATAATAATTTTTGCTGGTGTTCATTTTATGGCAGAAACTGCCAAAATATTAAATCCTACTAAAAAAGTATTGCTACCTGATTTATTAGCAGGCTGTTCCTTAGCAGATTCTTGTCCACCAGATAAATTTTCACAATTTAAAAAACAACATCCAAATCATGTTGTAATCACTTATATTAATTGTTCGGCAGAGATAAAAGCTCTAAGTGATTATGTTTGTACGTCTTCTAATGCTAAAAAGATAGTTAACTCCATTCCGAAAGAACAACCTATTATTTTTGCACCCGATAAAAATTTAGGGGCTTATTTAAATAAAGAAACAGGTCGCAATATGGTTTTATGGGAAGGTTCTTGTCTTGTACATAAAGCTTTTTCTATGGAAAAATTAATTAAACTACATAAAGAAAATCTTGATGCAGAAATTATTGCACACCCAGAATCTGAAGACCATTTACTTCAAGTGGCTAGTTATATTGGCTCTACAGCAGGGTTATTAGATTATGTTAAAAACAGTAATAGAACGAAATTCATAGTCGCTACGGAAGCCGGAATTCTATATCAAATGACGAGAGAAAATCCAGATAAAGAAATCATTCCTGCTCCCGCTAAAGAAGACAATACTTGTGCTTGTAGCGAATGTGCTTATATGAAATTGAATACTTTAAAAAAGCTTTACTTGTGTATTAAACACGAATTACCAAATATTGAAGTTGATACTGAATTAGCAAAGAAAGCAATTGTTCCTATTGAAAGAATGCTAGAACTGTCAAAATAAATATTTCTAGATGGTAAATGATAAAAAAATAATAGAATCCGATTTCTTAGTTATTGGCTCAGGTGTTTCGGGCTTAACTTTTGCTTTAAAAATTGCTATTCAATATAAAGATTCAAAAATTATTATTGTTACTAAAGACGAAAAAACAGAATCTAATACTAAATATGCTCAAGGTGGTATAGCAACTGTTTATGACAAAACTGTAGATAGTTTTGAACAACATATACAAGATACTATATCTGCAGGTGATGGTTTATGCAATGAAAAAGTGGTAAGAATGGTGGTGAAACACGCACCAGAACGCTTACAAGAGTTAATTGATTGGGGAACAAAATTTGATAAAAATGATAAAGGTGAATACGATTTAGGTCGCGAAGGCGGTCATTCTCAAAACCGTATTCTGCATCACACAGATGTTACTGGTGCAGAAATTGAAAGGGCATTAATTGCACAAGTTAATGCACAATCAAATATTGAGTTTTTAGAGCATCATTATGTTATAGATTTTATTACTGAACACCAAGCAAAAAAATCTAAAACAAAGCGAAACTCTAAAATATCTTGTTTTGGTGCTTACGTTTTAGACGAAAAGAAATCGGTTGTAAAAACTCTTTTGAGCAAATTTACAATGTTAGCTTCTGGTGGTAGCGGACAAGTTTACCAAACTACTACCAATCCCAAAGTGGCAACAGGTGATGGTTTAGCAATGTCTTATAGAGCAAAAGCAGAAATCGCAGACGTAGAATTCATACAATTTCACCCAACAGCTTTGTATAATCCTGGTGAATATCCTGCTTTTTTAATTTCTGAAGCCGTTAGAGGTTTTGGTGCTAAATTAAGAACTATTGATGGTAAAGCATTTATGCACAACTATGATAATCGCGAAGAATTAGCTTCGAGAGATATTGTAGCAAGAGCCATTGATAATGAATTAAAGAAAAGTGGTTCGCCACATGTTTTTTTTAGATTGCACCCATTTAGAGTACGAAAAATTTAAATCACATTTTCCTAATATCACAGAAAAATGTGCTTCACTTGGTATCGATATCAGAAAAGATTTCATTCCCGTGTTACCAGCATCACACTACATTTGTGGTGGTGTAAAAGTGAGTAAAAACGCAAAAACCTCTATTAAAAATTTATACGCTTGTGGTGAAGTTACTAGAACAGGATTACATGGCGGAAACCGATTAGCCTCAAATTCTTTATTGGAAGGTTTGGTGTATGCACATCGTGCTTATTTACATGTACTTAAAAAGTTTAAAAATGTAACGATTCCAAAAAATATACCTCAATGGAATGATGTTGCCGTGATTAAAAACATGGAAAATATTTTAATTACTCACGATAAAAATGAAGTTAAAACCATTATGAGTAATTATGTTGGCATTGTAAGGTCTAACGAACGATTATTACGTGCCGAAAAACGATTACGTGTGTTATATAAAGATAATAAACGCCTTTATGACCACTCAGAAATATCTTCTGAATTATGCGAATTAAGAAACTTAATTATTACAGCTTATTTAATTACAAAATTTTCTAAAAAACGTAAGAAAAACTGTGGTGGTTTTTATAATATGGATTTAGTTTAAAATAAAAAAAGCATTCATTTAAAAAAATGAATGCTTTTTACTAACCAACCAA
This sequence comes from uncultured Winogradskyella sp., assembly GCF_947495255.1. GTDB lineage: Bacteria > Bacteroidota > Bacteroidia > Flavobacteriales > Flavobacteriaceae > Winogradskyella. Next base: position 87,333 of record NZ_CANLYI010000007.1, read on the forward strand.
AAAAACTGACAACCACATCAGTTAACTTTTCTTGTGCCTCCATGCCCTCCAGCAACAACAAGCATTATTTTTATACTTAAATAAATAAACTTGAAGAACTGAATGATAGGATTCATCATTTTAAATCTTTGATATTTTGAAATTCTTTCCGTCATATTGATGCTCTCGTAATTATTGAAATCAACTCTAAAATTCTCATTAAAGTCGAACAAAAAAACACCAGCTACAACAAAAATAAATCATCATATAATAACACTCAGTAACTAATGTTACTCAACAAAAGTGAATTACAATTAAATCTGATTTTTTTTTAATAAACAAACGCAATCTTTCTTGCGTCTTCGTTCTCTGAGTGGCAAAATATGCTTAAATTTATTGGCTTTATTTTTTTTAAAATTCTCAACAAGACATCTTTTTATTTTTGGATATCTTCTAGAGATATAATCCAAATTCTAATGAATATTACAGCTGCATATACCGACCTCTATCAAATCACAATGGCTCAAGTTTATTTTGGTACAAAACCAGATGGACGAGCGGTCTTCGATTATTATTTTAGACACAATCCTTTTAAGAGTGGGTATTCCATTTTTGCAGGACTAGAAGATGTCTTAGATATTCTTGAAACCCTCGAGTTCTCTTCATCAGATATTTCCTATTTGAAACAAAAAGGGTTTGAAAGTGATTTTTTAGACTATTTAAAGAATTTCCGATTTAAAGGAAACATTTATTCGAGTAAGGAAGGCGACATTGTATTTCCTAACCGACCAATACTGCAAGTAGAAGCCAATATTATAGAAGCTCAGATTATTGAGACGCTTTTACTAAACATTCTTAATTTTCAAACCTTGATTGCTACAAAGGCTAGCCGAATAAGATTTAGTGCTAAAGATGGTATTCTCTTAGACATGGGCTTACGTCGTGCACATGCTACAGGTGGCTATTATGCCTCTAGAGCTGCAGCCATTGGTGGTTTTGACAGCACGAGTAATGTTAAAGCTGCCGAAGATTACGATATTCCTTCTACAGGTACTATGGCACATTCTTTTATTCAAAGTTATGATGAAGAATTACAAGCTTTTAGAGATTTTGCTAAAATGCGACCAGAGAATTGCGTCTTCTTAATAGACACATACAATACCCTTAAAAGTGGACTACCAAATGCTATTACTGTAGCCAAAGAAATGGAAAAACGAGGCGACCGTCTGTTAGGTGTGCGTTTAGACAGTGGTGATTTAGCCTATTTATCTGATAAAACGCGCGCTATACTTGACGATGCCAATTTGAGTTATGTAAAAATTGTAGCATCTAACCAATTGGACGAGTATGTTATAAAAAGTTTGAAAGAACAAGGTGCGTCCATTGACATTTTTGGTGTTGGTACAAACCTAGTCACAGGGAAACCGGATGCCGCGTTGGATGGTGTTTATAAATTAGCAGAATATAACGATACACCAAGAATCAAGCTTTCTGAAAATATTATTAAAATATCGCTTCCATTTAAAAAGCAAGTTTACCGAATGACAGACGATAATGGTATGTTTTACGGTGCAGATGCCGTAACGCTTTCTTCTGAAGACAACGTTACACTTATGGAACATCCTTTTGATACCACTAAAAGTTTAGAGCTCACTTCATTTAAGCATGAGCCTTTACTTGAACTAGTGATGAAAAATGGAAAAAGAGTACTTCCTTCTCGTTCGGTTACTGAAATTTCAAAATATTCGCAATCACGTTTAAAACAACTTCCCAATGAATACAAACGTTTTCAGAATCCACATATCTATAAAATTGGACTGAGTTCTGCACTTAAGAAAGAACGTGACACTTTAATTAATAAGCATAAATTCTAAACTAAGCTATACTAAAAATTAGATTCAAAATTAAATTCTACTCATGAAAACGCTATTAATCATTGATGTTCAGAACGATTTTATACCAAACGGCTCTCTTCCTGTTGCCAACGGCAATCAAATTATTCATGTAATTAATAAGATTCAAGATAAATTTGATTTAGTAGTTGGCACACAAGATTGGCATCCTAAAGACCATATCAGTTTTGCTAATAATCATAACGGAAAATCTGTCTTTGATGAAATTGAAATTCATGGGCAACCACAAACTTTATGGCCAAATCACTGTGTACAAGGTACTGCAGGTGCAGCATTTCATCCCGATTTAAAAACTGAAAAATTTGAAGCTATTTTTAGAAAAGGAACAGATAAAACTATTGATAGTTACAGTGCTTTTTATGACAATGGCCATTTAAAATCAACGGGATTGGCTGGTTATTTAAAAGAAAAAGGAACCACACAGCTTTTTCTATGTGGTTTAGCTGCTGATATTTGCGTTTATTTTTCAGCACGCGATGCTGTTAAAGAAGGATTTGATTGCTTTTTTATTGAAGATGCTTCTAAAGCATTGGATAAGGACGTATTTGAAAAACTAAAAAAGGAAATGATTGCTATGGGTATTCAGATGGTAACATCCACATCTATTTAATAGTTATTATACCATTAAATAGATGAGTTCTAGATATTAATCCCATACTAATTTCTAATCATTATTTTAGTTCACGTTTCTTGTGCCACCATGACCTCCTGCGACGACTATCATTATTTTGATACTTAAATAAATGAATTTGAAAAACTGAATGATAGGATTCATCATTTTAAATCTTTGATATCTTGAAATTCTTTGTGTCATAGTATTTTAATTTTCACGGTTATATTTCTGTGACTTGAAAAATTTGATTACTCTATTAATAAAACACCCCTAAAGTCCCCTCGAGGGGACATTACTTTTATGTGTTTACTCAAAATTCATTAGCTCACACTAATTTTAAAAAAACCTATTCAGGAATCAACCACCAAAATGGTCGCATTTTAGCTTTATAGATAAAAGCATAGTGTAAGGCTAATTTTAACCAGTGACCAGCTAAACCAATTTCCCCAAAAGTTTTACCGAGTTGACGTCCTTGTGTTTTAGGATATTTTTCATAATCTGGAACAATGGGATAGGTTGTAATACTAACTCCACTTCCATTAAGTAATCCAAAACCAGCAGAAGCAATACATGCTGCTCCCATATTTCCCATAGAACCTTTGTGACTTAAGGATTCTTTTCCACTCTTTATAGAATCAATAATATTATCTGCTACTAACTTCGCCGTGATACCAGATGGCATTCCTGTTCTAGGTGGTGCTGGTGAAATAACCGTTCCGTTTTTACTCGTTCTTGGTTTAGAAATAGCGTGTGGTGGTGCAAACGCAATACCAGGTGCGAAAATGTTTCTATAACTTGGATTTTGATACGTTTCCGGCCAATCCTTTACAGACCATTCTTCATAAGGTTTTGGTGTGTAATCTGCATCAACAATCATGAACCCTTTAAAGAGTTTTTCTGTAATGTCGTTTTCATTTTTGTCATAGGCTTTAAAACCATGACCAGAAAACGAAGGAATTAACATGGCAAAATCATAAGATTCAGATTTCTGTTCTCCTTCTAAATTTTCGTAATGTGCAACGCCATCTTCCACTTTATTTACTCCTGCTCCAAGTATCCATTTAATGTCTCTGTCTTCAAAAACCATTTCTACCATTTCATGAGATTTCATAGTCATGCTTCCGTAGCTTAACAACATACCATCCATCCCGAAATCACCTAATTGATATTCGTTAGAAATCCATGTTACTTCAGCCATATCACGTACATTATGCTTGCGTAATTCTTGTTCTACATTTAAAATGTACTCAAATGCAGCACCTTGACAGGTTGATTTTGCATGACCTGTACCAATTAAAATTTTAGCTTTTTTACCAACTTTCATTTCTTCAATTAACGCTTTTAAACCTTCCCAAGCATGGTCCGCATGTGAATATGCACAAACAGAATAGGCTTTATTTTCGCCAGGAATTAAGCCTTCAGTAGCTTCAAAATTTAATTTTGGTCCTGTGGCATTAATCAAATAATCATAAGTTATTTTTTCTTGTTGTCCTTTCTTATCTCCAACCACATATTCGGATAAAACATAAGGTTTCTCTTCGGTTTTATCCCCTTCAGGAAAAAAGGAAATCGCTTTGGCTTGCTTATAACCAATACCTTTCTTTTTATATAAAGGCGCTAACGGAAAATAGATTTTTTCTGATTTCATTCTACCAATTCCCACCCAAATGTTAGACGGAACCCATTGGTAATTACTGTTAGGTGATACCACAACAACTTCGTGTTTTTTCGGTAGTTTTCTGCGTAAATGCGTTGCTGCGACGTGACCAGAAATTCCGGCTCCAAGAATAACAATTTTAGACATTTTCTTATGATTTAATACTATGAAATTAGTTTAATAATTAAGCTTATGAAATGATTTAGGTCATTTTGACCTTTATACTAATAATAGCTTTGATTAGATTATAAAGGTCATATTTTCAAATAAAACCAACCGTAACTATTGTTACACTATGACGCAATTAATTACAGCTTTATAATTTTTTTCTCTATTGTATGCTGCTTATTCTTGAAGACTAAAATGTATTCTCCAGACGCCATACTAGCTAAATCTAGAGCTATTTCTTTTAAACCAATAGATTTTTCAATCACTATTGATTTTACCTTTTTACCTAAAAGATTATAAACTTCTAAAGTGTTCTGCTGAGTGTTAGGAATGAATATTTCAATAGAAAAAATACCATTAGAAGGGTTTGGATAAATTTTTAAATTGTAAATATTATTCGGGTTAAGAGCTACTTCATCTATACTTAAAGTCGATTTATTAATAAAGACTTTAAACGCCAAATTACTTGCGCTACTTTGTGTACCATCATTTATAAAGAAAATGTTTTCTTGAGTGCTTTCAATTCCACCAAAAATATAGCCTATATGAGTAACTCCTTCTTGCAAATTATTTAAATCCAAAATACCATTTTCAGAAAAGTTTGCTCCAAATTCCAATGGAATAAATTCGGAACCAGAACCTAAAAAAGTAGGCATTTCTATACCTAAACTACTTTCTGTCATTGAGCCATCACTAAATCTAGAAACTTTACTTATGGCTTTTACAAATGGCACATTATCATCTTGAATAAGATTGTTATTTGCATCTAATTTGTATTGGCTCATACCACCAAAAAACAAGGTGTGCATTACATTATTTGACGTATCGTAAATAGGCACTTTAGCGCTATGATATTGACTTAAATATTGATTGAATGTATTATTAACTGTATATCCTGAAGCCGTTACATCTACACTATTTAACCAAGGTAAATTTGCTGTATGTTGAAAAACACCACTAAACATAGTAAAGCCAGATGTTCCATCAGGAAAAATTTGAGGTGCTAAATTATAATCTCTTCGGTGTAAATTATTAGTATCGTTTTGTGCAGAATAGTTTATTATTGAAAGATTTGTACCATCATCACTGATTTCAAAAGTTCTTATTTCATCGGTATAATTTTGAATGAATCCTGGACCATGATTTGGTCCTTGTGGATTATATCTTCCTTCAAAATATTGTCCTCCACACAAATAAAACACATCATTTAAGAAACCCAAATGTCCACCTGTAACTGCCAAATTAGAATTTGAAATTTGTCTAAAAAAAGAAACGATGTTTGTGTTATTAATAACAGCATTTGCTAATCCATCGACATCAATAGCCGTTAATTTATCATAGGTAATATGGTCATTTTGTGTGGCACTATAACCGTAACCACCCATAATATATAATGTATTTCCTCTTTGATAAAACTCTTGATTTGTGGATTGTAGTTGTTCAAAAAGCACTGTAGATAGTGCATCAATAGACGTGCTCCAAGTTTGGTTCGCAACAAGATCTATAACATACACACTTTTGTTATTATCATTTTCCTGAAAAGCAGCAAATGGTTGTCTTTGATGCAAACCATCAATTCTTCCTCCTAAGATTATCCATTTTCCATCGGAAGTTTTTCCCCATGAAAATGAATGCACGTTTGGTGCATCTGTAATAATTAATGGTTCTATTTGAACCGTAAATTGGTCTTGTGCAAATAAGTTGACACTTGTCAATAAAGAGAGCGCGAATACTAAAACCTTATGCTTCATAATTAGAGGATTGAGCATTAAAGGTAGAACTAACAAAAAACAAATACTGTATCTAATGTTACATTAGCTTAATTCGTCTTCTTATAACTCCAAACTGCTAATCCATTCATTATAAAAGCATAAAGGGCTGTTTTTAATAACTGTGGAAGAATATCGTTAAAACCAGAACCTTTAAGCATCACCATACGCATGACTTCTACAAAATATCTTATTGGGTTAAATTCGGTAAGTGTTTGTGCCCATTTTGGCATACTCTCTATTGGTGTAAATAAACCACTCATTAAAATAAAAATAACGGTAAAAAACCAAGCAATAAACATGGCTTGTTGTTGCGTATCTGTAAAATTAGAAATGAACAAACCAATACCTAAAATGACTAGAATATAAATTGATGTATATAAATACATAAGCGGTAAACTCCCTAGCATTGGAACATTAAAGATAACTTTTGCTAAAATTAATCCAACAGTTAGTAAGCCCATTCCTATGACCCAAAACGGAAAAAGTTTCCCAATAATAAACTGACTCTTTTTTATTGGTGTGACGTTGATTTGTTCTAGAGTTCCAATTTCTTTTTCACGAACAATATTCATTCCTGAAAGGAAGAGCGTAATCATAGTAACTAGTAAAACCAATATACCAGGAACCATAAAGGTTTTATAATTTAAAGTTTTATTATACCAAAATAATGGAATAGTCTCTATAGTAATTGGTTGTATTTGTTTGTCTGAAACTTGTAACAAATTTACTTTTATGTTTTGATTAAAGCGCTGTACAATTTGTTTGACATATACATTTTCTACTCCTGCTGCTGCGCCATCAATTGCGTTTATAGTTACGCCTAATTTGTTCTGTTTTTCTTTTTGTAAATCGCGTTCAAAATAGTGTGGAATTTGCAAAAGTACATCTACCTCACCTTTCAACATCGAAGCACTTGCTAATGCTTCCGAAGGAAAATCAGTTAATACATTAAAGTAAGTAGATGCATTAAATTTTTCAACTAAGGCTCTAGACGTTGATGTGTGGTCGTTATCAATATAACCAAATTTGATATTTTTGACTTCAAATGTAGCTGCATTAGATAGTATAACGAGTTGTAATATTGGTAGTACAAAAATGATAGGAAGCATGCCTTTATTTCTAAAGATTTGCTTGAACTCCTTTTGTATGATGTATAAAATTGTTTTCATATCTCTTCCTACGTAGGCAGGAATCTTTTTTAAATTTCATTTTTTAATAAACGTCTCGACTGCGCTCGACGAGACAACTTATTTCTATTTACTCTAATCGTATTTTATATTTCTTCACACTTAATCCAATAAAAAAGATAGTCATTCCTACTAAAATCAAGGTTTCTTTCCATAGATATTGTACCCCTACTCCTTTTAGCATAATCCCTTTTATGATGATGATAAACCATTTTGCAGGAATGATGTTACTAATCACTTGTAATGGTAAAGGCATGCTTGATATTGGAAAAATAAAACCTGATAATAGAATTACAGGTAGCATTAATCCCATTAAAGAAATCATCATTGCTGTTTGCTGTGTTGCAGAAATTGTTGAGATTAAAATCCCTAAAGCTAATGCTGTGATTATGAATAAAACACTTTCAAAAGCTAATAAAAACAAGCTTCCTTGCACTGGCATTTTAAATATAAATATGCTTAAAACTACAATGACGATGGCGTTTATAATAGACAGAAAAATATATGGAAACACTTTACCAACAATAACTTGAATTGGTTTTATAGGTGACACTAAAAGGATTTCCATGGTTCCTAATTCCTTTTCTCTTGTAATAGAAATAGAAGTCATCATTGCGGAAACGAGCATTAAAATGATAGTCATTACACCAGGAACAAACATGTACACACTTTTTAATTCTGGATTATAAACCATTCTGGTTTGTGGTACAATTTGATAGGCGATTGTGATGTCTTCATTCAATCCTTTTTGATATTTCTGAAGAATCGCATTGACATAATTACTTATTGTATTTGCTGTATTTGGGTCTGTAGCATCAGTAATAATCTGTATAGTTGCTTTATGATTTGTGATTAGCTTTTTACTGAAACCTGTTTCGAAATTTAAAACTGCTTTTACTTTTCCTTTTTTGAAAATAGTTTCAATATCTGATTCTCTATCAATAAATTGATTGATACTAAAGTATTTTGAAACTGAAATTTTATTAATAATTTCTTTTGTTGTTGCGTCTTTTGAATGGTCTAAAACAGCAATATCTACATTGTTTATTTCATTAGTAATAGCGAAACCAAATAGCATTATCTGAGCTATTGGCATACCAAAGAGAATAAACAATGAGCGTCTATCTCTAAAAATGTGATAGAATTCTTTTTTTATGAAACCTATGAATCTTTTCATCCTCTAGCTAGTTTTAAAAACACATCATTCATATTAGCAACTTTAAATTGTTGCTTAAGTTTTTTAGGTGTATCTAATGCTTCAATCTTACCATTTACCATTATAGAAACCCGGTCGCAATATTCGGCTTCATCCATGTAATGTGTGGTAACAAAAACGGTTGTTCCTTGGTTTGCAGCTTTGTAAATCATTTCCCAAAATTGGCGTCTCGTAATCGAGTCAACACCTCCTGTTGGTTCATCTAAAAAAACAATTTTAGGATCATGAAGCAAAGCCACTGAAAAGGATAGTTTTTGTTTCCAGCCTAATGGTAAAGCACCTACGAGTTTATTTGCGACTTCTTCTAAGCCTAACGCTTCAATTAAATTATTAGATTTTTCTTTGATTTGTTTTCTAGATAACCCATAAATACCACCAAAAAATGTAATATTTTCTTTAACAGTTAAATCGTCATACAGCGCAAACTTCTGACTCATGTAACCAATATTTTTCTTGATGTCTTCTGCATTAGTAAACACATCAAAACCTGCAACATTGGCTTTTCCTGATGTTGGTTTCGAAATCCCAATAAGCATTTTCATAGCAGTTGTTTTTCCTGCGCCATTTGCACCTAAGAATCCGAAAATTTCGCCTTTTTTAACTTCAAAAGAAATGGCGTTTACTGCTGTAAAATCACCAAACATTTTGGTTAAGTTTTGGGCCTCTATGACGTTTTCTTTTTTCATTATTTAGCTAATTCCATAAAAGTATCTTCAATGGTTGGTAATGTTTTTTCGATTTCTATATCGGATAAATTTTCTGATTCTAAATATTGAATTAAATCTTCTCGTTCAAAATCTGCTCTCTTATCAGTATAATGCACAAACTCACCAAAAGGATACACACTATGATTGTGTTCGTAAGCCTTTAAACTATTAATGAGTTGGTACGTATTATTTGCACGAACGTTAAAAATCTGTTTTGGATAATGCTTTACAATGGCTTGAGGTGTATCTATCTGTAAAATTTTACCGTCTTGAATCAATGCAATTCTGTCACACAAAGCAGCTTCATCCATGTAAGGCGTAGAAACTAGAATGGTTATACCTTTTTGTTGCAAACGTTTTAGCATCTCCCAAAACTCTTTTCTAGAAACGGGATCAACACCTGTGGTAGGCTCATCTAAAAACAGCACTTTTGGTTTGTGTATTAATGCACAACACAACGCTAATTTCTGCTTCATTCCACCAGACAGTTTTCCTGCTCTACGGTCTTTAAAAGGTTCTATTTGAACATAAATATCTTTAATTAAATCGTAGTTTTCTTCAATGGTTGTTCCGAAGATTGTGGCAAAAAACTCTAAATTTTCTTCAATCGTTAAATCTTGATAGAGAGAAAATTTTCCTGGCATATAGCCCACATTATTCCGAATCTTTTTATAGTCTGCAACTACATCAAAATCAGCAACAGTAGCAGAACCTTCATTAGCAATTAAGAGGGTTGTTAGAATTCTAAACAACGTTGTTTTTCCTGAACCATCAGGACCAATAAGTCCAAAGAGTTCACCTTCCTTTACATTAAAAGAAATGTTCTCTAAAGCTTTTACACTTTTGTAAGATTTTGATATGTTAGAAACTGTGATACTCATTCTGCTGTATTTAGCCATAGTTCTGCAGGCATTCCAATTTTTAAACTTCCATCATTTTGAACGTCTACTTTTACAGCATAAACTAATGCAACACGCTCTTCTTTTGTTTGAATAATTTTTGGAGTGAATTCTGCTTCTGAAGCTATCCAGCTAATCGTTCCTTTATAGGATTTCATTGTATCGGCATCATCAATTTTAACAGTTACTTCTTGCCCTATTTTAATATTTGCTAATTGCGTTTCACTTATATAAACACGTAATTGCATCGTTGTTAAATCGGCAATTTTATAAAGAGGTTTTCCAAAAGCTTTAATTTCGTTTGGTTCCGCGTATTTGGTTAAAACGGTACCCTTTATTGGGTTAATGATTTTACTTTTTTCAATTTGGTCGTCAATTTGTTTTAATTGTACATCTATAGATTTCAATTCATTTACAACTGGTGCGTTTTGAATTTCAACACTTCTAATTTGATTTCTAATCACATCGATTTCGCCGGAAACATCATCTAATTGTTTTTGTGTTCCTGCGTTGTCCTTTATCAGGTTTTTAGCTCTTTTTTTGTTGGTGTTTGCTGTTTTTAATCTTGAATTCAATACGCTTATTTGAGATAGAACTCCTTTTGACTTTGAACTAATTACAGCTTTAGAAACTTGTAATTGTTCACGTTTTAAGGCGAATTGAATGGTATCAATGTAACCAATAAATTGTTCTTTTTGAAGTATATCACCTTCTTCAAGATTAAACTGCATCAATTTTCCGTTGTTTTCCGCTGAAATGGTAATTTCTGTGGCTTCGAAGTTACCGTAGCCATCTGCTTTTCCGTTGTCGCTGTTACAGGAAAATAGGTTTACTGCAACTATAGCTAATCCTAATATGTATTTGTAATTTTTCATGGCTAATCTTTATTATTATGTTCCCGCAGATTCCACAGATGTTCGCAGATTTTATTGTCCTTTAATGATGTTGTAATTTGCTTTTGCTAGTTGTAATTGAATTCTATGTTTTATCAATATATTTTCGTCTTCGTATAAATTGGTGAGTTCTGTAATGTAAGCGGATGATGTTATAACGCCATTTTTAAGCTGAGAATCTGCCGATTTCAAAACCTCTTTTCTAAGGTTTATAATCTCTAAGTCTGAAGTGATAAAACTTTCAATTTTCTCTATTTGGTTTTGTTGTTCATTTAATTCGATGTTTGTATTAAGTTTAAAAATCTCAGTTTCATTATCTACAATTTCTTTATTGATAACTAAAGATTGACGTTGCTTTTTGTTGGCATTCCAATCGAAAACATTCCAGTTTAATTTGATACCAGTAGTATAAAATGCTTGAAACGAATTATCGAGCATATTTAAACCTGGATTACCATAACCACCTGTTGCAAAGCCTAATAGTTTTGGTGTATTTTGCTTAGATAAAAGACTTTCTGAATTTTCGATTTCTTCTTTTTTAAGTTGAAATAAGTCTAGTTCTGGTCTTTTTAATTCAGTTTCAATTTCAGTTTCTATTAAAGGCTTTTTTAATACTATCGAAATGTTTATAGGCTGACTAATTAAACTAGAAAGGGAATGAATGAGTGTTCTTTTATTACTTTGAAGCTCTTTAAATTGTTGATTTATTTTTAATAATTCGGCCTCCAAAACTTTATCTGACGTTGGTAAAACCACGCCATATTTAATACCTGATTGTACTTCTTTTAGTTTGGCTTCTAATTGTTCTTTTTTTACATTTAATAATAATTCAGATTCTTGAGCAAGTAAAATAGAAAAATAGAGTTGATTGATTTGTTGTTTTAATTGATATAAACTGACTTCAACTTGTTTCTGTTTCGTTTTTAACTGAGCCGATTTTAGATTTAATGTCGCATCTGTTATTCCTCCGTTATAAATCAATTGATTCACCGACAATGTCGCTCTATATTGGTCTTTATTTAAAGGTTCAATTCCAGCCATTGCCAATGGAAACTCAATAACATCCGATTGATATGTGGCTTGAGCATCAAAATTTAATTGTGGTAATTTTAATGTTGAAATCGCTTCTTTATCTAGCTTGTTTTGCGATTCAAAAAGTACAGATTGCTTTGCTAACGGATAATTTTCTGTTACCAAATTATAACACTCCTCTAAAGTTAAGCTTTGCTGAGCTGAACTTACTAGTGTAAATACCATTGCTAAAACTATTGATAACTGTTTCATCTTAAAAGTTCTTTATAGAATTTATAATAAAGTCTGCAACTTCAGTTTTTCGTTTTTCTATGAGTTTATTGTAGTCTTCATCACCTGTATTAGTAAATGCCATAAGCAAAGGTTTGGCTACAAATGGAAATACATTTAATGCCATAATATTCATGAATAATTGCTCTGCACTAATTGGTTTTAGAATACCGTCTTTAACTTCTTGGTTAACTTGTATTTTAAACTTTTCAATATTTGGAAACCCTAGATTGTTTTTCATTTTTAAAATAAACTCCGGATTTCTATTCAATTCTTGTATTACAAATGCTGGTAAATAAGGATGCTTATCCATAAAAGATATATAGTTAGAGGTGAAGTTTCTTATCTTCTTTTCAATAGATGAATCGTCATTTAAGATGGTATTTAATTGCGGTGCCAATAATGAAAACGCATTATTGAAAACGGCTTCAAACAACAACTGTTTATTTCTGTAGTAATAATGAAGCATGGCTTTGTTAATACCTGCTATATCCGCAATTTCTTGCATGCGTGCGCCATCCATTCCCTTAGATTGAAATACATTTTTTGCGGCCTCTAATATTTGAACTTCTGTATTTTCGTCTTTTGTTTTCTTCACATCAACTAAACGGTTTAACCAACTGGTTAACAAATTTACAAAAAATAATCGAACATCAATCTGTTCGATTATTTTTAATTATTTATTCAACTTCAAATATATCTTTTTTGCGAGCATCAGTCCTAAAACGCCACCTAATGCAGACACTAAAAAGTTGATTGCTAAACGAAAAGCATCAAAATCACCATCATTCATAATAGACCAAGGGTCAAAGCCTAATCTTCCGAAAGTTTTAATTAATAAGACACTTCCAAAGACACCAATCAAAGTATTCCCCTTAAAACCGAAAGTGTACTTTTCATAAAACTTACCAAATATAATAGCAGAAATTATTCCAATTACAATACTGATTAATGAAATTAATGTACCTGTCATTATAGTATGAATATTCTAATGGCCATAGTCCATGTTATCAATTTTTCCGCTCATCAATCTTTTTTGTATAATAAAGTAAACTACAATTAAGGCAAACCCAATAATTCCCCAAGTTAAAGCCACAGATAAACCATATTCTGACGCAGACGTATTATAAATAGTTAGATGCTCGTGCACATCATTAACTGATGGTAATATTACAGGAAATAAAGACGCTAGTGATGATGCAATTCCACCAATAATTAATAGCGATGACAATGCAAAAGCATGACTATCTTTTTTGATTTTTTTAATAAAAAAGAGCCCAATCAATCCTGTTAAATAAATCACAGGAAACACCAATAAATAAGGTTTTTGACTAAAATTATCTAAAGAATTAGGATTCACGTATAGCCAAACAATTAAGGAAAAAACAGTAAGAACTGCGAGTGCTATATTTAATTTAAAAATAACACCTTTAAGCTTATTGTTTATAGATGAGTTTGTTTTTAGAATTATCCAATTGGCACCATGAATTGCAAGCGTTACCACAGCTATTAAGCCTATAATAATTGTAAACCAATCTATAACACCAGGATGTTCTGTTAATGGACTAAAACTACCATCCCATAATGGTAAGAAGAAATAATGACCTTCGTGAGCAGAAACTCCATTTTCAACACTTCCTAAGTTTACACCTCTCACGATATTACCTAACGCGATGCCGAAAAACAAGGCTAATAATAAACTAGAAACACCAAAGGATTTATCCCAAATATCTTTCCACATTTGGTATTTAAACTGTCCTCTAAACTCTAAACCAATTGCTCTAAAAACAATAAGCCATAAAACGATTATTAATGGCAAATAAAATCCACTAAAAACAGACGCATAAAATGTAGGGAACGCCATAAAAAGCATTCCTCCTGCTGCCACTAACCAAACCTCATTAGAATCCCAAAATAGACCAGCTGATTTTGTAATGACTTCTTTATCTTTTTCTTCCTTTGCAAAGAATAAATGAATGATTCCTGCACCAAAATCATAACCATCTAAAACAAAAAATACTGCTAAAACAATGCCTATTGCTATGTACCAAAATAATTCCATAATTAATGTTTTTGAGGTGTTGGACCTTGGTTAATAGTTTTACCAACTAAGACTAAAAATAAAAGGCCTAATAGCATATATAAAGCAACAAAACCAAGTAAAGTAAATAAGGTATTACCAGAAGACACTGTTGGCGAAATACCATCGCTTGTTCTCAGTAAACCGTAAACTAAATACGGTTGTCTGCCTAATTCTGCTGTGTACCAACCTGTAAGATTTGCTATATATGGAAATGGCACCAAAAACATAATGGTCCAAAGTAATGGTTTTATAGTATATAGTTTTTTTCGCCATAAAAAGAAAAGCGCTAAAGCCATAACACCTATAAAAATGGTGCCCAAACCAACCATTATATGATAAGAATAGTATAATGCAGGAATGTTATCTGGTAATTCATCTTCTTCAAACTGATCCATACCAGGAATTTGTTTATCCCATTCTTGATACGTTAGAAAGCTCAATATATTAGGAACTGCAATTTTGTTATCTAATTTTTTATCGACCATATTAGGTTGACCGATAAGCACAATTTCTGCTCCTGCATGTTCCGTTTCAAAAATACCTTCCATTGCAGCAAATGCACCTGGTTGATGTTTTGCTACATTTTTAGCATTCCAATCTCCTGTTGGAAAAGCAACTAAAACACTAGAAACTAATCCGAAAATAACACCTGTTTTTAGAAACAGTTTTCCATATTCACTATGCTTATTTCTTAAAATATAAAAAGCACCAATACTTGCTACAACGAAAGAAGATGTTACTACAGAAGCTAATTGATTATGCAAAAATGCTGGTAATAACCAAGGGTTACTAAACAGTGCTGAGAAGTTTTCTAAAACAAATTTACCATTGTCTAAAATTTCATAACCAACAGGGTGTTGCATCCAAGCATTTGTTGCTAAAATAAACCAACCACTTGCCCAAGAACCTAAAAACACCAGGAACCCAGTTAAGAAATGAAGCTTTTGTCCCATTAATTTTTCACCAAAAATGAACAATGCTAAAAACGAGGATTCCAAGAAGAAAGAGAACATGCCTTCCATAGCTAGAGTCTGACCAATAATGCCGCCTGTGAGTTCTGAAAACTTTGCCCAATTGGTACCGAATTGAAATTCCATTGGAATCCCTGTAACAACTCCCATGGTAAAGTTAATAGCAAAAATTTTCATTAAAAATTTTGCTGCATTATTATATTTTTCGATGTTATTTCTGAGGTATTTCCACTTAAAAAAGACAATCAATAAAGATAATCCCATGGTTAATTGTGGAAATATGTAGTGGAAAGTGATAGTAAATGCGAACTGCAACCTATCGTAGAAAATCATGTCTTCCATATATCTTATTTTGGATAATTCAAAGTTATCGATTTTGAAAGGTTTATTGTGTTACAATAGTTACAATTTATTCATATTTAACACCTACAAATCTAATAACTTCTGCCTTTCCTTTATGAAATTCGCCTTCTGAGAGTTCTATTGTTTTTTCTTCTAATATTTTAAAATCTAATCCGGTAAATTCTTCCTTCACTTCATCTATCGAAAATAGCATAGCCTCATTTTTAGGTCCACCAGAATCGTTATTCAATTGGGCTTTTGCAAACGCTTCAAAAATAATTGTTCCGCCTTTTTTTAATAGTTGTAACATTTGTTTATGCGCTGTTTTACGGATATCTATTGGAAAATGAGTGTAGCAAAATGCAATGACATCAAATTGTTTATCACTTGTATAATCTAACACACTTGCAATTTCATAGTTGATATTAACATTGTGCTGCTTAGCCAAAAGCATTGCTTTTACTCTTCCTTGCTCACTGATATCAAAAGCCGAGACTTCCCAACCTTGAGTGGCTGCATATACAGCATTACGACCTTCACCTTCCGCAGGTAAAAGCAACGTTCCTATTTCTAAATTTTGCAATTGCTCTTTAAAAAATTGATTTGGCTCTGTGCCATAAATAAATTCTTCTTTACCAAAACGCTCGTTCCAAAAATCTGCTGGATTGTTCTTCATAGTTTAGTCTTAAATAAATCGTCTTGTTTTTTGTTGATAGTTTGAATATTGCGGAAATTTATCTACTAATAATTGTTCTTCATATTTAGATTTAAAATAAAAAAGAAGCCACAACAATAAGAATATTATAAATTTAAATAGAGAGGCTTCAAATACAGCATATCCCAATGTTATTGCTAAAATACTCATATAAATAGGATGTCTTGAAATTGAAAAAGCACCATTTGTTATAAGTTCACTTTTTAATACTGGTGTTGGGAATGGTGAAATCTTAGTGTTTATTTGCAACAACGCAATAATCCCTATAACGAGACCTGAAATTGCCACCACTAAACCAGAATACCTCAACCATTCGGCAACATTTAAAGCGAGCAATTCAACTGGTAAAACATATACTAAAAATAGTACAAGCTGAATACTTACAAATGTATAGTCCTTTATAGTTGGTTTTCCTGATATATTCAAATTATAAGTTCTTCTTATTGTTTTTTAAATCTTGCGACATCATCGCCTAAATCATAAACAGGTACTTTTTCTATAAGATTAGAAATTATACTTCGGCCTGCTGCACTTCTGTAACCACCTGCACAATGTACTACTATTGGTTTATCTGTTGGGATTTCATTTTTACTATCTCGTAATTCATTTAAAGGAATAGAAATCGCGGAATCAAAAACCTGACCTGCTTCTACTTCACTTCTATTTCTAATATCAACTATGGTATATTTATCTAAATGGTTTTTGAATTCACCTATATTAAGTTCTTTCGATTTTTCAAAATTAAGTGCATCTAACGTTATTACACCTTTTAGTTGCTTTTCGTAACCTATTTTAGCAACACGATTTAACGTTGTTTCGCGATTATCTATAGATTGTATTACCAAGTAAAAAGATTCTTCTGGCTTTACTATGGAACCTAACCAAGTTTCAAATTTATCATCGTCCGTTTCTGCAATTATATTGATACTATTAGGCAAATGATTGTTATTAAAATCGTCTTTATTTCTTACATCAACAACCACAGTATTTCCAAAATCAGAGCTATCTACTTTAAATTGAAATGTTGGTTTCGCAATACTCATTTGAACGTTTTCGGCACCATTTTTATTTATATCTACATTAAAACCAAAATACGATGGAATAAATGGTTGGTCTTTTAAAATATGACTAATAAATTGTGCTTCTGATAGCTTTTTAAATGCCCAATTTTCTTTTCTTTCTCTACCTAAAGTACTTTGAGAATCTGTACTCATATTTTTACCACACAATGAACCTGCTCCATGCGCTGGATAAACTATTGTTGCGTCTGGTAAATGATTAAATTTATGTTGCATTGTATGGTACATACTTTCTGCTAATTCCTCTCTTTTAGCTTTCATGTTGCCCGCTTTTTCTCTTAAATCTGGTCGTCCTACATCACCAATAAATAAGGTGTCTCCAGAAAACATAGCATGATGATTATTTTCATCTACTGCAATTATGGTTATACTATCTGGTGAGTGACCAGGTGAATTAATAGCAGAAAACTTAGACTTTCCTATAGTAATGGAATTACCGTCATCAAAGGCTTGGTGAGGATAGTTGGCGCCTACTAATTTACTCACATAAATTTTTGCACCAGTTTCTTTATGTATCTGTAAATGACTGCTCACAAAATCGGCATGCGGATGCGTCTCAAAAACCGCTATAATTTTTACATCATGCTTTTCTGCTAATTGATAATAAGGTTTAGGGTCTCTGGCTGGATCTACCAAAGCCATTTCTTTACCACTAATAATAGCGTATGAATAATGTGCTAATGGTTTATCTTCAAATTGTATAACTTTCATAATAATTCTATTTTTTTATGCTTTAGAATTTCAACTTTAAATCGTTTTCTTTAATTATGATTGTTCTATTTCTATAAAATATAGTTTCATATAAATATAACTTAAAGTATCTAAAAATCCTAAATGCTTTGATTTAGAAAAAGCCTCAAATTGAGGCTTTTTCCTTAACCTAATCTGTATTTTACTTTTCAAGGATTTCGTTTAAAACTAAATTTTTATCTAACTTTTTAGTACAGAAAAACCAATCTTTACAATCTAAACCTTCAGTAGAACTCATGCGTTCCTCTGCTACACCACAAGAACCTGCAGGCGATACAATAACATCATCTCCAGGATTCCAATCTGCAGGTGTAGCTACATTAAATTTATCTGAAGTCTGCATTGCAATTAATGCTCTGTATAGCTCATCGAAATTACGTCCTAAACTTAATGGGTAATAAATAATAGCTCTAACTACTTCATTCGGATCAACAAAAAAGACAGCTCTTACGGCTTGTGTTTTGCTTTCTCCTGGTTGAATCATACCATACTTTTTGGCAACTTCCATAGAAATATCCTCAATTAAAGGAAACTTAACTTCTATGTTTTTCATACCATTAAACTCAATCTTGTCCTTAATAGTTCTTAACCATGCAATATGACTGTAAAGACCATCAATAGATAAACCAATAAGGCTACAATTGGCCTTTTCAAATTTTTCTTCCAAATGTGCAAATGTCATAAACTCAGATGTACAAACTGGTGTAAAATCTGCTGGATGACTAAACAATATTGACCATTTCCCTTTATAGTCAGAAGGGTAATTAATATTTCCTTGCGTTGTTACCGCTGCAAATTCTGGTGCTTTATCTCCAATTCTTGGCATTGAAAATGATTGATCTTCTTTTATTGATTCTGTTGTATTCATAATTTTAAAAGTATTTAATTAATTTATAACAAATATACATTTCAATAGTTTTTAACTATGTAACTAAAGTTACCTTCTCAAGACTTTTTTATAGTGAACTTTGATATTTGACACTAAAATTAGTTTTTATTCAAATTAAAGTCAATGACTAAGGTCAGTCTGTAAATTAAAGGGCTATTCTATATTTATATATGAAGATTTGTCAACACGTTTTTGTACTATTCTTTTTATTATTGATTATTTTCAATAGTACAAAAGCTTCATTGACTTATGCATATTACGAATTAGATCCAATAGGATTTGTAGAAAATCTATGTGAGAACAAAGACAAACCCGAAATGCATTGTAATGGAAAATGCCAATTAATGAAAGTTGCTGAATCTCAAAATAGTGATCAAAATACTCCAGAAAGCATTATTGATTTTAAAGAACTCATTTACTATCCAAATCCTATAATCAACTTTGTATGTATTAAGACAGTTAAGCTCAAAAAAAATGACGTTTCTTTTTATATTAATCACTATTCATTTAAAAACATTAATAGCTGTTTTCATCCTCCAAAAGTGATTTATTCTTAATTATAAAGTAGTCATCACTACCAAATTCTTTTAAGATAAATAAATTACACTTATAATATGAAAACAATTTATAGAGCACTTCTATGTGCCCTAATTACGACTGTATCTTATGGTCAAGAAAAAAAAGAGACAAAAAAAGATACCACCAAACAAAAAATAACAAAACTCAATTCAGTTATAGTTACTGGTAATTTAAAAACGGATCCAGTACTAACTGTTGTTGCTAATAAATATGAAGAGAAAATTGTACAACCTAAAAACGTTGCCGATTTATTTAATAACATCAACGGGTTTTCGGTAATTAAAAGAGGAAATTATGCCATAGATCCTTCTTTTAGAGGTGCACAATACGAACAACTTAATATTCAATACGATGGTGGCACAAAAGCCATGCATGCTTGTCCTAACCGAATGGA
Organism: uncultured Winogradskyella sp.; assembly: GCF_947495255.1. Taxonomy (GTDB): domain Bacteria; phylum Bacteroidota; class Bacteroidia; order Flavobacteriales; family Flavobacteriaceae; genus Winogradskyella. Next base: position 107,441 of record NZ_CANLYI010000007.1, read on the forward strand.
TCCCATTACCACACATATAATTCCTGAAGAAATTTCTAAAATTGAAATCATTAAAGGACCATACACAGTAAGATATGGTGCTACTTTTGGAGGTATTGTAAATCTCGTTACTCAAAAGCCAGATTTTGAGGATTATGGTTTACATGGTAAAGTTTCTGGTGGCTATGAAAGCAATGGTAACTCTTTGGTTAATTTAGTACAACTTCAATATATAAAGGACAAATACGATATTGTTGCAAATGCTGGATACAGAGACTTTGGTAATTATGAAGATGGTGATGGTACTGAAATCCCTTCGTCATTTAGAAGCACTGATTACGGACTTAAAATAGGTTATAATTTTTCTAAAGATCAACGCTTGCAAGCGCATTGGCGACAATCTTTTGGTCGCGATGTCTTGCATGCCGCATTACCAATGGATACCGAATATGATAACAGCAGTATTATTTCGCTAGATTATTCATTAGACCATATCAGTAAAACCTTAAAATCATTAACAGCAAAAGCGTATTACAGTTACGTAGACCATTTAATGACCAATGACAAAAGAACTTCTTTTATGATGATGGAAGCTGCTTCTGCCGTTGATGCTGTGACAACTGGAGGAAAAATAGAACTCAATTGGAAACCTTTTGAAAAACTAAATATCTTTTCGGGATTAGATGCCATGCATATTGCAAGAGATGGTGACAGAACACGATTAGTAAAAATAATGAATGGTAATCCTTTATCTAGCCCAATAGAGTTCAATGATAAGGTTTGGCAAGATTCTTATATTACAGATATTGGTGTGTTTACAGAACTAAAATATAATATTAATCCTAAAACGATACTAACTGCCGGTATGCGTTATGATAATGTTACTGCAGACATACAAGATCCGGAAGAAGATTTTGCTGAAATGTATAATTTAGAAAAACGAACAGAACACAACGTTAGCGGAACAGTTTCTGTAAAACATAGAGTTTCAGATAATTTTACTTTAGAAGCAGCTTATGGCCGTGGTGTACGTTCTGCTAATATGATAGAACGTTTTATAAATCACTTTACTGTAGGCCAAGACCCTTATGAATATATAGGGAATCCGGATTTAAAAGCTGAAGTTAACAATCAATTTGAAATAGGATTTAAAGGGAATACAAAATTGAATAATGGTTTCAATTATTTTAAATATGAAACTTCCTTATATTATTCATTCCTAGAAAATTATATTGTTGGGATTGTAGATGAAAACTTAACTCGAAAATTCAATCCTTCCTTAGACCCAACAAACCCAAAAGTATTTAGAAATCTTAATGATGCTTATAAAACTGGCGTTGAAGTTATGGGACAATTAGATTTTATGGATGATTATTTTCTGAAATCAGAATTTTCTTATGTCTATTCTAGAAATCAAGATTTAAACGAATCGTTACCATTAACACCTCCTTTTACAACACGATTTGTTTTGGGATTTGAAAAAACTAAATTTTGGGCGAACATTCAGTACAATATTGTAGCCAAGCAAAATAGAATCTCACAAAGCTTTGGAGAGACAAAAACCGATGGCTATCAAACTATGGATGTGAGATTAGGATTAAAACCGATACATAATCTAACTTTAGGTGTGGCTGTTATTAATGCCTTTGATAAGAGTTATAATAATCATTTAAACTTTTCGTTTACCAATCAATCAGAGTTTGGAAGAACTCCAATTACGGAACCAGGTAGAAATTTTTCTGCTTTTTTACAATATGCTTTTTAAAATTAAAAACTTGGTGGTATAGTTTTTAAGCTATACCACCTAATTATAAAATGATGATCAGACTAGTATTAATAAGTATGTTTTTTGTCTCATTTGGCTATGGCCAGAATAAAAACAATACTGAACAAGAAAATAGTTATGTTGAAATTGAATCTAAATACTTCAGCAACTTGTATAGTATTAATGACTCTATTTACCGTTCTGAGCAGCCGAGTAAATCTGGCTTTAAAGAATTAGAAACTTCAGGAATAAAAACAATTATTAACCTAAGACGGTTGCGTAATGATATAAAAAAAGCAGAAGACACAGAATTGCAATTAGAGCATATTCCTCTGGCAACCAAGTATATCATAGAAGATGATATTATTGAGATTTTACAGCTTATACAAAGTGTAGAAAAACCACTTTTAATTCATTGTTGGCATGGCTCTGACAGAACAGGCGTAATGATTGCAGCCTACAGAATAATTGTTGAGAATTGGACAAAAGAAGAGGCTATAAAAGAATTTAAAATTGATGAATTTGGATATCACGAAAAAAGATATCCAAACCTTATTAGTTTACTAGAAAATCTTGATGTTGCAAACATTAAAAATCAATTAAACATTAAAGAGTAAATAATACAACAAAAAAAAGAGGGTAGTTAATTATGAACCACCCTCTCTTAATATATAATTAGCTTATTTAGTTCTCTTTATTATCTTCTTCATTTATATTATCAGACATTTCTTTAGGCTTTCCTTTAGCCAAAAAGTTAATTAATATACCAACTAAGGTAATACAAACTAGCGCGAAGATTGCAATCATTACAACTCCACCAGTCCAGCTATATAAAGCTATTGAAGATTTAATCATATTATATTTTATTATTTCTTGGTGTAAAATTAACAACTTAACTTATAATGAAATATGATATTTATCATTATTTCAAAAAAAACATAATACAATTAGTTTTCTTAATCTTTATAAAACTGATGACTAAGAATTCTTTATAACATTAATTATGTCATCTTTTTGTAAAACGCCAGACTGTCTCCAAACTTGCTTGCCGTTTTTAAATAATAACATTGTTGGGACTCCTCTTACTTGATATTTTGCCGCTAACGGTTGATTTTTATCAACATCTATTTTAATAATAGCAACATCATCGCCTAGTTGATCCTTTACTTGTTTTAAAATTGGACCCAGCATTTTACATGGTCCACACCAATCCGCAAAAAAGTCTACTAAAACGGGTTGTTCTTGATTTATTATTTCTGAAAATTTGCTCATACCTGACTTATATTTATTTATCAAAAGTTATACTCCATATACCTCTAACTTCATTTACATCATAACCAATAGCTTGGTCCATTGGATATAAACTTCTAATTTTAGTTAATGTTAATTCGTTAAGTGTTTCACTTGGTTTTCCGTGACACTGTAAACACATTGTGTTAGTCGTAATTGGGTAATATACCTTTACATTATTATTAAACTCTTTTACAAGAGGTTTTGGTTCTTCATTATTTGCAATTGTTTTTTTAAAGTCTTCAATATATTTTAACTCCTCTAAATTTGCAATATTTTTTGGGTTTCTAGGTTTATCAGAAACACGTTTTATTTTTGCATGGTGCACAACAGACATACTATCTGTTAAAGGATATGCTTGCTCGTTACAAAACGCTAAAGCTTCTAAAACACCTTTTTGCTGAATAGTTCCCATTAAGTTTTTGCCTAATACCGCTTTAGTCGTTAAAGCATATTTTAAGCCACGCTCACCATATGGTAAATCTTCAAAATTAGTTTGAGCTTGTTGTTTATTTTGTCCATTGCGCATGCCATTACCATTCCCTTTACCCATTCCTCTTCCATTACCATTTTCTCTTTCTTCATTAAAATGGTCTTCAAACCATTCTGGTTGTTCAATCTCAAAATCATACATATAATCTGCAATCTGCTCTATAGTTTTCTCTGGGAAAGCTTGTTTTGGCATCACTCCAAATCGTTTCACTGCACCAAACATTTTAGCATCTTCTTTATTTGGATTTTTTATCCATGTTTGCATAGCGGAAACAAATTCCTCTTTAGTCGTTTCACTATCCATATAATGCTTTTTAATAGCAATCATAGGAGGACCAATTCTGTTAGATTGTGTAGCTGTTGGACTATGACAGATATAACAATTGGTTTCCATAAGCTTTTTACCAGGATGTTTAGCAGAAGCCGTCTTATCTATTGCATTACTGTATGGGTCTTTATCCTTTTTACCTGAATTACAACTCACTAAAAATGCAACTAACATAAGTAATCCTATAAAATTTTTCATTCTTAAATGTATTTAAATAAAGATACTAACAAATAAAATTGCTGAGCGTAACTTTTGTTACAATGAACTGCTTGAAGTCCTAAATTTTGAAAACTCATTTCTTCTCTAGAAAACGTATTTTTACAACTTATATGGATTCACTCACTCAAATTGTTTTAGGTGCAGCAGTAGGCGAAGCTGTTTTAGGAAAAAAAGTTGGTAATAAAGCTATTTTATATGGTGCAATTGCTGGTACAATACCAGACTTAGACGTTTTTGCCTCTTATTTTACAGATACTGTTTCTGCTTTAGCCATGCATCGTGGCTTTACGCACTCTATTATATTTTCGGTACTCTTTGCTCCTATTTTTGGTTGGTTTGTTTCTCGCTATGAAAAATACAAAGACTTTAAAGGTTGGTCTTGGCTATTTTTCTGGGCAATGATTACTCATCCTATTTTAGATGCACACACAACTTGGGGAACTCAATTATTTTGGCCTTTAGATATTAGATTAGCCTTTAAAACCATATTTGTTTTAGATCCACTTTACACACTGCCTTTTTTAATATGTGTGATTTTAGTAATGTTTCAGAAAAGAACATCTAAAAAAAGACGACTTTATAATAACATAGGTCTTACAGTAAGCACCACTTATTTAGCTTTAACCTTTCTTCTAAAAAGTATAGCCTTTTCTAAATTTGAAAATGCGTTACAATTTGAAAGTATTACCTACCAACAATTAGATACCAGACCTTCGCCTCTTAACACCATATTATGGAATGCTAATGTAGAAACTAAAGACAGCTATTTATTAGGTACTTATTCCTTTTTTGATACTAAAAATATCTCATTTGAAACCTATCCTAAAAATCATCAATTATTAGGGAAACTCATAAATAATGAAAAAGTAAAACGCATGATTGCCATTTCTGAAGGCTGGTATACTATTAACCAAGTTGAAGACAAATTATATTATAATGACTTACGTTTTGGTTTAATGAGTTTAGAACCCAATTCTCAAGATTTTGTATTTAAATACTTAATAGATGTAGAAGCTTCAAGTAATGTAAATTTTATTGAACAAGAGAAAACCCAAACTGATGGCAAACAATTGATGCGTAGTTTATGGGAACGAATTAAAGGAAATTAAATTCAACTTAAAAATAAAACGTATTTCTATATTACTGCCACTGAAGTTGCTTTCTTTCTTGCCAATATTTAGTACTAGAAATTCCGAAAGCACTTAATTGTTCTATTTCAGAATTTGTTAATGAAATCTCAATGGCTTTTAAATTTGCGTCTAAATGAATTTCATTATTGGCACCACTTAAAACTAATGCTTCAGGAAAAACAGCCATACAATAACCTAATGCAATGGCATCTGCTCCTACGTTATATTTATTAGCTAATTGATCCATAAAATTATAGAGATTCTTATATTCAAAATAATTTGAATTTGGAATTAACCGTCCATTTGCCAACGCTTCTTTTATAATAAAAGGTCCCGATAAATTTTGTAATATGTCTTTATATTTTACTAAACTTTGATCTAGAATATTGAACGTACTTTGATACGATTGAAATAGCACTTCGTTTTCAACCTCAATAGATAACGCTTTTTCTAATACTTCAGTTTGGTTATTACCAGTTGTAGTTAAGCCAATTGTTATATTATTTTCTTTTTTTAACTCGTGTAGACGTTTTAAAACTTCAAGATTATCTAAAACGCCTGTATCTAAAGTCGCCGAATGAATTTGATAGAGTTTAAGATGCGGTAGTAATAATTTTGAATATTCCCATTGCTCATTTAGCTTAATTAAGGAATGTTCTTTTATTTCGTGCTCTTTGGCATCAGGCTTAAAATTTGCGACATAAGTATAACCCCATTTTGTTGAAACCTTAATACTTGGGTCGTTCTTTTTATCTAACCATTCTACCAATAATTGTTCTGCCAATCCGTAACCTGGAGACGTATCAAAATATCTAACACCTTTATTATAAGCATCCTCAAGAACCCTTAACCCTTTTGCCTTAAATGCAGACAAGTTAAATGGTTTCTTATCTGCATTTTGCTTAATATTTATATAAACGGGTCTGCCTATTGCAGCTGTTCCTAGTCCTATATTTTTAGCTTTTAATGAATCTTCCAATACCTCTATGACTGATGGTTTTCTTTAAATATAACTTTCTTCAAATCTTAAGTAATGGCATGTGTAACCATTTGGATTTTTCACCAAATAGTCTTGATGATTTTCTTCTGCTTGCCAAAACGGTGCAAAAGGCTCTAAAGTAGTCACCACTTTACTATCCCATTTACCAGAAGCATTAACTATATTAATCATGTCTTGAGCAATTTCTTTCTCCTCTTCATTCTGATAAAAAATAGCTGAACGGTAACTAGAACCTTTATCGTTACCTTGTTGGTCTACCGTTGTAGGATTATGCATTCTAAAAAAGTAATCTAAAATCTCTCTAAAAGAGGTTACATTTGGATCATAAGTTAATTCAATACCTTCAGCGTGACCAGGATGATATTTATAACTAGGATTGTCATTTTCACCACCTTGGTAACCAACTTCGGTATCTATAATTCCTGGGCGTGATCTAAATAAATCTTCCATTCCCCAAAAACAGCCTCCTGCTATATATGCTTTTTTATAATTAGTCATTTTTTAATATAATTATAGTTAAATGTAATGTTTGTGATTAGTCTATTTTTTTAAAATAAATTACACTGAAATTAATAAAATTTTTATTCTATTATGAACTACAAGACAACATAGAGCAACCTACTTTATGTCTTGCCCATTCTGGTCGTTTTGCAAACCATTTTTCAGAATTGGGTTGTTCATCGTAAGGTTTTTTTAATAGGTTAAACAATTCGTCTATTAATTTATAATCGCCCTTATCTGCATCATCAATAGCTAATTGCGCCATGTAATTACGAAGCACATACTTAGGGTTTCCTTTATTCATTTCCGATTTTCTTTCAGAATCTGATAATGATTCAAGTTTTAATCGTTCTTCATACGTTTTAAACCAAGCTGACCAACACTCTTTTATGGTCTTTGATATTTCTTCTGGTTTGTAAAATGCTTTTTCTATTACAGATTGCCATTCGTGTGTATTATCCTTCTCTAAATTGGCGAGGTTTCTAAAGAAAATGGTCATGTCTGTTTCAGATAATTGTAAAACATTTTCTAATTCTTCAATGAGCTGAATATCATTTCTATCTTCTAGTTTTAAACCTAATTTAGAACGCATCATGTTTTGAAGTTCTAATTGTACCTCTATTTGGTAATTATTCAGAATTTCTTCTAATGGTTCTGCCTCACCTACTAAGGGATAAATTGCGTTTGCTAATTGAATTAAATTCCAGAGTACAATATGAGGTTGTGTTCCAAAACGATACCTTTTGTGTGTGCTATCTGTTGTATTCGGCGTCCAACCTTGATCATAATCTTCTAACCAACCGTAAGGTCCATAATCTATAGTTAAACCAAGTATAGACATATTATCTGTATTCATTACACCATGAACAAAACCAACACGTTGCCAATGAATTACCATATCCATAGTGCGTTTGGTCACTTCTTTCATAAAAGCAATATAAACAGATTTTGAAGGCTCGCCTAAATCTGAATAATGATTTTTAATGGTATAATCTACTAGAGTTTTAAGCGTTTTATCATCGCCTTTTGATGCAAAAACCTCATAACTCCCAAACCTCAAAAATGATTCTGCCACCCTACTAACAATGGCGCCTTTTTCATAATCTGCATTGCCATTATACATAACATCTCTTAAGACCTGATCACCAGACAAACTCAAGGATAATGCTCTTGTTGTTGGCACACCTAAATGATACATAGCTTCGCTACAAAGGTATTCTCTAATAGAAGAACGTAAAACCGCCAATCCATCTGCAGAACGCGAATATGGTGTTTCACCTGCACCTTTTAATTGTAATGCCCAACGCTTATTATTATGTTCTATTTCTGTTAAATTAATAGCACGACCATCACCTAATTGACCTGCCCAATTACCAAATTGATGACCTGCATAACACATAGCATAGGGCTTTGTATTTCGTATTACCTCAGCACCTGTTACTACGTTTAAAAATGACTCTGTTTTAGCATCCGCTTCAGATAATCCTAAATTATCAAGCATTTCTGGTGATACATGAATTAATGAAGGATTTCCTGGTATTTTAGGAGTGACATAAGAAAAGCATGCTTCTTTAACCTGCCTTCTTGAGTTCTCTTCAATTTTATCAGCAGGAAGACTCTTATTAAACCTATCGTTTATCTTAAAATTTATAGCCATAATTAATTGGTATAATTATTCTGTAGTTTCTCCTTCAGTTTGAAGCACCATTGATTCTGAATTGATACAATAACGCAATCCACTTGGTTCTGGTCCATCAGGAAAAACATGTCCTTGATGCGCATCGCAAGTATTGCATTGTACTTCTACTCTAACCATACCAAAGGCTGTATCTCTAATATATTTTATAGCATTTTCTTTTATTGGTTGAGAAAAACTTGGCCAACCTGTACCTGAGTTAAATTTAATAGTAGAGTCGAATAAGGGTGTATTACAACAAATGCAATTATATTTACCAGCATCATAACTTGTACATAAACTTCCTGAGTTTGGCGCTTCTGTGCCAGCTTTACGTGTTATTCTAAATTGTTCAGGAGTTAAAATAGCTCTCCATTCATCTTCCGTTTTTTCAATTCTTCTATCTGGTTTAGGGTTTCCATTTACCGAAAAATTGATAATATCTTTCCAAGTTAACATAGCTCTTTTTTTAAATTATTTAGACGTAATAATATCTTTAAAATTACTAGTCACTACAAAAGTATCAAACTAATACTAAATTAATCACTCATTTAACGAAAGGGGTTTTTAATGTAGTTAATAGTTATTAAATAAAAAGACCACTAAAACTATCGTTTTAGTGGTCTTTTAGTGTAAAAGTGGAACTTGCTTAAACGCCTTAAATGAAATAACATCATTATAAGACACTTGTAGTATTTATTTAAAAGTATCAGTTAAAATTCTCAGTTAGGGGATAAGAATTTACTTAACTTTTAATAAACACTTTCATCGAGAGGGTTGTTAATAGGGCCTCAATGAATTAAGTGTTTGCTATTTTATTCTGAACGTATCCTTAATTAAAATTAAGGCGTTTATTCTGCAAGTCTCAACATGTTGCTATTAGCAGCATAGTTATATTTTGCGTCTAGACAAAAGTCTATAGATAAATTTAAATCTTTAAATATTCCAAATGGTGTAACACGATCATACAATCTTTTATATAAACCAATTAATAATTTTATTCCCATGGTATTAATAAGATAAGACTCTGAAATTCTTAACTCTACTAGCTCTGGGTTTTTAGCTAGTAATTTTGCCGATGCAATAGTAAAAGTGCCGCAAGTATCTCTTAAATCTATAAGAAACGGCATTGGTTTACCATCACATAATGTAATAATTGCCTTAATATATGACTCTACACTTTTTTCGTCTAATTTAATATTTGGGTCAGTATTACTAAATTCACAATAAAGAATTTCTGTATCGTCTGTCCAAAAAATGGCGTTGTTAAATCCTATTACTTTGCTCATGAGAATCTGTGTTCGCTTACTTCATTAAAAATCATATAGTCATTTTTACAAAAATTAACCGCAGCATCATAGCCTCGAAAAATTTTGTTTGGTACAACCTGTTTAACAATTATATTATTCAGAGAGAGTATTACCTTTAATTCTATAGAGTTAACTAAAAATATTCTAGAAAGAACTAATCTTTTTATTTGAGCACTCTTAGATATAATATTGAATATTTTTAAAGCACATGGTCTTTCTAAATTTTCTATATTAATCAAAAAAGGCATATATGTTCCTTTAGATAAAATAGGAATTGCATTATAAAAGATCTCTTCAATATTAGCCTTCTCATATTTACTAAAGAAAACAGAATCAAGATTACAATGAATTATATCTTGGTCTACCCAAAATTTAATTCCATCAAATTGAATTACGCTTCTCATAATTGTTTCATTTGGAAAACTAAATACCAATTGGTGTGCCAAAATTTATTTTTAATGCAAAATAAAATTATAAAGTATTGTTAATCAGAAACTTAAAATAAAAAGTAAGGAAAGTACAAAAAACAAAAATCACGGAATACCGTGACTTTGTTTTTTAAATTTATAGGAACTAACGGAATACCGTGATTATTCTATCGGCTTTTTTACGTCTAATTTAGACATTCTATCTCGTAACGTACTTGGCTTTAATTTTAACAATTCAGCAGCGCCTTGTGCACCTGTTATTTTCCAATTGCACTGCTCTAATACATGAAGAATGTGATTACGCTGAGCAGTATCTAATGATAGATCTTTAGTATTAATTGATTTTGCCTTTTGATTAGACGATTCAAATCCTGGTATTAACAATGTTTCATCTGAAGATAATATCGATGCACGCTCTATTAGATTCTCTAATTCTCTAATATTACCAGGCCAATTATAACTTTTAAGTTTATCCATAGCTTCATCAGTAATATACTTTATGTTTTTACCGTAAGCCTTATTAAATTTATCTACAAAATGCTCTACTAATAAAGGGATATCATCTTTTCGCATTTTTAATGGTGGAATATCTATAGGAAACACATTAAGTCTAAAATATAAATCTTCTCTAAATAATTTTTTTTCTATCTCCTCTTTAAGATTACGATTAGTTGCTGCAATAACCCTAACATTTAATTTTTTAACACCAGCACCACCAACAACTTCAATTTCTCCTTCTTGCAAAAATCTTAATATTTTTGGCTGCATATCTAATGGCAACTCACCTATTTCATCTAAAAACAATGTGCCATTATCTGCTAATTCAAATTTCCCTATTTTATCATTAAAAGCACCAGTAAATGACCCTTTTTTATGCCCAAATAACTCACTCTCAAAGAGTTCTCTTGGTATTGCGGAACAATTAACCTTAATTAAAGGATGATTATTTCGGTGACTAATATTATGTGTTGCTCTTGCTAATAATTCTTTACCAGTGCCAGATTCACCAAGTAAAAGAACGGTTGCATCAGTTGGTGCCACCTTTTCTATTTCGGATAATACATTACCAAATGCTGCACTTCCATAAACCATTTCTTCATAATTAAAAACAAGGTCTAACTCATTTCTAAGGTAAACGTTTTCTTGCTCTAACTTCTCACGTAAAACATTTAACTCACTATTTGCCTCAGACAGTTCTGAATTTGCTAATACAAGATTCTTTTCTGCTAATTTGCGTTCATTACTTTCTACCATTAACGAAACTATACTTGCTATAGAAGTCGCAAACTCTTGCTCTTCTGCTGTCCAATCTCTTAAATCATCTCCTTCATGCGCAAAACATATTATACCATAACTTCCATTTGCACTATTAATTAGTACATCCATTAAAGAACTAATGTTATTAGGTAATAAATAAGATTCCGCGAATGGTTTAGTAAGCTCATCATTAATGGCATCTTTAATAAGTATAGATTGATTGCTTTGTAATGCATTAAAATAACTTGGATTATCAGAATAATTCAAGCCATAATTGTCTTCAGAGTATTCCTTATCTAACGTATATTGATTTTCACAAACTATTGCACTTTTATCTTCATTGAAACTCCATATACTTACGCGCTCTACATTTAAAGTTTGTGACGCTAATTTTGTTATTCTTTTTAATGATATACTTAAATCTTGACCTACTAATTTAGCCAACTCTAATATCACCTTTTTCTTTTGGGTAGATTTTTTTTCTTTATTAATTAAAAGTTGCTTAGATTTCTCTTCTTCTGAAATATCTTTGATTGTAGCATATACAGCTATAACTTCTTCTTTTTTGTTTTTAATGGTACCAGTAAAAAATGAAGCCTTAATTTTTTCTCCACTTTTTTTAATTATATCAAAATAAATCTCTTTAGATTTTCCTTGTGCAACATCTGTATAACTATTTAATACCTTATCATAGTCTTCTTTTTGCCAAAATGGATAAGGATGTGCATGACTTAGTAATTCTCCTTTAGAATATCCTGTTATTTTACATAAAGAATCATTGACCAATATAAGTTTTGTGTCTAGACCTGCAATTAGCAAACCTTCTTGCATAGACATAATTAACTTTTCGTTAAATTCTATAGACAACCTTAATTCTACCTCTGCTTTTCTACGTTCTGTAATATCTTGTATGGTTGCAAAATTTGCTATTTTATTCCCATTTTCATCGTTAATTCTAGAGACAATAATTTGTACAGGAAATCGCTCTCCATTTTTACGTACATAGATGTTTTCGTAACTTGTTAAATTTTTATTCTCTGTTAACAACCGGTAGTGCTCATTATTGCTTTCTGCCAATTCTGGAGCTGAAAATGGATAAGGTCGTTTAACTCCTAATAATTCTTTTTCTGAAAAACCTGTCATTTTACAAAAAGAAGGGTTGACACTTATGATTTCTGACTCTAGGTTAATAGTATATAAACCTTCTTGCATTGACTCTAAAAGTCCAGAAGAAAATTCTTTTTCTTTTTTAATAGCTTTTAGTATTTTCTGGCGCTCTGTAATATCTCTAACAATACTTACAACCTTACCATCTATATCTCTTTTTGCAGAAATTTCGCCTTCAATAATAGTTCCGTTTTTGCAAATTAATTGTCTTTGAAAAACGACAGCTTTACCGTCTAAAATATTTTGATAAATATTTTTATCTCTTATGATGTCATCTACTAAAAAATCTTGAAGTCTTAATTTTAGAAATTCTTCTCTAGTATATCCTAACGTTAAGTACGAAGCTTTATTAAAATCGAAAATAGTACCATCAAAATCATACGTAATAATGGCATCAATAGCCTGATTAATTAACGATTTATAAGACTCGTCTTTCTTTTTTATTTCATTGACAATCCTCGACTTTTCAATTGCTATTTTCGCTAAATTTAACACGGAGTTAAACTCATTAATATCCTCTAATGAAGGCGCTGATATAGTATTGCTGTAAATAGCAAAAGTACCTAAAACCTCATCACTTTTAGATAATATAGGGAGCGACCAGCACGACTTTAAATTATAACTTAATGCAATATCTTTATAATCTTTCCATAATCTATCTTCACTTATATTAGATACAATTACAGGTTCCTTTCTATAAGCCGCTGTACCACAAGAACCTACATTTTCACCAATTACTATTGTTTTTAAAGCTTCAATATACTTTTTAGGTAAAGATGGCGCAGCTTCAGTATGAAGATGTATACCATCAGCGTCAAGAAGGCTAATAGAGCTTAAACTTTCTGGATGAATAGATTCGAAATTGAGTAACATTCTATTAAAAACTTCATTTAAAGGCGTGTTTACGGCTAATAAGTCTAATATTTCGTTTTCATGAATTAATAATTGTTCTATTTTTTCACGCTCTATAATTTCTTTTTCTAGGTCTAAATTTTTCTGCTCTAGTTTACTAATGAGTCGTTTGCTATAAAACTTTAAAACTTCTTTTTCAGTGAAATCATCTTGAATAAACGCTTTTGATTTTACCGCTTTTTCTTTTAGAATATCCTCAACTATTGACACCATACTATCATAGTCCGTTGGCTTTCTTAAAAATCTTGCAGCACCTAACTTTAACGCTAGGTCCTCGTCTAATTTTTCGGTGTAAGTAGAGGTGTAAAATACAAATGGAATGTCTTTATAGGCTTCTTGTTTTTTACAAGCTTGACAAAACATATAACCATCCATAACTGGCATTAAAATATCTGAAACAATAAGGTCTACCTCATTTTTAGATAATACTTCTAATCCTTCTTTTCCGTCACCTGCTTCGAGAACTTTAAATCCTGACTTCTCAAATATGACTCTAAGCAAATACAGATTTTCAAAAATATCGTCTACTATTAAAATAGTATTCATACCACTATAACTATTGTTTTGCATTATAAATTTTTTCCATTTCCGACACAAAAGTATCTGGATTAATTGGTTTTTCTAAATAACCATCTGCACCTGCCTCAATTGCTTTTTCCCTATCTCCTCCCATGGCATAAGATGTAACTGCTATTATTGTTGTATTTTTTGGCAAGCCATTATGCCTTAATTTTAGACAAATCTCATAACCGTCCATGTCTGGTAACTGAATATCTAGTAAAATTATTTCAGGATGATTATTATGAGCTAAATTTAGTCCATCTCTTCCATTAAAAGCTTTAATCACTTTATAATTATTGTTGGTTAGTAAATACGATAACATATACATATTTTGCTCGTTATCTTCTATTATTAAAATAGATAAACTCATTGCTTCCTAATTAAAAATTTCATTAACAGTAAGTTACAAAAAATACAGCACTTTTTAAATTTAATTAATTTAAAACTTTAAAGGTATCGTAAATGTAAAATTGCTTCCTCTACCCGTTTCGCTCTCCACCATAATTGTACCTCCTAATTTTTCTATTAAGCTCTTACTAATTGTTAAGCCTAAACCTGTTCCTTCATGTTTTCTATTTAAACCTCCTTCTAACTGAACAAATGGCTGAAATAACTTAACGATATCTTCTTTAGCAATTCCTAAACCTTCATCTATTACCTGCGTCACAGCAAATTCACCTTCCACACCTACTTTTATTAAAATAGTCCCTTGATCAGAAAATTTAATCGCATTAGAAATTAAGTTTAAAAGTACTTGTTCTATTCGCCTTTCATCACTGACTAAAGTAATATCTAAATTAGAGATTTCCGTCATTAACTTAAGACCTTTTTTGGCAACTTGTGGCTCTAAAAACTCAATAGTTTTTTGTAATGAAGCGAGATAATTAAAAGGCGAAAATGACACATTTAATTTACCAGCTTCTATTTTAGAAATATCTAAAACATCATTTATTAAGCCCAATAAATTTTGCCCACTACCCTTAACCATTGCGAGTTGTTTCTTTTGCTCGTCATTTAATGGACCCGCTAACTCTTTTAACAGAATACCAGTAAAACCAATGATAGAATTCATTGGTGTTCTTAACTCATGCGACATAGTTGCTAAGAATGCAGACTTCATTAAATCGGCTGATTGTGCTTTTTCTTTTTCTTTTTCTAACTCAATAGATTGAGAATTTATATCTTCTAAAAGATTTAATAAGGCTTCTTTACTATCATTAAGTTCTTCTGTACGCTGATTAACTAACTTTTCTAGATTATTTTTAAAATTTAAAAGTTCGTTTTTGCTGATTACTCGTTCTGTAATATCTTGTAACGTACCAAAGGTTTTTACTGGATTTTGATTTTCATCATAAAGAATTTCGCATTGTTCATCAATATGTTTTATTCGATTATTACCAAATAACAAGCGATATGTTAAATGATATGGTTTTCTATTCTGTATTGACTCCTTAATCGTTTTAATTACAGAATCTCTATCTTCTGGATGAATGATATCATAAAACCCATTAAGAGTTACCTTAAAATTTTTAGAGTCTTTTTCTATTATTCTATAAACTTCTTCTGACCAGGTTAAATCATTTGTTTTTAAATTAAGCTCCCAACTGCCAAGTTTTGCAATCTGTTGTGCTCTATTTAAATTTGATTCACTCTTTTTTATTTGATTTTCTGTAGTTTCATGAATATATTTTAACTGTAACTCTTGTTTTTCTAGCTTTTTGGTAACCAACCTTTTAAATCGTTCTGACTGTCCGTTTAAATACCATGCAACCCAACCTCCTATTAGTGAAATAATTAAACCAATAATCACAAACCAAATCATCGTGTTTGTTTTATTATGCCTTGGTACTACATATAGTTTCCATTCTCCAAAAGATAACTCTATAGGCACAGCAAACTCCTCAATAGACGACAAATCATTTTCTAAAAAAAAATCTTCTTCTCCTGTTGATCTATTGACCCTAGATAATTGATAATCAAAATTATTATCATTGATATGGTCTATTTTTAAATCTTCAAAAAAAGTAGAAAGCCTTGTAACAACGGCAGAAAATCCCAAAAATTTATCATTTATAAAAATTGGCTGTCTACTTACAATACCAACACCACCTTGCTTTAAATTAACAGGGCCTGCTATATAAAAATCTTTGCTTTTTATAGTAGCAAGAGCGCCTGTGCTAGCCGCTTTACTCGTTAAAATATTAAAACCAATGACTTCATTATCTTTTAAAGGATAAACATGAGTTATAACACCAGTACTATCAACTAACTCTACAGCATCGAAATAATCTTGATGCTCTAATAGATTCTTAGCTATATCCTCAAAATCTTCGGGAATTCCATTTCGTTCTACGATGTAAGCAAGTGATTTTGTTGCAGAATAATTGTACATAATTAAGGCCTGCAATTTGTCTTTAATAAAACTTATTTCGCTATTTAACTCTCGTCTTTGCTCATTTTTGCTTATCAAATATTTCTGATACGCAATATATTGAGTAATGAATAGAAGTAAAGCAAAAGTTAATAAACCAGCTACTAAAGGTTTTTTTAAATATTGAAAAAAAGCACTACGTTTCATCTCTAGACTAATTTAGCTGATTCCCATATATTAATATTAGTCCAATTATTCATTTTTATTATTTAGTTCTTTTATCATATTTTTTAACTCCCTCATTCTTAATTCCCTTCCAACAAAAAGTTTATTCATGCGTTCTAATTCTAAGTTTTTAGAATGCACCTCTTCAGTTCTTAATTCTACCAATTCTTCTAAGTTATTTCTATAGCTTTCTAATTCTAACTCTGTTATTTTATTTTCTGTATTGTTTATAACAGCAAAAAGCGCATGTGTTTCTCCTGCTATTTCTATGGCTTCAACAGAACATAATAAACTTATTCTTTTACCACTAACTAATGTCCTATCTATTTGTTCATTATGTAAAAAGCCATTTTTCATTAATTTTTCAAATAGTCTATTTTTTTGATCAAAATAAAAATCATCTAATACATCTACTTTGGCCTCTTCCATTGTTTTACCAATTAAATGCTCTCGTGTAGACTCTAACATTTTTGCCATTGTTTTATTAACATCAACTCTAACCTGATCTGTATTTACAATAGAGTATCCTATTAAACTTGAATGAAATACCTTAGAGAATTTTTCTTCACTTTCCGTAATACTTTTTTCAATTTCTATACGCTCTGTTACATCTTGAACCATAGACAAAAACGATTCTACCTCACCATCTGGTGAGAATAAAACGGAATTATACCATTCGCAATAAATTGTGTTATTTTCTTTAGTATTGTTACGATTAATACATCTGTTAATTTTTACATCTCCACTAATTAGTTCTTTATAAATAATGCTTGTTATACCTTTATCTTGTTCATAAACTAACCCTAATTCCTCAAAGTGTTTACCTATTACATCAGCTTCTTCCCAACCAAATATGTTGTAAGCTTGTATAGACCAATTAGTAATTTTAAAATCTTTATCCCATTCTATAATGGCTAAAGGTGAGTTATTTATATGAGTTGTGAGACGTTGGTGTGATCTTCTAATTTGTTCATCTACTTTTTTGCTCTCGGTAATATCTCTAAGAACACCAATTATTTGTCTATTATCATTGTAATTAACAAACCTTGTTTTTTTAATAGAAAAAGTACGAGCTTCTTTATTATTTATGCTAACCGATTCTTCGGTAACAATTTCCTCTCCTGTTTCAATAACTTTTCTATCCATATCTAGAACGGTTTTAGACTCTATAGATGAAATTTTATCAGTTAGAGTTTTACCTAAAATGGCTTCTCTAGGCATTCCAAAGATTGAGCAAAATGCATCATTTACAAGTATTAACCTACTTAGATCGTCTTTTACAAAAATAGGGTCACCTATATTATTAATTATATTATTAAGGTATTGCTTATTTTTAACAACTAATTCTTCTGCATTTTTACTGTCTGTAATGTCTAATGTTATACCGATATAACCATTAAAGTTATTATTTTCATCATAAGTTCTAATGGCTTTATTAGACAACCAAGAAACACTTCCATCTTCATGAAGATGTCTAAATACTAAATTAAATCCTTTTCCTGTTGAAACTGACTTTTCCCATTCTCTAATTGACATTTCTTTATCCTCTGGATGTATGGCATTTGACCAACCAAAACCCATAGCATCATCAAAGGATTGACCTGTATAATTCATCCATTCTTGATTAACATAATTGCATGAGCCATTTTTATCTGCCTGAAAAATAGCTACAGGTGCTTTAGAAATTAAACGTTTAAATAGTTTCTCGTTATTTATAAGTTTTATTTCTACTTTTTTCCTTTCTGTAATATCGATTACCGTACCTTGATATTTAATTGAATTCCCTAAGTCATCATCTACAACTTCTGTTTGCACCATTACATATCTAATATTACCATTTTTCAAAAGAATACGATACTCATAAGGCTCTGAACTTTTACTTTTAATTTTATCTTCGGTTATAGTTTTATGAAAATCGCGATCTTCTGGATGTATGGCATCTGCAACAGTATTATATTTCAATTCTGTATCTCTATCAACATCGTATAATTCATACATTAAATCAGACCAAAATATTTTATCAGTTACCATATCCCAACTCCAATACCCAATTTTACCAATTCTTATAGCAGATTCAATTTTTCTTTGCATTTCTGCAATTTTTTGCTCTTCTTTTTTGCGTTCTGTCACATCTCTTATAACGCCTATTATAAATTTGTTGCCATTAGCATCAATAAATCTTGTTTTTTTCGTAGAAATTGACCTCGTTTCAATACTGTTTAAATTTACAGTTTCCTCATTTACATTTTCTATACCTGTATTTAATACATGTCTATCATTACTTAAAAAGCGATCACGTTCCTCTGAAGGCACATTTTCTGCTAATGTTTTTCCTATAATATTTTCCTTGGTTGTATTAAAAATTGAACAAAGTGCATCGTTAACTAGTATCATTCTGCTTTGATCATCTTTTACAAAGACAGGATCACCAATATTATTTAAAATATTTTCTAGATACTTTTCGCTTTCTATAAGTTGATCTTCTGCTTTTTTTCTTTCAGTGATGTCTAAATTCATACCAATGTAACCATACAATTCCTTGCTGGCATCATACAATCCCACAGCTCTAACAGACATCCATGTTACCACATTTTCTTTAGTTACAAATCTAAAATCTACATTAAACTTGGTTTTAGACATCACGAATTTCTCCCATTCTATTAAAACCCTATCATAATCATCATCATGTATAGCTTTTGCCCAACCAAAACCCATTGACTCCTTAAACGTTAGTCCGGAATATTTTAGCCATTCTTCATTAACAAAATTACACGCACCTTCTTTATCTGTTTTAAAAATACCTACAGGAGCATTAGCTGTTACACCTCTAAAAAGCAACTCACTATTAATTAATTCTTCTTCGGCTTTCTTTCTTTCTGTAATGTCTATAGCCATACCAGTATAACCATTTAAGTTATAGTCAGCATCAAAAATACCAACGGTTTTTACAGATACACTAACGACTTTTTGGTTTTTATGTAAGAATCTAAATTCTGTTTCTAATTCAAGTCTTCCAGAAGCTATATAGTCTTGCCATTCTACTGAAATTCTTTCTCTATCATCTGGATGTATTGCTTCTGCCCAACCATACCCCATTGACTCCTCATAAGTTAAACCTGCATATTGCATCCACTTCTCATTTACATAACTACAAGAACCATCTATCTCAGTTTGAAATATACCAGATGGTGCTTCAGATGTCATTCGTTTAAAGAGTCTCTCGCTATTTATTAATTTTTCTTTATCCTCTTTGGCTTGTGTAACATCTAAGCAAATTCCTATATAACCATATAATTCATTATTTGAATTGTAATTTCCTACAGCCTTAACAGAAATAAACAGAACCTTTCCATCGGCATTACGGAACCTAAAATTCTCATTAAACTCATCACCAGTTGGCACCACTTGCATCCATTCTTTTAGTACTCTATCTCTATCTTCAGGATGTATAGCATTGGTCCAACCAAAACCCATAGCGTCTTCAAATGACATTGCTGCGTATTCTATCCATTGCTTGTTTACATAGTTACAAGTTCCGTCTAGAGCCATTTTAAATATTCCGGCAGGCACTGTAGACGTTAACTCTCTAAACAGTAATTCATTATTTATTAAATCCTCTTCCGCTTGTTTTTGTTCTGTAATATCTCTTACAGTACCATGAAATTTTATGGGTACACCAGATGCATTCTCTATAACCTCCATCTGTACTCTTACATATTTTAAGGTTTTGTCTTTACCTAAAATTCTATATTCAAAAGGCTTGCTACTTTTATTATTTATTCTGTGCGTACTAAATTCATTGTAAGAACTTTTATCATCAGGATGCACTTTATTTAATACGGTATTAATCTCAATTTTTGTATCTCTATTTACATCGTAAATTTCATACATAAAATCTGACCAATAAATTTCATCCGTAGTTATATCCCAAGACCAATGGCCAATTTTACCAATTCTGATGGCAGCTCGCATTTTCTGCTGCGCATCTAATATTTCGTTTTCGGCTTCTTTACGTTTTGAAATATTAGTTGCTACTATCCCTAAAGCAATTGGATTGTTTGAAACTTCATCTCTAATTAAAAAACCAGACATTTCTATTGGGATTAACTTATTGGTTTTAAAATTTTGTAAATGTGCTTCACCACTCCATTTTTCGTCAGATAGAATACTAGGCACTTGCTCGTCCTGAATTACTTTTTTATAATAATCGGGAAAGAAGTTTGTTATAGAATCTGGTAAGTTTTCGTCATCGTCTAATCCTACTAATGCTCTACCATTAGAATTTAGATAAAATGGTTTCCCTTCTAAGGAGGCTAGGCCAATAAATTCATCACTCGTATTTATTAAAGAACCTAACATTTGATTAGAGCTGTCTATTTGTTTCTTTTCGGTGATATCTCTAAAATATATTGTAAGACCATCTTTTGATGGATAAACTCTGTTTTCAAACCATTGATCTAAAGGCTTATAATAATCTTCGAAATATATTGTTTCTTGGGTTTCAACGGCTTTATGGTAAATTTGATAAAAGGAAAGCCCCTTTCCTTCCGGAAAAACTGTCCAAATATGTTTACCTATTAATTCTTCAGGTGTTTTACCTAATAGATCAGCTGCTTTTTTATTTATATAAGTATAATACCAATCAGAGTCTAAAGAAATTAAACCATCAGTAACATTATTTAAAGTAGATTCAACATCAAATGTTAAATTTTGTTTTACACCTTTTTCATTAATATGAGCTGCGCCCTTTGTTTTATTATTTTCTATTCTAGAAAATATGCCTCTTTTTAGGTTGGTACTATCCTTCAAGTGTGATTTCTCGTCATCAAAATATTTTAAATAAAAATAAAGTATCGATGTGTATACTAATGCAATTATAGATTTACTTACAATTTCAATCATTAATGATGACTCTAATACTGCAGAATTATCGAAAGAAATTAAATTATAAATCACGGCATCAAAAACTAAAACAATGGTAAGTGCTATAAACACTGAAAATAAAAACGGAACCTTTTTAATTTTTTTAATTAAAAATTGATAAATAACTACCAACATTAAAAGCTCAATGATTAGTAATGCTGTGCTTATTAACAAATGTTTAATACTGGTACTAATTAAGCCATTAGAAGTAATAACATCACCCAATTGATTACCAGTAAATTGATATGCATTAGCAATCTGCAACATTAAGGACATTACAACATTAGATACTACAACACCAATAATAACGCCTCTTGCATTGGCGAGCCCCTCTTTTATGTAAATTAATAAAATGGCAAATAACAATCCACTAAACAGAATTGTTGATACTGGGTAAAGTATAGTATCATCTAAAATTTTGACACTAAATATTTGTCCTAGATTGGACTGAAAATACTGTACTGCACCCAAAAGAATAAAAAGTGGAGCCAAGCCAATTTTAGACCTGAGCTTATAAAGGAAAAGGAAACTAAAGGACATCAAAAGAAATCCTAAAAAAATAGAAATATAAATAGTCATAAAGCGGTTTAGTTATTGGAGCAAAAGAAGTTAAGGGCTTATTCGCATAAAAAACTATTAGGCATAATTTACATAAATATTCTGACTATCACATTAAATGTGAATAACAAATAATAAGTTGAAAGCTATTGATCCATTTTTTTTAAAATGGAATAACTAATTACTTTTAATTAATAAACAAATATCATACAGACTAAGAGACTTTGCTCAGAGTAAACGAATTAAGAAAAGAGAACAAAAGAAATAGTTAATATAGGACAGAGCTAAGAGAAAAAACAAGACAACTCAATACACTGAACAATAATAACTTACTAATAAAAAAATAAAAAAAACTAATTTCTAGGGTTTATAATTTTGAAGTCTTATTGTTTAACAATGAAAATAGAAACTAAAATGTTTAGGCCTTCTTTTCTGACGCTTCTATAAGTTCTAATCGTATTTGTTTTATGGTCTTTGTACTATTATCATGACTCCAACCTGGAGGACCAAATACATACATAAATTTATCACTCCACTTTTTAGATTTTTTCATATCATCCCAAATATTCTTGTATTCGTGAGTAAGAATTACAAAAATATTATATGAATTAGGCGGTGTAGAAACGCCGTATTTTATAGAAATAGACTCATCTAATTCTTTCCAAGTACCAAAAATTCTATCAAAAACATTAAGAATTCCACCATGATTTTTATCCATATACTCAATATTTTGAGCATGATGCACCTGGTGCATTGTATGAGTATTTAGAATTTTATCAATAAACCCAAGCTTTTTTACATACTGCGTATGTAATTGAAACTGCCACAAAGATTCAATACCTAAACATACAACAAGCATTTCTGGCGGAAAACCGATTATCACAACCCAAACATAAAAAAATGGTTTATAAAACAAGGTAAACCAACCGTTTCTAACTGCAGTTCCTAAATTAAAATTATCTGAAGAATGATGCACAATATGTGCCGCCCAAAAAATCCTTACCATATGGTTTTGTCTATGAAACCAATAATAGGAGAAATCATCTAACAGCATGCAAATAACCCAAATATACCAAGCGTATCCAAAAGATTCCCATCCCATAATATTTGTGCGCACACCATCTACTAGTGGATTAAAAAGGTCGTAAGCAAAATTAAAAATAAGCATCACAGATACTGTTTTTAACAATGCTCCTAAAATAGCAGAACCTACACCAAGTGATAAACTAGAAATTAAATCTTTTCGTTTATATAACTTTTTATTATCAAAAGTTTTACTGTAAGAAAGTTCAAGAGCTATAAAACCTAAAAAGCAAGGCACTCCATAAACTAAGGGGTTTGTAATATCCATGTATTTAAATATCTAATATGAGTTGATGTTATAATTAAAAAACGATGTCTCAACTCCCATTAAATAAAGAGAAACGAATACGCATTAAAAGATTCTATTTATATTATTTTCTTATTCTGAATCTATATTGAAACAAGAAAATTAAATTTATTTACCGATACAATATTTAACTACCCTTGTATTCATTAGTGCTATTGTATTTGGGCAACAAATAGCATACAAAAAATGGATAATAAGAGAAGATTGACAACAACTATTAATAAATAGAGCAACAAATATAGTATAAAAAAAACCGCTCGATTAGAGCGGTTTCCAAATAAAAACACCAAGCATTAATTAGCTGTACCAGAGCCTAAATAAATACTGTTTGATACTTGACTACCATCAGCAGTAATAAAAGCCATAAATAGCTCTACTGTATCTCCTGCATAAGTTGTTGGGATTGGAATAATTTGAGAACCTACTGTTCTGTCTGCTCCATCAAGTAAAGAAATAGATTCCTTTTTTGATGGATTGTAAACCAATAACATCGCCTTGTCAGTAGCATTTGCGTTACCTTCAGCAGAGTTATCATCCCACCCAAAAGTTACTTCTCCAGCAGTTGCTAAATCAGTCGTTGGGTTTAGCACACCAGATAAACCTCCTCGACTTACTAAAGCGTTTGGATAGTCAACAACAAAGTTAGGTTCAGTACCTGTAATAGCATTATTCAATACATACGACATTGCAGCATTAAATTCTGTTTTCTTAACAGCTAACCCTTTATATCCTAACTTAATAAAAGGCTTTACAGCCTGTAAAAATTCTAAAGTGGCAGTAAACTTGGTTCTTTGGTTTACTTGACCAACAGTTCTTGGATTGGCTACACTTGAAGGTTTAATTCTAATGTAATCAATTCCTTTCCAGCTTCCACCGATAACGTTACCAACCTTACCTGAAAGACCTCCTAAAATACCTTGAGCAATTTTACCCATAACATAAATAATTTAAATGAAACATAATTTTCTTCGGACTTGGTACGGACTTAACACGAAGTTGTACCTTCCGCTGAAATATATGGCAAGTTTTATGCTATTCTTTTGATATGGATTTTGTTGCTTTAGATTGCTTCTTTTTGCATTTTAGAAAATAAACTTTGGATATATGATACTTTCAAATCTGCCATTTTCGAAATGACTTTTTGAAGTTCGGCTTCTTTTTCACAAATTGCTGACACTATATTAATATGCTTTTGCAATTGAAATTCATTATTTATTAATGATATAAAACTATTTTTTAGAGTATTTCTGCAATCATCTATTGAAATAAACGGAATAACACTTCCTTTTAAATAGTAAGCGTAAAAACCGCCTATTTGCAACATCATAGATAAGTGAAAAAGTGTGTGTTTTACCTCTTCTGTTGTAGTAGTGACAACGAAACAGTTAGCACAGGATTTTAAGAGTGGTTTTCCGCTGTTTAGACCTTTATTTAGAATGAAAAAATGAGGGTTCGAGTAGGTTCTTCCGATTTGGTGTGTTTTTAGTTCAAAAGTTGACATAGCTATCCAATTTAAAATTGCTTCGCTACGCTTCGCGCCATTATTTTTTTTGAAAAGAAAAAAGATAGCTATAGTTGTTGTGGCGTGGGTAAGGCTGTCAAGGTTTTTGGATAAAAGTTTTTTGAGTTGAATGTCTAAATCAAAAGAAAAAGGGTATTGAAAAAAGTTTTATTCAAAACCCGTAGGGCTTGACCTTTATAGCCTTGTGCGGTTGGCAGAGGTAGCCACATATATTTGCCATCTTTTTTTATTTTAATATTTCAAATCGGTTTAAACTTGATTCAATTTACTTTTAACTTTTCTGGGGAATTAACACTTAAAAAAATAGGTTTCAGTTCGTATTTGAGCGTTGGATGAAGCGTTTGTATATGTAGCGTTTTAAATAGTTGTTTGATAAAACAGCATTTAAACAAGCTACTTATACAGGACTTTTAGACAATAGCTTATTGCTTTTTTGAGGCACGATAAAAAGTAATGTGCTATGGCGTACTACAAAATATTGTAAACCTATTTTTTTATATCCTATTTCTTGGGTGGTGGGGAAAAGTGGACTTTAATATTTGTTAGTGAAATGAAACAAACAAAGACTTGAGGTAAGGAATACTTGGACTTAACGATGGTTTTGTGCAGTTGAATGAGATAACGAATATTATAATAAATTAACGTTACCCTTTGAATGTTCGACTGTTTAATGTTTGTTCAAAATGTAGTTAGAAGTTCGGATGTGAGCGTTGGAATAGCGGATATTTTACATAATAGCAGTTATAGCGACGAAAATATAATAACACGCCGTAGGCAACCTCTGAAAGGATTTTTGCTCCTATAACTTCTATTATGTAACATAGCTTGGGATTGGTTTTGTGGCGTAATAGTTGTTTTGAGCGTTGGCAATGGCTCTTTGCTTTTTTATTGTACCAATTTTATAAAATAACGACGTTTAAATAAAACAAGCAATGTGCTATTATAGGGTTGGCTACAAGTATTATGACATAAAACCAATTATGCATTGGCGCGCGGAACAACACAAAAGACAGAGGATTTTGAGGTACGAAAAAACTGGGTTTTGGGTTGTGGGGAATAAAAAAGAGCCTTCCGAAAAAGACTCTTTCATTTTTGTTTAATGGTCGTGATTTGAATGGTCATCACTTTTTTCTTCACCAGATTGATTCATCATCATTTCGTGGTCGTATTTACAACAACCTGGTAAACCATCATATGCTTCTTCATCACCTGCTACTTTTTCGGTATCATATCCTGAAGCTGCGATTGCTTTATGGATTGCCATTGCATCGGTTTTTGTATCATCAAAAGACACATCAATCTTCTTCTTATCGACATCCCAATTAGCACTTGCTACACCTTCAACACCGTTAGCTGCTTTTTCGATAGTGTTTTTACACATACCGCAATTTCCTCTTACACCAAAAGACAGGTCTGTCATTGCCATATCTTTAGACATTTCAGTAGTTGTGGTTTCTGTTTCTTTTTTGGTTTCGTTTTTACAACTTGTTAAACCTAATGCTGCTATTACAGCTACACTTAAAATTACTTTTTTACTCACGTCGATTACATTTTTGTTTTTGTGTTCGTGATTTTTCTTTGAAAAATTCATTGTTTAAAATTTAATTGTTATTACTTGATTTATTATTCTATTACTTGTTTTACTTCACCACAGGTTAGCATTGCTTCGCCAAAGTATGGATTGATTACTTTTTCTTCTTTGCTTAACCAATAAGCACCATTATTGTTATCTGCCATTGGACAAAATTCTACATAGACCTTTTCATTGATACCAAATAGTTGTACAGCATTGATTAGATGTGATGATAAATGTTTAAAATGGTCTCTTTGTGATTTTATATCGGACGTTTCAGAAATTGAAGTTGCAGAAGATTTTATTTCGCCTTCTAATGACATCCAATGGTTATGCGCCTTATTATCTGACAACAATTTCATATCTACTTTGTTCAATTTATTTAATAAAGTTGTTGCGTTTGCTGAAGTACTTATTGAATCTTCTTTTACTAAAGCATCTTTTAAATTGATATACGCATTGTAAACACTATTTAACTGTTGTTGAAATTTCTCTGATACTTCCAAACGCTCATTCATATTAGTGTGGTCACTTTCTTTGTTAGATGCATTGTTATCCATACCTAAATGACCTTCGTGTCCAGTCATTACTTTACCACCATCTTTATTCATCATAGACTTTTTGCCTTGTAATTGTGCTGCTGCATCAACCGTAAATGTTCCGTTAGTCACTATTTCATTTCCAACAAATAAACCTTCTACAACTTCATATTCATTACCAATTTGATTGCCTAATTTAATTTCACGCATTTCAAAAATAGGTTGGTCTGGATTTGTTTTAAGGTACACCACAGAACGTTCACCTGTCCATAATACAGAAGATGCAGGAATTGATAATACTTCATCATTTTTAGCTGTACTGCCTTCAATATTTGCGGTTACAAACATTCCTGGTTTAAATACATCGTCCTTATTGCTTAAAACAACACGTAAGGTTACAGTTCTTGTTTTCGTGTTTAAAACTGGGTCAATGAAATCTACTTTACCTTTAAACTCTTTATTAGGATAAGCATTGGTTGTTATCATCACTTCCTGTCCTTTTTTAAAGCGGTCAATCTGATTTTCATACACATCAAAATTTCCCCAAACTGTGTTGAGATTGGCAATTTTTAATAAGGGTTGACCTTGTTTAATGTAATCGCCTTGCTCTACTAATTTTTCAGTAACAGTACCCGAAAAGGTTGCATAAACAGGAAAGTTTTCTTTCACTTTTCCTGTTTCTTCAATCTGATTGATTTGATTTTCAGAGAGCTTCCATAATTTCAATTTATTACGGACTGCTTTGTATAAAGCAGGTTGTGATTCTTTTAAAGATGCTGCTGTAATTAATTCTTGTTGTGCTGCATAGAGTTCTGGCGAATAAATGGTTGCCAATAATTGACCTTTACGAACTTCTTCACCTGTAAAACTCACATTCAAACGTTCAATTCTTCCAGCGAAATAACTTACCTGTACTGCATTGGCTTCTTCGTTTTCAGCAATTTTACCAGATAACTTTATGGTGTTGCCTTCAACATTTCCCTTGCCTACAACAGTTGTTTGAATATTGGCTAATGCCATCGCATTTTCTGTTAGTTTAAATTGGTCTGCCATTAAGCCATCACTTCCGCTTTCCGCAGGAATTAAATCCATACCACAAATGGGGCAGTCGCCTGGCTCTGGTTGCATAATCTGTGGATGCATAGAACACGTCCACATTTGATTGGTTGCTGCAACCGCATCGTGATTATGGTCTATTTCTTCATTTGATGAGCCACCAAAAAGCAACCAACCCAATAACACACCTACTACGAGTATGCCAATATATATGACTATTTTATTATTTTTCATTCTCTAATCGTTTTATCATTGCTTTCATTTCTTCTATTTCTTTACGTTGTGCTTTTATAATGTCTTCTGCTAATTTCTTAACTTCTGGGTCTTGAATATCTGCTCTTTCACTTGTTAAAATAGCGATAGAATGATGCGGTATCATTGCTTTCATCCAAAGGACATCACCAATAATTGGTGCTTGTGTTCTTACCAACCCTAATGCACCTACAAACAGAATAAAACTACCTGCAAGTATGGCGATATTCTTCTTTTTATCATTATACATTTTTCGCATAAAAAACCACATTATTACTGCCATTGTTGAAATTCCTAAACACGTCATATAGAATCGTGTTAAACTAAACCATACGTGGTCTATGGAATAGGTGTTTAAGTACATTGTGATGTACATTGCTACAAATGAGCAAGCCAACATTATAAAGAAGGTTTTGTAATTTCCTTTGTTTGAGTGTTCTTTTGAATTTTCCATATTTTTTGATTTTATAGTTAAACTTTTTACTTACTTAATTTTAATATCCTGAATGCACCTTGTATCACCAATCCAAATACAATGATTCCTATAATTAAATCTGGAATACCAGAATGCAGCCAATTGACTAAAACGCCTGCTGTAATTACGCCAAGATTTATTATAATATCATTAGAGGTAAAAATCATACTGGCACGCATATGTGCTTCTTGACTTTTAGATTTTTGTAAGAGGTACAAGCAAATGCCATTTGCAATCAAAGCAAATACTGAAACGATAATCATTGTTGAAAATACAGGTAGCGATTCATAGCCTAAAAACCGACGTATTACCTCAACGATTCCGATAATTGCAAGTGTTATCTGAAAATAGCCTGCATATTTTGCAATACGTTTCTTTTTTAAAACTGTACCACCAACCGCTATTAAACTCAATCCATAAACAAATGAATCTGCCAACATATCTAAACTATCAGCAACTAATCCCATTGATTTTGAAATAAGTCCTGTACTCATTTCAATAATAAAAAATGCAAAATTGATGATTAGAACTGTCCACAACAGTTTGGATTGACTCCTTGTAGATTCAGTAATAATTGTGTCGGTATCTTCTGAACTGATTAAACTTTCATTTAATTTTAATTCTTTTAAGGCATTACCAATTTCATTTACATTTGAATTATGATATAGTGTTAAGATTCTTTCTTCTAAATTAAAATCAAGTTGTTTGATACCATCTATATCAGAAAGTTTCATTTTGATTAGATTTTCTTCAGAAGGACAATCCATTTTTGATATTTTGAAAACTGTTTTCTGCATATAATTAAATGTTTTTTGTTCTTAATCGTAATGCGTTACCTATTACCGAAACAGAGCTAAAACTCATTGCTAAAGCTGCTATCATTGGCGAGAGTAGTATTCCGAAGAATGGAAACAACACACCTGCTGCAATAGGTACACCTAAAGTGTTGTAGATAAGTGCAAAAAATAGGTTTTGCTTAATGTTCTTCATTACAGCATTACTCAAATTTTTTGCTTTTACAATACCGTGTAAATCGCCTTTTACTAAAGTTATCATAGCACTTTCTATCGCTACATCTGTTCCTGTTCCCATTGCAATACCTACATCACTTTTTGCCAATGCTGGTGCATCATTAATTCCATCACCTGCCATAGCAACTACTTTTCCATTTTTTTGTAGTTTCTCTACTTCTTTGAGTTTGTCTTCTGGTAGCATACTGGCTTTAAAATCTGCAAGATTTAGTTCTGATGCTACTGCTTGTGCTGTATCGTGATTATCACCTGTTAGCATTATTACATCTATCCCTTTATCTTGAAGTGATTTAATGGCTTTAGCACTTGTTTCTTTTATCTTATCGCCTATAACTACATATCCAACTACGGTTTCATCTATTGACAAATAAGAAACTGTTTTGCCTTGTTTTTGGTAAGATTTAGCTTCGTCTTTCATTTTAGAGGTAATATCTGCTTTGGCATATTCCATCATTTTAGGATTACCTAATGCTACATTTTTTCCATCAATTTTAGCTTCAACACCTTTTCCTGTAACAGCACTAAAATCTTCGGACTTTAAAATTTCTGCGTTGTGTTCTTTGCCATATTTAACTGTCGCTTCTGCTAAAGGATGTTCGCTATTGGTATTTAATGACACGATGTACTGTAACACTTCTTTTTCGCTTAAAGCATCATTAAAAGCACCAACGGTTTCAACTGTTGGTTTTCCTTCGGTAATTGTTCCTGTCTTGTCAACGATAAGCGTATTTACCTTATCCATTTTTTCAAGAGCTTCAGCATTTTTAATCAATACACCATTTTGAGCACCTTTACCCACACCAACCATTACAGACATTGGTGTTGCTAAACCTAAAGCACAAGGACAAGCAATGATTAGTACTGCAATTGCATTGACAAACGCATACACATAAACTGGTTCTGGTCCCCAAATAGACCATACAATAAATGTGATAATAGAAATAAGAACTACAACTGGCACAAAATAGCCTGAAACTTTATCTGCTAAATTTTGAATAGGTGCACGACTTCTACTGGCATCATTAACCATATGAATGATTTGTGATAAAAGCGTGTCGCTTCCGACTTTTTCAGCTTTCATTAAAAAGGCTTGATTCCCATTAATTGTTCCGCTACTTACTTTATCTTCTTGAGATTTGTTTACAGGAATAGGTTCTCCTGTAATCATAGATTCGTCAATGGTTGTTTCACCTTCAGTTATCATTCCATCTACAGGAATTTTGTCACCTGGTTTTACTTTTAGAATATCATTTAATTCTATCTTATCTATACTGACTTCAACTTCTTCTCCATCTACTATTTTAATGGCTTTATTAGGTGCTAACTTTAATAATTCTTTTACTGCCGAATTAGTTTTACTATGTGCACGCGCTTCTAACAACTGCCCTAAAAGCACCAAGGTTAGAATAACCGTTGCTGCCTCAAAATAGACGTGGACTGCACCTGATTCAGTTTTAAACTGTGCCGGAAACACATCTGGAAATAACATACCAAAAACGCTAAATAACCAAGCTACACCTGCACCGATTCCAATGAGTGTAAACATATTGAGATTCCACGTTTTTAAACTTCTATAAGCACGTTCAAAAAACATCCAAGTCGCATAAAATACAACTGGAATAGATAATGCAAACTGTATCCAGTTCCAATATTTCTGTTCCATTATATCGTACAACGGATTGTTATTGAGCATTTCGCTCATAGCCATTAAGAAAATGGGCAAGGTAAATGCTGTGGCAATCCAAAATTTCTTTAATAGCTTTTTATACGTTTTTTCTTCTGCTGAACTATCTGCTTCCATTGGCACTAAATCCATCCCACAAATAGGACACGAACCTGCTTCTTCTTTTACAATTTCTGGATGCATCGGACACGTCCATTGTTCCTTTGAAGTTGCTGATAGATTTTGTTCTTCCACCAAATCCATTCCGCAAACAGGACAATCACCTGGTTTGTTATAGATTTTATCGCCTTCGCAATGCATAGGACAATAAAATGTGCCTGTACCTTTAGGTTGCTTTTCCTTTTTAGCTTCTGAATGCTGATGGTGTTCACCTTGTTTATAAATGCTATATGTACCACCATCCTTTTTTAAGGCTTCTTGAAATGTTTCTATGGGAATATGTGATTCCATTTCTATGTTAGCTTCTGCCTTATCTAAATCGACTGTTGCTTTTGAAACACCTCCTACTTTAGAGAGCGTTTCCTCAACGTGACTGCGACAACCGTTGCAGGTCATTCCGTGTATGTGATATGTGTGTGTCATTGTTTTACTGAATTAAATAATTAATGATTGTACTTTGCACATAATAGGTCTTCACAGATTCTATTTGGTTCATTTGAAACTTTAGCTGCAACTCTTGAATATCCAAAACATCATTAAAATCAATCGTTCCTGTTTCATAGTTTTTGATTAAAATGTCTTCTGCATCTTTAGCTTGCTTTAAGTTTTTCGTTTGGGTTGCATAACTTATTCTTGCAGAAATGCGTTCGTTAATCGCTTTGTCTAAAAGTGTTTCCAAAGAATTTAAACGTTCCTGTTTTTGAGCAGTAATTTCCTGCTGTTGCAACTCATTTTGTTTGGTTTGGGATTTATATTTCTTATTGAAAATTGGGATAGATACCGAAACCATTGGCATTACAATATCCTTACCGTTATCGCTGAAATCCATATTTGGTCTTTCAGCAACATTGATATAATCTAATCCAAAACCAATCATTGGACTGCTTTCTTTTTGATTCAATAATTCTGATTGCTCTATGGATTGATAGAGTTTATCAAATTTCAGTAATTCAGGATGTAATACTAATTTTTCAAAAGTAATATCAAAGTCTTCTGAAGGTATCATTAAACTATCTACCACATTCACGGTAACATCATTATCTCTATTCAATAGATTATTGAAGTTAGTTTGTTCTGCTAAAAACTGTTGTTGCAATACATCTTTTAATTGTTGTATTTCGTTCTGACGCATTTGCAATCGCAACACATCTACTGCGGATGCTTTACCAACCTCTACAGAAGTTAATGCCAACGTTTCATAAGTTTCTAATAGTTTGATGTTTTCAGTTAAAACCTCTTGCTTTGCTTTGTTAGCGTATAGATTATAATAGGATTGTGATACCGAAGCCATTAGTTTTCGCTTTGCGATGACAATGTCTTCGTATTTAGCATCTGCCAATGAACTCACGTAATTTTCTCTCGAAGTAATAGTCCCAAACCACGGTAACATTTGTTTAGCAGATACTTTAAAGCGTTGTGCACCTGTTCGTGTTTCTGGCTCACTCACAAAATAACCAACACCAAATTCGGTATTAGGAATGGTGTTGACCTCGTTTACCTTTTCGGAAGCTCTTTTGTATTGTAACTCAAACTTTTGAATTTCTGGATTGTTTGTTAAGGCTTCATCGATAAGTATTTCTAATTGTTGAGCGTTCGCAAAAAGACTCAAGAAACAAGAGCCAAGAGCCAAGACGATTTTTATTTGTATTGATTTATATTTCATTTTGATGTTCTTTTAAGTTGAACTTCTGCTTTCCAGCTATACAATACTGGTACAACAAACAAAGTGATTAAGGCTATAAGCATTCCACCAAAACTTGGTATTGCCATAGGTATCATTATATCGCTTCCTCGACCTGTAGAGGTTAATACTGGTAATAATGCTAAAATGGTCGTAGCTGTAGTCATTAAACACGGTCTGATTCGTTTTTCACCTGCTTCAACAACGGATGCTCTAATTTCCTTTTTATTATCTGGTGTATTTCTATCGAATGTTTGGGTTAAATAAGTTGCCATTACTACACCATCATCTGTTGCAATACCGAAGAGCGCAATAAATCCAACCCAAACTGCTACACTTAAATTGATTGGGTGCATCTGGAATAAATCGCGTAGGTTTTCACCAAAGAAATTAAAGTTTAAAAACCATCCTTGACCATACAACCAAATCATAATAAAACCACCTGCAAATGCTACTGCAATACCTGTAAATACCATTAATGACGTACCTACAGAACGGAATTGGAAATACAGAATTAAGAAAATAATTGCTAATGCTAAAGGCACAACAACCGACAAGGTTTTTTCGGCTCGCAACTGATTTTCGTATGTTCCTGTAAATTGGTAGTTAATACCTTTTGGAACTACTAATTCGCCACTATCTATCTTTTGCTGAATTAGAGCTTGTGCGCTTTCAACTACATTGACTTCGGCAAAACCATCTAGTTTATCGAACAATACATAGCCAACTAAAAAGGTATCTTCACTTTTAATGACCTGTGGACCTTGTTCGTAACTTATAGTTGCCAATTCGCTTAAAGGCACAGGACTTCCTTTTTCAACTGGCACATAAATCTGTTGTAAGTCTGTTGGGTTTGCTCGTAATTCTCTTGGGTATCGTACTCGTACACCATATCGCTCTCGACCTTCTACCGTTTGGGTTAAGACCATACCACCAACTGCTACTTTTAATACATCTTGAACATCTTGTATCGAAATGCCATAACGTGCAATTTTCTCTCTATCAATATCAATTAACAAATAGGGTTTACCAACAATACGGTCTGCAAAAACAGCTTCTTTTTTAACACCTTCAGCTTCCTTGATGATGTTTTCTAATTGCACACCAAACGCTTCAATCTGCTTTAAGTCTTGACCTTTTACTTTAATTCCCATAGGTGCTCTCATTCCTGTTTGAAGCATTACCAATCGGGTTTCAATAGGTTGTAGCTTTGGTGCAGAGGTTACGCCTGGCAATTTGGTAACTTTTACAATTTCATTCCAAATATCGTCCGGTGACTGTATTTCTGGTCGCCAATTACGGTAGAACTCGCCATCATCGTCTGGAATGAGTTGTTCTTTTGCTTTAAGAGATTGCCACGCTTCACGCTGTTCCGCTCGCAATGACATTCCGTTTTTTAACACATATTCACCATCATCATTGACTTTATAGCGTTGGCGTACTCCGTTTTCATTCAGCATATATTCTGGTTTATACTGAATGATATTTTCATACATCGACAAAGGTGCTGGGTCTAACGCTGATTCTGTTCTACCTGCTTTACCAACTACGGTTTCAATCTCTGGAATACTGGCTACTGCCATATCCAATTGCTGTAAAACACGTTTATTTTCTTCCACGCCAGAATGAGGCATCGAGGTTGGCATTAGTAGAAATGAGCCTTCATTTAATGAGGGCATAAACTCTTTGCCTGTATTTTTCATAATGAAAAAACCTGCAATTACAATAGCCGTTGGTACAGATAAAAACAATAACTTATTATCTAAACACCACCTTAAAATACGTGTGTAGTATTTTATAAATAATGAGAAAACACCTAATAAACCAAAGCAAATAACACTCACAAAAATGAGATTCCAAAAAATGCTTTTATCAACGCCTAATGGTCTCCAATATTCGGCTAACAAGAATACAATAGCTGATACCGAAATAATGATATTGATAAGATTAGCTTGCTTGTCTGTTATCTTACTTTGAAGATTGAGAAATGCTGTAATCCCAAACGCAATTAAAATTAATCCTAACCAATATCCATAGACTATGGCTACGATTCCCAATGCTATTAAAACACCATTTAAAACATATTTAAAAGAGTTTTTGATGTTTTTCTTTCTGAATAAAAATGCAGCAAACGGTGGAATTAAAAACAACGCTACTATTATAGAAGCTGTTAATGCAAAAGTCTTTGTGAAGGCTAATGGTCTGAATAGTTTTCCTTCCGCTCCAATCATTGTAAATACAGGAATGAAACTGATAATAGTTGTCATAACTGCGGTTACGATTGCACCAGACACTTCAGCTGTTGCGTTATAGACTACTGTGTTTATGGGTAACTTTTTATGAGATTCCTCGTCGCTCGTTCCTTGCTCTGTCGGAATGACATTTTCGTTTTCATCCAAATGCCTTATAATGTTTTCTGATAGTATGACACCTACGTCGACCATTGTACCAATAGCAATAGCAATACCTGATAATGCCACAATATTAGCATCAACACCAAAGAGTTTCATCGCAATAAACACCATTAAAACCGCTACTGGTAAAAGTCCAGAAATTAGTATGGAAGCTCGAAGATTAAATACCATAATGATAATTACCAGGATGGTAATTAAGATTTCTAAAGTCAATGCTTCATTGAGTGTACCTAAAGTTTCTTGTATCAGTTCTGTTCTGTCATAAAATGGGACTATTGTTACTTGGGAAGTTCTACCATCCGCCAATACTTTTGAAGGTAATCCTGCACTTAATTCATTAATCTTCTCTTTCACATTATTGATAACTTCCATTGGGTTTGCGCCATAACGAGCCACCACAACAGCACCAACAACCTCTGCACCTTCTTTATCTAATAAACCACGTCTTGTTGCAGGACCTAATGAAACTTTACCAATATCCTTTATCCTAATTGAAGTATAATCTTCTGAAGTGACTACTGCATTTTCGATGTCTGAAATGGATTTTACATACCCCAAACCACGCACTAAATATTCGGCTTGGTTAATTTCCAAAGTTTGTGCACCAATATCTTTGTTGCTTTCTTTAACCGCTTTTACAACGTGTTGCAATCCAATATTATATTGACGCATCAGTTCTGGATTAACATCCACTTGGTATTCTTGAACATAACCACCAATTGAAGCTACTTCTGAAACACCACTTGCAGAGGACAACGCATACTTTACATAGTAATCCTGAATACTGCGTAACTCTTGCAAATCCCAACCACCAGTTACATTTCCGTTTTCGTCACGACCTTCAAGCGTGTACCAAAATATTTGTCCTAATCCTGTAGCATCTGGACCCAAAGCAGGATTAACACCTTCGGGTAATAAACCACTTGGTAAGGAATTAAGTTTTTCGAGAATACGACTTCTGCTCCAGTAAAATTCTATATCCTCTTCAAAAATGATATAGATGCTTGAAAACCCAAACATAGAGGAACTACGAATGGTTTTCACTCCAGGAATACCCAATAATGATGTGGTTAATGGATAGGTTATTTGGTCTTCTATATCTTGTGGGGAACGACCATCCCACTTGGTAAATACGATTTGTTGATTTTCACCTATATCGGGAATAGCATCTACTGCTACAGGGTTACTTGGCAAAAATCCTGTATCCCAATTAAAAGGTGCATTAACAGTTCCCCATCCAATAAAAAGGACGAGTAGCAGAACTGCAACGAGTTTGTTTTCTATTAAAAATTTGATGCTTTTATTTAGCATATGATTGATTTTAAACAATTAGACAATAGTGTTGTAAAAACACCGAATACAGTAAATTATCCTTACGACATTGCAGTCATAGGATAAAAAAGTCTATTGTTTAAAAATCAAATTAAGTATGTTTCGTCAATCTTGTAGAGTTGCCTTATGACGAGTGGCGGTTTATATTCTTCGTAAGTAGAAACGTTATTTTCTAAACCTTCAAAAAGGTTAATGTAAGTGTAAACAAATGAAGCTATAAATAGTTGTTGCTCAAATGAGATTTTGTCAATTTGCAGTTGTAGTTCGTCTTGACCTTCAATTGCTAATTGTTTATCATCACAACAATTTTTCTTGGTAATAGAACATCCTTCGGTTGAAGGCTTTTCCATTTCCATTCCGCACCCTTTGGCCTTATGAAATATGGCAGTTTCTACTAACGTATCTCCGCAATAATGCATATTCACAGTAAATGACATTGTAGAGAATAACACTACAAAAGCCATTGCTAAAGACATTATTTTATGGAAAATCTGCTTCATATTGATTGCGAAGTTACGAAATTTTAACAACTATTGATTTTGTTTAACAGAAGTTTAATTGATTAATCTGCTTAATCCCATTTCATTTTCTGCAATCTAACTGCATTTAAAATTGCTAATAATGCTACTCCTACATCTGCAAAAACTGCTTCCCACATTGTGGCTAAACCACCTGCTCCTAAAATCAAGACAATAACTTTAATACCAAATGCTAAAATGATATTCTGCCAAACAATTTTACGTGTGGAATGACTTATTTTAATGGCTCTCACTACTTTTGAAGGTTGGTCTGTTTGAATGATAACATCTGCTGTTTCAATAGCAACATCACTACCTAAACCACCCATTGCAATACCAACATTACTTGCTGCTAAAACAGGTGCATCGTTAATACCATCACCTATAAAAGCTACTTTATTTTCAGGATTTTTCTTTAAAATTTCAACTTCGTTTAATTTATCTTCTGGTAATAAGCCACCTTTAGCATTTTCAATATTTAATTCTTTTGCAACTTGTTGGGTAATCGAATCTTTATCACCGGAAAGCATCATAATATTTTTGATACCTACTTTATGTAATGCTGTAATAGTTTCTTTTGCATCTTCCTTTAATTCATCTGCTATGACTACATAACCTGCAAATTGATTATCGATTGCAACTAATACTATCGATTCTACAATAGATTCCGTTTCAGATGGAACATTTATATTATTCGCAGTCATTAAGGCTTTATTTCCTACTAAAACTGTTTTACCATTAACAACGCCTTTTAAACCTTTACCTGCAATTTCAGAAACGTCTTGTGCTTCAAAATCTTCTCCTTCAGCTTTGTACTCTAAAATGGCTTTAGCAATTGGATGCGTGGATTGTTCTTCCAACGCCATTAAGTATTGCATAAATTCGGTTTCATTCCAACCAATTGCTTTTACTTCTTTGATTTTAAAAACACCTTTGGTAACGGTTCCTGTTTTGTCCATTACCAAAGTATTTATTTTGGTCATAGCATCTAAAAATGAAGCACCTTTAAATAATATTCCATTTTTTGAAGCTGCTCCCAATCCACCGAAATATCCTAATGGAATTGAAATCACTAAGGCACAAGGACAAGATATTACCAAGAAAATTAATGCTCTGTATAACCAATCTCTAAACACATAATCATCTACAAAAAAGTAAGGTATAAAAGTAACACCAATAGCTAAAAACACAACAATTGGTGTGTAGATACGAGCAAA
The DNA here is from genome assembly GCF_947495255.1 of uncultured Winogradskyella sp. Taxonomy (GTDB): domain Bacteria; phylum Bacteroidota; class Bacteroidia; order Flavobacteriales; family Flavobacteriaceae; genus Winogradskyella. The sequence continues at coordinate 146,375 of NZ_CANLYI010000007.1, forward strand.
CTGTCTAATGAATAATTCTGTTTTAGACTTACGAGCTGTAGCATTTTGAACCAAGTCTAATATTCTCGCAATAGAACTATCTTCAAAGGTGTTGGTTACCTCAACTTCAACAACACTTTCTAAATTGATACTACCTGCGTAAACCTTTGCATCTTTCTGAATAGAATCTGGTTTGCTTTCGCCTGTTAATGCTGCGGTGTTTAGAGATGCTTTTTCGGATAATAAAATCCCATCTAACGGTATTTTCTCACCTACTCGAATTTGTATTTTTTCACCAATATTTACAGCTTCTGGCGACACACTAACATAATCACCATCACGAAATACATTGGCTTCTTTTGGTCGAACATCTAATAAGGCTTTAATATTTCCTTTTGCTCTATTAACTGCTGCGTTTTGAAATAATTCTCCTACTGCATAAAATAGCATTACTGCCACACCTTCAGGATATTCACCAATGATAAACGCACCAATGGTGGCAATAGACATTAAAAAGAACTCGGTAAAAACATCGCCTTTTATAAGACTTTTCCATCCTTCTTTAATTACAGGAAATCCAACTGGAATATATGCTAAAGTGTACCAAACTACTCGAATCAATCCTTCAAATTGAGGAATCGCATCAAAATAATCTACAGCGATACCTACCATTAACATAACAAAACTTATAATAGCAGGAATGTATGTCTTGAATGCACTTCCATCTCCGTGGTCGTGACCATCATCGTGAGAATGTTGCTCTTCTGAATTTGGTTTTAAATCTCTTAAATTGACTTTCTTTTTTTTCATTTAGTTTTGTTTTAGCAACAACTTTTGTTTTGTTGAATTGGTGGACAAGGAACTGTACCATAAGAACAATACACACAACAATCTCCTTCGATTGGTTTCAAAACCGTTTTACAATGCTCACACTCGTAAAAGAATTGACAAGCGTTAGTTGGCATATCTTCTTTCTTTTTATGACCACAGGTTGGGCAAGTGATTTCCGATTTTAATATAGTTTGCATCAATTTTAATTTTTATCAGTTACTTTATAACCCGTAGAATTAATTGCTTTCTCAATTTCTAATTCATTAGTTTTAGTTTGGTCATACTCAATGATTGCGTTACCATTCTTGTATGATGTTTTTGAGTTTACAATTCCGTTAAGTTTATTTACTTCGTGGTTTACGTGAGCTTCACAACTGGCACAAGTCATTCCACTTATTTTATACACTGTTGTTTTGATATTTGATTTATCAACGATAACAATTTGTTTCTCTGAATTTGGATAAAACATACTTGAGTAGTATGGTAATGCCAACATCACTATTGCGAATACTGTTACAACTCCTAAAAAGGTTTTTGACTGAATAAATTTTGGTTTTTTATCCGTTTCACATTCACAGTCGATTTCTTTTTCTGGTTTTAATTTTTGATACCAAGCAAAGAGAAGAACTAATATAGTTAGCCCTATTAAGTAAGGTCTAAATGGTTCTATCCAAGAAAAAGTTGAAGCTACACCACTTGTACCTGCAATTAATGCCAAAACAGGTGTGATGCAACACAATGAAGCTGTGATTGCTGTTAGGATACTTGTAACCGCTAATTTATTTTTCATTCTATATATAATAATTTTTCAATGTCATTTGGAATAGGCATACGTTTTAATGGTGGTACGTTTGCGCCACCTGTGTTACCAAGAGGAACGTGATTTATAAATGATTTCCAGCCACCAACAAGCAATCTAATAATTTGACCGAATACTTCTTTAGTATCTTTTTGTCTAAATCCAAACTTTAGCATAAGCCAATGTGAATAGGTATGTTCTATAGGATAAGATTGTCCTATTATATGACTACGTTCTAAATGATACCAAGCATTACCAAACTGCTTATTTTCTAAACAGAAACTGTATTGTTTTAATTCTTGGTTATACGCCTGTTTTAGATGTTTAGGTATTTTAGTATTAAACTTCATATCCTCTAATTTTGGATAAATGTACTTTAATAGTAAGTGCAATGGAAGTGCAATAATTAGACACTACACTTATCGCAAATACCTTTTACCACCAAATTTACATTCTCTGACACAAAACCATCTGGCACTTTTATTTGAGGTATTTTATGTTCTGTTAAGCAAATGGTTTCATTGCAATTATTACAATGGAAATGTAAGTGCAAATCGGTTTCAATTTCACAATTACATCCCTTTTCACATAATGCATATTTTGTAATCCCTGTACCATCGTCTATTTGATGCACAATAGCCTTTTCTTCAAAGGTTTTAATAGTTCTGTATAAAGTGGTTCTGTCTGCTTTTGAGAAAGCATTTTCAATATCACTTAAAGTAACAGCGACCTCTTTTTCTGCAAGAAACTTATATATAAGCAAACGCATTGCTGTAACACGAATATTTTTTGACTCTAATACTTGTTCTATTGTTTCCATAATTAATGTGCGTGTTCTGCTTCTCCTTTTTTCATTTCTGCGTTAAGATAATAAGCATTGTTATAAGCAAATTTTGTATTACTTTCTATGTTTTCAGTAAATTGAACCGATACCCAATCACCATCTTTAGTGCCTAACACAACTTCGATAGGTTTAAAGCTCCAATCGTCATTTTCTTTTTCTACTGAAAACACATAATATCTTTCGCCTTCTTTTATAATTGCACTTTCTGGTAAAGCTTTTGTTTGGGTATTATCTACTTGAATTTTACCTTGAATATACATACCAGGAATTAAGTTACCTTTTTTGTTTTCTATTTCTGCGTGAACGTGGACTGCTTTTGGGTTGTCCTCAAAGGTTTTGCTTACGGAATAGATTTCTGCGATAAGCTCTGCATCTGGTATGGATTGTACCGTAAAGTTAACTTTCTGACCTTTCTGTACTTTATAAACATCTTTTTCAAAAACCATTAAATCGGCGTGAACGTGATGCGTATTTACAATTTCAAATAATTCGGTTTGTGGCTCTACATATTGACCTGTTTTTACTTCAACTTTTTGCACAAAGCCTTCTATTGGACTTCGCAATGCTATGCGCTGTGCAATTGTTCCATTGCGAACTGATGTAGTGTTAACGTTGAGTATTCTTAATTGCGCTTCTAAACCATTAACCATTGCTTTTGATGCTTGATATTCTGCTTCTGCTTTCTGGAAATTAGCACCAGAACCAACACCAGCATCGTATAATTTTTGTTGACGTTCATAATTTTTCTTTGCAAGCTCGCTATTGCTATAAGCGTTTAAATAATCCGTTTGCGCTTGTATGATATTTGGGTGCGATAGATAAGCCACAACTTGACCTTTATTAACCTTATCACCTTCAATCACTTCAATTGAAACGACATTTGCACCAACAACAGTAGTAATAGCTGCTTCGTTTTGTGGTGGTACTTCTAACGTTCCGTTTGCTTCTACATAGCCGCTCATATTACGTAATGCTAACGTATCTATTTTCATTTTCAATGCATCGAATTGCTGTTGTGAAAGCATTACTTCGTCTTCATCGTGATGCTCTTCGTTAACTTCTGTTTTTTCTTCCTCATCGTGGGAATGACCATCATTCTCGTTATGATTTTCTTTATTTCCGCAAGCTGAAACAAATATGGCTAACACCATTACGGTAAGGATTTTATATATTTTGTTTTTCATTGTCTTATTTATTAAAATATTGTAATTGAAATGTGCTTTCTAAATAGTTTACTAATGCAGTCTGTGCTTCCAGTTCCGATTGAATTGCTTCTTTTATCAACTGCGTAAATGCAGTATAATCAATTTCGCCTTCTCTATATGCCAGTAATGCACCTGTTTTTTGCTCTTTTGTTAATGGTAAAACTTGGTCTTTGTAAAACTCCCAAGATGTTTTCCATTTCATATAATTTTCTTTAGCCTGAACAAACCTTGATTGTACTTCCTGTTTTTTGAACGCTACATTGGTTTCCGCTATTTCTTTATCAATTCTGGCACTTCTAACTTGTGCTTTGCTAGAACCTGATAAAAACGGAATTGAAATTCCTGCTTGATAGGTGTAAAATCCTGAATTGCCATTTACTTTTTGTAAACCACCTTGAAGATTGAACTTTGGCAAATTATCTGCTTTTGCAGCTTTATATTTAGCTTCCGCTTCATCTACAATGCTCTGCGACATACTGTACAATGGATGACTTTCAATACTGAATGTTTCCATATCACTATCTATCGCTACCTCAAATTCATCTGAAACTGTAAAAATTTCTTCTGATACCAACCACAAATTGAATTGCTGTAAGGCAATAAGATAATTACTATAGGCTTGCGCTTTTTTATTCTGAATTTGAAACGCTTGATTTTTTGCTGCCGAATATTCTAATTTAGAAATAGCTTCGACTTCATAATTTAAAGCTACTGCTTGCTCGAATTTGGAATAAATGGAATCCAATTCCTTATACAAATCATAGTTTTGTTTCATTTGATAGCAATTAGACCAAGCTTTTTTAACTTCCAATTCTAATTCCAACTCGGAAAGTTGAAAGGCTTTTTGTTCCAATTGAATGCGTTGTTCTTGTAGCTTCTTTTTAGAACCAATGCCAAATACATCGATATTTGATTGACCAATACCAATGGTTGTATAGATGCCATTTCCATTATCAATTTCTTCTCCACCTGTAAAAATTTGAGTCGTTCCGAAATCATAGGCAGTCGATTTTAATTGTTCTTGTTTTGTAATTTCCAACTGCTTTTGCTTCAATAATGGATAATTACTTTTTGCGAGTTTAACAGCTTCCTGTAATGAAATTTCGGGAATTGTATCATTCAACTCTTGTGCATTACTTTGTGGTGAAAAGCCAAATAGTAATAATACAACTGCTGTTGCTGTTACTAACTTTTTATTTGGCTTAAACGTAAAAGATTTGTTTTCTACCCAATGATATAAAATTGGTAAAACAAATAAGGTAAGCAAAGTTGAAGTTAATAATCCACCAATAACAACCGTTGCCAATGGACGTTGTACTTCTGCACCAGCTGATGATGAAATAGCCATTGGTAGAAAGCCTAATACATCTGTAAAAGCAGTTAGCATAATAGGTCTGATTCTTCGTTTAGTACCTTCAACTATTCTATCCTTTAGATTGGTTACACCTTCTTCTTTTAATTCGTTGAGTCCGCTTATCATTACCAAACCATTTAAAACTGCAACACCAAACAGCACAATAAAACCAACACCTGCCGAAATACTAAATGGCATATCACGTAACCACAACGCCACAACACCACCAATAGTTGCCATTGGAATAGCTATGTAAATCATTAAGGTCTGTGGTAAAGATTTTAATGCAAAATATATTAGTATAAATATGAGTAACAATGCAATAGGCACAACGGTTTGTAATCGGTTGCTGGCACGTTCTAAATTTTCAAATGCACCACCATAACGAATAAAATAACCTGATGGTAATTCTAATTGTGCATCTAATTTTGATTTAATTTCAGTTACTAACGATTTTACATCACGTCCTCTAACATTAACACCTACATAGGTTCTTCTATTGGTGTTATCTCTACTGATTTGCATTGGTCCTGCTTTATAGCTTACATCTGCAATTTCACGTAAAGGAATTTGAGCACCCGAAGGTAAATTGATATACAGGTTTTGAACATCTGAAATATCCTTACGGTTTTGATCGCTTAATCGTACTACTAAATCGAAGCGTTTTTCACCTTCAAAAATTACACCTGCTGTACCACCTGCAAATGCAGATTGTACGGTTTGATTTAGGGTATTTATTTGAAGTCCGTATTGTGCTAATTTGTTTCTGTTGTAATTAATGGTCATTTGTGGCAAACCTGTTGTTGCTTCGGCTTTCATATCACCAATGCCTTCAGTACCTGCAATAATTTTAGATATTTCTTCGGCTTTTTGAGATAGAATATCAATGTCTTCACCATAAAGTTTTATAGCAATATCTTCACGAACACCTTCTAATAACTCGTTAAAACGCATTTCAATAGGTTGTGTAAACTCATAATTAACACCAGGAACCATTTCAACTGCTTCTTTCATTGCTTCAATCAATTCATCTTTTGATTCTATAGTAGTCCATTCACTTTTAGGTTTCAGAATTACAAAAACATCGGCAATATCCATAGGCATCGGGTCGGTTGGAATTTCGGCAACACCAATACGACTCACAATTTTATCAACTTCTGGAAATTTTGCTTTTACTATTTGTTCTATTTTGGTAGTAGTTTCAATAGTTTCTGTAAGTGAACTACCTGGTTTTAAAATAGCGTGAAATGCAATATCACCTTCATCGAGTTGCGGAATGAACTCGCCACCCATTCTTGAAAACATAAAAACGGTTATTCCGAACAACACAACTGCAATACCAATTACCCATTTCCCTTTTCGCAAGGCTCTAACCAATAAAGGTTGGTATTTATCTTCAACCCAATGCACAAATCTATCTCCATAAGATTTTTTATCGTTTTTAGGTGCTCTTAATATTAAAGCTGACATCATTGGCACATAGGTTAAACAAAGTACCATTGCACCAATCATAGCAAAAATAAAGGTCAAAGCCATTGGTTTAAACATCTTTCCTTCAATACCTTGTAAGGCTAAAATGGGTAGAAAAACGATAAGGATAATCAACTGACCGAAGAAGGCAGCATTCATCATCTTTTTTGAAGCATTAGAAGCAACTTTATCTCTTTCTTTAGATGTAAGTTGTTTCTTTTTCAAAACTTGTGATGCTATAAGAAAAACAGTGCTTTCAACAATAATTACAGCACCATCTACAATGATTCCGAAATCAATTGCTCCTAAACTCATTAGGTTTACCCAAACATCAAAAACATTCATTAAAATAAAAGCAAATAATAAGGATAATGGAATAGTAGAGGCAACTATTAAACCTCCTCGCCAATTACCTAATAAAAAGACCAACACAAAAATGACGATTAATGCACCTTCAATAAGATTAGTTGTTACTGTAGAAGTTGTTTCGCCAATTAATTTACTTCGGTCTAATAATGGTTCAATAATTACGCCTTCTGGTAACGACTTTTCAATTTGAGTCATTCGCTCTTTTACATTGGCAATAACATCATTGGAATTAGCTCCTTTTAGCATCATTACCAATCCACCTACAACTTCTCCTTCACCATCTTGGGTTAATGCACCGTAACGAATTGCAGAGCCAAATTGTACCGTAGCAATATCGCCAATAGTGACAGGTATATTATTAATATTCTTGACAGTGATTTTTTTAATGTCCTCTAAACTTCTCACCAAGCCTTCACCACGAATAAAATTGGCTTGATGGTTCTTTTCAATATATGCACCTCCTGTATTTTGATTATTGGCTTCAAGTGCATTAAACACATCTGTAATGGTAAGGCCAATAGCATTTAAATCGTTTGGGTCAACCGCTACTTCGTATTGTTTTATTTTTCCACCAATAGCGTTTACTTCTACCACACCAGGAACCATTGCCATTTGACGCTGTACAATCCAGTCTTGCATTGAGCGTAAATCTGCAATGTTGTATTTGTCTTTAAACTCTGGTGCAACTTTTAGTGTGTATTGGTAAATCTCTCCTAAACCTGTTGAAATAGGCCCCATTGTAGGTTCGCCAAATCCAGCAGGTATTTGCTCTTTGACTTTGTTTAGTTTTTCGGCTACTAATTGGCGAGGTAGATATGTTCCCATATCATCATCAAATACAATAGTAACCACAGATAAGCCAAAACGAGAAATTGACCTTATTTCCTGAACATCAGGAAGATTGCTCATTGCCACTTCAATTGGATAAGTAACAATTTGCTCAATATCTTCAGTACCTAAATTGGGGGATTGTGTTATAACCTGTACTTGGTTATTGGTAATATCTGGAACAGCATCTATTGGCACTTTGGTCATACTCCAAATACCTGTTCCGATTATGGTAAGCGTAAGCAAACCAATAATGAATTTGTTATTGATTGAAAAATCAATGATTTTATTAATCATAGAAAATGTATTAATTCAGTTAAACTATTCGAAATAATTCTGATATAAGAAATAGAATTACACGAAATGAAAAGAACCCTTTAGGCTCAAAATTGGATATAATTATCCATTAAAAACTGAATTATACTTTAGGTGGTTGAAAAAGTGATTCCAAATATCTGGAAGTGAAGTTTGCTTTATGTAAATTATATTGTTTTTTCTCTTCAAACTTTAGTCGATTGTTTAATGCCAAATTATTTTTCGCAATAATTAACACTAAAGGGTGACAACATTGATTATGGGAATGGACTGGTGTATTCTCCTTGTCAGGGTTATGATGTTGCTCTTCATTTTTAGCATCGCTGTCAATGTAATCTTCAACTACATATTCAAAGAAAGAGTCTCCATAAACTTTATGGTCTTGATAATGGGTAATTACATTTGAAATTTCTTTAATTGGACCACAAAAGTCCATATCTATGCTTATCCCTTGAAAAAAGAATAAAATAGACATCGATATGGAAACAAATATTTTCATATAATTTATACAAATATACAAATTATTGAATGCAATGGTGTTGCAAATAAATTGATTGGTAAATTACAAAAACCATAGAGCATCTTTAGCATCGTCTGGAACGCCATTATTAAAACGTGGTGCTATTTGTGCTACCATTTCTGGATATTTTATTGTGATTGGTACATTTTGTTGTCGAAGCGATTTCCAATATAATCTGCTAAACTGATACACTTGTGTTAATAATTCTAACACTACATCTGCATCTTCAAAAGCATCTTCATCTGGACTGCTTACCTTAATTTTTATTGGGAACGGATAACCATCTGTATCTGAATACCGCTGTGAATTAGGGTAACGTGCATTATTAAACAACAAAAATTGATTTTCGCTAATACGTATGTATGTACCACTTACAGGCATTAACTTTTTGTTCCAATTAAGGTCGTAAGCAATAATATCTTCTGCTTCTGTTTTATTGATATTTAGAATGTAGAGCGGAATTTTTAACCCTAATGTATGCATTCCTCTAATAATTGGTTTTAGTTCCTCGTAACTCATTTCCTTATAGAAGTGAATGACTACTTTATCTGCTTCTGCAACCGATGTAAAATCTCTAATGGCTTTACATATACTTCCTGCCAATAGGTCTGTTTCGCTTTGGTCAAAATATTCGAACTTTCTAAATAAGCCATTGTTTTGAAAACTAAAGGCACTTGCTATATAACGTCTGTTTTCGCCTTGATTGGTAAATGCACCAACACCTATTACTAATTCTTTTTTATCGGTTACTGCAAGTTTCCAAGGTGCGCCACCTAATTTGGCGTGAATTGCTAATGCCATATTCTGTAATGAGAATTGGAAGTTATATTGGTTCTCGATATTGACTACCATTTTCTCATAATCTACAACCTGTGTAACAATACCTTCGTTTAAAAAGAGTTCTTTTATTTGAATATAGATGTCTCGGTCTTCGGGATTTGGTGTAAACTTATCGAATGGGCTTAAATAAAAAGCTGCATAACTTACATTTTCTTGGTCGAACGAAAGGTTCTCCAACTGCTCTGTGATTTCTGGTATTGGGTTGTTTTCGTTGGCAAACTCAATAAAATGTTCTTTAGACGTTGAAGCCTTAATATTTACATAAGCCTCAATCCCTTTAAAATACTTTTTATCCGCAGTAACACCAGTTTTAAGGTTGTTGTAAAAGGTTTTAATTGCTTCTTTATGTGACGTATGGTACACAAAGAAAAACTTAATGTTTTGGTTGTTGGGTCTTTTGTAAGGGTCGAGGTTATTCATTGCCAATTTAGGCACTAAATGTGTTTTTTTATTACCGTATTGGTCTTTACCAAATTCCAATAATCCTACTTGTGGGTCGATGTGATTAATACGATTAAGTGGCACATCTATAAAGGCATCAGTCTTAAATGGAAATATGGCTTTAAAATCTTCTGCAAACAGATAGTTGGTTGCAAAATTATTAATAAGTGCTACGTACTTTTGATATTTATTAATTGGTCTTATAGGTTCCTCAATAGGTATATCTAATGCTCGTGCTAATGACAAATTAAAAATTGGGTATGCTTGCTCAAACTGAATAGCATTGTAAAATTCTTCTTTTTCCTCTGTATCGAGGTCCATTTGGTAATTGAACGTTTTTTGACCATATACACAACGTTTTATTAACTCTGAATCCTCTATATCCTTAACCGATGTTGTAAGGACTTTTGAAGTACCATCGTATGATACAATTAACTCTGGTAAGTCTGTGAGTTTTGCAAACTGTATCTTAAATGAAAATTTATAGTAGAGGTTATAGTCTGCTGTATTCCCTTTTTTTGAAGGCATCCACACTTTTACATCACCAACGAAGTTTTTTACTACTATATAGTCTTTCGATTTAAAATAGCTTCTTAATTTATGTTTAAGGAATTGCTTATAAATTCTTAATTCTCTACCATCTACTAAATTTAGCTTAATGCTTGGTGCATCTGGTATTTCTGTTGTAAATGTTGTAAATATTTGGTCTTTGTTAGATAAGTCTGCATCTGGAAACACCTCTTTTATCTGCCTTGAAAATTTAGATTTATGGATTGGATGACTACCTTCAATATCCTCTAAAGTTAAATAAATAGTAGGCGCACTATTAGGCCATTTAAAGTTTAGTATGTTGGTTTTGAGGTGTTCTTGCATAAATGAAATTATATTGTAATTTTACATAGAAGGTTGAACTTTATTATTGTTATCAACTAATAAATCTTTGTTTAGTAGTCTATTTACAGACTGCATATCTTGGTATGTAGATTTAGCACGCTCTATTATTTTTTCAATAATTTTATCAGAAACTTCCATTTGTTTCACCAAGCCTAAACCAACCAAATAATCTAATAAAAAGGATATATACAATAGTTCAAACTGTGAAAAAATATTGTTTTTTGTTTTAGTGCGATGTATTAAATAATCTCGATGACGAACAATCTTTGATACATATGTTTTAATATCATCTTCTGGAATATTAGTTATATCGACTAATAATTGCTTTTGTTCTAATAAATCTTTGGCAAAAGATGAGTTCTTAATCTTATTACCAAATTTCAAACTATAAGCTTCGAAAGCTGTATAGGAATTTGTAAATCGCCTACTATGACTCGTTTTAACCGAGAGTAAATTTTCGATAATAATATCAGCACAATAACCTATGCCTTCATTGTTATACCAATGCTTAATTATATTGGACAAATCATCTTTAATAGTATCATAGTCAAGCGCTATAAAACCAGATATGTTTTCTTTGTTGAAATCATCCTTGTAATATAACGAAGCCCAATTACCACAGCTTAAACATTTAAAATTAAAAGCTTTAAATTGTACAGACTTACCGTATAAAAAATGAAATAATTTTTGAAATGAATTATATAAATCTATACTCTCAAGAATACTCAATTTTTTTTCTGATTTAAAATCGACATATCCAACATTGTCCATTCTAAAAAAGTTGTGGTTAGAAGTATATGATGTTGATTTTGTGATTTTAATAGATAAGTCTTCAGTAATATTCGTATTGTGGACTACGTCATCCTCTTTTTCAAGTTTGTCTTCTAAAGAATTATACCTATGCATTTTTCTAACCCAACTCACTATTGCTAAATTGTCAATTTGAAATTCATTAATTTTCAAACCTATAGGTTCAATTAAATGATATGCACAAGCAAACGTATATTTAGGCTTATAAGTTTTAGTCTCTACTATTCCATTGCTACTGTTTTTAATCTTGCAGTTTACAAAAGTTAAATAGCCTAAACCTGTAAAAACCCCATAAATTAACTCTATTTGATAGGCAGGTAATCTTTCTGACAAATTGGTCGTTATGTGTACTTCATCATTAATTAACTCTAATACACAAAAGCACTTATTATCCTCTGCAGATTTAAACCATACCTCGCCATAATATTTATTCTCTTTAAACATAAATTACTTTAAATCCTAACCCTTTTTTACAATCTTACTAATTTTTTCTTCAGCTATTTTGAGGATTTCCGTACGCTCTTTTTCATTTTTGAGCATTAATACAATTTGTTCGGACATCCATAGCTTAATTAATTCGTTTTCGTCTTCTTTTAATGTTTTGGCAAAAGCAACTACTTGTTCGCGTCTTGCCATCCGATTTCCTCGTTCTATTTTACTTAAATAGGCAACATCCATATTTAGGTTTGCAGCCATTTCCCTTAATAGCAAATTGCGTTTTTCACGCAATGAACGTATGTACTCTCCAAACTCCATAATAGAATTATTTAGACTTGTCAAATTTTGTCTAATTTAACAAAAGGAAACCAAAGGAAAGTAAAAAGATATAAACAGTTATTAACAGGTAATGAGGATATTAAGGATTTGAGGAAGTCAATTTAATCATATCCTTAAATCCTTAAAATCCTTAACTATGTCTTTGCAGGATTTGAATAGTTGTTGTGTGCTTCTCTGTATATTAAACCTGCATCAACAAATTTGGTAATATAGCCTTCTGCGGTTTTGTGTGGGATGCTTTGTTTTGTGGCTAAATCTAAATACTCTTGTCTGCTAAATTGCTTTGGCAAACTTTCTAAAAAGCGTTCTTTTCTATTTAAGCGTTTTGTTGCTTTTTGCTCTATTGGTAAATCATTAAATACTTTACTACTGTGTTTTACTAAAATTGAAATTATGGTTAGTGCATTTTCAAAATCTATATCCTCACATTCTTTAGTTGCGTTTACATCACCATCCTCCATAATTCGGAATGCTGTGAATAGCATCATTATCCTAAACGCAATTAAGCCTAATCGCCTTATTGTTGCGATGTACTCTTCGGGTTGTAGGTTGATGTATTTGGTCTGTAAGGATTCAAAGAACGTATTGAATTGCTGTTGTTGGGTTGTGGTTAATCGTATTTCAATCTCTGGGTTGTTTTTTAGCGTTTTGTACAATTCTAAAAACTCACTACCTAATTGGTTATAGTAATCATCTAAACCTAACTTATTACTATTTTGAAATACATTTTTCCAAGTTGGTTTTATATTCATATAGTAAAACATAAAGCGACTAAATAGCCCATTTTCTGCATTGGGTATTAAGGTTGCCACTTGTTTAGGTGTACCTGATAATACTGTTGACAAGCACGGTTTCTCAATATCTACATATTCTCTATCTGTTCTACGATAATAGCTTATGGTTTCGTGATGAAATGCTTTACGAAATCCATCGGAATAATTGCCATAATCACTTTTAAAGGCTTGTGCTAATGTATCGCCTTCGGTTTCAAAAATTAAACCTCTGCCTTTATTATCAGAAATTAATTGATATACGCCTGTTACACTATTGTTAGCAGGAATGAACAGCATTCGCTCTGGCGGTTTACTCGGTTTTTCCAAGTTTTCATCTTTGCCTTTATTCATATTATAAGTAGCAGTTTCTGTTTGAAATTGCTGCTTTAATACTTTGGCTTGTTCTCGTTTTAATTTATGAACAGGCTCTACCAAATTTTTAATTTGGTTAAGTCTTCCTTTACCTGCAGATGCAGGTGCGGTTACAAATAAATATAAGTTGCTGAATACTCTACGTTGGTCATAGATACCAAAGAGTTTAGGAAAACACGCACTAAATGCTGTTAATGCACCTAACAATAAAATGTCCTTTTCTTCTTGTCCATTAGCAGGATTTACAACTTGTTGTAAAAACTGTGGCAAATTCTCATATACCGTTTCTGGTATTGTAGGCATTGATTGGTTGGCTGTATCGACAACAGTTGCAACGTTTGTTGCAACTTCGTTGTTATACTGTTGTTTAGTCGGTTTGATACCTGACTGATGTGCATAGTGATAAAAGGTAGCAATTGTAATTCCGTGTCCTTTTGCGTTTGAGCATTTATCGAATTGTGCATCACACTCTTTAGCATCGTAACCTGCATAATTTTTACTCATACGGTGGAAATAATCTCTACCTATTTCTCCATATTCTTCGGCTAAAGCAAAGCCTAAATCTCGCCAAGTGGCATAACTTCCTGTTATGTCTGTACCTGATTGCTCGATTGCTGAAATGTAGGATTCAATGTCGTTATCAGCAACTGCAACAACATTAGTTGTTGCGGTGTTGCTTTTTGGTTGAGGTTGCTCTTTAGGAACTTCCAACCAATCTTTTGGGTTAAATATTTTAGTCATAATGCTTGATGTCTTTTATGTAGAAAGGCTGTTGGGTCGTATGGTAAAAAACACGCTCTGGAAACGTCTTTACCTGACTGGTCAACCTCAATGTTATAATTGTGTTTAATGTAATTTGCAACTGCTGTGAAATATTCTGAATGTGTTACTTCTGAAATATCTATTCTAATAATCCATTTTAAACCATCACCAGATGGTGATATGAATAGCATTTCGGTTTCAAAATATTCATCATTTAAGAGCTGTGTTCTTAACTCTTGTAGATTCTCTAAATGGTCAAAATCAATGGTTAATAAATTAGAATGCTTTATCAAGTTGTTATCGCTTCGTTTTTCAAATGTTCCTGAAAGTGTTACGTAATCAAAGCGATTCGCTTTGAATTTACGTGCTTCTTTTACATTGGTAATTGCTCTTAATTCTTCAGTAATGCTTTTGTATTTATCACTTGTGATTAATGCAAACACTTGATGCAATCGCAAGGTTTCCGAGGGAAACACATTGCGAACAGGCGCTTTAAAAAAGCTACAGTTGGCATACCAGGTATCGTCTGGTTCATTCAACCATTCCAATTCGTCTTTTTCCTTGACTTCTAAATTTAGATGTAACTCTTGATTTATCTTCCGGTACAAATCTTCTTCATCGGTTATTCTAAAATGGTATTGTGCAAAATCAAATACATCACCTTTAAAGGCTTCTAATTCTGTATCTCGATGTGTTGCTATTACACCATCAATATGAATCCGTAAGGTTTCTTTACCACCATTAAATGGATTGCGAGTTATCCCACAGTCCCTTCCTTTTACAGAAAGGACTGTTTGATTAGGATAATACTGTCTCAACACATAGGCATAGATTTTTAAACCATAATGTGTTTTGTCTAAAATTGCTTCTCTACTTATTTCCATCTCGCTTGAAATTATGGTTGTAGTAGTTGTCTTGAAGCAACTGCTCAATGTCAGCAACTCTATAGTAAAATTTACCTTTTACTTTGCTGTAAGGCAAAGTGCCATTGGTTCTTAAAGTTTGTAGTGTTCGCTTACTTATATGTAAGGTCTGTAATACATCTTGATTGTCTATCCACGTATCTTTTAATACTTCTGCTCTCGATTGTCGTAACAATTCGATACGTGCTTTAATGTCCTTTATTTCTTGCGAGAGCGTTAAGAGTAAATCGATTATTTCAGTCATAACTTCACCGCTCCTTTCTTAATTAGGTAATCGGCAGCTTGCTGTTCGATTTCGTCTCTTGAGTCCATACGGTTACGCAGTAACCAATGGTCTAACTCTTCTCGTTGGAAATAAATCTTTTTACCATTCGGTTTATAATGTGGAATGGTTCCCGTACTTGTAAGTTTATACAAGTGAGATTGTGATAATTCTAAATACTTGCAAGTTTCATTAAAGTTTAATACTTGCTTTTGCATTGTTTGTTGCTCTAATAAGAGTTTTTCAATGCGGTCTAACTTTTCGATGATATTTGTGTCCATCGTTTATTTTGTTTTAAATAAATGAGGACATCTGGCCAAATGTCATTCTTGGTTTTCAAGAACAGGACAAAGGTTGAAAATTGGCTTCCCGATTTTAGTAAGAGTGTAAAACAAGGGTAAGACAACAGTAAGATTTCTTACTATTCTTACTGTTTTTTATTGCAGTTGTTGGATGATTTTATCTATTTCTTCCTTTTCTTTAGGATTATGAACTTTGTTTTTGTGAAGATTATTCGCCTTTAGTGGTGTATCTGTTTTAGTAACAAATTTTTCAGAACGTTCTATTGATGTAGGATTAAAACCATTAAAAAATGGCTTTAGTTTCGTTACAAGGTAACTAAATTGTGTGGTCTCGCATTGAAGATAAATTTGCGATTCTGTATTGGTAAAATCTTTTGCTAATAAGAGTTCGTGCAACTGTTCAACAGTTGTACGGTTATCTAACAAATCTATTTTTAGATTTATTTGTTTGAGCACAGTTAGCAAAGTTGAAGTGTCGTTGCTTTTATATCCAAAAGAGGTCTTTGGTTTTGCTTTAGATATTGATGTTTTTTTGGTAGCAACTTTTTTAGTAGTGCTCTTTTCTATTAGGCTAATATCAAAAGTTTCATCATTAAAGTATTTTTCTCCAATTTCAGCAATTGAGAATTTTGTGTTTACGGAAAACTGACCGTATTGCTCTTGTAGTTCAGCATACAACCTTATTACAGATACTTTTAAGTAGTTTATGATATAATTGTCATCATTGTTGAAATCTGCTGTTATTCCTCTTTTATTGATATAAGTTGAAATGTCATTTAAGTACTTATCAAATTTATTAAGTAGAATGGTATAGGTGTATTTATTTTCTGGTGTAGTTGCATTTTTAGGAAATTCCTTCGCAAATGATGCTACTGTATTTTCTGTTTCATTAAATATTAGCTTTTGATAGTATTCTTTTTTCGCATTTAAAGGCTTTTTAAAGTTTACTTTAAAAACTGCATTATTGGCTTTTGGATTCAATTTAAAATCAGACAGTAGGTATTTAAAATCCTTTTCCTGTCTATTATCTCTATGTAAGCCATTGGTTATAGAAACCAAACTTGAAAATATACTTCCTTTCATTATAAATCCAGTTGAATACGGTTAGCAGCTTCTTTCTTTTTATCGTCAATTACTTTGGCATATATCTGTGTAGTGCGTAACTCTTTATGACCTAATAATTTTGATACAGTATATATGTCTGTACCCAAAGTTAATTGTAAGGTAGCGTAGGTATGACGCGCACAATGAAACGTAATAGTTTTAGTAATACCTGCCTTCATCATCCATTGTTGTAATTTTAAATTAGACCAGGCACTATAATGTAAGCCATCAAATACTTTATCGTCTGGATTACCTTTTTCTCCTAATAGATTTCTTGCTTGGTCTGATATTGGTAAGGTTTCAACTCCTTTAGTTTTCTTTTGCCTAAATCGGATATAATATCCCATTTCTTTTGAGTGCTGGATTTCTGACCATATTAGTTTTTCAATATCTGACCAACGTAATCCGGTTAAAGCTGAAAAAATAAAAGCATTCTTTAAAATAGGCAGTTCACATTCTGTATTAACTGCCTTTTGTAATTCATCAAGCGTTAAAAATTCTCGTTGAGGTTCACCTTGTTTAAAATACTCTACACCATTTGCAGGATTTACTTTTAATATGCCATCCTTGACCGCTTGTTTTAATGCAGCTGAAAATTTACCGTAATACGAATATTTAGAATTTTGAGACAGTTGCTTACCTGCTCTACCTATTGCATCTTTATCTAAATACTCTTTGAAACGTTCAACAAACGATTTGTCTATATCTTGAAAACTAACATCTGTTGGACAAAACTTTTTTAAATGTTTTAGCATACTATTCCAATTCCCATAATTGCCAGAGCTTGTATTCTTCTTTTCTGCTAAAGCTGTGATGTAAGTAATAAAACTGCCTTTTAGCTTTTCAATATCTTGAAAGCCATAAATACCGTTTTGAATTTCAATCTGTCTTTGAGCACAAATAGTTTCAGCCAATTGCTTGGTTTTCTTGTTGACCTCTCTTTCCGTTTTGGTTTTAGGATTTGGTGTAAGGTATAAACGCAAGTATTCAGTTTTACGTTTGCCTTTATGATAGTAATCTAAATACAGGCTAATCTTATTATTCTTTTTGCGTTGTCTTAATGTTACTTTCATAATGGAATTAATTAAAGAGGTTTTCTATTTGCCATCTGGCCACAATACGCTTTCTACCAAAAGGAACTGCTTTTAAACGTCCTTGTTGTATCATTCTTTGAATGGTCCATCTACTCACGCCAATAAGTTGTGAGGCTTCTGTAACACTTAAAAAATCTTTGTTATTTACAGCATTAGAATTGTGAACCTCAACAATTTCTTTTTGTTGTTGTATATCTTCAGTAAGAGTAGCTTGAATTTTTTCTTTGCGCTTGCGTGCTTTATAGGCTCTTTTTGCACAAGTATCACCACAGTATTTAGTAACTGTTGTACGTGCTGTAAAAGCATTACCGCAATGCTTACAAGTTTTAGGAATGAATAAATTACTGCTCATAAATGGTGCTTTATGTAGCGTAATGGTGCAACGTGGTGCGTTATGGTGCATCATTTCGCCAGTATCTTCGCCAACAGATTTGGGCAACAAATCCGTATTTTAGGCAACAGATACACAACAAATTTAATCAAAAAAGAGTAAATAAGCAACAAATAAAAGAAGATAAATTACTATAAAGTCAATAATAACAAGGGATTAACAAATAAAAGAAAGTAAGTTACTTCCCGATACAAAAGTTAGCAAATATATTACCTAACAAATCATCATTGGTAATTTCACCTGTTATTTCTCCAAAATGATACAAGGCTTGTCTAATATCTATTGCTAACAAATCTCCTGAAAGCTCTGTTTCTAAACCATGTTGCACTTTCTGTATTTCTTCAAAAGCTTTTAATAACGCATCATAATGACGAGAATTAGTCACTATAGTTTCGTTATTTCTCAATGCCCCTGTATTTATTAAATTAAGAAGTGAATTGGTTAATTGCTCTACACCAAAACCCGTTTTTGCCGATAATAATTTAATCTCAGGAATTTCAGTTTGCATTTTAGCCAATTCAGTATCCTCTAATTTATCTATTTTATTAGCTATAACTAGTAACGGTTTTTGGGGATATTTATTCTTTATTTTTTCAATTTCAACTTTAAAGTCTTCACTATGAATTTTAAATTGTAAAGCATCAAATAGAAAAATCACCACTTGTGCTTGCTCTATTTTTTCAAAGGTCTTTTTAATGCCTATGCTTTCTACAATATCTTCAGTTTCCCTAATTCCAGCTGTATCAATAAATCTAAAACCAATACCTCCTATTGAAATTTCGTCTTCAATGGTATCTCTTGTCGTTCCTGCAATTTCAGATACAATTGCACGATCTTCATTTAATAAAGCATTAAGCAATGTAGATTTCCCAACATTTGGTTCTCCTACAATAGCTACAGGAATTCCGTTTTTTATCACATTACCAACAGCAAAAGAATCAATTAAACGTTTTAAGACAAAAGTGATACGCTCTACAAGAGCTTTAAACTGAGATCTATCTGCAAACTCTACGTCTTCTTCTGCGAAGTCTAATTCGAGCTCAATTAACGAAGCAAAATTTAAAAGTTCTTCACGAAGCTTAGCTATCTCAGAAGAGAATCCACCACGCATTTGTTGCATCGCTATTTGGTGTGATGCTTCATTATCACTAGAAATTAAATCGGCCACAGCTTCTGCCTGACTTAAATCTAATTTCCCATTTAAAAATGCACGTAACGTAAATTCACCAGCAGTTGCCATTCTGCAACCGTTTCTTAAAAAGAGTTGAATGATTTCTTGTTGTATATAAGATGACCCATGGCAAGATATTTCCACAACATTTTCGCCTGTATAAGAATTTGGATCTTTAAAAATAGATAACAAAACCTCATCTACAGTTCGTTTAGCATCAACAATATGACCTAAATGAATGGTATGCGTAGCTTGCTTGTTTAAGTCCTTGTTTGAAACAGACTTAAAACATTTTGAAGCAATAGTGATAGCCTCTTTACCTGACAAGCGTATAACAGCAATAGCACCACTGCCAGATGGTGTTGCTAAAGCTACAATAGTATCGTTATGCATTTTACAATTCTTTGTTGCAAAAGTATTGTAAAATATATGATTGCCAAGTGGTAAATGCTTCCTATTTTAAGATTTTACGAGCTTATTAAAACAGGAAGCATTGAAAAACAAAAATTAAACTTTTACTAATTCCGGAATAGCAACACCTTCCAATTCTATTTTGTAAAACTGAAATTCAGCTTGAATATTTTTATACTCTTCCGAAGTCAACGACACAAATAAATCTTGATAATAAGAAATCCCATTAAACAGATTACTTTTAAAGGCATTCCACTTTTTAACTTGCTTTGCTGTTAGGTCTTCTGACATTGAATTGATTTCATTTTTTAAATAATTCACATACATTTTTAGCTCTTTTACAAACATATTAGGACGATTAGGATAAGACAACACCGAAGCATTTCCGTTAATGTGTTTCATCATTTCAAAAAGTGAAACTTCCTTATCAAAATAAGCTAAATTTGGTCCAGGACAAATAACAACACCTTGCTCCTGACCTTTGATGTCGATATCATTTTCTAAATAAGAGGCATTTGCCAAACCAACACAAAGACAAGCTTTTTCGGTTATTTTAGCTTTTGCATTGTTATAAATCGTTGTTGCCAAAGATTCTTTTTTGGCTTCTAACTCTTGCAATTTTACATCTTGATACTTCTTTGATGCTGTACAAATGCCTTCTGCACCAAATTCTTTACTTAACGCTAATAACTTTTTAGGACAAGAGCTACCTGCTTTATCATTATTTATTCGCTGTTGTTTATGAAACTCATTAGTGGTTCCCTTTATGGTATTAAATGGAACGCCTAAAGGCGAAATTCCGCTGAGATATAAATCCTTTTCTTTTGCATTGGCTAACAAATCTCTGGTTTCTTTATCGACTGAAGTTGCTTCTGGCACCAATAAAAACGGTGTTCCCCAACCTACTGAATCTACTTTGTAATTATCTAATAAAAAAGCTTGTTCATTTGAAGTCCCAACACCACCTTGAACCGTAATTTTTAATTCTAAAGGTTCAACAGGAATTGCAATTTCTTTAAGATTTAAACCTTTTACAAAAACAGCGTGTGTATCTTCTATTAATTCGTTTTTCTTAGTTTTAAATTCTTCTAAAATTGGACCTAACAAAAAGCCTTCCGTAGCAAAGGCGTGTCCACCACAATTTAAACCAGATTCTATTCTATATTCTGAAACCCAAAGTCCTTTTTTAGCTAAAAACTTCCCTTGAATAATTGCAGAACGATAATCACTTACTTTTAAAATAATTTTCTTTTTTAACTGACCGTTTTCATCGGGAAAGAAGTCTTTAAATTTTTCAAAATAACTATATAATCTAGGATTCATACCTGCAGAAAGTACCACAGAAGAACTCAAATTACTATTCGCAAAACCTCTTAGCGACGCATGTGCATCGTTAAACTCCGTTGGTAGTTGTTCTGATTTTTCAAAATTATCTTTATCCACTTTAGTCATAATATTAACATCAATATCACCAGCTTTTAAATGTGTTTCTAAATAATTTTTTACGTTGTCTTTAAACGCAACTCCTTCATGCAGTAAATGAGAAAGCCCTTCTTTAAAATCTGAAGTTTTAGGTAACGTAGCCATAAAATTTTCTAAAGCGACCTTACTTTCTGATAATTCAGTTTTAAATTTTGAAAATTTCTCTTTTACAACATCATCTACTAAATTGAGATATGATGTAATACGTTCTGCACGATAATCATGCGCTTTCTTTGTTATTTCTTTATATGGTTTGTTGAATTTTTCGCTATAAAAAGCATTCATTTTTTCAACTAACTCATCATCTATAATAGAGATTACAGAAGACATACCATACTGAGCAACTCTTATTGGACTGTCTATAGTGTATGCTAATCCCATTACAGGAATATGAAAATTATGTAGTGTTTTAGATGTAGCCATCTTTTGTTTTTTTTTTAGGATTAAATAAGCCACAAAGATGACTTCGGAAAATCCATAAAAAGATGACAAATGTCATAATCTATTCGCTTATAATAGATTATCTGATGAAGTTAAAGTTATTTCAACTTTCCTGTTTTGTGTAATACAAAAAGAATAATAATTGGTATTGCTAACAAACCTATATACCCTAAATTGGTTTGAAACAAACTTGGATACAAGATTAAAGTTATCACATAACCACCAATAGCTCCACCAAAATGCGCATCGTGACCGATATTACCTATGCTTTTTTTCATACCATAAATAGAATACATCAAATAACCGATACCGAAAACATAACCAGGAATTGGAATTGGAATAAAATACATATACAAACTCATACCTGGTTCTAATAATATAGCAGCATACAAAATACCTGTTACTGCGCCACTTGCTCCAATAGCGCTATACCAATACTCATCTTTATGGAAATATAAAGACAACAGATTACCAAATATTAAACTCCCAAAATAAATAATTAAAAAGTGTACTGAACCTAGTTTCTCTACAACAAAATCTGCAAAGAAATAAAGTGTAAACATATTAAAAAACAAATGAGACATATCTGCATGTAAAAACCCAGAACTCAACATTCTTATTTGTTCGCCTCGTTTTATACTACCAACGTTAAACTTAAATTTTTCAAAAAAGCCACGATCATCAAAACCTTTAAGCGACATAATGACGTTAGCTGCAATTATAACTATGGTAACTATACTAATACCTAAATTGTTCATAAACTCTATTCTTATTAATCAAATATATATATTTGTGTTTAATTGCAATCATACTTTAATGCAACTTATTGCTTACATCTTAGTTTATCCTATTCTTTGGTTAATTTCAATGTTACCGTTTAGGTTACTTTACGCGTTTTCTGACGTGATTTACCTTTTTATATATCGTATTTTCGGCTATAGAAAATCTACAGTAAAAGAGAATTTACGATTGGTTTTTCCTGAAAAATCAGACAAAGAAATCTCTAAAATCACAAGCCAGTTTTATCATCATTTTTGTGATATGATGGTTGAGGCCATAAAATCTTTGACCATTACAGAAGCGCAAATGAATAAACGCTTTAAGTTTACTAACGTTGATTTAATAAATGACTTAGAACAGAAGCAACGCAGTATTATTTTAATGTGTGCGCATTACGGAAGTTGGGAATGGATTTTTGTTTTACAAAAACATGTAAAACATAAAGGTTATGCTGTTTATAAGCGCTTAGCTAACAAACATTTTGATAAATTGGTTAAACGAATAAGAGCTAAATACAATTCGCACCTCATTACAACTAAAGAAACCTTTGGAGTTCTATTAAATAGTAAGAACAAAGGTGAACTAACGATTAACGGTTTTGTCTCAGACCAATCACCTAAAGCTCACAAAGCATTTCATTGGAATGAATTTATGGGCATAAAAGTACCCATGTATACAGGTGCAGAAATGTTAGCAAAAAGGTTGGATATGGCTGTTGTGTTCTTTAGCGTAAAACGTATTAAACGTGGTTATTACGAAACAACCTTTACAACCATTACAGAACACCCAAAAGACTACAAAGATTACGAGATTACGGATTTATTTTTTAAACTTGTTGAAGAACAAATTAAGGAAGCACCTCAATATTATCTATGGACGCACAAACGTTGGAAACATAGAGATAAGGTTCCTGCTGAATTCCTTAAAAAAAAGAAATCTTAAAAATATTAATTTAAAGGATTTTACTTCTACACTAACGTTCTACATCTCAAACCAAGCCTCAACATCTGGTCCTGAAGCTTTTTTCCCTACCAATGACTTATGTATAAATTCATTGTTACTTTTTGAATACTCATAGTCTTTAGCACAAGTTTTATGATTTTTTGCTAAGTCAATTATACTATCACAAACAAATTCAATTTCTGCATTTGTGGTTGTTGGGTGAATAGACATACGTATCCAACCTGGTTTACGTACTAAATCTCCTATTGAAATTTCGTGAGTTAACTCGTGCGACATTTTCTGATCTACATGTAATAAAAAATGACCATATGTACCTGCGCAACTACAACCACCTCTGGTCTGAATTCCAAATTTATCATTCAATAATTTTACGGCTAAATTAAAATGCAAATCATCAATATAAAATGAAATAACACCTAATCTATCTTGATGTTGACCAGCAAGAATATTTACATTAGAAACCACTCCTAATTTATCAAATATAATTGCCACCAATTCATGCTCGCGTTTAAGCATGTTTTGCACTCCCATTTTTTCTTTTAAACGAATAGAAAGTGCTGTTTTTATAGTTTGAAGAAATCCTGGTGTGCCACCGTCTTCTCTATCTTCAATATTATCAATGTATTTATGTTCTCCCCAAGGATTCGTCCAACTTACAGTTCCGCCTCCTGGACAATCTGGCACCATGTTTTTATACAATTTCTTATTAAAGACCAATACACCAGAAGTACCTGGTCCGCCTAAAAATTTATGAGGTGAAAAGAAAATAGCATCGAGTTGCGCATCCTTATCTGCTGGATGCATATCCATTTCTACATAAGGTGCAGAACACGCAAAATCTACAAAGCAAACGCCTCCATGTTTGTGCATTAATTTAGCAACATCATGATGTGGAGTTTGAATACCTGTAACATTAGAACCACCGACTATTGAAGCTATTTTAATGGTACAATCTTTATATAGAACTAGTAATTTTTCTAAATTTTCAAGACAAAATAAGCCATCTTCATTTGGTGGTACCACTTCAACTTTAGCCATAGTTTCTAACCATGTTGTTTGGTTAGAATGGTGTTCCATGTGCGAAACAAAAACAACAGGTCTCATCTCATCCGGAACCTTAGTAAACTCTTTTAAATTCTCAGGAATTTTTAAACCTAAAATCCGTTGAAATTTATTGACAACGCCAGTCATTCCATTACCAGAAACGATAAGGATATCGTCTTCATTGGCGTTAACATGGTCTTTTATAATATGTCTGGCTTTATGATAAGCCTTAGTCATTGCAGTCCCAGAAACCGTAGTTTCTGTATGTGTATTAGCAACAAAGGGACCAAAATCATTACAGATTTTTTCCTCTATTGGTCTGTATAAGCGTCCTGAAGCGGTCCAATCTGTATAGATGATTTTTTGCCTACCATAAGGCGACACAAAAGTTTGGTCATACCCAATAATATGATGTCTGAATTGATTAAAATAAGATTCTAATTCGGAAGTTTCAATTGTAATGTTATCAGACATCATGGGCATAATTAATAAGTATATTATTTTATAAAAATACTAAATATTAGCAATAGCTTTTATTTCAGAAATAAAACGATCTGCTAAAGTATCTGCAGCGTCTTGCGAAGGCGCTTCTGTATAAATTCTAATAATTGGCTCTGTATTACTCTTACGTAAATGTACCCAACTATCTGCAAAATCTATTTTTACACCATCTATTGTTGTTAATTTTTCGTGACTATAATTAGCTTCTATAGTAGATAAAATACCATCAACGTCTAATCCTGGTGTCAATTGAATTTTCTTCTTACTCATAAAGTAATTTGGGTAAGAGGCTCTCAATTCACTAACTTTTATTTGCTTTTCTGCTAATAGACTTAGAAATAAAGCAACACCAACTAAAGCATCACGTCCATAATGAGACTCCGGATAAATAATTCCTCCATTACCTTCACCACCTATCACAACATTGTTTTTCTTCATTAAAGTTACAACGTTTACTTCACCTACTGCACTTGCTTCGTAAGTTCCGCCATGTTTTTCTGTTACATCGCGTAAAGCCCTTGTAGAACTCATGTTACTTACAGTATTTCCTGGTGTTTTACTTAATACGTAATCTGCACAAGCAACTAAAGTGTATTCTTCTCCAAACATTTCACCTTTTTCGTCCATAAAAGCCAAACGATCGACGTCTGGATCTACTACGATTCCAAAATCAGCATGCTCTTTTACAACTTCTTTTGCTAAATCACCTAAATGTTCTTTAAGTGGTTCTGGATTATGAGGAAAATGACCTGTTGGGTCGCAGTATAATTTTACAGGTTCTACACCTAAACGTTCTAATAATAAAGGAATCGCGATTCCTCCTGTAGAATTTACACCATCAACGACTACTTTAAATTTAGCATCTTTTATAGCCTTTACATTAACTAATTCTAAGTCTAAAACCTCATCGATATGAATATCAATGTAAGCATCATTAACTGTGATTTTTCCTAAGTCATCTACCTCAGCAAAAAACATATCATTAGAATCTGCAATCTCTAATATCTTTTGACCTTCAGCTCCGTTTAAAAATTCACCTTTAGCGTTTAATAATTTTAAAGCATTCCACTGTTTTGGATTATGACTCGCTGTTAAAATAATACCACCATCTGCATGTTCTAATGGCACAGCGATTTCAACGGTTGGTGTTGTAGATAAACCCAAATCAATAACATGGATTCCTAAACCAACTAAAGTATTCATTACTAAGTTCTGAATCATTTCTCCAGAAATACGTGCATCACGTCCAACGACAACTATATAGTTATCTTTTTGACGTTGAGTTTTTAACCATGTACCGTAAGCTGCTGCAAATTTAACAGCATCTATAGGTGTTAAGTTTTCGTCTACTGCTCCTCCAATAGTTCCGCGTATTCCTGAAATTGATTTTATTAAAGTCATGTGTTTTTCTATTTTTAGCAAATATAATATCTTAATCTTACTTAGGACTTTAACTCAACTTGACTTTTGCCTTTTAACCGAAAAAAACGAGATTTCAGTCAAAATCATATCAATTTTAGATACTCATAATTAATTATTAAACTATAAAGGTTAATTATAGCAGTCTAAAAATTAAAGTAATGTTTAAAAACCAAGTTGAGTTCAATCTGAATTTGTAATTTCGAAACATGAATTTTCTTGCACACATATATTTATCTGGAGACAACGAACTTATTACTATTGGCAACTTAGTTGGTGATGGTGTTAGAGGTAATAAATACAAATTATATCCTACCGAAATTCAGATTGGCATTCAACTACATCGCCATATAGATACATTTACAGATGCGCATCCTATTTTTAGGCAATGTACTAAGCGCTTACATAAAGGTTATGGACATTATAGTGGTGTTATTGTAGATATATTTTTCGACCATTTTTTAGCCAAGAACTGGGCAACCTATTCCGATGTTCCTTTAGCTGAATATATTGATGATTTTTATAAAAGTCTAAGCAAGAATATTGAAATACTTCCACCTCGTTTCAAAAGAATTACACCAGCAATGATTGAAGGGAATTGGTTATTAAGCTACGCTACAATTGAAGGTATTCAAACGGTTTTAAATGGAATGAACCACAGAACCGAAGGACGTTCTAAAATGGACGAAGCTACAAAAGAACTTAGAGAATATTATGATGCCTTTGAAACTGATTTTACATCGTTTTTTGAAGAATTAATGACATTTAGCGTTAAAAAGCGTGTAGAAATTGAGGCCGAATTTAATTTCTAAACATTTCCATTCAATAACAAATTCCTTCTTAACTTTGGCTTCTAAATTAACTTGAAGTCATGGCAAAACCAATCACAGCAAAAAGAATATTAAAAATAATTGGAGGAATTATAGTATTCTTCACGTTACCTACACTCCTGCTCTTTGGTTTTATGTATTTAAAATACAACGAAGACTTACCAAAAGGCAAATTAGGAACTGAAGCTGACCAACTTGCTACAAAAATGTTGAAAGTTTTAGATGAAGAAGCTTATTTAAACACGGATTACTTAGAGTGGACTTTTAAAGGCATGCACCATTATAAATGGTACAAAACTGATAAAATATGTGAAGTTTATTGGGATGATTTCAGTGTAATTTTAGATTTTGAAAATCCAAACAAATCAAAAGTATTTGTTTTAGAACAAGACTATAATGGTATTGAAAAACAAGATTATATAAAAAAAGCCGAAAATTATTTTAATAACGATTCCTTTTGGTTAGTTGCGCCTTATAAAGTATTTGATACTGGTGTTGAAAGACGACTCGTAAAAACTGAAGATAATAAGGAAGCCCTTTTAGTCACATATAAATCTGGAGGAACAACACCTGGAGATTCCTATCTATGGCATCTTGATGCTGACGGAAAACCTAAAAGTTTTCAGATGTGGGTAGATATTTTACCAATTGAAGGTTTAGAAGCGACTTGGGAAAACTGGACAATTACAGAAAGTGGCGCACAATTACCTTCCTTTCACAAACTTCTTATATTAGGTATTGAAATGACTGATGTCAAAGGGTTAAGTATATAATGTAGATTAAGAATAGAAATTAAATTCTAAGTTTACATATCACGTAATTCTCTATTCATACGTTCATTTTCCTCAAGTTCTTTTTGTGGAATCACTTTTAAGAATGAAGGATGTTGCTCAATAGCATATTCAATTTTTTCAACAATCTCTGCAATAGATTCGTTTTCGTAATCAATTTTTAAAGGCTCTTTAATTTCAAAAGATTGAAAAATATTCTTCTTTTTAATTCGTAATCCTTTTTTATCAAACGAACGTCTAAAGCCGTCAATTACAATAGGTACAACAATTGGTTGATATTTCTTTATTATGTGTGCTGTTCCTTTTCTAATAGGTTTAAAAGGCGTTGTTGTGCCTTGCGGAAATGTTACTACCCAACCGTCATCTAAAGCGGTTTTAATCATAGTTATATCACTCATTTTCACTTGTCTATTAATATCTTTTCCTTGTGAACGCCAAGTTCGCTCAATACTAATAGAACCTGTATAAGCAAATATTTTAGGCAACAAACCAGACTTCATAGTTTCCTTTGCTGCAACGTAATACATGTTTAATTTCGGATTCCATAAATAACCAACATTCTTTATATTATCTAATCGTCCACTTAAACTTGCATTAAAGACATGAAACATGGCAATAACATCTGCAAAATAAGTCTGGTGGTTAGAAATAAATAAAACATTGGTATCTGGAAGATTCTTAATTATTTCAGAACCTTCAATCTGTAAGTCATTAAAACCTCTAAAACGTCTGTGTGTAGCCACACCTAAGATTCTAATAAGCCATTTTTTAACCCAAAGTATATGTCCGAAAGGATTTCTTTTGAATAATCCCATAGTTAATTTTCAAATTTTAAGTCTATTACAAATGTAAACATTAAGTTAAGTTATAAAACTTGTTTTAACAAGTCTTTTACTTCACCAAGCATCATTGCTGTTGCTCCCCAAACAATATGATCGTTTAATTTAAAAGCAGGCACGTCAACTTCAACATTAAAAGAGGTTGGCACTGTTGCAGTTACGGAATTAGCATCACTTAAAAAATCAGTAAGCTTCACTTCTATTATGGCCTCCACTTCTTCATCTTGTTTTGAAAAAATTAAATTTTCTTCCGAAATCCCAATATAAGGATGCACTATAAAATTACTAGGCGGAATATATATAGGTGACATCGTTTTTAATACTTCAAATTGTGTTCTAGACACGCCAATTTCTTCTTCAGTTTCTCTAATAGCTGTTTCTTGCAAATCGTTTTCATCTGCATCTTCATACTTTCCTCCAGGAAAACCAACCTGTGCAGAATGTACTCCTTTGTACGTTTTACGCAATATTAGAACGAGATAAGTTTCGTTATCTGGCTTTGGGTAAAACAATGCCATAACACCAGCCTTTCTTGCTGTTTTAGACTTCTTATTCATTTTCTCAGCTAAATCTAAACGATAAGGTGGTGACATTTTTGCATGTGAGTCCTCGCCCAAGAGCGCAAGATGTTTTATTTTTACTACAGATTCTAAAAACGTACTAAATAGCATTTATGAGATTTCGATTTGTGTTTCCGATGATCATCGGAATTGGATTATTACTTCTGAATTGTGAAGATAAACAAACTTCAAAAAAAAATAATGCTTCAGTTGTAAAAGATTCAGTTGTTTCCGAAACGATAATAATCCCTAAAAAACAAACTGATTCTATTTACCCAAAACTTACGGATGCTAATGCTATGGAGTTCTTTTTAAAATACGAAAAAGAACATAAAGAAAATAAAGCACGAATAACGACTGATTTTGGAATCATAGAAATTAAATTATATGATAAGACTAAATTCCATAGAGCCAACTTTGTCTATCTCACCAAACGCAACTATTTTGACGGTACACAGTTTTACAGAGTGGTTAAAAATTTTGTAATACAAGGCGGAAGTAGTGATGATTATAACATTGCTAAAAGACGACAAAAAATAGGCAGATATTTATTGCCTCCAGACACAAAACGAGGTTACACACACAAAAGAGGTGCTATTTCTATGCCAAGCAGTGAAATAGACAATGCATATAAACTGGCATCGCCTTTTCAGTTTTTTATTATTCAACGTCCTGGAGGAGCCAAATATTTAGATGGCGATTATACCGTATTTGGAGAAGTAACCTCAGGTATGGATGTGGTAGATAAAATAAATAGTGTAAAAACGGATGAAGGTGATTGGCCTTTACATAACGTTTATATAAGAAAAATAGAACTCATTGATTAAATCCTGAAAAGAAGTGGAGCTTCAAAGTTACAGAGCTTCAAAACTTTACAGTTTCAAATAAAAATACAATTAATTTTTCAACAAGAATTATAAAATTTTTAAGTAGACGTCTACTCTAATTTCAGTATCTTGTTTGCTTATTGAATTTCAATATTTTTTCTACCATTAAAAACCAACATATATGATTTCTAAGTCCATTAAAACTACTATAATTTGCAGCATCGTTTTATTTGCGAGCTGTAAAGAAGAAACTACCAAAACTCCAGAAACAGCAATGAGTGATAATGTATTAATACAAGAATGGACAGGGCCTTTTGAAGGTGTTCCGGCTTTCGATAAAATTTCTGTAGAAGCTATAAAGCCAGCAATGGAAGAAGCCATGAAATTAAATCTTGAAGAAATTGATGCCATAGCCAATAACACAGAACCAGCAACTTTTGAAAATACAATAACTGCTATGGAAAGCGCTGGTAAACCTTTAAGTCGTGTGTTTGCTTATTATGGGATAATGGGAAGCAATGTGTCATCACCAGAGTTTAGAGAACTACAGGCAGAATTAGCACCAAAACTTTCAGATTTTAGATCTCAGATTTCTCAAAACGAAAAACTATTCCAACGAATAAAAACTGTTTATGATGCGTCTCAAAAAACGCCTTTGGAATCTCAAGAACAACGTGTTGTAGATTTAACCTATAAACAGTTTGAAATGAATGGTGCTAACCTTGATGCCGAAAAGAAAAAGCGTTATGCTGCCATCAACAAAGAATTATCATCGTTATACACCGATTTTGCAAATAACGTATTGCATGATGAAGAAAACTATATTACCTATTTAAATGAAAACCAATTAGGTGGTTTGGCTGATGGTTATAAAAAATCTGCGGCAAAAATCGCAACAGATAAAGGGCAAGAAGGGAAATATGCCATTACAAATACACGTTCTTCAATGGATCCTTTTTTGACCTACTCTACCGAACGTGAGTTACGTAAACTCGTTTGGGAGAATTACTACTCTAGAGGTGATAATGGTGATGACTATGATAACAATAAAATTATAGCTGAAATTTTAAAACTACGTAAAGAGCGCGTTGGTTTGATGGGTTATAAAAATTATGCGGAATGGCGTTTACAAGACCGAATGGCAAAAACACCAGAAAATGCCATGGACTTAATGCTTAAAGTTTGGCCAGCAGCAACGGCAAGAGTAAAAGAAGAAGTTGCAGACATGCAAACCGTAGCGAATGAGCTTGGCGATAAAATTACAATTGAACCTTGGGATTACAGATATTATGCCGAAAAAGTACGTAAAAAGAAATACGATTTAGATAGCGATGAAGTAAAACAATATCTACAATTAGATAAACTGACTGAGGCTATGTTTTATGTTGCTGGTGAATTGTTTAACTATAATTTTACACCAGTTAAAGAAGGTTCAGTCCCTGTTTTTCATGAAGATGTGAAGGTTTGGGAAGTTACCGATAAAGATTCTGGCAAAAACATTGGCTTGTGGTATTTAGATCCTTATGCTCGTGAAGGAAAACGTTCTGGTGCTTGGGCAACGACCTATAGAAGTTCTGCGTCTTTTGAAGGTGACATGAATGTTTTAGCCTCTAACAATTCTAACTTTGTAAAACCAGCACCTGGAGAAGCCGTTTTAATCTCTTGGGATGATGCAACCACGTTTTTTCATGAGTTTGGGCATGCGCTTCACTTCTTTTCTGCTGATGTAAAATACCCAACATTAAATGGTGGTGTTAGAGATTATACAGAGTTTCAGTCGCAATTATTAGAGCGTTGGTTATCTACAGATAATGTGATTAATAAATATTTAGTGCATTATAAAACAGGCGAACCGATTCCGGCGAGTTTAGTTGAGAAAATTAAGAAAGCTTCAACCTTTAATCAAGGTTTTGGTACTACAGAATATTTAGCTTCTGCTTTAATGGATATGAAATTACATTTAGCAGACCCTACAGATATTGACATTGATAAATTTGAACGTGAAACGTTAGACGAATTAGGCATGCCTAAAGAATTACCAATGCGTCACAGAACACCACAATTTGGACATGTATTTTCTGGTGAAGGCTACGCAACAGCTTACTATGGTTATATGTGGGCAGATGTTTTAACTAGTGATGCTTCTGAAGCTTTTAAAGAGGCCGAAGGTGGTTTTTATGATAAAGAAGTCGCAGATAAATTAGTGAAGTATCTTTTTGCTCCTCGTAACGCTATGGATCCGGCAGAAGCCTACAGAAAGTTTAGAGGACGTGATGCTAAGATTGAAGCTTTAATGCGAGATCGTGGGTTTCCTGTGCCTCAAGAATAGACATTTTTAATATAAAAAAACACCTCTTCTAATACAATAAATATGAAACATATATTATGCCTTACAATGGTAATATTACCACTTATCTTAATTTCTCAAAATTCAGAAAGCTATTTTCCTGTTGAAATCGGCAAAGAAAAAAAACTCACTTGGTATAACGATTCTTATATAGAGTCTTTTACGGATTCTACTGAATTAGGTGGTGAAACATACTATTCTTATGTTCAAAAATTTAAAAATAATACTATAGCATTACAAATAAGAATAAGTAACGATACGGTGTATCATTGGAATGAGGTGAAGAAAAAGCATCAAGTCTTTTTTGGCGTTAACCCAAAGGTTGGTGAAACTATTGGCATCGGAACAATTAAAAAAATAGACGCTAAACTAAAAACACCCAAAGGCAAACTAACCGACTTACTTGTAATAGAAATGACCTATTCAAATGGTGCAACGGATAAAAGGTATTATCAAAAAGGAGTAGGTTTAGTTGCTGTAAAAAACAAAAAAGGGTTAATCTGTTATTATGTGCCAGATTAAAAACCGAATCAAAACAGCCAAACTAAAGTGTTGTTCCACCATCGACTATAATTTTTTCATTTCTTAATACTAACGATTTATCCGAAAGTAAAAACTCAACTATTGGAGCAATGTCTGTAGGTTGAACAATGCGACCAATTGGAGACGTTGACGAAAAATGATTTAGCAACTCATTAATTGCTGTATCAGTCATTCCTGATTTTTTTTGAATTGGACTTTCCGTAACTCCTGGACTAACAATATTAGTTCTAATTCCTTTATCAGCAAGTTCAATATTTAACACTTTTGATAAGCTCTCTAAGGCTGCTTTGCTCGCCGTATAGACACTTGTATTAGTGAAAGCTTTAAAGACAACAATTGAAGTGTTTAAAACTATACTTGAAGGATTTTTTAGAATTGGAATAAATTTTTGAACAGTAAAAAAAGCACCTTTAAAATTTACATTCATGGTATCATCAAATAGATCTTCAGTGGTTCCTTCAAAATTAGAGGCTTTAAAAATACCTGCGTTTACAAATAAACCATCAATCTTTCCAAATTCATTTTTAATTTTAAACACTAAGTCATCAATAGCGCTTAATGAAGATGTATCAGACAAAAAACCTGTTGAATTTTCTCCTAATTTAGAAACTGCTTTTTCTAAGTTTTCTTTTGTTCGTCCTGTTATTATGACCTTATAATTTAAATCTAAAAGATAGGCTGCACAGGCAAATCCAATACCTGTTGTCCCTCCTGTAATTACGACTGTTTTATTATTCATCTTTAATTTCTTTTTACAAATTTGAGAAATAACTATACATTTGACAAGTACTTACTTTTAGGTAAGTAACTAACTTTAAAGTTTTAAAAGTCTGTTTTCGTATGAAACCTGAAGAAAAAAAAATCGAAAAAAAATATCATAAAGCAAAAGAATGCCCTATTACTCTATTTATGGAACAAATTGGAGGAAAATGGAAACCTGTTATAATTTGGCTTTTGCTTATTAATGAAGTAATGCGTTTTAATGAATTAGATAAAGCCATTGATGGTATTAGTCAAAAGATGTTATCTCAGCAATTAAAGGATTTAGAAAAGTTAAAAATAATAAACAGAAAATCTTATCCAGTAATTCCGCCTAAGGTTGAATACAGATTAACAGAAAAAGGAAAATCTTTGAAAGAAAATTTGACTAAAATAATGGAATGGAGCAATTTGCACCTAAAGTAAACAAAAGCACCACCTTCTAAGTTAATGAAGATTAATCTTAACGCACAAAACGACCAGAAATATTACCTTCTATAATTTTTACAACATCATCAACGTTGCTGTAATTTACATCACCTTCATAAGTGTGTTTTAAGGCACAAGCTGCGCACGCAAATAACATGGCTTTATAATCATCGTAATGTTGCAATCCGTAAATTAAACCAGCTGCAAAAGCATCTCCTGTACCAATACGGTCTACAATGTGGGTAATATCTAAATCTTCG
This sequence comes from uncultured Winogradskyella sp., assembly GCF_947495255.1. GTDB lineage: Bacteria > Bacteroidota > Bacteroidia > Flavobacteriales > Flavobacteriaceae > Winogradskyella. The sequence goes on from NZ_CANLYI010000007.1 coordinate 181,031, forward strand.
GTTTCTCTAAACTCTTTACCATTCCACATTCGGGCTCTAATCTTATGCCAAGACGCATTTAAAGCCGTTCTGATTTTATCAAAGACTTTGTTAATAGAAGGAAACGTTTCCATCAATTGCTGACTTGCTTTCTGGAAGTCTTCATTAGAATAACTATAATCCGTACCTAACACCTCATTGATTTCATTGATGCCACCAATAAATACATTAGAATAATCTAATAATTCTGTTAGCGCTTCTTTTGGGTCTTGTCCGTATTTCCATAAACCACTTCTATAGGTTGGATCAGCAGAAACCGTAATCCCTTTTTCATTCGCTAATTTTAAACCTTCTTTTAAGGTATCGTAAGCACCTTGTGTTAAAGCAGGCGTAATACCTGTCCAGTGCATCCAATTACCTTTTTTTAGAGCTTTTTCCCAATCAACCATTGAAGGTACAATCTCTGAAAATGACGAGTGTGATCTGTTGTAAGAAATCTGACTAGGACGCATAACAGCACCAACCTCTAAAAAATAAACACCTAAGGGTCGTTTAGAGCGCACAACGGAAGATGTACTCACGCCAAACTTTCTAATATATGAAATCGCTGTGTCTCCAATAAAATCTTCCGAAACAGCACTAATATGTTTTACATTACCTCCAAAATTGGCAATAGAAATACCAACATTTAATTCGGTGCCACCAAAATAAAATTCTACAATATTAGATTGCATAAATTTTTTATTTCCTCGTGGTGAAATACGCATTAAAACCTCTCCGAATGTTATAATTTGTTTCATGTTAGCCTATTTAGATATCTAAAATTTACTTTTTAAAGATAAAAGATACGGACTTAAATTTAATTGAATAAGTTTATAGCAAACAAAGTCTAAACAATTAATAACATCTTAAAAAACTGGGTATGAATTTCAATATAATAGAAACAAAACGCCTCTTCCTTAGGCGTATCACAGAAGACGATGCTCAAGATTTTTTTGAGTTAGATTCTAACCCTAAAGTGCATTTGTTTTTAGGTAACAAACCTGTAAAAACAATTGAAGAGTCTGAAGCTATGATTGCTAATATTTTAGAACAATATAAAACCAATGGTTTAGGAAGATTGGCCATAATTGAAAAATCAACAAATAAATTTATAGGTTGGGCAGGACTTAAATACGAAGAAACTTTAAGAAAAGAATTCAATTATTACGATTTAGGTTACCGACTTAAAGAACAGTTTTGGGGAAAGGGTTTTGCTACAGAAGCTGCTTTTGCTTCTTTAGAATATGGATTTAAAGATTTAAAACTAAAAGAAATTGGTGCCGCAGCTGACATTAATCATATAGCATCTAACACAATTCTAAAAAAGATAGGTTTACAACATTCTGGTACATTTACCTATGAAGATACGTTATGTAACTGGTACCTTTTACAAAATCCGGATTTGTAAAATAGAAATACTGCAGAGAATGAGCATAAAAAAACACAGTCAAAATACAATGAATGTTTTAGCTTCAATGATTTTGACTGTGTCAGCTTAATTAATCAGTTTATTTATATTTGTAATTTAAAGTTAATAGGAATACTATAAGGTACACTCACATTTCTGTCTCTCTGTCTTCCTGGTTCCATTTTTGGTAACAGACCCATTATACGTTCTGCTTCAGCTTCTAATAAATGGTTTGGTCCTCTACTTTTTATTTTAGTGATTTTCCCTGTTCTGTCTATGACAAAGAAGACAAATACTTTACCATGAATATTAAGCTCTGCTGCTGCTTCAGGATATTTAAAGTTTTTCAATAAGTGAGCTTGCATTTTCTTTTCAAAACAAGTTCTTAACTCCGCATTTGATCCTTTACAGCCTGGGAATGTTGGTACTTTCTCAATAACAGAGAATGGTACTTCAATATCTTCTTCGACCTCAACAACTTCAACATCTTCTACACCTACTTCTCTATCGTCAATAATATCATCTTGTCCTATTTCAGTACTTTTTACCACAGTTTCTTCAACATCATCAACATCTTCTACAATGGTAATCATTTCTGTAATAATTGGCTTTTGTGCAGGAGGCGGTGGTGGTGGAATATTTATGGTTGTAATTGGAATATCCTCGTCAAATTGATCATCTAACATTAAGACATCTGCCTTAATAGTATCTGTATTGTAAGTCTTATGTTCTAGTCCTATATATGTAAGGAGTAACATTACGTTTAAGCCAACAGCAAAGTATAAACTGCTGTTTCGACCTACATTGGCTTTTGGGTTTTTTTTGAGTTCCATGACGTTTAATTTTATGGTATAAAGTTACTTACGTTAATCATAATAATTAATGATATTCGTCATGTTTAGAATTTGAAATAGACATTCTAATAAATTATAAGTTATCTAATTGATTGTCGTTTTTATCTTCACTAATTGTCCAAAAGAATCCAACAAAAAAGAACTGATCTGCTGCAGGTGTTATTGCTCTTCTATTAAATTGACCATTAACATCTGGCGTATTAGCATATTGATAGCCATTAATGTTTCTAAATCCTAAAACATTATTAACTGAGAAATACAGAATTTTCTGTTGATCTAGTAAATAAGCCCAATTTAAACTTAAACTATGATAAGGTTTTGTGCGTTCGTCTAACAGTTGGTTGGTATTTGGATTTGTGTATGGACGACCTGATGAAAAACCATAAGATAAACCAACCTGACTTTTCCAGCTATCAATCCAATATTTACCAACAACAGATAAGTTATGATTGGTGGCATAATTAGGTTGTGCAGCTGTTTCAAAATTTTGATAGTTACGTTCCGTATCTAAATAAGAATAGCTCACCCAATAATCTACATTTTTAATACTTGTGTTATCTCTCCAGAAGAAATCTAAACCTTGTGCATAGCCATCGCCAGAGGTATTATAAGCACTATCAAACTGTGCAAAGTCGGTATCATACTTAATTAAGTTATCATAATCTTTTCGATAGGCTTCTGCCCTGAAGATTTTTCCGTTATTAACGTATTGATAATTCAGAATATAATGTGACGTTTTTAAGGCCTTTAAATTTTGTTCAAACTTTAAAACATTACTATTTGGGTTTTGAAAGAAGTTACCGTATGCTAATGAAAACTGTCCGTTTTTAGAGCTTTTATAAGCTAATGCTGCTCTAGGTGCAACTTCTGTAGATTTAAATACCGAGCTATAGTCTGCACGTACACCTACTTTTAATGCTAAATCTTTAGAGAAAATAAAATCTGCTTCTGCAAAACCTGCAGTTATATTATTGTCGTAACCATAGGTTTCATCTAATGAATCATCTTTAAAATTCTCCTTATAATCAGTGATAAATTGCTCAGTACCAAAACTAAGTTTGAATCTGCTATTAAATCGTTTTTTCAATTTCAACTTTACATGTGCTGAATTCTCCGTACCATCAATGTTACTGGTTTCAATTCCTAATTTATTCTTGGCATAGGTATAACTTACGCCTGTGGTCATCGTCCAGTTAGCACCTAAAACGCCTTTGTAAGAGGTGTTGAGATAGAAGTTGCTATTATTCAACTTAAAATCTATACCATCATCATAATTAATATCGTCTTGGTTGAGTTCAAATTTAGAGGTGTCAAAAGCAGCATAGAATTTTAACATGCCATTATCTAATTTTTGTCTAAATACGGTTTCGCCTTGCGCACTACTGTAGGGCGTTTTCCATTCATTTCTATCTTTAAACACTTCTAAATAGGGTCCTAAATTAATATAAGACACATTAAAACTTAGAGAAGATTTTTCCCATTTCTGAGTATTCCCTAACGTAGCACCAACACTCATAATACCAATATCTGTTTTTTCTTGCGTTGGCTCATCTATAGTATTTAAAAGCAACACACTAGATAAGGCTTGTCCAAACTCAGACGAATATCCTCCTGTAGAGAACGTAATACCATCAAACAAAAATGGCGAATAACGACCTCTAGTTGGAGAATTGTTTGGTGACGGTGTGTAAGGCGTAAATACGCGGATACCATCAATAAATATTTGCGTTTCATCGGCATTACCACCTCTTACAAATAAACGTCCATCTTCAGCCACATTAGACGTACCTGGTAAGGTTTGTAATGCTCCAACAAAATCACCTAACGCACTTGCCGTGGTTACCACATCTAAAGGTTTTAATGCAGATACTTTACTGTTATCATTCGCTTCAAACGTACCTGCGTTTAAAATAACAGCATCTAAAGATTCTACATCTTCTCTTAATTTAATGATGAGTTGGTGCATTTCTGAAACATTCTTAACTATGGATTTCGATTCAAAAGATAAGAATGAGATGACTAACGTTTGGGTTTCCTTTTCTTCTGTTGTAAAGGTGAAGTTACCTTCTTCATCTGTAGTTGCACCATCATAAGTGCCCTCTAAATACACATTAGCGCCATTTATGGGTTCGCTTCTGTGGTCTATAACTTTACCAGAAATGGTGGTTTGTGCATTGCTGATAGCGAAGATAAATAAAATGAGAATAGTGATGAGCTTGTTCATGTTTTGATTGATTAAAAGTTCGTTCTTTAATTGATAGGACAAACTTCTACAATTTTACATGCGAAAAGAATTCTAAGTTACCCAACTGTAATTTTTCAATGACGAATTGAATATTCTGAATAATAAAAAAGAAAAACAAGAGCTCAAAGCGAACAGTTAAAAGCCAACATCTAAAAAAAACTACTTCTTAAAAGGGCGAATAATTAACCGTGCCGCTTTATCAAAATTGATATAATTATAGGTCCAGTTGAAAAGCACAATCACACGATTTCTAAAACCTACTAAAGACATTAGGTGCACAAACATCCAGACAAACCAAGCAAAAAAGCCACCAAATTTGTAATGTTTTAAATCTACAACGGCTTTATTTCGTCCTATAGTTGCCATTGAACCTTTATCCTTATAAACAAATGGTTTTAAAGGCTTCTTATCTATTAAACGTAATAGATTCTTTCCTAATAAATGTCCTTGCTGAATAGCTGGCTGTGCAACTTGAGGATGACCTTTAGGATACGCTTCCGTAGCCATTAAAGCAATATCGCCTACGGCAAAAATATTTGGATAATCTTCAACTTGATTAAAGTGGTTAACGTTATAACGGTTCGCTCTTTCCATTATGGCTTCAGGTTTTAAACCTTGAATGGGAGCACCTGTAACACCTGCTGCCCAAATTAGGGTTTCAGATTCCATGGTGTCACCAGAATTGGTCGTTACCGTTTTACCGTCGTAATGTTTCACAATGGTATTACAACTAACCTTAACGCCCAATCGATTTAAAAAAGTTAATGCCTTTTCAGAAGCATGCTCACTCATTGGTGGTAAAACCCGATTGGCACCTTCTAATAAATGAATGTGCATATCATCAGGATTTAAGTCGTGATAATCTCTCGGTAATATATTATTCTTAAGTTCTGCAATGGCACCTGCAAGCTCCACGCCTGTTGGTCCGGCTCCAACAATCACAAAATTAAGATAAGCTTCACGTTCTTCTTCTGTATCTGCAATAGCAGCATTTTCAAAATTCTCTAAAATAAGACTTCTAATATCTAATGCTTGTGGCACAGATTTCATTGGCATACTATTAGTCTCAATAGCTTTGTTTCCAAAATAATTGGTTTTAGTACCTGTAGCAATAACCAAATAATCAAAGGACAAGTTACCTATAGTGGTGATAAGCTCGTTAGATTCTGGAATAATTTGTTCAACCTCAGCTAAACGAAAGAATGTGCTTTTGTGTTTTTTTATTATTTTACGAAGTGGATATGCTATAGAATCTGGTTCTAAACCAGAACTAGAAACTTGATATAATAAAGGCTGAAACGTATGGTAATTATGCTTATCAATAAGTACAACCTGAACATTTTTATTGGCTAATGCTTTAACTAAATTTACACCAGCGAAGCCACCTCCTATGATAACGACTCTTGGTAAATTGGTATCTGGAATATTCATAAAATAACAGTCGGATTTGTAGCCGTAAATTTACGAATTAACGCGTCAAAATTATCTGTTTTTAACTTTAGTTAAATAAATTTGTAACAAAACAGAAACACTTACTACTAATTAAGTAACCAACCAATTTCATCAATTGAATAAAGAACTAGAAAAGAGTTTTGTAGAACAATTGCAAAAACATCAAAACATTGTACATAAGGTGTGTCGTTTATACACTAACAATGCTGATGCTCATAACGATTTGTTTCAAGAAATCACTATACAGCTATGGCGTGCCTACCCTAAATTTAGAGGTGATGCTAAATTTAGTACTTGGATGTATAGAGTGGGATTAAATACGGCAATTACCTTATACAGAAAATCGAAAAGGAGTATAAATACTCAGGCTTTTGACACAGTACAATTTAGGATAAAAGCAGAAGAATATGATGATACTGAAGAGCAGCAATTAAAACTCTTATACCAAGCGGTACATCAATTAAATGATATTGAAAAAGCTTTGGTTCTATTGTACTTAGAGGATAAAGACTATAGAGAAATCAGTGAAACCTTAGGTATTACTGAAGTCAATGCACGAGTAAAAATGAATCGTGTTAAAAAGAAATTAAGAACCATACTAAATCCGTAAAATTATGGATGAATTAGAATTATTAAAGAAAGACTGGAAGCAAAACGAAAATCAATTTGAATCATTTTCGGATAGCGACATATATAAGATGAGCCATAAAAAATCATCAACCATAGTTAAAACACTATTTTACATCAGCATGGCTGAGTTGGTGTTTTGGGTATTGATAAATTTTCTGCCGTTTGTACTTTCAGACCGAATGAAGGCCCAACTGGAAGAGATTAGTCATAGCTGGATATATATAGGGCTAAATATACTGAGTTATGCCGTTATTGTCGCCTTTGTATATCTTCTTTGGAAAGCTCACAATGCCATTTCAGTGACTGATAATGCGAGAAAACTTATGAAAAGTATTCTTAAAACACGTAAAATAATTAAATACTATGTACTTTATAATTTATTTATAGCATTAATTAGTATTCCGGTGAGTCTTTATTTTACAATAAACGAACATCCTGAAATCTCAGAAAAATTAACTAATGCAACTTCGTCTCAGCTTATAGTAATGTCTTTAATATCTATAGGAATTACAGCTGTATTTTTATTATTAATCTGGTTATTCTACAAACTCATCTATGGTATCTTAATTAAACGACTTACTCGTAATTATAACGAATTAAAGAAGCTAGAAGTGTAATACACCTTGCTATGATAAAAACCACTAGAATCCAAAAACATCTTTTAATTGTTAGTGTTCCATTGCTCATTATTATTGCAATGGTCATCGTTTCTAGCTCGTCAATTTTTACTGTTGCTCCTAACAAATTGGCATTAGCCATAACTTTCGACTTGCTAATAACAGGTCCTTTTATTTATTTTTTACTCATTAGAAAAACCACAATTCCAAAAACAACCATAGTCCCTTTTATTATTCTAGGATTAGTGGTGGGTTCATTTATTATTCCATCGGAAAACCAATTATATTTAAACCTATTTAAAATATGGCTACTTCCGCTTATTGAAATATCGGTTCTCACCTATATTACATATAATGTTATTAAAGCCTTCCGTTTATATAAAGTAAATAAAACCCAATCCTCTTCAGACTTTTTTAGCATTTTAAAAGTAACGTGCTACGATATTTTACCCAAAGCAGCCGTTGTTCCTTTTGTAACCGAAATCGCTGTTTTCTATTATGGTTTTATGAGTTGGAAAAAACGACAGCTAAACACCAACGAGTTTTCATATCATAAAGAAAGTGGTACCATAGGTTTGTTAATTGGCATCATGTTATTAATTGTTGTAGAAACAATTGCCATTCATTTTCTTTTAGCAAAATGGAATAGTGTTATAGCTTGGATAATTACAGGTTTAAGTATCTATACAGCAATCCAAATTATTGGCTTTTCTAAATCAATATTAAAAAGACCCATAATTATTGAAGGAGACCTACTATACCTAAGGTTTGGCATTATGAATGAATCTATCATAGATACTAAACAAATTGAATCTATAGTGTTATCGACTTCAGATATTGAGTTAAATAACGAAACTCGTAAACTCTCTTTTTTAGGAAATTTAGACAGTCATAACATCGTTATAAAACTAAAAGAAGAACAGACATTACTAGGACTTTATGGATTTAAAAAAACATATAAAACCATAGCCTTCCATGTCGATCAAAAACATGAATTCATCAAAACAATAAATACCTTAATTCAAAAAAAGGACTAGAACACGTCTATTTACTTTCGCTGTCCTATAAACTGCTGACTCTTCAACTTAAACAATACATTAAAGCTCGTTAAACTGCCGTAGCTTCTGGTTATATACTGTTGCAAATCTATCTTCTCTTGTGCTTCTAAATTGCTAGAATTAATTTTTTGTTCCATAACACGCAAGCGATCTCTAACCATTGTTATTTTATGAAAAAAGGTATCAATAGGCAATTCCTTACCTTGTAGATTAGTATCACCTGGTTCCATAATCAATTTTCCGCCTTTCCATTTGTCTGCAATGGTAATGACTTCAGAAACATCAGACCATTTTTTTAATATGGACTTTAAACTTTGTTCTACCTCAAAAAAACTAATACTGTCTACCTCGTCTTCTGCCGCTTCAATCACTTCAAATTCTGAGTCTATAGCAATGGTTTCTAAGCCGTTTTCTATAAAGGTGACCCAATAGTGTTTTGAGGTGACATTAGTGACAACACCTTTTCCAAATTCGGCGTGATTAATTCTTGATCCTATACCTAATAATTTCATCTGTTTTTATAGTCTTTAAATCTGTTATACGTGTTTATACCCTACGTCACTTCGAGTGATTTTTTCAATTAAAATGAGAAAAAACAGTATCGAGAAGCCGTATTTTAATAGAACTAAAATAAAGAAAAATTAAAACTTAATAATAGAATCACCTTACAATTGTTAAGAATTATTTAAAGTGTTTTTCAATCTTTAAAATCTATTTATTTTTGATACAATCTCAATATAAAACAACATAATTATGAAAAAACTATTATTTACGCTGTTATTTTCGGGAATCTGCTTTTTATCTAACGCTAACAATCAACCAAAGGTTGGCGATGAGCTTGTTATAAATGAGCCTATTGCCCAAACTTATCATCATATTAAATTCCCAAAACCCAACATTCTAATAAAACGAGGAACGGTAACAGGTTATAAAAGTGTTTCTAAAAACCTGGTGGTAATAAAAGAAGTTATGACTAAAGATAATGGTGACCATTTTGTGGTATTGGCGAAAAAAGATGGTACAAAATTCTTTGGTTATTTATCTCATGTAAAAGCGAATTACACAAAAGCACTTGAAGCTGAAGAAATTAAAATCATTAAATAATAACGCGATGTCCGCAACAAAAAAAAGGATGCTATATACACAGCATCCTTTTTTTGTTTAAAATAGGTATCGCTATAAAAACGAAACCGATAATAGGTATAGAAAACCTATCGTTTTTTACTCTTAGGTTTCCCTTCTTTAATCTTTACATAAATAAGTTTCTTATGGCCTCTAGAATCCTCACGTCTTTCAATCTCAAAGTTAGAGATCGACTTAATTAAAGGGGTCAATTTCTGAAAACCATAATTACGCGAATCAAAATTAGGTTGTTTCTTTTGCAGTAAACTCCCAACATCACCTAAAAAAGCCCAACCATCATCATCAGCAACATCATCTATGGTTGCTGCTATAAAGCGGATTTCTTTTTGTGTTATTTTATCGTAATCGTTTTTAGTACTGGTAGCCGTAGTTTCAGATTCCGATTCGTTTTCAGAGGCTTGGTGTTTTAAAATCTCAATGTATATAAACTTATCGCAAGCCACAATAAAGGGGTTTGGTGTTTTCTTTTCTCCAATACCATAGACTGCCATACCTGCTTCTCGCAATCGGGTGGCTAACCTTGTAAAGTCACTATCGCTAGACACTAAACAAAAGCCGTCAACCTTCTCTGAATATAAAATATCCATAGCATCAATAATCATGGCAGAATCTGTGGCGTTTTTACCTGTAGTATAGCCATACTGTTGTATTGGTGTTATAGCATTTTCTAATAACAAACTTTTCCATTTATTTAAATTGGGTTTGGTCCAATCGCCATAAATACGCTTAATGGTTGGGTTGCCGTATTTAGCAATCTCCTCCATCATTTCTTTTACATAAGCTGATGGTATATTATCACCATCTATAAGTACTGCTAGTTTAATATCCATAAGTTTTTAATGTCTTGTTTTTACACTGTTAAAGGTAATGGCTTTATAGCAAAAAACCACGCTTATTAGAGTGGTTTTATGAGGTGTTATTTAAACAATTATGTGCGTGTTGCTTTTTTAGCCAATTTTGCAGCCTTTTTTTCTTTTGGTGATAATGCTGCTTCTTTTTTTACGTTTTTCTTTGCATCTTTTGATTTTGCCATAGCGCTTCAGTTTTAAAATTTCTCCGTATAATTACGTTCTAAATGTAGTAAAAAGGAGAATAAGACTGCGCATTTATTACTTTTGTTTTCAGCTATTTACATTTTTAAACTACTCATTAAGCCGCTATGGTGCTTTTTATAGCATACCCTTCTCTTTATAAATACCGAAGTCTCTAAGTTTTATAAGTGCAATTTAGTCGTCTACCTTTTTCCAAATAAGCTCACTATTTAGCATAAAGCTACCGATATAATCAAAATTGCAACTTGCAGGATCTATGATAGATAAAAACGGTTCACTCTTTTTATCGCGATACAAATGATACGTCTCACCAATTAAAGGTTCGAACGTATAACGCGAATTGTAAACCAAGGTATTATACTCTAGCTCTTGCATCATCTTATCATATTCGGCTTTAAGCTCTAAATATTTGGCTTTGATTTGCTTGTTAGCTTTATTGATATTTCTGGTTTTCCAGGTCGAATTATCTGTGACTTGTATGGCAGGTGCACCAACATTAGTAGCATAAGGTTTTAACGACGCATCGTAACGTTGCGTTTCTTCGTTAAATACAATTTGATCGGGCTTTTTAGCTTTAGACATAGAGAGTAGGCTTTTAACAAAGATAAAGCGCATTGCTGTTTCTTAAAAATGAATCGAACGTATTTTTTTAGTAACTTAGAGGAATAAATTTTGAAACTATAATGAATTTCATAAAAAAACTAGGGCCTTTAAACCTCTTTATGTTAGTGATTTGCGCTTTAATTATAGGTGTTTCTGAATATCTATTTTTAAGAGGTGACCAACTACATGCTATTTTTATTGGGCTTTGGGCACCAACACTACTCGGTCTTGTCATCTTTATAAAACAGATTTTGAATGGAAGTCAATGATATCATCATCACATTTTCGGTTTTTGTATCTGCCTGTGTGATTTTATGGGCTGTTTTGGTAATCCGTGCTTATAATAAGATAGGTCGCGAGGATTAGTTGACTTCGTTGGAATTCACTTTTAAATTGACTTTATTTCATTCACTTATCTAATTTACCCTACCCGAAGCATACCCGACGCACACCCGACGCATACCCGACACATACCCGAAGGAGCTCTATATCGATTCTAACGGAATTCAGTTGTTAAAAACCCTTTTTACAGACCCTTGTAAAACCTTATAGTTCAGTATATTACAAAATAAATTTCACTAAGTAGTCATTTTTATGATATCTTCAATCGCCTCTCGGGTGTGGCTTATAATTCTTCAAAAACACCGTTTATTTCTTTATGGTTTTTAGAAGATTATTATAAAAATTATGGTTTTATTATAAATCACTCATTTTAAACAACTTACATATTAATTTATTTTTTATATGTTTGACCCACAGCTATTTAGCGAATTTAATTTTTCGCTGTTTATAATAACCGGAATTATAAGAACGAATAGCTTATCCCCAAATACCTATTTGCCCAGAACGAGTTTGGGCATCTCTTAACCAGATGTGCATTAGCTATATAATGCCAATTGCTAAGCACGTCTTAAATCTTATTTATTATGGCAAAGAATAATTCATTTATTAGATTAGAAGGCACTCTAGATGGGTTGACCTTCTTTAGAAAAAACGGTGAGAATTTTGTAAAAACAAAAAGCCGTGTCAGTCGTAACCGTATTTTAAATGATCCTGCGTACAAACGTACCCGAGAAAACATGCAAGAATTTGGTGCTGCTGCGCGTTGTAGTAAAGCTTTTAGAGAAAGTTTTGCTTCCATAGCGCGCTTGGTTGGTGACAGTTATTTAAGCTCTAGACTTACAGGAAAGATGCGCAGCATTATTCCTAATGGTGTAGGCTTAAGAGGGCAACGTACTATTAATTTGGTTGATAATTTAGAGCCGTTTTTAGGCCTTAACTTTAATGTCAGCAAACCTTTTGACAGTCAGTTTAATGCACCATCTGTTGGCCCAACGATTAATGCAGGTAGAGATACCGTGACGTGGTCTTTACCAGATTTTAGTACAGATACCTTTGTGCTTGCGCCAGAAGGTGCTACGCATTTTAAATTGGCTTTGGCTGCTGGGTATACTAGTAACTATGAGTGGGTGCCTGCTCTAAAATCTTATGAGCCTGTTGAGGATGAGCCTAATGGTGTAGGTAGTGTTACTTATAGTAATGCTGTTGCTATAGGTGGTATGGTTGGTGCTGCTACGGATTTAACTGTAGATTTAACGGCATATGCACCTATTCCTGCTACGACTGCTTTGTTTGGTTGTACTGCGATTGTGTTTTACCAAATGGTGAATGGCGAGTTGTATGAACTGGCGCAAGGGCATAGCATGAAAATTGCTGTTGCTGGTTAATGGTTAGCTGTTAGCTGTTAGCTGTTAGCTGTTAGCTAAAAATATCCCGTATGGCTTTGCTGTACGGGATTTTTATTTACTATGTTTTAATAAAGCAATAATATTACAAGACCGTAAATTTCACAATCTTCTTTGGGAAAAAGTTACTTTTGATGCGATTGCTTTATCATTGTAGTTTTATTGTGTTTTTACATTTCGGATAATTTGTACACCCTAAAAAGTTTCCATACTTCCCGCTTCTTTTGGTCATAAAACCGCTTTTACAACTTGAACATAATAATGTATTCTCTAAAATTTCTATGTTATTAAATGTTTGGTTGCAACTTGGATAATGCGAACAGCCTAAAAATTTATTGTTTTTAAATGAATTCTGCCTAATTACAAGATGCCCTGTTTGACAATATGGACAATTTGTTTTGCTTAGTATTTTGTTGTTTGAAGTAAATAAAATGTCGTTGTTGTCTGTCATTAATTCCTCAGCAAATAAAGATACATCTGTTGGAATAAGTAATACCACTTCGTTTTTAGTTCTTGTTAGCGCTACGTAAAACAACCTACGTTCTTCTGCAAAACGAAAGGCTTCATCATCACTAAGTAATAACGACACCATAGGGTCGTCAGTCATTTTATTTGGGAAACCAAGTAAGTGATTTTTTAAGTTTAATACGATAACATTATCTGCTTCTAATCCTTTTGATTTGTGAACCGTTATGTATTTAATATCTATAGCTTCAAAACCTTTTATCTCTAATTTATTACTGCGTTCGTAATATTTTATTTTACTGTTTGGTGTAAGTTTTATAAACTCATTAATATCAAAGCTATGACGACCTAAAACCAAAATTGGTTTGTTTCCATATTTGTCTATAATTGCCTGAATTTCATTTATAAAAACAGCATCTGCATTATCTTGAGAATAATACACAAACTGAATGGGGTCTTTACAAGATTCTTTTTTAGATTGAGGCTTCTTTTTTATTTGTTTCTTATTCTTTAGAATATACTTTGAAGTTATATCAACGATTTCTTGTGAGTTACGATAGGTCTGCTCAATAAATAACTGTTCATATTTACCCACATATTTTCCGAAATTGCTAAACAAAGAAATGTCGCTACCTGCAAAACGATATATTGATTGCCAATCATCGCCAACACAAATAAGTCTTGCACCAGATAATTCTCTAATTTCCTTAATAAGATTGAAACGTGAGTATGATATGTCTTGATATTCGTCAATGATAATATACTGATATTTGCATTTAGGCTTATTTGCTTTAAAAAGATCAGTGGCTTGATTTATCATGTCATTAAAATCAATTTCACTTTTCTCTTTTAATGTATCATCGTACTTGATTAGAATTGGAAGGGCAAATTTTAAGAATATTTGTTGTCTTTCGCGCATATACTTGTTTGATACCCTGCGCCTATCTAAAAACAAAGATTCTATTGCGTTGTTATCTAATTGTCTTGATTTACAAAGATTGATAAATGTCCCTAATAGATTTGTTATTTCTTTACCAAAGTTTTTGTCCTTTTCACTGACTTTTGAATAAATAATTTGTGTATCACGTGGCTTAAAAACTACATTTTCGTTTCTCAACATCTCTTCTAGTTTTTCAAGTAAAACACGATTTCGGTTGTAATATGAATAGGTTTCTAGAAGTTTAGTGCCATATAATTGGTGTTTATCTCTTTTTAGCTCCATTTCTTCCACATATTTCTGCTCATTGAAAGGTGTAAGGTGTTTAGCTCTATTGTTTTCGTCAACTCCAAAATGCTCTAAATAAATGTCGTATTCTGATAAATAAAAATCTGGTTGATACATTACATCACCAAATGGGTACGGTTTTTCATAGTCGTACTCAATGCCATTTAAGTACAAAAAGTTAGCGATAGTCAACTCTTCAACGCTTTTTACTTTTTCACCTTGAATAGTGTCTAGTGATGCTATTGCCACTTTATTTAGTGGTTCAGGTTCGCATTTAGATTTTAAAGTTTGAAAATCAATTCCTTTTTCGGTATCTAATTTTTCTCCCAATGAATCATAGCTATCATGTGCTTCTGGAATATTCATGTAACAGGCCACATAGATGATATACGCCTCTAATGCTTCTGCATTATTAAAGATATCTGTCTTTAAATAGTCTTTGATAACATTATACAATGTATTTTCATTGGTTATAGCAGGAATAGTTGTTAGGTATTTTTTTATGGTGTTGTACCCAAGTTTATGAAACGTTGTAGCTCTTGCGCCAAGACTTAAGTTTTTTAGACGAACATTTAATTCCTCAACCGTTTTTCTGGTAAAAGATAAGAGTAATATATTTTCAGGTTGTACATTTTTTTGTTCTATTAAATATTTCACTTTACCGAGGATGGTTAAGGTTTTTCCTGACCCTGCACCTGCAATAATTAAGTTTGAATAGTCGTCAGTAATCACAGCTGTGCGCTGTTGGTCGTCTAATTTTTTACCCTCAACATCATTAAAATACTGACTGAGTTTTTCTTTTTGAGTATTAACGTAGTTTTTATTGTAGTTAACTATATAGGTATCAAAATTTTGAAAAACAACATTAAATGTTTTAACCTTTTCTTCTTTTTTATAATAGTTAGATTTTCCCTTAAAGTATTTGCCAAGCGCAGCATACTCCGTTTTTATGTTGTTGCGATGTACCCAAGTTACATAGTCGTCTAATGTTTCAATGGTATCTAAAAAAGAATTAATAACTTCTAAATTAGCAAGGTAAGTTGTATTCTTATATTTTTTCTTTTCTATTACTTTTCGGAAAACGACTAAAGAACTAATTGTTACAACAGAAAAGATAATTAGGTTCCATAACATATTAATTACTTATATTTTTGTTATTGGTTTAATAATGGTCTATTTGCATAATATACCGTGTTTATGTATCTATTTTAGACGCTCTGATTTACACTAATTTAGTAAAAGTATACAAACCGTAGGTCTATACGAAGCATTTCTTATTGGCGGAAAACTCCCCTAGCTATTAAAACTCTTTTTTAATGTAAATATATTTTAATATCGCACCACAACCGCCTTTACCAGGATTTGGTTCTGCTCCTCCATCTGTAAATAATTCTATATGTGGTATAGTTTTAGTTTCCAATTACAGTTTATAAATTTCTATACTTATCTTAATAAATTATATTATTTCCGCTTCAACTCATCTAATGTTTTACCATTTTTATCTTTCCAAGAGGTCCAACCATTTGCAGAACGCCCTAAAACAGTTGCGGCAGCAGCACTTGGAGAATTAAATATATAATCTTGCTGAAACACGTAAACATTATTCTCTTTCTTTAAGATGTCTTCTTCTAATAATCGCTTACGCAAAACACCAATCCATTTATTCATGCCTTGGGTCGTTTCTATATTAGCTTTACCATCTTTATAAATAAGAAAACCATCATCTGTTAATTCACCTACAGCAGATGCTTCTTTTCCTTGACAGTAAAACAATTCTTTAGGGCTTTTTGCTTTTCGTTTCTCTTCAAAAATGGGATAACCCAAAGTTGCTAACAGTATTTTAGCGGTATCAAAATTATCTAATAAATCATACTCTCTACTTTCGCTAATAGATGGCTTTTTAGAACCCGTATCGTTATCTGTAGCATATCTACCAATTTCTTTGGCTTTAGCTAAACAATAATGCTCTAAATACTTTCCATCAGTTTTGGTGTACTCGTCGGTTTTAGTTGTGATGATGACACAATGTGTCCAAAAGTCTTTTTTACGGTTATGAGATTGTATCCGTGTAAAACAATCCTCACCTTCTCCAATATACACTATGGGTTTTGCGCCATCTTCTGTATTACCAAACAAAAAATAAACACCAGTAAAATGTACCATGTCGCGTTTGGCTACTTGTTGTAGTTTATTTCTTGGAAACAGAATCGCCTTTACTAATCTATTGGTAAGTTCTGCTTCTCTAATACTGGTTGGTGAACCGTCTGGGAGGAATATTTGTATGGTTTGTGGACGATGACTCATAATAGGTTAATAATATAATTTGATTGTTATTTAATATTGATCTGTTATTTCATTTTAATTCACTTCACGACCACCTAACAAACTAGTTATTAAGGTTTTTAAATTCTAATTCTTCATAACATTCAAAAAAATGATTCGCATTTGCTACAAATTCTTTAAGTTCTTTTATGTTATATAAGGGCTTATCTATGTCTCCTGTACGATACGCCAAGTCTTTATTGTGTGCTACCCAATTTCTTACTTGCTTTACCGATTCTATGTTTTTTTTAAATTTGTCCGATACCAACTTTTTTGATGCAGCAAAAAGAAGTAAGTCATTTAGATAAAAGGTTTGAAATTCTTTTAAATCTCTTCGTTTTTTAATTAGTCGATTACGTTTCTCTGTATTAATTGGCATACATTGATAAAATCTATTTTCCCAAAATTTATTAGTACTTGCTTTGTCTTGCATCCAATCGATTATAGATACATTAGTTTCACCACATGCTACTAAATAGTCACGTAACATACGCTCTAGATTATAACTAGCTTTATAAAATTCTATATTTAAAAAATCATTATTATAATCAACAATATGAACAACACCTTTAATAATATCATCTTCAACCACAAACATGACTTCATCATGGTCACCATTTTCAAATTTATTTAAAGTATTTTGATCAAATAGCCTATCAAACGGATGGCATATAAGATCTGCTGTTAGAGGAACCTCAACAAATTTATCTTGCTTTAGTTTATAAATAGTTTTTCTGTCAGCATCTGGTAAATGAGATATCCCATTTTTTTGGCAAAACTTAATCAAGCTTTTCTCTTTTCCTTCCTCATAAAAGATTAAATTTTTAACGTATATGCTTGAAATCGTTGCATATTTTATAGATTCTATCATTCAAATGTTTTTTATATATCCATATAAACCTATTTTAAGGCAATAGCTTACAATACCTATTCTTTATCAACCAATAAACTATAATAAATTATACTCTTCTATTTGCTCTATTGAGAACAGTATCCCAGCTAAAGCAAACACTCCATTTTCTTTAAACATGTTTCTACTAAAGTTGGGTTCTAAACTTTGGTTTTTTCTTTTTTGTTCTTCTAGAAAAGCTTCTTTGGTTATTAGTCCAAAATTTTTCACTTTTAAATCTTCGCCTAACTCTATACCAATTAACTCATCCCATTTATGGTTAATTTTAGATGTACTACCTCTTTTATTTTCTGAAGTAATCATTTTAACTGATACTCTAGAATCATTGTTTTCGCAGATAATATCATAACCTTCATTAGATTGGTGTTTTACTACTTTGGGTCGTCTCTCCATTTGCTCTAAAAAAGAGTGTGCAATAGCCTCACCTATTCGACCTATGATATTGTCGTTTCCGTGTAAGACCTCATCATTATTAGCAACCTCTAAAAATTCCTGTCTTGCTTTTAGATAGTTAAGGCATAATTGTTTTCTTCTAATATTCATAAGACATATAGTATTCTATTTTATTGATAAAAGTTCACTAATAATATCTCCTTTAAACTTGCTAAATATGCGTTTGTGATGATTTTCTTCATCTAACTCAATTCCAAAAATTAGCCTATAACGTTCTTCTTTTGATATATGTAAATCTCCAAAAGTATCTTCCAAAAGTATATTGAGATAATTATCAGAATATTTATACCTCAAATCAATTAAATCTTGTAACTCTTTGCCTGAATGCCCTTTATATATTAAAGGTAAATTGAGCGCATTCACTGTATCTAATCCTTTACTATTAAACAAAGAGCTGTTTTTAAGTATTATTCTATTGTCTATGTTTGTAATAGGCAAATAGCTAAATTCATAGGTGCTAGAAATATTAGAATCTACGTATGGATGTAAATGATCTATTAAATTTAAATTCGTTGAGGATTTAATGGTATTGCAAGTGCCACATGAAGGAATTAGATTGTAAAATGAAATAGCCAAAAGTGGATAATCTGTTTTTGCAAACCAGTGATCAATCTGTGGCACCATGCCTTTACCAATACCAGATGGGTTTCTTAAAACAAAAGTGTACTCTCTATTGCAATATGTACAAGTATGTTTATCTAATAATCTAGCTAAACGATAATTCCACTTTTCACCAGAATTTTCGTCTGTCAAAAACCAAACCTTGTAGCCAGAATTTAAAAATAGATTTTTTGCGTTCCTCCTAAAGTCATCAGTTGTTTTACCATGTTGTATTGTAAAGGCAGTTAATAATTCTCCATTTAATTCTAATAAACGTCTGGGTTTTGCTTCTATTATTTCTTTAATTAAAGCGTCATCAAATAGGTCTCTAAACTCTTGATCGATGTTACTTCTAATATTACTATGATTACAAGGGTAACAAGTAGAATCTCCGCAATTAAAACCTCTCCTTCCTTTAAGCTTAACACCTAACCAGCATACAGCCTCCTTACTATAAGCATTTAAACCATCTGTTTGATCACCTAAATAAATCATTAGCTATATTATTTTAAATCTTTAATATTTAAACCTGCATTACCAAGAATTCGCTTTGCTCTTTTTATGGCCTCATCCTTATCTATTTCACTAGGGAAAGCTTGATAATACATTTCATCCATCTTATGTTTTAAAATAGGCTCATCTATAATTTCGATTACAGATTTTAAATACTGTTTTTCTCTACGAGAAAACTTCCCTTCTAAATCTCTATATTGTTCCTCTTTGTCTCTTAATAAATCCTTATAATTAGATTCATTTTGTTTTCTTAAATCTCTTATTTCACCTTCTAAAATCAAGAAATTTAAATTATTTATTACCTCTTTAATTTTATCTTTTGCAAAATCTCCTATTAGGCCATCATCTACAAAAAATGAATCCGCTAATAAATCTGTAATATTTGCTGCAAAAGATTTCTGTGGACGTTCTGAATCATATATTCCTAACTCCCGAACAATAGAATTTTCTTTTTTAAGGTATATGATATTATTATTTGGAATATCTGAAAGCGTCAATGGATCATGAGTACTTATAATCAATTGTATTTTTTTATCAACAAATATATCTGGAAGCATAAGCGACAAAAATTGTATATACTTTCTTTTCCAAAAGGGATGAAACCCCAAATCAGCTTCATCTAAAAGGACTATAAAATCTTCATAATTTACAAGTTCCTGTTCTTGATAAGCTGTTAAATCTAACTTCTTTTCAATTCTATAGTTACTATAATTTAAAGCTGAGAATAACTCATAAAAAGACATCTCACCCGTGCTTAAAGTTTTATCTGGTGAAAATGTCATAAAAATCTTCTCATCATAAGTAAAGACCTCTTTAAAAGATAAAAGAAAACTTTGATAAGCATCAATTATAGTTTTAGTTTCAGCAAAATTCACGGTTAATATCGTCCAATTATCAATTTGATTATTGAATTCTACAAATTCTAAAAGTAGATTTGTGAATTTTCTAATTTCATCGATTGGTAAATAATATTTTTGCTTTCTAATTTCGAAGTAAGCATTTTCGATGAACCAAAAAAACGCCTCTTTAGTAGATGTGATTTCTTTAAATTTCTGACTTGAAGTTCCTAAATCATCATTTATATAACCTTCTTCTAAAAATTTATTCCCTGTATTCTCTAAAATGGAATGAACCTTTTTAATGATACTCTCTAGGATAGTTAGTCTAAGTCTCGATTTCCTGCTATTTACCTGATATTCTCTACTTTCTTTAATATCGGCAGCACTTTTCAAGCCTAGTTTATCAATTAAATCTTCTTCATTTTTAGTCCATTCTTTTTCTTTTAGCTTCTCGAATGACTCAAAAAACGGCACAAAATTTCTTGATACATTCCAATGATCCTTTGTGATTTTTAAAAACTTAATTTGAACTCGTTCAAATGTTGTAATTTCTAATTCTTGCAGTGATTTTTTATACTTCTCATTTTCTACTAATAAAATAATTCTTTTAAGTCTTTCTGATTTATGATATTCCCAATGTCCACTAAAATCTAAATTTTCATATTTAGAATCATTAGACATTTGACTAAGTTTTGAAAGATTATGCACATTAGACCCATCCTCGTCTGATCTGTTTTCTGTGAGATAAGGTGTATAATAAAACAATTGACCAGCATCTTTCGCCCAAATCACAACAGCCGCATCATCCTCTTCAAGTACCAACTGGCAACTTAATTTAATCGCCTGCAAAATTGTTGATTTACCCGTTCCATTTGCGCCAACAATAGCAGATATTAATGAAACTCCTTCTGGCCAAAACCTATCAACATATAAACTGTTACGTTCTTTATCTAAGATTCTTGAATGCCCTCTGACCTCTCCAACTCTATAAAAGTACTTACCTCCAAGATTTAAGGTTATAGCCTCGTGATCTTCACCAAAAAGATGTGGCAAACTATTAGGATAAACATAAATGGCTGCTATCATCTTTTGCTATATTTAGTAGTTCCCTCAGCAACTCTTCCCAAAACCTCCTTAGTGTTATTTTTTGACATATTTTTAACAGATTGCTTCGCACCTCGCAATGACGCTTCTTTTAACTTCTGTATCTCCTCCAACAAAACCTCAGCACTACCGTCCGTATCCAACTGCTCCACCAAGTCACCTTTAAAAGCTTTAGCTAAAATAGCTTGCGGTAAACTATCTATTTTTGTTTTAAGAATTTGGTATTGGGCTTCTATTGCATCTGCTTTGGCAAATAAATGTTCTACACGTTTTACGATTTCGGTTTGCTCTTCCACAGAAGGTAAATTTATAGACAACCCTTTAACCGATTTTTGATTTATAGTATTTTGTCCAGCACTAGTTGACAATGAGTTCTTAAGGTATAATCTACCATCTCCATTATTTGAAATATAAGTAAGATATAAAGGGATTATCCTTTCTGAATCAACAGTTAACCTTATGAAATGGTCACAGAAAGCTTCCTTATTTCCCTCATTATTATATAGAATAAAAAGACCTGCTAAATCTACACTACCATTTACCCTAATAATTAATAAGTCATTATTGTTTAATGTATATTTAATTTGTTCTTTTTCTGTTAGCTGAATCTTTCTTTCATTACCAAAAACTCGTATCCCATTTTTAAAATCGGCTAATCTTAAAACGGTTAAGTCTTCTCCTTCTCCACTTCTTTTAGAAAGTCCATTCCCTGCAAATAAAACTAGATGTTCTAAATTAGTTTCTTCCCACTCCTCCAACTCCTTCCCAACACGCCATTCCTCAGTAAGCTTACCTGTTACCGCTTGGGTTAACACCGCTTGTCTAAAATTTTTAAGGATTTGTGGTATGTTGTTTAAACGGGTTTTAAGCGTGTCTAGATGACCAAATAATTCGTCTAACTTGGCAACAATACGTTGTTGTTCTGCTAGTGGTGGAAGTGGTACTTTGATACCTGACAAATCATCTTTATTAAATCCACTTTGAGCTGTTCTTTGAAAAGAAACTATTTTATTTTGAAATATATGAGATTTTAAAAGCCACTTAACAAAGTTCTTATTCATAACTTCAGGAATATTAACTTTAGCTAAAGCTACATTATAAGCACCTTCTTCTCCTGTTACTATTCTTCCAATAGAAGCTCCATATCTAGCAATTAAAATATCATCCTTTTCACAAGTTCTTAATTTTCCAGTATTTGGAATATATGTTGGAACAGGCTTTTTCCCGAAATCTCTTATTTGCAATAATCTTATGTATCCTTCTTTTGGCTCATGAATAAATTGACTTTTTGGTGGCTGAGTTCCTCCATTAATACCAAATATTTCAGTAAAACCAACCCTTTCCCAATTTTTAGGTAATTTCTTGTCCATCTAGTTTAATGCTTTAATTATGGCATTCAACGCTGTGGTAATGCTAGTTAACTCAGTTAACGCTTCTTTGGCAATATCTATAGGTTCGCCAATATCTTCGGCTTTGGTAATGCTGTCGTCTGCAATTAGTCCTAAATCTAAAGAATCGTTCTTTTTAGCAATAACTTCTCTGGTAATACAGCTAAAGCGTTCGTCTTTAATTTTGTTTCGGTCTTTGGCTGTGTAGGCTTTCTCAAAATCTACAAAGTAGCTTTCGGTAAACGGTGTGCGTTTCCCAAAGTTGGGCATATTGGTACGCATATCGTAAAACCATACGTCTTTGGTATTTGCTTTATCTGTGGTACCACGCTCAAAAAATAGTACATTGGTTTTTACACCTGCGGCGTAAAAAATACCTGTTGGCAAACGTAAAATGGTATGTAAGTTGCATTTTTCCATCAGGTCTTTACGTACGTTTTGTCCGTCACCATCTTCAAACAACACATTATCTGGTAATACTACGGCTGCTCTTGCGCCACCTCTTGTATGTAAACTGCGGTAAATACCTTGTAAAAAGTTTAATTGTTTGTTAGAGGTTGGATAGACTAAATCTGTTCGGGTTGGTCTGTCTCCTCCTTTTTTAGTTCCAAATGGTGGGTTAGCTAAAACGAGGTCTTTATTTTTTATGCTTTCGCCATAGCTACTTAAAGAATCGCCTAGTGCAATGTTTCCTCCCATGCCATGTAAAAAGGAATTCATCATGGCCAAACGGTGTGTATCGCCTACCAACTCACAACCCGAATATTGCTCGTTTTGCAAATGGTTGTTTTGTGCTTCTGTAAGATTATAAAGATCGTTGTGCTTTAAAATATAATGGTGTGCAGCAATCATAAATCCATAGGTTCCACATGCAGGATCGTTAAGGCGTTCGCCCACTTTAGGATCCATTAAACGCACCATCACATTAATTAATGGTCTTGGTGTAAAGTATTGTCCTGCTCCAGATTTTTTCTCGCTCGCATTTTTTTCTAACAAGCCTTCGTACATTTCTCCTAAACCTTCGTCTTTGGCTTCAAACCAATCGAGCTCGTCGATATGTTTTATAATTTTACGTAGGTTGGCTGGTTCTTGAATACTGGTTTGTGCGTTGTTGTATATTTTCTGGATTTTACCTGTTGTTTTGGTGCCTAAATGCAATAACAACTCTCTGTAAAATGTAGATAGTTCTATACCCTCTTTATGTTTTAAGTCTTCCCAACGGTAGCCTTCTGGTAATTTATCGTTATAGTCGGTTTCTTCTGCCATTTTTAAGAACAGAATAAAGGTGAGCTCGTTTAGGTATTGGTGATATGTGATACCATCGTCGCGTAATACGTTACAAAGGTTCCAGAGTTTGTTTACTATTTCTTGGGTTGTTAATGCCATTTATATGTTTGTTGTTAAAAGTGTTTTTACCATTTTTTCTGCGTGCTCCTTAATTTCATTCTCCTGCCAATGCTTTTCTTGCATCATAATTTGCTGTTTTATGCTTTCTATACTACCTCTTTTTGCATAATGCTCCTTTTTGGCGGTTGGCATGTAGTTGCTTAATTTAGAGTTTTTATTTCTACTTATTAGGCATAGATTTCCAAAATTATCTAAAATACTGGTATCTAATCGGTCTTGTCCTTCCATCGGATTTTGCGGATAGTAATGCTCTACAGAAGTACGGAAAGAAAAACTAAAATCTGAAAATTGTTTATTGTCTTTTTCTTGATCTTGTTTCCATAATAAATAGTCTAATCTGTTAAATATAAAATTCTCTACGCTTGTACCTTCGTTAAGTTTAGATGTATCTAAGTCATTTTTATTAGTACTAGGATAAGCGTCATTTTTATAAATAATATTAAAGTAATCTTTTTCTTCTTTAGCTAGAAAACGATCATATAAATATGTATCACTTAAGTCTTCTAAATAATGGATGTAATCTTCTCCATCAATTTCTTCTTTACTATCATCCAGCAAATAATTTAATGCAGCATTTAACCAATGTTTATAAATTAATGTAGGTGCAGACACATGAAACATTGACAATAACATTAAAATTGATTTATTATTAGTGTCTAAACTGTTTATATATTGATGTGATGCTTTTTTATTATAATACTCAACTTTAAGATATTTTAAACTCCATTTTTCGTCTTTTAAATTACGTTTAATGATATACTTATCGTAAAAGTGTTTTCCTTTTAATAACAGAAAAGCAAAGTCTTCAACAAATGTTTTTTTCCTGGTTTTATCTTCTACATTTAAGAAAAAATCAAAGGTTTCAATTAGTCTTTTATCATCTAAAGGAATGTTTTTCTCATCATTAGAAAGCGATTCATAATTAGGATTATTATTAACCAATACTCTTAAAATATGCAATAAGAAATTAGAAAAGTTAATTACAGAATTAAAGCGTTCTGGAGAATCATCGTCCTCTTCCTTTTTTATTTCTATTTGTTGTTTATCCTTTAATAAAGCCTCAATAGTTAATGCAGTACTATCTACTTCAACTTTAGAATTAAAACCAGTAATAACATCTTCAAAAATTTCTGCTTCAAAATGATTCCAATGTTTTCCAAAAAGAGCAGTACGAACCTCTGTATTAAAACCATGTTGTACATATTTCTCCATATTAGCTGAAGCTTCCCAAATGGTATTAAAAACGTGGCTTGCCTTTTTTTCTTTGCTAAAGACCTTTAGCATTTTAGCTTTTAATACTTCATGTTTTTCTAGCTGCTCGCCACGATTATTCATTATCTCGAAATAATGATTTAAATCAGTATCCTTAGGCACAGGAACTCTTAGAATAATAACATTTGCCTTTAAATAATTAACAAACTGTTCTAAATGATTGGCCTTTTTAATTTTATTTAATTCATTTTTAGCGATGGTATACGCATCTGTAATTCTAACATTTAACTTTTTTTCAGACTTATTTACATCTTCTTTTTTAGTCTTATTATAAATATGCTCTAAAGTATAAGAAGACATTGGTCTACTATCAAAATGAAGATTTGTTTTATAGTTATTAATATGAATGTCAAATTCATTTTTTAAAACCGAAAACAAAATGTTCAAAGTTGTTAAGCGTTGTTGTCCATCAATAGTTTCATAAACAATTCCTCCCTCCGTTTTACGTTCAAAAACCACTAAGCTACCAATATAATACTGTTGTGTAGTCGCTGTATCGTTTTTAGCATAATCGTAAATATCTTGGATAAGTTGTTTTATTTGTGCTTCTTTCCAAGCATAATTTCGTTGATATATTGGAATTGCATAGGTGTTGTTTGAAAACACTTCCTCTATGTTTAATTCTACTAAATTATTTTTCATTGCAATAGTTTAAAGATTTAAACATGTCTAATATATCTTTAGTTTTCTTCGATTTTATAGCATCGATGCTTTCTAAATACATTTGATACACCTCTTTTGGTTGTGTTGCCTCTCTAATAATAGAAAACACACTATTCCATTCTCTAGCATGATTATCTACAGAAGCTAATTGGACTGCTTGCAATTTTAAACGCAAACTATAAGCCCAAATAAATAGTTTTGTAATTACTCTATCTAAATCTTTATTGCCAAACTTATCTGTATAATAAAGTAGTGCACAATCAAAAAGTGTTCTTACATATTGATCCCCAGATCTATTGCGTCCTTCATAAAAAGCTAAGGTTTTAAATACCTTAAAAGATATACTGTCTTTTGAATTAATGGATAAAAATTGAAGCTTACCAAGAAAATAATCTTCATCATACACCCATTTTTTTTCTTCTTTATTAAAGTATTTTGCGCTGTGAGTTCCCTTTAACTGCTGTATTTTATCTTGATAAAAACTAATCATTTCGAAAAAACGCTGTCCATTAAGAACTACTTGATCAATTTGAAAAGGATATAGTTTTATATTATTATCGACCTTTCTATGTAGATGTTGATTAAACTCATCTGTAAAAACATTCTTTATTTTTAAAGGATAGATGTACGGAAAATCTTGTGTTGTATCTAAACTAACCCCTTTAAATGTATTAGCATTGGTTTTGTTTAGATAGCGTCCATTTTTACGTTTAGACCATCTACGAATCCTAAATAAATATTGTGAAAAAACATCGTGCAATTCATCGTCATTTTTACTTTCCCATTCTTCGATACATTGCTGTCTTTCTTTTTCTGAAAAACCGGACATTTCACGCAAATGAAAAGCTTTTAATAAATCGTGAGGATCTAAATCTTTACCTCTTGCGTTTTGAGAATCGAAAAACTGAAAGGCTTCAGAAATACTAGACAATGTGATGCATACCAATTCACATTTTGCAAAAAAGAAACGAACTTCATCTTCAGTAAAATTTTTTATCTCTCTTTCTATTTCTTTATAGTTAATAATAACATTTGCTTTTGATATATCATTATCCATAGATTCTGAAAGTAGTTTTAACTTACTTTCTCCTCCATATTTTTCAGCAAAATATTTTGTTGATTCATTACTATGTAAAGCATGCGCGATTAAAGTAAGAGTAATTATACGTTGTTGTCCATCTACAATATTTAACTCCTTCTTGTCTTTATGCATAACAGCTGTACCAATTCTGTAAGCTGATTTTTTTTGATGTAAAACAATATCTTCCAATAATTGTTTTACATTTTTTGGTTGCCATTTGTAAGGTCTTTGGTATTCTGGTATTTTTAAATCTTGATTATATAAAATTTCTTTTACAGTCTTGACTTTAGGTTTTAATGTATGTTTTAAAACCTCAATTTGTTCTATATTTTCAATTATAGCCTCTGCCATTAAATAATTTTAAATTGTTTATTATTAAGCGTACAAATACTCGTTTAACTCCTTAATAATTTGAGCTGTTTCATTTTTAAACACTTTGTCTAAACGCTTTAATCCTCCATCGACACTAAACGGTGGTTTATTTAAATCTTCTAAAGTAATAATGGATTCTTTTTGCAATTGTGCTTCAATTTTATCTAACCACTTTATTTGGATTTGGTTCCAATCGTGACTTGTTTTTAATTTGGCTACTGCATTTGCAATGCGCTCTTGATGACTTACTAAATTCTCTCCTAAAGCAGACGTACGAATGTGTGCAATAATATCTGCTACTATATTAGTATTAGTCACTTCTTTATACGCTGTATTCAGATTGTTTTTATTAAAACCCTGAGTATCTAGTATTAATCGTAATTCTTTTAATTCGGTACGTGTTAAACTACTTGGCTTTGTGCACACAATCTTTAAAGCCGCAATTTCGTTTCTATTATTATTTATAAATTCAGCAAAAGATTCAAGATAATCTTTAGGCTTTAGGTTTTTCTCGTAAGCACGTGACACCTCTTCTACTTGATCTTCATGGTCACTATATAAGGTGCCATAACCTAAAGTTCTCCCTTTTTCGCTATCTAAAAATTCCCATAAATGCCCATAATCTTCAATAGATTGGTTTACATGGTCAATATCTATAGCCTTTAACTTTTTAGCAAAATCTCTAACCGTTGGTTCTCCAGAAAGAATTTCGAATTGCGCTTTCTGTTGCTCACTAAAACTAGAAACTTTACGTTGAATTTTTGCAATGATACGGTCTAGCTTCACTTCCTTTGCATAGTCATCTTCAATAATAGCCAATTCTTCTACTAAATTAGCAAAGCTTTTGGTAACCAAAGGTGCTACAGGTTTCATCACCTGTTCTTTAGACATAATTTCAGTAACACCTACACAATCGTATATCTTAAAAACGTCTTTACCAATCTCATCACAACGTCTTGTGGCGCGACCAATCATTTGATCATATAAAATACGTGAGTTCACACGACGTAAAAACACCAAATTAGAAATACTTGGCACATCGATACCTGTAGTTAATAAATCTACAGTAACCACAATGCTTGGATATTGGTCATTTTTAAATTTACGTAGTAAATCTTCGCGATCATACACCTCGCCTGTTATTTTAACTATGGCTCCAGCATCTGCATCTTCTCCAAGCTCCGTGAATTCTTCATAAAGTAATCTTACTATAGTATCTGCATGGGCATTGGTTGCTGCAAAGATTAAAGTCTTTCCTTTATTGTCTGGTAAAATACCGTATGTAGAAATCAATTCGTTTAAAATAACACGATTGAAGTTTTCGGTAATCACTTTACGATTAAAGCCTGTGATTTCTACTTTAATTTCATCGTCTGTAACGCCTAAGTCTTTAATTTCATTCTCCTCTGGATCGTACACTTTGACTTCATCACCTTTCTCCCAAACAATACCACCTTTAGATAACGTGGTTTGAAATACATATGGTGGTTCAAAATCTATAAGATACCCTTCTATAACGGCTTGACGATACGAATACATAAATACAGGATCTCCAAAAATATCTTTGGTATGTAATGCTGGTGTTGCGGTTAAACCAATACGGTAGGCATCAAAGTAATCTAATACCATACGATATTTACTCTGAAAATCGATTTGGTCACGAAGGATAAACTCTTCTTCGTCCATTTCTTTATCTAAAGTATAACCTCTATGCGCTTCGTCTACAACTATACAATCATAATCTCCAACACTAGGCGAATCGTCTGAATACGCTATACGCTGCACCATACCTTGTACGGTTGCAAAATGTATTTTTGTGTCTAATTCTGATGCTTTATCTTCTAAATCTTGTAGATCATATATTTGCGCAAAGGTTTGTAAACCTTCAATATGCACTTCCTTAAAAGCATCAGACGCTTGTTTCCCCAACATACGTCTATCCACCAAGAATAAAATACGTCTAAAGCGACCAGACTTAATTAATCGGTAACACATCCCAATCATAGTTCGGGTTTTACCTGTACCTGTAGCCATGGCTAGTAAAGCACGTCTGTCTTCTACATTATTAAGTATTTTTTGTTCTACCGCTTTAATCGCGTCAACTTGATATGCTCTTAAACCTAAACCACTTGGGTCAGATAGTAAATCGTAATCTGTTTTTTTAAGTTTTTCTACCCCTTCGTTTTCGTCGTAGTTTAACTTTTCGACCAAATCTCTTGGTGAAAACCAATCAGGTAACGGTCTGGCTAAATTCTTCTGATCTCTTCCATCCCAAAACCAAATACCAGAAGCGGTTTTAAACTGCTCTAAATAGGGCCTTCCATTAGTAGAAAACATAAATGGCACTTTATAAGTTGTACTATTGGGATGAATAGGGAACGTAATATTGTGGTCATTAGTTACCAGTTCGCTATAGGTTTTAGCTTGTCCTAAATCGCTCATTACATTTTTAATGTGCTTCTTAGCTTCGACAATTCCAATAAGTTCTAAACCATTAAATAAGGCATAATCTGCCCATTTCGTTCCGCATCTCCATTCGGCAATAGCCATTTGTCTTCCTTTTTGCGGAAGCGTTTTCTTCGATTTATAATTTAAACTTGGTGTGTCACATTCCCAACCCGCATCTCTTAACTGCTTATCAATACGGTCTCTTGTTTCTATTTCAGATTCTTCTGTTTTCCTAGCCTTTGCATAAGCACGTTCTTTTCGTTGCTGTTTGGCTTCCGCTGATATTTGGGTATGCTCTTTTACTTTTTCTTTATAGTTGGCAACTTCTTTTTTTAAGAGTTCCAATTCTTGCTCCAGTTCTGCGGTCTTAGAATCCTCCTTTACAAACCAAGATTCTTGTGGTGTTTCATAATCTACGCATACCTCTTCATTTTCATAAACTTCAACAAACCACTTAGTTAAATAAAACGCTTGTCTAAGCATATATCTTGCTTCGGCTTGCGTGCCTTCACCAGAATGCGATGCTTTGTTTCCCGATTTTCTAATCGTATGTAGAATAGAAATCATTTCTGGAGGAATATTAGCACTGTTTCCTAATACACTTAATCGAGTGACCTGTCTCTTATCATAAGGTTCTTCAAGTTGTTCAAAATCGATTAAGTAACTCGATAATTTCTCAGCTAGAATACGTAATTTAGATAAGGTGGTACTTGGATCTATATAAGCGTTTCGCTCTGCAAACAGCGCTAATTGCAGTAACTCAATATAGTTATCTGTTAGAAAACTGAAATTAGATTTTAAAGTCTGTGTTGTCATATATAGGCATTAGTTGTTTGGCCTTGCTTAAAAGCAAAACTATCAGTCAACAAAACGTTAATTCTAAGGGATTATAAAGATAGAAAAACACTACTTGTATCAAAAGGAAAATTACAGTATTTTCTTATAACTTAATTACGGAAAACCGTACTTGCATTAAACTTAAAAAGACAATTATCTCTAATTGTCTTTTTATAACCTTTAAAAGTTTATATATCTCTACAAAAACTATTTAACGTTAAATAATTTAAACGTGTTCAAAGAATTTTACTGCGTATTGGCAGTATTCTATAATTTTTTCTTTGTCCGTATCAAATTCCTTTCTGTTTCCTAAATAGTTTCGACTAGATTCCGTTATTTCTTTACCATCTTGGAGTTCTTCGAAAGATATACATTTTATATGCTTTTTTGACATTAAAACAATTAATGCATTTTGATAAGGATAATCGCCATTTTTATCAATATCACTTAATTTAAAACAGCCACTTGCTCTAAATTTAACTTCAATAAAATGTGCTTGGTTATCTTTAAAAACAACCAAATCTGGCATTCTTCTGATGTTCATTGCAACTTCATCTTTCACACCTCTTAATAGATCTTTAATACCTGGAATGGTATTTTCCATACCATATTGAAATACCTGAAAACCTAAGTCTACAAATAATCGCTCTATTAAAGTTTCAGCAATTCTACCTTTTGTAAGATTATAATTGAAATTATTTGAGACAACCTCTTTAGTTTTTTCGGCTGCAATATCTTTTGTTTTATCAACCTTCGATGTACTCGTTTTAGTTTTGGTTTTAGCTTTTGGTTTTTCTGCAACAGCAACTTCTTTACCGTTATTTTCTTTTTTGTAACATTTAAAACAGAGACCACCATTAAATTTGGTGTAATCGCCGCAATTAATACATTCTGCCATTTTGTAGGTTTTTTTAGTTAAGATTTGTTTAATTATTAGCTAATAACACCCTTGTAGTTTTGTGTAAACAACAAAACAATTGGGATAATTAAGAATAAAACTAAGGGAGCTTAAAGATAAAAAAAGCCCTTGCATAAACAAGGGCTTTTTAAATTAAAATAAGATATGTCTTACACGAGTTTAATTCTTGAGTCAAGTAAATATCTAAAGAAATTAATAGCATGTCCAAACTAATCTTCTCCTCACTGGATCCCAAACCCATTCACAATGTATAGGATTTGGTTTGGATTTTTGTATTTCTTTCCTTTCTTTAAAAATAATTTCTGTAGCTTCCATATTCGTTTCTCCAATTGATTCTAAAAAAGCTTGAATTGCCTGATTGATTTGTTCTGTTTCTTGTTCCATAATTTAATCTGTTGCAGTTATATATAATTGTAATTGATTTACAATATCTGTTTCTAGACCATTCTCATCTATTACAATAGCTTCTATTGTTATAAATTGATTAGGTGAAATGTTACCTGGACTATATACAACCGATATTAATCCATTATTTGTAATTAGCGCAGAAGCTCTATAGACACCATTAACAGGAGTGCCATCCTCGAAAGTATCTTTAATAACAACTTGATATCCATCAGAAACTTTTCTTCCTATTTCACTAGACAAAGAACCAGTTAAAGTAACCTCGCTTTCATAACTATTACCTACACTAAAAGCCGATGCCTCAATATTGATATTACTAGGAATGGATTTTTGGGAAGTA
This sequence comes from uncultured Winogradskyella sp., assembly GCF_947495255.1. GTDB lineage: Bacteria > Bacteroidota > Bacteroidia > Flavobacteriales > Flavobacteriaceae > Winogradskyella. The sequence continues at coordinate 213,422 of NZ_CANLYI010000007.1, forward strand.
ACAATATAACGTGTTTTATATTCATTTATATTAAATTCTACTTCCATTGGGCTAGCTCTAGTTGTACTTCTAACTTGAACTATAACCTCAATTTCGTCTTCTACGTTACGAATAGGCTCTATAACTAATTCGTTTTCATCGTTATCTATAAATATTCCATTAGTCACTTCAGCCTTTGCTTTTATTAAACTAATAGTAGCTTCATTGTTAAATTTCAAAACATATGTAATTGTATCTTGAGCATTTGCTATTATGAAATCTCTACTCTCTCTAATTTCAACTAAATCGTTAAAACTTACTTCATTTTTTGTACAGGCATTTGTGCACAATATTGCTACAATAATTATACTTAATTTTTTCATAACTAAAATCCTATTTTTTTAATGAAACTTCCCGCATTACTATCACCAAAAATTCCTAAGTCAAAAGAAATAGAAGCATATGGTGCTAAAGTTAATTTTGTACTGTTTAGAATGGGATTGGGATTTTTCTTTCGAAGAAATAAAGATCCCACACCTAAGCGAATTTGCCTATCAACTCTAAAGTTTAATCCTAAAGTTGGGCTGATTTTGTTATATAAATCTTCAAAATCGTCAGTATCTATCTCGCCAACTGTAATCCCTAATGCCAATGAAAACCTGTGTCTAAATTTTTTATCAATAATTTGGTTTAATTTCTGTTTTCGATTTATTCCTGAAAAATGAAAATTGAGTCCTATATATGGTCTAGCAATAAATTTAATATCTCCCTCATTAGTATTTGCAAAAGCATTCATTAGTCCTAAATCTATAATAATAGAACTTGCATTAGCTGTTTTTAAATTATCATGCTCAGTACCAGCACTAATAACAACCAATTCTGGTAAACTATCGTTTAACCCCTTAATAAGATTCATATTATATGTCTTTAAGGCAACTATATTATTACTTAACACCTTTTTTGCCTCCATTAGAAAATGAGTTCTAAATTTATCTAAGTCACTATGATTTTGAGAAGTTCGAAGTATTGCTATTTCATTAAATAAATCCTCAATATCCTTAATGCTCTGTTTAATATTCAATATTTGTTTAGAATAATCAAAAGCTTTGGTATCATATGTTTTACCACTAGAAAATGCTGCTATTTCGTCATCTTCATTGTTTAAAAATTTATCTAATACTTTAGAATACAATTTAAAATTGAGTTTGTTTTTAATCATCTTATTTCCAATATTTCTGATAATATTATTTGTAACCAGAGTGGAATCTCTATTGAAAATTTGAGCTTTTGGAACCGAATTATTATCTACAAAACCTAGTACATTACTAATTCTCTCTAAAAACTTAGAGTAATCAGATGGAAAGGAAACAATTTCATGTTTTCTTTGAGCAACATTTCCACGAAGCTTCAATATTTTATTGATGTAAAAAGTTTTTAAGACATCTTTATTTTTTGAATCAATACTATATAGATTTAAAAATTCATTGTAAACCAAATTGTTTTCTCTAGAATTTTTTACAAATAAAATAATTTCATAGAGTCTTCCTGGACCTAGAGGATTAACCGCTGTTGTACTCGAGTTTTTTAATGATGGAGAAGGATAAAAACTCAACTCTTTAGTTTTAGCTGTTTTTGCACCTAAAGTATCCTTTATAGTGTATTTAATAAACCTCTTCCCTTTTTTATATCCAACCTCATAAATTTGTCCGGTTATAATCTTATCAACTGAAAGATTCTTAACAATAAAATTTAATTGTAAATCGAAAGGAAGGTTTCCATCAATCTTCTTAGTGCTATAGTCGTATATAATTTCTTCAGTTTGATTAGGCTTTACTATATCTTGAGAGTAAATTCGGTTCAAAAATAATAGTGTTATCGCAAGTAATAAATAATACTTAATTATACTCTTCATAATTAGGTTGGTTTATTTGTTAATAATTTAAATTAAGAACAAGCTCAAATGAAAATTCGCCCCGTAATTGGGTAAATTTCACAATTGTGTATTAACAACGAATTATGTTAGTTCTGTACTGTTAAGGATTTAGTACAAAGAGGATTACGAAAAAATTACAAAATATTATGAAACATTAATTATAAATTAGACGAAACCACCATTTTACACTACAAAGTGCTTGTTTTAAGTTATTTAAAGCATTAACACTTCATAAAGAATTATTAGATTAAAAGAATTGGCCTGAATAAAATCTTAGGTGCGTTAATAACAAAAAAAAAGCCCTTGCATAAACAAGAGCTCTTTAATTATAAATAAGATTGGTCTTACACCAATTTAAAATCTAATAACAACTCGCCTTCAATAGACGCTTGTAAATGATCACCTTTTACATTTAAACCTTTACCAGTTGCAGGTGTCCCTGTAAAAATAAGGTCGCCTTCCTCTAATGTCATAAATGACGATACGTAAGCAATGATTTCAGCAAAACTATAGATCATAAGACTAGTATGACCGACTTGTTTTTGTTCACCATTAATTTTTAAATCGAAATTAATTGCTGCTAAATCTTGAAAGTCTGAAACCGGTTTAAAGTTAGACATTGGTGACGCACCATCAAACCCTTTAGCTAAAGCCCAAGGTCCTTTATTTTCTCTGCTTGCTGCTAATACATCTGTTGCTGTATAATCAATACCCACGGCAATTGCTGAGATATACGAGTTGGCATCTTCTAGTGTTATATCTTTACCTTGTTTTCCGATTTTAGCAACTAACTCCACTTCGTAAGCTAGTTGATCGGTTACGTTAGGAAATACCACATCTTTATTATCGGTTACTAAACTAGACTCTGGCTTAGTAAATATTGTTTGACTTCCGGTTTTTGCTGCACTAAGTTCTGATATATCGTTAATGTAGTTTTTACCAATTCCTATAATTTTCATCTGTTATAATTGTTTAGTTTTAAAGACCGTAAAGATAACGAATGCAGATGAGACGGAAAACCACAATCTCATTATTTTAGAGGATAAAAAACACGCTTACAGCAAAATAATTAAAATATATAAATAGCTTTGTGCGTTCAATAAAAAAACACAAAACATGATAAAAACGATACTAAGCGCAATCATTCTATTGTTATTATGTTTTAAACTAAATGCACAAGAACTTATTAAGAAACACGCCCCCTTAAAATCCATAACCACGGTTTGGGATTTAGATAAGGCCAACAAACAGGGGACGTTTAAAATTACAGCCTATAAACCTATATATTTTGCGGCTTCAAGATGGTCTGATAGTCCTAACCGACTTCCGTACAGTGAAAATGCTGATTATACCGTAACAGATGAAATTGACTACAACAGTTTTGAGATGAAATTTCAGCTAAGCTTTAAAACCAAACTTGCGGAATCTATTTTATTTGGCGAAGGTGATTTATGGGTTGGTTACACCCAAATAGCACACTGGCAGATTTATAATACGGATATTTCGCGTGCGTTTAGAGAGCTTAACTATGAACCCGAATTAATATTAACCTATCCCTTAAACCTCAGCTTTGCAGGGTTTACGATTAAAATGGCTAGTGTGAGTTTTAATCACCAGTCTAACGGTAGAGATTTACCACGATCGCGCAGTTGGAACCGTGTGATGTTTAATATTGCTATGGAACGAAAAAACCTCACCGTATTTGTAAAACCATGGATTAGGCTACCAGACGCTGAAGACGAAAACCCATTAATAACAAGTTATGTAGGTAATGGTAGTGTTACGGCTATTTATAAATTGAGAAAGCATACGTTTTATGCTATTGCTACCAATTCTTTTTCGTTTAAAGATAATCGCGGAAGCCTTCAATTTAACTACCTCTATCCCATTAACGATAATCTTAATTTACACGCCCAATTCTTTACAGGTTATGGCGAAACCTTAATTGATTATAACCATTACCAAAACACTATTGGTTTAGGCGTTTCTTTTTCTACGTGGTAAGCGTTAAAACTTCACAATACTTTAACAGTTTTATAAGTATATAGGCTAGTCCGACTGTTTTTTGTGTTGAAAAATAGAGTACTTTTGACCGTTAACGCTGAAAAGTGACCCTAGCTTTTATGGAAAAAGACTCTAAAAAGAAAACTCTAATAGGCAAAATCTTGAAGTGGATTTTAGCAATTCTCGTATTTTTATTGGCAAGTATGTTTGCTATACCTTCGTTATTTAACGATTTTATTTCGAATGAAATAAAGAAAGGTATTAATGCTAATTTAGATACAGAACTAGAATTTAAGGATTCTGAAATCTCATTCTTTAATCATTTTCCGTCCTTAACGTTTTCGTTTCAAGATGTTAATTTGGCAAGTTCCGAACCTTTTAAAAGTACCTCATTAATTAAAGCTGGAGAAATCGGTTTTGGTATTAATGTGTTTAAGCTCATTTTTTCGGACAAAGTAGAAATCAAAGAAACCTACATCTCTGATTGTAACATTACGCTTATAAAAGATAAGTTTGGACGTTACAATTACGATGTTTACAAAAATGCAGACACCACAACCGTTGCCCAAGACACAAGTGCTTCTGGACTTCATTTAAAACTAAGACGTCTTAAAATTGAAAATGCTTCTGTACACTACCAAGATGATGATTTAGGTATTACCATCGTTTCAGAAGGCTTAAATTATAATGGTAAAGGCGGATTAGATAATGGGAAATTAAAACTAGGTTCTAAATTAAATATTGATAATGTCGATGTGGTTTTTGACCATATTGATTACCTCAGCGGAAAGCAACTTAAAGCGCGATCATTCACCATATATGATACCGAAAACCTATCTATAGAACTCGATAAAAACACCATTTCGCTTAACGACCTTGATGTTAATTTTGAAGGTAAACTCGATGTATTTGATGATGGTGTGGCTTATGACATCCTCTTTAATACAGAAAACGGTACTATGGAAGCTTTAGTGAGTGCGTTACCACCAAAATATGCAGAATGGTCTAAAAGTGTGAGCCTTAATGGTGATTTGGATGCGCAATTGCACCTCGCAGGTTTTTCAGGCACTGTGCCAGAAGCATCACGTATTAATCAAACGGATTTAGATGTTGCTGTTAGTGATGGAACAATAAAACATAAAGATGCTGCACAAGCTATTGAAGCCCTTAATTTAAAATTTAAAGGACGTTTAAAAAACGACTGGATAGATTTGCAATTAGATGACCTTAACTTTTCACTAAATAACGAAAAAACAACAGGACAACTGCATGCTGAAGGATTTATAGATTCGTTGTATGTAAAGTCGACTATTGTGTCTAAAATTAATCTCGATATTTTAAACGAAACCTTACAATTACCAGACCTTAATTTTAATGGCGTATTGACCACAAATGTAAATGTAGATGGTATTTACCAACCACACGATTCAAAATTACCAAAGACCCAAGGCTTTTTTAAATTAACCGACGGTAGTTTACAAACCTCCGGACATCCAGAACCCATAAAGAACATAACTTTAGACGCGGTTGCTGAAAACCCTGGTGACACCTATGAAACCTCTTCTTTAGTCATTAACGCTTTTAACTTTAGTTTTCTTGATAATCCATTTACGAGTTCTGGTTATTTTAAGAATTTCGACAATTTAGATTATAGTATTATTGGCAAAGGTGATATTGACTTTACAACACTAAACCAAGTGGTAGAATTGCCATTTTTAATTAAAAGCGGACAACTGCGTGCAGATGTTAATTTAAAAGGAAATATTAATCAACCACAAACCCAAAACACTAATAGTGGTACGTTAGCGCTTAATGGTATTGAAATTGAAACCAACCTATTACAACAGCCTGTATTTATTAAACAAGGCACGTTTACTTTCTTAAATGATAAAATGGCATTTTCTAACTTAGCCGTAAGACACCAAACTTCTGCCGTTGAATTAGATGGCTATTTTCAGAATTATCTTAATTATGCGCTATATGACACAGGCGTATTACGAGGTGATTTAAAACTGAAGTCTCCTAAAATTGATATTACCGAGTTTTTCCCAAAAGAAGATCAATTAACGCAACAAACAGACAGTATTAACAATACATCAGAAATTGCTAATGTGGTTAGTGGTGTTATGCAAGTCCCAAAAGATTTAGATTTAGTGTTAAACATTGCTATTGATTCTTTACTGTACAATAGTTTAACAATCTCTGCGCTTAAAGGTCACTTAGGTATAAAAAACCAAGGCTTATTCTTAAAAAATAGTACCTTAAACATGGTTGATGGCACCGCTAAATTAGACGGCTTTTACCAACCTAAAAGTATGACTTCTGCCCTATTCTCTATGGCTATTAACGCCCAGAAACTCAATATAGAAAAAGGGTACAACAGTATCGCTTTATTTAAAGAATTGGCACCAGCTGCTGCGCAAGCCTCTGGTATTGTATCTGTAGATTATAAATTATCTGGCACGCTAGACGCTCATATGCTACCTATACTCCCAACCCTTGCTGGTAAAGGCACCTTAAAAGTGCATGATGTAAAATTTGACGGTTACAAACTTTTGGGTAAAGTCTCTGAAAAATCAGGCTTTGAAGCCTTAAATGACCCTAAGATTTCCGAGATTACGATTAACTCTACGGTCAGTAATAATGTATTAGAATTAGAACGCTTTAAGTTTAAAGTACGTCCGTTTAAACTACGTGTAGAAGGGCAAACCACCTTAGATGGCGAATTGAGTTTAAAAATGCGCATTGGGTTGCCGCCTTTAGGGCTTCTAGGTATTCCGGTTGTGATATCAGGTAACAGTGAAAACTTTGATGTAAAACTCGGAAAAAAATCCAAAGACCTAGAAACAGAAACGACCAATGAAGCGACTGCTACACAAGAAGAGCTAGAGCGTTTATCTCATCAGAAAGACGCTATTAGAACTGAGAAATCAACGCATGAGATTGATAAAATACAGAAAGATATTAAAAGTATAAAGTCAGATTCGTTAAAGAAATAATCTGTTTATCTTTTTAAAACTTATTTTTAGTCCATAACATATTTATTTTATGCCGTTTACAAATCATTCATTACCAACAACTTAGAGGTGAAGAAATTATATACAATGAATTTAAAAACCAAAATATTTTATTTACCGCTACTCCTTCTTTTTACACTGACCTTACAGTCGCAATCTTCTGCGATTACTATTGATGGTCTTTTTGATGATTGGGATGCGAGCTTAACCACTTACACAGACACCAATACAGCTATAAGTGGTATTGATTTTATAGAGCTACAAGTCACCAATGATGACGAGTTTCTGTTTATAAAAATCAAAGCCAATATAGAATTTGATTTAACAGACAATTTAATTGCTCAGCAAGTACGCCTCTTTTTAGACACCGACAATAATGCAAATACAGGCTATAGCATACAAACGGGTTATGGCTCTGAAGTTGGTATTATTTTTAAAGAATTATTTGCCCATTATAATGTGAGTCCATATTCTGAAATAGACTTTTCAAGCTTAAAATTAAGAGCTGCACCAACCGTCACCTCTAACGAATTTGAAATTGCCATAGGACGACACCAAATACCAGATGGTATTAATCCATTATTTACATCACCCACTCTAAAAATCTTATTGAAAAACGACGAGAACTCTGATAAAATCCCTAATGAAGGGCTAACCTTTTCTTATACTTTTGACGACACACCTGTTACGCCTTACACACCTATTGACATTATTAAATCTAATGCTTCTGATATTAGATTGCTCGCTTACAATACGTTATTTAATGGCTTAGATGATACGGACAGAGTGGATAATTTTGAACACATCATTAAAGCTATTTCACCAGATGTGGTAGGATTAACGGAATGTTGGGATACCTCTGCTGCCCATGTAAAGTCACTTTTTGACACATGGTTTCCGTTAAGCACAGCACATGGCTGGTATGCTGAAAAGCTTGGCGGACTCATTACGGTGTCGCGATGGGAAATTATACAACAATGGACCAGTCTTACAAGGCAATTTCCGGTTTTAATAGATTTACCAAGCACTTACCCTACCGATTTATTATTTACCAATGCCCATTTAAATTGTTGTGATGCTGATGACTTAAGACAAGACCAAGGCGATCAATATGCCGCTTTTATTCTAGATGCTAAATCTCCAGGCGGTATTATCACCTTAGCAGAAAACACACCGTTTATGTATTCAGGAGACTTAAACTTAGTTGGCTATTCGCAACAATTAACCACATTAAAAACTGGAGACATACAAAACACCGCTACTTATGGTACTGGTGCTCTATTAGACTGGGATGATACGGCTCTTAAGGAAGAAAATTGTTTACAAACCGAATTGCGTATGGCCTATACTTGGAGATCCGACAATGAAGGTTTCCCTCCTGGTAAACTAGATTTCATTATTTTTTCGGACTACACATTAACGGCTCAAAAATCTTTTGTTTTACAAACCGAAGTAATGCCAGATGAACGTCTAAGTTTATACAATCTTAATGCCTTTGACACTGGGAGTGCCTCTGACCACTTTCCTGTTGTAGCTGACTTTTCAATCAATACCAATTTAAGTACCGTACCATTTACACTTGCTGAAAGCACCATGTATCCCAATCCTTCAAAGGGCGTAGTGCATATAGATTTAAAAACCTCTAACACCTATACGATACAGGTTTTAAATACTTTTGGAACCATTTTAATGACGAGGTCTATCGATTCAAAATCTACGGTATTGAATCTTGAATCGTTTCCCTCAGGATTTTATTTGATCTCTATACAAAATGCTGAAGGTGATAAAGTGATTCATAAACTTATCAAAAACTAGTTCATAAGTCAAACCCGCTAATAATTTACCGAATACTATTGTTTACTTTAGAACAAATATGATTAAAACTTCTTTATTCATTTTGCCTTGATGCAAAACGAACCAAAAAATCAAAACGATTTGTTAGGAAGTTGCTAAAGCACCATTCGCTGATATATTAATGAGTTTGGTTTTTAATTTATAAAATATTCCAATCCTTGATATAGAAATTAATAAGATTTGTAGCTCATTACTTCTGAAAATCGTTGGTTCCGACTGTGTCGGAATTTCAAGTACGATAGTAGCTTAGGGTTTTAAATAGTATTTTTCATTAGATAACAATTTTATTAATAATGATTTTGGGGAATTGCCAAGTGTAACGCATATAAATAAAATCAAGTTACTGTTGCCCAAGCTTCATACTGAGACTCAGACTGAAAACTGTAAAGAAACCTTCACAACAATTTAACAACTAAAATTGTACCTTTGCATCTTTCCAAAAACAATAGAAGGACTTACAACATATATGAGCCAATTCAACGATTCCATTGAAGTAAAAGGAGCACGCGTTCACAACCTTAAAAACATAGACGTTACCATACCGAGAGAGAAACTAGTGGTTATTACTGGTTTATCTGGTAGTGGAAAATCTTCATTGGCTTTCGATACTATTTATGCTGAAGGCCAACGTCGTTATATTGAAACATTCTCGGCTTATGCACGTCAATTTTTAGGGAGTTTAGAACGACCAGATGTTGATAAAATTGATGGGCTTTCGCCTGTTATTGCTATTGAGCAAAAAACAACCAGTAAATCGCCGCGTTCTACTGTTGGTACCATTACTGAGATTTATGACTTTCTGCGTTTACTCTATGCCAGAGCAGCAGATGCTTACAGTTATGAAACTGGTGAGCAGATGGTGAGTTATAACGATGCGCAAATAAAAGACTTGATTTTAGAATCGTATAAAGGCAAACGCATTAACATTTTATCGCCTGTTATTCGTTCTCGTAAAGGGCATTATCGTGAATTATTTGAGCAAATTGCTAAACAAGGTTTTGTAAAAGTGAGAACCGATGGTGCTATTGTAGACCTTGAAAAAGGGATGAAACTAGATCGTTACAAAACCCACGATATTGAAATTGTTATTGACCGCTTAAAAATTGACGATAACAAAGACAACGAGAAACGTTTAATGGAATCCATAAATACAGCCATGTATCATGGTGATGATGTATTAATGGTGATTGACCAAGACACTAATGAACCTCGTTTTTTTAGCCGTAATTTAATGTGTCCTTCCTCTGGTATCTCTTATCCAAATCCAGAACCGAATAACTTCTCTTTTAATTCACCAAAAGGGGCTTGTTCTAATTGTAATGGTATTGGCGAATTGTATGTGGTTAACGACCAAAAATTAGTTCCAGACGATTCACTATCTATAAAAAACGGCGCCCTTGCACCACATGGACCACAAAAGAAAAGCTGGATTTTTAAACAGTTTGAAACCATAGCACAGCGTTTTGACTTCTCATTAAACGATGCCTGGAAAGACATCCCAGAAGAAGCTAAACAAGTTATTTTACATGGTGGAAAAGATAGATTTACGGTAGAAAGCAAATTACTTGGTGTTACCAGAGATTACAAAATAGATTTTGAAGGTGTTGCTAATTTTATAGACAGTCAATACAACTCTAACTCCACATCTTTAGTGCGCTGGGCTAAGGAATATATGGATAAAATTGAATGTCCGGTTTGTAAAGGGTCGCGTTTACGTAAAGAATCCCTTTATTTTAAAGTTGATGGCAAAAGTATTGCCGATTTGGTAAACATGGATGTTGTAGAATTAGGACTTTGGTTAGAAAACCTAACCGAACGTCTTAGCAATAAACAACAACAAATTTCAGCAGAAATCATTAAGGAAATTAGAAATAGAGTGCAGTTTCTTTTAGATGTAGGTCTTACCTATTTATCGCTTAACCGCAGTTCTAAATCACTATCTGGAGGCGAAGCCCAACGTATTCGTTTAGCGACCCAAATTGGTTCGCAATTGGTTGGTGTACTTTATATTTTAGATGAACCCAGTATTGGTTTACACCAACGTGATAATGAAAAACTTATTAATTCCTTAATATCGTTGAGAGATGTTGGGAATTCAGTGATTGTTGTAGAGCACGACAAGGATATGATAGAACGTGCAGACCATGTTATAGACATTGGTCCTTTTGCAGGCAAACATGGTGGCGAAATTATAAGTGAAGGCACACCTGAAGAACTTTTAAAACAACATACTCTAACTGCAGCTTATCTTAATGGTGAAAGGGCTATTGAGATCCCTAAAACACGACGAAAAGGCAATGGTAAAAAATTGGTTTTAAAAGGCTGTACAGGTAATAATTTAAAAAATGTAGATGTTGAATTTCCTTTAGGAAAAATGATTGGTATTACAGGTGTTTCAGGAAGCGGGAAATCGACCTTAATTAACGAAACCCTCTACCCTATTTTAAATGCGCACTATTTTAATGGTGTAAAAAAACCAATGCCTTACAAAAGCATCAAAGGATTAGAACATTTAGATAAGGTTATTGACATTAATCAATCACCAATTGGGAGAACACCAAGAAGTAATCCGGCAACATACACCAAAACTTTTGACGAAATAAGAAGCTTATTTTCTAAGATTCCTGAAGCGATGATACGAGGTTACAAACCAGGTCGTTTTAGTTTTAATGTAAAAGGAGGCCGATGTGAAACATGCCAAGGAGGAGGATTACGTGTTATAGAGATGAATTTCCTTCCGGATGTTTATGTGGAATGTGAAACGTGCCAAGGCAAACGTTTTAATAGAGAAACTTTAGAAATTAGATACAAAGGCAAATCCATTAGTGATGTGTTGAATATGACGATTGAAGAAGCTGTTAGTTTCTTTGAGAATATTCCTAAAATTCATAGAAAATTAAAAACGATTAAAGATGTTGGCTTAGGCTACATAACTCTAGGCCAGCAAAGTACCACGCTTTCTGGTGGTGAAGCACAACGTATTAAGTTAGCTTCAGAATTAAGCAAACGCGATACTGGTAATACATTTTACATCTTAGATGAACCAACCACAGGTTTACATTTTGAAGACATTAGAGTCTTGATGAAAGTCCTTAATAAGTTAGCAGACAAAGGCAATACCGTTTTAATTATTGAACATAATTTAGATGTTATTAAGACCGTTGACTATATTATTGATATTGGATACGAAGGCGGAAAAGGTGGTGGAAATGTAGTTGCCAAAGGCACACCAGAACAAATTATAAAGGATAAAAAGAGTTATACAGCTAAATTTTTGAAGAAAGAGTTGAATTAACAATATATTGACAATTTCAGTATAAAGAAGTTATTAATTTATAATTACTTTAGCGAGTTGCAAAAAAATAATTAAACCTTACACAATTTAAGATTACGAATAATAAGTATATAACAAATGATAAACGAAATAAAAAATAAAGGCTGGAACGAAATAAAAACAAACGACTCATGGGCGATTTTTAAAATCATGGGCGAATTTGTAAATGGTTATGAAAAGCTTAGTAAAATTGGTCCTTGTGTTTCTATTTTTGGATCAGCAAGAACCAAACCAGATCATAAATATTATAAATTAGCCGAAGAAGTTGCAAGAAAAATTGTAGACCAAGGTTATGGTGTGATTACAGGTGGTGGACCAGGTATTATGGAAGCCGGAAATAAAGGGGCACATATTGCAGGCGGAACTTCTGTAGGTTTAAATATAGAACTTCCTTTTGAGCAACATGACAATCCTTATATTGATAATGACAAGAGCTTAGATTTTGATTACTTCTTTGTTAGAAAAGTAATGTTTGTAAAATACTCTCAAGGTTTTGTTGTTATGCCAGGCGGTTTTGGAACATTAGATGAATTATTTGAAGCGATTACATTAATACAAACGCACAAAATTGAAACCTTCCCTATTATTTTAGTTGGGAAAGAATTTTGGGGTGGACTCATGGATTGGGTAAAATCTACATTGCTTGACGCTGGTAACATTAGCGAAAAAGATTTAGACCTTATTCACCTTGTGGATTCAGGCGATGAAGTTATAGAAATCCTAAACAACTTTTATAAAGAATCTGGTCTTAGTCCTAATTTCTAATATGAAATTAGCTAAGACCAACTAAATAAACACTAATTTCATTTCAATGCTATGAAAAAGAAAATTCTAAGTGTTTTAACGCTATTGCTCATCTCACTTTCTAGTGTCTCTGCACAAGAAAGCTTTAAGGTGATGTTTTATAATTTATTAAATTACCCATTAGAGGATGCTGTGCCAAATAGAATCAATGATTTGGCATATATTCTCAATGATTACCAACCCGATTTGTTTTTAGTTTGCGAGCTTAATAATATCTCTGGAGCTGTTGACGTTTTAAATACTGCAAAATCAGCGATTAGTAACGATTTTGAAATGGCTACTTACGTCTCCAATACATCAGATGATTATTATGGCGATCAAAATGATTTACAAAACCTGCTTCTATTTGACAGTACTAAATTCAGCTTAATAGAAGAAATTATTGTACAAACTATATTAAGAGATTTTAATGTTTATCGGCTAAGATTAAATACTGAAAATCAAGATACAGACCCTATAGAATTATATGTTATTGTTTGCCATTTAAAAGCTTCTAGCGGAACTTTAAACGCTCAAAAACGATTTGAAATGGTAGAAAATTTAGAAATTTACTTAGAGACTTTACCTAGCGATACTAATGTATTATTAGGAGGCGATTTAAATCTATATACATCGAGTGAAGCTGCTTTTCAGACTTTATTAAGTGACACTAATAACATAACGTTTGTAGATCCACCTAACCGTGTTGGTAGTTGGCATAACAACTCAAGTTATGTCGATGTATTTTCGCAATCTACACGCACACAAACAGGCTTTGGAGGCACCACAGGTGGTTTTGATGATCGTTTCGATTTTATCCTAACCTCTGAGAATATGTTAAATACCGCGAATGTGACGTATGTACCAGACTCTTATCAAGTCTATGGTAATAACGGATTAGTATCTTGTTGGAATAAAGCTATAAATTCTTCCGAATGCGAAACCACAGGTTCACAATTTTCGTATACCTTAAGAAATCATCTTCATAATTTTAGCGATCACCTTCCTGTGACCTTATCATTAGAAACTGATGCTAATTTTTTAAGTATCAACCAATATGAAACTATTGCTAATTTCAGTTTAGACAGCAACATCATACGAGAAACACTAGCCATAAATTATCATCTTAATTATGGCAATGTATCGTTATACATTTACAATAATTTAGGTCAAAAAGTTAAAACGTTTCAAACCAATATAGATGCTAAGCAGTATTTTGATGTTTCTGATTTACAAGATGGCCTTTATTACTTAACGCTTTCTAATAGCCATTTAAATCCTATAAAATTCATAATTTCTAATTGAAGACTTCACTAACTATACTCATCTTAATCTTTGTTTTTAGCTTCACTAGTGTTGCTCAAAACGCTCTGGACATTTCGGCAAATGTAGATGTGGATACTAAAACCATTAGTGTTGATCAGACTATAGTTTACAAAAACGAAACTAATTTAGAGCTTAAAGAAATCTATTTAAGCGACTGGAACAATAGTTACTCAACTAAAACCACACCTTTAGCCAAACGATTTGAAGAAGAATTTAGCACCAAGTTTCACTTAGCAAAAAGTGAACAACGTGGTTATACACTTGTTACATCTATAAAAGATGAGGACAGTACATCTTTAGAACACACTAGGTTAAAAGAACATCCAGATGTTATTAAAGTTACTTTATCTAAGCCATTAAAAGCAGGTGCCTCATATCATATTAACTTAAACTACAGTCTCTTAATACCAGATGCAACTTTTACAGATTATGGCGTTACAAAAAATCAAGATTTTCAATTAAAATACTGGTACATCACACCAGTTGTGTTTGATGGTAAATGGCATTATTACAGCAACAAAAACTTGGATGATTTATTTATTCCGAAGTCGGACATTACACTTAGAATCACTTATCCAAGAAATTACAAAGTCACGTCTGAGTTAGATTTTAATAACTTAGAGTCTGATCTTAAAAACCTAACACAAACCATTACGCTATTTGGCAAAGACCGAATAGACACTTATGTCGCTATAGAAAAATTTCCATCCTTTGGCTATGTGCGTACAGATAATTTTACGCTTGTCTCTAACATCTATGAACGAGACATTCCTGCTCCAGAAAAGGCTATAATAACAGATAAAATTACAAGGTTCTTAACTGAAAACTTAGGCGAGTATCCACATCAGCTCTTGTTAGTGTCTCGAATTGATTACCAAAAGGATCCGCTTTATGGATTAAATCAATTACCCGATTTTTTTAGACCTTTTCCTAACGATTTTCAATACGAATTAAAACTCCTTAAAACGGCCTTAACAAAGTATACAGATAATGTTCTGCTGCTCAACCCAAGAAAAGAGCATTGGTTAAGTGAAGGGCTTCAAATCTATTATTTAATTAAATATGTTGAAGAAAACTATCCTGATAAAAAACTACTAGGAACTTTAGCAGATGTTTGGGGCATAAGAGCTTTTCATGCTTCAGATTTAGATTTCAACTTTCAGTATTTTCTTTATTCTATGGAAATCGCTAGAAAGAATAGAGATCAACCTATTTCGACCTCAAAAGATTCATTGACAAAATTCAATGCTAACATTGCAGGAAAATACAAAGCAGGTGTTGGTCTTAATTATTTGGATCATTTTACAGACGATATTAGTTTAGCTAAAAACATTACCGAATTTTTAAAAGCCTATCAATTAAAGTCAGTTAAAATTGATGATTTTGAAGACTTTATAAAATCAAAAACAGATAAGAATATCGATTGGTTTTTTACAGATTACATTAAGACGCGAAAGAAAATTGATTTTAAAATCTCTTCAATTGAATCCACAAAAGACTCCCTAAGACTGACCATAAAGAATAAGCGTAAAAACTCCATGCCTATTTCTCTTTTTAAATTGAAAAACGATTCGGTTATAGATCAATTATGGATTGAAAACATACAGGGCAAAAAAACAATAACCATCCCAAAAGACAGTACTGAAAAATTTGCTTTAGATTATGATAACGTTATACCAGAATATAACCAACGTGATAATTACAAAGCTGCCAATGGTTCCTTCTTAAACAATAAACCATTACAAGTAAGATTATTTAAAGATATCGAAGACCCTAATTACAACCAGATCTTTTTTATGCCATTGGTTGAGTTTAACAATATATATGATGGTTTAACATTAGGTACTAAGGTTTATAATAAAACAATACTGAGAAAACGTTTAAATTATCGTTTCTCTCCGCAATATGCTACAAAATCAAAAGCAATAACAGGCTCTACCTCTATTTTTTATACGCACAATATTGAGAACAAAAACCTATATGATATTAGTTATGGCATTACAGCAGGTTACCAATCTTTTGCGCAAGATGCTTTTTTTACTAGAATACGACCTTTAGTATCCTTTAGTTTTAGAAATGACAATGATTTTAGATCAAATACTGTAGATAATATTACTGCAAGATATGTAAGTATAAAAAGAGAACTTGGTGAAAATGCAACGGTTATTGTTGATGAACCAGATTATGGTGTTTTTAATTTGAGATACACCCACTCTAATCCAGGCATTATAAATTTCTCTAAATTTAATACGGATTTTCAAATCGCTGATAAATTCAGTAAACTGGCAGTTAATTACGAATTTAGAAAACTAACCAAAAGCAACAGAAATATAAACTTCAGGTTTTACGCTGGTTTTTTCATAGATAACCACTCTGATCCAACTGACGATTATTTTAGCTTTGCATTAGACAGACCTACAGATTATTTGTTTGACCTTAATTATTTAGGACGCTCGGAAGCCGCAGGTCTATTTAGTCAACAACTTATAATTGCAGAAGGTGGTTTTAAATCGCAATTAGAACCCGCATTTGCCAATCAATGGATGACCACTGCTAATTTCAGTACATCAATTTGGCGTTACATACAAGCCTATGGTGATTTAGGGTTAGTAAAAAATAAGTTTAGTAATGCTAAATTTGTTTATGACTCTGGTATTAGATTGAATCTTGTAGAAGACTATTTTGAAATATATCTACCTATTTATTCAAATTTAGGATGGGAAATAGCACAACCTAATTACGATCAAAGCATTCGCTTTATGTTTACGGTAGATCCACAAGTACTTCTGGGTCTTTTTAGAAGGAAGTGGTATTAACAAATTCTTATTGAAATGTTAAAATATTGCTCATAATTACATAATCCCTAAGAAAAATACGTTTTTACAAATAATTACGCATCATTATAACAGATTAAGCTATTGCATAGCACCTTTAAATTTTGTACTTTTGTTAGATATAATCTAAGCCTACATGAAGACAAAACCTAACACAAAAACAGAAATTACATTCGATGATTTTAAAGCGGAAGTTTTAAATGATTATAAACTTGCTGTCACCAGTAGAGAATGTAGTTTGTTAGGTCGACGAGAAGTTTTAACAGGTAAGGCAAAATTCGGGATTTTTGGAGACGGAAAAGAGATTCCGCAAATCGCTTGGGCTAAGGCTTTTGAAAATGGCGATTTTAGATCTGGTTATTATAGAGATCAAACTTTTATGATGGCTATTGGAGAATTAACCATTGAGCAATTTTTTGCAGGTTTATATGCCAATACCGATTTAAAAGAAGAACCTATGTCTGCAGGTAGACAAATGGGAGGTCATTTTGCTACCCATAGTTTAGATAAAAATGGCAATTGGAAAAATCTAACAGCGCAAAAAAACTCTAGTGCAGATATCTCTCCAACCGCAGGCCAAATGCCTAGACTTTTAGGATTAGCGCAAGCGTCTAAAATATATAGGCAAGTTAAAGGTATTGACACTACTAATTTTTCAAAATCGGGTAATGAAGTTGCTTGGGGAACTATTGGTAACGCAAGTACTAGTGAAGGTTTGTTTTTTGAAACTATAAACGCTGCAGGTGTTTTACAAGTCCCTATGGTTATTAGTATTTGGGATGACAATTACGGCATCTCAGTACATGCTAGACATCAAACCACTAAAGAAAATATATCTGAAATATTAAAAGGTTTTCAACGTACCGAAGACCAAAAAGGTTACGAAATTTTTAGAGTTAACGGCTGGAATTATCCAGAATTAATGGATACTTACCAACGTGCAGCTCAAATTTCAAGAAAAGAACATGTACCAGTAATGATTCATGTTCAAGAATTAACACAACCTCAAGGTCATTCTACCTCTGGTTCTCATGAACGATATAAAAATCAAGAACGTTTAGCTTGGGAAGCAGAATACGATTGTAACGCGCAAATGCGTAAATGGGTTATTGCTAATAACATCGCTACAGACGAAGAATTATTAGATTTAGAACGCAGTATTAAAAGAGAAGTTAGATTAGCAAAAAAAGAAGCTTGGTTAACGTTTATTAATCCTGTAATAGCAGAATCTAAAGAAGCGATTAATTTATTAAATCAATTAGCGACTACTAGCCCAAATGGCGTTTTTATAAAAAAATTAGTTAATGATTTAGAGGCGATTGACGAACCGTTGAGAAGAGATATTTTATCTGCTTCACGTAAATCTTTACGTTATGTGGTTTCAGAATCATCACCTACGAAAGTTGCCGTTCAAAATTGGATTACTAATTATATTAAAGCCATTCAGCCAAAATACAGTTCTCACTTACATAGCGAATCAGCTCAAAATGCATTAAACCAAGCAGAAGTTCTACCAACTTACGACGACAATGCTACTGACGTTGATGGACGCGTTGTTTTAAGAGAAAATTTTGATGCTATTTTCACTAATTATCCTGAAAGTTTAATTTTTGGAGAAGACGCTGGTTACATTGGTGATGTAAATCAAGGCTTAGAAGGACTGCAAGAAAAACATGGTGAGCTTAGAGTTGCTGATACAGGTATTAGGGAAGCCACTATTATTGGTCAAGGTATAGGTATGTCTATGCGTGGGTTAAGACCCATTGCTGAGATTCAGTACTTAGATTATATCATGTATGCCTTACAGATAATGAGTGATGATTTGGCAACGGTTCAATACAGAACAAAAGGTCGCCAAAAAGCACCTTTAATTGTGAGAACACGCGGTCATAGATTAGAAGGTATATGGCATTCTGGTTCTCAAATGGGTGGAATTTTAAATCTTATTAGAGGTATCCACGTTTTAGTACCAAGAAACATGACTAAAGCTGCTGGATTTTATAACACCTTGCTGGCTAGTGATGAACCTGCTTTAGTTGTAGAGTGTTTAAATGGCTACCGATTAAAAGAAAAACTACCTAATAATATTGGTGAATTTAAAACGCCTATTGGTGTTGTAGAAACCATTAGAGAAGGTGAAGATATTACCTTAGTTTCTTATGGCTCTACATTGCGTTTAGTTGAACAAGCTGCTAAAGAATTACAAGAAGTTGGTATTGATGCTGAAATTATTGATGTGCAATCACTATTACCTTTTGATTTAAATCACGATATCGTTAAGAGTATTGCCAAAACCAACAGAGTTATGGTCATCGATGAAGATGTAAAAGGTGGCGCTTCTGCTTATATCTTGGATCAAATATTAAATGAGCAAAATGCCTTTGAATATTTAGATAGCAAACCAAAAACTATAGCCGCACAACCACACAGACCGGCTTACGGAACTGATGGCGATTATTTTTCTAAACCATCTGTTGAAGATATTTTTGAAGCGATTTATGACGTGATGCATGAGTTAAGTCCAGGTGATTTTCCTAAATTGAGATAACAGAACATATTTATAATATAAGAACGCTTTCCTTTAAAAATGGTTAGCGTTTTTTTTGTGTCTTTACTCAAGCCTTATAGCGACTAACAATAGTAATAGATTAATTATTGTATTTTCGTACGCTGATTTATTTCACTAAACAACATCAATCATTAAATAATAAATTATGAAAAAAATTATTCTTGCCTTATTAATAACACTTCCGTTATTAAGTTTTGGTCAAAAAATTAAAGTAAAAAAAGGTATCGTTACTTTCGATGGTAAAGAAGTCGCTAAAGTAAATGATGACACTAGAGACAACTATAAGTTTACAACTTTAAAAGGCGAAAAAGCTTTTGATGTTGTTTTTAAAGGTATGTCTGCCTCAAACCTTGAAGGTTTTCAATGGTTAGAAATGACTTCTGCTGACGGAAAGAAAACAGAAATTCCTTATGAGGTTTTAATGACTTCATTTAGCGTTACTAAATTAATTATAAAGCTACTTAGTGAAAAATATGAGCTTATCACCACTAATGGTATTGATATGGCGAAAGTTGACGAATTCTTTGCTGTAGAGCGCGAAGTGCTAAGTGACAAATATGCTCAAGCTGTAGTTGCTGCAAAAACAGATGAAGCAGAACGTCAAAAAACAGTTGGCAAATACAATCCGTTTGTAAAAGATGATGGTACTATATTATTTGGTGGCTCACAAGGCACTAATATTGTTGGTCGTGCATCGTTTTATAACAACACCTATACTGTAAAAGATTTAGATGGCATTGTTGTAGGTACTGCAAAAGGCTGTTCTACCTGTACAGATGTTGATGCAACGACATACACCGATGATACTTTTAAATTTGATTATGGTTCTAAAACAATGATGACGGGTCGTTTCTCTAGATCATTTGCTCAAATATTTGTAGAAGAATTATTGGGTAGAGGTTACACACTGCAGCACGAAGCTAAAGCCTACAAAAAGAAATTACACAATGAACGTGTCAACGTTGCTAAAGCACAAAGTATTAATCTTTATGGCGTTGCCGGAAAAGTAACTGATGAAGATGGAAAAGTATATTCAGGAACAGTTTTCGCAATTTTTGAAAAACTAGACATCGACCCTTCACAACAAGAAAGTGGTATTTACGAAATGAATTCTATCGATAAATTCGGGAAATTTGTGAGCGTTAAATACAAAAACGAAAAGAATAGAGATCGTATTAAAAAATTCGCAGCTAAGGACAATGTTACGTTTTGTGCAGATGATGAAGGTACAGAAAAGTGCTTTATGGGAATGAAAACAAAGGGTAATGCGCTTAAAAAATTATCTAACGCTTCTAACTTAGGTTTTGACAACTCTTACTTCTACGAAATCATTTATGAAAAAAATGGACACATGGTTTTATCTAAACCAGGTGAAGAAGGGACTTACGTCTTAAAATTTACAGATCAGAAGGTTGGCTTTATGGTTGACAGTAGAAAAAATGATAAAATCTCTGAAAAACTAGCCAAGTTTGTGGCTAATTGTAAAAGTTTATCTGAAGATATCAGCAATGGCGAGTTTGATTTAAGCAACTTAGATAACTTAAAGCAAATTGTAGATGAGTATTGTAAAAAATAATCATTAATACATATTATAAAATTTTAAGGAAGGCATTTTTGTCTTCCTTATTTTTTAGCATTAATTTTAAAGCATGAAGATTGAATCTATCGTTACCATTAAAAAGGAATTAAAGCACTTATCTCAAGAAGAACTTCTAGAACTTTGCTTACGCTTAGGGAAATTCAAAAAAGAGAATAAAGCCTTACTTACTTATTTATTGTTTGAGTCTCATGATGAAGACGGTTACATCGCTAGTGTAAAACTTACTTTAGATGAACTGTTTGAAGGTATTAATTCAGATAGTTACTTCTACATGAAGAAAACGATTCGGAAAATCCTGAGACAAATCAGAGTTTATAGCCGCTATTCCTTAAAGAAAACAACCGAAGTAGAACTCCTACTCTACTTTTGTGAACAAATGAATGAATTAAAACCTTCTATACACAGAAATACCACATTGAGTAACCTTTACGAACGCCAAGTTCTTTCAATTAAGAAAAAGATTAGCGTTCTGCATGAAGACTTACAGTATGATTATAATATGCAATTGGAAGAATTGGAGCGTTAGACTTTTAAATCTTTAGAATCTTAGATTTTTTAATTCCTTTAAAGATTCTTCTTAGCCTTTTTACTTCCTTCATACATTTCGTACTTCACTAACCTTGCTTCAAGTTTTGCATTAAAGACTTTAATTTTACGAGATGGACGTAATCCAACAAATTTTAAAGCTTCTAGATTAGAAGTAATTAACCATGCGTTTGTATTTGGGTAACCATGTTTTAAGGTCGTTCCAATATCTCCATAAAATTCTTCGACATTTAAGTTTTCTAAACGTTCGCCATATGGTGGATTAAAAACCATGTGAAGTTTATCGTTTCCAGATTTACGAGTTTTAAAGAAATCTTCATGCTGAATATGAATAAATTCATCTAAATGCGCATTCTTTATATTCTCAATGGCCTTAGTAACTGCTGAAGGCGATTTATCGTAACCTAATATTTTATAATGGAAATCGCGCGTTTTCTTCAAAAGCGATTCTTCAATTTTTTCAAACAATTCAACATCCCAATCTTCCCAGCGCTCAAAAGCAAACTCCTTTCGCATTAAGTTTGGCGGAATATTACATGCAATCATTGCAGCTTCAGCTAACATGGTTCCACTACCACACATTGGGTCCATAAAATCACTTTGTCCATCCCAACCGCTCATCATTATTAATCCTGCAGCTAAAACTTCGTTTATTGGAGCAATATTAGTTGCAGATTTATAACCTCTTCTGTGTAAAGATTCACCAGACGTATCTAACGAAATTGTACAAACCTGACGATCTATATGCACATTAATTTTTAAATCAGGAAAACGAAGATCCACATCAGGACGTACACCTTCTAAATCTCTAAAACGATCTACAATAGCATCCTTTGTTTTTAAAGCTGTATAAAGCGAATGCGTAAACACACTATTATGTACAGTGGCATCTACAGCCAAAGAGCCTGTTGCTTTCATAAAGTTTTCCCACTTCATGCTCTTTACGTTTTTGTAAAGGTCATCTTCTTTTGTAACTCTAAAAGAATGAATAGGTTTTAGGATTTTAATCGCAGTTCTAAGACCTAGATTCGCCTTATACATAAAGCCCTTATCACCAACAAAACTGACATTTCGCACACCCTTTTCTACTTGCGTAGCGCCAAGTTGCGTAAGTTCATTTGCTAAAATATCCTCGAAGCCAAATAATGTCTTGGCTAACATTTTGAAATTATCTTCCATATACTACCTTAAATAGATTGCAAAAATACAGTATTTTTGCAGTACATTTTACATTATGAGTAAATCAACTGAACAATGGTACGCATCTTGGTTTGACACACCTTACTACCATATTTTATATAAAGACAGAGATTATACAGAAGCCCAAGGTTTTATGGACAATCTCACCAACTATCTTAACCTGCCAGAACACGGAAAAATCTTAGATTTAGCCTGTGGAAAAGGCAGACATTCCGTTTACCTAAATTCTTTAGGCTACAATGTTACAGGTGTAGATTTATCTGAGCAAAGTATTGCACACGCTAAACAATTTGAAAATGAAACGCTAAAGTTTAATGTGCATGATATGAGTAAACCATATCCAGATACATTTGATGCTGTTTTTAATCTCTTTACTAGCTTTGGGTATTTTGAAGATGAAAATTGTAATCTTAAAACAATTGAAGCCATAAAAGCAGAACTTAATGAGTTTGGCTTTGGTGTCATTGATTTTATGAACACTAATTACGTCATTGAAAATTTAGTTGCAGAAGACACAAAAACAGTTGAAGGCATCGATTTTCATCAAAAACGTTACGTAAAAGATGGTTATATAATTAAAGATATTAATTTTGAAGCTGATGGTGAGCAATTTGAATTTCAAGAACGTGTTAAAGCGTTTACTCTAGAAGATTTTCAAGCATTGTTTGACGAAGCAGGTGTTTATCTATTAGATATTTTTGGTGATTTTAAATTAAAAAAATACCATTCTAAAACTTCAGAACGCTTAATTATGATTTTTAAGTAAAATGAATAGCTATTTATTACCTTTATTAGCCGTCATCATTGGTGTAATTATTGCTTTTTTAACTAAAAAGCAAAATTCTATATACACCAAATTACTATTATCTTTTAGTGGTGCATTTTTATTAGCACTTACGCTTTTCGATTTATTGCCAGAAGTGTATCATCATTTAGATGCTAAACAAACTGGTTTATACATAATGTGTGGTATTTTGCTTCAAATTATCTTAGAATTTTTCTCTAAAGGTGCTGAGCATGGCCACGTACATATTCATAAAGACGACACAGAATTTCCTTGGCTACTCTTTGTTAGTTTATGCATTCATAGTTTTTTAGAAGGTTTTCCAATTCACCAACATAACGATATGGTTTATGGTGTTTTAATTCACAAAATACCTATTGCTATTTTAATTACTGCATTTCTATTAAAGTCTAGTTATAGCAAGTTCCAAATTATTAGTTTCTTAGTCATTTTTGCTGCTATGACACCTTTAGGAACTTTTATCTCTAACCACTCTAGTGTTATGGTAAATTATGTAGATGTCATTAATGCCATTGTTATTGGTATCTTTTTACACATTTCTACGACTATATTATTTGAATCTAGTGAAGGTCATAAATTCAATTTATCTAAGTTAGTGGCTATTTGCTTCGGTATTTTAATTGCTTATTTTATTTAAATGTTTTCAAAAGAAGAATCAAGATTACTAAGACAAGAATTCTGGACAAGCTTCGGAAAGTCATTTCCAAGGAAATGGCTTTTGTATGATACTAAAATAAAAGGAGTTGCTTTTAAATTTCATTTTGATACTAAGTATGCCTTGATTGCTTTAGATTTAGAGGATGATTTAGAAAACCGCATTAATTGCTGGGAAAAACTTGAATCTTTAAAAGGCATTTTAAAAAGTGAATATCTACCAGAAGCTATTTATGAAGAAGAACATTTTCTAGACAACGGAAAAGAGATATCACGTATTTACTTACCTTTAGAACAAAAAGTCTCAATACATAACAAAAATACTTGGCGAGATGTTATGGAATTCTTCAATGAAAACATGAATTTATTTGAAGCCTTTTTTGAGGAATACAGAGATATGATTAAAGGCTAATACACTAACAAAAAACAACTGAGATGAAAAACATTTTTGAAAAGGCTATAACAGACGAAGTTATTGAACGTATTAACCAACTTAACCCAAGCACAAAACCAAATTGGGGAAAAATGTCTACTGATCAAATGTTGGCGCATTGTAATGTTACTTATGAACTAGATTTTGAAGACAAACATCCAAAACCAAAAGGATTTAAGAAATGGATGCTTAAAACATTTGTAAAAAACATAGTTGTTAGCGAAAAACCATATAAAAGAAATGGTCGTACTGCACCAGAATTTCTAATCGCGAGTGAAAAAGACTTTAATTTAGAAAAAGGACGACTTATCGCCTATATCAATAAAGCCCAAGAATTAGGAAGTGATTATTACGACCAAAAGGAAAGTCATTCTTTTGGAAAACTGAGTAAAACAGAATGGAACAATATGTTCTACAAGCATTTAGACCATCACTTAACGCAGTTTGGTGTTTAAGCAAAGTGTGAATTAGCTTAGTCTTCCTTTTTGTATAGACTAGGTAAACTAATCTTAAAACGTACAGCAATCAATCTCACAATAATTACGACCAAACCAGCAATAACGAAAAGATAATTTTCATCATTTAAAAACTTCCTTAAGATAAAGTAAGTAAGTCCTCCTAAAATACAAGCTGTGGCATAAATTTCTTTTCTAAAAACCACAGGAATCTCATTACACAACACATCGCGTAAAACGCCTCCAAAGCAAGCTGTCATAGTACCAAGTGCAATACAAATTATAGGGTGCAATCCTGCATTGAGTCCGGTTTCTACACCAACCAACGTGTATAATGCGATACCAATAGTATCAAATAAAAACAGTGATTTTCTAAGATAATTAATTCGTTTTCTAAAAACAACCGAGAACGCTACAGAACCAATAATGACATAAACAAATGTCATATTTTTCATCCAGGAAACGGGCTCTATGCCAATCATTATATCTCTTAATGTTCCACCACCAACAGCAGTTACAAAAGCAATGATGAGTACACCAAATGGATCCATGCGTTTATTCATCGCTATTAATGCACCTGAAATGGCAAAAGCTATGGTTCCTAATATATCTACTATTTGAAAAAACATAAGGGTTGATTTAATACAATGCTATCACATTTTGCGAAATTGAATACTCCAATTTTTTTTTGATGATTCCAGCTCTTGCTGGAATTTGGTTTTCTGAGATACTATGGCTTCACTAAGCATAAGTGATTTGCTAACTTTTTCAAAAACAGGAAAAACTGCTCTCTACTTACATATTCTGAGTATAATAATTATAATCTTTCAGAATAGTATCAATAAACTGAACATCATATAACTTAGATTCAATCTGCAAGGTATCGCAAATCTTTTTCTTTAAAATAGTCAATGTTTTAAAATCATTATTCTTTTTAGAAATGGTGTATGCATCTTTTATAATTCTAACATCCTTATCTGTTAGTTGTGTTACGTTACTAAAAACAGGCTCGTAATCATCACTAATATCTTCAAGAATTGTACTGGTAATTTTGTGTTTCTTCTTCACGCTAATCACAACGGTTCCAGCCGCTGCATCACCTACACGTTGCTTTTTGTCAGACAACAAAATACTTAAAACGCCTATAGATGGCGAAAAAATCCATAAATCAACGATTCTAAGCATCCAACGCACAAAGAAATTATACCATTCTGTTGGTGAACCATCAACGCTTACTACTTTAATTTTCAAAATCATTTTCCCAATGGTTTGTCCACCAAAAAGAATATGACAAATCACTGAATAAAAAAGCGCTGGTAAAGTAAACAAACCTAAAAACCCTCGCCTTGTCCAACTATCTGCATCAAAAATTTCAGAAACAGAAATAAGACTCTCAATAATGGTCATATAGGTTAACAAAATAATCCCATCTATTAAGAATGCGACAATACGTTCACCTAAACCAATTAACTTATAATCTAAGTTGACATTTTGTGCCGTGTTAATTGCTAATTTGCTCATGGAAATGTATATTCGTTTTAAAGAACTTTTTTAATCTTTTTCTGTTTGCTAAAAAATGCTGTTTTAAGCCCTATTTCACCTTTTTTTCGTTCCGTAGCTCTGCTATGCAACTTAAAAAACTTTCAATAGAACTGAAAACTTCTAATTTCCGCTTAAACTCAAAAAGTTTAAATGAATTCATAATTAAAATTGATTTATGCGCGAAGCGTCTTTCGTGAAGCAAAATAAGGAAAAATGGATTGGTTTTGAAAACGCTTTAGACAATAATGCGAAAATAAATCCAGATGACCTAGCTTCTTACTATATACAGCTTACCAATGACCTATCTTATGCTCAAACATATTATCCTGGGAGTAAGACTTTGTTATATCTAAATTCATTGGCTTCGCAGGCGCATCAAAAGATTTATATTACCAAAAAAGAATCTAAAAACAAGATTGTTTCGTTTTGGCGAGATGAGTTTCCGCTCTTCTTTTATCAGTACCATAAAACTTTACTTTATACCTTTTTAATATTTATGGCTGCAGTAACCATTGGTGCAGTTTCTACATTAAATGATGATTCGTTTATTCGTTTAATATTAGGTGATGCTTATGTAAACATGACTTTAGAAAATATTGAAAATGGCGAACCTATGGCTGTTTATAAAAGTGGCAGTAGTATTGGTACGTTTTTAGGTATCACTATTAATAATATTAGAGTTGCCATTATGGCTTTTGCTTGTGGTGCGATTTTTAGCGTTGGTACTATTTACGTGCTTTTTAGCAATGGCATTATGCTTGGTGCTTTTATAACGTTTTTCTATAATCAAGGGATTTTAGAAAAAACCTCAACGGTTTGGTTGCATGGAACTATTGAAATATCAGTAATTGTAATTGCTGGTTGTGCTGGTTTGGTAATGGGCAATAGCTTTTTGTTTCCTAAAACGTACTCGAGACGCGTTGCTTTTATGAAAGGTGCCAAAGATGGTTTAAAGATTGTAGTGAGCACCATTCCGCTTTTTATTGTCGCTGGTTTTATTGAAGGGTTTATAACGCGCTATGGCGAACAAATGCATTGGACTTTAGCTTATGGCATTATTTTTTTATCATTATTTATTATTGTTTACTATTATATAATTTATCCTATTAAATTGAACAAAGCGCATCGCGTTCAAGCTATTAATGTACCATCAGAATTACCCAAATCCCTATTAACGTGAACGAAAAGTATATTGAATTAAGAACGAGAAGTACCTTTGGTGATATTATTAACACCTACTTTCTTTTCCTGAAACATAATTTTAAAGATTACACTAATCTTTATCTAAGATATAATGCTATCAGTATTATACTTACTCTAATTTGCTCTTACCTTTTGGTAACAGGTTTTATGGGTTTGGCTAGTCAAGATTTTAGATTTGGTATGGGTTCTAATATTGCATCCGAAAGTTATTTTATCGCAGGTGCAATTATATTTTGCTTAATTCTCTTTGTAACGTCGTTAATCAACTTTAGTTTTTCTAGTGCTTACGTCGCTGATTATGTTGAAAATGAAGGCGAAATAGAATCTAAACGCATTTGGAATAGTATTATAAATAGTCTCGGAACTATTTTTGTGTTTATTTTAATTGGTGGACTTATTGTAGTCGCTTATTTTATAATCTCAATGGTTTTAGCATTTATTCCATTGTTAGGTATGTTAGCTCAATATGGTTTAAACTTTACACTTTCTGCTGTTTTTGGCTTAACCTTTATGTCAATTTTTTCTACCGGAAAAGGTGTTGGTGATGCACTTTCCGAAGGCTTTAGTTTTACAATGTCTAATTTTTGGCGCATTGTATTATACGGATTAGTAATTGGTATTCTAAACACCATGATAACTATGCTTATTATTTCTATACCAAGTGTAATTATCGGGATTTATGCCTATTTTTCAATAGAAAGTAGCATTGATTTAACAACAAGTGGATTTGCAACATTTATATTCACCTTGGGTTTTGCTGCATTTATTCTTTCATTTATATATACACAAGCCTTATCTCAAATATCATATGGTATTTTATATTATAACCTTAATGAAGTAAAATACAATCTATTCCTTCAAAAGAAAATTGATGAAATTGGTGTAAATGAATAAATTTCACCCAAAACATATAAATACATTTCTAATGTCGGTTTTTGGCACTACTTTGCTGTGGGCTCAAGATGCCATTGTAAAAAAAGATTCTAGTAATTTAGATGTTACTTATTTTAAAGATGGTTTTAAAGACAATTATTCGGGTAGCGATTTTAATTATTCTATAAACGACACAGGAGGAATAAATCTCATACAACGCGTTCTTAGAAAATTCTTTAATTGGTTAGGTGATATTTTTGGATTTGATATTGATTGGATTGACTATCAAACGCTTGAATATATTGTTTACGGATTACTAGGTGTTATTGTATTATACCTTTTAATAAAATTCTTATTAGAAAACCCAGTAAGTTCTGTATTTAAAACAGAAACGGCAGCAATTGAAGGTTTTAGTTATGTTGAAGAAAATATTGAACAAATTGATTTTGAAAATTTAATTTCAAAAGCCTTAAAAGAACAAAATTACAGATTAGCAACACGCTACCTCTATCTTAAATCTTTAAAATCTTTAGCCAATAAACAAGTCATTGAATGGCATTACGAAAAAACAAATTCAGACTATTTAAATGAAATAAAGGATCGTCAACTCAAAACCTTATTTAAACGTGTATCTTATATATACGATTATGTTTGGTATGGCGAATTCCCAATAGACGAAGAAAGCTTTAATAAGAATAAAGTCGATTTTAATCAACTTATAAAAACAAATCAACATGGATAAGCGTTCTAAAATTGCGCTATATATCATTGGTGCTGTCATTGTTTTTATGATGATTGCAGAAATTGCCAAACCGAAGGCTTTAAACTGGCGGAATTCTTATTCTGCAGCAGATAAAATTCCTTTAGGCTGTTTTGTGCTATTCAATGAACTAGAAACTTTTTCTGAAGGTGACGTTTTGGTATCAAAACAATCTGTTTACGAATATCTAAAAGACCAAGAATTTTCAGAACCTATGTCTTTGATGCTTATTAATAATCAAGTAAGCTTTGATAATGAGGAATCTAACTCACTCATGAAATTTGTAGAAGATGGTAATACTGTTTTTATAAGTAGTAACTATTTCTATGGTAATGTTTTAGATACTTTAAATGTTAGTGTTCAAAAACAGTATACCAATATTTACAGAAAAGAGGCGGACAATAAATTTACAAGTCCAAGTTTACAAGCTAATAATAGAATTTATAAAGATGTTATTGAAAACAGTTTCTTTGAATCTATAGACACGCTAAGAACAACGGTTTTAGGAACTTTAACCACAAAAAACGAGGATGAGATTGACGAAACATATCCCAATTTAATTAAAGTAGATGTTGGTGATAACAACGGTCAATTTATTCTGCACACCAATCCGTTTGCCTTTACCAATTACCATCTTTTAGATGATAAAGAAGATTATGCTGCAACCGTTTTGTCATACCTACCAAAGCAACAAATTATTTGGGATAACAATTACAAAAGCGGTCGAAAAGTAATTACTAGTCCGTTGCGTTATATTTTAGATAACACAGCTTTAAAATGGGCATTTTATATTAGTATGTTTGGCTTAATTCTTTTTGTAATCTTTAGAGGTAAGCGTACACAACGTATTATTCCTGTTATTAAAAAGTTAGATAATGCGACAGTAGATTTCACCAGAACTATTGGCGAATTGTATTACCAATATGGTGATTTTAGCAATATAATAAACAAGAAAATTCAATACTTTTTAGAGTTTATTAGAACAAGTTATTACCTAGAAACCAATCAATTTAATTCAGGTTTTATTGATAAACTTGCAGCAAAATCTAGCAATACAAAAGAAGACACAAAGACTTTAGTGGATTACATTGTCTTTTTAAAATCGAAAACAAATCATACTGAGCAAGAGCTCATAGAATTGAATAAAAAAATAGAACATTTTAAACGAACATAAGTTATTATGGAAGATCAAAATATACCATCATCAGAACATTTAGATGATACAAACCCTAATGAAGAAAATACGGTAAATGAATCTACCTCATCAAACGAAATTATAGAAGAAATAACACAACCAACTTCAGAAGGCTATAAAAGTCGAATTGATTTGGAGCCTTTACAAAAAAGCGTAGAAGACATTAAAAATGAAATTTCTAAATTCATTGTTGGTCAGAATGAAATGATTGAGCTTCTAATTATTTCTATTTTAACTAATGGACATTCTCTTATAGAAGGTGTTCCTGGTGTTGCAAAAACGGTTACTGCCAAAATGTTAGCTAAAACTATGGCTGTTGATTTTAGTAGGATTCAGTTTACGCCAGATTTAATGCCAAGTGATATTTTAGGAACTTCAATTTTTAATGTTAAAAACAGTGAATTCGAATATAAAAAAGGGCCTATCTTCTCTAACATTGTGCTTATTGATGAGATTAACAGAGCACCTGCAAAAACGCAAGCGGCTTTATTTGAAGTGATGGCAGAACGTCAAATTACCATGGATGGCACGCGCTACGAAATGGAATTACCATTTTTAGTATTCGCTACACAAAACCCTATTGAGCAAGAAGGAACGTATCGTTTACCAGAGGCACAATTAGACCGTTTTCTTTTCAAAATAAATGTAGACTACCCTTCTTTAGAAGATGAAGTTCAGATTTTAGTAGATAATCATTCTCGTCAAGACAAAATGGATTTCAACGATATTAAAGCTGTATTGTCTGCAGAAGAAATTAAGAAATACCAAGACCTCATTAAACAAATTGTTGTTGAAGAC
The DNA here is from genome assembly GCF_947495255.1 of uncultured Winogradskyella sp. Lineage (GTDB taxonomy): Bacteria > Bacteroidota > Bacteroidia > Flavobacteriales > Flavobacteriaceae > Winogradskyella. The sequence goes on from NZ_CANLYI010000007.1 coordinate 245,119, forward strand.
AACCTCTTAAACTACATTGCTTCTATTATTCATAATACCAGAACAAACGCCAATTTATATTTAGGTGCTTCACCAAGAGCTTCAATCGCCATTTTAAATGCTGCCAAAGCCAATGCAGCTATAAACGGTAGAGATTTTGTAACGCCAGATGATATAAAACGTTGTACAAAAGCCATTTTACAACACAGATTAGTATTAACACCAGAACGCGAAATGGAAGCCTTTACAGTAGATAAAGTTGTAGACCAAATTCTTGAAACTATAGAGATTCCTAGATAGTGAAGCGTTTCTTTAAACATACCTATTTAACCTTTCGGTTTTTTGTTGTTGCCATGATTTTGGTAGCACTGTTTATACTTGCCTACATTTATCCTGGTTTGTTAAGCATTGTTACTATTCTGTTTTTTATTGCCATTGGCTTAGTTATTATTGATTTCATTCTGTTATTTAAACAAAAAGGGATTAGTGCTTCGCGAATTTTACCCGAAAAATTGAGTAATGGTGATGACAATCCTATTGAAATTACTCTTCAAAACGACTATAATTTTACTGCCGATTTACAATTAATCGATGAGATGCCTTTTCAATATCAGAAGCGTGATTTTGAAATTAACACGCAACTCAGTAAACACAATAAAAAGAAAATCACTTACACCTTAAGACCTTTGGAGCGTGGTGAGTATTACTTTGGTAGTTTAAACATCTATGTTAACTCACCAATAGCGCTTGTTACCAGACGTTATGAGTTTGCTAAAGATGCGATGGTGCCTAATTACCCTTCGTTTTTACAATTACGAAAATATATGCTCTTGGCATTTTCTAATAAACTATTTGAATATGGTTTAAAGAAAATACGACGCATTGGTAATACCATGGAATTTGAGCAGATTAAAGATTATGTAAATGGTGATGACATAAGAAACATTAATTGGAAAGCGACAGCCAAGCGAAGCCAACTCATGGTTAATCAGTTTCAAGATGAGCGTTCGCAACCTATCTATTCTGTTATTAATAAAGGTAGAGCTATGAAAATGCCTTTTGATGGTTTAAGTCTTTTAGATTATGCTATAAATGCGACTCTGGTGATTAGTAATGTAGCTCTAAAAAAACAAGATAAAGCCGGAATGTTTACGTTTTCTCGAAAGGTTGAAAATAAAGTGGTTGCCGAAAGACGACCATCTCAAATGAATAAAATCTTAGAAACATTATACAATGTAAACACTGATTTTTCGGAATCTGATTTCTCAAGATTATATATCGATGTAAAACGAAGCCTTACACAACGTGGTCTACTTCTACTATATACCAATTTTGAAACTTTAGATGCGTTACATCGTCAGTTACCTTATTTAAAAGCCATTGCTAAGAATCATCTTTTGGTGGTTATCTTTTTTGAAAATACAGAATTACAGAAACTTACCAAAGTAGAAGCCGATAATACATTTGATATTTTTCAGAAGACAATAGCTGAAAAGTTTATGTACGAAAAGAAAATGATTGTAAACGAGCTTCAAAAGCATGGTATTCAATCTATTTTAACTACGCCAGAAAACTTAACTATTAATACTATTAACAAGTATTTAGAGATTAAGGCTAGAGGATTATTGTAGCTTATTATTGATTTTTCACAACTCATCCTATTTAAATTACAATTCGGTAATTGTAATTTTAAAAACAGACCTCTTTGTTAGATATTTGAATCATCAACAAAAAAGAACAGTATTCACACTAACCATTAAAATTTAAAACTATGAAAAACTTATTCTTAACATTCGCACTTGTATTAACGTCTTTATTAGGTTTCTCTCAAGACACTGCAACGATTACAGTAACAATAGACAACGTAACAAGTGACAAAGGTTTAGTTATGATGTCTCTACACAATAAAGACACCTTTATGAAAGCTAAAGCAATAATGAATGGAAAATCTGAAATAAAGGATGGAAAAATAACTATCACTTTTGAAAACGTAGAAGCTGGTGAATATGCAATTATTGCATTTCATGATGAAAATGAAAACAGCAAAATGGATTTTAGAGAAAACGGAATGCCTTTAGAATCTTACGGAATGTCTAACAACTCAATGTCTTTTGGTCCTCCAAACTACGATGATGCTAAATTTACTGTGGCAGATGACAATGTAGAATTAAATATTCGTTTCTAAAGAATAGACACATCAATCAAATACCAAAATCAAAAAAAAGCCATTAAGATATTAATGGCTTTTTAATATATAATTAATTACCAGTAAACTCTAAACATTAAATTAGGTGTAATCCCTAAAGAATACTTTTCGATTAACTCAATAGGATCATCCAAACTATTATTTCCTCTATACTCTCGGCTAATTAAATTTTTTCTATTGTAGATATTCCTAATTGATAAACCAACTTTCCCTTTCAATCTGTTCTGCTTAGAGAATTTAAAATTATAAGTTGATGAGAAATCTAGACGATGATAATTTGGCAATTCACCAGTATTAATACCATCATTAAATACTAACTCATCGTTATTCTGCTCAGATACAGTATAAGGCTTACCTGTTTGCCATTTCCAACCTAATGCCAATTGAAACTTATTAAGTTTATAACTAATCGCTGATGACAATGCATGTGTAACATTAGATTTAGACTTAAAATCTCTATCGTCATTTAAGTTATTAAAATTGCTTTTAGACCTATTAAAAGAATAACTCAACCATGAATTAAAACTATTAAATCGTTTCTTTACAAACGCATCTACACCAAAAATACGCTGTTTACCAATGTTATAATTGTTACTCTCAGGATTTAAAAACCCTAAGGATAATGCTGTAATATTTTTTAGCTTTTTATAGTACGCATCTACATCTATACTTAAACCTCTTTTGCTATAAATAAATCCTGCAGAAACCTGTTGGCTATTTATAATTGGGAATGAATTACCGTTTGCTAATCTCCAAACTCTGTTTTCTAAAGATAAATCACTAATTATGGTTTCATCAATTTCACTAATAATTTGGTTCTTTATTTCTGCTGTACTTTGAAACTTTATATTCTTAGCAATAGATTTAAAAAATTGCAATCTTGGTTCAATTCTTAAGGCATTTAACTCTTCATAATAACTCCCTCTTAATCCTATTGACACATCAAAAAGCTTTGGGTTTTTATAATTATAATTACCAAATAAACTATGAGTTTGTATGATGTTATCTTCAGTATCCAACACAAACACTAGATTGGTAGTATTTAGAAATGCATAAGCCACATCTTTTAAAGTGTATTGATAACCAACTGAAAAATCACTACGCTCTGAAATATTAATATTAACTTCGGAAGAAATACCTGAATCAAAGATGATATTTCGCTTTTCGAAATCTGAAATTTGCTCGTTATTTTCGCTCGTAATAAAATTATAATTTAACTTATAATCTGAAAAAAAAGCAGTTGTGTTCTGCGATATTTTATCGCTCCAATTCATATTCCAACCCAAGCCATAACCGATATTACTGGTTATTAATCTATCATTATAAGAAGCGTTTTTTTCTGAATCACTAACACTATAGTCCAATTGATTTTCTATTGAAATTACACTGGCATATAAACTGTGATTCTTATTAGGCTTATAATTCAACTTGAGATTATAATCTAAAAACGAGAAGTCGTTGTTGCCATTTTCAGAATCATTAATTTTAGTACTCTCAAATACTTTATTTGCCATCTGATTAAAAGTGAATGTTTCAAAAACATCTATATAACTTCGTCTAAACGATGCTTGAAGATTCAGCTTTTCTTTAATAATTGGAATATCTAAAAGTGCATCTCCTGAAATGCCATTAAATCCTAACTCTACTTTGGTTTGTTTTGGAATATCTGTTCGAGACGCTATATCAATAACACTAGACAATCGTTCTCCGTAACGTGCATGAGCACCTTTATTTATAAACTTAATTTGGGAGGTTACATTTGGATTCAAAGGCGAAATCATACCAAAAAGATGTCCTTTATGATAGATATTAATACCATCCCAAATTAACCTGTTTTGATCAGATGCTCCTCCACGAACAAAAAAGCTTGTAGCCGTTTCATTAGGACTTAATACACCAGGCAATAATTGAATACTTTCTAAAACGTCTGGTTCTGTAATGCCGGGTAAAACACCTAACCTTAAAGGCTGAATATTAAAAGAGCCATCGCTGTTTTTTTCTATTCCACGCGTTAAATAACTTCTAACAATTACTTTATCTAAAGCGTTAAAACTATCTGTATTTCCCGAGGATTTATTGAGAATAATATAACGATTGTTTAAGACTTTATAATCTAGACTAGTAAACTTCGTAATTTCGTCTAAGACTTCTAATAAGGTTCGTTTCTCACGTTTTAGAGTTATTAATTTCTCAGTTATATCTTCATCTTTATAGGAGAATAACACATCATACTTATCTTCTATTTTAGAAAATGCATTAAAAATATCTTCATCATTAAATTCAATGTAAAAAGCCTCTTCCTGAGAAAAGGCTTGTAATGGGAGTAACATTAAGACAAAGATATAGATTAACCTCATCTTTAATACCCAAGTTTAATGTTACGTTCTTCTTTTTCAGAATATTTTATATTCATAGTTTCAAAAACGGTTTTTAAAGCCACATCAATATTATTGTGCGGAAAACTACCTGTGAATATTATTGAGTCGTCAATGGATTCTGAATTAAACGAAAGATTATATTGATCTTCCAGTGCTGAAATCACATATTTAATAGGCACACTTTTAAAGGTACTTTCTCCAGACACCCAAGTTGGTTTAATTAGTTGTGTTTTGGATAATTCTGTTGGATCACCATTAATCTTTCTTAAGCTATTAGTTGGCAACAATACATGCTCTGAAGTAGTAGTATTAACGCTTACTTTACCTTCATAACAAACCACATCAAAAAAGTCGTTAGTAGAATTAACATTAAACTGTGTACCTAAAACTGTAACAAATCCATTAGCTGTTTTAACTGTGAAGGTATTTCCTTTTTCAACTTTAAAGTACGCTTCACCATCTAAGGTTAATACTCTATTATTTTCCCAATCATCTTTATCGTAAGTAATTTTAGACTTAGAGTTAAGAATAACTTCAGAACCATCTAAAAGTGCAATTGTTTTGTTTTCACCAAAACCTGTTTCTATAATTACATTATCATTGCCAAATAATGAAAATAATCCAAATAGCAACACTATTGAAGCTGCAACACCAACAATCCAATTTCTATACAATGGACGTACTTTTGGTTGCTTTTCTTGTTGTTTTTGAGTAATACGTTTCTGAATTTCAACAAAACTCTGATCAATTGGTGCTTCTAATTTTTCAGACACTTCAATTCCTTTTTTAAGCTTTTTGTAAACTTTAAAGTCGGCTTCACTCACTAAGTTTTTCAACTCAATATCGGAAAGCTGACCATCTAGCCACTGCGCTAAAAACACATCCTTATCTATATTTGAATTCTGATTTTTCATTTTCTATATTCTTAAGACAACCTATTAAATAAAAACCCTACTTTCTTTTTTAAAACTAAACATTTCCAATTTCCTTGCGCATTACAACGAGAGCCTGATGCATTCGTTTTTCTACGGCTTTAACTGAGATATCTAGCATTAGTGCTATTTCTTTATATTTTTTCTTTTCAATTCTGTTTAATAAAAAAACTTCGCGTTGTTTCTCTGGCAATGCTGCCATAGTTTTTTTGAGTTTTTCCATAAACTCTTTTTCTAGCATTATAAATTCTGGTGATTCATTAGTATCATGCTTATTGTGTTGCTCATTATATTTATGTATTACTTTTTCGTGTTTTTTTTCATTTAAAAACATATTATTTGCAATACTATAGAGGTAACTTTTTACCTTATCGTAATCTACTTTTCCACAATTATCCCAAAGCTTTACAAATGCATCTTGCAATATATCTTCAGCTTTATCAACATCTTGTGTTTTAAAAAACAAAAAACGTCTTATGGCTTTTGCGTAGGTATGATATATAAACTCGAAAGTTTTAGAGTGACAAATATTACGGTTATTTTTAGACATTGAAGTATTTTGATTACACCTTCAAAACTATGAAAAAAATAATTTGAGCAAAAAGTAGGGTTTTTAAAATGTGCGTTGTCTTACTATAGATTAACCTCGATAATTTAATTTTAACCTTTTTAATTTCAACAAAAATGAAAACATTAAAACTAACCCTATTTAGTCTTATGATGGCACTAATGGTGCTAACATCTTGTACTAACAATGAATCTGTAATCGAGGAACCGCAAAACACAGAAGAAAGCGAATCTATTACTAATGCGCTCTTGCAACTAAGAACACAATTTGATGATAGCGGAAATGTTACACAAACGGACAATCCTGCTGGAAATATTGTATTAGATTTTTGTTTCGATTTTATTTACCCTTTAAACTTATCTTACAACAACGGAACTACGGTCTCAGTAACAAGCTTAGATGGATTAATAAATATTATGTTAAGTTCTACTGATAATCTATACATTAATGGGATTGCATTTCCTTTCAACGCTGAAACATATAATGATAGTACTAACGCTATAGAAGTTGTAACAATTAGTAACGAGAATGAGTTTATTGCATTGTTAGAAAGTTGTGACTTTAATGTTGAAGAACCTTGCGAGTGTTTTGAAGTTTACCAGCCTGTTTGCGTCGTAATCTCTGATCCTAATGGAGATATATTTACAGTTACTTATTCTAATGCTTGCTACGCTGCTTGTGATGGATTTACAGAGGATGATTTTGCTGAGAACTGCGAAGAAGATTATAATTCTAATGGTAATGATTGTTTTTCTTTAAATTTCCCAATAACAATTATCACTGACGAAAACGCCACTATTACAATAAATTCTCAGGAAGAATTAGATGCTGCAACCTATAATTCGTATTATTTCGATTTTGTATATCCAATAGACATTACATTAAATAATGGTAATGTAACTACAATCAATACTAGAGAGGAAATTGAAGCTATTTTATACGATTGTTATGATATTAATACCCCAAACGAATGTGAAGAATGTGCCAATGAACCTCAAGATATAGTATGTGTTAATATTGAACAACCAGATGGTTCTATATACACTTACCCATACGATAATGCTTGCTATGCATTATGTGCTGGTTATACAGAGGCTGATTTTGTGTTTTGTAACTCTGGAAATGATCTTTGTTTACCAAGCGCAACCTCTTCTGCCTTAGTTAGCAATACTGGCTGGACAATAAGCAATATAGATGGCTCACAAGAATTAGATATTTATGAAATTACATTTAATTCTGATGGCACTCTACAATGGACGTCTAATGGAGCTTCTTTTTCTGGTACATGGTCTGTAGAAGATAACCCAACTGAAGGTAATATAATTACATTGAGCTTCTCAGGTCCAAATTTACAACAGGCTACTGGTCAATGGAGAATTGTAGACTGTAATCTTCCTTGTTCAATATCCTTGTTTTCAAATAACGGAAACGAAATGGAACTGAGCAGACCATGCGATTAAACTAAAAAAAGTCACAAAAAAATCCCTTCAAAATTAAATTTGAAGGGATTTTTATTTTTGGTCTTACTAACTAGACAGTCTCACCCATCCAAGCTTTCATCATCCACATCGTTTTTTCTTGTTCAGTAATAAAATCGCTCATCATTGAATTTGTTCCTTCGTCATTTGCTTCACTAGCTGTTTCTAAAATACCACGTTCTATTTTTAATAATTCTGAAATAGATTCTACTATTAAAGCAACCGCTTTTTCATCTTTAGAAATATTTTTACCAACCGGAACTTTAGCTGCCTTTGTATAATCTTCAAACGTATGCAACGGTGTTGCTCCTAACGTTAATATTCGCTCCGCAATTTCATCAACTTTTAAATTTGCATCTGTATACAATTCTTCAAATTTAACATGAAGATTGAAAAATGCATGTCCTTTAATATTCCAATGAATACCTCTTAAATTTTGATAATACAATTGAAAATTTGCTAATAACTGATTTAATTCGTTAGCTAATACTTTTGTTTTTTCGGTATCTAAACCTATGCTATTTAATGCCATGATATATATATTTTTGTTTACTCAAATTTACGAATCAAATAAGCAAAAATTAGCATAGTTTTTATGAATACTTTATATACTTTTATAGTCTAAATTAATAGTCATGACGATTACACAACTTAAATATGCTTTAGCTATAGCAGAACATAAAAATTTCACCAAAGCTGCAGAAAAATGCTTTGTTACCCAACCTACTTTAAGTACTCAAATTCAGAAATTAGAAGATGAATTAGACATCATAATTTTTGACAGAGGTAAAAAACCAATAGAGTTAACCGAAGTTGGAAGAAAAATAGTCTATCAAGCCAGAAACATTGTTAATGAAGCAGATAGAATACAAGATATTGTAGATCAACAAAAAGGTTTTATTGGAGGCGAATTTAGATTAGGGATTATACCAACTGTTATGCCAACCTTATTACCAATGTTTTTGAAGAATTTCATTAAAAAATTCCCGAAAGTTAAACTTAAGATTGAAGAATTAACTACCGAAGAAATTTTAGCTCGCCTAAGTGATGGACATTTAGATGCTGCCATTGCCGCCACACCTTTAGAAAGCGACAATATTAAGGAACGTGTTTTGTACTACGAACCTTTTGTAGCTTACATCCCAGAAAATCATAGATTAAAAGATAAGAAAACTATTGAAGTTTCGGATTTAAATATTGATGACATGTTGCTCTTAGAAGATGGACATTGTTTTAGAGATGGCGTTATAAATCTATGTAAAACCTTTAAGGATCAAATAGACGAAAACTTTCAATTAGAAAGCGGAAGCATTGAAACCTTAATAAAACTATCTAATGAAGGAATGGGAATGACGCTCCTTCCCTATTTGCATACCTTAGATGTAAAAGAAAACCTAAGTGGAAATTTAAGACACTTTAAAGAACCTTCACCAGCAAGAGAAGTGAGTATTATTTATCACAAAAGTGAATTAAAGATGCAAATAATTGATGCTATGCACGATGTTATCTCAGGAATAATACGTGGTGCAATTGCTTTTCAGAATGTAGAAATTATTAGTCCAAAAGCCAAGTAAATAAAAAAAGCGACTCGTAAGTCGCTTTTTTTTTATGCTTTTAAATATATCATGCATTGATTTAATTCTGGGTTCTGATTGATTAGGGACTGAATATAAATTCTAAGTTCTTCAAGTTCGTGAGGCAATAAACGTCGTACCGCTTTTTCCACTTCCTTACAAAATAATGTCGCATCAAAACTAACTTTGTTGAGTACAGTTTTAGTGTACTCGTACATTGCTCTCGCCATAGGTATTTTTAAGTTTTTAGGTTAAACAAAAGTAGATTTTCTATATAGGCTGTTGTTTTAATTCTTCTTAAAGGTAGTAAAAAAATTGAACACTTATTTATATGATAAAAAGTTTAACAGCTTATTATGTTAAAAATTCTACCTCCTAATAAATTATCGAAAAACCGAAACAAACAACCACTACAGTATTAACTTATTTACTTACAGATGATTAAAATATTTTAAAATCGATTATCACCATCTAATAAATCGCCAATACCTCCCAGTATACTGCCTTCTCCTTTAGATTTCCCTCCAGTTCTTGGTGCAGAAGCTAAAACGCGACCAGCTAATCTACTAAATGGCAATGATTGTATATATACTTTTCCTGGACCTTGAAGTCTAGCAAAAAACAAGCCTTCTCCTCCAAAAATGGAATTTTTAATACCTCCTATAAATTCTATATCGTAATCTACACTTTGTGTAAAACCAATAATACAACCTGTATCTACACGTAAAGTTTCTCCTGCTGCTAATGTTTTCACTGCTGTAGTTCCGCCAGCATGTACAAAAGCCATTCCGTCACCTTCTAACTTTTGCATTATAAAGCCTTCTCCTCCAAAAAGTCCTCTTCCTAATTTTTTTGAAAATTCGATACCAATGCTAACCCCTTTTGCTGCACATAAAAATGCATCTTTCTGGCAAATAAACTTTCCGCCAAATTCAGTTAAGTCAATAGGAATAATTTTTCCTGGATAAGGTGAAGCAAACGACACGTTTCGTTTTCCTGTTAAGTCATTATAAAAAGCCGTCATAAATAAACTCTCTCCTGTAAGGATTCGTTTTCCAGCTCCAAGAATTTTACCTAAAAAACCAGTATCTTTTTGTGAGCCATCTCCAAAAATGGTATCCATTTTAATACCATCGTCCATCATCATAAAACTACCAGATTCTGCAACAACACCTTCTTGAGGGTCTAATTCTATTTCTACATATTGCATTTCTTCTCCATAGATACGATAATCTATTTCGTGCGCTTCTCTGTTACTGTGATTAGGTAATTGTTCCATAATATTATTATTTATGTTTTAAGATTGATTCTTTTATAGGTTGCAATTTTTAAAACTTTGTTACACTAAATATTAAATTCAATTAAAAGAAAGGCTTCATAATAACAATAAACAGACTACGCTTTAACTTTTAATGTCCACTCAAAATTAAAAGACGACACTTCCACACCTTCTGCGTTAACTCCATTAGCATTTAACCAAACTGTTTGTCCTTCTCCTGTTTCAATAGTTTGTTTTATGGCCTCATCTATTTTATCACCTTCTTTACAAGTAAATGTTATTCTACCAGTTGCCTTTTTTGTAAACGAAGCATTATTGGATGCCACTAACATCGATATTTTTTTTCCACTTTCTTTAATCTTTTTCATCACTAAAGCACCTGTTGTTAGTTCGGCTGCCATACCTTGTACTGCCCAAAACATAGATTTAAAAGGATTTTGATTTACCCAACGATGTTTTACAGAGACCACACAAGTGGTGTCGTCTAGATGTTTAGTCCTTACACCTGTAAAATAGGCTGCAGGTAGCTTAAACATTAAGAAAGAGTTGAGTTTTGATGGTGAAATATTCATATTATAATTTAAAATTTCCACTAAAATAATTCAAAAAAATCAACTTCACTAATGTTAATAAAATGTTAATTCTTAGTACTATGCGTAACATAATACCTTTTTAAAGACATATATTTGTATAAGCAACTATTATATACTTTATATTATGTTAGATAATCATCATAAAAATTTAGCGACATTTATTCATTTGTCAACGTTTTCGAGATTTGTAATTCCTTTTGGTAATTTTATTGGTCCTATCGTATTATGGGCAGCCAATAAAGAGAAGTCAGACTTTATTGATCAGCACGGAAAACAAGCTATTAATTTTCAGATAAGTGTTTTACTATATGCTATAATAATCGGAACCATAAGCGTACCATTTTTCATATTCAAAGTATTTAGAAATATGGATGTTATAGACTTTAATGGTTTTAATAGCTTCCATATTAATCTTAACCAGCCTTCTCCTCTACTTTATATTGGTGGTGGTTTGGGTGCCTTAGCAGTCATTGCTTTTATAATTGAATTAGCCCTTATTGTTAAAGCAAGTTTATCTGCTAGAGATGGCCACGCTTATAAATACCCTTTTACAATTAATTTTTTAAAATAATATAAAGCGAATTCATCACTCGCTATTTAAATACAAATCAATCAAAAAATGAACAGTTTAATAGAATTAAAGACTCATACAATATGAAAATAGAAAACACAAAAGCACAAATGCGTAAAGGTGTTCTGGAGTATTGCATATTATCCGTTTTAAAGGATGAAGATGCATACGTAGCAGAAATTCTGGGCACATTAAAAGACGCAAAAATGCTTGTTGTAGAAGGAACTATATATCCACTATTAACAAGATTAAAAAATGCAGGTTTGCTCAACTACCGTTGGGAAGAATCGACCTCAGGACCACCAAGAAAATATTATGGACTAACAGAAACAGGAAAATTATTTCTAAAGGAATTAAATACCACTTGGAGTGAATTACAAAATGCCGTTAACCTAGTAACCAATACAAAAACACCAAAAAAATGAATAAAACAGTCAATATAAATTTAGCAGGTATATTCTTTCATATAGATGAAGATGCTTACCTAAAATTATCGCGCTATCTTGAGGCTATAAGACGTTCATTTACAGACTCTCAAGGTCAATCAGAAATCATAGCAGACATCGAAGCTCGCATTGCCGAATTGTTTTCTGAACGTATACAAAACGAAAAACAAGTTGTTGGTGTTAAACTCGTTGACGAGGTTATCACAATAATGGGACAACCAGAAGATTATCTCGTGGATGATGAAATCTTTGAAGATGAACCTAAACAACATTATAAGCAAAAATCTAATACATCTAGACGTTTGTTTAGAGATACAGACAATTCATATATTGGAGGTGTTGCAGCTGGTTTAGGACATTATTTTGGAATTGATGCTTTATGGATTAGACTTATTTGGGTAATTCTTTTCTTTAGTGCTGGTACAGGTGTTTTGCTTTATATTTTACTTTGGGCTTTAATACCTGAAGCTAAAACTACAGCCGAAAAATTAACTATGTCTGGTGACCCTGTAAACATCAGCAACATTGAAAAAAAAATTAAAGACGGCATTGATACGGTTTCCGAAACTGTAAAAAATGTTGATTTAAAAAAACATGGAGACAAGTTAAAAGAGGGTTTTGATCATGTATCTGATAATATATCGGAAACCGTAAAAAGTGTTGATTTTCAGAAACAGGGCAGTAGACTAAAATCGAGTTCTCAATCCTTTTTTGAAACCATTGGAAGCATCATCATGTTCTTCTTAAAAGTGGTAGCTAAATTTATAGGTATTCTTTTAATTATTATTGGTATAAGCACCATTATTGCTTTAATTGTTGCCTTTTTTACTGTTGGTGTTACTAATGCTTTTCATTTTCCTGGCATGGATTTCATTAATGCTTCTAATGCCGCAAACATACCAATTTGGCTAATGTCGCTATTGTTGTTTTTTGCAATCGGAATTCCATTTTTCTTTGTTTTTTACTTGGGTTTAAAAATCTTAGTAAACAACTTAAAATCTATAGGTAATGTTGCAAAGTTTGCTTTATTAGGACTTTGGATTGTTTCAATCATTGGGCTTATTATAACAGGAGTAAGACAAGCTACAGAGCAAGCTTATGATGCTAATTTTACTAAAGTTGAAGAAACATTAAACATTGCTTCAGGAGACACCCTAAAAATTAAAATGGTGAGTGATGATAAATACAACAAGCATCTATACAGTGATCATCATGGTTATAAAATCAGTCCAACTGACAATGCCAATAGTATTATTTCTACAAGAGATATAAGATTTATGGTAAAATCAACCACAGATTCTTTAGCCAGTATAAAAATAAACGGATTCGCTAGAGGTAGCAGTTATGATTTGGCCAGAGAACGCGCTCAAGAAATTGATTATAACTATTCACTGGTTAATAACGAGCTAAAATTAGATTCGTATTTAATTACAGATGCTGTTAATAAATTTAGTGATCAACATATTGAGATTGTTATTTACTTACCAAAAGGCACTGTCTTTTTTGCAAATGATAACACACGTAATTTTCATAAAAATTATAGATCATCAAATGATATTTTAGACAATGGTATGGAAAATCAATACTTAAAGGTCTTAGATGATGATGTTGAATGTTTAGATTGTGATATTGAATTAAATACTAAAGCTAAAACTGTTGAGAATTCAATAGAAGAATCAGATACACAAGAATCTAAAACGCAAACATCAACTAAAGAAGCATCAGAATATGAAAGCTCTAAAACACAAGAATCAAAAACAAACAAATCAGAAGTTGATTATGAAATTAATGAAGAAGACGGTGTAAATATTGACGATTGAGACCCTTAATTATACAACTCATCACTTTATAAGTGATAATAAGGATCAATCAACCTAAATTTATAAAACAAATAATTCATCAATCAAAAAACAGAACAATCATGACCACATTAGCAAGAATTATCGTTACAAGTATTATTAGTTTATTGTTACTATCATGCAACTTTTCAATGAATATTGGACAAGGTGTAGATGGCAATGGCAATGTTATTAATGTAGAACGCACAATCTCAAGTGACTTTAAAGACATTAAAGTTAGCCAAGGATTGGACCTTTACATTACACAAACTAATGATGTCTCTCTTACCGTTGAAGCAGATGAAAATCTTATGGACCTTATAATGACTGAAGTCGTAGATGGAACATTAAAAATCTACACAACTGAAAACATAAGACGAGCTTCATCACGAAAAATAATGTTAAATATTGAAACTATTGCTTCAATAAAAGCAACAAGTGGCAGTGACGTGTATTCTGAAAATACGATTGAAGTAGATAATTTAGAACTAAAAACTACTAGTGGTGCAGACATTAAGTTAGATGTAAAGACAGAATCGTTAGATTGTAGCTCTACAAGTGGTAGTGACATAAAACTCAGCGGAACCACAAATATATTTAAAGCCGTTGCAACTAGCGGAAGCGATATAAATGCTTCAGAATTACAAGCACAGAATTCAGATGTTAAAGCTACGAGTGGCGCAGATATTTCTGTAAACACTTCTAAATTATTAACTGCAAAGGCAACAAGTGGTGGAGATATTAGATATTCTGGAAATCCGGAAAAAATTGATAAATCAGACACATCAGCTGGCAGTGTAAGACAACAATAGACGCTATATTTCTATCAGTGAAATTTAGTAATTTTAAAACCACAACAACCTAACAACCAATCAATTGAAGACCATCTCAAATTCTAATTAGAGTTTGGGATGGTTTTTGCTTATCATAGTTTAATAGCTTTTAATTGAGCAATATTAAATAGAAATCATTAATATTGACAATCGGAATACATTTACGAAGTCTACACCCCTATAAAGTGACTAACTTGATGCGTTTTGTGTCTCTTAAAAGACAGTAAACTTTTAAATATGAAAAAATTATTACTCATTCTACTTTTTACAGTTGTTGCAACTCCAATAATTTCTGCACAATCTGAAGAAAAAATTAAAGGAAACAGAAACGTTACTATAAAACAAACTTACATAGATGATTTTCACTCTATTGTTGTTGATGGTGATTTTTCAATAGAAGTAGTTTACAATAGTAAACCCTCAGTTAATGTTGAAGCAGATGATAATCTCCACGACGTTATTGATTTTAACGTTGTAGATGGTGTGCTTACTTTTGTAGAAAAAACTAGAATTTCTTCTAAGAAAAAATTAAACATCACTGTAAACTATGGGGATTTATTAACACACATAGAAACTAGAGGTGATGGCGAAATAAGATCATTAACGTCTATGGAGCTTAATGATGTTACACTAGTAACAGCGGATAACTCTAGAGCTTATTTAAATATTATTGCTAAGACATTTGATTATAAAAGTTCTGGAAAATCTAAAACAAGATTAAACTTAACTTCAGATTCTACTAAAATAGAATTAAGTGATAACAGTAAATTAGACGCTTTAATTACGAGTAAAGTTTCAGATTTCGATTTATACCAACGCTCTGATGCTGCTATTGAAGGTAATTCTAATTCTTCAATAATCCGATTAGATAATTCAACGAATTTTAATGGTGATAAATATGATGTAAAAACTGTAGATGCAAAATTAGAAGACTCAAGTGATTTAACTATTTCTGCAACAGAAAGCATTACCATTGCAGCTTCAGGTAATAGTGAGATTTACTTATTTGGTAATCCTGCAATAACTATTACAAAATTTGAAGACACTGCCAAATTGCAGAAAAAGAAACAATAATTTATTTAAAATACAGCATAAAAAAAAAGCCGAAGTGATTAAACTTCGGCTTTTTTTATTTGTCTATTCACTCTAATTATAAGTAGACGTTGCTACCTCAAAATCAGAATCCTTAGCTGCTAAATAACGTTCTGCATCTAAAGCTGCCATACAACCAGTACCCGCTGCAGTAATTGCTTGTCTATAAACATGGTCTGCCGCATCTCCACTTACAAATACACCTTCTACATTGGTTTTACTTGTTCCTGGCTTAGCGTTGATTATATAACCCGTTTCATCTAAATCTAAAATACCTTTAAAAATATCGGTGTTTGGCTTATGACCAATGGCAACAAAGAAACCTGTTGCTTCTATATCATGCTTTTCATTAGTTTTATTATTAAAAACCCTAACACCTGTTACTACTTGTCCATCACCTAAAACCTCATCAGTTTCAGTATTAAATAAGATTTCAATATTCTCTGTATTCTTAACTCGTTGAGACATAATTTTAGATGCTCTAAATTCATCACGTCTTACCAACATTGTAACTTTTTTACATAGCTTAGATAAATAATGAGCTTCTTCACAAGCTGAATCACCTGCTCCAACTATAACAACTTCTTGATTTCTATAAAAGAAACCATCACAAACTGCACAAGCAGAAACACCTCCACCTAATTTTAAATATTTTTGCTCAGAAGGTAAACCTAAGTATTTGGCTGAAGCACCTGTTGATATAATAATGGTATCTGCATGAATTTCTTTTTCTCCATTTATCCAAGCTTTATGAACATCCCCAGAAAAATCAACTTTACTCACCCAACCATGACGTACATCAGTACCAAAACGTTCAGCCTGTTTTTGTAATTGCATCATCATTTCTGGTCCTGTAATTCCTTCAGGATAACCTGGGAAATTCTCAACATCATTCGTCGTTGTCAATTGACCACCTGGTTGTTCTCCTTGGTATAAAACAGGAGCCATATTAGCTCTAGACGCATAAATTGCGGCAGTATAACCTGCAGGTCCAGAACCTATAATTAAACATTTTACTCTTTCAATTGTATCAGACATAATCTTATATTTTATAGCTAAAACAAAAGTAGGTTTTTTGGATAAAACCTTACAGAGAAGTTATCAACACTATCTATAGTTATATAATTATTTTAAATACAGCAGTTTTCAATTTATAATTTTGTAATTTATAAGGGTTTAACTGTTAAATCTAAATAATTATGAAATCAAATTTTTTAATATTAGGCATGGTATTCTTGCTTGTAATGGCTTGTAAAGACGAACCAAAAAGCGAAATTGAATCTACAGATGTGAAAACAGAAATAGAGACAAACAGAAACAAGTTAAAAGGTACTTGGGAACTCGTAGGATTTTATAATTACAAAGACAATGTCGTTGTAGACTCCTTTTCAAATAACACAATTTCTAGACAGGTTAAAATGTACACTGACAGTAAAGTAATGTGGTGTAAACTATTAAAAACAGATTCTATTGAATTCTTTGGTTATGGGTCTTATAATTATGATGATGGTAAATTAACTGAAGTATTAGATTTTGGTTCTGCGTTTATGAATGAAGTTATAAAAGAAAATCAAAAATTTAATTTCGCACTAGAATTATCAGAGAACCGTTTTGAGCAAATTGAACTCGATGAAGATGGTAATAAAATCTATTCTGAAAATTATGAACGTGTTGAATAAACCTTAATCTCATTAAAAATGTAAAGTCTGCGAACACCTTTGGGAATGATGAACGCAGACTTTAACCCTAACTAATAAATCACTTTCCTATAAGTGATACCATAAAAACTAAGTATTAGTCTTTTAATAAATAAACAACGGTTAATCTTAGATAAGATGGTCCCGAACTTGGTGTTCTCCAATAAGAATCACCATCTAAGTCATAGCTATTAATTGAATAGATTCTATCTATTTTTTCTCCTGAAGCCTCTGCTAAAATATTAGCATTTTTTTGAGCCTCAGCAATAGCTCTTGCTACCAATTCCTTAGTTTGTTTTTCTGAAATTATATCTTTAACCTGAACATAAGAAGGCATTACTTGTGCCATACTGATGCTGGTTACTTTTAGAATTTCAGCTTTATCTTTAGTTTCAAAATGAAGCAAAGTTCCTCCTTTTCTATATCCAGTGGCTGCATAAGCCAAGTCATCTTGAATAAATTTTGAAGTATCAACACCAAGTTTTTGAGCTGCTTCAAAATATTTAGTTTTCAATTCATCAATTGATGTGCATGGATTTTCTGCATAGTAACTGTTCTCTAAGGATAAGGTTATATCTGTTTTATAAAGTAATTCTTTTGACTCTATGGCTACAGAACCATTAGTTGAGATAGTACGTTCCGTCGTTGGGCTCTGAGCGATTCCAATTGTTGAAATACACAATAGTAAGGCTACAATAAACTGTTTCATCTTGATTTTTGTTTTAAAGGTTCTCCATTACACTACTGAAAACATGAAAGATGCTGCTATCATCCAACCTCCTACTATAAGACCTAATATGCCTAATTTTCCAAGTTTTGGTGCTAATTTCTCTCTTAGCTTTGCCGCTTTTTCTTTTGCTGCTTCGTTTTTACTTAAAAGCAATTTGTTAATCATGCCAAATCCTAGCATAAAACCAAGTGTAGCTTCTACAAAACTACCTGCCAATAATGTAATCCACCAAATTGGCGCAACTGATAACCAACCCATATTAAGGAAGGCTGAAATAATTCCCCAAACCCCAAAAAAGCAAAAGACAATACCTATCCAACCTTGGTAAGGTGCTACTTTGTCTAACAACTCTTGTGCATTAGGTTTTTTAGATAAAATAAGTGATGGCACTGCGATAATGCTCAAAAGGATTAATGAAATTCCGTAAATCATAAGTTCTAATTTTTTAGTGATTAATATGATACAAATTTCAGTAAATAAGCAAGTACACAACAGACGGTAAGTAGTAAAAATGATTACCCTGTTTTCAGGGATAAGGTAATTACTCTAGCATTCCTTTCTCCACGGCATAACGTGTAAGACCAGCTAAATTGCGGACCCCAAGCTTTGAGATAAGGTTTTTACGATAACTCTCAATAGTATGTTTGCTTAAAAATAATTGGTCGGCAATTTCTTGTGTTGTAAATTCTTGTGCTATTAGTTTTAAAACTTCTGTTTCTCGCTTGCTTAAAGATATTTCAGGTTCTGATTTCGCAGAAAACATAGCTTCCATTAAAATTTGCTTAATACGAGGTGAGAAATAGTTTTGTCCTTCTAAAATAGACTTAATAGCTTTTAATAATTCAGCCTTCTCTGCATTTTTAGAAATGTAACCATTAGCATTGGCTTCGGTAAGTATTTTTATCTTTTTAGCATCTTCGAGCATGCTAACAACAAGTGTTTTTATTTTTGGAAACTCGGCTTTAATAGCTGCATTGAGTTCTACGCCATCCATTTCTGGCATATTAATATCGGTAATGACTAAGTCTATTTTTTCGTCCGTATTAATTCTAAGATATTTTAATACTTGCGTTCCCGTTTTTGCTGTAAGAATAATGTTAATTGATTTTTCTTCAGCTAAAATACTCGTTAATCCATCTAAAAACATAGAATGGTCGTCTGCAATAATTATGGAGAATGGTGTGTTCATATTTTATGTTTTTGGCAAGCTGATACTTATTACAGTTCCTCTATTTTCGGCTGTATTTATGGAAATTGTTCCGTTAAAGTCCGAAACTCTCTTTTCAATATTATTCAACCCAATACCTTTACTCTCGTCATTTAAGTTAAAACCTTTACCATCATCTTCATAAATAAGTTCAATGCTTTTTTCGTCGTTAGGTGATGTTAACTGAATACTTACTTCTTCAGCTCTTGCATGTTTTAGAGCATTGGTTACTAGTTCTTTTATGATATTAAACAGTGCTACTTGCATCGGAAGATCAACAGCGTTTATAGCATCTTTAGGATAAGCATCAAAACGCAAATCCTCTGTTGCGCCTTCCTTTATATTTTGAATATAATTGTTTACCAGATCGGTAAAAGCAGATGCTTCAAATTCTTTAGGAATTAAACTATGTGAAATCTCTCTAACCTGGTCGTAAGTAGCATCGAGCTGATTTAAAATTTGTCTAAATTCTGGTTGATGGTCACC
This sequence comes from uncultured Winogradskyella sp., assembly GCF_947495255.1. GTDB lineage: Bacteria > Bacteroidota > Bacteroidia > Flavobacteriales > Flavobacteriaceae > Winogradskyella. The sequence continues at coordinate 265,006 of NZ_CANLYI010000007.1, forward strand.
TAGACTATTCATCTTTAATTTAATACCTGCTAAATTTCCACCAATACTATCATGTAATTCTCTAGCAATACGGTCGCGCTCTTTAGATTGCACAGCAATAGCATTTTTAGCTAAATCTAATTCTTGAGATTGCAATAAGGTCTTAACTTCTTGCTGGTTAATAGCTTCTTGTTGTTTATTAACTAAACTTTGCGTTTGTAGTTTTTGATAATACACAATTAATAAAAGAATAATTGGAATGAGTATTACCAAAAAACCAATTAAAAAAGCATGTTTAATTGTTTTCTGACGTTCAATTTCAGCTTCTTTTATTATTTGGTCTTCTTGTAGTTGATTAATTTCTTTCTCCTTTTTTAAAGTTTCGTATTTAAGCTCTATATCTTTAACCAATCGTTGATTCTGATTATCTGCAATTTCACGATTTACCCTTTGGTATTGGGTCATTAAGCTATAAGCATTTTGGTAATCTTCCTTAGCATTATAAAGTTTTACTAAAGCACTAATCACCTTTTGTTGCAGCTCTAAACGATTCCATTGAATGGTATTTACATAAGCTGTACTTAATGCTATTTCAGAAATGTCAAAATTTCCCAACATCGCATAACCATAACCTACATCTAACGTTGCTTCTATAAATAAATCGTAAAACCCACTGTTAAGCGCTTCAACTTTTATGGCTTCAGAACTATCAATTAAGGTTTCAAAATTGCCTTGCCTCAAATCTATTTCAGATAAATTGAGCTGTAATTCTAACCTCAGCTTTTGATAATCTTTTATAAAATCTTCAGACAAAGCACTATTAATCATAGTTTTTGCTAAACCATAATCCTTTTCTAAAATTAAAAAATGACTTTTAACTATGCTGTTTTTTAAATAAAAATGAGAGTTAGCTTTATCTTGAGGTAATCCTTCAAGAAGTTCTTTACATTTCTTAAATTCTCCTTTAAACAAATAGGTTTCTGCTAACTGTAATTTTAAGTAATTATGAATATAATCTTCTGAAATTGAAGTTTCAACACCTTGAATACAAGATTTAACGGCTTCATCTAACAATCCCATTTTATGAGCAGCAACACCTTCATAATACAAAGCTCTAAACCTAATATTTTTAATATTTTGAAATGTTGAATCTTTATAAAACGCTTCGCTTTTAATTAATTTACCATAATGCATCAAAGAATCTGCATGACCAGAATTTAAATAAATCTGAGCTATAGTGTCTAAATACTTAAATCTTATTTGTTGTGTTTCGGCTGTGTTTAACATTACAAAGAAATCATTACTTACAACCTTTGGCATATGACCAAATGCTTTAAAATTATATTGTTGTTCTTGAGTAAACCCTAGAAAACATATCATACTTAATAAAAGAAAAATTGTTTTTCTAATTTGCATTGCCTTTTTAAAATTCTAGACACAAAAGTAACATATTGGTTTTCTATTTTCTAAAACTAGATTACAATACTGTTTTGTGCGATTTGGTATTACAATAATACAAATAACGAAAACCCTCAATATCACGGTTTTCCGTGAAAACAAAAAAAGCCTTGAGAATTTATATATTCTCAAGGCTAATAATTTTATTTATAGTTTAATATCTATTTCTTAATGAGACTCTTTAATAATGATAGTACAAATAGTACTAAAAAGATAAAAAAGATAATTTTTGCGATTCCTGCTGCAGCACCTGCTATTCCTCCGAACCCAAGTACAGCTGCTATGATTGCTATTATAATGAATGTGATTGTCCAACGTAACATATTTTTATGGTTTTAGTGTTAATTTCTAGAAATTAGCTCGTCTAATTTCTTGATATAAAGATATATATAATAACCGTTCTGCTTTAGCCCAATCGAAAGGATTACTAACTCATATCAAATAAGTTATTACAAAAAAAAGTACCATATTTACATATGACACCTTTTTCAACCTAACCTAACTATTACCTACTATTAATGTAAATCTTCCAAAGAATTAATTTTAGCCAATCCATTATTAATTGTGGATTTTTGCGATTGCAATATTGATTTTGTACTCATAGGAAGACTCTGTTCTGTTAACACTTCTTCATATTCTTCAATAGCTGCTTTTTCTCCTCTAATGGCTTCATTTAACATAGATTCTTCTTCATCTGAGGATAGTAAACTTTTAATATCCATCCATGCTCTGTGTGCTGTACCTGTTAAACTTCCGCCTTTTTCGACATCTTGATTAAAACTTCTAATTTCTTGTTTTAACTCATGTCCAAAATTGTAACGCTCTTGCGCTTTATTTTTAAAATAAGATTTTAACGGTTCATGATTTATGTTTTCAGCAGCCTTTTTAAACCCCTTTTCAGCGTCGTATGTTTTTTCTAATAAATTGTTTAGTTTTTTCCCAACTTCTTCTGTGTATGTACTCATATTTTTAATTTTAAATTTATGGTACTTTATTTTTGAGATGTGTACCAATTGACATCTGTATTTAATATTTCTTTTTCTTAACTACAACAAAGTTAATAGTACCTACAAGTACTTCTTAATGCAATAGATTACAGTTTTAACTCAAATAGAATTGTTTGCGCTTTTATCACTAATTAATGGAGCGCTTACCTATTTTCATTCATATAAGCATTATATTTTACTCCTAATTCGTCCTTTTGTTTTTCAGTTAATACTTTACCTGACAATTGAAAAAACGTATGTTCTTCATCTTCTAAATGATGTTCAACTTTATGCTTTAGGTCTTTCGCTATTTTTAACCACGCAGAGGAATCCATTTCTGTTTTTTCCAATTGCTCTATGAGTTCGTCAATTTCATGGTGTTCAGCAATTCCATGTCTTGCATGTTCTTGCATCATATCAATCGGAATTAAAGGTTTGTAAAAATGTCTTTCTTCAGCATTGGCGTGCAAATCCAACTCTTTTTTTAAGTTTGAAAATATCTGATGTCTTTTATCAGTATCTCCAGATGTTTTTACCAGTTTTTCTAAAAGTTCTCTCTGAATATCATGGTCATTTCTGATGGCTTCGTATATTTTCATGTCTTGTTATTTTTATGGTTATTCAAATATAATTCCATGATGTTCAATCGTTTTGCTCAATAGATTTAAAAATTAACTGTAAAGCTTAAAAAAATAAAAAATCATATTGAATTTAATTTATCTTTACTTCGAAACTAATTATTCTATGAAATAGGCTAATACACCTAAGAAGATTTAGATTTATTTGAACATACAATAAGAACGAAAGTTCTAATGCCAAAAGCAAACAGATTACTTTTAACGTATTGATTTAACTCTATTGTTAAACGAATAAATTATGACTGAAATAGAAATAAGTGCAGAGAACACTAAGGATATTATTGAGCAACTTCAAAATAATATTGGTGGCGAAATTTTAGAACGTTGGGGAGAATCTACCTTAGTTGTTGATAACAATAAGGCCAAAGGAACTGTTAAAGTGATTCCTTTTGATTGGGGCGTAAATCTAATGATTTATGATATAGAGTTTCACAATGAAGTAGTGATGAGAATTGAAGCCACCGAGTTTAATCCTATACGTTTTATATACAATCTTCAGGGTGAGTTTTTTCATCGATTTGGTATACAAAGTAAAGAAGTATTAATTGAACAATTTCAAACGCTCATTTTTACCAATAAAACTGACGGAATCAATTGTTTACATTTTAAAGAAGGTGTGAAAATTGAAACTAACATTATTCAGATTGTTAGAAAAGATTTTTTAAAGAAACGAACCACTAAAGTTTCTACTTTAAATAAAAAACTTCAAGAAGTATTTGTAGATACTGACCATGATAATCGTTTTTCTCATCATGGAACCTTAAACCTAAAAATGGCTGACCATGTAAAAAAATTACACAACATCAAAACAAAAGGTATGTTGCGTATTTTAAAAATGGAAGCCAAAGTTTATGAAATTCTATCTTTACATATTCAACAATACAATATACAATCTCAAGGTGTTGAATTACCAACCTCTTTGGTAAAAAGCGAATTAAAACGCATTAGAAAAATTGGTCAGCAGATATTAAAAAATCCTGCTAAACAATATAATTTAGAGGATTTATCTGTAGAATCTGGTTTGTCGCAAGCAAAACTTCAGGATGGTTTTAAGTTTTTATATACTAGAACCGTCACTGAATTTATTAGACATGTAAGACTAGAATTGGCTAGAGATTTGTTAAAAACAAGTGATTTAAACATTTCTCAGGTGGTATACACAATTGGCTTTACGAGCAGAAGTTACTTTTCTAAGATATTTAAAGAAAAATTCAACGTTTCTCCAAACGAATTTAAAGCTCAAATTCCAAACAAAGTAACCGTAAGTTAGCATTTTATTTAAAAAACCACTTTTTAATTAATGCAATAAAACGGTATTTACCAGTTAGTTTTAAGGCCGTACTTACCCAATTTAAGGGGTGTAAATCTTCTTTATACTCGTTTTTAATTAACTTGAGCTCTTCCCAAGCGATGTCGCGCTCTAATTGATAGCGCTTTAAGTCGTTATTTATATCTTCAAATGTTGTATATGTCTTCATTTTAATTGAAAAAAATTTGTCCAACCTTCTTTATTATTATTGTATTGAATTTGGCTCTTAGTTTATAAATTATAATTGAAATCATAATATATATGAGACCAACTATTAAAAATCCCAGCGCGTAACTGTTCAAAGTTTTACCTAAAATCATAGCTCCTGAAACAGATAAAAACACCAATCCTGCAAACAAAAGACTACCAACAGCTAAAACTTTGGCCATTAAACTTAATGACAACGTTAACTGTTGAAAAATCTTCAATTTAAAATGTTGGTGAGACGCTCTTATGTAGCGCTCACCAATATTGGAAGCTTTTTCTGTAGTGTAATTAATGTCTTCAAATACACTCATAGATTAGGCTTTTTTCTGTAAGTTCTTATTCTTCGCTTTTAAATCTTTCAACTTAGCCTCTAGTGTTGTAATCACATCTTCGGTCTTGTAACTAGCATTAGACACTATAGATTCTACTTGATGGTCTAAATTTTCTTTTTGCGAAGAAATAGTATCCCCTAAAGAGTCTCTCAATTCTGTTGCTTTCTCTGCTACTAAATCTCTTCTTGCAGCAGCTTCATCTGCAATCTTTTGTCTCGTTACACTTCCTTTATCTGGTGCAAATAGAATTCCTAAAACTGCTCCTACTGCTGTTCCTGCTAATATTCCTAAAACTGTATTTCCGTTATTACTCATGTTATTATGTATTTAAATTAATTATAGTATTCAGCGCTTTGCTGTGATACAAAGATATAAGCAAGACCAATCATAGCTTAACTCTTTAGATAGCGATATTAGCTGTAATGCTATTTACTGTTAGCGTTAAACATTTTAGTAATTGCATTAAAGCATGAGAATTAATACAACTAAATTTGTAGAAGAACCAAAATATTATGAAAACAGAAATAAAAACATACAATCCTTTTAATGGCAATCAACTCGAAACTTATAAGTTAGATTCTAAGGATGATTTAAAAGACAAACTAGACCTAGCAAATAAAACTTTTGGTGAATGGAAAAATCTAAAAATTTCTAAACGGGTTAAATTATTACAAAATTTAGCTAATGAGATTGATACGAACAAAGCTGAATTAAGTGAACTTATTACCAGGGAAATGGGAAAACCAATTCTAGAAAGTAAAGCTGAAATTGAAAAATGCACCTTACTTATTGATTTTTACATTGTAAATGCTGACCAATTTCTACAAGACGATATTATTGAAACTGAAGCACACGAAAGTTTCATCAGTTATGACCCATTAGGCTGTATTTTAGCCGTTATGCCTTGGAATTATCCGTTTTGGCAAGTTTTTAGATTTGCAATACCAACATTAACAGCTGGAAACGTAGCATTGTTAAAACATGCCTCTAACGTAACAGGTTGTGCAATTGCTATTGAAAAACTTTTCATTGATGCAGGATTTCCTAAAGGTTGTTTTCAAACTCTCATTACAGACCATAATGGTATTGAAGAAATTATGGAAGACGAAATCGTTAAGGCCGTCTCCTTAACAGGAAGCGAAAAAGCTGGACGAAAAATTGCAGAAATCGCAGGTAAAAACCTGAAGCCATCCCTTTTAGAGTTAGGTGGAAACAATGCATGTATAATTTTAAAAGATGCTGACTTAGATAAATATATGGACACTATATTTAAGGCAAGAATGCAAAATTCTGGTCAAAGTTGCATTGCTGCCAAACGTTTTATTGTTGTTGAAGAGATATATGATGAGTTCATAAAAAAATTCAAATCAAAAGTCGAAGGTTTAAAATATGGCAACCCAATTGAAGAAGACACAACAATTTCTTGTTTAGCTAGAGAAGATTTAGCCGACATTTTAGAAGAACAAGTAAAAAAATCAATTGACTTAGGTGCAGAAGTTTTATATGGAAATCAGCGTAATGGTTCAAATTATCAACCTACCATACTAACTAATGTCTCGTCTGAAATGCCTGTTTTCAAAGAAGAAACATTTGGACCATTAGCAGCTATTATTAAAGTAAGTTCTGAAAACGAAGCTTACGAGACAGCTTCTAATTCAAAATTCGGATTAGGAACTATGGTATTTACCTCAGACTATGAATCGGCAACAAAACTTATTTCAGAAATTGAAGATGGTGCCTTTTTTATAAATGAAATGGTGAAATCTGACCCAAGACTACCGTTTGGTGGTACCAAAATCTCAGGTTTTGGTCGAGAATTATCTAAAGAAGGCATGCTAGCCTTTGTCAATAAGAAAACAATATATATTAACAAATAAAATCTTAAATCATGAAATTTATAAAAGAAGAAGACGAGGAAAGAAGAGATTATATCTTTCAAAAAAATGACAAAACACTATTTGGAACTCGAATAATAATCCTTGTACTTGTTATCTTAACAGGTGCAGTTATAGCTTCAGGAATTCACTTTGAGTGGTTCTAATCACATATAAAATCAAAAAAGCTCAGCAATGCTGAGCTTTTTTGTTAAAAAGTCGGGGTGGCAGGATTCGAACCTGCGGCCTCCACGTCCCAAACGTGGCGCGATAACCGGGCTACGCTACACCCCGAATTTTGGTTTCCCGTTTTCGGACTGCAAATATATAGATTTTCTTTATAATCCAACAACATTTTTTTAACTTTAAAATCTAATTCTTTTTTATCCGTCACTACTATGAATTTAAGAAACATTTTTATCGTTATAATTCTGACCTCTACTTTTGCTTGTGCTCAAGACAAGAACCCTATAAACACAAAAAATAGTCATGAAGTAATCGTACCAAACCTTGTTAATCCTTGGAGTTTTACATTTCTTCCTAATAAATCTATACTTATAACGGAAAAATCAGGAGAATTAATTCACTTCGAAGACGGTAAGAAAACAAACATCACAGGATTACCAAAAATATACCTTCGCGGTCAAGGTGGCTTATTAGATATTATTTTACATCCCAACTATGAGGAAAATAAATGGATTTATTTTTCATATGCCTCTTCCGACAATAATAGTTCAGGCGGAAACACAACTATAGCAAGAGCTAAACTTAAAGAGAGCAGTTTAATAGACTTAGAGGTTTTATATAAAGCAACTCCAGACACTTCAAAAGGTCAGCATTTTGGATCAAGATTAGTCTTTGACGATAGTAATTGTTTGTTTTTTACCATAGGAGATCGCGGAAACAGAGATGAAAATCCGCAAGATATTACTAGAGACTGCGGAAAAATTTATAGAATAAATGATGACGGCTCAATCCCTGAAGATAATCCGTTTGTAAATGAAGCTAATGCAAAAACTGCAATATATTCATATGGACATCGAAACCCACAAGGTCTGACTCGACACCCTAAAACAAGCGCCATTTGGTCACATGAGCATGGACCAAAAGGAGGTGATGAAATAAATATTATTGAAGCAGGAAAAAACTATGGTTGGCCAATTATTAGCTACGGAGTAAATTACAGCGGCACTAAATTCACAGATATAACAGAAAAAGAAGGCTTAGAACAACCAATTCATTATTGGGATCCATCCATTGCTCCATGTGGAATGGCTTTTATTAATAGTGACAAATATGGTGATTGGAAAAGCAACCTACTTATTGGTTCTTTAAAATTTCAATATTTAAACATGTGTACTTTAAAAGATAACAAAGTTATAAAAGAAGAAAGATTACTAGACGGTCTTGGCAGAATTAGAAGCGTAAACCAAGGACCAGATGGTTATATTTACGTTGGCGTTGAAAATTTAGGAATTGTAAAATTAATCAGAGAATGAAAAGCATTGTCATTTTATTAATTGGAGTAATAACATTTACATCTTGCAATTTGAATAGCAAAAAACCGAATCTAATTGCACAAAATCAAACCCAATCTACACTTGAAGAAAGCATAAAACGAGGTCACTTAATTTACAACGATATGTGTATTACTTGCCATCTACCAAATGGAAAAGGTATTCCTGAAGTATTTCCTCCTTTAGCCGATTCAGATTATTTAAGAGACAACCAAACAGAGAGCATCAAAGCTGTAAAAAACGGATTATCTGGTAAAATAATTGTAAATGATACTACATATAGTAGCACAATGGCTCCTTTAGGACTTTCAGACCAAGAAGTTGCGGATGTCATCAACTATATAAACAATAGTTGGGGAAATAAAATTGATAACTTTGTTACAACTGAGAAAGTTTCAGAGTTATAGCCATTCATTATACTTAAATAATTAAATTTGTAGCACTCAAACTAATCAAGATAAAAATATGCTTATTATAGGAATTGCAGGTGGTACTGGCTGCGGAAAAACAACAGTAGTCAACACTATTTTAAAAGAGTTACCTGAAGGTGAAGTTGGTGTAATTTCTCAAGACTCCTACTATAAAGATACTACGCATTTAAGTTTTGAAGAACGCGTAAAAATTAATTTTGACCATCCTAGATCTATTGATTTCGAATTATTAGAACAACACCTCAAAGAATTAAAAGAAGGAAAGTCTGTTAACCAACCTGTTTACTCTTTTGTTAAACATAACAGAACTGGCGATGTTATTGTAACTAAGCCAAGAAAAGTAATGATTGTTGAAGGAATTTTAATACTTTCTCATTCTGAAATTCGTGATTTATTTGACATTAAAATATTTGTTCATGCAGATTCAGACGAACGTTTAATTCGTCGTTTAAAACGAGATATTACGGAACGAGGAAGAGATATAGATGAAGTTTTAATGCGTTATCAAAACACTTTAAAACCAATGCATCAACAGTTCATTGAACCAATGAAAGAATATGCAGATATTATAATCCCTAATAACAAATACAACACGGTAGCCGTAGATATCGTTAAAACTATAATTAACGAAAGACTCTAATGGGAATATTCAATTCTAAATATCTAAAACCAATTAAGAACATATATGTTATTGTTCTGGTTGTTTTTGTGGTTTGGATGTTATTTTTTGATGCACACTCTTGGTTATTCCATCATGAATTAAACCAAGACATCGATGAGCTTGAATACCAAAAAGAACACTATAGAAATGAAATGGCTAAAGACGACAAAGCCATTAAAGAATTGAGCACAGAAGAAGGCATTGAGCGCACAGCACGCGAAAATTACTACATGAAAAAGCCAAACGAAGACATTTACATAATTGAGTACGAAGATAGTTTAGTGAAAAAAAAACAAGATGAGTAAATCATTATTTAAAGATTTTGAACCCGTTTCCTCAAAAGCATGGAAACAAAAAACACAAATGGACTTAAAAGGTGCAGATTATAACAATACTTTAATCTGGAAAACTAACGAGGACATCAATGTAAAACCATTTTATCATGCTGATGAGTTTGAAACTTTACCTGAAGTTTCAAATAGCAAAGCAACCGAATGGGACATCTGTCAATCTATTTCAGTGACTAATGCGAAAGAAGCAAATCTCAAGGCTCAAGATACCCTTGAAAGAGGAGCAGAACATATTTTATTCAACATAGCGTCTGAAGCAGTTTCTGTAGACGATTTATTTCAAAATATAGATTTATCTAAAACCAGTATTACTATTAGATGCCATTTTATTTCTGAAATTTTTGTTGAAAAACTGTGCACGGTAACGCAAAGCTCATCCCAAAAATCTAAAGTTGCAATACATACAGACATCATTGGCAACCTAGCAAGAACAGGCAACTGGTTTAGCAATTTAAATGATGATTACAAAAAGTTTGACGCTATCCTTAATGCAACGCATCAAATAAGTGTAGATTTAAGCTTATATCAAAATGCAGGTGCAACTATTGTACAACAATTGGCTTATGGCCTAGCGCACGTTAACGAATACCTTAACCATCTAGAAAGCAACAAAAACACCTCACTAAACAAACTAGAAGTAACATTCAACATCGCAGTTGGTTCTAACTACTTTTTCGAAATTGCAAAAACAAGAGCTTTACGTCAATTATGGTCAACGTTAGCTTCAGAATATAACACTAACACAAGTTGTAAAATTATTGCCACACCAAGCAAACGCAATAAAACTATTTACGATTATAATGTAAATATGTTACGAACTACCACAGAATGTATGAGTGCTATTTTGGGTGGAGCAAACGTAATTTGTAATTTACCTTACGATTCACTGTTTCATAAACCAAACGAATTTGGTGATCGTATTGCTAGAAATCAACTCTTAGTTTTAAAAAATGAAAGCTACTTTGACAAAGTAAATAATCCTGCAGATGGTGCTTATTATATTGAAAGTTTAACCGAACAATTAGCAGAAAAAGCATTACAACTTTTTAAAAATATTGAAGCCAACGGAGGCTTTTTAAGTCAACTAAAAGAAGGTACAATTCAAAGAAAAATTAAAGAAAGTGCAACTAAAGAACAAGCCGAATTCGATGCTGAAGATATAGTGCTCTTAGGAACAAATAAACATCCAAATCTTGCGGACAAAATGAAAAACGACCTAGAAATTAGTCCATTTTTAAAAATAGAGAATCGCAAAACTCTAATTGAACCAATAATCGAGAAGAGAATATCTGAAAAACTGGAAATCAAAAGATTAAATAACGAATAACATATGGTATTGAGAAAAACTATATTCCTGATTTTTGGTGTATTTATTTTGTTTTTAACATCATGTTTTGAAGTCGCAAAAGAAATACAAGATTGGACGCAAGTTAACACATCAGACCAGCTTTTAGGCAAACAACATTTTCTAGATAACGATGGTATAAAGGTATTTCTACCTGAGAGTTTCAAGCCCTATAATGCTGTAGAATATACCGCATTAATCGATTCTCTCGTCGTCAATAATGAAGACCTAGAAATTGAACGCGCAAGACTTAGGAATATCCGCGAAATGGAGGGTAATTATTACATCTTTTTTGATAGCACAGCAAATTCCTCTTACACCATTAATACAATTCCTTACACACCAATTACAAGGCAAGATGCTAAATATTTGTTAGGCATAATTAGACAAAACCAAGAAGAAATGTCTAGTGTCACAGATTTAGATTACACTAAAATCACTGCCAAACACAACAATAATGGTGGCACTCAAATATTCAAAGCCATTTTTAAAATTGAAGATAGAAAGATTCACCACCAAGCCTACCAACACGTTTACTTTGTGTCTTCAAATAAAAAAACAGCATTAATCAATCTTACAACACCTTTTGATGTAAATTTTGACCCGTTTTTAGAAAAAATGATATTATGAGCAGAAAAAAACTTCAACATATAGCATTAAAGCAAGAAGCCTTAAACCTAGAGTCAGATAAACAAAAAGCGTTCTTAACTGCAGAAAATATCAATGTAAAACCAACGTATTCTAAAGAGGACATTAAAAGTTTAGAACATTTAAATTTTGTCGCTGGTATTGCTCCGAACTTACGAGGACCTTACTCAACAATGTACGTTCGTAGACCTTGGACTATTAGACAATACGCTGGTTTTTCAACTGCCGAAGAGAGTAATGCATTTTATAGACGAAATTTAGCCGCAGGACAAAAAGGATTATCCGTTGCTTTCGATTTAGCTACACATAGAGGTTACGATTCTGACCACGAACGTGTTGTTGGTGATGTTGGTAAAGCAGGTGTTGCTATTGATTCTGTTGAAGACATGAAAACACTCTTCGACCAAATTCCACTAGATAAAATGTCGGTTTCCATGACTATGAATGGTGCGGTTTTACCAATTATGGCATTTTACATTGTTGCTGCCGAAGAACAAGGTGTAAAACCAGAGCAACTTGCAGGAACCATTCAAAATGACATTCTTAAGGAATTTATGGTGAGAAACACCTACATTTATCCACCAACACCTTCCATGAAAATTATCTCTGATATTTTTGAATACACGAGCAAAAACATGCCTAAATTCAACAGTATCAGCATCTCTGGGTACCACATGCAAGAGGCTGGTGCTACTTGCGACATTGAACTAGCTTATACCCTAGCTGACGGTTTAGAATACATAAGAAAAGGATTAGATGCTGGCATGGATATTGACACCTTTGCGCCTCGCCTTTCTTTCTTTTGGGCCATTGGCATGAATCATTTTATGGAAATCGCTAAAATGCGCGCAGCACGTATGCTCTGGGCAAAATTAGTAAAACAATTCAACCCTAAAAACCAAAAATCTTTAGCACTTAGAACACATTGTCAAACGTCAGGATGGAGTTTAACAGAGCAAGACCCTTTTAATAATGTGGCTAGAACTTGTATCGAAGCCTCTGCTGCTGCTTTTGGTGGTACACAAAGTTTACATACTAATGCGTTAGATGAAGCTATTGCGTTACCTACTGATTTCTCTGCACGTATTGCAAGAAACACACAGATTTATTTACAAGAAGAAACTAAAATCACAAAAACAGTTGACCCTTGGGCAGGCAGTTATTATGTTGAAAAACTAACTAATGACATCGTAAACCAAGCCTGGAAACTAATTGAAGAAGTTGAAGAATTAGGTGGAATGACAAAAGCAATTGAGGCCGGAATTCCGAAATTAAGAATAGAAGAAGCTGCTGCTCGCAAACAAGCCAGAATCGATTCTAGCCAAGATATTATTGTTGGTGTAAACAAGTATAGATTAGAACAAGAAGATCCAATTTCTACACTCGAAGTAGATAATCAAACCGTACGACAGCAACAAATTGAACGCTTAGAAAGCATTAAAGCAACCAGAGATAATGACGCTGTAGCCAATGCATTAGCTAAATTAACAGCTTCAGCTAAAACAAGTGAAGATAATTTATTAGCTTTAGCCGTAGATGCTGCTAAAAAACGAGCAACCTTAGGTGAAATTAGCGATGCTTTAGAAGCTGAGTTTGGAAGACATAAAGCACAAATAAAATCATTTTCTGGCGTGTATAGTAAAGAAATAAAAGACGACAAAAGCTTTCAAAAAGCAAGAGAATTAGCAGACCAATTTGCACAGAAAGAAGGTCGACGCCCTAGGATTATGATTGCTAAAATGGGACAAGACGGACACGATAGAGGCGCAAAAGTTGTTGCTACAGGTTATGCAGATGTTGGTTTTGATGTAGATATTGGACCGCTCTTTCAAACACCAAAAGAAGCCGCAAAACAAGCCGTAGAAAACGACGTACACATTCTAGGTGTATCTTCCTTAGCTGCAGGACACAAAACCCTTGTTCCTCAAGTTATAGAAGAACTTAAAAATTACGAAAGAGATGATATCATGGTAATTGTTGGTGGTGTGATTCCTAAGCAAGATTACCAATATTTATTCGATGCTGGAGCTGTTGCTGTTTTTGGACCAGGCACAAAAATTAGCGAAGCTGCTATTCAGATTTTGGAGATTTTAATTGATGAGTAAAGCACTTAAAAAACGCAAATTCAAAATCATAAAAAGAATCGCACTAATTGCACTGATTCTAGGATTACTATTTACTCACTTTTTTATTCCAAGATTAATTACAGAAATTAGAAATCCTTTGGTAAGCTTAATAAAACGCAATAAAGTTAAAGATTTTGATATCGCAGCTAAATCTATCGAAAACATCAATAGAAAAGAACTTAGCATTACCTCTTTTGATGCTATTAAATTATCTGCACGCTTAACGTTTTCAAGTTTAGACTCCACTAAGGGTACCATTATACTATTGCATGGTATTCGTTCAAATAAGAACGCTTTTTTTGATTTAAGCACCTTTTTAGCTAAAAACGGATTCAATTCAGTTGCATTAGACTCAAGAGCACATGGTAACAGTGGAGGTCAGTTCTGCTCTTTTGGTGTTAATGAAAAGAAGGATATTAAAAGCGTTATTGATTATTTAATCAATGAGGAAAACATAAACAACATAGGTATTTGGGGACAATCCCTTGGTGGAGCCATTGGTTTACAAGCTATGGGATTTGATAAACGTATAAAATTTGGAATTATTGAAAGTACGTTTTCAGATTTTAGAACTATTGTTGACGATTATTTTAAGCTTCATGTTGGCTTTAGCTTTAAACCTTTTTCAAATTACTTAGTAAATAGAGCTGGTGACATTGCAGATTTTGATGTTAACGATGCTAAGCCTCTCACCTACTGCGAAACCATTACACAACCTATATTAGTTGTACACGGCAACAAAGATGACCGAATTAATATTGCTTACGGAAAAGCTAATTTTTCAAGAATAAAAAGTAAACATAAAGAATTTTTAGAGATTGATAACGCTAACCATCTCAATGTTTGGGCAATAGGCGGCACACCCTATTTTGACAAAGTATTAGTCTTTTTAAACGAACAACAAACAATTCGGGTTAAATCAAATAACATTCAAATTCTTTAATTTAATGTTAACAACTTCAATTTTCTAAAGTCGTAAATAATCGTAATTTTATCACTTTATATCTAAGTATATCATTTAATGGGTAAGATCATTGCAATAGCAAACCAAAAAGGAGGTGTTGGTAAGACAACAACCTCAGTAAATCTAGCAGCTTCACTAGGAGCTTTAGAAAAAAAAGTATTACTTATTGATGCGGATCCGCAAGCCAATGCAAGTTCTGGGTTAGGCATTGATGTGGACTCGGTTGCGATAGGTTCCTACCAATTAATAGAACATTCTGCAGAAGCAAAAGAAGCCATTGTAGCCTCTAATGCGCCTAATGTAGATGTTATACCTGCGCATATTGATCTTGTTGCTATTGAAATTGAATTAGTAGATAAGGAAGAGCGTGAGTATATGCTAAAAAAAGCAATAGATCATTTAAAGGCAGATTACGATTATATTTTAATAGACTGCGCACCTTCGTTAGGCCTATTAACTCTAAACGCACTAACAGCAGCAGATTCCGTAATTATTCCTATTCAATGTGAGTATTTTGCACTTGAAGGTTTAGGAAAACTGTTAAATACTATTAAAAGTGTACAAAAAATACATAACCAAGCGTTAGATATTGAAGGCATGCTTTTAACGATGTTCGATTCACGTTTACGACTCTCTAATCAAGTTGTAGAAGAAGTACAAAAACACTTTAGTGATATGGTTTTTGATACTATTATTCAACGTAACGTGCGTTTAGGTGAAGCACCAAGTTATGGTGAAAGTATTATTAACTATGACGTGAGCAGTAAAGGTGCTGTTAATTATTTGAGCTTAGCAAAAGAGCTGATTAAGAAAAATGAATTATAATGGCGAAAGCAACTAAAAAACAAGCATTAGGTAGAGGTCTTTCTGCTTTATTGAAAGATCCAGAAAACGATATTAACTCAGCAGAAGATAAAAATGCAGATAAAGTAGTTGGTAACATCGTTGAACTTGATATTAATAGCATTGAGGTTAATCCTTTTCAGCCAAGAACTAATTTTAATGAAGAGTCGTTAAGAGAATTAGCATCTTCTATTCGTGAGTTAGGTGTTATTCAGCCTATTACAGTTAGAAAATTAGCCTTTAACAATTATCAACTAGTTTCAGGAGAGCGTCGTTTTAGAGCTTCAAAATTGATTGGCTTAGAAGCCATACCTGCATATATCAGAATCGCTAATGACCAAGAGTCGTTAGAAATGGCTTTGGTAGAAAATATTCAACGTCAAGATTTAGATGCTATAGAAATAGCGTTGTCGTATCAGCGTTTAATTGACGAAATTAATCTTACTCAAGAAGAAATGAGTGAGCGTGTTGGTAAAAAACGTTCTACAATTGCCAATTATTTACGCTTATTAAAATTAGACCCAATTATTCAAACCGGAATAAGAGATGGTTTTATTAGCATGGGTCATGGAAGAGCAATGGTAAATATTGAAGACCAAGTTGACCAGCTTGAAGTCTATGAAAAAATCATTAGTAACAAGCTTTCAGTTAGAGCTACTGAGCAATTGGTTAAGAATTTAAATACTGAAACACCTGTTAAATCAGAAAATACTTCAATTGAAATCCCTAAGCACATTAAAAAAGGGGTTAGAGAATTTTCAGATTACTTTGGTCATAAAATAGACGTAAAAGTAGCTAAAAACGGAAGTGGAAAAATTACTATTCCTTTTCATTCTGAAGAAGATTTCAATCGCATTAAAAAATTAGTTCAGCGTGAAAACAAATAAGAATTTCTTCGCAGTTTTATTGTGTATAATTTCTGTTATGTTTTCATATTCTCAAATAGAAACAGACAGTACAAGTATTGCTATTAATGATAAAGTAATTATAGCTACAGATTCATTAGTAAAAACTGAAATTGACCCATTAAGACCTGCAAAAGCAGCATTTTTATCTGCTGTACTTCCTGGTTTAGGTCAGGCTTACAACAAAAGGTATTGGAAAATACCAATTGTTTGGGGAGCGATTACTGGAGGTATTTTGGTTTATGATTTTAATACAAGACAATTAAATCGTTACAGAGATGCTTACAAAAGACGTTTGGCTGGTTTTAAGGACGATGAATTTTATGGAGATGGTAGTACTCCTAATATCTCAACAGACGCACTAGTGAGAGCGCAAACACAAGCCAGACGAAATAAAGACCTCTCTCTATTAGTAACCTTTGGTTTTTACGCCTTAAATATACTCGATGCCAATATTGATGCCCATTTACTTCAATTTAATGTTGATGAAAATCTTAGTTTAAGTCCGCATTACCAGTATAATGAATTAGAAAACTCATCTGATTTAGGCTTGACTCTTAATTTTAAATTTTAATATGAACATAGCATTACTCGGTTATGGTAGAATGGGTAAAAGCATTGAAACCATTGCCTTAAATCGCAACCATAGTATTTCTTTAATTGTATCAGATTCTAATTCGGGTTATGATTTTAAAAATACAGATGTCGCTATAGATTTTAGTATTCCTTCTGTTGCTGTTTTTAATATAAAGAAAGCATTAGATGCTGGAGTTCCTGTTATTTCTGGCACAACGGGTTGGTTAGAACATTATAATGACGTCATAGCTTATTGTAAAGAAAAGAACGGTACCTTCCTTTATGCCTCTAACTTTAGTTTAGGTGTGAATATATTTTTTGAAATCAACAAAAGACTAAGTGAATTAATGTCTGGCTTTTCGGAGTATAACATAGAAATGGAAGAGATTCATCACACCCAAAAACTAGATGCACCAAGCGGAACAGCAATTACTTTGGCAGAAGAGATTATTAAAAACTCTGATTACAACAATTGGACTTTAGAGCAACCTGAATCTAATGAAATTTTTATAGACGCTAAACGTATAGAACATGTTCCTGGCACCCATGAAGTTACTTATAATTCTGAAATAGATTCCATAAGTATTAAACATACAGCACATAGTAGACAAGGTTTTGCAATGGGAGCTGTAGTTGCTGCAGAATGGATTAAAGACAAAAAAGGTGTCTTTACTATGAAAGATGTGTTAAACATTGGTTAATTTGCCAAAGTTTTGAAACAAATTGAAATAATTTTCAACTTACTAGATTAAATATTGCATTATGAGCTGGACACAGTGGTTTATCTTTTTACTCGTTTTACAAATCATTCATGGTTTAGGCACATGGAAATTATACGTTAAAGCTGGCAGAAAAGCTTGGGAAGCTTTTGTGCCAATTTACAACGCTATAGTTTTAATGAAAATTATCTCGCGTTCTTGGTGGTGGGTAATTCTCATGTTTTTGCCTATTGTAAATTTAATTATGATTCCGGCTGTTTGGGTAGAAACTGCTAGAGCATACGGAAAAGACAGTAAAATTGATGCACTACTATGTATAGTGACTTTAGGCTTTTATTTATATTACCTTAATTATATAGCAGATGTTAATTTTGTTGAAAACAGAAAGTTAACACCAAAAACATCTACTGGTGAATGGATTAGTTCTATACTATTTGCAATTGTAGCCGCTACAATTGTGCATACTTACTTCTTTCAACCTTTTGTAATTCCATCATCTTCATTAGAAAAATCATTATTAGTCGGTGATTTTTTAATTGTGAGTAAATTACACTATGGCCCGAGAGTACCAATGACAACTGTTGCTGCACCAATGGTGCATGATACCATCCCTAAATTAAATACAAAATCGTATTTATTTGATGATAATTTTGAAGAGCGTAACACCTCTTGGAAAAATAAATTACAGTTACCTTATTTTAGATTATCAGGATTTGAAAATATAGAGCGTAATGATATTGTGGTTTTTAATCAGCCAGCTGATACATTATTAGACATGAATGATTTCAATCCTGATCGTAATTACTACAAACCCATTGACAAAAAAACCAACTTAGTAAAACGATGTGTTGGTGTAGCAGGTGATACTTTAGAAATTAGAAATGGTTATGTTTTTATTAATGGTAAGCAGAACAAATTGCCTCCTAGAGCACATATTCAGTTTTCTTATGACATAACATTCAAACGTCAATTACAACCTGCGAGAATCTATGATATATTAAAAAAATATGATATCACAGATGGTTTAGGTTACGGAACTGCTGAAGGCTCTTATAGAATTCCTGCAGCAACAGACGAAGCCATTTCAAAATTAAAATCACATCCTGAAGTTGCTTCAATCACACCAATAAAAATGGATAAGGGCGTCGATGGTGGAATTTTCCCTAGAGACCCAAATTACAAATGGAACGTGGACAACTTTGGTCCAATGTGGATACCAAAAGCTGGAGCAACAGTACAATTAAACACCGAAAACATTTCTATTTACAAACGTGCTATTTCTGAATACGAAGGTCATAAAGTGGTCACAAGAGGAAATCAGATTTTAATAGACGACCAGCCAGCTACATCTTATACTTTTAATCAAGATTACTATTGGATGATGGGTGACAATAGACATAACTCTATTGATAGTAGATATTGGGGATTTGTACCTTATAATCACGTATTTGGTAAGCCTGTATTTATTTGGATGAGTATTGATGGCATTAACGACGGTATTAAAAACTGGAGTTTCCGTTGGGATAGAATTTTCACTACGGTTAGCGGAAGCGGTGAACGCACGTCTTATTTTATTCCTTTTGTCCTTCTTGTTTTGGGTATTACATTTTTTAATAAATGGCGTAAGAAAAAGAAAGCTAAGTCGTAATTAGACTTTTATAATAAGTCGTTATGGAAGCCATAATTCATCCAACATATTTTCCAAATATTGCACATTTTTGGGCTATTGTTAATGCAGATTCAATTCATTTTGAAGTCTGTGATAATTACCAAAAACAATCCTTTAGAAATCGTACAGAAATCTATGGCGCAAACGGAAAATTAGCTTTAACAGTACCTGTTACTTACTCTCAAAAGAATAGGCAATTGAGCAAGGATGTAAAGATTGCTAATGAAGCTCAATGGCAAGTTCAGCATTTAAAATCTTTGCAGTCAGCTTATAGTATGTCACCTTTTTTCGAATTCTATATAGACGATTTAATGCCACTTTTTGAATTACAGTTTGATTTTATCTTAGATTTTAATTTGAAATGTTTTGAATTACTTTCAAATGCGCTTCAGCTCAATTCTAATCCTATTAACACTTCAATTTTCGAAAAAGCACCAATAGGAAAAATAGATTTCAGAAACTTAACAAAACGTAACTTTGAGGTTAATTCACTTCAATCTTATACTCAAGTATTTACAGAGAAACACGGATTTTTATCTAACCTTAGTGTTTTAGACTTATTATTTAACGAAGGTCCTAATGCTGAGTTGTATTTAAAACGACAAGAAATTTCTTTTATATAATAATATGCTTCAACCCATAGCTCATTACGGTATACATTTTGGTTTACCCTTAGCTGTAGCTTTGGTACTCTATAAAAAGTATTGGGTTAAAGCATATATAATTATGGTATTAGGTATGCTTATAGACTTTGACCATCTTTTAGCCAACCCTGTTTTTGACCCAAACCGTTGTAGCATCAGTTTTCATCCACTTCACTCCTGCTACGCTATTGTAGTTTATGTATTGCTACTTATCCCTAAAAAAACAAGAATTATCGGTTTAGGTTTAGTCATACATATTATTGCAGACCTAGTTGATTGTAGCTTAATGTAGTTTTAAAGTCGTTTTTATTGGGTAATGATCAGATAGCTTCACATCATAAACTTCAAAGCCATTAACGATGAAATCTTTATCTGCCAAAATAAAATCAATGCGCATTGGAAAGAATTTAAAATCATAAGTACGACCAAATCCATTTCCAGCTTCTTCAAACGTATCAACTAAATCGTCGCCTTTAACCTTTCTATAAACATAAGAATATGCTGTATTGTTAAAATCACCAGTTACAATGGTTTTATAATGCGATTTAGACTTATGCGCAAGAAATAAATTTACTTGATCTTGTTGTGTTTTAAAAGTTGCACCTACTTGATTAAATAAATGACCAGAGGTTTCATCTTTTAGCTTTTCTACATCGGCATTAATACCAGAGGATTGTAAATGAAATGTATATATGCGTATCGTATCTTTATCTTTTACAATGTCTGCAAAAATCGCATTATTATAAGTATTAGGAAATTCTAACGAACCAGAGTTTACAATCGGAAATTTAGAAAATATAGCTTGTCCTCCTTTTATCCCTTTATTATAAGTAGCGTTAAAACTATAATAACCATCTAATTGCACACGTTCACCTCTCGGGTATTCTTGAAGACATAAAATATCTGGCTGTTCACCTTCTAACATTTTAACGATGCTTTCTTTATCTATAGCCTCTGGCAACCAGTGAAACTTATTAAACATTCTAACATTAAAAGACATCACAGAAAAATTAGCTTCATCTTCAACTTTCGCAGATGATGAAAACTTATACATAGAAGCAATATAATTATAGCCTAATAACAAAACTACTAGCGATAAAATCATATGTTTTTTTACACGAAGTAACCAGAAGATAAAGAAGAGTAGATTGAATAAAATAAGTAATGGAACACCTAAACTTAAAACAGACAAAGTCGCAAAACTTTTAGGCGGTATGTATGGTAAAACGTAAGAAATAAGCAATAAAAATGCCACCAACGAATTGATCACAAATACAATTTTACTACCTAATCCTAACCCTTTCACCGCTCCTATTATTTACCTGCTTTAAAAAGAAATTCTTTTTCTTCTGCAGTAAGGCTCTCGTAACCACTTTTACTGATTTTATCGAGAATTAAATCTATTTTTTTCTGATTATTAAACGAATGAAACTCGTCTTTAGTCTTACCTGCGTATTCCTTTGTTTGTTTTTTACGATGTACAGTTTTAAGATTAGATTTTGGTTTAAACAAACTCATAAAACTATCCATTGCACGTTCAAAGCCAATACCTATATCTGTCCCTTTTAATAATCTTGTAGCATAAATATATCCCAAAAGGTAACCACCAAAATGAGCGACATAACCACCTTGATTCAAACCAGACATTAATCTAAACAAATCTAAACCAACAATTACCATCGCAATATGCTTCCATTTTACATTAAAAGCATTAAACAATCGAATCTCTGTATTTGGAATATACGCTGCAACAAAAAGTAAAAGCGCACTAACACCTGCAGATGCTCCAACCAATACATCCTTTGGCCCAATAAGTTTTTGTGGCAAAAGGTTAGCAACAGCTAGATACGCTAAACCGCCACAAATAATTCCTAAGAAATAAATATTCAGAATCATTTTTTGTCTGAATAAATTTGTCGTTACTCTAGATAAATAATAGAGAAATAACATATTAAAAACTAAGTGAAAAATGCCATTATGCAAAAAGCCATAGGTAATTAATGACCATGGTTGAAATAAAAAATTCATAATACCAGAGGGCAATTCAAAATACGTAAACAAATCGAAACGTAATAATGAATTTACAACCAAGCTAATTAAAAACACAACAGCATTAATGGCTATGATTTTACCAAAAGCATCGAGATTATTAAACTTATATTTTAAATTTTGAATGGTACTCATAATTAATTCCAACGGTATTTATCCTTTTCATTTTTCTTCCAGAAATACATTAAAAGAAAGCCAGTTAAAGCACCTCCAACGTGAGCCATATAAGCTGTATTGCTAGGACTAAAGAAAGATTGACCTGTTAACCCTGAAATTAGATCTAACAAAATAATACCTGGAATAAAGTATTTTGCTTTTATTGGTATAGGCAAGAAAATTAGCATAAGTTCAGAATTTGGATATAACATACCATACGCGACTAAAATTCCCATAATTGCACCAGAAGCACCAACCATTGGCGATATAAAAGAGCCTGCAAAATCCTTAGCTTTATCTATATCTCCTAAAACCATAGACCAATTTTGATCATACTGACCCGTTGAGAGTAACTCTATGATACTAGACTGCGAAATACCTGCTTCCATTAATGTTGCAAGTCCTGTATTGTACTGATAATAAGAAAAAGCAATTTGAAGTGTAGCTGCACCAAATCCTGCTAATAAATAAAAAATGATAAACTTCTTCCAACCAAAAACCTGTTCTACTGCTGTACCAAACATCCAAAGCGCAAACATGTTAAAAAGGATATGCATAATATCTCCATGCATAAACATATGTGTTAATATTTGCCATGGTTGAAAAGAAGGATTTTTAGGGAAGTATAAAGCAAACCAAGTCATAAAGGGCTCGTTATTGCTTCCTATTGTCACCATCCCTATAAAAATAAGGACATTAATTATTAATAAATTCTTTACTGCATCTGTCATTTGTCGTCCCATACTCTACATAAATTTTTTCTCAATATCATCAACTGCCATTGTAATAAACGTTGGTCTATTGGTTGGTGATACATTAGGTTCCTTACAGGCAAATAAACTATTTACCATATGTTCTTGTTCTGTACTATTTAAAGATTGCCCATTTTTAATGGCCAAACTCTTTGCCATTGACTTAGCTAACAAATCTGAAGTGCTAAAATTAGTGTCTGGCACATCATTTTCCACATCACTAATTAACTGTTCTAAAATTATAGAAACTTCACTTTCTGGAACACCTACAGGAACACCTGTAATTGTAATTTCATTATTATTTAATTCTGAAAACACAAAACCAGTATGCTCCAAATTAGTCTTTAAATCCTCAATTATTTTAGTTTCACTTGGCGTATAATGTAGCTGTAGAGGAAATAATAATTGCTGACTTGTAGCTTCTTGTATAGTTATATGTTTCAAGAAATTTTCATACAAAATACGTTGATGAGCTCTATTCTGATCTATAATTAACATGCCAGATTTTAAAGTACTTACAATATATTTCTGTTGTAATTGAAACGTTGTTTTAGTGGTTTCAATAGATGAATCACTAAAAATAGATTCGTTTTTAGTATCACTCTCAAAAGTAACTTGACTAAAATCTGATTGTGAATTATTACCTTTAGATTCTAAACCTACATACATACTTTCCCAAGATGCTGATGGTGCGGATTTAAATCCACTATTTTGACTAGACCTTTTTTGGTTACTCGACGAAAATGAACCATCATCTGCAAAGGGATTAAAACTACGATCTACTTCTATTGCAGGAGTTGATGCCGACTTATCCTTATACTCATATGGAGTATTAAAATTGCTTTGTTGTTCAAAATCTAAAACAGGAGCTATATTAAATTGCCCTAAACTATGCTTTACTGCTGAACGTAAAATGGCATATAGTGTATGTTCATCATCAAACTTTATTTCAGTTTTAGTCGGATGAATATTAATATCAATAGATTTTGGGTCTACTGTAAGATTTAAGAAATAACTCGGATGATAACCATCCTTCAACAAACCTTCATAAGCCGATTTTATAGCATGATTAAGATAAGGACTCTTTATAAATCGCTGATTAACAAAAAAGTACTGCTCCGATTTTGTTTTCTTAGAGAATTCTGGTTTACCTACAAATCCTGAAATTTTTAATACTTCTGTTTCTTCTTCAACAGGCACTAATTTTTCATTGGTCTTTGTTCCAAAAATATGTACAACACGTTGCCTATAATTTTCTTGTGGCACATTAAACAAATCACTTCCATTATGATAAAATGCGAAAGCTATATTTGGATGTGCTAAAGCTACACGATGAAACTCGTCTGTAATATGTCTTAACTCAACGGTATCTGACTTTAAGAAATTTCGTCTTGCCGGAATATTAAAAAATAAATGCTTTACAGACACTGAAGTACCAGTTGGCGTTACTGAAACCTCTTGAGATTTCACTTCACTTCCTTCAATTACTAAGACAGTACCTAAATCGTCTGTATCTTGTTTTGTTTTTAATTCTACATGCGCAATGGCAGCAATACTTGCTAAAGCTTCTCCTCTAAATCCTTTAGTGCTTAATTGAAATAAATCTTCTGCAGCTCTTATTTTTGATGTGGCATGACGCTCAAAGCTTAAACGCGCATCAGTAACACTCATACCTTTGCCGTTATCTATAACTTGTACTAGTGTTTTACCAGCATCTTTAATAATCAATTTTATTTCAGTAGCATTAGCGTCTATAGCATTCTCCATTAGTTCCTTAACTACGGAAGCTGGACGCTGAACGACCTCACCTGCTGCAATTTGATTAGCAACATGGTCTGGTAAAAGTTGAATAATATCTGACATTAGCTATTTGGAAGGAAAATAGAGAGATCAAAACCAATAATAAACAGAAACAGAAAAACCAAAATGCCTACAATTAAAAGAACTCGTCTATTAACGTTAGTATCATTATTGTTTTTATAGTCATCTACGGCTGCATTCAGTTTTCCTTTAATTCCTTTTGCAGGATTTATTGTAGTTCGTTGATCGTCGAATTTATGTTTTAGCTCAAAACCATCTCCCTTATAATAACGAGGTTGGTAATTAAACTTCTTATTCTTTTTTAATTTCATTAATCCCATAGTACCCTTAATTTATATATCCTTCAAGAATATAAAGTAAAACAAAAAGCGAAACTAACATTACGATTAAAGCTGGTAATGACGTAAAAACATTTCCATGTTTCTTTTCACTCCCTTTAATTTCATTCCATTTAGCTTCGAAGTCGGCTTTCGACTCTTTTTCTTCGGAATCCTGAAGTCGAGATTTATAAGTAAAACGCTTATTTTTTCTTTGCTGAAACAAATGACTCGTAAATTATACTAGATTAAGCTCAAAAGTACTGAAATTACAAGGAACAAATGCTTAAGGATTCCTTAAAATTATTAACAAAAAGGATGCCACAGTTAGCAGTTAGCAGTTAGCAGTTAGCAGTTAGCAGTTAGCAGTTAGCAGTTAGCAGTTAGCAAAATTAAATTATATTGAAAACAATACTATTGCTCATTTTCTTTTAATGCAAAGTAAAGACTGAAGACTTTAAAATAAAAACTATATAGACTGCTTACGCAAATCTGCCATTTTAATAGCAGCGATAGCAGCTTCTGTACCTTTATTTCCATGTTTTCCGCCAGAACGGTCAATGGATTGTTGTATGTTATTATCTGTAAGTACACAGAATAGAACAGGAATATTACCTTTAAGATTTAAGTCTTTAATACCTTGTGTTACGCCTTCGCAAACAAAATCGAAATGTTTTGTTTCCCCTTGAATTACACAACCTATTACAATAATAGCGTCTAACATGCCTGAGTCTGCATAAATGCTTTTACTCATTCTTGCAGCACCATAAGTTAACTCAAACGTACCAGGAACATTCCAACGTACAATATTTTGCTTAATAGCTCCACAATCTATAAGCGCATCAAAAGCACCTTGCCATAGACCTTCTGTGATTTTGTCATTCCATTCTGAAACAACAATCCCAAACCGAAAATCTTTCGCGTTTGGGATTGTAGCTTTATCGTAATTCGATAAATTATGATTTGCAGTCGCCATACACTATAAGCTTGCTTCTACTTTTCCTATCAATACATCTGCATCCTTAGCTTCGTTAGAAGTTGAAAATTCAGATTTAATTCGCGTTAAATAATCTAAAGCCTTACTATTGTTACCTAAATCAATAGCAACCTTAGCCGCTTTCATTAAATACAGAGGAGTAGTAAAATCATTTACATTAGCTTTAAATGCTTTTTCGTAATATTCTAAAGCCTTATCTGATTGGTCTAGTTGTACAAAAGCATCACCTATTCCTCCTTTAGCAATTGGACCTAACATTTTATCTTCACTAGAAAAATCATCTAAATGCTCAACAGCATTTTGGTAATCTTTTAAGTTTAAGTATGCCATACCAGCATAATAGTTCGCTAAGTTAGCTGCAGGTGTTCCTCCATAGTTCTCAATAATATCGAGCATACCATATTTACCTTCACCACCTTCTAAAGACATTCTATATAAAGAATCTGCAGAAGTACCATTAACGGCTTCGTTAAAATATTTCTTTGCAGTGTACATTTCGTTCATTGCATCCTTTTCATTAGGTTCAGCTACAAATTTATTGTACGCTAAAACTGCTAAAACCAATAATGCGATTATACCAACTATACCTATTATATACTTTTGGTTTCTTACAGCCCATTCCTCAGCTTTAGAAGCGCCTTCATCTAAAGTATTAAATACTTCAGCTGTTGTTGAATCTTCTTCAACAATTACTTCTTTCTCTTTTACTGTTTTTGGTTTGTAGCCTCTTTTATTATACGTTGCCATAAATTGTCATTTTGTGCGTGCGCAAAAATAAAATTTTTATTGGGATTTAAAAGCCTATTTATTTGTTATTTTTGAATAATTAATAACAAGCGCAAAAGCTTTTCTACATCAGTAAAATCAAGGAATCTGTTTACTTTTCATGAATCTAAACTCACTATCTCTAGTTAATTATAAAAATTTTGAAAGTCAGGTTTTCGATTTCGACGCTAAAATCAACTGTTTTGTTGGTGCAAATGGTATCGGTAAAACCAACGCTTTAGACGCTATTTATCACTTAGCTTTTGGAAAAAGCTATTTTAATCCAATAGCTGTACAAAATATAAACCACAATGCAGAGTTTTTTGTTGTTGATGGCAAATTCACAAAAAATGAACGTGATGAGAAAATAATAGTCTCCTTAAAACGTGGCAACAAAAAGGTTATTAAAAAAAATGGTAAAGCTTACGAGAAATTTAGTGAGCATATTGGTTTTATTCCACTAGTTATAATCTCGCCAGCCGATCGCAATTTAATTATTGAAGGCAGTGACACCAGACGAAAATTTATAGACAGTGTAATTTCGCAAAGTGACAAAAATTATTTAGCAGAACTTATAAATTATAATAAAGTATTAACGCAACGTAATGCGCTCTTAAAATATTTTGCATTGAACAACACCTTTAATGCAGATACTTTAGCTATATACAATGAACAACTCCATACTTATGGTAGTGTGATTTTTAAAAAGCGAGATGCCTTTTTACAAACTTTCATTCCTATTTTCAAATCGCGTTACGAAGCTATTAGTCAGAATAAAGAAGCTATTGATTTAACTTATAAAAGTGATTTATTTAAAATTGAATTAATTGATTTACTCGCCAACAATATTAATAAAGACAAAGCACTGCAATATACTAGTGTCGGAACACACAAAGATGATTTAGTGTTTTTAATTGATGATTTCCCGATTAAAAAATTTGGAAGTCAAGGACAGCAAAAGTCCTTTTTAATTGCTTTAAAGTTGGCACAATTCGATTTTATAAAACAACAAAGTGGTGTCTCTCCTATCCTATTATTAGATGACATTTTTGATAAGTTAGATGAAAGCAGAGTTTCACAAATTATTAGTTTGGTAGATGATGTACATTTTGGTCAAATTTTTATTAGTGATACACATGCAGAACGTACTGAAGATGTTATAAAACAAACGCATCAATCTTATAAAATTTTCAAATTATGAAAAACATTTTCAACATTATGAGACCCTCTTTCACTGCCAATTGTATTAGTCTTTATAAATTAAAGACCACCTTATTAACAGTAGTAATGGTGAGCATCTTTAGCTGCGGTAAAAACCCAGAATCATATATTAAACATATAGAAGGTTACTGGGAAATACAAGAAGTAACCATGGCAGATGGCAGTAAAAAAGAATACAAATTCAATGAAACAATAGATTATATAGGTATAAATGATAGTTTAAAAGGTTTCAGAAAAAAACTTAAACCAGGTATTAATGATACTTATTTTACCTCTGGCGATGCAGAAGACATTCAATTAAAAGTTGAGAACGATAAATTATACATTTACTATACCACACCTTATGCTAATTGGAAAGAAAAAGTATTAAATGCAAATGCTAAACAGCTTAAAATAATGAACGAAGACCAAAATATTTATTTATACAAGAGGTACACTTCTATAATATTAGATTTAGAAGAGTAACTTTGTAAAATGAATTATTGAAAATTCAACATCATGGCAAAACGAAATAACGACAACCAACCAATAGAAGATATTTTAAAACAGTTTGTTCAAAATAATAATTTGCAATCTGGTTTAGACAAAGTAGACGTGCGCGAGGCATGGGCAAACCTAATGGGAAATGGTGTTAACAATTACACAACAGCCATAGAATTAAAACACGATACTTTATATGTACAACTAAGTTCTAGTGTTTTGCGTGAAGAATTAAGTTACGGAACTGAAAAAATCATTAAAATGCTTAACGAGTCGTTACGAAAGGAAGTGGTTAAAAAATTAGTGCTTCGCTAGTTGTAAAAACTATGCTTTATTTAATTTTACATTTCTTCAAGATTTAAATAACACTATTTTTTAGCGTCTTAGATTAATATAATTCAGTCATCCAAAATATTGATGTTTTTTGGTAGCCAAGAATTATATAAAATTTGCTATTTTTAAGTCCGACTATAATTCAACTTCATGAAATATTTCAAGCTTATTCTTTCTTTCGTATTAACGATAGGTATTTTTTACGGACTTAATACAAAATTTGGTTCTATTCCTCCTATTGGTAAATTTCTAAATCCTTATTCTGGTGTTTGGCAAAATGAAACCGATGAAGCCATTTCAGGAGAAGTATCAATTCCTGAGTTAAAAGAGAAAGTCACTGTGCATTACGATGCTCAATTAATTCCGCATGTTTTTGCACAAAACGAACTCGACTTATATAGAGCACAAGGTTACATTACGGCAAAGCATAGACTTTGGCAAATGGAGTTTCAAACGTATGCTGCAGCTGGTCGCTTATCTGAATTAATAGGTGAAAAAGCCTTGAATTACGACCGACAAGAACGAAGAAGAGGTATGGTATATGGTGCAGAACAGAGTTTAAAAAAAATGACTGAAGATGCTAACACCATGGCAATAGTTAAGGCATATTCTGATGGCGTTAATAGTTATATTAATCAGCTTAGCCCAAATGACTACCCTGTAGAATACAAATTATTAGATTATAAGCCAGAAGCTTGGACACCAAAAAAATCAGCATTATTGTTAATGTATATGACAAAAATGTTGGCTGGAGGTGATGAAGATATGGAAAACACCAATGCTTTACGTTTATTTGGAAAGGAGCGTTTTGATTTATTATTTCCTGATTTTTTCGATATTACAGACCCAATTATTCCGAAAGAAACCGATTGGAGCTATATTGATGTTCCGCAAACTAAAAACCCTAATACCAAACCTATTTTAGATTCTATTGCTGAGACTATTGACAAACCAGACCCAAATTATGGAAGTAATAATTGGGCTATTTCTGATAAGAAATCAACAACAGGAAACGCAATTTTAGCTAACGATCCGCATTTAGGACTCAACTTACCTTCCATTTGGTTTGTAATGCAATTAAGCACACCAAATCATAATGCATTTGGAGCTACTTTACCTGGTGCGCTGGCTGTTATTTCTGGCTTTAATCAACATATTGCATGGGGAGAAACCAATGCGACTAGAGATGTCATTGATTGGTATAAAATTGAATTTAACGACGATAGAACAAAATACAAATTTGACAATCAATGGAAAGATGTTTCCATTAGAGTTGAAGACATTAAAATAAAAGGACAAACAGCCTATAAAGATTCTGTGCTTTACACGCATCATGGACCTGTAGTTTACGATAAAAACTTTAAGTCTGATCAAGAATTAGCTGGTTATGCTATGCAATGGACTGGTCATATTCCTAGTAATGGTCAAAAAACATTTACAGAAATGAATAAGGCTAAAAATTATGACGATTACGTAACCGCATTAAAAAATTGGGTTGCTCCTGCTCAAAATTTTGTATTTGCATCTACTTCTGGAGATGTTGCCATTTGGGTGCAAGGTTTGTTTCCTAATAAATGGGAAGGTCAAGGTAAATTTATAATGGATGGCAGTAAATCTAGAAACGATTGGCAAAGTTTTATTCCACAACAATTTAATGCTCATGTTAAGAATCCGAAACGTGGTTTTGTAAGTTCTGCTAATCAAACTCCCGTTGACGAAAACTATCCATATTTTGTGTTTAACGATGGTTTTGAAACCTATAGAAATCGCGTAATTAATGACTTCTTTAATTCGAAAGATAAATTTAGTGTTCAAGATTTTAAAGATTTACACAACAATAACTACAATCTTAAAGCAGCAGAGTTGATGCCTTATATGTTAGAAAACATGAAAACATCTAACTTAACTAAAGAAGAAAAAGAAATATATGACATTGCCAAAAACTGGAAATATAACAATGATATGGAACAAATAGGACCAAGCATTTGGAGCGCTTGGTGGCCTATTTTAAACACTATGGTTTGGGATGAATTTGATGTAGAAGACACAGCAATTTCTACTCCATTTACGTACCAAACTATCTATTTATTAAAAAACAATGGTGATGATGCATTTATGGACATTATAGACACACCAGAAAAAGAAACTGCGACAGATTTATTTAACCTTAGTTTTAGCAAAGCCGTTACAAAACTTAATGATTGGAAAGCAAAAAATGGAGATCTAAATTGGGTGAATTACAAAGGCACATTTGCTGGCCATTTATTGCAAGCTATACCAGCCTTTTCTCGATTTGACTTACCCATTGGTGGAGGTAAAAACATTGTAAATGCTACTTCAGAAAATTGGGGACCTTCTTGGCGAATGATTGTAGAAATGACCTCTCCTCCTACTGCTTTAGGTATTTATCCTGGTGGACAATCTGGAAATCCAGGAAGTAAATACTACGATAATTTTATAGACGATTGGGCAGCTGGCAAATACCATAGTCTTAATTTTTTACAAAATAATACAGCAACCGAAGCTATTATTGGCACACAAACCTTAACACCAAAGAAGTAATGCGTAAAAATATAATCAACTTTATTGTCACTATTATTCTAGCCTATTTACTCTCATTAGTAATGCCTTGGTGGTCTGTAATGATTGCTTCTATTGCAACAGCTTTATTTATTCCGTTGAAAAAATCAGCTGTGTTTTTTATTCCGTTGTTAGCAATTTTACTATTCTGGTTTGTTTATAGCTACCTGCTAAGCAGTGGAAACGATTTCACTTTAGCCAAGCGTATTGCAGTACTATTACCTTTAGGTGGAAATCCTTATGTTTTAATGTTAGTAACAGGAATCATTGGTGGATTAGCTGCTGGAATTTCGGCTATTTTCGGGAAGCAATTAAGTTTAGTTTTAAACCATAAAAAACAACTATAAAAGTTCCTGATTTTTTTTTAAAAACAGAAACAGATAAAACCTATATTTATCCTACTCTAACATTAATAAAAAACTAAATAAAGATGAGGATATTTAATAACAATACAACATCTCAAAACAACTTAAAACTCACTTTAAAAGTGGCAATTAGTCCAAAAATAAAATATTTTAAATTTCTTTTTATTTGCGTTGTAATAATAGGCTGTTCACCTAAAAGTAAATATGACGATTATGTATCTGAAGTATATCAAACTTCACAGTCTGGTGATAACCTAAAATTGATTGAAAGTGATAAAAATCCATCAAATACCGAAGACATAAAAAAAGTATCTATTGAACTTTTCCCTGAGGAAAAATTTCAAAAATATTATGGTTTTGGTGCTTCATTTACAGAATCTTCTGCATGGAATTTGGCAACGATTCCTGTAGAATCTCGTAAAAATGTTTTAACCAAACTTTTTAGTCCAACCGAAGGAGCTGGCTTTACACTGACAAGAACTCATATCAATAGTAGTGACTATTCAAACAACCACTATACTTACATTCAAGAAGGCGACGAAGACCTTTCAACTTTTAGTATACATGAAGACATGAAAGGCTTTACTGGTGACGAGAACGACCAAGTTCGCGATATTGAACTTGTAGAACCAGGTTATGACCTCATCCCAATGATTTTAGAAGCATCACGTATTCCTGGTGCCGATTTTAAAATAATTGCTTCGCCATGGAGTCCGCCTTCTTGGATGAAAACAGGAGAAACGTCTACCATGACTAATGGAACATTGCAACCTAAATATTATGGACTTTGGGCTGAATATATTTCAAAATATGTAACTGCTTATGAAGGGCAAGGCATAAAACTTTGGGCGATAACACCTCAAAACGAACCACTCCACGCACATAACGCACAATGGGACAGTAATGGATTTACACCTGAACAAGGTCGAGATTTTCTAAGAGACCATCTTGGACCTCAACTTGTAAAGGATGGTCATCTTAAACTTGATGATTTAGAATCTGGTTTACGTGTTCTTATTTACGACCATAATAAATCTACAATGAATGATTATGCTTCAGCGACTTACAAAGACCCAGAAGCTTCTAAATATGCTTGGGGAACTGCTTTTCATTGGTATACAAATTCCGAATTAAAAGAGAATAATTGGTATGCAGACGAATTAGCTGAGTTACAGAAAAACTGGCCGAATAAAGGAATGATTCATTCGGAATCTAGCATAGATATTGATGCTAACGACCCAATAGGTCAATATTGGAGAGAAAGCACAGATTACGCAGGTACATTTGTTCCTTTTGAGACTTATGCCTACGATATTATTACAGATTTAAATCACGGAACACAAGGTTATGTAGAATGGTGTAGTATTCTTAGCCATAAAGGGCAACCAAATCCTTACAATAACTTTAATAGTGCTCCAGTACTCATAAATCCAATTACGGATGAAGTGATTTACACACCTCTTTACTATTTACTAAGCCATTTTAGTAAGTTTATACGTCCCGATGCACATAGAATTAATCTAAAAGGCGAAAGTATTGAAGGTCTTATTTACACAGCTGCAAAAAATACGGATGGCTCTATAGCTGTTGTTGTTTATAATAATAACGATGAAGCTTATGAACTATCATTAACTATAGAGGGTAAAACGTTTACAACAGAAGTTGCTCTCAGAGCTATGCAGACTATTGTATTAGATGAAAAATAAATTATAAGAGCTTAACAAAAATTAAGTTTTAAAAAGTCTTAAAAAAGAAAAAGCTTCATCCAAACAGATGAAGCTTTTTTTGTACTATAAAAATAAACTAATTTATAACAAGTTTTTTAATGGCTTTAGCTTGCTCTCCTTCTAATTCTAGAATGTAGATTCCTGAAGATAAATCGAGATTCATTTCATTAGGGCCTATTTTTAATGGTTTTTTCATAATTAATTGACCATTGATACTATAGACATTCATTTGCTTAAACAA
Organism: uncultured Winogradskyella sp.; assembly: GCF_947495255.1. Classification (GTDB taxonomy): domain Bacteria; phylum Bacteroidota; class Bacteroidia; order Flavobacteriales; family Flavobacteriaceae; genus Winogradskyella. The sequence goes on from NZ_CANLYI010000007.1 coordinate 298,991, forward strand.
ATTATTATTGTCTAAATTGAATTGACCTTCTGAAGGATTAGGATAAATAACTAATTGATTAATCAACGATTCATCAACACTTAAAAATCCACAATTTACAGGATCAAACGTCACTAAACCTAAAGAAGAAATATCATTTTGGTGCACAATAACCGCTTCTGCATCTGCAATAGAATTTGGCACGTTTTCTTCATCCCAACAATTATGCATTGCCATAAAGGCATTATCTGTATTATTGTAAAGCGCATAAGTCACTCCTCCATTACCATTTTGAGAAAATACATTTTCACCAATATTATCAACATTGTCGCCTAAATTTACAGAAGACTCTCCTTGAAGTGTAATTCCCCATAAATTACCTCTAATTTCGTTACCTGTAGCTACAACATCCATTCCTTCGGACGAAGCATTTAATGAAATACCACTTCCTCCAAGATTAGGACTGCCTTGAGAATTGTTATCTTCTATAACATTATTTCTAACCAATGCAGAAATATCATCACCGAGTAAAGCAATACCATAACGATTATCCTTTACTATATTATCATCAATAATTGCATCAACAACACCTCCTAATAAATTAGAAATCGCAATACCACCAACCTGAGTTAAATTGCGGTTACCAATAATAGTATTTTGAATAATTTGAATAGGTTCAGTTGTCATAGTTGTACCCATATTTATTTGAGGTCTATTAGAATTGGCTTGGTTATTACCTTCTATATAATTATTAAAAATATAAGGAGACACATCATTGGTAGCACCAGAACTAATCGCTGGTGTTTCATTAAAAGTTATTGTATTATTTGTAATTTGAGGCATACCTCTAGAAAGTGAGATTACACTTCCTGTTGAAATACCAGAAACATTATTAATAATTGTACAATTATTAATTGTGAAGGTTTCCGTTAATACACGTAATCCTCCTCCATATTGGATTGTTGAATTTTGAATATTAATTATAGAAAATTCTTCAAAACGAAAGCCTTCATAAGGTGCGTTTGTATCAAGAGCTGTGAAAACAGTATTGGTTGCACTTACATTAAATGTTCCAAAAATGGTAATTCTAACGTCTGCTCCAATTTCTAATGTCACATCTGTATCAATAAGAAACGTGTCTGTTGCAGAAATTATTAAGTCATCTATTAACGTATAAGTTGTACCAGACACAGAAATAGTAGAAGGACTAGCCGTAACAAGGTCGTCTAAAGAATAAGAAACTCCCGTATCTGGAGTCGTGTAACCTTGTGCAGAAACTAAACTGACAAAGCTAAGAGCAAAAATAAGGTTGAGTAAAATTTGTTTCATATAGTTATGTGTTTTGAGTTTCATTAAAATTATAAAATATTATATACTATAACTGTTAAATAGTATCTTTTTGCAATCAATAATAACAACTTAACAATCAAAATAATTTAAATTTAAAGCTGAGAGTATAGAATACTTTTATAATTTTAGACACTATTTGTCCAAAGCAATTTAAAAATGAAGGCACAAGTAAATGGGAAAGAATAAATTGAAAGTAGCAGAATTATTTGCAGGCGTTGGAGGTTTTAGACTTGGGCTTGAAAAAAGTGATTATGAAATTATCTGGAGCAACCAATGGGAACCTTCCACAAAAATTCAACATGCTTCTAAAGTTTACGAAGCACGTTTTGGAAAAGAAAACCACTCAAACGAAGATATAAATGAAGTTGTAACAAGAGATGTTGAAGAAATCCCTGATCACGATTTATTAGTTGGTGGTTTTCCTTGTCAGGATTATTCTGTGGCAACAACATTACATAATTCTAAAGGCTTAAAAGGCAAGAAAGGTGTGCTTTGGTGGTCTATTCATAATATTTTAGAAAATAAAAAGAACAAACCAAAATATCTATTTTTAGAAAATGTAGATCGGCTTTTAAAATCACCAGCGAAACAAAGAGGAAGAGACTTTGCCGTTATGCTTCAAAGTCTAAATGATTTAGGCTACGCTGTAGAATGGCGTGTTATTAATGCAGCAGAATACGGAATGCCACAACGAAGACGACGCGTTTTCTTTATTGGTTATCATAAATCTACGCCAACTTATAAAAGACTTCAAAAATCGAGCAAAGCAGAATGGCTTACTGAAACAGGAACCATTGCCAATGCTTTCCCTGTGGCCAAAACTAATTCAGTTGACGAAGTTGAATTAAAAGGTAACTTAGTAGAAATCACTAATAACTTTAATAAAAACGGAAAATCATCACCTTTTTTAAATACTGGCTTACTCATAAAAGGGAAAGTTCACACTACTAAAACAGAGCCAAATTACGATGGTAAAAAAACCGTTTTAGCAGATGTTTTACAAAATGGAGAAGTAACACCAGAGTTTTTTATTGACGACAAAGACAAAGAAAAGTGGGAATACTTGAAAGGTGCAAAAACTATTGAACGCAAATCTGCAGATGGTTTTGTTTACAAATATTCTGAAGGAGGAATGATTTACCCAGATGCTTTAGATAATGCATCTAGAACTATAATTACTGGTGAAGGCGGAAAATCACCATCACGATTTAAACATGTTATTGTTTCAGGTAAAGGTTTAAGAAGATTAACACCTATTGAATTAGAACGTCTTAATATGTTTCCGGATAATCACACAAAACTAGAAGGAATCACTGATACAAAACGTGCCTTTTTTATGGGAAATGCATTAGTTGTTGGTGTTATTGAAAAAATTGGTACAGCACTTTATAATCAAATTAATGTCTAAATTCAAATCTGACTTAGCGCAAGAAGACATATTATCTAGATATTTAGATACCGTTTACGCTAAGAAAAAGATTGAATTTAAAAGAATAACAAATTTAAACGAACAACTGCAAGGCATCGATTTAATAATGACTGTAAACCAGAAGTCATATTTAATAGACGAAAAAGCCCAACTACATTACATAAATACTGATTTACCCACCTTTACATTTGAATTGTCTTATTTAAAGAACTCTATTATTAAAGATGGTTGGCTATTTGATGATAGTAAACACACTCATTATTATTTCTTAATTACTGGCATTTTTCTAAAAAAAGGAAAACAGAAATTATTATATAGTGATGACATTGATAAAATTAAAATTACTAGCGTAAATAGAGCTAAACTCATTAGACATTTAACGTCAATTAACTTAAGCAAAGAGAAATTACTGCATTACGATTTTGACTGTAGAACCAACAAAACTTACGGCAAAAACAATATTTCAGAATTAAATCCGAAAAGAGAAGGTCTTATTTATTTTACTGAACAATTGGATGAAGAACCAATTAATCTTCAGTTAAGGCTGAGCTATTTAATTAAAGTTGGTGTAGCAAAGCGGTTTCATTATTAGTAATCACAAGACAATTGCTTTTAAGCCTCAACAATATCGAAGCTTTTAGCCCATTGAATGGCAGATTCCAGAGAAATAAAACGTCTTATTTTCTTTTTGAAAAACAAGTTTTCAATTACCGTATTTATAAAGCTTATTTTGTGGTAACCAACAACACCATACCCCTTCAGCTCAAAACTATTGGTGAAAAATTTAAGCCAATCTGTTGGAACAAGAGAATAAGAATAAATTCTATGAGAGATATATACCAAATTGCTTCCATCGCAAATAGTAAAATCGGTTACATCTTTTACTATTTGCTGCGCATGGCTTTCCCAAGAGAAACTTACACCTTCTTTAATTTCAGAAACAACGAAACCATCAAAAATAAAAACAATACCAAACTTATAGTCTAGTACTTTTAATACATCGTTGTAAAAATCAGTATGTTTTATACTTGTCATTTAAATAAAAAAAAAGAATATTCTGACAAATTATAAATTAAAATTAAGAATACCTAACACCATTTCATTTAATTCACAACAACAACTAATCAACTGATTTTTAGTGCTTTTAATCCTCAAATTTATCTTTAGCAGCTTTAACATATCGCTTAGCAGGCTTATTTTCAGGAAAAAACTCTAACGCTTTTTTATAATTAATATAAGCTTGTAAACTATCATTATTTAGTAAATATGCTTCCGCCAAACTATCATACACATTAGCACTCTCTGGATGTAAAGCCGCGTTAATTTTTAAAATTCCTATAGCCTTATCATAGTCGTGTTTAACCATATGATTATAACCCATTCTGTTAAATTCCCTTTCATTAATAAAACTACTTGTTGAGTCCTGTTTTTTAATGTCTAGATAACCTGCAAGGGCTTTTTCGTAATTGCCTTCTTTTAAATATAAACTAGGTGTTTTATAACCATCTGGTGCTTTTAGATAATCGTAAGTAACGGTTCCATTTTCCTTTTCAGGTATAATTGACAAATACCACTCTTTAGTTTCAGGATGCTGCACAAATCGAAACTTCTTATACATATCTGCAACAAAGAACTCATTTTGTTCTATAGCTACAGGTTCAATTTTTCCATCTCTCCAATTGAGAAAGAGTTTATTATTTTCATAATAGACATCAATTAAATCATCTTGATTATAAAGGTAACTTCCTGCCGTTTCTTTTTTAAATTCTTCAGAATATTCAATATTACTAGAACAATTAAAAACGACAAATAAAATAATTACAGAAAAAAAGAGTCTTTTTAGTTTCATGGTGATTGGCTTGGTTAGATAATGAGCAAAAAAAAGTCTCACTATATTAAGTGAGACGATTCTTTTTCTATTTTGTTACGATAATAAGCTAATTCTTATCCTTTAACATCCATTAATTCTACATCAAAAACTAATGTTGCGTTTGGTGGAATTACACCTCCTGCTCCAGCAGCTCCATAAGCCAAATCGCTAGGAATTACTAAACGTGCTTTATCACCAACATTTAATAAACATATTCCTTCATCCCAACCAGGAATTACTTGACCAACACCAACTTGAAAATCTAAAGGTGCATTTCTTTTGTATGATGAATCAAAAACAGTTCCATCAGACAATTGTCCCTTATAATGTACAGATACTGTATTACCTTTTTCTGCTTTTTTACCGTCTCCCTTTTGAATAACTTTATAACGTAAACCAGATTTAGTTTCGTCAAAACCTACGGCTAATTTATCTAACTCAGCCTTTACAGCCTCACGTTCTGCAGCGACACGTTTTTCGCGAGAACCTTCAAACGTTCTAAATGCTTCAATTGCATTAAACTTTTCCGCTGCTTCGCCTTGTCTTATAATCTCAATACTTTCAATAGAATCACCTTGCACAATTGCATCTACAATATCCTGACCTTCTATTACATTACCAAAAACAGTATGTTTTCCGTCTAACCAATCCGTTGCAACATGTGTAATATAAAATTGACTTCCGTTTGTACCAGGACCCGAGTTAGCCATAGCTAAGATACCAGGACCTGAATGTTTTAAATCTGGATGAAACTCATCATCAAATTTATAACCAGGGTTTCCTGTACCAGTTCCTTGTGGACAACCACCTTGAATCATAAAATCTGGAATTACTCTGTGGAATTTTAATCCATCATAATAAGGAGTGCCTTGTGGTTTAGCTGAATTTTCTAAATTCCCTTCTGCTAATGCCACAAAATTACCAACTGTTCCTGGAGTTTTTTCGAACTCTAAATTTACTAAAACCGCACCTTTTGTAGTGTTGAATTTTGCGTATAAACCGTCTTGCATTGTGTTTTCTTTTGTTTAAGAGTGCAAAGATAAGTAATGATTTATGAATTACGAATTTAGACTGAAGATTTGCGAATATGACAAAATTAGAATTGAAGACTCAAAGCTTTAACAAAAAACAAAATTTGAGTTTTAAATTAATAAGGTTAGTTTTGAAAAAAAACTAAAATGGCATTTTCATTATCTAATTTTTTTGGTAACAAAGCTTCTCAAGCTAAATCTAATGACAGCATTGAAGCAATAATAAAAGATGTTGAAAACCAGCCTTATGGTGTTACTGATAACAATGTCCTTTTTGCTGGCTTGAATGAATTGGGTGGTTATTTCTTTTTTCAGACTGTAATTGTTGGACAACTTCATATAAAATGCAAAACCGGAGCAACACTTACCTTTTTTGGTGATGACTTTGAATTACAATTAGAATCAGATATGCCAGAGTTTGAGTCTGAAGGCTCTAGTATAAAAGGCAGAAGTATTACAAAAATTGATTTTCAGGTTGAAGAAAGCGAAGTTAAAAAACTAGAGAAAGCCACGCTTAATAGCGTACAAATTAAAGTTAAGAAACATAATTTAGTATTTAAAAAATCTTTAGTTATTGATATTTCTGATGAAGAGGAATAAAAAATCAGTCCGATTAAATTTAAGAAACTAGATTCCTAAATTCAGTCGGACTGACCATAGTAATTTTAATATAATTAAAGCCTAGTTGGCTACTTCACTCATAAATTTAATTCGGTATAATCGTAATTCTTCGTCATCGTAATCACCATCAAACTCTTCAATAGCATCATCGATTTTATCACTTTCAGTTTCCATAAAATAATCATGGATTTCTTCTTGTTGATCTTCGTCTAAAAGGTCATCAATCCAATAATTAATATTCAACTTAGTACCAGAAAACACAATAGATTCCATTTCTTTAATAAAAGCTGGCATTTCCATCCCTTTTGAAGATGCAATGTCTGTTAAAGGCAATTTTCTATCTACATTCTGAATGATGTATAATTTTATTGCAGAGTTAGTTCCTGTTGACTTTACAATCATGTCATCTGGTCGCATAATGTCATTTTCCTCAACATAATCTGCTATTAAACCAACAAAATCCTTTCCGTATTTTTTAGCCTTACTTTCACCTACACCATGCACATTAGAAAGTTCTTCAATAGATATAGGGTATTTTAAAGCCATATCTTCTAAAGAAGGATCTTGAAAAATAACAAATGGAGGAACACCTAGTTTTTTAGCATTACGCTTACGTAAATCCTTAAGCATTTTCATAAGCTTCTCATCTGCCGTTACTCCTCCTTTTGCGTTGGTCACTATACCGTCATTAGTATCTTCATCAAACACATGATCTTCAGCCATTAAAAATGATTCTGGTTTAGAAATAAAATTCACACCATTTTCACTCAATCTTAAAACACCATAAGTTTCAATATCTTTCTTTAAAAAACCAGCTACTAATACTTGTCTTATTAAAGCCATCCAATACCTTTTATCCTTGTCTTTACCAATACCAAAGAAATCTTGAGTATCCGTTTTATGAGAAGAAATAAGTGCATTTGCATTACCAACGAGTACTTGTACTAAATCTTTAGATTTATATTTTTCATTAGTTTTTTGAACTGTTTCTAATAATATCTTAACATCATCTTTAGCTTCTACTTGCTTTTTAGGATGACGTACGTTATCATCCATATCACCACCTTCACCTGTTGCATTATCAAATTCTTCTCCGAAATAATGAAGAATAAATTTACGTCTAGAGACTGAAGTCTCAGAAAAAGCGACAACTTCTTGTAAAAGTGCATGACCAATTTCTTGTTCAGCTACAGGCTTGCCTGCCATAAATTTTTCGAGCTTTTCTATATCTTTATATGCATAGTAGGCTAAACAATGACCTTCACCACCATCTCTACCTGCTCTACCAGTTTCTTGATAATAGCTTTCTATACTTTTAGGTATATCATGATGTATCACAAAACGCACATCTGGCTTATCAATTCCCATTCCGAAAGCGATAGTTGCAACCACGACATCTGTATCTTCCATTAAGAACATATCTTGATGTTTTACTCTCGTTTTAGCATCTAAACCTGCATGATAAGGAACCGCTTTTACACCATTGACTTGTAATACTTGCGATAATTCCTCTACACGTTTTCTACTTAAACAATATATAATACCAGATTTACCATCGTTCTGTTTTACAAAACGAATAATATCTGCATCTACATTTTTAGTTTTAGGACGCACTTCGTAATAAAGGTTTGGCCTATTAAAAGATGCTTTAAAAGTTACAGCATTTGGCATGCCTAAACTTTTTAAAATATCTTCTTGAACTTTAGGTGTTGCCGTTGCAGTAAGACCTACAATAGGTATATCATCACCTATTCGTTTTATAATAGTTTTTAAATTTCTGTATTCTGGTCTAAAATCATGTCCCCATTCACTGATACAATGGGCTTCATCAACAGCCATAAAAGAAATCTTAACTGTTCTCAGAAAGTCAACATATTCTTCTTTGGTTAGCGATTCTGGCGCCACATAAAGGAGTTTTGTGATACCACTTGTAATATCATCCTTAACGCGTTTTACTTCCGTTTTATTTAACGAAGAATTTAAAACATGCGCTACACCTTCGTGCTCAGACACGGCTCTAATAGCATCAACCTGATTTTTCATCAAAGCTATAAGTGGAGACACTACAATGGCAGTACCTTCCTTAATTAAAGCTGGTAGTTGATAACATAACGATTTTCCGCCTCCTGTTGGCATAATAACAAAAGTGTTATTACCAGCTACGACGTTTTTTATTACTTCCTCTTGTAAACCTTTGAATTGTGAAAATCCAAAGTGTTTTTTTAGTGAAGCGTGTAAGTCAATTTCTGCAATACTCATTAATCCCTATTGGTATTTTATATACATTTGCAACAACTTTAAAGATAACAAATTCTTTATATCTAAAAAACTCAATAAAACATAAGTTTTGAACACTAAGCAATCTATCTTAAAAACTGCAAAAACAACGATAAAATTAGAAAGTAAAGCTATAAATAATTTATCAGAATTACTAACTGAAGATTTTGCAGATGCTGTAGAATTGATTTATCAGTCAAAAGGACGCGTAATAATTACCGGAATTGGTAAAAGTGCAATCATCGCAAATAAAATTGTAGCCACTTTAAATTCTACTGGAACTCCAGCTATTTTTATGCATGCTGCAGATGCCATACATGGTGATCTTGGGTTAATACTTGAAGATGATGTTGTCATTTGTATCTCTAAAAGCGGAAACACACCAGAAATAAAAGTTTTGGTACCGCTTATTAAGAATGCAAAAAACAAAATGATTGCAATTACAGGTAACAAAGAATCATTTTTAGGTTTACAAGCAGATTTTATATTGAATGCTTATGTTGAACAAGAAGCCTGCCCTAATAACCTAGCACCAACAACAAGTACTACAGCACAATTAGTTATGGGTGACGCTTTAGCGGTTTGTCTATTAGAATTGCGTGGTTTCTCTAGTAAGGATTTTGCAAAATATCATCCTGGAGGAGCACTTGGCAAACGATTATACTTAAGAGTGAATGATTTATCATCTCAAAATCAGAAACCACAAGTAGGACTTGAAGCTTCCTTAAAAGAAGTTATTGTAGAAATTACGGAAAAAATGCTAGGTGTAACAGCTGTGGTTGAAAATAAAAAGATTGTTGGTATTATTACAGATGGTGATTTAAGACGTATGTTGAGCAAAAGTGATAATCTAACAGGCTTAAAAGCCAAAGATATTATGAGTAATAATCCAAGACGAATTTCTGAAGATGCCATGGCAGTAGATGCAAAAGAGGTTATGGAAGAATTTGGTATTTCTCAGTTGCTAGTAGAACATGACGATGCTTATGCAGGTGTTGTTCACTTACACGATTTAATAAAAGAAGGTATTATATAATGGCAAAACAGCAAGTAGATGAGATGTCTTTTTTAGACCATCTCGAAGAATTAAGATGGCATTTAGTGAGAGCTGTAGCTAGTGTTTTCATTGCAGCAACTTTAGCTTTTATATTTAAAAAAATTGTTTTCGATATAATTTTTGGGCCTACACACATGAACTTTCCAACATATGAAGGTTTATGCAGAGTATCTCAATTTTTAGGAATGACAGATACTACTTTTTGTGCAGAAGAATTTCCTTTTATTATTCAGAATAGAACCGTTGCAGGTCAGTTTTCTGCGCATATTTGGACCTCTATTTATGCTGGTTTTATAGTATCATTTCCGTATGTTATATATCAACTATGGAGTTTTATTAGTCCTGGATTAAAAGCTAGTGAACGTAAAAACTCGAGAGGATTTATTATCATAGCATCATTATTATTCTTTATTGGAGTACTTTTTGGTTATTACATTGTTACACCTTTGTCGCTAAACTTTTTAGCGAACTATCAAATTAGTGAAGAAATTTCTAATGAGTTTGACATCAGTTCTGTAATCGCCATAGTACGCTCATCATCTATTGCTTCTGGTTTTGTATTTGAATTGCCAATTTTAATTTATTTTTTAACTAAAGCCGGACTTGTTACACCTCAATTTCTTAGAAAATACAGAAAATTCGCACTAGTTATTGTATTAATATTATCCGCAATTATTACACCTCCAGATATTGCGAGTCAAGTAATTGTTGCAATTCCTATTCTATTATTATACCAAGTTAGCATCTATATATCTGGTGTTGTTGTAAAAAATCAAAAAAGAAAAGCTAAGAAAGCTTAATATTGAATAAAGTCGAAATCATTATACTCAAGGTTAAACTTTTAATAAATGATTTATAAAGCCAACCAAATAGATATGATTTTATTAATTTTAACGTTCTTAGATACAATATGAAGTTACGAGCAGAACATTTAATGAAGTCCTACAGCGGACGAAAAGTGGTAAAAGACGTTTCACTAGAGGTTAATCAAGGTGAGATTGTAGGTTTATTAGGTCCTAATGGAGCCGGAAAAACGACATCTTTCTACATGATCGTTGGTATTATAAAACCAAATGGTGGTAACATTTATTTAGATGACACTAACATCACAAAATATCCTATGTATAAACGTGCTCAAAACGGAATTGGATATTTAGCTCAAGAAGCTTCGGTTTTTAGAAAATTAAGTATTGAAGATAATATATTAAGTGTTTTACAACTTACAAAATTAAGTAAGAAAGAGCAGCATGATAAAATGGAGTCTTTAATTGAAGAATTTGGATTAGGACATATTAGAACTAATAGAGGAGACTTACTTTCTGGTGGTGAAAGACGACGAACTGAAATTGCACGTGCGCTAGCAACTGACCCAAATTTTATACTTTTGGATGAACCTTTTGCAGGTGTCGATCCTGTTGCCGTTGAAGATATTCAGCGTATTATTGCCAAATTAACCAAAAAGAATATTGGTATATTAATTACAGACCATAACGTACAAGAAACCTTAGCTATAACAGACCGAACCTATTTAATGTTTGAAGGTAATATTCTTAAAGCAGGTAAACCCGAAGAATTGGCAAGTGACGAAATGGTACGTAAGGTTTATCTAGGTCAAAACTTTGAACTACGTAAAAAGAAATTAGAGTTTTAAATTACTACTTATTACTTTGTTTCATTTTTTGAATTACCAATAAAACGCCATACACAAATACAGACTGTATTGTTAAGTTGATTGCCCAGTATATAAGAACCATAAATAAGTTCTCTGATACAAAAAACGGTAGTTTGCTATTAATTAAACTCAACGGAATACTACATATTGATATCAATAAAGAAGTTATGGATGTTAAATCACTATCTGCTTTAGACAATAAAATATCTACCAAACCAATCACAAATTGAATTGCCATTAGTGCTAAGAAAATATAAATTAAATACTTAAGCTTATACTTTTCCATTACTTAACTAGTTTTTATTACCCTTATTTAATGTGCTCTCTTTTTCCTTTATCAATTTCTTTTGATAACGGCCTTGTACAATATCTACAATAACTAAAACTACAATCACAAAGTAAAATGTGGTTTTACTCATTGGTACAATTTCGTTTCCAAAGATTTTTAAATGTGCTAAATGCCCACCTTCAGTCACTAACATAATACCAACAATAAATAAAATAAAGAGCCCTAATACTTCATACATTCTATTCTTAGCTAAGAAGGTTGAAATTCTATCTGCTAAAAACAACATCAGTAATCCACTAACAACAATCGCTATAGCCATTACTATAAATGCAGTAGTAGAATCTTCAATTTCACTTGTAAGTCCTATCGCAGCCAAAATTGAATCGAATGAAAATACTAAATTCATAATTACTATACTAACAATCACTGCATTAGCCGTTTTTTTTCGTTTAACAGCACCATCTTCAACATCGTGGCTTAAATCTGAAAGCGAAATCATGTGCCAAATTTCTTTAATTGCCGTGTAAATAATAAAGCCACCACCTGCTAAAACAATAAGACTATGTCCATTAAAAGCAAAGTCTAAAACATTTTCAATATGACCCGTTAAAAACGAAAAGGGTTCTTGAAAAAAGCCAATTACTCTAACTAAAACAAATAATAAAACTATTCTTAAAACTATAGCTATTAGTATTCCTACTTTTCTAACTCGTTTTTGCTTATCTAATGGTGCTTTTTTAGATTCTAAAGAAATGTAAAGTAAATTATCAAAACCTAAAACGGCTTGCAGCATTACAAGCATTAAGAGAGTAAAAAGAATTTCAGCCATAATTTATTCTGGTATTAATGTTAATTTAAAGATTTAGTGGATATTTTTTCTATCTAGAATTGATAATATGATATATAATGCAATTATAAATGGTATTGCAGCAAATTGAAGCACTACTAAAAGTACAACACTAAGAATCAAAAAAACATAACGCACAGCATTATCTTTAAAACTCCAATTCTTAAATTTTAATGCAAACAATTTTATATTAGAGTTTAATAAATAGCAACTCAATAATGTAAGACCAATTAAAAACCATTTATTAATAATAATTGAATTCATTAAATCACTATTTTGATATTCTAAAATCAATGGTAATGACATTATTACTAATGTGTTGGCTGGTACAGGTAAACCCTTAAAATAAGTTTGTTGATCTTCATCTAAGTTGAATTTTGCTAACCGATAAGCAGAAGCTAGAGCAATTAACAATCCTATTAGCGGTAAAAATGGCATTTCTAAAACAGTTCCTTTTAAACTGGACGTCCAACTATCTGCATAGTTAAAATTTGAGGTTCCTATAGAATCAGAAATTAATTTAAACATAATAACACCTGGCACTACTCCACTTGTTACCAAATCTGCCAGAGAATCTAACTGAATACCCAACGGACTTTGCACATTTAATTTTCGGGCTAAAAGGCCATCAAAAAAATCAAAGAATATGCCTAAAAACACAAAAAGAGCAGCCGCAATAAAATTGCCATACACTGCAAAAATTAAAGCAATGCAACCCGAAAACAAATTCAGCAATGTTACGATATTAGGAATATGTCGTTTAATACTCATAATTTAAATTTATGTAAAAATATAAAAGTATTTGAGTCTGTACTTAATATTTTTGAAATTGCGTAAAAAGAAAACAATAACAACCTTATTTTACAGTTAAATAGATATAAAATATTGTGCATCTTTGTAAAAAAAATTTGCTGTTGAAAAATTACTTAGCACTTCTCTTAATACTTGCTACGCTTTTCGCTTCGGGTCAAACCACAAGAAAATATTCTAATGAATTTATGAATATAGGTGTTGATGCTGCTGCATTGGGCATGAGTAATGCTGTTGTATCTCAAACGTCTGATGTAAATTCTGGTTATTGGAATCCTGCAGGATTGGTGCATTTAGAAGGTAAACAATTAGCTTTAATGCATTCTAGTTATTTTGCCAACATTGCCAATTATAATTATATTGGATACGGAATGCCTTTAGATAACAAAAGTGCTTTAGGTATATCATTAATAAGGTTTGGAGTCGATGATATTTTAGATACTACGCAATTAATCGATGACCAGGGAAATATTAATTACGATAGAATAAGTACATTTTCTACTGCAGATTATGGTCTTACGTTTTCTTACGCAAGGAAACTGCCATTAGACGGTTTAAATTTTGGGGTAAATGCGAAAATCATTAGACGCATAATTGGTGATTTTGCCTCTTCTTGGGGTTTTGGTTTAGATGCAGGAATTCAATTTGAAGGCAAAAACGATTGGAAATTTGGTATCATGGCAAGAGATATCACAACTACTTTTAATGCTTGGTCTATTGACGAAGAAAAATTTGAACAAATTAGTGGCGCAATTGATGATGAAAACCAAGAGCTACCAGAAACTACAGAAATAACAATACCAAAATTAGAAATAGGAATGTCTAAGAAATGGATATTCCATTACGATTACACATTACTAGCAGCTGCTAACTTAAATATGCGTTTTGCTCAAAATAACGATATTATATCTACTTCTTTTGCCAGCATAAATCCTGCTTTAGGTTTTGAATTTGGTTATACGGATTTAGTTTTTTTAAGAGCTGGAGTTGGTAATTTTCAAAATGAAATTCAAATCGATGATTCAGAACAAGTTACCTTTCAGCCTAATTTTGGTGTAGGTTTTAAATACAGAGGTATTCAAATTGATTATGCTTTCACTGACATTGGTGATCAAAGTGCAGCCCTTTACTCTAATGTGTTTTCATTAAAAATAGATTTTAGCGTTTTTAGATAGTTCATCATATGAAATTAAAGTTTTCTCTTTTAGTATTTCTATTTACAATTACTTCTGGGTTTTCTCAGCAGTATCAATTATCACCAAATGCAGAAATATCTGTATTAACTATTGGTCCAGGAGCTTCACTAAACGATGCTTTTGGTCATAATGCTTTTAGAGTTAAAGACAACGACTTAGGTATAGATGCGATATATGGTTACGGTCAATACGATTTTGATGCACCAAATTTTTATTTAAAATTTGCACAAGGAAAGTTAGAATACCTTATTAGTAAACACAATTTTGCGGATATATATTACCATTATACTAGTTATAATCGTTCAATTGACGAGCAAGTTTTAAATTTCTCTGCCAAAGAAAAACAAAATCTATTTAACTATTTAGAAAACAATTATAAACCAGAAAACAGACGTTATATCTACGATTTCTTTTATGACAATTGTGCTACTAGAATTAGAGATGTCACTGAAAAAGCAACTTCACGAAAAATAGATTATAATTTACCCGAAGGTTTTAAACATAAAACATTTAGAACACTAATCCATGACCATGTTGGCCTTAATACTTGGGGAAGTTTTGGAATTGATATTGCTTTAGGTTCTGTTATAGATGTAGAAGCTACAACATCTGAGCATATGTTTTTACCAATATATATCCATGAGTTTTTTGCAAACGCAAAATTAGATAGCTCTCAGAAATTGGTAAAAGACTCTTCAAACCTTTATGAAAAAAAAGAAGACATTACCTCATTCGATTCTCTATTTAGTCCATTGATTATAATAGGATTACTTGGGCTTGGCATATTATTTATTACATATAAAGATTATAAAAATAATAAGAGAACAAAGTGGTTAGATTCCATAATTTTTGGAACCACAGGAATTGTCGGTATTGTTTTATTATTGCTTTGGTTTGCTACAGACCATTCAGCAACCGCTTATAACTTTAACTTATTATGGGCTTTTCCTTTAAATATTCTTATTGTTAGTCAATTATTAAAACCAACGATTAAGAATTGGGTAAAACGTTATATAAAGTTTCTAATTATTATGTTAGCACTGTTAACATTTCATTGGATAAGTGGCATACAGGTTTTTGCTATTGGCTTAATTCCTTTGTTAATAGCAATTTTTATTAGATTTATATTTCTTTCAAAATATCTTAATAAAAACTAATTACTGTCCTCTATAATATAATATAGTACTCAGTGTTTTTATTGAAATACTGAAATCTAAAAACACACTTCTGTGTTTAATATAATACAAATCGTATTGAAGCTTCGTTAAACTATCGTCAACAGAAGCACCATACCTTGTGCTTACTTGTGCCCAACCTGTAAGGCCAGGTTTAATGATATGACGTGTTTCGTAAAACGGAATAATTCGAGATAATTCATTAACAAAAAACGGACGTTCTGGTCTAGGACCTATAATACTCATATCTCCTTTTAAAACATTGATAAATTGTGGAATTTCATCTAAACGAGAACGACGTAAAAACATACCAAAAGCCGTAATTCTGGTGTCATTTTTCTGAGCCCATTTTACGCCATCTTCCTCAGCATTTACAACCATCGATCTAAGTTTAATAATCTGAAAAGGTTTACTATTTCGACCTACGCGTTCTTGAGAATAAAATAAAGGACCTCTGTTTCCTATTAAATTCCCAATTAAGATAATTGGCGCAATTAATAATCCAAAAAACAAACCAATCAATGAGAAAACAATATCGAATCCACGCTGAAAAAATATGTATAGCTTATTTTCATTGCTACGACTAAAAGGAAAATATTTATAAAAATCTTTACCTACAAATTGCACCGGAACTTTTTGAAGTAATTCTTCATAGACCTGTGTATAGTCTCTAATTTTAAAACCACGCTCTAGAAGCAACATCAAATCATGATAAACTTCTACCGTAATGGCTTCTGTATTAAAACTAGCTACCAAGATTTCTGAAATTTTTTCCTTTTGAATAGTTTGTAAAAAATCCTTAGCATCAAATTCTTTTAATCCATTAAACTTTACAGAATCTTCAGATGAGTTTTCACTATTAATAAAACCTACTATTTTATAATTTGGGTCAGAAGTATCTAACGCTCTAACAAGTCCATCTATGTTTGAAACCTCTCCTACTAAAAGCACACGCTTATAAAAACGAGGAGATTCGATTAAGTTCATATAAAATACTCGCCATAAAAGGATAGAGAATATAATGGTTAAATACAGATACACAATTTGAAGACGTTCAACTGGAAGATATGGCGAAAGAACAGGTGTTAAGAGATAAAAAAGAACTACTGTAGATGCCGTAATTACCACATTCTTAAAAGTAGACTCAAGCTTACTTGCTTTTTGAAGATCGTACAATTCAAATATTGTCCCGAATATTGTAATATATACTCCTAAAAGAATTAAAGCTACACTATTATCTTTACTTACTTCAATATATTCAAAATCAAAATAAAGACTTAGGCAATAAACGCCCAAATACACCATCACCAAATCTAAAATCCTTAATAGAATTTTACGTTCAGAAACTTCGAAATGTATTCCTTTTTTTTTAGTCATTTTGCAAGAAAACTATGACGTAAAGATAATAAGTACAATTGGTTTTGAACATAAATTTAAGACAAAAGGGATTCCCATTTAGGTTTCACGGCTTTCCAACTAAAATTTTCAACTTTAGCACGTGCATTTTGTACTAATTTATTCTTGAATTCAATATCATCTTTTAACCTAATAATAGCCTCAGCCATAGCATTGGAATCATCCGGATTTACCAAAATCCCCTCAGAATTGTCAGAAATTAAAAATGGAAGTCCTCCAACATTAGTTGAAACAACTGGTAATCCAAGTGCCATTGCTTCAATAACACTTACTGGCATATTATCGAAATTAGTGGTATTTATAAAAACATTAGTGTTTTTAGAGTATGTTCTCCATTCAACCTTCGATAGTTTTCCTGTAAAATTAACTTCTAAATGTTTACTATCAGCTAACTCTTTTACTTTAATTAAAGACCCATCAACATCAGGACCAATCATTGTTAGCTCAACGTCGTAATTTTCTTCTTTTAATTGTTTTAAAACTAAAACAGCTAATTCAGGATTATAAATTGATGAGAAAGACCTAACCCATAATAGCTTGATAGCATCGATATTTCGATTTTCAAAACTGTATTGGTCTAGTTCAATACTATTTGGAATATATTCAACATTTTGATAACCGTAATTATTGAATACTAATTTTAAAAAATTAGATGGAGCAATTAATTTATGGGCATTCTTAAAAGTAAGTTCACTTAATTTAGGATTGTTTTTCAATCTATTCTCTAGATTTCCACCGTGAAGTATTGGAATATATTTAATATTAAACAGCCTACAAAGTTGACTTATAATCAAAGCATAATAAAAATTAATTGTACTGTAAGTATCTATTAAGACGTAATCCGTATTAGTTTTATTTTTAAAAACTAAAAATATCATATCCAATAAGCGAAACACTTTATTAGACTTGGCTGATGCGATTTTAAGGTTACACATTATTTTTAAATGGGAGCTTAAAGTATCTATCGTAGAGCTGGTTTTCCCTTTATTCGCTAAGGCATTTCCTATGTAAAGGACGTTTTTTTTCATGTATAACATTTAATAAAGCTAAGCCATAAACAAACCCTGGAGCCGCAATACGCATAGCTGAATGATTTATTGTGGCAAACCAAAAACAGAAAAAAGCAAAGAAAAATATATTACTTTGATTTTCTGTTCTATATGCTAAAGGTCTAATAATTAAAATTAATAAAATAATAATTCCAATTAATCCATGCTCTGACAATATTCGACTTACTTCATTATGGCTAGCAATGGCTTTTCCCATTCTTTCAATTCTTAATTCTTTCATCCCATTAGCACCAACCCCCAAAAATGGGTTCTCAATAAATCCTTCCAATTCTCCCAAAAATAGATTAACTCTACCAGCTGATACATCTTCTTTTTCCAAACCTTTCTTATCTTGATTATTATATCGCTTTTCAATTAACCCACCTGTTAGACTGGAGCTAACTACCCACGTAAACCCTAAAACCATCACTATAGCAATTAATGAAGCTACTATCCTAAACCTTTCATTAGATTTTGATTTTAGATATAAAAAGAATAAAAATGCCATTATCATTAATATACTAGTTATCACACCTCCTCTGCTAAAAGTAACAATTGCTCGAAATGTAACTGCACTAAATAGCATAATATTTATTATTGTAATTATAATATTTTTCGATTTAAGAAAAATAAATACACAAAACGTAAACATTCCGATACCCAATACTGTAGAAACCTGGTTGGGACCAAATCCTCCAGATGCTTCAAAATTAGATTGTGTTCCTCGAAGCGTATCTTTAATACTTGGAGCATATAAAAATAAATAAGTAGTTAAAGAAACTATAGGGAGTGACAAATATTGCAATACATCGAGCAATTGATTTCTTGTAATTTTACGATCTAAACAATACAAAGCAGAAACTCCCAGACTAACAGGGCCCGTTAAAACAAAAGCTACGTTAGTTCTGAAATTGGCATCAAATCCGATTGTTGATGATGCGACAATTATGGATGGCACAAGAAGTATAAGATAAATAAAATAAGCAGACCCTTTATTAGAAATACCGTCATAAAACATACCTATTAACATAAATAAAATCACCAAATATTTTGATGCTTCATAAAATAAAGCTCCATTGGTCATTCTCAACAATACCTCAATACCTACAACATAAGCACATGCTTTTAGTACTTCTATTTTTCTTTGTTTTTTTGAAGCCATTATTATAGTTAATATGAAATAAAAGATCATAAAAAAAAAGAACAATCTAGGAATAAGATTTACAAAAATAAAAAATACTACACCAAGCGTAATATGAAACAATAAACGGTAAACATATTTTATATTCATTATTCTTTTTCTATATTATCAGGTACTAATAATAACTCATAATCCAAAATCAACTTACGCAATATTTCTTCTTCAGAAAATTCATTTAGAATTTTTAAATGAAAATTTTCTGCACATTCTTTTCTATATTTTATATCATTTATAAGCAGCTTTAAACCATTGTAAACCGATTTTTTATCATTACTAGAAACCAACACACCTAAAGAATCATCTAATATTAATTTATTACAATACCCTACATCAGTTGCTAAAACAGCTAATTTACCAAGCCCATATTCTAATAATGCCATAGGTAATCCTTCAAATTTTGAAGTAAGTACTCCGATATCTGATTGAGAAATTATGTTTGATACATCTTCTTTAGCGCCATATAAAAATATTTGATTTTTTAATTTATGTTTATTAATAAAAGATTCTAAATTTTGAGAATAATCATCATCATAAATGGCTCCTATGCAATGAAGTGACCAATCACTACATTCTCCTTTTAACTTTTTAAATGCTTTAAACAGCAACTCATGATTTTTTGGCTCTCTTAAATTTGCTGCGCATAAAATTCGTTTGCCAGTATTACCATTTAATATTGTTTCTTTTTTATGATTAATTGTAGGAAAATTAGAAATAAACTTTACTGTTTTGCAATTTAAATTTTCAATTGCCCAATTCCTTAATTCATGATTTACACAATAAATTATATTAAAATTATACAAGCATAATTTTAGGATTACTAATTTGAATTTATTTGTATCATTGACTCTATTTCCATAATGGTCGTGCCATATGATTTTCAATTTTCTATTAAAAACACTTACTATAGCTGCAATAAAAAAAGAAGTACCATGCGCATGTAAAATGTTAATTTGATTCTTTTTTATATACTTTTTTAGTCGAAATAAGGCTATAATATCTATTGTTGATTTTTTATTCAAAAACAAATATGAGACTTCCTTTTTTATAGAAGCTTTTAATTGTCCTTCAGATCTAGTAGCACAAATATGGGATTCTACATTGGCACTAGAAAGACCATTAGCTATATTAATAGCCATTCGTTCAGCACCTCCAATCCGCAAAGTATCAATAATTTGTAATGACCGAATCATTTTACAACCATTTTTCCAATTTCTTCATCTAATTTGTTAAGCGTATATATCTGCGACCAACTCATCGCAGCCTTGCTCATTTCATTAAGAAAATCATCACCTTTTCCAATATGTTTTAAAATGGTATTGACAGCACTATCTAAATCATTTTCTATAAGTATACCTCGTTTGCCGTAATCTAACATCCAAGATAAACATGAAATTTTTGTTGAAATTGGAATTGCACCAAAAAACATACCTTCTGCAATAGCTTTAGGCCATCCTTCGCTTTTTGAAGGTAAAATTGAAAAATGTGCATCCTGCAAACAAGTTTTAATAGTCTCTCTATCTTGGTTTCCCAACATAAACACTGAGTCAGATAGATTGTTATCTTTAATAAATAACATTGCCTCATCCATTAAAGGTCCATCTCCAAACATATGGATTTCTGCATCAATTCCTTTTTTTCTTAATGACTCAATTATTTTAATAGTTAATAGTGGTCTTTTACCTACTACTAAATTTGCTGTAAATACAAATTTTAATTTTTTAGAATAATCTTTTTTGGAAAAAGAAACTCTTTCATCATTACGATATGTAGCTGATATAAATGACACCATATTCGTCGTAGCATCTTTCCATTCTCCATACACTAAAACTTTTATATTTTTAGATAACAAAGTGTTCTTTAATATATTTTGTTGCATTCTGTAAGCCCATGGTTGTTTGCTATCATAGTCCCAATTACCTGCATACTTTACAGTTTTCCGTTTTGAAGGAAACAAAATTTGGACAAAGGCTCCTAACAGACTCATATTACAAGGGCACCTCAAATGAATGTGATCTGCTTTTTTCATTACTTTATAAATCTTAAAAGAGGTGAAAGGAAATAATACCAAGGTTCTCAAAATATTATATACTGAAGTAATATTGAACGCTTTTACTTCCGTATAATTAATTGACTGATTATATGGTTCATCTATTTCTCCTATTTCGTTATTTTCATCTCTAGGTCCTATTACCAATGTTTTATCAGCATACTTTGTCCAGATGTTCATTTCTCTTACGTAAGGACCATAAGAGTAATATTTACCATCTTTAACTTTGTGTGGAGCTGATGTTATTATTGCTAATGTCATAGAATTAAAAGTTATATTTTTTAACTTATTGAATAATTTTTTAAGTTCTTTTTACAAGATATTCTTGAGGCATACTTGAAAATGGAAATATACAAATTTCATAAGTGTTTTTTT
The DNA here is from genome assembly GCF_947495255.1 of uncultured Winogradskyella sp. Classification (GTDB taxonomy): domain Bacteria; phylum Bacteroidota; class Bacteroidia; order Flavobacteriales; family Flavobacteriaceae; genus Winogradskyella. Next base: position 320,682 of record NZ_CANLYI010000007.1, read on the forward strand.
CAATCAAATTGAACTAGTAAATATCTAAAACCTATGTATTAACAACAATCTCATTGTATGTATTTATGTTCTTTTCAACAATATTATTTATATCAAATTCTTCGCAAATACGTTTTCTTCCCTTTTTAGCAATCTCAGTACAAGTTTCATAGTTATTAAAAACATATTTGATTTTCTCGGCTATAGCAACTGGACTCAATGGATTCACTAAATAACCCGTAACACCATCTATAACTGCCTCTCTTCCAGGACCAATAGAACTTCCAATAAAAATTTTACTCATAGCCATTACTTCGAGCCAAGCTAATGGCATAGCCTCCATATGACTAGGATAACAGCATACCTGAGCTTTTTCAATATAGCTTGGAATTGTACTATTTGGTACCACTCCTAAAAATTCAAGATGAGGCTCTAATTTATTAGTAATACTTTTTTCTAATAAAGGTCTGTATGGAATATTAGTACCTGGTATATTAGCATCTCTTCCTGCTATTAAAAGTTTCACATTTGGAAATTCATCTATTAAGTAATTTAAGGCTTCAATGAGTTGTCTAATCCCTTTTTTTTCGACAAGTGTTCCTGCAAAAAATATGGAATGTTTTTCTATCTTGTTTAAATCTGATTGATAGAATTGATTAACATCTATGGGATTAAATACAACAGTATAAGTTCGGTTCTGTAACCCTAAAAGTTGTAATGTCTCCTTTCCTACAAAATCGGAAACTGCAATTAGAGCGTCTGCCTTACGAAATGATTTTTTCTCTACAAAAGCTTGCCTCAATTTTACTTTTCGTTTTTCATATTTTGCAAAGAAATGATGTCCTCCATGAAGTCTAATAATATATTTTATAGACTTAATTTTTGATATAAAAGCCAAACCTAATTCTGCAGTTTCTACAATATCAATAGGATAATCCTTATCAATTAATTTTATCCTTTTGCTTATAGATTTATTATTATAATACCATGTAAAACCTTTAATTACGTTAGGTTTTAGTCTATATATTATGACTCCATTATCATCTTCTTCTTCATGAATTTTGGAATAGAAATTAATACCTATTACAGTAACTTTATGTCCTTTTTTTACTAATTTTCTACTTAATGTACGAATGAAAGTGCCCACACCTCCATGCGAAAAATCTTGTTTTGGGTATTCATTTGTTATAAAGCAAATATGCATTTAGAATAAAGATTTTGCTATAAGTCTAGCGTTTTGATCAATTGGATGCTGAACTAAAATTTCCATCCATTTTTTTCTTTCTGGAGCAATTGTCTCTGGATGATTAAGCGCATTATTAACTACTTCTAAAATTGACGCTTTATCATTTATCCAACCAACAGCATTTAATCCATTCATACTTCTGAAATGTTGAAAATTATAAATAATTTTTGTACTCCAATTGTTATCATTAGATGGATTATAATTTAGATATAAACATGGTTTATTAAATGTCGCAAAATCTAATGCCATTGTCGAGCCAAGATTGATTACTAAGCTGCAATGATAAGATAAATTAACTTGCATGCTAATATCATTGAATTTTGGAAAATACCCAACCCAACCTGTTTCAGATTGCACATTCCAAATAGGGTCAATCGGAACAATTAAATCGTTAAATCTATTGAGAACTTCATCATATCTCGATGAAAAATCAACTGGACATCTTCTAAATATAATTTGTAAATCATCTTTCTTAGAGTTTAGCGATTCAGCCACGTCTTCAAGAAACAATTGGTCATAAGGTGATGTCGCAATATCATCTCCACTAAAACAAAGCCATTTCTTCTTTGTATCTAAACCATGTGTTTTGGCAAAATCTTCTCGAGTTATAAATCTATTTTGATCTAAGTAGAATTCAAATTGAGGAGTTCCAACAAGGATTACGTTATCTTCAGGTATTTCGGGATAATAGTCTTTCATTTCCTGTTTCATCCATTTTGACCAAACATAGTAATCATCTGTTTTTACCGCTAATCTTGCTTTTGGCAAATTATCCCATGAAAAAATTGCGGTGACTGTTTTAATATTATTTTGTTTTGCTGCAAGACAAATAGGCATCAATCCTGCTACACGTTGGTGTGTAATAAAAATTGTCGTAGGTTTTAACTCTTGTAATTCTTTTTTATAATTCTTTATAGCACCCTGAGAAATTTTTTCAATACTCTTTTTTTCGAAATTTAATATTCTAGAATAATTTTTAGATAAGAATTTTCCTAGAATCTCAGCAAATTTATATAATACTTTTACTTTGAAACTATAGTTTGGCCGTCTCCAATTTGTTAATATCGTCGGATTTTCTTTTAGCTTACTATTATGAATTAATCGTGCATAGGTTGTAGCTTCTCTATATAGACGTGTAAGACTATTTTCGGGAGATAGCTGTATTTGTTTGTAATTAAAATCTATGTCATGTATTCCTTTTACATCATCGAAAGCTTCTAATGGCAAAGTAGACCAAATAGTAACTATAGCGTCTTCCTTTATATGCTTAATAAGATCAGAATACAGATAATTCTTTATGCCAACACCATCAGGAACTAAAAATAGTATATGCTTTTGTTTAGGCATCCTTAAATTGTTTTTGATGATTTATTGACCACACTTCTGTTGATTCTAAGCTATCTAAGAATAATTGTGCACTATTGCCTTTACCAAAAGTTTCATTTGAAATCTCTATTGTTTTAGATAAATTATTGAATGCCTCTAAAATTAATTCTTTTTCACATGGCACATTAATTATTTTAGAAGAACTCGCTCTATTAAGCTGTCTATTTCCAATATTTATTGTCGATATACCATAGTAAGGCGCTTCCCTAACTCCTGCACTACTATTACCTATTATAAAATTTGATTTTTTTAGAAGTGTTAAGAAGTATTCAAACCTAATAGAAGGAAAAACTTTAAATCTTGTATTTCCTTTAAATTTCTCGTACGCTTTTAGTATATGTTTGCTCCCCAAATCATTGTTAGGGTAAATTACAACATAATTTCTATCGCTCTCAATTAATGCTTCTACATATTGATTTGCTCTATCTTGAATCTCATCTATCTCAGTTGTAACAGGATGAAACATAGCTACTGCATAAGAACTGAAATCAATTTGATAGTAACGTTTAACCTCATCTAGATGTGGTAAATTATCGGAAAACATTATATCAACATCAGGTGAACCTATTACAAAAATAGACTCATCTAGTTCACCCATTTGTATTAAGCGTTTTTTGGCTTCATCATTGGACGTGTAATGTATATGACTCAGTTTAGACACCGAATGCCTTATCAATTCATCTATGGTACCTGAAAGCTCACCTCCTTCTATATGAGCTACTAAAATATTATTTAAACTACCCACAATAGCTCCTGCTAATGCTTCTACTCTATCGCCATGTACAATAATTAAATCAGGCTGAATATTTTTTACGTATTCAGAAAAACCATTAATAGTTTTTGCTAAGGTTAAATCCATAGTAGCTTCATCTGTATGATTATGAAACTTAGATATATATTTAAAACCACAGCGCTCAACTTCTATTAAAGTATAACCATACTCTTGCAAAAGATGCATACCTGTAACAAATATATACGGTTCAAAATCAATATGTTTTTCAACACTTTGTATAAGGGTTTTTATTTTTCCGAAATCGGCTCTGGTGCCCGTTAGAAAAACTATTTTTTTATTTGCCATTATAGATAGTCTAATCGAGTATTTGAAATTACTGTAGTGTTGTCCTTTATATTTTTATTGACCATTGTATGTGCCCCTATGACAACATTGTCTCCAATATATAAAGACCCTAATATTGAAGAATTACAATACATTTTAACGTTTTCTCCTATATTATTTCCAGAACCAGACCCATTGACTTTATGTCCAATAGTGCAATTCTGATGAATCATAAAACCTTTGCCTATTGTATTGCGACTTCCAATGATTGTTCCTTCTCCATGCACAATATAGAGCCCTTCATCAATAGTTGAGTTAAAATAAATTTCGCATCCACATAAGTCTTTCATTAGAAAGTGAATTTGAGACTCTAATTCTTCTAAATTTTCTTTATGAATATGACTACCTAGTCTAAAAAGAAACATTGCTAATTCATTTTGATTTGTTACTATTCTATTTAACACTTCAGAATCACTAGTTTCAGGAAAATGATAATTCACATCTCTTATCACATTATCAAATGCCTCCAAAACAATAGTTTTGGGTATTTGTTTTGAGTTATAAACCCTCTTTAGCAAGAACTCTACAAAGTTAACTATTTGATATTCTTCCATGTTATATGTATATCACTTTCTATATCTTCTACAGCAATTTTTCCTAGAATACTATTGTAATGTTCTGCTAAAATCTCTCCATTTCCAGGGCGTTTCACCCAAATATTATCTTTACTAAATACGTCTCCTCTTTTAATAGGTTTTATGGTACAAACCGTAGCAAAAGCAAAATCTATGGTTACTTTTTCTTCTTTAGTAGGCGCTTTAATTCCCCCTCTCATAGACCATATTTCTTTACTACCTACAACGAGATTAGAACATTCTATCTCATCCATACTACAAACAATATCTGGACCTTGTCTTTGCTTATTATCAGTAAAATGACGTTCTAAAATTGATGCTCCCAGTGCAACAGCTCCTAAACATGCATTATTATTTAGAGTATGATCGCTAAGACCGAAAACATTATTTTTAAATGCCTCATGCAGTTCCATCATTGCACCATAACGTACCAAATGCGACGGTGTTGGGTATAAATTTGTGGTGTGTAAAAGTGCTAAAGGCGTATTGTGTGATTCAAAAATTGCTACTGCCTTTTTTACACTTTCTATAGTATTCATACCTGTACTTAAAATTACAGGCTTACCAAATTTAGCAATATGCTCTAACAAAGGATAATTGTTACATTCGCCTGAACCAATTTTATAAGCAGGTATATCAAAACGTTTTAAACGCTCTGCTGCAGCTCTAGAAAATGGTGTAGAAATAAAAATCATGTCTTTACTTTCTACGTATTTTTTTAATTCTAACTCGTCCTCCTCATTCAAAGCACAGCGCTCCATTATCTCATAAATAGAAACATCAGCATTACCAGGTATAACCTTCATTGCTGCTTTACTCATTTCGTCTTCGACAATATGAGTTTGGTGCTTAACAACTTCTGCTCCTGCCCTATGTGCAGCATCTACCATTTCTTTAGCTACGATTATTGAACCTTCATGGTTTATACCAATTTCTGCTATTACTAGTGGAGGAAAATCTGCTCCTATTTTTCGACCTGATATTTCTATAAACGGATTCTGCATTCTATTTTATAACTGTATACTTTTATTTTAAATTCTTACAATAGCCATCTGCCTATTTTACTTTAACTCGTATTCCCTTACGCTTTTCTATAAATAGCTTTTAGAAAAAAATCTTTGAAAAACGAGTATTTTTTTGAGATATAGAACTTATTATTAACTCAAGCTATAACCCGTTTTAATTTTGAATTCTTTTAAAATTCTTAGTGTTATTTCTAATGCGCAGTCTCCTACTATATATTTTGATTACCTTCTACTTTTAAAACCTCTTAAAACATGCTTGGCAATAACTTTATTGGTACATTTCATTATTACTTAATATTATATAAAACAAGAATCAATAATATCAAACTTATATTCAATAAAGAATAGTTATAAAGCTTAATACTTTATTTTATATAGTTATAGGCTTCTAACTTATTTTCTTCTACAAATCCCAAATCTACTAATAATTTATTACTTTTTATAAAATCTTCTTTTAGGCTATTATACCCTCCAACTTTATTAATTTTAAAAAAGGAAACAGGGCAATTGAACTTGAATATTTTAACCATAACAAACTTTACTTTTTGCTCAAAAGAACGTATTTTTTGAAAAGTAAAACTTTGCTCAGAATTTGCTTTCGTTAAGGACAAAAAATTCAATTTTGATAGGGTATACAATTGATTTTCTGTTAAGGTATTTATATTTTGAGGTGAATTCTTTATATATGGATTATAGTTTAATCCTAGGATATTGTAAAATTCTTTATAAAATAAATCTGGTTGAGTCATTAAATCTTCAAAAAATAAAAAATGAATGTTTTTCTTTTTAAAGTAAAGTAGTAAAAGTTTGGCTAAATCCCCATACATACATGTACTTAAATAATCCATACCTAAATTAGTTTTATACATCCAATTCTCAAGGGTCTTAACACCTTTAAAATTATGCTTTATATGGTATTTAAACATTGACAAGATTGCGTCATCTTGCTGTCTTATGGTAATAATTATCTTGGCATCGGGATGTAGAGTAGTAATACGATTAAAAACCTCATTTAGCTTCACCTTGCCAAAACCAGCAGTTACTATAGTTTCATTGCTTTCAATATTTACCTTGTTTTTTTGTAATGGTTCTTCTATTGTGGTCCACCAAGATGACGTGGTAAAATATGTAGATCTAGAAAGCGCTACTCTTTCATCTTTTTCTAAAATAGCTTGAATCGTAGTTGTACCAGACTTTGGTATACCGATATGAAATACTTTACTCAAAATAAGTTATGTTGTTTTAATCTATTAAAAATGTATTCTAATTTAACAACGTTCAATAAATGCTAAATAGCTGTAACTGTAGCTTCTCACTTTCCATTTATTATTTTCTGCTCGAATAATAACTTTAACTCCTTTAACACTTGCTATTTTTTTAATCAAATTATCATCTGTAATATTAAAATTCGGGGTTCTTTTAGTACCACCCCATGCTAGTATTATTTAGATAAGCCCACTACTCTTTATTATTACTCATATTCAATGATAGCTTAGCTTCCTCTAAAAACAACTTTATTTTATTGGCCCAATTCTCAATATCGTATATGTTTTCTGGTGTTTTTTCAAGAAATGGATTTTGACCTTGTGTTTTTAATATTGAAATCGCATACTCCATCTTCTCAACCCATTCGTCAACAAAATTTGGATTTTCTACCAATACACCATATTCACCAAAATTAAGTACTTCTGGTATTCCTCCTTGATTTGATGCAATGCAATAACAACCACATTTTAAAGCTTCAGCTAATACGATACCAAAACCTTCTTTCCATAAGGATGGGAACACAAACACGTCTGATAATTGATAAAACATGTGTAATTCCTTATTTGGAACTCTACCAATTGAAGTCACACCTTCTTGATTCAATTCTTTTGTTATACCAACTACTAATAATTGTATATTTTTATTATTAACATATACTTTTTGAAAAGCCTCAAGAACCATTTGGAGTCCTTTTTTAGGTCTATTTTGTGAACACCATAAAAATACAACAGCGTCCTTATTTATATTATTTTGATCTCTTAATTGGCTCTTTTGCGTTGAGTTAATTCTTTTAAATTGGTTTGAGTCTGTACCATTATGAATAACTCTGGCCTTAAAAACACAATCTACATAATAATCTAAATAGGCTTTATATGCTAAATTGGTTAAAAACCAAAACTCATCAATAGCATATAAAAAAGGCTGCGCTCTTTTCTTTGAAAATTGAGGAGAAAAACCATGGTAATAGTATTGAATATAAAAATCTTTACGATAATAATTTTCCTTTAAAAATGTATCTATAGGTAAAACAACACCACTATTATCTATGATTTGAATGATATATTTATTTCCCTTTACAATTATTTTATTAAGCGCTTCTAAATAGTTGCTGTATTTACTTTTAGAGTCTAATAATTTGTTTTTTATCTTATCTGCTAATGTGACATTTCTTAAAAACTTATAAGACACATTTGGCACTCTATCTTTTACTTCTGGACAGATAATATAATCAAACCCGTGATTACTATTAGCTAAAAGATAATTATACATAGTAGTCCAACTACCTATCTTAGCGTAGGGCAGCGGAAACTGAGAAATTAAAATTACTTCTGTTTTAGTCATTCTTTTTTAGCATAATCGTATTGTGGAAAATAAAAATATTTATATCCTTTTTTAGCGAATAGAACTACAAAAAAACCAATGTTTATTTTTCCTAAATGCTGCTTTAAAGCATTTATGGACTTACTATAGTTTTTAAGAGATTTTCCGTGCGACAATAAGATATTAAATCTTTGAACAAACCCTGTGCAAAGTTGATTTATATTATAATAATTAGTGGCTTGCCTGTAAAAGATATATGCCATTAATTTTTCTCTATTTTTTAATTCTTTAGTCTGTTCTAGAAAGTTGAAAACATTGTCAAAATATTTGAAAACAGATTTTTGAGCCTTTAAAGATGTTCTTGCCTTTGTGCTTATACTTTCACCCTCAATTCTAACATAAAACAAAACGGTATCTAAATATTTGAATTGTGGCTGAAAGGTTAACATTCTAAAATGAAAATCACGCTCTTGAGAACGCTGTAAAGATTCGTCAAAGTGCTTTTTGTTTTCTAAAAAAGTAGATTTCCACAGTGGCGAAGGTGTATAGAAATATAATCCATTTATTAAATAATCTTCTATATAATTATCGGAAGTCATGATTAAAGGCCTATCTGCCTTTTCTGCATTTTTTATGCTCTCTTTAAATTTACTACTGATACAAGCGCAGAAATCTAATTCAGGATTTTGCTCTAAGGTTTCAACTTTCAGATTCAAAAAATCTGCATGCATTATATCATCGCTATCAAACCAATTAATGTATTTACCATTGGCATTCTCCAATCCATAATTACGACAGGCATTAGCTCCTTTCGGCTTTTCTTTTGGTCTATCGTAGAATTTAAATCTTGCATCTAAATCTAGATAACTATTAATGACTCCTATACTATTATCAGTACTTCCATCATCAACAATAATGCATTCCCAATTAGTATAAGATTGAGCCAAAACACTATCCAATGTTTCTCCTATTAGGTGTGCACGATTATATACAGGTATGATAATAGAGACCAATTGTTGCTTTTTATTTTTTAATTACCAATATCCAAACTTACGACATTATAAAGATAAATAATGTGGTGCTTTAATTTTATTTAAGAGGTAGCTCGATTCTATTTCAGTTCTATTTTTTACGAGTATCTGATATTTTGAATATTCCTTTTTAAAATTTTTAAAATTTAAAGTTAATAGACACTTTAGATACTGCCGCTTTAAATAATTTATTTTGTTCTCTAATGCAGTTACAGCATCAGGATTATTTACGTTGGCATATTGCGTCTTGTAAATATTTGCTTGAATTTTCAAGAATCTTTCAAAATTATGGTCTACAGGTTCTTGTTTTCTTTGAGCTCTATCATGAATCATAAATGTATTAGCAACCACTCCGATTTCATAGTCATGATATAAAACACGTTGGCATAAATTATCATCTTCTCCATATAAAAAAAATATAGGATCAAAACCACCGACATTCAATAAGCAGTCTCTAGAAATAAGCCAACCAGCTGCATTGACAAAAGAAACATCATAAATAATTTTTAATTCGATATTTAAAACATCTTTACAATTAAAACCTTCATCCTTATCTTTAGAGATATATTCTGCAAATTTTTTGTCTAACAACTTTTTATCTCTTGTGATGTGAAGTGGACTTAAGATACCGTAACTCGCATTATTTTTGTGTGTATAAATTAAATCTTCAATAACACTATCAACTAAATAAGCGTCCTGATTTAATAAAAAAACATATTCCGCTGAAAAATGTTTTAAGGCATAACTTATTCCAATATTATTACCCTTCCCAAACCCTAAATTCTCTTTTTGAGGAAGTACCGTAACATGCGAATAGTTTTTAGATATATATTGTAAAGTATTATCCGTCGACGCATTATCTACCACAATTACATTATACCCTTTGCTACTATCTAAACATTGTTTAATCCATCGCATGGCATTATAAGTAACGATTATAATATAGACATTCTTCAAATTGTTATAATTTATGAATTTTGCTAGATTTAATTTAAATATTTTAACCAATTATTATCTTTTAATAACTGATAAAAATCATCGTAATTTTCAATTAGCTCTTTGTGCGTTAAAGCATTTACTTTTTCATGTTTTGTCCTTACTATTCTTTTTTCTAGATTAAGATATTCTAAAATCGAATCTATTGATTGTTGATGAAACTCCGATTTCTCCAAATCTTTTTCGTATTCTAAACTAAAGCTACCTATATCTTTTAATGCTAATTTGTCTTGTTTAGCAAATTTTTGTCTTTCATTGATACCATTTTTCAATTCATTTAAGTCTAAGTTTAATGTAATATTTTCCTTTATTGAATCAAATTTGCGATAGTTTTGCCTCTTTTCTGCAACAATATTAGACAAGGCATGATTTAGTAAATTGGTACGTTTAAGATAAATGATCTTCCAGTTATCTTTCTTCAATCTTTTTAAAAATATATTTGGGTCAATACTATTTTTTCGATCTCTAGTTAAATGATATACTTTTAAATGAAAAATAAAATTAGCATCTGATTTTAAACGAGTTAAACCATCTACATATCTGTAAGGAAATGTTATTCTACCTTTAACGGGAGAGAGTAATTCACCACTAGCCCTAAAATATCCCGTGGAGCAAATTAAATTTTCAAGCAATGTACTTCCTGTTCTGCCCTGAGCAAAAATTAGTACTTTTAGTTTATCATTCTTTTTAAGTGATAAAAAACTATAAGTATAAGCTTTGTACTTTCTATATTGAAACTTTATTGGTTTTGGTATTCTAGACTTTATTGTTTTAATCACTTACGTATAGAGTTTTTTTTTTTTAATACGACTAAAGAGCGTTTAAGGTTTGATATATAATTGAAGATTGATTTTCTATGTTAAAATCTTTAAATTCTTCATGAGCTTTCTTACCGTCAGTTAGAATTTCTTCAGGATTAGAAATATAATTTATTATCACTTTTGCCGCTGCATTTATATCTAGATATGGAACAATTTTACCGCCTCCATTCTGCAAAATCTCTTCAGTGCCAGTTGCACCTTCGAAACAAATTATTGGCTTCCCTAAATTGGCAACTTCAATACAAACTAATGGAAAAGGATCTTCTCTAGACGACATCATAAACATATCAAATTTACTAAACTCTTTTTCAGGGTTTTCAAATTCACCTTTAAAAAAAACATGTTCTTGCAAATTTGCTTTTTTTATATCAGCTAAAACCTCTAGTTCAGTCTTCTTATTAGAGAACTTACCTACCCAATGGAATTCAACATTTTTAGCTATTTCAGATACTACAGCCTTTGCAATACATAAAAATAGATCATACCCTTTTCGTAAATTAACGGTACCAGAAGCACCAACAATAAATATTTCTTTATTCTCATTAATTTCAGAATTAATTTCTATGGGTTTTAATTTTGAGAACTCATATATTACCTTAGTTTTAGTTGTTGGAACATTATAATTTTGAACTATATTATTTTGAACCAGTTTTGAAGCACAAATATATTTATCTACTTTTTCTTTGTCATTATCTAAGTTTGGCGCATAATATTTAATACTAACCTGCAATTCATGCAGGTGCAACAACAATTTTGATTTTGGGATTTGACTTTTTATGGCAATTCCCCAATCTAAACTCATTATAGAATTTGCATAAATAATATCGTAATTCTCATGTTTTAGTTTTGCTAATAAACTCTTTTTAAACTCTGCTTTTGTAGATGTTTTTTTAAGCTTATTAATAGTTCTTTTTAAAATTGAGTCGTTTAAGTTTTCTAACTCCATATAATTCTTAGAAACTGAACTAAAGCTATCACTCAAAACACCTTTTCTTAAACTCAATCCATGGATTTCAATGTGAGGATGATTATGTTTTAACCATTGCATAAAATACAACAGTATCAGTGGTGCTCCAGTGCGATTTGCATCATGTGTTATAAAAAGTATTTTTTTCAATGCTAGTTTATTTTAATCGTTTTTTTATACCAACAACAGTTTTTACCATTGCTTTCAACAGCTTGTTGGATTTGGGATTCTGAGGGTGAATGGCAAGCATCGTGTACACATATGGCAAACGCATTGGAGTAAACTTTCTAGTAAACTTAAGTGCATGTGGTGCTTGAATTTCATATTCACCAGTAATAGTACTCGATTTATTGTTTTCCACAAAGACAAAACATCCTAAAAAATCTTCAATTTTTACAATCTTAAATAGATAGAACGCTCTTATCAAAAACCAATAATCCATCGTGTAATGTTCATTCACGGGAAAATCACCGATTCGCTCTTGCACATGCCTCTTATATCCATAACTAACTGGATTTAAAGGAAAACGTCCTTTCAAAATAGAAAGATTCTTCCATAAAATTGTTGCCTTTACTCTTGGTTCTAATTTACCATTTTTTTCAATATGAAGATTGCCCACAAACATATCTACATTTTGTTGGTTTTCAAAATTTTTAATTATAGTATAAAACGCATCTGAATAAAAATAATCATCTGCATTTAAGTACATAATTATGTCTCCAGTGCACATTTTAAAGGCCTTATTCATAGCATCTGACTGACCTTTATCTGCTTCAGAAACCCATTTTAAATGCTTAAAGGATTTTAAAATATCCACCGTATTATCTGTAGAACCTCCATCAACAACAATATGTTCCCAATCTTTATAAGATTGATCGAGCACACTCTGAATGCTTTTTTCTAAGTAATTACCAGAATTAAAACTGGGAGTTAATACGCTAATCTTCATTTACCAAAATAGTATTAAATAAATCAATGTAAGCATTAGCTTGTACATTTAGACTGTATTTTTTTATTGCCTCTTTATGAATGGTTTCTCTATCGTAATCTTCAATATGTGATAAGAATTCCTCTAAAGTTTTAACCAATGCTTTAACACTAATTTCAGAAGTTAGTAGTCCATTTTCACCGTTAACAATCATATCAGGTATACCACCTATTGGGAAGCCAATCACTGGAGTACCACAACATAACGATTCTAAGACCGTATTTGGCAAATTATCCATTAACGAGGGTATAACAAAAACATCTGCTGCTGCATAAGCCATACTCATTTTAACCTCATCTTTAATCATACCAAGTTCAATAATGTTCTCAAAATTTAGGTTTGCTTTGTTTTTTCCAACAACACTTATCACAACGTCACTATTATCAATATATTCAACAGCTCGCTTTAAAAAGACAAAACCTTTTCTATGATTGGTTAAAGATTCTGCAACGAACAGTATTACCTTTTTATCTAATGGTATATTCAAAAATTCTCTAGCTTCATTTTTATCCATTAAATTGTAAATATCTGTATTTAAGCTATTTGGAATACATTTAACTTGTAAGTCTTTAAAAACGTCACTAGCTTTACATATATCTCCTAGCCACTGAGAAGGACTTACTAAAGTAAGATTATGAACTTTATGAAGTGATTTCATCTTTAATGCTTTTACACTTTTAGAAACTTCACGTTCTTTTTGAGTTAATACTCTTTTTTTAGGAAAACCATTTTCGTCTATTCCTATATACTCTTCTTCATAATGCTCACCACCAGAAAATGGATTCATATCATGTAAGGTCCAAACAACTGGTTTTGTATTCTTACTGAAAAAACTTGAATAATCTAAAAAATCAGAAACCCAATGAAAATTTATAATATCAGCATCTTTATATGAATCTGAAGTAGTTATATCAAATGCTGAATCTGGAAATGTAAATAACTCTAAACCTTCTGGTCTTTCTCTTGTAAATTGATCCTCTTTAGATAATAATTTACTTTTATCAATAAGCCTTAGTTTTACAAGCAGACCCAATATCTTAAGTTTTATATGTTGTAATACTGGAATTGGCAGTGGTTTTAATACTTCAGCGTCTATGGTTGCAGAATTATTCCTTTTAAGCAGTATCGATATATCAATACCATTAGATTTTAAACCGTCTGCCAGTCTAAAACATGCTTTGGCCGCACCTCCACTATCATATGTATTTACAATGAGTACCTTCAAAAAATTATGAATTATATTGCGTTATTAAACTATCTACCGATATTTTTTTATCTAGTGTATTAGAATCTTCTAAAAATGCATGAATTTTACCTCCTAATGTATAATCTATCGCTATGAAATCTGTTTTTAAAGTATGAGCAAATAAAACAGAGTGAAATCGCATACATATATTAAGTTTAGATTGTTTCATAGTCTTCACTATAGAATCTACTGTAGATAATTTCTTGTTTATAAATACTCTAGAATCGTCTTTAAAATATTGACCAACAAAGTATCTCGAAAAATCCCTATCATCATTTCCAATGACAAAATTATGCATATGATGAAATTCTATCCTATCTACATTAAGTGCTTCTGCCTTACCTTTAATCATATTCGCAATCCCTTGCTCTAAAATCTTTTTTTGGAGTTCAAAGGCATCTCTTGTTCCTGAAAAATACTCAAAAGTCCATTCTCTAAGATAGCAACTTAAAATATCCTCCTTTTCTACTTTAGTTTGCTTACTAATGTTTTCTATAAAACCTTTTGCTGGGTCACCTGAGAACTTAGCCTTTGTTTTGTAACCATAAGTATTATAAAGTGCAATGCTAGTTTTATCTCTTAGTTTTACTTCATCAGCCAATTCCAAAATACTTTTTACAGTTTTTGTATATTTTTTTGATTTTAATGGACCTATTCCACATCCAAAGACAGTTGTCTTATTCCCGTATTTCTTTGACACTTTAAAGCCCAAATAAGGTACATAAAGGTCACTCAAATCCATCAATGGTCCTCCTCCCATTACAATTTCATCCGAACTTTTTGCGTAGCGTAATAATTCTATAGTTTTCGTAGAAACTACTTTAGCTTCTATTTTCAATTCTTTACAAGTTCGTTCTGTTATAAATGGGTATAAACTTCCTAAAACAAGCTCAAGACTCTCTCCATACTTGTTTTTATAGAAATCTATAATACCACCTAAAATAGCTTTATCACCGACTGTTTCTGTACCATACCAACCCACAATAAATAGTCGGTATACTTCTTTTTTCTTTGGAACGACTTTTAAAACATTAACGACTTTTAATGCTCTTTTTTCACTATCTATATTTAGTAGTTTAGCATTAAATTTCGCTTTCAATTCAATCTTTGATTCTTCAAAAGTGATAGGAGCGTGGTAATCGTGAATACAATTTTTACAATCCTCTTTTAAAATACGTTCCTTCTCTTTAAAATTGTTCTTATACAAATCTAAAGCGGAAGTATTAAGAGCATTCCCAATTTCTTTAGATTTTGGTGCGCAATAACTTATTTGCCCTTTAGAGCCTAAAACAATTCCATTATTATGATATGGACACCCTATTAGTCTTTCACCACCTTTTAAAATATTTTGAATACTTGAATAGGTGCGTTGATAAGTTTTGTTCCGCTCATAGGTAAGTTTAAGTTTTTCAAAAAACAAAAGAAGATTATAGGTTTCATCTTCATCAAAATTTCTAATGACTTTACCACGATTATGATTATATAATCTATTTATTGTTTCTGCCACTCTAAACCTACCATACATATTATTATTTTTTGCATAGTATAGTAAATCATCTGCATCCCAAGCATTTATTTTAGATATTGTACAACCAAAAGACGTTGGAATATTGAGTTTATTCTGTAACGTTTTAAAAACGCTAATAGCTGTTTCAAAATTACCCTTTATACCTCTTACACTATCGTGCACTTTACCAACACCATCAATAGATATCATTGCAGAAAAACCGACATTCCTTTGATCACAAATTGCTTTAATCTTACTTATAGTTCCTATAACTTGCTCACTCTTTATGGCATTGGTTATTATACTTAATCCGATAATGTTAGGGGTAACATCAATTATAGCACTATATATTTCTGGTAGATCTTCCCTTAAAGTTGGTTCACCACCTGTCACACCAATATGTGTTAATTCTGAAAAAAGTGGATTTGTAAGAATTGTTTTTAATTCATCAGGACTAATTTCTAATGCCTCTTCTTGCTTCCAAATATTGCACATGGTGCATTTAGAATTACAGCTATCTATAATATTCAAGTTGAGCACTTTAGGCTTAGCATTAAAGTCTAAAGTACTTTCGTATTTTAAATTATAAAACTGCTTTCCGTAGCGAAAAGCACTCCCAACCTTTGTCTTTATCGCTATAAGATTATTATTAGAACTCATGTTTTTAAAGACCATTTAAGTTGTGGATGAACAGTTCCGTGCCATTTTTCATTAAAATTATACCCTTTACTTTTAGAATCTTCTATTTTTACTGAAAAACATTTATAAGGTTTAAAAAAATAATTCTTCCCTGGTATAGCACCACTCACAAAAACATTATATTCAATATTATTTAATAAATTCTTAGGGATTACAACAGAAAAAGTATAAAGTCCTTTCGTAATATCTCCTTTTGTAATTTCATTAGAAGCGCTTACAAATACCTTCTCTCCATTCAATGTTTCCATAATTAATGCAAATCGTGAATTCTTTATAGACTCCTTCACATTTACTTTTATACTTATACTAATGTCTTCGTTATTAAAAAAAGTACTTCTTACCCTCTCATTATTATCAAAAGATTTTACTTCTACCAAAGCTACTTGTTGGTTTCCAATTTCATCTTTATTAAATTGAATACTTCCTGTATAAGTTGAGCTGTTAGAACCAGAATTATTCAAATAAAAATCCACAGCCGCATCTGTTTCACCTTCAAAAACACTTTTACCATTTTCTAGCACAACACATCTTGTGCATAAACTTTTTACCGCTGCCATATTATGACTGACAAACAAAACTGTTCTACCATCACTGTTAGAAATATCTTGCATTTTACCAATAGCCTTTTTCTGAAATTCAGCATCACCTACAGCTAACACTTCATCTACAACAAGAATATCTGGTTCTAAATGTGCTGCTACAGCAAATGCCAAGCGTACTTTCATACCAGAACTGTAGCGTTTTACTGGAGTGTCTACGTACCTTAAGCACCCTGAAAATTCGATAATTTCATCAATTTTACTGTTAATCTCTGCTTTGGTCATTCCTAATATGGCGCCATTCAAATAAATATTCTCCCTTCCTGTCATTTCTGGGTGAAAACCAGTCCCTACCTCTAATAGTGAAGCAATTCTACCTTTTGTTTTTATCTCTCCTACAGAAGGTCCTGTTACTCTAGATAAAATTTTAAGCAATGTTGATTTCCCTGCACCATTTTTACCGATAATTCCAAGTACCTCACCTCGCTTCACTTCAAAATTTATATTCTTTATGGCCCAAACATAATCAGAAATACCCTTTTCACTTCTATTATTTGATTCACCAACTTTTAAATAAGGATCTTCTTTTCCTAGAGTTTTTTTCCACCATCGATTTAAGTCATGACTAATTGTACCAGTACCAACAAGTCCCAATCGATACTGTTTACCTACATTTTCTACTTTTAAAATTATATCTGAGCTCATTATATTGTATCAATAAAGCTTTTCTCTGTTTTATTAAATATCACTAGTCCTATTAGAAAAATAATAAGACTTACAATTGATGTATATAATAGTTTATACATATCCAAATCACCAATACCTAATGCCATAGTTCTAAAAGATTCAATAATAATAGCTATTGGATTCCATTCAATTAACCAATAATAATTAGGTAATTTACCTTTAAAATAAGACATCGGATACATTACAGCAGAACCATACATTAATAATTGTACACCAAACTGTATCAGAAACGTAAGATCTCTATATTTAGTTGTCATAGATGAAATAATCATCCCAAGACCTAACCCTAATAACGCCATTAAAAAAATCAAAACAGGTAGAGTAATAATACTAAACGTAGGGAAAACATTAAAAGCTTTATCAGTAAAACTTACGTAATAAATATAAAAGCCTACAAAAACGACCAGCTGAATTCCGTACTTTAATAAATTTGAAACAACTACAGACATCGGCATAATCACTCTTGGAAAATAAACTTTTCCAAAAATATTCTCATTTTTCTTGAATGTATCACTAGTCCCTACTAGGCATTCCTTAAAATAATTCCAAGAAGTTATCCCTGCAAGATTGAATAAAAAATTAGGCACACCATCTCCTGTTGGAATATCTGCTAAATTATTAAAAATTAAAGTAAATATTAATGAGGTAAATAAAGGTTGAATTAAGTACCATAGTGGTCCTAGAACTGTTTGCTTATAAAGAGTAATTATATCTCTTTTTACGAATAAAAAGAGCAAATCCTTATATCTCCAAATTTCTTTAAAATTAAAATCTATAAGCTTCTTATTAGAAGAAATAACATAGAGCCAATGCTCTTCCGTGGTTTTCAATTATAAACGCTTTAATATTATTTATGCGAATATAAGAAATGAACATCGGAAAATAATTCAATCACTAAGCTTTTTGAATAGTATAAGTATCGTAATAATACATCATCTTTTTTATACCATCTTCTAATGACACTAGACTTATACCTAATAATGTTTTCATTTTTGTAATGTCTGGACACCTTCTTGTCATATCTCCTTCTTTTAATGATGGAAGATTAATTATTTCAGATTTCGAATTTGTTATACTAATAATCTTTTTAGCCAAATCTAAAACACTAATTTCAACTTCATTACCAATATTAAGCACATCATTAACGTAACTATTTTCATGTAATGTTTTAATACATATATCAACATTATCATCAATGTAACAAAATGATATTGTTTGGTCACCTTTTCCATAAATAGGAATTGGTTGATTATTCATGGCTAATTTTATAAACCTATGCATCACAAAGTCATTACTCTGAAATGGTCCATATGTATAAAAAACGAAAAATTGTATAATCTAATCCATATTCGCGTTGATAGGCTTTAAAGAAAGCTTCTCCAACATTTTTCATTATATCATATGGAAGTCTAGAATTTAATGGTGTTGTCATTTCATTTTGAGGAATCTCAAATGGTTCTCCATAGACTTCAGACCAACTAGAATAAAATACACGCTCTACTACTGAGTTTTTAGACAACTACAAGATATTTTTTTATTCCTTCAATATCGTCTAATACGTTTATTGGATTTTCTAAAGTTCTTTCCACACCAAC
Organism: uncultured Winogradskyella sp.; assembly: GCF_947495255.1. Classification (GTDB taxonomy): domain Bacteria; phylum Bacteroidota; class Bacteroidia; order Flavobacteriales; family Flavobacteriaceae; genus Winogradskyella. Next base: position 339,732 of record NZ_CANLYI010000007.1, read on the forward strand.
AACTGCAGCAAAATGGAATACATAATTAAATTTGAAAGCGGCAAATATTGACATCAAATCATTATAATTGTTGACATCGGCTTTAATAAATTTAATATTCGATTTAATTGGTATTTTTGACCTTTCTCCTGTTGATAGGTTATCAATTATTACAACTGTAGTTTTTTTATTCTTGGCTAACTTTGAAGCCAATGAACTTCCCAACTGACCTGCACCTCCCGTAACTAAAATGTTTGTCATTAAAACATAGCGTTTATGCTAAAGTTTATATATTTCGGGAAATATAATTGAACTAAAAATTATCTAAACGAAAGTTATTAATTAAAACGAAAAAAACAAATTGAAGAATACAATTATTATTAATTAAATGAATCCCAAGTAATCTTTAACCCCTCTCTTACTGTATATTTAGGCTTATAACCTAAAAGATTCTGCGCCTTTGATATATCCGCTAGAGAATCTCTTACATCTCCTTGTCTATTCGGGCCGTAAATAGCTTTTAATTCAGATTCTGCCGCTATTCTTAAAGAATCCCATAGATAGTTAATAGTAATACGCTCTCCACATGCTACGTTAAACACTTCATTCTTAGCTTCTTTTGAAGCAAAAAAACCTTTTACATTTGCTTGCACCACATTATCTATAAAAGTAAAATCCCTAGTTTGCTCACCATCACCATTAATTTTTGAAGGCTCATTATCTTTAAGAGCTTGCATAAATAATGGAATTACTGCTGCATAAGCACCACTTGGACTTTGTTTAGGACCAAAAACATTAAAATAACGAAGACCAATAACATCGGTATCGTAAGTTGTACCAAATACATCTGCGTACAATTCATTAACATATTTTGTTACAGCATAAGGTGATAATGGTTTACCAATAGTATCTTCCACCTTTGGCAAAGCTTTACTGTCTCCATAAGTAGAACTAGATGCAGCATAGACCATACGTTTAACGCTAGGACTATCTTTTAAAGCTATCATCATATTTAAAAACCCAGAGATATTAACTTCATTAGTAGTTGCCGGATCATTAATAGAACGTGGTACAGAACCTAAAGCCGCTTGATGAGAGACATAATCAATACCATCCATCGCGGTTTTACAGGTTTCAATATCACGGATATCACCTTCGATTAATTCGAAAGCTGGGTTATCCATAAATTCAGTCAAATTATCGCGATGACCATTAGAAAAATTATCTAAAACTCTAACTTTCTTAGCATTATACTTTAGCAGGTATTCTGTAAGGTTAGAACCTATAAAGCCTCCTCCTCCAGTAATTAAAAAACTTAATTCTGAAAGGTCTGTTGTATGGTGTGGATTTGAGTACATCTTATTATAATCTTGCGTCTATGGATTCTATTGGAAGTAATGATTTCACATCAAAAACAACACCCGTTTGTGACTTTAATTTGGTTATATCTAATTTTAAGAATTCGTTATGAGAAACAGCTAATATTACAGCATCATAATCTGAACCTAATTGACTGAAATCGTTAATTAAATCTAAATTATATTCGTGTTTTACTTCTTCTGCTGAAGCCCATGGATCATAAACATCAACGTTAACATGATATGTTTCTAACTCTTCAATGATATCAATAACTCTAGAATTTCTTATATCTGGACAATTCTCTTTAAAAGTAATACCTAGTACAAGTACTTTCGACCCTTTTATAGTTGCCCCTTTTTTAATCATCATTTTTACAGTTTCAGTAGCAACGTAGCCACCCATACTGTCATTCATTTTACGACCAGCTAATATAATTTCTGGATTATAACCTGATTCAATTGCCTTTTGAGCTAAATAATAAGGATCTACTCCTATACAATGCCCACCTACTAAACCTGGTGAGAACTTTAAAAAATTCCATTTTGTCCCTGCAGCCTCTAATACAGCTTTTGTATCAATATCTAATAACCTAAAGATTTTAGATAATTCGTTTACAAAGGCGATATTAATATCTCTTTGAGAATTTTCAATAACTTTAGCTGCTTCAGCAACTTTAATAGAAGGTGCTAAATGCGTACCTGCAGTAATCACTTGATTGTAAAGATTATCTATCTTAATTGCTACTTCAGGTGTAGAACCAGAAGTTACTTTAAGAATCTTAGTTACGGTATGATGTTTATCTCCTGGATTGATTCTTTCCGGAGAATATCCTGCAAAAAAGTCTTCATTATAAACTAATCCGGAAGTTTTAGCTACAACCGGAATACAAATATCCTCGGTTGCTCCTGGATAAACTGTTGATTCATAAACTACAATATCTCCTTTGCTTAACATTTTACCAACTGTTTCGCTCGCTTTAATTAAGGGAGTAAACACTGGCTTATTTAATGCATCTGTTGGCGTTGGTACAGTAATAATATAATAATTAGTTTTTGCTAAAGCTTCTATATTATCAGTTATATATAACCCTTTCTCAGCATTCAAATCTGTAGTTAAAACAGATTTCAAATTATCGTTTTCAACCTCTAAAGTTTTATCGATTCCGTTATTTAATTCACTGATACGTTGTTTATTAATATCAAATCCAACTACAAAGAATTTTTTAGAAAACTCTACGGCAAGCGGCAAACCGACGTAACCTAATCCTATGATTGCAATTTTATCTTCTGAATTTATCATTTGTTTAAAATAGATTTTAAAATGAGTGTCAAATCTAAGTAAAAACTGTAATTCTCAACGTACTTTTTATTGATTTTCACTTTATCTACCCAAATAATCGTTCTATTGTAGTGTTCAGGATTTTTTTGACGTTCTAATACGCGTTCTTCATCCTTATATTTAAGAGTTGCGGGACCAGTAATACCTGGTTTGACCAATAATACAATTCTATCCTCACCTTTTAATTCGTCAGCAAACCCCTTTAAATCAGGTCTTGGCCCTACAAAACTCATATCTCCAATTAGTACATTAAACAATTGAGGAAGTTCATTTAATTTGGACTTCCTTAAAAACACACCAACTTTAGATGCATATTTATTCATATGACCTAACTGATGTTTTCCATCCTTTAAAGTTCTTATTTTATAAATTTTGAAAGGTTTTCCGTGTTGACCAATTCGATACTGAGTATAAATACCGTAGCTTTTTGTATCGATAGTACCAATTACTATTAGTATGATAATAGGTATTAATAAAAAAGGGAAAAATACGATAACTAGGGAAAAATCAAAAACACGTTTAATCCGAAGTTGAGTTTTGGTAATCAATGATATAGGAGTTAATACAAGTTAAATTCTTTTAATCAAATTCTTAATTCTAGTTAAAAATGAATATTTATCCTTTTCATGATATGCACTTCCATAAACACCGTAGCCGTAGCCATAACCGTAGCCATAACCATAACCGTAATTAAAGTTGTTTTTATGCTTATAGAAATTAAGAACGAAACTCACATTCTTCAATTCGCCAGATCTATGTTTAGCATTAACTAATTGAAGCATTCCTTTTTTTGTATAATCTAACCTCACCATAAAAATCGTTGCATCTGCGTATTGAACTAACTCCAATGCATCAGTCACCAAACCTAGTGGAGGCGTATCTAATATAATTATATCATATTGTTTTTTAAAACTTTCTATAACCTCTTTTAACTTATCTCCCATTAGCAATTCTGAAGGGTTAGGTGGAATTGGACCAGAAGTAATAAGGTCTAAATTTTCAATGTGAGTATTTGTAATTATATCGTCTAACTCACTGTCACCAATAAGGTAATTAACAATCCCTTTTTCGTTATTTATTTCAAAATCATCAAATATTTTTGGTTTACGTAAATCTAACCCTAAGAGAATTGTCTTCTTTCCAGAAAGGGCATATACTGTAGCAATATTAATAGAAGTAAATGTTTTCCCTTCACCACTTACCGAAGACGTAATCATCAATGTATTGGCTCTAGTTTCTGTATTCTTATTTTTAAAGATAAATTGTAAACTAGACCTAATTGCCCTAAACGATTCTGCTACAGCGGATTTTGGCTTTTCATAAGCCACTAAATTGTTCTTATATCGATACTTACCTATTAAACCTAAAATAGGAATATTCGACATTCTGGCGATTTCATCAGACCCATGGATTGTATTATCCAACAGGTAAATTACAAAAATCAAAAATAAAGGAGAGAAGAAACCTACCATTAAACCCATCATATAATTGAGGATTTTATTTGGTCCTATTGGAGCATTACCTATATCTTTAGCTTCATCTATCACTGTAATATCAGAAATATTGGCAGCTTTTACGATTGCCGCTTCCCCTCGTTTTGCTTGGTATATATCAAAGGCCTCTCTACTTAAATCTAGTTCTCTTTGTATCTTTAAGAATTTTTGTTGTCCCTCTGGAAGTTCTGTAAGTTTAGAATCTAAATTAGCGATTTTTCTTCCTATAGTATTTAATTGTACGCCAATAGTCTGCTTTGTAGCACTAATAGTTTCTAATAAAACGTTTTTTTCGGTATCAATTTGGCGATCTAAATCTTCAAAAAGAATTGAACCTTCTTTGGTAGAATATTCTAAATTTCTACGTTGTACTGAAAGTCCTATTATTCTACCTACACCACTTAATATATTACTTTCTTCTATACCAACCGAAGTTGGAGCCGCTAACTTTGTGTAATCTGTTTTTGTAATTAAATAATTTTGTAATGTATTCAAATAGTTGAGCTTAGACTCTTCTAATAATTTTTCTTGTTCATAAATTTTTAGTTGTTCAGAAATCTGACTTATTTCTTCCTCAACATTAAATACCTTATTAACTTTCCTAAAGTCATTCATTTCATCAGTAACAGCCTTTAGGCTAGTACCTACAGCTCCAAGACTACTATCAATAAACTTTATGGTATTAGTTGCATAGAGGTTTTTTCTTTCTAATTCTGTTCTACTAAGTATTGCTGAAGTTGCATTTAAGAAATCAACAATTTTTGATTTATTCTTCCCAATTAAAGACAATTTTAAAACAGAAGAAGACTCTCTAGAGAATGGCTCAATTTTAATACTATTTTTATACTGATTTACTACACCATCAAAATTTAGATACTTTACAAAATAAGTATCTCCTTCTGTTGCGGCAAAATTTGATTTAATATTTACAATCCCATTAAAAAAAGAAGTATTAACAACTTCTCCAAATTTATAAACTTTTGAAAATAAACCAGGAGTAACTTGAACTGTCTGTTTCTCTTTTGACTCAAATACTTGACATAATACCTGACGACTAGTAAATTCATAAAACAACTCGTAAGTATTACTATCTATGACTTTAATCCCAATAGCTTTACCTAAAGCTTGTGGCTTAGACTTATCTGTTTCAACGTAAAAAGGAGCAGCTTTATAAATATCAACAAGATGATATTTTCCTTGAAAAAGATATTGCTTATAAAACTCTAAAGAATCAACTACTAGCTCATTATGGGTTCTAGTTTTAATCTCTGTTAAAATACTTCCCACTTTACCAGAAACGCCTCCCCAATTAAACGAAATACTTGTATTCGCCGTAAAAAAAGGATTTTGATCATTATCTATAGTAATCAAAGAATCCAACCTATAAATACTTTCTTTTCTTACATTAATAAAATAAGCTACCAATAAAGAAACACCAATACATAATAATACAAGTTTCCATAGGTTTAAAACCTTAAACAAAAACCCTTTAAAATCAAAACTAACGCCTTGATTCTCCATTTCTTCGATCTCGTCGTAATCTCTTGTTTTCATTAATTATAATCTTGAAAAAAGTAATACAGAAGTAGTTAATAAAGACACTATGGTAGCAATAGTAGATATACTTGATACAGCTGTCTCACCTGTTCCAATAGATTTTTGCCTTAATGGCTCTACATATATTATATCGTTAGGTTGAATAAAATAATAAGGAGATTGCATCACTCTAATATCTGTTAAATCTAAGGTATGTATTTTTTGCCCTTGTGGATATTGTCTAATAATTTTTACTGCTTTCTTATTTCCGGTAACAGGAATCTCGCCAACATTAGCGATAGCTTCAAAAATATTGACACGTTCTTTAAACAAAACAACACTCCCTGGACTACCAACTTCTCCATTTGCCGTATATCTTAGACCAGCTAGCTTAACAGTCACAAAAATATTTGCTGTTGCCTTAAACTGCTCATCGAGTAACTTCTTCTCTATTATGTTTTCAATCTCTTCTGTAGTAAAACCCAAAACATTTAAATATCCTAAAGTAGGAATTCTTATATTACCATGTACATCAACCGTAAAACCATCAAAATAAGCACGTTCTTCACTATTAGCGTTTAAATTATCCTCTCCACTTGGATTTAATATAGCAACAGTTTCTTGATCTATTGCTTTTACTTTTACGTTAAGAATATCATGAATTTGAACTCTATATGGTTTCTGAATCTCATTTAAGTTATAAAGTATTGTATCGTTAGAAGAATTTTCCTTATTCTGCAAATAAATCGTGTCTTTGTGAGGGATACAAGAGGAAACAATAACACAACTTAATAAAATGATTAAAAGCTTTATATGCTTCATATAAACAATGGATCTTTAAAGACAAATATAATGTATCAATAGTAATAACAAAACAATTACTTTTGTTTTTGGTTTTATTCCATTTTAAAAAAAACAAATTTGAATTATCTCAACGTAGAAAACATATCAAAATCATTTGGAGAGTTAGTACTTTTTAAAGATTTATCCTTTAGTATCCATAAAGATCAGAAAATTGCTTTTGTAGCTAAAAACGGAAGTGGAAAGACTTCCATTCTAAATATTTTAGCAGGGAAAGACGCACCAGATAACGGCCAAATAGTCGTAAGAAAAGGTCTGCGTTTAGCATTCTTAGATCAAGAACCCGACTTAGATCCTAAGCTCACACTCGAAGAGACCATATTCGCTTCAGACATTCCAATAATAAAAACTATTGAAGCATACGAACATGCTTTAAAAAACCCTGAAGATGCTGACGCTTATCAACTTGCTTTTGAGGCAATGGATAGAGATAATGCTTGGGAATTTGAAACTCAATACCAACAAACCTTATCTAAACTAAAACTAGACGATCTTAGTCTAAAAGTAGGCACACTTTCTGGAGGACAAAAAAAGCGTTTAGCTTTAGCTCAAGTAATATTAAGCAAACCGGATATTTTAATTTTAGATGAACCTACCAATCATCTCGATTTAGAAATGATTGAATGGTTAGAAGAATACTTTGCAAAAACACAACAAACACTTTTTATGGTAACGCACGATCGTTATTTTCTTGAGCGTGTTTGTAATGAAATTGTAGAATTAGATCATGGTGAATTACATACCTACAAAGGAAATTATTCTTATTACTTAGAAAAGAAAGAAGCACGTATAGAAAACCAAACTACCGAAGTTGGCAAAGCTAAACAACTCTTTAAAAAAGAATTAGAATGGATGCGTCGCCAACCAAAGGCGCGTACTACAAAATCTAAAAGTAGAATTGATGATTTCTCCGAAATAAAATCTAAAGCGCACCAACGTCGTAATGACCATAAAATTGAGTTAGATATTAATATGGAACGTCTTGGGAGTAAAATCATTGAGTTTCATAATGTTTCTAAATCGTTTAAAGACAAAACTATTTTAGATAATTTTGAATACACCTTTAAAAAAGGAGAACGTATTGGTATTATTGGGAAAAACGGTACTGGGAAATCTACATTTCTTAATCTTCTAACACAAACCATGCAGCCAGACAGTGGTAAAGTTGTACTTGGTGAAACTGTGAAAATAGGTTACTACACTCAAGGTGGAATAAAAGCTAAACCTAATCAAAAAGTTATTGATGTCATTAAAGAATTTGGAGATTATATTCCATTAGCAAAAGGCAGACAAATAAGTGCGCAGCAATTACTTGAAAAGTTTTTATTCAACAGAAAAAAACAATGGGATTTTGTAGAAAAACTCAGTGGAGGAGAACAAAAACGATTGTATTTATGTACGGTTTTAATTCAGAATCCAAATGTTTTAATTCTAGATGAACCAACAAACGATTTAGATATTGTAACCTTAAATGTCCTCGAAGAGTTCCTTATGGATTTCCCAGGCGTATTATTAGTGGTCTCTCACGATAGATACTTTATGGATAAAATTGTGGATCACATGTTTGTCTTTAGAGGCGAAGGTGTTGTTGATGATTTCCCAGGTAATTATTCAGATTTCAGAGCTTATGATAGTAGTAAAGCTAAACAAATAGAGCAAGTTGTACAGGTTGAAAAAACTGATAATACAAAAGCGGTAAAGAAAAACGAAGCCAACAAATTAGATTACAACGAACAAAAAGAACATAAAAATTTAGAGTCTAAAATAAGATCTCTAGAATTAGACAAAAAAGCTTTAGAGGCAAAATTTAATAATCCTGAATTATCACAAGACCAAATTAAAAAACTATCAGATAAACTTCAAGTTATTATTGATACTATTGAAGAAAAAGAAATGCGTTGGTTTGAGTTATCTGAGAAGTTAGAAGGTTAAAAAAAATAAAGTGTACCAAATAATAGCATACCTAAAATTTCTAACAAAGTCGACCAATCAACATGGAGTTCATTCTCCTTTTGTTTACAATTTTGTAACCAAATGTTTGTACGATAAAACGAAATTCAATGATTACGAAATACTAAATCAATATAGAACTGATTTACTAAATTCAGATTCATTACTTCAGGTTATAGATTTAGGAGAAGGCTCCAAAAAACTCGATACTAAACAACGGCAAATAAGCCAAATGGCAAAAACGTCTAGTAGCTCTGTAAAAAACACAAAAACACTTTATCGTGTAGCTAAATATTTCGATTTTAAAAACAGTTTAGAATTAGGCACTTCTTTGGGTATGGCAACTTTTGCGCTTAGTATCGCTAACCCGAAAGCAAATATTACAACTATTGAAGGCTGCGCAAACACTTCAACTTTTGCCAAATCTAAACTCGATAATTTAGATGTTAAAAATGTGAATTTCGAAGTTGATAATTTCACAAATGCTATTCCTAATTTAACCGACAAGAATTATGATTTTATCTTCTTTGATGGTCACCATAACAAAGAAGCCACTATTCAATATTTTGAAGCTTTATTGCCCAAAATTCATAATGACACCGTATTTGTTTTCGATGATATTTATTGGTCAAAAGGTATGACAGAAGCTTGGGAGTATATCAAAAACCATGAATCCGTTAAAGTCACTGTAGATTGCTTTTATTTAGGCTTCGTATTTTTCAGAAAAGAACAAGTAAAAGAACATTTTAAAATTAGATTGTAACATACTTACAACTTTGACGTCTTATTAAGAAATTACTGCAAAAACTAGTATCTTGCAGAGCATTTAAGCAACTAAGACTATTTAATTATGAGTGACAACGTCATTGAAATTAGAAATATCATCAGAGATTTTAAATTAGGACAAGAAATTGTTCATGTTTTAAAAGGCATTGATTTAGATATAAAACGTGGCGAATATGTAGCAATTATGGGACCTTCTGGTTCTGGAAAATCTACACTTATGAATTTACTTGGTTGCTTAGACACACCAACTGCTGGTTCTTATAACCTAAACGGTAACGATGTGAGCGAAATGACAGACGATGAACTTGCCGAAATTAGAAACACAGAGATTGGTTTCGTTTTCCAAACCTTCAACCTATTACCAAGAACGACAGCTTTAGAAAATGTTGCCTTACCAATGATTTATGCAGGAGCATCTAAAAAAGAGCGTAATGAACGTGCTACAGAGGTCTTAACTGATGTTGGACTTGCTGACCGAATGGATCATAAACCCAACCAACTTTCTGGTGGACAAAGACAACGTGTTGCTGTAGGAAGAGCCTTGGTAAATAAACCTTCTATTATTTTAGCAGATGAGCCAACAGGAAATTTAGATTCTAAAACTGGAACCGAAATCATGGCACTCTTCGATGAGATTCATGCTAAGGGAAATACCGTAATTATGGTAACTCACGAAGAAGAAATCGCTGCACACGCTAAACGCGTAATTCGTTTACGTGATGGTGTAATTGAGAGTGATACTTTTAATCAGTAGTCTTTAGCTCTTGGCTCTTGGCTCTTGGCTCTTGGCTCTTGGCTCTTGGCTCTTGGCTCTTGGCTCTTGGCTCTTGGCTCTTAATGTTTAAAAACTTTCAGCATACAACTTAAACTCTTAACTTTGTTTACATGAAAGTATACACAAAAACAGGAGATAAAGGCACAACCGCACTTTTCGGTGGCACACGTGTCCCAAAACACCATATAAGAATAGAAAGTTACGGTACTATTGATGAGCTCAACTCTCATATAGGACTCATAAGAGATCAAGATATAGATCAATTATACAAAAATACGTTAATGCATATTCAGGATCGCTTATTCACCGTTGGCGCAATCTTGGCCACGGATCCCGAGAAAGCCGAATTAAAAAACGGAAAAGCACGCTTAAATATCCCGAAGATATCTAATAACGATATTGAGAAGTTAGAAAAGGAAATGGATCTTATGGAAGATAGCCTTCCTCCTATGACGCATTTCGTATTACCTGGCGGACACCAAACCGTGTCATTCTGTCATATTGCACGTACAGTTTGCCGTAGAGCTGAGCGTTTAGCGTCACATCTTAATGACTTAGAACCGTTTCAACCTGAAACTTTAATGTACATCAATCGACTTTCTGACTATCTTTTTGTATTGGCACGGAAGTTGTCCTATGATTTACAAGCCGAAGAGATAAAATGGATCCCTCAAAAGAATTCATAAACTCAAAGCCTTTAGACCGTGAATAATGCAATATTCTAGTCTAAACATGTTGAATATTACACGTTCTTACTATTAATGATTAAACATTTATAAATGAACTTTGATTAATTCAAGATTCACAAAAATAAATGTTCAGCGAGACAAATAAAATAAAATATTTATCCTAAGAGCTAATTAATTTAATTTTTTCTTGAATTGTTCAACTAAAGAATTATTTTTGCAAAAATTAAATTATACACGCAATTATGTATTGGACATTAGAATTAGCATCTTATTTAAGTGATGCGCCTTGGCCAGCAACCAAAGATGAGCTTATTGACTACGCAATTAGAACAGGAGCTCCATTAGAAGTCGTTGAAAATTTACAAGCAATTGAAGATGAAGGAGATTCTTACGACTCAATTGAAGAAATTTGGCCAGATTACCCAACTGATGAAGATTACCTCTGGAATGAGGATGAATATTAACACATAAAATTATCACAAAAAAGTCTCTTGCGTTTCTATACCTAAGAGACTTTTTTTATTTTCGGATGCTTTTTAATTTGACATTAAAACTTAATCAGAAACTATAAAGTTTAATCTTGCCTATTGTCCCCTTGAGGGGACTTTAGGGGTGTTTTTAAAACAAACTAACTGAAACAAAAACAAAGATTGTAACCAACCAATCTATTACAAAATATAAAATATGACCTTTTTAGATAAAGTACTTAAAGTTTTTCTTGGAGACAAATCCCAACAAGACGTTGGTACAATTAAGCCAATTGTTGAAAAAATAAAAACTTTTGAGAAAGCATTAGAAGCTTTATCACACGACGAACTTAGAGCAAAAACAGCAGAATTTAAAGCTATCATTGCTGAAGCTAGAAAACCGCTTCAAACTAAAAAAGATGATCTTTTAGCTAAAGCTCAAGAAACAGAAGATATTGACGAACGTGAAGACATGTATCTTGAAGTCGATAAAATCGATGATGAAATCTACGAAGTAACTGAAGGTGTTTTAAACGATATTCTTCCTGAAGCATTCGCAGTTGTAAAAGAAACAGCAAAACGTTTTGTTCACAATACTCAAATTCCTGTTACAGCAAACGCTTTTGACAGAGAAATTTCTGGAGCACATGATTATGTTACTCTAGAAGGCGACCAAGCAATTTGGGCAAATTCTTGGGATGCTGCAGGTAAACCAATTACTTGGGACATGATTCATTATGATGTTCAACTTATTGGTGGTATTGCAATGCACCAAGGAAAAATTGCAGAGATGCAAACTGGTGAAGGTAAAACGTTAGTAGCAACATTACCTGTATACTTAAATGCATTAGCTGGCAAAGGTGTTCACTTAGTAACCGTAAATGATTACTTAGCAAAACGAGATAGCGCGTGGATGGCACCTATTTTTCAGTTTCATGGTATGAGTATCGATTGTATCGATTACCACACACCAAACTCTGATGCACGTCGTAAAGCTTATAACGCAGATATTACATACGGAACAAATAACGAATTTGGTTTCGATTACTTACGTGATAACATGGCGCACTCGCCAGACGATTTAGTACAACGTCCGCATCACTATGCAATTGTCGATGAGGTCGATTCTGTATTAGTCGATGATGCACGTACACCATTAATTATTTCTGGTCCTGTACCAAGAGGTGACGAGCACGAGTTTGATGCTTTAAAACCTAAGGTAAATGCTATTGAAGAAGTACAACGTAAATATTTAGTAGGTGTTTTAGCAGAAGCAAAAAAATTAATTGCTGCTGGTGACACTAAAGAAGGTGGTTTTCAATTATTGAGAGCTTACAGAGGTATTCCTAAAAACAAAGCATTAATTAAGTTTTTATCTGAAGAAGGGATTAAGCAATTACTTCAAAAAACAGAAAACTTCTACATGCAAGACAACAATAGAGAAATGCCTAAAGTAGATGCAGAACTCTATTATGTAATTGACGAAAAAAATAATCAGGTAGAATTATCAGATAAAGGTGTAGAATTCCTCTCTGGTGAAGATGATCCAGATTTCTTCGTAATGCCAGAAATGGGAATGGAGATTTCTAAGATTGAAGCCATGGGATTATCATCTGAAGAAGAAGCAAATCTTAAAGAAGATTTATTTAGAGACTTTAATGTAAAGTCAGAACGCATACATACGCTTAACCAATTACTTAAGGCTTACGCTTTATTCGAAAAAGACAATCAATATGTTGTAATGGACAACAAAGTAATGATTGTAGATGAGCAAACAGGTCGTATTATGGATGGTCGTCGTTATTCTGACGGACTTCACCAAGCTATTGAAGCTAAAGAAAATGTTAAGATTGAAGCTGCTACGCAAACTTTTGCTACAGTAACACTTCAAAATTATTTTAGAATGTACCGTAAACTGTCTGGTATGACAGGTACAGCGGTTACTGAAGCTGGTGAGCTTTGGGAAATCTACAAATTAGATGTAGTTGAAATCCCTACCAACAGACCAATTGCAAGAGATGATAGAGACGATTTAGTTTACAAAACTAAACGAGAAAAATACAATGCCGTTATCGATGAAGTTACTGCTTTATCTCAAGCCGGAAGACCAGTTTTAATTGGTACAACAAACGTTGAAATTTCAGAGCTTTTAGGAAAACTACTAAGTGTTCGTAAGATTCCTCATAACGTCTTAAATGCAAAACAACACAAAAAAGAAGCAGACATTGTAGCGCAAGCTGGTAATGCTGGCCAAGTAACTATTGCAACCAACATGGCTGGTCGTGGTACAGATATTAAATTAAGTGACGAAGTAAAAGCAGCAGGTGGTTTAGCCATTGTTGGTACAGAGCGTCACGATTCTCGTCGTGTAGATAGACAGTTACGTGGTAGAGCTGGTCGTCAAGGAGATCCAGGAAGTTCACAATTCTATGTGTCTTTAGAAGATAACTTGATGCGTCTATTTGGTTCTGAGCGTATTGCTAAGATGATGGACAGAATGGGACTTAAGGAAGGTGAAGTGATTCAACACGGCATGATTTCGAAGTCTATTGAACGTGCACAGAAAAAAGTAGAAGAGAATAACTTTGGTGTACGTAAGCGTTTGTTAGAGTATGATGATGTAATGAATGCACAACGTGAAGTTGTTTACAAACGTCGTCGTAATGCCTTACATGGTGAACGTCTTAGAGTAGATTTAGCTAACATGATATTTGATACCTCCGAAGGTATTGCAATCAACAATAAGGATGCTAACGATTTTAAAAACTTTGAGTTTGAATTAATCCGTTACTTCTCTATGGAATCACCTATTTCTGAAGCTGAATTCGGAAAAATGGGAGCTCAAGAAATTGCAGGTGTAATTTACAAAGCAGCTTTTAAGCACTACAGAGAAAAAATGCAACGTGCGGCAGATTTAGCATTTCCTGTAATTGAAAATGTATACGATACACAACGCGATAAGTTTAAGCGTATCGTTGTACCATTTACAGATGGTGTTAAGAATTTACAAGTGGTTACCGATTTAGAAAAAGCATACGAAACAAAAGGGAAACAGTTAATTAATGATTTTGAAAAGAACATTACACTTGCCATTGTAGATGATGCTTGGAAAGTACACTTACGTAAAATGGATGAATTAAAGCAATCGGTTCAGTTAGCTGTACACGAGCAGAAAGATCCATTATTAATTTATAAGTTTGAATCTTTTGAGCTGTTTAAAGCGATGATTGACCAAGTAAATAAAGATGTTATCTCATTCTTATTTAAAGGGGAAATTCCACAAGAAACAGCAGATACTATTCAAGAAGCAAGAGCACGTAAGCAAGAAAAATTAGAAACTAAAAAAGACGAGATTCCTAATTTAGATGAACGCTCATCTCAAAGCAGACAAGTAGGTGAAGGCGCTTCTCGCCAACAGCAAGTTGTAGAAACTATTGTTAGAGACCAACCAAAAATTGGTCGTAATGATAAAGTAACAATTAAGCATGTAATGAGTGGAGAAACTAAAGATGTAAAATACAAACAAGCCATTCCTTTAATTGATAAAGGCGAATGGGTACTTGTTGAGTAACAAATGTCTGCGAAAGCAGCCATCTTATTATAAAATTCTAAAAAATCCTGATGTTAACGCGTCAGGATTTTTTATGCTTATACGTCAATGATAACCGCGATTTATCTGTGTAATATAGCTGCTAAATAACTTAAACTAAATGATGACATAAGTCATCTTTTCATCCTATCTCCTATTCTATCTTTAAGCAAACAATTAGAAAAGTTATATCTAATAAAAACTACCTCAAATTATAAACACTCCAATCGCTATAATTAATAAGAAACAGGTAAAATATACTATGAAAACAAATCTATTTATTGTTATACTACTTATAGGATTCATAAGCTGTAACACCAATCAAAAAAATACGCCTTACGCAAAAGCCGAAAATACAAATGAGGCATTGGGACAAAATACTCAATTGAACGAAAAGGGTTATCTATTAATGAAACAAAAGTGCTATATCTGTCATTTTGAAAAACCAGAGCCTTCAAAAAAAGACCAAATGATAGCACCACCAATGTTAAGAATTCAAGAACATTATAAACCAACCTATCCAAATAAAGCAGAATTCGTTGATGCCGTTGTAGCCATTGTTAAAAACCCATCATTAGAAAAAACATTAATGCCTGGTGCAGTGAAGAAATTTAATCTAATGCCTAAACTAATCTATGACGAAGCAGAGTTACATTTAATTGCAGAAACAATGTATGATTATGATTTTGGTTCAGCACCAAAAATGAACATGCAAATGAATGGTAGTGCATTAACATTAAACAATGGTGAAAAGTGGGTTCTAAAAAAAGAATCTATAGAACAAATTAATGCTGTTGTTAAAAAAATAAATGATTACGACTCGTCTGATATTGCAGATTATAATCAATTAGGAAAAGATATATTTAACGATGCAAAAGCGATAATGTTAGAAGATGACTATACTGGCGAATTATTTGACCAAATACATAATTTCTTCTTTGGTATAGAAAATAACATGCATACGCTAATGTCAACGACTTCTACAAATGAGGCAGAAACACAATTGGAAGAATTAAAAACTAAATTTAAAGAGTTTCACAACTATTTTAAATAAAACATAAGCACAGTTGGCAAAAACCTGTTTAGTACAAGCTTAAATCTGTATGCTTAGACATAAGCGCAACAAATTGAAATAAAAAATCCTGATGTTAACGCATTGGGATTTTTTTGTTTCAACCACTCACGTCACTTGGAGTGAAATTTCTCTCTCTAAAATTTTGTATCGAGAAGCTTTCGTACAACAATGCTTCTCGATACTATTTGCTCATGCTTCACAAATCACTCGAACTGACGTTGGATGTAAAAATTAAAATAATACACCAAAACTCAAAACAACCAATAACGTCACTTCGAGTGAAATTTCTCTTTCTGAAATTTTGTATCGAGAAGCTTTCGTACAACAATGGTTCTCGATACTATTTGCTCATGCTTCACAAATCACTCGAACTGACGTTGGATGTAAAAATTAAAATAATACACCAAA
>NZ_CANLYI010000008.1 GCF_947495255.1 uncultured Winogradskyella sp.
GAACAAAAAGCTAAAGAGGAAGCTGATGCACAAGCCAAACTAGTCGCAGAACAAAAAGCTAAAGAAGAAGCTGATGCAGAAAATAAATTGGCTGAGGAATTAGAGGTTAATGAAGATTTAATTGAAAACCCAAAAGACGAGCTTGCTAAGACTATGAAAGAATTAGCAGTATCAACAGATAATTCTAAAGAATCTCAAAACGAATTATTAAAGAGATTTGATGAAATCGTTAATATTAAAAATGAAGACTTAAAAAGTCTAAAAGAAGAAAATGATTTAGGTGATCAAGGAATTACAGTTGCACCAAGACCATTTAAAAGTATTACTGCAGAAAACAACGAGCTTAATGCTGTTAAAAAGGACTTAGAAAAAGTAATTCTAACAAGAAATAATAAAATTGAAGAATTAACAGAATTATATAATGAGCGTTCTGAAATTAGCGAATATGCTTTAGATGAAGTGAACTTATTTTATAAAGGTGAAATCGACAAATTAAAACTTGAACAACAAAAAGCCAACAAAGCAAGATTGCAATTAGATGAAAGGTTGGAAACTATTAGAATAGCAACTGAATTTGAAAAAAGAAGACGAATTAAGCGTGCAGCATACAATAGTGAAGACGATAGATATAACCAAGATAGAGCATTACTAAAAAACATAAAGCAAACAACAGAATTAAACAATACAGCATACACTGCAGAAGATTTTGATTTTGGTGAGGAATTAGGAAATAACATTAGTATTCTTAAAAACATTAAAAATGTTGAAAGTGGATATTATTTAATAATTGCTGTACACAGCGATGTAAAACGTAGAAATGATTTTGTTACAAAAGTAGTTTCTGCAGGAAGAACAGATATTGATTTCTTCCACGACGTAAGCACTAGCAAGTATTACATATTCTACGATAAATTTGATAATATAAGTGATGCCAACAAGGCATTAAAAACAAAAGGAAACCGACCTTACAATGGAAAAATGTCAATAGTGAAAATCGAAAATTAATATAAGTTAAGCCACTTTGTCTTTTACTAATGCCCCTTAGAAAAAGATGAAAACAAAAACCAATAAACCATGAAAAAACCTACTTTTTCAAGAGTAACCCTTATTATTCTATTGCTGATTTTGGGACAGCAAGCCTATTCTCAAAACCTTGTGCCTTTCTCACCTAGGTATGATGAAGCCATAAAAGGAGATATGCTATTAATAGGAAACAGTAATGTGGGATTACATGTTTCTAATCCGTATAACGGAACTAATACAAACGACCAAGCTAACGCTGCTGTATATGTAGACATAGATGGTGATGCAAGTACTTTTAATTCCAGTAGTGCAGATTTAGATGTACCTGGTGATGATAGTTGTTATCAAATTGTATATGCTGGTTTGTATTGGAGTGCGGTAGTTGATGGTGCTGAACCAATTTCTGATGTGAAATTTAAAGTACCTGGAGGCTCCTATGTAGATATTACAGGTACAGAAATATACTATCAAAATGCATCCAATAATAACCAATCAAACACGTATGCATACTATCAAGATGTAACGGATATGCTAACAGCATTAGCTGATCCAGAAGGGACATATTCTGTTGCAAATATTTCTACTTTAGTTGGTCCAAAACCCAACTCTGAAGGACTTTCCGCTGGTTGGTCCTTATTTGTTATTTATGAAAACCCATTATTACCTAGTAAGTATATTACTTCTTTTGACGGTTTTACAAAAATTACAAGTACAATAAATGAAACTTTTCCTGTTAACGGATTTAATACAATACCAACAGGTCCTGTAAGAGCAAAATTTGCATTTGCCACTATAGAAGGTGACAGAAGATGGACAGGTGATTATTTACAATTAAATGGAAGCACAATTAGTGTTACCGATAATTTTGGTGCCACAATTCGTCCAGGAAATAACTTTTTTAATAGTACTGTTTCGGATATAGACCCATTAACTAATACGTCACAATTATTTACAAATAGAGTACCAAACAGTTCAAACACCTTAGGTTTTGATGCCGGAATTATTAATATTCCAAATCCTGGCAACTCACTTATTGCAAACAATGCAACCTCTGCAAATATTAGCTTAGGAAGTAATTTAGATATTTATTATTACTACTTCAGTGCATTTGCCATTGAAATTATTGCACCAAATATTGTACTTACCAAAATAGTGGAAGATGAATTTGGAAACAATATAGGTGACCAACTCGTAAGTTTAGGTGCTCCTTTAAATTATGTAATTGGTTTTCAAAACACGGGTAACGATGATGCTACAAATTTTCAAATTAGAGATATTCTTCCTGTTAATATTATTTATAATCATCCAACTGATTTAGTTTTACCTGCAGGTGTAACTGTTGCCAGTTATAATGCTGTAACAAGAGAATTAGTATTTGATATTGATGATTCACTAGTAGAACAAAATGATCCAGTTTTAGAAATAAGGATTGAAGCTCAAGTAGTGGACAATTGTTCAGAGTTACTTGAAGCTTGTTCTAACCTTATACAAAATCAGGCATATGCTTCATATCAAGGAACAGTAAATCCAGATTTTACAATTACGGATGACCCAAGTTTAAGTGCTAATACAGGTTGTTTAATATCACCTCAAGCAACTAACTTTTTAGCAGATTTAGATTGTGGTTTTCAAGAAAGTGTTGTGCTTTGTGGAGACAGCGTAGAATTGACTGCAGCTAATGGTTATGATACTTATGCATGGTCTACAAGTCCTACTGGTACACCTGTAATTGGAACTGCCCAATCTATAACTGTTACAGAAACAGGCTCTTACTATTCTTATAACACAGCAATAGCACCTTGTCAATCTATAGTTCAAAAATATGATGTAGAATTGTTTGGAAGCAATACTACAAATCCTGTAATTCCTTATGCGGATGAAGTTGTTACTTGTCCTAACAATGGAAAAGATTTACCTAATATATTTTTATGTGGTGCCAACGACTCTAGAAACATACAAACAAATATCTCGGACTCTACTTCTATTATTTGGGAAAAATTAGATGAAAGTAGCTGTACAGCCGTTACAAATATAGATTGTGCTAATGAAGAACCAAGTTGTACTTGGAATTCTGTAGGAAACAGTACAAATTTTGTTGCAGATACATCTGGTCAGTATAGAATTACAATTAATTATCCTGGAGGATGTTTTGTTCAGTTTTACTTCAATGTATATGAAAACTTATTAAGTCCTACCGTAAACTCATCAGATATTATCTGTACAACAGACGGAAGTATCACAGTAAACGATGTACCATCTGGTTATGAGTATAGTTTAGATAATATCAATTTTCAAACTAGTAATATCTTTTCTGTAGATACTGCTGGTACTTATACAATTTATGTTAGACAAACTGGTGTAGATACCAACCCTTGTGTATTTACAGTACCAGATGTATTAATTAGAGATAGAGAATTTACAGCTTCTACAACAGTTACACAACCGCTTTGTCATGGAGACAAAGGCAGTATTAATTTAGCTGCAAATGATGCTGATCCACAATACTCATTTACATTGTCTCAATCAGGAACATTAGTTAATAGTGTTGGACCAATTGTAGATAATAATTATACATTTCAAAACTTAAATGCAGGAACTTATACTGCAACTATAGAATCTGAAAATGGTTGTATCGTTTCTGAAGACATAGAAATAATAGAACCTACCTTGCTTACTGCTACAGTGGCTTTAACGACACCTCTATCTTGTGAAGATGGTGTTATTACGGTTTATCCTATTGGCGGAACTTTACCTTATTATTACTTTGTAAATGGTAGTACAAATTTTCAATCAACTCCTGAAATAACTATAACTACAGCAGGCACTTATAATATTGAAGTGGTAGATGCTAACAATTGTAGCACTAATGTTTCAATAAACGTTGAAGCTATAGCTGAACCTGATTTTAATGTTACTAAAACAGATATTACATGTGCAGACGAGGTTAATTCTGGCGCAATTACAATTAATGTTACAAATGCTAATGGTAGTAGTATTCTTTATAGTATTGATGGCGGAACTACGTATGTAAACTCAAATACGTTTACTAGCCTTACAGCCGGAACTTATACTATCGTATTACAATACACTACTGGTACAGCTCAATGTACCACAGATCCACAACCAATAACTATTAGTTCTGGAGCGGAAATCGTTGGCACAGCTGAACTAACCACTCCATTAACTTGTTTGGATAATGGAACAATAACAGTATCAAATGTTACAGGAGGCGATGCACCTTTTACCTATAGTATTGACGGAGTTAATTTCCAAAACAGTAATGTATTTAGTGATTTATCTCAAGGTACTTATACTGTAATTGTAAAGGATGCAAATGGTTGTACAGCTGCAACAAATGAAATTGAAATAGCAGCTCTAAATCCTCCAACGGATTTAACTTTTGATAATACGGCTGTGACTTGTCCAACAAACACATCAACAGTTTCAATTACAAGTACTACAGGTGGTATTGGGACTTTAGAGTATCAAATTTCTGCACCAGCTTCAAACGTTACACCTTACCAAACGTCAACAAGTTTTTCTGATTTAGAACCAGGAACATATACTTTTCAAGTTAAAGATGAAAACGATTGTGTGTATTCAGAAACACTTACTATTGACCCAATTCCTGTACCAACACTTGCTATTGTTTTAACAAAAGACTTAGATTGTACTGCATCTTCAGATGCTATTATAACAGGAACAATTACTGGACCAGCACCATACACTTATGCTGTATCTTTTAATGGAGCTGCTTATTCTAGTTTAGGAGCAACAGGAACACCGTTTACATATTCAGCTTCAAATGAAGGAACATACCAATTCCAAATTACTGATGCTAATGGTTGTATTGCAGAATCATCTGTAATTACTGTTGATCCAATATCATTACCAGAATTAAGTTTAGTTGCACAAACGCAACCTATTTTATGTAATGGTGATACAAATGGAGCTATTGAAGTTACTATTGATACCACAGTTGGTACACCTCCTTATGTTATTAATATAAATAATGATACTACGGGAACTGATTATGGAACACAAACCTCTAGCTTACCAGCAGGAACATATACAGTAACAGTAACAGATGCTAAATCTTGTACAGTAACTCAAACAGTAGATATTAACGAACCAGATGCTATCGTAGTAAATTATGATGCCATTGATATTTCTTGTACGACAGGTGGTGTTTCTCAGGGTTCTGTAATTATAAATTCTGTAACAGGCGGAACTGCTCCTTATAATTATTTTGTTACAGGAACAAATGGATACTCTAATTCAGAATTAAATAATGCAGGATCAACTTCTGTTAGTTTTGATGTTGTTGATTTTGGATTATACGAAATTAATGTAGTAGACTCTAATGGTTGTTCTGTTTTAGTTCAAGATGTTTTAGTTGCCTCTCCTCCTACTGATCTTAACATTAATATTGTTTCTACTGTAGATTGTACAACAGGCGGAGAAGCCGAGGTTAGTGTAGGTTCTACGCTTAGTAGTGCTGGTCCATTTTTCTTTAGTATATATGAAGGTCCATCAACTGTTTACCCAACAGGCACATGGTTAGCGGAAGATACGACAGGTAGTCAATCTGCTACATTTACAGGTTTAATGCCAGGTGTGCTTTATACATTTATAGTATATGATCAATCTACTAATTGTAGTTATTACGAACCATCTACTGTTGCTATACCAACAAGTTCAACTTTAACAACTTCAGCGTTTAGCTCTAACAATATTACTTGTACAGGTAGTGCTGATGGAAATGTAACTTTTACTGTAAATAGTATTTACACAAGTGCTGTAAATGTTAACTATGAAATATTTGATTCATTATCATTAAATTCTACTGGAATAACGGGTTCGGGCTCTGTACCTGCAAATGGCTCTTTAACAGTAACTGATTTAGGACCATTGCCTTTTGGTAATTACTTTGTCTCTATAAGTGAGACCTCTGGATCAAATTCTGGTTGTGGAATTGTAACGATTCCTTTTAATATTACTGAATCTGCTTTTGCATTAGAGTTAGCTGTTTCAATAGATCAAAATGCTAATTGTAATCCTAATTCAGGTATTATAAGTGCTATAGCTTCAAACGGAACGTCACCTTATAGATATCAACTTACAACATCTGCTTCAGCACCATTAGCTTCAGGTACTGGTTGGAATTCGGTAAGTACTTTCAACGAAGATGCTGGTAGTTATTACGTTCATGTTATTGATGCTTATAATTGTATCGTAACAAGTCCTGTTCAAGTTTTAGATATGGATTCCACGCCTGTTATTGCAGCAGTAAACACTAATCAATGTACCGTTGCTGAAGGTGAATTTGAAATTGATGTAACTTTAGATACGGTAGGTATTCCACCTTACACAGTAAGTATTAATGGAGGTGCTTTTCAGACACAAACCTTCCCTTTTACATTATCTAATTTATATTCTGGTTCTCATTCTGTAGAAATCAGAGATGTTAATGGCTGTGGAAATATTGTAAACTTAGATATTCAATCTCCAATTTCGTTATCACCAGAAGTTACGGCTTCTCCATCTTGTAATGATGACGATGGTGAAATAACAATAACTGGTAATGGTGGTTCTGGGTCATATACTTATAGTATTGCTCCTAACCCATCTTCTATTAGTTTAGCTGGTAATGTGTTTTCTGGAGTACCATCAGGAACTTACACTATTACAATTACAGATACATTAACCTTATGTACAGAAGAAGTTTCAGTAACACTATCAGAAGCTGTGCTTCCTACATTTACATTGACACCTACAGCTGTGACATGTTTTGGAGACAACTCTGGTTCTTTTGATATTAATATTGAAAATTATACAGGAAATTACACTTATGAAGTATTTAATAATTCTGGTACTTCAGTAACAGGAGCAATTAATGCAAATACATCAACTAATCCTCTTACAGTCTCTGGTATGGAAGCTGGAACGTTTTCAGTGATTATTACTGAAACTGATTTCCCTTTCTGTTCTGCAACATCTAATGTTATTATTACATCACCTGCGGTACCATTAACATTAAATATTTCTGAAACTTCAGATGTAACTTGTAATAATAACCAAGGAACAATTACTGCAATTGCTTCTGGTGGTTGGGGAGATTTAGAATATGAATTAACAGGAGATGCGACTATTGCATATTCTACAATCAGTACATTCACAGATCTTTCTGCAGGAAATTATGTAGTGAATGTTAGAGATTCTGGTGGCTGTATTGTTTCGGAATCAATAACATTAGAAATACCTGACCCAATCACTGCAATTTTTACACCAAGTACAACAGTATTATCTTGTTTTGGTGACCAAGATGCAAGTATTACCATTACAAATGTAACAGGTGGTCAAGGTTCTAATTATTCATACACATTAAATACAGTTTTACCAACACCAAGTGTTTCTGGTCCACAAACTTCTAATGTCTTTGAAAACTTAGGTCCTGGAACATATTTTGTTAGAATTACAGACGGATATGATTGTGAATTAACATCAATTGATATTGTTATTTCAGAACCAACACCAGTTGAGGCTAACTTAGTAAGAACAACAACGCAAACATGTTTAACGGAATCAACGTTAACGTTGAGTGCAACTGGAGGAACAGGTATATATTCTTATAGCGCTAATGCATCATTTAGCCCAGTTATAGGAACGTTTACAACATCAACTACATTCTCTGTTCCAGATGGTACTTATTCGTATTACGTAAGAGATGCTAATGGTTGTGTTACTAATGTTTCAAATGAAATCACTGTTGACCCATTACCTACTTTAACAGTAACGTTAGAATCTACTAATCCTACCATTAATTGTGCTGGTGATAATAACGGAACAATCTCTGCAACTGCAATAGGTGGTTTAGGAAATTATACTTACACATTACAGGATACATCCGGAACTGCTATTCCTGCGACGCAAAATAGTCCAGGTTATTTTACAGAACTTTATGCAGGTAATTATACGGTACTAGTAGAAAGTGGTGATTGTATTGCAACTTCCGAAATGATAAATATTACAGAACCAGATGCACCATTAGATGCAACTATAGATGTAAGCAACGTTACTTGTTCTGGAAACAATAATGGTAGTGTTGAAATTACAGCAACGGGAGGAACTGGCACAATAAAATATGCTATTTCACCGCAGTTAAATCAATTTTTTGATACTAACGTAATAGATAATTTAGAGCCAGGAGATTACAACCTTATTGTTCAAGATGAATTAGGGTGTTACTTAAGCTTTAGCTTTACAATAGAAGAACCTAGTCCTGTTATATTAAGTATTGTTCCAAATTCATTATTACCAGAAATTTGTAGTGGTGACGAAGATGGCGAATTTAGTATTACAATCTCAGGAGGAACTTTACCATATAGTGTAAGTCTAGATGATTATGAAGGTGTTTATACTACTGGTAGTGCTACTCAAAACGAATTTGATTTTACTGGTTTAGCTGGTGGTGACCATACAGTTTTTGTAAGCGATGCTGAAGGATGTGAATCGCAATGGAATATTACATTCCCTGAATCTGTGACCATTTTACCAGAAATATTAATTGAAAATGTTTGTGAAGACAATACACAAGGAAACGTTGTAACTGTAATTGTAGATGAATCTATTGACCTTACTCAACTAGATTATTCTCTAGATGGTGGACCATACCAAACTAGTGAAAAATTTACAAATGTATCAGTTGGCACAGACCACTTTATTGATGTAAGACATACTAATGGCTGTGTACAAACCACAGAATTCTTTGATATTGAAGCCTCTATTCCTATTACTTTAACCTTAACAGAAGGTGAACTAAATGAGTTTATAGCTACAACAGCAGGTGGTGAAGGTGGATACCAATACACTATGAATGGTGAAGATTATGGAAGTGAAAATTCATTTATAATAACTGAATCTGGTTTATATGAAGTAATTGTTACTGATAGCACTGGATGTTTTGCTAAGGCTACAATAGAACTAGAATTTGAAGATATCTGTATCCCCAATTGGTTTACACCAGATGGTGATGGAAATTATGATACTTGGGCACCAGGTTGTACTGAGAATTACCCGAATTTAACCTTCGATATTTTTGATCGCTATGGTCGTAAAATTGCTGAATATCATGTTGGTGAAGTTTGGGACGGAAAATATAAAGGAGCAGAACTACCAACTGGAGATTATTGGTTTGTAGTTAAAACTAATGACGCCTCACATGATAAAGAATTTGTTGGACACTTTACACTATATAGATAATAGCAAAGCGCTTAAAAAGATAACATTATGAAAAAAATCACACTATATTTTCTTTTTCTGGTCTTTGCTCAAAGCTATGGCCAAGAACTAAACTTACCTGTATTTACACAGTATTTATCAGAAAACAACTTTGTAATATCACCTACTTATGCTGGTATTGGAGATAATCTAAAACTTAGAGTAAACGGACTTACACAATGGGTTGGCATAAAAAACGCACCAGATAATCAATCGCTTTATGCAGATTTTAGAATTGCAAGTAATACAGGTGTTGGTATTTCTGCTTACAATGATAAAAATGGTAACACAAGACAAAAAGGTGTAAAATTCTCTTTTGCTCACCATTTAATATTAGACTATAAATCAAAACAATATTTATCGTTTGGTTTGTCATACAATATCAATAGTTTTAGAATTGATATAGAAAATTTTAATACTACTTATGATATTCCAGTTATAGATCCTAGTATTACAGATGACCGCTCTATATCTAATAATAACTTTGATGCAGGTATTTTATATCGTTGGAAAGCGTTCTATTTAAGTCTTAATGCCAATAACTTTATGAAAAAAGATACTGATGATTACATTGGCTTAGAGCCTAGTAGATTATTAAATTATCAAATATACTCTGGTCTTGTCATAAAAAGTAAAAACAATAAAGATGTAGAATATGAACCTTCTGTGTTTTTCCAGTTATTTGATAGTGATAAAAGATCTAGTACAGACATTAATTTTAAATATAGAAAATTTAATAGGTTAGGTGATTACTATTGGCTAGGTGCATCTTATCGTTATCTAAATGACCAATTTTTTAAACCATTAAATTTAGGTCCAATGGCTGGTATAACTTATAATAATTTTTATTTCGGTTATGCTTATCAATTTACATTTAATGATTTGTCTGGCTATAATACAGGTACACATATGATCACTATTGGATTAGATTTATTTCAAGGTGTGAGTAACTGTGCATGTACAAAAGGAACAAGTAAAAGTTATTATAGATAATAGAATTTATTCTATTTCTAACTTATAACCGACACCATGTACATTTGTTATTTTAATAGAGGAATCAGCTTTAAGCTTTTTACGCAATTTAGAAATATAAGTATCTAAGCTGCGACCTACAAAAACACCGTTGTCTTCCCAAACGCGTTTGGTAAGTTCATCGCGTTTAATAATTTGATTGGGTTTAGTAACTAAAAGCGTTAGTAATTCGCACTCCTTTTTAGACAGTGCAATTTCTTCTGCTTCCTTTACTAATTTGTTTTGTTCTGGATAAAATTTAAAGCTTCCTAATTTTTCACCAACGTCATTTTTTTCATTTTGTTGGTTTTTATTTAGTGCCATTATTTTTTTAGATAAAAGGAAAACAATTAGTAAAACTGTTAAAACAATTATGGTCTTAATTATGATAGAAGTTGTTGAGGTTACTTCAACTCTATTAATAAATTTTAACTCAATTAAATAACAAAAATTGGGTAAAGTTCTTCCTGCACAAGGAATAATAGTGCGCTCAGATTCTTTACTCATTTGATAACTGTAGGCTACTTCAAAATCTTTACATTGCTTAACCTCTACTCTATATTGTTCTGGTAAATCTGCTTTTTTTAAACTCTCTTGTATTGCTGCAACTAATGCCTGCGGTTCAATGGATAAAGAGTCACTAAATGATAATCGGTAAGTGTTAGAATTAGATTTTACAACCGGTAAAATTAAAGATGTAGAATCTTTATGAGATAATAACAATGTATTACCAGCATCTCTTAAGGCTATTTTTGTTCGTTCTGAAAAATCATCAGGTTGGTTTGTTGTACAAGATAATACCAATCCAATACATAGAGATAGTAATATTTTAGAGAAGTTTCTAATTGTAATTTGCTTCATAATTATTGTAAAGAACAAACAAATCTATGACTTTAAGGAACAGTTTACATTTCTTTTACACTTTTTTGACATGTTTATATACCCAATAAGGTCTATTTATTGAGACAAAAATTCATAGAAGTATTCCTATAAGTTCAATTCTATTCTAAATTTATTTTTACTTTTAAAGTTCTATGGAAAACAGTACAATTCTACGTTATAACGGTTATTTAAATACGCCTTCTTTATTTAAAACAGATGATTTATTAAAATTTGACATACTTCAATTAAAACGAAATAGTAAAGGTTTAGCAGATACAGACGAATTTAAAAATCAAAGATTAGGTAAATTGGTTGAAGAGTTTGTTTTCCACCAATTAAAACAAGAGTCTCATATTAAATTTATTACAGAGAATTTACAAATTCAGAATGACAAACTAACTATTGGAGAAATTGATGCTTTGTATTATAACAATGAGCAACCGATTCATCTTGAAATAGTCTACAAGTTTTACCTTTATGATTCTATTAAAACCTATAATAATCCACTCTCCTATTGGATTGGTCCAAATAGAAATGACGCTTTAGATTACAAGTTAGAAAAATTAAAAACCAAACAATTCCCATTACTCTATAGAGATCAAACTAAATTGCAATTGGAAATGTTAGATATTAATATTGAAAACGTAAAACAACAATTATGTTTTAAAGCACAGTTGTTTTTGCCTTATAATAATCAAAAAAATGATGTACATCTTTTAAACGAAGATTGTGTATCTGGTTTTTATTCTTCTTTCAACGCTATTAATGATTTTGAACAGTATAGCTTTTATATTCCCGTAAAATTAGATTGGTTAATTAAACCTCATTATAATGTGGAGTGGTTAACTTTTGAAACTGCAAAATTCAAAATAGAAAAATTTATTATTCAGAAAAAATCACCTTTAGTTTGGTTAAAAAATGAAAAACAAGAATTTATAAAATGTTTTATAACGTGGTGGTAACAGAATTTATTTACTTTCTGTATATTTCAAGAGCCAAAAAAATCATTGTATGAAATTCTACCTAACATTTTTTCATAAAGCCATTATTTATATTGCGTTGTGTACCTATTTCAACACTATAAATGCACAAGTAAAAACATCAAAAGAACCTAATTGGATTCTAAATCAAGACTATAAAACAACTATAGATATTGCCTTAGATGAAGTAGATTATGGCTATGTAATGTTGCTGGCAGATGAACAAGTTCATTTACCTAAACAGGAACGCTACTACAGAAACGTAAAAAAAATTACAGATAATTTAGGCATACAACATGTTGCCGAAGTTGGAGATATATACGATCCAAAATATCAAACTATAACGTTTCATAAAATTGATATTATTAGAAATGGTGAAGTCATTAACAAACTAGATGTCAATAACTTTCAAGTGATTAGGCGCGAATCTAATTCTGAAAATTATATCTACGATGGCAGATTAACCGCAATCACTAATCTCGCTGATATTAGAAAAGATGACATTGTAGATTATAGTTATACTATTACAGGTTTTAACCCAATACACGATGGTAATTTTTCTGGTGCTTTTTCCTTAAATAATTTCATATACATTAATAAATCTAATATAAGAATACTATCTAATACAGACTTAGATTACAAACTATTTAACTCCGACTTACAACCCACGGTTACTAGTGAAAATGGATTAAAAGTTTACCGCTGGTTTGCCGAAAATATACAAAATGTTGAAATAGATTATGAGTCGCCAAGTTGGCTAATTGAATATCAAAACTTGTTTGTTTCAGATTATAAAACATGGAAAAATGTTATTGATTGGGGAACAAAATTATATCATGTTAAAGACAAAATATCACCACAATTACAAGCTAAAATTAACGCGATAAAATCTAAATCAATAGAAGAATCAGATAGAATTGTGGCTGCTTTAGAGTTTGTACAAAATGAAATAAGATATTTAGGTTTAGAAGATGGTATTGGTAGTTACAAACCCTTTTCGCCTAATAAAGTTTTTGAGCAGCGCTTTGGAGATTGCAAGGATAAAACCTTGCTTTTAGTTACTATATTAAACGCTATGGATATTGAAGCTTACCCAATGTTGGTAAATTCTGTAATTGGTAAAAGTATACCCGAAATTCTGCCAAGTCCTAAAAGTTTTGACCATGTTGTTGTAAAAGCTACCGATAAAACTGGTCGAGATTTATATTATGATCCAACTATGACCAACCAAAAGGGAAGCTATGAAAAAATTTACTTTCCCAATTATGAAACTGGATTAGTACTTAAAGACGGAAATTTTGAATTGGAAAAACTTCAAAATTTTAGCGATAATCTTGTTGAAGTGTTTGATGAATTTAAAATAGGAGAACTTGGTAAAGGAGCGACTTTAAAAGTGACCACTATTTATTATGAATATGAGGCTGATAAAATGCGTAACTATTATAAAAATAGCAGCTTAACTTCTATTAAAAACGATTTTAAAGATTATTATGCTAACTATTACGAAAATATAGAAACCACAGCAGACCCAATTATTAAAGACGACAGCCTTAAAAATGTAGTGACTATTTATGAGAATTATGAGTTGCAAGATATTTGGGATGAAGTTGTAACTGATGGTGATGACATTAGTGTAACATTTACACCTTCTGCTATATATGATATTTTAATTCTACCTACAGAAAAAGAACGAAAAAAAGAGTTTGCCTTATATTATCCGGCTACAAAGCGCCATACTATAAACATTAAATTACCTAGAGCATGGAACATTGAATCTACAGACTATAACATTTACTCTAAAGATTTTTATTACGAATTTGAAGGTAATTACAAGCGTGCTTCAAATGAATTGAATTTAATGTCTTATTATAAAAATCAGAGTAGTTATGTAAAACCTGAAAATTTTAAGCAATACTATAACGATATAAAAGATTTAGAGAACAGAATATCTTATTACATTTCCGTTCCTAAAAGTTATGCTGCATCAGATTCTAATATTCGACAAAAGAATTCCAATTCTACACAATTAGCCTCTGATGTAATTAAAAACATTTTTCTATTTTTAGTATTACCAATTATCGTCATACTAGTCATCATTTTGATAATTGTCTTAATCGTTAAAAATTCTAAAAAATAAGCCATCATCAAATCGCAGTATTATAAAATATATAAACCCTATGGCTATTTAAGTCAGTTTATAAATCATCAAAATAAAAGACGAAACAAAAAGCTTTTAAGTGAGCTCTTTGATTTATCTAAAGATGTTATGGCTGTTGGTCGTTTAGATGAAAAATCTGAAGGATTATTACTTCTAACCACAGATGGAAAATTTAGTAATCATATAACAAGTTCTAATTTTGAAAAGGAATATCATGTTATGGTTGATGGAATCATAACACCCGAAATTATAGAAGAGCTAAAAACTGGTGTAGAGATTTCTGTAGAAGGAAAACCCTACAAAACTAAAGCTTGTAAGGCTGAAATATTAGAGGATACATCACATATATCTGAGCGTTTTGTGCGCGACGAAAGACATGGAATTACAACATGGTTGTCCATTACTTTAACTGAAGGGAAATTTAGGCAAGTACGAAAAATGACTGCAAAAGTAGGATTACCAACATTAAGATTGGTTAGAGTAAGAATTGGAGATTATAAGCTAGATAGAATGAAACCTGGAGAAATATTACCTATTAGTTATTAGAAGCAGTTTCTTTCTTCTCTTTTTCTTCTGTTTCCTTTTCGGTGATAATCATTTTTTCATTATTGAAAATAATGGTCGCTTTAACACCTGTTAAAAGATTCCATTCTTTAGAAGAAATAACGTTTCCTCTATCATCGTAGACTACAAATTCAGCTGTGTTTGGACCTGAATCACCTTGATTTAATGCCACAATATCAACCGTGTTTTTACCATCGACTAAATCAACTTCAACACGTCTGTAACTGCTAGTTAGTAATAAGTTACTCTTAATTACTGCACCATTTATCAAAATCTGAACACGATCACCATCAGGATATTGGTGATCTCTACAAACTATATTTACAAATTTAGTATCTACGTTGTGTTCGCCTAAAAATTGATCAGACATTTCTCTAATAATTCCACCTTTAACAGCTTCCTTATTCCAACGCTTTTCATAAATTTCACTAGGACTTTTTAAACCGTCATTTTCTGTCATTGAAAATGGTTTTTCGGTTTCTTTTATAATAAACTTTTCTTCCTCGTCTTTAGCCTTATTGTTCGACTTTTTGTCTTCATCTTCCTTTTTAAGAATAGGAGCTACTTTAACTTTAATCAAAGTAGAATCTTTATCTTTTTTAGATTCAACAGCCGGAATATGAATAGTTTTAGTTTTCTTATCTTTAATTTGAGCAAAAACCATGCTACTGCAAAATATGCAGAACATAAATACTATAAATTTTGTGGTTTTCACTTTCAATTAATTCTTTTATTATTTGTCGTATAATTTACAAAAACCATACCTTAATACTAATAGTTTCAAAATAAACGTATAAAAATAGAAATCTTTACAAAAAAACGTTAAAACTTACCATTAAAGCTAATTCTTAAGCGTCTGTTATATTCTTCAAAAAGCCAATCTTTATAGTTTTGTGTACTATTCATTATACAATAACAGTATTGTTTTACTCTAAACGCAATTTCGTCTTGTAAATCTTTTATTAACTCTCTAGCATCGTAAACATCTTCACTATTATCAACACATATTTGAGAATGCTGAGCAATAGAACGTTCAATTACGGTAAACGATTTTTTACCAGAATTAACAACGTCTTTATATTCTTCTTTTACATCAAAATTTAAAGTAAATGATTTTTTGAATTTTACTTTTAAAGAATCTGGCATAGTGTAAACAAAATCGCGCTCTAACAATTCATCATCAACAATATTATCTAAATAAAGATCCGGATATTTAAAAATATGTTGCCAATCTACAGGTTGATTCCATGGTCCAAATCTCGCTTCATTATTACCTAAATCAATAACCTGAAAGGTCTTTCTATCTTTATAAATTCTACTACCACGACCTATCATCTGAAAATATAGAGTCAAAGAGCGAGTAGCTCTATTCAAAATTATAGTTTCTACTGTTGGTTCATCAAAACCTGTGGTTAGAATACTAACAGAAGACAACACCGCATCTGGTGTATGTTTAAACCATTTTAAAATGTCTTTTCGTTCTTGTTTACCCGCTGTATTATCTAAATGTCTTACGTTATAACCTGCTTTTTTAAAGGTGTAATAAACTTCTTTAGATGTATAAATACCGTTGTTAAATATTAAGGTTTTTTTACCCTTTGCCATTTCCTCATAAGCAGACAAAAGCTTTGTTTGCATTAGGCTATTGGTATATAAAGCTTCAGAAGATTTCACCGTATAATCACCATTAATACCAATTTTTAAGGTGGTTAAACCAACATCATAATTATAAACTTCTGCGTTTGCTAAAAAACCATTTTTTATTAAGGTTTCAATATCATCTCCAACAATTAGCTTTTTATAGTTATCCTTCATCGGAAGTTTAATATTACTACTCAAAGGTGTTGCTGTAACTCCCAGAATAAAACAGTTTTCAAAAAACTTAAATAACTTTCTGAAAGAGTTATAATGCGCTTCATCAATAATAACCAATCCAATGTTTTTCAACTCAAAATCATTATCCGATAGACGATTATTTAAGGTTTCTACCATAGCCACAAAACACTGATATTCGTCTTGATCTGGTAACGTTTTCACCTTACTATTAATCACTTTGTTTTTTACATTAAAGCCTGATAATACGTTTGATGTTTGCTTACAAAGTTCTATTCTATGCGTAAGAATTACTACTTTTTTCTGATGTTGTTCTGCATAACGCCTTACAATTTCGGAAAAAATAACAGTTTTTCCACCTCCTGTAGGTAATTGATACAATAAGTTGAAATCATCAGATTCATTCTCCATCACATCAAAAATGCGATTAAGGTCTTTACTTTGATAATCGTAAAGACTTTTCTCGGTTGCATTTTCTTGAATGATTTCAGTTTCTGATGACATAAATTGACTTTTGCAAATGGTTAATTTTGCAAAAATAACACATTGTAAAGGTTTTTAAGATGAATTGTTAACAAGATTTTACAAGATTGGTACTGTTGTTGTGAATGTTAAAGAATTAACATTTAAAACTTTATATTATGAAATCATTTAGAAGACACGCTGCATCGGTCAATGCAGGATCAATGGCAGACATTGCCTTTTTACTACTCATTTTCTTTTTAGTAACCACAACTATTTCTGCTGACAAAGGTATTTTACGACAACTTCCCAGTATTTGCGAATCTGGTGATTGTGTAGCTGATATTGCCGAGCGAAACCTATTGCGTGTAAGGGTTAATGAACAGCAACAAATAATGATTGAGGACAGAGTTGTAAAATTAACGGAAATTAAATCTATTGTAGAATCCTTTATTGATAACAATGGATTTTCTACATGTGATTATTGCGAAGGTGAACAATTTAAAAAATCTTCCGACCATCCTAAAAAGGCTGTAATTTCACTAAGCCATGAAGCATTAACCAAATATGAACGTTTTATTGCTGTCCAAGATGAAATTACAAAAGCGTATTACCAACTTCGTTTACGTTATGCAAAACAAATGTTTAACAAAACACCAGAACAATTATCTAAAGCGGAATTAAAACAAGTGCAAGATGCATTTCCTTTTAAAGTATCTGAAATAATGGTAAAACGTTCTAATTAACCTGAAATAGAATCCTTTACTGGTAAACAGTATTGGATTTTCACTTTTCTTTTGCCCCAAGTTTTAGCTTTTTTAACATCGTTGCCCATATAGATATCTATGCGTTTACGCCAGCGACGGTTCATTTTATCCTTAACAGTATATAAACTATCAAAACCTTGAATCTTAACCTGCGTGTTATGTACTAAACCCGAATCTATTAAGTCTCTCGATACTGCGATATATCTTAATCCTGGTTTTAAACTGTCTCCAAATGCAGTAATTGTAGGATTAGAATTGGTCTGGTATGCTAAAGAATTATAGGCAGTTGCAGTAACTTTAATATGTTTTTTATTGCAATCTTCTTCTACTCTAGCGTTACAACTGAATAGAATGATTAACAATGATAATATTACTATATAAGAAGGTTTCATGTTTATAAATATAATGATTATTGTTAAAAACTGTTAAATCATTACTTTGTATTGCACAGTACTGTAACAAAATTCAAAATTTGTCGTCTATCTAGTATAACCAATTAAAAACATATATTATGAGAACTTTAAACAGTAACCAAATTACAAGTAAATCTGCAGAAACTAAAAGTTATTCTTGGAACAGTAAAAGACGTTTTAGATAAAATAACTTTATTCATCAATCAATCAATCAATCAATCAATCAATCAAAAAATTATGAAAGCATTATCAAAAATTGTCAATACATCTAATAGTCTAGCTGATGACTTAAAAACCATTAGAGTTTAGTCTTAAAGCCATTAATTTTAAGAATTAGTCTAATAAAAAAAGTCAGTTTCCTTTTAAAGAAACTGACTTTTTTTATCGTTAAAATAAAGCTTACTTTTTTATTAACTTCTTAGTTATAGTATGCGTTCCTGTAGATAATTTCACAAAATATACACCACTTTGAAATGGAGACACATTTATTTGATTCACTATATTAGAATCTAAATTACCTTTTACAATTTCTTGACCTAATGTATTAAATATTGAATAATCAACTTTAGTATTTATATTAGTAAATTCTATATTTATAATATCATTTATTGGGTTAGGATATACCTTAATTGCATTATATAAATCAAAATCGTTAATACCTAATGCTTCTTCAGCTTTAAAAGTTATTGATTCTTCCGTACTAAAATCTCCACCAGAAATTAAAACAATTCCATTCTCATCAGATAAAGAATAAGACCCATTTCCTGTGAAATTACCACAACATATACCATCTCCATAAGAATCAGAAATAGTAAATGTATAACATTCATTAAATACTGGAATTGTAATTATTTCTTGATATGTTATAGCGTCTCCATAGGTTGATGCAGGAATACTGCTTATAACTGTACCACTGCTATTTGTAAATGTCCAAGAAGTTTCATAACCATAGTTATCTGTTATAAGATCCAATGTTAAGGTTGATGTAGCATAAGAAGGAGAAATATCAAAATTAAAGCCAGATGCATCATTAGTTGTATTCTCATCTGATGTTCCATTTGGATTAGAAACATTTATAGTAAAGGCATGACTACCTGAGGCTAAATCTGAATATGCAGGAGTTGCAACCACTTCGCTTGAGCCACTAGCCAAATTACCAGTCCATGAAACCACAGTTGGTGTTTCAGAGTCTAAATAATAAGATACAGTCGCAGACGTTAATGCCAAATTTCCAGGATTTGTTAATGTAACTTGTGGTGAAAAATCTTCTCCGCAAAGTTCTACGCTATTTGAGCCTGAACTTACAGTCGCATCATTATCATAAGTCTGAAGCGTTGGGTATTGACCAATTGTAGCTACACCAGAATTTGTTGGATCTAACCATTCCTTAAGTCTAGTTGCTGAAGTACTACCATAATCCCAGGCAACACCAAATCTTCCATAAAAATCATATTGTCCATTATTAGAAGTTCCGCTACAAGCCGCAACACCACCAGATAGCATTCCTATTAATTCTCCACTTTCATTAAATAAACCAGATCCAGATGACCCTTGTTCAGTAACACCTAACTCCCACTCTGTGATATACCACATCTGTGTGTTTGCGTTTCCGTTAAAATTTACAACGTTTCTTGCCGCACCATCATCATCTCTGCACGCTTTTTGTATATCTCCACTTGGGTGATGTACTCCAAAATTAACTACTGGTGTTTGCGTAGTAGAATTATTCCAACCTGCCCAAACCACGTCTGGATTATTGTTAAAAAAACTCGTATCAGTAATTTCTACTAACTCCATATCTGATTGTGAGCTATTTGCTCTTAAAGTAGCTCCACTTACAGTTTGATCATAAGAACCATTTGGGCTACTTGCCGTTGTACTGCAAGATGGTGTTGGACTTCTCCAGTTAAATCTAAATGCCCAACTACCTTCACCTCCACTACAGTGATTAGCCGTAATAAAATAAGGCGTACCATCATTATTAGTATTATTAACTAAAGTACCAGAACAAAAACCTGAACCTCCCGTTACTAGCATACCTGCCGCTTTCTTTACATTCTCTTTTATAGTATTTAAACCATAAGGATCCGTAGTTGGCGAGATATCACAATCAACATCTTGATTACAGTTACCAGAATCACCTAAAGCTTTTTGGTAAGACTTAGCAGTTCTGTAACCGTGTACAACTGAACCTACCACAATATTAGCTGTACCACTTACATTTGCTGGTTGGTAATATTCTATAATAGCTTCATTGCCTTCTACCATCCAAGTTCCTAAAACATTCTCATCGTTATTATTATAATGTGTAAATGGTCTTAATAAATCAGTTTTATCACTATTATAAACATAGAGTTTAGCGCCTTCTGGAATGTTAAAAACATCGAACATAAAGTTTAATGAATATGCGTTTTCAGAAGTGTATGCCATTCTCCAAATTCGGTCACCGTTTTCTAAGGTTGTCCACTCACCTACACTATTAAAATTATGACCAACATATAATTGATGTCCAAATCTCCAAGGAATAGATTTGTTTTTATCATTGATTTTATCTTCATTCTGAAGTTTTTTCAAATCAAAAGATTGAAGTTCAAAAGGGACCAAACTCGTTAAGTTTTTTTGATGCCAACTAGGTGGTTTAATATCTTCTGGGATTTGTTGTGCAAAAGATAAAATGGTGATAAATAATAAAGGGACTAGTAATTTTACTTTCATAAGGAATATTTTAATAAGTGCTAAAATTAATGATTTAAATACAATGTTTTCAAAATTAACACCAAATGAATAGCATATGCTGAAGATATCGTAATTAATATTAAGGATAATGAAATGGAATAGAGAGCTCTATCCATTTATCAAAGTAAACGAACCATATGCACTTTTCAAAGTAAATTATACGTAACCGTATTTTGTATCTACTAAAATCGAATTTTAATCTACAAATAAACAGAAGTTAGTACGCCAATACATCTCTCAAAGCATTTTCAAACTTTCCTTTAGCCATATACTGGTTTTCTAATTGACCAATAAACGGAATTGGAGTTTCCATACTGGCAACACGCTTAACTGGAGCGTCTAAATATTCAAAACATTCTTCCATTAATAGTGCCGATAAATCACTTGATATACCTCCAAACAGAGAGTCTTCTTGAAGAATAATAGCTCTTCCTGTCTTTTTAACAGAGTTTATAATAGCATCCTTATCTAAAGGCTGTAAAGTTCTTAAATCTATTAAATCTGCTGAAATATCAGCGTTTTTTTCTAATGTTTCTAAAGCCCAATGAACTCCTGCTCCATAAGTGATAATAGTAACATTTTCACCTACTTTTAATTGAGCAGCTTTACCAAATGGAATAGTAAAATAATCTGTTGGAACCTCTTGTCTAATGCTTCTATATAATGCTTTGTGCTCAAAGAATAATACAGGATTTGGATCATTAATTGCTGTTGCTAGTAATCCTTTTGCATCATAAGGAAACGCAGGATATACAACCTTTAGACCTGGTGTTTTAGTAAACCAAGCTTCGTTTGTTTGCGAGTGAAATGGTCCTGCTGCAACACCTCCACCACAAGGCATTCTTACCACAATATCTGCTTGTTGCTCCCATCTGTAATGAGATTTTGCTAAATAATTTACAACCGGATTAAAGCCTGATGTTACAAAATCTGCAAATTGCATTTCTACAACCGATTTAATGCCAGAAATAGATAATCCCATTGCCGTTTCAACAATTGCCGATTCACAAATAGGTGTATTTCTAACACGTTCTTTTCCAAAGTCTTCAAGAAAACCTTCGGTAATTTTAAAAACACCACCATATTCTGCAATATCCTGCCCCATAATAACAAGGTCGCTGTGTCTCTCCATAGATTGTTTTAAGCCTTCAGAAATAGCATCGATTAATCGTAAATCTTCAACTTTATTATTTGGCTTAAACTCCTTATAGTCAAATGATTTATAGACATCAGTCAACTCAGTAGTTTCATTTGGTATAATCTCTGGTTCTGCGTTTGCGGATATTAAAGCTGCATCTATTTCAGCCTTTATTTCTGAAGTATAAGTCTCATCTGTAGCAGGACTTAAAATCTTTTTACTGTATAAATAACTTCTAAAATTGTCTAAGGGGTCTTTTGCTTCCCACTCATCCATTAATTCTTTTGGAACATATTTAGTTCCACTTGCCTCTTCGTGCCCTCTTCTTCTAAACGTTTTAAATTCTATTAAAATAGGTCGTGGACGTTTTCTTATACTCTCTGCAAGTTTCTGAACCTTTGTATAGGTCTCAATAACATTATTACCGTCTAAAATAAAAGATTCAATGCCATAACCTTTACCTCTATCAGCTAAATTTTTGCAATGATATTGCTCATTGGTAGGCGTAGAAAGTCCATATCCATTATTTTCAATACAAAATATCACAGGTAATTGCCAAACAGAAGCAACATTTAACGCTTCATGAAAATCACCTTCACTCGTTCCGCCTTCTCCTGTAAAAACAGCAGTTACTTTACCATTTTTCTTTAATAAATTGGCTAAAGCAATACCATCTGCAACACCTAATTGTGGTCCTAAATGAGAAATCATTCCAACAAGATTATACTCTTGTGTGCCAAAATGGAAAGAGCGATCTCTACCTTTTGTAAATCCGCTTGCTTTTCCTTGCCATTGACAAAATAAACGATGTAACGGAATCTCTCGAGTAGTAAACACACCAAGATTTCTATGCATTGGTAAGATGTATTCGTTTGGCTCTAAAGCCATAGTTACACCAACTGATATAGCTTCTTGGCCTATGCCAGAAAACCATTTAGAGACCTTACCTTGACGCAATAGAATGAGCATTTTCTCTTCTATTAATCGAGGTTTAAGCATATTATAATAGAGTTCTAATAACGTTTTGTTATCTAGATTTCTTTTGTCGTAGGTTATGTTACTTTTTGTGATTGTTGGCATATATTGAAATTTCGCTAATGAATCAAATGTAATTAAAATTGCCACAATAAACCATAATAGGCTCCAAATTGTCAATAAATTCGACCTAATATTTATCACTATTATTGTTAACTTTGTATATTGACAAAAATTTAAACAACAATCCAATGGATAGAATACCTAGCGTAGATTTAAAGGATTTCATTTCTGAAGATCCAAAAAGAAAACAAAAGTTTATAGATGAGATAGGAAAGGCATATGAAGATATAGGTTTTGTTGCTTTAAAAGGGCATTTTTTAGATGACACTTTAGTTGACAATTTATATGGTGAAGTCAAAAATTTTTTCAACTTACCTTTAGAAGTAAAAGAAAGCTACGAAGTTCCAGGTATTGGAGGACAACGTGGTTATGTTTCTTTTGGTAAAGAAAGTGCCAAAGGAAAAAAAGAAGGTGATTTAAAGGAGTTTTGGCATTTTGGTCAGTATGTAGAAGATGATGAAGAAAGACGCAAAGAATATCCTGAAAATGTTACGGTAAATGAATTAGCCGAATTTAATAAAGTAGGAAAACAAACCTACCAAATGTTAGAGAAGACAGCAAAATATGTATTGCGAGCATTAGCACTTTATTTAAACTTGGAAGAAACTTATTTTGATAATTATATCCATAACGGAAATTCAATTCTAAGACCTATTCATTACCCACCAATTACGCAAGAACCTAAAAATGCTGTAAGAGCTGCAGCACATGGTGATATTAATTTGATTACCTTATTAATGGGTGCCCAAGGACGTGGACTACAAGTGCAACGTAATGATGGCGAATGGATTGATGCTATTGCAGAACCAGACGAACTTATGATTAATGTTGGTGATATGTTATCTAGACACTCTAACAATAAACTTAAATCAACGATTCACCGTGTAATAAATCCGCCTAGAGAACTTTGGGGAACATCGCGTTATTCTATGCCCTTTTTTATGCATCCTGTTAGTGAGATGAAATTAGATGTTTTAGAAAGCTGTATCGATGAAGATAATCCGAAGCAATATGAAGATATAACTGCTGGTGAATTCTTAAACGAGCGTTTAATCGAATTAGGACTTATAAAAAAATAGTTGACACTTTACAGTCAAAGAATACTGAAGACTTAAATAATGGATTTACAAGATCAATTAAAAAATCTATTCCCAGACCATAAAGAAGAACCTGCAGAGCAATCTGAAGACTCTAATAAAAAAATATGGCTGCAAGACGACCCTATAATTTGTAAATACGAAAAACGAAAAGGGAAACCTATTACAATTCTTGAAGGTTATACAGGTGCTACCGAAGATTTTAAAAAATTAGCGAAAGAATTAAAAACGAAACTCAGTGTTGGTGGAAGTTTTAAGGACGACAAAATAATTATTCAAGGTGATTATAGAGACAAAATAATGGCTATGCTAAAAGAAAAAGGATTTAATGTAAAACGTGTTGGAGGTTAAATTATATGATAAATAATGCTTTGCATATTACAAATGGTAGCGTACTTACCGACTACTTAAGAGAACTAGATTTTACTGAAGATATCCTCACTTGGCAAGAAATGCTTTGTGAAGGCCCAACAATTCCTAAAATAGACTCCGAAGAATTTTTTAAGCTTAGAGCCGATTTTCTCAATACCACTTATGATATTGATGTTGACCATATAGAGCTTCAAAAAGAGTTATCTATACTAGATAAGACAGACGATTATACCGAAATCAATTTATGGTTTGAATATGATTTGTTTTGCCACATAAACTTATTAGGTGTAATTAATTTACTTCATCAAAAGGAAATTGATAAACCTTTGTATCTTATTTGCAGTGGACGCATAAAAGGCGAAAAAAACCTTAAAGCATTAGGAGAACTGAGTCCTGAGCAAATAAAGTCTCATTATAACAACAAAATTCTCCTAACTAAAGAAGATATTGATTTGGCAATAGCCCTATGGCGAACTTATTGCGGTAAAGATCATAATATCTTTAAACCCTATATCGTTAAAAATTCAAGTTTTAAATATTTAAGCAGTTGTTTAAAAGCACATTTAAAGCGTTTTCCACATCATTTAAGTGGTTTAGGTACACTTGAAGCTCATATTTTAAATCTTATAAAACAAAACGATGTAAAATCTGAAAATCACCTGTTAGGTTATTGTTTAAATTATCAAGGTTATTATGGCTATGGAGACATGCAACTTAAACGTAAGATTAAAGAATTAAATTTCTTTTTCGACAAAACAGAAAATGGTTTAGAGCTTAACAGAAAAGGACATGATGCCTTGTTAAAGCAATATAATTTTGCGAAAGAAGTCAATAACAACATGACTTACGGAGGCGTTAAGCGATTAGATTTTCAATTTAACGAAGACCAGAATAAACTAATTAAAACTATTACCTAATGGCAATTAAAGATTCAGAACTTATATTAAATCCAGATGGTAGTGTTTACCATTTAAATTTAAAACCAGAAAATATTTCGGATACCATAATTTTTGTTGGTGATCAAGATAGAGTAGAAAAAATTACAAGACACTTTGACAGTGTAGATTTTAGCACTCAAAAGCGAGAATTTAAAACGCAAACAGGTTATTATCAAGATAAACGATTAACTGTAATCTCTACCGGAATTGGTCCAGATAATATTGATATTGTATTGAATGAATTAGATGCATTAGTTAACATCGATTTAGAAACACGTCAGCCTAAAAAAGAATTATCCAGTCTAAATATTATTAGAATTGGAACTTCTGGTTCATTACAGGCAGACATTCCAGTTGATGCATTTTTAATAAGCACACATGGATTAGATATCAACGGTATGTTGCATTTTTATCAAATTGACGGTATTAGTAATCCAGAAGTTGAAGATGAATTTATTAAACACACCAATTGGGATAAAAATAAAGCAAGACCAATCATTATTAAAAACAGCAAGTATTTAGAAAAGTATTTTGAAGGTGATAAAATCTTTAAAGGTATGACAGGTACAGCTGGTGGATTCTATGGTCCTCAAGGTCGTGTTTTACGTTTACCATTACAAGATTCCAATTTAAATGCAAAGTTAGATAACTTTAGCTATAAAGATTTTAGGATTACAAATTTTGAAATGGAAACTTCTGTAATTTACGGACTTTCAAAATTACTAGGGCATGAAGCTTTATCTCTTAATGCAATTATTGCAAATAGAGCTAATGGCGATTTTAGTAAAGACCCTAAAAAAACAATAGAAAAATTGATAGAATATGCTTTAGAGCGTATTGTAAATATATAAATGAAGCCTGCTTTGGCTCAAAATAGATACTGAAACAAGTTCAGCATAAAATGAAAAAAGTAAACATTGGTGGAGTACCAGAACACTTTAATTTAGCTTGGTATTTAACTCTAAAAGATGGCGAATATAAAGCCGAAGATATTAATCTAAGATGGCACGATT
This sequence comes from uncultured Winogradskyella sp., assembly GCF_947495255.1. Taxonomy (GTDB): domain Bacteria; phylum Bacteroidota; class Bacteroidia; order Flavobacteriales; family Flavobacteriaceae; genus Winogradskyella. Next base: position 26,766 of record NZ_CANLYI010000008.1, read on the forward strand.
ATTACGGTGGAACTGGTGCAATGTGTAAAGCATTACGTTCTGGTGAAATTGACATGGCTGTTATCTTAACAGAAGGCGTAATAAAAGATATTATAGATGGTAACCCATCTAAAATTGTGCAAACGTTTGTAGAAACACCTCTAAACTGGGGAATTCACGTTGCTGCTGATTCTCCGTTTAAAACCATAGATGATATAAAAGGTACTAGAGCCGCAATCAGTAGATACGGTTCTGGCTCACATTTAATGGCTTATATTAATGCTAAAAATAATGGTTGGGATTTAGAAAAAGACCTCAATTTTGAAGTTATAAAAAACCTAGATGGAGCAATTGAAGGACTTACCGAAGGTAAAGCTGATTATTTTATGTGGGAGAAATTCACAACAAAACCTATTGTAGATGATGGTGTTTTTAGACGAATAGGTAATTGTCCATCACCTTGGCCATGCTTTGTTATTGCTGTTAGAGAGGACTTTATTGAAAATAATGCCACAGAATTAAAGACCATCTTAAACATTATTAACCAAACTACAGCTGAATTTAAATCTATCCCAAGCATAGATAAAACTATCGCAAATAGATACGAACAAGAATTAGAAGATGTACAAGAATGGTTGTCGTTAACTGAATGGTCGCAAAGCGTAATAGACAAAAAAACCATTCAAAACGTACAGAACCAGTTGTTTGATTTAAATATTATACCTAGAACAGTTGATTATAAAGAGTTAATTTACGAAATCGAACAACTAAACACAAATAACTAGTAATCAAATAGATAAGTTAAAAGGGTAAATAATTTAACAATGTCTTTTCAGATAGTTTAGCCTGATAATTTTTTTGATTTCAAAAAATTTTCTATATTTGAAATAAGCCTATTCTTACAACCAATCAATAATTAACCTAATATGATATTAACAATAGCGATAGTTCTAGCATCATTAGTTGCCTTGAATTTTTTGTTATTAATATTTAGTTGTAACAAAACGCCTAAAAAAGTAGATAAAAGAGTTCCACCTTATTTAAAGGTAAAAAAGACAACTACTTTAAAGCCCAATCGATTGGATTCTGGCCAACTAGCTCCAACTGGAAGTTAGTTTTACTAAAATGCTTATTTCCAAACCAATATCCTCTATTTGCACTTAACGGAGAAGGGTGTCCACTTTCTAAAACGATATGTTTATTAGTATCAATTAACTTTATTTTCTTTTTAGCAAATCCACCCCAAAGTAAAAACACAACATCTTGTTTTTCTTTACTAATAGTTTTAATTATCGCATCTGTAAATGTTTCCCAACCTTGTTTTTGGTGACTACCTGCTTGGTGAGCTCTCACTGTTAGTGTTGCATTTAATAGTAAAACACCTTGTTTTGTCCATGGCATTAAATTACCGCTTTTAGGATAAGGTATTCCCAAGTCAGTTTCGAGTTCCTTAAATATATTAACTAAAGAAGGCGGATGTTTTACGCCATCATTTACAGAAAAACACAATCCATTGGCTTGACCAACATCATGATATGGATCTTGACCAATAATTACAACCTTAACATCGTTAAAATCACAATAATTAAACGCATTAAAAATCTCTAATTCTGGCGGAAAACACTCATGATTTTTATATTCATGCTTAACAAACGTCATAAAATCCTTAAAATAGGGTTTTTCAAATTCTGTTTCAAGACAATTTTCCCAGCTTTTATCAATCTTTAAGTTCATTTATCAAAGTTATTAAAATTCAAAAATAATCAAACATCTTTAATAATTGCAAGTCACATAAAAGCATTCAGTAGCATTAGGCATATAACGACATTTAGCCTAAATTTGTAATGCTTAAAAAAAGAAAACTATTACATGATAAACATTCATGAAAAAACCTTAAACGACCTAGAGTTTTTTACGGTTTTAGACCAAATATCCGAACATGCAATAACTGCTTTAGGCAAAGAAGCTGTATTAGCAATTCTTCCATTTAACAATGAAGAACAACTAGTGCAAGAACTTGCTTATGTCAATGAATACTTATCATCTTATGATAATGAAAACAGAATACCTAACCATGGATTTGAAACCATTGCAAAAGAATTAAAATTACTTAAAATAGAAAACACCTATCTCGAAATTTCTAGCTTACAGAAATTAGTAAGCATGTCCTTAACGGTAAATACTATTTTAAAGTTTTTAAAGAAATTTGAAGAATATTACCCAAAACTTCATCAATTTAGTCAACCTATAGAAATCAACACCACAATTATAGAACAAATTGATGCTGTAGTAGACCGTTTTGGAGATATTAAAGATAACGCTTCTCCTCTACTTTCTAATTTACGAAAATCTATAAACCTGCTTAAAGGAAAAATAAATGGTAGTTTTTCTTCAGCATTAAATAAATATCACAGCTTAGATTATTTAGATGACATTAGAGAGTCGGTTGTAGAAAATAAACGTGTACTTGCTGTAAAAGCCATGTATCGTAGAAAAGTAAAAGGTGCGATAATGGGTGGAAGCAAAACCGGAAGCATTGTTTACATTGAGCCAGAAACCACGTTACAATACACAAGAGAGCTTAACAATTTAGAATACGAAGAGAAAGAAGAAGTTATTAAAATCCTAAAAGAGCTCACGGATTATATTCGTATGTTTTTACCACTTCTTAGAGATTATCAAACATTTTTAACTCAAATAGACCTTGTTTCTGCAAAAGCTAAATATGCACAAAGCATGGATGCTATTTTGCCAGAATTCTCTAAAGAACGTAGCATGTATTTGCGAGATGCTTACCATCCACTACTCTATTTAAACAATAAGGAGAAAGGCGAAACTACATTTCCGCAAAGTATTGGCTTAAAAAAAGACAGTAGAATCATTGTTATTTCTGGACCAAATGCTGGTGGAAAAAGTATTACGCTTAAAACGGTGGGTTTACTGCAAGTAATGTTGCAAAGCGGAATGCTAGTTCCTGTACATGAACGTAGTTTTGTCTGTTTATTCGATAGAATATTAAGTGATATTGGAGATAACCAATCTATAGAAAATCATCTAAGTACATATAGTTACCGACTAAAACAGATGAATTATTTTCTTAAAAAGTGTAATAATAAAACCCTGTTTTTAATTGATGAATTTGGTACAGGAAGTGACCCAGAATTAGGAGGTGCTTTAGCCGAAACATTCTTAGAAGTATTTTATGAGCGTGAAGCCTTTGGTATTATAACCACACACTATTCTAACTTAAAACTACTAGCTAACGAATTACCGCATATTGAAAATGCAAATATGCTTTTTAATGAAAGAACTCTAGAACCAATGTATAAGTTGGTTGTTGGACAAGCAGGAAGCTCTTTTACGTTTGAAGTCGCACAAAAAAATGGTATTCCGTACAGCTTAATTAATAGATCTAAAAAGAAGATTGAACGTGGTAAAGTGAGATTTGATGCGACCATTGCTAAACTTCAAAAAGAACGAAGTAAACTAGAACGCACTGAACGATCGCTTAAAGAAAATGAAAAAAAGAAAATATCTGAAGCAGATAAGCTTGAAGAAGTAAATGCTAAGGTTCAAAAGAAATTAGAGAATTTTCAAGAATTGTATGATTCTAACCAACGTTTAATTTACTTAGGACAAAAAGTCAACGATATTTCTGAAAAGTATTTTGAAGATAAGAAGAAGCGTGAGTTAATGGCAGAATTATTTCGCCTAGTACAAATTGAGAATTCTAAACGAAAAAAGGTTTCAGCAAAACAGAAACGTGCTGAGAAACACAAAGAAAAACAAGTAAAAGAAGAAGCCGAAAAGAAAGTTGAAGTTATCCGTAAAAAGAAAAAAGAAGCTAAGAAAAAAGAAACTACAACCGAAAAACCTAAACCAATTTTAAGAGTTGGCGATAGAGTGAGGATGCAAGATGGACGTGCAATTGGTAGCATAGATTCTATAGAAAAAGGAAAAGCCAATGTTAATTATGGCATGTTTACTACAAACGTTAGCTTAGATATGCTAGATTTAGTTGAAGCTGTTAAGAAGAAAAAGAAGTAATACGTCAACTTTGAAACTTATAAATGATAGAAATTCCAAATAACAAACAACTCATTCTTTTTGATGGTGTTTGCAATCTATGCAACAGTAGTGTTTTGTATGTTATTAAACGAGATTCTAAAAATAAATTCTTGTTTGCGCCTTTAGAGAGTAATATTGGTAAAGACATTATTAAAAAATTTAAAATAGATACAGAGAAAACAGATTCAATCTTATTGTATAATCCTGTAACAGATAAATTAACTAATAAATCTACAGCAGCATTATTAATCGCTAGTCGTTTAGGTTTTGCGACTAACCTACTGTCTGTTTTTATTATTGTGCCAGCTTTTATTAGAAATTGGGTTTATAATTACATTGCTAAAAACCGTTATAAATGGTATGGCAAAAAAGAATCTTGTATGATACCGACTCCACAATTAAAATCTAAATTTTTAGATTAATCAATTTTCTTATTATTTCAAAAAAAAAAGCCCTTTCACAACCAAATGAAGGGCTTAATTTAAATTAACAACTTACTTAAAACTAAATTAATTTTACAAAAAATGTAATCTCAATTCTGAATATTATGAGGGAAAATATGGAATTGTATCATAGCACAAATTTTGATACTGTAAAGGTAATTGTGTATTAAGGGTTTCCGTAAAAAACTCGTTGTAAGCCTTCTTATAATTGATTAATCATTTAAATATGTCAATTATCTCTACCAACAACGCTTAAGTAGTATTTGCCTTACTAGACGGAATAGCCAGTTCACCCTACAAAAGTTTCAGTTTACTCATTTGTACTTTATTACGCTTGCTTGGTATTATAATTTTGAATTCAACTCAATACTCAAGATTATGAAACTCCAACTACCCCCTTTAAAATTACTTCTACTATTTTTGGTCGTATTTAGTATTCAAATTAGTAATGCTTTTCAACAACCTTCAGAAATTAAAACAGTAACGGTTTATTTAGATGGTGCAGAGATAAACCGAGAAACCACAGTGAAATTAAATTCTGGCAACTCCGAAATTACACTCAATAACCTCTCACCTTATATTGAAGAAAGTAGCATTCAGATTTCAGGATTAAACAAAGCGTCCATCCTATCCATTAATTATGGCATCAATTATTTATCTAAGCAAAAACAAAGTGATTCTATTGTTGCCTTACAAGATGAATTGAAAACTCTCGATGAGAAAATTCAATTTCAAAATAATTTAATTTCTGGTTATAATGAAGAATTAAGCTTAATTCAGACTAACAAAAACCTTGGTAATGCAACAGAAGTAGTAAGTTTAGAAAAGCTAAAAACTTTTGCCACTTACTATAGAACAAGAATTACCGAGTTAAAAAACGACATGAATACGTCTTATTCTAAAATTAGAAATCATCAAAAAACACAAACCGAAATTCAACAACAATTAGCCGAATTTAATGTTGAAGAAAAAACACAAACTGGCGAAATAAAATTGAAACTAAACAGTGAAGTCGCAACAGCTTTAAACTTAAAAATAAAGTATAATATAAAGAATGCTGGCTGGTTTCCTATTTATGATTTAAAAGCAGAAAAAATTAACAGTCCTATAAATCTTGAATATAAAGCACATGTGTTTCAAAATTCTGGCTGTGATTGGACAGATGTTAATCTTGTACTCTCTACAAGCGACCCAAATACCAATAACGAAAAGCCAACGGTAAATCCAAAATATTTAAACTTTATAAGTCCATATAGTAATTACAATACTAATCGTGCGACCAAGAGTTATAATTACAAGTACAATCCCTTAGTTAAAACGGTTTCAGGTGTGGTGACTTCCGCTTCAGATGGTTTGCCAATGCCTGGAGCAACTGTTATAGAAAAAGGAACCTCTAATGGCGTACAAACTGATTTTGATGGCAAATACACTTTAAAAACAACATCTGGTAATGCAATTATATATTCTTATGTTGGTATGGATTCTGAAGAGTTACCTATTCATTCTAGTATAATAAATGTAGCACTAGATGACAATAATAACTTAGATGAAGTTGTTGTTATTGGTTATAGCACTACAAAAAAAGAAGCCTATGGAGCTTCAGAGCATATAAACAAAGTACAACAAATGATTGATGAAGATTTTGATGACCAACCTTACGCAGAACCTATAAGTTACACTGCAACTGGTAATATTATCGAAGAAGGCATCACCAATACAAGTTTCAAAATAGATAAAAAATATACCATTCCTTCAGATGGTGATATCGCTGTGATCGAAATAGACGAGTTTAGTGTTCCTGCAACTTACAATTACTTTGCAGCACCTATTTTAAATGAAAATGTGTTTTTAACTGCAAAAATTGGTAATTGGGAACAATACAACTTATTACCTGCAGAAGCTAATGTTTATTTTGAAGGGAGTTATTCTGGTAAAACAAATATTAATCCGGCAGCAACAACAGATAGTTTAACAATTTCACTTGGTGTAGACCCAAATATAATTATTAAACGAACACAGCTTAACGACTTTAAAAAGTCTACATTTATAGGCAGCAATAAGATTATACAAAAAGCTTATGAAATTGAAATTAAAAACAATAAAAAATCTAATATTCAGTTAACGCTTTTAGACCGAATTCCGAAAAGTCAAAATAAATCTATAAAGATTGATGATGTAGAAACTGGTAGTTCTAATTATAATGAAGACAAAGGTATTTTAAAATGGAAAATTAATCTGAAACCTGGAGCTACTGAAAAATTAAAACATTCCTATTCTGTAAAGTTTCCAAAAGGAAAACGTCTGAATCTATAATATAAAATAAGTCTCAAAACAAAATAGTTTCAATTAGACCCTAACTTCTGTTAGTTGGGAACGAGTCTAATTCTTATAAGAAAAATTGTCTAGCTTCTTATGAGTTTCATTAAAATGATAGAAATGCTATTTTCGTTTTGAGGCTTTTTTTAAGCTTTAAACAACCGTGTTAATGCTTTTAGCATGTTTTGCTCAGTGATATCAAAATCATCATCGGCAAAAAACAGAACCTTAATATCTTCTAGTAATAAATCAATATCATCCTTATCATAAAGATGTTGCTCTAAACTTGTTGTAATTTTTTTAAGACCTTGGTAGTCGTTGTCTCTATCAAATTCTTCGTGAATTTCTTGAAACGTTTCTTTATCTACTTTAGAGATTATTAATTCGCGCTCTTTTTCAGACTCCTTAAAATCAGCATTCGCAGCAAATAATAAAACGTAAGCGACAAGTTCATCTTTAGTCCAATCTATTGTTTTCATGTTTTCTATCCACTAAAGTGGTTTTTTTAATCGGTTAAGCTTCCATATTCTGTCCATGATCCATCATAGACAATTAAATCTTTATAATCACACAATGTAGCAGCCAAAGCCACAACACAAGCTGTAATACCAGAGCCACAACTAAATAGTAACGTTCTGTTTTCTATCTCTAAATTACTAAAGATTTCTGATAATTGTGTAATAGGCTTAAAAATATTCCCATTAAACAAATCTGTAAAAGGTAAATTTTTAGAATTAGGAATTGTACCTCGTCGCAGCCCTTCTCTAGGTTCGTCGACCAAACATTTAAAACGTGCTTCTGAACGTGCATCTACAATTAAAACATTTGGGTCTTTAATAAATTGATTTAAGCCCTCAAAGTTGGTCATTAATTCTGGATTAAATTCAACAGTAATGTTACCTCTTTGATAAGTTTCGTTTACATAACTATTAACAGGGAAGTTTTGTAATGTCCATTCTAGTAAACCACCATCTAAAACAGCAACTTTATTAAATCCAAAAACTTTAAATAGCCACCATACTCTAGCACTAGAGTAAACACCTTTATCATCATAAACAACAATACAAGAATCCTTGTTTACTCCTAAATGTTGTGCTTCAGTTTGAAACTGTTCTTTGGAAGGCAACGTACTAGGAAAAGGTGCAGAAACATCACTAAATTTTTTCTTAATATCAAAAAATCGAGCATTTAGTATCCTTTCTGAATTTGAATCTATTATTTTATTAATTGTAGCATCTAATACAATTAAATTTGAAGCATCCTTATTGGCATTCAACCAATCTACTGAAACTATAGGTGTATTGAGTTGAATTGCTTTCATATCATTATAATATTCAAAATTTCTCGTTTAAAAATGAAATATAGATTTTTATTACGAATCTAAATCAAAAGTTTCTGAAGGATTTTCGTGCTCTACATAATCCAATAAATTTTCGCCATCTGCAATGATAGAACAAACTGTAGCATCACCTGTAACGTTAACAACGGTTCTAAACATATCTAAAATTCTATCTACAGGAAAAATAATGGCAATCCAAGCAGGATTCAATCCTACTGAGCTCAATACAATTATCAACATTACTAAACCTGCACTTGGCACAGCTGCCGAACCAATAGAAGCTAATGTTGCTGTTAAAACAACCGTTATTTGCTGCCCAATTGTTAAATCTATCATATGCATCTGTGCCAAAAACACTACCGCAATAGCTTGATACATACTTGTACCATCCATATTTACAGTTGCACCTATTGGTAAAACAAAACTGCTTACTTTTTTATCTACTCCTAAATTTTGCTCTACACACTCCATAGTTACAGGTAATGTTGCCGCACTACTCGATGTAGAAAATGCCAATGTCTGCGCTGGACCCATCGCTTTAAAAAAACCTTTGTAAGGTATTTTTTTAACAAACAGTTTTAAAACCATTGGATATACAACAAAAATCATAAGCAATAATCCAATAAGAACAGTCAGCGAATACCAGCTTAAACCTTTAAAAATTTCAACTACCTTACCAATATCGTCACCAGCCATTCTACTGACAACACCTGCTAATAAAGCAAATACAAAAAACGGAGCTGCTTGCATTACAATATCTACCATTTTTAAAAATACTTCATTAATACCATCAACCAATTTTAAGACAGGTTGCGCCTTATCTGAAGGAATAAATAATAAACAAACACCAAAGAAAACAGCAAAGAAGATAATTTTAAGCATAGAGCCATTATCTGTTAATGCATGGAAAAAATTACTTGGTATAATATCTACTAAAGGCTTTAAAGGAGAGACGTCTTCTTTATTCTTTATAGCAGCCATTTTATCTTGAACAGAAGCATTTTGAAGTTCACTTTTAGTTAATTCTGAAATCTCTTGTGCTCGTTTAAAAAAAGCTGGGTCTTGGAGGTAATTAATACCATCTTTAATTTCATGTCCTTCTTCATTAGCCCATATTTCATAACTAATACGATTGTCTATTCTGCTACTTTCATCAATTAATTCTCCTGGCTTAACCAAGTTTACCAATACTAAACCTAATGAAATTGCTAAAATTGTGGTGATTAAATAAATACCTAAGGTCTTTCCTCCCATTCTTCCTAAACTAGCAGGATCACCAATATTTGCAACACCACCAATAATAGAAAACAATACTAAAGGAACGGCAATAAGCTTCAGTAAATTAATAAACATTGTACCAAAAGGATCTATCCAATCGATGGTAAACTCACTCCAACCCATTGTGCTTGATACTAAAGCCCAAATGATTCCGAGAACCATACCAATAATAATCTTCCAGTGTAATGCTAATTTTTTCATTCTTTCCTTAACCCTTTCCAAGGGAAAAGGACTTTTTTAATTTAAATTCTTATCTCATATCTATTACCAATTCATGATTATTAATATGATCATAATCACTATTGCATAATTTAAAACGCCTAAAGTTCTTACTTGAGAAGCTTCTTCAATTTTTCTATCAAAACCAAACTTTTCTAATCTCTTTATTTTTTTCTTCTAAATTCAACTAAGAAGCTATTTAAAGTCTGCTTACTCTATCTAACAATAAATAATCTGCAATTACCAATGCTGCCATTGCTTCTACTATAGGCACAGCTCTTGGCACTACACAAGGGTCGTGTCTTCCTTTTCCTTGCATTTCTACAATCTCACCAGCACTATTTAAAGCGTCTTGCTTTTGAATTACGGTTGCAACTGGTTTAAAGGCCACTCTAAAATAAATGTCCATTCCGTTAGAAATTCCACCCTGTATACCTCCAGACAAGTTAGTTTTTGTTGTTCCATCTTCATTAAACAAGTCGTTATGCTCGCTTCCTTTCATTTTAGCGCCACAAAATCCACTCCCATATTCAAAGCCTTTTACAGCATTTATGGATAGCATGGCTTTACCTAATTCTGCATGTAATTTGTCAAAAACAGGTTCTCCAAGTCCAACTGGTACATTTTTAATGACACAAGTTATTGTGCCACCAATAGTATCTCCTTGTTTTTTGATTTCTTCTACTTTAGATATCATTTTTTCTGCTGTAGCTTCATCAGGGCAGCGAATAATATTAGATTCTGTTTTACTAAAATCTAAATCTTGATAAGGTTTATCTATAAAAATATCACCTACTGAAGAGGTAAATGCATTAATTTCAATTTTAGACAGAAATTGTTTCGCTATTGCTCCTGCCACAACACGAGAGGCTGTTTCACGAGCAGAACTGCGTCCTCCTCCTCTATAATCCCTTACACCATATTTTTTTTCGTAGGTGTAATCTGCATGACTAGGACGATAAACATCTTTAATATGTGAGTAGTCTTTTGATTTCTGATTGGTGTTATGTATCACAAACCCAATTGGTGTTCCGGTAGTTACACCTTCAAAAATACCTGAATAATACTCTACAGTATCTGGTTCTTTACGTTGAGTTACAATTTTAGATTGACCTGGTTTTCTTCGGTTCAATTCATTTTGAATAGCTTCAAAATCGAGTGTTATTCCTGCAGGACAGCCATCAATTATACCTCCTATCGCTTTTCCATGCGATTCACCATATGTAGTAAGTTTAAATAATTTCCCAATCGTATTTCCTGCCATTACAATTTATTTTACGCTAATGTAATTGTATTATTATAAAAATGGAAATACCACACAGTATTTCCTCTGTTATCAACTAAATATTTATGCTTTTATGTTATTAATCTTTAGGTAATATAATAATAACAATTAACTCATAATTAGTTAATTATAGGTTAACCCTAATCTTAAAAAGATTAAAGTTCTTTGTCATACTAATTTTAATATCGTGAAAATAAAACGAAAGGTTGAAATTGCGGTTATATCTGATGTGCATCTTGGCACATATGGCTGTCACGCTAAGCAACTATTAACATATCTAAATAGTATTGAGCCTAAAAAACTGATTTTAAATGGTGACATTGTAGATATTTGGCAATTCAAAAAGCGATACTTTCCTAAATCTCATCTCTCTGTTATAAAAAAGATAATGGATTTTGCAGCTAATGGTACTGAAGTCATTTATATTACTGGCAACCATGACGAAATGTTACGAAAATTTGCAGATACCGAAATTGGAAACATTTCTATAGTTAATAAACTAGTTTTAGAGTTAGACGGAAAACGTGCTTGGTTTTTCCATGGTGACGTTTTTGATATTTCTATACAAAATGCCAAATGGCTTGCTAAACTTGGTGGTTGGGGTTATGATTTTCTTATCCTTATTAATCAAGTTGTTAATTGGTGTTCCGATAAATTAGGAAAAGAGCGTTATTCCTTATCTCAAAAGATAAAAAAGAGTGTAAAAGGTGCCGTAAAATATATCAATGATTTTGAAAAAGTAGCGACAGATTTGGCCATTGAAAATGGATATGATTATGTGATTTGTGGTCATATTCACCAACCAAAAATGTTACAAGTAGGAAACAAACGCGGTAAAACAATGTATTTGAATTCTGGTGATTGGGTTGAAAACTTCACCGCTTTAGAATACCAATTTAAACGTTGGAAAATCTACAACTACAATAAAGATAAATTATCTGCCTTTTATGCTGATGAAGATATAAAAGACATGAACATGAACGATTTAATTGCTGCAATTACTATAGTTGAGCAACCTAAATCTAAAAAAAAGAAAAAAGACAAATTAAAGTAAAGCCTCCTTTAAAATAGAGATAGGATGCTGAGCCACTCTGCCTGTTCCGTCCTTTATCTGATGTCTACAACTTGTTCCATTAGCAGAAATACAAGTCGCTTTTGAAGCTTTTCTTACCGCAGGAAATAATGTTTGCTCACCTATTTGCATACTGACTTCATAATGTTCTTTTTCGTAACCAAAACTTCCTGCCATTCCGCAACAACCACTTGGGATGATAGTTACTTTATAGTTTTCTGGTAAGTTCAATACGTCAAAACTCGACTTTTGATTTGCTAATGCCTTTTGATGACAATGACCATGAAATTTAATGGTCTTTTCTTCTTTGGTGAATTGTTCTGATATTATGTTTCCTAAATCAATTTCTTGTTGAATAAATTCCTCAATTAAAAAGGTGTGTTTCGCAATAGATTTTGCTGATTCTTTATCATCAGCTAGCTTAATATATTCATCTTTAAAAGTTAAAATAGCCGAAGGTTCAATACCAATTAATGGCGTGTTTTCTGATACTAAGTTTTTAAATTTTAAAACATTTTTATTCGCCATTTTTTTCGCCTCTGCTACTAACCCTTTTGAGAGCATTGCTCTACCTGATTCTGCATGAGAAATGATAGAAACTTTATAATTTAAACGACTTAAAAGTTCAATAGCATCAATACCAATTTCTGTATCTAAATGATTTGTGAATTCGTCGTTAAACAGATACACTTCTTTTATCTGATTCTCTTTAACTAACTTATTTTCAAATGATTTAATCTCTTTATCTAAACTTTTAATCGAAATTACAGGAATACTTCTTTCTTTAGCAATGCCTCCAATAGATTTTATAATTGAACTTGTAAAACCATTAGAAAACATAAAATTTGTAAGCCTTGGCTCACGACTCGCAAAGCCATTAATTTTATTGTTATAAGCAAATAATTTTGTTCTAAAAGGCACACCATTTGCCTTGTGATATTGGTACTGAAATTCGGCTTTTAAACTCGCTACATTTACACTGCTCGGACATTCGCTTGCGCAAGCTTTACAACTTAAACATAAATCGAAAACTTGCTTTAATTCTTCGTGGTTAAACTTGTTTGCTTTTTCAGAATGCGTTAAGAATTCTCTTAGTGTATTTGCTCTCGCTCTAGTGGTATCTTTTTCGTTTCTGGTGGCTCTAAAACTAGGACACATGGTACCACCAAATTCGGGTAATTTTCTGCAATCACCAGAACCATTACATTTTTCTGCTTCACGTAAAATACCTTGCGAACTCGAAAAATCTAATAATGTTTCAATTTCTGGTTCTTTTCTATCCACGTCATAGCGTAGATTTTTATCCATAGGATAAGCATCCACTATTTTATGAGGATTAAAAATGTTTTCAGAATCAAAAGCCGATTTAATTCGTTTTAAAATTTGATAATTAGCTTCACCAATCATTAACGGAATAAACTCTGCCCTCACTATACCATCACCATGTTCTCCAGACATGGAACCGTTATACTTCTTTACTAATTTTGCAACATCAGTCGTTATCTTTCTAAATAAAACAACATCTTCAGTTTGCTTTAAATCTAGGATTGGTCGTAAATGCAACTCTCCTGCACCAGCATGTGCATAGTAAACCGCATTTTGATGATATGAAGCCATTAATGCGGTGAATTCAGATATATAATTCTCTAAATCTTCAATTGCAACAGCTGTGTCTTCAATACAAGCGACTGCTTTTTTATCTCCAATAATGTTTCCTAAAAGTCCTAATCCTGCTTTTCTTAACTCTACAGCTTTATTGATATCATCACCTTTTAAAACAGGGCTAGCAAAACTTAAATTCAGGCTTTTTACAGTGTCTAAAAATGCATCTATTTGTGTTTGAAGCTCATTATCTGAATTTGCTTTGAGCTCACACATTAAAATTGCAGTCGGATTTCCTTCTATAAACGCTCTGTTTTCTTGCTGTGTTTTATTGTGTTTTGTGAGATTCAGAATGGTATCATCCATCATTTCACAGGTATGCAAATTGTGTTGCATCACTTGCGACACGGATTTCAAACAGGTTTCAATACTTTCAAAATGAAGCGCAACCATTGCACTTTCACTTGGTGGCAAATCATCTAATTGTAATGTTATTTCGGTTGTAAACGCCAAAGTACCTTCACTTCCTGCTAACAATTGACACATATTAAAATCAGAATCAGAATCTGTAAAAACAGAAGATTTAATCAGCTCATCAATAGCATAACCTGTGTTTCTTCGGTGAATGCTAGGTTTAGGGAAATTTGTTTTTATTTGTTGCTGAACAGTTTTTGGTTCTAATTCTTTAAAAATCGTGTTATAAATATCACCTTCAAGCGTTTTTAGTTTTGTTTTTTCTTGAAATTCATCAGAGGTTAAACTTGAAAATTCAATTTCACTTCCATCGCTTAAAATAGTTTTCAGGTTTAAAACCTTATCACGAGTAACACCATATTGAATAGAAGTGGTTCCAGATGAATTATTGCCAACCATTCCGCCAATCATACAGCGATTAGACGTTGATGTATTTGGGCCAAAAAATAAGCCAAAAGGCTTGAGATAATTATTCAATTCATCACGTACAACTCCTGGCTGAACGGTTACCGTTTTCTTAGATTCATTAATCTCTAAAATTCTTGTAAAGTGTTTTGAGACATCAACTACAATACCTTCCCCAACACATTGTCCGGCTAAAGATGTACCAGCAGTTCTTGGTATTAAAGACGTCTTATGGTTTTTAGCAAAATCTATTAATAGTTTAATATCTGCTTTGCTTTTTGGTAAAGCAACAGCCAAGGGTAATTTTCTATAGACAGACGCATCTGTAGCATATAGTTTGCGCATTAAATCATTAAAATGTAACTCGCCATCTAGTTTAGATTTTAGGCTTTCAAGTTCTTTAAAGTTCAGATTTAGCATACGCGTTAATAATCGATTGATTTAAGTTATAAAATTGTCCTAAAAATTAAGCTTTGCATTCAATTTTGGTATAATTTTGGCATTATGAAAGAAAGCGATTTTACGATTGCTAAAACTAACAATTTTAAAGTAAAATTATTATGAAGAAATTATTTTTATTAAGTGCATTACTTATAGGGTTTACAACCATAGCTTCGGCTCAAGACATTGCAGACAATGCCATTGGGTTAAGAATTGGTGATAGCGATGGCTTCGGAACTGAAATAACATATCAACGCGCTTTAGGCGGAAACAATAGATTAGAGGTTGATTTAGGATGGAGAAACTATTATAAAGAAGATGGTTTTAAATTAGCCGGAATTTACCAATGGGTTTGGCCTTTAGAAGATAGAATTAACTGGTATGCTGGTGCTGGTGGTGGATTAGGTTCTGCTGGTGAAACATTTTTATTTGCTGCAGGAGATATAGGTATAGAGTACGATTTTGACATACCATTACTAATTTCATTAGATTTTAGACCAGAAATTAACTTTGGAGATGCGTTAAATGATAATTTAGGGTTTGATATTGCTTTAAGTTTAAGATATCAGTTTTAAAAAATAACGACATAACTTTATTAAGCCACCTATTCAAGGTGGTTTTTTTATGGCTGTTTTTCACTCAAATATTTCCAATACCGTTTTGGAACGTGTCTAATATGAAGCTTCAAGTTTTTTCTAGATTCAATATTTGTCGCTTTAAAATAATCTTGCCATAGTTTTTGAAATTCGAATTCTTGTTCTGCAAAAAATGAATCATCGGTTTTAGTGAAATTGAAATTCTCAGGAAAATCCATATTTATGAGTTCTACTTTTTCTAAATCATAGAATAAACCATAACCACGCTTTATATCATAGATTACCCATTTTTGGTCAGCGTAGCGTCTTTTAAAGTGTTTTTCAATTAAAGGCAGCACATTAAAATCTGGTTCTATGTTCGTAAAGTAAATATCATCTTTGGTTAATCTAAAGCGCACAAAAGCTTCCATTCTATGTTTTTCTCGTCCTACAGATTTAGCAATTTGGGCAATCTTTAAAATAGAAGGATGCGAGTAATCCTTATCTACATTATGAGCTTTAGAAAATGCATATTGAATGTAATCTAATAAAAGTGTCTCTACTGCTATTTGCTCACTTAAAAAAGCATAATATAATTGATAACTGCCTTTTGCTGATAGTTTTGATTTTATCCCTTTCCAAACACGATTTGCCTTTACCTCTTCTGTAGTAATTTTTTCTACATCAGAAAACAGACCTTGCTGCATCGCAAATTCATTCTGAATAGTCACATTAGTAAGTTTATGCTCAAAAACATAGAATACAGCTGACAGAAATCCATCAAAAGTTCCATCATATATAAGATTTTTTGCTTGCATCTACCCGAATAAGCTTAATTGATTACTCAACATTTTCTGATACTTACTCGTTGAATTTTGAAGGATTAAGCCTTTAATCTTTTCTGAAGTTAAATCTCTTTTTTCAAACTGATTGCTATCGCACACCATAAAGTATTGTGCTCTATTTAAAGCGACTCCTATTTTTTTGAGATGTTCCCAATTCAGTTTTCTAAAACGTCTGGCATTTAAAATTTTATGAACCGACCGCATTCCTAAACCCGGAACTCTGGCCAACATACGTTTATCTGCTGTGTTTACATCAATAGGAAACTCATGAAGATTTCGAAGTGCCCAACTCAATTTTGGGTCTACATCTAAATCTAAGTTTTGATGTTGCTTATTTAAAATTTCACTGACATCAAAACCATAAAAACGCATCAACCAATCGGTTTGATACAATCTATTTTCTCTAAGCATTGGCACAGCACTCCCTATTTTCGGTAAACGATTGTCATAGCTTATTGGCACATAACCAGAATAGTAAACTCGTTTTAAATTATAGTTTTTGTAGAAATGATTTGAGGTTTGCATAATCTGAAAATCATTTTCGCCACTCGCTCCAATAATCATTTGGGTACTTTGACCAGCTGGTGCAAATTTAGGTGTGCTTTTTATAATTTTCTTTTCCGTTTGATACTGAATAATTTCATTTTTAACCTTTATCATTGGCTTAATAAAATCTTCACGCTTTTTGTCTGGCGCTAATTTTTTTAGTCCAGCTTCTGTGGGAATTTCAATATTAACACTTAATCGGTCAGCGTATAATCCTGCTTCTCGCATTAATTCATCTGAAGCACCAGGAATAGACTTTAAATGTATATAACCGTTAAAATTTTCTTCGGTTCTTAATTTCTTTGCTACAGCCACTAAACGTTCCATGGTATAATCCGCACTTTTAAAAATACCTGAGCTTAAAAAAAGACCTTCAATATAATTTCTGCGATAAAAGTTTATCGTCAAGTCAACCACTTCTTGCACTTTAAAAGCAGCACGTTTTAAATCATTACTTTTTCGGGTGACGCAATACGCACAATCAAAGATGCAATGATTAGTTAATAGAATTTTCAGTAAAGACACACAGCGACCATCTTCTGTATAAGAATGACAAATTCCCATGCCAGTGGCATCTCCTAATCCTTTGTTGGTGTTAGCACGTTTACTTCCGCTCGAAGAACACGAAACATCATACTTTGCAGCATCTGCAAGTATTTTTAATTTTTCTTGGGTACGTTGAAATGACAAATAATTTTCCTCCTAATTTTTAAATATTCATAAGAACACAAAATTACTACACAAAATAGCTAATTAATGCTATCGTATGTAGTAATTACAATTTAAGTTGCTAGGATTTATTTTACACATCTTAAAATAAAAATACAAAATATAGAATGTGTTAAAAATGTTTGTTTTAAAATGTAATTAAGACATTTTAGTCATAGAAGATAAAAGTGATTAAACTAAGGGAAAATGGATGATACATTTTTAGAATAATGCTTAAAAATTTGTTTAATTTTGTTCGACATTAATTGAAAAATTCGACTTAAAAATGAAAGACACTGCATTATCTTCAACACACGAAGCACTTGGTGCTAAAATGGTTCCTTTTGCTGGTTACAACATGCCTGTTCAATATGAAGGCGTTAACGCTGAACACGAAACGGTTAGAAAAGCTGTTGGTGTTTTTGATGTCTCGCATATGGGCGAATTTTTAATTGAAGGACCTAATTCTTTAGCCCTAATCCAAAAAGTATCTAGTAACGATGCTTCTAAATTAGAAGTTGGTAAGGCACAATACAGCTGTTTACCAAATGATGATGGTGGTGTTGTTGATGATTTAATTATCTACAAGATTAAGGACGAAACATATTTACTAGTAGTTAATGCTAGTAATATTGAAAAAGACTGGAACTGGATTGCATCTAAAAACGATGTTGGTGCAGAAATGAAAGATTTAAGTGAAGACTACTCTTTACTTGCCATACAAGGCCCAAAAGCTATTGAAGCGATGCAATCATTATCTAGTCATGATTTATCTGAAATTAAGTTCTACAATTTTATAGTTGGTGATTTTGCAGGTATTGACAATGTCATTATTTCAGCAACTGGCTATACTGGTAGTGGTGGATTTGAAATCTATTGTAAAAACTCAGAAGTAAAGCAAGTTTGGGATAAGGTTTTTGAAGCTGGTGCAGATTTCGGAATTAAGCCAATAGGTTTAGCTGCAAGAGATACTTTGCGCTTAGAAATGGGTTACTGTCTTTATGGTAATGATATAGATGATACAACTTCACCTATTGAAGCTGGTTTAGGTTGGGTTTGCAAATTCAACAAAGAATTTACAAATAGTGAAGCGCTTAAATCAGAAAAAGAACATACACCAGAACGCAAGTTAGTTGCATTTAAATTAGATGAACGTGGTATTCCTCGTCATGGTTATGACATCGTAGATGGCGAAGGAAAAACCATTGGTGTTGTTACTTCTGGTACAATGAGTCCGAGTTTGGGGTACGGAATTGGTATGGGTTATGTGCCAAAGGTATTTGCAAAAGCAGATAGTAAAATCCATATTCAAGTGCGTAAAAAAGCAATTCCTGCAACGGTTGTAAAAGCACCTTTTTATAAAGGGTAATTTTTTTGAATGTAGTTTGATTTAATGACGAAGAAGAAAACCGAAACTCAAAAACATCGCATACTAATTCTCGGCGCAAGTGGTTATATTGGTAATGCTATTTATAAAGAATTAGGACCTTATTTTAGAACTTTCGGAACGTATAGAATTCCTAAAAAGGAATACGAAAATAACAAACAATTTTTTCAATACAATGTTGAAGAAGACGATGTTTACGAAATTCTAGAAGCCACAAAACCTTCTATAATTATCTCTGCGCTTCGCGGAAATTTTAATGCGCAAGTTATTTCTCATCAACATATTGCGGAATACGTTTTAAACAACAAATGTAAATTCATATTTTTATCTTCTGCTAATGTTTTTGATGCTTATAGTCAATATCCTAGTTACGAATTAGACAAAACATTAAGTCATAGTGTCTATGGACATTTTAAAATAAAAATTGAAAATTTACTGTTGCGCATGCCCAAAAAGCAAGTCGCTATTATAAGACTTCCTATGGTTTTTGGAGCTGCTTCCCCGAGAGTAGATGAATTAAAACTAGCTATTAAGGAAAAGGAAGCTGTAGAAGTATTTCCTAATTTAATAATGAATGTTATGCTCGATAAGAAAATGACACAGCAAATTCATTATATTATAAATAGAAACAAGTGTGGTGTTTTTCATCTTGGAAGTACAGATTTAGTACATCATGATGAATTTATCAAAGAAATATTAAACACAATTACAGATAAAAAAGTAGTAATTAAACAAGTGTACACAACTAATGAAGACCGTTATTTAGCTGTACTTCCTAAATTTAATAAACTACCTAAACATCTTCAAATTACAAGTGAAGATGTTCTGGAGGAACTCAACAAAAAATAGTTTTTAACTTTCAAATGATTATAACTGAATTAATTCTAATTAAACCAATACTATGAAATTAGACGACGATACAATAGAAAGAAAATTATTACAACTTCCGGAATGGGATTATTATGAAAATGCTATCCACACGGAATACGAATTCGATAATTTCAAGGATTGCTTTAGTGCTATGAGCCGTATCGCTTTTGAGTGCGAAGCCTTAAATCATCATCCTAACTGGAGTAATACTTACAATATTTTAAAAATAACATTGTCTACACATGATGAAGATGGCGTTACGATTAAAGATTTTAAACTAGCCGAAGCTATCGAAGCTATTGTTGAAGAGGAAGATTAGTTTTTTACCATAATCCAACTATCAATATATTATTGATAATTACCGTTAATCTTACTTCAAGATTTTCAATATTTTCTTAAATTTGCTTTGCCTTGTTGTATTTAAACATTTGGCAGAATAATGACTTAATAATATTTAACTTTTTTTACTATGGGAAGAGCTTTCGAATTTAGAAAAGCAAGAAAAATGAAACGTTGGTCTGCCATGAGCAAAGCCTTTACACGTATAGGTAAAGACATTGTAATGGCTGTAAAAGAAGGTGGTCCCGATCCTGGTAGTAATGCACGTTTAAGAGCTGTAATGCAAAATGCTAAGGCTGTAAATATGCCAAAAGTAAATGTAGAACGTGCTATTAAAAAGGCAAGTGAAAAAGGTCAAGGTGATTATAAAGAGGTGCTTTTTGAAGGCTACGCGCAACACGGAATTGCTGTTTTAGTAGAAACAGCAACGGATAACAACACACGTACAGTTGCTAATGTAAGGTCGTATTTTAATAAAACAGATGGTAGTTTAGGAACTTCTGGTTCTGTAGTCTTTATGTTTGACCATACTTGTAATTTTAAAATTGAAGATAAAGATTTTGACTTAGAAGAGCTCGAACTTGAATTAATAGACTTTGGTGTTGAAGAAATTTTTGAAGATACTGATGAAGACGAAGATGGTAATGAGAAAAAAAGCATTATGATTTATGCGCCTTTTGAAAGCTTTGGGAATATTCAATCGTATTTAGAAGACAATGATATTGAAATCATTTCTTCAGGATTTGAACGTATACCACAAGTCACAAAAAAGATATCGGCTGAACAAGCAGAAGATGTTGAAAAGCTTCTAGAAAAGTTAGAAGAAGATGATGATGTACAAAATGTATATCATACCATGGAAGAAAGTGCAGAATAAAACATTCGCATTTATAAAACTTAAAAGAGGGCTTTAGCTCTCTTTTTTTTTGTTTTTACAGAAAACCCTACACGTTTTTTTGAATTAGATTAAACAAAACCTAACAGTCATTTTTGTTACCTTCGTACGCGAGCAAATAATCTCACACAAATACAGTAACAAACTTCTATAATGAAAATTAAACTTCTAAAATCGAATATTGAGCTTGAAAATGACAGAGTATTACTTATACCTTTTGATAATAAAAGAAATGAGGAACTCAAAGATATAATCTTCGATAAAGAAATTTGGGAGTTTATGGGAATGAGTATAAACAATGAACAAGGACTTAAAAACTATATTTCAAAAACCATTAAGGATAAAAATAACCGTCTTTGCTATCCTTTTTTAATTATAGATAAGGAAACTAATAAAGTCGCTGGTTGCACGAGATATGGCAACGTGAATTCCGCGAGTAAAAAATGCGAAATCGGCTGGACTTGGTATGGAACAGAATTTCAAGGTACCGGTTTAAACAAAGCTTGTAAATTTGAATTATTGAAGTTTGGTTTTGAAACTATTGGATTTAAAAGAATACAATTTAGTACCGATCAGGATAACTTAAGATCTCAAAAAGCAATAGAAAATTTAGGTGCTCAAAAAGAAGGCGTTTTTAGAAATAACTACGTTGCTTCAAATGGAAAAAGTAGAAATGATGTTTATTATAGCATCATCAAAGAGGAATGGCAATCACTCAAGGATGAAAATTTTTCAGAATTCATAGAATACTAAACATCCAACAAATTCAGAATCGATTAAATAAATTACGGAAGATTTAATAATGACTCTTTTCTAAGCGTTTAAACATTGATATTCACAAAAACTAATAAGAGGGCTACTGCCCTCTTTTTCTTGCTTCAAATAGTAGAAAATGAATTAAAAATCGCGACTTCAATATCCGTAAATGGAATTTACCTTGTATTTTTAGAATCTAAATAGATTTAAGAATAAATAATACAATTTAACTCACAACAAACCAATTATTTGTGCATTTCGCATTAAAATGACGTATGTCATAAAGTAATATTAAAACATTAATTCTAGCTATTCTTCTTATCTATTATTTCATTAAAATAACGATTCGGTATAATGAGTATATTAGATAAATTCCATTTAAAAGGAAAAACAGCATTAGTAACAGGCTGCAAAAGAGGTATAGGAAAAGCAATGGCAATTGCACTAGCAGAAGCAGGCGCTGACATTATTGGTGTAAGTGCTTCATTAGAAAAAACAGATAGCGGTATTGAAAAAGAAATCACTAAACTCGAAAAAAAATTCACAGCTTATACTTGTGATTTTAGCAACCGTAAATCATTATATGCCTTTATTAAAACAGTAAAAAACGATTTTCCGGTTATAGATATTCTAGTCAACAATGCTGGCACTATAAAGCGTGCACCTGCTGCAGAACATAGTGATGAGCTTTGGGACCATGTTATTGAAGTTAACCAAACCGCACAATTTATTCTTACTAGAGAAATAGGAAAAGACATGATTGAAAGAAAAGCAGGTAAAATAGTATTTACGGCTTCATTGTTGACTTTTCAAGGCGGAATTACAGTTCCTGGATATGCGGCAAGTAAAGGTGCTATTGGACAAATGACTATGGCATTCTCTAACGAATGGGCTTCAAAAGGTGTTAATATAAATGCCATTGCACCAGGCTACATAAGTACGGATAACACAAAAGATTTAAGAAATGATTTAGATCGTTCAGAAGCCATACTTTCTAGAATTCCGGCAGCACGTTGGGGAAATCCTGAAGACTTTGCAGGACCAATTGTCTTTTTATGTTCAGAAGCCTCAAGCTATATGAACGGAAGTATTCTGCTTGTTGATGGTGGTTGGATGGGACGCTAACAACCAAAAAAAAATAAATCTCTACATTAAATCTAATAAACTAAATAATGAAATATAATATATTGATTGCAATAACTGCCTTGGTTATGTTTTCGTGTAATCAAAAAACGAAACAACAAAAAGATATTTTTGTTAAAGATATTGACGCATTAAACAATGCTATTAAGCAAGTAACTCCTGGGAGTAATATTGTTTTAGCAAATGGTATTTGGAACGATTTAGAAATTAAATTTTATGGCTTAGGCACAGAAGATTCACCTATAACTCTTAAAGCGGAAACTCCAGGTAAAGTGTTTATTGAAGGGCAATCATTTTTACAATTAGGTGGCGATTACCTTAATGTTGAAGGCCTATATTTTAGAAATGGTTATTCGCCTAATAATTCTATCATTAAATACATGATTAATAATGATAGTATTGCTAACCACAGCAGAGTTACCAATACTGTAATTGAAGATTTCACAAAACCAAATAGAGCTACTAACGACCGTTGGATTGAGTTTTACGGTAAGCACAACCAGCTAGATCATTGTTATATATCAGGAAAATCTAATGATGGTGAAACCATAAGAATATTTTTTACAGGAAATGAACATGTAAATAACCACCATCAAATAGTTCATAATTACTTTGGCCCAAGACCAAGAAAAGGTGGACCAAGAGCAGAGACCATAAGAGTTGGCGATAGCAAAACAAGATTAACTCCTGGTTATGTTAATGTTTCTAATAACTATTTTGATGCTTGTAATGGTGAGGTTGAAATTATTTCAGATAAAACTAATTACAATTCATTTACCAATAATATTTTCTATAAATGTGAAGGCTCTTTAGTACTTAGACATAGTAATTACGCTAACGTGGATTCTAATATTTTTATTGGTGGTGACGATTCTAATTTTTATGGTGGCATCAGAGCTGTGAACACAGGTCATTGGATTACCAATAACTATTTCTATAAAATTAGAGGCGAACAATTTAGAAGTCCACTTGCCATAATGAATGGTATTCCCATGACGCCTTTAAACCGGTACAAACAAGTTACAGATGTTGTTGTTGCATACAATACTTGGGTAGATTGTAAATCACCTTTTCAAATAGGTGTTGGTCAAAATTTGGCGAGCGCAGATGTACTTCCTAAAAGTGAAATTCGCTCTGCGCCTCCTATCAGAACTACTATTGCTAATAATCTTATATACAATACAAAAGCAGATAAAACACCTTTCGTAAATCATGATGACATGAGTGGAATCCTTTTTAAAAACAACCTTTTAGATAATAATGGAAGTGTATTTTCTGACTATGGAGTGTTTCAAAATGAAAGCATAAAAATGAAGCAAATCAACACTTGGTTGTATGCTCCAGAAAATTCAGATAGTAAAACTTTTAAAACTGTATTTAATGGTTATGATTTTAAACGAATTAAGAATGACTTATTTGGAGCACCAAGAGTAGACAAAAATCAAATTGGCGCGATTACCAAATTATCTGGTGCCAAAAACTTTAAAATTGATAAAAAACAATATGGACCAGATTGGTTTTCGAACGAAAAAGTTTCAATCCAACCCAACATATTAAAAGCATCATCGCAACCAGGTGAACTTTCAAAAATGATTACAGATGCTAAATCTGGTGACATAATTCAATTGCAAGAACCTGTTTATATTATTGAAAATTCGATAAAAATTGATAAAGAAATTACACTTCGTGGTAGAGGAAAAACAAAAGTTCAGTTGGTTTATACTGGGAAAGAAAACACACCCGCTTTTGAGATGAATCCAAAAGGAAACCTTAAACTAAAAAACCTAATAATTAAAGGACAAGGCGACCAGTTAGCCTTTGCTCCTTTAGACAAAAACATGTCTTCTGCTTATAATTTATTTATAGACGATTGTGTTATTGACAATTTTAATTACATCTTAAATGCTTCAAAAGGCTCTTTTGCTGATAGATTAAATTTTAATAAAACTATAATTCAAAATAGTACAAACGGATTTGTTTTAGCGGCTGATAAAAAAGGAGATTACAATGCTGAAATGGTAACTTTCAATGCCTGCGAATTTATTAATATACAGCAAAATCTAATTCACTTTTACAGAGGAGGCTATGACGAATCTACTATTGGTGGTTTTTTAACACTTAAAAATAATAGCTTTTCAAATTGTGGCAAAACAGAAAAAAGTGGCTTATTAATTAAAACGCCTGGTATTATCAATGTTAATATATCAGGTAATACATTTCAAAATAACCAAGTAAAACTTGTAGCCTTACTTTGGGGTGAAAAGAATAATCATCATAGTAATAATACGGTTATAAACTCTGGAGAAATAAAGGTTAAAGACCAACAAAAACTTGAGATTTTATACTAAAAACCTTCATAGAAAAACTTGACTCAACTAACTGACCATTAACCATGAATAAATTTAAAAAGCTACTAAAAAATCTTGGTCCTGGACTTTTGTTTGCGAGCATGGCGATTGGCACATCGCATTTAGTACTCTCTACAAAAGCTGGTGCTCAATACGGTTGGCTAATGGTAATTCCTATTATTTTAGCTAACGTTTTAAAATATCCATTTTTTGAATTTGCTATTAGATATACCAATGCTACAGGTAAGAGTATCATTGAAGGCTATAACAACAGAGGAAAAGGCTATCTATGGCTATATGCTTTTATCACTTTAGCAACAAGTTTGGCAACTCCTGCTGCACTTTGTTCTATTGCTGCTGGACTCTTAATAAACATTTTGGGTATTCATGATGTTTCTATAACATCAGTTGCACTTGGCCTATTTGTTTTTAATAGTACCATCTTAATTGTTGGAAAATATAAACTATTAGAAACCACATTAAAATTCTTAATTCCCATACTTTTTGCTGCTTTACTAGCAACAACTGTACTAGTGATTAATAAAGGACAAATTGCAACAACAGCTAATTTTGAAGCACCTCATTTTTTTGACGAGATAGGTATATTATTTCTCATCACTCTTATTGGCTGGATGCCTACTGCGGTTGAAGGCAGTAGCTGGATTAGTCTTTGGAGCGTTGAAAAATATAAAGTTGATAAGAAAAAACCACCACTTACGGAAGCGCTTCAAGAATTTAACCTAGGCTATTTAATGACCGGAATACTCGCCATTTTCTTTTTAGTTATTGGCTGCATGACGTTATATGGTTCTGGAACAGTGCTAAGTGGAAATGCCATCACTTTTTCTGACCAAGTTATAAATTTGTTTACAATTCATATTGGTAGTTGGGCCTATACATTTATAGCAATATCTGCTTTTGCTACCATGTATAGTACGTGTTTAACACAACATGATGCGGTTGCGAGAGTAAGTGTGGATATTATTGGATTGTTGGTTGGAGCACATAAAAAATATACAGCAAGAAAATATTACGCAATAGCAATCATTAGTATCTCTATTGTTAGTGTCATTGTGCTTTATGCTATTAGCGCTAATATGGGACTAATACTTGCCATTGCAACGGCTATTTCATTTATTTTAGCGCCTATTGTTGGGTACATGAATTTAAAAAATGTAACGAGTACAGATTTACCAGAAAAATATCATCCAAAAAGAAGCCTACAAATACTAACTTACGCAGGCATTTTATTCCTTTCACTAATATCTATTTACTATGGATGGATAGTAATTTTTTAATTATACAAAATACATTAGCTATTAAACATTATGAGTTATGAGTACATCTAGAAGGAAATTTATAAAGAATATAGGAACTGCAGCCATAGGAGTGCCATTTGCACCATTATTAATGGACATGGCAAATGTTATGCCACAAGAAAAACCATTAGACGTCCACTTATTCTCTAAGCATTTACAATTTCTAAATGTAAAAGAAGCTGCCCAAATGGCTAGCGAGTTAGGATTTAATGGATTAGACTTAACTGTAAGACCCAAAGGCCATGTGTTACCAGAAAATGCAATAACGGACTTACCGAAAGCTATAAAAGACATTAAATCTGCTGGCTCTAAATGCAAAATGATAACTACCGCAATTAGAGATATAAACAATACCTACGATTTAGAAGTAATTAAAACTGCCGCTGAACAAGGTGTTAGGTTTTATAGAATGGATTGGTATAAATATCATGAAGATTTATCAATGGAAGAATCACTACTCATATACCAAAACCAAATTAAAGATTTGGGTGAAATCAATAAGCAACATAATATTATTGGATGCTACCAAAATCATGCAGGCACTAAAGTTGGTGCATCATATTGGGAAATAAACCAATTATTAAATACTGTAGATCTTGATTATTTTGGAGTTCAATATGATATTAGACATGCTACGGTAGATGGTGGTTTATCATGGATAAATGGACTTAGACTTCTAAACTATCAAATACAAACTATAGTTCTAAAAGATTATAAATGGGCTAAAGTTAATGGTAAATACAAAGTAATAAATGTACCTATAGGAGAAGGTATGGTTGATTTTAATAAATATTTTAAACTATTGAAATCTTATGGATTAAATCCTCCTGTATCTCTACATCTCGAATATCCATTAGGTGGTGCAGAAAAAGGCAGAAGAACAATTGAAGTTGATAAAAAGGTAGTTTTCGATGCTATGCAAAAAGACCTAAATGCTGTTCAAAAACTTTGGAAAGAAGCTTAAAACTGAAAATATGAGCCAATTTTAGAAGATTTTACTACTTCCCTATTCTCATAATTTATTCCCAAAACAGTCAAATTATTTTGTCTGACAAAGTATTAATCGTAATATTGCAATAAACAAATTAATTAGAGTAATGGGATTAGCAAAATCAGAAATGTTTACAGATGCACAAAACGAAATTGCATTGTTCGCTAAAGTATTCGGACATCCTGCAAGAGTAGCCATTTTGCAACAATTATTTAAAATAGATGGTTGTTATTGTGGTGATTTAGTAAACGAAATAGGATTAGCACAACCAACCATATCTCAACATTTAAAAGAATTAAAACATTTAGGACTGATTAAAGGAAATGTTGAAGGAACAAGTGTTTGTTACTGTATCAATACCGAAAATTGGTCTAAAATGAAAGCAACTATGCTTCAATTTCTTAATCAGGATATTTCTGAAAAAAGAGATTGCTGTTAAACACTATTATAAACACATTAAATACATAGAAAAATGAAACTATCAGAAATTAAATCCAAACTTAACACCTTAGAAACTATCGCTTTTCAATTACCAAATGGCGATTTAGTACCTAATCACTTTCATGTTACAGAAGTTGGAAAAATCACAAAAAACTTTATAGATTGTGGTGGAACGGTAAGAAATGAAGAAGTTGTAAACTTTCAACTTTGGAATGCAGATGATTACGATCACAGATTACATCCTGAGAAATTATTAAACATCATTGAGCTTTCAGAAAAAGTATTAGGCATTGGAGATTTAGAAATTGAAGTAGAATACCAAGCCGATACTATTGGGAAATTCGGATTAGATTTTGATGGCACAAATTTCTTGCTGACTAATAAACAAACAGATTGTTTAGCTAAGGATAATTGCGGAATTCCTGAAGAAAAACCAAAATTACAATTTAGAGAGCTTGATGCTTCTGAGCCATGTTGTACACCTGATGGTAACTGTTGCTAACCTTAAATATTAAAAAATGATTTCAACTAAATCAACCTTGTTTTCAGAAATAGAAACCACAATTAAGGATTTAAATCCTGAAACTATTTCAGAGGAACGTAAAACCGTTTTAAATTCATTAACCGAGTTTATTCAAGCAAAAGTTTCTAATCAGCAAGAAGTCCGTATTAACTTTATTTGCACGCACAATTCGCGCAGAAGTCATTTGTCGCAAGTTTGGGCTCAAACTATGGCAAACTACTTTAATGTTAAAAACGTGTTTTGTTATTCTGGCGGAACGGAAGCGACAGCACTTTTTCCAATGGCTGCAGAAACGTTGCAAAATTCTGGATTTCAAATTAAAACACTGTCTGAAGGTAAAAATCCAGTTTATAGTATAAAATATGCGAAAAATGAACATCCAATTATTGGGTTTTCTAAAAAACTTGATGATGATTTTAATCCTAAATCTGAATTTGCTGCTATTATGACTTGTGATTCTGCAAATGAAGCTTGTCCTTTAGTACTTGGCGCAGAACAACGCATTCCAATGACGTTTGAAGACCCAAAAGCTTTTGATAATACACCACAACAGGCTGAGAAATACAAGGAAAGAAGCCTTCAAATTGCAACGGAATTATTTTATGTTTTCTCACAAATCAATTCATAAATAGTAATGAATAAAAAATTAAGTTTTCTAGATAGTTACCTAACTCTATGGATTTTTATTGCCATGGCATTTGGCGTTGGTTTGGGATATTTTATTCCAACGTTTCCAGATATTATTAATTCATTTAGCAGCGGAACTACAAATATTCCTATTGCTATTGGTTTAATTCTAATGATGTATCCTCCTTTGGCAAAAGTGAATTATGCACTACTTCCAAAAGTTTTTAGAAACACAAAAATCCTTTCAATTTCATTAATTCTAAATTGGATTGTTGGCCCTGTATTAATGTTCGTTTTAGCCATAACATTTCTACGCGATTACCCTGAATATATGGTTGGACTAATTTTAATTGGGTTAGCACGATGCATTGCAATGGTTTTAGTTTGGAACGATTTAGCTGAAGGCAGTAGCGAATATGGCGCAGGTTTAGTTGCTTTAAACAGTGTTTTTCAAGTATTTGCTTATAGTTTCTATGCTTGGATTTTTATAACCGTACTTCCTCCCTATTTTGGGTTTGAAGGCGCTATCGTAGACATTTCAATTGCAACCATAGCTGAAAGTGTTGCCATTTATTTAGGAATTCCGTTTGTTTTAGGGATTTTAAGTCGACTCATTTTAGTAAAGCTAAAAGGCGAAGAATGGTACACTAAAAAGTTTATTCCTGCAATTTCACCTATGACACTAATTGCATTACTGTTTACCATAGTCATTATGTTTTCATTAAAAGGTGAATTGATTGTTGAAATTCCAATGGACGTCTTAATCATTGCTGTACCCTTACTAATTTATTTTAGTTTAATGTTTATCATTGGCTTTTTTACAACAAAAGCTATGGGAGCCGATTACGATAAAACAGCTGCTGTAGCATTTACAGCTGCAGGTAATAACTTTGAATTAGCAATCGCAGTTGCCATAGCTGTTTTTGGACTTAATTCCGGACAAGCATTCGCCGGTGTTATTGGACCTTTAGTTGAAGTACCTGCTCTTATTTTATTAGTCAAAGTTTCATTTTGGTTAAAAAAGAAATATTTTGACACGCCTAAAACTACAGTATAAATGAGAATAGCTTTCTTTTCAGACATACATGCCAATTTACCAGCACTTGAAGCTTTTTTTAAAGATGTAGCATCCGAAAATGTTGATGCCATTTATTGCTTAGGCGATTTGGTTGGCTACAATGTTTGGCCAAATGAAGTGGTTAACGCTATTAGAAAAAGAAATATTCCTACTATTATGGGAAATCATGATGAAGCGTTATTACTTCCTATTTTACAAGAATCAAAACCATCTAATAAAGGCTTAACGCGTGCATTAGTTACTAATGAAAATAGAGACTACCTTATTAATCTACCAAGACAATTATCACTCAACTTTGTAACTGATAATGAACCTTTTAATTTATTGATGGTTCACGGTAGTGTAAAAGCTATTAATGATTATATGGTGATTGATTATCCTGAAGCTGAAGTTTTACAAATGATGAATTCCCAAAAAGCAGATGTATTGTTATGTGGACATACACACAAACCATTTCATCGTGTTATTAAAAGCGATAACGTCTTTAAACATGTTATAAATATTGGCTCAGTAGGAAAACCTAAAGATGGAGATTCTAGACTTTGTTATGCCATTTTAGAGCTTAATAAAAATACAACACCTTCTAATCCTGAAGCGATAAAAGTGACCTTCAAAAGAGCCACATACGATGTTGAAAAAGCAGCAAAAGCAGTTGAAAATAGTGAGTTTAGCACGTCTTATGCTGATGCTTTAAGAATTGCGAAATAAACTAACCAGAATAATTAAATAGCTTAAAACTTTTTTTCTTAACGTGACAAAAGTCACATTTCTTCTCAAAAACCAATCGTACATTTACGATAGATTCTTATTGAGATGAAACGAAATTTAGAACCAATTGCATACAAAGCAGACACCGAAGCTTTAGCTAAATTCGCTAAAGCATTGGCACATCCTACACGTATTGCTATTTTAAAACATCTAGAAAACCAATCTTGTTGTTTTACAGGCGATTTAGTAGATGTTTTTCCGTTGGCACAATCTACAATTTCTCAACATCTAAAAGAATTGAAAAATGCAGGTTTAATTCAAGGTGAATTAAAACCGCCTAAAATAAAATATTGTATTAATCAAGATAACTGGAAAACTGCCAAAACACTATTTCAACAATTTTTTGATTGATATTTTCTAATAATTAAATCGTCAATTGGCGATAAACAAATACAAATATTATGAGTAAAGTAATTAAAATACTTGGTACAGGTTGCCCAAAATGCAAGACAATGACAAGTGTTGTCACTGAGGTCGTAAAAGAAAATAACATTGATGCGACCATAGAAAAAGTTGAAGATATCATGGAGATTATGAAATTTAATGTCATGACAACTCCAGCATTAGTAATAGATGATGTTATTACAATAAAAGGAAGAGTACCTTCAAAAAATGAAGTCTTAGCACTACTCAACTAAATGGAACAGTTATGAATTATCATATCAAAGCCTCTTCTATCTCAAATGAAGATGCAGTTATTCATGTAAAAGAATCGAATATAGATTTTGGTACCACTTCAAAAACTTCTGAAATTTTACCAAATCCTGCTGAATTATTCTTGGGCTCATTTGCAGCATGTATGCTTAAAAATGTAGAGCGTTTTTCGGTTATGATGAAATTTAACTACTCAAAAACAACCCTTGAAGTCAATGCTACACGGCTAGAAAATCCGCCTAGAATGGAAAATCTAGTTTACCACTTAACTATTTATAGTGCCGACCAAAAAATCAATACAGCCTTACTAAAAAAGAATATTGAAAAGTTTGGTACTATTTATAACACTATAAAACAGTCTTGTAATATTGAAGGCACCATAAAAACGTCTCCAAATGTTTGATTGGTTACAACACTTTGCGGATTGGTTAATTTATTCAGTTTTCGGAATTGAAGTAGAAACACATTTGGGCATTGCGCTTAATTTCTTTGTACACGACACCCTTAAAATTCTCATTCTACTTTTCTTTATTGTTTTTATAATGGGAATTGTAAATGCTTATTTCCCAATTGAAAGACTCAAAGATTATCTAAATAAGAAAAAGTTATACGGATTAGAATACTTCTTTTCTTCCATATTTGGTGCGATAACTCCATTTTGCTCCTGTTCTTCTGTGCCACTTTTTATTGGCTTTGTACAAGGCGGAATTCCTCTTGGAGTTACTTTTTCATTCCTTATTACGTCGCCATTAGTTAATGAAGTCGCTGTCGCTATGTTTATTGGCATGTTTGGTGTAAAAGCCACATTAATTTATGTAGTCTCAGGCATTCTATTAGGAACTATTGGTGGTTGGCTTCTAGGTAAATTAAACCTAGAACCCTTATTATCTGATTGGGTAAAGCAGATTCTAGAAAATAAAATGCACCAAGCCGAATTTCAAAATGAACAACGGACCTTTTACCAACGCTTACCAGAAATAACAAATGGTGCTTGGGCTATTGTAAAAAGCGTACTGCTTTATGTAATTATAGGAATTGCAATTGGTGCAGCCATGCATGGTTACGTGCCAGAAAACTTTTTTCATCAGTATTTAGGTGGTGGAGAATGGTGGACAGTTCCACTTGCAGTAATCGTTGCTGTACCAATGTATGCGAATGCAGCAGGCATTGTGCCTGTAATTCAGGTATTTGTAGCTAAAGGTGTTCCATTAGGCACGGCTATTGCCTTTATGATGGCAACCATAGGCTTATCAATACCAGAAGCTACATTGCTTAAAAAAGTAATGTCCTTAAAACTTATTGCAATCTTTTTTGGAGTTATTACGCTTTGCATCATTCTTTCTGGCTACTTATTCAACATATTATTATAAACTTAAATTGATATAAAATGAAAAACTCAATTAAATTCTTTGCCTTAATTACCATAGGATTAATGCTCATGGCTTGTAATGGTCAAAACAAAAATGAAAATAAAACTGTAGATAAGTCGGTTTCTAAAATTGAAGTGTACGACTTCCATTCTACACACAGATGCATGACATGTAATGCTATTGAAGCAAATACAAAATACACTTTAGACACCTATTTTTCTAATGAATTGAAAACTGAAAAAATTACGTTTCAGGTAATCAATGTAGATGAAGAACAAAACGAACAAATTGCAGAAAAATTTGAAGCCTCAGGAACTGCCTTAATTTTAAATGTTATTAAAGACGGAAAAGAAACCAAAATTGATTTAACGGAATTTGCCTTTATAGAAGGAAATGATCAAGATGTTTTTTCAAAAGAACTAAAAGCTAAAATTGATAAAGAATTAAAAACACTTTAGTTTCTAGAGAATAAGTAAAATGGATGTTCTACAATCGCTTTTAGAGAATTCTAATTTTCCTGTATTATCAGCTTTAATACTAGGATTAATGACAGCTATTAGCCCTTGTCCTTTAGCTACTAACATTACTGCGACTGCATTTATTTCTAAAAATATTTCGAATAAAAAAAAAGTATTCCTAAGTGGTTTATTGTATTCTCTTGGTCGTGGTTTTAGTTATACTGTAATTGGTTTAATACTTTATTTTGGCGCTAGTAAATTTCAT
The DNA here is from genome assembly GCF_947495255.1 of uncultured Winogradskyella sp. Lineage (GTDB taxonomy): Bacteria > Bacteroidota > Bacteroidia > Flavobacteriales > Flavobacteriaceae > Winogradskyella. The sequence continues at coordinate 60,593 of NZ_CANLYI010000008.1, forward strand.
ATTGCAAGATTTTTTAACCAAAATGGCGAAAAGTATCTAGGTCCTTTATTGATTATTATTGGCTTAATAATGCTCAATATTATTAAGTTGAATTTCTTAGGGAAGTCTAATTTTCAAGAAAAACTGTCTGATAAATTCAAGGATAAAGGTTTATTGGGTTCATTTCTTATAGGAGTTGTATTTGCTTTAGCCTTTTGTCCTTACTCTGGTGCTTTATTTTTTGGATACTAATTCCTATGAGTATAAGTTCTGTAGACGGATTATATTTACCCATAGTATTCGCCTTAGGAACAGGTTTACCAGTTATTCTTTTTACCTATTTATTGGCGTTTACAGCTGGGAAAATTGGCGTATTCTACAATCGAATTACTAAAATTGAAAAAGTAATGCGTTATATAACTGGTGTCGTTTTTATTAGTACTGGTCTATATTATGTCGCTATTTTCTCAGGACTAATAGACTAAATTGTAAGATAATTTGAAATAATTAAAGAATTACTAATTGAAAATGAATTTGTTTTATTTCAATATAATTTAACTATGACTAAATAAAGAAAAGTTTAAAAATATAATGCTTTTATCAAAAACAAAAATTAACTTAAAATTCTGACTAACATCTCCTTAAGCAAGTCGCCTTGAGGTGTTGCATTAGCACCTACACCTTTGCTTTTTACATCAAATTCTCGTAAAACGCCAATTACATAACTCACTTTTCGCATTGGATAATGACGTGCTGCATCTAAATATTCATTGACAAAATAAGGATTCACTTTTAAAGCTGAAGCAACACTTCTTGGGTTTCTGTCAGACATGCCATGAAGATGTAATAATTGCGAAAAGAAACCAAACAACAAAGCCACAGTTACAACCATAGGATTATCCTTTGGGTTGTCCGCAAAATACTTAGCAATTTTATGCGCTTTTAAAACATCACGTTGTCCAACTGCCTTACGTAATTCAAAATTATTGTAATCTTTACTGATACCAATATTCTCCTCAATATGATCTGGTGTAATTTGAGTACCTTCTGGTAGAACAATTTTAAGTTTACTGAGTTCGTTGTCAATTTTACTTAAATCGGTTCCTAAGAACTCAACTAACATTTGTGCCGCTTTAGGCGCAATATTGTAATTCTGTCCAGCCAAAACACGTCTTATCCAATCGGAAACTTGGTTTTCGTACATTTTTTTACTCTCGTAAACAACGCCAACCTTATTTATAGCTTTATACAAAGCCTTACGCTTATCTAATTTTTTGTATTTATAATTAAGAACTAAAACTGTTGAAGGTTGCGGATTAGCAGCATATTGTGCCAATTTTTCGATACTACGACTTAAATCTTGCGCTTCTTTTACAATGACCACTTGGCGCTCAGCCATCATCGGGTAACGCTTGGCATTACTTACAATATCATCAATAGTTACATCACGACCGTAAAGCACCATTTGATTAAACCCTTTTTCGGCTTCATCTAGCACATTATTTTCAATATAATCAGAAACCTTATCAATATAATAAGCCTCTTCACCCATTAAAAAATAAATAGGTTTAAGGTCTCCCTTTTTTATGGCTGCTACTAATTGTTTTACTTCGTCCAAAAGCTTAAAATTCCGAGTTTATAATTCAAAAATACCTATGCTTAAAATTTAGCTTCAAACTAAATAATAAGGATTTTAGGAATTGAAAATTGTGATTTGCGGTTTTCTACTTTAACTTTGAAAAAAATTAAGGCCTTAACGTGTTTCAAGAACTCAACTTTCCAAAGTTTGAATACCGTTTCAAAAGTACAGAAAATAAAGTTTCTATTTTTGATGTCATTCGGAAAAAATTCATCATTCTTCAACCCGAAGAATGGGTAAGGCAGCATTGCGTTCATTATCTAATAAATGATAAAAACTACCCTATATCATTGATTAATGTCGAAAAAGAACTGACTATAAACGGCTTAAAGAAACGCTATGATATTGTGATTTTTAATTCTGACGGCAGTATTTTTTTAATTGTAGAATGTAAATCGCATAGTATAAAAATAGACCAAACTACTTTTGACCAAATTGCACGTTACAACCTAGTTTTAAATGCCACCTATTTAATGGTTACTAATGGTTTAAATCATTATTATTGTGAAATGGATATGGAAAGTGAACGTTATTCTTTTTTAAAAACAATACCAGATTATAAACCTAATTAAATGCTTCAAACCAAAGATTTTGCTGTTGTTATTTTAAACTGGAATGGAAAAGCTCTGCTTCAGCAATTTTTACCTTCTGTTTTAAAATATTCTGATGATGCTGTGATTTATGTGGCTGATAATGCCTCTACTGATTATTCTGTTGCTTTTATATCTGAAACATTTCCGACGGTAAAAATCATTAATAATAATGAAAATGGAGGTTATGCTAAAGGATATAATGATGCCCTTAAACACGTTGAAGAACCACTAATCTGCTTGGTGAATAATGATATAGAAGTCACGGAGAATTGGTTACAACCTATAATTGCAGAGTTCAATACTGAAGACACTACAGCAATCATTCAACCAAAAATATTAGATTTTAAAGATAAAACGCATTTTGAATATGCTGGTGCAGCTGGAGGATTTATAGATAAATATGGTTATCCTTATTGCAGAGGACGCATATTTGATACTATAGAAGAAGACAAAGGTCAATACAATGATACCAAAGCTATTTTCTGGGCTTCTGGTGCTTGTTTTTTTATTAAAAACTCAGTTTATAAGGAATTAGAAGGTTTTGATGAATCTTATTTTGCGCACATGGAGGAAATTGATTTGTGCTGGCGCGCTTTTAATAATAATTATAATACCAAGTATATAGGGACTTCTACCGTTTATCATGTTGGTGGTGCAACTTTAAGCAACACAAATCCTAGAAAAACGTATCTCAATTTTAGAAATAGCCTGTTTACACTTTTAAAGAATACAGATTCTAATCTGCTTTATAAAATATGGGTTAGAATGGTACTTGATGGTGTTGCAGGAGTTCGGTTTTTGTTTCAACTTAAACCTGCTTTTTTAGTTGCAATTCTTAAAGCTCACTTTTCTTTTTATGTAAATCTACCAAGACTTTTAAAACAGCGCAAACAGTTACCTAAACGTCCTGGTTATTACGAATCGAGCTCTATTGTTTGGTCTTATTTTATAAAGAAAAGAACAACATTTTAATTGTTTATAAAACTGTTAAAGTTTTTGTTAATCCATGTACCATCGACTCTTCTTTTGCATAATTTTGTTATGTTAAAACTAAAATTTTAAACTATAATTAAATTATGAAAAAATTAATGTTATTAAGTGCATGTACAATGTTGTTTTTGGCGTCTTGTGTGTCGAAAAAAGAGCACCTTGCATTACAAGAAAAATATCAAGAAACTCAAGATTTATTAAATACTGCAACTGTTAAATTAAATAGTTGTCTATCTGATGTTGCTGCAGCAAACGCGCGAGTAGAAACGATGAAAGATCAGTTATCTGATTTACGTAAATCGAATCAAGATTTAATTGATACCAAAGGAAACTTAACAACTTTAACTCAAAAAGGTGCTGAGAATCTTGAAAAATCATTAGAAAGTTTAAAAGAACGTGATTTAAAAATCACAAGATTACAAGATGCTTTAACTAAAAAAGATAGTGTAACACTTGCTGTTGTGACTAGTCTTAAAAAAGCAGTTGGTATAAGTGATCCAGATATTGAAATTAACGTAGAAAAAGGAGTTGTATTTATTTCTATTGCAGATAAATTATTATTTCAAAGTGGAAGCTATAACGTAACTACAAGAGCTAATGAAATTTTAGGAAAAGTAGCGAAGGTTATTAATAGCAAACCAGATTTTGAAGCTATGGTAGAATCTCATACTGACAATGTACCTTATAACAAACCACCATTAATTGACAACTGGGATTTAAGTGTTAAACGTGCTACTTCAGTAGTAAGAGTTTTAGAGAGCTTAGGAGTTAATTCTCAACAATTAATTGCTTCTGGTCGTAGTTCTTACGTACCGTTAGTAGAAAATGACACTGCTGAGAATAGAGCAAAAAACAGACGCACACGTATTGTTGTATTACCAAAAATTGACCAGTTCTACGAAATGGTTGAGTCTGAAATGAAAAACTTATCTGAAGGAAAGTAATCCAATCAGATTTTTAGAATAAGAAAAACCCAATGCAATTGCATTGGGTTTTTTATTTACTCAAAAATTAATTACTTCACATTATCATAAGATTTTACTAGTCTTATAAACTCAGATCTAAAGCCGTCTTTATTTAGAAACCTCTACCTTAGTAAAACTTATAATGAGTTAACGCTCTATAACCGACTTAATCGTTTTTTTACGTTGAATTTTACCATTAACGGTTTCTAAGAAACGATCTATAAAATAAATTTCTTTTGGTACTTCATATTTCGTTAAGTCCTTAAGAATTTTAATTCTACTTGCTATGCTCTCTTTAGAATCGCGAGGATTTTCTACAATTAGAATCAATTTTTCACCTAATTCTGCATCATCTTCACCTGCTACAATAAAACGCTCATCAATTACAGGTTGAAGTTTTTCTTCAATTTGCTCAGGAAATAACTTAACACCTCCAGAATTAATTACATTATCAAAACGCCCCAAAAGTTTAAAGCTTGTTTCAGATTTTAAATCCACTATATCATTAGTAACTAAAGTCTCGTTAACTAATTTTGGTGCGTGAATTACTAAACAATGTCTATCATCTTGCTCAAAATTAATATTTTCTAAAGCATTAAAAAAATGCTCTTTTTTACCAGATTTAGACTCTAAAGACCTTACAGCAACGTGTGTTACTGTTTCTGTCATTCCGTAGGTTTCATAAAACCTAGGCTCACAGTTTTTAATTTTCTCAATTAATGGCTTTGTTACCTTAGAACCACCAACGATAATAGTTTTAATATTCTCAATATGATTTATAGTGTGCTTTAATTGCAACGGAATCATTGCACAGAAATCGTAAGGCACTTCATAATCGAAAATAGGATGTCCTGATGGCTCTACAAAATCTATTTCTAATCCTAACACCAAAGCACGTACAAACATCATTTTACCAGCAATGAAATGACTTGGCAAGCAATGTAAAGCTTTATCTCCTGGTTCTAACCCAAAAAAGTTACCTGTAGCTATGGCAGAGTTTACCATGGCTTGTTTTTTAAGTTTAATTTCTTTTGGGTAACCTGTAGAGCCAGACGTGTTAACAATTAAAAAGTCTTTATTATTTAACCAATCTATTAGAAAATTTCCAGTTATTCTTTCGTAAGGTTTACCTTCTTTTATAAGACTGTAGGCGACTTCTTTTAGGTCTTCATGATTAAAATGAAGTCCATTAAACTTAAAACGATTATGTACTTTTTCGTATGTTGGTGTCATAATTTCTTATTCAATTATTTTATAATCTTCTTTTGGAGGCTCAGTAACTTTTCCGAATAATTTATCTTTCCAATTGGTCCATCCATACATTTTAGAAAGGATGAATAACAAGATAGGAAAAATAACAAACACGGGAACAACAATATCTACTAATGCAGCTTCTGTTGGATCTGACGTATCTTTTAAAATGGAATACGTTTGAAATGCTGTCCAATCTGCTGTAACCAATAAAGCTGTAAACAAATTATTAGCTGCATGAAAGCCAAGTGCTAACTCCATGCCTTCATCCATTAAGGTGATAATACCTAGAAAAAAACCTGTTCCGATATAATATATCATTATAACATAGCCCAATTTTTCAACTTCAGGGTTTGCAATATGTAACATTCCGAAAACGACTGATGTTACAATTAAAGGAAACCATTTTGTTTTAGTTAACACTCCTAAACCTTGCATTAAATACCCTCTAAATAAATACTCTTCGCAACTTGTTTGAAGCGGCACTAAAGCAATTGCAATTACACTTAAAATCAAGAAATTCTTTAATTCAAAATTCCAAACATAGTTCTCTGGTGACATAAAATAATCCACCAAAACTAATCCTGAAGATAAAATTCCCCAAGCAAAAAATATAACCCAAAAACGTTTCCAATCTATCTTCTTTCTTGCTGTAGTTAATTGAGTTATGGTCATTTTGTGCAACCATTTGTTTACCGCAAATATTCCGACTAAACCAACTGCAAATGACAATAGCATTAGTGCTAAATTAAGATTAGATTCTAAAACACCCATCATAGTACTCTCGTCTAATTCAAATAAATTAAGGCCTTGGTTATTGGCTTCAACAATAGCAGCAACCGTAAACGGTATTTGACCTGCCACTACAAAAATGATAATAATGATTGTTCCTACGAGATATCTCCATCCTTCATGTAATCCTTTGTAGGCTTGTTGTATGTAATTCATGCTTATAAATTAAATTTCCAGGGTTGTTTTAAATTGTATTGCAAAGTACCATTTTTTACTATTAATGGCGAAGAAAAATTATTGGTATATAAACTTCCAGTTCCTAAACCTTGTGGCATTTTACTATTTAAAGTGTAGGTCCATTGAGAAATGGCATTTAAGCCTACATTACTCTCTAAAGCACTTGTAATCCACCAGTTTATATTCAATTTTTCTGCTATATCAATCCACTCTTTACTTCCGGAAAAACCACCAACTAAACTCGGTTTTAGAATTATATATTGCGGATTTATAGTCTGCAATACATTTTGCTTCTCCTCATTTTTAAATACACCTATCAATTCTTCATCTAAAGCAATTGGCAAAGGCGTGTCTTCACAAAGTTTTGCCATAACCTCAAACTGCTTAGGTTTTATTGGTTGCTCAATGGAATGTAATTTGTATTCTGAAAGTCGTTTTAGTTTCTCTAAAGCTTCATTTGGTAAAAAAGCTCCATTGGCATCTACTCGCAATTCTATGTCGTTAACAGAAAACACTTTTCGTATAGATTTTAAAATATTTAATTCCGTTTGAAAATCTATTGCTCCAATCTTTAGTTTTATGCAATCAAAACCAGCTGCAATTTTTTCTTTTATTTGAGTACGCATAAAGTCTTCGCTTCCCATCCAAACTAAGCCGTTTATTGGAATTGAATCTTGGCCTGTTGAAAAATCTGATGGAAATAATTCAAACTGATCTGTACTTTCTAAAGACTTAAAAGCGGTTTCTACCCCAAATTGAATACTCGGAAACTCTATAAGATCACTTAAAAGCTCATCTAATCCTAAATTAATGTTATCACAAGTCCATTTAAGTTTAGCTTCATAATCTGGTCTATCATCAATAGACAAACCTCTTAAAATACCACACTCTCCTACTCCAGTTTTACCGTTTTGTTCTATAACAATAAACCAAGTTTCTTTGGTCGTCATTACACCTCTCGATGTTCCGCTTGGTCGTTTAAACTCTAAATTATATTTGTGATAGGTTGCTTTCATATGAACAACCAAAAATAGGTAATAAATGGATTTATATTACTATCATAATCAAATTTTGAATACTAAAAGCAACATAAATTATTAAAATAAAATTGTCTCTAGTTACCAAACACCTTTTCTTTTTTCAATTTTTCAACCCAATGTTTATAACCCAACTCATTTAAATGAGTCCCATCTGTGGTAAGATTATCTTTTAATAATCCTTTTTCGTTAGCAAATACGTCAAATAGATTGATGATTTTGTAATTCCCATCACTCTCATGATTCTTAATTATGGAATTCACTTTATTAATATTGTCTGCCATGAAATCTTTTGAAGTTGGCAATATAGTTTGCAAATAAATTTTTGTTTCAGGCGATTTTTTTTGAATGATTTCTGTTATTTTAATAATATTATGCGCCACATATTCAGCAGATGGAATTTCTTCTTCATAATGCAAGTTGAATAAATCGTTAATACCAACTAGCAACAATATCTTTTTAGGTTTATAGTAGATAATTTCATCCAAACGTTTTAAAAGACCATCAGTAACATCGCCTGCAATTCCTCTATTTTTTACGTTTTTTAAATTTAATTTTTTGCCCCAATTTTCGCCTTGTTCTGTAATGCTGTTACCAACAAATACTATATCTCCAAAATTTAGTGGTGCTTTTTTAAATTGAGCTATACGTTGTTTATAATGTACTTTTGTCCAAAGCCCATGATACTTAATTTGGGTTGAATCACTTGGATACAAGCTATCAATATGACTTTCCTTTAAATAGGAAGTCTTAAAAGGCACTAACATGCTTTGCTGTGGTAATAATTCTATAAAATTGCCCTTTTCATTTTTTACCCAAACAGAAATAGTTTTCGATGGATTGAAGACCTTATTCTTAGAATACTCTAAGTTTTTAATAGCATTTAAATAATCAGCAACCTCAATAGTTTGGGCATACCAAATTTCTTTTTGATTCCCTAGAATATTGCAAAGCGAATCTGCTAATTCCCAATTATTATGAAACTCGTAACTATGACCCCAAATATTTAACAACTGCATTTCATTAGATTTACTATACCTAAAATAAGAAGCATAATTAGATGCTTCTAAAATATGACAGGTTGGATTTAGTGTTAGAAAATTAGAGCTTGGTAATTCAAAATTATGAGTTGAAGCGGTTGTTCTGGCGTATTTCACATTCAACTGTTTTAAAATTTCTAAGGTTTTATCGTCATATGCTCCAAATGGATATGCTAATCCTTCTACAAGCTCATGGTTATCTCCTTTTAATTGATTTAATGACTTTAAATCTGAAGCGACTTCCTCTAAAATAATAGAATCCTTTTGATTGTTTAATCCTGTGTGATGTGCTCCATGTCCAGAAATTTCATGACCGTTATAGAGACTCGCGATTTCAGATTCTGAAACAAACGTAACGTTAGTATTTAACTCTGAACTCAACCATTCTGCTTTTTGTCCTAAACGTGCTGAGTTTAAATGAAAAGTCCCAAAAATGTTAGCGTCATTAAGCTTCTCAACCAACAAACGGTCATATTCTGGACCATCATCAAAGCTCATTACTAAACACTTTAATTTTCCATTAGGAAAAGCAAATTGACTTGAATTAATAATAGCATTATATTGTTTTTCTTTTGGATCTAAACTTGTATTTTCTGAATCATTGAAATTACAAGAGACCAAGAATATCGCAAATAGAAAACCATAACTAATCAACTTAAAACGTAAATAGTTTATTGTATTTGTCCTTTTTTCTATCATTAATTGAAATGAATTTAATCGATATAATACTTATACAGCGAGATGCTTTTTATCGTCGCTTCTTCCGAGACTTATGTTTACGCTTTCTACGAGAATCACTTGAAGAATTCGTTGCAGTTGCAGGTACTGCATCATCAAAAGTGTTTTTAACCGCTTTAAGATTGACACTTTTCCATCCCTTACTTTCGGTTTCTGGCACTAATGCTTCTACTAAATCCTTTCTTCCAACTTTATTTAAAGTCTTTCTGATCCAATCTTTATTTTCCTTTTTGTACCAAAAGAAGAAACGATGCTGTTCATCTTTTTCCTTTTTAGATTTAGGCGTTTTAGTTGGTTTTAAAGTATATGGATGATAACCACTGTAATAAATTACTGTAGCAACTGTCATTGGTGTTGGTGTAAACCCTTGTACTTGCTCTAACTGAAAGCCCATATCTTTTGTTTCTGCAGCCAAGTTTGCCATATCCTCTACCTCACATGCAGGATGATTAGATATAAAATAAGGAATCAACTGAAGTTTTAAATTTTTTGCTACATTAATTTTATCGAAACGCTCTTTAAACTTATGAAAATACTTAAATGAAGGTTTACGCATCAACTTTAAAACAGGATCAGAGGTATGCTCTGGCGCTACTTTTAAACGACCAGAAATATGTTTAGTCATTACCTCTTCCGTGTAATCGTCTAATTCTTTTGGATCTGCATTTTTATTGAATTCTGGCACTAACATATCATGACGAATACCACTACCAATAAATGATTTCTTTATTTTCGGATGTTTATCAACCGCCTGATATAACTCAGTTAACGGCTTATGTGACGTATCTAAATTACTACAAATTACAGGTGAAATACAAGAAGGTGCTACACATTTATCGCAAATGGATTGCACTTTTCCTTTCATCTTATACATATTAGCAGATGGTCCGCCAATATCTGATAAATAGCCTTTAAAATCTGGCATATTTGCCACTTTATCAACTTCTCTTAATACAGATTCTTGACTACGACTAGCAATAAATTTTCCTTGATGTGCAGAAATAGTACAGAAACTACAACCACCGAAACATCCACGGTGAATGTTTATAGAAAACTTAATCATTTCAAACGCAGGTATTGGTCCACGCTTATTGTATTTTGGATGCGGTAATCTTGTATATGGCAAATCGAAAGACGCATCTATCTCCTCTTCTAACATTGTTGGAAATGGTGGATTAATCACCAATGTTCTGTCATTAACTTGTTGAAAAATTCGATTTGCTTTTAACTTATTTGATTCTTGCTCAATCACTTTAAAGTTAGAGGCAAATTTCTTCTTATCGTTTAAACAAATTGTATGCGAATGAATTTCGACGTCATCCCAGTTCTTGTTTTTAGGAATCGCCTCATTTTTATTTACTAAAACAGCCGTTTGTTTTATTGTTCTTAAACTAGAAAATGGCACTCCCTTTTGTAATAATTCAACAATTTCTCGCAAAGGTTGTTCTCCCATTCCGTAAACCAACATATCTGCTTTAGAAGTTTCTAAAATAGATGGCATTAGTTTATCGCTCCAATAATCGTAATGTGTAACACGACGCAATGATGCTTCAATACCACCAATTAAAACAGGCACATCTGGGAATTTTTCTTTTAATATCTTAGAATACACTGAAGTTGCGTAATCTGGTCTAAACCCTTTGTCACCATTTGGTGTGTAAGCATCATTATCACGACGTTTCTTAGTCGCTGTATAGTTACTTACCATAGGATCCATACAACCACCTGTAACACCAAAGAATAATCTTGGTGTTCCTAGTTTTGTAAAATCTTGTAAATTATCGTTAACACTTGGTTGCGGAACGATAGCCACTTTTAAACCGTAACTTTCTAAAATACGACCAATTACAGCTGGTCCAAAAGATGGATGGTCTACATAAGCATCTCCACTAAATAGAATGACATCTAATTCTTCCCAACCTCTAAGTTTTACTTCTTTGTTAGTTGTAGGCAGCCAATCTGTAAGTTGATTAATTTTCATAGTGCTGCAAAGATACAGTTAAATTAACGTTATGAAATATTACTGTTAAAACTACTATTCAGCTTTAACATTTAAAATCCAAGTAAGGGCTTTTTCTTTAGTCGCTCTAAAAATGGTACTGTGGTCTTCATTAGGCTCATCAGAGTGTTTCCATGTTAGGTTTTGTGGCGTATTACTTTCTAATGTTTTTGCTAAATTATTAGTATGTACAGAAATATCTTCTACGCTAGAACCTGCAAACCAAAGTCTTGTAGGTTGTAAAGGCTGGCTATTTATCAATATCTTCGCGTTTTGTTCTAAGTAATTATCATTCCACCAAAGTGAAGGATCCATTGCTACATAAAAATTAAAGGTATCTGGTTTTAATAATAATGTTTCAACCACAAATAAGCCTGCTAGAGATTCTCCAATAATACCTTTTTCATTGGTTGTTCTGTATCTTTTATTTATTTCAGGCATTAATTCATCTGAAATAAAAGCTCTAAATACTTTTGCGCCATCTGTTAATGGACAATATTCTTCATCTGCCTTAACTTCTGAAAAGCCTGATAAATCTCTTCGTCTATCTGTATTCTCAATTCCCACTAATATAATTGGAGGAATACTTTTATTCTCTACCAATTTCGCAATAGTATTTGCTATGTGCGGAAAATCTTCTTGTACTACACCTCCATCTGGCATATACAAAACAGGAAAAGAATCTTTGCTCGTTTTATAATTAGGAGGTGTCCAAACATTAATTACTCTAGTTTCATTTACAATTTTGGATTCAATGGTAAAATCATCATGTTCTGGAATTGGGTCATTAAATTGTGCTGTGTTTTTACAACTCAACGTCACAATCAATAATACTGATAAATAAATGCACTTTTTCATACTTTATAGATTAGAATAATCAGTTTGTTTTGTTTCTACAATTCTACACTTTCACCAATATCCAATAACATTAAATCCTTATTCTTATCAAAGAATTTTCGTTTGGCTTCTTCATGATTAATCTCAATATATCCAAATGTATCAAAATGATACCCTAAGACTTTATCGCATTCTACTAAATCACTCGCCAAAATAGCATCTTCTATTCCCATGGTGAAATTATCTCCAATTGGTAAAATAGCTAAATCTAATTTAGTTTGCATCGGAATGAGCTTCATATCCATCGTTAACGCTGTATCACCAGCAATATAAATAGTTTTGTGCTCTCCTTCTATAATAAAACCTCCTGGTTGACCTCCATAACTACCATCTGGAAATGATGATGTATGTATGGCATTTACATATTTAAGATTTCCAAATTCAAAATCCCAAGAACCACCTAAATTCATAGGATGACCCTCTAATCCCTTTTTCTGATAATGTTCAACAATTTCAAAGTTAGAAACAATTATGGCGCCTGTGCGTTTAGCAATAGCTTCAACATCTAAAGTATGATCTTGATGTGCATGTGTTACTAAAATATAGTCGGCTTTTAGAGTATTAATATCAATGCTTGAAGCTTTTTCATTTCCTGAGATAAATGGATCAACTAAAATATATGTATCCTTTATTTGAATGCCTAATGAAGCATGACCGTAGAATGTAATTTTCATGTGTTATTATTTAGAAATAAATTTAAAAATAGAATGGAACACTAAAATTAATATAATATATAACCAATACCTAATAGTACAGAATATAGAAATGTTGACAATGCCACAACTTTTAATTGGCTATCAAAATCACTTGGAGAATGAGCAACCCTAATCTTTTTTACGTGAATAATTAAAGGAATAAATGCTATTAAATATAAAAAATTGTAAAGCTCAACATAATATAAGATTGAGAAAACTAACGTTAATAACATAGCTCCAACAATCAAGAAATAATGATATTTTTTGGCACGTGGCAAACCTAATTTAACTGCTAGAGTAATTTTATTTGATTTTTCGTCAGATTCAATATCACGCATGTTATTCAAATTAAGTACAGCAACACTCAATAATCCTAAAGCAATAGCAGGTAAAATTACAACATGATCTATAGTATGCATATACAACACATAACTACCAATAGTACTTACCAATCCAAAAAATACAAATACAAAAACATCACCTAATGCACGATATCCATAAGGCGAATTACCCATGGTATATCTAAGCGCTGAATAAATAGACAATCCTCCTAATATGAAAAACAATAAAATATAGAAAAAATTTGAAGACCCAAATGCCATCCAAATCAACATAACCATTAATACTACAACTATAAGAACATTAAATCTTATAGCTTCATACATTTCCTTTGGTGTTATAGCTCCACTTTGCAAAGCACGTTCTGGCCCTACGCGATCCTCATTATCTGTACCTTTTACACCATCACCATAGTCATTAGCCAAGTTAGATAGTATTTGTAAACTAATGGTTGTAAAAATTGCAAGTACAAAAATTAAAATTTGAAAATGTCCATTATAATAAGCAAAACAACTACCTAAAACAATACCAGAAACAGAAAGCGGAAGCGTTCTTAAGCGCATGGCAGAAAGCCACGGTTTAATTTTATTCATTGCTAAATGTTTATATTAAGGTATCCATTTTTTAGGAAAATTAGGTTTTCTTTTTTCTAAGAATGCATCTCTTCCTTCTTTGGCTTCATCTGTCATATAAGCCAATCGAGTTGCTTCACCTGCAAAAACTTGTTGACCAACCATACCATCATCGGTAAGGTTCATAGCAAATTTTAGCATTTTAATTGATGTTGGTGATTTCGCTAATATTTCTTGAGCCCATTCATAAGCTGTATCTTCTAGTTCTGCATGTGGAATTACGGCATTAACCATTCCCATATCAAAAGCTTCTTGAGCCGAATAATTTCTTCCTAAGAAAAATATTTCTCTAGCTCTTTTCTGACCAACCATTTTTGCTAAATAAGCCGATCCATAACCACCATCAAAACTGGTAACATCTGCATCTGTTTGTTTAAAAATAGCATGCTCTTTACTCGCTAAAGTTAAATCACAAACCACATGTAAACTATGTCCTCCTCCAACTGCCCAACCTGGCACAACTGCTATAACAGCTTTAGGCATAAAACGAATAAGGCGCTGAACTTCTAAAATATTTAAACGATGGTAACCATCTTCACCTACATAACCTTGATGACCTCTAGCTTTTTGATCACCTCCTGAACAAAAACTCCAAATTCCGTCTTTTGTAGAAGGGCCTTCCGCACTTAATAATACAACACCAATATTTACATCTTCTCCTGCATCATAAAATGCATCGTATAGTTCTGATGTTGTTTTTGGTCTAAAAGCATTTCTTATATCTGGTCTATTAAATGCAATCCTAGCAACACCATTACATTTTGAATATGTTATATCTTCATAAGATTTAACAATTTTCCAATCTATATCACTCATGTATCAAATATTTTAAGCGTAAAAGTAATTAATTATTTAAATCTATTTTAAATGAATTCCGTCGTCTTTTATTTCAATTTGACGTTCTTTATAAAGCGTGCCAATCGCTTTTTTAAAGCTTTTTTTACTCATTTGAAGTTGACGCTTTATGTCTTCAGGATTAGATTTATCATGAAGTGGTATAAATCCACCATTATCATGCAGCTCGTTTAGAATATGCTCCGCATTTGGCTCAATGTTTCTATAACCTATTTGGTTAAGAGAAATATCTAGCTTATTATCTGGTCGTACTTTTTTAACAATACCTTTAAGTCGGTCACCAACGCTAATATCTTTATAAATGTCATCATTGAATACTAAACCAAGATGTGTTTTATTCACTATAACATTCATTCCTAAATCTGATGGATGCGAAACAATTAAATCGACTTCATCAAATTGGGCAACCGTTAATTCTTTATTATCTAAAAAGTGATTGGTTTTACTAGAAGCTACTAACCGCTCAGATTCTTCATCTAAATAGCAATACACTAAATACCAGCCACCAGCTTTCATATTAAAAGCTTGCTCTCTAAAAGGGCAAAATAATTCTTTTACTAATCCCCAATCTAAAAATGCACCATACTCTGTAACTTGGTTACATCTCAACAAAGCAAAATCACCTTTTTTAATATAAGGTTTGTCTGTTGTGGCTACAGGTCTTTCTTCATTATCTAAATAAACAAATACTTCAATTTCATCTCCTATTTCAAATGTTTTTGGAACATAACGGTTGGGTAAAAGCACTTCGCCATCTTCACCATCTCCTAAAAATAAACCAGGTTCTGTATCTCTTAAAATTTCTAATGTATTGTATTCACCTAAATATATCATATTGCAAAGATATTGATATTTTAAAAGAATGCAGAAAAACTTTTAATTCTTACTTAAATAAATTTTACATAAAAAAAACGTTGTAATAATTAAATTACAACGCTTTTTTTATAGTATTAAATTCTACTTATGAATAAATAGATTCTTTACCGAAATGCTTACATAATAAATAATAAACAACAGCTCTGTACTTAGTTCTGTTCGATTTACCGTAAGTTTCAATAACTGAATCGATAGCTTTATCTAATGCATCACCATCACTTAATCCTAATTTTTTGATTAAGTAATTGTTTTTTACAGTAGCTAATTCCTTTGCATCTGAACCAGATACAGTTGATGAATCTGCATTATAAATTGAAGGACCTAAACCAACAGTTACTTTAGTTAATAAATCCATGTCTGGAGTAACACCACATTTATCTTTTAAATCTGCTGCGTACTTTACGATTAAGTCGTCTCTTTTACTCATTTTATTATATGTTTTTAGTTAATTAATATTGTTTCCCTAAAGGTAGTTATTTTTTAGAAACGTTAAATATGAAAAAGTCACATTTATTTTTTAAATATCGGGTATCTAATTATTTAATAAACTTAAAATAGTTTAAAAGAATCTCATCATTACTTCTTGATGGTGTAAATATTTCTAATAATTTTGGCTGTTTTGTTGCATTATTAAAATCACTTAATTGTTCATTTAATTCTTCATTATTACTAGCAACGCTATATTCAAAACCATACATTTCACATAACTGTTTTGCTGTTAATTTATGTTTTGTTTCAAAATAAGTATCAAAATTTTCTGTGTTTTTATTTCCAGGAAGTATTCTAAAGATTCCTCCTCCTTCATTATTAATTACTATAATCCTAAAGTTATTCGGTATATAACTGTTCCACAATGCATTACTATCGTAAAAGAAACTTAAATCACCTGTAATAAATGTGGTCTGTTTCTCGTTAGCAACTGCTGCTCCTATTGCTGTACTTGTGCTTCCATCAATTCCGCTTGTGCCTCTATTACAAAAGACTTCTACACTTTTTGGTATTTTAAATAATTGCGTATATCGAATCGCAGAACTATTACCTACTTGCAACATACTGCGCTTAGGTATTTGCTTTAAAATGGAATTGAAAACCGAAAAATCAGAAAACGGAATAGTTTTTAAATACTCATCTTGTAGCTTTCTCCTTTTTTGTCTAACAGCTAACCACGTTGCTTTATATGTACTTTTTGTATGATGTGTAACTTGCGGTAAAAATGAAGCTAAAAACGTATTAGGCCTTAATTTAATATGCTTCTCTAAACAGAAAAACGTATCATTTGCTAGAGATAAACCAACATGCCAATGCTGATCTGGTTTATATGTTCTTAAAAATGCTTTTATCTTTTTTGAAACGATTAAACCGCCAAACGTTAGTAAAACATCTGGTTGAAGAGCTTTTAAATCAGTATCATCTAAAGGCGCAATCATCTTATCGATACCTGGAAAAAAATCTTGGTGATGCAAGTTTGATGTCGTTTCTGTAAATACAATAATGCTGTCATCATCTGCAATTTCCTGAATCCATTGTGCTTCTATAGAATTTGGTTGTAACACACCCACCAAAATCATTTTACGTTTTGCACTGTGCCAAACATCTAACAAGCTTTTAATCTCAAAAGGATCAACCTTATCTACTCTATTTTGAATTTTGAAAGGCTTTGGGTTTATAAATAACTCCTCTGTTGTTTCATACAAAGGTTCGTCAAAAGGAATATTAATATGAACAGGTCCTAAGTTTAATTTTGAAATCGTAAGAGCATCATGAACTTCTGACTCATTATATGTTTGAATGTCTTTTTGAAGTCCTAAAAAGCGTTCAAGCTTATTTTCAAGATTTTTAAATATAGGTAATTCATTTTCTGAAGTTCCGTTTTCTGAATCCTTTAAATCTAATTTTAAATTGGCACTATACAAAACATGTTCTCCAAAAACATTCTTCTGTTTTATGGTTTGCCCATCGCCAATATCTACTAAATGTTTTGGTCTATCTGCAGATAAAACTACTAACGGAATATTACTATAAAATGCTTCTGCAATTGCAGGATAATAGTTTAACACTGCACTACCTGAGGTACAAACTACAGCAACAGGTTCTTGTAGTTGTTGCGCAATACCTAGTGCAAAAAATGCAGCACAACGCTCATCTACAATACTGTAACATTTAAAAAAATCATCGTGTGTAAAACCAATGTTTAAAGGTGCATTTCTGCTTCCTGGAGAAATAACTATATGCTTAATATTATGCGTTTTGCATAAGGTTGTAATGGTTTGTGCTAATGGAATTTTTGAATATATCATAAAATCAATGTTCCGACTTTAAGTCACTTGGAACTTTATTTTTTTGAAAAATAATGCTTTTTTAGTCTAAAACCGAACCTATAGTCCTCGTTTTATTAACGGTTTCTTCCCATTCTTTTTCTGGATTAGAATCTTTAGTAATTCCGCCTCCAACATAAATATGTGCTGTATTATCTGCCAATTGCATACAACGCAGATTCACATAAAAATTAGATTGTGTTCTCACAACCGCGTATGCATTGTTTTCAACGTTACGTCTATTAGTATTTCTTGTTCTACCCTGTTTAAGATTTAATTCACCTAGAAATCCTGTATAGAAATCGCGTTTATAATTTTCATTTTCTAGAATAAACGCTTTAGCATCTGCTTTTGGAAATCCTGAAACCGCTGGTGTAGGATGTAGAGCTTCTATAATTTCTTTTAAGTCCGATTCTTCTTTAATTAAACTAGTTATTCTTGTTTTAAGATGTAATAAGCTACCAGCTCTAACGGTATCAACCTCAGAAACATTAACTTGTTTGGTGTAGGGCTGTATTTGTTTGGTAATATAATCGGTTACAATCTGTTGTTCTTCAAACTCTTTATGTGTCCAAGTTGGTTTTGAGACCCTTTTATAAGGTTGCGTACCTGCTAATGAGATTGTTGTTAATCGTTTGCCTTCAACCTTAAGTAATAGCTCTGGTGTTGCTCCAATCCACAAGCCTACTTTTGGATGATACCAACAATAAACCATTGCATTTTTATACCTATTAAAAAGTCGTTTAAATATGGAGATAGGATTAGAATCTTTAAGCTTTTTAGTTTTACAACGCGATAAAACTACTTTTTGTAATTCTCCTTCTATTATGCTTTCTATACCTTTTGAAACTAATTGTATATGCTGAATTCTATCTGTTTCATTTTCAGTAATAGCAATCGGTTCTATAGCTTCAGCTTCTAACGTTTCAATATCAATTTCAGAAAACACACAAGCTTCCTTAGGGAAAAGAATACTTTTTTCATTCAAATTAAAAGGTGAAAACACAAAACCACTTTCCGTAAATGAATCTGTTTTATGCACAACATCATCCTTTTGCAACCAACATTTAATACTAGAATTTATAGGTCTGCTATAAACAACAAATGGTAATTGTTTGGCGTGCTGAGTTTGTAAAGTTTCAAAAAATGAATCTTCCTTCATTCTCTAGTTATTTTTTAGGAAGTGAAATGGTTGACAAACGGCAAATTGAAATTAAATTATCTGCTTCATCTGTAACTCTAATATCTAATAATTGCGTGGTTCTACCTTTATGTAAAAACGTTGCTTTTGCAAATATGTAGCCTTCACTAACGCTTTTTAAATGATTCGCTGTAATTTCTAATCCTCTAACAAAAAATTTATCAGTATCAATAAATATATGCGTTGCAAAACTGCCAACACTTTCTGCCAAAGCAGCTGTTGCTCCTCCATGCAAAACACCATCTGGTTGATGTACTTTAGAGTTCACAGGCATTCTTGCAGTTAAAAAATCATCGCCAAAGTCCACAATTTCAATACTTAAGGTTTCCATTAACGTATTTTTGCTTGCTTCATTGGCTTTCGCCAACATTTCTTCTTTAGATATTTGCATAGAATTAGTTTAATTTTATAGTTCAAAGATAAAGAAACCACCAAGAATAATGAATTCACAAGAGAAAGAAATCACATATACAAATAGCAACTCCTACTCTACTTTAAATACAATTTCTCAAGAGACTAAAACAATTTGGTTTGTTTGTCATGGCATGGGTTATTTGAGTCGTTATTTTTTAAGATATTTTAAAAAATTAAATCCTGAAGAAAATTACATCATTGCGCCACAAGCGCCAAGTAAATTTTATATACAGCCAAAAATGCACGTTGGTGCCAATTGGTTAACACGCGATGATACGAAAGCCGGAATGCAAAATATTCTGAATTATTTTGATGCTATTTTAGAAGCTGAAAACATTCCGGAAGATGTTAACCTTATCGTTTTTGGTTATTCACAAGGTGTAAGTGTTGCGATGCGCTATTTAGCAAAGCGACAATTGCAATGTAGTCAGTTGGTGTTACATTCTGGTGGAATTCCGAAAGAATTAAACTCTAAAGATTTTGATTTTTTATCTGAAGATACTCAGGTGAAAATGATTTATGGAACTGAGGATGAATATTTGGATGAAGATAGAATTACGAAAGAAACTGAACGTGCAGAATCACTATTTGGCAATCGATTAACTGTGCTTCCTTTTGAAGGAAAACATGTGGTAAATGTTGATTTTATTAATGAATTGGTAAACTAATTTATGTCACTTCGAGTTATTTTGAAGAATAGAAATTACATCTAAAAACGTATAGCTCATTATATCTAAAATCGTTGAGTCCGACTATGTAGCAGCTGCGCCTTCCGATAATATTATATGTTTCAATTAGAAATTGATTTAAGATAAAAAAAAATACACCGAAGAGCTTAACTAATTATAAGCTTCTCGATGCATTTATTATGTCTTAAAGACTTTATTAACTCGTCTTCTGTAACGTTTTATTCTTCTCTTTAAGAATTGCTAATTGCTTTTCTATAAAAGTAATGGCTTGTTCTGTTTTATAACTAGATTTAGATGTAAACTCTTCCATATCTTGTTTAAACTTTTCTTTACCAGAAGCGACTGCTTTAGACAAATCATCTTTCACTTCTGTTAAATCATTAGATAATTGGTCTTTAATGTCCATACCTTCTTTTTTGAGTTTGTCTCTAGTAGCACTTCCTTTTTCTGGTGCTAACAAAACACCTGCTGCTGCTCCTAACAATACTCCTAATACTACTGCTCCTTTATTAATCATAACTTTTTTTCTATTAATTAAACTTGTTCTACTTTATACGTCGCAGAACTTACTGTTTTGTTACAAACAAATTTAGTGCCAAGTATTTAAGAAAGAAATAGAGTTGATTTGCTTAATATTAAAAACTACTCAGTTTTAATAGTGAACTCTCCAAAATGCCATAGAATTCCTGATGGATCATGAAGAAAAAACTCATTTCCCCAATCATTACAGACCACCTCTGAACATCTTACATTTTCATATTTCTCAGTTAAACCACTTTGTTTTAAGAGTTCTAAATGCTGCCGAACATCATCAACTTCTAGAAAAACCATGGTATTATCTACCCAATCTTTTGCGTAATAATCTTGCAAGTAGAACGCGAATTCTCCTGAACTGAATACTGACATGTTATGAGAAATAATAAACTCTTCAAATCCTAAATCTTTATAAAATTGTCTAGAAATAGTATAATTTTTTGAACCTATGAAAGGTCTTATGGATTTTGGTTTTAGTTTCATTTGCTTTTGCTATAATTAATCTATTATTATTATTATTATTATTATTATTATTATTCAGCGCACCTCTTATATGAGTTGGAGTGATTCTTTAGATTGAAAAATTGTATACAGAATGTTTTTACTATTAATGGTTCCCTACACAAAATTCCGAAATAGAAATTTCACTCAGAGTGACAAATTTTGAAATACTATTTTATAGTACTAAATCAACCTTTGAAAATCGTTTTAAAAACAGAAATCCTATAGATATCACGTGGATAATCTGACATTCTAACGTTTTCTTTCTGCAATTCTGTTAATGCATTTTTAGCAATCCATTGAGCCGATTTACTTTCAAATTTAAGAATTTCTTTGGCGACTTCAATCGCTCTTTTATTTAGGTCAACATTTCGCTTTCCAATACTTCTTAAAGCCCAATTTACAGCATTTTTAACGTACAATCTGTCGTCATTAGCTTCTAGTTTTATAATTGTAAAAAACAGCTCAAAAAGTTCGTTTTCTGAAGTTTTATCTGCCATACAATAGGACGCTAGAGTAGCAAATGCAGCTCTTTTTTCAAATTCAGGTTTTCTTGTTGACCATTCTATTATTTTTGCGAATGCAAAGCTGCTTTTAGAAAACAAACCCATACAAAAGTTATCACAAATTTCCCAGTTCTCAAAGGTCTTAACCCATTTTTCCATGAGGTTTTCTGTAACATCTTTGGGTTTAAAAAGTTTGCTACACAACAATCTGGCTTCGTAAATTCCGCTGTCAAACAACTGCAATGCTAGTTCATTATCACTCCCAATTTCTTTAGCAATTACTTTTAAGTCTTTGTGATAAATGCCTAAAGAATTATTCGAGATTATACCGAATTTTTTCTCTTTAAAAATTACCTTTTCGGAGTTTTGGAGATCGTAGAGGGCTTCTATGATTTGGTTGTAGATCAATTTGTTTTGTGCTTAAAATATTCGTGTATGATATAGTTTGGTTGCGTTTGAGACTAATATAACTAATAAGGATGAACTCTTTTCAGTATAGGTAAGCGAAGTTATATTTTTTTGAATAGAAAATCAATACATTACAAGCCTGACTTATAAACAATTATAAACAAAAACTGCTGTTTATCAAACATTTAAAAATCGTAAAACAATAACGTAATAAACACCTTGAGTTTTGTTTTAAGACACGAGAAGTTAAATTCAGTTTTTGATTCCTATTCAATAGTTAACCTTATAGCTTTTGCCAAGCCAACCGCTTTTTTAATAAATAGTCTTTTTCTAAACTATTAGTAACTGTTTTGAGAGCTAAATCTATTTGTAATAGAGCGTCTATTAAATGATTCGTTTCTGCAAAATAATCTGCTTTTGCTGCATAATACAAGTAGGCACGTTGTTCTAAATCTTTAGGTTGTAATTGTTTAAAATAAGCATCTGCTGATTTGTAATCTTTAGTCTGAATGCAAATTACAGCCATTGTTAGCAAGTGTGATGGCATAGGTTGTAATGTGTAAAGTGCATTATACCAACGTAGAATTTTAGACCAATCAGTGTCCTCAAAAGTTTTAGCTCGTAAATGTTCTGCAGCAATGGCAGCTTCATAATGATAACATGAAAAATTTTCCGTTTCAACAGCTTTATGCATCATAGTATTCCCGAGTTGAATTAAAGGAAAATGCCACAATGTTCTGTCTTGTTGTTTTAAATCTAGTACTTCATTATTTACAGTTGTTTTTGCTTCTAATCTAGCAGAATGAAAACACATTAATGCAAAAAGCGCATAACTTTCTGGTAGCTGAGTTTGCTTATGTTTAAGTAATAGTTTGCATAAACGCATGGCTTCTCCACATAAGTCTTCTCGGATTAACTGGTCTTTGCTATTAGAATGAAAACCTTCGTTAAAAATAAGGTACAACACTTCCATTACGCTTTCTAAACGTTCAATCAATGTTTTACCTTGTGGTATATTAAATTGTAAATCTTCTGTTTTAATGGCTTTTCTGGCGCGTAACAAACGTTTTTTGATTGTTTCTTCTTTAGTGAGCAAAGCAGCCGCAATTTCTTTGATACTAAAGCCAGAAACCGTTTTTAAGGCAAACGAAATACGGTCTCTAGAATCGAGTTTTGGATGGCAAGCCGTAAAAATCATTCGGAGTTGTGCATCTTCAATTTCGGCATCTAAAAACAGTTCATTAATTGCAATAGCATCTGTCCCTTGAGAGATATAAGGAAGATTATTCTTTTGGGACTTTAGAGTTCTGAAAATATCTAAAACTCTGTTCTTAGCTGCTTTTGTTAACCAAGCTTCAGGATATTCTGGTTGCTCTTTCCTCCAAGTTAAGCTGGCTTTTATAAACGTATCTTGTATGGCATCTTCAATAATATCTAAATGTTGTAGACCAAATATTCGTGTTAAAACAGAGACCATCTTTCCACTATGATGGCGAAACAGATGGTCTATGTCTTTATATTCCATTTAATATTAACGATCAAATACCATGATTTCACGAATCTCTACTGTACCACCTAAATCGTAATCTGGGAAATCTTGAGCAATTTCTTGTACAGCATCAAAATCTTTGGCTTCTACTAAATAGTAACCTCCAACAATCTCTTTAACTTCTGCTGATGTAATATCAGAAACGGTTCTGTTTTCACCAACTATACGTCTTATTTGAGGTGTTAAAGCTTCTCCTCCTCTAAGTATACCTGCTTGTTCCATTTTGTTTCCCCAAGCAAACCATTTTCCCATTCGGTTTTGAAGTTCTTCTGGTGAAAGTCCTAAATCAGCATAATCTGCGCCAATAAAAATCATCATAAAATTTTTCATAATTTCTAAAATTTAATTGTTTATACCTTTAAGACGTTTACCGAAAAGTAAAAGGGGACAATTATTCTGAAAAATTAAATCTTTCTTATGAGTAATACAAATGAAGAAGGAAATTAATCCATGTTTATACTTATTCCTTCATTGAGTAGAATATAAATAATACCTAAACCTTTCACTAAAACAAGTTCTTTGATTTCAGTATCACTCTGTGTTTCATTAAAGGTCACCTTGAAAGCGTCAGGATAAACAATATCATTTAATGTATAATCTGAAATATAAGTAATACTATTATTTGAAGACGTTTGAAGCGTTGTAAAATTATAACTCGCGTTATACGTATTATAATTTACCTTTAGGCTAAAACCTTTTTCTTCTCCCTGTTTGTAAAAATCAGTTTCTATTGTAAAAGGGAAATTGTAAAAATCGTATCGTACTGCACTCCTTTCGGCTTGTGTTACATTACCGCAATCGTCCCAAATAGAATCTCCATAATTATGATAATTATGAGTTAGAATCACATTATCTGAAATACCAATACTAGATTCGGCATTTTTAATAGTTAACTCAGTGTCTGTATACCAAGATTGTAACTCTTCTGTTTTATCTTGTATAAATGGTACATCTAAACAAGGCTCTTTGCAAGAAGACAAACTAAGAAGTATAAAATATGAAAATGTGTATCTAAGAATTGATTTGCGCATAATCTCCATTTAAGTAATTAATCTTTAAAATTCCGAATGTATAACTGTAAAACACCTCAGAAATTGGGTTATCTAAAACTCCAGAATAGTAATGATAGATATCTGTATAAGTTGTTCCGTTGATTTCAACAGTTTCTAATGGTTCTGAAAAATCATAATCAAACCAGGCATTATTAATTGTAATAGCAACGTATAAAGTGTCGTCATCATCTTCACCATTGTATCGATTCTGTAAACTTAACTGAACATCTAAGGTTGGTAACTCTGAGTTGAGATAAACTTGATAATTTTCATAACTTGTATAATCTTCACAAAAATCTTGGTCAGAATAAAAAGTACTAGAAACCGTTGTGTTTAATTGAAATTCAAAGTCTTCGTCTGTAATAAATTGAATAGTCTGATTATCTGCATATGGAATTATTACTTTTTCTTCGGGAGTAAAATAAATACGGCCTATTTCTTCTCCGTTGGTAAAACAACAACTTTGAACTAACAGTAAAATAAGAACTAATAAAGGGTAATTTCTTTTCATTATTGATTGATGATTATAGTATTTACATACTAGATGCGTAAATACCTAAAAGGTTGCGTTGAAATAGCTTTACTTTTTTCGATTTTTTTGAATAAACTATAAAATTAAAGCCTGATTTACAATTTTAAAATTTAATAATCCCCTATTATAAAACACGTTATATCGTTAGAATTGTGATTATTAGAACAGTTAATCCCAAAAATATCAATTCAAACGAATATAGTTAACGCCAAACTAGAATTAACATACTTTGGAGTCGCAAACTAAAACAACCCAAATGAAAATTCTACTTACCTCCCTTACATTCTTTATAATATCGACAAGTAATGCGCAGTCGATTTCAGAAGATGAAATGCTTCATTTTGCGACAGGTGCTGCTATTTCTTCTGCAACTTACGCCATTGTTTATTCTAAAACAAAAAATAAGAAAAAAGCATTTTGGTATAGTCTAGGACTTTCTACTTTAGCTGGTTTCTCTAAAGAAATTTTTGACAAAACTATTGTACAAGGAAGATTTGATACAGGTGAAGCTGTATTTACAGGAATAGGAGGACTTGCAGCAAGTTATACTTTTAACATATTCACTGGAAAGAAAAAAAAGAACCAAGTTAATGAATAACGTACTTTAAGTCGTTAAGCCTTTAATTATTTCTTTAACAGGAAGTATTGCTTTTGTGTGTTCTATACTAGGACCAGCAACCCAAACCGTTTTATAAGTCGCTTTTTTAGCTGCATTTTCAGTAGCCTTCATTCCTATTGAAAAACGCACCATTTTCACCCATTTCTTTAAACTCTTATTTTTGTTTAAAAGGTTTTCTAACCAAGTAGCTTTTGTTCCTATTTTCTGAACATAAGGTGTATTAATCACTGTACAAGGTGTGCCAGAAATGCGTTCTGTCATTATAATATCTTTCTCACCATAATCTACGCAAGCTTGCTTATACTCATCTGTAACGCCTGCTTCTATCGATGCAATAAAAGGGCTACCAACAGAAACACCTTCTGCTCCATAACTCAACATTTTATCAATATCTGCTTTACAACCAACACCACCTGCAGAAATCACAGGTATACTTAATTCTTTACTTAAAAGATTGGTTAATTCTTCTGGAGATAAGTTTCCTCTGTGTCCACCAGCTTCGTTATTTACGGCAATAGCGGCATCAGCTCCTAATTGTTCTACTTTTTTAGCAAAACGTAAATCTGTAACATCACAAAATACTTTTATACCTACTGCGTGTGCTTGTCTAATAGTTTCTTCCGGACTTCCTAAAGATGTAATAATGAAGTCACATCCTTCTTCGCAAATAGCTTCTAACTGTCCTTTATACTTAACATTAGATTTATTAACAATTAGATTGAAACCAAAAGAACCACCTTCTACTTTAGCGGTTTTTAATTCTTTAATTGCTGCTCTTAATTCTTCTGTAGTTCTGTAGTTTAATGCTGGTATACATCCTGCAATACCTCCTTTCATAGCTTCTGTGACCATTGCCACATTAGAAACTAAAAACATAGGCGCTTGAATAATTGGATACTTTATATTAAGAAGTTGTGTAAGTTTGGTTTGCATTGTAGAGAAATTTTAAAACAAATATAACACATTTTTTATTATGCATGCATAATACTTTTATTCTAAAAACCGATAATAGCCACACTTTAAATATGCACCTTCAGGAAAACCAATTGGATGATCACTATCGTGTATTGACTTTAATTCAGTTTCAAAAAGCCTTGCTTGCGCATTTAAAACACGCTGATTTAAATCAAAAAATGATTGCGCTAGTACTCTAGACGAACAAGAAGCCAAAACTAACATGCCGTTTTTAGCTGTAAGCTTCTCTCCTAGTTCTGCTAACTGCGCATATTTCTTTTTTGCTAATTCAACTTCAGATTGTTGTTTTGCAAAACTCGGTGGATCAATTACAACAACATCGTAAGTTTTTCCTTTTTCAATTAAAGCTTTCATTTCATCAAAAGCATCACCGGAAATTGTTTTATGCTTACCAGAATAGCTGTTCAATCTTCCGTTTGCACGAGCCATATCTAATGCTTGCTTACTTATGTCTAGGCTAGTGACTTCTGTCGCTCCGTTTGCTAAAGCATGTACTGAAAATCCACCAGCATAAGAAAATATATCTAAAACTGATTTCCCTTTACTCAATTCTCCTACGCGCTTTCTATTTGCTCTATGATCTAAAAAGTAACCTGTTTTATGACCTTTAATGACGTTCGCAGAAAACTTTACGTCATGCTCAACAAACTCTACAACTTCATTTTCAAGCATTCCGTAAATAACCTCACCATCTTTTAATGTATGGTTATTACTGATTTGTAACCCTCTACTTAATCGCATTACAATAGTTTCTGCTTTAGAAATTTGTTGTAAACTTTCTAAAATAGTTTCTAAATATGGTAACCATATTTCAGAATATAGTTTTACGACTAAAACGTTATCATATACATCTGCAATTAAACCTGGGAAACCGTCATTTTCACCAAATAATAATCGATAACTATTAGTGTTAGTTCTTAGTAATTCTGAACGTTTCTCAAAAGCTACTTCAATTTTATGATGAAAAAAATCAGCGTTTACCTTTGCTTTAGTATCTGCATTATGAATAATCTTAATACGTATTGGAGAATTACCGTCATACAAGCCTAATCCAACAACCTTATTTTTATTTTTACTAAAAATTATTGCTAAATCACCTGTTTTTGCATCGTCATTTATCTTAACTATACTATTAGAAAACACCCAAGGATGGCCTTTGACTACAAATTGCTCACCTTTTCCGTTTAGTTTAACGGCTAAGTTCTTTACTTGAGGTTTAACGAGGCTTATATTGAATTCCATAATTATTTCAAACGTATTAAATGCTATTCAAACTTGAAAAAACACAAATTAACTTTAAAAAATCTTTAATTCGGCACTTAGTAGGATAAAATATACAGTTAATCCACTAAAGGAGTATAAGAGTTTTATAGGTAATATATTTGACGAATAACCCGAACCTATCATTTATCAATGAATTTGGTTAAAAAAAATCAAATTCTTTTACAAGCTATTTATAGAAAATGAAAAATATTCTAATTTATGGTGCTTCGGGTCATGCCAAAGTTATAGCAGATATTCTTATTGAAAATAAAGAACACAATATTATAGGTTTTTTAGACTCCTTTAAACCTGTTAACCAAGATATTTACGGATTCAAAATTTTAGGAAACCTTGATTGCTTACCAGATTTAATAAAAGAGTATAATATCTCAGGAATTATAATTGGTATTGGTGACAACTTCATTAGAAAAAATGCATATTCTAAAATTTCGAAAATTGCACCAAATTTAGAATTTATTACGGCAATACATCCTAATGCTATTATAGCTCAAGATGTTGTTGTTTCTGAAGGGACTGTTATAATGCCTGGCACAATAATTAATGTGCATGCTAAAATTGGTAGATTCTGTATATTAAACACAAAGTCATCTTTAGATCATGATTCTGAAATGTCTGATTTTTCTAGCCTTGCTCCTAGTGTTAATGTAAGTGGAAATGTAAAAATTGGTGAGTGTAGTTCTATTTGTCTGGCTGCTTCAATTATACAAAATGTATCAATAGGTAAGTATACAGTTGTGGGTGCTGGTTCATTAGTTTTAAAATCTATTGGAGATTATAAACAAGCTTTTGGAAGTCCTATAAGCACTTTAAAAGACAGAAAAGCGGACGCCCTATATTTAGGTTAATATTCCTATCTACTCAAAAAAAGTTTAATTCTTTCATTAAAAATATTTACTTCAATATTTTTTCATTCGACTTCAACGATTGGCTTTATCATTAATAATCAATGATATATAATTAATCTGTTATTTAGTATTTATAAGAATTAAAATACGAATGCTTATCTTTGTTTTTAAGAACCAACTCTATCAATGGCAGTAATTGCCAAAACCTATTTGCCGACCGATGAAAAATATTTTAATATATGGTGCTTCTGGCCATGCCAAAATGATTGTTGATGTCATTGAAAAGAATAAAAGCCATAATATAATGGGTTTTATTGACACTTATAAACCTTTAGGTTATCAATTAAACAGCTATAAAGTTATTGGCCATTTAGAACATTTAAAACAACTAAAAACAGATTTAAATATTGTTGGTATTATAATAGCAATTGGCGACAATTTTACCAGACAGAAAGTTGCAAACAACATTAAAAACATCTTACCTAATTTAAAATTTGTTACCATAGTTCATCCAACTGCGACATTAGCAGAAGATATAATAATCGAAGATGGCTCTGTTATTATGGCTAAAGCTGTTATAAATTCTGGTTCTAAAGTCGGTAAGTTTTGTATTATTAATACATCCTCTACTCTTGGTCACGATTCTACAATGGCTGATTTTTCGAGTTTAGCATCTGGTGTCACTGTTGCTGGTAGTGTTAAGATTGGAGTTTGTTCTGCAATTTGTCTTCGTGCTATTATCATTCAAAATATTGAAATAGGAAATAATACAGTAATTGGTGCTGGATCATTAGTTTTAAAATCTATAGGAGATTTAAAAACAGCCTACGGAAACCCTATCGATATCATAAAAGATAGAAATGAAGATTCTAAATATCTAAGTTAATATTATTTTAAAGATGCTTTTAAATTTTGCAAGACATAAGTTCTTTTGGCTTTTAGACAGTTTAAAAGGAGGACGAATTAAAAATCAGTTAAAAGAGATTAAACTTGGAATTGAACAACCCAACTCAGAACAAGCCAAGCATATAAAAGAAGTACATTTAAAAGACTTAATCAACCATGCTATAAAAACCACATCTTTTTATAAAGCCTTTAGTGAGACCACACCTCTTTCTGATTTTCCTGTGATTAGAAAAACAATTATTCAAGATAATTTTGAAAAATTTCAATCTAGTGCGTTTATAGATAAAGAAAATTTTAAGGTTTCCACTAGTGGCTCAACAGGTATTCCTTTTTTCTTATTTCAAAATCAAAATAAACGTAACCGAAATCACGCTGATGCGGTTTACTTCTATGATCAATCTAATTTTAAAATAGGAAATAGGCTTTATGAACTCGAAGTTTGGCGAAACCATAATAAAAAAGGAAACTTAAAATCTTGGTTACAGAATATTGTTCAATTTGACATTTCTAGGCTTACTGCCCCAAGAATTGAGGAATTTTTAGAGATTTTAAAAACGGATAAACAATCTAAAACAATACTTGGTTTTGCCTCTGCTCTTGAAATGATTGCTCAATATCTCGAAAGAAAGAATCTGTTCTATGAAAATTTAAAAATCACATCTATAATAGCAAATTCTGAATATTTAAACCCTTATACAAAAACGACCTTAGGGAAACATCTTAATACCGCTATCTTATCTAGATATTCTAGTGAAGAAATTGGAATCATTGCTCAGCAAACTTTAAATGCACCTAACAGCTTTATTATCAATCATGCTAGTTACCAAGTTGAGCTACTAAGCCTAGATAAAGATTTACCAGCAAAGCCAGGTGAATTTGGACGAATTGTAATTACAGATTTGTTTAATTATGCAATGCCAATCATTAGATATGACACAGGTGACATTGCGAAATTTGGTGAAGGTAAAAATGGCGCAATTGTCTTTACGCAAATTGATGGTAGAAAAATGGATATTATCTATGACTCAAAAGGCAATATGTTATCGTCTTTTGTAGTATATACTAAGTTTTATAAGTATTATCATTTACTGAAACAATATCAATTTATTCAACAAGGTGAAAAGGAATATGAAGTAAAACTAAATCTTCAAGATTCTACATTTCAATTTGAAGATGAATTAGTAGTAGATATTAAATCAGATTTTGGCGATGATGCTATAGTAACAATTGCTTATGTAGATGAAATTCCGGCATTATCCTCTGGTAAAAGACGTAAGGTTATAAACCGTTATAAGCAGTCTCAGTAGGGTTTAGACTAATAGCTAAAATTTCGTCTGTAAATTCACCAAACAAAGGACCATTTGTAATTTGATGTAAATCTACATCTTGGTAATAGGTATTAAATTCAATAAAAACAGGTTGATTTTCTTTATTCATTCCAATATCCCAAGACACTATTTTAAAATACGGAATTATAGGATGCATGGTTTTTACCATGTCTATTAACGCATTATAATTAGGTATAGTAATACCTTCAAAAGTAACTTTAGTATGCGATTTATTTAAAATTGCTCCATCCCTTGTATATGCTTTACTTTTTAAACTACCGTTTGGTTTAATGCCACAAATAATTCCACCACCACAAAAATTATCAGTGCTACTGTTTGGCTGGCCAATTCTAAGTACAGATGATAAAACATGTACACCATCAGTTTTTAGATAAGTCATCACCCTTACTGTATTTAGAGAAGACGGATTTAATGATTTTAAAACGTCGCTTTGTTCTACCGCTTCTTGCACTATAAAATCTTTCTTATATTTTTTAAATAAGTCTAAAGTGGTAAGATTCTCATAAGTAGTTTTATAATTTGTAACATTAAATTTATGTACCATTACTCCATCACCAGAATCAATTGTAGGTTTAATAATTAGTGGTGAATTAATGGTATTACATTTTTCTAACGCAGCAGATTCATTAACAATTTTACCATCTACAAAATAAAATCCATTTATATTCTGAACCACTGCAGTTGGTTGCACAAACTCTTGAAATAAATTATAAGACAAGTTTTTATCTAGTAATGCTGGCCATTGACGCATTTGATTAAAGCTCGGAGCAATGATAGCATTAAATATATCCTCAGGAATATAGTTTACAAAAAATGCGTTGGTTAACCCTTTATAATACTTGTGCCAATAGGTATTATCTAGTTTATATCCTTTAGATTTATAGAAAGCTTTGGCTTGGTTAACTTCAGTCGTGCTTAATTCTGGAGATTTATTCTGACGAATAATTTCCTTAACATATTTTCGAGCATTCATTTTTAAATTGAATTCCCAGAAGCGTTTTCTGTAACCTAAAACATGTTTAATCAGTATGCGCTTAAGCGACGAATAAAGATTCATTTATTGAGGGATTTACTGTAAATGTAATACACCATTTTTTAATGAAACAAATAAGTTAAAGGTATTAGAAGAAGTGATTTAAGTTCTCGACTAACGTCATATTTCAACCATGTATATATTTAAAAACAAAAAAACGCAATCAAATTAATGATTGCGTTTTTTTGTTCTAGATTCTGAAATGAGTTCAGAATTACAAATTGAGATTACTTCACTTCTTCGAAGTCAACATCTTCTACATCGCTAGATTCATCAGCTGGCTGCTCTGCTCCTGCTTCAGGACCAGCAGCTCCACCTTCTGCTTGTGCTTTGTACATTTCTTCACTTGCTACTTTCCATGCTTCATTAATTTTATCTAAAGCTGGTGTAATAACTGCGATATCTTTTGATTCGAATGCTTTTTTCAATTCTTCAAGTGCTGCTTCAATTGGCGCTTTCTTATCATCAGATAATTTTTCACCAAATTCTTTCAGTTGACTTTCAGTTTGGAAAATCATAGCATCTGCTTCGTTCAATTTATCAGCCGTTTCTTTTGCTTTAGCATCTGCATCTGCATTTGCTTCTGCTTCTGCTTTCATCTTTTGGATTTCCTCTTCAGTTAATCCAGATGATGCTTCAATTCTGATATCTTGTTTCTTACCAGAAGCTTTATCTTCTGCAGATACTTTAATGATACCATTTGCATCAATATCAAACGTTACTTCAATCTGAGGTGTTCCTCTTCTTGCTGGTGGAATTCCGTCTAAGTGGAAACGACCAATCGTTTTGTTATCCGCTGCCATTGGACGCTCACCTTGTAATACATGAATCTCTACTGATGGCTGATTATCTGCTGCTGTTGAAAATACTTGCGATTTCTTAGTAGGAATCGTTGTATTTGCTTCAATTAAATTTGTCTTAACATTACCCATAGTTTCAATACCAAGAGATAATGGTGTTACGTCTAATAAAAGAACGTCTTTTACATCACCTGTTAATACACCACCTTGAATACCTGCTCCTAAAGAAACAACTTCATCAGGGTTTACACCTTTACTTGGTGCTTTTCCGAAGAAAGATTCAACAGCCGCTTGTACTGCAGGAATACGTGTAGAACCACCTACTAAAATAACTTCGTCAATATCACTCTTAGATAAACCTGCTGCTTTTAATGCAGAAGCACAAGGCTCTATTGTACGCTTAATTAAATCGTCAATTAACTGCTCAAATTTAGAACGTGTTAATGTACGTACCAAGTGCTTTGGTCCACTAGCTGTAGCTGTAACGTATGGTAAGTTGATTTCAGTTTGTGCAGAAGATGATAATTCAATCTTCGCTTTTTCAGCTGCTTCTTTTAAACGTTGTAAAGCCATTGGGTCTTTACGTAAGTCCATTGACTCGTCAGCAATAAATTCTTCAGCTAACCAATCGATAATACGTTGATCAACATCATCACCACCTAAGTGTGTATCACCATCTGTAGATAATACTTCAAAAACACCGTCACCTAACTCAAGGATAGAAACATCATGCGTTCCACCACCAAAATCAAATACTACGATTTTTTGATCAACACCTTTTTTGTCCATTCCGTAAGCTAATGCTGCAGCTGTTGGTTCGTTAATAATTCTACGAACTTTTAAACCTGCAATCTCACCTGCTTCTTTTGTTGCCTGACGTTGTGCATCATTAAAATATGCTGGTACTGTAATTACAGCTTCAGACACATCTTGACCTAAATAATCTTCAGCAGTTTTCTTCATTTTTTGAAGAATCATAGCTGATAATTCTTGAGGTGTATATAAACGACCATCGATATCTACTCTTGGAGTATCGTTGTCACCTTTAACCACTTTATATGGCACACGCTCTGCTTCTTTCTTAGACTCAGAATACTTGTTACCCATAAAACGTTTAATAGAATAAACTGTTTTAGTTGGGTTAGTAACTGCTTGTCTTTTTGCTGGATCTCCAACTTTAATTTCACCACCTTCTACGAAAGCGATAACCGAAGGTGTTGTTCTTTTACCTTCAGCGTTTGGGATTACAACTGGCTCGTTACCTTCCATTACAGAAACACAAGAGTTGGTTGTACCTAAATCAATTCCAATAATCTTACTCATAATTTTATATGTATGTTTTGTTGTGTTATTAATTTTTAAACTCGGTTAGTATTAGTCAATGATTATGCCATGACAAAAAATGTGACATGATGTCAGATATGATTTATTCATATTAATTGAATAATAGGTTACTTTGGTATTAATATTGATACCTAAAAAGAAAACCTAAAAAATTATGAAACATCCGTTACTAATAAAATAGTCTCAAAAAGAAACTATCGTAGGATGTTGCATATAACCTCTAAAATCATTTAAACATGAAAAAATTATTATCATTTATTACAGTATTTACACTTTTACTAACTTCTTGCACAGGCGAACAAGGACCTCCTGGTTTTGATGGTTATGATGGGCAAGATGGACTTGATGGCGTCAATTTTGTAGGACAATCCTTTGAAAGAACTATAGATTTTACATCTGCTAACAATTATCAAGAATCTATAGAAATTCCTATTGATGTAGCTCTAGAAGAAACAGATATGGTTTTAGTATACCACCTAAGAGGTCAATTAGATGGGTTTGACATATGGAAATCGCTTCCTGAAACCATTTATATAAATTCTACAGAACAATTTCAATATAACTTTGAACACAATTATGATTTCGTTACAATTTTCATTGAATCACATCCCACATTTGATTTTAACTTATTGCTAGATGACGAGAGGTTTGACCAAACTTTTAGAATAGTTGTATTACCTGTTGATTTTGTAAACAGCAGTAACTTAGATGTTAATAATTACGATGATGTAATGCAATACATTCAATAAAAGTTTACACATAATTTAAAAGGAAAGTCTGAAAGTAATTTCAGGCTTTTTTTTATGCTAAAATCACAGCCAGTATATGAACAAGATCTATATTTGAAAAAGTAAACTAAATCAATTTATAGAATGGAGTGTATTTCTGTTTTTGACATGCTAAAAATTGGCGTTGGCCCTTCAAGTTCTCATACTTTAGGACCTTGGCGAGCTGCTGAACGTTGGATACAAGAATTAAAGGATAAAAAACGTTTTGATAAAGTTGAAATGATATCAGTAGACCTTTATGGTTCTTTATCCTTAACAGGTAAAGGTCATGCTACAGACTATGCTGTAATTTTAGGCTTAACAGGTGCTGACCCAGAACGTATTCCTGTTGAAAATATAAATTCTATTATTGATGATGTAAAGACTCATAATGTCTTACTATTTAATAATGAAAAATCAATCCCGTTCGATTTTAAGTCTAACATTATTTTCAATAGAAAATTCCTTCCGTTTCATTCTAATGGAATGGTTTTTACAGCTTTAATTAATGGCAGAAATTATAAATCTACCTACTACTCTATTGGTGGCGGATTTGTAGTACAAGAAGAGCGAAAAGTGGCTAAAGCCAATAAAATAATTTTTTACTGTACGTTTCCTTATCCTATTTCTTATGGTGAAGAACTCCTAAAATTTTGTGATCAATTACAATTACCAATATCTGGTGTTGTTTTAGAGAATGAAAAATCTATAAGAGAAGAAGAATCTATAGATTTTGAACTCAAACGTATTTGGAATACCATGCTAGAGTGTATGTACGTTGGCTGCCATACCGAAGGTAATTTACCAGGAGGACTAAACGTTAGACGTCGTGCTTATGATATGCACAAAAATTTAATTGGCGAATGTAACTATGAAAATCCACAAGAATGGTTGGAGTCCATTAGACATACAGAGGTAAAATTCCGTCAGATTCTAAAATGGGTAAGTTGTTTTGCTTTAGCTGTTAATGAGGTGAATGCTTCTTTAGGAAGAGTTGTTACTGCACCTACTAACGGAAGTGCTGGTGTTATTCCTTCTGTATTAATGTATTATTTGGTAATTGAAAACCACAATGCCGACTTTGAACATATTAAGAAATTCCTTTTAGTTGCGGGTGAAATTGGCAGTATCTTTAAAAAAGGTGCTACAATTAGCGCAGCAATGGGTGGATGTCAAGCAGAAATTGGCGTTTCTTCTGCCATGGCAGCAGGAGCACTCTGCGAATTACTTGGTGGCACACCAGAACAAGTTTTAGTCGCTGCAGAAATCGCTATGGAACATCATCTTGGTTTAACTTGTGATCCTATTGGTGGATTAGTTCAAATTCCTTGTATTGAACGCAATGCCATGGGAGCAATTAAAGCAATTAATGCAGCAGAATTAGCCTTAGATACAGACCCTAAAAACGTAAAAGTACCTTTAGATAAAGTAGTGTCTACGATGTGGGAGACTGCAAAAGATATGAATACCAAGTATAAGGAAACTTCTGAAGGTGGTTTGGCAGTTGGTGTGAATATGTCAGATTGTTAATACTAACATCTTTCTGTTGCAACAAACAACCAATTAAATCGTCGCGAAAAGTAATTGATACAATTAGATACTAACTTTACTTGTTTATATTTTTATGCTACTTCAAAATAGAATTAATTATTTCAACTTAGCCTCAGTATTATTCTAAATTATGAATTAACCATTATTTATACTTTAGATTAATCAAAAGTTTAACAAATCTCGCTATTTTTACATTCATTAATAAAACAACAATGTCAACAGCAAAAAAAGAATATAAGAGAATTACCGTAAAAACTTTAGTCGATATGAAGTCTAAAGGCGAAAAAATATCGATGCTTACCGCTTACGACTATACAATGGCTAAAATCGTTGATGGTGCTGGTATAGATGTTATTTTAGTTGGTGATTCTGCCAGTAATGTAATGGCTGGTCACGAAACTACGCTACCTATTACCTTAGATCAAATGATTTATCATGCATCTTCTGTTGTTAGAGCAATTGAGCGTTGTTTAGTTGTAGTAGATTTACCTTTTGGTAGTTATCAAAGTGATCCCAAAGAAGCTCTACGTTCAGCAATTAGAATTATGAAAGAATCTGGAGGACACGCTGTAAAAATGGAAGGCGGAAAAGAAGTCAAAGATTCCATAAAACGAATACTTAATGCTGGAATTCCTGTAATGGGACATTTAGGTCTTACACCACAATCTATATATAAATTTGGTACTTACACAGTTAGAGCCAAAGAAGAACAAGAAGCGCAACAACTAAAAGAAGATGCTTTAATGCTAGAAAAAGCGGGTTGCTTTGGAATTGTTTTAGAAAAGATTCCTGCAAAATTAGCACAAGAAGTAGCGGAAAGTGTTTCAATTCCTGTTATTGGAATTGGTGCAGGTAACGGTGTTGATGGTCAAGTGTTGGTTTTACATGATATGCTTGGTATGACTCACGAATTTAATCCAAGATTTTTACGTCGCTATATGAATTTATATGAAGAAATGACAACTGCTATTGGTAGTTATGTTGAAGATGTAAAATCTAGTGATTTCCCTAATGACAAGGAGCAGTATTAATATCGATTATTTAACATTTAGATATATTAGATTGTTAAATAAAAATGAATTTAATTTTAGAAATAATAGCAGGTTTAATACTTAATTATCCATGTGCACTAATCAGATAGTTATGTTTTAATATGGATAAACCTTACTCTTATTGTTTAAAAGATATATCTATTAATAATTTCGTTTCATCAATTTTTATGGTCATGATAATAATTGTTTATCATTTAATCTTTAAATAATCTAATAGTGTCTAAAATCCTCTCTAATAAATCCAACCTTCAAGTTTTACACGAAGACAATCACATCATCGTAGTCAATAAACGAGCAGGTGATATTGTGCAAGGTGACAAAACAGGAGACAAACCGCTAAGTGAAGTTGTTAAGTCGTATTTAAAAGACAAATACAAAAAGGAAGGGAATGTATACCTTGGTGTTGTTCATCGTTTAGATAGACCAACAACAGGTATTGTTATGTTTGCCAAAACTAGTAAAGCGTTACCAAGATTAAACAAACTCTTTGCTGAAAAGACGGCAAAAAAAACTTATTGGGCTTTGGTTAAAACCCAGCCACCAAAAAACAACGATACTTTAATTCATTGGCTTAAAAAGAATCCTAAAAACAATAAATCTACAGCTTATATTAAAGAAGTTGATGGTAGCAAAAAAGCCATTTTACATTATAATCTAACACAAACCTTAGATAATTTTTATTTACTGGAAGTTGATTTAGAAACCGGAAGACATCATCAAATTAGAGCACAGTTATCTTCAATTGGCTGCCCTATTAAAGGCGACTTAAAATATGGTTTTGACCGAAGTAATAAAGACGCAAGTATAAGTCTACATGCCAGAACATTGCGCTTTACACATCCTGTAAAGAAAGAAGAAGTTGTAATTACAGCACCTTTACCAAATGATTCTCTTTGGAACGCATGTAATATTTAAGCATTTTTATAAGGGTATTTTAAAGTTAAAATAGTTCCTTTTTCTTCTATCGATTCTAATTTAAAATCAGCATTTAATAATTCTGAACGTTTTTTCATATTTATTAACCCCGAACTTTTTTCTACAGTTTCTTTATTAAATCCAATACCATCATCCTCAACTGTAATATTTAAAAATTGTTCTTGGTAATCAATAGTTACTTTTAGATTTTCGGCTTCTGCATATTTTAAAGTATTAGAGAAAAACTCTTGTAGAATTCTAAACAAAATAATTTCATCCTTTTTATTTTCAAAATCTACCTTTTCTCCTATTATGGTTAAGCAAGATTCTATGAGCATCGATTTATTTAAACGTGTGACTTCATTTTTCACCGTAGCATCAAAACCTAAATTACTTATTACATCACTGTTTAGAGATTTTGATAATGCTCTTACCTCTTCTAAAGCATTTTTTAAGGCGTCAGCTGCGTTATCTACTTTAGACTTTACTTCGTCTTTTACCGCATTACTAGCCACTTTCATCTGCATGCTAGATAGCACTAACATTTGTCCTATGTTATCATGTAATTCTCTACCAACGTGCTTTAAGGTTTCTTCTTGTATTTCCTGTTGGGTTTTAATCAATTCTTCATCAAATTTTTGTTGTTGCTTAACACTATCAATCAATAATTGATTTTTTCGTTTTTGAAACATGACAAAAAATAACACAAAGGTTATAACCAAGGTTAATGTAATAAAGATAACATAAGAAATTAATGCTATCTCTTCGTTACTAATTGTTTTCTGACATATAAAGGATAAAGAAATCCAAAAGTATAACATGAGTATAATAATATATTAGCGATTAAAAGGTAAAGACCCCTGAACTCTAAAAAGCCCTGATTGATTTCATACATATAGGCATCAAAAATAAATAACGGACTTACACATAAAAACCATAATAAAATACCCGTGCACAAATAGAAAACTGGCGATTTATAGAAAAATAATATTTTATCACTATTTAACAATTCAAAATAATAGAGCATTACAAAAACAAAAACAGCCAACGTTTGCATTAAAAAATCATACGGTAATGATTTTTTAAAAAAATTCCCTATAAAACCAAAATACAATACTGTAAAACAAGCAATTAAAATAACCATAAAAACTATAAGTTTTTTAGCCAAATCATTATTAAGTATTCGCTTAAAAAAAAGACCCAAAAAAAATATAGTAGATAAATTAAATATATTATAAAGCCAAGTATTTGAGCAAAAAACACTATTTTTTATCCAAATAAAAATTTCATTATCGTAATTATTTTGCAAGATATAGCCATACATTCCTACAGTTTCAACAATAACAATTACCCAGAGAAACCATATAAAAGGTTGAACTTTCCTATCGTTAGTCTTCAAATAATAATAGGAACCTGACAGGGCTGCAATAAGCTCTAATAGATGAAAAACAAAATCATCAATATCCATTTATTTACGTTTGAAAATACTTTATTGCGGATAATTTGCTCCAGGTGGCTTTCCTTGTCCTCCGTTATTCAATCCATCAGCATCTGCAATATCAGGATTAGCATCTCCTCCTCCTTTACCTTGATCTGCAGCAGTAGTTGGCACTAAAAATAAAGTGGTTAAACCTTCTGTTTCTGTTCCGCAATCGTCAGGCTCATGAGCTCCGCAATAAATTCTTATACCATTCATTTCAAACCCTAAATCACAAGCTTGTTTTTCGGCGTGTTCTAAATATGCTTTTAAATCTTTTAAAGAATACCAAGACGATCTATTATCATCTGTCTTTGTGATATCCTTACTTATTAGAGCGTGCCTAGTTGTATATGCATCATTTAGTTTTTTAGCTTCAGCGGGAGAGATTAATCCTTTAATGTTGTTCATATTAATTTATGTTGTTTAGTTTCACAAGAGTCAAATTAACAATTAAAATCACAATAAAAAAGGATTTTAGTGTTTTTCAAAAATTATTAAATTCTAAGACGCATTAAAACGCTTGCTCCAGTAAATTTTTGACTCAAAATATTAATAGATTCCTCTGTTAATTGCAAAACCCTAGGATAACCACCTGTGGTTTGGCAATCTTTCATTAAAACAATAAGTTGCCCAGAAGGTGTTAACTGAATCGTTCCTGGTAAAACAGGCGCTGTTAAAATAGAATCTAAGCTATTATGAAACAAAGGCAATAGCTGATAGGCCATACGATTATTATGTTTTGAAACCTCAAAATTTTGACTACACAGTAGCTCTTGCTGCTCCAGAGATAATTTACTAAACTCTGGTCCTTTTGTTACTTTTAGAATGGGAGATTCAAAATAGGATGAATAAAATCTAACCTTAGCATTTTTTGTTTCTACCGAACTTAAATATTGAGAAATTAACAAACAATCACCTTTACTAATTTTAGAAACGTCAGTGACTTCCTTTGCCATACTTCTACTTCCTAATACTGTTTCTGTTAAAAAACCACCTTTTACAGCAATATAAGTTCTAAATCCGCTTTGAGCATTTCCTAAAGAAAGAATATCGTTTGCATGTACTAGTATAGAATTAAACATATCAATTGATTCTCCATTAAGCATGGGATTCATATTTGCTCCTGTAATTGCAATTACCGTTGGCTCTAAAAATTTCAACTCTGCACCAATCATTGTCATTTCTAAAACTGATGCTCCTTTTTCATTGTTTAAAATGCTGTTAGCAAAATTACTAGAATACGAGTCCATTGCTCCAGAAACAGGAACACCAAATTCCCGATAACCGAAGCGACCCAAATCTTGAATGGTAGAATAAAATCCCGATTTTAAAACTTTAATCATACTATTAAAAGTGTTTTTATATCAAACCTTGAAAGCGTTATTTCATTTTGAATTTCAAAATATTCAGATTTTGAAATAGCGTGAAATTTTACTTTATCTCCTGCCTTAATAAAACACGGTGGATCCTGTTTTGGATTAAATAATTCTATTGGAGAATTGCCAATTATATGCCAACCTCCAGGACTGTCTTGAGGATAGATTCCTGTCTGTTTTCCACCTATTGCAACTGCCCCTTTTTTAACATTTAGATTTGGTGTTTTTTTTCTATCTAAATGCAACTTAAAATCTAGTCCGCCTAAGTATAAAAAACCAGGTAAAAACCCAATAAAAAAAACCGTATAAATTGGGTCAATATGTCGCTTAATAATTTCTTCTTTCGTGAGCTTTTTTGTTCTTGAATAATCATCTATATCTACCGCAAATTCATCATCGTAACACACAGGAATCCTAAATGTATTAGATTCGATTACACTTATAGAATTACAATTATCATAAAGCAATTCTAAGTCTAAAAAAACACTATTGACATCTTCAATAGTAGACACATAAAATATTAAAATTGAATTATATGCAGCAATCACCTCAACTATTTGTTTACCATATTTATTTTGAATTAAATTTTTAAAATTCAAGATATCATTAAGCATATTTTTATCTATAATTGCTGGCCACTCCACCAAAATAGAACACTCATTATATTGCAAAAACTGAAGTTTATATTTCATTTTTACTTATATAATTTTAATACCATTTCTAATCAAATTAGTATTCAAATAATCTAAAATTCCTAACGCATTTTCAGTATCTCCATGCACACAAATTGTATTCGCTTTTATGAGTACTTCCACTCCATTTATTGAGGTTACTTTTCCTTGTTTTACTATACCCAAAACATGACTCAAAACAACATCGTTTTTATGTAAAATAGCATTACTATTTTCACGAGAAACAAGCGACAAATCATCATTATAATTTCGGTCCGCAAATGCCTCAAATACGACTTCTATATTCTGTTGTATTCCCAAATTTGACAATATAGAATTATAAGGCGCATATAACTTTATTGGTAAAGACAAACTCTTAATTACATCGATTATAACTTTTGATGTAGTCTCATCTTTAGCTGCCAAATTATATAATGCGCCATGTGGCTTAATATGATTTAATTTTACATCTTCTTCATTAGACAACACAGATTGCAAACTTTCTATTTGAGATTTTAAACTATCAAACAAATGAGCATCTGAAAGCTTCATAATCACTCTACCAAAATTCAATTTATCAGGAAAAGATGGATGTGCTCCTATTTTTACATTTTGCAACTTAGCCAGCTTTACAATAGTTGTCATGGATCGTAAATCACCTGCGTGTCCACCACAAGCAATATTACATGACGATATTAATGGCATTAATTTCGCTTCATTACCAACACCTTCACCAACGTCTGCATTTATGTCTATGTAGAATTGCGTCATATTAAATCATTTCAAAAACACTTAAAATCCCTCT
The DNA here is from genome assembly GCF_947495255.1 of uncultured Winogradskyella sp. GTDB lineage: Bacteria > Bacteroidota > Bacteroidia > Flavobacteriales > Flavobacteriaceae > Winogradskyella. The sequence continues at coordinate 103,560 of NZ_CANLYI010000008.1, forward strand.
TAAACCAAGAAAAATAGTAACCACTAAAATAATTAAACCTAAGAAATTCTGAAGTTTAGAGTTCTTATAAGTCCCTAGCACTGAAGACTTATTCATTATCCACAATAAAAAACCTGCAATAACAGGTAATAGCAAGCCATTGGCTACTTGTGCAAATTTTATAATTTCAATAGATTTAAATCCAATAGAAGAAAATACAACACCTAAAAGCACAATAACCATCCAAACGGCTTTAAACTTTTTAGACTTTAAATCCGACTCCCAACCCAAACAACCACTTGTCACAAAAGCTGCTGCTAGAGGCGCTGTAATTGCACTTGTAACTCCTGCCGCAAACAAACCAATAGCTAAAAAGTACTTAGCAAAACTCCCAAATAAAGGCTCTAAACCTAAAGCTAAATCCGAAGCACTAGTTATGGATTGTTTTTGAATAGCTGAAGCCGCAATAATTATACACATAGATACCATTCCACCTAAAACAACAGCAATCATCGTGTCTTTTTTAGCAGATTTTAAATCACTATTATCCTTCCATTTGGTTTTTGCCAAAGAGGCATGCAAAAAGATGTTATAAGGAACAACCGTAGTTCCTATTAAGGCTATAACACTAAGAATACTGCCTTCGGGAGCTTTGGGTATAAAAATATTTTTAAAAACCTCAACCAGATTTGGCTTTGTTAGGATTGCAGTAGTAATAAATGCCAAACTCATTAGTATTACTAAGAACACAAAGACTTTTTCGAGTACATTATAATTACCTATGTACAACAATACAAAAGCAATGATACCAATTAGTAAACTCATTACGTTGAGTTTTATACTGCCAATTTCCCAAAACACATTGCCTACAATGGCTTCCATTCCTAATGCGCCTCCACTTATGTTTCCTGCTTCGTAAGCTGCATTTCCTATTACAATAGCACTTAATATGAGGATAACTGCTAATATTTTCACAACAGGATGCTTTATTTCTTCTCTAATAATTTCAGACAATCCTTTTTGAGATACAATTCCCAAACGTGCTGCCATTTCTTGTAGAACAACCGTTGCAAAAATCGATAAAGCCATTGCCCACAATAGAGCAAAGCCAAAATTAACACCAGCTAAAGTACAAACAGTAACTGTACCTGGACCAATAAAAGCGGCTGCAATTAATGGACCTGGACCAATATTTTTAAAGAATTTTAAAATCATTTACCCATAGAATTCAATGCATAAATAGCAAAACTACCTAACCAGTGACCACCTTCATAGCTATCACCAACGATACTTGGCAACGAATGATTGATATGTTTATTCGCCAAATTCTTTAAATGTTTAAATTCTGGTAAATCTTGAGCTATATAGTTTAAACTCCAAGCTCTAGAAAAGTTTACGCCATCTAAATGCACTAATTTACCATCGGTTCTATCTGAAACTTCTCCAACAGACCAATCGAAATCTTCTTCACTTAGTTCTGGCAGAAAATCATTAATCCAAGACCGAAATTCTTCATGTTCTAAAACACGCTTCATTAAAGCTGCCTCTTCTAAACAAGGCGATAAAAAATCAAAGCCACTTGGCTCCCATTCTATCGGACAATCTTGATCATCAATATAAAAGTCTGTGGCACGATTTTCAATTAACTCTGCCAATACTTCATTATCTAAAGTTGCCGCATAATCGTAAGCAAAACTCATCCCAAAAGCTGTATTTGGATGCTCACCAACACGAATTGGGTAATTTAACTTTGGAAGAAACTCAATATATTTACTAACAACCAAATTGGTTAGCGGCAGAAGATTCAATTCTAATTCTTTAGCAATTGGGTTATCCCAAGTATGTAATTCTTCAGCAAGTTTTAGCAGCCAAGCCCAACCATAGGTCCTTTCGAAAGATTTATTGTATGCACCTTCAAAATACAACAACTCTTGTTCTATGTTTTCTTTTGAGATATTTTGAAGTAGTTTTTGTTCTATTTCTTCTCTATTTTCTAATTCAGGAAATTGTTTTAAAAGCGACACCAAACTCCAATGACCATGTACTGCAGAATGCCAATCGAAACAGCCATAAAACGCAGGATGCAATTCTTTTGGGGATTTTAAATCCGCTGCACTACCAATGGTTTGATTTAGCTTGTTTGGATATTCTGTATCCATGCAATGCAAAGGCAATTGCGCTAAACGATTGGCTTGTTTTAAATTTAGAGTTGGCTTTTCTACAATTTCAACCTTAGTATTCTCATTGGCTGTGTTCTTATTCTTTTCTGAAGTATTACAACTTAAAAAGACAGCAGATAAAACAACAACAAAATAGTATTTAGTCATAAAAGTATGTTTACATGTCTAGTAAAAATACAATATAATTATACTTCAATGTAACTTTTAGGCACTTCGCTATAAAATTCTAACTAATTTATAGATGCGACCATTAACTCATTCAGAAAGATAAATTACAATCTAAAACTTATAACGCAACCCAAATAACACTCTTAATTGCGTGTTTTCAAAAGACTGATTATTATTATTGATGGGCTTTTCGAAATAATTATAACTTGGTTCAAAAAATAGAATTGTCTTTTTTGCTAAACTGTATGAGATATTAGAATTCATTGTTGCCCCAAAAATTGTTGTGTTAGCTCCCAAACTCTCTCCTATTTCCTCATTATCTAGAAAGGCTCGGTTGTTTGTTAAAAAGTTCACATTCCCACCTAAACCTAGTGATAAATCGAATTTTTGAGCTCGCAGTAAATTATAAGAAAATTCTAATGGTACTTGCACATAATCAAACTGCTGCTGTAAAGAACCCTCATTAGTAAGGCCTACAAAAGAAGAAACATCATTAATAGATTCCTCAGATACTAAAAACGTTATGTTTGGGTTGCTTACTATATTTTGAGAATCACCAACAGAAAGCGATGTGTCTGCGCCTGTATATTTGATATTACTTACCTCTTGACCTAATACATTCTTACCAATCCCAGATTTTACTACAAGTCTATCTGATAAAGCATACCCAACTTTTAGAGCATATACAAAGTCATTTTGAGACGCTGTGTTTACTGTTGTATTTTGAATAGATGAATCAGAAGAAGTATTGGCCAAGCCACATAAAACCTCTAACGACCATTTTAAACCTGCACCTTTAGAAATAAGCGTACTATCACTAACGTTTTCGGCTTCAGCAACAAGCGCTTCTGACAAATCTAACATACCACCACCAATAGGCTTAGCAATAGAATCATTACTTGCTATTATTTTTTCTTTTTTAAAATCATTTAGCGTTTTATTCTTTCGTTTTAAATCGAGAGCATCCTTATTATTAACTTTATCACCTTCTTCTATTATAACATTCTCTTTAATTGTATTTTGAGAATATTTGTTATTATACTTAACGTTATCATTTTTATCGTCACTATATTTCTTATAATGAACATTTTTAGATTTCTCTTCATTATAACTCTCCTCTTTTCGCTCTAATTTTCTAGTAGTATTTGCCAGTTGATTTTGACTTGACAAAATATTTGATTTTTTATTTCTCTCCTTTAATTGGTCCTGAACCGATAAATTATTTAATGATTCTTTTGCAACACCTGAGCCTTCTGTTGACGAATCTTCAATCGTGTTTTTATCATCTACACCTTCAACTATTATTGTAGCTTCCTTATTTGATTCAATTAACACATCATTCTCTACAGGTTGCTCTATATCTGAAATCTCGTTTATAGGATTACCATTAGTTTCTATCGAATTTGTAAACATATATCCCAAAAACAGGACTAATACTGCAGCAGCAGATCCCCAGAAAAATAATATACTTCTTCTCTTCTTTTCAGGATGAAGTCTTGCTTCTATATTATCCCATAATTCCTCAGGAGGCGCTTTAGAGAACCCTTCTAATTCACTATATAAATCTTCAATATCATCTTTCTTCATGACACTTTTTCGTTTAATTCTTCATTAATTTTTATCCTCAACAAACTTTTGGCTCTACTTAATAGGGATTTTGATGTTCCTGCTGCCATTTTTAACTTATCGGCTATTGCTTTATGGCTATAACCCTCAAAAACATAAAGGTTAAATATCATTCTGTAGTTATCTGGCAATTGCTGTATATGCTTTAATAGCTTATCGTGTGAAACCATAATACTAGGCTCATTTGTTTCGTCCTCAATAGAATTATTTAAGTTAGAGTTTTCAATTTCCACATGTAATCGACGTTGTTTTTTTCGCAAAACTTCTAAGGCTTCATTTACGAAAATGCGCTTTGCCCAACCTTCAAAACTTCCTTCAAACTTATATTGATTAATTTTTTGAAATAGAATAATAAAAGCGTCTTGAAAGACATCATCCGCCTCAGTCTTGTTCCTCATATATTTTAAACAAATACCATACAAGACTGGAGAAAGCAGCGTGTATAACTCACGCTGCCCATTCCTGTCATTCTCAACACATTTTTGTATGAGTATTTGTAGTTTTTTATCCAAATTGATACTGATCTATATGCTGATGATATTAGCTGAATTATAATTTACATAATTAAAAACCATTGCTAATATTCACACTCATAAAGAATACGGTTTTAAGTTTTGTAATTGTATGTCTTTAAAATTGAATCGTACTAATAAGTTCTAACCCAAAATTATCCGCATAATTATATTGATGAATAACATTTTCTCCCACAGTAATTAAATGAGATGATAAAGGGATAACATCTTTAGAAGTCGTTTCATAAGTGTTTTCTAAAACTATTTCGGTTGGATTTTGAGCATCAAACACATTTAGACCTTCATCATTACATACATATAATATTTCGTCTTTAACCCCTAAACCATACGGACTAGACAAAAAGTATGTAGAATATTCCACAGGCGCAGTAATATCTGAGATGTCAATTATATTAACTTGATCTTCAATTGCACCACAAGCATTTCCTCCCCTAACGGTTATGTATGCTGTATAATCTTCCGCAACTACAGGGTCACAACCCATAGCATGAGTAAAAGAGGATAAATAAGTTGGATTGAATTCATCTATTAAACTAACAATATGCATACCATCAGTAGCTCCAATAAATAAATTTTCTTTTAAAATAAAGGTAGTTTCTAACACACCACCAAACCAACCTCCTAGCCAAGTCTCAGATACCAAAGAAATAGAATTATAATCTGTGATATCAAATGTGTTTAATTTATAATCATCTAGTGTATATAAGGCATCATTAAAAATCTGAAACTTAGCATAAGAACCACCTGTTCCAATATTTATTCCTGCATTAAGTGCTAAAACATCACTTTCAAAAATTGAAAAAGTACTCCAATACATTTCTTGGTCCATCTCCACCTCAGCTCTTTCCATATAAACTGTTGTATATTCTGCAATAAACTCATCCTCGTTTGAAGGATATGTATTAAACTGATAATACATAGAATCTTCAGGAAATATTGGATTATACAATAACATATCCTCTTCTACATTAACAAGCTGTATATCTGCAATAGTACTTATATCAAATACTACCATGTCCATAAAATTGTCAGCATATAGAATATCATTTTTCACCGAAATGTCATGCACACCTTCTAATTGAATAAATGTTAAATTTTGAGGATTTTCTGGGTTTTGATTATCAAAAATATGTATCCCTGAGTTTTGTGCTATATAAAATAGCAAATCGTCATAGACATATATTTTTCCATCGGAATTGGTTTGCTGAGCAGACTTAATTTGAATTGAATTTCTAATTTCAGATTTAGACTTTATTAAAGGAACTGTAACTGCAACAGGATCTAAAAGCTCATTACTATCGTCATCAGTATCACAACTAGTGAATTGTAAACATACCATTACAACTAGTACTAAAGGTAAAATTTTGTTTTTCATGATTATTGTTTATTAATAAGATGAAAAAAAATCAAAAGGTTGCAGTGTTTTGTAAAAAAATTATCCCAACCAACCTTCTCTGTCTAAACTTCTGTATTGAATGGCTTCACTAATATGAGCACCCAAAACATCTTTAGACCCTTCTAAATCTGCTATTGTTCTTGAAACTTTAAGAATTCTATCATATGCTCTAGCAGATAAATTTAAACGCTCCATTGCCGATTTTAGAAGCTGCATCGACGCCTCTTCTAATTTACAATACTTTCGTATTTGTTTGGTATTCATTTGCGCATTGTAATGAATATTCTCTAAATCTTTAAAACGCTCAGTTTGGTTTTCTCTAGCTTTAGTAACTCGTTTTCTTATATCTACTGAGGATTCACCACTACGTTCATCTGCCAATTTTTCAAATGGCACAGGTGTCACTTCAATATGAATATCTATTCGGTCTAATAATGGTCCGGAAATTTTCCCCATATAACGTTGCATTTCTGCTGGCGACGATGTAATTGGCGAATCTGGATCATTGAAATAACCACTTGGACTCGGGTTCATACTTGCCACCAACATAAATGATGATGGATAAGTAACCGTAAATTTTGCTCTAGAAATAGTTACCTCTCTATCTTCCAACGGCTGACGCATCACTTCTAAGACTTCTCTTTTAAACTCTGGCAATTCGTCTAAAAATAAAACACCATTATGTGATAAAGATATTTCACCTGGTTGTGGGTAACTTCCACCACCTACAAGTGCAACATTTGATATGGTATGATGTGGACTTCTAAATGGTCGTTGTGCCATGAGTCCTGCGTGTGCTTTTACACGACCAACTACAGAATGAATCTTAGTGGTTTCTAACGCCTCATGTAAGGTCATTGGAGGCAAAATACTTGGCAGTCGTTTTGCTAGCATCGTTTTACCAGAACCTGGTGGACCAATAAGAATAATATTATGTCCTCCTGCCGCTGCAATTTCCATACAACGCTTTATAGACTCTTGTCCTTTAACATCTGCAAAATCGAATTCTGGAAAGTCGAGATTTTTATAAAATTCTTCTCGTGTATTTATAATAGTTTGCTCTAAAGGTTCACCTTTATCAAAATGATTAATAACTTGCATTATGTTCTCTACGCCAAAAACTTTTAAATCATCTACAATTGCAGCTTCTTTTGCGTTCTGAATAGGCAGTATAAACCCTTTAAAACCTTCTTCTCTTGCCTTTACAGCTATTGGTAAAGCGCCTTTAAATGGCTGTAAGCTTCCATCTAAAGATAATTCTCCCATAATGAGATAATCCTCTAAGTTTTCAGCCTTAATCTGATTAGACGCAGCTAAGATACCAATAGCTAAAGTTAGATCGTATGCAGAACCTTCTTTACGCAAATCAGCAGGTGCCATATTTATGGTAATCTTTTTACCTGGAATTCTGTAACCGTTATTTTGAAGTGCTGCTGCTATTCTGTAATTACTTTCTTTGATAGCATTATCTGGAAGTCCGACTAAATGATAACCAACACCTTTATCTACATTAACCTCAACTGTAATTGTTGAAGCCTCAACACCAAAAACGGCACTGGCGAAAACTTTTTTTAGCATGAATTGTTATTTCCTTAAAAATAGAAATAATTCGTTTATAAAAAAATTGAAATACAGAAATTACCTGATAACCAGTTAAATCACAACAGTAATTACCGTATTAACGATCGTTTTAATAATCTTGTTCTTTAAATGCCCTAAACGTAATTTTGAAATACCAGCTTGATAAAGCGCATTTAAGATTAATAAATCTTTTTGACTTCCTAACAACCATTTATAATCCTCAACAGTTAATTCTCCTGCTTGTAATAACTTTGTCCAACGCTCTAGTTTAACTTTAGACAACGTTAAAAACGCTTCGACATCTGCTTTTGTTTCTTTTTTATAATCACCGTAACTTTCGCCTAAAACTAACAGTAATTCTTCTTTTAACAGTTTTAATAATTCTTCTATATCCATAATTAATCAATGCTTAAAAAGTTAAGAATATTGGTTTCGTTGGTCTTGTTTTTATTGGCTTCATATTTAATAATAAGATCAAAGGATTCTGAAACCTGAATTTTAGCTTCATCTATAAATACCTGAGATAATTGGTTCTTTTCTTTCCAACGCTTTAGAAATCCTGCCAATAAATTACGTTCTTTATTAGCTATAGTTTTCCACATAGCGTAACTGACTTCATTGTCTGGTTTGTTCTTTTCGTACTCTACCATTTTTTGAAGATCTAACTGAAGTGTTTCTACATCTGACTCACGTTCAGCGTAAAGAGCTACAGCTTCATCCATTAAATTAAGACTTTCCACTTTAATAGAAATGGCTTGCTGATAAGAATACTGATCAAAGACAGCTGTTTTTAAGCTATTGCAAGACACTAATACCATTGCTATGAAAGCAACTCCTAAAATAGACTTTACAGAAAAGGGTTTCAATACAATTTTGCTTTGAAATGATTTGAGGTGTTTCATGTTAATTGATTTATATGATTTTAAAGTTATGAAAAGATTTAAAACTAATGAAACTCACTAACAAATTCCAAAGCCCGTTTCTCGTTGTAATACAAATTCTCTTTTCCAATAAATCCAACATGCCCTCCATATTTTGGCATTTCTAAAAACAAGTTCGGATTATGTTTAGCTTCTTTTACAGGATAACATTCTGCCGATAAAAATGAATCATTAAGGGCATTAATTATTAGTGACGGTACCTTAACATTTGGAAGAAACCGTAAGCAACTGGCTTTCTCATAATAATCATAAGCATCCTTAAAACCATGCGCTTTTGATGTATACACATGGTCAAAATCAATTAAAGTCTTAATTGACTTTAAATCTCTAACTGATATATTATTAGGGAATTGTTCAATTTTAGGTTTCAATTTATCTTTTAAATGTTCTAAAAACCGAATAGCATAATGTTTATTCTTTAAACTTAGTAATTCGTCACAAGAGCCTTTTAAATCACAAGGTGTAGAAATGGCTATTACTGCTTTCAACTCACTTGGCAAATCATTTCCTTCCCCAACATATTTTAAAGCCATGTTAGCTCCTAGGCTAATCCCTTTTATGTAGATTTCGTCATAAACACCTTTGGACAAAACATGCTTTACAACAGCATCTAAATCTTCTGTTGCGCCAGAATGGTAACTCCTAAATAATAAATTAGGGTCTCCACTACAACCTCTAAAATTTACACCAACAGCATCGATGCCATTATCATTAAACAATTTTGCTGTTCCTTTAATGTATGGTCGTTGCGCACTGCCTTCTAGCCCATGCAATAGAATAATTACTTTGTTAGATTTTTGTTCCGCATAACTCCAGTCTAAATCTATAAAATCAGTATCGGGTAACGTTATCCGTTCTCTAGTTTGCTCAATACCTTCAACTTTTCTTGCTAAACCCGAGAATACGGTTGACACAAAACTTGTCTTGGCCCAAAAGGGCGGTTTGTAGGTTGATTCTATTACTGGCATTGATATTATTTTTGTTTTATTACAACCTTTCGACTACGCTCAAGGTGACAATTTTATACTATTTTAAAACTGTAAACTCAATTGCAGAATCATTATAAACCTTATGTGTTTGTTTCTGAAAATCTGACTCCTTTGCTTCAAAAATATTATTGACATACGTTTGTGGATTTGCATCTATATAAGGAAAAAATGTGCTTTGTACTTGTACCTGAATTTTATGTCCCTTTTTAAATGTATGAAACACGTCTTGCAACTTCAAATTCACTGCCGTTTTTTCATTAGACACAAATGGCTCTGGCTTAGACATACTATTTCTAAAACGCCCTCTTAAGACTTCACTCCTAACCATCATGTGATAATTACTAAGTTTTAAATGATCTTGAACGTCCTCTGTGTTTTCTGTATCTGCAGGAAACACATCAATAACCTTTACTATCCAATCTGCAGCTGTTCCGGTTGTAGAAACATTTAATTTTGCTAAAATATCGCCTGCTAATGTTATGTCATTCTCTAAAATTTCAGTTTCAAAAGTTAACACATCTGGCCGTCTTGATGCATAACGCTGATCATCTGTCATGAATTTTCTTGGTGTAAATCCAACTTTAATATCTTCTGTATATGGCACTGGCTTTTTAGGGTCACTTAAAAAATCTGAAGTCGCCAGTATACGATTAGCTTGTTTTGTTAAACGCTCAGACGGCTGCATAAAGTAACTTTCTTTAGCTGTGTTTTCTGGTGGCCAAGACGCAAAAGACTCCCATTGTTTTGTTCCTGTATTAAACATACTAGCTTCTGGCAAACCTGTTTCTCCGTTAGCTTCGTCTTTTAGAAAATGATTAAAGAATTTAGTTTCAACATTTTTCTGAAACCCATCAGATATTTCATCACCAAAGTATATATTTCCAACAACTTGCCGCTCAGAAGTTCTTGCCCAATCACCATGACTCCAAGGTCCAAAGACAACCGTATTGTAGTTGTCACTATTCTTTTCTATACTTTTATAGGTATTAAATGGTCCGTATAAATCTTCAGCATCAAATAAACCACCTACAATCATAGTGGCTGGCTTTATATCTTTTAAATGTTGAATTATTCCACGAGCTTTCCAAAAATCATCATAAGTAACGTGCGTTTTAATTTGCTCCATAAAAACATTGTCTTCACCATAAAAAGAATTAAGCTTACCTAGTGGCATATGGTCTAAGAAAAATTGATGCTGATCCTCTGTTCCTATATCCGGAAATGTGTACCAAGATTCTTTTACAGGTTGATCTTTCATATAACCAAAAACAGAAGTCGCTCTCCAATAACTCAATAAAAAGGCACCATTATGAATAAAATCGTCAAAAAAGAAATCACCAATACAAGCCTGAGGCGAAACTGCTTTTAATGCTGGATGCGAATCTAAAAGTGAATAGGTCGCATAAAACCCTGGGTAAGAAATTCCATATGTACCAGCCTTTCCATTATTATTTTCAACATTATTAACCAACCACTCAATAGTATCATAAGTATCACTAGCTTCATCAAATTGTGTTCCTGTTTTGTTAGGAATATAAGCTCGCATATTATCGTAAACCCCTTCACTATTCCAACGTCCACGCACATCTTGATACACCATAATGTTACCTTCTTGCATTAAGTACTTATTTGGTCCTAAACGTGTTCTAAATTCTTCTCCATAAGGTCGGCAGCTGTATGGTGTTCTTTGCATTAATATCGGATAGATCTTAGACGTATCTTTTGGCGAATAAATAGTAGTGTGTAATTTTACACCGTCGCGCATTTCTATCATTACTTCTTTTTTAGTGTAATGATCAATTGGGTTGTATATTTTCTCAACAACAGCATTGACTTCTTCATCATCACCATCTAAATTTTCTAATGTTTCATACCCTTTATCTATGGTATGTAAAATAGGCTTACAACCTATAAAAGTTATAAATAAAAGTAGAATAAAAGCTGTTTTTCTTATTAGCATAGTGGTTGAGTTTTATAGCGCTTAACGTTTAATTTTTAATGAATTTAAAAGTTTGAATTTTATTTTTTGTTGATATTTCAGCAAAATATAATCCGACATTAAATTCTGAAATATCTATTTCTAAAGCATTCTCTTCGGTTTGAATTGTTTTTAATTGTCTTCCTTTACTATCATAAATACTAATTTTAGTTTCAGTATTTAAACCTTCAATATTTACAAAAGATGAAACAGGATTTGGGTAAAGTGAAATTTTACTTGCCTCAACATCTTCAACTGATAATGCTGTTCCGGTAAAAACCAATTGTTTTAGAATTGTACCATCACCTCCCATTGCTGTAAGTGAAAAATCATCTTTAATTCGTCCTACATGTTGCAATTCAATCTCTATAACATCACCAATATATGGAGCTAAATCAATATTAATAGTTGTAAACGGATCTTGATATCTTGTGGCTGGATTGTAACTTGGACCAAACTGTGTTCCGTTAATTAAAATTCTAAACCAAGAATTAGCTGCCGTAGAATAATAATGATGTAATTGTCTATAAGTTAAGTCTAATGACCCTTCTGAAATGGATGTACCGTCAATTCTAAATTTCAATCCAGTAATAAAGTCCTTATTATCATTCCAGGCTTGAGACTCAGTTGTTGTATCTCCTCCAACCCACTCTTCATTAGAGTTTCGTTGATGAAGTGTAAAATATTCGTTTATTGAATAATTTACAATTTCTACGTTAGAAGAATTTGAATTTAAAACCGAGAAATAACCATTAGAAAGTGAGGCTTCATTAAATTCAGAATTAAAGCCAACTTCTAAAAATTCGGGATCCGTTGAAGCGTAAGTTTTCTTCCAAGGCGAATTAACGGAAGCACAATTATTTCGAACAAAAAACTTATAAGATGTTGCAGCTGGCAACGCATTAAAAGTATAATTATTAGACACAATAGATGTATAATCCTCACCAGGATTTTCATTGAATAGTGTTGCTAAGACCTCATAAGTGTTTTCTGTAGTCGCATCCCAATTCAACAAAATACTATCTACATTAGTTTGCGTTGTTATATTACTAATAGTATCGCAATCATTTTCAATAAGCAGAATGTTATCTAGATAAGTCTTTCTTGTATCCGTTTTACTTACGTGCTCTAACTTAATTGTAACTATGTGACCAACATATTCTGATAAATCTATACTCACTGTTTCAAATTCATTACCAGAACTTGTTCCGTTATAAATGAAATCTTCAGCAACACCAGAATAAACAGCATCATCGCCAAAATCTTTGATTTTCACTCTTAAAGATGTTCCAAAAGTCTGATTAATATCAAACCTTAACACCGGATTTATAGCGTTTTGAGTTAAATCTACATCTACAGAAAATGACCTTACATAACTTTGGTTATTTTGAAACGGATCACCAGAATCATTCCAACTCAAATTTGCAGGATATTCATAACCATATAGTTCTAAACCAAAAGCACCACCATTAGCAGCTTCATTCGAAATTTCAGTACCATATTGAGAAATGGAATAATCTCGATTAAAAACACCTTCGAAATCAATAATCGAAGGTACAGTAATCGTATTTGGTCTCGTTTTAAAAGGATAACTTCTATAATCTGCATTATTCCCCAAATTATCACAATCAGATTTTACAGCCACATAATAATCTTCTGCCGCTTCTAAACCTGAAACCGAAAATTGCTCTGTAGTCGAAACATCATAGGTTGTTGGTATTTCTTCTCCAGATTTATAGGTTGTATAGCGATAATGATTTGCAGCCGTTGCCTCTAAAACAGTAAAATCTGCACTAGTATTTGTAATATTATCTATATCAGAAACGGTTATCCACATGCAACGTTCTAAATTGCCATCGAACTGAGTTTTAGCAAAAGAATTTTCATAAAGTATAGCCGTAGATTGTGTATTATCCTCTTCATTGATACTTGTTAAACTCACCATGCTTCGTGTTGGTGGATTATTAAAATTCTCCGCACCTTTAAATCCCGCTAACGCGCTTGTTGATGCATACGGATTAACATCCTCAACATCTACAACAAGGTTATCGACACCATTATAGTTAAAGGATTCATCGAAAACAAAAAACCACTCATCTCCATTGGCATAATAGGTAGAAACAGCAATAGTTGTTAATTCTGTATCTGAAATAAAAGCATCTCCAGATTGAAATTCCGTTTTTGTCGTATGACCAATTTTGAAAATGAAATTAGTATTTGGAGAAGGCGATGTTGTACTATTGGAAAATGCTGTAAAAAAACGAATTCCGGTTATTTCGCCACTAAACTTTAGTTGTTCTGGATAGTAGATGGTTTGCGTCCTAGAAAAATTAGATTGTGGCGAATATGGTTGATTTGTAAAATCACTTCCTCCTCCTACAATAACCGTAGAAATTGGCTCTAATTGTGCATTACAAAAATAGAACGCGCTTAATAAAATGATTGATAGTAATTTGATACGCATGATTGATGAATTTGATGCAATTTAGTAATTAAAATTACGCTTAAATGTTAAAGTTAATTAGGCTTCAACTGACGTAAATTCAAACTTTCCACCATCAAAAAGCCCTTTATCACTTAATTTTAAAGCAGGAATCACTAATAAGGCCATAAAAGACAAACTCATATATGGTGCATGAAGTTTGCTTCCTAATTGCTTCGCCATTTTGTCTAATTCTGAATACTGTTTTCCTATAACAACAGCGCTTTTATCACTCATAATACCAGCCATAGGAAGCGCTACTACTTTTTCTTCTGAATCTGAAACCGCGCAAATACCACCTTCATTTTCTATTAATAAGTTCACAGCTTTACAAATGGCTTCATCTGAAACACCAACAGCAATAATATTATGAGAATCGTGACCAACAGAACTCGCAATTGCTCCTTCTTTTAGTCCATAGTTTTTAATAAATGCAATAGCTGGTGTATTATTTTGATAACGATTAACAACCACCATTTTTAATACATCTGTTTCTATATTAGACACTAGATTTCCATCCTCAATCGTTGACTCTTCAATAATTTCATTAGTTACTAATTCACCATCCAAACATTCGATTACTCTAATATGTTTTGAATTGGATTCTAATCTAAAATCCGAAACTTGTTTTTTATCTGTGTTGAAATTGTTTAAATTTTCAAATTCAACATGCTTAATTTTTGACACGCCATTATCGAAAACCAATTCTCCATTAATATACGTTTGAAGCGTTTTAAAATCTTTTAAATCCTCTACAACAATACAATCGGCATCATCACCAACATTCAATAAGCCTACCTCTAAATTGTAGTGCTTTACAGGATTTACACAAGCGGCTTGTAATACTTTAAAGACATCATTACCTTTAGCAACAGCTCTTGCACAAACTTCGTTTATATGTCCTAACAACAAATCATCAGGATGTTTGTCATCACTACAAAACATCATGTTTTCGTAATGTTCGTCTAATAAATCGATGAGTACATTAAAGTTTTTAGCAGCACTACCCTCACGGATAATCACCTTCATGCCTTTTTGAAGCTTCTCTAAACCTTCATCGTAAGTAAAACACTCATGGTCTGTAGAAATACCTACAGAAATATATTTAGTTAAATCCTCGCCTCGTAATCCTGGCGCATGGCCATCAACCGGTTTATTGTAATGTTTTGCCCATTCAATTTTCTTAAGCACTTCGGCATCATCATAAATGACTCCAGGATAATTCATCATTTCAGCCAAATACTTAATATCAGGATTCGCCATTAAGGTTTTAATATCATTAGAATCAATCACTGCGCCTGCAGATTCAAAACTCGTGGCTGGCACACAAGAAGGTGCTCCGAAATTAAATTTAAAAGGGGTTTTCTTTCCGTTTTCAATCATAAACTCCACGCCTTTTACACCAAGTACATTGGCAATTTCATGAGGGTCAGAAACGGTAGAAACAGTTCCGTGATTTACTGCAATCTTTGCAAATTCACTTGGTACTAACATTGAGCTTTCGATATGAATATGTGCATCTACAAAACCTGGTAAAATGAAATGATTTTCTTCACAATCCTTTTCTATGATAGATTCTATTTTACCATTTTTAATAGTCACTTCCCCTTTGTAGATGCTTCGATTCTGAATATCTACGATGTTTCCTTTTAATTTCAAACTGCTAAAATTTATTATGTTATATTACTATCAAATAAAAACACTTAGTTAACTCATTACAAAATAAATAAATAAATATTACTAAACACTAACTTTAAGTATACTCTTTGTGACTTTAGTTACTTTAAAACGGTCATCTGCTCGCTTTCCTATCAACCAAATCACTTGATTATCTGAAGTTAAAACCCAAGTATTTTCCTTCTCTACTAATGAGGCTTTTTCATCTTTTAGGTATTTACTCACTTTCTTTTTCCCTGTCATTCCTATAGGCTGAAAGGTGTCACCTTCTTTCCATAATCTGAATTCCAGTGGAAATTTCAATACGTCTTTATCAACGAAAATTGTGTTTTTTGAAACATCAAAAAGACCTTCAACATTAGTAAAAGAAAGCTTACCTATTGGTGTTTTTATGTCTTTAATATCTCCATTGATGAATAGAGATTCTTCGCTTCGCTCTGAATCATTCAAATCCGTTAAAATTATATACTCGCGATGCTTTATTAAACGATGCGAATTCGATTTTATCAACTTACCAGATTGCGCATCCAATAAATCAACAACATCATTCCATTCTGTAAATCCGTAATTCTTAAAAATCTCGAATAAATAAGCTTTAGGATTAGATGATTTTTTGAATTCTGAAACCTTATAAGATGTTCCATAATTATCCTGAGACACAATAGCACGTTCTTTAAAATCCTTTAAACAATCTTCTACAATTAAAGCGGTATCGTTAAGATTTCGGATAGTATTCTGAAAACTATCTAGCAATTGTGGGTTAATCTCTTTTAAAATAGGCACAACCTCATGCCTTAACTTATTTCTTAGATATTTGCGAGATGCATTACTCGCATCCTCTCGCCAAGCAATTTTATTTGCCTTTACATAAGCTTCAATTTGTAATCTAGAAAACGGTAATAATGGTCTTACGATATTATCATTAATCATCGGAATTCCGGTTAAACCATTCAATCCCGTTCCTCTTGTAAAATTGATAAGAAAGGTTTCAAGATTATCATCTGCGTGATGCGCTGTTAAAATATAATCGAATTTTAATTGCGCTGCCAATTCTTTAAACCAATCGTAACGCAGTTCGCGCGCAGCCATTTGTATTGAACGCTTATACTCTGTAGCATAACATTTTGTGTCAAAATTCTGAATAAATACTTCAACGTCTAATACTTCTGCCAATCCTTCTACAAATGCTTCGTCCTTGTCACTTTCCTCTGCTCTTAAATTGAAATTACAATGCGCTAGCGAAAAATTCAGATTCATTTTTTTACATAAATAAGCCAATACTACACTATCTATTCCTCCAGAAACAGCAATGAGTAACTTCCCTTCTTTTAAAATAGAAAGATTTTTATCGATATGATTATTGAAGTCTTTTTGCACATCTCAAAGGTATAGAATTTATTTATTCCTTTAGAAGCACAAATACTCAAAGTTTTTCGATTTCTAGACGATATGCTCTCATGTTAAAATGACTTTTATCATATTGATGTGTTTTCTTTTTAATTAACTTTAAAAGAATTTAAAATTATTAGGTCATGAGCGTAACAGAAAAATTAACCTCAGAAATAGCACGTAAAACCTTTGAAAAAAAGGTACTCTCTGCAATACCACATTTACATCCTTACGTAAAACATAGAATTTATATAGCTGAAACTACTGGTATTTTACCAAAAAATATGTTTTCTTCTAACGGCATTATTGACGAAAGCATTATTCTACTTTATGATAATGATTTTGACATTCATGCAGAACCATTAGCTGTAAAACTCGAACTGTTTAAAATAGTAGATAACTACATGAATCTGCTGTTTAAAAACGAAGCCTACCATAAAGAAACGATTAGCACAGATGCTCTACTTAAAAAAGAATTATCTAAGCTTAGTGAAGACTATACTATTGATGGCGACTTTGATTTTATCTTAAACACGGAGCTTAACGACATCTCTTATCACCAAAATAATAATGAAACTTTACAATTATACTCAGATAAAGAAACATCGATTTTGACTGCTTTTGAAGTTGAGGATTTATCTACAAAACAATCACCAAAAGTATTCGATAAGCTTTACAACTGGTTACCATTTAATGTATCTAACATTATGGATTTATACATTTTTGGGAAATTAGATTTTGAATCTATAGCTAAGATTAAAAAGATAGAACAGAAACGCGTTGAAGCTATTTTTGACAAGGTTAAGCGCACTTTTAGAAGACATATTGCGTAGTAGTTTTATCGCAAAGGGAAAAACTAAATAATGAAATGTATATATTTTTCCCTTTTAGGTAAATTAGATTAACTTTTCAACCCTCTAAGGCTTCTCGCATTGCTTTTGCTTTAATCAAGCATTCCTCATATTCTTTGAGAGGGTCACTTTTTGCCGTGATGGCTCCTCCTACCGAATAAGAAATGTACTTTTTTGATTCGTTATAAAGAATGCTTCTTATAATCACATTGAAATCAAAATCACCATTTGGAGCAAAATAACCAACGGAACCAGAATATAAACCTCGTTTTGTTTCTTCTAGGTTTTCAATAATCTTCATGGCTGAAATTTTTGGAACACCTGTCATGCTTCCCATCGGAAACGTTGATTTTATAATATCTACAGCATTGGTTTCTGGTGCAACTATAGACTGAACCGTTGAAATCATCTGGTGGACTTGTAAAAACGAATACACTTTACAAAGTTCCTTCACTTCTACGCTTCCTTTAATGGCTGTATGCGATAAATCATTTCTTACCAAATCTACAATCATTACGTTTTCACTGCGCTCTTTTGGGTCTTTTAATAAATCTTCAATGAGTTTTAAATCTTCAGTTTTATTCTTTGAACGTTTTGCTGTTCCTTTTATAGGCTGAGAAATCACAGTGGTTCCGTTCTTTTTAATGTAACGTTCTGGCGAAGCAGACATCATATACTTATCTTCAAACTTTAAGAAACTAGCAAAAGGTGGTTTCGAAATTTCATTCAATTTCTTAAATGTTTCAATCGGATTTATTTCGCTGTCTTCAGCATAAAATTC
The DNA here is from genome assembly GCF_947495255.1 of uncultured Winogradskyella sp. Taxonomy (GTDB): domain Bacteria; phylum Bacteroidota; class Bacteroidia; order Flavobacteriales; family Flavobacteriaceae; genus Winogradskyella. Next base: position 122,111 of record NZ_CANLYI010000008.1, read on the forward strand.
TTGACAAAAATTAGCTTCGTAAATATCACCTCTGTGTATGTGATTTAACATCTTCGTGACTTTCTCGAAATATTCGTCTTTATGTATTCTTAGTTTTATTTTGATAGGATTCTGAAGCTTCTCGACTTCGCTCAAAGAGACACAAGAATGAATAGACAATAAATCATCTTCTATCTCATCATCTACCATTTTTAAATACTGAATTTCAACTTGATTATCTTTAAACAAAAAGAGCTTTTTAGGTTGAAAGAAATATAAATCAGAAAAATCTAAACCATCAAAATTTTCAGATTTTAAGCGTTCTGTGGTATTTTTTAAATCGTAGGTTAAATATCCAAAAATCCAATCTTTTATCGATGTTTGGTATTCTTTTAGCCTTTCAAACGCATCAAAAAAATCAGTTCGTATGGTTGTGAAAGCATCCACAGCCAAAACGGCATCATAATTACTGTATTCGTCTTTATGATTATTAGAATCTAACCATACAACATCATCAAATTGCTGAGACCAAAGCAATAGATTTTGCTTAAAGTTCTCAATATTTTTAGGCTGATAATTTTGTGTTGTTCTCAATAGAAAAATAATTGCTGCAATTTACTGAAATAATATGGTTTCTATTATTGAGAATTTACATGTTAAAGATTTTAAAAGATAGAATCTATTTAAAGAATTACACCCCCTAAAGTCCCCTCAAGGGGACAATTAATAAAAAAATCTTTTAGATTTTTTTATTCGCAACAGTGAGACTGTCCCCTTGAGGGGACTTTAAGGGTGTTTTAAAAGTTAAATTCTAGTTCATTTTAAATACTTACCCAACATATGTAATATAATAACCTTGCAGGATAAATAATTAGTATCGTATATTTCAGAAAAATAATACAGCATGCCTACTATAAAAAACGACTTTTTACAGATTAACATAAAACCTAAAGGTGCAGAATTGTGCAATATTCTTTCGGTAAAAAACAAAACAGAATTTATGTGGCAAGCAGACCCAACTATCTGGGGAAGTCATGCACCAAACTTATTTCCTATTATTGGTTGTATGAAAGAGGACAGCTACATCTACAATAATAAGACATACAATATGCCAAAACATGGTTTTGTGAGGCATAATGATAATTTTGTTGTAAAGAACCAATCGGATTCTAGTATTACGTTGAGTTTAACGTCTAATGATACCCTTTATGAGTATTATCCTTTCTTGTTTGAATTCGAAATTACCTATACACTTTCAAAAAACACATTAACGATTCATCATACCGTTAAAAATATAGATATTAAGACGCTCTTCTTTTCTTTAGGCGGTCATCCTGCTTTTAACTGTCCACTTTCAAAAGATGAAGATTACACAGATTATTATTTAGAATTTGAAAAAGACGAAAATAGCCAGACCTACTTATTAAATATGGACAATGGCTTATTAACTAATGAAACAAAACCTGTTTTTTCTGATGGAAACCGTATTAATCTTAGACCTGATTTATTCAATGAAGATGCTTTAATTTTTAAAGATTTAAAATCTAGAATTGTGAGCCTAAAACACAAGACCAATGGCAAAGTCTTAACATTAGACTTTAAAGACTTTAAAGAACTCGGAATTTGGGCAAAACCAAATGCACCTTACGTTTGTATTGAACCTTGGTTAGGTATTGCTGATAACGAAACTACAGACCAGAACATAGAAAATAAAGAAGCCATTTTAAGTTTAAAATCGGGTTCTGAATTTAATGCGAGTTACAGTATAGAAATAGAACAAAGCCATTTAGTATAAGTTGTATAATAAAATGGTAGCTTTGCAAAAAACTTTGCAACGTGACTTTTCAAGAATTAAATTTAAACACACCTTTATATAACGCCTTAGACGATTTAGGTTTTACAACACCTACGCCTATCCAAGAACAATCATTTAATGTGGTTGCTTCTGGCAAAGATGTTGTTGGTATTGCTCAAACAGGTACAGGTAAGACACTTGCCTACATGTTACCTATTTTAAGAAACCTTAAATATTCTACACAAGATAATCCTAGAGTTTTGGTGTTAGTACCAACACGAGAATTAGTTGTACAGGTTGTCAGTGAAATTGAAAAATTCTCTAAGTACATTAATAACCGTGTTTTGGGTGTTTATGGTGGTACCAATATTAACACTCAGAAACAAGCCGTTGCACAAGGTCAAGATATTATTGTAGCGACACCTGGTCGTTTATACGATTTGGCCGTGAGTAGAGTTTTACAGTTAAAATCTATTCAGAAATTAGTAATTGATGAAGTCGATGTAATGCTAGATCTAGGTTTTAGACATCAATTGATGAATATTTTTGATATTCTACCTCCACGTCGTCAAAACATTATGTTTTCTGCTACAATGACTAAAGATGTAGATGAATTAATTACAGATTTCTTTACCAATCCTACAAAAATATCAATAGCAGTTTCTGGTACACCTTTAGAGAATATTAAGCAAGAGCGTTACGATGTTCCAAACTTTTACACCAAAGTAAACTTGTTAGAACATTTACTTCATGATAAAGAAGATTTTTCTAAAGTTTTAATTTTTGTGGCTTATAAGAAAATGGCTGACCGGTTATTTAACCAGTTAGAAGAGTTATTTCCTGGTGATTCTTGCGTTATACACTCTAATAAAACTCAGAATTACAGGTTACGCAGTATTGAACAGTTTAGAGAAGGCGAAAACCGTTTGCTAGTCGCAACAGACGTTATGGCTAGAGGTTTAGATATTGAAGGCGTATCTCATGTTATTAACTTTGATACACCAGATTATCCAGAAAATTACATGCACAGAATCGGTAGAACTGGTCGTGCTGAACAAGAAGGTCATTCTATTTTATTATCTACAGATAAGGAAAAAGAAGGTTTAGAGCGCATTGAAGAATTAATGCAAATGAAAATTGAAACCTTATCTATACCAGATACTGTTGAAATTTCAACTGAACTTATTGAAGAAGAACGTCCACAAATTAGAGAACGAAACAACCCTACAAAGCGAAGTGATGCTGATGCTCCAGGACCAGCTTTTCATGAAAAATCGGAAAAGAATTCGAAAGAAAACTTAGGTGGTTCTTACAAATTTAAGATAGCCGAAAAATACAAGAAGCCAAAAACTAGAGGCGACAAGAATTATAATCGTAGAAATAAAAAGTAAACTAAGTTTATACACGTAAGCTGTATAATTCAATTTTAAGCAATCCTGACTTTTGTAAATAAAATCACAATAAAATCTCTTTTTATCGTTTTTTGATGGACTTTAAGGTCAATCTCATGCTTATCCAGAAAAAAGCATGACTTTTATATTTTCCTATTAATGTTTATAGCACATGATATTAATCATAGTTGTTTTTAACATCTCTCATTAACTTATAGTAAGTTAACGGATTCTGAAGTTTCAACTATTGTAAATAAAAAAACCCTAATCAAATTAATGAAAAGGGTTTCTAATACCTCAAGTACTTGCAGGATCACATCCTATGTAAACATAAAATCTATAACCCTAACCTTATAGTTAATCCTGCAGTTGTACTTGATTTTCGATTAAATCTTTTATAGGAACAATAAGCTTCCCTTTTGTGTTTTTTAATATTACTGATATGCTTTGTACTGCTTCTACAGTATATACTTCATCATTAAAAACTATTTTTTGTCCAATTTCGTATGTTTTACGTGCATAAAATGTATTTAATAGTTTCCCAACAACCTCTCTTGCTCCTAAACCAAATGCTATAGCAAATGCTAAAAGAAAAGCAGCAATAATCATATTTACATTATTGGTAATGATTTCCGTATCAATACCTGCCTGATTTAAAGCTGTTATGGAGATAAAGGTAAGCAATAAAAAGAATACGACTTGGCTAATCATTTTACCACCAGACAAATCCATAGATTCAAAAAGTGATTTTAATCCTTTCTTTACAAAGTTGGCAAACAATAGACCAATCATAAAAATGACTAAAGCTGTAAATAATTTTGGCAAATAATCTAGTAATTCACCTATTTTTAAAGATATAGATTTTAGGTTTAATATATCTAACACCATTAAAGATAGCATAATGTACATGATCCATTTTACGAATCCAGATACTACCTTTTCAGTATTAAAACCAAGCTCTTTTCCTTCTATAATTTCAATTTCATTAATTTTTTCATCAAGCTTAGAGACATGAGCAAGCTTTAAAAGTTTTTTGATGACTTTTACTACAATTTTGGTTGCAAAAAAGCCAAAAATAAAAATAAACAAAGCACCAATGATATTAGGAAATATCGCAGAAATCTCTAACCACATGGTTGTGAGAGATTGCATCGCTATGTCTTTAAATTCTGTTACTTTTTCCATACTAATAATTTTATGTTAGGGTTTATTAAGTATATTAATTTTCTCTCTTACTTGTTACGCTGTCAATAATATGACCAATATTATACGAAAATAACTCAGCAATTTCCATAAAGAGCTTAGCCATCGCAATATCATGCATAACTCTACCCTTCAGTTCCGCTGGAACTTCCTTCAAAGGCTGGTCTATTTGCTTAAATGGATTTTCCATCTTTCGTATAATTTGTGTACTTCTGTACAAGTTTTTCTTTTGCTCTTTTTAATCGCATTTTAACTGCGCTTTCTCCAATATCTAAAGCTTCAGCTAATTCTTTAATTGATAAATTATCTTGATATTTTAATAATAATATCATCTTTTCATCCGGAGAAATCAACTCCATAACCTTCTTCAATTGCTCTACTCTCATGTCTTGAAACTCAATAGTAGAATCAATATCTTCACCTATATTTTCAATATCAACATGTTCTGAACTTACAGACTTTTTTTCAAACTTCTTAGCTGTATTTCTAGTGACATAATTTACACAATGATTATAAGTAAATGCATATAACCACGTAGAAAATTTTGACTTTCCTTTAAAACTAGCTAATTTAACAAAAACTCTTAAAAAAACATCTTGAGTTAAATCCTTAGCTTCATCCACACCATTGGCAAATCCATAACATTTGTTATAGACCATACTCGCATATCTGTCGTACAAGACCTCGAACAACATAGTGTCGTTAGTTTTTACGATAGCTTCTACAAGCGCTTCATCGGTTAGACTATGAATAGCTTCTTTTGTCAAGGGATTTATTAATCTGTATAATTAGTTAGTTATTAGTCTTAAGACACTGAAGTATTTGATAGGTCACATTATTTTTAAATATTTTCCTACTTTTTTACTTCCTCTTCAATATCTCCTAAGTGATGCTGCAATGCTTTCGCTGATATTTGAATTTCCCATATTAAAAATAACAAAGAAACAATTAATAAGATTAATCCAAATCCAAAGGCCCAAACAGCTACAATATTCAATTTTATATAAATTAAAAACATCGTTAACACACAAAAAAGCAAACTACTGATGCCAGCAATTTGCATATATCTGGTTAACCTTACTCTTAATTTTAGGTTATTAATTTGTCTTAGTAACGAAGTATTTTGATGCTCTCTATACTTTTCACTAAGATTTCTAATTATTGCTGCATAAGCTAAAAACCGATTAGTATACGCTAGCATTATTAACGATATAGCAGAGAATAAAAGTGCTGGTGTTGTTAGCGTTAAATCTTCCATATAAACGTTTTAACAAAATTACTGAATAAAATTTCTAAACATAAAAAAAGCGAACTTTTTTAAGTTCGCTTTTTACATTTTTTATTTTTTTGATATTATTCTTTGTTCTCAGTACTTAAAGTCCATCGCAATATTAATATCCCAATCCTAGCAATTGCAAACGAAAACAACCCAAATGTCGCAGTTAATAAGGATACTTTTAGTCCTCCTGCAAAAACTGCTGGATCAACATTACCTATTGCTTCTATGGAGTCAAAAGCTGTGATTAAACCTATAACCGATGCTAAAAACCCTAAAACCAAGCCTAATAAACTAGAATCTACAGTTAATTTTAGCATTTTTTCAGTCTGTGATTTGTCTTTTTTTAAACTAATAAACCCTTTTACTATAAAAAACAAGGACAATAAAAGGCAAATTAAAATAAGCGTCATAAAGAAAGAGCCTCCTTCACTAAATCTATCTGCTATCTGATTTGTTGAAGTAAATAAAAAGTTTGACATTATTAATTGGTGCATAATTGATGATATTAAGTTAAACATAGGCCAAACTTAAAATTTAAAACCTGTCTAAATATTTAATTGCGACGAACAACGGTTTTAACATGCGATTAAACAACATGTTGAATCCATTACAAAACCCGTCATTCGTCTATAAACTCTTTAATCACTATAAAAATACAGTATTATTGTATTAACAATATTAGAAATGCTTAAAAAGAAATTCATATTTAAATTAATTGGTAAAGGTGTACTACACATTTTATTTTGGTGTGCTGTACTCCTATTCTATACTTATTTTTTTGGTGTTGGCAGCAACAATTTTAATGATACACTTATATTCTCGTTGTTCTTAATGCCAATTACAATTGCAACTACTTATGTCTCTATTTATAAGCTAATACCAGATTACCTCATTACCAAACGCTATTTTAAGTTTGTAACTTATAGTATTTACACGTTAATTATTTCTGCATATTTAGTGATGGTTTCTATCTTTTTTAGTTTGATTTATTTATCGAATTTTAAATACAATGATATGAACCCACTTACGAGAAATATTCTGTTTGTAATGACAGGAATATATCTTGTTACAGTTATTGTAAGTGCATTTAAACTTATGAAGCTAAACATTAAAGCTTCAAAAAGAACCAAAACACTTGAAACTAAAATTTTAGAAACGCAACTTAAATTAAAAGAACAAGAGCTGAAGTATCTAAAAATGCAGATTCATCCTCACTTTTTATTTAACACATTAAATACCATGTATGGTTTTGCTTTAAAAAAGGCAGATGAAACGCCAGAAATGATATTAAAACTCTCTAATTTATTAGATTATTTGCTGTATCAAGTAGATAAACCATTTGTGAGTTTAAAGGATGAAATTAACCATATTGAAGACTATATTAGTTTAGAGCAAATGCGTTTTAGTGATACTTTGAATGTCACATTCTCAAAACATATAAATTCAGATGCCATTGAAATCGCTCCAATGCTATTCATACCTTTTGTAGAAAACAGCTTTAAACATGGTAAAATTATAAATGGTTGTTTAGATATTTCAATTCATATTGAAGCAAATACAGATACTATTGAATTCACTTTAAACAATAGTAGCACAAATGATTTAAACGCTACAGATGGCATAGGTTTGGAGAATATAAAAAAACGACTGGAGCTAATATATCCTAATAAACACAGAATTGTAATTCATAGAAATGATACTAATTTTGAAGTTTCATTGACGGTAAACCTTAAATCTGAATTAAAAAATGTCTAAATCCATATCTTGCATAATCGTTGATGATGAAATAATAGCAAGAGACATTATTGCGACTCACCTATCTAAAATTGAACGTATAAACGTAGTTGCCAAATGCAAAAACGCCATTGAAGCATTCAATTTTATAAATAATAACAAAGTAGACTTAATCTTTCTAGATATTAATATGCCCGAAATATCCGGAATATCATTCGCCAAATCCATAAACAGAGACATTAAAATTATTTTTACAACAGCGTATAGGGATTATGCAGTTGAAGGTTTTGATTTGCAAGCCGTAGATTATCTTTTAAAACCCATTGCCTTTGAGCGTTTACTCCAAGCCGTGAATCGTTATTTTGAAGTCAATTCAGCGTCTAACAACAACAAAATAGAGACAACAGAATCTAACGACTTTATATTTGTACGATCAGACCGTAAAATGATAAAAGTAGATTTTGATACTATTTTATATGTTGAAAGTTATAGCGATTATATAAAAATTCATCTAGATAATTCGGCTTCAAAAAACTCTGACAAGACTATAATAACAAGAGAAACTATAACATCTATAGAAGCTAAACTACCAAAAGCTCAATTTTTACGACTTCATCGGTCTTATATTGTCTGTATTGATAAAATTCAATCATTTACTAACGAACAAGTTACAGTTAATCGAAAAGCGCTTTCCATTAGTCGAACTTATAAGAAAGAAGTTTTGAAACGTCTAGAAAATTTTTAACTTTAAGAAAATAAATACCCAAATCTTAACGTTGTATAGCGAATGCTATGCTATTGAAAACCTGCTAAATGAGTGATTACCTGCACAGAACTATCCCAAATTTAAAGCCTTTTAGCTTTGAGCGTCATCACGATTCTCATTTTATAAATCAGCGTTGGGTATTGGTCAATGGTATTTCTAACAAAAAATCAATCTACACATTTAAAGACAATAACGTCCTTGAAATTTCTCGAAAAGATAACGTTATAAAAACTTCTTGGAATATCAATATCTTAAACAGCTTTTCTATTGAAACTGAAGATGGCTTAATTACTGTAGAAGCGTATTTTAAAGATGACGATATCTTAGTACTTAACAACTTAGACAAAGAAGAGTTTGCACTATACATTAATACCACTAACTATGATGACGAGGTAAATTCTGTTGAAGACATCAATACCTTTTTAAAAGAAAAGTACAAGAAAAAAGTTAGTACAATTATCTACGACCACAAATTCTATTACATAGAACAATCTAAAGAATATGGTCCTTTTAAAGTTGAAGAACTAGCAGAAAAAGTAAAATCTGGTGAAATTAGCGCCTATTGCTTTGTAAAGGACGTCAATGAATATGATTATAGTAAACGCATGCGTATTGAGGATTTATTGCACGAGCTGTAATATCATAACTATTCTATAATATTGAGACCACTGCAATATTTATTAATCACATTACCACATACATAAACCTATAATAATTAGTGCTTTAGATACTTCACTACAACTTAAAGAAGCTACCTTTCTCGTTTTTTCAACCTTATTATATTTTAAATTTTACCGACTTATTTGATCCATTTCAAATTACTAAATTCTTGTTAATATTTTATTTTTAATAGTAATACTATTATATTTGCAATCAAATAAATCAATTATGATAAACTTACTTTCAAATTTAAAAATTTCTGTACCAGATAAAATTTATATTAAAGACCCAGAATCTTCTAAATTGGGTAAGCGAATTATAGAGCACAGCATTCTGTTAATTAATGAAATAGGCTTTGACGGCTTCACTTTTAAAAAATTAGGCGTAAAAATAGGTTCTAACGAAAGTTCTATTTATCGCTATTTTGAAAGCAAACATAAGTTACTGTTATACCTTACCTCTTGGTATTGGGCTTGGATAGAATATCAAATGGTTTTTGCCACGTTTAATCTGCCAGACCCTCAAGAAAAACTTTTTAAAGCTATAGAAGTGATTACGAAAAGTATTGAGGAAGATGTGACGTTTTCTCATATCAATGAAATAGTTCTAAATAGAATTATTATCAATGAGAATTCTAAATCGTACTTAACAAAAGAAGTTGATAGTGAAAACAAGGAAGGTTATTTTGTGATTTACAAACGTATGATTCAGCGTTTGCGAGATATGATTACTGCTATTAATCCTGAATACAAATTCGCCACAAGTCTTGCAAGTACTGTTGTAGAAGGCGCATTACATCAACACTTTTTAAAAGAGCACTTTACCTCATTAACAGATTGTAATAATAATATTACACCAACCGATTTTTTTAAAGAGCTAACTATAAACGCTATTAGCAAGTAAAAACTATGAATAAAAAAGAAATTATGTCTCCTTGGCAAAGGCTTGTTGGCCTTTTAAAATTGGAGAAACGAGATTTACTTCAGGTTATCTATTACGCTATTTTCTCTGGTTTATTAGCATTAACCTTACCGTTAGGAATACAAGCAATTATCAATCTTTTACAAGGTGCACAAATAAGCACGTCTTGGGTGGTTTTGGTTGTTTTAGTAACTATTGGTGTTGCATTTGTTGGTATTTTACAACTTATGCAAATGCGAATTATTGAAACCATTCAACAACGCATCTTTACTAGAGCCTCTTTTGAATTTACGTACCGTTTTCCTAAAATGAAAATGAATGAGTTACGTAACAATTATCCGCCAGAATTAGCAAATCGTTTTTTTGACACTTTAAATATTCAGAAAGGGATGTCTAAGATTTTAGTAGATATTCCAGCTGCTATATTGCAGATTGTGTTTGCATTAATATTATTGTCTTTTTACCATCCGTTTTTTATTGCATTTGGTTTTCTATTGCTGATACTAATCTATATTGTTTTTAAGTTTACTGCGAGAAAAGGAATGGAAACCAGCCTTATGGAATCTAAGCATAAATATAAGGTCGCACATTGGATTCAAGAAGTCGCAAGAGCTGTTGTGAGTTTTAAACTATCTGGAAAAACAAGTTTAGCCATCAATAAGAATGACGATTTGGTTAATGATTATTTAATAGCGAGAGAAAGTCACTTTAGTGTTTTGGTTATTCAATTTATACAAATGATTGGCTTTAAAGTAGTCGTAACTGCTGGTCTCTTGCTAATAGGTGGATTACTAGTCTTAAATCAAGAAATGAATATTGGTCAGTTCGTTGCCGCAGAAATAATCATTTTATTAATCATTGCTTCTGTCGAAAAATTGATTTTAGGATTAGAATCATTTTACGATGTACTAACCTCTTTAGAGAAGATGGGCCAAATTGTAGATATGTCTCTTGAAAATCAAGAAGGTGACAAACCAGAATTTAAGGATGAGTTTAATATAGAATTAGACAACGTTTCTTATGGTGTTCCAGATAGAGAAGCTCACATTATTAAGGATGTTTCTTTAACTATTAAACCAAAAAGCAGACTTTTAATTAAAGGAGAAAGTGGTTCTGGGAAATCTAGTTTACTGCGTTTAATTGGTGGAATTATAGAGCCTTCTCACGGAAAGGTATACTTAGATAAATTTATGCTCAGTAATATCAACCTTAACCATTATAGATCACACTTAGGGTTATCATTAATAGACGAAACACCTTTTGAAGGCACTATTAGAGACAACATCACTTTTGGCAATAAAGACATCTCAGATGACCAATTAATGTGGGCTATTGAAAATGTTGGACTTTTTCAATTTATAAAAGAAAGCCCAAAAGGACTAAACACCATTTTATATCCTGAAGGCAAACAAATATCATTTACCATCGCTAAGAAAATTGTTTTAGCAAGAGCCATTGTTAGTCAACCAAAGGTTCTTATTCTAGAAGATCCTTTAGATCATTTTGAGCCAAAAGAAGTTAAGAGAATTATTTCATTTTTAACCAATGACTCTAATCCTTGGGCATTAGTTGTAGTGAGTCGATCAAATGACTGGTCTCAAAGTTGTACACAAGTTGTAACCCTTAAAAAAGGTGAAATCATTTAAAAAGAACGTTCCATGTTAAATATATCTAACAATCAATTACATAAATCGGTGAACCTATCAGATTCTAAATCTGGTAAACGGGTGTTTCACGATCGTTATTATAAGAATTTCAATAGGTTCTTATTGGTGTTTGCTATCATTGGTATTATCATTTTATTCTTGCCTTGGACGCAGAATATTACAAGTCGTGGTAATGTTACAACGCTTACGCCAGACCAAAGGCCACAAACTATTCAATCTCCAATTCCTGGTCGTATTGAGCAATGGTATGTTCGCGAAGGTGATTTTGTTGCAAAAGGCGATACTATTATGCAGATATCAGAAATTAAAAGCGAATATTTTGATCCAAATTTAGTAGAACGCACAGGACAACAGCGCGATGCAAAAGCACTATCAGTTGGGTCTTACGGTGAAAAGGTAAAAGCTTTAAATCGTCAAATAGGTGCATTATCTAATGAGCGTGGTTTAAAATTAGAGCAAGCAAAAAACAAACTCATTCAGTCACGCTACAAAGTGCAAAGTGATAGTATTGATTTAGAAGCTGCCATCACCAATAAAAAGATAGCACAATTGCAGTTTGATAGAACAGTAACTTTACAAGAAGAAGGTTTTAAGGCGACAAAAGATGTAGAAGATAAGCGTTTAAAACTTCAAGAAACCGAAGCTAAGTTGATATCGCAACAAAATAAATTGTTGGCTAGTAAAAACGAAGTTCTCAACGCTCAATTCGAAATTTCTCGAGTTAGTGCAGCCTATGCAGATAAAATATCAAAAGCTCAGAGCGATAAATTTACAGCACAATCTAGTCAGTTTGACACAGAAGCACAGGTTTCAAAATTAGATAATCAATATTCTAATTACCAAATGCGAAATGACTTACGCTTTATAAAAGCACCTTTTGATGGTTATATCAATAAAGCGATTAGAGGTGGTGTTGGTCAAACGTTTAAAGAAGGTGAAGCTCTTGTTGGTATGATGCCATCAAAAGTAGATTTAGCAGTAGAAACCTTTGTAGAACCAATAGATTTACCATTAATTAATATAGGCGAAAAAGTCCGTGTACAGTTTGATGGTTGGCCTGCCATTGTATTTAGCGGATGGCCAGACATTACTTACGGAACTTATGGTGCAAAAGTAGTCGCTGTTGAAAATTTCATTAGTGATAACGGTAAATTTAGAGTGCTTTTAGCACCAGATGAAGAAGAGTACAAATGGCCAAAAGATATTAGAGCAGGTTCTGGTGCCTATACTATGGCTTTATTAGAAGATGTACCAATTTGGTATGAGTTATGGAGGCAGCTTAATGGTTTTCCTCCAAATTATTACCAACCAAAAGCAGATTCAAATTCTAAAAAGAAGTAAAAGATGCGTATAATAATGACAATTATAGTGTTCAGCTTAGGCACTTTTGGGTATGCTCAAACAGAGGATTTATCTAATGTAATGCCCTTTAATGAATACTTAGGTTATGTGAAGAAATTCCATCCAATAGTAAAACAAGCCGAATTAGTTATAGACGAAAGTCAAGCAAAATTATTAAAATCGCGTGGTGCTTTTGACCCTAAGTTTGAAGTGGATTATAACCGTAAAAAATTCAAGAACTTAGAGTATTATGACAAACTTAATGGTACTTTTAAAATACCTACATGGTTTGGTGTTGAACTAAAAGCGGCTTTTGAGGAAAATTCTGGTGATTATCTAAATCCAGAATCTTACGTACCAGATGATGGTTTGTATAGTGCTGGCTTATCTGTACAATTAGCGCAAGGCTTATTAATTAACAATAGAATGGCATCGTTAAAGCAAGCTAAATTATTTAGAGAACAAGCCAAAGCTGATCGCGATATCTATGTCAATAACATTCTATTTGAAGCGTCGTTGGTCTATTTTAAGTGGCTTCAAGCTTATAACGAATTGGTTTTGTTTGAAGATATTTTGGTCAATGCAGAACTACGATTTAGAGGTATTCAAAAAGGTGTAGAAGTTGGCGAAAATGCTGAAATTGATGAAACTGAAGCTCGTATTGCTGTTAATAACAGAAAATTAGGTTTAGAGCAATCTAAAGTAAAGTTGATGAAAGCAGCTTTAGAATTGTCTAACTTTTTATGGTTAGAGAATAACATTCCAGTAGAACTACAACCAAATATGATACCTGATGTGAATTCAGAAGCAATTATAGATGCTACATTTAGTATTAACCAATTACAAACTGAATCAATGGCTTTAGAAACACATCCAAAAATGCGTTCTTTAGACTACAAGTTACAAGGTTTAGAAGTTGATAAACGTTTAAAAGCCAATAAATTATTGCCTAAAATAAATCTGGAATATAATTTCCTGTCTGAAACACCAGAAACAACAAACACCTTTAATACTGCCGAATATAAAAGCGTATTAAACCTTAGTTTTCCTTTGTTTTTAAGAAAAGAAAGAGGTGATTTAAAATTGGCAAAATTAAAATTACAAGACACAGAATACGAAAGAAATGCCACACGTGTTAATCTTGAAAATAAAATTATAGCTTTAAAGCAAGAACTAGAATCTTATGTAAAGCAAAATGAAATTACAACAGAAATGGTATCAGATTACGGAATGATGCTTAAGGCGGAAGAACGTAAATTTCAATTGGGCGAAAGCTCTTTGTTTTTAGTTAACTCTAGAGAATCTAAACTCATTGACGGACAATTAAAAGCCATTGCTATTCAGAATAAATTTTTCAACACCAAAGCAAAGTTATTTAATAGCTTAGCTGTGAATCCGGATATATAAACATCATTTTTGAAAACAAAAAAAGCGAAAATCAATTTAGATTTTCGCTTTTTTTAATTATTTACATACTGTTAATTACGCTTGCAATCCAGGAATGGCAACCATTTCATCGACATCTTTATCGTAATCAATGCCATCTACATTAAAACCAAAGAGATTAAAGAAATCAGTTTTATAACCTTCTAAATCACCAATTTCTGGTAAAGTTTCGGTTGTTGCTTCTTTCCAAAGCTCTAAAACTTTAGCTTGAATATCATCTCGCATTTCCCAATCATCCACTCTAATTCTTCCAGCTTCGTCTAATTGCAAATCTTCTGCATATAAACGCTCGTTAAACAAACGTTCTATTTGTTCAATACAACCTTCGTGAATGCCTTCCTCCTTCATTACTTTATATAATAATGAAATGTATAAAGGAATAACAGGAATTGCAGAACTTGCTTGCGTAACTAATGCTTTATTGACAGAAACGTAACCTTTTCCGTTGATATCTTTTAAAGCATCCGTAATTTTGAAAGCAGTTGCTTCTAAATCATCTTTTGCTCTACCTATAGTTCCTTTTCTATAAACCGCTTCCGTTAAAGAAGGGCCAATATAAGAATAGGCAACAGTTTTAAAATCTTCAGATAATACATTTTCAGATTTTAAAAGGTCAATCCACATTTGCCAATCTTCGCCTCCCATTACAGCAACTGTATTGTCTATATCATCACCAGAACTTGGCTCAATTGATATTTCTTTTACAACACCTGTATGAAAATCTACTGTATTATTAGTAAACGTACCTCCTATTGGCTTCAATACCGATTTAAAACGATTTCCTGTATCAGGATGTGTTCTTACTGGTGACGCTAAACTGTAAATTAATACATCAATTTTACCTAAATCTTCTTTAATTAATTTTAAAGTTTGTGCTTTAATTTCATGAGAAAAGGCATCACCATTTATACTCTTAGCATACAAGCCATCTTTATGAGCTTGTGTCTCAAAAGCGGCACTATTGTACCAACCTGGTGATGCTGGACGACCTTCTGTTGGTGGTTTTTCAAAAAACACACCAATTGTAGATGCATTAGATCCGTAAGCACTTGTAATTCTTGATGCTAAACCAAAGCCTGTAGATGCACCAATAACAAGTACATTTTTAGGACCATTTTTAGTTGGTTTAGACTTAATATATTCAATCTGATTTAATACATTTTGCTCACAACCTTTTGGGTGCGATGTTAAACATATAAATCCTCTAGTTTTTGGTTCTATTATCATATTTTAAAATCTAAACGTGTAAAGCTCTATCATCAGTTGCTGCTAAAGCGGCTTCTTTAATAGCTTCTGCAAATGTTGGGTGTGCGTGAGACATACGAGAAATATCTTCCGCAGATGCTCTAAATTCCATAGCTGTTACAGCTTCTGCAATTAAATCGGCACAACGTGCACCAATCATATGTACCCCTAAAACTTCATCTGTCTTTTTATCGGCTAAGATTTTTACAAATCCGTCAATATCTCCACTTGCTCTAGCTCTTCCTAAAGCTCTAAAAGGAAACTGACCCACTTTATATTCTACATTATCTGCTTTTAATTCTTCTTCTGTTTTACCAACAGCAGCTACTTCTGGCCATGTGTAAACCACACCTGGAATTAAGTTATAATCAATGTGTGGTTTTTGTCCTGCCATAGTTTCTGCAACAAAAACACCTTCTTCTTCAGCTTTATGTGCCAACATTGCACCTTTTATAACATCACCAATAGCGTAAATATTAGAGGCAGACGTTTGTAAATGTTCGTTTACTTCTACTTGTCCTCTATCATTTAATTTTACACCTGCAGCCTCAGCATTTAAACCTGCTGTATATGGCTTACGTCCAACAGACACTAAACAATAATCGCCTTTAAACTCAACAACTTCGCCTTTCTTGTTTTCAGCTTTTACAATCACCTCATCACCATTACGCTCAACAGATTGAACTTTATGAGACAACATCATTTTGCATTTAGCTTTCTTAAATACTTTATTTAATTCTTTAGATAAACCAGCATCCATAGTTGGTAAGATTCTGTCCATATATTCTATAACAGTAACCTCAGCACCTAAACGACGGTACACTTGCCCTAACTCTAAACCAATGACACCACCACCAATGATGATTAAGTGTTTTGGAATTTCTTTCAGTTTTAAAGCTTCCGTAGATGTAATAACACGCTCTTTGTCTAGTTTAATAAACGGCAAGTTACTTGGCTTACTTCCTGTGGCGATAATGATTTTTTTAGCTTCAATTTCTTGAGCATCTTTACCTTCAATTGTAATATGAGTAGCATCTTTAAAAGAACCCAATCCTTCAAATACATCAATATTATTTTTCTTCATTAAGAAATCAATTCCACCTGTAGTTTGGTCTACAACAGCTTGCTTACGACCAATCATTTTTTCTAAGTTCACTTTAATCTCACCTGGAATTTCGATTCCGTGTTCTTCAAAATGTTTTGTAGCTTCTTCATAATGATGAGAAGAACTTAATAAGGCTTTACTTGGAATACAACCTACATTTAAACACGTTCCTCCAAGTGTAGAATACTTTTCAATAATCGCAGTTTTCATGCCTAATTGTGCGCAACGTATTGCTGCTACATATCCACCAGGTCCAGAACCTATTACTGCTACATCGTATGATTTCATAAAGATATTTTTTATCTAATTAGATTTAATACAAACAAAAGTACAAATGTTTTGCGGGAAGGCAAACGGCTATGACCTTGAATTTATGATTTATGTTTTTAATCATAATAGATTTATTAATCCAAGATTGGGATTTTGGATCTTAATTATAACTTATATATTTCATAATGTTATTATATATTGAAGTATGTGTAACTTTATTCTTTAAATATTCTCCACCATATTAATAAAAAGACACTTTAGTTTTAATGCTCAGATTCGGCTAGAATCAAATTTTCTTAAAAATACTTAATCGTGAGTCTCTATTGCAAAAGTTATATTTCATTTTATCTTACCAAACTAAAATGACCTCTTAAAATTTTCCCATCTTTATATAAAATTGAATACCAATAATCGCTACTTGGTAAAAGTTTTCCATTATAATTACCACTCCAGCTCCAACCTGTTGAAGAATTATTCATTTTATTCATTGTTTTCCCATAACGATTAAAAATTATAACTTCTGAAACATTGTTTAACTCATTAGGCACAATCCAAAAATCATTTACTCCATCATCATTAGGTGTAAAAAACTGAGGAATAACATCTTTATATGATTCTGTTGTAAAACTTTCTTCTGAACAACCTATAGCATTACCATCGGCATTATATGGGATTATTGATACGTATATTGTATTGTCCTCTGGCAAATCTGCTAATAAATCATAAGTTAACACATTGCCCATAT
Organism: uncultured Winogradskyella sp.; assembly: GCF_947495255.1. Classification (GTDB taxonomy): domain Bacteria; phylum Bacteroidota; class Bacteroidia; order Flavobacteriales; family Flavobacteriaceae; genus Winogradskyella. The sequence continues at coordinate 139,658 of NZ_CANLYI010000008.1, forward strand.
CCAAACTGTTTAATATATCGTTAACTCCAGAACTTGTGCCAACGGTTAAAATATATCCTGTAGCATTAGATACAGCATTCCAAAATAAATCGGTATTTACCAATACACTAGTAGAACCAGAACTTGGTGAATTTAGAGTGGTACAGTTTGGTAGAGCTAAAAGGTCTTCAGTTGTAAAAATCTCTTCTGAACAACCTGTAGCATCACCATCGGCACTGTATGGAATTACTGAAACATAAATTGTAGAATCCTCTGGTAAATCTGTTAGTAAATCATAAGTCAAAACATTACCAACATCTAATCCGTTTATTATATCAGTTCCACCTGTACTAGTTCCAACATTTAATATATAACCTGTTGCTCCAGCAACTGCTGTCCAAGATAAATCCGTATCAATTGCAACATTAGTTGTGCCCGAAGTAGGCGAACTCAAATTCGTACAATTGGGAGGAAACAAAAGGTCTTCAGTTGTAAAAATCTCTTCTGAACAACCTGTAGCATCACCATCGGCACTGTATGGAATTACCGAAACATAAATTGTAGAATCCTCTGGTAAATCTGCTGGTAAATCGTAAGTCAATACATTACCAACATCTAATCCGTTTATAATATCAAAACCTCCTGATTCGGAACCTACAGTAAGTGTATAACCTGTTGCATCTGCAACAGCGTTCCAGCTTATATCTGTACTAACAGAAACGTTTGTTGTTCCAGATAATGGGGAATTTAAATTCGTACAATCTAAGTTAAAAGGAAGGTCTCCTGTAATAAAACTTTCATGTGTACAACCATTAATAGCATCACCATTTGAATTATAAGGAATAATCCTAACAAATATTTGAGTATTTGGAGGTAAGTCAAAAGGTAAATCATAAATTAAAGAATTTCCGACATCAAACTCACCGAAGAAGATAGTGTTAGTTCCTAAATTTATTCTGTATCCAGTGGCATTTATAACTGAGTTCCAATTAAAATTTGTAGCAACAGAAACATCTATATCACCAGCCAACGGACTTATTAATGTTGTACATTCTGGTAGAATTAACTCTGTAACAAAACTCTCTTCAGCACAGCCTGCAGCTTCACCATCATTATTATAAGGTATAACAGTAACAAATATTTGAGTATTGTCTGGTAAATCCGATGGTAAATCATAAGTAAACACATTACCTACATCTAAAGCATTTATAATATCTGTGCTTCCAGAACTGGTACCAACCGTTAAGGTATAACCTGTAGCTTCTGAAACTGCAGCCCAAGATAAATCAGTATTCACAGAAATATCAACTGAGCCCGAAGTAGGCGAACTTAAACTGGTACAATTTGGAGGAAACAATAGGTCTTCTGTTGTAAAACTTTCTTCTGCACAACCTGTAGCATCACCATCGGCATTGTATGGAATAATTGATACATAAATTATAGTATTCTCTGGTAAATCCGATGGTAAATCATAAGTCAATACATTGTCAACATCTACAGCGTTTAGGATATCATTTCCTCCTGAACTTGTGCTAACCGATAAAATGTAACCTGTAGCTTCTGTAACTGCTGTCCATGTTAAATCAGTATCCACTGGGATATTGTCCGAGCCCGAAGTAGGCGAACTTAAACTGGTACAATTTGGAGGAAACAATAGGTCTTCTGTTGTAAAACTTTCTTCTGTACAAGCTGTGGCATCACCATCGGCATTATATGGAATTATTGACACATAAATTGTAGTATTCTCTGGCAAATTTGCCGGTAAATCATAAGTCAATACATTGCCAACATCTAATCCATTTATAATATCTGTACCTCCAGAACTCGTTCCAACTGTTATGGTATAACCTGTAGCACTTGCTACTGCTGTCCATGTGAAATTAGTGTCAATCGCTATATTAATGGAGCCTGACATAGGAGAACTGAGATTCGTACATGCCAACGGCGGTGTAATCGTTAATAAAAATTCTTCCTCAGAAAAACAAGTTGGACTTGCATAATCATAGATATAAAGCGTTATCGGATAACTAGGAAAATTAGCATAATTAATAACATCACTAGCATTGTAAACTGTCCCAGTGCCATCTGGCCCTGTATAATAGGCTTCATTACCTGTTAAGTTAGTTCCTGTTATCACAGGTAAGGTATAACTACCTGATGCCGTTTGGTCTAGTAAACCATCTACTGTTGGGCCAGCAAAACCACCATCAGAAATGCTCCAATTATAACTTGCAATCATATTGGCTCGTGCAGCTGCACCAGCACAATATTCACTGTAGCCTCCATCAAAAGGAACATTTAGGTTTAAATTTTGAGCATTCCAACCAATTAATAAGCTGTCATAATTTGCAATAGACAAGGTTACATTCATAAATATATTCATTGCAGTTTGTAAGCTAGTTACATTCCATGCTCCCAAATCCTGATCAAAACTAACAGCTGTAGCAAACATGGCATCCATAGTAGATACGTTTCCAGTATCCCAATTTCCTATATTTTGATTAAATAGATCTGCATCATGAAACATTGCATCCATCCGAGTTACATTACTAGTATCCCAAGATCCAATATCCTGATTAAAAGTATCTGCATTAAAAAACATCGCAGCCATGTTAGTTACACTACTCGTATTCCAACTACTAATATTTTGATTGAAAAGAAGTGCATAAGCGAACGTACCATCCATTCTATTAACATTTCCAGTATTCCAATTACTAAGGTTTTGATTGAATATATCTGTACGAAAGAACATACTATTCATATCAGTAACATTACTCGTATTCCAATTACCTATATCTTGATTAAAGATTGAAGCTTCAGCAAACATTTCACCCATAGTAGTTACGCTACTGGTATCCCATGCACTTATGTTTCCATTAAAATTATTAGCCACCCTAAACATGGTAAACATGTTAGTCACGTTACCAGTATTCCAACTGTTTAAATCCTGATTAAAACTTGAAGCTTCGTTAAACATTCCAGACATATTAGTAACTAAAGAAACATTCCAAGTGTTAATATCTTGATTGAATTGTTGTGCCAGAGCAAACGTCCTTGACATATTAGTGACGTTGCTTGTATCCCAAGACGTAATATCGTTGTTAAAAACGGTTGCTCCTTCAAATAACGATTCCATAGATTGAACATTTTCTGTGTTCCAATTCCAATTACCTATACCGCCTCCTAGGGAAGTTGCATTGGTAAACATGCGCCACATGGATGTAACACTACTAAGATTAGGTATGTCTGAAGCATTAATAACTAAGTTTGAACAGCCCTCAAAAGCTCTTTGCATAGACGTCCATAGGTTACAACCCCATTGATCTACAGACAATAGTTTTTGCGCATTTGCTGTATTAGAAGTCATATATATTCTTGGAAACGTACCTGTTATAGTAACTTGATAATTGTTAGCAATTACATAAGTATGACTTGTATCTCCTGTAGCTCCAACAGTTGTATTACCATCTCCCCAATCGATATTATAATTATAAATTTCACCCTCATTGCTAGTTGGTATGGTTATACTTTCATTAGGTGATATAGTTTCCCAAGTGGTGATAAACTCGCAGCCATCATCAATAGTTAATAAAAAGGATTCTTCTGAATAACAATCTGGACTTGGACTATCGTAAATATAAAGTGTTATTGGATATGATGGAAAATCTGAATAATTAATAACATCACCAGCAGTATATATTGTACCTGTACCATCTGGACCTGTGTAATAGGCTTCGTTACCCGAAAGGTTTACTCCTGTAATAGCTGGAAATGTAAAACTACCAGACGCGTTTTGATCTACTAAATCATCAATTGTTGGTCCTGCAAAACCACCGTCAGTAAAATTCCAGTTATCACTTGCAATCATATTAGCTCTTGCTGCTTCACCTTCACAATATCTACTAAAGCCTCCATTAAAATATAGGTTAGGTTGTAAATTTTGAGCATTCCAACCAATCAACAAACTATCATAATTTGCAATAGATAATGTATCATTAAAAAATATCGCATCAAAAACAGTGACATTCTCAACATTCCAATTACCTAAATCTTGATCAAAACTTATAGCATTGTAAAACATATTAAACATGTTTGTTACACCACTTGTATTCCAACTACCAATATTTTGATTAAAAACAATAGCATCATTAAACATTCTACTCATATTGATAACAGAACTCGTATCCCAATTTTCTAAATTTTGATTGAATGAACTACAACCGTTAAACATATTTGCCATATTAAGAACATTGGAAACATTCCAATTTCCTATATCTTGATTAAAATTAATGGCATCTTGAAACATATTCTGCATTGCTACCACGCTACTAGTGTCCCAAGATCCTATATCTTGATTAAAATTAGTGGCATCGTTAAACATAACTTGCATTGTGGTAACTGAACTAGTATCCCAAGTTCCTATATCTTGATTAAAATTAGTAGCATGGTTAAACATAGTAGACATTATTTCAACACTACTTGTAACCCAAGAACCTATATCTTGATTGAATGTTTCAGCACCAGAAAACATATTATACATATCTATTACACTACTTGTATCCCAACTTCCTATATCTTGGTTAAAAACACTTGCACCATGAAACATCCTGGCCATAGAGGTAACATTACCGGTATCCCAACTCCAATTACCTATTCCTCCTCCTAATGATGTACAATTAAAAAACATAGATTCCATTTCCGTGACAGAATATAAATTAGGAACGTCAGGGGCATTAACAACTAAATCTGTACATTCAGAAAAAGCACTATTCATAGTAATCCAGGAATTACATCCCCATTGATCAATAGCTTTAATTTTTGCTCTATTAACAGCAGTGCTCCCTCCAAAATAGATTCTTGGAAAAGTACCTGAGATAGTGACTTGATAAGTTCCAGCCGTTACATAACTATGTGTAGCATCTCCATTTTCTCCGGTGGTTATATTTCCATCTCCCCAATCTACATCGTAGTTGTAACCCATGCCAGTAGTTGGTATAGTAATGGAATCGTTTGGTGTAGTGGTTTCCCATGTGGTGATGAAAGGGTCTGGTTCTTGGGGAGTTGATTCATTTATATATAAATTTGAGATTGGGCCAAGACCAGTTATTAAAACATCAAGATCTCCATCATTTTCTATATCTACAAAATTTACTGAAGAATATATGGTATTGACAAAAGGCAAGCCTGTAACTTCCGTAAAAAAACCATAACAATCTTGGGAGTACAGTATGGTGTGCTGGCCTGCATTACTTCCTGTCATTAAAATATCCAAATTTCCATCTCCATCAACATCTGCTATGGCTGATTCACCAGAACCTACATTAAGAAATGAATCCGGAGTGTAATGATTAAAATTTCCTAATCCATCATTTATGAACAAATCTGTGAAATTAGCAGTATTAGAACTACCTGTCATGAAAATATCTTGATCCCCATCATTATCAATATCAGCGAAGTTTACTGAGCTATTACTAAGCCCAATAAATGGAGTTCCGCTGACCAATGAAAAATTCCCTGATCCGTCATTAGTATAAAGTTTTGTAGATCTTTGGTTAGCAGCTACTATTCCTGAAATTAAAACATCTAAATCTGAGTCCCCATCAACATCAGCAAAATCGACTGAAGAATAACTACTAACAATCTCAAATGGCTGCCCCATAGATTCTATAAAGTTACCACTCCCATCATTTACATACAGTTTAGTAACTGGATTACCACCCTCATTTCCAACCATTAGGACATCTAAGTCTAGATCGCCATCTACATCAGCAAATGCAACATGACTACCATAGATACCAACAAAAGATGTCCCTAAGGATAAGGTGAAGTTCCCAAATCCATCATTTAAATAAAGCTCTGTAACACCAGAGATTACTCCTCCATCTTCTCCAGTAATAAGAACATCCATGTCATTATCGCCATCTACATCTGCAAAATCTACAGTTCCATCACCTACGGGTGTAAAAGGTGTCCCTAGTACTAAAGAAAAATTCCCTAACCCATCATTTAAATAAAGTTTTGCATTATAACTAAGGGTGTTGTCATCCCAACCAATTATTAAGACATCCGAATAAGTATCACCATTGACATCTGCAAAAGCGGCGTCTCCACTAGTCACAGGTATAAATGGCACAGTAGTATCTTCCACAAAAGATATTTGAGCGTTTACAGTAAAATAAATAAGTGATATTAAGAAAAAAAGAGCCTTTACGCGAAAAGTATGCATAATTAGAATGTTGGTTAATAGCACTTTAAGTTATTAACAATAAATTAAACCCAAAAGATTTTAATCTTTAAAATTTAATGTTATTCGTCCAAATACTAATAATTAAGATGTACGTCTTTAAAGTATGAAAACGATAATTTCTACACACAAAAAATAACAACTAAATTACAAGTAGGACTTGAATCTAATAGTACTGCATCGCTAGATTGTAAAATGTATTATTCTGAAAAAAACTAATTTCTAAATGATACAATTTACATTACTCATTTGCCAATTTTAAAACCTCTTATTAAAGAACTTACTATTTAGTGTTTGCCTTCTAAATCCTCTAAAACCCATTCTAATTCCGGGTCCACATTATTTAATCGGTCTTTATATGTTGGAATTATCTCTACATCTGGTATTATACCATAACCATCTGGCGTTACTTTATTAGGTGCATCAATATGTGCCAATCCTATTCTTGCGCGTACTTTTGTGTTTGGTGCTTCGTAAATCTTATATAATCCGGCTACAGTTCCATTAAACGCTCCTCCTGTTTCTTCACCTACAAAAGTGGCACGATTATCTCCTCTTAATTTTGTAGATAACAAAGATGAAGCTGAAAAAGAATTACCATTAATAAGCACATAAATTTTCCCATTGTAGTTTAAAGGATTCGCCTCCTGAGCTTTAGAAGATTTAAACTTATAATACAATTTACCATCTTTTTTACTGGATTTTAAGGCATCCATAGTTGCCAAAATAGGAGAAAGAACTCCTCCTAAAACTTTTAAAGAATTTGGAGTAGAATTAGCCATTAAGCTTTTTAAAATTGGAAATCTAGTTTTTACCTCACTTGGATTTATCATAACAAAATCTTTATCCGTTAAATACGTATAGAGGTAAGTGATTTCTTTTAATCGTCCTCCAAAATTGTTTCGTAAATCAATAATTAAAGCATCAGCTTTTAATGAATCTATGGCTTTAAAACTCTCGTCATAAAAATCCTCGTACTTATTATTTGAAAAGCCTCTAATTTTTAATAACGCCACAGAACTATCCTTACCAATAAAATTCAGATTTCTGGTGTATTCATCTCTAGCAGCAATATAACCGAATTTGGCATTGTGTTTTCTTTTTGCTTTGCGCTCTAGCTTTTTCGTCTTTTTCTCTGCTTTAGTAAGTCTTATTTTTTTCTTTTTCTTTAAACTCAGCGTATCTAGAGAGATAGAATCCTTTTTTAAATTGGTGGTGTCCTTTTTAAGAACGCGTTTGTACATTTTTACAAATGTCGAATCTGAATTTCTCAACGTTAAAGTAATACTATCAAAACGGCCTTTGTCTTTGGCATAATAATCCATAAAACGATTTCCCGCCACACGTTGATGAAACGTGGTATTAAAACCATCTGAAGCAATAACCTTTGTATAGTCTCTAATTAAATCTTGTGGTTTTTCATCTTCAACCTTTAAAACTTCTGCATTGATTAAAACAGAATCATTTCCTCTTGCATTTACTATAAAAAGTTTGTCATCTAGATAATCAAAATCTAAATTATTGATGTCAAATTTTGTTTTATTTAAAGCCTTTCTTTCTTTTTTAGTAAATCTTTTACTTGGTGGCGACAATGACATGTGACCTTGACCTACATATTTAGTCACAGCAGCTAATTGCTTATAAAACGTTCTACTATCCATCGGTTCTGTAATGGCATGTTTTAAACTATCGAATTTAAAGTCTAAGATTTCTTTAGAGGCAAATTGATATAAATGCGGATGGTTACGTTGCAACTGCTCGTACACTTTATCTACATCTTCATGCAAGTCTTCAACAGGATGCAATTTTGTAACTTGGAGATTGTGTTTTTCAACACTACCACAAGATGCTAATAAGAATACGACACAAAACGTAAGTAAGATTTTTTGTTTCATAGGATGTTTTTTGATTAAGAAATTAATTGATGACTACATTATACAATCTAATAGTATAGACGTAAAAATATAAAGAATGGTTGCTTCAACATATTTTTTTAGAATGAGAATTGTAGGTTTTCCTGTAATTTAGAATAAGAAAAGTCTACTATAATAGAGATTCAGCATAAAAAAAGTCCAAACTTTTAGACTAAATGAATAATCTAAACGAATGGACATATTTTCCCTAAGTTGCTAATAGCATTTCAAAGTTGCATTTTATTTTACAACCTCACAATACTCAATTTGAGTATTTAACTTACTTATAACCAGTGCTGATTTGTTTTTAACATGCCGATAAGTTCTCCAGTTGAAGAAATATTTAATTTTTTTAGAATATTCCTTCTATGCGTATCTACAGTATGAGAACTTATATTAAGTTTCTCTGAAATTTCTTTACTTGTTTGGTTTAAAACCAGTAATCGTACCACATCGCGCTCTCTATTACTAATACCCTCATTTAATAATTTTTGAGAGTAATTATTAAAATAGATGGTTTCATATTCGTTATTAGCATTGAGTAATTTGGCAGATGCTGTTATTTCCATTTTAATATTTGCATCTAAAACCGTGTAATGCGCTAAGCCTATTACAGGTTTCCCTGCTGAATCGAAAGCCAAAGGTGTTGTATTCTGAATAATATTTACATAAATACCATCGGCATTTTTAATTCTAAAATTCCATGTATAATTGGCGTCTTTCCGCTTCACTTCCGGAATCTCACTCAACGTAAATTCCATTAAGGTATTCAGCGCTTCTAACCATGCGTCTATATCATCTGGATGGATACGTCTCCAAAAATAGCGCATGCCTTGTGCTTTTAGGTCATCTGGATCAAGGCCTAAACAAGCATGATAGTTTTTACTTATATATTCAAAAGTTAAATCTTGAGTATTAGTGATGCAGAAAAATGTAGAACTGTAAGGTAAATATTCATCTAACTCCAAGAATTTTTCTATATGCTCTTTTAGAAAAGGCTTATCGTAAGATTTAAAGATAAATTTATACAAATCTTTAATATGTGCTTGTCTCATATTGTAAAACTATAAAATTTATTGAAAAGAAAATTACATAATTTCCTCAAATTAAGCGTATTTCTTACTGTTAAAATCAAAGTAGTAAGTTATTTTTAAAGTGTAATAGCTGTAGTGTGTTTCACTTCATTTATCATAAACATACTATGTGTACTGCCAATATGGTCAATTTTGGTCAATTTTTCTACCATAAACTCACGGAAAGACTTCATGTCCTTCACTAAAACCTTTAATAAGTAATCATAATCACCACTGAGATGGTAACATTCTAATACTTCGTTTAATAAGTTGACTTCACGTTCAAATTTTACAACGTACTCTTGAGAATGCTGTACCAATTTAATATGGCAAAACGCTACAAAATCCTTTTGCACTTTACTTTTATCAACTAACGCGACATAATTTTTTACGATACCATTTTTTTCGAGCTTTCTTATACGCTCGTACACGGCAGTTACCGACAAATTGAGTTGGTGTGCCAAAGCTTTATTGGTTTGCTTACTATCGTTTTGCAGTAAATGCAGAAGTTTTCTATCAATTTCATCAAAAACCATACTTGTCTTTTTTTCGGAATGAATGTAATTCTAAATAAAAGTAACGAAAATATAACTATCCAAATACATTATAATAGTTTATTTATCTAAAGTTACAGTACTACATTGACAATTACTCTAAAATAAACGATTTTTGATGGTATAAACAAACTAGATAATTATGAAATTTAAACCAGCTAACAATATTCAAGATTTACAATACTTTGGAGAATTCGGAGGTGTGAACCCTTCTATTTCAGATTCATCTACCTATACATTTTTATCAGCAAAAACCATGTTCGATACGTTTGAAGGTAATGCTGATGGTTGTTACTTATACTCACGTCACTCTTCGCCTTCTAATTTATATTTAGGTGAAGCCTTAGCAGCAATGGAAGGTACAGAAACAGCAACAGTTACTGCTTCTGGTATGGGAGCAATTACCCCTGTATTATTGCAACTTTGTGATGCTGGCGAACATGTTGTAAGTAGCAGAACTATTTATGGAGGAACTTATGCGTTCTTAAAAAACTTTACACCACGTTTAGGTATTGAAACGACGTTTGTAGATATCACAAAACTAGATGTTGTAGAAGCAGCCATCACACCAAAAACAAAAGTATTGTTTTGCGAAACTGTGAGTAACCCATTATTAGAGGTTGCTGACATCAAAGGTTTAGCAAAATTAGCGAAGAAACACAACATTAAATTGGTCGTAGATAACACATTTTCTCCGTTATCAATTTCACCAATTAACCTAGGTGCAGATGTCGTTATTCATAGTTTAACCAAATTTATCAATGGATCTTCAGATACTGTTGGAGGTGTTGTATGTGGTACGCAAGAATTAATCGACGATTTAAGAAACGTAAACAGTGGCGCTGCTATGTTACTAGGTTCTACAATGGACAGCATGCGTTCTGCTTCAGTTTTAAAGAATTTAAGAACATTGCATATTAGAATGATGCAACACAGTTATAATGCGACCTATTTAGCAGAAAAATTTGAAAATGACGGTTTAAAAACGGTATACCCAGGTTTAGCGTCTCACCCATCACATGAGTTGTTTAAATCTATGATGAATGAAAAATACGGTTATGGTGGTATGTTAACTGTAGACGTTGGTTCTATAGATAAGGCTAATGCGTTAATGGAATTAATGCAAGAACGTAACTTAGGCTATTTGGCTGTAAGTTTAGGATTTTACAAAACCTTATTTAGCGCACCAGGAAGTTCTACATCTTCAGAGATTCCTGAAGATGAGCAAGCAGCAATGGGCTTAAGCGATGGTTTAATTCGTTTTTCTATAGGGTTAGATGCCGATATTGAGCGTACTTACGACATGATGAAAACATGCATGAAAGAATTAGATATTCTTTAAGCAAAAAACACACCTATATAATTAAAGGTTAGATTCTTATACTACAATAAGAATCTAACCCTTTTTTTTGTGGTACATTCTATGATTCGTATTCAATTTGCAAATGGCTTAACAAAATCGTAACATTACAGAACTAAACTGACTAAAAGAAATTTAATGGAGAGCCAAGATATTAAACCTAGACAGCCACAAGATGAACATATAGTGGAAAATAAAGAACTAAATATATGGGAAGCTCTCATTCCTGTAATTGCCTTAGTTGCAATGCTAGCCTTCAATGTATTTGTTTATGGTGATGATGCCTTAAGTGGTAGTAATCAATTTGTCTTGCTACTTGGTGCCGCTGTTGCCGCGATTGTAGGTTATTTTAATAAAGTTTCTTTTAATCAAATGATTGAAGAAGTTGCCGAAAACATTAAATCAACCTCTGGTGCTATCATAATTCTTTTAATGGTAGGCGCATTAGCCGGAACATGGTTAATCAGTGGTATTATACCTGCAATGATTTACTATGGCTTACAAATTTTAAACCCTACAATATTTCTAGCTGCTTGCGTTGTTATTTGTGCCATTATTTCTATTGCTACTGGGAGTTCTTGGACCACCTCTGCAACAGTTGGTATTGCTCTTATAGGTATAGGAGAAGCACTTGGTGTTTCATTAGGTATGACAGCAGGTGCTGTTCTCTCTGGTGCTTATTTTGGTGATAAAATGTCACCTTTAAGTGATACAACAAACTTAGCGCCTGCTATGGCAGGTGGTGAACTCTTTTCGCATATTAAATACATGACGCTTACAACGGTACCAACTATCATCGTTACACTAATTGTTTTTATCATTTTAGGTTTTACACAAAACACTGAAGGTGCTGCAGACACTTCTACTTTAATCAATGACATTGACAAAACATTTAATATTTCTGGATGGCTATTTTTGGTTCCTATATTTGTTATTTTTCTTATCGTAAAAAAAACCTCTCCGCTTGTAGCCTTGTTAATAGGAACTTTACTTGGCGGTGTTTTTGCCTTAATATTTCAACCGCATATTGTAGCTCAAATTGCTGGTGTAGAAACTTTAACTTTAGAATCTGCTTATAAAGGTGTAATGAATGCAATAACAGTAAATACGAGTATTGAAACAGATAATGAAACTTTAAAAAGCTTGTTTGCTGCTTCAGGAAAAGGTATGAGCGGTATGCTAGGTACTATTTGGCTAATTATTTGTGCAATGACCTTTGGAGGTATTATGGATGCCATTGGAGCATTGTCAAAAATCAGTAAAGCATTACTAAGTTTAGCGTCTTCTACTTTTGGGTTATTTGCAAGTACAGTTGCTAGTTGTTTAGCTTTAAACGTTACTGCATCAGATCAATACTTAGCATTAGTAGTGCCTGGAAAAATGTTCAAACAAGCCTATGAAGATAAAGGCTTAGCACCTGAAAACTTAAGTCGTACGTTAGAAGATTCTGGTACGGTAACTTCTGTACTTATTCCTTGGAACACTTGTGGTGCTTACCAAAGTGGTGTTTTAGGGGTTGGTGTTGGTGAATATTTCATCTATGCTATTTTTAATTGGCTAAGTCCAATCACAACATTAATTTTTGCTGCATTTAGAATTAAAATAAAAATGTTAACAAAAAAATATAGTTAATACTTCAAGCATTTCCTTCTTTAATTATCAAGTTGACATTTTAAAGCAACTAATATTGTCATTATAGCAATATTTAGACCTGTTTTTTGATGCCATATACACTTGCTATTTCACTATTCCTTATCATAATCAAATCCTATTTAAAAGTACGATAGGACTTACTAGATTTGCATCAGAAAATTAATTAACACATTAAAATATAATAAACATGGCATTAGTAGGAAGACAATTTCCAGATTTAAACGTAAACGCAATGAATGATATGGGCGACACTTTTAAAGTGAACGTTCTAGAAGAAGCAAAAAACAACAATAAGAAAGTGGTTTTATTCTGGTACCCAAAAGATTTTACTTTTGTTTGTCCAACAGAATTACATGCTTTTCAAGCAGCTTTAGGTGAATTCGAAAAAAGAAACACGATTGTAATTGGTGCGTCTTGTGATACTGCCGAAGTACACTTTGCTTGGTTAAGCACGTCTAAAGATAATGGTGGAATTGAAGGGGTGACATACCCAATTTTAGCAGATTCTAACCGTAACCTTGCTTCAGCTTTAGGTATCTTAGATATTTTCAATGAGCAATTTGATGAAGAAACTGGTTTAGTAACTGTTGAAGGTGATAATGTAACTTTCAGAGCAACGTACATCATTGACGAAGAAGGAACAATTCAACATGAGAGTGTTAACAACATGCCTTTAGGTAGAAACGTTAACGAATACTTGAGAATTATTGATGCGTTAACTCATGTACAAGAAAAAGGTGAAGTTTGTCCTGCAAACTGGGAAGAAGGTAAAGATGCAATGCAAGCTAACGCTAAAGGTACTGCTGCTTATTTAGCAACTCATTAATATCTAATATTTAAACCAGACAGGTTTCTAAAACCTGTCAGGTTTATTTAAATAACAAACTATGATACAAGAATTAGAACAAGATAATCTGCAAGATATTATTAAGGGTAACGACACTGTTATCGTACAATATTCAGCTACATGGTGTGGAAATTGTAGAATAATGAAACCTAAATTCAAAAAATTAGCTACAGAACATGAAGGTGCAACCTTTGTTATTGCTGATGCTGAAAAATTTCCTGAAAGTAGAAAATTAGCAACCGTAGATAATTTACCAACGTTTGCAACATTTAAGAATGGCGAATTTAAGAGCCAAGTACAAACTAATAAGTTCGATGTTTTAAAAGAACTTGTTGACGACGTAGCATAAACTATAAATGTCTGGTTAAGCGCAGTCCAGACCTTGTATTACACAACTGCCCTTATAGAAGACACAAAAACATTAGCAATGAAATTACCTGTAATTAAACACTTAACGCAGTTTATAGAAGACAATGACGAAGATTACATCATTGAAACTATAGAGACTCTAGAAGCGTTAACTGAAGTGCCTTCTTTAAAAGATGAAGAACTAGATGTGATCGGAGAATTAATCTCTAACATGTATGGTGCTATTGAAGTGAACAAAATGATAAAAGATGGCGCCACTAAAAAAGATGCGGTTAACAACTTTATGAAACGTGTTTTAGGTTCTATCGACAAATAATTGAAAAAGAGAAATGAGTACGTATTAAAACCACTTTGCAACAGCAAGGTGGTTTTTTTTTGTTCGCTTAGTAATTGGTTCACCAAAATTTGTCTACCTTAGTTTAGTCATTAATGTATGACGATACTAGGTAACTAAATCAATATAAAAACCAAAATAGAATGATTAAACAACACCTCTCTAAATTAACCACATGCTTACTCCTTTGTGTTTTCGCAACGCTTAGTAGTTGTAAAAATGAAGCTAAAGAAACTGAAACGACAACAACTACTACTGAAACCGAAAAAGAAGCTCCTAAAACGGTTTACGCAAGTGACGTGATTCCGTTTTTTGATGATTGGAAATTAATTTTAGGTGATGGCTCTAATGTTGGAATTGCCAATAATTTTGAAAACAAAGACTTCTTTTACACTGCTAATGACGGTAAAGATAATTGGGTTGTTTTTAAAGCGCCAAATGGAGGTAGCACACATGGTACTTCTAATAATACAAGAACCGAATTAGCACAAATCAAAAAATGGTATCCCAAAACGGCTAATGATAAGTTAACAGCAACATTAAAAGTAATGAATGTTTCTGCAACTGGTGATGCTCGTGTAGCTGCCACACACGCTGTTGTTGTAGGTCAAATACATAGTGCTGATGCTTTTGAAAACGAACCGCTTAAAATATTCTACAAAAAATATCCTGGTCACGACAAAGGTTCTGTGTTTTGGCATTACGAAATCAATACTGCTGGAGACGATAACTCTAAACGATGGGATTATTCTTCTGCAGTTTGGGGAAATGACTTCTCTGTGGTTGGTACAGATGCAAACACGTATCCTGAAGAACCTACAGATGGTATTAAATTAGGCGAAGAGTTTAGTTATGAAATCGAAGTTAAAGATGGTATTATGAACCTAACCTTTACTAGTGCAGGACATGAAACTAAAACATTTACAAAAAACTTAATTGAATCAGAATTTGCTGCAAAAACTGACATCCCTGAGCAAACACAAAAATTATTTGTACCAATTGGTCAAGATGGTGTAGAACGCAAAGAAGCGTATAAAGGTGAAGGTTGTTTCTTTAAATTGGGTGCCTATAACCAAACGAACGGAAAATCACCAGAGGTAAACATGAACTGGTGTTCTGGTGCGGAAACTCATGGAGGCGATATTCAAAAACAATATGCTGATGGTAATTATGCTGAAGTATGGTTTAAAACAGGTAGCATATCTGTAAGTGATGCTGCGGTTTCTAATGATGGTTATTTTGCTAAAAATGACTAAATAATATATAAACAAGAATTCTAAAAACCACGTTGCGAAAGCAAGGTGGTTTTTACTTTTAATACAGTTTCAGTTCTTATGAGTTAGCTATCACGGTTTACCGTAACCTATAGGCATTAGAGGATTGCAACTTGGCTTTTATCTGAGAAAACCAGTACGTAACTTTTCGTATAGATTTTTGACGAAATACAATTAACTTCGTTGCTAGAATATAAAAAGCTACTATATCTTGCTCTATTTTTGGGATATGAGTAATAAAAGTTACTGTATAACGAGTTGTTTGCCATTTGAACAAACCTTAATAAGACTTGAAAATTGAAAAAAATAAACGTAAAAAAAGGAGCTGTATTACAACGAATAGGTGATATAAGTTCCAAGGTTTTTCTTGTTGAAAGTGGTTTGTTACGAAGCTATATAATTGATGATAAAGGGAAAGAACATATATATATGTTTGGTCCTGAAAATTGGTTAGTTGCTGACAGTTGTGAACCCAATACACCTTGTCAATTATTTATAGATGCTCTTGAAGACACCATTATAAATGTCGCTACAAAAGAAGAATTACTAAAGGAAGGTCCAGACCTAACTGCCTTATTAAAACGTTTAGATACTATGCAAAATAGAATTATAATGTTAATGAGTTCAAATGCAAAAAAAAGGTATGAGCATTTTACTAAAACGTATCCAAACATTATTCAAAGAGTTCCGCTAAAAATGGTAGCTTCTTATTTAGGAATTACACCTGAAGCCTTGAGTCGTATCAGAAATGAACTTTCTAAAAAAAAATAATCCAATAGTATTTCTTGATGTACATCAATGCATAGGCTTTCAAAAACTATGAATTTTGTTCTATAAATAAAATTTAAAGTATAATGACAAATCAAAAAAGTAACAAAGCAATTAATATAGCATTATGGATTGCACAAGGATTTTTAGCCCTAATGTTTATCATGGCTGGATTAATGAAAGCTACACAACCGGTTGAAGCACTTACAGAAGCGCTTCCATGGGTAGCAAATACACCGCTTGCATTGGTTAAATTTATAGGAGTTAGTGAACTATTGGGTGGTTTAGGATTATTAATCCCTTCAATTTTCAGATGGAAACCTAATTTAACGGTATTGGCAGCTCTTGGCTTAGCCTTGGTTATGGTATTAGCCGGTGGATTTCATGCCTCTAGAGGAGAGTTCTCTGCAATAGGAATGAATGTAATTTTACTAGGACTTGCACTTTTTATTGCTTGGGGACGAAGAAAAAAAGCACCTATACTTGCCAAAAATTAATGTGAAATTACTGGCTTTATAAATTACGTGAGTTGAATAAAAACAGCGTACAACAATGTATAAAAGCAATAGCGGTTCTGGTGTAAACTTGAACCGCTATTGCTTTTATTTAACTATATTGCTTATTGAGATGTAAGTGCAGATAAATCCGCTACTACTCTTATACTAAAGACTAAACGTTGGGCGTAATATTGAAATCCTTCGAATATGACAGAATTACTAACAAAAAATATATTAAACCATATTACGCTTTCAAAAAAAGAGCTAGAAAGCTTTTGCAGCTTATTTAACCAAAAAGAAGTTAGAAAAAAACATTTCCTCATGCAAGAAGGTGAAATTTGCAAGTTTGAGGGCTTTGTTACCAAAGGGCTTTTCAGAGTATATCATATAGATAGTAATGGCTTTGAACAAGTACTCTATTTTGCAAAAGAAAATTGGTGGATTACTGATATCGACAGCTTTACTAATGAAAAACCATCACAACTTTATATTCAAGCATTAGAGGATAGTGAAGTATTATTAATTTCAAAAAAAGATAAAGAGTTTGCTTATAATAACATTCCTAAAATAGAGAAACTGTTTAGAGTCATGACTCAAAAAACACATATCGCCTTACAACGAAGAATCATAGATAATTTAAGTAAAACAGCAGACCGACGTTATATAGACTTTATTGAAAAATATCCCAACCTCTTTCAACGGTTAACCAACCTACAGATTGCCGCTTACTTAGGTATAAGCCACGAGTTTTTGAGTAAAATTAGACGAAAAATAGCTAGTAAATAATCGTTGAGAATTCATTTATTGAACTTGTTCAATGTTTTGAAGTAGGTAATGATCGCATCTTTGTACCATCATTAAATACAAGCAAAATGAAATCAATTATTTCAACAGCATTATTCACAATTTTAATTTTATTCAAAATGAACGCACAAGCACAAAGTTTCAAAACAATAGAAACAAACAATTTTAAATTACAAGTTTACAACGCATCAGAAAACAGTTTTGGCGTTGCTTCAGTAATTATATCTGGTAAAAACGATGCCGTATTAATAGATGCACAATTTACATTAGCAGAGGCAGAACAAGTCGCTCAAGAAATCAAAAACTCAGGAAAAACCTTAACGACTATTTATGTGTCTCATGGTGACCCTGATTTTTATTTCGGATTGGAAGTATTCAAAAAATATTTCCCAGAGGTTACGGCTTATGCATCGCCTGCAACAATAGAACATATAAAAGCGACAGCTCAAAAGAAATTAGAAGTTTGGGGCGAAAGACTAGGCGATAAAATTACGTCTAACGTTATTTTACCTCAAGTTCTAAAAGAAAATTATATTGAGTTAGAAGGCGAAAAACTAGAAATCATTGGATTAGATGATTTCACAAAAAGAACCTTTGTATGGATTCCATCAATAAAAACAGCTTTAGGTGGTATTAATGTTTTTGGTACAACATTTAATATATGGATGGCAGATGCACAAACAACAGAAGCACGTAACAGCTGGATTTCAATTTTAAATACCATCAGTGATTTAAAACCTGAAATAGTAATTCCTGCACACGCAAATACAAATTCCGATTTTACTATTGATGCTGTAAACCACACTAAAAATTATATTCAATTTTATGAAGACGCTTTAAAAAGCAATACTACTTCTGAAGCGTTGATAGCAACAATAAAATCAAAATATCCGAATTTAACTTTTGAAACAGCATTAGTGCTAGGAGCAAAAGTGAACACAGGAGAAATGAAATGGTAAAACCTATAACAATTATCAACTTGACATTACTTTTAGTAGTGTCAAGTTGTTCATTTAAAAATGAAACAATGACGAATTTAGAAATCATAAAAAGTACATATGAAGGTAAAACTTCAGAAGAAAACGGTAAAAACTTGGCCAAACATGTTGCTGAAAATATCAGTTGGACAGAAGCCAAAGGCTTTCCGTATGCAGGAACTTATTTTGGTTTAGAAAGTGTGACCGAAAATGTTTTTCAACGCTTAGGTAGCGAGTGGATTGATTATAAATTTTCACCCGAAGATTATATTGCAAATGAAGACAAAGTAGTTGCTTATGGCACATATTCCGGCACCTATAAAAAAACGAACAAGTATTTTGAAGCACGTGTTGCCCATATCTGGAAACTAAACAATGGTAAGATTATCAGTTTTGAGCAGTTTGTAGATAGCAAATTGGTTGACGAAGCAATACGTTAAAACACTATGCCCAACACCGTATAATAAGATGGACTCAATTAATCCTTATGAAATAAACGCAGCGATTTATACCAATGGAAAACCAATAGAAATTAATGAAGAGAATGTTTTTTTTTAGCGATTCAGGACGAGAATATGAATTAAAATTTACAAATGCCAACTCGAAACCGAATAGTCTAAATGTTGGAGTTCAAACAAATGTGCCTGGACCAAGTTATGAATTACTAATTGAAAGAGAATATGAATGGACATTTTGGATAATTAATGGTGTGATTATGTTATTCGCTCTAATTTGTGGATACTATGGATTTAGAAAAAAGCCAGCAGGTAAAACCATGTATATTTAATTGGGTAGTGCACTGCCAACTTACGAGCATTCTTGCGGAATATGCTATCTGTGATATATTTGCTAAATTAGGTGCTTAACCATACACAAACACTATTTAAATCATACCCATGAAAAACTTACACAACTATATGCAATCGCGATGTACCCTATCGCAAACCGATAGCAGTTTAGTGGAAACCTATTTTACCTCCGAAAATGTACCAGCCAACACCCTACTCTTAGAAGCCGGAAAAACGGAGCGCTATGTGTATTTTCTAAGTGAAGGTATTGTTAAAGGCTATCAAAATGTAGATGGTAAAATTGTAGTGCAACATTTAATAGCCGAACACGATTTTTTCACATCCCTAGAGAGTTTTATGAGTGAAACGCCTGCACCAGACTATTACGAAACCATTACCGACTGTAAGCTGTTAAAAATCTCTAAACCAGATTTCGACTTACTCCAAGCCAAATCCTCTTTTTGGAGCAACTTTATAAAAACCGTGACTAATGAGCATCTCAATTGCAAACTAGAACGTGTTAAAGATTTTCAGGTCCTTTCAGCTAAAGAGCGTTATTTAAAATTTATAAAAGAACAGCCTAACTTAGCCTTAAACGTATCTATAGATAATATCGCTTCGTTTTTAGGCATGGAACCGCAATCGTTAAGCAGAATTAGAAAACAGATTACTTTCTAACAAATGTTATTTTTCAAGCTTTAATTACTATTGACCTTTGCTCAAACAAAAAAACATAACATATGAGCAAAGAGATTTCACTTGTAACAGGCGGAAATGGCCATTTAGGAAACAACTTAATCCGTTTACTACGTTCTAAAAACCATACTGTAAGAACGACCGTTAGAAATAGCAATAATACAGCACCTTTTAAAGATTTAGATTGCGAGGTTGTACAAGCAGACCTTTTAGACAGAGCATCGCTAAAAAAAGCATTTAAAAATGTAACGCATTTATATGCTGTAGCTGCCAACTTTAGTATGTGGGCGAAAAACCCAAAAGCTGAGATTTATGACAATAACCTAAAAGGCACAGAAAATGTATTCGATATCGCAAAAGAATGTGGTATTAAAAACATTGTCTATGTGAGTTCTGTAGCATCATTAGACTTTACCGCCTTACCTGCTCATGTAGATAATGGGTATAATAAAGACCGACGAAACTGGTATTACAATTCTAAAAACGATTCTGATAAATTAGCTTTAGAACTCGGTGAAAAATATAACATAAGAACCGTTGTTATTTTACCATCTGCAATGATTGGTAGCCATGCACACAAACTTAGTTATTCTAACAATTTGGTGTATCAAATTTTAAATGGTGAGATACCAGTTGATACTAACGTCACTTTAAATTGGGTAGATGTAAAAGATGTGGCTTTTGGTGCTTACCAAGCGATGTTAAAAGGTAAAGATAGAGAGCGTTATATTCTCTCAAACCCAACACATACCACATTACAAGACAGTGTAAAAATAGCAGCAGATTTGTATCCTGAATTAAAACTAAAAACACCTAAAAAAGTACCCAAATGCTTATTATATTCTATTGCAGGCTTAATGGAATTTAGCAGTAAAATAACGGGTAAAGAACCCTTATTGCAACGTCATTATTTAGATATGTTTTATGGCTTAAAACAAGATTATGATATTAGTAAATCTAAAAACGAATTAGGCTTTAACCCTAAACCCTCAAAACAAGCTTTAGAAGATGCCCTCAAGTACTTAAAAAACGATTATAAGGCGCCATAAAGTTTATAACTAACAAGCATATTTAAAACCACTTTGCAAAAGCTAAGTGGTTTTTTGGTTGCAAGTGATACGTTGCAACTCTTCAAAATCAGAATCAGTTTTCATCCTATAAAGCATAAAAACAGCCCTGTTATCTACACCAAATCAAGCGCTTAAAAATTCTTATTTAGATTTAATATAAATAACTTGTGTAATTCAATTGACAAATATATTTTTGCCAAAAACTAACTATTCATATTAAGTCTAAATAAAAACAAATGAAAAGCTTACTATCAATTTTAACCTTATTTCTGTTCGCAAATATAGCTTTTGCTCAAAGTGGAACCATTACAGGAACCATTACAGACAACAACCAAGCACCTCTTATTGGTGTCAATATTTCTTTAACAAACACCAACAAAGGCGCACAATCTAACGAAAATGGAACTTTTGAAATCAGTAGTATAGAACCTGGTGATTATATTCTTTCAATCTCGTACATCGGCTTTAAAACTAGAGAAGTTGCTGTTTCGGTTTCAAATAATCAAAACACAACATTAGAGACTATTGTGCTTTATGAAGGAAATGAAATCTTAAGTGAAGTGGTTATTGATGGCGAACGTCGTAATAAATTCTCGAGAAAGAAAACCGCTTACGTTTCTAAACTGCCCTTAACAGATATTGAAAACACACAAGTGTACAGCACCATTACCACAGAACTTCTAAAAACACAAGTCGTTACTAACTTTGACGATGCTTTAAAAAATGCTACTGGTGTAGAAAACTTATGGTCGTCTACTGGTCGTGGTGGTGATGGTGCAGGTTATTACGGACTTCGTGGGTTTTCTGTGCAACCACAATTGGTAAACGGTTTACCTGGATTAACCAACGGAACTATCAATCCTGCAAATATTGAACGTATTGAAGTCTTAAAAGGCCCTTCTGCAACCTTATTTGGTAATGCGGTGAGTTCTTACGGTGGACTTATTAATGTTGTAACCAAAAAGCCTTATGTAGGTACAGGTGGCGAATTATCATTTACGTCTGGTTCTTACGGTCTTAATCAAATTGTAGGTGATTTTAATACCGCTTTAAGTAAAGAAGATAACTTATACTTCCGTTTAAATACGGCTTACAGCACAGAACAAAGTTTTCAAGATGCAGGTTTTAGAAAATCATTTTTTGTAGCCCCTTCATTATCGTATAAAGTGAATAACAAACTTTCATTTTCTTTCTACGGTGAAATCACACAAGCCGAACAAACCAACCCAACCTTTTTATTCTTAAACAGAAGTGCACCAACGGCCTCTTCTAACCTTGATGAATTAGGTTACAACAACAAATTATCGTTTACAAGCAACGATTTAACCTTACTGAACCCAACACAGAATTATAGAGTTGAGATGGATTATAAATTGTCTAACACATGGCAATCACAAACCTTACTTTCTAAAAGTTCAACTTCTACAAGTGGTTATTATTCTTATTTATTCGACTTTGGGATTTTAGAAGGTGATACCTATTCGCGCTTTATCAGTAAACAAAATGCAAATACGCAAACTACAGACATTCAACAAAACTTTATTGGCGATTTTAAAGTAGCATCCTTAAGAAATAGAGTGGTTATTGGTTTAGATTACTTCAATGCCACAGAAACGAGTAACAATACTGGCTATGCGTTTTATGGCAATGTAACACCAGATGGTGGTTCTAATGGAGACAATCCGTTTACAGCAGCTGTTGAGACAGATGCTTACGCACTTTCTACGTCTGCAGTAGATGCTGCATTAGCGTCACAAGGTGTTGGTAACTTAAAATCTAAATATCAAATTTATAGCATGTATGCTTCAGATGTTTTAAACATTACAGATAACCTTTCTGCTATGGTAGGTTTGCGTTTAGACCATTTTGATAATGAAGGTGATCTCACAACAACCGCAGATGATTACGACCAAACAACAGTATCTCCAAAATTCGGAATTGTATACCAACCTATTAAAGATAAATTATCAGTTTTTGGGAATTACCAAAACGGCTTTACCAATGTAGCGCCTCAATTAGTGGGTGATCCAGATGCTGGTCCACAAACACTGCAATCTTTTGACCCAGAAGAAGCCAACCAATTAGAGTTTGGTATTAAAACCAATCTTTTTAATAACCGCTTAAATGCTACGATTAGCTATTACGATATTAAAGTAAAAGACCGAGTAATTACAGACCCTTCTTCCCTATTCAATAAAATACAAGGTGGTGAAGTGGTGAGTAAAGGCTTTGAAATTGAAATCAACGCTAACCCAGTTAAAGGGTTAAACATTAGAGCGGGTTATAGCAACAACGATAGTGAAACCACCGAATCTGATAACACAGAAATTTTAAACCGAAGACCTCTTGAAGCAGGACCAGAAGAATT
Organism: uncultured Winogradskyella sp.; assembly: GCF_947495255.1. Lineage (GTDB taxonomy): Bacteria > Bacteroidota > Bacteroidia > Flavobacteriales > Flavobacteriaceae > Winogradskyella. The sequence goes on from NZ_CANLYI010000008.1 coordinate 163,226, forward strand.
ATATAACCTTTGGGCAAATTATGAATTCCAAGAAGGCAGTTTAGAAGGTTTCGGACTTGGTTTTGGCGTCAATGGTGCTAGTGACCGTTTTGCCATTAACTATGCTTCTACTGGCGAATTTATTCTACCGAGTTACACCATTGCAAACGCAGCCGTGTTTTACCAAGCAGATAAATACAGAATAGGATTAAAATTAAACAACGCTTTTAATAAAGAATATTACAAAGGTTGGACCACCATTAATCCACAAACACCAAGAGCATTATTGGCTAATATGTCTTACCAGTTTTAATTACAAAAAGTTAAAGCGCGACTCTTTTTTAGAGGGTTGCGCTTTTAAAAATGACAACAATGACAGCTAAAAAATTCATATTTCAAGTTCATAAAATTTTAGGTCTAGCAACAGGACTCGTTGTGTTCATTGTTGCAATAACGGGTTGTTGTTGGGCTTTTAGAACTGAAATTGAAAGCCTCTATGACGATTATAAAACGGTAACACCACAAAACCTACCGATTTTAACACCAACAAAAGCCAAGCTTCTCGCAGAACAAGTTTTCCCAAAAAACACCGTACATGGTACCGTATTTAAAAAAGAAGGCGATGCTATTGAGGTTATTTTTTACGATGCAGAACCAGAGTTTTACCAAAGTGTGTTTCTTAATCCCTATTCTGGCGAAGTCATCCAAGTAGATGATCATACCTCAGGATTTTTTGCCTTTATTTTAAAAGGCCATATGCGCCTTTGGTTGCCTAAAAAAATAGGCGAACAAGTGGTTGGTGCCTCTATTTTAATCTTCATTTTTATTATCATTTCTGGTTTTATAATCTGGATTCCCAAAAAGCGAAAAAACCTGAAGCAACGTTTAAAATTCGATTGGAAAAAAACCACACGCTGGAAACGTAAAAACTTTGACCTACACACCGTTATTGGCTTTTACATTTGTGCACTTGCCCTTGTTTTGGCGTTTACAGGTTCTATGATGTCTTACAATTGGTTAAAATATGTGGTTTACAAATCTACAGGTGGCGAAAAAGAAGCGCGTTTTATTATTCCTGAAAATCTTAGTGAGACCAGCACAAAAGGTGATGTGATACCTATGGATTATATCATTGTAAAATTGCTAAAAGAATCACCAGAAGCTAAAAGTTTTGAACTCCATTACCCAAAAACAGAAGACGAAAGTATTTACATAGAAGTATCTAACAGTGACGACCTTTTCTATGATTCTGATTTTCGTTTTTTTGACCAAAACACACTCGAGGAAATTGAAACACCAGGTATTTACGGAAAATATAAAGATGCTAACGTCGCAGACAAAATACAACGGATGAACTACGACATACACATTGGTGCCATTGGTGGCATTGTGGGTAAAATTATTGCTTTTATCATCAGTTTACTAACCGCAAGTTTGCCTGTTACTGGCTTTTTATTGTGGTATGGCAGACATTACAAAAAGAAAAAAACACAAGACATTATAAACGCTTAGTTAATAACCCTACCCTTAACCCTTAAGTACTTAAAACCACTTGGCGTAAGCTTAGTGGTTTTTTGTTTTAAATAGGTTTACATCTTTTAATATTTTGGGGCTACGGTTTACCGTAAAATTCTTAACTTAGAGTGTTATAATTTAGCTGTAATTAGAGTGAAATATACGTAGATCTACGTATAGTATGCATTATAATTAAAATTTACATTTGTAGCTTATATCCTATTCTATTTTCGCGATAACAGTAATAGAAGTTATTATATAACAAGTTGTGGGCAATTTAACAAAAACCAGTAATGCATACAGATTTACCATTAAAAGAAAATTCAACTGATAAATTAGGAAGACATCCATTCGCATTTGAAATCGCATCTGGTTTGGTTAAATCTTTTAAAGACAATAACGAAAGTATTGTACTTGGAATTAATGGAACTTGGGGTTCTGGTAAATCAACTTTGCTAAATTTCATTATTAACGAAGTTGAACAAATCTCTTCAAGTATAAATCAAGAAATTATTGTTTTAAGATTTAATCCTTGGATGTTTTCTGGACAAAAAGAATTACAAAGTGTATTCTTAAGAGAGTTAATTCTAAAATTAAAAAACAACTCTGAAAAACTAAAAAATGCTTCAAAAAAAATAGCTGAATTTTTAGAATACTTGAACTGGGTTAACTATGTGCATTCTGGTGCTGGCGAAGCACTACAATCATTAAAAAATATTTTTAAAAAAGTAGGAAAAGAAAAAGAACTTTCTGAATTAAAAAACGAAATTGATAACATTTTAATTGATTCAAAAGTAAAATTATATATTACTATTGATGATATCGATAGATTAACACCAAATGAAATAACTGATATATTTCAATTAATTAAATTAAACGGGAATTTCGCTAATACTATTTTTATTTTAGCTTATGACCAGAATGTAGTTCAGACAGCATTAGAAAATCAATTTGGCGAAAATGGAAAAAAATATATCGAAAAAATTGTTCAAGTAGATTACACTTTACCTTCTATTTCCAAAGAAGATATCTCAAGATTATTTATTGATAATTTAAACATACTTTTTAATGATGAAGCGATAACTGATAAAATTAAAGAACTGAATGATTCTATTAAAAGTGAACCATTTATAAACTTTTTTACTTCATTAAGAGATATCTATAGGTTTAACAATAGTATAAAATTACGTTTACCTTCAATAGTTAACGAATTAAATATTTTAGATTTTTTATTAATTGAAGCTTTAAGGGTATTTGACCAAAAAGCCTATAAATTTATAATAGATAACAAGGAAAGTTTAATATACAAAAGTAATAACAACATCAATAATTTCGGCTTCCGCTCTAATGATGAGCAATCAACCGAAGCCTTTATTGAAAGTTTAGATTTTAACGATTTAATTAAAAGAATATTAAAAAGGTTATTTATAGTCGACACATTATATAGCTTCGACTCAAATACACCTGATGACTTAATTCGAGGTAAAAGGGTTGCAAACGAAAGTTATTTTAATAGATACTTTAATCTTCAATTATCTAATTTTGACATACAAGAATATGTATTCGAAAGCTTCATAAACAAAAATTCTTCTGGAGAAAATGAAGATATTTTAAAACAAGTTCAAGAAAAAGGGCAACTATTTCAATTTCTAAACTGGGTTGAAATAAAAAGCAAAGGTTGCGACGAAAATAAGCAACAGAAAATCATTGAATCGATTTTAATTTATTCAAAAAACTTAACACATAAAAAAGGTATGTTTTGGGGAATTGGTTCAGATTTAAATACAGTATTAGATTATGCTTCTGATATGCTGTACAACATTAATGACATTGAATCTAGAAGAAATCTTATCCTATCTCATATAGAAAACAACAAATATTTTTCTTCATTCTATTTGAGTGATAGAATATTATATGCTTACGAACAATCAGAAAAAGGAGAATTATATTCGAAAAACGAATGGTATTATCTCTTCAAATTTGAAAAAGATAATGACTTGAAATTTATTGAAAAAATAATTTCAATAAGAAACATAATAGCTAAAGGGCTTTTTGACAAGATTTTAATTGATACCGACTTTTTAGCCGAAGATGAAATTGGATTAATATTAGATACTGTCTATAAAAATTATAAAGAACATTACGAAGCAAATTTTTATCAACTTATTGAGAAAGACCACGATTTAGTTAAATATGTTTGGTTATCTATCAAACGTAGTTGGCTGACTTCTGGCAGTAGAGTTGGTTATCAACTTGCCGAGTATCAACTTTATCCTGAATTAGATAAGGAAGTTATAAAAAGTAGGTTCGATAATCTTAATCTAGCTGATTTTGATGAAAATGAGAATAAGGTAATATCTCTATTTAAGAAATCTTACGAAGATGGATTTGAAGAAAAAAAATACTACGATATAGAAACACTTGAAGAAATGGGTAAATGGTAAAAAACTGCCCACAACACCGTGTATAATTAATTGCTTTGGTCGTTGCCTATTTGGAAAATTCCTGCGGAATATTCTATCTGTAATTTATTTGCTGAGTTAGTTGATTAAACACGCCACTAATCATAAACAATCACGTTGGCGAAAATTAAAAAAAGTCATTGAATGGATATTAATAAAATTGAAAATACTAGCCTCAATAAACTACCTAAAGGAAGTAGTTGTCAAATAAATTGTATTCATATAAAAATTAAAGATTTTAGACCTATTGTTGAAGAATTTGAAAAAAATATTTCTGACACAACTTGGATAAATAAACTTGATGAAATCTCTCAAATAACTTTTAAAGCTACTTCCAAAAAGACAATAGATAAAATAGTAAATGAAATAATTGCTAAAATATCATCTAATGTAAATACTGATATTGGAGAATTTATTGTTTCATATGCAGCTCAAAAAGCGTTAGAAATTGAACATTCTCATAAATTGATTCCTTTAGCCGAATTACTGAAAGAAAAAGTAACAGGCAACCCAGGTTTTGACTTTCATTCAGTAAGTACAAATAGTTATTTAATTTTTGGAGAAGCTAAGTTTAGTTTAGAGTCAACACCTAGAGCAAGAGCTTTAGACCAAATTGTTGATTTCATTGGTGACAGAGATAGTTCTGAATTACTTTGGCTACTACCCTTTTTAGATGCCGCAACAAAACAAAACATTATAGAAAATAAGAAAGGTTATACTGCTGCATTTTCACACAATAACGACAATATAATTAATACTCTAAATAATGCTCTTGAATCAGCTCCAATATCAGAGATTATTAAATATAATGAACTTTATCTAATAGCAGTTGAATTATGTTAAGTGAAATAATATTCAATAAAGAAATTGATAATGACTTAATTAGAGAAATACTTTTTGATTTCCATAAAAATGGACCAACAGATAACAGCCATTTAGAAACGTTATCTTATCTTAAAAAATATAATGCTGATTCTTTCAAAGAATATGAATCTAAGCTAATGTTTCTAATGGGCTTGTTTTATAAAACAGAAGAACCAAATTCATTCATAGAAGCAATTTATAATGCTTACGCAGAAACAATAATTTCAGACACAGGTCATAATTTCACTCCCGTTCAAGCAGATGCGTATCTTTCAATAAAAAAATATACTAATTTTTCATTTTCCGCACCAACAAGTGCTGGTAAGTCATTTTTATTTCAAGAATTAATTAAAGAAACTCAAGGAGATATTATTATCATCTTGCCATCAAGAGCTTTAATTTCAGAATATTTAATTAAAGTAAAAAAACTGGTATCAAAAGACACTTTAGTTCTCCAATTCATTGAAGTAGTAAATACAAAAAGAACAAAAAATAGGATTTACATAATAACACCTGAAAGAGGGGAAGAGTTGTTTAAAAACATTCCAAAGCTTAATGTAGAGTTAATTTTACTTGATGAAGCTCAAATTTCAGAGGAAGGTATAAGAGGAATGAAATTTGATTCTCTCGTGAGAAGAATTGATAAAAAATTGACCGATATAAAAAAAGTATTTACCCATCCCTTCATACTTAATCCAGAAGCACAATTTCAAAAGCATAATATCACAGAGAGTATCGATTCAGAAACATATAATCAAAAAACAGTTGGTAAAATTTTCATTGAACATTCAAAGGGTGATTTTAAATATTTCTCGCCATTTCAAGATGAAATGAAAGGAAAAAAAATTGAAGGTAATATTGTTAAAGAAATTATTAAAAATAACGGGACAGTACTAATATACATTTCAAAAGCAAAAATATATAATGGCAATTTTATTGAGTCTTTTGCAGACTATATCGAATTATGTCCAATAATAACGGATAAAAAAAGTTTAAGTTATATTGAAAAAATAGAGACCTTTTTTGGAACCAAAGACGATAGCGAAAAAAGCTCTATTCTTGTCTACTTAATGAAAAGGGGTATTGTAATTCATCACGGTTCAATTCCTTTAAACGCAAGATTAATAATTGAAGACTTTGTAAATAATCATCACGCTAAAATTTGTTTTTCAACTTCTACATTAATTCAAGGTATCAATATGCCATTTGATATAATTTGGATTAATAACTTTACTTTCAGAGGTAATGAAGACCAAAAGACCCTAAATTTAAAGAATTTAATAGGGCGTGCTGGTAGAGTAACACATGAGGATAATCACTTTGATTATGGCTATGTTGTTGTAGAGAGTCAAAATAAAAGAACTTTTACAAATAGATTAAATACTGAATCATCATTATCTCCGTTATCAAATCTTGACAACCCAACAGACCCAAATAATGAAGATTTTATTGATATTGTTGATGCAATTAAAAATGACACTTTCAACTCAGAGTTACAGTTAACAGAAAGTCAAATAACTCGAATTGAAAAAGCTGATTTAGATGAGCAAATTTCATTTATTTTAGATAATTTTTTAAATGAAGAACTAGAGCCTTTAACTGTAAAAGAATACTATATATTAACCGATTACAAAAGAAAAAAAATAAAGAAAGCTCTTCAAAACATATATACAGCACATTTAAGAAGAGTTGAATTTGGTAATGGTGAAAAAAGCGTATTAAGTGCATCAATTCCTATTTTACTTTGGCAAATTCAAGGAAAATCTTTTGCTGAAATTATTTCGCTTAGACACGCATTCTTGTCTGAAAAAGATTTTAGACGAAAGTTAAATAGACAACTGAGAAATAAAGAAATTTCAATTGCTGAATTTAAAAAACAACTTTTTGAAAAAAAAGTAAGATTCTCTTGTATAGCTGAAGCTCTTCCAAATAAAAGTTTTAAAAAACCAGTGCCATTATTTAACAGAAACACAAGTGTAACTGATATAGATTTTGACACAATCATTTATGATACTTATGATTACATTGACAAAGTTCTTTCCCTTTCTGTAAAAGACCCAATTTCTAGTGCATTATTACTTTACTTTGAAAAAACGAAAGATAAAAGGTCTCTAATATTAAGTAATTACATCAAATTCGGGACTAATGATGAAACAGAAATATGGCTTTTAAAATATGGATTTAGCTTTGAAAATATAGAGTTAATTATTGAACATATAGAAACAATAGATGAAACAGAAATAATATTTAAAAAGTCAATTAATAAATTTATTACTAAACCAGAAAATCACAAGTTAATTGAACGGTATATATAGAATTAATAACTACTACCAACACTATATATAATTTATTGCTAGTTCTAGCCTACTTACATAAATACTTACAGATTTTCTATGTCGTGAGTATTTGTTAAATTAGTCTCTTAACCAAGAACAAAACCTTTATAATTAATACTTAACTAACATTTATGAAAATCAGAAAACTAAATATTTTTTTTCTAACTGCATATTTCTTATACTTAACGTTACCACACATAAAAAAACAAGAAAATGGCATAGTAATTGAATTAATAAAGAAAACCAGAAAAGACCCTATCTATGAACAAGTTAAAATTACCAATAACACTTACTTTTTTATTAATTCTTTTTATAGCATGTAGTAAAGATGATGAAGATAATTCATATGAAATATATACCATTGAAGATTTAAATTTACTACATAATAATAGCTCTAAAACATGGGAATTAGAAGCCTACTATCAGAACTACGATAATTGGATAAGCGATCAAAATGATTGTTTTATTGATGATAGCTACATTTTTCAAACAGATAGTGCGATAGAAGTAATTAGTGGAAATGAAAATTGTTATTATGGTACTTCAGAAATTGCGGAAGCAAGCTATGCTTTCTATGAAGAACAAGGAGAGGTTTGGTTGACTATGATTAGGGGAGAAATAACAGATAATACGGTTAGTAGTACATCGTTTTCATTAAAATTAATAGAGTTAACAGAAGATAAAATGGTATTTGCTACTGGAAATAAAAGCAATTATAAAAAAGCTTTAATTTTCGTAAAAAACTAAAAACCTGTAGTAACACGTTGTAAGTAATTTAAAATCAGTAGATGTCGAGAAGAAAAGGAATTATATTAATCGCTGTATTTATGATTATAATCATTACAGTAATAAACTTAATTGGAAATAAATTTAGCTCTGAATCAAATAAAAAAACTAATGAATATTTCGAGAATCTTGATTTAAAAGTAACTGGTGTCATTTGCGGAATTGAAAAACAAACTGATACTTATAAATTTCTTATTACATTAAAAAAAGTTAATTCTAATTATAAAGACTATTTAAAACCAAGTTCTTTAGGAGCATATTTTTGCATAACAAAGGGTGATTTAGCAATTTTTGCAGACCATTCTGACCGTTACAAAATTGGAGATTCAATAATAATAGGAGAAAATAAAACCGATTTAATAAAGTGCGTGTCTAAAGATGGAAAAGTAAAATTTATAAAAAAAAGAAAGAACGCAATGCTCTATACTATTGTTAAACCAAACAAGAGAATGGACGAATTAATTAAGATGGGTTGCGAATAAAAACGAATTGCTACTTCTAGCCTACTTACAAAAGTGCTCTCAGATTTTCTATTCGGTTTTTATTTGCTAAATTACGTACTAAACCACACAACACCCAAGCGCAGCAAACAAACAAAGTAAACCATATACAAACGCGTGGACACAAAAAAACAATAAATTGCCTAATAAACAAACACCATCTAAAACACCCAGAGAAACAGAACAGCAACCAAAGTCTAAACGCATACGTAAACCAGCTACAGAAGCACAATTAAACAATCCGTTTCATGGTGTAAAACTAAAACAGGTTTTAGAGCGTTTGGTTGCACATTACGGTTGGGCGTATTTGGGAGAACGTACTAATCTTCGCTGTTTTATCTACAACCCTACCATGAAATCTAGTCTTGGTTTTTTAAGAAGAACAACGTGGGCAAGAGAGCATGTTGAGGACCTTTATTTAGATATGCTAGACGACATAGAACATCAAAAAAAAGATAAAAAAGAAGCGGAATAGAACCAATTATGGATACAAATAAGAACCTATTGGCTAATAAACAAACGTAATCGCGTTGTAAACAATTTGGTCAACTCAACAATGACAAGGCTATTGTAATAGCATCGACTGACTCTTTTTTATCCGGACGTGTTTTCGAAACAACTCTAATACCATTATACAAGGTGTAAAATAGCGTTGCAATAGACTTTAAATTGTGTGTTGTTTTTAATTGACCGCTTTCTTTACCTTTTTTAAGATACTCATAGAATACCTTCTCAAAATCTTGTTTGTTTTTTTCTAAAATGATTAAAAGACTGTCATCATTAGGAAGAAGTTCCGTTATCGTATTGACAACAAAACAACCTTTGTTATCCTTATCCAGTATATCTTCTTTAATAGCATTATCAAAAAGTTCTGAAAACCCAACCTTTACATTCGGTCTATTTTCAAAAAATTTAATGACGCCTTCAAGATTTGTCTTACGGTAAAGTTCAAAAGATTTTTTAAAAAGTTGGTCTTTACCACCAAAGGTATCGTAAAGACTAGCCCTATTAATCCCCAAACAAGTAACCAAATCTTGAACAGATGTTGCTGAATAGCCTTGTTTCCAAAACAAATGCATTGCTTTGGTTAAGACCTCATGTTCATCAAATAATTTTACTCTTGGCATATTATAAAAAATGTGGAAGCGTTTATGCTTCCACAAATGTAATTTATTGGAACTATCATTCCAAATATGGATAAAAAAACTAAATCAAAAGTGGATTAATAATTATACCGCCATCAATGTTGTATTCACCACCTGTAATAAACGAAGCATCATCAGAGGCTAAAAACGTAACCAGTTTAGCAATATCTTCTGGTTGTCCAAAACGTTTTAAAGGAATACGATTTTGCATAGCTTGGGCAAAACCATTCAATTGGTCTTCTTCCATGCCTGTTTTTCCAAAAATTGGTGTTGAAACTGGACCAGGATTTACGGAGTTCACACGAATCTTTCTTGGCGCCAATTCCGTTGCCGCAGTCCGTGTAAAAGAATTTAAAGCCGCTTTTGATGCCGCATAAACTGCTGTATTTGGCATTCCTGTATAGGCGTTTACAGATGACAAGTTGATAATTGAGGCACCATCATTTAATATCGGCAGAAATTTCTCAGTCGTAAAAAATGCACCTTTAAAATTAATAGCCATTTGGTGGTCAAACATATTTTCACTTATTTGCCCTATAGGTGCAGGCTGAAAAATCCCAGCATTTACGAATAACACATCAACTTTACCAAATTCTGCTTTTACTTGTGCTACCAAATCTTCTATTGCAGAAATATGTTTAACATCTGCAACGATACCTTTTACACCAAGTTCTTGAGCTGCTGCCTCAACTCTATCTGAATTTCTTCCTGTGATGACAACAGTGGCACCTTCACTCTTTAATGCTTTGGCAGATGCATAACCAATACCGCTATTACCACCAGTAACTACAGCAACTTTTCCATTTAATTTACTCATTATTTTTATGTTTTTATTCATTAATAATACTGGAACAATCATTCCGAATGCAAACATACAAATAACAGAACGTACATTCCAAATAAAACTAAAAGTTTAGCAAAAAAATAAAATAGGTGTTAAAAGGGCATATAGAAAATGACTATTAAAAATTATTTAAGCAACTTTGGTACGCTTACAAAATCAACTTCTATCGCTTAAAAACTATGTTTTAATTGGTCCACAATTTCATTGCCTCTATAAATGGCACCTTCCATATAACCACCATAGCTTGGTGACGTTTCAGAACCTGCAATTATAAATTTACCATTTAAATACTCTTGTTGATATACAGGATGGCCATTGTTGGCATGCGGATTTAGAAAGCTAGGAGTCGCTGATTGTAACAAGTTTTCTTGGCTCCAAACTTTTTCTTCATAAGAAAGATAGTTTTTTCCGGCTTCACCAAAGAATTTAAAAAGTTGCGCCTTTATGTTTTCTTCTCTGTACGCTTTGCTTTCGTTAGCTAAACCTGCGTTTAAAAAGCCCATTAATGCAAAATGAGTATTCTCAAAATCAGAATGGTCATAGAGTTCTGTAAAAGGACCTACATTACTAAAACCAATGCCAGACAAGCCTTTTTCTTTCCAAAAAGGCGTTTTATAAACCAATGCAAACTTAATGGAGTCTTTCATCCAAGTATGTGTGTTATTGGCAATCTCTAAAAGATTAGCATCTAATGGCGCAGAAAAAGCAACCGTATGCACTAAGAGTTGTGGTGGCAGTGTAGAAATAACTAGATCTGCAGTAAAGGTTGCAGTTTCTGTGCGTACATCTACTGAATTTTTGTTAGCATCAATGCGCACAACCTTCTGGTTGAGTTGCAATTCATCTCCTGAAAAATCCTGAGACAGTTTTTCTAAAATAGTTGCAGTGCCGCCAACAATTCTATAACTAATATCCTGGTTTCTTGGTAATTGAAAACGTTCTGGCATAGTGGTATTTGCAGCTTCATATAAAGCATCACCTGTCATGTTTTGCTCATATAAAGAAATTTGTAGTGCAGCACATAATTTGATTAGTGCTTCATTGTATCTCCAGAGCCAAGTGGCACCTAATTCTACTTTTGTATGATTACTGTCTTTGGTGAAAATTCTGCCACCAATTCTAGTATTCGCTTCTAGAATTTGAATAGAAAAGCCTTCCTTTTTTAATTTATATCCTAAATACAAACCTGAAAGTCCACCGCCAATAATTATTACTTTTTTCTTCATTAGGTCAAAGATAACTAAGATAGCATAGAAAATAATGTTTGAGAAAAGCCATTAAATTGACGAAAGTGAAAACTATAACATCGTCCATAAGTAATGGATGGCTTCTCGCCTATTTGCAAAATCCTTATAGTTTTTCTATTCGGTTTTTATTTGCTAAATTAGGTAATTAAACCACGTCAATACACATCAACGTTAGTTCTAATTTATGAGAAAAGCCGGAAATATTATTTTGATTTGTGTTCTGATATTTTTGGTTGGTTTGTTCGTTCATCCTAAAAAAGTCATATACATACCAAAAATAATGGGGAAAGTAGTTGACCAAAACGGAAACCCAATCCAAAACGCAACAGTCGCGCGCATTGAGAAAAATGAAATAAAAAATAAGGAATTTGGATATTATCAAGACGAGGAATTCAAATCACAAATCATTAAGACTGACATAAATGGGAATTTTGTGCTTACCGAAAAATCTGAAATTAATTGGTTGCATACACCTATTGATTTGCCATTTGTTTGGTGTTATGCAAATTTTGAGGTTTCAAAAGAAGGATATGAAACTTATAAAACTGGATATAATGCAGAGAAAAATAGTAAATTCAATGAAAACCTAAATGGCTGTAAAGACATTGAATTTAATCCAAGAATAGAATTAAAAAAACTATAGCTAACATAGTATATAAAAAATTGCTAGTTTTAGCTTAACCAATGTGAGTTACAATGTTTACTTGCATCGATTTTCCTTCGAACACGCAACACCCGAGCGCAGCGAACAGACGAAGTAAATCTTATACAAAACCGTAAGCAACCTAAAAAACTAACCTATTAATGAACTACTATTTCGATACAGAAGATGGTCCAACAAGAGAAACATCACACCCGAATTTTGTTAGCGCTATGACTTCTGAGTTTTATTATGATTGTACAGATGAATTTTCACCTTTTGGAAATGACGATGGAGCAGATTTATTATACAACCTTGAGGATTGGTATCGTGAAAAAAGACTTATTCGGAATACAGCAAAGTGGATGTTTAATCAAATTGACGAAATGGGATTTGAATATAAAAGTAAAGACTGCTCTGAATTAATGGATTTGAAGACAATTAATGAAATTCAAGAAAAAGATAACTACTTAATTTTATCAATGGACAATTCTATAATAGCTACTGGATTTGGACAAATTAAAATCACTGGTAAAATTGATACTAAAATAAAATTCTTGACTTTAAAAGCTCTCGACAGACAAATATTGGTAAATAGTGAAGACAGAAACAGGGTAGATTATATAAGTCGAATGGAAAAAATGAAATTAGATTTATCAAATTTTGAATAAAAAATAGCTTACAACACTGTGTATAGTTAATTGCTTCATTGAGCTTACTTGCGCATATTCCATCGGAATATTCACAGGTTCTTAAATGTTTGCTAACTTAGTGGCGCAACTACGTAACACTCGAGCGCAGCGAACAGACGAAGTAAAACATACACCAACGTTAGCAGCAACCCTCCATAACACTTGAAACTATCCGAATACTTAAAAATGACTAGTCGTAAAAACATAGTACTGAATAACAAAACAAACATAATTTACGGTGTAAGTTTAGCATTGCTTTTAATTCTTCTTAAATGGTTAGAACTTCGATTTATTATTTTTAATCATTCGTATGAAATATATAGCGGTGCAATTGCAGTTATTTTTACGGCATTGGGTATTTGGCTAGCTTTAAAACTTTCAAAACCGAAAACACAAACGGTTATAGTTGAAAAACAAGTATATATTAAACGTAAAGAAAATTTTGTCATAAACACATCGCTTATTGCTGAACTGCAACTCAGCAAACGGGAATTAGAAGTATTAAATTTATTGGCACAAGGACACAGTAATCAGGAAATCGCATCACAGCTTTTTGTTTCACTAAGCACAATAAAAGCGCACAATCAAAATCTTTTTAAAAAATTAGACGCGAAAAGGCGAATACAGGCAGTAGAAATGGCTAGAAAGCTAAATATCATTGCATAAAGACTAATACTTTAGTATAAAATTGGGTGTTTAACCAAAAAAATAGCCGAAAGTATAACCGAAAAAATACTTGCATTCGACACCTTTACACAAATAAAAAATAAATTAAAATGCGAAAAAATAGTCTCATTTACGGACTTATTGCAGGCGTTATCGTTTCGATTATAATGCTTATTTCTATGAATTATTATAGCCATTGTGAGGGCAATGTGGATTGGAACACAAGTATGCTTATCGGTTATGCATCAATGCTCATAGCCTTTTCGTTGGTTTTTGTCGGCATCCGCAATTATCGTGACAAGTTTAATAGCGGTGTAATTACTTTTGGGCAAGCATTTAAAATTGGCATTCTGATAGTGTTGATAGCTTCTACAATTTATGTTATTTCGTGGCTCATTTTCTACTTTTTCTTCATTCCCGATTTTATGGATAAATATGGTGCACAAGAACTTGCAATGATGAAAATAAACGGGGCAACTGCTCTGGAAATAGAAAATAAGACAAAAGAAATAGCGGACTTTTCCAAAATGTATAAAAATCCGTTCTTCAATGCAATGATGACTTATGCAGAAATTCTACCTGTAGGATTAATGATAACCCTCATCAGTTCATTAATTTTAAAAAGAAAAACAATTAAAAACTAAGCCATATGAAATTAGGAGCATTCTCTATTAGTCTTACAGTAAAAGACATTCATAAATCAAAGGAATTTTATGAAAAATTAGGTTTTACTTACAAGGGAGGGAACATAGACGAAAATTGGATTGTCTTGAAAAATGACAATGCCGTTATTGGACTTTTTCAAGGAATGTTTGAAAAAAATATTATCACCTTTAATCCAGGTTGGGATGGCAATGCACAAAATTTGGAGGAATTTGACGATGTAAGGCAAATCCAAACAAATCTTAAAAGTAGCGGTGTAACTTTAACCCGAGAAGCAGACAAATCAACATCGGGACCTGAATATATCACATTGACCGACCCTGATGGAAATGATATACTTATAGACCAACATCGTTAAGAGCAAAAAGGGCAACTGCTAATAATGTATCTAAGAAATAGCAGTTAAGAGTTAAAAAAAAACAGCATATTTATTTGCTACTTCTCACATACAAACACATTAGCTTACATAACCAAAATGAATTTACTAGACATCTTATTGGGTAAAAAAAAGACAATAAGTGATGACTTATTCAAAACTATTGAGAGTAGTCGAATTAAAAGCCAAAATCCTAATAAAAACTATTCGTGGTTAACTGAATATAAAATACCCAATGCAAAAGAGTTCACAGTTATCATTCTTGAAGGAAATAACCAAAAACCAAATTTAGTACAACTTAACAGAATTAAAAATATCCTGCAGAATCTTGATGAATTTTATCAAAAAATTGATATGGAATTAAAACCGCACTTGAAAAATATAGCTATCAATAAAAGGTATATTTATGAAAATTGGAAATCAGAATTTTATTTGGAAGCTATTTATCCTCTTGATGATAATAAAGTAGAATTTGAATTTTGTTTTAGCAGAATTAATAAGGAAAAAGAATTTATGATAATAACTTATCGCAATGGAAAACTAGAAAACGTTGATCTTAAAGCTTAAGTATTACGAAAGCCAACAAAGTACTGTGGCAAAGAACAAGTAAAAAGGCATTAATTTTTAACTAAAGTACATTTATAGTTTCCATCATATATTAATCCCGATTTAGCAATTGCAAAAGCCTATTTTAGTAGCTTATTACAGACCGCTGTTAATACTATTTTTTTACGCTTTCCTTTAGCTAAGATTCACTCGTAAAGATCTCGACAAGCTTTGTTGTGTAAAATTAATACTTGGTTATCAACTACTTTAAAAGAGCCTCACTAATTTCCTATTCCGTTTTTATTTGCTAAACTCCGTGCTTAACTACGCAACACCCAAGCGCAGCGAACAGACGAAGTAAACCATACACAAAATCGTTGTGCTTCGAATATATTTTTTAGAGCAACTTGTAATGAATTTATAAATTGGGAAATAATAATTTCACAAATACATATTAAGAGGTTACGATTTCAATAAAAAGTCTCCGGTAAAATGCTGCTGCTCCTTTTCGGGTAAGGTATGAAAACTTGCAGCTTGTACATCACGGAAGAGTCGTTCAAGGTGATGCTTTTTATAAAAACTTTGTCCGCCTACGATGCCCATAGCTTTGGTAACCGTGTCCTTGCAGGCATTAGCAACCAATGTCTTTCTAGTCAATACGGCAACACCCATTTTAGCTTCAGGCTGAAAATCTAAATTATTGGTAATGGCAATCATATCGTTATGGAGCACCTCAGCCAATGTAAGACTATTATAAATGTCGCCTAGCATAATAGTAATATGAGGTGATTTACACTGTTTTACTTTTAACATTTCAAGGGTAAGCGTCATTGCTTTCTCAGCAATGCCAACATAAGGTGCCATAGTTAAGGGTAATGCAACGGTAAGCACGGCATTCCAAAACATTGGAAATTCGCCTTTCAATCTTTTCATCACAATAGCAGCATTAGGAACAAACACATTGTCAAGGGTTACAGTCTGCGAACCGGTACCACGCATCCCAAGCGTATACCAATCATCTAATAACGCAATGCCTTCAGAAGTCATA
Organism: uncultured Winogradskyella sp.; assembly: GCF_947495255.1. Taxonomy (GTDB): domain Bacteria; phylum Bacteroidota; class Bacteroidia; order Flavobacteriales; family Flavobacteriaceae; genus Winogradskyella. The sequence goes on from NZ_CANLYI010000008.1 coordinate 179,535, forward strand.
GCAACTGTAAAGTGCAAGACCTGCCAACCTTCTTTTGGATCATGATAAGGCATGCTGGTCACCAAAACATCTCCGAGTGCAGATTGGCTAGCAAATTGCTTCCGACCCGAAACCAAATAACCTGTATCCGTTTTTATCATAGTGCCATTAGAATCAAGCCAATCACGTGCACCTGTACTCACCAAAACCAGATTGTTTTTAACCACCTCTTTTAGAAATGAACCTCCAGTGCCATGGTGTGTGTATTTCCATATATTGGCCGCAAGAAGATGTTGATGCATAGAAAGTGCCAATGCCGTAGAGGGGCAATAATGAGCAATTTTTACCAATATGTCGCACATCTCCTTAAAGGGCACTCCTCCTCCACCCAAGACTTTAGGAATCATAGCCGTTAAATAGCCGTTTGCTTTTAACAAGGCATAATTATCGGCGACAACAGTAGCGTTATGGTCATGGGTAATGCCGTTTGCTGCCAATTCTTCGCCTAGCGCATCTATAAGAGACAACCAGCGTTTAGAAGAGGTTTTTGTTGCTTTAGTTTTATCCATTTCCATAATCAGAGGTTAGACATATTGTTATACGGTTCTTAAACGGTCAGTTGTGCTTTTTGAAATTTTAAAGGAGTAATACCATGTTCAGTCTTAAAAACTCTTGTGAAATGTGCTGGACTTTCAAAACCACAATCAAAAGCCACTTCATATATTTTTTGCTGCGTATGTTCTAATAATGTTTTAGCATGAAGGAGACGCTTTTTAGTGAGCCATTTTCCGGGAGAAGTGTCGTAGATATTATAAAAATCACGGTTAAATGTACTTAAGCTGCGATGCGTTAGTCTGGCAAACTCATCTAGAGATAGATTATATATAAAATTAGCCTCCATGATATTTTGAATAGAGGGCTTTACATCTTGCGAAATCTGCTTAAAGTAACTCCCAATCTTGGGATTAGATGAGAGTGATAAAATATTGACTAATAATTCCTGAAATTTAATTTCCATCAAATATTTTGAAGGCTTTTCCTGATTAAAAAAGTACTCCACCATAGATGTAAAATAGGTGTTCAACGTCCTATCTAATTTTAGAGGGATCACACTATCACTAGGGATCTTGGTTTTTAGACTGCTGCCTATATCTGGTTTTTGGGAAATAAAATCTTTTATATAATCATCCGGAATAAAAATGACCATGGCACAAAAATCGGCATCAAAAAACTTATGAATAACGTTAGCTCCTTTTTTTACAAAAAGCACCTCATTAGCATGAGCCATATAACTATGTTCTAAGGTTCGCCATTTCTTTTTACCTTCTAATATATAAATAAAGTAGTTGAGATGAGACCATGCGGTGAAAATCGATTTTTCCTCCATACATCGATATTCCGAAAACATAAGTGAAGACACTTCAATTTTCTTGAATGTAGGATTGCTTTTTGCTGTATCGTAACCGTTTCCCATAGTTTTCAAATAATATAGATACTTTAAAGTTACAATTTAATAGCAGAATCAACGTATAAGAATCAGAATATCAAATATTAAGCTCTGTTTTTTAACACTGTAAAATTGAGTATTGATAAATAATAGGCGTGATGCCACCAATTCAAAGTGAAAATAAAATGCTAATCAATTTTTGCTGGCTTTAAGATCATATCATTTTCTATTGCCAGTGTTGCAAATTCTTCTGCACTTAGTGCTGTAGATTGTTTTCCAGGTGATGCACTTACTTTTTTAAAGAAATTCAACAAGCCGTGTTTAGCATTTGGTATCGTAGCGAATACCAATTTTAAAGGGGTATCTCCTGTGTTTTTAAAAGAATGCCATTCCCCTGGTGCGGTATACCATACGTAGCCTTCCTTAACAACGGTCTCTATGCGCTTAGCGTTCTCGTAACTTATAACAACACCCTCTCCTGAAATAAAATAAGCAATTTCTTCCGTTTTATTATGCTTATGTTCTGGGAGCGCTCCACCGACTCCTAACTCATATTTTGCAAAACCTGAAGACGCATTAGGGTGACTTTCAGCATCCATATAAATTTGAAGCATACCTCCCGAACCTAGATGGTCTTTACGTTCTGGAAAAATCCACAATTCATCAATAGAATCTGGATTCATGATGCGCTTACCAGTATCAGATTGAGAAGAATGACTATGGGTATGCGGTTCTGTTTCATCTGCATGATGATGTGGTGCTATGCCTTCTTCATCAATAGAAAGTTTGGCAATTGCTTCATTAGTTTTTTTGTCATGGTTAGCCTTTTCACCACAACCTACAACAACATTAAATAGGAGTAATAAAACACCTAATACCAATACTTTAATAACATTCTTATTTTTAATCATAATTATTTTTTTTTTAGGTTTTACAAAGGTTTAGTTTATGATATTACAAAATTAAAAAGAATATACAGGTCTCAATTGACCATGCCTTTCAATAAATTGACTGAGTATGTCAAAACTATAAATTTGAAAGAAATTGCATCTTGACTTTAACTCGGAACAATAAATTACGAGTGAGAACAGCGCATATCGTGTATAGCCAATTCTAGCCAACACAAAAACTAAAGACTAAAAATAACCCCATAAACAGTTATAAGTACATCTAAACTCCAAGCCATTACAAACATTTCAAAACCGTAATACCCACACTGTCTTTAGCATTTAAGACATATAAAGCGCCAGCCACTTCTTGGTAAAACCGCACACCAAGCACACATAGCGCAGTACCAATCCCACTTGGCAAAGTATCGGGTTCTAATGTCAACGTAGAACCAGCATAAGAACGATCTAAAACCAAAGGAGGCGCCATATGTAGGGTGTAATTCAAATCGTCAAAATCAAAATCCAACACACCATAAGTGAGTGCAATATGAGTAGCACCTTCCACAAAATCGACTTGCGTAATATCAAAATCAGTAAGTGTTAAAGCCATATTGGCACTAGAAACATCAAACGCAAAGGGTAAAACTTGCCGTACATTACACACTGGCGTATAGCTAAACTGTTCTAACAATTTAAAACCATCCGCCTGCCCTATCCCAATAGCAACAGACCGATTGCCGCGTTTATGAATTGTATCTAAAGCCTTTAATCGCGTAAACAAGCCCATCAAACGACTATGAAAATGTGTAAACTTATGTCCCTTATAAAACGGATACAAAGCAGATCTAAACGCCTTATTCACCGCTGAGCAATGTCCAAACTCATTGGCATTTTCACGTACGCGTTTCATACTAACCTTCGTTTTTATCGCTTTTCTAGTAAATCCACCACCCGCTTTTCGTGCAATCGGCTTACCATTCAAATAATAAAAATTAATGCCATTTAATGTCCCTACTAAAGGGATAATTCCGGTCTGTTGTGCCATAACATCATATTTTAAGTTAAACACTTGCAAAACAGCAATATACAAAATATTTTAATACAGGTTATAGCGTGGTTATAGCATACTTATAAGGGGCTTAAAACAAGCTTATAGCATAATAGAACACATTGAGTGAGGAATAATACTAATATCCAGAACAGTAATACGAGCTTATAACCTTAAGAGGTGTATCATTAATGTCGTAATTCTAACCTGCTGAAGAAAATCCTATCAGATGTTCTATTACGTTTATATTTGCTAAATTAGATATCAAAAACACATAACATAATCACACAAAAAATCGTAAGAATCAATATTACATACAATACTCCCCAATTCAAGGCCACATGAAATCATCACATCATCATTATGCCATTGAAGACACCACGCGTTCACCACAAGCGCATTGGTTGCCTCACTTACTTAATGGCGCATATAAATTACCAGGATTAGAAGGAAAAAAAGGGGTTTTATTTTCAAATTCTGTTTTAGAAAAATATATTCAAGAAGAAGAAAAACACGATAATTTTGAGTTAACATCGAGAATAAACAGAAGCATTAGAACATTATCTACTGGTGAGCAAAAAAAAGCATTGCTATCTTATCTACTGCAACAAAACCAAGATTTTATAGTATTAAATAATCCTTACGAAACCTTAGATAAAGCGTCTGTTTCTGTATTAAAACAACAGTTAATTACTTTGTCTAAAAGCATGCCTATTGTATTTATTTTCAACAGACAGGATGATCTATTACCCGTAATTACCCATATCATTACATTTGAAAAAGAGGAGCTCAAAGCATTAGTACCCATTGAAGACTATATTTTTAAAAGAAGTGCGTTTGTTTTTGATAAAGATATCCCAACGGCAATAACAACGTACACCAATATTCCAGAAGTGCTAGTAGAACTTAAAAATGTACATGTGAATTATGAGGATCGTTCCATTCTAAAAGATATCAACTGGACCATTAAAAAAAAAGAGTTTTGGCATTTAATTGGCCCTAATGGCTCTGGTAAGACGACGTTACTATCTATGATTTATGGAAACAATACTAAAGCCTATGGTCAAAACGTATATCTCTTTGGTAATAAAAAAGGCAGTGGCGAAAGTGTTTGGGAAATAAAGCAGAAAATTGGGTTTATTAGTCCTGCAATGTTAGAATTATTTAAACGAAGCTATACGGTTGAGCAAATGATTATTTCGGGCTTTTTTGATAGTGTTGGCTTATATCAATCACCATCGACCTTACAAATAAATACGGCTGCTCAGTGGATGGATGTCTTAAATTTAAGTAACCAAAAGAACACCTCTTTTCTTAAATTATCACCAGCTATTCAACGTTTGATATTGATAGCAAGAGCTATGATTAAGCATCCGCCTTTATTGATTTTAGATGAACCATTAATTAATGTAGATGATGAAGGTACAGCACTTGTTTCTGCTTTAATAAACAAAATAGCAAAGGAAAGTGATACGAGTATTTTGTTTGTTTCTCATCGTGACGAACCTAATATCCACCCAGATTTTATTTATAAGCTTCACCCTTCCCCAAATGGTTCTATAGGTATACAGAAATAACAAGAAAAGCCAATTTTAAAGAAACAACAAAAGGACTAGAAACTAGTCTGTAAAATTTATACTAAAAATAAACGCACCTCTTTAAATGCTTAAAGAGGTGCGTTATTTTTAAATACGATATTTCTATTGTTTATTAAAGTTCATTTTTTAAGTCTTCAATAGTTTTAGCCATCACAACACCTGGTAATTTTACTGGTGCAGCAACTTCTGCCAAAAATGTTCCCTTAACCTCACCTTTTTTATACGTCGTAAAACCTATACGATACAAGCCAGCAGTTAATGCTTTTGTTGGACTTCCTACTTCACTTTTGTAACGCAATAAAGAATTGTAGCTACTTCCACTTGGTTGTTTTGGCATTTCGCTACTATCATCATTAGTTGCTAATGTAGTCCATGTTGCACTTGCTACAGCATCTTCGGTAATATCTTCTTTCTTAAAAATTGTAGATCGTTCTAATGTGATATAAGTATCAAAAAAATCAGTAGAAGCAGCGTTTTCTGTGTATTCTTCAGTTTTAATAGCGTCTTTAACTTTGTTATTTCCAACAGGAGAAATCATTCTTACACCTAATTCTGGAGCCACTGCTGGTACCCAAACATAAATGTAATACATTTTTTTACCGTCTTTAATCTCGTCTTCATTTCCTGGAGAAGCATAACCTGCATAAGATATGACATCAGTGTATGGCACTTTCACCGTTTTTGGTCCAATTTTCTTTTCTGTTAAACCTCCAAACTTCTTTAATTTTTGTGCTTGAACGTTATACATTGTGCATAAAGCAAATACTGATAATACTACTAATTTAATTTTCATCTTTTTTAAATTTATTAATTAATTATACGTGTTATTCTTATTTTAATTCAAATGTGACAGTTACTCCATATACTTGTAAAGTAGACGTTTTTATTTATAATTGAACGACTTCCTATATTTAATATGTTTCTCATATTCTTAGGCAAATTTATACCAATAGACACCTTTATATAACCCTATATTTAGTGAAACTGAACACCCTGAAAACAGTAACAAAACCTACACTTTAATCATTTTCAAGCACTTAAAAACATTTTATTTTAAAGATGAAATAGTTTTTTAAGATTCTATTTACTTAAAATGAAAAATTAGGGCATAAAAAAACTGAATTCAAAAAAAGCTTTACCAGCTCATTTTAAATTCAGTTTTTAATTTTAATCAACGTTTCTACTAGCTTAAAAGCGCAACAATTTCAGAAAATTGCTTGTCCTTAGCATAATCTAAAGCCGTTTTACCTTCATTATCTTTAATGCTCGTATCTGCTTTATGCTCTAATAATAATTTTACAATATCTATTTTGTTGTACTGTGTGGCAAAGGTTAACGCTGTGGTTCCGTTATTATTAACCGCATTAACATCTGCCTTGTTTTCTAATAAAGTAATTGCCAAAGCTACATTGCCTTTAAAACTTACACCTATCAAGGCTGTATTACCTGAGCCGTCTTTAGCGTTTATATCTGCTTTATTTTCAATAAGTAGTTCTGTTGCCACGTCGTTATCAAAATAAGTCGCCAAAATAAGTGGTGTAAACCCACGAGCGTCGGTTTCATTTACCAATTGTGGATTAATACATATTAGGGCTTTTAAACGGTCTTTATCACCTGTACGGATGGCTTCAAAAAAAACATCTATATCTTTTTTCATGGTCTCTAAATTTTATAAAAAAAAGGAATGCGCTGTTACCGTGCATTCCTTTTTAATTACTGTAACATTTTATTATTTTATATCAAAACGGTCTGCGTTCATCACTTTAGTCCAAGCCGCAACAAAGTCTTTTACAAATTTTTCTTTGCTATCGTCTTGCGCATACAACTCTGCATAAGCACGTAATATAGAGTTAGATCCAAATACTAAATCTATACGTGTTGCTGTGAATTTTACTTCGCCTGTATTACGGTTTTTAATTTCGTAAACACCATTGTCTAAAGATTTCCATTCATAAATCATGTCAGTAAGGTTTACAAAGAAATCGTTAGTTAATGCACCTTCGTTTTCTGTAAACACACCATGTTTTGTACCGCCATAGTTGGTACCCATAACACGCATACCTCCTACTAGAACTGTCATTTCTGCTGCTGTTAATCCTAAAAGTTGTGTTTTATCTAATAACATTTCTTCAGGACTCACTACATATTCTTTTTTCTGATAGTTTCTAAAACCATCTGCAAGTGGCTCCATAGATGCAAAAGATTCTGCATCTGTCATCTCTTGTGTAGCATCACCTCTACCTGGAGCAAAAGGAACACTAATATTTAATCCTGCATTTTTTATTGCTTTTTCTACACCAACATTACCAGCTAACACAATAGTATCTGCAACGCTAATACCAAACTCAGCAGCAATAGGTTCTAATACAGACAATACCTTTTGCAATTGTGCTGGTGCATTACCTGCCCAATTTTTTTGTGGTTCTAAACGGATACGTGCACCATTAGCTCCTCCTCTAAAATCTGAACCTCTAAATGTTCTTGCACTATCCCAAGCTGTAGATACAAGCTCTGCAAGCGTTAAATCTGTACTTGCAATTTTAGCTTTTACAGCTTCTACATTATAATCGTAATTTCCTTTTGGTACAGGATCTTGCCAAATTAATTCTTCTTGTGGAACGTCTGGTCCAAACCAACGGTCTTTTGGTCCCATATCTCTATGCGTTAACTTAAACCATGCACGAGCAAAAGCATCTGAAAATGCGTCGAAATCATTTTTAAATCTTAATGAAATTTCTTTGTAGATAGGATCCATTTTCATGGCCATATCTGCATCTGTCATCATTGGGTTGTGCTTTGTAGTTAAATCTTCTACATCAACAGGCATATCCTCTTCGTTAATGCTTACAGGTTCCCATTGGTGTGCTCCTGCCGGACTTGTACGTAATTCCCACTCGTGGTTAAATAACATTTCAAAAAAGCCATTATCCCATTTGGTTGGGTGTGTGGTCCATGCACCTTCTAAACCACTAGTAACAGTATATCTTCCTTTTCCTGAATTTGTTGGGTTAGACCAACCTAAACCTTGTGCGTCTACATCTGCACTTTCTGGATCAGGTCCTAAAATACTAGCATCACCATTTCCGTGTGTTTTACCTACGGTATGTCCACCAGCTGTTAAAGCCACTGTTTCTTCATCGTTCATGGCCATACGCTTAAACGTCTCTCTAACTTGTAAAGCCGTTTTTAAAGGGTCTGGTTTTCCATTTACACCTTCAGGATTCACATAGATTAATCCCATTTGTACGGCTGCTAAAGGATTTTCCATCGTATCAGGACTATCAACATTACCGTAACGCTCATCACTTGGCGCTAACCATTCCTTTTCTGCGCCCCAATACACATCTTTTTCTGGATGCCATACATCTGCACGACCAAAGGCAAAACCATAAGTTTTTAATCCCATACTTTCGTAAGCAATAGTACCAGCAAGGATAATTAAATCTGCCCAACTTACTTTATTGCCATATTTCTTCTTAATTGGCCATAGTAAACGTCTGGCTTTATCTAAACTTACATTATCTGGCCAAGAATTTAAAGGTGCAAAACGTTGGTTACCAGTTCCGCCACCACCACGTCCATCTGCTAAACGGTAAGTTCCGGCGGCATGCCATGCCATTCTAATCATTAATCCTCCATAATGTCCCCAATCTGCAGGCCACCAATCTTGAGAATCGGTCATAAAATCATGCAAATCTTGCTTAAGTGCAGCAACATCTAATTTTTTTAATTCTTCGTGGTAATCAAAATCAGCACCAAGCGGGTTTGTTTTAGTATCCTGTTGGTGTAAAATATCTAGATTAAGGGTGTTTGGCCACCAATCTGTTACTGATTTCTCAGTAGTAGTCATTGCGCCTTGCATAAAAGGGCATTTGCTTGCGTCTCCGTTATTACTATGATCCATATTTCAGTTTTTTGTTTTTTAGTTTCGATAAAATTATATGAAAATGACGTTTCAGTTTGAAATCTCACATTTTAATATTTTATGTTTTAATAAGCAAAAACTATAGCTTTAAAATTAACGATAGCTGTTGTCAATAAAATTATGAAATTTTTAGCAATAAATATCAATTTATTTTTGTAACTTTTCTAAACAATTAAAACTACTAATTATGAGCACTACAGAATATACAAAAGTTTATTACGGGAATTTTATTTTAGCAACTCGTGTTAAAGACGAATTAGAAGTTGTAGGTATTATACCTATAATTAAAGATGAAGGCGAATCGCAACGTTTAGGAGGGCAAGGATCACTTAGTAATGGCATACAAGAAATCTACGTACATAATGATGAGTTAGAAAAAGCAAAAGCCATTGTTGCACGTGTTGAGGCAGATATGGAAGCGGCTTCTTAATTACAGAAAGTGCATTCCAAAATAAGACGTTCTTAGTATTTGTTGAATCAGAGAACGATTCTTTTATCAGGGATTCTATTATCATAGGTTTTAATGATTCAACATATCAACAAATATATTTTAGGGAAGAACCAGAACAATGGCATATAGCAAATTATAATAAGTCTACATTTCTTGTATTGAATAATAGAGTCTCTGGAATTAAACAGCTTAATGATTCTACCTTCAAAGGTGTTAATTTAAGCTATGAAGGTATAGAATTTGTTATGAAATTGCAAAAGCCAAAATGGAATAAAGAACAGATTTACAGTAAATGGGTAGAGGAGATTTATATAGATAAACCTGAAAGTTTTTTTCCTCCGCCACCTCCGCCCAGACTAGATAACGGTTACAGTTGGCCTCCATTTTATAAAATTTCGGAAGATGGAATTTCAAGTAGTCATTACTTTTATGATACATCAAAGTATAAAATAAATAATTCAGGTGTTTATATATCTATGCGCTTACGGAATTATTTAAACGGTGAAGAATTAAAATGGACTATAAAAGATGTAACCGATTCAACAATGGTTATTAATCGTTTGTTTGACAAAACCTTTATTGATATTGAATCAGTGAGTGAATATTCTGAAGATTTTAAACTTATTCGTGTAAAATGAGTCCTATATAAAACCAACGGATTCAATTATGAAAATAAGACTTCCTTTAATTATTGCAACTATTCTATTTGCAACGTCTTTAAATGCTCAAACATCAACACAACATGGACCAGATGGTTTTGTAAAAATTGCCCAGGGATCGGGTGGTTTTATTGCTAACATTGAAAGTGGAGACCGTTTTAGTCGTGACCATGATGTGGCTGGTGATATAAATGGTGATGGTGTTTTAGACTTAATTGTAGGTGCACGATCAGATGATGATGGTGCTACTGATGCTGGTGCAGTTTATATCTTGTTTATGAATTCTGATGGTTCTGTAGCATCAAATCAGAAAATATCAATGACCTCTGGAGGTTTTACAGATACACTTCCTGCCAACAGCTTTTTTGGATATGGTGTTGCTGGTATTGGTGATTATGATGGTGATACAATACCAGATATCGCTGTTTCTTCTACTTCACCTCAAAACACTGCATTATATATTATTCATTTAAACACTGATGGTACCGTTAAGAATTATGTAAAAAATGCCAATATTATGGCTCTAGGATTAACAGCCATTGGAGATATTAATGGTGACGGAAGAATAGACCTCATAGCAAGTGATCCTAAATCTGATGATGGCGGAACGAATAGAGGTGCCATAAATCTTATTTTCTTAGATGCAACATCTCAAGTCGTAACAAGTGATATTGTCACTATAAGTTCTACTCAAGGTGGTTTTGGAACCGGATTAGCAAATGGTGACGAGTTTGGTGGTAGAGAAACTGCAATGCTTGGTGATATAGATGATGATGGCACTTTAGAATTAGCGGTTGGCGCGTTTATGTCTGATGGCGGAAAAGGTGCTATATGGATGTTATCATTAGACGCAAATATGTTTAACGTAGTTAGTAAACTTAAAATTACAGAAGGTTTAAATGGGTTTACTGACGCATTAACTTTAGGTACAAATCCTAATGGTTCAGTAGGTGCGCAATTTGGACATGCATTGGCAGCTGTTGGTGATTTAAATGGCGATGGAATACCTGATTTGGTTACTGGTGCGAATCAACAAAATGAAGGTTGGGCTTATATATTATACTTAAATCCTGATAAAACAGTAAAAACATTTACTAGACTAAATAATACAGATGGCGGTTTTGATATTGTACTTGATAGTGAAGAACGATTTTCTAGATCTATTTCATTTGTTGGAGACCTAAGAGGTGATGGCACTATTGCTGTTAATATTGGTGGTGGAGCTGCTGGACCAGAAGGTGGGATTTTATATTTGCTATTTTTTAAACCTTGTGATTTTAATTTAACAAGTGGGAATAATTTTTATGCCGATGGCAATACACTCTTTACTAACTGGAATCATAATACCCAAACTGTAACTGACCCTCTAACTTTTGAGCAATGTACATTTAAAGCATTTGAAACAGATGCACCTTTTATGACGTATCAAGCAGATGATGGTAGATGTATTTGTAAAGATGAAACAGCTGTTTTAAGTGCAAGTACAGAAGGCAGTTCTGCTTATAGTAATCAATGCTACAGTGCACTATTATCTAATGATGAAGTGGTATTAAATCTATCTCAATTAAATATATATCCCAACCCTACAACAGATAAATTAAATATTGAATTATCTGAAGACTTGACCAACAATAATGTGGAAGTTTTTATTTACGCTACAGACGGTAAACTCATAACAACTAAGACTTTAGAGTTAAACACGTCACAAATTAATGTAAGTTCACTTGCTGAAGGTATTTATTTTGCTCGGTTTAATTTTAATGGCACTTATAAAAATATTCGCTTTATAAAACATTAAACAAAAAAAGCTAGTATTTTCATACTAGCTTTTTTTAAATATTAAAAACGTTTATAAAGACATTCCGTACATCTTTTCACGTAACTCCTTTATTTTCTTATCACTCATGTACTCATCAAAAGTAGTGTGACGATCAATAACGCCATTTGGTGTTAACTCAATAATTCTATTACCAACAGTTTGTGCAAACTCGTGATCGTGAGTGGTTAACATTATGGTTCCTTTAAAGTTTTTTAAAGAATTGTTAAACGCTGTAATACTTTCTAAATCTAAGTGATTTGTTGGTTCGTCTAACATTAAAACATTAGCTCTTGTCATCATCATTCGACTAAGCATACAACGTACTTTCTCACCTCCAGATAATACATCTGACGTTTTTAAAGCTTCTTCTCCACTAAAAATCATTTTACCAAGGAATCCTCTAATATTCACTTCCTCTCTCTCCTCTTCCGTTTGTGCCCATTGACGTAACCAATCTACTAAAGTTAATTTGTTATTAAAGAACTCACTGTTATCTAATGGCAAATAAGATTGTGTGGTTGTAACTCCCCAATTAAACTTACCAGAGTCTGCCTGTTCTTTACCATTTAATATTTGATAAAATGCGCTTGTTGCTCTAGAGTCTTTAGAATACACGACCACCTTATCTCCTTTATTCAAATTAATGTCTATATCCTTAAATAAAACTTCATTTTCTAAACTTGCGCTTAGACCTTCAACATTTAGAATCTGGTCACCAGCTTCGCGATCACGCTCAAAAATAATAGCAGGATAACGACGACTAGAACGTTTAATGTCTGAGATATTTAATTTATCAATCATTTTCTTTCTACTCGTTGCCTGTTTAGACTTTGCAACGTTAGCTGAGAAACGACGGATAAAATCCTCTAATTCTTTCTTTTTCTCTTCGGCCTTTTTATTCTGTTGTGCGTGTTGTCTTGCTGCTAACTGAGATGACTCATACCAGAACGTATAGTTACCAGAGAAATGGTTAATTTTTCCGAAATCAATATCAGAAATATGTGTACAAACAGAATCTAAAAAGTGTCTATCGTGAGAAACAACAATCACACAATTATCGTAGTTAGCTAAGAAGTTTTCTAACCAAGTAATAGTTTCGTAATCCAAGTCATTGGTAGGCTCATCCATGATTAACAAATCCGGATTTCCAAATAAAGCCTGTGCTAATAATACACGTACTTTTTGCTTACCATCTAAATCTTTCATTAAAGAATAATGGTAATCTTCCTTAATACCTAAGTTAGATAACATCGCTGCAGCATCACTATCTGCATTCCAACCATTCATTTCTTCAAACTGAACCTGAAGCTCACCAATTTTCTCTGCATTTGCATCTGTATAATCAGCGTAAAGTGCATCGATTTCTGTCTTTAACTTATATAATGGTTTGTTTCCTTTTAAGATGGTTTCTAAAACAGTGTCTTCATCATGCTTATTATGATTTTGTTCTAAAACAGACATACGTTTTCCGGGCTCTAAATGCACGCTTCCAGAAGTTGGATCCATTTTGCCAGCAATGATTTTTAAAAATGTAGATTTTCCGGCACCATTGGCACCAATAATTCCGTAGCAATTACCATTGTTAAATGTGGTACTTACTTCATCAAATAGTATGCGTTTTCCGAATTGAACCGAAAGATTAGAAACTGATAACATAATTTATAACTTTATTCTGTTGACCTTATTGAAATTTAAGGTGATTTTTTGAGATTGCAAAAGTAGAAAATTAAACGCAAACTCAACTAATTAACAAGACTAGGAATTTTAAATAATTCTTATTTTTTGAATTATTGGAGATTTATCTTCCTTTTTATGACTTAAAAATTAAGAAATGCTTTTGTTTATTGCTTTAATACATTAGAATAAAACATCTAATCACCTTAACTTTATGTGATTAGTCGAAATTTATAATCCTTATAACAAGTTTTAACGAGGTATTAACAAGAGTTGAGCTCATCAACGTATATTTTTGTTAGACAATCTTATACATAAATCCCATGCTTACTCGAAATATCGTAATTGCTGTTACTTTGCTGTCTGTTACTTTTGGATGCCATTTTAAAGGAGCCAATACTAGTGAGTATGCGTATATCGGTGGTGAAATTGTAAACCCAAAAAATAAGAGTGTTGTACTTTACAACACCAAGGGTAAAATTGTAGATTCTATTACTTTAGATGAGAATAATAGATTTCTACATAAAATAGAAAATCTTCAACCTGGTTTGCATTCTATTACACATGGTGGCGAATATCAAATGATGTTATTAGAGCCAGACGATAGCATAATGATAAGATTAAATACTTACGATTTTGACGAATCTTTAGTGTTTACTGGTAGTGGTGCCAAAAAGAACAATTACCTTCTTAAAACCTATTTATCTAACGAAAAGGAAGCTAAGCAACTGGTTAAGTATTCTAAAATGGAACCCGAAGCTTTTTTTGAGTTTGTAGAAAAAAGACGTTTAAGGCAGTTGGCAGATTTTGATGAATTTTTACTTAAAAATGAAGAGTCTGAATTTTTTAAATCTATTGTAGAAGCTAATATTAACTACAATACTTATGCAGACAAGGAAATTTATCCGTTTGCGTACTTTGGGAATAATAAAATGATTCATATCAAGGATTTACCTGAAAACTTTTTTAATCATAGAAACGACATTGATTATAATGCCAATCACTTAAGTCATTTCTTCGCTTATAACCGTTTTTTATTCTCTAACATTGACAATTTAGCAATCAACGATTATTACAAAAACAACCCTTACCATAGCAAATTTAATAGACATGCAATGGGTTATAATAAAACAAAGCTCGATTTAATTGATAGTATTATTAGTGATACAGCTATAAAAAACAACTTACTTAAATACAAAGCGAGAGAATATATTAGTAATAATCACACTGAAGATGAAGCTAATGAATTACTTGATTATTACTTAAGGAAAAGCACTAACGAGGAAGACAAGTCTTATATGAAAGAACTTGTTTCTTCTTTAAAACTATTACGTCAAGGCAATCCATTGCCAAATATTGAATTGGTAAGTTATAATGATACAGAACATTATATAGATTCCATTATTACAAAACCAACAATCATATATTTTTGGTCTTCTAATTCTAAATCGCAATATAGAAATAGCCACTATATGGTAGAAAGGTTGAAATCAAAGTATCCTCAAATGGACTTTATTTCTATCAATGTTAATGATAATGACGATAAATTCTGGAAGAATATTATTAATAATTACAATTTCCCAACTATTAATGAATTTAAGTTTAAGAACTCTAAAGCTGCCCGAAAAACATTAGCGGTTAATTATCTTAATAAGTCTATTATTGTAGATAAACATGGCATTATACTTCATCCTAATGTCAATATCTTTAGTTCAGAATTTGATGAGACACTTGAAAATTTGCTACAAAAAAAGCATCTTATTGTACAACAAGATGCTCTTTAAATAGTATAAGTTTAAAACTTAGTTTCCTTTATTATAATCTGCTAAGAATTTAGCTAAACCTGCATCAGTTAAAGGGTGCTTTAATAAACCTGTAATAGAACTTAAAGGACCTGTCATAACATCTGCACCTAATTTTGCACAATCAATAATATGCATTGTATGACGTACAGAAGCTGCTAAAATTTGAGTTTCAAAAGCGTAGTTATCATAGATGTGTCTAATTTCTGCAATAAGGTTTAATCCATCTGTAGAAATATCATCTAAACGACCAATAAAAGGAGATACATAAGTTGCACCAGCTTTTGCTGCTAATAAAGCCTGACCAGGAGAAAATACTAAAGTAACGTTTGTTTTAATTCCTCTATCAGAGAAATACTTACAAGCTTTAATACCATCTTTAATCATTGGTAATTTAATAACAATTTGATCATGAAGTTCAGCCAAAGCTTCACCTTCTCTCACCATGCCTTCGAAATCCGTAGAAATAACTTCTGCAGAAACATCACCTTCTACAATATTACAAATGTCAACATAATGCTTTAATATATTGTTGGTACCCGTAATACCTTCTTTTGCCATTAATGATGGGTTTGTTGTTACACCATCTAAAATACCCATGTCTTGAGCTTCTTTAATCTGCTCTAGGTTTGCTGTATCGATAAAAAATTTCATGTAAAATAAATTTGAATTGTTGTGATTTTAGTTGTTGCTAAATTACGACTTTCAACTATTTTAAATGTATGTTTTTAGGAATATATTATCATAGCGAAATCAATTGATAATAATGGTAAATTCTTTTGAAGTTGAATAGGAACACAAATTATCTTCCCATTCTTGCGTATCTTCATCATAGTATTCTGGCGGATCCACAGACAGATGAATTGTAAAAGTAAAACTCCCAGAAACTTCAGGAAAACCTTCAATAGAAGCAGTTCTAAAATCTGAATATAGTTCTAAACCATCTGGTAAATTTCCATAAACATCATAATAATAGTCATAGTAATTATCGTTAGGTTCATTCTTAATTTCTGAAGTTAATTCTTCATTGTAGTAATAGCCAATATTCCCTAAGTCAAAGGATTTATCGGGAATCTCTGGTCTTCTATTAATAATACAATCTACAATATTCTCGCAGCTAAGACATAACACACAAACGAAGAGAATTAAAAATTTTAATGATTTCATGATTGATGATTTGTGCGTAATGGCACAAATAATGTACCAATTCTGTGCTTTTAAGAATTAATAAATTACGATTCTATGATTAAATCAATTATCACTTCGCCTTTATCATTTTTTCTAATTACAGCAGCTGGCATAACAAGATCACCAATATCATGTCCCCAAATTCCATAGGTTCCGTTGGTTTCATTTCTGTTTCTTAAAGTTTTTCGCTCTTCTATAGGAATGGTTTTTATTTCTGCAGACTCCTCCTCTATTTTATAAATCATCTTATACGATAGACTTATCTGTAATGCTAAATCTTTACGAGAAAATCCTTTGGAATCTGAAGCAGTTATTTCAATCTCTACAGGATTTTTTAGAGGATAATCAATAATTAAAATGGCTTTAGTCTCAGTAAGTACAATCTTATCTTTATCAATTAAGTTATTTAATTCGGGTTCTGTGTAGGCTATAGAAAACCAAGGAATAATTCCTTCTTCATAATAATCAACATCATCTTTATCTGTTGCTTTTACTTGAAATAAAATCTCTGTTGCTTCTTGAGACACCTCTTCTAAAGGCTTTTCTGTTTTTTGTTTACATCCTATAATTAAAATTGCAAATAGTAATGTGATGGTTCTGTTTTTCATTTCTTCCTAATATTTCAATTGAATTAGCCATTTACCAACCAAATTCTCTGATACAATTGTTCCCCAACCTTCTGTCCCTGGATTATGCTCTTTGAATAAATTAAGATTAAATTCTCGATTAATTTCAATATCACACAACTCTTGTACATGATAAAGTAGTTTATAAGTTAAATCCGAATTCCAAGAACCATAAATTTGAGAGGCGCTAATCTCTCTTATATTTTGAGTAATTAGATCTAATTTTAAACTATGCTCTGGATATTTTTCAACTAGATCTATCGGAAAAGGATCTCCAAGTCCTGTAACTTCCACAGAGCTAAATTCATTATTCCATTTTAATAAATCTTCAGCAATCAATAATTTCAAATTTAAATCAATGAATTCATCTAAATCCGAATTATTAATATGATATTTCTTAGAATAAAGTTTCAAAGAAAAGGTTCCTAAAGCAACCAATGCTCTTATAGAAAGACCTTTAAATTCGTTATTTTTATTCAGCATATAAATCTCTACAACTTATAATGATTCATCAACATTTTCTCATAAACAGCATCTGGAAGAATTCGTTTTAAAACAATTGAGAATTTCTGTAAAAAAGCACCCACTTTATAATGAATTTTAGGGTTTTTAGACTCAATAATTTTATAAATAGCTTCCGCCATTTGTTTTGGGTCACTGCCACTATCGACGTGCTCATCCATCATACTCAAGGTTTTTCCATATGTTTCTTTGTATGGCGAATTCTCTAAAGCTGGTGCGTGATAACGACCTGCTGCAATGTTGGTGGCAAAATCTCCAGGTGCAACATTTGTCATATTAATATTAAAAGCTTTTAATTCCATTCTAAAGGCTTCCGTAATTAACTCTAAAGCGCCTTTACTCGCGCTATAAACACCTCTATATGGTAAACCCATATAACCAGCAATAGATGTAACGTTTATAATTAAACCTGAATTCTGTTTTCTCATAGACGGTAAAACGGCTTTAATAACATTGATTGGCCCAAAGAAATTGGTTTCAAAATTGCGTTTTATTTCTTCATCTGGTATTTCTTCAATTGGTCCTGTGATACCTGCACCTGCATTATTCAGTAAGATATCAATCTTAGATTCTTGAGCTAAAACATCAAAAACACACTTAGAAATAGTATCTGGTTTGGTAACATCTAAAGCAACAATAGGAAATTTACTATTAGGATAATTATCAGGATTCCTGCTCGTTCCATAGACTTTAAAACCTTTAGTTTGAAGAAACTCACCTACAGATTTTCCTATTCCAGAAGATCCACCTGTTATTAATACAACTTTAGACATACCTTATAATATATTATGATTTCGAAAATACAAATTCTTAAATTAGTAGACATTTATAAGAACATTAATAATTGCTATAAAACAAAAAAATCTTGATGCGCTGTGGCTTTCAAGATTTCAGTTTATTGTATAAAAAAAGGCAAGCTACCTACATCACACCGCTACGACCATTTACCTTTGCTGCGTTCCCGCCCTGGAGGATTCAACAGGAGCTGGTTGTGTAGGACTTGCCAGCCGCAAATATACAATCTTTTAATACTTACACAATAATTATATAGAGATTTTTAAACTGAATTTAATTTAATAACTTGCTGAAAATTCAAACCCAACTTATGCAACTTTCTAAATATTTCATTCTCTTTACATTAAGCCTATTTTTAACAAATTGTGGTGATACAAATTCATCTAAAAAATCTAATTTATCTATAAAAATTAATGAGCAATCATTAATGCTAGGCGATACACTTCAGTTATCTATTAATAACCCTAAGAATCTAGATGTTGCTAGTGTTAGCTATGATCTAAGTGGTAAACCTATAGAAAGTAATGCCGTATTAATTAACACAACTGTTGGTAACAAAACAATTACAGCAACGGTTAAAGTTGGTGATAAAACAGAAACGCTAACAAAATCTGTTGTGGTTTATAATAATGTAATCCCAACCATTTACACTTTTGAAATTGTAAACACCTACCCTCACGATATTACATCTTATACGCAAGGTTTAGAGTTTCATAATGGCAATTTATACGAAAGTACAGGGCAAAAAGGAGAATCTAAGCTAAGAAAAGTAAATTTTGAAACAGGTGAAGTCTTAAAGAATATAGATTTAGAAGATCAATATTTTGGAGAAGGTTTAACTGTACTTAACGATAAAATCTACCAACTGACTTGGCAAGCTAAAAGAGGATTTGTTTACGATGTAAATACATTTGAAAAACTAAGTAGCTTTAATTACGGAACTAGTAAAGAAGGTTGGGGAATTTGTAATGACGGAAAAACATTATATAAATCTGATGGTACGGAAAAAATCTATCTTTTAAATCCTGAAAACCTTACAGAGCAAAGTCATATTGAAGTTTATACTCAAAAAGGAAAAATACCAAGTCTTAATGAACTGGAATGGATTGATGGAAAAATATTCGCAAATATCTATCAAAGAAACGGAGTTGCCATTATAAACCCAAAAACAGGAGGTGTTGAAGGTGTTATTAATTTTGAATCTTTAAGAAAATTAGTAAAGCAGCATCCAGAACTAGATGTACTTAACGGAATTGCTTATAACCCAGAACGTGAAACTATATTTGTTACTGGTAAAAATTGGGATAAACTTTTTGAAGTTAAAATAGAGGCACAATAAAAAATTATAGCCTTTACTCACCCAAAAGGTCTGTTTACTCATTCTTAATTATATAACTAAATTAACTTTTGGTTCTTTGATATATAAATCAAAGCAACCATGAGAAAAGTTATTACTATAAACATACCTAAACCTTGCCATGAGGATTGGAACAAAATGACACTTAACAATCAAGGTCGTCATTGTGCATCTTGTAATAAAACCGTTGTAGACTTTACCAAACAAACTGATGAGCAAATTATAAAATCTCTAGAATCTAAAGGCAATCTGTGTGGTCGTTTTAAAACCCAACAAATAGATAGAGAGCTTGTTTTAGCCAGAAAAGACAAAAATAATTATTGGTCGTTAGCTGCTTCTGGCCTATTTGCTTTTATGGCTTTAGGAAGTCAAAACGCATTTGCACAAGGCGAACCAATAAAACAAGACACCATAATAAGACCAATGTTAAAAGGCAAAATAGCAACTTCTATTTTGAATGAACATATATATGTTGGCACAGTTACAACAGCTATTGATGGTTTACCTCTACCTGGTGCTACTATAATTCTTAAAGGAACATCAAGAGAAGCACATACAGATTTTGATGGAAATTTTACAATTAAAGGAAAAATAGGAGAAACTCTAGAATTGAGTTATGTAGGCATGGAAACTCAAAAATTGATATTAAACACAACCTATACAATGACTATTGCATTAAAAGACGATAGTTGTTTTGATGATTATGCTGCAGTTGTTTTTGTTTCCTACAATTATCAAAGCAATATAGACTGCAAAAGGAAAAAACGAAAAGCTAAACGCTTAACCAAAAAAGAAGCAATAAATAACGGAGAACAAGAAAGAACTGCTTTTGGTAAATTCTTCTACGGAATTAAAAGGTTGTTTAGCAATAAATAATATCTTTATACATCAAAAAACAAGGATGAAAGTATTCGAAAAAACCATAACTGTCTCACAAGATGATATCGACGACCTTAACCATGTTAATAATGTGCGTTATGTGCAATGGGTTCAAGATATTGCTAAAGACCATTGGTTAACTTATGCTACAAAAGACATATTAGAAACTTATTCTTGGTTTTTGGTTAATCATTTTATTGAGTACAAAAGTCAAGCGTTACTAGGCGATAAACTGCTTTTAAAAACTTATGTCCCAAAAGCCGAAGGTGTTTCAACCATTAGACATGTCGAAATCATCAATGCAGAGACCGATGAACTCATTGTAAAATCCAAAGCAAAATGGTGTTTAATTGATAATAAAACACAGCGACCTACTCGTATTATTCCTAAAATTGGTGAGCTTTTTGATTAAAGTGTTTTACTATAGATTCTGGTTGCACTTCCACTTCATTCAATGACCACATTTCACTTAATAATGACCTAATAAATTAATTACCTTAACATTTCTTTAGGTTAAAGTTTTTTTAATGAATTACTGATTATCAATTGAATCCCTTTTCTTTAGGGCATCAATCAATTCAATCATGCAAAAAACTACTATTCTTCTATTTCTATTAGTCTTACCTTTTATTAATAATGCTCAGACTTTAAGCGGAAAAATTTATGATGAAAAAGGCGTTGTAAAAAACATAAAAGTTTACAATAAAACGCAAGGTAGATTAACTCTAACCAATACAGATGGTGATTTCAAAATAGAAGCAAAAGTGAACGACAGTATTTTGTTTGAATCTTTATTCTATCATAAAAAAACAGTTGTTTTAAAAGATATCCATTTTAATGGTGTTGCCGTTTTTGAACTTAAAGAAATACTAAACGAACTCGATGAAGTTGAAATCATAGCAGAACCGGAACAACCTGTTTTCAAAGAAGAAACCTACAACAATGACCTTCAACATATATTAAAAGAAGACATAAAGAATAATCCGCACTTGTACAAACCTGCAAATGCAACAGGTGGAGTAGATATTTTAGCAGTCATTGGCTTGGTTGCTAAACTATTTAAAGATAATGATAAATACGTCGCTCCTATTTATCAACCCATTACATACACTCAAATGGATTCTTTATTCGAGAAAAGTTCATTTTTCAATAAAGAATTAATGACTAAAGATTTAAAAATTTCAGAAGATAAAACGCATCTATTTTATGATTTCTGCGAAGCCAAACAAATAAGTTCTGAATTACTAAAAGACGAAAACAAAATGCTATTACTAGAAGAGCTTGTTTTAAATAGTCAACTATTTTTAATTCTATTAGAGCAATATGGCGAAGAGTCAGTAACTAAGGATTAACCTTTATTTTTACTTTATTAGCTCGTTATTTAGATTGATTTTTAAGAATGAAAAATCGTATCGAGAACCTAATAGTAAATTGAATATAATATTCTCGATACAAATTTGATGCAAAAACGGCATCACATTCACTCAAACTGACGGAAACTACTAAATTATATTATAAAATAAAGATTCTTTGGTCATGCTTTCCTCAGAATGACAAACCTCATTTAATTTATACCCAAACTATAATAAATCCTAACTTCAAAAGTTATATTTTTAAGCCCTAATTATATTTATCACTTTATGAAGCGATTGCTATCATTTTTACTTTGTTTCGGAATCTTACTTTTTTGGAGCTCTTGCCGTAACGATTTTGAATTTTCACCAAGCCAAGGAAACTTAGAATTTGCAAGAGACACCATCTATTTAGATACTGTTTTTTCAACTATAGGTTCAAGTACGTATAACTTAAAAGTATATAATCGCAGTGATGATGATATTGTGATTCCGACAATACAACTTGAAAACGGTACTAGTTCATACTACAGAATGAATGTTGATGGCACAACAGGTTTAGAGGGTGAACAAGAAGGGAAATTTTTTGAAGATGTAGAATTATTAGCAAATGACAGTTTGTTCATTTTTATTGAAACAACCATAGATATTTCAACACTAGGAAGCTTAGGTAATCAGTTTTTATATACGGATCGTATTTTATTTGATGCAGGTAGTAATCAACAAGATATAGACGTGGTGACATTAGTAAAAGATGCCGTTTTTATTTATCCATCTAGAGATGAAGATACAAATATTATTGAGACCTTAACGTTTGATGTTGATGGCGACGGTACACCTGATGAAACAGCATTGCAAGGACGTTTTCTTGAAGATAGCGAACTTACATTCACCAACGAAAAACCTTATGTCATCTATGGTTACGCAGGCGTTGACACAGGTAAAACCTTAACGATGGAAGCTGGTGCACGTGTGCATTTCCATGCCGATTCTGGGATTATTGTAACTGATGGTGCCACTTTAAACATCAATGGAGACATAAGTACAAATCAAGAAACTCTTGAAAACGAAGTGATTTTACAAGGTGACAGACTAGAACCGCTTTACGAGGATATCCCTGGTCAATGGGGAACTATTTGGCTTTTTAACGGAAGTGAAAATATCAGCATTAATTATGCAACAATAAAAAATGCTACAATTGGTATTATTGCAGATGGAAATCGAGATGCTACTAACGATAAATTAACCATTACAAATTCGCAAATCTATAATACAAGTAGTTTCGGAATTAGAGGAACTGCGACTTCTATTACAGCAGAAAATATAGTCATAAACAATTGTGGTCAATCTGCTTTTGCAGGCACATTAGGCGGTAAATATAATTTTACACATTGTACCATTGCTAATTACTGGAATAGCAGTTTTAGGGATTTCCCTGCACTACTATTAAACGATTTTATTTTAGATGAAAACGGAACACCTACTGTATTTGGTTTAGTTGAAGCTAATTTTAACAATTGTATTATTTATGGTAATGATAATCCTGAGTTTTTAATAGAAAATGCCGGAAATACCTTTAACTATAAATTTAATAATTGTTTACTAAGATTCAACAACGAAACGCTTTCTGGTACTGGTAATTACGATTTTGACAATGTTACTTTTTTCGAGAACAACGTTTTTAATGAAGATCCAGATTTTGAAGACCCTTTTGAAAACTTAATGCGAATAGGAAATGATTCTGCAGCTAATGCCATTAACACCTCTACGTTTGGTGTGGATAATGACATTAATGGTGAATCTAGAACAAGTTCAATCGATGCTGGTGCATACATTCACACAACTTTTGAAGATTAAATAATCTCAGGTATTTTGAAATCAAAACTCAATTTCTCAAAATTTTTAATTGAAATACTCAAGTATCTATGGTTAACTTTTAATTGTCTTTTGGCAATACCTTTTATACTAGTCGTTATAGAAAAAGTAAGACGACCTGATTTTAAAAATTTATCGATCAACCAAATAATCATAGCAGGAATTATTTTAACCATTTCATTAATCTTGAATCTTATTTTGATATATAGAAAAAGCCCTTCAAAATAAATTGAAAGGCTTTTAATTATAAATTTATAGTTCAACTAATATGAGATACTGAAACAAGTTCAGTGTAACATAGTCTATATTTTATGCATTAAATAAAGCACGTCCTCCCATTAATGCATTTACTTTTTCAGCGACACCAGCTAAAACAGTATCATTATCATGATTCATTAAAACTTCATCAATTAAATCTACCACGTAAGGCATATCAGTTTCTTTTAAACCACGTGTTGTAATTGCAGGTGTACCAACTCTAATACCAGAAGTTACAAAAGGAGATTCTGTATCAAATGGCACCATGTTTTTGTTCACTGTAATATCTGCTTTCACTAAAGCATTTTCTGCATCTTTACCTGTAATATTTTTATTTCTAAGATCAATTAACATCATGTGGTTATCGGTACCTCCAGAAATTAAGTTGTAATCTTTAGCAACGAACGCTTTTGCCATAGCATCAGCATTGTGCTTTACTTGTAACATATAATGTAAAAACTCATCTGTTAATGCTTCACCAAAAGCAATGGCTTTTGCAGCAATAATATGTTCTAATGGTCCACCTTGGTTTCCTGGAAAAACACCAGAATCTAATAAACCAGACATTTTACGAAGTTTACCGTTCTTTAAAGTAATACCAAATGGGTTATCAATATTTTCTCCCATCATAATCATTCCACCTCTTGGTCCACGCAACGTTTTGTGCGTTGTAGTCGTCACAATATGACAATGAGGCATTGGATCGTTTAAAATTCCTTTAGCAATTAAACCTGCAGGATGCGAAATATCTGCTAATAAAACTGCACCAACACTATCAGCAACTTCTCTAAATTTAGCAAAATCGATATCTCTAGAATAAGCAGAAGCACCAGCAATAATCAATTTTGGCTGTTCTTTTTTAGCTTGATCAGCTAACATATCATAATCAATATAACCTGTATCTTTCTTTACACCATAAAATGTAGGATTATATAATTTACCCGAAAAATTAACAGGAGAACCATGTGTTAAGTGTCCACCATGAGATAAATCGAAACCTAAAATAGTATCACCTGGTTTTAAACACGCATGAAAAACTGCTGTATTTGCCTGACTCCCAGAATGCGGCTGTACGTTAGCATAAGCAGCACCAAACAAAGTCTTTGCTCTATCAATAGCAATGTTTTCAACCTCATCAACTACTTCGCAACCACCATAATAGCGCTTACCAGGATAGCCTTCAGCATATTTATTAGTTAATACAGAACCTGCAGCTTCCATAACTTGGTCGCTAACAAAATTCTCTGATGCTATTAATTCTATACCATCAATTTGGCGTTCTTTTTCAGCTTTAATGAGTTCAAAAATTTGTTCGTCGCGTTGCATATTTATTGTGTTTGTTAAATCAATACAAAAATAGTGAATACATTAGTTTAAATATCAAAAATTATGTAGGTTTGAATAGAAATTAATGAACATTTAATCAACAATTGCAATATGCCATTATCAGCCAATAATCCAGATAGAACGTCATGGTTACATGTCGGTAAGACTTCAGATTTTCCAATTCAGAACATTCCTTTCGGTGTTTTCTTAACCAGAGACGACATTATTACTATCGGAACTAGAATTGGTGATACTGCGATTGACCTTGGTGCTTTACATCAATTAGGCTATTTTGAAGGTATCCCTTTAACAGATGACATCTTTTTACAGGATACTTTAAATGATTTTATTGCTGATGGAAGAAAAACTTGGCGTTTAGTTAGAAACAGAATCGCACAAATTTTTGATGCAGAAAATGATACTTTAAAAAATAATGTTCCACATAAGGAAACTATTTTATTTCGTTTAGATGAAATTGAAATGCAGTTACCAATACAAGTTGGTGATTATACTGATTTCTACGCTAGTAAAGAACACGCAACTAACGTTGGCGCAATGTTTAGAGATCCAGAGAATGCGTTATTACCAAATTGGGTGCACATGCCTGTGGGTTATCATGGTAGAAGTTCTTCTATTATTCCTTCAGGAATTCCAATTCATCGTCCACAAGGACAAACGTTGCCAGAAGGTGCAGACAAACCTGTTTTTGGACCTTCAAAATTGGTGGATTTTGAATTAGAGATGGCTTTTATCACAACAGACGCTAATGATTTAGGTGAACCAATTCCTATTGAAGAAACTGAAGAATATATCTTCGGATTGGTATTATTTAATGATTGGTCTGCTCGCGATATTCAGAAATGGGAATATGTACCACTTGGACCATTCTTAGGAAAAAGTTTTGCATCATCAATGTCACCTTGGATTGTAACTTTAGATGCTTTAGAGCCTTTTAGAACTGAAAGCCCTAAACAAACGCCTAAACCATTAGAGTATTTACAAACTAAAGGTAAAAAGAGTTTTGATATTAATTTAGAAGTTGGTATTCAGCCAAAAGGAGCTAAAGAAACAGTGGTTAGTAAATCGAATTTTAAATACATGTACTGGAATATGGCGCAACAATTAGCGCATCATACTGTTAATGGTTGCCCTATTAATGCAGGAGATATGATGGGAAGTGGAACTATTTCTGGTCCGACACCAGATTCTTACGGTTCTATGCTAGAACTAAGCTGGAAAGGAACAAAACCTTTAAAGCTAAAAGATGGTACGGAACGTAAATTTATCAATGATAACGATACGGTTATTATGAGAGGTTATTGCGAAAATGATGATATTAGAATTGGTTTTGGTTCTGTAAAAACACAATTACTACCTGTTTTTGATTCTAAGAAAAAGAAGAAATAAGCAGTAAGCAGTAAGCTAAAAATATATATGAAGACCGAAGTTCAATTACTTTGGTCTTTTTTCTGCATTAATCTGAAAGTTAATACAGAAGACAATCTTTTGAAAAACCACCAACTTAAAACGGAGCTTCACAACTAAAACTTACCCATTCTTTTTTTACAGGATGCTCAAAACTCAAAGTCTCAGCATGAAGATGCAAACGGTTTGATACTGTACCATACAAATCATCACCAACTATTGGTGTATTTAATCCTTTATAATGCGCTGCATGCACTCTTAACTGATGTGTTCTCCCTGAGATTGGATAAAAATGTATTCTTGTTTTATTAGCCTCAATAGCAACAACTTTATACTTAGTCGTTGCTTTTTTACCATGTTCATAACAAACCAGTTGTCTTGGCCTATTATTTAAATCTACACGAAGTGGTAAATCTATTTCACCTTCTTTAGTTTCTAGAGTTCCATCTAATAAAGCAACATAACGCTTTTTAACTTTACGTTCTATAAACTGTTTTTGAAGTTTTTTGTGCGTTCTCTCATTTTTTGCAACCAACAACAATCCAGACGTTGACATATCTAAACGATGCAATAACAAAGGACCTGTTGCATTTGGTAAATAAGTTTGCATTCTGGTTAAAACAGAATCCTTAATTGTTTTCCCTGGGACTGATAAAAACTCGTGTGGTTTATTAAGAACTAAAAGAAAATCGTCCTCATAAATGATATCTAATTTACCTTTAAACACACCAGCTAACTCTATAGGGTTTGGTTCAACATTTAAACCTTGCATCATATGACCTAAAATAGGTTCACATCTACTACGACAAGATGGATAGAACTGTCCATGCTTTCTAACTTCTGCTGTTGGCGAAATTCCCCAATAAAACTCTGCCATTACAATAGGCTTTAGTTTATTCTGGTAAGCATATTGAAATAATTTAGGAGCTGCGCATTCTCCTGCAGCTGCAGGTGGTTTTCCTATATCTGTACTTTTAAAAATATCGATTAAATCTTTAGTTTCTCCTTTAGCATTTAAAAATCGATAATGCTCGTGGATTTCTTTTTGCAAACGTGCTGAAAGTGTTTTCCTTTCTATTTTTAAAGCTTCAATAGGTTTTACTAAAGCCGCTAAATTCTTTTCAGCCAATTCAACCTCAGCTTCAAGATTCAACTTTAAATATTTTAAATCAATATTACTCTGAATACTTTGCTGCTTTAAACTTTCAAAAAGTATTATTTTTTCTGAGTCATTAAGATTATGCTCTGCTTCTACTCTACGTTGTTTTCGTTTTTGTTTTTCAGCTTTAGCATTATTCTTAAAATTTTCAAGCTTTTGGATACTACTTAATCTTGTTAGTTTTAAATTTATTTCAGCTTTTTCTAATTCCGGATTCTTTTCTAAAGCTTCAATTTTAGTAGTTAAATCATTTAAATGAGCTTCATTTTGTTTGTAAAATCCATCTTTATTCAACGTATCATAAATCGGAGGCACAAACCCTTTTAAATGATTGCTCTCGGCTAATTTTCCTGAAAATGCTGTGATATAACCTAATTGTCCTTCTAAATTTTCAACAATCATTACACCAAACATTTTTCCAATTTTTAAAGATGTTTTGCTTTTATCTAAACCAAAATTATGTTCAAAATCTGTTTGTGTATTTAAGTAATCCTTTACTTCATCTGCAGCATTAACACATAATGGATGTGGTGTGTAATAAAACGGAAATGTAAATTGCTTTGGAAGTATTTCCGAATGCAACTCTATAGGATGAAAATAACCATTTTCGGTATCAAACATGGGACTTTTAATTGGTTTACAAAGAAACGAAAATTATAGATGACGTCAGTTCGAGTGATTCCTTTTTTTTTGGAATCGTATCGAGAACCATTAGAGTACCAAAGCGTCTCGACACTATTTCTCATGCTTCGAAATCACTTGAAGTGTCGAATACTTTGAATCCAAAAACAACTTTGGCATCATAATTGGAATTACTATTATATAACCAATAAAAACCTAACATTATGAAAAGATTTCTACTCTTAACAGTCCTTGTTTCAGTACTAGTATCTTGTAGTGCTAAAAAACAAATTGAAACCGCAATTAGCCATGGTAATTACGATGAAGCCATTTCTGAAGCGTTAAGAAAACTCGAAAACAATAAAGACAAAAACCGTAAGCAAGATTATATTGTAATGCTTGAGGATGCATACTATAAAGTATTAGAAGAAGATTTAAATGATGTTGAGCATCTTAAAAAAGACGGAAATCCTGAGCAATTTAAAACCATATATAATATTTATTTAGATTTAGAAGCAAGACAAAACGCCATTAAGCGTGTGATGCCTTTAAAAATAAATGGTAAAACATTGAACTTAGATTTTAATGATTACAGTTCTGAAATTGTAGATTATAGATATATAACGTCTGAGTATTTAATTGGTCAAGGTATTACACTGCTGGATTCTGGAGATAAATTTAATGCTAGAAAGGCTCATGGAATATTCAGTTATATTGAACAAATTAATCCGAATTTTGAAGAAAACAGAAGCTTAATGGCTGAAGCTCATGAAGCAGGTATGGATTATGTGCATGTGTCTATTCAAAACCAAACACATCAAATAATTCCACAACAATTAGAAGCTGAATTAGTTGATTTTAACACATACGGATTGAATGAGTTTTGGACAACCTACCATGCAAATGCTAATAATACTTTAGATTATGATTTTGCGATGCAATTACAATTAAAACAAATAAATGTTTCACCAGAGCGTATTAATGAAACACAAGTGCTTAGGCAAAAGCAAATCGTTGATGGTTGGGAATATCTATTAGATAGAAATGGAAATGTAAAAAAAGATAGTCTTGGAAACGATATTAAAATTGATAAAATAATAAACGTTAAAGCAAGATTTACTGAAGTATTACAAACTAAATCTGCACAAGTTATTGCTGATGTGGTTTATACAGATTTAAAACAAAATCAAATCATTGACACCTTTTCTATTGATAGTGGATTTGTTTTTGAGAATGTGTTTGGAATCTATAGAGGTGACAAAAGAGCTTTAGTTAGAAATGATATTGATTTATTAAACCAAAGAGAAGTTCGTTTTCCGAGTGATGAGCAAATGGTATTTGACTCTGGTGAAGATTTAAAACTAAAGTTGAAGGACATTATTGGTTCTTATAACATTAGAAGAAGTTAGTTCTAAACAATATATAAAAAGAAAACTCTTACCTTAGGTAGGAGTTTTTTGTTTGTAGCTGTTTTAATTATAGAACTCATTCTTTGGTTAAATTAAAAAAAGTCATTTTTTAACGCAACCCTTTATAAGAAAGTACATCTTATAAAAACAAAACCAATCATTATGAAAAAAATCACACTTCTGCTTCTATTCGCTTTTTATTCTATGTTTTGTTTTTCTCAAGATCCAACGGTTTATATCACCAACGGTGGAAGCAATTATTCTGTAATTGAAGGTAATACCTATACATTTACTGTAAGTATGTATAGCGCAACAACAACTGATGTTGTTATTGATGTAGCAACAATAGTAAATTCTGCTGACGCAAGTGACTACACACCTTTAAACACTACAATTACGATTCCTGCAGGACAGATAAGTAGTAACTCGCTTACTATTCCAACGTTTAATGACTCGACTGTAGAAACTGATGAATATTTTACTATTGAAGCCACAGTGACTTCTGGGAATACAGCAAATTCAAATATTACTAGAACTATTACTTTATGGGATAATGATACAACACCAACCGTAAACACTTATCTTACACCAACTAGAACTGAAGGTCAAACTTATAATCAACAAATATATTTGAGTAATTATTTTAGCTCAGATGTTACCATAAATATTACGAGTGCAGATATTACTGCAGATGCATCCGATTATAATGCTATTAATACTACTATAACTATTCCCGCAGGCCAACGAAGTAGTTACTTCTCTATTAATTCAATACAAGATGCTATTACAGAATCCGATGAAACCTATTTCGTAACGGCAACTATAACTTCTGGTAACACAACAAATAATAGTTTAGATATTACGGTTACTATTAAAGACGACGATACGATACCTGAATTTAGTATTAGTTCTAATACTGCTTCCGAAAGTTATTCTGGATATGTTTACGTTAGTTTAAATAGAGTTTATAACTCTGATGTAGTGTTACAATTAACGACAACTAATGGTACAGCAGACAATAACGATTACACAAATACCACACAAACTAAGACAATTGTAGCTGGATACTCATATACAAATTTTCAGATTCCCGTAACCGATGACACTTTAGATGAGCCTGAAGAATTTTTCAGCGCAACAATTATTGCAACTTCTGGAAATACAGTAAACATTTCAGAAACTGAAACTATTACTATTATCGATAATGACGGTTTACCTGACTTTAGCATTCAAGCTAACTATTATGATGATGATGATCCAAATGGTCAAGTTTCAAATAATTTAGCTGCAGAGGAAGGCTACGACCTTAAATTTACACCAAGATTAACACACCCAAGTCCTGTAGATACAAATATTGTAATAACAACAACTAACGGAACTGCTGATAATACCGATTACACAACATCAACCATAAATATCACAATTCCTGCTGGCCAGTACGTAAATTATTATGAAGACTATAGTTATCCAACTATTTTAGACCAATTAGATGAAGCCGATGAAAATATGTTTATTGATGCCGTCGTAACTTCTGGTAACACTTATAACACAAACTACACTGCTGAAGGTATTATTTTAGATAATTACCATCTTAATGCACAACGCGACGATATCACTTCAGTTCTTGAAGTTGGCACAACATATCAATTATTAGATAATGATACTTTTGAAGGTTTACCTGTTATTCCTGGAGATTTAAATGTATCGTTGGCAGATACAAATTCACTTGGAATTACTCTAAATGCTTCCGGAGTTTTAACAATTCCCGCAAATTTACCTATAGGATATTATTCCCTAAACTACCAAATTTGTGAAATTTATGACCCTAGCAATTGTGATACTGCATATATTATTATTAGAGTAGAATCACCTTTAGAAGTTAGTTACACAGCTGTTTATGATGATTTTAATGGTGACGGATTTACAAGTACTGGTGATACTGTTTCTTATGAATTTACAGTAACCAACAATGGAAATGCACCTATAACAAATATAGATGCAGAAGTTCCTTACCAAGATCTTGATATTGTTGGTGGTCCATTAGCTAGTTTAGGTATTGGACAGACTGATAGTACAACATTTACAGCCTTATATATCATAACCCAAGATGATATTAATTTTGGATATTATGCAGGTGATTTAGAAGGTGCTTATTTTTATGGTACATACTACGGTAATGAGCAAATTGCTTATCTCTTTGATGAAGCTCAAAGTTTTAGTTTACAACAATCAGATGGCATAGAAGTAAATGCCTTTGTAGATACTAATGGAAATGGCACACAAGAATCAGGAGAAATTAACTATCCATTAGGTCAATTTAATTATGAAATAAATAATGATGGCGTCATAAACAATTTATATGTGTCACCACATTACTTATATGAATCTAATCCAACAACAACTTATAATTTGACATATTCAGTAGATAGCGATTATGCTGCTTATAACACAACTACGGCAAGTTATAATAATATTACGGTTCCTGTTGGTTCTGGAATTACCACCTACGATTTCCCCATTACAGTAACGCCTTATAACGATTTATCTATTGATATTTCAGAAAGTTGGAGACCACCTATTCCTGGTTTTCATTACTGGAATTATATTAGTTATACAAACAACTCAACTGAAACAGTAACCTCTGGAACTATTGATTTCACTATAGATAATGCTCTTAATTTACTGAGTGTTCATGAGGTGTCTAGTTACTGGTATAATTATAATTCAGCTTCATATACCACAACAGCCACTGGTTTTAGTTATACATTTAATAATTTACAACCATTTGAAACAAAACGCCTTTGGGTAAGAATGCAAGTGCCTACTTTACCAACGGTTAGTTTAGGCCAATTAGTTACAAATTCTGTGGACATTGAATTATTGACGGGAGAAATTGTACCTACAGACAACAGCTCTAGTTTAACACAAACTATTGTAGGTTCTTACGACCCTAATGATATAACAGAAAAACATGGTGAAGACATTGTGCAGTCTACATTCTCAACCGACGATTACCTAACCTATACCATTCGTTTTGAAAACACAGGTACAGCAAATGCCATAAACATTAGAGTTGAAGATTTATTAGATGAACAATTAGACGAATCTACTTTAAAAATGGTTGATGCCAGTCATGCATATTCATTAGAACGCGTTGGCAAACAATTAGAGTGGAATTTTTCTGGAGTTAACTTACCGCCTTCGCAAGATGACGATTCGCAAATTGGTCATGGTTTTATAACATTTAAAATTAAGCCTTTCCCTGATTATGCAGTTGGAGATGTAATACCAAATACGGCAGAGATATATTTTGATTTTAATCCTGCAATTATCACCAATACTTGGAACACCAATTTTGTTGAATCCTTGAGTATAAATGATTTGAATTTTAGTGATTTAACTGTTTTTCCTAATCCTGTGAAAGATGTACTTCTAATTAGTAATTCTTCAAATATAACTTCCGTTGAAATTACTTCAGTTTTAGGAAAGCAAATTGTATCAACGTCAGTAGAGGCATTACATACTGAAATGGATTTAAGTGAACTTTCTAATGGCGTTTACTTTGTAAAAATAAAAGGTGATGAAGGAGAAAGAATTGTGAAGATCATAAAAGAATAATATAGTTTTAGCTGAAAGCCTCTCATTATTTGGGAGGCTTTTTATTTCCAACTTTATAAGATTGCTTAAAACGTTTACGCTTTTTACTCTGAGCTATTGATAAATTATCTTTTTCTCTTTTTAGTTTTTTTAACGCGTCTATTAAATGAGATTTAACTAATCGCTCTAAAACATCTTTTCGTTTTAAATAACTATATCCGCAAGCTAAGAGTAATAAAATACTTCCAGAAATTTCTATAGAGCCATTAGAAATTAAAGGAAATTGTGTATAAAGGTTGACACCTATTAAAGGTTCTGTATATAAAAATTGATACAATCCTAGAAATAAACAAAACAAACCCAAAATAGATAAGACAAAAATATTGATATTAGTACTTCTTTTTATTTTGCGTTCAGTACTAGCAATATATTCATCACTTAAAATTTTGTTTCCTGCTTTTCTTTCTTGACTAATAAAATTTAAAAACGCTTCTTCAACATTTTCTATAAAAATGCCATGATTACGCTTTAATAAATCTGCTTTAGTGATTTTATATTTAATGTAAATACTCAATACTAATTATAACGTTCTAATTCTAGCTCATTAATACCTCCATGACTAGCATGCGCAACCACTACACCATTATTAATTACTAATAGTTGTGGAGACTGATGCATTACTTGAAATTTATAACCAACCTCATTAGAAACATCTCTGTAGCTCAATAAATCTAGATAATATAAATCAGCATTATTATCTACATCATAAGCAGATACAAATTGTTTCATAACCATACTGCTTATTCCACAACGTGTAGAATGCTTAAATATGAGTTGTGTTTTGGTTTTAGATTTTTCAGCAATAACCTCTAATTGAGACACATCGCTTAACGGTTGCCAAGGTAATACCTTTTCAACTTTAGCTTCTTTTGGTTCTTTTGGTTCTGATGAACCGAATAATTTTTTAAACATATTATATTTTTAAATTGTCTATAGTCAGTTCTAATAGTTTGATTGTCTTCTAAACAAAATACTTAACTGACTGACCTAAGTCATTCCTTAAGTCGAAACAAATTCGTAATCTTACATAAGACAAAACGTCATTAACAAATGAGTCAAAACAGACATTTTGTCGTTTATTTCTTACATTTTTAAATTGGTAAGATAATTGTTTAAAGATAGTCAAACACAACAATAAAACAAGGTTGATTTGAGAACTCAAGAAGTTTCTAGTTAACTATAAAAACAATAAAATATGAACTTTAACAATTATACAATTAAGTCGCAAGAAGCCATACAGCAAGCTCAGCAGCTTGCTCAAGGTTTTGGTCATCAGCAAATAGAAAACGAGCACATTTTTAAAGCGCTCTTTAATGTTGATGAAAACGTATTACCATTTCTACTTAAAAAGTTGAATGTTAATATTCCAATGCTACAACAAATATTAGACAAAGAACTCGAAAGTTTTCCTAAAGTATCTGGAGGAGATATTATGCTCTCTCGTGATGCTAGTAAAACGTTAAACGAAGCATCAATCATCGCTAAAAAAATGAATGATGACTATGTTTCTATTGAACATTTAGTTTTAGCTATTTTTAAATCTAAAAGTAAAATCGCCCAAATCTTAAAAGACCAAGGAGTTACTGAAAAAGGTTTAAATGCGTCGATTGAAGAATTAAGAAAAGGTGACAGAGTAACATCTCAAAGTCAAGAAGAAACTTATAACTCACTTAATAAGTATGCTAAAAACTTAAATCAATTAGCACGAGATAGCAAATTAGATCCTGTGATTGGTAGAGATGAAGAAATTAGAAGAATTCTTCAAATTTTATCTCGTAGAACAAAAAACAATCCGATTTTAGTTGGTGAACCAGGAACAGGTAAAACAGCCATTGCAGAAGGTTTAGCGCACAGAATTATAGATGGAGATATTCCTGAGAACTTAAAAGACAAGCAAATTTTTGCTTTAGACATGGGTTCCTTAATTGCAGGTGCAAAATTTAAAGGTGAATTTGAAGAGCGACTTAAAGCCGTAATCAAAGAAGTAACCGAAAGCGATGGCGATATCGTATTATTTATCGACGAGATTCATACACTCGTTGGAGCTGGTGGTGGACAAGGCGCAATGGATGCTGCAAACATTCTGAAACCTGCTTTAGCACGTGGCGAATTAAGAGCTATTGGTGCAACTACCTTAGATGAGTATCAAAAATACTTTGAGCAAGACAAAGCTTTAGAGCGTCGTTTTCAAATGGTAAAGGTGGATGAGCCAGATACTGAAAGTGCAATTTCTATTCTTCGTGGTATTAAAGAAAAGTATGAAGCGCATCACAAGGTTCAAATTAAAGATGAAGCCATTATTGGTGCTGTGGAATTATCACAACGTTATATCACCAATCGTTTCCTTCCGGATAAAGCGATTGACTTAATGGATGAGGCTGCTTCTAAATTACGAATGGAAATTAACTCTAAACCAGAAGAACTAGATGTTTTAGATCGCAAAATAATGCAGCTAGAAATTGAACATGAAGCCATTAAACGTGAAAAAGATGAAACTAAATTAAAAAGCTTAAAAGCTGATTTAGCTAATCTTAAAGAAGAACGAAATGAGCTGAATGCCAAATGGATGTCTGAAAAAGAAGTGGTAGACAACGTTCAGAATATAAAAGAAGAAATTGAAAACTTTAAAATTGAAGCTGAACGTGCAGAACGTGATGGTGATTATGGAAAAGTAGCCGAAATCAGATACGGAAAAATTAAAGAGGCGAATGAGAAACTTGAAAAATTCCAAAAAGAATTAGCAGAGCAACAAGATACATCGCTAATAAAAGAAGAAGTAACCTATGAGGATATTGCAGATGTTGTTGCAAAATGGACAGGAATACCTGTAACTAAAATGCTTCAAAGTGATCGTGAAAAATTACTAAAACTGGAAGACGAATTACACAAACGTGTTGTCGGACAAGAAGAAGCTATTGAAGCAGTTAGTGATGCTGTACGTCGCTCGAGAGCTGGACTACAAAATCCACAAAAACCAATTGGTACCTTCTTATTTTTAGGAACAACTGGTGTTGGTAAAACGGAATTGGCTAAAGCTTTAGCAGAATATTTATTTGATGATGAAAATGCAATGACTCGTATTGACATGAGTGAATATCAAGAGCGTCATGCAGTAAGTCGTTTGGTTGGTGCGCCTCCAGGATACGTTGGATATGATGAAGGTGGACAATTAACAGAAGCCGTGAGAAGAAAACCTTATTCTGTAGTCTTATTAGATGAAATTGAAAAAGCACATCCAGATACATTTAATATCTTATTACAAGTATTAGATGAAGGACGTTTAACGGACAACAAAGGAAGAATTGCAGACTTTAAAAACACTATTATAATTATGACCTCTAATATGGGAAGTCAGATTATACAAGACCGTTTTGAAGCTACAAAGGACATTCCTTCTGCCATTGAAGCTGCAAGAATAGATGTTTTAGCATTACTAAAACAAACGGTAAGACCTGAGTTCTTAAACCGAATTGATGACACTATTATGTTTACACCTTTATCTAAAGAGAACATTGTTGATATTGTAGGTTTACAACTTAAAAGCATCACTAAAATGATAGCAAAACAAGGTATTACGTTTGATGCGACACCAGAAGCAGTAAGCTATTTAGCAGATAAAGGTTATAATCCAGAATATGGAGCAAGACCTGTAAAACGAGTGATACAAAAAGATGTTTTAAACCAGTTGAGTAAAGAAATATTAGCTGGTAAGGTTACAACTGACAGTATCATTTTATTAGATGAATTCGATGGGCAGTTAGTCTTTAGAAATCAAGGTGATTTAGTTGCTGAAGAATTGTAACAATTAATATAAACGGCTTTTTTTTAAAGCCGTTTATACATTGTTTTATATAATTTATTTTTCATTTTTTTACTGTAAGGAACTTCAATAAGAAATGTAATTCCAGTGGCGAGAATTAAAGAACATACTAATGCAATTCCTGAAGAGAACCAAAAGTTAAAATTCAATTTGCCTGACAAAATTGGAATAACATATTCAGTTGATATCACTTGATGAATTAAGTACAATGAAAAAGAGATTTTACCCAAAAATAATGAAGGCTTATTTATAATGAATTTCAGTTTTCCATTTACAAATAAAGTCATCAAAGAAAAATAAAAAATCAGCATAACCGCGTATTCCCAAAAGTCTATAAACTTTTTTGAATATCCGGAATAATCAAAAAGAGATATTTGAGAGAATAAACAAAGAATGACCATTCCATAATACTTAGTTAGATTTGTGTGCTTGGTGATAATTTGATAAAATAAAATACCTGTGAAAAATAATGGCCAAAATTGTATTAAAGGCATATAATAAAACAATCTCTTGACCCAAATGTTTTCAAATTGAAAGTGAACCATTAACACAATGAATAAGGTTAAAAATATTCCTATTTTATTTATGTGTTTTATTAATTTAAAATGAAATAAAATTAACATAAAACCATAAAACAACAACTCTACTATCATAGTCCAATAGGAGTCATCAAGGTTTGGAATTTTTAAGTAAAATTGAAACATAGTCATATTTCCAAAATACTCAACAATACTTACCTTACTAAAGTCCAAGAAATAAAAGCTATGAAATAGCAATACCAAAAAAGTTAAAGTAACACTTGCCCAGTATGTTGGATACAATCTACTTATTCTATTTATTATAAATTGGCTCGATTTCTTAACATATTTAAGACTTAGTAGAATAACAAATCCGCTTATTATAAAAAATAAATCGACTCCAGTTGTTCCTAGCTTAAATCCTAAATCGGCTTGATTTTTGCCCATTGTAAAATGAAAGAAAACCACCATAATTGCTGCTAAACCTCTCAAGGCATCTAATTCTTTAAATCTTGTTTTATTCATTCAGTTAAAATTGTACAGAGCAGCACTGTAACATTTAATTCTAATAACAGTCTATATAATGATTGGTTGGTTAAGAGCAACACAAATTTCAAGCGCTTGGAAGGAGTGTTGCTCTTCCTTTTTATAATTATACTGTTATAATTTTAATGCTTTCTTAGATTTTTCAAGCTGAACTTCAAATAATTCTTTGGTTAATTCAGTATTATACATTGGTAACATTTTTTGCAATAATTGTTTTCCTTTTTCTGTATTCAGAATCTCTGGAAATGCTTTTTCTAAAACACTCATCATAACATTTGTTGCTGTAGATGCACCTGGTGAAGCCCCTAAAAGACAGGTAATACTGCCGTTTTTACTGCTCACGACTTCTGTGCCAAATTGAAGTTTACCGCCTTCATATTCATCCTTTTTAATAATCTGAACACGTTGACCTGCAACTAACAATTCCCAATCTTCACTCTTCGCGTTTTTATAAAATTTCCTTAATTCATCCATACGGTCTTCATGGCTCATACTCACCTGTTCTACCAAATATTTGGTTAATGGTAAATTGTGCCAAAAAGCACCTAGCATTGGAGATAAGTTATCGAATTGAATAGATTTTAATAAATCGAAATTAGAACCTGCTTTTAAAAATTTAGGACTAAAACCAGCGAAAGGACCAAATAACAACTCACGCTTACCATCTATATATCTTGTATCTAAATGTGGTGTAGACATTGGTGGATCATTAGGTCCTGCTTTGCTGTAAACTTTTGCGTTATGTTGCTTAATAATAGCTTCATTTCTACAAACTAACCATTCACCACTTACCGGAAATCCGCCATAACCTTCCTTCTCCTCTATTTCAACTTTTTGAAGTAATAATAAACTTGCACCTCCTGCTCCTATAAAAACATGTTTAGACTCTACATGATGTTCCTCTTTTGTTTTTAAATCTTTTAATTCAACTGTCCAATCAATATCAGGACTAGGATCTACATCTTGCACTTCCATGTTGCAATTAACTGGTGTATTATATTTGGTTTCTAGAATAGAAAAAAGTTGTTTTGTAAGATTTCCATAATTGACTTCTGCGCCTCTTTCAATGCGAGATGCTGCCATTTCTTCGTTACCAGAACGATCTTCAGCTATTAAAGGAAACCAAGTTTTCATTTTATCAATATCTCTAGTAAACTCTATAGAATCGAACAAATAGTGCTCTTTAAACGCTTTAAAACGAGCTTCTAAATAATCTGAATTTGATTTACCTGTCACCCAACTATGATGTGGTACGTTTTTAATGAAATCTTCTGGATTATCAATGAGTCCTTCTTCAACTAAAAACGACCAAAACTGTTTAGACACTTCAAATTGTCTACAAATTTCAATGGCTTTTTTAATGGATACAGAACCATCTTCTTCTTGTGGACAATAATTTAATTCACACAAAGCTGAATGTCCTGTGCCTGCATTATTCCATGCCGCAGAACTTTCTTGCGCAACATCATCTAATCTTTCAACAATAAGTACTTTTAATTCTGGTTGTAAAATTTTTGAGATTAACGCTAAGGTGGCACTCATTATTCCACCACCAACACAAATTAAATCGTATTCTATATTTGTTTCTATCTTTTTAGTCATTCTTGTTCTATTTGAAGCCTAAATATAAACAGAGAATTAGGAATATGTATTTTATTCTAATGAATCTGTAACTAATTTTAAAGTTTTATGTCTAATGCATTGTAATCAATAAAACATAAGAATGAAAAAATTAATCGCTACAGTACTATTTTCAATATTGAGTGTTATATCTATAAATGCGCAAAAATTAGAAAATTCAACACTTTGGAAAATTGAAGGAAATGGTTTAGAAAAACCATCTTACATTTTTGGAACCATTCATATTACTTGTGATGCCTCCTTAGAAGACGATGTAAAGAAAGCACTAGATGAAACATCTCAAGTAGTTTTAGAAATAGATATGGACGATCCATCAATGCAAACCAAGATGATGGGAGGCATGTACATGAAAGACGGTAAAAAAATTAGCGATTTAGTCTCTAAAGAAGATTATGCCATTATAGATTCATTAATAACTAATGAAGTTGGTATGCCTCTAAAAATGGTAGAAAACATTAAGCCTTTTTTCTTAATTGCCATGCTTTATCCAAAAATGTTAGACTGCCCAATGCAATCTTTTGAGCAAGAGCTTATGGCTGTGGCTACTGAGCAAAAAGAGGACATTAATGGTTTAGAAACTATTGAGGACCAGATGAAAGTTTTTGATGATATTCCTTATGAAGACCAAGTTGCTGACTTATTAAAAACAGCAAAAGATAATTTACAGAAAGATAGAGATATGTTTACAAAAATGTTAGACATCTATAAAGATGAAAATATAGAGGCATTGATTGCAATGATGAATGATGACGAATCTTCTTCTGTAAATAAGCATCAAGACAAGTTATTAATAAATAGAAATAAAAACTGGATCCCGAAAATTAGTGAATATGCAATTGAGCAACCTACTTTCTTTGGTGTTGGCGCAGGTCATTTAGCAGGAGAATTTGGAGTCATTAATCTACTTAGAGAAGCTGGCTATACCGTTAGTGCCATTATGGAATAATCTAATACTATCTAAAATTTAGATATAAACTTAGCATAATATATAAAACAAAAAAAATGAGCTCAAATAATGAGCTCATTTTTTGTTTATTTAAAGTTTTATTCTTTTAAAATTTCATACCAACACCTAATCCAATTACTAAAGGATCAATGTCTACTGCTACTGGCAATACGCCTTCACCTGTGTCAACATCAACATCTGTAGATAAGAACAGTTTTTTAATATCAAAGTTTAAGAACCACTTATCAGTTAAGTTATAATCTATACCAGCTTGTAAAGAAAATCCAAATGTATTTTCATAATCCATACCAGCAACATCTCCTTCATTTTCACCATAAAAGAAAGTATAGTTTACACCTGCACCAACATAAGGTTTAAAGTCATCTGCATAAAAATGATACTGCAAGTTAAGTGTTGGAGGTAATAACCAAACATGTCCCAAATCAGCACCACCTTCAAGTTCTACATCATGTTTAGTAGTTGCCAAAATAAGTTCTGCTGCAATGTTTTTAGTAAAGAAATAAGTAAAATCCAATTCAGGAACAAAAGCCGTACTAATATCTACATCAGCACCAGCAATATCATCACCAGGAGAAGGTATTACAGAAATAAGTCTAAAACGCGCCTGCCATTTGTTAAAATCATCAGATGATGTATCATCTTGAGCATTAATATTAACTGTAAAACCAATTAGTAAAATAAATAATAATAAATTTTTCATGAGATTTGTTTTTAAAATTTTACAAATTTATAATTGATAAAAAGCTCAAATACTGACAAAAGTCATAGGTCAGTTTTATAAACAATTTTTAATTATCAAGTTATTAACCTCATGCAGTTTGTTTAGACTCAATTTTAACAATACATAACTAATTGACTACTAATTAGTTATGGGTTAATAAAAAAATATTCGACGAAATGCACAATAATTTTCAACGTTTAATGTGCTTTTTAACGGATAAATATTAACTTTGTCGAGCTATTTAATTCCAACGTTACCTTTTAAGTTTAATCATTTTTGTTGTGTTCCCTTAACATAATTATGGGAATTATTGCATTAATTTTAAGTACAAAAGCCCTAACTTTTTATCATGGAATTAAATAGATTCATTGACCACACATTATTAAGCGCCTCAGCTACCGAGGCAGACGTCCTAAAACTTTGCGACGAAGCTTTAAAATATCATTTTTATTCAGTTTGTGTAAACAGTAGTTATGTTTCTCTAGCTAAACAAGCTATTGGACGATCTAATGTAAAAATTTGCTCCGTTATTGGATTTCCGCTTGGAGCAATGTCTACAGAAGCAAAAATATTTGAAGCAAAAAACGCTATAGACCAAGGCGCCACAGAAATCGATATGGTTATTAATATTGGACGCCTTAAAAGCAAAAACTATGTTGCTGTTCTTAAGGATATCAGTAAAGTAAAAAAAGCCATTGGTTTTACAACGCTAAAAGTTATTTTAGAAATAAGTGAACTTTCTAAAAACGAAATTGTAAAAGCTTGTGAAATTTGCATCGACGCCAAAGCCGATTTTGTAAAAACATCAACAGGTTTCTCCAAAAGTGGAGCGACGTTAACTGCTGTAAAGATTATGAAAAAAACGGTAAGAGGCCAACTTAAAATAAAAGCTTCTGGAGGCATTAGAGATGCTGAAACTGCTCTTAAATACATTGAAGTTGGTGTTTCTAGAATTGGTGCATCTGCAGGTGTTGCTATGATGAATGACGAATATTCAACCGCAGCCTATTAGATACTCTACTCTCTCACTTTGAAGTGATTTATACTTTTTTTTGATTTTGAATTGTATTCAAATTATCTTAAAGCTCCTATAGTGCTATGACTAATTTTGGCTTAGATAGTATAAAACAGGAATTTTGATGAAATTTTGTTAAAATTTGAAGTAAAAATAAAAAGTATAAATCACTTCTTTGCTTAACTTTGTAATATGAGTGTACATATCGAAGCCAAAAAAGGCGAAATTGCAGAGACTATTTTACTTCCAGGAGATCCATTAAGAGCAAAATGGATTGCTGAAACATTTTTTGAAAACCCAGTTTGTTTTAACAAAGTCAGAGGCATGTATGGCTATACAGGCACTTACAAAGGCAAAAGAGTTTCTACTATGGGAACAGGAATGGGAGTTCCGAGTATTTCTATTTATTCGCATGAATTAATAACAGAATATGGCGTGAAAAACTTAATTAGAGTTGGAAGTGCTGGATCGTACCAAAAGGATGTAAAAATTAGGGATGTTGTTTTAGCAATGTCTGCCTCTTCTACTTCTGGTGTTAACGAATTGCGTTTTGGAGGTGCAGACTACGCACCTACTGCAGATTTTGGCTTGTTTATGAAAGCTGTAGAAGCTGCACGAGCTAAAAACATAGAAATTAAGGCTGGTAACGTTTTGTCTTCAGATGAATTTTACGAAGATGACAAAGAGTCTTTTAAAAAGTGGTCTAAATTCGGAGTGCTTTGTGTAGAAATGGAAGCTGCTGGTTTATATACCATTGCCGCAAAACATAATGCAAATGCATTAGCCATTTTAACTATTTCGGATTCTTTGGTTTCAGGTGAATCCACAACTAGCAAGGAACGCGAAACTACTTTTAAAAATATGATTGAAGTGGCTCTAGAATTAGCTTAACACCACAAAAACTAACAATCTTTTTCAATTATTATTATTATTATTAATTAAAGAATTTAATTCTATTCGTATAACAATCATGAAAAAAATAATCCTAATACTACTTATAACTTTAGTCGCATTTCCATCTTGTAAAGAAAAGACAACGGAAGAAAATGAAGACGTCATTGCAACCTACTACCTAATAAGACATGCAGAAAAAGACAGAGGCGATAAAAAGAATAAAGACCCACATTTAACTACAATTGGCCGCAAACGTGCAGAAAATTGGAAAAAACATTTTAAAGGTGTAAACTTTGATGCTGTATATTCTACCAATTACAACAGAACCAAAGAAACAGCAACTCCAACGGCAAAAGCTAATAATTTAGTGCTTCATTTTTACAATCCTTCAGACTTTAAAATTGAAGAATTCATGGAAAAAACAAAAGGAAAAACAGTTCTTATTGTTGGCCACAGTAATACCACTCCAAAATTTGCAAATGCGTTATTAGGTGAAGATAAATATGATGATATTGAAGACCATAATAATGCGAATTTGTATAAAGTTACTTTTACAAAAGATGGTAAATTTTCAGAGTTATTAATTGTCAACTAGCTGAACTTCTATATTCTTTAATTCAATTTTAGACAACAATTCTAACTGATTATTTTCAAAAACTTTACCTAGGTTTTCTAGAATAAACTTCGCATCCTCGGCTTTATAATTGTTATAGTCTACAAAACGTAATCCATTAACATAACGTTCATTATAAG
This sequence comes from uncultured Winogradskyella sp., assembly GCF_947495255.1. Classification (GTDB taxonomy): domain Bacteria; phylum Bacteroidota; class Bacteroidia; order Flavobacteriales; family Flavobacteriaceae; genus Winogradskyella. Next base: position 224,151 of record NZ_CANLYI010000008.1, read on the forward strand.
CTTCTCTAAAACGCATTCCTATTTCCTTACCCTCATTATATGAATATGCAAAGTAATCCAACTTAAAAGAGTGTTTATTAATCCAATAAATAAAAATATCTTCATGGTCTTCGCCTCCACCTTCTGCACTAAATGTAACTTTAATCTTATAATAATCTTTACCTTTTATTTGCTCACTTACTAACAGTGCTTTATTTACGGCTTCATCATTTAAACCATAAGGTAAAACGGAAAAATAGTGTACCGAATTAACTGAAGCTTCATACTTTTTAGCAATGGAATCTTCGAGTTTCACGAAGTCTTTATTATCATAGCGTTCAAAACCTACATTACTCAACATATCAAAAATAGAATCGTTATCCTTTACTAAAATGCGTACTAAAAGAAATTCGTGATTCTTACGAAGTGCCTGGTAATAAACATCCCTAAATTCAAATTTTAAACTCGATTTTTTAAACTTTTCACCACCAGAAACTTCAATAGATTTATTAATAATCTCATCTGCAGTTAAGGCCTTAGTAACAGCTTCAGTAGTTATTGTATTTGTGTTAGAATTTTCATTCTTACATCCAAAAAGGACAACAACAAATACGAGTAGCAAATAATTCTTCATGATTAATTTATTTTCTAAAAATAAAGTCGTAAAACTAAAGATAAGATTACAATTTAATGAAGCATTAACGAATTCTTAGCAACTCTTAATCATTGTAGATTTTAAACTTCAAAAGTTATTTAAACGAAACTTTCTAACTAATAACTAAAAAACTATCTTTGCCATCCATGCAAAATAAGGTTAACATACTTAATAAGAAAGCAAAATTTCAGTACGAGATATTAGATAAATATACGGCTGGGATTGTACTTAGCGGAACTGAGATTAAATCTATTAGATCCAGCAAGGCTTCTATTGCCGAAAGTTTCTGCGAGTTTAATGAGCGTGGGGAACTTTTTGTTATTAATATGACGGTAGAAGAATACGCTTATGGCAACTACTACAACCACAGACCAAAAGCAGAACGTAAACTACTGCTTAATAAAAAAGAGCTTAAAAAGTTAAAAAAGGAAATAGACGTAAAAGGAAATGCTATTATTCCTTTAAAACTTTTTGTTAACGATAGAGGTTTAGCTAAACTAGTAATTGGTTTAGGAAAAGGTAAAAAACTCTATGATAAGCGCGAAACCATTAAAGATCGCGACAACAAGCGAAATTTAGACCGTATTAAGAAAGATTTCCGTTAGAAGACTCCTTTTATTATCTGCTATATTTATTATAAAAACAGTCTTGTTTTTATTAACTTACTTGCAAATATTTAAAATGAACAAGCTTGTAATCGTCCTATTTTTAGTTTTTAACTTTGGCAATGCTCAAGACCAAAACTATCTAGAATTTAGTAAAGAATTTGAAATTAACGAAAAGGTCTATCTATTTGGAGACAACGTGAAATTAAGAAAATCACCTTCAACAAATTCTGAAATCATAACACTTCTAAAAATTGGAGAACCTTTAAAAATAGTAGAAAAAAGTACAGAAACTTTAATGTACAATGGTATAGATTCACCTTGGTATAAAGTAAAATACAATAATCAGCAAGGCTATGTACTTGGTGGATTAATCTCTGCAACTGAAAAGAAAGATGGTAATGTTAGATTCCTTTTCAACTTTGAAATCGAAGATTCTAAACTATACGTAACAACAAGAGTTTTAACTGATACAACATCCAAATATTTTGAAAACAAATCAGAATTTAGAGGTGATAATTATTTATTTACAATTCATTTCTATGATAATAAAGGTATTGAAGACATTAACAATATCCTATTTGTTAATTATGTACCAGAATCTTGTGGAGCAAACTCAGGTGGTTACTACCTTTTTCTAGATGATAATGGATTATACAAAGTTTTAGACTTAAGGTCTGGTGCAGATATTGGCTTTTGGGAGTCCGAAACTTTAATTTTCCCAAATGACCCAAATGGAGAAAAAGACAAGATTATCTTTTTAAAGGAAGATGGACAATATCCAGATGATGAAGAATCAGACGATGAACCCATTTGGGAAAAAACGAGTAGTATTAAAATTGATTTAAAATGGGTGGACTCTAAAGTTTCACCTAATCCTAGAACTGTTTTAGACAAGATTGGTGACTATTAAATCTTATTACCAACTACTTACTCTTCGTTTTTAAGTTTCTTTAACTAAAGGAATTACAACTTTAAGATTCCTATAACTTTTACATTATATTTTTAGTCTATGTTTGAGACAGTATAAATTATTAGCGAAATTATTTAATACCCTAAGCAACCTTTTATCATAAAACTACGTCTTCATATATGTAAGGCATAATGTTTGTGATAAATCACAAATCTTAAGTCATTACCTAATCATCAATCTAAAATAATATGCAAAAAAAACTACTCTTCATCTTTTTAATTGCGTTCAGTACAATGGTTTCTGCTCAAATTACCGGAAACATCACAGATCAAAACAATAATCCGCTTCCCTTTGTAAACATTTTAATCGAAAACACATACAAAGGCACAACGAGTAATGACGACGGTTATTACGAGCTTAACATTTCTCAAACAAAAGACTACACCATCATTTATAGTTATTTGGGCTATAAAACGGTTAAAAAATCAGTTTCAATTTCAAAATTCCCTTATCAATTAGATATTTCTTTAGAGGAAGAATCTGTCTCTCTTGGCGAAGTTGTAATAGATGCAGAAAACGATCCTGCAAATGCAATTATGAGACAAGCCATTGCGCAACGCCAAGCTAATCTCGAAAAAATTGAGTCTTTTAAAGCCGATTTCTATTCTAGAGGATTAATAAAAATAAAGAATGCTCCAGAAAAAATAATGGGTCAAGAAGTTGGCGATTTAGGTGGTGGATTAGATTCTACAAGAAGTGGAATTATTTATTTATCTGAAACCATTTCAAAAATTCAATTTTTAAGTCCAGATAAATTAAAAGAAAAAATTAACGCTTCAAAAATTAGTGGTAACAGTAATGGTTTTAGCTTTAATACAGCTTTAGAAGTGGACTTCAATTTCTACAATAACACAATAAATTTCGGTAACGAAATTATATCACCAATCGCTAACAATGCCTTTGGTTACTACAAATACAAGCTAGATGGTGTTTTTTATGATGACAGAGGTAATTTAATAAACAAAGTTAAAGTAACTCCAAAACGTAAAAACGACCCTGTTTTCTCTGGCTATATTTATATTGTAGAAGACCAATGGGATATTTATGCATTAGAATTAGATATTACAGGTGTTCAAGCCAAAAATCCGGCTGTAGATATTATCTCACTACAACAGAGCTTTTCTTATTCTGAAAGCAATGATATTTGGGCAAAAATCTCTCAGAGTATCGATTTCAAATACGGATTATTCGGCATAAAAGGAGATGGTCGTTTTACTGCCGTTTATAGCAATTACGAATTCAATTCAGGATTAACCCGAAAGGATTTTAATAAAGAAATTGTCTCTTTTGAAAACGAAGCCAATAAAAAAGACTCTTTATTCTGGAATAAAATTAGACCTGTTCCTCTTACTTTAGAAGAACGTAACGACTATGTTACAAAAGATAGCATTCAAATTGTGCATGAGTCTAAACCTTATTTAGATTCTGTAGATCACGCTAAAAACAAATTCAAAATTGGAAATATTTTAGGCTACACCTATCAAAATTCGCATAAAAACTATCGTTTAGGGTTTGACATACCTCCTACTGCTACTCAGTTTAACACCGTACAAGGTTTCGCCGTTGGAGCAAACGTGTTTTATACTAAAGGCTATGATGATTATAAACGTTATTTAACCGTAAACGGAAATCTTCAATATGGAATTTCAGATGATAGATTACGAGCAACGGGTGGAGCAACTTATAAATTTAATAGCGTAAGCAATTCATATTTAACTTTATATGGAGGCGTTACAACCGTTCAATTTAATCCTGCAGATCCAATTTCACCATTAATAAATGGTATCAGCTCATTGTTTTTTGAGGATAACTACATGAAAATCTACGACAAGAGTTTTGTTACCGCTAATTATTCGGAAGAACTCTTTAACGGATTTAGGCTGTTTACAGGTTTAACTTACGAAAGACGAAAAGCACTTTTCAACACCACAGACCAAACTTATATTAATGATGATAACGATGCTTACACAAGCAATAATCCATTAAATGAATTGGCTTACGGAGTTGCACCTTTCCAAACACATAACATGCTAAAAGGTGTAATCAATGCTCGTATAAACTTTGGGCAAGAATACATGAGTTATCCTGATGCCAAGTACAATGTTGGAAATGATGATTATCCAACGTTACATTTAGGTTACGAAAAAGCATTTGGAGCGACTGTGGATGATTATAATTTTGACCAGATTAAGATTCGCTTAACACAATCCTTTAATGTAAAAGATAAAGGTAGATTTAACTATAATCTAAAAGCCGGAAAGTTTTTTAATGCAGACGATATCGCGTTTATGGATTACCAACATTTTAATGGTAACCAAACACACGTAAGCTTTGATGGCAACTACACTAATGTATTTAACAATTTAGATTACTATTCCGCAAGCACAAACGATTCTTATTTTGAAGCGCATGCCGAACACGATTTTAATGGATTTCTTTTAGGAAAAGTTCCATTAATAAACAAGTTGAATTTCAATTTAGTAATTGGTGCTCATTTATTAGCAACTCCAGATGTTAAGCCTTATCAAGAGTATTCAATTGGTTTAGATAATATTGGTTTCGGAAAATGGCGTTTCTTAAGAGTAGATTATTTACGGTCCTACCAAAGCGGATTTAAAAGTGATGCAATTGTATTTGGTTTGAAATTCTTTTAACTTTATAGCATGAAAAAAATCATATTAATACTATTCTTATTTTCATTTGTAACATTTGCTCAAGAAAAAAAAGACTATTCAAAAAACGTTGCCACCTTAGATAGCACAATTGCGACTTTATATTCAGTAATTTCTGGTGATAAAGGTGTAAAACGCGATTGGGCTTTATTTAAACATCTCTTCAAAAAAGATGCAAAACTCATCGCAACCGGAAAAAACCCAAAAGGAGAAACTGTTGTCCGTTATATGTCTACCGAAGACTATATAAACACTTCAGGTAATTGGTTAGTAGAAAACGGTTTTCATGAAGTTGAAATTAATCGAGAAACTCAAGTTTTTGGAAATATAGCGCACGTTTTCACGACTTACGAAGCCTTTAAAAGCAAAGACGACAAAGAACCTTTTATGAGAGGTATCAATAGTGTTCAATTATTTAATGACGGAAAACGTTGGTGGATTATTAATATTTACTGGACACAAGAATCTGATGAAAATCCTATTCCTGAGGTTTATTTGTCTAAAAATTAATAGACTTTAAACACTAATCTCTATTTCGTTAGAAATCTTCTCGATACAAAGTTTCAAAAAAAGAAATTTCACTCGAAGTGACGTTAGCTACAAAATTTTGATTCTTTTTCGAAAAAAACTAATTCTTATCTTCTAACATGGGTACAAATCTAAAATCACCAAATTCATGTTTTTCAAATTCTTTTGGCCCTTTTCTAATAAACATCGTCATTACTTGTACATCGTCACCTACAGGTATTACTAAACGTCCACCAATAGCCAACTGACTCAATAACGGATTAGGTACATAAGGCGCGCCAGCAGTTACAATAATACTTTGAAAAGGTGCTTCTTCTGGTAATCCTTTATAACCATCACCAAATATTAATTGTTTTGCTCTATAGCCAATTTTAGGTAAAAACTTAGATGTTTTTTTAAATAGTTCTTGCTGACGTTCTATACTATAAACCTTAGCTCCAAGTTCTAATAGTACAGCTGTCTGGTAACCACTACCTGTCCCTATTTCTAAAACTTTATCACCTTGTTTTACTTGTAATAATTCAGATTGAAAAGCTACAGTATAAGGTTGAGAAATCGTTTGATCAGCAGCAATAGGAAATGCTTTATCTTGGTAAGCATGGTCAATAAAACCAGAATCCATAAACAAATGTCTAGGTATTTTTCCAATAGCCTTTAAGACTCCTTGGTTTTTAATTTCTTTTTTTATCAGAGTTTCAACAAGTTGTTGGCGCATTCCTTGATGCTTAAATGTGTCTTTCAAAGCGTAGTTTAGTTTACGCTAAATTAATTTAAAGATGCAGAATTTCAAAGAAAGAATTTAAACAATATTTTATTATCATTTTCGCAGTATTTTATATTTTCTTTTTTCAATTTCTGAGCGAAAACGACTATTTTTGTTAAAAACAGAAAAACATGCTAAAAGCTGGTGTTCTTGGTGCTGGTCACCTCGGAAAAATACATTTAAGGTTACTTAACCAATCTAATAAATATGATCTCGTTGGTTTTTACGATGCAGATCCAGAAAATGCAAAACTTGTAGTTGAAGAATTCGGTTATAAATATTTTGATTCTATAGACGATTTAATCGATGCTGTAGATGTTGTAGATATTGTTACGCCAACGCTTTCTCACTACGATTGCGCTAAAGTAGCTATCAAAAAAGGAAAACATATTTTTATAGAAAAACCAATTACCAACAGAGTAGAAGAAGCTGAAACCATTAGAACTTTGGTTGCAGAACATGGTGTAAAAGGTCAAGTTGGACATGTAGAGCGATTTAATCCTGCATTTATTGGCGTAAAAGACCAGATAGTAAACCCTATGTTTATTGAGTGTCACAGATTAGCAGAGTTTAATCCTCGTGGCACTGATGTACCTGTGGTTTTAGACTTAATGATCCATGATATTGATATCATTTTAAGTGTAGTACAATCACCTGTAAAACATATTTCTGCAAGTGGCGTTTCTGTAGTGAGTGAAACACCAGATATTGCCAATGCAAGAATTGAGTTTAAAAACGGTTGTGTCGCTAATTTAACAGCAAGTAGAATTTCATTAAAGAACATGCGTAAAACGCGATTCTTTCAAAAAGATGCTTACATCTCTGTAGATTTTCTTGAAAAGAAATGTGAGGTCGTAAAAATGAAAGATGCACCAGATAATCCTGGTGATTTTGATATGATTCTTCAGAATGCAGAAGGTATTAAAAAACAAATCTATTTTGACAATCCAGAAATAACCAATAACAATGCTATTTTAGATGAGTTAGAAACATTCGCTGATGCAATTAATAATAACACTAAGCCAGTGGTTACTTTGCATGATGGCACGGAAGCTTTACGAGTTGCTAATATGATTATTAATCAGTTTTAATTCAACTTCAACTACACAAACTTTTCAACTTTTAAATTAATGAAAAACATAGCAGTTATAGGTGCAGGAACCATGGGAAATGGAATTGCCCACACATTTGCACAATCGGGATTTAATGTACAGCTTATAGATATTAGTGAAGACTCTTTAAAACGAGGCATGGATACCATTGCTCGAAATTTAGACAGAATGGTTGCTAAAGAAAAAATTAGTGAAGCTGATAAATTAACTACTTTAGGTAATATAACAACATTTACAAGCACTGAAGACGGTGTTAAAAATGCTGACTTAGTCGTTGAAGCTGCAACTGAAAATCTAGATTTAAAACTAAAAATATTTAAGCAGTTAAATGCTGTCTGTGGTGATAAAACCATTTTAGCGACAAACACATCTTCAATTTCTATTACTCAGATTGCTGCAGTAACATCGAGACCAGAGAAAGTTATTGGTATGCATTTTATGAATCCTGTGCCAATTATGAAATTGGTTGAAATCATTAGAGGTTACAGCACAAGTGATGAAGTAACTTCTACAATCATGGAATTATCTAAAACGTTAGGTAAAACACCAACAGAAGTTAACGATTATCCTGGTTTTGTAGCTAACCGAATTTTAATGCCAATGATTAACGAATCTATTGAAACACTTTACAATGGTGTTGCTGGTGTTGAAGAAATTGATACGGTTATGAAATTAGGAATGGCACATCCAATGGGTCCTTTGCAATTAGCAGATTTTATTGGATTAGATGTTTGTTTATCTATTCTTAATGTAATGTATGATGGTTTTAAAAACCCCAAATATGCACCTTGTCCTCTACTCGTTAATATGGTAATGGCTGGGAAATTAGGTATTAAATCTGGTGAAGGATTTTATGATTACGCTGAGAGTAGAAAAGCTGAGAAGGTTTCTGTACAATTCTCAAAGTAACTTCATGCTTGTCATTACAATGGCAGGAGCCAAAAAATAATATGAAGTATCAATTAATATATTGTCTTTTCTGTTTTGTAGTATTGTCTTGTAACAATAAAACAAAGAATACTGACTCAGATAATTCAAATATAGCCGAAGTATTAAAGGATACAATAATTGAGATAGAACAACAAAAAGATTACAAAACACTTATTTTAAAAGATACGACGTTTATATCCGAAGGTTTCGATTTTCCGGTTGGAAAACCTAATGCAAAAGGCTATTATAATGCTCAAAAGTTTCAAGAGAACAACTATTTAGGAGATGATTGGAATGGTGTTGGAGGAGGAAATTCAGACTTAGGAGACCCTATTTACGCCATAGCTAATGGATATATTAGTGAAGTTAAAGATTATGAAGGTGGCTGGGGAAATGTGATAAGAATTGTGCATTTACATAACAATCAACTTTACGAGTCACTGTATGCACATTGCGATTCTATTTTAGTAAATTCTAATCGTTTTATAAAAAAAGGAGAACAAGTTGCCACTATAGGAAATTGTAATGGAGCGTATTTTGCACATCTTCATCTCGAAATTAGAAATGAAGTAGATTTAGATATTGGTGGTGGTTATTCTGAAGATACAACTGGCTATTTAGACCCAACCGATTTTATTAAAAAAAACAGAAACTAAAGTGGTAAAAATCATCCCGTTTAAAGCCGTAAAACCAACAAGAGCTATTGTTGGTCTTGTGGCATCGCGTCCGTATCAAAGCTATACTTTAGATGAACGCGAATCTCGAATGGCATATAATCCATACAGTTTTCTTCATATTGTAAATCCTGGTTATAAATACGCACAAGAAGTTACAGGCGAAGAACGCTATAAACTTGTAAAAAATAGATACTCAGAATTTAAGGAAGATGGTGTTTTTGTTCAAGATGAAAAACCTTCGTTTTATGTTTATAAAATTGTAAATCGACTTGGCCAAGAATTCTGTGGAATTATAGCTGCAACAAGTGCTGAAGATTACGAAAAAAACGTAATTAAAAAACATGAAGACACTATAGCTAAACGCGAAGAAACCTTTAAAAGTTATCTTCAAACGGTTGGTTTTAATGCAGAACCTGTGCTTCTCACCTATCCTGATAATACTACAATTGCAGAAATTATAAAGGAAACACAAAAGGGTTATGCCGAGTTTGAATTTACAATGACCTACAGAGACACACATTATTTATGGAAAATAGATAATGCAGAAACTATTAAGACGATTCAGCATGAATTCAGTAAAATGAACACGGTTTATATTGCAGATGGTCATCACAGATCAGCTTCATCTTATTTGTTATATAAAGATGAAAAAGCAAAAAATCCAAATCATAATGGAAGCGAATCATATAACTTTTTTATGTCGTATTTAATACCCGAATCCAATTTGGTTATTCACGAATTTAATAGACTCATAAAAGATTTAAACGGCTTAACAAAAGAAGAGTTTTTAATAAAATTAGATGCTTCTTATCGAATTGAAAACAGAGGTTTAATACCTTATAATCCTTCAAAAGCACATCATTTTAGTATGTATTTAGATGGAGAATTTTATTCGCTCTATTTACGAAAAGGCAATTACGATTTTAAAACCGCTTTAGACGAATTAGATGCACAATTGCTTTATAAAACCATACTTAAACCTATTTTAGAAATTGAAGATTTAAGACACGATAATCGTATTGCATACGTTAATGGTAAACACGAAATGATTACTATTAAAAGCAGTGTTGATAATGGTGAATTTAAAGTTGGTTTTGGCATGTGTCCTTCAAACGTAGAACAGATGAAGCAAATTGCAGACGAAGGCTTAACCATGCCACCAAAAAGCACTTATATTTTACCTAAATTGAGAAGTGGAATTACTATATATGAGTATTAACAATTTAATCTATGAGAGCTATTCTAATTTTAATTTTATTACTTCTTTTTTTAATTGTTAAAGTGGAAAAATTAACCAACCAAAAAGAATATTAATTCAACAAAAGACTCAATGTATTTAGTAAATAAAGGTCTCAATTATATTAACAATTTCAGTTCCGAAAAATAATTATGAGTATTAAAGACAACCTTAAAAACATTAAATCCAGAATACCAGAAAACGTCACTTTAGTCGCCGTTTCAAAAACTAAACCTGTAAGTGATTTAATGGAAGCTTATAATACTGGTCAGCGCATTTTTGGAGAAAACAAAATCCAAGAAATGGCAGATAAACATGCTGAAATGCCAAAAGATATTGAATGGCACATGATTGGACATGTACAGCGAAATAAAGTAAAATACATGGCTGAGTTTGTGAGTTTAATTCATGGTGTGGACAGTTTTAAACTATTAAGAGAAATAGATAAGCAAGCTAAAAATCACAATAGAACTATAGATTGTTTATTACAAATTAAAATTGCAGAAGAAGACAGTAAATTCGGAATGTCAGTAAGCGATGCTTCTGCCCTATTACAATCTAATGAATTTTCAGAATTAAAAAACATTAAGGTCGTTGGCCTAATGGGAATGGCAACTTTTACAGATAATATGAATCAGGTTGAAAAAGAATTTAAATTCTTAAACAACACGTTTTCAGAACTTAAAAACACAAATCCTGAACTAAAAATTAAAAGTATGGGAATGAGTGGTGATTACCAGTTAGCAATTGCTTGTGGAAGTACCATGGTTCGGGTAGGAAGTAGTATATTTGGTGTAAGAAATTACAATAATTAGTTGATGTCTAAGTTTCAATACATACAATTATTTTACTAACTTCAAATAACAGAACACTATATACGCAATATTAGACATAGAAACCACTGGTGGAAAGTACAATGAAGAAGGAATTACAGAAATTGCTATCTACAGGTACAATGGTCATGAAATAACGGACCAATTTATTTCTTTAGTTAATCCGCAGCGCGAAATCCAACCCTTTGTAGTTAATCTTACAGGTATTAATTCTAACATGCTTAGAAATGCACCTAAATTTTACGAAGTAGCAAAACGCATTGTAGAAATTACTGAGGATTGTATTATTGTAGCTCATAATTCTTCTTTTGACTACAGAATTCTTAAAACCGAATTTAAACGCTTAGGATTTCCTTTTAAACGCAAAACCCTTTGTACAGTTGAGTTATCTAAACAATTGATTCCTGATATGGAATCTTACAGCTTAGGTAAATTAACTAGAGCTTTAGGGATACCTATGAGCGACAGACACAGAGCAAATGGTGATGCCTTAGCAACGGTAAAATTGTTTAAAATGTTGTTGAATAAAGATTTAGATAAGGTCATTGTAAAAGATGCGATTAAGATTGAACAGAAATCTAAAATAGCTCCTAATCTTAATAACATTATAGATGAATTACCATCACATACAGGTGTATACTACATTCATAATGTAGATGGAGATATTATATACATTGGTAAAAGTAAAAATATTAGAAAACGTATCGTTCAACATTTTACAGGTACCAATTCTAAGTCTAAGAAAATTCAGAAATTAGTAAGTACAGTGACTTACGAAAAAACGGGTAGCGAACTAGCTGCATTACTAAAAGAAAGTGCTGAAATAAAAAAGAACAAACCTATTTTTAATAGGGCATTACGCAGAAGTATTTTTACACATGCACTTTATAGTTTTACAGATAAAAATGGCTATATCAATTTAGAAATAGACAAGTCAGACAGAGACGATGTACCTATAACAACATTTAGCACAAGAGCAAGTGGAAAACATTTTATGTTTAAGGCTGTTGAAGATTTCAATCTGTGCCAAAAACTTACAGGTTTATACACTACAAAAACAAGTTGTTTTAAATACGAAGTTAAAGAATGTAATGGTGCTTGCATTAATGAAGAATCTGTTGAAGATTATAATAAACGAATAGAATTACTAAAAGAAAAATATAGTTACGATAATAAAAACATGCTTATCATTGATAAGGGTCGTGAAATAAGCGAAAAAGTAGTGTTTTTAATCGAAAATGGTATTTTTAGAGGCATGGGTTATTTCAACTTAAATCTTCAAATAGATAACAGAAAAATTCTAAAATCTGTTATTACTCCTATGACAAACGATAGAGATTCTCAACATATCATTCAGAGTTATCTAAGAAGAAATAAACGTTTAAAAATTATAGATTTAAATCAAGATTAATGAAATATAGGTTATTAATAGTTTCACTATTCGCTTCATTTTTAAGTTTCTCTCAAGGTTATGTTACTGATATGTCAGTTTCTAAAAGCGAATTAGAACAAACAATTTACTCTAAAGATTCTACAGCCGAAGCATTAGTTATCTACGATTATGGCAACAGTTTTGTTAATAACAAAACCTTTTGGTTAAATTCTCAGTTTAAGCAAAAAATTAAAATATTAAAACCTGAAGGCATCGATAGAGGCGAATTTGAAGTTATACTTTACAAAGGAAAATCTTCTACCGAAAAAATTGAGGATATTAAAGGTACAACCTACAATTTAGAGGATGATAAAGTGGTAAAAACCTATTTAACAAAAAAAGCCATTTTTAGAGAAGAAAACGAAAAATATACACGTGTAAAATTTGTTTTGCCTAATGTAAAAGTTGGCAGTATCGTAACCATAAGCTATGAAAAACAGTCGCGCTTTATGGCTAAATTTCAACCTTGGTACTTTCAAGGAGATGATCCTGTCTTATATAGTGAATACAATACCAGTATCCCAGGTAACTACGAGTATCATATAAAACTTGTTGGTGGTATTCCGTTTGACACGCATGATGTCAGTCTGAAAAAAAATTGCTTAGAAACAGGACGAGGAGCAAGCGCTGATTGCAGTGTTTCTAAATATATAATGAAAAACATACCAGCATATAAGTCTGAAGATTTTACTACTACGTCCTTAAATTATTCCTCCAGAGTAGAATATGAAATGAGTGTTTTTCATGGTTTTGATGGTAGAGTTGATAAAATTACTAAAACATGGAAAGATGCAGACCATGAACTCAAAGCAGATAGTGAATTTGGAAAACAACTCAGTAAAAGCAGTCTTGCAAAAAATATTTTACCTCAGTCTATTACCTCTATTCCTGACCAACTCGAAAGGGCTAAAGCGATATATCGTTTTGTTCTAGATAATTATACTTGGAACGGAAAATCTGAACGTTATGATGTTTCTGTCAAAGATTTAATAAAAGAAAAGGTAGGTAGTGTTTTTGAAATCAACTTACTCTTAGAAAACCTATTATCTAGTGAAGGCCTGAAGGTATATCCTATTTTAATGTCTACACGAGAAAACGGTTTTGCTACTAAAGTATATCCTGTTCTTACTGATTTTAATTATGTTATTTTAAAAACTACAATAGACGGAAAACATTATTTTCTAGATGCCACAGATAAATACTACACTTTTGGTGAATTACCTTTTAGAGCTTTAAATCAATATGGTAGATTAATTGATTTTGAAGATGGCAGTTACTGGGAAGATATTGTAGTGAGTAATTATTCTGGCAGAACACATAGAGTTCAACTATCTTCATTCACAGACGATGAATTTACCGGAACAATACAAAGTAGATATACTGGCTATCATTCTCATAAACCAAAGAAACAATATGACGAGAACCCTTCTAGTTATTTAGAGAATAAAACAAATACCCTTTCTGATATTTCAATTGACAACTTTGAAGTTGTTGATTTTGATGTTTCAAATCATAATTTTAATGAAAAATTTGATGTCAACATAGACCCCGAATTTATTGGTAACAAAATTTACCTTAATCCATTTCTTATCAAATTTTTTGAAGAAAATCCTTTTAAGCTTCAAGAACGTACTTACCCAATAGATTTTGGCTACAAAAACGTTTACAATTATAGTATGCAAATTAAGATAGATGAAAGTTTAACTATTCTTGAAACTCCTGAAAAGTTCAATTATTTGCTTCCTAATGGAGCCGGAAGCCTAGTATTTAATATAGAATTAAAAGATAACTTACTTACACTCTATTTTAAAGTTAAATTCAATTTACCCATCTATCTACCAGAATACTATCCTTATTTAAAAATTTTTATGGATAAGGTAGTAGAGCTTCAAAACAACACAGTTATTGTTTTAGAAAAGAAATAATTTTACTTTTCGTACTTTTAGATAATGAAATCGAATCAGAAACATAATTGGAAAACTAAACTTCATGAAATAATTTATGAAGCAGATACACCAGCAGGAAAGTTATTCGATATAATTCTGCTTATAGCTATACTTGCTAGTATTATTCTTGTTATGCTAGAAAGTGTTAATAGTTTTGATTCAAAATATCATACGTTTTTAAATATTTCTGAATGGATAATTACCATTCTCTTTACATTAGAATATATCGCGCGAATCATTTCTGTAAAGAAACCATTAAAATATATCACAAGCTTTTACGGCATCATAGATTTATTATCCACAATACCAAAATACTTATCATTAGTATTTATTGGCACACATGCATTAGTTGCATTACGTGCATTACGTTTACTACGAGTTTTCAGAATTTTAAAATTAGCCAGATATTTAGGTGCTTCAAACAATTTAATGTTAGCGTTAAAGGCTAGTCGAGTTAAAATATCGGTATTTCTATTTGCAGTAGTAATTATTTCTATCATATTAGGTACAATTATGTATTTGATAGAAGGTGAAGAAAACGGATTTACTAACATCCCTAAAAGTGTCTATTGGTGTATTGTAACCCTTACAACAGTTGGTTATGGAGATATCGCACCACAAACTCCATTAGGACAATTTATTGCATCTTTAGTTATGGTTTTAGGTTATGGAATTATTGCCGTACCAACAGGTATTGTAACAGCTGAAATCGCAAAAACAAAAGAACCAGAATTACATACTAACACACAGTCCTGCCCTAATTGCTCTGCTTATAATCATAAAGACAATGCCGAGTTTTGTTATGAGTGTGGCTACAAATTAAACCATGAGTAATTTTTTAATTTCTATTGTTGGACCAACAGCTATAGGAAAAACAGCTTTAAGTATTAAGCTTGCGCAACATTTTAGTACAGAAATCATCTCTGCAGATTCTCGTCAATTTTATAAAGAAATGTCAATTGGTACTGCTGTTCCTTTTGAAGATGAACTGAATGCAGCACCACATCATTTTATTCAAAATAAGTCTATCCATGATTATTTTAGTGTCGGTGATTTTGAACGCGATGCTATTTCAAAACTTAAACAACTGCATACAGACAAACCAATTGTTGTAATGGTTGGAGGTTCTGGTTTATATGTCAAATCTGTAACAAAAGGTTTAGATTATTTTCCTGAAGTTGATGCTAGTATTAGAACACAACTTAACTCTCAATTAGAGATAAATGGACTAGCTCTTTTACAAGAAAAATTACAATTGTTAGATCCAGAAACTTATAAAACTATAGCGATAGATAATCCTCAACGAGTTATTAGAGCTTTAGAAATCTGTATTGGTACAGGTAAACCTTATTCTTCTTTTCTTACCAATCCTGAAAAAAATAGAGCATTTAAAACTATAACTATTGGCTTAAATGCAGAACGGTCTATAATCTATGATAGAATTAATCAACGTGTAGATTTAATGATTGAAAATGGCTTGTTAGACGAAGTGAAATCTCTTATTCCTCACAAACAACTCAATGCCTTAAATACCGTTGGTTATAAAGAGCTATTCAATTATTTTGAAGGTGAATGGGCACTAGATTTTGCAATTTCAGAAATTAAAAAGAATACCAGACGTTTTGCAAAGCGCCAATTAACTTGGTTTAGAAAAGAAGAATCAATTGAGTGGTTTGATTTTAAAACTGATGTTGATGACATTATAAAGCACATCACCTCTAAATTAGGGTAAATGCGTATTATTCACTTGATTCTTTCAACTTGAAAACCCCTTTCTTGTTCAGTAAATTGCCAATAAAAGTAAAAAACAAAATACCTAAACCATCTGCGATTAAATCTGATATATCTAACGTACGATTAGGAAAAAAGGCTTGACTTAATTCTTCAATAAGCACGCAAATAGCTACTAAAAGTGTCCCTAGAGGTAATACTTCCCAATATTTAAAATTTTTAAATCTTAATGCGGAATTTACAGCCAAAGTAAAAAATCCAAATAGAAAAAAATGACCAATCTTATCACCATAAGGCAACCTATTCACAAAATCAAAAAAGACATTTTTACCACCTGTATCTGCAGAAAAGATAATCCAAATTATAAAAAGTAGAAATAGAGCCGTAATTCCTTTAATCCAATTACTCATTAATGAATTGTTCTATAAAACAAAAATCCAGCTCAAAGAACTGGATTTTTTTAATATCTAAAAAATGAACACCTTATTATTGGTTGTTTATAACTAATCTAAAGCCTTCACCATGTATGTTTAAAATCTCAACATTTGGATCTGGTTTTAAGTATTTACGCAACTTAGCAATATATACGTCCATACTACGAGATGTAAAGTAATTATCATCTCTCCAAATTTTTGTTAATGCTAATTCTCTTGGCATTAAATCATTTTCATGTAAAGCTAATAAACGTAATAATTCGTTCTCTTTAGGTGATAATTTTGAAGGATCTCCACCATCAAATTTTAAAAATCTTAATTTAGAATTTAAATCAAAACGACCAATTTTAAACTCAAATTGTTTACTATCAGCAACTGTATCTGTTGCTTTACGTTGCATTATAGCTTTAATCTTCATTAGTAAGACTTCACTATCAAACGGCTTGTTAAGGTAATCGTCTGCTCCTACTTTATAGCCTTTTAATACATCTTCTTTCATCGCTTTTGCTGTTAAGAAAACAATAGGCACATCTGTATTTTTTTCACGAATCTCTTTCGCTAATGTAAATCCATCTTTATAAGGCATCATAACATCTAAAATACAAAGATCATAATCATCTTTTTTGAACTTCTCAAAGCCTTCCATACCATTTTTAGCATGAACAACGTCGTAATCGTTCATCATTAAATAATCCTTTAAAACCGTTCCAAAATTTGGATCGTCTTCAACTAATAGTATTTTTTTGTTTTGCTCTTCCATAGTTCTTTTTTTTTTATGATATTAATGGCATCTTTATAATAAAAGTACTGCCTTTTCCTTTTTCACTTTCTACTGATATATGACCTTGATGATCATCTACTATTCTTTTTACATAAGCTAAACCTAGCCCATGACCTTTAACATTATGCACATTACCTGTGTGTTCTCTATAAAATTTCTCAAACACTCGTTTAGCAACTGCTTTAGACATTCCGTTTCCTTGGTCTACAACTCTTACAATGATGTTGTGTCCAGCGTTTTCGGTGTATACGTCTATTTTTGGCGCATCATCCGAGTATTTAATGGCATTGTCTAATATGTTAACTAGCACATTAGTAAAATGCGTTTCGTTTGCTAAAACCGATGAGTATTCAGCATTTAAATGTGTTTTTATATAACCCTGTCTATCTTCTACAATAAGCTCTACATGCGTTATAGCATCTTCTATTAAGTCGTGCAACTCATGTCTTTCCTTACTAATGTTGAGTTCATTCTTTTCTAGCTTTGAAATACGTAATACATTTTCTACTTGCGCATGCATCCGTTTATTCTCTTCCTTTATCATTCCTAAATAACGCAACACCTTTTCCTTATCGTTAATGATTTTAGGATTCTTAATAGAATCTAAAGCCAAATTAATCGTTGCAATTGGTGTTTTAAACTCATGCGTCATATTATTAATAAAGTCCGTCTTTATCTGTGATATTTGACGTTGCTTAATTAACTGATAAATAGCACTTACATAAGCAATAATTATAATACTTGTAAATACGATTGAGAGTATAATCATCTTTAAAATAGAAGATATCAGATACTTTTTTCGTTCCGGAAAATCAACCCAAAGGTTAAAAGTACTCTCATTATTATTATCTAAAAATATTTGTACACCTCGTGCTTCATCTGTCATTTCAAAATTTTGTGACATCACTTTAGTCGCTAAATCTTGATCATAAATAGCAAACTCAAAATCTAAATCAATACCTTCTTTTGTTAATTCCTTTCTTAAAAGTGCTTCTACCTGTTTTACAGTTATTCTTCTATAAACTGGTTTATCTTTTAGTATCGTTTTAATTGATTCCTCATAAACTTGTTTGTCTAAATCTCCTAAAGTGGAATATTCTTTTAGACTCGTTTCTGGATCTGTTCGTTTAATACCATCTATAGTTGTGGTATTATAATATTCCGTTACACGCTCGCTGTATAGTTTACTAATATTAAAACTATCTGCATCAATTTCAATGAACATTGATGGGACTTTATAAAGTTCTTCAAAAACCGTATTACGATGTATTATGGTTTTGTCATTAATATCGTCTTCTGTGGCTATGAATAATTGCTTTATTATTGAAGAATTTACCTTATTCTCATTATTTAGATAAGGTTTAAGCTTCTTAAAATAATCTCTAAACTCATTTTCTGCAATGGAACTAGAGACATAGCTTAAAGAACGTTTTACGCTACGTGTAAAATTCTTCTTTTCATTTTCTAAACTATTGTTTATAAAAAACGATTGCACAAAAATAATTCCGAGGAGTGATAAACTCATAAGAACCACCAATAAGACGAATAGCTTTTTGCCCATCAGCCAAATTTAACATTTTAACATTTAGTACAAATTAGGTTTAACCTAACGTTAACAAAAGAAAACGAATAATTATTGCTTTATTTTTTGAAGAATTTTCTCGTGAACCTTAACTGCTTGTTTTTTAGCCTCAACCAAGTCGTTATTAGTAATTACAAAATCAGATTTTTTTATCTTCTCTGCATCAGACAATTGATTTTTAATAATAGATTTCACCTTTTCTATAGAAGCATTGTCACGTTTTATAACGCGTTGTACCCTTAAGTCTTCATCTGCTACAACGGTAATAATGTAATTATATTGACTTTCAAGATTATTTTCAAAAATAATAGCTGCTTCTTTTATGACGTATTCTGAATCTTGTTTTTTTAGCCATCGCTTAAAATGTGACGCTACTTTAGGGTGCACAATAGCATTCATTTTGGCTAACAATTCCTTATTATTAAATATTTTTGAAGATAAATAAGGTCTATTCAGTTCATTGTTTTTATAAGCATCCTTACCAAACAAATCTATTAATTTTCGTCTTATAACTTTAGAATGATTCATCAGAGCTTTAGCTTCAACATCAGCAATATAAACAGGAACTCCTAAAGCTTTAAAATACTCTAAAATAGTGGTTTTCCCACTTCCAATTCCTCCTGTAAGTCCAACTACTACCATATTACAACTTAATATAATCTATTCGTTTTTGTCTAATATTAACGCGTTTAACAAAAGATGGCTTTTTTACCACTTTCGGTAATAAATAGGTCTGATTATTTCCTAAATCTTTATAATTACACTCAACTCTAAAATCGTCAGTTTTTACAGCATTATAATCTTCCAAGTCCACATAAAATGAAACGCTTACAGTTTTAGGAAAATAATTAATGTTAACGTTACTGGGTTGATTGGTTATAATAACAGGTACTTCTTTTATACCTTCTGTAAATCTGGCAACATCACCAGATACTTGTATTATTTTAGGAAATACCTCTATATTTTCTAATGATGAAATATCTAAATTTAAAGATGTACTTATAGGTTGATTGACACTAGTTAACAATAATTCTTCTGTTTTGATAGAATTAATTTTATTGACCATTGCGGCAGACCCAACAATCTTTACGCTATCTGTATTAAAATTAAAATCTCCTTTTAAATCATAACCAACTGCGTAATTAATGTTTTTAACCAATTCAACAGGAACAACTTTTGATGCTCTTTTAGAAAATGAAATTAAAAGTGTATCTGGCATTACAGAAAGTAATTGATAAGAATTACCTAGTTGCCCTTCTAATAAATACTTATGCTTTTGCACATCAAAAATAAACTGATTGCCCTTTATCGTTACATTATTTTTAGAATTAACAATCAATTCCTTAGACCTATTAAAAAGAAGAGGAACTAACGCAAAGCCTTTAGCTTCAACATATGCATCAATATAAGTAGTTGAATCATTTTTAATTATTATCTCATCTTCTACATTAATTAAATTAACCTTTACTTTAATGGTTTGCTTATAATCGCTAGATAGTTTAGAAAAAATTAGTAACACAAACGCAGCAATAAAGAACAAACTAAAACGCTTGTAATTTTTATTTTTGAAATAGTCTAATATGTTTGTGTTCTTATTTGGTTTCATTTTTTGAGCTAGAAAAACAATTGAGGAAATGATTCTTTAGGATTTTTTCTTAAAACGACCAACGTAAACGTTGATATCAAAAATCCAATACCATAACCAAAAAACTGTATAACAATGGCAAATAAAGCTTGAAAAGCAATTACAATACTTCTATTAAAAATTAAAGCTAAAACAAAGGCTATTATAAAATACAATCCATATAAGTAAATAGGTAAATAACAGTTAAATATCATTAAAAATAATGAAACAATTAGTCCCAAACTAAATAAAGTTGGAAACCAGTACACGAGACTTTTAGATTTTGGATGCCATTGATTAAGTATTGGCCTTACCATGCCAAATTTATTGACTTGTTTATAAAATTTGGACCAAGAAACACGTCGTTTATGATAAACATAAGCATTTTCTATAAGTGTTGTTTTATAACCTAATTTATGCAATCTAAGTGATAAATCTGGATCTTCACCAGGATGAATTTTACCAAAACCTTCCGAGGCTAAAAATGCAGTCTTAGATAAACCCATATTAAAACTTCGTGGTTGAAAATCCTCTACCTTTTGCTTACCTCCTCTTATTCCTCCTGTGGTAATAAATGAAGTCATGGCAAAGTTTATAGCTTTTTGAAGATTTGAAAATGAACTATGTGCAGCGTCAGGACCACCAAAACAATCGTAATAATTTTTGTCTAAAAACGTCTTTACTTCCATTAAATAATTTGAAGGCATTAACACATCAGAATCTAAAATGATATAGTAATTACCTTTTGCCTTTTGCATTCCGAAGTTACGAGAATCTCCAGGACCAGAATTTGGTTTAAAATAATAAGAGATATCTAATTTACTTTGAAATTTTTCTACAACATGCTCTGATGTATCAGAAGAACCATCCTCAACTATTACTATTTCAAAGGTATTATCGCCATCAAAATTCAAAAAACTACCTAGGAGTTCTTCAATTTCTTCAGGTCTATTATATACTGGGATAATAAAAGAAAAATCTAATGCCTTCATAAGTTACAAAGGTAAATAAACCTAACACAAAAATTAATGCTTAGAGTAGCTTAAATAAAATTATAATAAGATAAAAGGATTAACTAGTAAGAACCAAGAATTACAAGAATTATAAACAAAAAAAAGCCGCTAAATAGCGGCTTTTTAATAAATATAGGATTAGGCTATTATTGCTTAATCACTCTTATTGTTTGTGTAATATTTGCAATAGTTACTTTAACAAAATAAGCACCAGTTTGTAACTGAGACATATCTAATTCACTATCAATTGCATTAGGAGTGGCTCTTAATACTTCTTGACCTAGCATATTATACATTGAAACCTGCTCTATTGTATTTTGAGCATTTAATGTTAATGTATTTTTAACTGGGTTAGGGAAATATGTGAAAGCATTTACATCAAAATTGTCAACAGATAATGCTTCTTCAGATTCTGACCAAATTGCCAATGTAAATTCAGATGCTGAAGACGTAGTTGCATAATAATAGAAAACTCTTAATAAGTAAGTTTCACCAACTACAAAATCAGTACGGCTAATTCTTGGATTACCAAAAGTAGAATCATAATCATCACATTCTACTGATACTAAACTACCACATTCTCCACTAAATAATTCAATTACACCATCAAAATCATCAGTTACATCAATATTAATGTCTGCTGAAGTTGCAACAAAACTATACCATACATCATCATTTGAAGTCCCTGCACAAGCAGCAACTCCTGAATCTGTAGCTGCAGCTATTGAACCTTGAATTTGAGTTGCAGATGCAAAATCTGCTATTTCATTTTCTACAGTAACAGCAAATGCCCCTAAACAATCATCATTTAAAGGAGGACAATCGTAAACAAAAGCACCTACAAACAAATCACAAGTATTATCTGTACCATGTAAAATGTTTAAGTCAATACTAGTACCACTGGTATAAGGACCAACAGTTATAATTCCTAAGCTTGAAACAGCATACGTATTTGTACCATCATAAAGTTCTGGAATACCATCACCTAAAGCTGTAACATCAACATCTATTGAAAATTGATTATTTGCACAATCAGATACAATAGTAGCTGTTGCTTCTGCAGGAGCACAAGATGCAACAACAATATTAACATCTACATCCATAGTAACACCATAAGTTGAACTATTACATGGGTCTGTAGCATTAGCATTAGTATCATCCGTTACAATACGCATTCTATGTTGACCTAATGAAGCACCTGATGGCATCGTAAATGATGCATCTAATGTTGTTGGATCAGCGTTTGTTGATTCACCTGTATAAACTAAATCTGACGCATCAAATACTAAATCATCATCAAAATCAATCCAAATATTTGTTCCATATGTATAACCTGTTACGAATGTAATCTGAACATTTGAGTTAATACCAGCAGCCAAATCTACTGGAGAACCAGTAAAATCTTCATATGTAATATCACCACCACTTGCAAAATCTACAGAACCAACTTGTAGATTTGAAATACCATCACCATCATTACTTGATGGTACTGATGAACAATATCCTGTATATAAAGATAATGGTCCAATCCATGGGCTAACACCATCTCCACAATTAGCTCTTACGTATACATTGTAATCATGATCAGCAGTTAAAGAATTAATTGTATAAGGGTTTGTAACTTCAGTCTCTGTTGCAGTACCTGTAACAGTTTCACCATTAGTAATATCAACTACTTCAATATCCCATAGCGTTTCAGAGTCACCTGCTGTCCAAGCAATATCTGCTGATGTATATGAGAAACCTGTAACTAATAAATCTGAAGGTTCAACACATGCTGGCACTTCTTCCACGATAACATCGTCAATATAAAGGTACCATCCGTCTAGGCCTAGACCTGTTGCAGGCACATGAAATGCAATATAAACATCACCAGTATAAGCTGTTAAATCAATTATAACTTCTTGATATTCTATATTATCATAAGAAGCATTAGCCAATAACGTTTCTGTAAAATCAGTTGGTTCTGTACCTGTGGTAGATAATAAAACTGTAAAATCATTTGGTTCTCCTACTGATCTAACACGATGTTGAAATTTAAGTCTTTCTCCACCTGTTAATGCAAGTTGAGGAGAAACTAAATAATCATCGTTCGCACCTGCATTATAATCAGTGTATATTCCAAATGCTTGAGTTCCTGAATTAGCATAAGCTGCAGAATCATAAATTATCCATGCATCACCATCTTCGTTATTATCAATTGATGACCAACATGATAACGTTTCGCTCGTTGATTCTAAATCCTCTGTCCAAGGGAACATTGTAATAGTTTCACATGCTGTATAAAAAGAAAAAGGTCCAACCCATGGGCTTGTATCTCCTCCTCCACAATCTGCTTGCACATAGTACTCATAAGCCGTAGCAGCTGTCAAACTAGAAGCTTCAAACGGATTAGCAACAGAAGAATTAGTCGCTGTGCCTGTAGGTGTAAAACCTAATTCACCAAGCTCTACATTCCATGCCGATGCTCCTGCATTATCTGTCCAAGCTAAATCAGCTGTAGATGTTGTTATAGACATAGAACTTAAATCTGTTGGCTCTACACAAGAAGGGATTGTTTCAATAGAAATATTATCTAAGAAATAAGCATCATAACTACCAGTAAGACCGTGTTTAAATGCTAAATAGCTATCTGTTCCTGCAGGTATATTAACAGTATAACTTTCGTAATCATTAGTTACTAACGTTATAGTTTCTATTGCCGTAAAAGTTGTTCCATCAGCAGCATCTGTCAAAGTACCAACAATTAATTGTTGATCAATACTTCCGTCTACATCAAAACTAACTCTGTTTAATCCAGAAGTTAAATCCGTAGTTTCAGGACTAACTAATATATAATCGTTTGTTACATCTGCAGCGTTATACATGTAAAATGAATTTGCACCTGTAGAACTAACATAACCATATCCTGTACCACCATCAATAAATGACCAACACGTTGGTATTGTTGGTGAACTAGATGTACCTGTTGCCGTAGTATCAAAATCTTCCGTATATGGAACTGTAAAAGCTTCGCATTCAGTAGTAAATGTAAATGGTCCAGCCCAAGCACTTAAATCTGCTCCACAATCTGCTTGAACATAAAAATCATAACTAGTACCAGACATTAAACCTGTCTTTGTATAAGGGTTGGCAACTCCTGTATCTGTAGCATTCCCTGTAATTGCTTCACCTTGTTCAACAATTTCTATATTATATAAAGCTGAACTACCATTCTCTGTCCAAGACAAGTCTGCTCCTTCTATTGTAGTATTCGTTGCACTTAATAAAGAAGGCTGAGGACATGAAATAGTTTGCGTTAAAAAGATATTATCTAAATAAAAATAACTATCTCCACTTTGCCACTCTCCTCTAATTCTAAATTTAAAATCAGAGCCACTTGGCAAACTTGCTGCTGGTATAGTTTCAGAGTATTGCGAACAAGCCGTAGTTTCTGTAACTCCAAAAGACGAAATTGAATTCCAAGCAGCACCATCATCAGTAGAGTATTCTACATAAATAATATAATCAACAGGATTAGTTAAATATGGTCTCGCCAACCATTGAAATTCAACCGTAGTATCTGTTCCGTTTGAACCTCCAACATAATTTGGTGATGTAAAAGAACCATCATTTGATGCTGAACTGTACATGTTATCAGCGATGTTCCCTGATCCTTCACACAAATAAGCTTCAGCTGTACTAGTAAAATAACTTACTTGTGTCCATCCTGCTGGGAAACCAGAATCTAGACTTTCTTGAATAAAAATTTGCGCATTAGATTGCCAACAAAAAGCAACCAACGCAAATAACATTAATGTAATTTTTTTCATGTAAAATGGATTAAAAGTTAGTAATTCTTTAAAAATATGTTAATTCTTTAGAAGAAGAGGATGTTTAACTTTCAAATCGTTGAAATGTAAAAAATACCGCTAAGAGACCTAATTCGAGTTGTCTGTCAACTAACTATTGAAAATAAAGCTATAATATTTGAAATTCCGAAAATTTAAAAGAAAAAAAAAAGCCGTTTCGTATGTAACGAAACGGCTTTAGCATTAAAATATATGTAACCTTATTGGTTATCTATAAATGTTTCCATAACTGAATCACTCACTCCCATATTACTGAAACCGCCATCATTATATAAATTTTGAAGTGTTACGCGTTTGGTTAAATCACTAAATAAAGTAATAGTGTAATTAGCACAATCCATAGCTGAAGCATTTCCTAATGGTGACATTTTCTCAGCATAAGCAATAAAGCCATCGAATCCTTTAACTCCACTACCTGCTGTTGTTGGTGTTGGTGATTGAGAAATAGTATTTACTCTTACTTTTTTATCTCTTCCAAAGAAATAGCCAAAACTACGAGCTACACTTTCTAAATAAGCTTTATTATCTGCCATATCATTATAATCAGGAAAAACACGCTGAGCAGCCATATAAGTTAATGCTACAATACTTCCCCATTCATTCATGGCGTCTGCTTTGTAAAGCGTCTGCATCACTTTATGAAAAGACATCGCAGAAACATCGGTTCCCTTTTGTGTCCAAGCATAGTTTTGATCCGTGTAATGTTTTCCTTTTCTAACATTAATAGACATACCTATAGAATGTAAAACGAAATCAATTTTTCCGCCTAAAACCTCCATAGATTTTTCTATTAAATTTTGCAAATCTTCTTCTGAAGTTGCATCTGCAGGAATAATCTCTGATCCCGTAATTTTTGCCAATTCATCTATTTGACCCATTCTAATAGAAACAGGTGCATTGGTAAGAACAAATGTACCTCCTTCTTCATGCACACGAACTGCAGTTTTCCATGCAATAGAATTCTCATCTAATGCTCCAAATATGATTCCTCGTTTTCCTTTTAGTAAGTTGTATGACATGTTGTATTATTTTAGTTGGTTAGTGTTTTGTTGAATTCTTTATTATAGTATTCTTAATTTAATAATTGCTTAGCGTGTGCCATGGCAGAGTCTGTAATGTTTAACCCTCCTAACATTTGAGCAATTTCTACAATACGCTCTTCTTCATTAAGCTTTTTAAGTTGTGTATGAGTTATATCGTCTATATCTGTTTTAAATACTTTAAAATGCGAATCGCCTTTAGCCGCAATCTGAGGTAAATGTGTAATAGTAAATACTTGCATTTTAGCACTCATTTGTTTCATTATTTCTCCCATTTTGTTCGAAATCTCTCCGGAAACTCCAGTATCAATCTCATCGAACATTATAGAGGGTAATTGAATGTACTCTGCCAAAATGGATTTAATCGCTAACATTATACGTGATAACTCACCACCTGATGCTGACTTTTTAAGTTCATTAAAGCTAGAACCTTTATTTGCCATAAATAAGAACTGTAAATTGTCCTTTCCGTTTTTTGTAAATTTCTCTGTAGCTTCAAGCGCTACATTAAACTTAGCATTTGGCATTCCTAATTCAGATAAAATAGCTTCTAACTTCGAAACAAATACTGGAATTACTTTTTTTCTTTTATTATGAATCTTTAATGCAACTTGATTCAATTTTTCATTTAGCTTTAAAATCTCTTGTTCTTTAAGCGTTATAGTCTCATCTAAACTTTCTGTATTATTAATTTTAGATTGTAAATCATTTTTAATTCCTTTTAATTCTTCAATTTCTGAAACCGAATGCTTTTGAAATAAATTATTTACAATTTGAAGTGTATTACTTATACGCTCTAACTCTTCTGGGTCTGATGATAAGTTTTCCTCTAAATCATCTAGTTCTATTAAAATATCGTCAATTTCAATCCCAATACTTACTATGCGGTCTCTCAGAGATTCATAGGATTTACCGAAATTTGTAATTTTAGATAATTCTTGTTTTACTGAATTTATTTGATCTGCAACACCTAAAGATTCTGAATTTAAAATTGACTTCGCACTACTTAGCTTCTCTCCTATGACTTCAACATTATTGAGTTCTTCGTATTGCGACTCTAAATCTTCAAGATTTATTTTTTCCAAATTGATTTCATTTAGCTCATTAGATAAAAACAGATTGTAATCGTATTCTTTAATCAACTCAGCTTTAGACAATTTTAATTCCTCTAAATTCTTTTGAAGTATTTTATAGTCAATTAATCGCTTTGAAAATTCTTCGAGATTTGTTTTATTATCTGCTAACGCATCAATGACTTTAAACTGATAATCATCTTGTGTTAGTTGTTGCGTTTGGTGCTGAGAATGGATATCTATTAAATAACTACTTAGCGAAACCAAACTCTCTAGAGTTACTGGTGTATCGTTAATGAAGGCTCTAGATTTACCAGATGCTAAAATTTCGCGTCTTATAATTGTCTGCACATCATAGTCTAAATCTAGTGTTTTAAATAACTCTTTTAAATCATAATTTGCAATATCAAAAACAGCTTCGATAACACACTTTTGGTCTGCCGTTTTTACCTGACTTAAATCTGCTCTTTTCCCTAAGACTAAGGATAAGCCTCCTAATAAAATAGATTTACCTGCACCAGTTTCTCCTGTAATAATTGAAAGTCCATTATTAAAAGAAACATTTAACTCATCGATGAGTGCGTAGTTTTTTATGTAAAGTGATGTTAACAACTGCTTAGTTTTTTATAATACAAAATTAAGGGATTAAGCCTTTATAATTATAAAGCGGAAGAAAAATAAAAAAGATTCTATAATAAATTATAGATGATTAGATTTTGAATGACAATTAAATCTAGAAAACTAATACTTAATATTTCGCCATTTTTGAGAATACATAGGCGCTATTCTATTTAAAGTATCCATAGCATCCGAAATATTTACAGACGGTCCACCTGAGAGTATATCTGTAATTTCATCTGCTTTTGCATCAAAGAAAACACGCATTAAGAATGAATTAGGACGTACACTATGCACTTTTTTTAATTCGTCAAAGACTGAAATAATTTTATTTTTTCCTTCCTTTTGGTTTTCATTCATTATATCTAAACCTTCAATATGATATTTATACATCGCAGACCTCATACCACCATAAGATGGTGACATTAAATTATCTATTAAGGCAAAACGCGACTGTAAACCATCTTCTAATTTCCAGCCTTGTCCGTTTAATTGCTGCGAATAACTAGCAATGGTTTGTGCTTGTTTAAAATAATCATCGCCTCCTTTTAACTCAAATGAATCTGCATCCATACCTAATATCATATAAACATGAAAAGATAAAACTGAGATTAAATTAGATTCGAATTGTGTCTCATTAAACACTAAATTCTGAAATTCTAGATATTGAAAATTAAATTCTTTGTCATTATAATTAAACACAGGAGAACTGTATGTAGAATTAAAGATTGGTCTTGAAGATGACACTTGTAATGAAGCCGAAAACATATCGTTATTGTTTTCCTTTACATTAATTACCATACTGCAACTAATACGTTCATTCTGCTTAAACGTTTTATTAGTCCATTTTGTATTATTTATAAACTCCGTTAATTGCTTTTCGAGAGTTTTGTAGATCATATCGTTCTCGTTACCTGTTTGCTGTGCAATAACGCTAACTGTACAATTCAATTCTTGAGAGAATGCAACTGTTGAGATTAATAAAGTAAATAAAAGAATTAATTTACGCATGGGTTTGTTTTAATATAAGTTGCATTAAATCTTCAGCAACATCTGCTTTAGACTTTAATTCATTTTCTATAATAGTGTTAGAAGACGTTATAAATGTAACTTTATTTGTTGATACTCCAAAACCTGCTCCTTTATCTTGCAATGAATTTAAAACAATAAGGTCTAAATTCTTAGATTTTAATTTACCCTTGGCATGTTCTAATTCGTTATTCGTTTCTAACGCAAAGCCTACTAAATATTGGTCTATTTTAATCTCACCTAGTGATTTTAAAATATCCTTTGTCTTTTCTAACTCTACTGTAAACGTAGAATCCTTCTTTTTTATTTTCTGATCAGATACATTTTTTGGTCTATAATCAGCAACTGCAGCAGAAAGAATAGCGATATCGCATACTTTAAAATGCTTATGAACTTCATTATACATTTCCTCAGCACTAACCACAGGTTTCACTGTTACGAAGTTATGTGCTATTTTTTGATGTGTTGGGCCAGTAACTAAAATAACCTCAGCACCTAAATTTGAAGCTGCTTTTGCAATTTCAAAACCCATTTTACCACTAGAATGATTTCCTATAAAGCGAACTGGATCTAGAGCTTCATACGTTGGACCAGCTGTAATTAAAACACGTTTACCTTTTAATGGTAATTGCTCTAATATATCCTTTTCAATATAATTTATAATATCTTCTGGCTCAGCCATACGACCTTCTCCAACTAAACCACTCGCAAGTTCACCTGTTCCGGCAGGTATTAACTTATTCCCAAATGAGGTTAATTTATTAAAAGAAGTTTTTGTAGATTGGTGCAAATACATATCTAAATCCATTGCTGGTGCAAAGTAAACCTGACATTTTGCAGAAAGATAAGTCGCTAATAATATGTTATCACAAACTCCATTTGCCATTTTAGCCATAGTGTTGGCAGTAGCAGGTGCAATTACAAAGATGTCAGCCCATAGACCTAAATCAACATGACTATTCCATGTTGGGTTGTCATCATCACCTTCTTCAACAAAAGATGAATATACAGGATGTTTTGATAATGTGGAAAGTGTAAGAGGAGTTATAAAATCCTTAGAAGCAGGTGTCATAACGACTTTAACGTTGGCACCTGCTTTTATGAATAATCTTACTAAACTAGCAGATTTATAAGCGGCAATACCTGCGGTAATGCCTAATAGAATATTTTTGTCTTTTAAAATAGACATTTAATCACGATTGAGAATCTTCAGTATTTCTATGATAGATTTTATCATCTAACCACTCTTTTACTGCTAATGCATGTGGCTTAGGCAATTTTTCGTAAAACTTAGAAACTTCAATTTGTTCTTTGTTTTCAAAAATCTCTTCTAAACTGTCGTTATACGTTGCAAACTCTTCTAGTTTGTCAATTAACTCACGTCTAATATCAGTATTTATCTGTTCTGCACGCTTTGCAATTACAGAAATAGCTTCATAAATGTTATCTGTTGAAGCATCAATTTCGTTTCTGTTATAAGTAATAGTACTTACAGGTGCATCTGTCTTTTTTAAATCCATCGTTATAATGTTTTAACTTTTAGTCGTTAATGTCTTTAATTCTTCTTGTAATCTTTCATTCATTAAAGTAGCACTTTCTAAATTTTCGTAATTTGGATATGTTTTCTTTAATGCATTATAATAGCCTATTGCTTCGTTAAGTCTGTCTTCCTTTAAATAATCTATACTTAAAATTGCTAAATTGTAAGCAGCATCTAATCTATAATAATAGGCTTCACTTCTTAATGTTGTTCCAGGAAACTCAAGTAAAAAGTTATTGAATGATTTAATTGAAGCTTTAAAATCACTTATCAAATCATATTGCTTAGCAATTTCAAAAGCTTTTTTCTCTAGTTTAAAATCTAATTCTTTTACCAAAGTATTCGCTTCATTTAAATACTGCGAATTAGGATAAGCATTTACAAACAATTGTAACTTCTCAATAGCCTCAACGGTTTCTTTCTGCTCTTTAGAATATACAGGAGAGTTATGATAATAGCCCTTTGCAGATAAAAACGAAGCTTGTTCTGCTTTTTCACTTTGTGGGTAAATATCAGTAAACTTATCTAAATGATAACTCGCTATATAGTAATCACCTAATTGGTAAGAACACATAGCGTGCATAAACGTCAGCTTTTCAGCTTGAGGTTTCCCTCTATATTTTTGAAGTATTTGATCTAACAACCTGAATGATTTTGCCCATTTCTGTGCATCATAAAGTTCTTCTGCCATTTCAAACTTCGCTGCAGTATCATCAGATTTTAGTGTTTTCTGAAAATCGCTACATGAAATAAATAGAATACTTAATAAGAGTATATATAGTCCTTTCTTCATAAATTTTAAACAGGATGCAAAAGTAAGCATTATTAACGGAATTTAAAAACAATTATTATTGGCTAAATTAAGCGTTGTTTATAGTCTAAAAACCTATTTATATAAAGTTTAACTTTTACCTAATACTTTTAGTTCATTTTTAATAGTGGCTTTTAACCCATCTGTTGCCTCTACTAATGGTAAACGAACATAAGATTTTGAAATATTTAACCTTTCTAAAACTGCTTTTATTCCTGAAGGATTGTTCTCAGAAAAAATTAAAGCCGTTATAGGCATTAGTTTAAAATGAATATCATAAGCTTCCTTTGCTTTACGAGCTATACCCAAACGAATCATTTCTGAAAACTCTTTAGGCAATGCTTGTCCTATTACAGAAATAACGCCAGAACCTCCAGCTAATGCCACTCCTAATGCTAAATCATCATCACCAGAAAGTACCAAAAAACCTTTTGGCTTTGTTCTCAATAATTCTAAATACTGATGCACATTATTACCAGCTTCTTTTACTGCTACAATATTATCAAAATCCTTAGCCAGCCTTAAAGTTGTCTCTGGTGACATGTTAGATGATGTTCTACCTGGAACGTTATATAAAATTATTGGTTTAGGTGATACCTCAGCGATGGCTTTAAAGTGCTGATAAATTCCTTCTTGTGTAGGCTTGCTGTAATATGGCGACACAGATAAAATTCCATCAATAGTAGAAAAATCTGTTGCTTTTATTTCACTTACAACATTTGCTGTATTATTACCTCCTATCCCTAATACTAATGGTAATCTACCTTTGTTTACTTTAGATATAAAAGCAATAAGCTCCTTTTTCTCATCTGTAGTAACAGTAACACTTTCTCCTGTGGTTCCGCTAATTACTAAATAATCAGTACCGTTTTCAATATTATATTCTACAAGACGCTCTAATGCATCAAAA
Organism: uncultured Winogradskyella sp.; assembly: GCF_947495255.1. Taxonomy (GTDB): domain Bacteria; phylum Bacteroidota; class Bacteroidia; order Flavobacteriales; family Flavobacteriaceae; genus Winogradskyella. The sequence goes on from NZ_CANLYI010000008.1 coordinate 256,530, forward strand.
TCGATACTTAAATCTGCGTTAAAAGGTGTGATTAATGCAACACCAGTCCCTATAAACTTGGTCATTATAATTTTTTTAGTATGTTTAAATATTTCTTTAATTCTTGTTTAAAAATATTGATATCCTTTAATTCTATATCAATTATTAAATCATAAAGTCGTTCGTCTTCATTTGAAATTCCCACTTTAAATAGCGCTTTAGATGCTGCTGTAATTTGATTAAGATGTAAAACTGGGTTTTTATAAAAACAAATCATCATATCAAATGGTTCATTTATAAAAGCTTCTAAATCGGAATTTTTTATTTTCCCTTTCCAACCAAAATCTTTAGGACTAAAATGGGCGTTCCATTGGTTGTGCTCTAATTTATCATCCATCGTAAAGGCAACTATTTTATGCTTTGGTGACGTTAATCCTAAAGCTTTAAAATAAACTCTAAATACTTCAAACTCATGAAACTCACTAGCATTTAACAATACTGCAACGGTCTTTATTTTATCGTTGTTTAAAGTAGGTTTATGTTCTGCCAACAATTTGTTGACATATTTTCGATTTGATTTTTCTTTAAATGCTTTTAAAATCATTTATCTTTAGCCTTTGTGCAAATTTAATAAAAGCACTCACAATTTAATATAAACTTTATATAAGTTATTCAATGACTATTAAACACACTTTAAAACTTTGTTTTTTGTTGCTCATTTTCTCTTGTGCATCACCAAATATTTCTAAAATTGAAGGTAAGCGACTTAATATTGACGAAAACCTAAAGTCAGATGAAGCTATCGAAGCTTTTATAAAACCCTACAGAGAACACGTTAATAAAGATATGGACAACGTCATATCTTACGCACCTGAGACTTATACTAAAGGAGATGGTAAATACAATACGGCTATTGGAAACCTAATGGCAGATGCTGTTTTTAGTGAAGGCAACCCTGTTTTTAATAAACGAACTGGTAAAAACATTGATTTTGTATTACTTAATCATGGCGGAATACGTTCTATAATATCTAAAGGAGATATTACCACCAGAACAGCTTACGAAATAATGCCTTTTGAAAATTCTGTAGTTGTAGCTGAATTAAAAGGTGAGCAAATTAATGAAATGATACAATACCTATCTAAGGCAAAACGTGCACATCCAATTTCAAGCCAATTACAATTAACTTTAGATAAAGATGGAAATATTAAATCTGCAACAGTTCATGGAGAACCAATAGATACGACTAAAACATATAATGTAGCTACAAATGATTACCTCTACAATGGTGGAGATGGCATGGTGTTTTTTAGTAAAAATGAAGGTTTACACGTTTTAAACTACAAAATAAGAGACGTCCTAATAGACAATTTTAAAAAGAGAGATACTTTAAACCCAAAACAAGACAACCGTTTTATTCAGCTTAACGATTAAGATTATGAAAAGAAGACAATTTATACAAAAATCTACTGCAGCAACAGTATTAGCTGGTGTTGGCGGACTTAGTTTACAGTCGTTTGGGTCTAGTACAAAAAAAATAACCATCTTACATACTAATGATGTCCATAGTCATATAGACCCTTTTGGACCAGATGATGGAAGAAATGCGAATAAAGGTGGTGTAGCTAGACGTGCTACTTTAGTAGAATCTATAAGACAAGAAAACCCTAATACACTTTTACTAGATGCTGGTGACATTTTTCAAGGTACACCTTACTTTAATTATTATGGTGGTGAATTAGAGTTTAAGCTAATGAGTATGCTTAAATACGATGTAGCTACTATTGGTAATCATGATTTTGATAATGGTATTGATGGACTTTATGCTCAAATTCCACATGCCGATTTTGAATTTGTTTCTGCAAATTATGATTTCTCAAACACCGTAATGGATACGCATGTAAAGCCTTATAAAATTATTATCAAAGATGGTATTAAGATAGGAATCTTTGGTCTAGGAATCAAACTAGATGGCTTAGTAGACAAAAACATGTATAAAGAAACGGTTTACCATGATCCTATTGAAAAAGCTCAAGACATGTCTAGAGTTTTAAAAGAAGACGAAAAATGTGATTTAGTAATTTGCTTATCTCATATAGGATATGAATATAAAAACAGGCCAGATAAAGTGAGCGATATAAAGCTTGCAAGAGCAACTAAAGATATTGACCTCATTATTGGTGGACATACACATACATTTTTATCTAAACCCACTATAGAAGAAAACAGCGTAGGTAAAAAAGTTTTAGTAAATCAGGTTGGTTGTTACGGTTTGTATTTAGGTAAAGTAGATTTCTATTTTAATTCTGGGAAGCATATAAAATCAGATGGCGCTTCAATTATGGTTTAGAAATCCCTTTTTATTTTAGTGTTATCACAATGCTATTCTGAATTGAAATTACCTAACTATTCTTAACCTCTAAAGGTTCATCCTCATAGGCTGCAATAGGTTCAGTAACCTTATATTGTGATTGCGCATATAAGAAGAAAAAAGCCATGACTAAAAAGAAAGCGTACACAAAACTTAGGCTATCATCACTTAAGATGTAGAAATAAGCTAGTTGTATAATTTCTGAGAATGCCATGAAAATGGTTCCTAGTAAAAACAACATAGACTTTGAATTGTTTCGATACATATAATCGACTAAAGCAAAAGATAATAAGGCCATAACCACGGCATTGTAGGTGTATTCTAAAATATTCTGATAATAAGAAAACGAACCTTCCGTAGTGCCTGATATTAAAGAGACGCAAAACACATCTAAGACTATTAATACTATAATAGGTACTGTTAATTCAGAGAATACAACTTTTAGATTTAACTGACTTATTGTTTTAATGATGAGTAGTACATAAGATATAACAAAAAGAATATTTGTTATATAGTATAAATAATCTGTTTCATTCTCCATTATCTTTGGGGTAAACCATGCAATAGCACTTAAAACTTGTGCTATTGTAAAAACCACTAAGAACGAAGTAAAAAACTTAGACCTATACACTGATTTATTAGAATAGAACCATGTAAGTAATAATAATATTACTGCACTTAGGACAGCTGCTTCTACTTCCTTAGCAAAACCTTGAAGTAAAATGTAGATGCCTCCTAAGAGTAATAATACTACTTTGAAAATTTTATTTACTAACATTAATTAATCCCTTATTAACGGAAGCAAATATAAACATTTTTTTTACACTTAATCGCATAAAATATGTATTTCATCGAATAAACAGCTGTATACGTGTAGGAATTTACTTTAAAAGACCTAAAAACTCTAATTCTGTGAGTATCTGAATATTTAAATTTTCGGCTTTTTTACGTTTACTAGGTCCCATTTTGTCACCTGCAACAACATAAGTTGTTTTAGATGAGATAGATGAAGATACTTTCCCACCATTATCTTCTATCAGTTTCTTAAGCTCATTTCTAGAAATGGTTTCAAAAACACCAGAAACTACAAAAGTCTGACCTTTAAGCTTATCGGTTTGGTTAGCTAATTTCTCTGCCGAAATTTCTAATTGCACTCCAAAGGACCTTAAACGCTCTATAATGTGTTTGTTTTCTTCCATAGAGAAAAAGTGAACGACACTCTCTGCAATACGCTCACCTATTTCATCTACTGTAACTAAATCTAATAGAGAAGCAAACATAAGTGCATCGATAGATTTATAATGTTTTGCTAATTTCTTGGCAACTGTTTCACCGACATATCTAATCCCTAAAGCAAACAAAACACGCTCAAATGGAATTTGTTTTGAAGCTTCAATACCATTAATAAGATTTACAGCACTTTTTTCTGCCATACGTTCTAACGGAATTACTTGCTCTACAGTCAATTCATATAAATCTGAATAATTATGAATCAAGCCTTCCTTTACTAATAAAGCAACCGTCTCTCCTCCTAAGCCATCAATATCCATAGCTTTTCTAGAGATATAATGTTGAATTCTCCCAACCACTTGTGGTGGACATGCCGTATAATTAGGACAGTAATGCTTTGCTTCACCTTCTAGTCTTACTAATTCCGTATGACATTCTGGACAGTTTGTAATATAGGTTGTTGGTACCGAATTCTCCGGACGCTTAGTAAAGTCAACCGCAATTATCTTTGGTATAATCTCACCTCCTTTTTCAACAAAGACCTCATCACCTTCTCTAATATCTAATTTTTCAATTTGGTCTGCATTATGAAGCGATGCACGTTTTACAGTGGTACCAGCCAATTGCACAGGTTCTAAATTAGCCACTGGTGTAATGGCTCCTGTTCTCCCAACTTGGTAAGTGATTTCATTTAAACGCGTAGACACTTGTTCAGCTTTAAACTTATAAGCCATTGCCCAACGTGGCGCTTTTGCCGTAAAGCCTAATTCGTCTTGTTGATACAAATTATTAACCTTTACTACTACGCCATCTATTTCGTAAGGTAAATTATGTCTGTTTTCATCCCAATAGTCTACATATTCTAAAACCTCATCAATTGATTTTACCAGTTTAGCTTCTTGTGGAACTTTAAAACCCCAAGCTCTAGCTTTCTCTAAACCTTCAAATTGTGATGTGATATTAATATTGTTTCCTACTATACTATATAGCAAACATTCTAAAGGACGTTTGGCAACTTCAGAACTATCTTGCAGTTTTAAACTTCCTGAAGCTGTATTTCTTGGATTTTTATAAGGTTCTTCTTCATTTTCAATCCGTTCTTCGTTCATTTTTAAGAAGCCTTCAATAGGTAATACAATTTCTCCTCTAATATCAAAACGCTCCGGGAAATCACCTTTTAATTGAAGCGGAACGGTGTTAATGGTTTTTATGTTTGCGGTGACTTCATCACCTTGTACTCCATCTCCACGAGTTACAGCTCTTAATAATTTACCGTTTTCGTAAGTTAAGCTTATAGATGCACCATCGTATTTTAATTCGCATGTATAATTAACATCACCATCAACCATCTTTTTAATACGCGTTTCCCAATCCAATAAATCCTCTTTAGAATAGGAATTATCTAAAGAATACATTCTGGAATCATGAACCGTAGTTTTAAAATTCTTGGTGATGGCTCCTCCTACACGTTGTGTTGGTGAATTAGCATCGAAAAACTCAGGATGAGCTTCTTCTAAAGCTTGAAGTTCTTTTAATTTTATATCAAATTCATAATCACTAATGGTTGCATCATCTAAAATATAGTAATTGTAGTTGTGCTGACGTATTTCTTCTCTAAGTGATTCTATTTTTTGTTTTGTATTCATTTATTCTTATTCTATTTTTTAAATTGAAGTTTTAAATATTGTGGATTTACAACTTCACTTCCATTGTAGATATTCGGATTTACTATTTTAAATACAATTGTATCGTTAGATAACCATTTTACATTATCACTTTCAAAATTAATCCAATTGGGAAAAGTAAACACATAATCTAAAATGATTGTTTGATTTGGCTTTACACTATAAATTTCTAAATAATTGATTTCGCTATAAATATTATAGCTAAAGCAAATGATTCTTTTTTTGTTTGGTGAGAAATTAGGAAACTCAGGAAACACAAACTTTGTTTCTCCCGTTTCTTTATCTATTACACTAAACAAAGCTTCTTCTGCTTTATAGTACACTCCATAAACGAGATATGAATTAATAACATCAATATCTCCATAATATGTATACGAAGCTGCACTGTAATCCATCTTACTTTTAAAAGTTAGTATACTATCTTTTATAGGAAGATTAAAATTCTCTGTTTTATCTTCATTTTTAGTAATCTTAATCGAAGGGTTTTTAGTTAAAAAATATGAATTATCTTGATTTACAGAATTGAATTTACTTGCTGATATCAGTTCATATTTAAAATAATCAGAAAGATTTTCAATATAGGCATCGTCATTATAGTCTTGCTCAGCGGGAGTTTTTATTACAGAACCATAAATTAAGTCTTCATCATAAACTTTTACATCTTCAATATCACCTAAATAACCTTCAAAAACATATCGTTTTTTATGACGTCTACCATCCTCAAAATCTTCATAATTAATAATTGCCCATCTCCCTTTTACAATTTTGTTTTTGTCTTTTATTTCAATAGAATCTTTAGTGTAACCAATTACGTTAACAATATCACCATTATTAAACTTACCTATAACTTGCCCTCCCGCTTTTCTAATATTTAATCCATTTTGTGCAATCACATATTTTTGCTCAATTATAGAATCGCAAGACATGTCTTCATATAACTTATCTATAACAAAATAGGGATTATCTCGAGTTCTATAAGTGTAACTTTTATAATTACACGTATTTATATAATATATTGAAAAATGATTATGAGTATTGAAATTTTTGGTATTTAAACGGTCAATATATATGGTGTCATTTTTTGTTATAATTCCTAAAACTCTTTTACTAGTTATTGAAGCTAAATTTTGCGACTTTAAAGAGTCAATGATATTTGATGCAGAAAAATTAAATGCATTGTTTAAAGCTTGAACTCCTTCTATGTTTTTTATAATTTCGAATTCTTTCTGAGAAGGTTTCACATACAGTAATTGTTTACCTTCAATAATAAGCGTGTCCTTTTCAATAGAACTAAAATCATAAGCTTGCTCAATAAATACTTTTATCTTTTCCGTTTCTTGTGAATTCATTTTACAAGAAAAACAAATAAATACAACTATTAAGATTAACCAAACTCTCATACTATATCTTTACTCCTTTCAACATCCTATCATTCCCATTCAAATCTTTAAGCAACTCAACAGCTTCAAAATTTGCATCAACTAATAACTGCTTTGTTTCTTCTCCAAGATATTCGTTAATTTCAAAATATAATTTACCGTTTGGTTTCAACTTTTTAACTGCAAAATCAGTAATCGCTTTGTAGAATATTAAAGGATTGTTGTCCTCTACAAACAAAGCCAGATGTGGCTCGTTATCTAAAACGTTGGGTTGTATTTCTTGTTTTTCTAATTCTCTTACGTATGGTGGATTAGACACAATGACATCAAACTTTGTATTTTCAAAAAACAAATTCCAATTTGACGCTTCTAATATACTTGCCTCAATAAAGGTTATATCTACATTATTACCTTTAGCATTTTCTTTTGCCATTGTTAACGCCTCACTACTTACATCTAAAGCGTAAACTTTTGCTTTTGGTAAGTTTTTAGCTAACGAAATTGCTATACAACCAGAACCTGTGCCAATATCTAGGATTTTTATAGACTTCCCGACTGCCCTAGCTGTGACAGAACGAATTATTAAATCTACAAGTTCTTCTGTCTCTGGTCTCGGAATCAGCACATGCTCTTTTACTTTAAATGGCAATCCGTAAAATTCTGTTTCACCTAAAATATATTGAATAGGTTTTTGCTGTTTTAAATCTTCTAAAACTTTAAAAAAAGTATCTGTTTCAGGTTTTGTCATTGCTAATCCTGGTTCTAATGTCAGTTGAATTCTTGGTACATTTAAATAATGCTCGGTACACAAATAGAAGAAACTATCCACTTCATGTTTACCATAAATAGCATCTAATTCTATATGAAATATATGTTGAAGTTCTTTTAATACCATTACTTACAAATCTTTAAGCATCCAAACTGTACACGAGTAATGACCTGTGTTTCCCATTGGCTTATCAATAGATTTAAAACCTACTTTTCTATATAATTTTCGGGCATCATCCATATAAGGTAAGGTTTCTAAATAGCATTGTTTAAAACCAGATTGCTTAGCAAAATCTAAACATTTATGCATCATTTCGCTTCCTAAACCTTTTCCTCTGGCTTCTGGCATAAAATACATTTTCTGTAATTCGCACACATTACCTTCGTAATTATCTAAAGGCGAAATTCCGGCTCCTCCAATGATATCACCACCTCTTTCTACTACAAAATACGCTTTCTTTGGCGCATTATAGGTTTCCGTCATACAATCTAAAGCAGAGTCTTCATAAGCTGTGCCCACTTTTGGAACACCCATTTCTATTAAAACAGTCCTAATTGCTTTTGCAATTTTAGGATTATCCTTAGCTTCAATTTCTCGGATAACAATAGTATCTTTGCGCACTTAATAATTAATTTTTAGTCAGAATCAAAAATACATATAAAAACAATTTTATGTTTAAAAGACTCTTAATGTTTTCCCTAACTTTTACACTACTTTTCAACTGTTCTGTAACTAAAAAGCCAGAATTTGTTAGGCTTGACACTATTGAAATATTAGACTCTAGTTCTAAATCAATTACATTAAAAGTAGATGCTTTATTCTTAAATAAAAACCATGTTGGTGGTACATTAAAAACAGACGATTTTAAGGTATACATCAATGACATTGAAGTTGCAAAAATCGTTTCAGACGAATTTGATGTGCCTAAACGAGAAAATTTTACAATTCCATTAACCGTTGCTGTGGATACAGAGAAACTTGTTGACAAGAATAGCTTAGGTGGATTGATTGGAAGTCTTATATCTCAAAATTTAAAAGTGCACTATAAAGGTGATATTAAATATAAAATTATGGGTTATTCATCCACCTATACAGTTGATGAAATCCAAGATGTAAAAATTAAATTATAGTTGACAACACACGAAACTTATATAAAACGTTGTTTGCAAATTGCCAAAAACGGATTGGGAAGTACAAGACCAAACCCTATGGTTGGTGCTGTAATTGTGCATAATAATTTGATAATTGCTGAAGGTTTCACAAGTGCTTATGGTGGCAATCATGCTGAAGTAAATGCTATAAACGCGGTAAAAGACAAATCGCTTTTAACTAAATGCACACTTTACGTAACATTAGAACCTTGCAGCCATTTTGGAAAAACACCACCTTGTAGCGATTTAATTGTAAAACATAAAATTCCGAATGTAGTCATTGGCTGTATTGACGATAATCCTGAAGTTGCAGGTAAAGGTATTGCTAAACTCAAAGCTTCTGGCTGTAATGTTACCGTTGGTATTTTGGAAGCCGAATGTAAAGTGCATCACAAGCGATTTTTTACATTTCACAATAATAAGCGTCCTTATATTATACTCAAATGGGCAGAAACAGCTGATGGTTTTATCGCGCCAATTAAGAAAGACGAAAAAAAACCAGTTTGGATAACCAATAAATATTCTCGTCAATTAGTACATAAATGGCGTGCCGAAGAGCAAGCTATTTTAGTTGGAACAAATACTGTTATTGAAGACAATCCGAGTTTAACGGTTAGAGATTGGTCTGGCGAGAATCCGATTAGAGTGGTATTAGACAGAACTTCAAAATTAACTTCTGATTACTCTATTTTTAATGATGAAGCCAAAACTATAAGAGTTACGAATAAAGATATTGATTTTGAAAAACCAATAGCGATTCAAATAGCAGATGTATTATTCAAACAAAATATCAACTCTATTATTATAGAAGGTGGCTCACAAACACTTCAAACATTTATAGACGAAAATCTTTGGGATGAAGCTCGCGTTTTTACAGGAAACACAAGTTTTAAAACAGGAATTAAAGCACCAAAATTAATTGGGAAGTTAATTTCTGAGTCTCAAATCAAAAATGATTTATTAAAAATATATGCAAAAGATTAAAACACTAATTTTCGATTTTGGTGATGTATTTATCAATTTAGACAAGTCAGGTGCTATGCAACATGCTTTAGATTTATTTAATTTAAAGACGTTTGATGCAGATATGATTGAAACTAATATACTTTATGAAGTAGGAAAAATTTCGACTTCTGAATTTATTGCGTTTTATAAATCAAAATTTCCCAATGTTAGTGAAACCAAACTTATTAATGCTTGGAATTGTATCATAAAGGATTTTCCTGAACACAGATTCGAATTCATTAAAAATTTAGCAAATCAAAAAGATTATAAGCTCATATTGTTGAGTAATACCAACGATATGCATATTGATTTCATAAAAGAAAATGTTTCATTTTACGAAGAATTCAAAGCCTGTTTTGATGTTTTTTACTTGTCTCAAGAGATTCATTATAGAAAACCAAATACAGATATTTTTGAATTCGTGCTAAAAGAAAACAATCTTAATGCTAATGAATGTCTTTTTGTCGATGACACCAAAGACAATACTGATACTGCAGCTGGTATGGGTTTCCACACATGGAATATTGACGAAACAAAAGAAGATGTCGTGACTCTTTTTGAAACTAAAAAAGAACTCTTTTGATATATTTATTGTTTAGCGTATTGTCATCTACGGCAATTTTTGTGCTGTTTAAACTTTTTAGCAAATATAAGATAGACACACTTCAGGCTATTGTCATTAATTATGCAACGGCTTTTTCATTTGGGTTAATTTTCAACGATGCACAAATTACCGTTTCAGAAATTATACAAACCAATTGGTTTATAGCTGCTATTGGTTTAGGCTTTCTATTTATTGCCATATTTAACGTAATGGCACTTACAGCTCAAAGAAACGGACTTTCAGTAGCTTCTGTTGCTAGTAAAATGAGTTTAATAATTCCGGTGATATTCGGAATTTATGTCAATAACGAAAGTACAGAAGCTCAAAAACTAATCGGAATCGCACTGGCTTTAGTCGCCGTTTACTTAACATCTATTAAACAGAAAGATAATTCTGTAGTTACAAAATCTATCTACTTACCTATTATTCTTTTTATAGGTTCTGGTATAATAGATACTTCTGTGAATCATTTTGCACCAAAAGGCAATATTCCGCTATTCCTTTCTTCTATTTTTGGTATTGCTGCAATTATTGGCTTCTCTTTATTTGCTTATAAATCTATTACTACTAAAAAAAGATTTCAACTTAAAAGTATACCATTCGGAATTCTCTTAGGTGTTGTAAACTATGGTTCTATGTATTTTCTACTTTTAGCATTACGAGTAGAAAACACAGAAAGTTCAACAATATTTACCATTAATAATATTGCCATTTTAGCACTTTCTACATTGGTAGGCTTGGTTTTATTCAAGGAAAGCATTTCTAAGAAAAACTGGATTGGTATTATCTTAGCCTTCATTGCCATATTATTAGTTACACTAGCTTAATGGAAAACGACGTATATAAAACCATTACTAAACCAGCCCAAGGCGAATTATTTAAAGACAAAAATAGTAAGTTCTATGGTTTTGCTTTTCCTGTCACAAACGAAGAACAAATAAGACAGCATCTCGAAGATTTAAAAAAAGAGCATTATGCTGCCAGGCATTGGTGTTATGCGTACCAAATAGGAACTGAAACGATTCAATATAGAGCTAACGATGATGGAGAACCTAACAATTCTGCCGGAATGCCAATCTATGGACAGATTCAATCTTTTGAAGTCACCAACATCTTAATTATAGTGGTAAGATATTATGGAGGTGTAAAATTGGGAGTCGGAGGCTTAATTAATGCCTACCGAACAGGAGCGCAATTAGCATTAGAAGCCTCAAAAATTGTTGAAAGAACCATAAATAAAAAGTATCAGCTCAAGTTTGAATATAAAAACATGAGTAAAGTGATGCGAATTTTAAAAGAAAATGATGTTGAAATTACAAATCAAACCTTAGAATTAAATTGTTTGTTAGAAATATCTGTCAGAAAAAGCCACACTTCTAAAGTATTTGATTTGTTCTATCAATTTTTCGGTGTTGAAATCAAAGAATTATAACGAATAATTTTGCAGTTTGTCTAAAAGATATTTTGGACATCGTGTAGGTCTATTCTTCTTCATATCAATAAATGCTAAAATTGTGCTTCCTGTTGCTAATAAAATGTCGGACTCATTTCGTAATTCATATTCAAATTCAATAGATGCTGTTGGCATTTTTTTGAGCGTAGTTTTTACTTTAACAACATCATCATAACGTGCTGAATTTTTGTAGTTTACAGAAAGAGATACAACTGGCAACATTATTCCATCTGCTTCCATTCCACTGTAACTCAACCCAAACTCGCGCAACCACTCAGTTCTGCCTACTTCAAAGTACACAGCATAGTTAGCGTGGTACACAACGCCCATTTGGTCTGTCTCACCATAACGGACTCGTATTTTAGTTTCATTAAAATTCATTTATATAGATTTGTTTAGTAATTATTTTGTAATTTTAAATTCGTTTTAAACATGAGGAAAAAAAACTAAATATTCAAAACTTTTTAATTTTTTTATTAAGAATTTTGTTCACATATTTGCCTCGTTCAAAACTACTAGAGAATCCTAATTCTCTTTTTTTTTGCTAATTAATCTAACAACGAAAATTCAACTTAACGCATGGATAACACAGCGCAATCTGTATGGAGTAATTGTCTTGCCTTTATTAAGGATAATATACAACCACAAGCCTATAAAACTTGGTTTGAACCTATAGACGCTGTTAAACTTTCTGGTAATGCATTAAGTATTCAGGTTCCTAGTAAATTTTTCTATGAGTGGTTAGAAGAACATTATGTAAAAATATTAAAAGTTTCTCTTACTAAAGAATTAGGTGAAGATGCCAAATTGGTTTACGTTATTAAAATGGAAAACACATATGGTAACAAACAACCTTTCACTGAAAAGATTCCTAGTTCTAACCGTTCTGCCGTAAAATCGCAAGATGTGGATGTGCCTTTTAATAATAAAAGCCCTGAACTTAGAAACCCGTTTATAATTCCTGGAATTAGAAACGTAAAGATTGAGTCTCAACTAAACCCAAGTTATAGTTTTGAAAACTTTCTAGAAGGTGATTCTAATCGTTTAGCTAGAAATGCAGGTATTGCAGTTGCTAACAAACCAGGAGGTACTTCTTTCAACCCACTTTTAATTTTTGGTGGTGTTGGACTAGGTAAAACACACTTAGCGCATGCTATAGGCGTTGATATTAAAGATAAATATCCTGAAAAAACAGTTTTATATATTTCTGCTGAAAAATTCACGCAACAATACATAGATTCTGTTAAGAAGAATAATAGAAATGACTTTATTCACTTCTATCAAATTATAGATGTTTTAATTATTGATGATGTACAATTCTTGTCTGGTAAAACAGGAACACAAGATGTATTCTTCCATATATTTAATCACTTACATCAAAACGGAAAGCAAGTTATTTTAACAAGTGACAAAGCTCCTGTAGATATGCAAGATATTGAGCAACGCTTATTATCTCGTTTTAAATGGGGACTTTCTGCAGAATTACAAACTCCAGATTTCGAAACTAGAGTTTCTATCTTAAAAAATAAGCTTTACAGAGATGGTGTTGAAATGCCTGATGACATTGTAGAGTATGTTGCAAAACATATTAAAACTAATGTTAGAGAGCTTGAAGGTGCAATTATTTCATTAATAGCCCAGTCTTCTTTCAACAAAAAGGAAATCACTATCAATCTTGCAAAAGATATTGTAGAGAAGTTTGTTAAAAACACGAAAAGAGAAGTATCAATTGATTACATTCAGAAAGTAGTATCTGATTATTTCCAAATGGATGTTAATACGCTACAATCTAAAACACGTAAGCGTCATATTGTGCAAGCTCGTCAATTAGCAATGTTTTTTGCAAAAAAATACACTAAAGCCTCTTTAGCGAGTATTGGTTCTCAAATTGGGCAACGCGATCATGCTACTGTTCTTCATGCTTGTAAAACCGTTGATAATTTATCTTCAACAGATAAGCAATTTAGAAAATACGTAGAAGATTTATCTAAAAAATTAGCGCTTTAATTACCTCATATTATGACTCGTATCTTAATGATATGCTTGGGGAATATTTGTCGTTCGCCATTGGCTCATGGTATTATGGAATCTAAACTTCCAGAAGACCATTTTTATGTGGATTCTGCCGGAACAGCTGCATACCATATTGGTAATGCTCCAGACAGACGCTCTATTGCTGTAGCCAAAAAATATGGTTTAGACATCAGTACTCAAAGTGCTAGACAATTTAAAGTTTCTGACTTTGATACTTTTGATTATATCTACGCAATGGATTCATCTAATTATGATAATATAATTAGCCTAGCTAGAAATAATACTGATATTAAAAAAGTTAGGTTGTTTCTCGATGCCAATCCTTCTATTCAGAATAAAAACATGCCAGACCCTTATTATGGCGAACAAGATGATTTTGAATACGTCTACAAACTTGTAAACGAAACTTGCGATATTTTAGCCAAGGCTTTAAACGGCTAAAATTGACGTATTCTCATCCTCACTTCTTTTTTGTAATTTAGTAGCTGAACCATTCTCTAATTAAGATGAAATCTTTAATAGCATTATTCTTTATTACATTTTTATTTATTCAACTTTCTCATTCGCAAAGTCTAGAGTTAGAGTTTTATGCAAACAATTTAAATAAACCTGTAAGCATTAAACATGCAGGAGATGACAAACTTTACGTTGTAGAACAAAGTGGTTATATAAAAATTGTAAATACTGATGGGTCAATTGAAAGTACTGCATTCTTAGACATAGATAATATTGTTATAAATACAGGTTCTGAAAGAGGGCTACTTGGTTTAGCTTTTCATCCTAATTACAGTACAAATGGATATTTCTTTGTAAACTACATTAATAATTCTGGAAATACCGTTATTTCTCGATTCTCAAGACAAGCATCAAATCCGCTTTTAGCAGATGCATCTTCTGAATTGGTTATAATAGACTTTATTCAACCATATAGCAATCACAATGGTGGTGATTTAGCGTTTGGCTCAGATGGTTATTTATATATAGCAACTGGTGATGGTGGCTCAGGTGGTGACCCAGACAATTATTCTCAAAACACATTAAGTCTATTGGGAAAAATACTAAGGTTAGATATTGATTCTCCTTCCGGAACTGAAAATTATAGTATCCCTGCTGATAATCCATTTCTGGGAGACACTAACATAAGAGAAGAAATATGGGCTTACGGATTAAGAAACCCATGGAGGTTTTCCTTTGATCGCCTAAATGGCGATGTTTGGATTGCTGATGTTGGCCAGAATGCATACGAAGAAATAAATCATGTTACTGCCCTTGAAGCTTCTACAGGCTTAAACTATGGTTGGCGTTGTTACGAAGGTAATTTAACTTACAACACTAATGGTTGTTCTACGCCAAGCTCATACACCTATCCCATAGAAGGTTATAACCATTTTGGTGATGGCGAATCTAAATGTTCAATAACTGGTGGCTACCGTTATCGTGGAACTCAGTTTCCAAATTTTAATGGTTATTATTTCTTTGCTGATTATTGTAGTCAAGAAATTGGCTATTTAGTTTATAATGACACTACTGATACTTGGACTAAAATTTTACAAGATTTTAATGGCAACTGGTCTTCATTTGGAGAAGATGTAAACGGTGAATTATACGTCTCTGACCCAACATCTGGAAGCATTTATAAAATTACAGATACCTCCTTAGGAATTCATGATAACCTAATTTCAGAAATTTCAGTCTATCCTAATCCAACGGAGAACAAATTAAGTATTAATTTTGGATTGAATTATACTAGTGAACTTTCAGCTAAAATATCTATATTCGATTTGCAAGGAAAGCAAATAAAAACAATACAACGAAATACTGAAATGATTCAAAACATCAGTACTTCTGAGCTCTCTAACGGTATATACATATTAAAAGTCGTTGGAGACAACAATAAACAATTTATTCACAAACTGGTTAAACATTAATGAGAAATTCAAAAGGGATTTTATATCTTATACCAACACGATTAGGCGATAATCCACCACTAGAAGTTTTACCAATTTCTATAAAAAAAACTATAGAAGATCTAGATTATTACATTGTTGAAAACGAAAAAACAGCACGTCGTTTTATAAAACGTGTATCACCTAGTAAATCACAACCATCATTAAAACTGCAAGTTTTAAATAAATACACAACTGAACAAGAACGTAACACTTTTTTAAATAGTTGTTTAGAAGGGATTTCTATGGGTTTACTATCAGAGGCTGGTTGTCCTGCAATTGCTGATCCTGGAGCAGACATTGTAGCCTTAGCTCACCAAATGGATATTAAAGTTGTGCCGCTAGTTGGACCATCATCTATTGTTTTAGCTCTAATGGGTTCTGGCATGAATGGCCAAAGCTTTACATTTAATGGCTATTTACCAATTGATAAAAGTGAACGAAAAGCCAAACTAAAGGCCTTAGAGCGCATATCTGCTGAACATAATCAGTCGCAAATTTTCATTGAAACACCATACCGAAATATGAAAATGCTTGAAGATTTAGCCAACACCCTACATCCAAACACTAGGATTTGTGTGGCTTGCGACTTAACACTACCTACTGAATTTATTAAAACAAAGACAGCAAGCGATTGGAAACATAATAAAGAAGATTTTCACAAGAGACCTGCAATCTTTATTATTCAGAAAGATTAATAAGAATTTAGCAAATAGGCAAATTACAATGTAACTCTCGCTTTCTTATCTGGCGTGATTATAGATGTATCGTAACCTGAAAACTTTTTCATATATGTTTTTACGGTAGAACCATAAGCATCAGAAAGATTGTTTCCTCCATAACTACGCAAAAATTTCTTAACACTACCTGGTCCTGCCAAGTGTGCAGCGGCTAAAATACCTGATTCAGTCACTTTTACGCCTGCAATATGTTTACCTTCAAAACGCTTTATATCTTTTCTTAAAACCCATTTATTACGTTCTGCATTAGCTATAAATGCTTTCTCTTGTAATTCTGGATTATACAAAAACTGATTAGGTGTATAAATTCCTAGTATTTTTAAAGTTTCAGTACCGAATTGATATTTCCCTAAATATCCCAAAGTATTTACCGTAAAATAATCGCCTTGAGATTCTTTAAATGCAATAGCTTCTTTAAACCCTTCAAAAGATTTACCTAGATAAGGCGTAAACATATTCTGTTTAGTAGCATGGTTATTATCAACCATTGCTAAATCTTCTGAAATATTATAATTAAGCTCTAATCCTTCTGTAGAATAAGCATCAGGATTTAATGTAGTGTCTGGATATAAAGCTAACGCTAATAACAAACAAACTGTAAACGGTATTATAAAAGTCTTAACCTTTTTTTTAATCATAACAGCTAAATTTTAATGTGAAATAATTTCCCCAAATCACTCCGCAAAATTCGGGTGCAAATATACAACAATTTTGTTATTACTGAAAATCAACCGATTAAGTGTTAAAATTTTAACTTAAAAGTATACAGGATACCATTTTACACGACCATTGTCATTAAGTTCTAATGTTGGAAATGGAACTTTAATTACGTTGAAAACGTCAAAAATGGTTTTCAGGACGTTAGATTTTGTTTTAATTTTGGTTAAGTCAACATCTAAACTCAAGTAAAATTGACGTCTTCTATTTTGATTTAAAAATAAAGGGTCGCTTGCCTCACCTGTTAACATTCCTTCTGCTCCATAACCAAAAGCAAAATTCAACCAATTAGGTATGGTTTCCGTTTTTAAAAATGAATTAATATTAGCACTCAACCAATAGGTTTGTCCGTTATAATCTTTTAAAAATTCTTCAGATAACCCATCGCCTAACTTATTTGGTCGTTGCTTTGCAAATTTTGTTCTATGAAATGAGTATTTTATAACGATGCGTTGTTCTTTCCAAAGTAATTCTTGACCGACGTATAATCCTGTTCCTACTGTATTTGCTGACATATCTGTCCAAGAAAACCCCCATTCTTTAGAAAAACCATCTAAAACTTCTACAGCCGTTAAAAAGCCTAAACCCAAAGTAGAACCATAAATTAGTTGGTCTTTTTCACTCACACCAGACCAACTTAGTGTGCTGGCTCCTATCCTTCCCAACTGATAAGATGAAAACATATGTCCCATTTTATCCATCTGTAACCATTCTCCACTATCGTTTAATGTCTTAAAACTAGAACGCGGATAATCTGCATACCATAATTGATTAAGACCAATCAAGGTTGCAGAAGCTAAAACTGATTCTGAAATTACAACAGCGTTGCGTCTAGATGTATTTAAACTATCACTCGGCTTTAAAAACTGATTGAGTTTAGACTGAGAAAAAAGCATTCCACTTGCCAATAAAAAAAATACAATATGACAATATAAATTTTTCAAATCTTACTTATTAATGCCTTGAGAAGACAAATAGCTATGATATTGCCTTGCATTATTATTGTGTTGTCCTAATGTTTTTGCAAACTTATGATAACCTATACGCTTTGCATCTGCCGCAAAATAAAGGTAACTATGCTTTTCTGGGTTTAAAACGGCTTTTATTGCTGACAAATCTGGCATAGCAATTAAACCTGGTGGCAAACCAGAATATTTGTATGTATTATATGGAGAATCAATTTCTTTGTGGATATTTAAAACACGTCTAATAATTGTGTTTTTATATTTAGGTAATTGATAAGCTGCAAATTTTAAAGTTGGATCCGCTTGTAAAGGCATTTTAATTCTTAATCGGTTAAGATAAACACCAGCCACTCTAGGTTGCTCATCTGCTTGCTTAGACTCTTCGTGCACAATTGAAGCTAAAGTTATCACTTCATTAGGCGTTAAATTTAGTTTCTTAGCTTGTGCTTTTCTAGTGTCTGTCCAGAATCGGTTATACTCTGTTAACATTCTATCTCTAAAGGTCTCTGCAGATGTATTCCAAAAGAATTCATAACTATTTGGTAAATACATACCTAACGCTGTTCCTTTATTAAAATCGTTTTTAGATAGAAATGCTGAGTCTGTCATTGCATTTAAAAGCGACAAACTATCAGCTTCAATTTGTGTACTTATTCTGCCTGCTAAATCTTCTAAATTATGCTGATTATTGAAAGCGATTTTAATAGGAAGATTTTTACTTCGGATGGAATTAATAACGTCATTATTATTCATACCCTTTGTAATAGCAAAACGACCAGCCTTAATATTGGTGTTATATTTCTTTTGGTTTGCTAAGGCGTCAAATGCATTAATATCGCCTAAAAGTGGCTCTAACTGCGCACGCACTTCTGAATATGTTGCATTGGTTGGTACATAAATATAAGCTGTTTCATTATTGAACTTTGTATTAGGCTTAAACATAGCGCCATAAATATAATATGCAAAATAGCCACAAATAGCCAAGCCAATTAGAGCAACTGCCCAAAGAATTTTTTTAATATACATAGTTAATCGTTAATTCGTTGTAATAGGAATTCGTCAGTATAAATTTCACCGTTAAAACTCCAATCTTTTTTTAATCCTATTTTCTTAAATCCATTACCCTCGAAAAGATTTAAGCTTGCTTTATTACTTTCAGAAATATTAGCATAAATTTGATGCAAATGTAAAGTCTCAAAACAATAATTCACCAATAATTCTAGGGCTTCTTTACCAAAACCTTTATTTCTATTTTCTTTATTTTGAATAAGAATTCCGATGCCAGCACGTTTGTTTTTTACATCAAAATCAAACACATCAATTAAACCGATGGTTTCATGTTCAGCATTACAAATAGCTAAACGTAATTGTTTCGCCTCAAAAATATCTTGTTGTGCATTTTCAAGGTATTGTTTTATTAAAAAACGAGAATATGGTGTTTGCGTATCACTTAAATGCCATAAATCTGTGTCATTTTCAATCGCGTATACAAACTCTAAATCTTCAGGCTCTAAAGATCTTAAATAGATATCATTTCCTTTTAGGCTTACCATTCTATTTCGCCTTTAAAAACTTGCTCTGCAGAACCAACTAACCAAATATTGTTGTAACCAGAATCATCATTATTAAAAGTAACTTTGAGCTGACCACCTTGCGTTTTTAAGCTAATTTGGTTGCTTTTAGTCTTACCTGTCTTGTGCATAGCAATGGCCACAGCTGTAACGCCTGTTCCGCAAGATAATGTTTCATCCTCAACGCCTCTTTCGTAAGTTCTTACTGCAAAATTATCGGCATCTAGTTGTTCTACAAAATTTACGTTACTTCCCACTTCTTTATAAGGTGCACCATATCTAATTTTTTCACCATTAGATTTTACTTCAAAATTAGAAATACCAGAAACCAACTCTACATGGTGTGGCGAACCTGTATCTAAAAACTGATGAGCTTCAAATTCTTCAATTTTAGAAACATCTTGCATTTGTAAATGAACAATACCATCATTAACCTTCGCATTATGTAAGCCATCAATAGCAATAAACTCTGTTTCATTTTCTATAATTCCTAAGAATTTAGCAAAGGCAACAATGCATCGTCCACCATTTCCGCACATGCTACTTTCGTTACCATCTGCATTATAATAAACCATTTTAAAATCTGAATTCTCATCATTTTCTAACAGAATAAATCCGTCAGCTCCAATACCAAAACGTCTATCACATAAGCGCTCAATACCTTTAGTATTATTTTTGTCTATTGTCTGCAAACGATTATCTACCATGATAAAATCGTTTCCTGTGCCTTGATATTTGTAAAATGTCATATTCATCATAAAAGGCAAATATAAGAATAATAGCGATTAAAATGAGTTGTTAAACACGCGTTAAAGTTGAAGTTAAAAAGACGTTAAATTCAAATTTGAATTCAATATTTCTCTAATTTTAATCGTTAGAAAGTAAAATATAATTAAACTTAAATCTGAAAAATTATGAAGAAGATTATAACATTAGTATTTGTTTCGGCATTAGGTGGACTTTTAACTTTAGGAGGTTACAAAATTTTTGTTGAACAAGAGTCACAACAATTAGCGGTAGAGCAATCTAATGATTTACCAGTGTTTGTGCCAACAAATAATTCTGTTAACACAATTAATAACGCTGCAATTGCTCCTAATTTTGTTGAAGCTGCGGATAAATCTTTAGATGCCGTAGTACATGTAAAAAACACAGCTATTGTAAATGCTCCAACATCAATGAGAGACTTGTTTTATGGTCGTAGCTCGCAACGTGCGCAAGTTGGCACAGGTAGTGGTGTTATCATTTCACCAACAGGTTACATTGTAACAAACAACCATGTTATTAAAAATGCAAACGAAATTAGCATTACTTTAAATAATAATAAAGCCTATCTGGCAGAATTGATTGGTACAGACGAAACTACAGATATTGCATTATTAAAAATTGTAACCGATGAAGACTTGCCATTTATGGCTTTTGGCGATTCTGATAATGCTAAAGTTGGAGAATGGGTTTTAGCCGTAGGTAATCCTTTTAACCTTAACTCTACAGTTACAGCCGGAATTATAAGTGCAAAATCTAGAGATTTATCGGGTAACCATTCGCAATCTTTTATCCAAACAGATGCAGCTGTAAACCCAGGAAACTCTGGTGGAGCTTTGGTAAACACAAATGGTGATTTAATAGGAATTAATACCGCTATTTCATCACAAACCGGTTCTTATATTGGTTATTCTTTTGCCGTACCAAGTAATATTGCTCGTAAAATTGTAAATGATATTATGGAATACGGTAACGTGCAAAATGGTATTCTTGGTGTTGTTGGTGGTGCTTTAAATAGTGCAGCTGCTGAAGAATTAGGAACAACTACAACTGAAGGGTTTTATGTTAGCGAAGTACAAGAAGATACAGGAGCAGAAAAAGCAGGTATACAATCTGGTGATATTATTAATAAGATTGACAACGTTAAAATCCATAAATTTTCAGACTTAACAGGTTATTTAAAAACTAAAAGTCCAGATGATGTAGTAAACGTTACATTACTTAGAGATGGTGAAGAAGAAACTTTACCAGTAACATTGCTAAAACCATCTACATATATTTTACCAACAATAGGTATTATAAAGAATGCTACAAAGCAAGACCTTAAAAAGTATAAAACGGATTCTGGTGTAAAAATTTCTAAATTCGATAAAAATTATAAAGCCTATTGGAATAAAAATGGAATTGAAGAAGGTTCTATTATTTCAAAAATAAATGGTAAAAAATTAAACTCTATTGATGACGCAGAAAATGCAGTAAAGGCAAGATCTTTAAATGAGCCACTTCAAATTGAAGTCATAAATAATAAAGGAGAAAAAGTCGTCTATAATTTTAGTTAAATTGAAATAAATATTAGGTTAAAAGAACCCTTCAAAGTATTATTCTTTGAAGGGTTTTAATTTTCGTTAAAATGTTCTACGAAAACGTTTGAAATATAGTATTTTTGCAAAATTAATAAACAACAATTTAATCTCTTAACTAATAAAATATGGGTTTTAATGCCACTTACGAAAAGGAGTTAGCGTTTCAAGCTGATCGTCGCAGAGCAACGGTAGAATTTATAAAAATCATAAGCGACTTATGGTATGATAAATCTATTGAGCTCGTTTTGTTTAGAAATCAATTAATAGACAGAAATGTGAGCGAAATTTTAAATCTACATGAATATGCAGGTGAATTTGTTCAAAAACCAATTTCTATTTTCGATTCTGTTGAAATTGCACAAGCTATTAGTGCTTTAAATTTTCCGCCAGCGAAGTTAGACATAGGAAAACTGACTTATGAATTTCATTTAGAAGATCAAAAATACAGCAACGCAACTGCTTTTGTTGCTGCAAAGCTGGGTAATGCTAAAGATAATAAAGCTATTGAACCAAAAGATGTTGTTCTTTATGGTTTTGGTAGAATTGGCCGTTTAGTAGCGCGTGAGTTAATGACACGTACAGGTAAAGGAAACCAATTAAGATTGAGAGCCATTGTAACTAGAGGAGAGATTAATGAAACCGTATTAGAAAAGCGAGCTTCGTTATTAAGAAACGACTCTGTACATGGTGATTTTTGCGGAATGGTTAGTGTCGATGTAAAAAACTCTGCTTTAATTATTAACGGAACTACTGTAAAAATTATTTCAGCTAATAAGCCAGAAGACATTGATTATACAAAACACGGTATTAAAAATGCCTTAATTATAGATAATACAGGTGCGTTTAGAGATAAAGAAGCATTAAGTAGACACCTAAAAGCCAAGGGAGTTGACAAAGTATTATTAACAGCACCAGGAAAAGGGATACCTAATATTGTACATGGTGTAAATCATAAAGAACATAATCCTGATAAAGTAAAAATATTTTCTGCAGCTTCTTGCACTACCAATGCAATTACACCAATATTAAAAGCAGTTGAGGATTCTTTTGGTATTATAACAGGTCATTTAGAAACGATACACGCTTATACTAACGATCAAAATTTAGTAGATAATTTTCACAGTAAATATAGACGTGGACGTGCTGCTGCCTTAAACATGGTCATTACTGAAACAGGTGCTGGTAAAGCAGTAAGTAAAGCATTACCATCTTTAGAAGGTAAACTAACTTCAAATGCTATTAGAGTACCTGTACCAAATGGATCATTAGCTATTTTGAATTTAGAATTAAAAAATGAGACTTCAGTAGACAGTATAAATACAATAATGAAAAAGTATGCTCTTGAAGGTGATCTGGTAGAACAAATAAAATACGAAATGAGTGACGAACTCGTATCTAGTGATATTGTAGGAAGCTCCGCTCCTTCTATCTACGATAGCAAAGCAACTATTGTTAGAGAAGATGGGAAAAATGCTATACTATATATATGGTATGATAACGAATATGGATATAGTCATCAAGTTATTCGTTTAGCAAAATATATTTCTAAAGTAAGACGCTATGCTTATTATTAGAATTTGTGAAAAAGAAAATGAAAGAAATCCTGCCTTATGGCAGGATTTTTTTTGCTGTAAAATTTGATACTTACTTATAGTTTTATACTTACAACATATAAAATGTAGATTATTACTACATCTATTAACATCTAAACTATTAATTCTACCGTATATAAATTGCCTCACGTCATTGTGAGGCTATTTGTTTGATAAATGTTTATGGAAATACTCATAAAATTATTATCTTGGCAATCAATTAATCCATCAAAACCAAAATTACTCATTAGATGAAATTCCTAACCAAAGTCTCTGTAATTCTTTTAGTTACACTTAGTTTACAAACTATAGAAGCACAAACTGAAACAGAAACAGAAGAGAAATTATCTCTTAACAGTGGTACAATAGATAATCAGTTTGAATATTTAATTCGAAAATCTGGTAAGTATCAAGAATATAAAGTTGTAAAGAGAACATGGTTATTTACTTTAAAAGCTCATGTTGCAGATACACTTAAGGCTGTCCATAAAGATTTATCAGATACGCAAGCCGTTGTAAAAAAGCAAGCTGATGAAATTGAAAGTTTAAAATCTAATTTAGCAAATACAGAAACTACTTTAAATGCTACTAATGACGAAAAAGATAATATTTCGTTATTTGGAATACAAACTAGTAAAGCTAGTTATAAAGTCTTAATGTGGAGTATAATTGGTGGACTTTTTGCTTTACTTCTATTATTTATTTATAAATTTAAAGGTAGTAATTCTGCAACTAAAGATGCTAAGCATAAATTAGAAGAAGTAGAAACTGAATTTGAAGAACACAGACGAAACGCTCTAGAACGAGAGCAAAAAGTAAGACGTCAATTACAAGACGAATTAAATAAGCAGAAGTCTTAAGAAACAACAAACTCAGCATATTATATAACAACTAATGAATCCGTAATTTTAAATTGCGGATTTTTTTATTGAAGAATATAATTGCGAAGAGTGTATTTTAGAATAGAGCACCTTTATAAATTTCCTCAATTAATCTTATCTTCGCAAATTATACAAATAAACTATGCGCATAGATATCATAACTGTTTTACCAGAACTATTAAAAAGTCCTTTTGAAGCCTCAATCTTAAAAAGAGCAATAGAAGCTGGTTTGGTAGAAGTTCATTTTCATAATTTAAGAGATTTTGCAACAGGAGGTTACAAATCTGTTGATGACACTCAGTTTGGTGGAGGCGCAGGCATGGTAATGAGTATTGCTCCTATTGATAAATGCATTTCTAAATTACAATGTGAACGTAATTACGACGAGATTATTTATATGACTCCTGATGGTGAGCAATTAAATCAGAGTATTGCCAACCAAACCTCTTTAAAAGAAAATATCATAATTCTTTGCGGACATTATAAAGGTGTTGATCAACGTGTACGCGATAGATTTATTACAAGAGAAATATCAATAGGAGATTATGTACTCTCTGGAGGAGAGTTAGCTGCAGCCGTATTATGCGATTCTGTAATACGCTTAATTCCAGGAGTTTTAGGCAACGAGACCTCTGCTCTTACCGATTCTTTTCAAGATAATTTATTAGCACCACCAATTTATACCAAACCAAGAGAATATGATGGGATGAAGGTTCCAGAAGTATTATTCAGTGGAAACTTTGCTAAAATTGAAAAATGGAGAGAAGACCAAGCCTATAAGAGAACACAAGAAAGACGACCAGATTTGCTTGAAGATTAAATTTTAATTTTAAATCTATTGTGTTTAATCAAAAAAGTACTACTTTTGCAAACCAATTTAGACCAACCTCTGGCGATAATCGTGAATGTTGCTTTGAATTAACTATTATAAATAATTAAAAAATGAATTTAGTAAAATTTGTACAAGACGAATTTGTAACACGTAAAGAGTTTCCTGAATTTGGAGCCGGTGATACAATTACAGTATACTACGAAATTAGAGAAGGTGAAAAAGTGCGTACGCAGTTTTTTAGAGGTGTTGTATTACAACGTAAAGGAAGCGGATCTTCTGAAACGTTTACTATCCGTAAAATGTCAGGAACAGTTGGTGTAGAGCGTATCTTCCCAGTAAACTTACCTGCTTTACAAAAGGTAGAAGTTAACAAACGAGGTAAAGTACGTAGAGCTAGAATTTTCTACTTTAGAGGTCTTACTGGTAAAAAAGCGAGAATCAAAGAAGTTAGAAGATAATTCAAACTTATATATTACAATAAAGAGCCTTCTGAAAAGAAGGCTTTTTTTGGTTATAAACAATTGTTAATAACTACGGTTCACAAACTGTTGATATCTAATAAGTTAAAAATAATTATTTTTCGAAATATTTATGTAATTTAGTGAAACAATTAATAACAAACCTGGTTTGGTTTTTAAGTTTCATTAAAATTAATGTTAATTGTTACTAAAGACTCGTTCTTTATGTATTGAGGTTATTTTTTGAGATTGTTTAGCAACTTGCATCTACAAGTGCCTGTGAAGCAATCATGAAACTTTAATTTTGTAACATACTTTCGTAGGTTACCTTATTAAAGTAGAAAGCTCAGAAAAAGTAATGGAATCGAAAGTGAACATGAAAAAGATGAGCAATGTTTTAAACCTAATTTTCGTTCATGCGAGTGAGTATCTTAGGAAAAACATCAAGAAAAACAAACCTAAGAATCAAAGTAATATCAGGTCAATACATTTTGAAAGATATGAAATGTTTCGAAATTTGAAACAGAAACCCTAAAACTGAAAAACTGTTGACATTAGTCAGGCAGAAGAGTTAGTGTAAACTAAATAGGTGAAAAAGTTAGTACTGTTTCTAAGAAAGCCATGTCAGCAGAGATTTTTCTGAGTGATATGGCTTTTTATTTTTATAAAAAAAGCATTACATTTTAAAAGTCATTTATACAATTCATCCATTTCTTTTGTATTCTTGTAAGATGAACTCACACCTAATAGACCAAAAGTATTTTAACTCAAAAGATTTTACGACAAACCTGCTTCCAAAGGCAGAATATACAGGCTGTGTATTCACAAATTGCACATTTGAAAGCTCGGATGTTTCTAACGTTAACTTCACTGAATGTGATTTTGTAGATTGTAATTTTAGCAATGTCAATGTAATGAATACCACTTTCAATGACGTTGCTTTTATAGGTTGTAAAATTTTAGGTGTATTATTTCAAAGTTGTAATCCATTCTTGTTGTCTTTTAAATTTACAAATTGCATTTTAAACCTCAGTGGCTTCTATCAAGTAAAAATAAACCATACTCAGTTTCTAAATTGCACTATGCATCAGGTAGATTTCACAGAAGCTGAAGCTAAAAAAACACGATTTAAAGATTGTGATTTATACATGTCTACTTTTGACAGAACTAACATTGAACAAGCAGATTTTACATCAGCTATTAACTTCAATATTAATCCTTCTAAAAATCAAATTAAGAACGCTTCATTTTCAAATGAAAATATTTCTGGACTGCTAGAAAGCTTTAATATTAAGATAAAACAATAAATCGTTGGTTTTAAGTAGTATTTTATTAATTCCTTAAATATTGGTGCTCTTTAGTACAAATCTAGCACCCAAAAAATCAAACGTTTTCGTATATTTGCTCTGCTTAATTTTAAGCAACTTATTATTCTAATTATTTTCAAGACTTATGACAAAAACAGCAAAGATTGTTTATACAAAAACGGATGAAGCACCAGCTTTAGCAACACGTTCATTTTTACCAATTGTTAAAGCATTTACAGAGTCTTCAGGTATTGCTATAGAAACAAAAGATATATCATTAGCTGCTAGAATATTAGCAATTTTCCCAGATTTTTTAACAGACGATCAAAAAGTAACGGATACCATAGCTGAATTAGCCGAATTGGTAAAAAAACCAGAGGCTAATATTATAAAATTACCAAATATTAGTGCATCAGTTCCACAACTTACTGCAGCGATAGAAGAATTGCAAGGAAAAGGATTTAAGATTCCTGATTATCCGGAAGAACCAAAAGATGATACTGAAAAGGAAATTAAATCACGTTACGATAAAATTAAAGGTAGTGCTGTAAATCCTGTATTGAGAGAAGGAAACTCAGATAGACGTGCACCAAAAGCTGTTAAGAATTATGCTAAGAAAAATCCACATAGTATGGGAGCTTGGTCATCAGATTCTAAAACACATGTAGCAACAATGACTAAAGGTGATTTTGCACACAATGAAAAATCAGTTACTCTTGCTAATGCGACTTCAATCAATATAGTTCATACAGATACTAAAGGCAATAAAACCAAATTAAAAGAAGGTTTAGATCTATTAAAAGACGAAATTATTGATGCTACTATAATGAGCAAAAAGGCATTGCTTGAATTTTTAGAAGAGCAAGTAGAAGATGCTTTAGATCAAAGTGTATTGTTTTCGTTACACATGAAAGCAACAATGATGAAAGTTTCTGACCCAATTATTTTTGGGCACGCAGTACGTGTCTTTTTTAAAGATTTATTTGAAAAACATGGTAAGACCTTCGATAAAATTGGCGTTGATGTTAACAATGGCTTTGGTAATTTACTTGAAAAATTACATGATTTACCAGAAGATAAACGCGACGAAATTAGAGATGATATTAGATTTGCACTAGATCATAGCGCAGATTTAGCTATGGTAAATTCAGATAGAGGAATTACGAATTTACATGTACCAAGTGATGTTATTATTGATGCTTCTATGCCTGCAATGATTAGAACTTCTGGTCAGATGTGGAATGCTGAAGGTAAACAACAAGATACTAAAGCGGTAATACCAGATAGTAGTTATGCTGGTATTTATAGCACAACAATTGACTTCTGTAAAAAACATGGCGCATTTGACCCTACAACTATGGGGACAGTTCCTAATGTTGGGTTAATGGCTCAGAAAGCCGAAGAATACGGTTCTCATGACAAGACTTTTGAAATTGCTTCTAAAGGAAAAGTTGAAGTAATCGATGCTGATGGTAATATACTATTAACACATAAAGTTGAAGCTGGTGATATTTGGAGAATGTGCCAGGTTAAAGATGCACCAATCCAAGATTGGGTAAAGTTAGCCGTTACAAGAGCGAGAGCTTCTAAAACACCTGCTGTTTTCTGGTTAGATAAGAAAAGAGCACATGATGCAGAATTAATTAAAAAGGTAAATACATATTTAAAAGATCATGATACTGAAGGTTTAGATATTAGAATTTTATCTCTTGTTGATGCCACTAAATTTACTTTAGAAAGAATTAAAGAAGGAAAGGATACAATCTCTGTAACTGGAAATGTTTTAAGAGATTATTTAACTGATTTATTCCCTATTTTAGAAGTAGGAACAAGTGCAAAAATGTTATCTATTGTTCCGTTGATGAATGGTGGTGGCTTATTTGAAACTGGAGCTGGTGGATCTGCACCAAAACATGTTCAGCAATTTATTGAAGAAGATCACTTACGATGGGATTCTTTAGGTGAATTTTTAGCATTAGCAGTTTCATTAGAGCATTTTTCTGAAGTAAACAAGAATAAAAAAGCTAGTATTTTAGGAGCAACTTTAGATGATGCTTCAGATAAATTACTAGAAAACAAAAAAGGACCTTCTAGAAAAGTAAATGAATTAGATAATAGAGGTAGTCATTTCTATTTAGCTTTATATTGGGCTGAAGCTTTGGCTAACCAAGATAGTGATGCAGATTTGAAAGCTGAATTTACAGAAATCTACAAAAATCTATCCTCTAGTGAAGAAACTATTGTTAAAGAATTAATAGATTGCCAAGGTGAACCTGTAAATATTGATGGTTACTATTTGCCTAACGAAGAATTGATTTCTAATGCAATGCGTCCTAGTAAAGTATTTAATGATATTATCAATTAATCTTATTTAGATTAAGGTTATGTTAAAAAGCTTCTTTCGAGAAGCTTTTTTTATGCTTTTAATTTACTTTTAACGTAACATCATTATAAGTTAATCGTTATAATAAAAACTCATCATCAATCATATTCAATATTCATCACATATGAAATTACTTTTCAGAGGATTTATACTATGTCTCCTATTGTATTCCTTTAATCTCAAAGCTCAAGAAAAATTCACATTAAGCGGAACAATTTCAGATAATCTCAGTAATGAAACACTAATTGGTGTTAATATTATAATTCCGGCATTACAAACAGGAACCATGACTAACGAATATGGCTTCTACTCTATCACGTTACCTTCTGGTACTTATGATATTCAAATTAGTTATTTAGGTTTTACTACTATAAATGAAACTATAGAGCTTACATCAGACCTCTCTAAAAATTATAAACTTGAAGAAGCTGCCGAAAGTTTAGATGAAGTTATTATTACAGAAAATATTGAAAAATTAAATATTAAGAAACCTCAAATGAGTGTTAATTCTTTATCTATTAAAACAATAAAGAATATGCCTGTTGTTTTAGGAGAAGTAGATGTAATAAAATCAATAACACTACTACCAGGAGTAACCAATGCAGGAGAAGGCGCTTCTGGGTTTAATGTTAGAGGTGGTGCAGCTGATCAAAATTTAATACTTTTAGATGAAGCTACCATTTTTAACTCGTCACACCTGTTTGGTTTCTTTTCTGTATTTAATCCAGATGCAATTAAAGATTTAAAACTCTATAAAGGAGGAATTCCTGCTAAATACGGTGGACGTGTATCCTCTGTATTAGATATTTACCAAAAAGAAGGAAACAGTAATTCGTTTCACATGAATGGTGGAATTGGCTTAATTTCGAGTCGTTTACTAGCAGAAGGGCCTATAAAAAAAGAAAAAGGTTCGTTTTTAATTGGAGGAAGAAGTAGTTATGCTCATTTATTTTTACCGCTTTTCGATATTGATAGTAAAGCTTACTTCTATGATTTAAACACCAAATTAAGCTACAATATTAACAGTAATAACAATATTTACTTGTCAGGATATTTTGGGAGAGATGTATTTGAAATCTCTGATAGTTTTCAAAATACATTTGGTAATACTGTACTTAACTTTCGATGGAATCATTTATTTTCTGATAAAATATTTTCTAATCTATCTTTAATTTATTCGGACTATTACTACGGATTAGAATTAGGTTTCGTTGAGTTCGATTGGGTTTCTGGTATTAAAAATTTCAACCTCAAATACGATTTTAAACATTACATAAATAATAATTTCAAATTAGAGTATGGGTTTAATAGTATGTATTACGATTTTAATCCTGGAGAAATTAAACCTACAACCGATACTTCAGGAATCAATCCTTACAAATTAATAGATAAGTACGCCTTTGAAAATGCTATTTACATAGATGCAGAACATAAATTAAGTAATAAACTTTCTGTAAGTTATGGGGCTAGATTGAGTATGTTTCACCGTTTAGGTCAGGATGAATTAAATATTTACGAGAATGATTTACCTTTAACTTTTAATGAGGAAATCGGCATTTATGAAAAGGCAGATCCAATAGGTACTGAAACTTTTAATAAGAGTGATG
Organism: uncultured Winogradskyella sp.; assembly: GCF_947495255.1. Taxonomy (GTDB): domain Bacteria; phylum Bacteroidota; class Bacteroidia; order Flavobacteriales; family Flavobacteriaceae; genus Winogradskyella. The sequence continues at coordinate 287,537 of NZ_CANLYI010000008.1, forward strand.
TTATAAAGTCATTTGCTAACTTAGAACCAAGATTAGCTATTGCATACCAATTAAATGATGTTTCTTCTGTAAAGGCAAGTTACAATCGTATGAGCCAGTACTTACATTTATTATCTAACACATCTTCTCCAACACCATTAGATGTTTGGACACCAAGTGGAAAATATGTAAAACCTCAATTATTAGATCAAGTCGCCATTGGATATTTTAAAACTTTTAAAAATAACACTTATTCATTAGAGGTTGAAAGCTTCTATAAAACTATAAAAAATCGAATTGATTATGTTGATGGTGCTGATTTAATTGCTAATGACGCTATAGAGCAAGTAATTCTTAATGGAGAAGCAAGAGCATATGGATTAGAAGTTCTGCTTAGAAAAAATGAAGGGCGATTTACAGGTTGGTTGGCTTATACACTTTCTAAATCTGAACAAAAAACTCCTGGAAGAACGGTAGTCGAAACCGGAATAAATAATGGACAATGGTACAACACAGCTTATGATAAAACCCACGATATTTCACTGACTGGAAGTTATGAACTCAATAAAAAATGGTCTATTAATTCAAATTTCATATTCCAAACGGGTCAACCAACAACTTATCCTAATAGCCAATATGAATACAACGGACTAGTAATTCCTAATTATGAAGCTAGAAATTCAAGCAGACTTCCAACGTATCATCGTTTAGATATATCAGCAAACTTTAACCCTAAACCCGAGAGTAAAAAAAGTTTTAAAGGAGAATGGGTATTCGGTATTTATAATGTTTATGGTCGTAAAAATGCAGCTAGTATATCATTTCGAGAAAATAGTGATACAGGAACCAATGAAGCTGTACAACTTGCTATTTTTGGAATGGTACCTTCAATCTCTTATAATTTTAAATTTTAAATCATGAAAAAAATAATTTATCTATTTATATTATGTTCTTTATTCTATACATGTGAAGATGTAATTGATGTTAATTTAAATGAAGCTGAACCAAGATTGGTGATTGAAGCGTCTATAGATTGGTACAAAAACACAACTGGAAATGAGCAAAGTATAAAATTATCACTTTCTGCACCATTTTTTGATGAAATAATTCCGCCTGCTAATGATGCTTTAGTTGAAATTATTGATAGTAATGGAAATACATTTTCATTTTTAGAAGAAAATAACAGCGGTATATATAAAACTAATAATTTTACACCTATAATTGATGAAATGTACACATTAGTCATCAATTACGATAATGAAGTTTATACAGCTACAGAAACTTTAAAATCAGTTGTGCCAATAGATTATATTGAGCAAAATGATGAAGGCGGTTTCGTAGGAGATGAAATTGAAGTTAAGGTTTATTTTACGGACCCTGCAGATATAGACAACTATTATTTCTTTGAATATTATACTGATTTTTCAGATACACCCTCTTTAGATGTAGCTGAAGATCGGTTTATTGATGGTAATCAAATTTTTGGCTTTTATTCCGAAGAAGACTTAGAACCAGGAAACGAATTAACTATTCGCCACTTTGGTGTATCTAAACAATATTATGAATTCATGTTTATTCTATTACAACAAGGTAGTGATGATGGTGGTGGACCATTTGAAACACAACCGGCTACAGTAAGAGGTAACTGCATAAATATTACAAATGAAGATAATTATCCATTTGGTTATTTTAGATTATCTGAAGTTGAAGAAGTTATATATTTTATAGAATAGATTAGCTTTTTTTATTTATTAGTATTTCATACTATCACAATTTAAATATCTAAAATAATTATTTATATCTTTAAATCATGACATTTATAAAAACTACTGAGCAAGATTCAAATTATAATAATCTCGAAAACATGTCCGTTAAAGAGATTATCCACTACATTAATAATGAAGATAAATTAGTACCGTTAGCAGTAGAAAAATCAATTCCCAAAATTGAAACAGTGATTACCGAAGTGGTTTCGAAGTTAAAAAATGGAGGAAGATTAATATATATTGGAGCCGGTACAAGTGGAAGATTAGGAGTTTTAGATGCATCTGAATGTCCACCTACTTTTGGAGTACCGCAAGGCCTCGTAATAGGAATAATTGCAGGAGGAGATAAGGCTATTAGAAAAGCTGTTGAAAATGCAGAAGACTCTCCTACTCAAGGCTGGAACGATTTATTAAATATTAATATTACAAAAAAAGATATAGTAATTGGTATTGCGGCATCAGGCACAACTCCATATGTTATACATGCATTAAAAATCTGTAATAAGAATAACATTATAACTTCATGTATAACTTGTAATAGAAATAGCCCATTATCATTAACTGCAAAATATCCAATAGAGGTTATCGTTGGACCCGAATTTTTAACCGGTAGTTCTAGAATGAAAGCTGGTACGGCTCAAAAACTCGTTCTTAACATGATTACAACCACAAGTATGATTCGGTTAGGAAAAGTAAAAGGGAATAAAATGGTTGATATGCAATTAAGTAATGATAAACTTGTAAAGCGTGGTATTGCTATGATAATGCAAGAATTAAAAATAGAAGAGCTTGAAGCTTCATTATTATTAACTAAACATAAGTCAGTAAGACAAAGTATTATTCATGGAAGAAAATAACAAAACAGATAAAGAGATTTTAACGAAAGGGTTAAAACAGTTATTACTTTGCTTAATATTAATGTTTTTAGGACCTACAATGCTCCATTTAGCATTCAATAATCAAAACAAAGCACTTTATATTCCACTTCTTATTGTATCTATTATACTCTGTATTCTTGCTATTGTTTTATTAGCTGTTGGTATTAATACTATTATGAATAGTATGTTTAAAAAAAAGTAATGTACTTCCTCAACCTATTAGTTTAAAATATTCTTAATAGTTCCCAGTAAGTTTCAACAAAACGTAAAAACATAAAACAAAAAAACCCTTACTAGAACACTAGTAAGGGTTTTACAATATCGATATATACAT
>NZ_CANLYI010000009.1 GCF_947495255.1 uncultured Winogradskyella sp.
GAGAGAGGATTATCAATGTTGTCGAAGTCTTAAGCTTCACCGTGTATACTAATCTTATTTCTCTCTTTTGTTCTTTCTATTTATATCTTAAAATTAGTACTTTTATTAAAAATGCTAACTTAAGCCGTGTATAATTAATTGCTAGGTTCTAGCCTACCCTTGAAAATTCCTGCGGAATTTTCAAGGGTTCGTAAATGTTTGTTAACTTAGTTGCTTAACCACGCAACTAACCATACACAAAACCGTTACCTACAATTATGACCCGTCCTGAATAAAGGTTATATAATTCTAAACCTAAAAAATATACCAAAATATTCTATTATCATTACTGGTCTATATTTATTAACCTACTATAAGATCATTTGCTTCATCTAAAACTATATTTTCGAAACTTTTTAAATAAACCTCAGTTGTCCGAATAGACTGATGACCTAGCCCTTCGCTTATTAATTCAGTAGAAATCCCCATGTTTTTTGCAATAGTTGCCCAAGAATGTCTTATATAATAAGAAGTAATTTTTTCTTCGATATTTGCATCTTTCGCAATCTTCTTTAATAATTTATTGACTAATCTTCTATCTGACCGATATTTTTTAAATGTTTCAACAGAACCGTCATAACCTATTGGAAAAATAAAGTCATTTGGATCCTTATCCTGAGTATACTTCTTAAGTATTTCAGAAAATTCTGTGGTAATTCTAATTGATAACGGATCGTTGGTTTTACTTCTGCCATAAAATATTCTATTTCCTTTTATATCACCTAATTTCAATTTAGCAAGATCAATTAAATTCATACCCCTACAGTTAAACATGGCTAAGAAATAATTTCTTGTATGCCAAAGACTACTGTTTTCTTCATATTTCAAATTTCGAATAGCAATTATTTTTTCTTTAGACAATGCCTTTTTTTTTGTTCTTGTTGTAGATGGAATTTTATAACTAGAAAAAGGATGTTTAAATGGTATAAATACATCTTCTTTAATGGCACTATTATAAATAGCTCTAATTGCTCTAGCGTATGAACTTATACAATTTTTAGAATTTCCTTTTGATAAATGTTCTATCTCAAAATCAGTTAAAAAAGTTACTGTAATCTGATGAAACTTTACAGGGGAATTATTATTGAATTTCTCAAAAGCTGTTATTGCATTTTTGTACCAATTGGCAGTAGCTGGCTTGTTAGATTTCAGTTTTCGATTTATTAAAACTCTACCCCATTCCTCAAGGGTAATTTCATTAGACAGATCTTTCTTAATCTTTGAATCTAATTTATCATCCCATATTTTTTTAATATTCTCGACTAGTCTATCAACTGTTATCTGATTAAGGGTGTCTCCAAGTTCATTGATCAAAGACTTTGCTGAATGAAGTTTTTCATATAACGCTTTATTAATCTGATCACAATCCAAATTCTTATTTACTGAAACGGATTTTTTCATTGTCATGTTATTTGCATCCCATCCAGCTTTAGAAGTCTTGTAAGGAAGACGAATCATTCTAGGTCCTTTATGAAAAACTCTAACTACGATTGGAAACAACCCTTCATTCGCAGTTTTTGACTTAGCTCTGGTATCTAAAATTAATTTTGCTCGTGCCATTTCTCAGTAATTTTAGATATAAAGTTAGCAAAAATTACGCACACTTTACGCACACTTTTGTTTGAGTACAATTCATATCAAACAATCTCAAAACCAATTAAACTTCACAAAATCAGATATTTAACAATAATATTACGTGTGAAAACAGTCGATTTTTTGGCCTGCAGAGCGGAAAGGGTTAACGGAATGAAGCGTCAAAAGTAGGGATTAGCTTCAAGACCTTTTTTAATGAAGGTCTTTTATCGGAATGAAGATTTTTGCGGAATGTAGCGAAATGTGCTGAATGGATTGATAATATAATCTTCTCCTGTAAACTAAACATTATTTTAAAACAACTTTACTTGAATATCCAAAATACCATCGTCTTTTGAAACTTTATTCTTTTTAAAAATGACTTTTAGAGCTTTTCGTCGTTTCTCATAAATCCATTTTCTAAGATTATTCAACATACCCATTTCATAATCCGAAAGTTCTTCTTGTGCTATTTCAATCATAATTTCTAATTGGTCTTTTCTTTTAGTCTACATTGCATATTGAAACACTAGTCATGCCATGTGTAAATGTTTGCCCATTCTGTTTACATGGGTCCTTCAAAGGTAATTAAGTATAATATAGGCTAAAGTCTCAATAAGTGATGCCATTCTATCTCCAGTCATTGAGCTAGCTATTCGTGATAATTGTATTCTTCTGAGTATGTCTTTTGGTATGGTATTTTCCATTCCAATTTAAAAACGGTTATATGACTTATAATGCAATCCATAAAATCGAAGACGAAATCGAACTGAACTACTTTTAAATTTTCCCTGATGTGAGATTTTAAATTAAACGTTATCTAATAATACTTGATAATTCGCAGGATACTTATCTCTTCACTAAACCAAATGACTTTCTCCACTATCGGCATCGTAATTTTCACTATATAATTGATAATACTTTCAACTTCTTGTACTGACATATTGGGTTTTTCAGATACTTGCTTCATGATACTTAGTTTTTTTTGATTAAACAATATTTGAGCAGTCTCTATACGAAAGCTAGAATTACAGCATAAAAGGAAGCGGAATAAATAAGTATTTGATGATACATAAGCTTTATGTCGTGATCTTTTATAGGGGGTATTTTACGAGTTTATCTTTGTGCTGATATTGATTAAATACTTTCTACTTATCTTTTTTTTATAAAGGACTATATAAAAAAATAAGAACCAGCACAAATCTGCCCCTTACTTACAACAACAAAAGCTAATCGTTTAACTCTTGAATTTTCTTATCAAAATTTCCTATACACTCTTTCAAACGTGCTTCACGCTTGTTTATCTCTTCTGCATATTTCTTTTCAATATTGGCAATTTTGGTTTTAATACCCTTGCATCGAATTGTCGAATTAAATATAAGAAAGGCACCATTTCATCTACCGAAATTGATTTTTTATTTTCGATATAATCGGTTTGACGAATCATCTAAACCTAACTTCAAATTACTTGCTATTCTCAATATGCCTCTTACGGGTTTCTCTTTCGTTGATTTTAACGTTCAGTTTTCAGCTCACATTCAGAATAGTCGTAACGTTAGTATTCTTTCATAATTGCTTCTATAGTAGGTTTAATCGGAACTTCAATTATTTCAATATTATTCAGAAGGTAGACTTTCAATCCACTTTTTTCCAATTACGGTATAGTTAGCTAGTTATTGTCGTCAACTACCCAATATTTGCGAATTTCAAGAATCAACAGTATTTTTTTTAAACTGATATACATAATTTCAGTTGTGGCATCGACTTTGCAACTTTGGTCCTGCACCATTTACCTTCTAAAATCCGTAACATATATTAGTTGTTTACAGGCCCACATTTAACGTTTGAAGAAATAGCATTTTTAAGAAATAATACTCTTGAAGAAATTAAACAATTATTGAATGAAGCTGAAAAGAGTTACAAATTAGTTTATTTAATAGATATCCTTTAAGGTAATAATATCGCCCATTTCATTAACGACACTCAAATCGTATCGAATATTTATCTTGGTGTTGATAGGTGCATAAAAATAAATAACCCAAGCATCGGCTTCCTTAACACCAATACAGCCATTAGAATAAGCTTTCCCTAAGGTTCTAGGATTAGTAGTCGGATGAATAAGCTGTCCGTAGCGTAGCCCGTTTATTTCTGTCTCTATAAATGGAATTTGGGGCAATTTGGTCACTTTCCCATCATCTCGTTTGGTTACAAAATATTGATGATTATTTACCGGATTTACATATCTGGGATTACGCACATGATTAATAATAAACCCCTTTCCTGTTTTTGTTTTTAAATCCTGAATTCTTCCTGACATTTCTAAATATTTCTTCTCATCTCTACCAACTCGGATAGGAAATTCAAAAAGCTGAACTGAGTCCTCATAAATGCGAAGTTTAAATTCAGGGATATTGATATCTATCGTTGTGTTTTCAAATGAATTCAATATTTTTTTAGCTTTCATAGAATCTGGAATTACAATTGTATTTCCCATCGGTAAGGCTATCATCTTTTTTTGATTATAAACAAAAGAATCCTTTGCCATCATCCGGTAATAATCCGTGTTTTGAAGAGTATCTATAATCCAAGGATTAGCTCTTACTAAAAGATGTTCGTTTAAATTATAAGTTGTTAAAGGTTGAAATTTTTTAACAATAGAATCTAAATAGTTGAAGTAATTCTCAATTAACACCTCTTTCTGTACAACTACTTTTTTTGCTGAAATGGATTTTGAGAAAATTTCAGTATTTGCCAAATTTAAAGACAAATTAAGAACCTCATCTTTTGAACTGTACGGTTTTAGTGCAAACAATAAGATAATAGTAATGGATATAACTAAAAACATCACAAGTTTTTTCATCTTGCAAGGAGTTTAGGTTTCTTAAGAATTTTATCTAACACCTCATCTTTGCCTAATGGTTTTGTGCAAAAGAACCAATCTTTACAGTTTAATTCATCTGTAGATGTCATTCGTTCTTCTGCACCACCACAAGAACCTGCTGGCGAAATGATAACATCATCACCAGGAATCCAATCAGCAGGTGTAGCCACTTCAAATTTATCTGAAGTTTGCATCGCAATTAAACCGCGATAGATTTCATCGAAGTTTCTACCAAGACTTAACGGATAATAAATAATCGCTCTAATCATGCTTTTAGGATCTATAAAAAACACCGCCCTAACCGCTTGTGTTTTACTTTCGCCAGGCTGAATCATACCATATTTTTTGGCGACTTCCATAGTGATGTCTTCAATTAATGGAAATTTGACTTCAATGTTTTTCATTCCATTAAATTCAATTTTTTCCTTAATAGTTCGCAACCATGCAATATGGCTGTATAAACCATCTATTGAAAGTCCTACCAATTTACAATTGGCCTTATCAAACTTATCTTCTAGATAAGCAAAAGTTATAAACTCACTTGTACAAACCGGTGTAAAATCTACCGGATGGCTAAATAAAATAACCCATTCGCCTTTATAATCTGAAGGGAAATTAATATCACCTTGTGTTGTTACCGCCTTAAAATCTGGTGCTTTATCCCCAATTCTTGGCATTGATATTATTTGCTCATGATCTTGTAGTGTTTCCATAATTTTTATTTTTAAACTCTAACTATAGCACATTTACTTTGGATTGTTCTTTTGTTTTTAAATTATTATCTGCTCCGACAATTGGATAACCAATAGCAGAAAGCACATGTTTAGCTTTTTCAAAATCGTGCTTGGTATGATAATCAAACGAGACCGTTTCATCATCCTGCGCAACTTTTACTTCGCTGATATTTTTAATCTCAGAAAGTCTCTTAATAATAGTGTTTTCACAACCACGACATTTTAAGTTTTGTATATGAACCATAGTTCTCATATTGATTTTTGCTTTCACTAAAATTAGTTGGAATAAGGTTCATGTAAAATGACTTATATCATTTTGTAAAATACATCATTCCAATATATTTGGTTACACTCTTAAACAAAGCATGTCTGGAAATTCTAAAATTAAAGATCGATTACATATGTTCTTAATTGAACTAGGCGACTTATCGTTTTTTACGGGTCGTTTTTTTAAAGAAATAGTTAAGCGACCTTTAGAAACAAAAGAGTTGCTGCGCCAATGCTATAATATGGGCAATCGTTCATTAGTATTGATTGGTATAACTTGTTTTATTATAGGTTTGGTCTTGGATTTGCAGACGCGGCCCACATTAATGCAATTTGGTGCTGTGTCTTGGATGCCATCCATGGTTAGTATTTCCATCGTAAGAGAAATTGGACCTATTATTACTGCTTTGGTTTGTGCTGGTAAAATTGGCTCTGGTATAGGTGCCGAATTGGGGTCAATGCGCGTTACCGAACAAATTGATGCTATGGAAGTTTCTGGGACTAACCCTTTTAAATACCTTGTTGTAACACGTGTACTAGCAGTTACTTTAATGCTGCCTTTATTAGTAATTATTGGTGATGCCATTGGGCTGTTTGGTTCTTTTTTAGTTGAAAATATAAAAGGTAACGTGTCTTTTATACTTTATTTTAATCAAGTTTTTGATTCTATTGAATTTGGCGACATCATTCCTGCGACTATTAAATCTTTCTTTTTTGGTTTGGCTATCGGAATTGTGGGATGTTACAAAGGTTATTATTGCACTAAAGGTACCGAAGGTGTTGGTAAAGCTGCTAACTCTGCCGTAGTGGTTAGTTCTTTATTGCTATTTATTATCGATTTTATTGCTGTGTTTGTAACAGATATTTTTTACGATTTATGAAAGACAACAAAAACATATCAAATCCAGAAATAGTGCTTCAAATTAGGGACTTACACAAAAGCTTTGGAGATAATCATGTGCTAAATGGCTTTAATATGCAACTTCATAAAGGTGAAAACCTAGTCATCATGGGAAAATCTGGCTCAGGCAAATCAGTAATGATAAAATGTTTGGTGGGTTTAATGGAAGCTGATAGTGGCTCTATTACAGTTATGAACAAAGACATAACCAAATTAACTCAAAAGGCTTTAGATATTTTAAGAGCAGATATTGGATTCCTGTTTCAAGGTAGTGCGCTATACGATTCTATGACTGTTCGTGAAAATTTAGAATTTCCTCTAAGGCATCACACCAAAAAAATCACAAAAGACTCTAGTACCGAAACACTTGTTCTGGAAGCTTTAACTAACGTTGGTTTAGCTCACGCCATAGATTTAATGCCTTCCGAATTATCTGGTGGTATGAAACGTCGTGTGGCTTTGGCAAGAACCTTAATTCTAAAACCAAAAATTATTCTCTATGATGAACCCACTAGTGGACTAGACCCTATTACAGCAAAAGAGATTATCATTCTTATGCAAGATATTCAGAAAAAATATAACACGTCTTCACTCATTATAACCCATGATGTGGATTGTGCTCGTGTTATTTCACATCGAATGCTATTGCTTATTGACGGTATCGATTATGCTGTTGGCACATTTACTGAATTATCAACGTCTGCTGACCCAAAGATTAAAGCCTTTTTTAAACATTAATGTTTACCTTTTACAAAGGAATAAACAAAATTAGATGCCATGAAAAACACAAACTCACAAAAACTACGATTAGGATCTTTTGTCCTCATTGGCACCATTCTTTTTATTGTTGGTGTTTACTTAATAGGGCAACGCCAAGAGATGTTTATAAAGACCTTTACTTTGAGTTCCTATTTTCAAAATGTCAATGGTTTGCAAAAAGGAAATAATGTACGCTATGCTGGTATTGATATTGGTACGGTTAAAAATATCGAAATGATAAACGATTCTACAATAAAAGTAGACATGGCTATTGAGGAAAAGATACTTTCTCATATCAAGAAAAATGCTATTGCCACCATTGGATCCGATGGATTGGTTGGTAATATGATTGTAAATATTGTTCCAGGGAAAGGAGCTTCTGAGATTATAGAAAATGAAGATATTATAGAATCTTACAGCAAAATTGGAACTGACGATATTTTGAATACTCTTAATACAAGTTCTGAAAACGCTGCTATTCTGACTTCAGATTTATTAAAAATCACCAACCGTATTACAAAAGGAAAAGGCACTTTTGGAGTTCTTCTCAATGACACTATTATGGCACAAGATTTAAAACAATCTATAAATAATCTAAAAATAGCAAGTCGTGGTGCTTCTCATACTATTGCAGAATTAAATACTATTGTTTCTTCAGTAAAAACTGATGATAACACCGTTTTAGGAATGTTACTGAATGATTCTATTTCTACTAGAAAACTAAAAACTATTGTAACTAATCTTGAGACATCGAGTACTGAAATTGAGACTTTATTAAACAATGCAAATATGGTTGTAAATGATTTTAATTCTAGCGATGGAACTTATAATTACATCGTAAAGGATACCGCTTTAGTTAATGGCTTAAAATCTACACTTAAAAATATAAACGAAGGCACTGATAAATTCAATCAAAATATGGAAGCCTTAAAGCATAACTTTTTAACTCGTGGTTATTTCAGAAAATTAGAGCGACAAGAGAAAAAAGAGGTTAAAAAGAAAGAATAGTAGTTACATGTCCAACTTTAGAATAGTACAAAAAATGAAAATAGAACACTTAGAAGAACACGTCAAGGATTATAAGGTATCCATTAAAACTGTAGTTGATAAAAAAACGGTTTGGCAAACCAAGACCAAATCACTAATTATTACGACACTCAATGCAGTTTGCAAGAAATATGATATTGGCTGGAAAGTACAAGAACTCAATTGGATTGGTACTAACGAAGCCGTAAACATAACGTTTGATTCTTTCCCAAAAGAACTCATTGATTGTACTAACCAAATACCAGCTTATCAATTTATACAAGGTGGTGCATTGGTATTTTCACAATCATATAGTGGCGATGTACACATGTTCATATTATTTCCTTATGTAGAACAAATCCCAATAGAAAATAGTAGTGTTGAACTAGAAATACATGCACCTGATGAGATTACAGAAAAATTGATAATTGAAAAAGTTGATGAATTTCTAAAAGAAATGATTAGCTGGGAAGTCCCTTCTACTAAAAAGAAATTGGGATATTAATTGATAACTGATACATTATATTCGATATCAATAATCTCTAATTTGAACCATTGAAAATATTCATTTTTAAGCTTCCAAATGACTTTACTTTTGTTCGGAATTATAGCTCCTTTATTTGGTCTGTGTTCTTAGTTAAGAATAACCCATTTTTTTTAAGTTGAGCATGATTTTTCCCACCAGAATAACGGAAGGCTTCAAAGGATGGCAACGTTACATTTTTATTAAAATTAAATAGCCCTGAAACACCTTTGTTATTTATACTCAATATCACTTTTCTAGAAGTAGTATCTATAATTTACCAATGCAAATAATCTTTTAGTACAGCTCGAGTAAACCAATATAATTCTGCTAAAGTTTACAAGTTATGCTAACTTATTAGTTATTAACCTGGCCAATCAAAGGCGATTATAGATAGATTATTTCTTTTTCTTAAAAGGAAAATAATTATATACAAAAAATACCAAACATAAAGTTTAAATTAATCTCTTACTCTACAAAAACCATCAATATTTATAACCATTCTATAAATGAAATGATTGTTTTTATTCAAAAAAAATATTTTTTATAATTTATCAGGTATTATTTGTTCTTTTTCTAATGACTTTATAATTGCTTTTACATATCTTGAAACAGAAGAATTAATTTTTTTAGGATCTACCAAATTATAAGATGCTACCCATACCAAGGATTTTTCTTCATTTGTTTTCAAATTATACAAAGAAGACTCAATGTGGTAAACTTTATATTTTTCATAATACCCCTCTGTAAGGTAAACATCTTGATATAGAAAATAATAAAGACCAAAACCTCGCCAATAATAATCCACAATATATTTATCACCACTATATGATTCTTTTTCATTAACACCTTTAACTGCTGATATCAATATTGCATCAAAACCATCGTTAGTAAGTTTTACTATTTCATTTTGAATATCTTCTTCTGTTTGCTTTAAACTTGTAAACGTTGGTTTAAATACATTATAGCTTTCAATAGCTTCTATACCTCTATTTTTAAGTTTTGTTTTTAATTGTTCTTCAAATATTTTTCTGGCTGTTAAATTATCCGTTAATCCAACAACTAAAACTTTTTTAGGATGAGAAATAATAAGCTCTTTATCAACCCAAGTATCTGTCATCTTAACAGATGAACAACTCACTAAAATCAATGTAATAATAACATATATAATTGCTTTCATAATTTTTAATAATTAAGTTACATTATTTTTCATTTTTAAAAATTCTCATTACATATCCATAAAAAAATCAGGACAATAAACAGGAATAATTAAAAACACAAACACTAAAAACATTACAGCCCAAAGCATCCACATTAAAAGTGGAAATGTAATCAACTTACCATTTGTAGAAGGTGGATGAATAGAATGAGCAATCAATCCATGGATACCAAAACTAAATACCAAAAATGTTAGTGAAGAAGCAATAATCAATAAACTATTTGAATACGAGTCTTTTACAATAAAAAGACTAATCCATAGTACTATGGCTATTACAATTACTATTCTATATACTCGTCTTGTCATCGTTCAAATAATTTAAATTAATCACTTATTCTAAATGAAATATGCCGTAATTCTTTGCATTGAAGCTTAGTAAAGGTATTTTACCATAAGATTCTATTCGTTTTACTAAATCACGATGAAATACCTTCGAGGTTATTCCTTTATCCTCACGTTCTAGCATTGCTATTAGGTCTGCGTTAGAATTTCTGTAGTAACTTTTTAGCGCTTTAAAAGTATCATCTGCATATAAAATATCCAACTTTAGATTGTCATAATTAATATGTTTTTGTAGTTTTTCTTTCAATTCTTCTTGTTGCTTTTTCAGAACAGTTTCTTCTGATGACGAAAAATGAACAACACTAATTTTAGCATTAAAAGGTTTAGCTATTTCGGCTAACTTAGCTAATGCACCAAAATCTTCTTCTTCAAAATCTGTTGCATATACAATAGTTTCAATTTCTATTTTTACAGAATCACTAGGAATTGCTAAAACAGGACAAGGAGCTTTTTTAATTAGCTTTTTAGCGATACTACCCATAATCAATTCACGTAATTTACTAGAGCCTTTCATTCCGGTAACTATAAACAAAGCATCCACTTTATTCGCTTTGTTTACTATACCATTTACTACAGACCTATCCTCTATAGCCTCTATTGTAATATTTAAAGTGGCTGTATCCTTTTTTAAAACACGGTTACAAAACGTATGAAGCTTTCTGTTGTGAATTTTAAAAGCATGGCCTTCAATATCAGGAAATGGAGCTTCAGGATTTAAGGTGATATCATCAAAAAAAGTGGGATAATCAAAAACATGAATTACCAATAATTTAGCCTCTAATTTTATGCTCATATTATAAGCAAATTTTAAAGCTAGTTCGGAGTTTTCAGAATAATCAGTAGCGTATAAAATAGTTTTCATGGCAATACTAATATTGATTTAAAACCAAATTTACATTCCTAACTTTACTTAGTAAATGACCTAGATCATTTACTAAAAAAAGAAACCATTCTATCTTTACTTCTTAACATTAAAAATTATAAATCATTTCTATTAAGAGATAAAAATAACTGCATTTTCAACTAACAAAACACTATTAAACAATTGACAATAGATATACTAAAATAATTATAACAATTCCAGAAAAATTAGAGTGTTCACTATTTGCTAACTTAAATACAAGGAAATGAAAGTCTCGATTGAAAGAAAAATTTTAATAGGCTATGTGATTAACATAATTGTAATTATAGCACTTGGACTAATATATTGGAGACAACTCCCCTTATCTACCAGTAAATTATGGCATTGGGTATCATTGTCTTTAATTGTGTTTTCCCTAGGAATGTTAACCACCGTTTTTTTTATTCTGAACGCACAACTTAAAGCAAAAATGCAGTCTGAACAAGAATTACACAAAAATAAAAACTTACTACAATCTATTATTGATAACACTACAAACGCTATTTCGGTAAAAAAAATTAATGGTGAATACTTATTAGTTAACAAACAATATCAATCCCTATTTGAAGACAAAGAAGCAGATTTAATAGGAAAAACAAATGCAGATTTTTTACCAAAAGACATTGCGGATAGCTATAGAAGTGCAGATTTGGATGTTGTTAAAGCAGGAAAAGACATTCAAGTGGAAGAACTTATAGAAACACCGGAAGGTACGCATACCTTTTTATCAGTTAAGTTCCCTTTAAAAGATACTTCAAACCGTGTGTATGCTATCGGAACCATTTCTACAAATATAACTGAAAGAAAAAACCTCTCAGAATCCCTAAAAGCTGCCGATGCTTTTTTTAATATGTCTATAGATAGTTTGGTTGTTGCGTCACAAGATAAATTCATAAAAATAAACCCATCTTTAAGTAAACTGTTAGGCTACAGCAATGAAGAGCTCTTAAGTAAACCATATAAATCTTTTATTTTTCCAGAAGACGTTGCCTCTACGGAAGAAGAAATAAAAAAACTAAAAAAAGGAACAAACCTAATAAATTTTAAAAATCGTTGGTTATGCAAAGATGGCTCAGTTAAATGGTTGTCATGGAATGCGGCAGCAGATAAAACCACAGGGACATTATACGCTATTGTTACAGATATTACTGAAAAACTAAAGCTTGAAGATGAAAAAGAAAACACATTAAATGCTCTTTATCAAAGTCAACAACAATTAAATATGATTATTGAAAATATTAATGATGGAGTACTTGTTGCAAATGCCAACAAAGAAGTGATATTAGCCAACGATGTTGCCAACGCCCTTTTTGAAATAGAAGATGATTCTAAAATTTCTATAAATTTTTCTGACCATTTTAAAGTGCTGTTTCCAGACGAAAAAAAAATATTTCCAGCTCAAAACCTTCCTGCAGAACGTGCTTTAAATGGCGAAATCACAGAAAACGTAGATGTAATATTAAAAAATTTAGAAACCAATGAAATGCGCAGGGTTTTATTAAGCGGCAGACCCATAATTGATAATGAAAATCATATAGTTGCTATAGTTGTAACTATAAAAGACATTAGTAGATATAAAAAACTAGAAGAGGAATTGGAACAAAAGAAACTAGATTCTAGACCTAAGATTGGCTTTAAGAATACAAAGCGAAAAAAGGTAAAATAACACTTACAAAATTATACATGTTGCTCTAACTAAACTTCAAATAACAATTAAAAAAGAAGATATTAACACATGAAAAAACACCATACTATTATAATAGCTGGAGCAGGTGGCATTGCCCAGGCCGTGGCACTAATACTTGCAGAATGGAGTAAAGTGCCGCCAACAATTTACATAGGGAATAGAACACTTTCTAAAGCAAAAAAACTAGTCCAATGGATTGAAAATGGCATTACCAAATCTTGTATTTTGATACCCTTTCATATTTCTGAAGAAGGTCTTACTAAAGAAATGAAAGGTGTATTTAATAAGGGAGAAATCATTCTAGATTGTTTACCTGGAACCCAAGCACCAAAAATGGCAGGTTATGCCAAAGATTATAATATGCATTATGCTAACCTCACCGAATATATTGCAGAAACCCAACAAATCATAAAATTAGCAAAAAATGCAACTACAGGTTTTATACTACAATCAGGTCTTGCACCTGGCTATATTAATGTATTGGCAAATCATCTTTTTCTAGAATTCTGTAAAGACTACCAAGTACATAAAGTTGACAAGTTAGAATTTAAAGTAGGTGCACTTACAAAAAATGCTGTTGCCCCTCATTATTATGGCTTCACTTGGAGTCCTGTGGGTGTTGCTACAGAATATATAAAAAATGCTGAAGTGATTCGTAATTTCAAGAAAGCAAGACTTCCTTCATTAACCGAAAGAGCTACAATAATAATTGATGGAATTACTTATGAAGACGATTTAACATCTGGAGGTGCTGCTAATTTACCAGATGCTTTAGCCGGAAAAGTCAATATACTAGACTATAAAACCTTAAGACACCCAGGTCACTACGCTTGGATACAAGAACAAATTAATAAGCTAGACACCATTGAAAAACCTATTGAAGCCTTACAGCAAATTATGGAAAAACAAATTCCACATATTGAAAATGACCAAATCATACTATATGCTGCAGTGCAAGGTAAAGACAAAAATAGCATATTAAGAAGACGAGAAATTTCAAAGCAAATTTTACCACAAAAAGTGGGCAAGCATCAATTACGAGCTATCCAAACAACTACTGCAACACCTATAATACAGTGCGCACAGATGTTACTTGAATCTCGGTACAAAGGAACTGTTTTACAAAGTGATATTGACCCAAAGTCTTTTTTAAACGGAAACTTTATAGTTCCTATTTATGGTAATATATAAATAAATCTCATTAGTAATATGATTTTTTTGGTTCGCAGTTTACCTCAAAAAATCATTAAACATTTTTCAATAGACATATTTTTTAAATACCTATTAGTTTTACTAATGTTTACAATATAGATTCTATGCAAACTGATTCAAATCATAGTTTATCTTAAGATATTGAGATAATTTTAGTACAGAAAACAGATTAGAATGAAAAGGTCAAAATGGCTCATACTCGGAATTATAGTTATCGTTGTAATCGGCTATTTTATTCTAAAGCCAACGCTTAACAGCAAAAAACTAGACTATACTTATACTGCTATAGAAAAAGGAAATATTGAGGCAGATGTATCAAGTACAGGAACGGTAGAAGCCATAAACACCGTTGAAATTGGTACTCAAATATCTGGAACTATCACAAAGATTTATGTAGATTATAATGATAAGGTTAATGCAGGACAAGTTTTAGCTGAAATGGATTTAAAATTACTGAACACTAATCTGCATAGCGCAGAGGCTAATGTAGCTGTTAGCCAAGCACAACTAAATCAGGTTAAAGATGAATATGAACGAAATAAAAAATTATATAATAAAGGTGTTATTTCAAATAAAGAGTATACCAATTCAAAATACGCATACAACCAAGCTGTTAGTGCAAAAAAAGCTGCAATGGCTTCTGTAAAAAACATAAAAGTAAGCATTGGCTTTGCACATATTACGTCACCTATAAGTGGTACCGTAACAGAACGTAGTGTTGAAGAAGGACAAACCGTAGCTGCATCTTTTGCTACACCTACCATGTTTATTATTGCTGAAGATTTATCTAAAATGCAAATTCTAGCCGATGTCGATGAAAGCGATATTGGTTATATAAAAGATAGCATGCAAGTACGTTTCACAGTACAAACTTATCCAGAAAAAGAATTTTATGGCATTGTAAACCAAATACGATTACAGCCTATTGAAATAAATAATGTGGTTAATTACCAAGTTGTCGTTTCTGTTGATAATAAGAAAGGATTACTGTTACCAGGTATGACCGCTAATCTAGAATTTATTACAGCAGCTGCAAAGGATGTATTTTTAATAAATAATTCGGCATTACGATTTAGACCCAACGAAGCCATGCTAGAAGAAATTAAACCATTATTGGAAGAAAAAGGAAATACAATGCTTCCAGATTCACTCAAACAAAAATTTAACAAAGCAATTAATAATGTTGATATATATACACCAGCAAATTTTAAGAAAAATCTACCTAACCACATTGATGGCTTCTTTTATAAGAATGAAAGAGAAACACTAGATTTCAAATTTATAGAAATAGGAATTAAAACTGGTTTACAATCTGAAATTAAAAGATTTCTTGATGGTTCTGAAATATCAGAAAATATCAAAGCCATTAATGGTATCAAGTCTAAAGAGAAATAGTTATGCCTTTAAAAAAAGTCATAGAAACAAAAAAAATAAGTCGTATTTTCAAAAATGGAGATATAGAAGTCCATGCGCTTACTGATATTGATTTGGTTATTGAAGAAGGAGAATTTGTGGCTATTATGGGAGCATCAGGTTCAGGTAAATCTACTTTTTTAAATATTTTGGGTTGTTTAGACCAACCAACATCAGGAGACTATTATTTGGACGGTGTTCATGTAAATAAGTTGAGTAAAAACCAACTAGCAGATATCCGAAATCAAAAAATTGGATTCATTTTTCAGAGTTATAATCTTTTATCGCGTACAACCGCATTAGAAAATGTGGAATTGCCACTTGTTTACGATAGAACCGGGCGGTTTTCAAACTCAAAAGAATTAGCAACAAAAGCTTTAGGAGAAGTGGGTCTTGAGGACCGAATTTACCATAAAACCAACGAACTTTCTGGAGGTCAACAACAACGGGTTGCAATTGCAAGAGCACTAGTTAATGAACCTGCACTCATTCTTTCTGATGAAGCCACAGGAAATCTAGATAGTAAGACCAGTATAGAGGTCGCCGATTTATTTGTGCGACTTAACAATGAAGGAAAAACCATTTTAATGATTACCCACGAGCCAGAAATAGCCCAATTTGCAAAACGCATGATTTATATGAGAGATGGTCGTATACTAACCGATGAAATCATTAAAGATCGTAGCACTAAAGAAAGCGCATTAAAAGATTTGGAGTTAACCACAGAACCTAAAGAATAGATGAAACGAATAAACTAAAGGTTTTAACACCTAAGTAAATGATTATTAATGAGCAGCATGTGTCTTGTTAAAAAACAATAAATATAAACACATGAAACAGACATTAAAAATATTAAAGGTTGCTTTTCAGGCTATTAATAAAAATAGAACACGTAGTATTCTTACTATGTTGGGTATTATTATTGGCGTTGCAGCTGTAATTATGACCATTTCTGCAGGTGAAGGTGCTACAATGCAGGTTCAAAATCAAATTTCAGGCCTAGGAACTAATCTCTTAATGATACAAACTAAATCTGAGCATAAGGCAGGTATAAATGTGAGAATGGGTAAACCTATATATAAAAAAGACTTTGAAATATTACAAAAAAATGCCATTTATATGCCAAACTTGTCCCCTTTACTAGCCATTGGTGCACAAGCCATTGGGCCAGATGGTTACAAATCTACCATGGTTTATGGTGTTTCTTACGACTATTTTTATATCACAAGTAGAGAAATTCAATTAGGTAGTTTCTTTAGTGATGAAGATGTAAAAACTGCAAGAAAATTCTGCGTAATTGGACAAACTATACGAGAAGAGCTTTTTCCTGGGCAAGACCCTATTGGCAAGCAAATACGTATAGACAAAGTTCCCTTTACCGTTGTGGGTTTATTAAAAGAGGAAGGATCTGGTGGTATGGGACAAGATATGGACGATATAGTCTTGGCACCATATACAACAATACAAAACAGAATATTTGGAAATCGAAAAAGAGGTTATAATATGATTTTGGCAAGTGCCTTAAGTGAAGATCATATTGTGGATGCCAAAATAGAAGCAACAGAATTGCTTCGTGAGTCTCATAAAATTAAAGCGAACGATGAAGATGATTTTGAAATTATGACACAAATTGAGTTACAAGAAATTACAAGTAATATAACAGGAATTTTAACGCTATTATTGGGAGCTATTGCCAGTATTTCACTAATTGTTGGTGGTATTGGAATTATGAATATTATGCTTGTTTCTGTAACAGAACGTACAAGAGAAATAGGAACACGATTAGCTATTGGTGCTAGAGAGAGTGATATTCTTACGCAATTTTTAATTGAAGCGGTTGTATTGAGTTTGGCAGGTGGTGTTCTTGGGGTTGTACTTGGTGTGATTGGAAATCAAATTATTTATAAAGCAACTAACTTTTACATACCTACTGCTGCCTATTCCATATTAATAGGTTTTGGATTTGCTACATTGGTCGGAATTGTTTTTGGCTATTTTCCTGCTCGTAAAGCGGCAAAATTGAATCCTATTGATGCATTGAGATATGAATAATACTAAAATATTTTAATTATGGGAGAGATTGCAACATCAAACAGACAAATTACCTTGTTTTACAGCTCTAAATCTGTAAGAGCAAAACAAACTTTGGCATATGCCAAAGCCGAAGGATTACCTATTCTAGAAATAGATATTTTAAAAACACCTCTTACAGGAACACAAATCGCAGCATTGGCTGATAGATTACATATAGAAATAAAAGATTTAGTGAACCAAGAACATCGAGCTTATAAATCGCAATTTGAGCATCATGATTTTTCTTCAGTGGATTGGATAAAGACGAGACGGAACAATCCTGAAATCATGAAACACCCCATTGCATTGAGAGGCGACATAACCATATTGGTAGAAACACCTACGGATAGTATTAAAATATAATAAAAACATGCTTTTTAAAGTTGAGAAGACTCACCTTTTAAAACTTTTAAGTAAGCAGCAATTTGCCCTCTGTGATAAGTTTCGTGTTCTAAAACCTTGCGCATAATAAACCACCAAAATGTCATTTCTTTTCCTTTTTCATTACGAACTAAATGGTTAATGGTTGTAGCATTAAACTCAGAAATTATAACGTTTCGTTTTTCACCATTAGATTTTAAGGTTTTAATCAAACTCTTGTATATAGTTTCATCAACATCTAAGTGAGGTTCTTCAGAACCCATTTCCCATTTAAAGGTTCTTTTATTGGTTGTTGAAAGACTATAGAAGAGTTCATCCACATCAATTATATGCTTTACCAAATGGGCAAAACTCATAGCCGTATTATTTAATCGCCAATTTATAAATCCATCAGGAACTTCTTCGAGTCTTATAAGTGTGATTTCACGTATTTCTGAAGAAAATTCTGCTAACCGTTGTATACTTTCTTTAGTATCCATAATCTTAAAGTTTAGTCTCTAAATTTATAGAGAAAGAGCTTTATTCACAATGACCTACATCATTCCAAACTGATTAGTATCATTGCTCATAAAACTATCTGTTACTAATTTTATTTTTTTTAAAATTCTTCTGGTATAGCGTAAAGTATAAAAACCAAATAAATATATACACATGAAAAACAATATACTAATTACCCTTTTTGCAATGACTTTATTTTTTGGATGTAGAGTTCATGAATTATCGGTAAATCAAGATAAACAAAAGAAAGTAATCACTGAAAATATAAATATCCCTATTCGTGAGTATTCCATCCAATCTGTTTTATGGCAACAACATGCGGCAGAATATCGTGCATTAACGTATCAGGCTTTTTATTTGGCTCAAATGCGATTAAATGATATAATTGCCAATAAAGTGGACTTAAAAAAACCACTAGCAATTGTCACAGATATTGATGAAACGGTGTTGAATAACAGTCCTTATAGCGGTAAACAAGTTGAATTAGATGAAGACTACAATACCCTAAGATGGACGGAATGGGTAAAGAAGAAAAAAGCAGCAGTAATACCAGGTGCTCTTGATTTTTTTAATTATGCGAAAAGTAAGAGTATTGAAGTTTTTTATATTTCTAATAGGTCCATAAATCAAAAAAATGAAACCATTGATAATCTACAAATAATAGGATTTCCTTTTGCTGATGAAGCACATGTTTTATTAAAAGACAGTCTTAGTGGAAAACAACCAAGAAGACTTCATGTACAAGAAACCCACGAAATTGTATTACTACTTGGCGATAATTTATCTGATTTCTCAGACGTATTTGAGGAACGTTCTACCATGGAAAGAAATAGAAATGTAGATAGTTTGAAAGCTTTTTTCGGCAAGAAATTCATTGTATTACCCAATACAATCTATGGCGATTGGGAAACCAAAGGCATTTTAGAAGGAAAACATAATTGGACTAATTTTCAAAAAGATTCTATTAGACATCAAAAAATAATATCGTATTAAAATAAATTTTATGTTTTATAATTAGCCTTCAAAACACTATTTAAATTCTATGGACATAAAGGAAATGCCAGTTTAAAAGTACTGCCTTCGCAAATTTCACTCATAAAAGCAATAGTACCTTCTAATAAATTAACATAATGTTTTACAATACTTAAACCGAGGCCTGTTCCTTGTATATTAGTCACATTTTTAGCCCTAAAAAATTTTGTAAACAGATACTTTTGTTCATTTTCAGGAATACCTATACCTCTATCCTCAATTTCTATAAATAAAACATTCTTTTTTATGAAAGCTGTTATTTGAATATCAGTTTGTGAATATTTTGTAGCATTAGAAATTAGATTTATCAGTATATTTCTCAAAATCTTTTTATCCATAAAAACTTCAATTGAGTCTTTTTCTACATAATTGATTTTTTGATTTTCTTTAAACATCCAATGCAAATCTTCAATTATATCCTTAATAAGCACTTTTAAGGTAAAATTTTCCTTACTAGTTGTTACAATACCACGCTCTAGCTTTTCCATAGAGAGGAAGTCGTTCAAAATATTTGTTAGTTGATTTACGGATGATTTAATACGTTCAACATGTCGTTCTACTTTGGTAGACTCGTTTAAATCGTTATATTTTTCAATTAAAATAGTTGAAGAAAGAATACTAGTAAGCGGTGTACGAAACTCATGCGAAGCCATAGAAACAAAAGCACTTTTCATTTCATTAATAATTTTTTCTTGTTGTAATGCTTCTTTTAATTCCTTTGTACGCTCTGCTACAATGCCTTCTAATTCTTCAGTGTATTTTTGTTTTCTCGATTCTAATTTCTTTCGTTCAGTTATATCTTCACCAGCAATTAGAGTACCTATGTATTTATTATTCTCATCTAACAATGTTAAGTTGGTCCAAGACATTAAAGGCATATTATTGTTATTGCACTTTAGGAAACTTTCAAAATTTGGATTTAACAATCCATTTTCATTCTTTATGTACTTATGCGACAAAATTGAGCCTTTACTATCTGCTAAACTTATAAAATTGTTTAACCAATTTTTTCCTAAAATTTCTATACTATTATATCCAAGAAGGTCACACCCTTTTTTATTGATTAATTGCACGTTATACTCTGTATCTATCAAGAGAAAAACTACAGGAGCTAGATTAAGATATTCTTGTATTTTTTCTTTTTCCTTTTGTAAGCTTTTATGTTTTAATTGTAAAATCTCGGCTTTTTTGAGCTCTGAAACATCTATTAATGACACTCTGCAAACGGTACTTTCTGATATTTTATTTTTTGTGATTGTGCCTTGAAGTAAGACTGTAAACTCTCCCTTACTTTTGTGTTTCATTTTAATTTCGAAGGAAGGTAATATACCTGTTTCAAAAGCTTTTCGAAGATTAAAGAATAATGTTCGAGATTCGCCATTTGTTATATATGCAGAAAATGGTTTTCCGATAATATAAGAACGTTCTATACCAAGTAAATCACAGGCTGTGAGGTTGCTATTTATTATAATCGCTTTTTCATTTAATACTAAGTAGCCAATTGGTGCAAAATCAAATAAGTCTGTGTATTGGTCACGGACTTCCTCTAGCCTATGCTGCGCTTCTCGCAACTCTTCATTTTGCATTTCTAACTCTACTTGATGCACTTCTAATTCGTGAAGCAATGATTTAGATTCCTCTAAAGTAAGGTTTTGTATGGCTTGCGATCTTTCTCGAATTTTAGCCTCAGCCTTAGCACGTAAATTATGTTCTGCACCACTAGACATTTAATTATTTCTTTTCGGATGATTTTTTTTGAACTTCACTTAATTCTGTAACATCGGTCGAAATACAAGCTATGCCATTAATCTTACCCTTCTCAAACAAAGGTCTAACCGTTAAATCATGGCGTTTTATACTTCCTCCCAATTCTATGGAAACTGTTTGCCGTATTGGATGGCCTGTATCCAGAACTTTTTTCTTTATTTCCTCAAGTTTCTTGGTGTCTTTTTCTGAAAAAAAATCTGAATCCGTTTTTCCTTTAAAATTTCTGTATTTCACATCTGGATACATATTAGCAATACTAGTATAACAAAGATTTTTATCTTGTGTGTATACAACAGTCTTGGTAGATTCTAACAAAAATTCATAGTTTTCTTTAATTTTATTCAGCTCATCCGCCAATGTTTTTTCTTTTGTTATATCAACAAAAGTAATAACAACTCCTTCTATTACGTTCTGCGCCGTTCTATACGGCATAATTTGCATTTGATACCAAACACCATCATGACTTTTTACCGATGTGGTAAACGGTGTAAGTTTTTCTAGTACATTTTTAACATCAGCCACCAGAGTATCATAATCAAGATTAGAAGATAAATGCTCTACAGGACGTCCTATGTCATTTTGAATTAAATTAATAATTTTAGACATAGATGGTGTAAAACGCTTAATTGTCAATTTATCATCCAGAAAAATAGTTCCTATTTCTATACTCGCCAATAAATTATTCATATCATCATAAGACTGAGCTAATTCATCTATCTTACCTTGTAATTCTGTATTTACAGTAACAATTTCCTCATTTACACTTTGTAGTTCTTCTTTAGAGGTTTCTAATTCTTCATTAGTGCTTTGTAATTCTTCATTACTAGATTGTAGTTCTTCATTTGACGATTTTAACTCCTCATTAGCAACTTCTAATTGTTCTATAGTAGATCTTAGGAATTCTTTAGTGGTATCAAGTTCTTGTTGTAATGCATTTACTTCTGAAACATTTTCGATTTCTTTCTTTTTGTCATTAGCAGAATTTTCGGTAATTGTATCAATATCTTCAAAAATAATCATGAGATAGCCATTATCATTTAAAGATTGACTTAATGGTCTTGAGGTAAGCTTAATGGTTTGATAGTAACCATCTGTTTTTACTTTTATATTGGCAGAAACTTCAATTTTTTGACTTTTTCGAGCTTTCAAAATAATAGTTTGCAATTTAGTTTTAAGACCATCTCTTGCCATATCAACAATATTCAAACTGGCTTCACCTGGAGATGGTTGCAAATATTTCCCAGTGTTACCCGAAAAATAAACAGCATCCCCTTTATTATCAATAATTGCACAAGCAGGAGCATAATTTGAAAGTAAAAGGCGTTCTGTTATTATAGCCAAATTATCTTGCTGAACTTTTTTAAGTATTGGGACTGATGCCGTTTTTATAGTTGGTAATTGATCTTGAAAGTTAAATCCTAATTGCGGCATTTTATCAGATTGAAGGTTTTTTCGTTTAAAAAATTTATTTTTGCGATCAATGACTTCAAATGCATCGGCATATTCTCCAAGAGACTCTGAACTTCCTAAAAATAAAACACCTTCATTTATTAAAGCATAATGAAAAATAGAGAATACCTTTTTCTGTGCTTCAATATTTAAATAAATCAATAGATTTCTACAACTAATCATATCTAATTTTGAGAATGGTGGATCCTTCATTAGATTATGTTCTGCAAAGACTATTTGGTCTCGTATTTTTTTTTTAATACAGTAGCTTTGTCCTTCAACATGAAAATAAGAATGTAATCGATGTTTCTCCACATCGGTTACTATAGTATCGGGATAAACACCTAAACGAGCAATAGATATAGCCCTTTCATCTATATCTGATGCGAAAATCTGTAATTTTATATTCTTATTTTGTTTAGAAATGACTTCGTCAAAAATAATAGCAGTAGAATAAGCTTCTTCACCTGTAGAACATCCCGGAATCCATATTCTTATAGTATCGCCATTAGATTTGTTTTCGATAATTTTTGGTACGACCTCTTTTTCTAAAATCTCGAAGGGTTCTTTATCTCTAAAAAAACTGGTTACTCCAATAAGTAATTCGTTAAATAGTTTTATAGTTTCTTCTGTATTTTTCTGTAGGTATTTAATATAGTCTTCCAACTTGGCTATTTGGTTAATAGCCATTCGTTTTTCAACGCGACGTATCACTGTACTATCTTTATAATCACCAAAATTACATCCCGTTTCATTACGTATGAGAATAAAAATTTTTTCTAATTGATCTTTGGTTTTAATGATTTCTACTGGCTTCTCTAAGGGTTTTAAATTTCTATTTTCAGAATATTTTATGAGCAGTTTTGGTATTTCTTTTATTGGTAATATAAAATCTTGCACACCAGCATTTATAGCACTGCGAGGCATTCCATCATATTGGGCATTTTCAGGATCTTGCACTATAGTTAGACCTCCATGACCTTTAATATCTTTTAGTCCCATAGTGCCTTCTGTACCTGTACCAGACAATATAATACCAACAGCACGTACACCTTGATCATTTGCTAATGAACGTTGAAAAAAATCAATTGGTTTTCTAAATCCTCTAGGTAAAGAAGGCTCCAATAAGTGAAGAATGCCATTAAATATAGCCATGTCTTTATTTGGTGGAATAATATAAACATGATCTTTTAAGACTTCTGTATGATCTTTTACTTCACTTATTTGTATTTTAGTGTACTTTTTAAGCAAGTCCACCATTAGGCTTTTATGTGTAGGATCTAAGTGTTGCACAATTACAAATGCCATTCCTGGTGCATCAGGTAATTCTAAAAAAAAAGTTTTCAAGGCTTCTAAACCACCAGCAGATGCACCAATCCCAACAATAAGAAATGCATCCTCTTTTTTAAGTATTGTCTTTTTTATTGATGCCACTTTTTTCGTTGTAGCTTTTGGCGATGACGTTTTTCTTTTTGCCATGAAATAGTTTTCGTTATAAAGATAAAAGATTGTGCAAATTACATTTTTACAATATAATAAATATACTTCTTCTGTATTTAAAAATCATATTAATTGGTTACAACAAGACTAAATAGTGCATATTGGCACTAATAAATACATTCAAGAACAATATTGGCAATATTGATTTTTGTTGCTTTAATTTTAATGCAAAGGTTTCATTATACTTTTAATCACCTAACGTGAATAAGTAAGACTTTATACATCTAAGATTTATCTTTAGACTCATACAATCCTGGATAAAATTGTCTTATAAAATCATTTCGAGAAGAATCCATCCTCTTTATCATTTTATCCAATTCCGTATTCTGATTTTGCCAATTTTTAAAAAAATAATCTTCCTTAAAAAAATCATCCATAAAAAGGGAATCATTTTCAGGAAAAAAGGAAAAATTACCTTTCCAATTAAAAGATGCATTTTTATCAACATAATTTTTAAAAGAATCCATGATGCTGTCTAAATTTACTCTCAAAGAATCACCCTTAATATTTGAATAAGAGTAAGAATATATAGAATCATACTTTACAAGATTTCCAAACTCATCATATTGCTTTTTAACATCCCACGTTTCTATAGGCTTAATAGTATCTTGCTCTTGTTTATTTGATTGTTGCGTTTCTTTTTCCTTATTTTCTTGGCTGTTACAGCCTATTATAGATAATACAAATAGTAAATAAATCAAGTTTTTCATAATTAAAAAGTTTATAATTAATTTCGTCGTGTCCTTGCAGTATTAGTTCGTCTTGAAGTTCTTGTATTACTCCGCACATTATTCTCATTGTGATATGTTCTAATATTATCACCTCTATAATCTTTTACACGTACATATTTACTTCGATTTAGATTTATATTATGATATCGAGATGGCAGTACTTTTACACGCATCCATACTCCATTGTTTAGATATAGATAATTACTAAGGGTTAAATCGTAATAGATTGAATATTCTGGGAAGTACACATACCTAACCATCTCTACTCTATTTGGATAAAACCAAGGTGGTGGAGACTCAAATCTCGAAGATAGAACGACAGGACCACAGCTTTCTAAAATCAAGGCACTCATTAATATGAGTAATAGCGCTATATAATTTCTTTTTTTCATAACCGTAATATTTATAAATTATTATAAAGGAATCAAACAAACAAGACATCCCAAATGACCTGCGTCATTTTGAGAGTAATTGTTTTAAAATAGCTTTGATAAAAACAAAACGTAGTCATTAAAAATTTGAGTTATGATAAAAGATTATTCTAAAAACTATAACAATCTCACCAAATTAATGAGTGAATTGGCGACTAAGCTGCCTGAAACAATGAAAGGGTTTAATGACCTACATAAAGCCAGTATTTCAGACGGTATCTTACCTTCTAAAACAAAAGAACTTATTGCGCTAGGTATTGCTATTACTGTACGTTGCGATGGCTGTATAGCTTTTCATGTACACGATGCGTTAAAAGCAGGTGCTAGCTCTGAAGAAATTATGGAAACTATAAGCGTTGCTATACTTATGGGTGGAGGTCCAGCTCTTGTGTATGGATGCCAAGCTATGGAAGCATTAGAGCAATTTATTGTTTTAGAACAGTAATACATAAATCTAAAAACAGTACAGCGCTAAAAACATTTGATTTCTAAATAATTAAAGTCCTAATGGCAACCAATAAAAATAGTGATAAGAATAACAAATTACCAAAGAGGTTTAATCCTTATTGGATTTACGCCTTGCTTCTACTTTTTATAATTACCACATTTTTTTTTAACCCAACTTCTACCGCCGAAGAGATTAGCTGGTTACAATTTGAACAAAACATTTTAAAAGAACAAGATGTTGAAAAAATTGTAATTCTTAATAAAGAGATTGCTGAAATTTATATAAAACAAGAGAAACTAGAAGACGATGAAGACAAATCAATTTCTAAAAATATAATAACAGGAGAAACCAGACCTCAATATTACATACAAATAGGCGCCGTAGAAAGTTTTGAAAACAAGCTTGAAAATGCCCAGCAACATTATACATCAGAAGAAAAAATTGAAATTAAATATGAATCAAGACTAAACTGGTTAGATACATTTTTATGGATTTTACCATTTGCTTTAATTTTAGTTTTCTGGTTACTAATAATAAAACGAATGGGAGCTGGTGGTGTGGGTGGAAAGATGTTCAATTTTGGAAAATCAACCGCAAAATTATCTAATATAGATACAAAAAGCAAAGTAACATTTCAAGATGTTGCAGGTTTGAAAGAAGCTAAAATTGAAATGATGGAAATTTTAGATTTTCTAAAAAATCCTGAAAACTACACCAAACTTGGTGCCAAAATACCCAAAGGAATATTATTAGTAGGACCTCCAGGAACAGGAAAAACCCTATTGGCAAGAGCAATTGCAGGAGAAGCTAGAGTTCCTTTTTTTTCTATGTCTGGATCAGAGTTTGTAGAAATGTTTGTTGGTGTAGGCGCATCAAGAGTTAGAGACCTCTTTAAGCAAGCTAAAGAAAAAGCCCCAAGTATTGTGTTTATAGATGAAATAGATGCCGTTGGACGATCTAGAGATAAAATAAACGCCTTTCAATCTAACGACGAAAGAGAAAATACACTTAACCAATTATTAGCCGAATTAGATGGATTTGGTACTAATACAGGTGTTATTGTTTTAGCAGCTACCAACAGAGCTGATATTTTAGACAAAGCTTTGCTTAGAGCCGGAAGATTTGACAGGCATATCTATCTAGAATTACCCACAAAAGAAGAACGGATTGAAATTTTTAATGTCCATCTCAAACTCATTAAAAAAGAAGACAATGTTGATGTAGCAATGTTAGCCTCATTAACTCCAGGATTTTCTGGAGCTGATATTGCAAATATTTGTAATGAAGCCGCATTAATTGCTGCCAGAAAGAAGAAGAAAAAGGTTGATCAGGAAGATTTTAACCAAGCTAGAGATCGTATTGTTGGTGGTTTAGAACGGAAAAGTAAAATAATTTCTGCTAAAGAAAAAGAAATTGTAGCACATCATGAAGCTGGCCATGCAGTTGCGAGTTGGCATTTAGAGCATGTTGAGGCTTTAGTTAAAGTATCCATTATTCCTAGAGGGAAATCTTTAGGCGCTGCATGGTATTTACCAGAAGAACGGCAAATTGTAACCAAATCCCAATTTATGGATCAGATGTGCTCAGCATTAGGCGGACGAGCAGCAGAAGAAATTATTTTCAATGAAATTTCTTCTGGCGCATTAGATGATTTAGAAAAAGTAACAAAGCAAGCCTATAACATGGTGGCTTATTTTGGACTTGACGAAGAAGTTGGACCTATCAGTTTTTATGATTCTACAGGACTTTACGATAGAATTTTAGGAAAACCCTATAGTGAAAATATGGGAAAACTAATTGACACTGAAGTACAAAATCTAATAACAACACAGTATAAAAGAGTTAAAGAGATTTTAACTACACACAAAAATGAATTACAAGAATTGGCGCAACTATTATTAGTAAAAGAAGTAGCAGACAAAGACGATTTAGAAAAAATATTAGGAAAACGGAAGGAAAACAAAGTGCTATTCAATACATCAAAACTAAAAATTACTTAATCAAACATATCATGGAAACACAAGTTATTTATAATACAGATTTACATTTTGAACATAAGTTATGGCAAAGAGAACTTACTTTTTGGGAAGACGAACTTAAATCATTTAACAATAGATTAAGTGAATTAGTAACAAGGTGGACAGATAAAAAAATTCTAGCGCAATTAGATTATTATCAAAATCAGTTTATACTGCATGGCACAGTTATAGACAAATTGCAAGAAAATATTACCATGCACGAAGTTAATATGAGTGCACACTACAAAAAAGATGAAGACGTACTCAACTATTCATTTGTAAAAAAACACATTGAATTTAGAAATAAAATGGAAACACAAAGACATATTTATAGTGAATTAAAAAAGGATTTTTTTCGATTTATAAGCAAGTATATGTAACAAGAAAAATAACTCAAAAACAAATGTTTAACAAAACTATCAATTATGAAAAAAATAGCTTTTTTATTAATAACAATAATATTTACATTTTCACTTCAATCATGTAAATGTGATGATGACAATACTACTATTACGCCTCAATCTGAATTTGCAGGAGAGTGGAATGGAACATATTCAGGAGATTTAAACGGAATTTGGGTTGCAACTATTTCAAATTCAGGAATTGTAAGCGGAACAGTAACAACAAGTTTTGGCGAATCAGGTAGTCTAAGTGGATCGGTAACAGTAGAAGGATTATTTACTGCTACAGCTGGTTATACTGAAGGCGATAGCAATTTTATTGGGAATTTAGATGGTAATACGGCCTCTGGAACTTGGCAAGATAACACATCAGACCTAAACGGAACTTGGGAAGGCCAGAGAGATTAGATCTTAAACCTGATTGCATACTTTTTATGTCTTCTGTTTTTAAATGATTTTACAAATAATAAAAGAATAAAATGAGGTATTAGTAGTAGTAGTAACATTTTAAATATAGAAATTATGAAAACAAAAATAGTATACTTAATTACAACAATATTTTTGGCAGTAATCCTCTTAACAAGCTGTGGTAAAAAATCTAAACAAGATGCCACCGAAGTTAAAGAAGATGTAATAGAACTTAATAAAGATTTAACGAGAGGAGCCATGGATACAGCAGAAGAAATTAAAATAGCTGTTACACAAGAATGGGATAAGTTTAAGGCAAGTTCAGAAAAAGCCATTGAAAAAACAGAAGAAGAGATAAAAAAAATACGAAAAAAAATTTCTAAGGCCAATAAAAATGAACATGAGAGACTCACTCAAAAACTTAATGAATTAGAACAAAGACATATTGTTTTAAAAGACAAGCTTGTTGTAAGAACTGAAAAATTTAAAGAAAATAGGATAGAATTTAATGAAAAAGCAAAAAACATCGAAAAGGAATTTGAACGCGAATTTAATCACGATATGAAAACATTAAATCAAGCTTTAAAAGATTTATTTAAAGACAATATGAATAACTAATATAAATTATACAATGAGAACAGATGCACAAATAAAGCAAGACATATTAGATGAACTAGCATTTCAACCTAATATTAATGAAACCCAAATTGGTGTGGTGGTTAAAGACGGTATTGTAACACTTACAGGATTGGTTTTTCCTAGCGCTTTAAAAATTGCAGTTGTACAAATTATAGAAAAAATAGAAGGCGTAAAAGCCATAGCAGAAGGCATTAAAATTGGTTATTTGTCCCATCTTAATAAAACCGATACAGAAATAGCAAATGCTGCAATAAACGCTATAGAATGGCATGCTTCAGTACCTAACGATAAAGTTATTGTTGAAGTTGATAACGGTTGGATTACGCTTCTAGGTGAGTTAGAATGGGCTTACCAAAAAGATGCTGTAAGACAAATTGTAGAAAATTTATCAGTTGTAAAAGGAGTAACCAACAACATCACCTTAAACCAATTTGCTCTTCAACCAGAAGATAAAAAAAAAAAAAAAAAACTAAAGCCTTCGAACAATCTGCATTAGTTGAAGCTTTAGGTATTACTGTAGAAACCACCAACCATGCTGTAAAATTAACAGGCAATGTACAATCTGTCACAGAAAAAAAGAAAGCCGAAAAAGTAGCTTTTAATGCAGCAGGTATTTATGCTGTACAAAACGAATTAATAGTAGTTCATTAAAAACAACAATCATTACCTAAAATATAAATGAATCCATATATTTTAGGTCTTCAGGTAACAAAAGTACAAGACCAAATCGTGTTTATAGCTCTTGAATTTTTGTGTATTTCAAACAATTTGTTAATTCACCATTTAA
Source organism: uncultured Winogradskyella sp. (assembly GCF_947495255.1). GTDB lineage: Bacteria > Bacteroidota > Bacteroidia > Flavobacteriales > Flavobacteriaceae > Winogradskyella. The sequence goes on from NZ_CANLYI010000009.1 coordinate 30,040, forward strand.
AAACAGAAATTCTTTAGGCTTCAATATTTTAAATAACAAAAACTATAATTATAAAAAAAAGCTGAGCAATCATCGTTAAAGCTAAAGAAGAAAGCCTTAGCTAAAATATTAAATCTGTAGACCTAAGGTCTAAATATTACGGATGAGACCACTGCCCTATCCTATTAGAACTGAATTTATAAATTTTACATAATAATAATAATAATAAGCTCTAGTCTGACCTAAATCATTTCATACTTACATATTCAATATTAATTTTAAAATATTAACTATAAAACAAAAATATCATGAAAAAGGCAGTAATATTATTTCTAACCTTTATTACCATTCCAATTTTAGCAGTAGCACAATCTGTAAATAATGTTGATTATATTTCACCAATTCACAATGATGTTGCAGCCATTCAAAAAGATGGAAAATGGGGATTTATAAATAAAGAAGGCCAACAAATTATAAATTTCAGAACCGATTTGGTTACAACAAATACGGAAGATGGAGACTATCCTATGTTTAATAATGATAGATGCCCAATAGTAGCAGTTAAAGATGGTATTTCATATTTTGGATTTATTGATAAATCTGGAAATACAATTATTGAACCACAATTTTTAAATAGCACCGACTTTAAGGACGGTATTGCCATTGCTTTAAAAGTAAATAAAAAAGTCATTGCAAAAAACACAGCTTTAGATAAGGATATTGTTAACTATAGGTATTTTGAAGTACTTATTGATATTCAAGGAAAAATTACTTATTACCTCAATCAAGATGGAGTTAACATTGTTTTGGATAAAGACTTTTTAATAGCAGTTCCTCAAATCACTTCTAAACGAATTTCAGAAGATCTTTACGCAGTTAAAAACAAGAAAAACTTATGGAACATCATCAAAATTAAAGAATAAGCCTAATATGAAAGCGAATTTAAATCTAGGTCAAGTTTCAGGTATTAAGATTAGAGTCCATTGGACGTTTTTTCTACTCATGGCATGGGTTATTTTCGCCGAACTAACACAAGGGGGCAATACTGAAAATATTTTATTTAATACAACTTTTATTTTAGCTGTTTTTTTATGTGTTGTGTTGCATGAATTAGGTCATGCTTTTATGGCAAACCATTATAATATTAAAACTGAGAAAATAACACTACTTCCCATTGGAGGAATGGCAACTTTTGAAAAGCTTCCTGAATCACCAAAACAAGAAATATTGATTGCCATAGCTGGCCCACTAATCAATGTGATTATAGCTATTTTATTGTTTTTTATTGTGCCTGTTAAAGATTTTATTCAATTAAACTTTACCGAATCTTTTGACGTTTTAGTACGTTATAATTTACAAAGTTTTTTGTTTTTTTTATTTATTGTTAACATTGGTTTAGCCGTGTTTAATAGTATACCTGCATTTCCTATGGATGGAGGTCGAATCCTCAGAGCATTATTAGCTATAAAAATAGGTCGTGTTAAGGCTACTAAAATTGCATCTAATCTCGGACTTATAATAGCCGTTCTATTCTTTTTAATTGGTCTGCTTTACAATCCGTTTTTAGTATTTATAGCCTTATTTATCTTTTTGGGAGCTTTTGGCGAAAACCTGATGGTGCAACAAATAGCTTTACTTGATGGTCACACGGTAGAAGAAGCTATGCTACTTAATATCACAACTTTTAAACCTCAAGACTCTATAGACCTTGTTGTAAATAAAATAATTTCTGGCACCGAAACTAATTTTATTGTTGTTGAAGACCAAACCATTATAGGGCTTTTACATCATAAAACAATTATTGAAAACTCTAATAAAATGGTTTTGGTTGGAGAAATAATGGAGGTGAATTTCAAAACCATAAAAGGTACAGATAGTATTAAAAAGGTATATCAACTTATTTATAATGATAAACAAGAATTATTTCCAGTAATGGAGAATGGTAAACTTATTGGTGCAATTGATGCCGTAAATTTAAACGAATACATTTTGCTACAATCAAAATTAGCCTTTTAAACATAGAATTATAGAGTTATTTAAACGCTTCAATATTTGCTCCTAATACTATTAGGTTACAATTAAAATAGAAACTACAATGGTTAAAAAATCATCTCTTTAGCCTAAATATTTCTAAACTTAGTGTTATGCCAACCCAATGATTGATAAGTTCCTATTTAAAAAAATATATGCTGACATTCAAAAATTATAATATTGCTGATTGGTTTTCGTTCTATCGCATTTTTGCATCACCTTTTTTGTTGCTTTTAATTTGGTTAGATTTTAGGTTAATTTTTACATGGTTGTTACTAGTTAGCTATTCTACTGATGCTATAGACGGTTTTTTAGCCAGAAAATTAAAAATCACAAGCTCTAGAGGCTCACAGCTAGATTCCTTTGGAGACCAAATAACATTAATTGTAGGATTAATTGGTCTGTATGTCTTTGAAACTAATTTTATAAAAACTAATCTTATTTTAATTGGTATTGCCTTTACACCTTACATTATACAAATGGTTATCGCTTATATAAAATATGGAAAGGCTACTGCATTTCATACCTATTTAGCAAAATTTTCTGCTGTTATGCAAAGTATATTTATTCTTTGTTCTTTGTTCTTTCACCCTGAATATACTTTGTTTTATATTATGATAGGGATTGGACTTTTAGAAACATTTGAAGAAATAACATTGATTTTCATGTATAATAATTGGGCCTCTGATGTTAAAGGTATTTATTGGGCTTTAAGAGATAAAAGAAGATTTAAAAAAAATAGTCCGAGTGAAAAACAGTAATCAAACACATGAAAATACCATAGGGAATTATCAATACTGAAGATAGTGATTATATGAATGTACATTATAAGCTCAGAAAACTAATAAATAAAACACATGAGAACAGTTTCTCTTTTTACAATTTTTTTATTGTGTTGCGCTATTTTATTAGTAGATATCACTGCTTTTTATTGGCTTAAATCTATAACTAATCTTATAGACTCTGCTTTTTTTAGCATAAGTATCCATGTGTTGTTCTGGATATTTACAGTTGGCTTAATAGCATCCATCTTAGTATTTAAAGTTATTTTAGATGCTATAAGTCCCATTAGAAAACAATTACTAATATCTAGGTTTTATGGTCTTGCCATATTGTCATTTGTGCCCAAACTCATCTTCGTAATTATTATCTCTATATTGTATTTTACAAATTTCATGTTTTCAGAAAGTAAGTCACTAATTGTAGTGCCCATTGTTGGACTCTTTTCTGGGTTTCTTCCTTTTTTTGTAATTCTGTATGGTATTTTAAAAGCTAAATATAGATTTAAAGTTCATCATCATATTATTAGAACTAAGCTATTACCAAAATCTTTTGATGGTTTAAAGATTGTTCAGCTATCCGATTTGCATTTAGGTAGTTTTAATTATAGATATAAAAAACTAGAATCTGCTATTGAAAAAATTAACCATTTAAAACCAGATTATATTTTCATTACAGGAGATTTAGTAAATAATTTTGAATGGGAATTACGTGGTTGGGGTAAAGTTTTTAAACGATTAGAATCAAAAAAAGGGAAATATGCTATTTTAGGTAACCACGATTATGGAGATTACAGTCTATGGGAAACTTTAGAAGCAAAACAAGAAAATTTTGAAGCTATTCAGCAATTTTACAAAACTATTGATTTTAAATTATTATTGAACGAAGCCGAAATTATTTCAAAAAATAGCGAAGAAATCGCAATAATTGGAGTAGAAAATTGGGGAGAACCACCACTTAAACAATATGCAGATTTAGAAAAAGCAATAACTAAAGTGCAACACGTTCCGTTTAAAATTCTATTATCTCACGACCCAACACATTGGCCAGAAGAAGTGATAGACAATACAGATATCATTTTAACACTTGCAGGTCATACGCATGGCATGCAGGCTGCTTTTCAATATAAAAATTTGCAATGGAGTCCTATAAAATACAAGTTTAAACATTGGGCAGGTTTATATAAACATAACACGCAATATCTCTATGTTAATAGAGGTTTGGGTTGGTTAGGTTTTCCGGCCAGAATTGGTATGCGTCCAGAAATTACATTTATAGAACTAAAAACCAAACCTTAAGAGATTCATATCGTAATAATACATGTTAAAACCTTATTAAAATTGAGATATAAGGTATCTAATAACTAGAATTTAAGATTGCCTAATCATACATTTTGAGAAGAACCTCTTATTTAGCAAGTACAAGAAAATGTAAATACACCTTCTATAACTAATAGACTATTAAATATTCTAAAAAATGGATTCATTGAGTTCAACTGACCTGCATCATTCTGACAAAATACTTCATTAATTAACTTTAGGTTATAAATAATGTGCTATTATGAAAATCTATACTAAACTTTATATTGCAGTAATCATACTTATATTTTGTACAATTTTTCTGTTATAAAATTAAGTTATTGTTCTAATACTAAAAAAACACAAAACTATCCCAACAAACTAATGCTATACAATATTGTAAATATTCAGTATTAAAAAGGTTTCTTTTGAGTTAGTAATACTAAAAAAATCTGTTAGTTGTAAAATCTCTCATGTAAATGATTATCAATAATCATTAAATATGACAATTGAAACAATAGTAAATCTAAACAAATGAAATCTGCCTTCAGTTTTATTTTAATAATCCATGGTCTTATTCACTTAATAGGCTATGTGAAAGCTTTTTTTGAAACAGACATCAGTAAACAACTAGTAGGAGTTTCAAAACCTATTGGCTCTATATGGTTAGTCACTTTTATTATGTTTATAGTTGTCTCAATACAAGTTCAAACTGGTAAAAAGTGGTTTTATTTAGGGCTTATTGCTGTCCTAGTATCTCAAATTCTTATTATTCTAGCTTGGAGCGATGCTAAGTTTGGTACCATTATCAATATTGTGATATTACTAGTGAGTATTTCGGCTTTTGCTTCGGATAAATTTGATGCACTAGTTGAAAAAGAATCAAAACAAATACTTCAGAATATAAAAACTAAAAATCTTCCGATAATTTCGGAAAATGATATTGTGCATTTACCGCAGATTGTTCAGAAATGGATTATTAATTCTGGTTCTATAGGCAACCCAATAGTACAATCTGTAAGATTAAAACAAATAGGAAACATGCGAACTAAACCAAATAGCAAATGGATGCCATTTGAAGCTACACAATACTTTAATGTTGAGAATCCTTCATTTGTATGGCAAACAAAAGTTGCTGCATTACCATTAATCAACATACATGGTAGAGACAAATTGAAAGATGGTAAAGGAGAAATGCTTATTAAACTTGCAGGACTTCTTCCTTTGGTAAAAGCATCAGATAATCCTAAAATAGATTCTAGCGCAATGCATAGATATTTGGCTGAAATATGTTGGTTTCCTTCTGCTGCATTAAGCAATTATTTAAGTTGGGAAATCATAAATTTTAATGCTGCTAAAGCAACCTTTACTTATAAAGACCAATCAGTTTCAGGTATCTTTTCTTTTAATGACAAAGGAGATTTAATTACATTTGAGGCAAAACGTTATTATGGTGGTAGTGAAAATTCTAAATTAGAAAAATGGCAAATTACAGTGGAAGCTTATAGGGTCTTTCACCATATAAAAATCCCATATAAATCTAATGTAACTTGGAAATTAAAAGAAGGTGATTTTAATTGGTTAAATTTAGAAGTCGTGGCTATAGATTATAATTCAACAGAAATATATTAAAAGTCTAATTTTATAAAGTTTGTGTTGTGTTATCTATTTTAGTTAATTCATTTTCTGTTTCTTTTCCTGCTTCCCAACAGTCTAAATTATAGATTGTAGTTTCTGCTATATTAGTTAAAGCTTCATCTGTTAAAAAAGCATGATGACCTGTTATTAACACATTGGGTCTGGCATTTAGTGCTAATAATAAATTATCATCAGGAATATTAAGAGAATGATCTCTAAAAAAAATTCCTTTTTCGTTTTCATACACATCCATACCTAAAGCGCCAATTTTTCCATTTTTAATGCCTTCAATAACATCTTTTGCATTAATAACCGCGCCTCTAGCAGTATTTATAATGACAACCCCTTGTTTCATTTCAGAAATTAAATCTTCATTTATAAGTTGATGAGTTTCTCTATTTAAAGGCACATGTATAGATATAATATCTGCTAGTTCGCATAATTTTTTAAGCGTTGTATAACGCAAATTATAATTAGTAACTAATTCCACATTTTGCTTAATATCATAACCCAAAATATGACAACCAAATCCATGCATTATTTTGGTCATTACAGCTCCAATTTTTCCGGTGCCAATAATACCAACTGTTTTAGTATTTAAATCAAAACCAACGAGATTATTGATATTAAAATTAAAGTGTTTTACCCTTCGATTAGATTCAATTAATTTTCTATTTACTGCTAATAATAAACCTGCAGCATGTTCTGCAATTGCATAAGGCGAATATTCAGGTACATTTGCTACTCTAATGTCTAACCTAGTTGCTGATTTTATATTTACATTATCAAAACCAACAGACCGAAGTGCTATATATTTCACACCAAAATCTCTAAGTTTTTCGATGGTATTAAAACATGCTTCATCTGCTGAGAATATAGATATGGCGTCATAACCTATAACCTTCATAGCTGTTTGGGATGATAAAGCTTCTTTAACAAAAACGAATTTATGCTTTCCCCTATTTGCTTGTTCTAAATAAGGAATTTCAAAATCTTTGGCACTAAATATAAGTACTTTCATCTGTTTATATGTATTATTCTCTATCTCAACAGTTATTATGATTAAAATACCGTTCACTACTAACGAACTCATATATACAATAATGCTCTACAAGCTCGCTTCATATTAAATTACGGATTTGAGTAAATTTAAAATCTAATTAATAATCTATTAAACAAAATATTAACCTTTATTCAAATAAGAATTTGTTAATTACGTTTTTTCGTACCGTCCTGTTTTCTTGGTTAGTTCAATTCTATACACAACACCTTTCATAGCTTCAATAGTTTTTTGGTGTGAGTCACTCATAGGATGACTAATTGTGGTTTCACCAGTCATTAATGGCATTACTACATTCATTAATATTTTAAGGCCTTCTTTACGTTGCTCTGGTGATTTTAATTCTTCAAATTTCCCCCAAGCAATAACGCTTCTCCAATTGCTCATATTCTCCATCACATCAACTTCAAAACAAACCATAGGATTTTTTCGCATCATGCTAATCTTTAAGCCTTCTTTGGTGTGACCATAAATATATTTTCCGTCGTAAGCATAAGTTACAGGTACTACATAAGTTCTATCATCCGCATGGCAACCTATTCTACCGATAATTAAACTCTGCAATACGTGTTCAATTTGTTTATTATTTAAATAGCCTAACATGTTTTCTTTTATGAATTAATTACACCTATATAACAAAGTAAGCTCAAAAAAACTACTTCTGAAATGACCAATATCAGTTGAAGATTAAGGAACGCTTCCTATTTTTAAAAAACCATATATTAATTATGAAACATAATAATCGTGAAGCAAAATTTCTAGGTGGCAAAAGAAATCGTATTAAAGAATTAATTAGCTTGCTTTCTATAGTATCCGAGTTTATTCATGGCTTTAGGAAACTCCATTTTCTAGAACCATGCATAACCATTTTTGGCTCTGCAAGGTTTGAAGAGAATAATTTATATTACCAACAAGCTAGAGCACTTGCACAACTTATTGCTAAAAAAGGATTCACGGTTATGACTGGTGGTGGACCTGGTATTATGGAAGCTGCTAACCGTGGTGCAAAAGACGTTTTTGGGATGTCTATTGGTTGTAATATTGAATTACCAAAAGAACAGCATCCCAATTCATATCTTGATTTTAATATTACCATGAATCATTTTTATGTTAGAAAAGTACTACTACTAAAATACTCATATGCATTTGTTGTGTTTCCTGGTGGTTTTGGCACTATGGACGAACTTTTTGAAACACTAACACTGCTTCAAAACAAAAAAATATCCAATTTCCCAGTAGTACTATTTGGTAAAGATTATTGGTCTAAATTATTAGAACAAATAAAAGTAATGCAAATGCTAGGAACCATTTCAGTAAACGATTTAGATTTGTTTTTGGTTACAGATTCTGTTTCAGAAGGTATGAATTATATCAATATAAAATTAGAAAGTAAATATGGTGCTCCGCTTAAAATTAAGACATCTAAAAGCAGATGGTGGTATGGAGAAAAAAGGAATTTATAACAACTAAATCTAATTCCTAAAATAATGTACTTTTTCAATTAAAGCGCAAATTCTCTATTCAGGGAATGGAAAAAAGTAGTTTTTTTGTTATTGTTTTTTTACATGCTGTTAGCAAATGCTCATTCTTTTTATAGTTATAATGTATTTCTAAAAGTTGTTTTTAACGTATATACTTTAAATAAAAGTATCAAGACGCAATGCTATAACAACAAAAAATTACAAAGTCAAAAAAACAAAAATGTTAAAATCACACAGACTGATCTAGATCATTCTCAACCACTTACAATCTAAATACATTTGTATCACAAGATCAATCTTATTGTAAAAATGGGATTAGTTAATGTTTAATTAAAATCTTAAAAAATGAAAACAGATTTAGAAATTAAAGACGATGTATTAGACGAATTAGCGTGGCAACCTAATATCGATGAAACTCAGATAGGAGTCATTGTCGAAAATGGAGTAGTAACACTTAGCGGTGTAGTTAATAATTACTCTAAAAAACTAGCTGCAGAAAAAGCTGCAAAAAGTGTTGAAGGAGTAAAAGCTGTCGCTCTTGATATAGAGGTTAAGTATGGCACTGATTTTAAGAAAACCGACAAAGAGATAGCCAAAGCTATTGTCGATGCTTTTGAATGGAATTCTTCAGTTCCTGAAGACGATATTACAGTAAAAGTTGAAAATGGTTGGGCCTATTTATCAGGTGAAGTACTATGGTCTTACCAAAAAAATGCTGCAAAAAATGCTATTAAGAATTTATTAGGAGTAAAGGGTGTGAGTAATTCTATCTCATTAAAAAATAATATTAAACCCTCAGAAGTCAAAGATAAAATCAAAAAAGCATTTCAACGAATGGCAACTCTAGATGCAGATAGCATTATTCTAGAAACTCATGGTCATACGGTGACTTTACGTGGAAAAGTACATTCTATTAAAGAAAAAGAAGATGCTGAAACTGCTGCTTATAATGCACCTGGTGTTTATGATGTTAAAAATAAACTTAAAGTACAATATTATACAGAGTATGCATAGACTAGACACACTATTGTATGAGTTTATTTTATCAAAACAACCTTGATTTTAACTCATAAATCAAGGTTGTTTTAATATCTAGAACAATACATAATTAACATAAAATATATTCTGATGAACATTAACACTCAAGAAATAAAAATCACGCATAAAGAGAAGGCGTTATTTCCAGAATCCGGAATCACAAAAAATAACTTGATTCTATATTATGATAGAATTGCAAATTATATACTTCCATATTTAAAAGACCGTCCCTTAACCATGCAACGATTCCCTAAAGGTATAGGTGAAGAAGGCTTTTTTCAAAAAAATGCTCCAGATTATTTTCCAAAATGGATTCCAACTGTAAAAATCAAAAAATTGGATGGTTGGGTTAATCATGTGGTCTGTAATTCTAAAGAGACTTTGCTTTATCTTATAAATCAAAATGTATTAACCTTTCATGTTACTTTAAGTAAAGTTGAAAAAATAAATCATCCAGATAAATTAGTTTTTGATTTAGATCCGCCGAAAGGAAATTTTAAATTAGCTGTTAAAGTTGCAAAAGCATTACGTTTTCTTTTAGAAGAAAAGTTAGAGCTAAATACTTATGTAATGACCTCTGGTTCTGAAGGCTTACATATAGCAGTACCATTAAAAACGAATCAAAATTTTGATGTAATACATAATTTCACAAAAACCGTAGCAAATTATATTTGTAACAATAACCCAACAGAATTTACGACTGCAATTAGAAAAAACAAACGCGAAGGCAGACTATACATTGATTTTCTTAGAAATTCTTATGCACAAACTAGTGTTGTTCCATATTCAATTAGGGCTATAGAAAATGCACCTGTAGCGACACCTTTACATTGGAATGAATTAAATGACGCCTCACTAAATGCCCAATATTATACTATGGATACTATTTTTAAACGATTAGAAACAATAGACGATCCTTGGAAAAATTTTGAGCAAAATGCTAATTCAATTGATAAAGCAATAAATACAATAGAAACACTTATTAATTAATGTTTTTAAACAACATTAATAATACAGCGCTACTGATGTGGGTCATTTTATAAGTTTTGCTATTTTACGACTTTAGTAAACAAGTTAATACAAATTTGGTTCATTAAATCCGAAATATCATGACTTTACTATCTAAAAAAGAATTAGCCAACTTACATCATATCCATCAAGAAAATTGTATTTCAATTTTTATACCTACACACAGATTAGGAAAAGAAGTACTACAAGAGGAGGATTCTTTATCCTTAAAAATACAGTTACAACTTGTAAAAAAAAAATTAGCAAAAAAAGGAATTCATAAAACCACTATTGATACTATTACGGCACCAGTTCAGGAATTAATAGATGACAATTTATTTTGGAGGCAACAATCCGATGGTTTAGCTATTTATATAGCCGAAAATTATTTTCAAAAATATACACTCCCTATTCATTTTGAAGCCTATAATTATATCTCAAATTCATTTTACCTAAAACCTTTGATGCCACTTTTTGTTGATGATGGTCATTTTTATTTAATGACATTAGAATTAGGCAAGGTTAAATTATATGAATGTACTCAACATAGTATTACCGAAATTATTATCGATGATTTAATACCTAAAAATCAACAAGACATTATTGGTTATGATTACGAAGAAAAAAATCTCCAATTTAGAACACTGCAAGCTGGTAGAGGACAAGCAATTTTCCATGGGCAAGAAGCTGCTACAGGAAAAAGAAAAAATGAAATCAAAACATATTTTAGAGCTATTAATGATGGTCTTAAACCAATCTTAAAAGATGAAAACATCCCCTTAGTTGTAGCATCTCAAGACTATCTTTTTGATATTTACAAAAGCGTAAATACATACTCAAATTTCTCTAACAAAAACATCAATAATCATCTTAAAGCCAAAGATATTTTAGATGTACATGATATAGCTTGGGAAACTATATCCCCTACTTTTGACCAAGAAAGAAAAGATAAAATAACACGTTTCTTAGAAGCACAAGGCACAGGAAAAACAGCTATTGAAATAGAAATAATATTACCTAGTGCTTTTGAAGGAAAAGTTGATACATTATTCTGTGAAAATTTAGAAGATATTTTTGGGATATATAAATTAGAAAACGACATCATAACTATTACCGAAACTGAAGAAAATGATACAACGATCTCATTGATGAATCTGGCAGCCATAAAAACATTTTTAAATGGTGGTTCTGTTTATTTGATAGACAAAGAAGAGATGCCAAATCCAAATTCAAAAATCAATGCGCTATTTAGATATTAAAAAATGAAGCATTATAAATTTATAATATTTGCAGTATGCTTAACCTTATTTTGGTCTTGTGAGCCTCCTGTGGTTTTTTATAAACCTCAGCCTGAAGGCATTGCTACCTTAACATCAATTCCTAAACATTTTCAAGGCATTTATTGGTGTGAAAATGACAGTGTAAGTTTGCGCATTGATAAAAACCTTATTTATAAAAGTAAACTATTTGATGTAACATTTACGCAACAAGAAATAGAAGCTACAGAAGATATTAAAATAGAGAACGAACAATTAGTTATAAAGGACGTAAATGAATCTTTCCCTGCCATCGAAAAAAATGGAATTATTTATTCTACAATAAATCTGAAAGACACACTTTTTTCAAATCGTATTTCCAAACATGTTTTAAAACAGTTTAAAGGGCATTTAATTCTGAATAATCAAATAAAGGATAATCATTGGGAAGTGAAAATTATGAGCTTAAAACCAGAAGGCTCTCTTATCATTTCAAAAGTAAATTATCCAGAAAACCTTGCAGCACTAGAAACCATTACTACTGTAAAAATAATTGAAAAAAGAGAAAGAGAACAGATTTTGGTTACGCCAACAAAGGCTGAGTTTAACCAGATATTGGATAAAAAATTAATTTTTATTGACAATTGTCAGGAGTTTAGGCCCATTATCCTATTGAAAAAATAGATGCAGATTATTTGTAGCATTTCACCTTAGATATTATATCTAATAAAATAATAAAAGAAGAGATTCCTAAAAGCAAAGACCCTCAATCTTTTCCGCGCTTTCAGGAATCCTCTTCAACCCTAACTAATACTAATTATTCTGTATCCATTATTCCAAAACACACTTTAGTAGTTACCCGATATTGAACAACGGCATTATTTTTAACAGTGGCTTGCATATCTTTTACATAAACAGATTTAATATTCTTTACGCTTTGTGAGGCTTCTTTAACAACATTTTTAACCGCATCATCAAAGCTCACTGTCGAGTTCCCTAAGACTTCTATTACTTTTAATACTGACATAACTTATGTTTTTTTATTGTTAATACTGCCACGAAAATAATTTGAGGTTCACTATCTAGAAATGACCCAGGTCAATTGCACTAATTTTTTATTTCATTATATAATGACGAGGGTCATTTCAGAAAAGAGATACTCTAACTAATTTTAGTTATATATAAATCGAATAGCAATGAAAGCTCTTATTAAAAAATTCAGTGAAATTGGAATAAAAGATGTTGCTACTGTAGGAGGTAAAAATGCGTCATTAGGCGAAATGTATAATAGGTTAACTTCAAAAGGTGTTACCGTACCTAATGGCTTTGCTACTACATCATATGCATTTTGGGAGTTTTTAAAAGATAATAAAATTGAAACACCTCTAAAACAACTGCTAACAAAGCTTAATAGAAAAGACTATTCCAACCTAGAAACTATTGGAAAACAGGCACGAGAACATATCCTAAGTGGTAGTTTTTCATCTGCATTTTCCAAAGACATAAAGAAATCTTATACCAGTTTATGTGGCAAGGACTTAAAAGAAGTCGCGGTAAGAAGTAGCGCCACAGCAGAAGATCTTCCAGATGCTAGCTTTGCAGGACAACACGAAACGTATTTAAATATTAAAGGCGAGAATCAATTATTAGAAGCTGTAAAAAAATGTTTTGCTTCCTTATATACCAATCGAGCCATAAAATACCGTGAAGACAAAGGTTTTAAACATGATACTATTGCTTTATCTGTTGGAGTTCAGCTTATGGTGCGATCAGACAAAGGCTGTTCTGGCGTAGGTTTCACCATCGAACCAGAATCTGGTTTTGAGAATATTATTGTATTATCTGGTGTTTGGGGATTGGGAGAAAACATTGTACAGGGTACTGTAAATTCGGATGAGTTTTATGTCTTTAAACCAAGTTTGGAGCAAGGTAAATATCCTATTATTCAAAAAAAATTAGGTGACAAAAAATTAACCATGATCTATGCAAATAAACAGCAAGAGAAAACGATAGTCAATTCAGAAACACCTAAAAATAAACAACAACAATTTGTATTGACCGATGGTGAAATTATAAAACTTGCAAATTGGGCAAAACTGATAGAAGATCATTACCAAAAACCCATGGATATAGAATGGGCAAAAGATGGCATTACAAATCAGTTATTTATTACTCAAGCGCGACCAGAAACTGTACACCAAAAACGAAATAAAAATAGTCTTATTGAATACAAACTCTTAGAAAAAGGTACAATTCTATCACAAGGAAATGCAGTTGGTTCTAAAATTAAAGTTGGAAAAGCATGCTTTTTAAAATCCCCTAAAAACGTAGGTTCTTTGGCTCCAAATACAATAATAATTACTGACACTATTACACCAGATTGGGATCCTCTACTAAAGCAAGTCGCTGGTATTGTTACCAATAAAGGCGGTAGAACTAGTCACGCAGCCATCGTTGCACGAGAGTTAGGTGTACCTGCCATTGTTGGCTGTGGAGATGCCACACAAACTATTATAGACGGCACTCTAATTACTATATCCTGTGCTCAGGGAAAAACGGGATATATTTATAAGGGAGAACTATCATTTGAAGAAAAAGAGATAGATTTTCAAAACATCAAAATGCCAAAAACAGAGGTAAAGATGATTCTTGCTGATCCTGAAAATGCCTTTCCCCTATCCTTTTATCCTAACGATGGGGTGGGATTATTACGAATGGAGTTCATCATAACCCATAATGTCAAGATTCATCCTATGGCATTAGTAAAATTTGATCAACTAACAGATATCTCGTTAAAAAAAGAAATTACAAAAATCACTGAGATTTATAAAGACAAAAAAGAATATTTCGTAGATAAACTATCACAAGGAATCGCAACCATTGCAGCTGCTTTTTATCCAAAAGAAGTGATTGTGCGCTTAAGTGATTTTAAAACTAATGAATATGCCAATTTAATAGGAGGAAAAGATTTTGAACCTCATGAAGAAAACCCCATGTTAGGCTTTAGAGGCGCTTCTCGTTATTATAGTGATTTATATAAATCAGGTTTTGCATTAGAATGTGAAGCTATTAAAAAAGTAAGAGAACAAATGGGACTCACAAATTTAAAAGTAATGATTCCGTTTTGCAGAACTTTAGATGAAGGTAAAAAAGTAGTAGCTACAATGGCCGAAAATGGGTTGAAGCAAGGTGAAAATGGGTTGGAAATATATACCATGATTGAAATTCCGAGCAATGTAATTTTAGCAGAAAAATTCGCTGAGATATTTGATGGTTTTTCTATTGGTTCAAACGACCTAACACAACTTACATTAGGTATTGATAGAGATTCAGAATTAATGGGAAAACTATTTGATGAAAACGATGAGGCGGCAAAACAGATGATTAAAATGGCCATACAATCGGCTAGAAAAACCCAGACTAAAATAGGATTATGCGGACAAGCACCAAGTGACTTCCCTGAATTTGCGGCTTTTTTAGTTAATGAAAGTATTAATAGCATTTCATTTAATCCAGATGCATTATTACAAGGTATTGAGAATATTAATAAAGCAGAAAAAAGTTTGAAAATTTATAAACAAGCCAATGACTATATTTTTTTTGAATAACAACTTAACTATTAATAAATAAAATATTTAGCCTTAATTAGTATAAGTTTCATTGAATGTAACTCAATTTTAAAAAACATAAAAAAATTACTATCAGTCAATTTTTAAAACCAATTTTTGATAGCTATTTTAGTTTAAAAAAGCTTAAGAAGAGGCTAATAAAAAGATAAGTTTAATCTAAAAACAGATACTATGTCACTAAATTTTAATCAATACGCAGCAGAAGGAAATACGTTTCTCAAAGAATATTCAAAAGAACTATGCCTCTCTGAAGATCCAGAAAGAGCTGGTCGTGTACTTAGTTCTATTTTACACGGCTTGCGTTCTATAATTTCAGTTGAAGAATCCTTACAACTTGTGGCCCAATTTCCTATGTTTTTAAAAGCAGTTTATGTAAATGGATGGTCAATTAAAACAAATAAAAAAAGAGTAAAAGATGTGGAAGGTTTTATAGATCTCATTAGGTCGTTTGATGGCAAAACATCTTTGTATGATTTTGAGTCAGATGAAATCGCCGAAGATTATATATACTCAACATTCTTGGTTTTAAGAAGATATGTCTCCAGTGGCGAGTTGGATGATATAAGAGGTGAATTACCAAAACGATTAAAAGGTCTTATTTTCAACCACATATTCATTTAGTATCAATGAAACAATTCATCTTGATAAACCTAAAGCCTTTGAAAATGAATATAAAGTAAATAATCTATAGAGCAAATTTGAAAATAAATTAAAAAAAAATGCTCTAACTGACTTGGGTCAGTTCATAATCTTACAAGCAGTTGTAAATTAGCAGTATAATTATTAAAACAGTTCTTTGAAAATATAAAAACATAGGTTATTGATGTAGTAATGCAACAATGACCTAAGGTGAAAAACTGTTCTTGAAAGCTTTAAGCTTATTGTGTTGCCTTTGTAATGAAGTGTATGCAATATCGAATTAAGACTGTAAAGAACATTTTTTACCAGTAATCTGGGACATTTAGTTGTCCCAGATTATTTAAAACATTGGTTGTCAACTACTGTAAAGTAAGTGCAACCAGTTTGAAATGATTTAATTTATTTTACTAAAATTGGTCTTTTAAAAAATCCAGAAATGGGAGGTTTGATTGGTTGGTTAGACGTACAGATAAAATGAATCGTCTCAACAGGAAACTGGAAGTTTAGACTTCCAGTTTCTATTTTAAAAAATATTACTCAGGCTGACTTGGGTCAGTTCGCAATCTTACAAGTCGTTGTAAATTAGCAGTATAATTAATAAGATAGTTCTTTGAAAATATAAAAATATAGGGTCTTGGTGTAGCAATACAACAATGGCCTTAGGTGCAAAACTGTACTTGAAAGCTTTAAACGTATTGTGTTGACTTTGTAAAGAAGTGTATGCAATATCAGAGTAAGACTGTAAAGAACATTTTCACCAGTAATCTGGGACATTTAGTTGTCCCAGATTATTTTAAGTATTGGTTATTAAATACCATAGAACAACTATAACCTATATGGAGCGATTGAAATTGTTTATTACTAAAACTAATGTATTCTAATGTTAGAAAAAGAGTATTTTAGTGTAGGTATAAATAAAAATAGTCACTTCATTAGAAAACGGGAAGCCTTGGCTTCCCGTTTTTGATTTAGAACATATTCTAAATGTATCAAACTAATAAAAATGAATAAACTATGTCTTTCTATATTACTCTTATTTACTGTTAATTTAAATTCACAAAATCTTTCCGAACTTTATAATGACGTAAAGTCGTCTGTAGTAGTCATCAATATTATTACTGTAGAATCAAGAAAAGTTAATGATGATTTAAATTTACTAGCAAAAGCCACTCAAGGATCCGGTGTTTTAATATCTGAAGATGGTCTAATTTGGACCGCAGCCCATGTGGTGCAATCTGCTGAATTAGTTCAGGTAGAATTTTTAGATGGTGAACTTTTTGAAGCTGATGTTTTGTCATCAAACCCATTAGCGGATGTTGCATTAATCAAAATTAAAGGTGAATTTCACTTAAAGAACAAAAAAGGCGATAGTCTTTCTATGACTATTTTAAGGCAAGGAAAAATAATTAGCCTAGAATTTATCAAGGAATAAATTGAATTTGTTTACGTTTTAAAATCATTTTCAACATTAAAGAAAATTCAATTCACTTTTGTCTCCTCTTAAAATTAACAAATAACAACCGCTATTCAACATTTTTAAAGACATTGTTGCTTGTGCTTCACTACCACCAATTCCTCTAAAAATTCCGTAAGAACCAGAAGATAATGTCGCTAAAGATTTCCCGTTTATTTTATGAAGAAATATTGTCATTAAATATCCTACAATAAATACAAATCCGCTTTCTGGATTATAATAAGAACCAAAATTTACAGTCTTACCCATTAAATCCTGCCAATATAACTTAATAATACTATTATCCATTGAATACATAATATCTTTATCTATACAATATTGGTTCACTTTTCCTAAAATAGAAAGATGAAAAAGATTGGTATTTGCTTCTTTTAAATCTTTCAAAGCATTTTCTAATTGCCGTAAATCTTTATAGGCTTTAAAAGATACTTGTTTTTGCTCTGTGTTGAAGTTATTTGACATCATTATTTTAATATAGTTGGTATAATACCTAACAAAACTAAGTTAAGTCCTTTAAGGCTTATTGTAAATGATGTAGGTCAATCAAAAAAAACAAACCCAATTTGATATGTTAAAACCGTAAATAAAACTTTAACAACTGATCTGTATCATTTTAGAAAAGGCAATCGCTAATTATCTTTATAGTATATAAATAATAACAACTTAAATAATTACACCATGGAAAATAATAATGGAAATCTATTTATATCCTTTTTAACTGGCGCAGCCATTGGTGCGGGTCTAGGTATTCTATTTGCACCATTTAAAGGTAGCGAAACTAGAGAAAAAATAAAACATACAGTAGCAGATACCACACACGATATTTCTGATCGTTTAAAACAAGCTAAAGACGAACTTACTAAAACTGCTCATGAAAAAAAGGAAGCTTTTGATAAAAAATTAGATGAGACTGTTTCTAACATGAGTTATAAAGCAGAAGATCTAATTACTTCCTTAGAGGCTAAACTTGAAGATCTTAAGAAGAAAAATGCACAACTGCATAAATAAAGACTTATATGGCTTTTGATCAATTTAAAGAAACTATTAAAGAAGTAGATGTAGATGCACGTAGTTATTTAAAATATAGCGAATCGTATCTAGAACTAAAAGTATTTAAAATACTTATGAGGTTAGTAACTAGTTTTTTTCAAACTGCATTAGTAGGATCACTCTTGTTACTAGCCTTATTTGTTTTATCTATTGCAATAGCTTATGTCATAGGACAAACGCTGGAAAGCACCTGGCTAGGGTTTGTAATTGTAAGCGTGTTCTTAATGCTTTTAGCTCTACTCTCTTATAAATTTCGGAAAAAACTAAACAAACCAATAATCAGGTTTTTCTCTTCACATTATTTTAATAAATTATGATACACAAATACTACAATTCTTTTGAAGAAATTGACACACATCTCAACATACTAAAACTACAAAAGTCCATAGAAAAAGAGCTGTTGGTTTATAATTACCATAAAGTGAAATATTTGCTTTATCCAAAACATATTGCATTAGAAATTGGTGACATTCTTCAAGATAAGATTATCAAGATACTTCTAAATCGCTATTATTGGATATTTTGACTAATACCTACTGAGATTTAATATAAGTGTATAGCATAATAACCTGTAGATTATAGCTTTAGTTTACAAAACAAAAGTTCTAGGCATAAATTTCTTAAAACATAATTAAATTTTGCTGTTTAATTGGTAGATTAATATTCCAAAATTTTTCAGAAGTAAAAACAAAATACACTTACCACATTGTCTTAAATCTATTTAACGGCATAACATTAGCGTTTGCATTATGGGTACTTATGCTTGACGATTATTGGAATCCAAAAGACTATCGATTTTTTTAGAATGAATTTACTATAATTAATTCTCATCATTAAACGTCAGTGCTATATTCCGATAACTTTCCATATTCAGCCATATAAATCTTAATCAATCCTAAAAAGACACTTACTAACAGAGGACCAAAAATCACTCCAATAAACCCAAATAAAGGAATACCTACAAGTACTCCAAAAAGCGTAATCAATGGATGTACATCATCTAGTTTTTTGAGAATATATAACCTTAAAAGGTTATCTGTAGCACCAACGACTACAGTACCATAAGTTAAAATTCCCCAAGCCTGAAAAGAATTACCATAAGATAAAGCAAGTAAAAATACGGGTACAATTCCTATCGATATACCAACAAAAGGAATTAGCGAACCAATAGTTGTAATTGCAAACCAAAATAGCGCATCTTCAATACCAAAAATCACAAACCCAATAAGCGCAATAAAACCCTGTGCCAAAGCAACTAAAGGAATACCAATAGCATTAGATTTTACCATGGATTGTACTTCGCTACTAATTTCATCAATATTCTTAGAACTCATAGGAATAAAATCAGTAAAAGCCACCCTTAGTTTTTTAAAGTTAATTAGCATAAAATAAAGCATAAAGTACATAATACTGATAGCTATAAATAGATTTAAAGTACCGCCTGCCATATTTTGTATACGCTCTGTTAAAAAAGTGGTAACTGCTTGTGTATCGATCTGAGAATTAATGTCTATTCCTATTTCAGTTTCTAGATTTCCGATCAAATCTTTAAGAGCAATTATTACTTTTTCGCTATTACGAGTTATTTCAGAAATTTTATTACCTAACAATAATCCAAAACCAATAAGAGGAATTAGAATAACAAAAAAAGAACCTATCATTAATGTCGCAGCAGCTAGTGCGGGTTTCCAGCGGTAATGAAACACTAATTTTTTCATTATGCTTTTTAATAAAATGTAAAATGTAATCGCGCCTAAAACACCTGTTAAATAAGGAAATATTTCGTAAAAAATTAAACTACCAGTAAATATAATTAATAGTAACACAAAAATTTGACGGATTATTTTAGGCTCAATATGTGTCATAAAATGTAGGTTTAACCAAACAGGGCAATGTCCTCAAGGGTTTCTTTGTCTTCTATCACTATTTTTCTAGCATGGCCAATGGTTATTAAGCCTTCATTCTTAAATTCGGTGAGCATACGAATGGCTGTTTCTGTAGCTGTACCAATAAGACCCGCAAAATCCTCTCTACAAATACTTATACCATTGTTTTCGTTATTTAGTAAAATAGACTTGTTATGTATGTCTAATAAGGTTTTAGCCACACGTTGTCTTACAGTTCCAAAAGCCACGTTAATTAATTGTTCTTGTACTTCTACTAAATTATTTGATATTATACTCACAAACTTATTGGCTACATCTTTATTGGCATGTAAAAGGCTAGTAAAATCAGATTTCGGAATTTCATATAGTTCTGCATCTTCAAGTATTGCTGCAGATTCTATATAGCTCCCATGGTCTGACAATAACGATAACTGCCCAACAAAATGACTATCACTATATAAACCAGTAACAAACTCTTTTCCCTTTTCGGTTGTTTTAAAGGTCTTTACAGCTCCACGTTGTATAAAATATAAACAATTAGCCCTATTGCCTTCTCTATAGAGTACGGTTCCTTTTCTATAATTTTGTGATGAATAATCTCTAGATAGATGGTCTAAATCCAAATAGTTTGAGGCTGCTTTTATAAATTGTGTAACACCTTCAATGGAAGAAGAATAGTGCTCTTTTAAAAAATCGTGTTTTCTTAGTCTACAATCTATTGCTTCAAGCAATTCTTTTTCGCTGAAAGGCTTTGTTAAATAATCATCAGCACCCAAATTCATGCCTTTTCTCATGTCTATTTTTTCTGTTTTAGCAGTGAGAAAAATAAATGGAATTCTGGCTGTATTGGTGTTTTGGTTTAAATCTTGTAATACTTCATAGCCATCTAATTCTGGCATCATAATATCGCACACAATAACATCTGGAAGTAGTTCTTTTGCCTTTTTAACACCTACTTTTCCGTTTTCGGCTGTTGCAGTACTATAACCTGCAAGCTCTAGAATGTCTGCTGTATTTTCGCGAACAATCTCATTGTCTTCTATAATCAGTACTTTTTTCATCGAAAAATTATATTTTTATTCCCAAGTTATTGAGACCTCATTCATTATTATTAATGGGCAATTCAACGCAAAACGTTGTGCCTTCATTTAGTTTACTTTTAAAACTAATAGTTCCATCCATTAGCTCGGTATAGTGCTTCGCTATATTTAATCCTAAACCTGTTCCTTCTATATTTATAGCATTATTTGCTCTAAAAAAACGATTAAACAATTGGTCTTGTTCTTCCTGAGGAATACCAATACCGCTATCTCTAATTTCTATTAATACTTTATCATTGTTTTTAGATATTTTAAAATTTATAATTGAATTTACTGAGGAGTATTTTGATGCGTTAGATATGAGATTGGTAATTATTTGACGAAGTAATTTAGCATCTAGATTTACAATTAGATGCAACAGACTTGAATTAAAATTGATTTGCTGTGCTTTTTTCAGAGTCACTTTACTTTCATTAATCAAAATTTTAACAAAATTGATAATTTCAAAGTGTTCCTTTACAGCTTTTGTTTTACCCTCTTCTAATTTACTTAATGAGAGAAAATCGTTTAAAATAGTGACAAGGTGATTTACATTCTGTTCAATTTGTAATACGTATTTTTCTCTTTTTACCTCTGTTCCATATCCATTTTGCTTGCGTATTAAAATAGCAGAAGTTAGTATAGCACTTAGAGGCGTTCTAAACTCGTGAGATGCTGTAGATACAAAACGCGATTTTAGTTGATTTAATTCTTGCTCTTTTTTTAGTGCATTTTGTATTCTAAATTCAATTTCCTTTTGCTCTGAAATATCGTTGTAAACCATTAAGGCATTAGATACTTGGTTGTTTTCATCAAATAAAGGTGCAGTGTTTACAGAGAAGTATCTGTTTTTATATTCAATCTCAAAAGAGAGATTGGTTCCAGAGAGTGTTTTAGATATGTATTGTTTTAGTATTGTTTTTCGTTCTTCAGAAAAAAAGGAAAGATCATCTAGCATCATGTCTTCAAAAACAAGTGATTTAAAACCAAGTTTATTTAACGCTTCTCCTTCGGCTAAAACTAATTGAAAATCTTTATTTACAACAGCAATAATGCCTTTTGGGAAATTTTTTGCAATTGCAGTAGTAATTGATTTACTAATGATAGTTTCACTTTCTGCTTGTTTGGTAATCTGTATTTGATCTTCAAGATTAAGATTAGTAACCACCAACTCTTGTACGGTTGCCATAACTTCTTGTGTGCGCTCTTTTACTTTTTCCTCTAATTGCTTAGCGTATATTTCTAACTGCTTTTTACTTTCTTTTAGTACAATTGTATTGTTATTTTTTTCAATGGCAATACTAGCTAGATATGTCATATCTAAAAGCATTTCTTTTTCGTTTGCTATAGGTGGTCTTGCAGATAAGCTATAAAAACTTAATACACCTAGTACTTTATTCGTAGATGACATAATAGGGAATGACCAACACGCTTTTAAACCATCTTTTAAGGCCATATGTTTATAACCTTCACAAAACACGTTAGTTTCTATATCAGAGGCAATAACTTCTCTTTTTAAAAACGCTGCAGCACCAAACGTGCCTGCTTTTGGACTAATAACAGTACCATCAATAAAATTGCAGAATGCTTTTGGTAAATTTTGTGCCGCTAATATGTGTAATGTTTTATCTACTTTATCTAATACAGAAATAGAACCTATACAGTCTTTAAGATATATTTCTGCTGTATCAATAATTTTTTTAGTTATCGATTTTAAAGGCTTGTCTTGAGCTATTGATTCTAATATTTTTTGAATTCTATCTTTAAGATCTTCTGACTTTATCTTATTTGTAACATCATTTTGCACACTTATAAAATGCGTTAATTTATTTTTGTTATTATATATAGGAGTAATTGTAACATCGTTCCAAAACAGTGTTCCATCTTTTCTATAATTACGTAACACAACATTACAAGCTTCACCTTCTGTAATAGCATTTCTCATGACATTAATCTCTTTTTGATCTCTATCATCGTCTTGTAAAAAATTACAGTTTCTGCCATATACTTCTTCTTTATTATAGCCTGTAATTTTTTCGAATGCAGCATTACAATAAATAATTGGTGGATGTGGTTTTTGTGCATCTGCAATTGTGATACTATTACTTGTGGACGCCAAAGCATTGTTCTTTATATTTAGTTGTTCATCCTTTTCTCTTTCTTTAGTAACATCTCTAACTATTGTTAAAAGATTATGCTCATTCATAAGTACCGTACGAGCTTCAAAATGTTTTATCGTTTCTTTAATTTTTAAGCTATACTCTGTAATCTGCATATTTCCAGAGGTTAACACAATTTGCTGTGAAAGTTTCACTTTTTTATAAATAGATGCAGGCAAAATATCTTTCATATTTTTACCAATGAATTTTTCTGGTGAAATAATTAAATCATCCCGGTTTTTGGCGTAAAAATCTGTATAGTTCCCTATTCTATCTTGTATAAGCATCATATCAGGCATGGCTTCTAATAATGCCTTCATTTTAGCTTTGTTGGCTTTTATGGTAAGCTCTTGCTTTTTATATGATGTTATATCTGCTACAAAACCTTCTAATGCAATAACCTTATTTTGCTTATTATAAATAGCTTCGCCTTTTACCCAAACGTATTTTAAACTTCCATTTTTGTGATGAATGCGATACTCAAAATCATATGCTTTTCTTTTATTTATAGCTGTTTGCAAATGTTTCCATACTTTATTTCGATCCTCTTCAATAATAAGTTGGCCAAAATTTATGGTCTTATCTTTAAAATCCTGAAAAGGATATCCTGTGACTTCTAAACAACCTTCACTAATATATTCTGCTGTATAATTCTTATCATTCTTACAACGAAATAATATTCCTTTTACATTATTAATTAATGTGTTAAATTTATGGTTACTTTCTATTAACTTATCATTTATTTTTTTTAGTTCTTGAAGACTTTCAGTGCGATTGGTTATATCTCGCAAAAAAGTGATGATTAAATTTTTACCATCAATTACTGAATAACTTAACCTGATTTCTAAACTAAATTCTCTTCCATCATTTTTTACCCCAAATATTTCAAAGTTTATATTAGTCCTTGTTTTTTTAAAGTTTATTATGTGCTTTATAAGTTGTTCTCTATTTTTCTTTGTTATTAGAGTCTCTAAATTCATACCTAATAAATTATCAGAGTCAATTCCAAACAGATTTTCGCATGCAGAATTTGCCAATAAGATAGTTCCATCATTATCTAGTACTAAAACACCTTCAGTAGTTAATTGGAACATACTTTGAAAAAGACCTTCATTTTGTAAACTTCCTATCATGTAATTGCTGCCATTTAGTTGGGTTAAAAAGTTATTAATTGATACTTAGCTCTATTCGCAATTTTTATAATGACTATAGACTTAATCTTCTATTAGTACTTTTAGTAATTCTCTAATTTACTAGGAGATATCCTAGACAACATTTTAGTTAATTATATATTTTTTATTTTCATATTATTTGAATCATTTAATGTAATCAATAGTAGCTGCATATTTTATCCATAATTGATTTTCATAAACAACAGTTTTAATCTTTTTTCAGAATTGAGTATCAAAAAATTACTAATCTACAAATAAGAAAAACGCATATATTAATTGCAATAAAAAAATAATCTACTATAAAAATAATAATTTTAAATCTTATTTAATATGATATATATCAACATATTACAACCTCAAAAACACAATCGGAAATGGTTTTGAATTAGTGCACTAAACAAAAAAACTAACTTCATATCTTTAGAAAAAAAAGGATTACATCATGAAAAATTGAATTTAAGTTAATCTTATTTTTAACTAAATGACCACGGTCATTTCAAAAACATTTCTTAAGGTATAACTTCAGTAATTATAACCAAATTCAGTTTTTTAATATTTTATATAGCAATGAATAGTGAGACTATAGGTTTAGTACTTTCTGGAGGTGGTATGCGAGGCGTAGCCCATGTTGGTGCTATAAAAGCCTTAGAAGAGCATAACATTTACCCAACACATATAGCAGGTACAAGTACTGGTGCCATTGTAGGTGGATTATATGCTTATGGTTATACCTGTGATGAGATGATGCAATTTTTTAAAACCGTACAAATTTTGGACTATAAAAAATATGCACTCAGCAAACCAGGCTTTATAGATAGTGGTAAGTATTACAGTTTTTTCAAGAAAAAATTTTCAGAAGACAGTTTTAGTGTACTCAAAAAGAAACTATTTATTACCGCTACCAATATAACTGATGGAGTACTTGAAACCTTTAGTGAGGGTGAACTTATAAAACCGATTTTAGCTTCTTCTGCTTTTCCTGGATTGTTTTCTCCAGTTAAAATTAAGGACAAGTTATATATTGACGGTGGTGTGCTTAATAATTTCCCTTTAGAACTTATTAGAAAAGATTGTGGCACTTTAATCGGTGTCTATTTAAATCTCTTTGAAACTGCTGCTATCAGTGATTTTAAACACTTTTATAACGTTATTGAACGTGCTATAAACATTAGAATAGCCAAAAGTGATGAAAAAAAATTTATACACTTTGATGTCGTAATTGCACCAAAAAACTTGGCGCATTACGGGCTATTTGATAAAAAAAATATTGATACTATTTATAAAATAGGTTATGACAATATGAATAAGACACTTACAAACAATTTATTAAACTTAAAAAAACAAAAACCTTCAATAGAGCTACTATGAGAAAAACAGTTCACATACAAAATCTAATCTGTGACGCTTGTGTAAAAACTATAACAAATAGACTTACAGAATTACAACATATTAGCGATGTAGAAGTTGACTTAGACATGCAAACCGTAAGCTTTGACTTTTTTTCTAAACATGATTTTGAACATGCAAAGCATGTATTAGAAGCATTGGGATATCCTATAATTGGGCATGATAATATTTTACACAATTAAAACTAATCAAAGAAAAAAAATGTTGCTTTCAATCAATAAGGCATTACAAAATGAAGGTTTTATTACATGATTAAAAAATAACAATAAAAGCAAAAAACTGAATGGTTTGACTTCTATAATTACGGATGGTATTCTAAAATAACAACCAAGTTTAGTTATTGTAATTAAAGCATAAATTAAAATTATGAATTATAAAGATATAAGTATCCCAATAAAAAACACAATCTTAAAAGGACGACTGCGTATAGCAGAAAACCAAAAAGGACTTGTTATTTTTTCTCACGGAAGTGGCAGTAGTAGAATGAGCAGCAGAAATAATTTTGTTGCAGATTTACTGTTAAAGGAAGGCTTTTCTTCGTTATTATTTGATTTATTAACGGAAGCAGAAGATACTATTTATGAAAATAGGTTTAACATTGATTTACTTGCTGAACGATTGGTGGCAACTACAAAATGGATAACCAAACAAAAGGACATGCAAAATGTACCTATTGGTTTTTTTGGTGCAAGTACTGGTGCCGCTTCTGCATTAAAGGCAACACCATTTTTAGGAACAAGGATAAAAGCCATTGTGTCTAGAGGTGGTAGACCAGATATGGCCATACCTATTTTAGATAAAATAAAGAGCCCAACCCTTTTAATTGTTGGCGGTAATGATGGTGTTGTAATTGATTTAAACAGAAAAGCCTACGCTAAACTTGTTGGCATTAAAAAAATAGAAATTATTGAAGGTGCCACCCATTTGTTTTCCGAACCTGGCAAGTTAGAAGCTGTGGCAAAATTAACCAGTAATTGGTTTACTAAATATTTAAAAAACTAAAGCCATGATTTATGAAGATAGAATTGAAGCTGCTCATCTATTAGTAGATAAACTTCAAGCTTATAAAGATAAAAACAACGCTATTGTTTTAGCCATCCCAAGAGGTGGTGTGCCTATGGGCTATGTCATAGCAAAACAACTACATTTACCATTAGAGGTGGTGCTTTCTAAAAAAATAGGGCATCCAATGCATAAGGAATTTGCTATTGGTGCAGTAACCTTAAAAAGTTTGGTTTTAAGTGATGCCGCTAATGACGTCTCTACGAGTTATATTGAGGAAGAAACTAAAAAAATTAGAACTTTGCTTAGCAAACGGTATCAAGATTATTATGGTCATAAAAAACCGCAAGAACTAAAAGATAAAATCTTAATTATTGTAGATGATGGTATTGCCACTGGTAATACTATTATATCTACCATTGAAATGTTGCACGAAGAACAGCCAAAAAAAATTGTGGTTGCTATTCCAGTATCATCTAAAAGTGCTTTACAAAAACTAAAAAACACACCTTTTGTTGACGAGGTTATTTGTCTATCAACACCCCAAAATTTCAGAGCTGTAGGTCAGTTTTATGAAAACTTCGACCAAGTTAATGATACTGAAGTTAAAACATATCTCAACAAGAAAACCACAAGTTAAAATTTATTTAACTAACCTCAAATACTTATAAAATTGCAAAGTTAAGATGCTTTATAACAAAAATAATTCTCAACAAGTACCTATTGTATTACTTGCTGAGAATTAATGATTAATGCTTTACAACTAATTTTGTAATATGTACAGAATTATTGTAAACGAGCTTCATAATATAAATTCCATTTGAAAGGTTAGTTAAATCAATTATATCATGTTCTTGCTTTATAAATTTTGAACATAATTCTCTTCCATTAGTATCATAAATAATAACATCTAAATTATAATTTGAATTAATGTGAATTCTATTTGAAGCAGGATTAGGGTATATCCGTAAATTTATTAATTCGCCTACTTCAGTAATAGCTAATGGTAAACAAGAATAGGTTCTTGTATCTCTAATTGTATTTAACCATGTATTATTATCGAGCCAATCTTGCGAAATCATTTCCGTTGGGTTTCCGTCAGTACTATTTGTTATTAAAATTCTAGAATCGATTTCATAAGTAGCACCATTCCAGTCTTCCTCTTCTATTTCTATTAAATAATCATTTCCGTCATAGTAAAATATTTCACGATATTCATTTTCCCAATTGGCTCCATCCCAATCTTGAGACTCTAACGTAGCAATTAAACAATTAGCATAAGAATAGACTTCACGAGCATCGTTTTCCCAACTTGTCCCATTCCAATCTTGAATTTCAATGGTTGAAATAAAAAAAACTGAACAAGAATACACCTCATAAGAATACACTTCTCGCTCATCATTTTTCCAAGAATTTGAAGACGTCTCCCACTCTTCAGTAATGCTGTTTATTAGAAGGTTTTCTGAGCCAGAATAAGTCGAAGTTTTCTTCTCTGATTGCTGCCATGTATTATTTACCCAAACAGAAGTTAGTAATTCTGTTAAGTTACCTCCTGAATATGTATAATTCTCTTTGAATAAATTGTTCCAAGAATTTGTATTAGAATTCCAAAGTTGTGCAATCATTAAAATTGGCTGATTACTATCATTATAACTAGTATTAATAAATATTGAATTAATAAGAACGCCTCCGAGATCTACTTGTTGTAATGTTTCAATGGGAAAACAATCTTCATTAAACGTATTGCTTGTTCTAGACGACAAATTCCAATTTGTTCCATCCCAAGAATCAATTTCCCAAGTTTCGGGAACTGCGAAGGATTGCTGCTGTGCATAAAAGTTCGAAAATGTAAATAATAGTAATAAAGTAATTTTTTTCATAACATAATATTTTATGGTTAATTGAAAATTCAAATAATACATTAACATGTATGAACTATTGGATATTGATTTTCACGTTTTAATTTAATTTTAATCAATAGTTTCAATAAAAATAGCAGTAGTAATGCGTTTTTAAAATGATGTGAGTCAGTTTGCTTGTGATTAAACATAATGACCTAAATCATTGATTTTTAGTTTTGAATCATGTTTATCCTTTAACATTTATTGAGAGTAATGCTAGTATAGAGTTATAAAAACCTATAACAAACAGAAAATATAAGTTTGTACAAATACAAAAGTTTTAATAGCCAGTATTAATAAATTGAAATTATTTATTTGTCTATTCTGCCAAATGGATGCATGTATTTTAGCTCAGGCTTTTCTGTTTTTATTTTAAGTGGTGTTATAGCTTTTGTTTTATTGAACCATATATACTCATCAAATTGAGATGGTAAAACAGTTTTAAAGTAATGGCTCATCAATTCTGTTTCTGGTATATAAACAACGCCAATAGCGCGTTCTAACCTTGGTGTGCTTAATAATTCCCTCAAGTTTTTTTCTGAATGTTGTTCTCTTAAAGGCAATGTAAAATTAGTAACGTTAGTTTTATGACATAAATGTTCATAGCTTTCTGCTAAAGAATCATTAATAGGCATAACTTGCATTGCATCACCCCAGTTTTTAGCTGCAGCAACGGTTCCTGTATGGGTTCCAAAACCAATATTATAAGATTTAGATCCAAAATGTTCCTTGCATAAATGCCCAATATTTATTTCCCCTCTCGCGTACATTTCTGTAGCCAAAGCATTTCCTATATGCGAATTATGCGCCCAAACAACCGCTTTTGAGTCTTTACCATGATAAGATAGTAATGATTTTAAGGTATAAAACATGTGAAAATCACGCAAGTTCCAAGATTCTGCGCTACCATAGTACATAGCTTTGTAATACCGCTCTGCGTCAACCACAACTGTCGCATTTTGGTAGGCATAAAAATAGGCTTGAGAATGGTTGAGTTTATTTTTGTTTTTTAACAAATCAAACAACATTTTTAGCACGGTTTTCTCACAGCTCTCTAATTTCTGATTTTTTACTAATTTACCATATACGGTAGGATTTGACATATAAGGCATAATACACGAATAACGCAATTTTGCAAGTGCTGCTAAGTCTGAATCAATCTCTTCAAGATAATTAATAACTAAATCAATAGAGTTTTCTAATCCATATAAATCAAGGCCATAAAAACCTATTGTATTATTATGTTTAGTATTGTTTTTTTTAAGCCATTCTACAAAATCGAGTACTTCCTTATTTTTCCACATCCATTCTGGAAAACGTGAAAAAGGCATCCAATCTTGAGATTGGTATTGGTTTCTTACATAATTGTTAATCTGCTCTGCATCGGACCAATCTGCTTCTGCACAAACAAGGTTAAACCCTTTTTTTTCTATTAATGCTTTTGTGATTTCTTGCCTCATGGCATAAAACTCTGAAGTTCCATGTGAGGCTTCTCCTAATAACACCACTTTAGCATCACTTATGCGCTCTAACAACCCATCTATTGGAAACTTTATAATCGCTTTAAAAGGAATGGAACTAATACCTATTTCGTCTATAATTTCATTTTCAGGATACATCTTAGTCCCAATTTTAGGAATCAGTTTTGGCTTTGGAATAAAATAGTTATCTCGTAGCGCCTTTGTGATGTATTCGGTTTCAGAAACACGTTCTATAGTCTCTAGCATAACATGTGCCCAATCTGGCCCTACTGGTGCCAATAATTTGGCACCAATTTTTAACTGTGACTTTATGGTCTTTGGGATTTCATTGAATTCTGAAGCACTTAGAATAGCATTAAATGGTGCTTTTGCTTTCCATCCGTTTTCAAGCTTTCCTGTTTTTATATGCACATTGGTAATATCTATATTCTTTAAAACTTCTAATGCCCAATCTGAGTAGGTTTTGGCAGTTTCTAAGGCATAAACCTCCTTATATATTTTAGAAAGTACAGCCAAAATATAAACTGAATCTACACCAATAATGAGGATGTTTTCTTCCGATTTTACTTGTAACTGCTCTAACATTCTTGCAACAACAATGACCCTAGGCTCTGTCTTTTCTATAGATTTTTCAATTCTTATATCTTCATAAAAATAGGGATGTAAATTTTCTGATAAAAAAAAAGCTTCCGGAATATCTTGAAACGCCTCAATAAGCAATGAATTTCTTATGCCTTTATCTTTTAATTGTTCTTCAATACTAATGTCCTTCATCTTTTCTGTATTTAAAAATCGACAACCAAATGTATTACCAATGAAACAGATTTGAAATGACCTAGGTCATTCTGTTTTGGAATGACATAGGTCATTTTAGCTGTTATTAAATAAAGTTAATTTCATCAAAAATCTAATGCATTATTATGACTTTAGTAACTAAACATGGTGTTATTCTCAAAAAAACGAATAACAGCTTTGAAAATTTAGGAGTTTTTAATCCTGCTGTAATGCAAGAAGGAAATACCGTACATTTATTATATCGTGCCGTTAGAAACGGAAACTTCTCTACAATAGGTTATAGCAAATTAGAAGGTCCTTTAAAAGTTGTTAAGCGATTAATAGAACCTGTCTTTTTTTCAGAAACTCCAGAAGAATTTCAAGGTGTGGAAGATCCTAGAATTACAAAAATTGATGATACCTATTATCTGTCGTATGCTGCTTACGACGGGATTAACGTTTTTGGTGCCTATGCCACTTCAAAAGATTTAAAAACCTTTGAGCGACAAGGCATTATTACACCCAAATTTACTTTTGAAGAATATTCAGAGCTTATTAAAAATAATTATGAAAAAATAAGTATCCATCATACGCTTTTCTACGATTTATATTGTCGGTATAAACTTGAGCGATTAATGAAAGGAAAAATATATGTTTGGGACAAGAACATTATCTTTTTTCCGAAGAAAATAAATGGAAAATTTGCCGTATTCCACAGACTTTTTCCCTCTATTCAAATCTTATATTTCAATGACCCTTCTGAGTTAACGGTAGCATTTTGGGAGACCTACATTTCAAATTTAAGACAACATATTGTATTACAACCAAAATATAAACACGAAAGTAGCCATATCGGTGGTGGATGTCCTCCTATTGAGACTGATTTAGGCTGGTTGGTTATATACCACAGTGTAGAAAACCATACAAAACACTTAATTTATCATGCCTCTGCAGTTTTATTAGACTTGAATGATCCTAGAAAAGTACTAGGAAGACTTAATAAACCTTTGTTCTCTCCTACTGAAAGTTATGAAAAAGTAGGCTACGTAAACAATGTAGTATTCCCAACAGGAACAGCTCTTTTTGATGATGAGCTTTATATTTATTATGGCGCAGCAGATAGTTGCGTAGCAGTGGCATCCGTTAATATTAATACACTATTAGATGAACTGAAAAATCAATAAAAACACATGAAAATAAATTCACCACCTAAAATACTGTTTCTATCAACATTTCCTCCAACACAATGTGGCATTGCTACTTATACCCAAGATATTATTTCTGCTATTACTGATGTTTTTGGTGAAAACTTGGCTTGCGAAATCTGTGATATTTCAGATAATATAGATGTAAATCATAATGTTCATTTTACCATCAATCCCACATTAAAGTCAGATTACACTAAAATTGGCAGAGAAATAAATGGCGACAATACTATAAAATTGGTACATATACAACATGAATTTGGTTTGTTTGGTGGCACTTATGGAAACTATTTATTAGGTTTTCTGGACGTACTAAAAAAACCAGTAACTTTCACATTTCACAGCGTTATACCAACTCCTGATAAAAAATTAATGGCTTTTGTTAAGCTACTTATTTCTTATAGTAATTCTGTTATTGTAATGACTAAAAAATCTAAAAAGATACTAGTAGACGATTATGATATTAATGAAAATAGTATTGCATGCATTCCACATGGCACTCATAACGTTAATTATGAAAATACTCAAAATGCTAAATGTAAATTTAATTTAGAAAATCGCACAGTTTTGTCAACCTTTGGGCTTTTAAGTTCAGGCAAAAGTATTGAGACAGCCTTAAAAGCATTGCCAGAAATTATTAATCACACACCTAATGTTTTGTATTTAATTTTAGGCAAAACACATCCCAATACCTTAGTAAACAACAAAGATGACTATAGAGATTCTTTAGAATTGCTTGTTAAAGAACTCAAACTCAAAAACCATGTCAGTTTTATTAATCGCTATTTAGAAATAGACGAGCTTTTGGACTATTTAAAGGCAACAGATATTTACCTATTTACTTCTAAAGATGCCAACCAAGCCGTAAGTGGCACTTTTGCTTATGCCATGAGTTGCGCTTGTCCTATCGTGGCAACAGCTATTCCGCATACTAACGAAGTGCTTTCAATTAACGAAGGAATATTAGTACCTATTGAAGACTCAGAACAAATGGCGAAAGAAACAATTAAAATACTACATAATAACACATTACGAGAGTCTATGGCACTCTCCGCTTTTGAAAAAACAAGAGCATCTTCATGGAATAATGTCGCTATAAAACAAATTGATATTTATAAAAAAAGTATCGATGAATCGTTGAAAACCACATTCAACTATCCTCCAATAAAGCTAAACCATTTAAAAAATATGACCACAGCTTTAGGCATAATTCAGTTTAGCAAAATTTCTGAACCAGATATTAATTCTGGATATACCTTGGATGATAATGCTCGTGCGTTAATCACTATGTGTATGCATTATAATGTGTTTAAAAAATCTTCAAACTTATTATTTATAGATACATACTTATCTTTTATTGAGCGTTGCCAAACAGAGTATGGCACTTTTATAAACTATGTGGATGAGCACAACCACACGCATATAAAAAACGACTATGTAAATCTAGAGGATTCTAATGCAAGAGCTATTTGGGCTCTGGGAACCGTTGTTTCTTTAAAAGAACATTTACCGAAAACTTTTGTAACTAGA
Organism: uncultured Winogradskyella sp.; assembly: GCF_947495255.1. GTDB lineage: Bacteria > Bacteroidota > Bacteroidia > Flavobacteriales > Flavobacteriaceae > Winogradskyella. Next base: position 63,997 of record NZ_CANLYI010000009.1, read on the forward strand.
GCGAAATTAAGTCTCTTACGAAGTATACCATGGATGAGCAATATTTTGTCTCCTAGAGCTATTGGTTTTGTGATAAAAGGATTATATTTATATAACTCTGCAGATAAAGATAACAATGCGGTATCAATTATTAAAAAACTATCAAAAAACCTTATTTCAAATTACGATGTCAATGCGATAAGAAGCTGGAACTGGTTTGAAAATTACTTAACGTATGCTAATAGTGTTCTTCCAGAAGCTATACTTTATAGTTATCTAGTAACAGGTAAAGATTCTTATAAGAGAGTCGCTATAGAATCGTTTGATTTTCTACTATCAAAGATGTTTATAAATGGGCATTTTAAAGTAATTTCTAATCAAGGATGGTATAAAAAAGACAGTATTCCAAGTAAATTTGGAGAACAACCTATTGATGTTTCTTATACCATACAGACTTTAAGTCTCTTTTATAAAACGTTTGAAGATCCTATGTATAAAACGATGATGCAAACAGCATTTGATTGGTTTTTAGGTAAAAATCATCTCAATCAAATTATGTATAACCCAATAACTGGTGGTTGTTATGACGGCTTAGAAAAAACGAACGTAAATTTAAACCAAGGTGCCGAGTCCACTATTTGTTATTTGATGGGACGCATTATTATGGAACAACAAAAGGCTGTTTCATCTATAAAGCTATTTCAACAAAAAAAAGCAACTATGAAAGCCTCTTTTAGATTATCAAATAAATGAGTTTTAATAAAACCAAAATTTAATCTATAGCTAGATTCCAAGATGCTTCTACTACAATAAAATCAATCTAATGACCTAGGTCATTTTGCAGCTTTTGTCTGATGGTTAAATTTGAATATTATTAACTTTTAATCTTTAATATTATGAAAAATTTATTTCTTTTTTTAGTGGTTTGTGCGTTCACCACACCAATATTTGCACAAATAGTTGAACTCGATACAGTTGTCGTCCGTCCTATCAAATACAAATACATTTATGAAGTGGTGGATGAAGACATTGATCAAAGCGTTAAAGATTTACAAATAAAACTGGCTAAGTTTGATGTAACAAAAGAAGAGTATTACAGCGATGAATATGATAGTTACAATGTGTCATTTTATATTCCAAAAGGATATGCTGTAGCTACTTATGACGAAGACGGTCAGTTACTTAGAACTATTGAACGTTATAAAAATGTAAAATTACCTTTAGCTGTTATTGAAGCAGTAGCAGAACGGTTTCCTAATTGGTCTATAGATAAAGACATTTATAAAGTGAGTTATTCTGAGCCAAAGTGGGAATCTAAAAAAACCTATAAATTAAAATTGACAAATGGTGAGAAAACTATTAGAGTTAAAACTGACCAAGATGGTAATTTTTTATAAATTTGAAACATGATATAAAAATTAAATAAAATACTCATTACTGTACAAATGAGATTATAAAAAAGACCAATGAACTTTGATAGGTGTAATGGTCTTTTTTTATATTTTACTAATAATTGCTACATTAACAATTAGAAAAATAGTCTAAAATCTATGTATAAAAAAAGCGCGTAAAACGCGATTAAACTGTAAATCCTAATCGTTTAAAAATCTGCGATAAAACTAATGAACCAAAAGCAAAAATGATTACCCAACCTATTTGTTCTGAAGATAAATTGGTTAAGAAAAGTGCGTTTGACACAGGCGGAATATAATAGACACCCACGGTTATCACTAGTGATATTACAATAGAAGACCATATCCAAAGATTTTTTACAATTTCATTATTAAAAAATGAAACTCTGCTTTCTGCCATGTTAAATACATTTAATAATTGTGCTAGAACTAAGGTATAAAATGCCATATTATTTATGATTTTAGATGTTAGTTGAAGTACCAAGTGAGCATAAGCAGTAATACCAATAACAGCAACAGTTATACAAAGCCCGAAGATAATGGTTGATTTCCATCGTTTTACAGACATAATCGGTTCGTTCGCTTTTCCTGGTGGACGTTTCATAATATCCACTTCTCCTTTTCCCATACCTAATGCCAACGCAGGAAATATATCTGTAACAAGATTTAAAAACAATATTTGTAAAGGTAATAATGGTACTGGTAAAGCGAGTAAAGCTGCCAAACCTACAGACACTACTTCTGCCAGATTGCAGGACAGCAGATATACCACAAACTGTCTTATATGATCAAAAATGGCACGTCCTTGCTTTATGGCGAATTCCATTGCAGTAAATTTATCATTTTTTAGAATAACATCTGCTGCTTCCCTTGCTGCTTGTGTACCTCTAATTCCCATAGCAATCCCAATATCTGCTTTACGCAGAGCAGGAATGTCGTTAATACCATCACCAAACATACCTACAACATTATCATTGGCTTGATAAAGGGAAACCAGTTTTAATTTCTGCTCTGGTGTTACCCTCGCAAAAACGGAAGCATTCAATATATTTGTTACCATAGTAGGGTTTGGTTCAGTTTCAAAATGTAAGTCTTGTCCATGTAAAATACTGCTTAAAGCCGAATTTTGAGGTAATAAGCCAATTTCTTGAGCTATTTTTTTTGCAGTTCCTAGATGATCTCCCGTCATCATTACCACTTTTATACCCGCTTCTTTATACACTTTTATGGTTGCTTTTACATCTTCTCTAGCTGGGTCCAAAAATCCAATAACTCCAATAAAAGTTAACTGAGATAACACCTTATTTTTTTCTGGTTTTTCATTTTGTTCTTTATAAGCAAAAGCTAATACTCTTAACCCTTGAGATGCCAAATTATTAACGCGATTAGTCCATTCTTTTTTATTCCTAAATGAATGTGATTTGTTGTCTTTAAGAATTGTATTACAAAGGGTTATAACACTCTCAAAAGCGCCTTTTACGTAAACCGTGAACCCATTCTCTGTTGCATTTAATGTTGCCATTAATTTACTAGAGGTATTAAATGGAATCTCTAATTCTTCCGGATTATTTTCTTTAATATATTTGGGATTAATATGCAGTTTTTTAACAAATTGTATGAGTGCTAATTCAATACTATCTCCCCTCATGTCTTCAGCTTTTAAAATAGTATTGTTACACAAAACACTAGTCATTATCATGGCATTTAAAGCTTTGGGTTTTTCTGTATTCTCAAAGTAAGCAAAGTCTTTGTTATGTACTTCGCTTAAAACTTCATCTTCAAAAATCAAGGTATGTACTTGCATTTTATCTTCGGTAAGCGTACCTGTTTTATCTGTACAAATAATGTTTGTAGCTCCTAAGGTTTCAACAGCCTCCATTTTTTTAATAATAACATTTCGCTTGGATAGTTTCATCATACCTCTTGCCAAAGCAATAGTGGCTATAACAGGAAGCCCTTCTGGTATTGCTGCAACAGCTAATGCCACTGCTGTTTCTATGATTAAGAGCATATCCAATTCTCTTAGATAACCAGTAAAAATAATGAGGATTGCAAAAAATAACGTCAGGAATATAAGCCTTTTGCTTAATGCACTTAATTTTTTTTCTAATGGTGTTCGTTGTTCTTCAATCCTACTTCCCATTTCCTGAATATTAGCAAGTTGCGTGTTATTCCCAGTGAAAACCACAATTGCTTTTGCAGAACCTTGCTCTACAGTTGTTCCTTTAAACACCATGTTTTTCCTATCTGATAATATAGTGTTTTGGGATAGCGAGTTTATGTGCTTATGGATGGCTCTGCTTTCACCAGTTAAGGATGCTTCTTTAATTGCTAAGTTTTCAACAGTAATGAGCCGAGCATCCGCTGAAACGACATCTCCAGCTTCTATTAAAATAATATCACCTGGTACTAGTACAGATGATTTTATAGTTTTTATTTTTCCGTTGCGCAAAACCGTGCTCTCAGTAAATCCCATCTGTCGAAGTGCTTCAAGAGAACGAATGCCTTGTAGCTCCATTATAAAACCAATAATTACTGTAATTAGGATAACAGTGATTATAGCTATAGTCTCAGGCAAATCATCGTTAAAAACGAAAGTAAGACCTGCTGCAACCACGAGAATGAAGATGATTCGATCGTTACATTGGTCTATTAAAATTTTTATTTTTTTCTTTGGTAGTTTTGTTGCTATCTCATTTTTGCCATATTCCTTAATACGTTCCTTTACTTTACTTTCAGTTAAACCAGAATCAGTATTACTGTTTAACCTGTCTACTACAGATTTTATGGAAAGAGAAAAAGGTTCTAACATGGTCATTTGTATTTTAAATTATAATCAATCACTACTAAAAGTAAAAGATTAAAAAACCCTCTTACTAAAACTTTTTGATAAAAAATTTTGGCAAGAGGGTAATCTCTAAACATCTTCATTGAAAATCACACCTTACGCAATCTCAATTTTCTTTGGCTTGTGTAGTTTAGCTTCTTCCTTTTTAATTAGATTAAATCGAAGTACGCCATCTTTATATTTTGCTTTAACATCTTCCTCTTTTATGGAGTCTGGAAGTTGCAATCTTTTTTCAAAAGAATTATAGCTAAATTCTTTACGTTTATAGTTGTCTTCTTTTTCTTCTTCAGAATGTGAATTTTCTGCAGAAATATTTAAGCATCCGTCATCGATGGTTACTTCGAAATCTTTTTTGGAAAATCCTGGTGCTGCTAATTCCACCTCAAAAGCTTCGTTGGTTTCTTTAATGTTTAGCGCTGGCTCACTCAATTGCGTATTCCAAAGTTCATTGCTCAATAATGGGTTACTAAAAAAATCATCATTATCAAAAAAATTTGATGTAACAAGATTTCCCCATGGTCTTCTGTTTCTAAATTTTACTAGTGACATAATTTTATAATTTAAGTTAAATAATTTATTTACTGCTAAATTATATGGAAACTAGAGTTTTAGAAATGACCTAGGTCAGTAGGATTATTAAACTTTATTTAAACAAAATTTTATGCATAATTTCATTTTATATGAAGTATCCAATTAAAATTTTTAATATACATTTAATCCTTTTGGATCCATATTAACACTAATTTTTATAGTAATTTTAGTGATTAACATCATATCGTTGTTCAAGTAAATGATCTTATCAGTAAACACACAAAGAGTGAACTTTGTAAACTCTACTCAATTGCACCTACGACAGTAAATGTGTGGATTAAAAAGTACAATCGTAAAGACTTAATGAACACCAGAGTAAAAGAGGAAACAAAAGACGAAATATCTAGAATTAAAGCACTTCAGCATCCCATCCAACTTTAGAAGTCTTGTAAGGAAGACGAATCATTCTAGGTCCCTTATGAAAAACTCTAACTACGATTGGAAACACCCCTTCATTCTCAGTTTTTGACTTAGCTCTAGTATCCAAAATTAATTTTGCTCGAGCCATTTCTCTGTAATTTTAGATATAAAGTTAGCAAAAATTACGCACACTTTACGCACACTTTTGTTTGAACACAATTCATATCAAACAATCTCAAAACCAATTAAACGTAACAAAATCAGATATTTAATAATAATATTACGTGTGAAAACAGTCGATTTTTTGGCCTTCTAAGCAGGCGGTCCTAGGTTCGAATCCTAGTGCGATCACAAAAAGCCTCAACATATTTATGTTGAGGCTTTTTTGTTTTCTATAGGTTTTTCTTTAATTAAAGTATAACGACAGATTTATATTTACTTAATAGAATCGTAAAATTTACTCAGGATACTCAATCCTTAGATGGTAAATATTAGCCAATTTATGTTTAAGAACTTTCTTAATGGATTGAATTTCTTTAAATGTAATATCCGCATTTAAAAACTGACCTGCTTCCATCTGCTTATCTATAATATTTTCTACAAACTCATTTATTTTAGTACTTGTAGGCTCTTTTAAGCTTTTAGAAGCGGCTTCTACACTATCACACATCATCAATATAGCTGTTTCTTTACTAAATGGTTTAGGTCCAGGATAGGTAAAATCTTTAATATCAACCAATTCATTAACAGCCTTTTCTTTCATGTAAAAATAATAAACTAAACTAGTACCATGATGTGTTCTTATAAAATCAATAACGCGATCTGGTAATTTATGTTTTTTTGCTATTTCAATACCATTTAAGGTATGCTCAATAATAATTTTAGCACTCTCCTTACTAGAGAGTTCGTCATGAGGATTAATACCAGTACTTTGATTTTCTGTAAAATACGTTGGGTTTTTCATCTTTCCAATATCATGATACAATGCTCCTACCCTAATTAACATAGCATTGGCTCCAATTTCATTAGCTGAAGCTTCTGCCAAATTCGCCACGTTTAATGAATGATGAAATGTACCTGGTGCTCTATTAGATAATTCTTTTAATAATTTAGTATTGGTATCTGATAACTCCAGTAATGATACATCTGAGACTAATCCGAATATCTTCTCATAGATATAAATTAAGGGCTGCACAAATAATGTAGCAAGGCCACACAGTATAAACAAACCAAATGTTTCCCATTTTAGTCCTGTTAATTGACCTTCGTGAATTACGAAAAAAGCAAAATAAGCAATTATGTATATAAAGGTAATTTGTCCTACAGAAATAAATAGATTTGCTCTTTTATATAATTCTGAAACAGTCAATATAGTTACCATTCCTGCAATAATTTGAAGAAACATATATTCGTAACTATTAGGTACAATAAACCCTAAAAGTAATACTGTAAGAACATGAGCAAATAAGCCTAATCTCGCATCAAAAAAGGCTTTTAAAACCAATGGTAATATACACAGTGGCACTACATATATATATTGTGAATTAAAATTAATGACTACAGTGGTTAACAATATCATTAAGGCAATATTGAAAAATATAAAAGTGACTTTAGTATTATCTAAAAAGACTTCAATTCTATACTTTCGTAAAAACAAAAGCAACATTAGCAATGCCAATGCCACTAAAAGCGTATAAGCTACAAGTACCCAATTATAGTTGGTTGTATTCCAAACATGAGACTCATATTCAGATTTTAATGAACTTAAAATATCATATTGGTCTGCTTCTATTACTTGTCCTTTTGAAACGATTAACTGGTCTTTTTCAATCTGACCTCTAGTCAAAGCTATTTTAGACAATTCTTCTTCAAGAACTTTTTGACTTAAACTTTTATTTAGACTAATATTAGGTTTAATGACATCGAAAAAAATTGAAATCATTCGCTTTTTAACATCAATGGATAGACTACTACCTAAATCCTTTTCTACAAGTTGCCGAAGTTCTCCTAATTCATTTAAACTACCATATTGCAACTCACTCTGAACTTTGTTAGAAATTGTCAACACTGCAGTACGATCATCAGAATAACTATATTCTAAATCTAAAATTCCTGGATTATATAATTTATTGACTATAAATTTCCCTTCTTTATATAAATTAGAATTTTCAATACTATATGCACTTGAGTCCTCAAATACCTGATTAAACCTAACTAAATAATTAGATAAAACCTGACTCTCCATATTCTTATTTACTTCGAAGTAAACAGGGCTTTGAGCTTCAATTTCAAGTTTTTCTTTCTCAATTTCGGCACTAGATTTCTTTATTGCAAAGTTAAAAGGTGCATATAAATTCTCTGATTGCCAAGGTTTACTTTTTTCAAAAGAATATCTAAATTTTCCTGTTTTTGGGAAAAGGTAAACTATAAATAATGTGGTAACCAAGTACAACAATATTTTGTAGCCTAAAGCGTGATTCTTATACCATTTATTAAGGAATCCATTCATATACAATCAAATGTAATAAATATTAAAATTTTAGACGGCTAATATCAATAATACATTCTAAAATCTCTTAAAAAATGTTTAATTTCGCATTAAATAACATCAAACAATTTTATTATGAACAAGGAAGTCGTTATCGTTTCTGCGGTTAGAACACCTATTGGAAGTTTTTTAGGAAGTTTATCTTCTGTACCTGCTCCAAGATTAGGAGCTGCTGCTATAAAAGGAGCTTTAGATAAGATTAATTTGAAACCAGAACTGGTCAATGAAGTCATTATGGGTAATGTAGTGCAAGCTGGTACAGGTCAGGCACCTGCTAGACAAGCTGCAATTTATGCTGGCTTACCAAATACAACACCTTGTACTACGATTAATAAAGTTTGTGCTTCTGGAATGAAAGCTGTTATGCAAGCTGCTCAAGCTATTCAATTAGGGGATGCAGATATTATTGTTGCTGGTGGAATGGAAAACATGAGTTCAATACCTCATTATTACCATGCACGTACTGGTACAAAATTTGGGCCTGCTACACTTGAAGATGGTATGCAAAAAGATGGTTTAGTTGATGCTTACGATAATAATGCAATGGGAGTTAGTGCTGATGCTTGTGCTACAGAATATAAATTCTCTAGAGAAGATCAAGATGCATTTGCTGTTCAATCTTACGAGCGCTCTAAAGCTGCTTGGGATGCTGGAAAATTTAAAGAAGAAGTAATACCAGTTGAAGTTCCTCAACGTCGTGGAGAACCTGTTATTGTTGATACAGACGAAGAGTATACTAATGTTAAAATGGAAAAGATTCCTGTATTACGTCCTGCTTTTACAAAAGACGGAACCGTCACTGCTGCAAATGCATCTACAATTAATGATGGTGCTGCTGCACTTATATTAATGAGTAAAGACAAGGCTAATGAATTAGGTTTAAAACCTATTGCAACAATAAAAGGGTATGCTGATGCTGCACACGAACCAGAATGGTTTACAACGGCACCATCAAAAGCATTACCGAAAGCGTTGGCAAAGGCTAATGTAGAGTTAAGTGATGTTGATTATTTTGAATTTAACGAAGCATTTTCTATAGTTGGATTAGCAAACATGAAAATTTTAGGATTAAACGATAGTAATGTAAATGTTAATGGAGGCGCTGTTTCTTTAGGTCATCCACTTGGATGCTCAGGAGCTCGAATTCTTGTAACATTAATTAATGTTTTACATCAAAATAATGCTAAACTAGGAGCTGCTGCTATCTGTAATGGTGGTGGTGGCGCTTCCGCTTTAGTATTAGAAATCGCTTAACCAAATTTTATGCAATACGGCATTTGCAATCTTGGCATTGTACCCATACGATTAGAACCTAGCGATACCAGTGAAATGGTAACGCAAGCATTGTACGGTGATTTTTTTAAAGTGCTAGAGCAGCGAAAAAAATGGAGTCGTATTCGCTTTGCTTTCGATAATTATGAAGGTTGGATCGATAATAAGCAATACTTAGAAATTGAAGAGTCTAATTATATTGAACTTCAATCAGCAGGTATAAAATTATCTAAAGATTTAATTGAGTTTGTTTCAGATGATTTAAACAACCTTTATCCAATTCCCGTAGGTTCAGATTTAAATGGTTTACAATTGCTAAATCATAACTTTGATGGATCTTCTTTGACTTCAAAAAGTAATAAAGAAAACATTATCAATACATCGTTTTTGTATTTAAATGCACCATATTTCTGGGGAGGAAAAACACCATTTGGTATTGATTGTTCTGGCTTTACACAAATGGTTTATAAACTTAATGGTTATTCTCTACTCAGAGATGCTTCAGAACAAGCAACTCAGGGAGAAGCTTTAAGTTTTATTGAAGAAAGCGAACCTGGAGACTTAGCATTTTTTGATAATAATGAAGGCCACATAACACATGTTGGTATTATTATGAAAGATAATTATATTATACATGCACATGGCAAAGTTAGAATTGACCGTTTAGATCATAGTGGTATTTATAACAAAGAGAAAAATATGCATACTCATAAACTCAGAGTAATAAAAAAAATAGTATAAAAAAAAGCGACTAAAATTAGCCGCTTTTTTTATTTACAAATTCTATTAGAATTAATTTCCACCAGCTGCTGCTTCCATTGATTCATATTTAGCTTTCATCGCTTTAAATTTATCAGTGTCTCCAATTGCACTATATAAATTCATTAAGTTTTTAGCTGTATTAATGCTTTCATTTAAGCTTAATGATTTTTCCAAATATGGAATAGCCTCTAAATAAAGTTTGTTTACTTTAGCTTTAATTTCATCATATTTGTTATAATTAGGAGAATTGCTTTCTAAAATAGCATTCATTTCCTCAATATACTTAGCTTCATCCGATAAAATTACAAATGCCATATTTAAGTTAGCATTATTATAATTTGGATCCACATCTAAAGCTTTTTGATAATATTTCTTTGCCTCTTCAGTGTTATCAGACTCTCCTAATAATGCTCCTAAATTATATAAGAATTCTGCATTACCATCAGCCTTTGCAGAAGCTTCATCAATCAATTCAGTAAACTTATCTTTATTACCTAGCTTTAAATAAGTCTGTGCTTGCACAACAATCAATCCTAAATCGTCTGGATTTTCAGCTCTTGCTTCTACCGTTGCTGCTAAAGCTTTTTCACTTTCTCCTTGATCCGCATAAATAAGGGCAATGTTTTTTACAATTTCAGATCTTCTAGATTCTGTTTTAACATCTCTTGGTTTAATATGTGTTTTTAAGGTTTTTACAGCGAAATCTCTTCCAGCTTTATCAGCATACAACACCTCTTCTCCAGATTCTTTATCCGTAGCAAAGTGATTCATTGCAATACCTGTATAACCTAAATCACCAAGTTCTATATAGTAACCTAATGCACTAGGATAATCATTTGCTTTTATTGATGAATAAGCTGCACTATATAAATATGAAGTGTCTTGTGGAGAAATTCTGTAGATTTTTTCAAATCTGTCAGCTGCTGCTTCAAAGTTATTACTATTAAAAGCATCATTTGCTTTGGTAATAAAAGTGTTAAACATTTTAGATTTCATATCATTAGCCTGCTCTGTATATTTTAGCTTACCAATTGAAGATTCTAATGTTTTTAATTGATCCAAAGTCTCAATTGCATCATCAATATTTGCGTCTGTACCAGCACCATTAGCATATAAAGCTTGTGCCTTCAAATAATAAAATTTTGCTTTAGACTTATCATCCATGTTTCCAATTAAGGCTTCCGCTGATGATATTGCTGCTTTGGCATCCGAGAAGTTTACATTTTTAAGTGCTTTTTCAATAGCCTTTAACTCATTCTTTTGAGCATAAGACATTGATCCAATTGCCAATAAAAGCACTAATGTCATTAATTTTTTCATCTTGTAATAAATAGTTTATTGTTTAATATTAATTTTCAGTTTCATTATTATCAATAGCCGTGCCACCCTCATTAGAGTCCTCATTATCAGTTACATTATCTTCAATAAGTTCCCCTTCTATATCTTCTATATCCTCTTCATCATCTTTCATCACTTTTGCCACAGCTGCAATAGAATCGTTACCTTTAAGGTTAATTAGTTTCACCCCTTGAGTTGCTCGTCCCATTACACGTAAATCTGCTACTGCCATACGAATTGCAATACCAGATTTATTGATGATCATTAAATCATCTTCATCTGTTACATTTTTAATTGATACTAAATTACCAGTCTTTTCAGTGATAGAAATAGTTTTCACACCTTTTCCACCTCTGTTGGTAATTCTGTAATCTTCTAAGCTAGAACGTTTTCCATATCCATTTTCAGAAACAACAAGAATGTTACTTTCCATATCATCAACAGCAATCATTCCTATAACTTCATCTGTTTTTTCATCTTGAAGTCTAATTCCACGAACACCAGAGGCATTTCTACCCATTGGTCTTGTCTTAGCTTCTTCAAAACGAATTGCTTTACCTGATTTTAAAGCCAACATTACTTGACTTTCACCTGTTGTTAACTTTGCTTCTAATAAAACATCATCTTCTTTAATAGTAATAGCATTAATACCATTAGATCTAGGACGAGAATATTGTTCTAATGAAGTTTTCTTAACCTGACCTTGTTTAGTCGCCATTATGACATAATGACTATTAATATAATCTTCATCTTTTAAATCTTGAGTACAAATGAAAGCCATCACTTTATCATCTTGCTCAATATTTATTAAATTCTGAATTGCCCTACCTTTTGAAGTTTTAGAACCTTCTGGAATTTCATAAACACGCATCCAGAAACATTTTCCTTTTTGTGTAAAGAATAACATATATTGATGGTTAGTACCAACAAATAAATGCTCTAAGAAATCTTCATTACGAGTTGTTGAAGCTTTCTGCCCAACTCCTCCTCTATTTTGAGTTTTATATTCTGTAAGCGAAGTACGTTTAATGTAACCAGCATGAGAAATTGTAATTACAACTTGTGCATCTGGTATCATATCTTCAATACTCAAGTCTCCACCTGCATATTCTATAACAGAACGACGGTCATCACCATATTTATCTCTAACAACTTCAAGTTCTCCTTTAATAATATCCATACGACGGTCTTTCCTGTCTAAGATGTCTTTAAGATCTATAATTGTTTTCATTATTTCTTCATACTCAGCACGCAATTTGTCTTGTTCTAGACCTGTCAACTGACGTAAACGCATCTCAACAATAGCTTTTGCCTGAATTTCTGACAGTTTAAATCGTTCAATTAAATTATTTCGAGCTTCTTCTGCATTAGATGATGCACGAATAATCTTAATTACTTCATCAATATTATCTGAAGCAATAATTAAACCTTCTAATATATGAGCACGTTCTTCTGCTTTTCGTAATTCATAAGTGGTACGTCTAACAACAACATCATGTCTGTGCTCTACGAAATAATGAATTAACTCTTTTAAATTTAATAATTGAGGACGACCATTGACAAGTGCAATATTATTTACACTAAAAGACGTCTGCAACGAAGTATATTTATATAATTTATTAAGTACAATATTAGGAATAGCATCACGTTTTAATACGTAAACAATTCGCATTCCATTTCTATCAGACTCATCTCTAATTGTAGAAATACCCTCTAATTTTTTATCGTTAATAATATCAGCAGTTTTCTTAATCATGTCTGCTTTATTAACTTGGTAAGGAATCTCAGAAACAATAATACATTCTCTACCCTGTACTTCTTCGATAATTGCCTTTCCACGCATTACAATACGTCCACGACCTGTATGAAAAGCTTCCTTTACACCATCATAACCGTAAATTGTTCCACCTGTTGGAAAATCTGGAGCTTTAATGTGTTGCATTAACTCATCAATCTCTATATCGTTATTCTCTATATAAGCAATGGTTCCATCTACAACTTCAGTTAAATTGTGAGGAGGCATATTCGTAGCCATACCAACCGCAATACCAGAAGCTCCATTAACTAAAAGACCAGGAATACGAGTTGGCAATACCGTTGGTTCTTCAAGAGTATCATCAAAGTTCAATTTATGATCTACAGTTTCTTTGTCAATATCTGCCAACATATCCTCAGATATCTTACGCATTCTTGCCTCTGTATAACGCATTGCTGCCGGACTATCGCCATCTACAGATCCAAAGTTACCTTGTCCATCGACTAACATATAACGTAAACTCCATTCTTGAGCCATACGTACCATTGCATCATAAACGGAAGTATCACCATGTGGATGGTACTTTCCTAAAACTTCACCTACAATTCTTGCTGATTTTTTATGTGCACTATTTGCTCTAATACCAAGTTCATGCATACCATAAAGTACACGTCTATGAACCGGTTTTAAACCATCTCTTACATCTGGTAACGCACGTGACACAATGACTGACATTGAATAATCAATGTAAGCCGATTTCATTTCATCTTCAATGTTAATTGGAATGAGTTTTTCTCCTTCTGCCATATATAAAATTAATTAGTTTTTTTGTGAATTTTCATAACGTGCTAATATAACCAAAATACCACTGTTTTTAAATAAATTCGACTTGCTTTTTAGGATTTTTTATTAACAATATTTAATATCTTTTTCGTTAATAAGTATCTCCTATTTTCCTTTGATTTAAAATGCTTTTTTACTCTCTTCGTTTACTACAGAAAATAAACATATAATTTAAGGTATGGTTTTTGCCTTATACCTAATATGTTTTTATTATTTTTAAAGCAGAAAGGAATATAGTATGGATGATAATTTTTCCCCAAGAGTTAAAGATGTTATTGCTTACAGCAAAGAAGAAGCGCTACGTTTAGGTCACGATTTTATTGGCACTGAGCATTTAATGCTTGGCTTATTAAGAGATGGCAACGGTAAAGCAATAGATATTTTAGGCGCATTAGAAGTTGATCTTAATCACTTAAGGCGTAAAGTAGAGATATTAAGTCCTGCTAACCCAAATATCGTTACAACATCTAACGAAAAAAAGAACTTGCATTTAACAAGGCAAGCAGAGCGTGCATTAAAAACAACGTTTTTAGAAGCTAAATTGTTTCAAAGCACCTCAATTAATACAGCACATTTATTATTGTGTATTTTAAGAAATGAAAATGATCCAACAACTAAGCTTTTAAACAAGCTTAAAGTAGATTATGATAACGTAAAAGAAGAATTTAAATCTATGGCAACTAGCGAAGATGATTATTTAGAAACTCCAAAAGCAGAGTCGTTTTCTGATGATGATATGAATGAAGAAGAGGATGCTAAGCAAAATCCATTTGGTGGACAAGCAAGCAAAGCAAACAAGAAATCAAAAACTCCTGTATTAGATAATTTTGGAAGAGACTTAACTGTACTTGCAGAAGAAGGCAAATTAGATCCAGTTGTAGGTCGAGAAAAAGAAATACAACGTGTATCTCAGATTTTAAGTCGAAGAAAGAAAAACAACCCTTTATTAATAGGTGAACCTGGTGTTGGTAAATCTGCAATTGCAGAAGGACTCGCGCTTAGAATCGTTAAACGTAAAGTATCACGTACCTTATTTAATAAGCGTGTTGTAACTTTAGATTTGGCAAGTTTAGTTGCTGGAACTAAGTATAGAGGACAGTTTGAAGAACGTATGAAAGCTGTTATGAATGAACTTGAAAAGAATGATGATATTATTCTTTTTATAGATGAAATTCATACCATTGTTGGTGCAGGTGGTGCAACCGGAAGTTTAGATGCTTCTAACATGTTTAAACCAGCATTAGCAAGAGGCGAAATACAATGTATTGGTGCTACTACTCTAGATGAGTACAGACAATATATTGAAAAAGATGGTGCTTTAGAACGTCGTTTTCAGAAAGTAATTGTAGAACCAACTACCGTTGAAGAAACAATTGAAATCCTTAATAATATAAAAGGTAAGTATGAAGAACACCATAATGTGAATTACACTGATGAAGCAATTGAAGCATGTGTAAAGTTAACAAATCGTTATATGACAGAGCGTTTCCTTCCAGACAAAGCTATTGATGCTTTAGATGAAGCTGGTTCTCGTGTTCATATTACAAATATTGATGTACCAAAACAAATTCTAGAATTAGAAAAGAAACTTGAAGAAGTTAAAGAAACTAAGAATAGTGTTGTTAAAAAGCAGAAATACGAAGAAGCTGCAAAACTTAGAGATGATGAAAAGCGACTTGAAAAAGAATTAGCAACTGCCCAAGAAAAATGGGAAGAAGAAACAAAACAACATAAAGAAATTGTAACTGAAGATAATGTTGCAGATGTGGTTTCTATGATGACAGGAATTCCTGTAAACAAAATTGCACAGACAGAAATCACAAAGCTTTCACAATTACCAGATCTAATTAAAGGTAAAGTAATTGGACAAGATCAAGCCGTTGCAAAGGTTGTAAAAGCTATTCAGAGAAACCGAGCCGGACTAAAAGACCCTAATAAACCAATTGGTTCATTTATCTTTTTAGGTCAAACTGGTGTTGGTAAAACACAGTTAGCAAAAGTTTTAGCTCGTGAGTTGTTTGAAAGCGATGATTCTCTTGTGCGTATAGACATGAGTGAATACATGGAGAAATTCGCGATTTCTCGTTTAATTGGTGCGCCTCCAGGATACGTAGGATATGAAGAAGGTGGACAATTAACTGAAAAAATAAGACGTAAACCTTATGCTGTAGTTTTATTAGATGAAATTGAAAAAGCGCATCCAGATGTGTTTAACATGCTATTACAAGTTTTGGATGATGGTTATCTAACTGACAGCTTAGGTCGTAAGATTGATTTTAGAAATACTATCATTATTATGACATCTAATATTGGAGCTAGAAAACTTAAAGACTTTGGAACAGGTGTTGGTTTTGGTACTTCAGCAGCAGTTGCTCAAGAATCAGATCATGCTAAAGCAGTAATAGAAAATGCCTTAAAGAAAGCATTTGCTCCAGAATTCCTTAATAGAATAGATGACGTAATTGTCTTTAATGCTCTAGAAAAAGAAGACATTAACAAGATTATTGATATTGAATTAGTTAAACTTATCGAAAGAATTAAAGATTTAGGATATTCCCTTAAACTTACAGACAAAGCAAAAGATTATATTGCTGAAAAAGGCTTCGATAAACAATATGGAGCAAGACCTTTAAATAGGGCTATTCAAAAATACGTTGAAGATGCCTTAGCTGAGGAAATCATTAATTCAAAAATCCATGAAGGTGATACCATTACCATGGATTTAGATGAAAAAAATGATGAATTAAGTATTAAGATAAAATCTTCGGAAAAGAAGACTGAATCTTAAAAAAAGTCATTCTAAATTAAAAAAACTCCTTCGTTATGAAGGAGTTTTTTTTTATTTTACAATGCCCAACCAAAGATTTAGTATGAGAGAACTGCTTACTTTTGACATCTGTCAAATGGAAATATATGACAACCACATTATTACAACCGTTAATGAAGGAATACACCTCACTTCTGATGATAATAATATTTTAATAGAAGTCGCAGAGAAATTTTTTAGCGATAGCAAATTTGTTTATATCTCTAATAGAATTAATTCTTATTCACTTGACCCAAAAGTTTATTACGAAACTTTTAAAGTAAAAAACTTACTAGGTCTTGCCATTGTTTCTAGCAATCATAAAGCATTAGGAAATGCAAAAATAGAGCGACTATTTTTTAAAAAGCCTTATAAAATCTTCTCAGATATGAAGGAAGCTTTATTATGGACCGATGAATTAGTTAGCAATAGCCCTAATTAATCTATTTTAGATCATAATGATTTAAAAACAACTCTTCTATTTCAATATCAACATCTTGTAAAAATTGAATTGAAGCTTGTATATCATCATGCAAAACTTCATCTACTTTTATAAATGGTACTACTTTTCTGTACTGTTCTAAAAATGACTCCAATAATGGAGAGGTTTTCAATGGTCTTCTAAATTCTATTGCTTGAGATGCATTCATTAATTCAATAGCAATAACTCGTTCTACATTTTTCACCAAAGTATAAGCTTGTGTAGCTGCATTTGCTCCCATACTTACATGATCTTCTTGTCCATTACTCGAAACAATACTATCTACACTAGCAGGCGTTGCCAATTGCTTATTTGCACTAACAATACTTGCAGCTGTGTATTGAGGAATCATAAAACCAGAATTTAATCCCGGGTTATCAACTAAAAATGCTGGTAAACCTCTTAAGCCAGACACTAATTGAAAAACTCTTCGCTCAGAAATATTTCCAACTTCCGCCATTGCTATTTTTAAATAATCTAGTGCTAATGCTAAAGGCTGACCATGAAAATTTCCACCAGAAATAATTAAATCTTCTTCATGAAAAATATTAGGATTATCGGTTACCGAATTAATTTCCGTTAAAATTACTTTTTCAACAAAATCTAAGGTGTCTTTTGTGGCACCATGAACTTGCGGAATACAACGGAAAGAGTAGGGATCTTGTACATGTTCTTTTTCGCGCTCAATAAGTTCACTCCCTTTTAAGAACTCATTAAAACGTCTAGCTACTTTTCTTTGACCAGGATGTGGCCTTACAGCATGTACTAAATCATGAAAAGGATCTAAACGACCGTCAAAAGCATCTAAAGAAATACTAGCTATTATATCCGCTAAGTAAGATGTTTTATGAGACATTAGTAATAAATAAACACCATAAGAACTCATAAATTGTGTACCATTTAATAAAGCCAAACCTTCCTTAGCTTCTAGTGTAATTGGTTGCCAATTAAATTCTTCTAAAAGTGTTGCTGCTTCGTATTCTTTATTGTTATGTACCACTTTACCTTTTCCTAATAAAGGTAAAGCTAAATGTGCTAATGGTGCTAAATCACCCGAAGCACCTAATGACCCTTGCGTAAATACAAATGGAAATATATCGTTATTAAAAAATTCTATTAATCTTTCTACAGTGGCTAATTGTACACCACTATGGCCATAACTTAATGACTGAATCTTTAAAAGCAGCATCACTTTAACAATAGATTCTGGTACACGCTCTCCTGTTCCACAAGCATGAGACATTACTAAATTTTCTTGCAGTTGACTTAAATCTGAATCAGAAATTTTCACATTATACAAAGAGCCAAAACCTGTATTAATACCATACATTGGTTTTTTATTATTAGCCAATTTACCATCTAAATATGCTTTACATTTTTTAATACTATTTATTGATTCTTCAGACAGTTTTAATTTTTTGTTTTCATAAAAAATATTGTAAATCGTTACAATATCTAAAGCGTCTGAAGAGATGATATGATAGTTATCCATTAGTTATATTATTTAGTATTCAAAATTGAGAATAATTTTGCACTTTACAAGGATTTGTTAATAATTCATTGCGTCTTTGTTATTGGCTTTTAATGTTTATTTTTGCATTCGAAAAAAATACATATTATGAAGAAAATATTATTACTTTGTTTAGCAGTTACAATAGTTGCATGCAAAGGTGAACCTAAAGATTATGTTACACTTTCTGGGAAAATTGCAAATCCAGATGAAAGTAAAACACTTAGAATTTTTCAAGGTAGAAATTATGAAAAAACAATCACTTTAAATGACGACGGTACATTTAAGGATACCTTAAAAGTTATTGCTGGTGATTATAATTTTCAGCATGGTAAAGAATTTGGTCCTATTTATTTAAAAAACGACAATGTTACTTCTTTTGAAACCGACTATAATTCTTTTGTTGATTCTATGGAATTTAAAGGTGATGCATCAGATATTAACAACTTTTCATTAAAATCATTTCTATTATCAAAAAAGCATTTCACTGAAGATCTTATTGCAAACGGAACTAAAGAAGATTTTGAAAATGCTACTAAGCAATACAAAACTGATTATGAAGGTTTAAAAACAAAATTTTCAGATGTTGATTCTACACATATTGCTATGATGGATAAAAATATTAATGGCACATTAGGTCAGGTTACAAAATTTATGTCAGCAAAGCTTTCAACACGAGATGCAATGCCAAAAGGTTCGCCTTCTCCTGACTTTAAAGACTATGAAAATAATGCTGGTGGAAACACTTCACTTTCTGATTTAAGAGGGAAATTTGTATATATAGATGTTTGGGCAACCTGGTGTGGTCCTTGTATTAAAGAGATTCCTTCACTTAAAAAAGTTGAAGAACAATTTCATAATAAAAACATTGAATTTGTAAGTATATCAGTAGATAATGGTCGTGGCTATAAAAATGACGCTGCTGCTGCATACCAAGGTTGGAAAAAAATGATTGTAGATAAAGAATTAGGAGGTATTCAACTTATGGCCGATAAGGCTTTTTCTTCTGAATTTATGAAAAGCTATAAAGTAAATTCTATTCCTAGATTTATTCTTATTGATCCAAATGGAAATATTGTAAGTGCGGATGCTCCTAGACCATCTAATCCTGCATTAGTAAAATTACTAAACGAATTGTTGTAAGTTTTAACACTATTCAGTTATAATAAAAAGCCTGTCTAAAATAATTTAGACAGGCTTTATTTACTTTATTTTTTCAATCTCTATTGCGGTGTTTCTTCTTGCTGTTCTACCTCATTTGGTTGCTCTGGTTGTTTAAATAAATCTATGTAAGCTTTCCCAATACCTTCTATAATATGACTAGCAATTAAACTCTGATAACCATAATCTTCTAATTCTATATCTGCGGATTTCCCATGTAAATAAACTGCAAAAATTGTTGCAGACAAATGTTCATAACCTTGCGCTACTAAACTAGAAATAATTCCCGTTAAGACATCACCAGAACCCGCAGTCGCCATTCCTGGATTTCCTGTGGTATTAATATAAAGCTTATCTTGATATACAGTTATAGAATTAGCCCCTTTTATTAAGACTATTACATTATACTTTTTAGAAAATGCCTTTACTTTCTTTAGCTTTTCAAAATCATCAGACCATTTTCCAATTAAGCGTTCTAGCTCTTTAGGATGTGGCGTAATAATAGTTTGTTCGGGCAACAACTTTAATAAAGCCTTCTTTTTGGATAATAGATTTAATCCATCTGCATCAATAACCAAAGGTGTTTTGTTTGTTTTTAGAAATGCTTCAAACGTTTTAGCCGTTCTAGCAGAAGTACCTAATCCTACTCCAACACCAATAACTGTTGGTTCAATATCATAAGATATATTAGTTATATGGGTTTCGTCACTATCTGTTATAAGCATAACTTCTGGTACTGCAGATTGTAAACTATGATAACCACATTTAGGAGTATATGCTGTAACCAAACCTGCGCCAGCACCTAATGCTGCTCTACTAGCTAAATTAACCGCTCCTATTTTACCATAACTTCCACCTAAAATCATCACATGTCCAAAATCGCCTTTATTAGAAAATTTTGATCTTGGCTTATATAATGGTAACACTTCATGTTTTGAAATAAGTTCTATATCTGTTTCTGTCTGTATTAGATAATCGCGATCTATTCCAATATCTAACACTTCCCATTGTACGGTATATTTAGCTGTTTCTGGTAAAAAGAATACTAATTTAGGTGATTGGAAGCTTAAAGTATAATTAGCATTAACTACATTATTCTCATCTTCAATAACTTTATCTGTATATAAACCAGAAGGAATATCGATAGATAATGTAAAGGCTTTAGAAGTCTTAAATTGCGCAAACAAAGCTTTAACCCAATCATTTGGTGGACGGTTTAACCCAATACCAAAAACGGCATCTACAATAATATCCTCTTCTTTTATAACTATTTCTGAGAAATCATTTTTGCAACTTAGCATTTTTGGCCAATCCTTAGTTACGTTTTTTATGCGATCATAATTGAACAAAAAATCTTTAGTACGTTTATCGCTACAGTTCACAATATATGTTACTACATTATAACCATGTGTCACCAAATGTCTAGCTAATACTAAACCATCTCCTCCATTATTGCCAATTCCACAAAACACATGTATTGGTACTTGCGCGCCTTGCATACGCGTGTGAATCCAATTAAATATCTGAATTCCGGCACGCTCCATTAAATCCGTTGATGTTATTTTTTGACGCTCTGTTGTTAATTTATCGCCTTCATAAATTTGTTCTTTTGAAAATAATTTCATCTGTACTAATTATTATTTTAAAGTGATCACCTGTAACATTATTAATAATTTCATTTTAAGAATTTAATTTATAATTGTATTTGTTTCATGTGAATAGTTTAATACTTATTATAAAACGCTAGCAATAATTCAATTTAAATGCAAAGACTAGCACTTTTTTACCAATTCCCTAAAAAGGAAAAATTAGTTTTATTATTGTTGTAAAAATAATACTTTTGACGTGTAATGACGAAAAAAATAAACACAACAGAAAATACAATCGCACATACATTCCGTATGTCTATTTCTATGTTTTTCATTTCAACTATTATTACCCTTTGGGGTAATTTATAATATGCTTTCCGTCCCTTTTTGTCTATACAGACATCTTATTCTCTTAAATTCTATAAAATATGAAAGTTCTTAAATTTGGTGGAACATCAGTAGGTTCAGCCGAAAACATAAATAAAGTTATAAATATATTAGATCAACAATCTAAAAATACAAATATTGCTGTTGTAGTATCTGCCGTTGGCGGTATTACGGATAAATTATTAGAAGCAGCTAATTTAGCTTGTGATAAAAACGAAGATTATAAACAGAAATACGATGTTATTTGGTCTATACACAATAAAGTTATTGAAGGGTTATTTGAAAACTCAGAAAATGATAGTGAATTACAAAAACATCAGGATAATTTACGCGAATTAATTTCAGAAAAATTAAATGAGCTTAAAAGTCTTTTAAATGGTATTTATCTTATTAACGAATTATCACCTCAAACAAAAGATAAACTATTAAGTTTTGGTGAAGCATTATCTTCAACTATTATTTACCATACTCTAAAAGCGAGACAGATAGATGCTGCTTTAAAAAACTCACAAGAGGTTATTGTTACAGATTCTAACTTTAACAATGCTATTGTAAATTTTGAAATTACAAATACTAATATTCAAGAGTTTTTTAGTTCAAATTCTAATGCCATTGTTTTATTTCCTGGTTTTGTTTCAAAGTCAGCACATGGAGAAATTACAACATTAGGTCGTGGTGGTTCTGATTATACAGCAGCTATTATTGCTGCGGCTATGGATGCTGACGAATTACAAATTTGGACAGACGTTAGTGGTATGTACACTACAAACCCAAAACTGGTAAAACAAGCCTCTCCTATTGTTGAGTTATCTTACCAAGAAGCGGTAGAATTATCGCATTTTGGTGCAAAAGTATTATATCCACCAACCGTAATGCCTGTGCTTAAAAAGCAAATTCCTATTGTAATTAAAAACACAATGGATCCTGAAGCAATTGGTACAACTATTACTAAAAATACGTCTAACAATGATAATTCTCCTGTAAAAGGAATTAGTAATATTGAGAACATTGCGTTACTAACGTTACAAGGTAACGGAATGGTTGGAGTACCTGGTTTTAGTAAACGTTTATTTGAAACGCTTGCTCAAGAAAAAATCAATATTATATTAATAACACAATCGTCTTCTGAACATTCTATTTGTTTCGGAATTTCTACTAATGATGCGCAACGCGCAAAAGAAGTTATTGATACTGTTTTTGAATACGAAATTACGCTTCAAAAAATTGACCCAATAGTCGTTGAAACGGATCTATCCATTATTGCTGTTATTGGTGATAAAATGAAAAGTCATCAAGGTATTAGCGGAAAAATGTTTAGTACACTTGGAAAAAACAACGTCAATATTAGAGCGATTGCACAAGGTGCATCTGAGCGTAATATTTCTGCTATTATTCATAAAAATGACGTAAAAAAGGCTTTGAATAGTTTACACGAGCAGTTTTTTGAAATAAAAACTAAACAAATTAATTTGTTCATTACTGGTGTTGGTAATGTTGGCGAACGACTTATAGAACAAATAAAACAACAAAAAGCATACGTTAAAGAAAACTTTAAAATCAATCTAAGAGTTGCAGGTTTATCAAACTCTAGAAAAATGGTTGTAAATGATGAAGGTATTAATCTTAAAAACTGGAAAGAACAATTAGAAGCTGGCGAAACAGCAAGTTTAGATGGTTTCTTTCAGCATGCAAAATCCTTAAATTTAAGAAACTCTGTTTTTGTAGATATTACTGCAAACGAAGCGGTTTCTAATATTTACGGAGAATATTTAAAACAAAGCATTTCTGTTGTAGCATGCAACAAAATTGCATGTTCTGGAAATATTGAATACTATAATGAGTTAAAAGCTTTATCGCGTAAATACAATGCTTCATTCTTATTTGAAACCAATGTAGGTGCTGGCTTACCAGTTATTGACACATTAAGTCATTTAATAACTTCTGGAGATAAAATCAATACCATACAAGCTGTTTTATCTGGTAGCTTAAACTTTATATTCAATAACTTTAATGCTGAAACTACATTTTATGATGTGGTAAAACAAGCACAAGAAGAAGGTTACACAGAACCTGACCCAAGAATTGATTTAAGTGGAATTGATGTAGCGCGTAAGGTCTTAATTTTAGCTAGAGAAAGTGGACACGCTATTGAGCTTGCCGATTTAGAAAGTGATAATTTCTTAACTGATGCAGCCATGAAAGCAGCATCTGTGGATGATTTCTTTGAAACCTTAAAAACTGACGAAGCTTATTACCAAAGCTTATTTAAATCTGCTGAAGATAAAAATTGTCAACTAAAATTTGTTGCCGAGTTTAACGACGGAAAAGCTAAAGTAGGATTAAAAGAAATACCAGAAGGTCATCCATTTTATAACCTAAAAGGAAAAGATAATATCGTTATGTTTTACACACAACGTTATCCAGAACAACCTATGATTATTAAAGGTGCTGGTGCTGGTGCAGATGTTACGGCTTCTGGTTTATTTGCAGACATTATAAGAATCGCTAATAATTAAGCATGAAAAACGAAATCAAAATATTTTCGCCTGCAACAGTTGCTAACGTCGCTTGTGGATTTGATGTCCTTGGTTTTTGTTTAGATACCATTGGAGATGAAATGGTGATAAGAAAAACAGAAGCAAAAGGCATTAAAATTACAAAGATTGAAGGTTACGACCTTCCTTTTGAAGCAGAAAAAAACGTTGCTGGTGTTTCGGCATTAGCCATGTACAATGCTTTACAACCAGACTGTGGATTCGAAATTGAAATTTACAAAAAAATTAAACCAGGCAGTGGTATTGGTAGTAGTTCAGCAAGTGCAGCAGGAAGTGTTTTTGGAATGAACGCCTTATTAGGCAATCCATTAAACAAAACTGAACTTACAAATTTCGCCATGAAAGGTGAAGCTTTAGCTAGTAAATGCGAGCATGCTGATAACTTGGCGCCTGCTATTTTTGGTGGTTTTACATTAGTAAAAAGTGCATGTCCACTTAAAGTGTTAGAATTACCAACACCTTCCGATTTATTTGCGACATTAATCCATCCACAAATAGAAATTAAAACATCGGAATCTAGAGCAATTCTTCCAAAAGAAATTCCATTAAGTAATGCCATTACGCAATGGGCAAATGTTGGAAGCCTGGTTCATGCTTTGCACACATCTGACTACGATTTAATAAAAGAATCTTTAAACGATGTGGTTATAGAGCCTTACAGAAAACAACTCATTCCACATTTTGATGACGTAAAATCAGCAGTTTTAGAAGCTGGAGCTTTAGGTTGCGCTATTTCTGGTTCTGGCCCTTCAATTTTCGCGTTGAGTAAAAGTGAAGCCACTGCCAAAGCGGTTCAGTTAGCCATGCAGAATGTATACTCAAAATCTAACATACAATTTGAAACTTACGTTTCTAAAATTAATACCCAAGGTATAAAAATATTATAATGAATTATTACTCACTAAATAGAAAAGCACCAAATACAACCTTCGCAGATGCCGTAGTCCGAGGACTTGCACCAGATAAAGGTTTATATTTCCCTGAATCGATTACACCTTTAGAGGCTTCATTTTTTGAAACTATTGAGGATAAATCAAACACAGAAATTGCTTTTGAAGCGATTAAGCAGTTCATTGTACCAGAAATTCCTGAGGACGTTTTAAAAACAATTGTTGAAGAAACCTTAAATTTCGATTTTCCAGTAGTTGAAATAAATGAAAATATTTCTACACTTGAGTTGTTTCATGGACCAACCATGGCTTTTAAAGATGTTGGCGCTCGTTTTATGGCCAGATGTTTAGGCTATTTTAATAAAACTAATACTAATGATGTCACTGTTTTAGTAGCAACGTCTGGAGATACAGGAGGCGCTGTTGCCAATGGTTTTTTAGGTGTTAAAGGTGTTAACGTTGTGATTCTTTACCCAAGTGGTAAAGTAAGCGACATACAAGAAAAGCAATTAACAACTTTAGGTCAAAATATTACAGCCTTAGAAGTTGATGGCGTTTTTGATGACTGCCAAGACATGGTAAAACGTGCCTTTATGGATGAGAAGTTGACTAGTAAAATGCAATTAACATCTGCAAATTCAATAAATATTGCACGTTGGTTGCCACAACTCTTCTACTTTTTATTTACATACAAACAATTAAAATCTAAGCATAAAGACATTGCGTTCTCTGTACCAAGTGGAAACTTTGGAAATATTTGTGCTGGTATGGTGGCTCAAAAATTAGGATTACCTGTAAAGCATTTTATAGCTTCAAATAACGCTAATGATACCGTTGTAAATTATATGGCCACACAGTCTTACGACCCAAAACCATCGGCACAAACTATTAGTAACGCTATGGATGTTGGTAACCCAAGTAACTTTATACGCATCCAAGAATTACATAATAATGACTTTGATACATTAAAAGCCAATTTATCATCCTATAGTTTTACAGACCAAGCAACCAAAGAAGCGTTATTAGAAATCTATAAAGACTATAATTATGTTGCTGATCCACATGGAGCTGTTGGTTATTTAGGTGCCAAAAAATACTTAGAAAACAATGATGCACATGTTGTGTTTTTAGAAACAGCACATCCAACAAAGTTTTTAGATGTTGTGGAAGATGTCATTAAAAAAACATTGCCTTTACCTTCGCAAATTGAAGCTGTAATGGATAAAGAAAAAGTGTCTATTGAAGTAAGTTCTTATGAAGATTTAAAAGCGTTTTTGTTAAAAAAGTAATAACTTGACGCAACCAATTCAACTTTTCGGCATCTAATGAATAGTTATCGTTTAAAAAATCACAACTATGAATTTAAAAAAGAGATTTGGTTATATATTATTAATGTATATATTTTTTTCAAGTTGTACTAATTTGGATGATAACACAATCGATGATATAGTTATATATCAAGACCAAAATACGACTATAACCTTATTAGGTGTTGAAGATAATAGATGTCCAACAGAGGTAATATGCTGGTGGCAAGGTAATGCTGCCATCGACATGAGAATTGAAAAAGATAATGAAACATTATATTTTACTCTAAATACGGCTGGAGAAATTTATGCTGGTACAAACTATTTCGAAAGCATATCTATTTTAGACCTTAATATTGAGTTAATTGACCTACAACCATACCCTGAAGAAGAAGATACGACTTACTCTCTTTATGACTATAATGTTGATTTAGAGGTTATTTATGAATAGATATATATATTTAAACATTAGTCTTTTCTTAATATGCAAAAAAACCTTTACACTATCTACGTTATAGAACTTTCTAAACGTGTTTTTACAGAAAATACGAAGTTTAGAAAAGCTAATCCGCAGTTTAATGGTGTTTTAGAATGTTTATACGTAGGTATGACGAGTAAAACTCCAAAGGAACGATTCCTTCAACATAAAACAGGTCATCGTAATAAAAAAGGGTATAAAATTTCTTCGAATATTGTTGAGAAATATGGCACATATTTGCGTCCAAGTTTATTCAATCATATAGATCCTTTTTTTACAAGAGCCGATGCTCTTAAAGCTGAAGAACAAATTACATTAGAATTAAGACGCGAGGGTTACGCTGTTTGGTCTAATTAAACAACCATAAATTTCTTTAAAGTTTCCTCATAAATGGCTTCGTACATAGGAACAATATTTCTAAGGTCGAATTTTCGAGACTGTGTTTTTGCATTGGCCTTAAATTGATTTAATGTATCTAAATCAGATAAGATTTTTACAGCATTTGCAGACATATCTTTTATTGCACCAACATCACTTAAATAACCAGAAAAACCGTCTTCATTTACTTCAGGTAATCCACCAGTATTAGTAGAAATAACAGGAACACCACTTGCCATAGCCTCAAGAGCTGCTAAACCAAAACTCTCTGTCTTTGAAGGCAATAAAAACAAATCGCTAAAACAAAGAATTCTATCAATTTCATTACTATTTCCTAAAAATATAACGCGATCAGTAATTCCTAATTCTTCAACTAATAGCTCTGCTCCTTCTTTTTCTGGACCTTCACCAACTAACATTAGTTTTGCGGGTAATTCCTTTTGAATATTATAAAAGATTTTAATCACATCAGGTATGCGTTTTACTTCCCTAAAATTACTAATATGAGTAATAATACGTTCATTATCATCTGCCATCATAGCACGTTGACAATCTGTGAAATTATGCTCTTGTTTTTCTAAATCTATAAAATTAGGAACTACATGAATGTCTTTTTTAATATCAAATAAACGTAATGTATCTTTCTTTAAACTTTCGGATACTGAAGTAACAGCATCTGATTTGTTAATACTAAAAGTTACTGCAGGTTTGTAAAATGGATGACTTCCTACCAATGTAATATCTGTACCATGTAAAGTCGTTACAATAGGAATATAAATACCTTCGTCTTTTAACATTTGTTGCGCCATATAAGCCGCATAAGCATGAGGAATAGCATAATGAACATGTAACAATTCTATACCATATAACTTCACCATATCTACTAATTTACTAGATAACGCTAACTCATATGGCTGGTAATGAAACAGTGGGTATTCTGGGACGTGTACTTCATGAAAATGAACATTGCTACTCAACAATTCTAGTCGTACTGGCTGACTATAAGTAATAAAATGAATTTCGTGACCACGTTTTGAAAGCTCTAAGCCTAATTCCGTTGCAACTACTCCACTTCCACCAAATGTTGGGTAACAAACTATTCCTATTTTCATATGTTCTTAATTCAAAAGTATTTAAAGTTAAATGTCAGTTTGTAGTCGTAATCTATTCTGAATGCTTTCTAACTTCTATAACAATATTTAAAGTTATTGGTTTTGAGTAATTCATGCCTGCACTTTAATACCTTTTTAACTTTCAATTTTAATTGTTATTCTATAATTGCCTCATAAATAAGACGTTGAATTTCGGTTCTAATATTTTCTCGTAGTAACAAGTTTTTACCTGCTTTAGGATAAGTTCTGTTAGCTAAAAATATATAAACAATTTCTTCTTCTGGGTCAGCCCAAGCGTAGGTACCAGTAAAACCTGAATGTCCAAAACTAGTCATAGAAATACATCCACAAGTTGGACCTGTATCACCCAATTGAGGTTTATCAAAGCCTATTCCTCTTCTATTATCACTTTCGCAATAATAACAGTGATTAAATTTATCTATCGTTTCACTTTTTAGATAGCGTTTTCCTCCATAAAACCCTTTTTGCAAATACATCTGCATAATTTTGGCTACGTCATTAGCATTACTAAAAACACCTGCATGTCCTCCTACACCATTTTGCATAGCTGCTCCCATATCATGCACATAACCATGTACTTTTTTATAACGATAATAATCGTCTATTTCTGTAGGCACAATATCTTTTAAACTGAATTTTTTACGTGGATTATAAGTAGTGTAATTTGCTCCTAGTGATTTATAGAAGCGATCTTGCGTAATCTCACTAAGTGGTTTATCATAAAAGCCTTCAAGATATTTTTTAAGTATATAATATGGTAAATCACTATAGCGATAGCGTAATGTAGAAAGCAAATCACTTTCTCTTATAATTTTCTGTATGGAATCTTGATAATCGTTACGCATAAAAAGCGTGTTAGTCACTTCAACTTCAAAACCTTTTGTCCGTGTTTTTCTATAATACTTAGGGTCTGGTTTTTTGGTAACTGAATCTAAAGTGGCATAATAAAAAGGGACCCAAGGTTTTAATTGTGCATAATGAGACAGCATTTTCTTTAAGGTAATATTCTTCTTATTCGTCGTTTTAAATTCTGGCATTAAATTTCCCAATTTATCATCTAATGATACAGAACCTTGTTCCTCTAGCTCCATTAAAACTGGCAGTGTAGCTAATATTTTTGTTAAAGACGCAACATCATAAATATCATCAAAATCAACTTTATTCTTCTTAGAATACGTATGGTAACCAAAGTTTTTATTATAAATAACTTTCCCTTTTCTGGCTACTATTAATTGAATACCAGGAGTCATTTTACCATTTACAGCATGGTTGGCCACTGAATCTATTCTACTTAATAATTTAGAATCCATACCAACGCGCTCTGGCAAACCGTAACTTAAATTCATTAAAGAGTTATAAGTTTCACCTGTACCGACCGGAAAAAACTGACCTGTACTCACAGGCAATTTTCCTTTTGCTGCAATTGCACCAAAAATAAGTTGAGCTGATTTTTCTTGACCAATCTTACTATTTTGATAACTCATAACAATACCTTCTATATTTTCTACAGAAAGCAAATCGTTTAAAGCGTAAGGCCTTGCAAAAACATCTAAAATTATGGTATTCGTTCTCGCAATTTCGTACAGCCATGCCATTTCCTTTTGAGAAAATTTAAATCCCTTCCATGGATTAGCGTTAGACTTATGAAAACCTACAACAACGGTATTATAATTTTGAAGTTTTGTTATTATCTCATCAAGCTTCTCTGCTTTGATCTCGTGAACTTTTGTATATTTTTTTAATTCTTCTAAAAAGGCAGAACCAGAATCGTCACCAAGTGAAACATAAGCAACTTTCTTAGTTTCTAAATCCCTAAGTGGTAATATTGAATTTGAATTTTTTACTACTGTAATGGCATTTTCCATGAGTTCTTCATAGAGTGCATCATCTTTAAGTCTGTTTAAATCTTTTTCTAAATTGTAGATTCCAATTGGCGAATAGTTGTTTAATCCTACTTTATATTTCGCCATTAATATTTTCTTTACCGAATGTGCTAAACGCTCTTCAGTAATAGTTCCATTATTAAAAGCTTCAACAAATTTAGCGATACCTTTTTCTGGGTTTTCAGACATTAGCATCACATCATTTCCTGCTAAAAATGCCATTAAATCAATTTCGCCTCCTTTAATTAGACTTTTCTTATTTGTTCCATCTACGCCTTTTTCCACATAATCTGCAGCACCTTTCATAGTTAAGGCATCTGTAAATATTAAACCATTAAAGCCTAATTGTTCTTTTAAAATATCTGTAACTATATGCTTAGATAAAGAAGAAGGAAAACCTCTTCTCTTTTCCAAACTAGGGACATTTAAATGCGCAACCATAACGCTAGCTAAACCTTGCTTAATCAGTTTTCTATAAGGATATAGCTCAATAGAATCAATTCGTTGTGCACTAAAATTAATAGTTGGCAATTTTAAATGCGAATCTTCTTCAGTATCTCCATGACCAGGAAAGTGTTTTGCATTTGCTAATGTACCGGCACTTTGCATCCCTTTCATAAAAGCCAAACCTTTATCCGTTACATTATCTCTATCTTCTCCAAAAGAGCGATTTCCAATAATTGGATTATTAGGATTGGTATTAATATCTACAGCTGGTGCAAAATTAAAATGTACACCAAGGCGTTTGCAATGTTCACCAATCTGTCTTCCTGTTTGCTCTACTAATTTATCATCTGAAATAGCACCAAGTGTCATATTCCACGGAAAAGCGTACGTAGAATCTAAACGCATGCTCAAACCCCATTCTGCATCCATACCAATTAATAAAGGAATTTTAGAAGCAGCTTGTAACTCGTTATTTAATTTTGCTTGGCGAACTGGTCCACCATTAGAATATATTAAACCACCAATATGCTGGTTTTTTATAAGACTAGCAATGCCATTTTCGTGAGTTTTTCCTTTATTTGAAAAGACCTGCACCATAAATAATTGGCCAACCTTTTCATTAATAGACATGGAATTATAAAGACTATCTACCCATTGTTTTTGTTGGACAGAATCTTTGGTTTGAAGTGGTTTTATTGAATAATCTTGTGCAAAATTAAACTGAAAACAACCACATATAAGGAAAAGAAAAAAGTAACGCATTGACAATATTTTATCGTTTTATTTAAGGTAACGAATATTGTGCCAAATTAGCATTTTTAAGAGGAAGAATAAAGACTTTAAGATAGAATTATAAAGAAGTTTTATACAATTAATCTTTAATGAACTTAAAGCCAATCCCAAGATAATTTGCACTTAAGCCAGAGTTACGTTGGTAATAATTGTATTTAAAATCTATACTCTTTAATCCAAATTTAAAAATATGAACTTTTGTAAAAATATCTGTGTAACTCAAACCAAATCCATATTGACTGGCATTAAATTTAGACAAGTCATAATCTGAGGTATAATACTTATCTGTTGACAAATGCGAATCATAAGGCGCAAAATAATCAGATTCCGTTTGGTTATAATATCTATAAGAAGGATATAAAGTGAATTTTGTTGAAAGCTTTATCGGAACTTCTAGATTGAATGTATGGGACTGAATTCCCCAATCATCTGAATAAAATCTGTAATACGTTCTAAGTACAAACACCTCGTTTAAATAATAATTTAATCTAAAACCAAAAGGTACTTTCAATCTGCTTGAAGGTAATCTTTCAATATCATCTGCTAAATGAAAAACATCCGTATTACTTTTAGAAGTATAATTTGGAATACTTGCAGCATTACCAATATAATAATTATCTACATCTGAGAAATAAACACGTTGCAACGGATTCCCTAGCCAACCTTGCTGTTTCACAATATCTAAAAAGATAGAAAACTGAGCATTTTTACTTAATATTTGTGATAAACTTAAAGATAGTGAGTAAGAGTTTCTTGCTTTGTCTTTTATTACTTCAAATCCATTAATAGGACTCCAGTCTGTAGACGTATCACCAAATTCATCTAATATTGAAACTCCATAAAAATAACCTTGGCTTAAATCACCATTGACATCGTCATAAGCATTTAACTCTGTTGGGTAAATAGGATTCCAAGTATCTAAATAGACTTTTCCACTTATACCTAACGTGGTATTCTTTTCATTAAATAACTTAGTTAACCCACCTCCAAAACCAATGGATGTATAATCGTATTCTGCTGCAAAAGAAACATCTGCATTCCAAATGGTATTTCTATCATCTGAGCTATGTGAAAAATCGGCATTTAAACTAGTCCAAACATCAGAAGCAGAAGCTCCAGAAGACGTTACCCAAGGACTCCCTTGATAAGAAGCACCTGAAAGGTCAAAAGGATTTCCATTACTAGACGATGCAGAGGTATAAGCTGAAAAACCAACATCTACCGTAAGTACATCATCTGCGTTTAATGGCATACTCACCACAATTGTACCTGTTAAATCTGTTAACTCTTCTGTTCCAATTCCACCAGTTACTGATGCATTGTTACCTTCTTGAGCATAATAACTACTTAAAAAATCGACTTCGGCAGTTTCTAAAACTCTTTTTTTATAAACATTGGTTGAGTCTTGCTGTGCAAATGAAAACCCAAAAAGTGAAATAAACACAAAAAATAAGATGTTCCTCATTAGATACCTATTATTAATTACAACCACATCCACCACCAGACTTACCACCATTTGCTCCTGATGCAGCTTCTCTATAGACTTGATAACTCGTTTCAAAGCGATCAAATTTCTTCTGAGCTAAAGCCATATCTGGATCACTTAAATTTACTTTCTCGTATTCTTTTACAGCCACACAAGATGAAAGTGTTGTTGTAATTAAGGCGATAATTAATAGCTTTTTCATAATTACTCTTTGTTTTGTAATTCTATATTTGATGAAGATACAATTTTATTGTCTTGGTTAACAATAATGCATTCAACTCCTTTTAATTGATTTATAAAGTTTAAGCCAGCTTCTTCTCCCATCACAAATACTGACGTTGCTAAAGCATCTGCTAATTCTGCATTTTTTGTAAAAATAGTAACACTTAAAATTCCTGTGGCTGGATAGCCAGTTCTTGGATCAATAATATGTGAATATAATACATCATTAAAGGTAATATACTTTTCGTAATTACCAGAAGTTACAACGGCACTATTTGTAACTGGCATCCAAGAAAACACTTTTTCTTTATTCAGCGGGTTCACAATAGCAACCATCCATTCTTTTCCATTAGGTTGTGTTCCCCAAGTATTTAAATCACCAGAAGCGTTAATTATACCTGCTACCACACCTGAACTCATAAGTAAAGATTTAGCCTTATCTGCAGCATAACCTTTACCAATTGCTCCAAAGCCAATTTTCATACCTTTGAGCTTCAAAAACACAGTTTGTTTCTCTATATCTAAAACAATGTTTTCATAACCTACTTTCTCAACAGATTTTGTAATGGCTTCTTCTGAAGGCATTTTGGTCATAGAGCCATCAAATTTCCAGATTTTATCCATTGAAGCATAGCTAATATCAAAGGCTCCATCTGTGAGTTTCGAAATCTTTAAAGCACGTTGAATCAGTTGAAATAATTCCGAATCAACTTTTACAGCTTCTATACCTGCAGCCTTATTTATTTGAGTTGTTTGTGAGTTTTCATCCCAAGAAGAAATGAGACGTTCAATTCTTGAAATTTCATCAATAGCTGATGAAATATATTGTTGTCCTTCTATAGAATCATTTGCCACGACAGAAATATCGAAGCGACTTCCCATTAATTTTAGAGATTTTGAATATACATCTTGACCATAGCCTAACGTATAAATAAAGACACTTAGTATGAAAAGTTTAATCTTCAAAAGACACTATTTTTTCGAAATACTTAGTTGGTGTTGTTTTCTCGTAGCCTAAACTACCTAGTTCATTTCCATCGGAATCTAAAATTACAACAAATGGAAAATATCCATTTTTATTGTATTTCTCGGCTAAAGCATTATTGTGTTCTTGTTGCTCTGTAGTTAATTTATTATTCTTGCGTCTAGGAAAATCTGCTTGTAGCATTACAAATTTATCTTCAGCCAAATCTTGAAATTCTTGAGTACTCCAAACTTCTCTATCTAATTTAATACATGGTGCACACCAATCTGAACCTTGAAAAACGAGAACGATTATTTTATCACCATCAGAAGCCAATTCTTTAGATGTTTCAAAATCAGTTTGCCAATCTTGCGAATATGCTTGAATTGAAAGAAACAGAAATATTATAAAAAGGAGTTTTGTTTTCATAGTGCAAAGTTTATTATATAACTATTATTAAACGTAAACACTTCCTATAAATTATAATTACATAAAGTAATTGATGTGTGTTTATGGTTTATTCAATTAAATCAATATGTCGATCGTGATAACCTAACAAATATAACACACCATCTAATCCTATGCTAGAAATAGAACTTTGTGCATTATCCTTAACTTTAGGTTTTGCATGAAAAGCAATACCTAGTCCTGCTAAGTTAAGCATTTGTAAATCATTTGCGCCATCACCAACAGCAATAGTTTGGCTAATATCAATTCCCATATCATCCGCTAGTAATTGCAAATACTCTGCTTTTTTACTACCGTCAACAATATCGCCAAGATATCCACCAGTTAAAGCACCATTTTTAATTTCTAATTGGTTAGCAAATACGTAATCGATATCTAATTTTTTCTGTAAATAATGGCCAAAGTACGTGAAACCACCAGATAAAATAGCTGTTTTAAATCCGTAATTATGTAATGTATCTATTAGACGTCTTGCTCCTTTTGTAATAGGTAAACGTTCTGCAACTTCTTGTAAAACAGATTCGCTTAAGCCTTCTAAAAGTTTCATTCGTCTTTTAAAACTTTCATTAAAATCAATTTCACCTTGCATTGCAGATTCTGTAATCGCTTTTACTTCATCACCTACACCTGCTAATTCTGCTAATTCATCAATAACTTCAGTTTGAATTAAAGTAGAATCCATATCAAAACAAACCAAACGTCTGTTTCTTCTAAAAATATTATCTTCTTGGAAAGCAATATCAACATCGAGCTGCTTTGAGATGTCCATGATTTTTTGAGTAAAATCAGACTTATCTTCAATTCTTCCTCTAATAGACAATTGAATAGATGCTCTTGGGTAATCTGTTTTTTTAACTAACGATAATCGTCCTGTTAATCGTTTTATAGAATCTATATTTAAATTTTTGCTTGAAATTACTTTGGTAACTTCAGAAATTTGCTCTGCCGTTAATTTTTCGCCTAAAATTGTAATAATGTAACGATTCTTACCTTGAAGACTTACCCAATTTTCATAATCTTGAAGAGATATAGTTGAAAATTTTGCTGTAATACCTAATTCGTAAGCTTTAAACAGTAAATCCTTAAGGACTGCAGCTGATTTTTTACCTGATTTTATTTCGAACATAATACCTAATGATAAAGTATCATGAATATTGGCTTGTCCTATGTCTAAAACCTTTGCATCATATTCCGCTAAAACACTTGTTAAGCTAGAAGTTAAACCTGGTTTATCTTGTCCTGAAATATTTAGTAAAAAAATGTCTGTTGCCACAATGTGAAGTTTGTTGTTTGTCTCTGTAAAAGTGACTATTCTAATTGAAATATAAAAATAATAAAGCCTAAGATATATTCAATAATTATATAACAATAATGAAAAATCTGCATTTGAAAGCTAGTTACCTTCTATTTCTACAGATTCTATAACGTCTTCTAATTGATTTTGGTTTGGTCATCATAAGAATAGCAGAAAATATCTTTTTCACCATATTTATAATTTTCTAAACGCCAGAGTCTATCTTTTATATAAACCTTCCACTCTCCAGTTTTTAAGCCATTAATAAAATAACCTTTATTTACAATTACACGAGCTGTGTTATAAGCAATATCTACAAATTTATTATCTGAATAGTCAATCAATCCTACTTTACCGCCCATACGCTTACTAGAATTTAGATTCCGGAAATACTTCTTTTATTTCTGTTTGAGCAACAGATGTGAAAAACGTTATAAAGCAAATTAAGATACAGAGGTTCTTCATACATTAGACATAATAGATTTAATTTATTTCAGAAACCTATTATGCCAACTTTCGCTTGCAGGTACTTCCCAATTCTCATTGAATTCCGCAATATTAGTAACCAAATTATTAAAGACAATAGTATTTTTAGACACTGCTTTTTGTTGTGCCATTTTTTTGAAATCTAATAATGATTTATGGGCTATAAATTCACCTTGCTTATAAGATACATTCATTTTATCCATTAAATCAACATTATATTGTTGTTCTAATTGTTGAATAAAATTAACCGAAGAATCTATAGAACAACCTGTTGCACTATTTAAACTTTGATCCATTGCAATAACTATAAATCGTTTATAAACTAACTTATAACCTGCTTTTAAATCTTTACCGTGAGCTGTCCAAGCTTCAATAAATGTGTCTAATTGCGATTTAAGCTGCTCTAATTCTTCATCTGAGAACGAACGATTAGATTGGTAAATCCAAACTCTAGATTCTTCTGGTAAGGTATTAAAATCGACTAGCATAAAATTTATATAAGGTTGAAATATTTAAAATAATTTAAGTTAGGCATTGGCAATCAATTCAGCAATATCCATCACTGAAATCTGATTTTCTTTTTCTTTAAATTTTACACCATCTGTCATCATTGTATTACAATAAGGACAACCTGTTGCAATTATTTCTGGTTGTGTTTCTAAAGCATCTTCAGTTCTAAGAACATTAATTTCCTTATTTCCTGGTTCTGCATCTTTAAACATTTGTGCACCTCCTGCTCCACAACATAAAGCTGTTCCTTTATGTCGTTTCATTTCTACTAAAGTTGCATTGGTTTTTTTAAGTACATCTCTTGGTGCATCATAAACGCTATTTGCTCTACCTAAATAGCAAGGGTCATGAAACGTAATGCGTTTTCCTTTATATGTATTTCCATCTAAAGTTAAACGTCCAGAACTCATTAATTCTTGTATAAATTGCGTGTGATGAATAACATCATAATTACCACCAAGACTTGGATATTCGTTTTTTAAACAATTAAAAGAATGAGGGTCACAAGTGACAATGCGTGTTACTTCGTATGCATTAAGCACTTCAATATTCATAACAGCTTGCATCTGAAACAAGAACTCATTACCAGCACGCTTTGCAACGTCTCCAGTATTACTTTCTTCTGTTCCTAAAACCGCAAAATCTACATTTGCTTTGTTTAAAATTTTAACAAAAGCTTTTGTGATTTTCTTTGCTCTATCATCATAACTACCGGCAGAACCAACCCAAAATAAAATTTCTGGTTGCTTACCTTCTGCCATCATTTCTGCCATTGTTGGCACTTTTAGTTGCTCACTCATAATTATTATTTCTTAATTTTGAATTCAATTCAAAATGAAATGAATTCACGGTCACTAAAAAGCAATCTATTATTGTTTACTTATACTATTAAAACTGTACGTTACTAACATATAAAATGAAAGTGCAGAAAACAAGCCGCAAACAAAACTTACAATAAATCCAGTATTAAAAGAATACATAACATATAACAGAATTAAAGCAATGATTGCTCCAATTATCCCTATTAATAATTGTTGGTTTGGTTTTAATCTTTCAAGTAAATTATTCATCCTTCCAATTTAAACGGTCCATTTGGTTATAAGGCCAAGGTGCTCCGTTATTCTCTATATTGGTCATCATGTTATTTAGTTCCAGTGGTGCAGCACTCTGCTCCATTACTAAATAACGACGCATTTCTAAAATAATAGATAATGGGTTTATACTTACAGGACATTCCTCTACACATGCATTACATGTTGTACAAGCCCAAAGTTCTTCATTAGTAATATAATCACCCAAAAGCTGTTTACCATCATCTACAAATTTCCCTTTATTGATGTCTATATTTTTCCCGACTTCTTCTAAACGATCTCTAGTATCCATCATAATCTTACGAGGCGATAATTTCTTACCAGTAAGATTAGCAGGACATGCCGACGTACATCGTCCACATTCAGTACAAGTATATGCGTTAAGCAATTGTACTTGTGTTAAATCCATAACATCACTTGCACCAAACTTTGCAGGCACTTCATCCTCTGCTGTTTCTGGTGGCGCAGCATAAGGATCTGCTTCTGGATCCATCATTAATTTCACTTCTGCTGTAACAGCTTCAAGGTTATTGAATTTTCCTTTTGGTTCAACACTTCCATAATACACATTAGGAAACGCTAATAAAATATGTAAATGTTTTGAAAAATATAAATAGTTTAAAAAAGCTAAAATACCAACGATATGCAACCACCAAGCTGTTCTTTCAATGGTGTGTAAAGCTTCAAGTGAAAAACCATTAAACCAAGGTGCAATAAATTGTGAAATAACATTACCAGAATTAGCGCTTTGAAATACCGTATCAGTAGCATTCATCACTAAGAATAAACACATTAGTACAACTTCGAAATAAAGAATGATATTACCATCACTCTTTGGCCAACCTTTCATTTCTGAGCTTAAGAAACGTTTAACTTTAATCACGTTTCTTCTAATCCAAAATATAATTACAGAGACTAAAACTAAAACGGCTAAAACCTCAAATGCTCCAATTAAGAAACCATATAATGCTGCTGGTAAAAATTCTTGACCAACACGATGTGTTCCGAAAAGGCCATCTATGATAATCTCTAAAACTTCAATATTTATGATAACGAAACCAACATAAACAATAACGTGAAGAAAACCAGAGACTGGTCGTTTTACCATTTTGCTTTGTCCTAACGCTATATTTATTACGTTTTTCCAACGCTCAGATTTGTGGTCGTTTGCATCTACTTTATGTCCTAATTTAATATTTCGGACGAGCTTTTTTACATTGTTTGCAAAATAGCCAATACCAGCGATTAAAATTATAGCAAAAATTATATTTGGTAAGTATTCCATAATGGATGGATCTAGTTGTTGTTTAGTTCAGCTTCAGTAGGTTCCTGATAAGGAATCTCTTTTTTAGATAATATACGTCTGTAACGTGCAGGATGTAGTTTTATATCTAAAAGTAATAATTCTAATTCTTTAGTAGCGTTTTCTAAGTTATCATAAAGTTTTTCGTCTTTTAATAACTTACCCATTGAACCTTCACCAGCTTCCAATCCAGAAGCTAATTCAGTGAATTTCAAAATCATTTCATCTAAATTCTTAATTGATTGCGCCAAGTTAGCTTCGTTTAGGCCTTTAGATAAAATTGCAAATTCTGCACTTGTTTTCTCAAAATTTTCTAGCATTGAAGCTATCTTTTCATCATTTTGCTTAATTAAATTATTAGCAGAATAAGATAAGTTTTGAAAAGATTTTAAAGTTGAATTCAGTTCTGCGATAGTTCGTTTCAATCCCTTTTCAGAATCATCTTCTACTAAAGCATTTAAATTAGTTAGTAAAGTATCTGAAGAACGAAGTGTAGACCCTAAATCATCACTAATACCAGAAAAATTCTTTTCTAATGACGTTATCATTCCTGGTTTAACCTCAGACTTAATAAAATCACCTGCTTGAGCCGTAGTACCATCTTCAGCATCAACAATAGCTAATGCATTTCCACCCATTAAACCATCTTGATAAAGTCTAACTACACTGTTTTTAGAAAATTTTAAATCTGGAGTTACATTAAAAGACACTTTTGTTTTACCAGTTTCAAAATCGTATTTGATTTCTTCAATCTTTCCTATTTTATTTCCTTTTACAGTGACTGGAGATGCCATGGATAGAGCATTATAATCAAATTCTGTGTAGTAGGTATTTGTACTTGTAAATAAATCTTCACCTTTAAGATAAGTGAACAAATAAATACAAAAAGCAATACCAGCAATTACTAGTACGGCTGTTTTAACTTCTCTTGAGATTTTCAATGGGCTATTCTTTGATTTAAAACAAAATTAGGAATAAATATATTAATAATATTCTTAATCCTTAGCAGATTTCAATGCTTCTGTCATGCTAATTCTTTTACCTCCTTTGAATGCTACAATAAATGCTCCTGAATAATCATTACGAGCTTCTTCTAATTGCTTTTGAATCTTATTATAGTCTGATGTATTGCCACTATAATACTTAAATATATTACCAGATTTCTCTCTTGAAATATCACTAAGCCCTTTAAAGTTGAATGATTTAGCTTCTAACTCTCTAGAACTCGCAGCAATCTGTATTTTAAAAGTAATACCTTCAATAATTTTGGGAGGAGTTTCTTTAGTTTCTGTTATTTTTTCACTTTCTACTGTATCTGTATGATAGATATGATTCCCAACATTTTGATCTAATTCTTCCTTATAATCAATAATTGCATCTTTTATAGCTGATGCAATTTTAGTTTGCCCATTTTTTGAATTTAAATACGCACCTTCTGTTTTATTAGTAATAAAACCAGTTTCAATTAAAACACTTGGCATATATGTGTTATGCAAAACCCACAAACTTAATTGCTTGATTCCTCTACTCTTTCTTTTAAGATTTCCTGAAAAATTATCTTCAACCTTTCGCGCTAAAATGATACTTTGTTCTACATAAATTTCTTGTTCAATCCCTAAAGCTATTGTTGATTCTGGTGAACTTGGGTCATAACCTTCGTAATGCTCATGATAATCATCCTCAAGAAAAATAACTTCATTCTCTGCTTTGGCCACAGACATATTTCTCTCATCATTTTTAGCTCCTAACACATAAGTTTCTGTTCCGTATGCTTGAGTGTGATGTGCGTTACAATGCACAGACACAAATAAATCTGCATCTGCCTTATTTGCAATAGCAGAACGCTCATGTAATTCTAAAAACACATCAGTTTTTCTGGTATATATGACTTTTACATCTGGATTCTTTTCTAATTGTTTCCCTAATTCTAAAACAACTTTTAAAGCAATATCTTTTTCCTTATACCCATTTTTAGTAGGACGTCCTGGATCTTTCCCACCATGACCAGCATCTAAGACTACCACAAACTTATCATCTTGCGCATGCAAATTGGAATAAGATGT
This sequence comes from uncultured Winogradskyella sp., assembly GCF_947495255.1. Taxonomy (GTDB): domain Bacteria; phylum Bacteroidota; class Bacteroidia; order Flavobacteriales; family Flavobacteriaceae; genus Winogradskyella. The sequence goes on from NZ_CANLYI010000009.1 coordinate 105,390, forward strand.
TAAAGAACTTATAAATAAAAGGAATAAGAATACTATTAAAGGTTTTTGCGTCGTTTGCATATTTTATTAACGATTTATTGTCTCGGTTTATTACATGTTTTAAATTGTTACAGTCTATTTTTTAACTTTATGATTTTAATAAATTAATCACAAAAAATAACTGTACTTTTGGCGTTTCAAAAACCGAGCCATACTTTTACAAAAATACATTTAAAAGCATTGCGTACAAATAGAATAAACATACTTTTTTTCTTGAGTTTTACAGTGTTTATAAACACTTTGAGCTTCGCTCAAGAATTACCCAAACCTAAAGTTTCAATTCCAGCTGAGAAAGAAAAAGACACAGCTTCAATTGCGATAGATTCTATAATAAAACCACCTATTAAGACTACTGAGATTGATTCTACTAAAAAAGACTCTGTAAAGAAAAAGGAGCTTTTAGAAGGTATTGTTAAATATAAAGCTGCGGATTATGTTTCTATGAACCAAAGGAAACAGAAAATCTACATGTATAATGAAGCTGAAGTTATCTATCAAGATATGCAGATTCAGGCTGGTGTAATTGAAATTGATTACAGTAAAAATTTAGTCTATGCTGGTAGAATAAAAGATTCTACGGGTTACTCTCAACGACCTGTTTTTACACAAGGTGAAAATGTAATAGAACCAGATTCTATTGTATTTAATACCGAAACTAAAAAAGCTTTAGTCTTTAACTCTAGAACAGAACAACAAGGTTTTAAAGTATATTCTCCTATTACAAAAAAGGAAAATGACTCTGTATATTTTATGAAAAACGGCCGATTTACAACGGCTGAAGATGAAGAAGATCCAGAATATCAATTTATAACTTCTAAAATGAAGTTGGTGCCAAACAAAAAAGTTATTGTAGGACCAACTTATATGGAAATCTATGGTGTACCAACACCTATTGCGTTGCCATTTGCATTTTTCCCTATGACACAGAAACAGACTTCAGGAATCATATTCCCATCCTTTGGTGAGGATTCTGGTAACGACAGAGGCTATTTTCTGCAAAATGGTGGTTATTATTTTGCAATTAGTGACTATTTAGATTTAGCCGTTTTAGGTGATTATTATACTAATGGTAGTTATGGTTTACGAATTGAAAACAATTATGCGCTTCGCTATAAATACAGAGGAAATGTTAGTTTTCGATATGAAAACCTACTGAATAGTGAACGTGGTTTTTCGGACTTTAGCCAAAGTACTATTTACAATATAAGATGGTCGCACAGCCAAGATTCTAAGGCAAATCCTAATGCACGTTTTTCTGCATCTGTAAACTTAGGTAGTAGTTCTTATTTTCAAGAATCTGTAAACCAACTGAATCAATCTAGTTTTTTAAATAATACGTTAGCCTCATCTGTTTCTTATTCAAAAACTTTTGTTGGAGAACCTCAGGTTAATCTTAGCTTAACAGCAACACATAGCCAAAACACAAATACAGGTGATATAGATTTAACGCTACCTACATTGCAAGCCTCTATGGGAAGAGTTTACCCTTTTGCTCCTAAAACCGGATCAAAGAAAGGTATCATTCAGAATATTAATTTTCAAGTTACGACAAGAGGAGAATATTCATTTGATACCAACGATTCTATCTTCGGAACAAGCGAAATGTTTGACGATGCTGAAATAGGCATGAAACACACAATACCATTAACTACAAACTTTAAAGTCTTTGATTATTTTAGTGTGAGTGCAAATGCTAATTTAGAAGAAAACTGGACGTTTAAAACCGTTAGTAAATATTATAACCAAACCGATGAAGAGGTTGTATCAATTGACCAAAATGGATTTGACCGTTTCTTAACGTATAACTTTGGTGCAAGTGTTGGTACTACCATTTATGGTATGTATAATTTTGAAAAAGAAGGTAAAGACCCAAAAATACAAGCTATTAGGCACGTCATGAGACCATCTTTAAGTTACTCTATAACACCTGCTTTTGACAATTATTATGAAACTTACGATGTTATTGATGCAGATGGTACCACCTCTGAAGTTGAGTATACACGTTTTGAAAACTCATTATATGGTAGTCCAGGAAATAGATATTCTAGTAGTATAGGGTTATCATTAGGAAATAATCTTGAAGCTAAAATAAAATCTAAAGATTCTACAAAAACTGAACCTGAAAAAAGATTTATATTAAATAATCTTAACTTCTCTACGTCTTATGATTTGGCTGCTGACTCACTTAATATAAGTCCTGTGAGAGTTAGTGGAGGAACTCAAATCTTAGACAATAAGATGAGTATTAATTTTGGGATGACGTTAAACCCATACGCTTTAGATAGTAATAATAATGTAATCAACACATTTAACGTTAATAATGGTGGTAGCTTATTCCGTTTAACATCAGCAAACTTAACTATGAGTTATACGTTATCTAATGAAAGTTTTTCTGGTGACGAATCTGCGCAAGAGAGTTCATCTTCTAGAGAGTCTGCACGTTCTGGAGGACGAACTGATGACTTATTTGGTAAGTCTGAAGATTATGCAGACAAACGACTATCTGATGATGACAAGAATAAAGAAGATAAAGAAGAGAAAAATGACTTCTATAACTATAAAATGCCTTGGAGTATGAGATTAGCATATTCTGCAAATTATGGAAATACAAAACGAGAGAATGCCATTTCATCGCACTCCTTAATGTTTTCCGGCGATATAGATTTATCTCCACGCTGGACAGTTGGCGCATCTTCTGGGTATGATTTTTTAAATCAAGGGTTCACTTACACGCAATTGCGATTTGAACGTGATTTATTAAGTTGGCGAATGAATTTTAGTTGGATTCCCTTTAGTGATCGTAGCTCTTGGAACTTCTTTATTGGTATTAAATCTAGTTTGCTTAAAGATTTAAAATACGATAAGCGCCGTCAATCTGACAAAACAGTCGGAAATTAAAAAAGAAATTCCCAATTTACTTTTATTAAAATTTATATTAAATTTGAATTAATAATGGATTCCTTTTTTAGGGAATTTAATACGGATTCAAATTTAAAATAAGCAAAAGCAATTTAAGATGAAAAAAATTATAAATACTTCTAAAGCACCAGCTCCAATAGGACCATATAACCAAGCCGTTTTAACAGGAAACACTCTGTATACTTCAGGTCAAATAGCATTACATCCTGAAACTATGGAATTGGTTAATGATGACATTAAAACAGAAACTAGACAAGTAATGAAAAACATGAAAGCCGTTTTAGCAGCTGCAGATATGACTTTTGAAAATGTAATAAAATCGTCAATTTTCATTAGCGATATGAATACATTTAAACAAATAAACGAAGTTTATGGTAGTTATTTTGATGAAGCTACTGCACCAGCAAGAGAAACTGTTGAAGTTGCAAACTTACCAAAGTTTGTAAATGTCGAAATTAGTATGATTGCTGTGAAGTAATTAAAAATTTAACTCATTATCATTAATGACTCCTTATAGTTTAGGAGTTGTTTTTTATATTTAAAATAGCCATAATTAAGTAATAACCCATAGTCATTTATAGCTTTAAAAAGTACTTGCAGGTTATCGTCAATATACTTCTCATTACTAAAATAAAGCAATTTTGTTGACGTATACTTTTCAAAATTGCTTTTTATATCTTCTGTCAACTCTACTTCATAAATTGAATTAGATAATAATGCATCAATATGGAGTTTAAGTTTTTTCTCAAATTTATCGCATTCTAAAAAATTAACTTCTATTTGCTTATATTCTGTAGTTTGGCTCACAAATTCTAGTTTATTAAACAAGTCATTTATTAAAGCTAACTTTTCATCATACTCATCTGTAAACTCAAAACAATCATTATAAAGTTCTTTTAGTTGAGTCTGCTTATCAAGGTCTTTTTCTATTTGCAAGAAATAATTGAATATTTTAATATCGTTAGATTTCAATTCGTCCTTTAAGTTAGCCTGCTCATTCTTTATACTTTCTACAAGTTTAAGCGCTTCGTTTTTTACGTAACGATTACCGTCATAATCGAACGTTTTTATTTCAGATTGCTTTTCCGAGACTATCTTTAAAGCTTCTATATCTGCTTCTATGGCAAATGCCTCATAGCACTTATCCACAATTTCATCAGAAAATAGATTATTAAATACATCAGTATTTGTAATTAATATCTCGTTTTCTAAGTTGAACTCTTGTGTATTATAATTATCATAATAGCCATTAAAAATTTTAGAAAAAGTGTTTTCCGCAAAAGCCTCATTAAATTGAGTTTTAAATTTATCAAATCCCAAAACTTCAGGAGTTTCTTTATAAATAACACTAGAAAACATAAAAGACGTCAAGTCTTTTTCTAAAAGTTCAAAATCATTAAACAAGCATTTAGCTAACCTTTTATCAGCACTTACTATCTTCTCCCCTTTCACTTCCATTTCTTTTATTCTATCTTCAACACTAGGATGAGAAGCCCACTGATTTTTTATCACCAATTTAGATTTATTAAACTTGGTTTGTTCATATAAAGTAACCATTGGTAATTTATGATTCAATTCTAAATTATCTATTTCTGAATAAAATGACATTGCATAAAACTGTTCTTTAAAGACATTTGAACTTTTTATGTTAGTATCTATTTTTTTTTCATAAAAACCTACAACAGAATTAAAAGCATAATCTGCCAAATTCATTCTTAATAATGAAGATTTTAACGGCTCGTAACCTGATACTTTTACGGCTATTTCATCTGCGTGAAATTCCATTTCGCGAGATAAACCTAAATAAGCTTTATTTACAATTGCATATAGTTTAACCAATAACCATTGTATACCTGCAACTATTTTCACGGCAACTATTAAAAATAGAGCAAGATAGCCACTAGATTCTGCCCACTTTGCCACCATTTTATCATAAGACTCATTATCAAATAACATATTATGAATAATTTGATTAACATGATAAACATAACTCCCTACTTTCATAGATTTTTGACTAAAATGACCAAACTCATGAGCCAAAATGGACTTTAATTCATCGACATGAATACAATTGACTAAACCAATACCAATTTGCAAATTTTTCTCAATTGGCATAAACATACTCAAAAAACTAGAATCATAAAAAACAGAGGCATTTACATCAGGAGAAACATAAACTTTTTTAGGATACATAGTGCCAATGTCCATTACTAATTCGTCTATCATTTTAAATAATTCTGGATGATCAATTGCTTTAATCTCCTTTAAATGAGAATAATCTATCTTGTTTTTCTTGAATAAGAATTTAACCAAAAATATCAATACAAAAACACCTAAACTCGCTAAACCTACACCAACTGCCAATGTAATAAAATGTGGAAATGAAACTATAAGTCCTAATCCTGCAAAAACACAACCAATCGTTAAGGCGATTGCAAGTAATAAAATAGTGACATAAGCAAACATAAATAGAGCTATAGCATTCACAGCTTTTTTACTTTGCTTTTTAAACTTATCCGTTACGCTTACAGAAATTGCAGACATAGGCAAAAATTTGGTTAGAATTATTATGAGGTAACTAACTTAAGAAATTTCCTATATATACAATAGAAAAAAATTGTTTTACTATAAATTGAATAGCACTATAAACAATTGTTAATAAAACATTTCTCCAAATAATTATTTATGGCCTTGCGGTTTTTAAAGAATTGTACTTTTGGTAGTAACCAAATACTCTTCTAAAATGCGTATAGAACACGATATTAAATTAGGCTTTAAAGATGTAATGATTCGCCCTAAACGCTCTACACTAAAAAGTAGATCACAGGTAACTTTAGAACGCGACTTTAGCTTTTTAAATAGTACAACTACTTGGAAAGGTGTGCCAATAATGGCTGCCAACATGGATACGGTTGGTACTTTTGAAATGGCTTTAGAGTTATCTAAACAAAAGCTATTTACAGCTATTCATAAGCACTACTCTATTGAAGAATGGAATACTTTTTTATCAAAATCACCTAAGCATATTGAAGATTATATTGCCATTAGTACAGGAACAGGACAAGAAGACTCAAACAAACTAAAAGCTGTTTTTAATAGTAATCCGCACTTAAAATTTATTTGTATTGATGTTGCAAATGGCTACTCAGAGCATTTTGTAAACTTTGTACAACAAACACGAAATCAATATCCCAATAAAGTTATAATTGCAGGTAATGTTGTTACTGGCGAAATGGTAGAGCAACTTTTACTCTCTGGCGCAGATATTGTTAAAGTGGGAATTGGACCAGGAAGTGTATGCACAACTCGCATTAAAACAGGCGTTGGCTATCCGCAATTATCTGCTATTATTGAATGTGCTGATGCTGCGCACGGCTTAGGAGGACAAATTATAAGCGATGGTGGTTGTGCTACTCCTGGTGATGTTGCTAAAGCTTTTGGTGCAGGTGCAGATTTTGTAATGCTTGGTGGTATGTTTTCTGGTCATACTGAAAGTGGTGGAGAATTAATAACGCGTAATGGAGAACAATACAAACAATTTTATGGCATGAGCTCTTCTACCGCTATGGATAAATACGTTGGAGGAGTTGCCGAGTATAGAGCTAGCGAAGGTAAAACTGTTGATGTTCCGTATAAAGGTGACGTAAAAAATACATTGCAAGATATTTTAGGCGGTTTACGTAGTACTTGTACTTATGTTGGTGCAGAACGTTTAAAGGAATTAACAAAACGCACTACATTTATACGTGTAGCAGAACAAGAAAATCAGGTTTATAATCCTTAGTTTTAAGCTACTGATTCTTATTGTTGGCGATTCCAGATGGTTTCAAACCATTCGCAAACTACTAACATATCTTCAGTAGGTTCTTCTTCACTATCTTCAAATACATTAGAAAAAAAATCCCAATGTACTTTTTTCCATTGCTTTAGAGGTTCTTTGTGAGTTCCCATATCTAATTCAGCATATCTCTTTGTAATTTCATTAAATGGTATGGTATCCACTTTTACGATTTCAATTATAGCTTGTGCTTTTCCTGAAAAATTTGTGATGATATGTTTGGTTCCTGCTTCTGGTAAATCTGCTTTTGCTTCTTTATACTTATAATATAAACCAGAACTAGCTTTCTTTTTACCAGTTACAACCAAGTCTGCTAAACGATTAGCATCTGCTTCATTATTATGAAAAAACCAAGAATCTGGTAATTCGTCATTTATAAATTTAGCGTTAGACTTAGTATAGCGATTCCAAATGTCATAAACACTTTGGTCTATTTGATTTTCAGTGTTAATTTCTGAAACTTTTTCTATTTCAATTTCTATTTCAGGTGAAACCTTTGTTCTAGTTTCATTTTTACAGCTAACAATGAAGACAAGTAGTATGATGATGATTATTTTCATGGATAAATGATTTTAATTTCGATTGATTAACTATTCAAACTTTCTTTTTTCTTCATTACCCAAAAAAGGCCTAAACCATTCCATATAACTAAAAACGGTTTCTCTAAGGTGATACATCAAATAAATACCAACAGAAAGAACTATACTATACATACTTACAAAAATCATGATATACTTGTAATCAACGTTATAATAATAAAGACTATTCATTTCAATAAATGAACCTACTATAGTAAGGGAAAACCAAATTATACCAATAAGGAAAAATCGACCATCAAATTTCCAAATATTAATTGTAATGTATGTTGATAGAATTATTGAAATAACGATTTCAATATTAAATTCTATGACTAATTCTAAAATTCTAAATAACTCAAAAAAAATAAAAAATCCCCAAATTAATGATAGCAATAAATGTTTTCGTTTAAACTTTTGCCAAAGTAAGTATGATGGTCTTGATGCTAAAATAGTCCTAATTACATCTTCGTTTACATCATCTTTATATTGGTCAAATAGTTCTGATTTTAAATCACCTTGACTTAATCTTGTTATGATTTCAGACTTAATTTCTTTATTACTCAATTATTGTTACTCTATTTTTTCGTTGATTATAAATGTCAATAAAAACTATCGTAATTACCCAAACCAATAAATTTAAATTCTATCGTTTCTGTACTATTTAAGTTCATTAAGAAAATATATTAATTAACTCTAATTAATTCTCAAAGTAAACCTAATAGAATAATAAATTAAAATCTGTTTTTAATTCGAATTTGAAATTCTAAAATAAAGAAAATGTTTTAATATTTTTACATCGCTTATGTCAAAACTCAAAAAATCAGAATTAAAAGACTTCCTAGACGAAAAAGTGGTGCTTTATAACAACCCAAAGTTTATAGAAAGTGATCCAATTCAAATTCCGCATCAATTCTCTAAAAAAGAAGATATTGAAATAGCTGCATTTTTAACTGCAACCATTGCTTGGGGAAACAGAAAGAGTATTATAAAAAATGCTCACAAAATGATGGAGTTATTAGACCAATCGCCTTTTGAGTTTATTATGCAACATCAAGAATCTGATTTAGAAAAATTGAATTTTTTTGTACATCGTACCTTCAACAGTTTGGATTTTACGCAGTTTGTTAAAAGCCTAAAACACATTTATAAAAATCATAAAGGCTTAGAAGCAGTATTTGCAAATTATGCAGAGAAAGATTCCCTTCAACACAGTATCCATCAATTTAAAAAAGTATTCTTTGAAATTGAGCATTTAGAGCGCACCAAAAAACACGTGAGTGACCCTCTTAAAAACTCAGCAGCCAAACGCATTAACATGTTTTTACGTTGGATGGTAAGAAACGACAACCATGGTGTTGATTTTGGTATTTGGAATTCCCTTTCACCATCGCAATTAAGTTGTCCTTTAGATGTGCATTCTGGTAATGTTGCTAGAAAATTAGGTGTGCTTAAAAGAAAACAAAATGATGGTAAGGCACTTGCTGAATTAGACAAAGCATTGCGTCAGTTAGATGCTAATGATCCTGTAAAATATGATTTTGCACTCTTTGGATTAGGTGTTTTTGAAGGGTTTTAAATATTTTTATTTGAAGTCAGTATACCATTCCGACTGAGATACAAAGAGGTATCTGATTATTCTATAGTCAAATAATTATTTATTAAAAAAAGTAAAAAAAAGGCTTACAAAACGGAAGCCTTTTTTATATCATATGAGATTTCTCGCTTTCGCTCGAAATGACAAATAAATTATCCTTTTAACCAAGCAGCTCTTAATGCTTTCTGAGCATCACTAGCATTCTCATCTTCAACGATTGATTCATCAGTTGCGTAAGCTTTTGTTAATGTAGCTTTAATTAGCATAGGTTTTCCATCACGTTCTAAATCCATAGTGATTTCTTGTCCTTCTTGCCATCCAAACATTCCACCAATAACACCTTGTGCATTCGCTAAAGTTAAATCGGTTCCGTTTACTTTCTTAATAACATCACCAGCTTTAACACCTTGAGATTTCCAAAAAGAATTCTTTTCTACCATTGGTGAAAAGAAAATCACACCTTTTTCTTGGTCGCCATCAAAAATAACATTTTGTCCACCTGCAAAAATATAGTTAGTTTCAACTTGAGATTCTCCCTTTTTTAAACCTACCATAGCAAAAAACTCGTCATAGTTAATTGGCACATCACCTTCTACATGTGTTTTTAAGAATCCACCAACACTTGGGTATGTCATTGCTGTAATTTCTGCAATCAAGTTATCATCCACAAATGGCTTTTCCTTACCGTATTTAGCAGATAATTCTTTCATTAAGCTTAGCATACTTCTGTTACCATCACTTTCTTTTCGCATTAAAATATCAATACACATTCCCATTAATGCACCTTTCATGTACACGTTGTAATATTGTGATGCATATGGCTCATCTAATACATTCTCACTCATAATAGTGAAACTCATAGCGTCATCTAAACGTTGAGTAGAAATATCTATTTTAGATTTCATTGTTTTATAAAAAGTAGCTTCATCAACTAAACCTTCATAAACCTGAAAGTGTTGTGCAAAATACTCTGTTACACCTTCATACATCCATAAATGCTTAGAAAATGTTGGTTTATTGTAATCAAAATAATGGACATCTTCAGAATGAACAGATAATGGTGATACAATATGGAAAAATTCATGCGCAACCACATCAATCATAGATGCTTTTAAAGCTTCTAAAGGACTGTTTTCATTAAAAACTACAACTGTAGATGTGTGATGTTCTAAAGCACCAAAACCTTTTGGAGACGTTTCATCACCTTTAGATAAATACACATAAATATCATAACGAGGTGTGCTATTTACATCACCTAAATAGCTCTTTTGAGCTTCCATCATTTTATAAACCGTTTCTTTTAAACTTGCTGCTGTATGTTTTCCTGTTGGAGAATAAAGACTTAAAACAATTTTAATATCCCCAACCATAAATTCTTCAACATCTAATTTCCCATACATCATTGGGTTATCTGTAATGTCAAAATAACGTTCTGCAAAATAACTACTTGTAATTACCGTACCATTTTCACTAGACTTAACGCCTTTATCTTCTAAAGCAGAAGTTCTAACAAAATTTGCTGGTGCAATTACATCTAATGCGTATTGGTTGTTTTTTAAAGAATCGAAATAACCAATAAAACCGTGAAGATTTAATACATAATTATCTTCTTCTATATTTGTTCCGGCAGGAGAAAATGGCTGCTCACCTCCTATACCACCATTGGTTTCAATATCAAACGTATCATTTACATAATACTGTAACTTATCTAATTTAGTTGCTCCTGTAATGGTCCATGTATTATCGTCAACTTTAGTAACAGCTAATTCATTTCCGTCGTAATCTAAAGCTTTAAAATCGTCAACATACTTTCCGAAATCACTAACGGAATAAGTACCTTGTACTACTCTTGGCAATCTATATGTTACTGTTTCTGCTGTAAAGCGACCAGGATTAATAGTTACTGGCACTCTATCATTATTAACAGCTGTTAGATCTAAAGCTGTAACAATAGGATGGCTTACTGCTAAATCATCTACTGTTTGTTTTGCAGATCCACAACCTACTAAAACGACACCTAAGCCAAGCATGGCTAAATAATTCTTCATGTTTAAATTTTTAATTTTTTTATAAGACGCACAAATCTACAATGTGTTACTATTAAAAACCTAAAGGTTTTGTTAAATTCGCATTATGTCGCAACATTTAGTTAGCATTTTAGTGCCTTTTAAAAATACCGAAGCATTTATTGCTGAGTGTATTAATTCTATTTTAGACCAAACTTATTATAATTGGGAAGCTATTTTTATTGATGATAATTCCGATGACAATTCTTACACTATTGTTGAAAACTATTCTAAAACAGATACTAGAATTAAAGTTTACAAGAATAAGCAGTCAGGCATTATAGAAGCCTTAAAAACAGCTTATAAACATTCTTCAGGAAGTTATATAACACGAATGGATAGTGATGATTTAATGACACCTATCCGACTTGAAACCATGGTTAACAGCCTAGAAAAACATGGTAAAAAACATTTAGCCGTAGGGCAAGTAAAATATTTTAGAGCGGATGGACTTAGTGATGGCTTTGCACGTTATGAAAGTTGGTTAAATTCTTTAACTATTCAAGGCCGAAATTATTCGGAAATCTATAAAGAATGTGTGATTCCGTCTCCTTGTTGGATGCTTCATCGCAGTGATTTTGAAGCTTGCAACGGTTTTAATTCTGAAATTTATCCTGAAGATTACGAATTAGCATTCCGGTTTTACAAAGCTAATTTCACTTGTATTCCATGTGATAAAGTATTACTTCATTGGCGAGATTATAGTACCAGAACCTCTAGAACACACGAGCATTATGCTGAAAATTCATTTTTAGACCTTAAAGTAAAATACTTTATAGAATTGAATTATGATGCATCACGACCATTAGCAATTTGGGGCGCAGGACATAAAGGTAAAACCTTAGCTAAAATACTGATTAAGAAAAATATTCCGTTTTACTGGATTTGCGATAACCCAAAGAAAATAGGAAAGCACATTTACGACCAAGAACTATTTAATTTTAATTATTTAGCTGAACTTAAAAATCCGCAAAGCATAGTAACAGTTGCTAATACTAAAGCCCAAGAAGAGATTACAAGCTATTTTGAAATTCAAAACATGAAGTCTATGTTAGATTATTTCTTTTTCTGTTAAATTTCACAGAAGCTGAACGAGGTTATCTCTAATGATTATTTATATTTGAACAATCCAGACCTGCTAGGTTTTTGAAACCTGCTAGGTCTTTAAATTAGCAACTATAATTACAACGAATGCAGTTTAAAAATCCCGAATTACTTTACGCTCTATTTTTGCTGGTCATTCCTATTCTTATACATTTATTTCAGCTGCGTCGTTTTCAGAAAGTTCAGTTTACTAATGTTAAGTTTTTAAAGTCCGTTAAACTACAAACACGTAAAAGTTCGCAATTAAAAAAATGGATTACTTTATTAACCAGAATGCTACTTTTAGCATCTGCTATTATTGCTTTTGCGCAACCTTTCATACCAAACACAGAAGATTTTAACGAAGCGCAAGAAACCGTTATTTATTTAGATAATTCCTTTAGTATGGAAGCTAAAGGGAGTAACGGAACGTTGTTAAATGAAGCCATTCAAGATATTATAAACACGTTGCCTGAAGATGAAACTATCGGTCTTTTCACTAATGATAAAACTTTTAGAAATACAACGGTTAAAGCTTTAAAGAATGATTTAATACAATTAACACATTCGCCAACACAGCTTAATTATGATGCTGCATATCTCAAAGGGAAACAATTATTTTCTAATCAAGGTGCAGCCACACGTAATTTAGTTTTGGTTTCTGATTTTCAACAAAAAGGAAACCTATTAAATTTTGAAGCGGATTCTACTGTTCAGCTTAAATTGGTACAACCAAAATCTACTTTGGTTTCTAATATTAGTATCGATAGTATTTATGTTTCTAATTCAACCTCTGAAACTTTAGATTTAAATGTAATAGTATCTAACGAAGCCAAACCTATAGATAACGTCACCATTTCATTATTTAATGCTGATGTATTGCTCACTAAAAGTGCTGTTGATATTGACAAAGAAGCGGAAGCGACATTTACCATTCCTAACAATAAAGTGATTAATGGAAAATTAATGATTGATGACGCAGGTTTACAGTATGATAATGCGTTCTATTTTAATATTAATAATAAACCAAAAATTAAAGTTTTAGCTATTAATGAAACTGCTGACGATTCCTTCTTAAACAGAATTTATACAGAAGATGAATTCGACTTTAAAAGCTTCAAACTAAATGCACTTAATTTTAATTTAATTCCTCAACAAAATCTTATTGTACTTAATGAATTAGATAACATTTCTAATGCATTAAAAACAGCTTTAATTGCTTTTATAAATGATGGTGGGAAGCTACTAATCATTCCTTCAGATAAAATTGACTTAAATTCTTATAATCAAACACTTAAGAACTTAAACATTAGTGTTTTCACTAAACAAAACACAAACGAAAAACGCATTACAAGTATTAACTACAATCATCCACTTTTAGCGAATGCATTTTATTCTAAAGTCACTAATTTTCAATATCCTAAGGTTGATAAATCGTATCGTTTTTCTTCAAATTCAAACAATGTTTTGTCTTATGAAGATGGCTCGCCTTTCTTGGTAGGCAATTCTAATACTTACGCTTTTTCTTCGGCATTAAACACGGATAATTCAAACTTTAAAAACTCACAATTAATAATTCCTGTGTTATATAATTTAGGATTACAAAGTTTAAAATTGTCTAAATTATATTACACCATTGGTCAACCCAACTCTATTGCTATTCAAACTTCTATTGGACAGGATGATATTTTAACTTTAGATTCTGATGACACTTCCGTGATTCCATTGCAAAAAACCTATAGCAAATCTGTGGTTTTAGAAACCGAAGATTTCCCAAATACAGCAGGAATATTGAATGTAAAAAATAAAAAAAACGTATTAGAAAGATTAAGTTTTAATTACAATAGAACAGAAAGCAATCTTTGTTATTACGATTTAAAGACTTTAGCAAACACAGATACTGAATCGAGTTTAGCAACAACAATCAATAACATAAAAAGTAACACAAATGTTAATGCGCTATGGAAATGGTTTGTTATTTTTGCATTAGCATTTTTAATAGTAGAAATGTTACTTCTAAAATATCTTAAATGAACGCACTCATAAAATCTGCAACCATCGTTGATTCTAAAAGTGATTTTCACAATGAAACGGTTGATATTTTAATTGAAAAAGGTCGTATTTCCAAGATTTCAAAACAGATTACCAATTCTAATAATTACAAAGAAATTACACGAGACAATTTACATGTTTCTCAAGGTTGGTTTGATAGTAGTGTGTCTTTTGGTGAACCTGGTTATGAAGAACGCGAAATTATTAGTAACGGATTAAAAACAGCAGCAAATTCTGGTTTTACTTCTGTAGTACTTAATGCCAATTCTAATCCTGTAATAGATTCTTATGCAGATATTACCTTTGTAAAATGTAAAGCCAGTGGCAATGCAGTGAGCCTCTATCCTATTGGTGCATTAACACAAGGAAGTAAAAGCGAAGATTTAGCTGAATTGTTTGATATGACCAATGCTGGAGCCGTTGCTTTTTACGATTATCAAAAACCAATTTGCAATCCTAATTTAATGAAGATTGCACTGCAATACGCAAGTAATTTTGATGGTTTGGTTTGTTCTTTTCCTCAGGAATCTAAAATTTCTGGTCTTGGTGTTGTTAATGAACATATTAATAGTACAAAATTAGGATTGAAAGGAAATCCGGCTTTAGCGGAAGAATTACAAGTGACCAGAGATTTATTCTTATTAGAATATACGGAAGGCAAACTTCATATTCCGACAATTTCAACTGCTAAATCGGTAGAATTAATCAGAGCTGCTAAAGCGAAGAAACTGAATATAACTTGTAGCGTCGCTATTCATAATTTGGTTTTTACTGATGATGTTTTACATAGCTTTGACACCAATTATAAAGTCCTTCCACCATTAAGAACACAAACAGATTGTGATGCTTTAATTGAAGGCTTAAAAGATGGAACGATTGATATGGTGACTACAGACCATAATCCTATTGATATTGAAGACAAAAAGATAGAATTTGATTTTGCTAAATATGGCACTATTGGTTTAGAATCTGCTTTTGGTGCTTTGCAAACTATCTTTACCACAAAGAAAACAATAAGTCTTTTAACACAAGGTAAATCTAGATTTGGTGTTTCTGAATCATCAATAAAAGAAGGAGAATTAGCAGATTTAGCATTATTTAATCCTGATACTAATTACGAATTTAGTCTTCAAAATATTTCATCCCGTTCTAAAAACAGTATGTTTTTAGGCACAAAATTGAAAGGTGAAACTTATGGCATTATTGCCAACAATAAAATTGTATTAAAATAATGGACCAAAATACTATAGACGAAGGAAAAACTTTAGGTTTAGTAGCTTACTTAACCTTATTTGGCACTTTAATTGCCTACTTTATGAACCAAGACAAGCGTAATCCATTTACTGCGTTTCATATTAGACAAGCTTTAGGGTTAGGATTTCTATATGTAATTATAGGTTTTTTTATTAGCTATTTTGATAGTTGGATGATTACCTACTCTTTCTGGATTTTCTTTTCAGTACTCTTTTTTTATGGGCTTTTTGGAGCCATAACAGGAAAATTAAATAAAATTCCTCTTTTAGGAGATTTTTTTCAAAAAGCATTCAAATCTAGAGAACAATAATTATGTCGAAATTACACTATATCACTAGACCATCTTCACTTAAAGAAAATGCACCTCTGTTAATTATGTGTCATGGTTACGGAAGCGATGAAAACGATTTATTTTCTTTTGCTTCAGAATTACCAGAAGAATTAATGATTATCTCTTTAAGAGCTCCATATGCCATGCAACCTTACGGCAATGCTTGGTATGCTATTAATTTTGATGCTGATAAAGGTAAATGGAGTGATAATGAACAAGCCAAAGAATCAGTAGAAAAAATTGCTGAATTTATTGATTATGCTTGTAATACGTATGCTGTAGATTCTAAAAATGTAACCTTATTGGGCTTTAGCCAAGGTACTATTTTAAGTTATGCTGTGGCTTTAACATATCCTAATAAAGTAAAAAACATTGTAGCTTTAAGTGGATATATTAATGAAGATATTTTACCAGAATCTATAAATAAAGAAGATGTTGCACATCTTAACTTCTTCTGCTCTCATGGTTCTGTAGACCAAGTAATACCTGTTGATTGGGCACAAAAAGCGCCTGTATTTTTAGAAGCATTGGGTATTAACCATGTGTATTCAGAATATCCTGTTGGCCATGGTGTTGCTCCTCAAAATTTCTATGATTTAAAAGCTTGGTTAGAGAAACACATTTAATTGATTGTAGGATACATTAAATATTCTTCCAATTTATATTTAAGATTATTATTCTCATCAATCTCGTAACTTACAATAATTTCACCCCAAAATTGCCCATCTGTAAAGTTTGCAACAATCCATTTATGGTTTAAAATACGGATTTTATTAATCAATATTTTAGACTCTGTAGTTGATACATAAGGAACAATAGGGTGATCGTCACCTTCATAATCATTCATATCAAATAAACCTGCTGCAATTGCAGGTATCAGCTTGTCTGTATTATAACCTTGTGCTTCAAAATAAGTTAAGGCATCCTCATTACCAATGATGTTGAAATAACTCAATTCAAAATTCTCATCTTCTAAGGCCTTCACCCTATTTTCGCTTTCTTTCAGCTTAGTTTTTACTTTAATAATATCTTCTTCATATTTATCAAGAATATTTTTAGAATTCACATATTGAAAAATCAATAATAAAACTGTAAAAATGAATAAATACATTAAAATTTTACTCTTCATATCTAAATGGTAATTTGTAAGTTATCGTATGCTAAAAAAACGTTTTCTGGTAATATTTGTTGTACATCATCATGAAATCCTAAATGATGACTAATATGTGTTAAATAAGCACGTTTAGGCTTTAGTTTTCTAATAAGTTCTAAGGCTTGTTCTAAATTAAAATGTGAAATATGCTCTTTAATTCGCAAAGCATTAACTACTAAAACATCTAAATTTTGAAGTTTTTCAATTTCAGAATCAGCAATGGTTTTCATATCTGTTAAGTAAGCAAAATTATGAAAACGGTAACCAAAGACTTGTAGCTTATAATGTAGTCCGTCAATAGGAATTACATTAAGGTTTCCTGCAAAAAAAGGTTCATTTTTCACTTCTGTTTTTGTTACACTCGGAACTCCAGGATATTTCTCTCCTGTTGTAAAAATATAATCAAAACGTTTTTCTAAGGATTTAAACACGCGCTGATGTGCAAACAAATCAATATCACCTTGTCTAAAGAAAAAAGGACGAATATCATCTAAGCCCATGGTATGATCAGCATGCTCATGAGTAAAAATAATACCATCTATTTTAGTAACCTCTGCTCTGAGCATTTGCTGTCTAAAATCTGGTCCACAATCTACTACAAACGTATAATCCTCCCACTCCACTAAAATAGAAACTCGTAGCCGTTTATCTTTAGGGTTTTCACTTAAGCAAACAGGATGGTCGCTTCCTATAATAGGAATTCCCTGAGATGTACCAGTACCTAAAAATGTAATTTTCAACTTGATTTAGTTTAATCGTTCTTATCTTCAATTAATATTACTGCAATAAAACAATCTTTTTTCTTTTCTATTTCATTAAAATTGAAAAAAATCATCCTAATCTTTTACGATAATTCAAATTAAGTAAGCGATTTGACAAAAATAAACTTATTTTTTTGTTTGCGATAGTAAATTGATACCTTTGCGAAAACGATTGAAACCCAGATCTAATGAAGGACATAACGTATAAAGGTGATACTATTATTGAAAATATACCATCACTAAAAGATAAAGCTTTACGTATTAACTTAAATGCTGATATCTACGGAACCTTTTCCGAGATTGGAGCAGGACAAGAAACAGTACGTCAGTTCTTTAGAGCTGGAGGTGCATCTGGAACTATTGCTAAAGCTATGTCTGCTTACGATAAAGATTTTAGTGATGCCATTTATGGTATTGAAGATGATAAGCGTTATGTAACTGAGGCTAGACTTAGAAAAATGCTAAATCACGAAGTACGCTTAATGGAAGAGCGTATTACAAGAGATAATAATCCTCATAAAATATTTTTCTCATACGCAAATACCGTTGCAACAATTGATTTTGCTAAAAAATACAAAGGTCATGGTTGGGTCGGAATTAAATACCAAGTAGCACCAGACCAAGAGTACAACGATATTATTATACACGTTCGTTTTAAAGAAACAGATGCACGTTTACAACAAGAAACCTTAGGTAAATTAGGTACTAACTTAATCTATGGTGCTTTTTACAAATACAATCAACCACGTAAATTATTACGTTATTTATACGATCACTTAGATAAAGACCAATTAGAAATTGATACTATTAATTTCTCTGGTCCTGTTTTTAAAGATGTAGATAACCGTTTAATGAGTTTACAACTGGTTAAAAACGGAATGACAGATGCCGTAATGTTTGCACCAGATGGTAATAATGTATTACCTGCTCGTGTACTTTACAAAAAGAATATACTTACACTTAGAGGTAGTTTTAGACCAGTGACTAAAGTAAACATGGATATGCTAGAGAAATCTCTAGAGATGTTTGTGAAAGAAAACAAGGTTGAAAAAGAAAAGACGCAAGTAATTTTCGAAATTACTTTATCTAACTTAAGAGCTGAAGGAGAAATTGACGAGCAAGATTTTATGGATCGCGCAAAGCTATTATGTTCTTTAGGCCAAACGGTATTGATTTCTAACTTCCAAGAGTATTATAAATTAGTTGAATATTTTTCACAATACTCGAGAGCAAGAATGGGATTAGCAATGGGTGTAAATAACCTTGTTGATATTTTTGATGAAAAATATTACCGTCATTTAAGTGGTGGAATTTTAGAAGCCTTTGGTAAATTATTTTATAAAGATTTACGTGTTTACTTATATCCAATGCAAAATGAAGATGGTAGCTTAACCACTAGCGAAAACCTAAAAGTGCATCCACGTATGAAAGAACTTTATAAATTCTTTAAATACAATGGAAAAGTAGTAGATATCGCAGATTACGATAGATCTAACTTAACTGTATTTTCAAGAACAGTACTAAAAATGATTTCTAAGAATGAAAATGGCTGGGAAAAAATGTTACCAGAAGGTGTAGCTAAACTAATTAAGGAAAAGAGTTTATTTGGTTGCGAATCTGAAGAAGTAATGCATAAGAATTAATTATCAAATTCATATTTAATAAAAATAAAAAAGCGACCAAATCGTCGCTTTTTTATTTAGGTAAAGATAAGTGATTATTTTACTCACCTAATATTTGTTCAGCATGAGCCTTAGTCTTTACTTTAGAAATCACATCTGTTATTACGCCATCTTCATCAATTATAAAAGTCGTTCTATGGATCCCATCATATTCTTTCCCCATAAATTTCTTTGGTCCCCAAACTCCAAAAGCTTCAATTACAGCTTTATCTTCATCAGCTAATAATGGATACTGAAAACCATATTTTGTCTTAAAGTTTGTTTGTCGTTTAGCACTATCAGCACTCACACCAATAATTTCATAACCTAAAGCTTTAAAACGCTCGTAGTTATCATTTAAGTTACAAGCCTCAGCTGTACAACCTGGTGTACTCGCTTTTGGATAAAAGAAAATTACCAATTTCTTTCCTTTATAATCTGATAATGCAACTTTATGCCCTTGTTCGTCTAATGCCGAAAAATCTGGTGCCTTGTCTCCTACTTTTAAGTGTGTCATATTGTGTAAATTTGTATATAATGTCTAATCGTAAAAATACAAAATGACAAAACAAGAAAAAGTTAATTTCGTTATAAATACTTTATATAAATTATATCCTGAAATTCCGATTCCCTTAGATCATAAAGACCCTTATACTTTATTAATTGCCGTTTTAATGTCTGCACAAAGCACAGATGTTCGCGTTAATAAAATAACACCTTTATTGTTTGAGCGTGCTGACAATCCTTACGATATGATAAAGCTCAGTGTTGAGGAAATTAGAGAAATTATAAAACCCGTTGGTTTATCTCCAATGAAAAGCAAAGGTATTCATGGTTTATCACATATTTTAATTGATAAGCATAATGGTGAAGTCCCACAAACATATGAAGATTTAGAAGCACTGCCTGCTGTAGGACATAAAACAGCTGCAGTAGTATTATCGCAAGCTTTCGGAATTCCGGCATTTCCTGTAGACACACATATTCATCGCTTAATGTATCGTTGGAATCTTACCAACGGTAAAAACGTAGTGCAAACAGAAAAAGACGCTAAACGCTTATTTCCTGAGGAACTTTGGAATGATTTACACCTTCAAATAATTTGGTATGGAAGACAATATTCTCCAGCGCGTGGTTGGGATATGGATAAAGACATTATTACCAAAACAATCGGAAGAAAATCAGTTTTAGATGATTATTACAATAAGAAAAAATAAATAGTACCTAGTTGAGCATTGTCGAAATCTTTAAGAACAGGGACTTTATGACCCTTTTATATCGATAAAGTTATAAGTTATTTTAAAGCTTGAATGGTACAATTGTTGTGATAATAGCAGAAACCGCCAACCTATGAAAAAACTATTCATTTTATTATTAGCAACTACAGTAACATCTTGTATTTCCTTAAGAAAAGCACCATCAAATTTTACACATAAAATTGAAGTTGCAAAAAAATTTAAACGTCAATTTCCAAGAGAGTTAGCTTATATCTTTGAGGACCCAAAAGATGCTAATCAATTTTATAATTATATAAACATTAAATATCAACTCAATGATATTGATGTTGGTTCTAATGTACCTGTTGTAATTGATAATAAAACGTATTTTATTACATATCATGAAGCAGAAATACCAGATAAAAAACTAAATCTCTTAGGTATTGCTGTAGATGCAACGCTTATAGTAAACAAAATAGATCCAATTTTTGACCAAGGCTACGTTAAACGTGTTGGACATTGGTTTTTAGCATTAACAGTTTATGATGAAGACAATAATAATTGTCTAAAATCAAAACATCCTGATCGGAAAATAGTATTAGATTATTTGAACCTGCTACAAAATGAATATATAAATAGTCCATCTATATAGTTTCAAAAAAAATCCTGATGTAAAAACATCAGGATTTTTTAAACAACTTAATTTAGAAGTGCTTCAAACTTCAATTTATTATAATTTATAACACTTAAAGCCTTAGAGTAATTCAAAAGATAACTTATCGTTTCATCTTTTGGATTTAGGTTAATATTTTTTGGGGAAGCATTAGAGTAAATTTTTGCCATTTTTATAATTTATCAGTTTATATATAGCAAAAACGCATCTCAGCATACTTTATTGTATCAATTTGTTAAAATAATATTATTTTGCTCAATTACTTTACGCATATTAATAAGCGCATAACGCATTCTACCTAGTGCTGTATTGATACTTACTCCTGTTCTTTCCGAAATCTCCTTGAAACTCATATCTTGATACATACGCATCAACAATACTTGTTTTTGATCTTCTGGTAATTCTTCAATAATACGTCGTACATCAGATTCTACCTGATTCTTTATAATCGTTTTCTCTGCATTTAAGCTAGAATCACTTAAGACTGAAAAAATACTAAACTCACCTGTATTATCAAATTTTGGCATACGTTTGTTCTTTCTAAAATGGTCAATTACCAAATTATGAGCAATACGCATAACCCAAGGTAAAAATTTACCTTCTTCATTATACTTGCCTCGTTTTAAGGTTCTAATAACTTTGATAAAAGTATCCTGAAATACATCTTCAGTGACATCTCTATCATAGACTTTAGAATAAATAAAACTGTAAATTTTCTGCTTATGCCTCTCTATTAATATTGAAAGTGCATTCTCGTTACCGTTAATGTAGTTGCTAACCAACTCTGCGTCTTGGATAAGTTCTTTTTTCATAATAATTACTTTAAAGCTCAATAGTGACCTATTAAGTTTGGGGTTAAAAGCTGTTTTTTTTTAAAGTAATATTATGCTATACGCAGATGTTTTTAAATGGATATGCTTCAAATATAACAACAATCATTCCGAAAAAACAAACAATAACCTTAAAATTTAACATTTTGTCGGATAAAGTGTTCCTTTAATAGATGAAATAGTTATAGTATCTTTGCAAACTTAGATACCGAAGAGAACCTATGAATACTACTGTTTTAGACGTTAGCCCAAAGGAAAACATCATTATAAAAGGAGCAAAATTGCACAACCTAAAAAATATTGATGTTGTTATCCCTAGAAATAAACTTGTGGTTATCACAGGTTTATCAGGCTCAGGAAAGTCTAGTTTAGCTTTTGATACGCTCTATGCAGAAGGTCAAAGACGTTATGTAGAAAGTTTAAGTAGTTATGCGCGCCAATTTTTAGGACGACTAAATAAACCTAAAGTAGATTACATTAAAGGTATTGCTCCTGCTATTGCTATTGAGCAAAAGGTAAACTCTACAAATCCGCGTTCTACAGTTGGTACAACAACAGAAATTTACGATTATTTAAAATTATTATTTGCAAGAATTGGTAGAACCTATTCGCCTATTTCTGGTAAAGAAGTTAAAAAGCATACCGTTTCTGATGTTATTAATTTTATTTCAGAATTTGAAGAAGGCTCTAAATTGTTACTCTTGGCTCCTATTATATTGGAAGAAGGACGAACTATTGAAAATAAACTACAAACACTTCAACAACAAGGTTACGCACGTATTAAAGTAAAAGATGATGTTGTTAGAATTGATGAAGCTCTAAAATCGAAAATTAAATCTGATAAAGATTTATTTCTAGTTGTAGATAGAATTGTTTTTAAAAATGATGAAGATTTCCTTAATCGTTTAGCAGATGCTGTTGGCACGGCTTTTTATGAAGGTGTTGGCACTTGTATTATAGAATCACTATCAGATAAAAAACAAACACTATTTAATAATAAGTTTGAATTAGACGGCATGTCTTTTCTAGAACCTAATGCACATTTATTCAGTTTTAATAATCCTTATGGAGCATGCCCAAAATGTGAAGGTTATGGCGATGTTATTGGTATTGATGATGATTTAGTAATTCCGAATACAGCATTATCCGTTTACGAAAATGCAATTTTTCCTTGGAGAGGTGACACCATGAGTTGGTATAAAGACCAATTGGTTAACAACTCTCATCATTTCGATTTCCCTATTCATAAACCCTACTTTCAATTAAGTGATGAAAACAAAGCGCTCATTTGGAAAGGCAATAAATACTTCGAAGGTTTAGATGCGTTCTTTGCTGAGCTAGAATCTAAAGCCTATAAAATTCAGAATCGTGTAATGTTATCACGTTATCGTGGTAAAACAAAATGTAGCGTTTGTAAAGGTAAACGCTTACGTGAAGAAGCTGGTTATGTAAAAATTAATGAAGCTACCATTACAGATTTAGTAGATTTACCAATAGATGAATTAACTGTTTTCTTTAATAATTTAACGTTAAACGAAAGTGATTCTAAAATCGCAAAACGTCTGTTAACTGAAATTAATACGCGTCTTGCATTTTTATCTAATGTAGGTTTAAGTTATTTAACCTTAAACCGAAAATCTAATACCTTATCTGGTGGAGAAAGCCAACGTATTAACTTAGCAACATCTTTAGGCAGTAGCCTTGTTGGTTCTATGTATATTTTAGATGAACCTAGTATTGGCTTGCATCCTAAAGACACAGAACGTCTAATTGAAGTTTTAAAAAATTTACGAGACTTAGGCAACACGGTTATTGTTGTTGAGCACGATGAAGATATAATGAAAGCAGCCGATTCTATTATAGATATTGGTCCAGAGGCTGGTACTTTTGGCGGTGAAGTTATGGCTGTTGGCAATTTTAAAGACATTCTTGCTACAGATACCTTAACGGCTAAATATCTAAATGGTCAATTAGAAATTGAAGTGCCTAAAAAACGAAGAACTTCAAAGTATAGCGTTGAGATTGTTGGTGCTAGAGAAAATAACTTACAAAATATAGATGTTACCTTTCCGCTTGAAATGTTAACGGTTATTACTGGTGTTTCCGGAAGTGGAAAAAGTACCTTGGTAAAGAAGATTCTTTTTCCTGCTATACAAAAGAAACTTACTGGATTTAGTGATAAAATTGGCCAGGTTTCAGAAATAAAAGGAGATCATAGTAATATTAAGCATGTAGAATTTGTTGACCAAAACCCAATTGGTCGTTCGTCTCGTTCTAATCCTGTAACTTATATTAAAGCTTATGATGATATACGTGCTTTATTTGCGTCTCAGAAATTAAGTAAAATTAGAAATTACGCAGCCAAGCATTTTAGTTTTAATGTGGATGGTGGACGTTGCGAAACCTGCAAAGGCGAAGGCGAAGTTACTATTGAAATGCAGTTTATGGCAGATGTGCATTTAACTTGTGACACTTGTGGCGGAAAACGATTTAAAAAAGAAGTACTAGAAGTTAAGTTTGAAGGCAAATCTATAGATGACATTTTAAACCTTACTATAGATGATGCCATTGATTTTTTTACAACTCATAAGGAAACTAAAATTCAAGGAAAATTACAACCACTTCAAGATGTTGGATTGGGATATGTTACCTTAGGGCAATCCTCTTCTACCCTTTCTGGTGGTGAAGCACAACGAATTAAACTAGCTACGTTTTTAGGCAAAGGCAGTAAAAGTGATAATGCACTTTTTATTTTCGACGAACCTACAACAGGACTTCACTTTCATGATATTAAAAAGTTATTAAAATCATTTCAGGCATTAATTAGCAAAGGACATTCAATTATAGTCATTGAGCATAATATCGATTTAATTAAATGTGCAGATTATATTATTGATTTAGGTCCAGAAGGTGGAAAACATGGAGGACAATTAGTTGCTTCTGGTACACCCGAAGAAATCGCGAAGGACAAGAAATCAGTTACAGGAAAATATCTTCTAGAAAAATTATAAATGAAGCCAATAGAAGTAAATTCTGAATTAAATGAACTAAAAAAAACGTTAACACTTCTCCTGTAAAAGGTGGAGGTGCTAGTTTTAAAACTAATGTACTAATTGAAGAGTCTAGCTCTAAGCTATATTATAAACCTTCAATTGGTGTTGGTCTTTTTAGCTTATATTCTTAGCTGTAGGTTTAGGCGTTTTCTTTTCAGGAATTAATCCATTATTTAAAAACGGTTTTAATTTTGCCGAAGTAGAATGGTTTTTATTAATCTTTGGTTTAATTTTTTCTATTGCTGGTGGTTCAATGTTTTATATTTTTTATATGCCTCGTGTATTTGATAAGCAATTAGGAGTTTATTATAAAGCCTATAAAACCGACATTCACAAAATTAAAAAAGACACTTCAAAAAAATATATTCCTTTAAAATCTATAATTGTTGATGCCGAAATTTTAAGCGCATTTTTAAATGTCCCAATTTGGCATGCTGGTTCTATTAATTAATAGAACATAAAAGCGAATAACCCAATTATAAAAACTGCAGTTGGTATTACTATAATCATAAAAGTAAAAGTGGCAACACTAACTTTAAAAAAAGTTAAAAACCAACCTTGTCCATAGAATTTTTTCAATGCTATTAGCAGATAAACAAAAGTAGATAAAGCTATAAGCCAATCGATCCAATCAGGAATATCCCAAAATAAATTTACACCAAAGATGATACTGAACACCGTAAATAAATACGAGAAGTAATAAAAACTGAATACTAAATGATGTGCATAACGTCCTTTTCTAAAATATAACAACTTAATAATAAGTGCAAAAATTGGGAGCAAGAAGAATAATGCTATTGGTATCGTATCATAAAATGTTTTTAAAACATTTCCTCCATCACGCGCTTTATAAAACTTGAGAATCTGAGTATATAATTTTCGCATAAACCAACCATCTTCTTCTTCTAAGCCCATTGATTCGTAAATCTCTTTATCAGAAGCATTTATACTGATTAAAGAGTCCATTTTTGCTTCATTAAAACCAAAAGATATATCATTCTTTTTAGGTAAGTCATCTAATTTAATAATAGAATCAATTTCATTATCACTCATTCCTGTAATAAATTTATTACTCCTAAGTGCGCCTTCAATTTCTTTTCTAGCTATAGAATCCTTAACATATTTTATGGAATCTCTTTTTCTAATTTGAACAGAATCCAAAACAACTGTACCATCTTTATCAAAAATTTCTTGAAAATTATCGTTTAAGCTATCAACTTGATCCCTTACATTGAATGAAAATATAAAAAAGAATACAACCGAGATAAACAAATACATCTGCGCAGGATGCAGATATAATAAGCGTTTTCCTTTAATAAATTCTTTGGCCAAATAACCAGGTTTAAACAATAATGGAATGAAGCTTTTAAAGAATCTTGCATCAAAAGAAAAGTAGTTACTGATGGTATTATAGAATAGAACACCAATAGTTAATTCGTCGTTAGTTTTCTGACCACAATGTGGACAAAACTGAAAACCTTCATCATAAGGTTGTTCACAATTTTTACAATTCGTTTGGTTGGTTTTCATTTTGATTGGTTAATCAGATTTAAAAGTAACAAAAATTATACTATCAATGACTACATGTTAGAATAATGAAAACTAATAATGGTTATATCCTTACCTCACAACACCCTAAGCAACTAACTACAAGGACTTTGCGTTTTTTGGCACGCTAATTGAAAATATCAAACCAAGTAAGAAAGCCAAGAAGTCCTAAACAAGTTAGTGACAAGGCGAATCTAAAAACCTATAAATTATGAAAAGACAAGTACTTTTTATGGCAATGGTGTTAATAGGATTAACATCTGCTAAAGCAACAACAGCAGGAGATGCTGTTTTAAATG
Source organism: uncultured Winogradskyella sp. (assembly GCF_947495255.1). Classification (GTDB taxonomy): domain Bacteria; phylum Bacteroidota; class Bacteroidia; order Flavobacteriales; family Flavobacteriaceae; genus Winogradskyella. Next base: position 132,339 of record NZ_CANLYI010000009.1, read on the forward strand.
GGGAAGGTTTAAACAAATCTCGTAATCATTACGCACAACCAATTTTGTTTGTAGAACGTGGTGTAGAATTTTTAATCTTTGCCGATGGTAGTTTCGATTTTAATACCGATACTTCCATCTCACAACCAAATGATGACAACTATTATTACAGACGTACTAGCACAAAAAAAAGACGCAGTACTAACAGAACTTATGGTGCACCAAGTATAAATAATAATGTTAGAAATCGAGGTGTTTTGGTAACGCACGATAGAGAAGGACGTGTTAGAAGAATTGGAAATGTATTTATCAACTATGATAGACAAGGACGACTAAAGCGTGTTGGTTCTGTATATATGACTTACAGAAATGGACAATTAAGGCAAGTTGGTGGTTTACGTATTTTAACTAATAGACATGGAGATGTTATTGGAACAAGAGGTATTGTAAATAGAAATAATCCTGATAGCGGAAATTATGGAACATCTGATTGGTCTGAAGATCATAATGATGACTCATCTCAGCAAGATGATGATTATTACTATTACAGAAAAGATGGAAAAACACTAAAAAAGAAGAAACTAAAAGCTTAATCTATTAATAGCTATTCTATAGATTAAAACTAAAACCCTGAAATGTTTGAAAAAACACTCAGGGTTTTTAATTGCAATAATATTAACGTAAACTATTTCACAATATTCTAACTTTTCAACATTTCAACCTTTCCTAATTATAGTCCTTCATCTTTTAAACTTTTTCAATGCACTAAAAAACAGCTGATTAAAAACTTGGCACGCTGTTTGTTTTATACTAAACGAGTTTAATTTAAAACCCAATTATTATGAAACGAATACTATATTTATTTGCAGCTTTAGTCGCTATAAGCACAACTGCATTCGCAACCAACGACACAACAACAGAAGCAGAATCAGAAGCTTCAATCGATAACTATGTGAGAGGTTATGGTAAGTCTTTCATCTTTAATGAAGCAGGAATTGAATTTTCAGTTTTCGCTGATGGTCAATTTGATTTTTATTTACCAAATTACGGACCAGATGTAAACGTAGATATTGATACACCTGGTTTCAGTTTAAGTTTTAACTCTGGTTATGATTACAATCCATATTTACAATATGACGAGTTTGGAGCTATTATTCAAATTGAAAACACACCTATATATTATGACTACTACGGTCGTGTAAATCAAATAGGAAATATTTTTATCAACTATAACGGATTTGGTAGAATAAACAGAATTGGAGGTCTAAATATTTATTATAGAAATAATGCTTATTGGAGATATGATGGATTCATCAACTCATACAACAGAGCATATGTTTACAGACCATGGCACAGGTTTTATGCAACACCTCATATTAATTTCTGTATTGTACATGTTAATCCATACAGACAATATTATACTCCTGTAAGACATATATATTACAGACCATATACTAATAATGTAAGACATTATAATATTGTAAGACGCGATAATGGACATGTAACGAGACGTAATAACACAGTTAGAAATACACGTAGATATGCTCAAACACCAAGAAACAAAACAGAAAGAAGTTTAAGAACTCGTGTAACACGCAGTAATAAAGCAATTGCAACTACAAGAGCAACACGTTTAAGTGAAAAAAATGCGACAAGAACAACTAGTAATACAAATGCAACAACAAGAACTAGTACGAGACGTGTTTCTGATAAAGCAACACCAACGCGCACTAATACAAGAGTAAATACACCTACTAGAACAAGTACAACTAGAAAAGCAAATACAGTACGTTCTAATACTAAAGTGAATACTCCAACAAGAACAACACGTAGTAGTAATGCAACATCCACGAGAAATTCGAGAAATAATGTGACCAGAAGTAACAATTCTGTGTCTAACAAGAGAACAGTAACTAGTAAACCAAGAACGGTTTCTACAAGATCAAGTAATAACACTAGATCACAAAGTACTAAACAAAGAAGTATAACAGTTCAGAATAAAAGAAAATCATCGTCTGTAAAAAGCGGATCTAACACAAGTAGAAAGAGCAACCAAAGTTCTACTAGATCTAACTCAAGACGATCAAGAGCATAAAAAGTTTTTTTGGTTGGTTAGGATGTCCCGTATGATGTATGCCTCAGAGCACCTTACGGGACATTTTTGTAATATAGATTCTTGCTATTGCAGGAATTTCTATTTTACTTCAATCTTAAATACTTCTTTATCTGATTTGAAATATCCTCCGAAACATTCAACTTATAAATAACCATAGAATAAATTAAGCCTATTAACATTGATTTCAAAATTATATTCACTACAGGATGAAACGGAAAATCCCAGAAGTAAAATGCAATACTTAATACAATTAATGTGACCACAATTTTGGTTGAACTTAAAGTAAAAGGTAACATATTAAACTTTCTTTTCACAAATATAATTTTGATAGTATTATAGATAAAGACAGCCAAAAACGTAGCAAAGGCAGAACCTTCAATGCCATAAACAGGAATAAAAATAGCGTTAAGAACAATGGCCATAATAGCTAATAAAACACCAAATAATAGGACCATTTTATAATAATCACTATTAAATAAAATCGCATTATTATTACCCAAACTATTATCGTAAAGCTTTGCTAAACTCACTATTAACACAGCAAAAAGCCCACCTGTAAATTCAGAAGGAAGAATTTCGTATAGTTGATTGATATTTAATATAATCAACAAGAATATAAATCCACTTACCACCAAAAGTGTCATAGAACTCCTTTTATATAAATCTTCTAAGGCCACATAATCTTTCTCATTAAGATATTTAGCTGTTAATGGTAACATAATTTGATGCATCGCACGTTGCGGAACAGCAATAACTGTTGCAATAAAAATAGCAACACTATAATAAGCAACTTGCTCAATATCTGGTAACATTAGACCAATCATAAACTTATCGATATCTAAAATTAGCATAGCTACTGAGCCTGCGATAATCATTAATGTTGAATATTTTAAAATTGAAGATTGATTATCTAGTTTCTGAAATTTCAACTTTGGAAATCTCACCGAATAAGCATAAAGCTTCATTATTATAACTCTAACAACATAAACGCCAACAAGAGAAATTATAAAATTATCTACAGTTAACCAATTAAAATAAACGGCGAACAATAATAACATAATACATACTCTGTGAAATACCTCTTTCATTAAATTACCAAACACAGTTTGCATTTGCACTTTAGTCCAAGCGAAAAAGATTTCGAAATAAGCCATAGACACAGCTAAAATAAAAATATGCCAAACGTAATTTTCTACAATTTGATTTTCACTAGAAAGCCAATTAACAATAGCATCATAAGCAAAATAGCCAATAATACCAGTAGGAATTATAAATACTAAAGGCAAAAACAGCATAAGCGTTAAAAAACTATTGATACTGTTTTTAGATTTAAAAGTTGAATAGAATTTTACAATAGCATTATGAACACCAAATGCCATAAAAGGCATCATAATATTAGCAGCGGAAAGCAAAAAGGCAACTAAACCATAATATTGGTCCGATAAAAAATTAGTGTAAAGAAAAAGTGTATTAATAGCACCAATACCAAAACCCAAATAGGTGGTTATTGTGTTTTTAAAAGACTGGTTTAATACGATTCCCATAGTGAGGCAAAATACAACTATTAAATTCTAAAATGAACTTTATAAATTATCTATCCTTTATGATTTTACTTAACTTTTCTGTCAATGCTTTTCTGCTGTAGGGTTGTAAACCAATAGCATTTACTTTTAAAGTTTTATTCTGAAAGGCTTCAAAATAAGTTAATAATTGTGATTTTAATTCTTCTTTTTGGTTATAATTAAAGTAGGTTCCGGTATTGGTTGAAGTGATAATTTTCTCAACATCAGCATCTTTTGGACCAATGGCTAAAATTGGTGTTTCGGAAATAAGATATTCAAAAACTTTACCAGCAATTATGGCTTTAGTGTCTTCAGAATCGATTTCTATCAATAATAGTAATTGTGATTTCATTTGAAACTTTAACGCTTCATCATGACTTACATAACCAACAACATTAACATGATTTTTTAAACCATATTTATAAATAGAGTCTATAACATCATCACTAACTACACCTATTAATAGTAATTTAAATAATTCAGAAAAACTTTTATTCTCTTTAATTAAATCAGAAAGTGTTTCCCATAAAACCACAGGATTTCGTTCAGATAATAAAGAACCAATATGAGATAAGGTGAATTTTTGGTCCTTCCCTTCTACTCTAACCTTGTGCGTATCATAACCATTAGTAATAACAGTAATGGATTGTTTGGTTTTGGTTATAAACTCGTTTTTAGTATGATTACTTGTCACTATAATTTGGTCGGCTGTATTTAAAACTTTATGTTCTAAATCTAAATGTTTTGCTTTTGAAGACTCTGTTAGTTTTAAATCTTTATGATAGCCAATAGTCGTCCAAGGGTCTCTAAAATCTGCAAACCATTTTATACCTAATCTAGCCTTTAATTGCAAGCCTATTAAATGTAAACTGTGAGGTGGACCTGTTGTAATAATGGTTTCTATTTGATGTTCTTTTATATAATTTGAAAGAAATTCAACCGAAGGTTTCACCCAGTTTTTTCGAGCATCTGGAATAAAATAATTCCCTCTTACGTAAAGCATCGCTTTTTCAATCAGAGATTGCTTTTTAGTTTTTGGGATAACACCTGAGCTAATTTTCTTTGAACTTCCTTTAGAAAAAATACTAGCTAAACCATAAGGTTCACTGATGAGTTGTTTTAAAATAGTAATGTTTTCAGGAATCTCATTTACCAAACTTTCATCTAGTATCGGATAATTTGGATTCTTAGGACAATAAACAATAGGGTCAATACCAAATTCTGGTAAATACTTAACAAATTTTAACCAACGTTGCACGCCTGGACCTCCTGCTGGTGGCCAATAATAGGTTATGATAAGTACTTTAGAATTCATATCTAAGCTTTCGCTTTTCTTCCTTTAAATTCAAAAAACAAACCTAACAATATAAAAATCAATAAAATAGCAGAACTAGCTAATGCTACTTTACTTCCTGTTTCAACAACTTGAGGTTCAAACTTAAATTCTATTGTGTGCTTTCCTTTTGGTAATTCTAAAGCTCTTAACACGTAATTCACTCTAAAATGTGGTACTAATTCGCCATCGATATAAGCATCCCAACCTTGCTTGTAGTAGATTTCAGAAAATACAGCTAAACCTTCATTGGTGTTATTAGATTCATATTTTAAATAATTAGGCTTAAATTCTTTTAACTGAATTGAAGCTGTAGAATCAACTTGATATGTTGACTTCAAATTATTTTCAACCTGAACCGTTTTTTCTAAAACAGCAGTCGTCTTAGTATTTAGACTATCTAAAGCTAAAATTTCTTGGTTAGCATCAGCGACAACTTTTAGTTTAGAAACAAACCATGCATTACCATTTGCTTCAGTATTTGTATATGGAAAAATGGTATTTTGCTCTTCTGCAATGATGTATTTAGTGTTTAACATATTGAGGACATTCATGTTGTTTTTATACACATGAAACTCTAATAACTCATTAACACGACCTAATTTCGCCGCACTATAACCCATCAATGAATTATGATAATAAGCAGCTTTTGCTGGCATCCGTTGCCCTTCAGAAGACATATCCATCACTCTAAAATGGCTTTTGTCTTTTAAGATTTCTTTATCCGCTTGATTAGGTTGATAAGGTTTATCTACTTTAACAGCTGATATAAAATTATCATTGTTAACATACTTTTTATCAACAGTAACTAAATCAAATAGAATTAATACTGCAAATACAACAACAACTAAATTTTCAGATAATTTTTTCTTTAAGAATAAGTAAATAGTTCCTGCAGATAACAACACCAAAATCAAGGTTCTAAAGGTATCTGCCGTCATTAAGGATTTTCTGTCTTCAATAACAGAATCCATAAAGGCTTGTCCATAAGCACTAATATATTGGTCATCTCTTAAGCCTTCAAAATCAAATAACGTAGATTTAAATACTAAAAATATTAAAGCTAAACCTGCTGTGATTGCTACAGAATATAACAATGCTTTAAGTTTTTCTTCATCTTTCTGAAAGTCATTAAACAAACGAGATAACGCAAAAATCCCTAATACCGGAATACACAACTCTAGTATAACTTGAATTGAACTCACTGCTCTAAATTTATTATAAAACGGCACATAGTCAATAAAGAAATCCGTTAAAAAACCTAGATTTTTCCCATAAGATAATAAAAGTGATAGAATAGTTCCGCCTACTAACCACCATTTTAATCTTCCTTTTACTAAAAACAAACCTAAAACAAATAGAAATATAATTACTGCACCAACATAAGCAGGTGCTTCCACTATAGGTTGATTTCCCCAATACATTGGTGCATTTCTGGCTGCATCTAAAGCTTCCATTGGTGAAGCTCCAAGATTAATATAGGCTTCGTAAGTTTCAGAATCTTTACCTACATCTTCATAGTTTCCTCCACCCATAAATTTTGGAATATAAAGATTAAAGGATTCTAAAATACCATAACTATACTCTGTAATATAACCTCTATCTAAACCTGTCGTCACCTCTTTTGGTGAACCATCTGTATTTATAGTTAAGTCACTTTGTCCACGAGCACTTTCTTTCACATACTCTTGTGTTGCCATAATACCTGTTGCATTAAGACCAACGGCTAATATCGCAGCAACGGTTAATAAACCAACTGATTTAAAGAAATGAGGTAATACTTTTTTTCTGTAAGCATCTATCAAATAAGCCAACCCTAGAACTAATATTAGTAAAAGAAGATAATAGGTCATTTGCGGATGATTTGCCACTATCTGAAGGCCTAAAGCAATCGAAGTTAGTAGAAACCCAAAAATGTATTTCTTTCTAAACGTGAGGACAATACCTGATAAAACCAAAGGCATATAAGCAATAGCATGCGCTTTAGAATTATGACCAACACCTAATATAATTATAAGATAAGTGGAAAATCCAAAAGCTAATGCACCAAGTGCAGCGAGTTTAAAGTCTACTTTTAAAGCCAATAACAGAATATAAAACCCTATAAAATATAAGAATAGATAATCTGCTGGTCTTGGCAAAAAACGTAATGCTAAGTCGAGTTTTTTAATATAATTATGTGGATATTTTGCTCCTAACTGATACGTTGGCATACCACCAAAAGCACTGTTAGTCCAATACGTTTCTTCACCTGTAGTTTTGGCAAACTCTTTTTGTTGCTGAGCCATACCAATGTAATGCATTATATCACTTTGATTGATTTTTTTGCCTTGAAGAACAGGACTAAAATAAGCTAGAGAAACAACTACAAATCCTATTAGAATTAAGACATGTGGCAATATACGTTTAATGGAAAATGACATGAGAATGCTTTAAGTTGAATGATTCTGAAAAGTAGTTATTTTTTTTGAAACATTGCTAAAGTTTCCTTTTTACTGAATCAAACTCAGCATTAACCAAAGGAATCTAGCTATTCTATTTCTTCGTAATCTATATACTCGCCTACTTTTGAGTTGGAAGATTTATTTTCGTTAGGCATTTTATCAATAACCGTTTCGCCTTCTGTTTGTTTTTGTTGTTGTCTTTGCTGGTTTGGGTTTTGGAATCCGCCAAATTGACCTCCGAATTTCTCTTCAGCTTTCTTGGCTACAAAACGCACTAATAACGGCGCAAAAAGACGTGATAAAACCTTAAAACCGTAGTAAACCAATAAAATAATTAATATAGTTTTCAATAATCCCATGGACTAAGCTTCTTAAATGATAAAATTTATATTATTCAAAAATACAATTATCAACATTTATAATACGTTATAATTCCTTAAAAAAACTATAAAATCTATATATTTGACTCAAATCTACAATAGACTGAATGGTTTTAAATCCTTAAAAAAATGAGAATACTCAAATCAACCCTTATTTTATTACTTACAATTTCCTTTAACGCTGCTTTTGCTCAATATACAGAAGTGATTAATTCTAATCGTCCTGGTGTGTCAAAAAGTGCATTTTCTGTTGGTACAGGAATTGTTCAATTTGAAACTGGAGCATATACTGTGAAAGAAGAACATGCACTAAGCAATTATGAAGTTTCTGGCTTTGGTCTCGATTTTGGACTGCGATATGGTTTACTTTTTGAAGAATTAGAATTGTCGCTTGATGGTGTTTACCAGAATGATACTTTTACTGATTATAATGGATTAATTCCGAATGAAAATAAACGTTCAAATTTTAAGAGTTTAACTATCGGTGCTAAATACTTAGTTTATGACCCTTATAAAAATGCAGAAGAAGCAAAACCTAATATTTACAGTTACCATGCAAACAGAAAATTCAATTGGAAATCATTAATACCTGCAGTTTCTATTTATGCAGGTGCAAATTTTGACACTAAAAATAATCCTTATACAGATTATGGTATTGAAGGTTTTAGTCCAAAAATAATGATTGCAACTCAAAACAACTTTAATGGTGGTTGGGTTTTTGTAATGAACTTAATAAAGGATAGAATTGGGACAGACCAATCCGATTTTTCATATATCTTAACCTTAACACACTCTTTTACGCCTCAATGGGTTGTTTTTGGAGAAACGCAAGGTATACAAAGTGATTTTTATGCAGATAATATATTTAGGTTTGGAGGCGCTTACCTTTGGACACAAAACTTTCAATTAGATGCTAATATCGCTTTCAATACAAAAGATACACCAACAGTTTTTAATATTGCCTTTGGAGCGTCTTACCGCTTAGACTTCCATAAAGACAAGAAGATTGATAACGGTAATTCTGCAAAAGACGGAAATGGTAAAATGCGAAAACCAAAAAAGGACAAAAAGAAGAAAGAGAAAAAAACAGATGATTTTGATTCTTAATTAATAGCTTTCCTAACTACATGATTACAATAAAAGAAGCCACTTCAAAAAAGGATTTAAAGGCATTTGTTAAATTTCCTTTTTCTATTTACAAAGACTCTAAATATTGGGTTCCGCCAATTATTAAACAAGAACTAGAGACTTTTAATAAAGATAAAAATCCCATTTTTAAAGATGCAGAAGCGCGCTTTTTCTTAGCTTATAAAAGTGATGAAATTGTCGGTAGAATTGCAGCTATTGTTAATTGGCTAGAAGTCGACAAACAAAACATCAAAAAAATGCGTTTTGGTTGGTTTGATTTTATTGATAATACTGAAGTAAGTAAAGCTTTACTGGAAACCGTTGAAAAGATAGGAAGAGAACATCAATTAAGTTACATCGAAGGCCCTGTTGGTTTTTCAAACTTAGATAAAGTTGGTGTAATGACTGAAGGTTTTGACCATTTGGCAACAATGATTACCTGGTATAATCACCCTTACTATGTTAATCATTACAACGAACACAATTATCAAATTGAAAAAGAATACTCAGAAAGTAAATTTCCTTTTGCAAATGTAAAGCCTGAATTTTTTAAAAAAGCACAAGAACTCATTAAGCGACGTTATAAGTTAACGGCTCTTAAGTTTACAAAAACGGAAGAAGTAATGCCTTACGTGGATCGCATGTTCGATTTATTTAATGAAAGTTACGCTTCTTTATCTTCTTTTGTCGAAATCACAGACATACAAAAGGAATATTTTAAAAAGAAATTTATAAGTTTTGTTAATCCTGAATACATCAAATTTGTAGTTGACGAAAACGATACGCTTGTAGGCTTCGCTATTGTAATGCCTAGGTTTGCTGAAGCTATACAAAAAACTAAAGGTAAATTATTTCCATTTGGCTTTACACACATCTTAAAAGCTAAAAAGAATAGTAAAGACGTAATATTCTATTTAATAGGTATTCATCCAGATTATCAAAATAAGGGTGTACATGCCGTAATATTTAATGAATATTACGAAACCTTTAAAGAAAAAGGTATCCAAACTTGCTATAGAACGCCAGAGCTAGAAGATAATTATGCGATTAAACAAATCTGGAAACATTTTGACCCTAAAGTTTATGCAAGACGTAAAACTTTTAAGAAAGACCTTAAGATTTGTTTAAGTAATTGATAAAATAGAAAAAGTTAACTAAACAAAAAACAGTCATCGCAATTAAAGTGATGACCGTTTTTTATTATCATTAAGTGAATAACTATTCACCCATTGCTGCGATTAATGCTGCAGACATTCTTTTATAAGTTCCGTTTTCTAGACGACTTCTAATAGCCTCAAAAGCATCTAATGTTTCTCTTACATCCTCTAACGTATGTGTTGCTGTAGGAATCATTCTTAATAAAATCAATCCTTTAGGTATAACTGGATAAACTACTATAGAACAGAAGATTCCATGGTTTTCACGTAAGTCCCTCACTAAAGCCATAGCTTCAGGAATACTCCCTTTTAAATAAACTGGAGTCACACAACTCTGCGTTGTACCAATATCAAAACCACGCTCCGTTAAACCAGATTGTAATGCATCAACAACTGTCCAAAGATTCTTTTTCAGTTCTGGCATAGTACGTAACATATCTAAACGTTTTAACGCACCAACAACCAATTGCATTTGTAAAGACTTAGCGAACATTTGAGAACGTAAGTTATATTTTAAGTAGTCAATAATTTCTTGATCTGCTGCAATAAAAGCACCTGTACTTGCCATTGATTTAGCAAAGGTTGCAAAATACACATCAATATCATCTTGTACACCTTGCTCTTCTCCCGCTCCTGCTCCTGTAGCACCAAGTGTACCAAAACCATGCGCATCATCAACAAACAGTCTAAAATTAAACTTTTTCTTAAGTTCTACAATCTCTTTTAAACGACCTTGCTCACCACGCATACCAAATACACCTTCAGAAATCACTAAGATTCCTCCACCTGTTTGCTCAGCCATTTTTGTAGCACGCTCAAGATTTTTCTCTAAACTAGCTACATCGTTGTGCTTATATGTAAAACGTTTACCCATATGTAAACGCACACCATCAATAATACATGCATGTGCATCAACATCGTAAACAATAATGTCATCTTTAGAAACCAAAGCGTCAATGGTAGAAACCATTCCTTGATATCCAAAATTTAAAAGATAAGCCGCTTCTTTACTAACAAAAGCTGCAAGTTCGTTTTGTAACTGCTCGTGTAGCTCTGTGTGTCCAGACATCATACGTGCTCCCATAGGATACGCTGATCCATAAGCAGCAGCAGCTTCAGCATCTACTTTTCTAACTTCTGGATGATTGGCTAAACCTAAATAATCATTTATACTCCAAGTAATAACATCTTTTCCCTGAAATTTCATTCTATTAGAGATCTCACCTTCAAGTTTTGGGAAAACAAAATAACCTTCTGCTTGTGCAGCCCATTTTCCTAATGGTCCTTTATCTCTATAAATCTTTTCAAATAAATCCTTCATGCTCGTTATTTGCTATCAATCACAATCTCAAAAATTCAAATTATATACAACCAAAATATTGCTTATTTAAATAACTAGTATTTATTAAAACTTAACCGAAGTCAGCCCTATAATCGATTTTAATAATTAGTTAAAATCCAATATTCTTTTTATTATTTATGGTTCATATAAAATCAGCTCGTATTTAGCTTTTAGAGATTGCTTTTAATAATTGTTAAATTAGTTTTGTTAGTGTCGACAAAATTAGTTAATAAAATTATGACCACATAATTTATTTATTCTAAGTATTAACTAAGTTTTAAACAAAAAAAACCTATCACGGAAATTAGTGATAGGTTCGTTTTTATTAATAATATTTTATTTAATATATTCTATAGTGGCTTGCACTTCTGACTTGGCATCAAAAAAGCCTTGATCTTCCATCCATTTATCGTTATATACTTTACTCATATAACGTGATCCATGATCAGGGAATATCACTACTATTTTATCTGAAGGTTTAAACTCACCTTCTTCTTGTAATTGTTTTATAGCTTGCATTGCTGCTCCACTTGTGTAACCTACAAAAAGTCCTTCTGTATTAGAGATTTCTCTTGCAGTATGTGCACTTTCTTCATCCGTAACTTTAATAAACTTATCTATTAAATCAAAGTCTGTTGCTGTTGGTATAAGATTTTTTCCTAAACCTTCAATTCTATATGGATAAATCTCTTTATCATCAAACTCACGAGTTTCATGATATTTCTTTAATACAGAACCATAAGCATCAACACCAATAACTTTTACATTTTGGTTTTGCTCTTTTAGATATTTAGAAATACCAGAAATTGTTCCACCTGTTCCACTGCAAGCAATAAGGTGTGTTATTTCACCTTCTGTTTGTTCCCAGATTTCTGGACCTGTAGAGTTGTAATGCGCATCAATATTTAATTGATTAAAATATTGATTAATATAAATAGAACCTTTGTTTTCTTCGTGTAAGCGTTTTGCAACTTCATAATAAGAACGCGGATCGTCAGCTTTTACATGAGCCGGACAAACATAAACCTTTGCTCCCATAGACTTTAACATGTCTATTTTATCTGCTGATGATTTAGAACTTACTGCTAAAATACAATCGTAACCTTTAATGATACTCACTAAAGCAAGACTAAAACCTGTATTACCAGATGTGGTTTCAATAATAGTATCACCTGGTGACAAAATACCTTGACGTTCAGCTTCTTCAATAATATGTAATGCAATTCTATCTTTTGAAGAATGACCTGGATTAAATGCTTCTACTTTTGCATAAAAATCGCCATCGAAGTCAACAGTCATTCTATTTAATTTGATAAGTGGTGTATTTCCTATTAATTGAAGTACATTATCAAATACATTTTTGTTTTGCTTCATAAAAAATATTTTTCAGTAACCTATTTATATATTAGACACCTAAAACCTCGCAAAGGTAACACTTTTTTTTAAGCTAGGAGGAAATCCCCTCTAAATCTAGCAAGAAAGCAAACTCTTCTGCATCTTCTTTTAAACTCTCAAAACGACCAGAAGCACCACCATGACCAGCGTCCATATTTGTTTTTAAATACAATTGATTAGAATCCGTTTTCATATCTCTAAGTTTAGCTACCCATTTTGCTGGTTCCCAATATTGTACTTGTGAGTCATGCAGACCTGTTGTTATCAACATATTTGGATAAGCTTTTGCTTCCACATTATCATAAGGCGAATAAGACCTTATATAATTATAATACAAAACATCATTAGGATTTCCCCATTCATCATACTCACCTGTTGTTAATGGTATAGAATCATCTAACATCGTGGTAACCACATCCACAAAAGGAACTGCGGCAATAATTCCGTTATATAATTCTGGTGCTTTATTAACAATAGCTCCCATTAATAAACCTCCTGCACTTCCACCCATAGCATATAAATGCTTTGATGATGTATAACGTTCTTTAATTAAATGAATGGAACAGGCTATAAAATCTGAAAATGTCTTTTTCTTATTTAGTAATTTTCCATCTTCATACCAATCACGCCCTAAATACTCTCCTCCTCTAATGTGCGTAATCACATAAATAAAACCACGATCTAACAAAGTTAATCTTATGGTTGAAAAATAAGGATCTACTGTAGAACCATAACTTCCGTATGCGTATTGTAATAATGGATTTGTTCCATCCATTTTAATACCCTTCTTATAAATCACAGACATTGGAATTTTATTTCCATCTTCTGCAGTTGCCCAAATACGCTCTGATACGTAATTATCCTTATCAAAATTCTTATCTAAAACTTCTTGTTCTTTTAGAACAGTCTTTGTTTTAGTCCGCATATTGAATTCAATAACAGAAGAAGGTGTTGTCATAGCATTATAACCATAACGCAATAATTCGGTGTCAAAATCTACATTTGTCCCAGTATACGCTGTATATGTTTCATTATCAAACGGCAAGTAGTAATCCTCACTACCATCCCAACGTTTTATTCTAATTTCATTTAGTCCATTTTTTCGTTCACTAACAACTAAATAGTCTTTAAAAATATCAATACCTTCAATTAGTACGTCTTTTCTGTGCGCTATAACTTCCGTCCAACTTTCAACTTTAGTATCCGTTTCTAAAGTCTTCATTAATTTAAAGTTTGTTGCTTTATCTTTATTAGTAAGAATATAAAAGTGATTCTCATAATGCGAAATACTATATTCTAAACCTCTAATTCTTGGTTGAAAAACTTGAAACTTACCTTCAGGATTATTGGCATCTAGAATATGATACTCGTTGGTTAATGTACTATAACAAGCAATAATGATATACTTTCGAGACTTTGATTTATAAACTGCTGCACCAAAGGTATCGTCACCTTCTTCAAAAACCAACTCATCTTCAGATTCATCACCTAAACGATGCTTGTAAATTTGAAAAGCTCTAAGTGTAACTTCATCCTTTTTAGTATAGAATAAAGTGGCATTATCATTTGCCCAACTTGAAGAACCTGTAGTGCTTTCAATTCTATCTGAAGCGACTTTATGTGTTTCTAAATCCTTAACATGAATGGTGTAATTTCGTCTTCCTGAATTATCAATACCGTAAGACACCATTTTATTATCAGGACTAATACTTATACCTGCTAATTTGAAATAACTCTGACCTTCAGCCATTTCGTTACAATCAAATAATAACTCTTCAGGATTATCTAAACTCTCCTTTTTACGTGTATAAATTGGGTAATCTTTACCTTTTTCAAATTTTGTAATATACCAATACCCATTGTATTTATAGGGTACAGAAGAATCATCTTCTTTAATTCTTGCTTTCATTTCTTCAAACAAATCCTTCTGAAAGTCTTTTGTATGAGCCATTTCAGCATCGCAATACTCATTTTCTGCGTTGAGATAATCAATAACTTCTGGGTGCTCTCTGTCTTTCATCCAAAAATAATTGTCAATACGCACATCTCCATGCTTTTCTAATTGATGTGGAATCTTTTTGGCAATTGGCGGATTTATGTTTGAGTTCTTTGTCATTTGTTTTAAGAAAATTTTAATCTAAAAAGTCGCGCAATTTACTAATTTTACACCGTAAAAAATTAAAAGACACAATTATGTTTGGAGATATGATGGGAATGATGGGCAAATTAAAAGAAGCTCAGAAAAAAGTTGAAGAAACTAAAGAACGTTTGCACACTGTTTTAATTGACGAAGCAAGCAGCGATGATAAACTTAAAGTAACGATTACAGCCAATAGAACAATTAAATCTATTGAAATTGCCGATGAGTTACTTCAAGATAAAGATATGCTTGAAGATTATCTAATTCTTACACTAAACAAAGCCATTGAAAAAGCAACAAATGTACACGAGACTGAAGTTGCGGCTGTTGCTAAAGAAGGCATGCCAAGTATTCCTGGTATGGATATGTTTAAATAGATTTTAATTCGCTTAGTAACTTGTCATGCATTTGGTCCGTATAATCCAAATGCGTGACCATGCGAAGCTTATTACTACCCATTCCTATAATTCTGATGTTTTTCTCATTCAAATTATTTAGGAATTTAGCTTCATCCACATCATCATTCAATTCAAAAATGACAATATTAGTCTCAATTGGCTCTACTTTTTTTATACTAACCAAAGAGGTTAACATCTCTCCTATTTCTTTAGCTTTTCTATGATCTTCTGCTAAGCGTTCAATATTATTATCTAAAGCATACAAACCTGCTGCAGCTAAATAACCAATTTGTCTCATATTACCACCAAAGAGTTTTCTTAGACTTAATGATTTTTTCATAATATCCTTATCACCAATCAACACAGAACCTACAGGACAGCCTAACCCTTTACTTAAACAAACCGAAATAGTATCAAAAACACTTCCGTATTGCAACGTGGTTTCATTTTTAGCCACCATTGCATTCCAAAGACGAGCACCATCAATATGAAAACCTAAATTATTGGTTTTACATACTTTTTGTATGTTTTCAAACTCATTGAAATCCCAACAAGCTCCTCCTCCTTTATTAGTAGTATTTTCAACTTCAACTAAACTAGATTGGCTGTAATAATATTCTGGAGGATTAATAGCTTCCTTAACTTGAGTCGCTGTAAACATGCCACGATCACCATCAATTAATTTGCAAGATGCTCCACTATGAAAAGCAACACCTCCAACTTCATAATTATAAATATGTGCATATTTATCGCAAATTACTTGTTCTCCAGGATTGGTATGTAGTTTAATTGCAATTTGATTTGCCATACTTCCTGAAGGAAAAAACAATGCCTTTTCTTTACCAAACATTTTTGCTAAACGGTCTTCTAACTCATTTACTGTTGGGTCTTCTCTAAAAACATCATCACCAACTTGTGCTGACATCATTGCATCTAACATGCCCTTTGATGGCTTTGTAACGGTATCGCTTCTTAAATCTATAATCATTTATTTCTACTAAAGTTTAAAAGATAAAATTACGGAATTTCTAAAAAACCGATTCAAAATTATGGCACTTTAAATCCACATCCTATATTTGTAAAAATTACATCAATATATGATAACATCAGATCAAATAAAAGATCTTAATTCCCGTCTAGACATACTTAGACAATATCTTTGACTTAGATGCTAAGCTCATAGAAATCTCAAACGAAGAAGAACAAACTTTCGACCCTAATTTTTGGAATGACTCTAAAGCTGCCGAATTAGTAATGAAGTCCATCCGTGAGAAAAAAAGTTGGGTTAACGACTATAATGATGCCAAATCCCTTTTTGAAGATTTAGAAGTTATATACGAATTCTACAAAGAAGACGAAGCTCCCATGGAAAATGTTGAAGCTCGTTTTGAAAAATGCGTCACTGCTATTGAAAAATTAGAATTTAAAAACATGCTTTCTGAAGAAGGAGATAGCCTTAGTGCGGTTTTACAAATTACTGCTGGTGCTGGCGGAACAGAGTCTTGCGATTGGGCAAACATGCTCTTACGCATGTACCTTATGTATGCTGAAAAAAGCGGCTATAAGGTCAGAGAACTTAACATGCAAGAAGGCGATGTGACTGGTATAAAAACAGTAACCATAGAAATTGAAGGAGACTATGCTTTTGGCTGGTTGAAAGGCGAAAATGGAGTACATCGTTTAGTACGTATTTCACCTTTTGATAGTAATGCAAAAAGACATACTAGTTTTGCTTCGGTTTATGTTTATCCTTTAGTTGATGATTCTATTGAAATAGACATAAATCCTGCCGACATTGAAATAACAACAGCAAGATCGAGTGGAGCTGGTGGACAGAATGTAAATAAGGTTGAAACCAAAGTACAATTACGACATAAACCTTCTGGTATTCAAATTCAGTGTTCCGAAACACGCTCTCAACAAGACAATAGAACGCGAGCTATGCAAATGTTGAAGTCTCAATTGTATGAAATTGAACTGCAAAAGCAAATGGCACAACGTGATGACATTGAAGCTGGCAAAATGAAGATTGAATGGGGAAGCCAAATAAGAAATTATGTAATGCATCCTTATAAATTAGTAAAAGATGTGCGTTCTGCTCACGAAACAGGGAATGTTGATGCTGTAATGGATGGTGACATTGAACCCTTTTTAAAGGCCTATTTAATGATGATGGGACAAAAAGAAGATTCGGCATTATAATTGTAATAAACCAAAAGACATGATTAAAATATACCATAATCCAAGATGTTCAAAATCTAGACAAGGTCTTGCTATACTAGAAGCTTCTGGTAAAGATTTTGAAACCATAAAATATCTAGAAGATGTATTAACGGCTAAAGAACTAGAATCAATTATTTCTAAATTAGGAATTAAGCCAATGGATTTAATTCGTAAAAATGAAGCGATTTGGAAATCTGATTTTAAAGGAAAAACACTTTCCGATAAAGAAATTATAGAGGCCATGGTAAATCATCCTAAATTAATTGAACGACCAATTGTGGTTAACGGAGAGAAAGCTGTGGTTGGCAGACCTCCAGAATCAATATCAGAAATCATATAATACATTACAAATGAAAAAGACAATCTTACTTCTATTTACTGTACTATTTGCTTTAAATGTGCAAGCTCAAAGGCGTAATAACTCTAATCGTATTCCACAAACTAGTAGTGAACCTACAGAAGAACAATTAGCTAAACGTCAGCGTGAAATGGAAGAACGAAAGGAAGAGTATATAGATAATTTCTTAACAACTCTAGAGGCTGACGAGTTTCAAAAACATATTATAAAACAAAACATTAATAGTTTTTTTGATGCTAAGATTGCACTTTTTAAAATGCAATTTGAACATCGAATTGATCGCCAAACTGCTATCGAAAATTTAGAAAACACTCATTTTAAAGATTTAGAAGAACTAATTTCTGAAAGTGATATGGCTAAAATTAAAGAAATGATTAAAGGCGAATTTGACGAAAAAGAAGTTTTAAAAGACAAAAAAGAAAAACGCAAAAAAAGGAAACGTAAAAAGGATAAAGACTAACCTTTTATATTAATAATACTTACCATTTTTAACATATTGCTTTAACAAAAGATTAACCTATTACAATTGAACTAAAGGTATTTTTGTTAGTCCTATAGAGACCAACATTTAACCAAATTGTAATGAAATTAAACTTTTACACTACCTTTCTATTAATTTTTAGCCTTTCATTTGTTTATGCCCAAAAAGACATAAAAATTGAAGGTACAGTTGTTGAACAAGGATCAAATATTCCTCTAGAATATGCAACAGTTGTTATAAAGACAAACAACTCCATTTTAACAGGAGGAATAACAGACTCTAAAGGAAAATTTAAAGTAGAAGTTCCATCTGGTGATTATATTATTTCAGTTGAATATATATCTTATAAAACCAAAACCTTTCCGGAACAAAACATTTCAAAAAATATTGATTTAGGCACCATAAAACTAGCTTTAGATGAAGAATCTTTAGATGAAGTTATGGTTATTGCAGAACGTACAACGGTAGAAATTAAACTCGATAAAAAAGTTTACAATATCGGTAAAGATTTAACTACTGCAGGAGGAACTGTAAGTGACGCACTTAACAATGTACCTTCTGTAACAGTTGACGTAGAAGGCGCAATTAGCCTTAGAGGTAATGAAAACGTACGTATTTTAATAAACGGAAAACCATCAGCTATGGCTGGTTTTGGAGATAGCAATGTTCTAAGTCAATTACCTGCTGATGCTATTGAGCGTGTAGAAGTCATTACATCTCCTTCTGCAAGATATGATGCTGAAGGTACAGCCGGAATTTTAAATATAATTTTAAGACAAAAGGAAACACTTGGTTTTAACGGTTCAATAACGTTAACAGGTGGTAATCCTGATAATGCTGGTTTTTCTGCAGCCTTAAACTACCGAAAAGAAAAATACAATCTCTTTTCTAATTTTGGGTGGCGATATTTTAATGCACCACGAACCACTTTTATAGATGTTAATTATTTTGATACTATAGAGGAAGATGGTTCTGTTTCAGAACCAGAATATAGAAGAATTATAGAAAACCAAGATGTTGATCGCATAAGAAGAAACTATAATGCTAATATAGGTATGGAATATTTTCTGAGTGAAAAATCATCAATTACAGGAAGTTTATTTTACAACTTTGGAAGTGATTCTGACGTTTCATTAAACTCAAGTGAGCGACTCAACAATAACATCATTGTAGAAGAAACTTTGAGAAGAGAAAGAGAAACAGAAGAAGGTGATGGCTATCAAATCGCTATTAATTATGCAAAACAATTTGGTGAAGACAGAGATCACAAATTAACCGTAGATTTTCAATTTGAAAAAGACAATGAAGATGGGTTTACTTACTTAAATGAAGATTACGTTTTTACCAGCCAGGCTGATGCTGAAGCTTTTCAAATTGAACAAGAATTTACTAATGAAGACCAAAAAGAATATTTATTTCAAACTGATTATATTTTACCTTTAGGAAAAAACTCTCGTTTTGAAGCTGGTTACCGTGGTAATTTTAAAAACAGTAATACAGATTATCAATTAGACCAAGAAGACTTCGGTACTGGTAACCTCGCAATAAATGATACTATTTCTAATATTTTTGATTATCAGGAAAATGTAAATGCGCTTTATACGCAATATGGAACTAAGTTTGGTAAATTCTCTTTTCTTTTAGGTTTACGATTAGAAAACACACAATTAAAAGGAGAAATTGATTCTCGTTTAACAGAAGAAGAATTAATTGAAGCTTTTGGCTTCCCTATAGATACAGATTTTGATAAAAACTATTTAGGCTTATTCCCTACCGTAAATTTAATTTACAACCTCAACAAAGAAGATTCAGATGTTGAAGAAAGTATTACTCTTGGATTCAACCGAAGAATCAATCGTCCACGTGGCAGATTCATTAATCCTTTCCCTTCGCGTTCTAGTAGAACAAATATTTGGCAAGGTAATCCTAATTTAAATCCTGCATTCTCAAGTACATTTGATTTAGGTTATTTAAAACGTTGGGAAAAATTCACCTTAACTTCATCTATTTATTACCAACACGAAACTGATTCATTTGAGCGCGTACAAGAAAATACAGGTCAACAAACTACAGATGGTATTGATATCATTAGAACTATTCCTATTAATTTATCATCTAACAATCGTACAGGTGCTGAACTTGGTTTAATGTATACTCCTGCAAAATGGTTACGATTAAATTCTAGTTTTAATTTCTTTCAATTTGAAACTGAAGGTGAATTTAATGGTGTAGATTATAGTGCCAAAAACATTAGTTGGTTTGGACGCTTTAGCTCAAAAGTAACATTACCATACGCTATAGATTGGCAAACCAGTGCTTTTTACAGAGGTCCAAGTCAAGATGCTCAAACAGATGCAGAAGGTATTTTCTCTCTAGATTTAGCATTTAGTAAAGAGATTTTAAACAAAAAAGGAACACTAGCTATAAACGTTAGAGATTTATTCAATTCTAGAAAATATAAAGCGACAACAACAACAGATTTCTTTGAACGT
This sequence comes from uncultured Winogradskyella sp., assembly GCF_947495255.1. Classification (GTDB taxonomy): domain Bacteria; phylum Bacteroidota; class Bacteroidia; order Flavobacteriales; family Flavobacteriaceae; genus Winogradskyella. Next base: position 153,267 of record NZ_CANLYI010000009.1, read on the forward strand.
TATAACGAGTTTCAGTGGAGACAACGACAAATAAACGCTTCATTCACATACAGGTTTAACCAAAAACTAAATAAACGTGAGCGCTCTGGACAAAAAGGAAATGGTGGAGATAATATGGATTTTGAAGGATAAAAAAACTTTTAAATTAAAAGGCACAAACCGTATACTCAAATACGATTTGTGCCTTTTTTATTTACTACTAAGTCTAAGCTTACTTAACTTCTTTTAGTGCATTATCTATTAATGTACGTAAATGTTGTTTGTGTGCCTTACTAGAAACGTTACCACTTGGTGCAGCCATATTTCTAATCTGCTTTAAGTTATACAATGCCATTGATTTTGCATTATTTGTATAACGACTACTTTGCTTACCTGTTAACATATCTATAAGCATATTTGTATATGATAATTGTAAATTTTGTCTAAACGAATTTACATTTCCAAAAATATCTGCTTTAAAAATAGACGAATTTAAATCTGTCATAAATTTAGACAAGCCATACTCATTGCCATACAACTCACTATCCGTAATTCTTTGTAACGTATTATAATGTAAGATATGTCTTAATACGTTTTGTTGATAGGTTAAAACTTGCTGGTGAATTTTAGGATCTTCCGTGCCTCTCATAAAATTATAGCCACGACGTTGCATCGCTAAATCATTATATAAGTCATTTGGTGCACTAAAAGCATCAGGTGCAAAAGCATATTTCTTTAATGCATCCATTGCTCGTTTTTGATCTTCTAAACTTACTGGTGTAAATGGTTGTGTTCCTCCTTCTTGGCCAATCATTGCGCGATCTACATAAACTCCACCAATAAATCTTGAAATCACATTCACAGCAGTTGCACGCTGACCACTTAAAATATAGTATGCACGTCTTAGCTCTTGGTACGATTCTCCTTTTTTAGAAAATTTAGATTTTACGTCTTTCATCATGCTATCTACCAACTTAATTCTGTCAATAGAATAACCTATTTGATCGTTAGATAAATCACCAATCATTACTCTTGGATCAATCGCTTTTCCTGGAGCACGCATATCATCTGCGTCATTACCAAAGATTAATTGTGGTTCAGTAGATCTATTAAGTAAGGTCGCTTTTTCTGTTTCAGACTTAAAAGGTGTATAGCCAAACTGTATTGCCCAAACATCGTATGGTCCAACAGTGGTATCATAATATTGACCTTGGTCTGCTCTGTTTTTAGTAAGATTAATTCCTGCATAATCCATTACAGAACCTGTTAAACATTTTCCTTCAATAAAATCTTTGTTTGCTAATTCTTCAGGTGAAAATAACTGACTAGCCTTCATGTTGTGATTTAAACCTAAAGTATGACCAACTTCGTGCATAATTAAAGCTAACATTGCTTCTTCTTTCATACGAGCCATTTCTAGTTCAGAACCATTTGCAGCTTCAACTACAGCCTGCCCAAACATTGTATTCTCATGCATTACATGACCAAATGAACATAACACTTTATTCTTCTGCAAGTAATCAGTTGCATCAAATTCAGCATCTGCTTTTGCTAAATCAAATAATTGATCATAGAATACTCTATTTGTAAAATGTACATACTCTAACATAATATCTGCACCAATTATTTCCCCTGTTTTAGGGTTTACAAAACTTGGGCCATAACCTCCAAATGGTGGATTTGGTGAAGACGTCCAACGTAAGACATTATAATTAATATCTCCAGCATCCCAGTCCGCATCATCTGGTTGTAATTTCACTACCATTGCGTTTTTAAATCCAGCTTTTTCAAAAGCCTTATTCCATTCTAAAACACCTTGAGTAATAGTTTCTCTCCACTCTATTGGTGTAGAATTCTCCATCCACCAAGTAATTGGCTTTACAGGTTCTGAAATTGCTGCATTAGGATCTTTCTTTACTAAATTCCAACGGTGAACTAAATCTTTAAATGGTGCCGAATTTGTAGCTGTTTGATCATTAACCTGAGTTGTGAAATAACCAACTCTTGGATCGTCTAAACGAATTTCATAATCATTCTCTGGCATCGCAATTAAACTGTGAAATACTTTAATACTCACATTTCTACCATCGGTTACGCCTCTTGACCCTCCATTTAATACTGAAGGTTTAGAATACACATACTCTACCTCTAAGTTGGTATTATCCTCGTAGTTTTTTATCGTATTAATTTTTGTTTTTGTTTTATCTAAATTACCAAGTGTAAAAGCCAAAGGACTAGAACCCGGAAAACGTGGTGGTTTTACCTGAGAGAATGTTTCTTTTAAAAATAAACCATCAGCCTTTATTAAATATAAGCCTTCCTTCTTATCATGCGCTTCTATTTTTACAGTTGCCATAATACCTTCACTCATATTGGCATCCTTAGACTTAGAGATGGCATTTTCAGGATCAAAATAGAAAGAAGTGTTTTGAGAAACGAATTCAATTTTATTGAAATACTTTTTCACTTTAAAAACCTTAGAACCACCATAAGCACCTCTAAATCGTCCTGCATCAATAACGCCATTCGATACTTGATTGAAGTGAATATACTCTTTACCAAGTTGCTCATCGCTAATCACCATTTGTAAAGAACCTGTAATAGTATCTCTATACATTGTAAAAAGCCCTTCGATTTTCTTACTAGATTTAGTAAGGTCTTTTATTGATTTATCTTTTGATTTTGGTTTCGGAGCAGCAGCTTCTGTTTTGTCTTTCTTCTTTTTCTTTTTACGTTGCGCTTCGGCATTTTGAGGTGCAATAAAAGCACAAGTGACTAGTGCAATAGACAGCAGTCTAAAGACATTACGTTTTTTGATTTTCATGATTTATCTTTGATTAGGTTTGATTTTGAACAAGATATAGATTAATTCAGAATTAGTTTTCTAATTTTTTGTTAAAAAAACAAAACGACAGTTGTTCATAAAACATAAGTATTAATGACTAATATCAACTTATTTGAGTAAAATTAACAACTATATCATTTTAGCGCAAATAAGATAAAATTGATATTTAATAATTCATTTTTTAACTAACTTGCTAGAATGAACACTATTGCAGAGCGCATATATGATTTTTTAAAAGATTTTCCTCCTTTTAATATGTTAGACAGAAATCAGCTATTCTCTATTTCCGAAGCCGTAGAAGTTGGGTATTTTGAAAAAGACCAAGCTTTATTTAAAATTGACCAACCAATAGAGAATCACTTCTACGTGGTTAAAAATGGTGCCATAGGATTATATACTGACCAAGGAATTATTGTTGATGAATGTGATGAAGGTGATATTTTTGGACTAAGAGCTTTACTTAGAAAAGACAATTATATTTTAGATGCTATTGCCATAGAAGAAAGTATTGTGTATTCAATTTCTTCAGAATTATTAGAGGAAAATATTACCACGAATTCCGAGGCCAGTCGGTTTTTAATGACAAGTTTTATATCTAATACCAAACAATTAGAATCTGATACCTCAACTATAACATCTTCTGAGTTTACGAATCTTCAGTCTATTGATTATTCTAAAAATCCGGTGACATGTACTATTGATACCACAATACAATCTGCTGCCCAAACTATGACAGAGAAACGTATAGGTTCAATAATTATTGAAAAAGACGCTAAACCTATCGGAATTATAACAGATAAGGATTTACGCATAAAGATTGCGACAGGTCGCTTTTCAATTTCAGAATCAGTTTCTAAAATTATGTCGTCACCTGTAATCACCTATCCAGAAAACACCACTGTAGCCGAAGCACAAATTGCGATGCTGAAACATCAAATAACCCATTTATGTATTACGGAAGATGGCACAGCTAATTCTAAATTAACAGGCATTTTATCTGAACACGATATTATTGTTTTAAGAGAAAATAGTGCTTCCTCTTTAGTCAAAGAAATTAAGCGTAGTAAAGACATTCTGCAATTAAGAGACATTAGAGCGCAGGCAGAAAAATTATTAAAACGGTATTTAGAACAAGATTTACCAATAGAGTTTGCGGCTAAATTAATCTCAACAATTAACGATGTTATTACTCAAAAAATAATAGACTCAGCGATAATACAACAAGGCACTAATCCTCCAACAGAATTTGCTTGGTTAGCTATTGGAAGTCAAGGCAGACAAGAGCAATTGTTAATGACAGACCAAGATAATGCTTTAGTTTACGAAGATGTTTCTGACGATAAAAAAGAAGCGACTAAAACATATTTTTTAAACTTAGCAAAGCAAATTAATAACGACCTAGAAACGGTTGGGTTTGAATTATGTCCTGCTGATATGATGGGAAGCAATCCTAAATGGTGTTTATCGGTTTCAGAATGGAATCTTCAGTTTAATAGATGGATAACAATGCCAGACCAAGACAACTTAATGCTCTGTACCATTTTCTTCGATTTTGAACATGTTTATGGCAGTAAAACACTAATTGAGAAACTGTCTCAAAGTATTTTTAAGAGTATTGAAGACCATGATATATTTTTAACCTACTTAGGACGAAATGCATTGCAAAACCCACCACCTTTAAGTTTCTTTAGACAGTTTTTAGTTGAAGAAAGTGGTGAGCATAAAAATCAATTCGATATTAAAGCACGTTCTATGATGCCTTTGGTAGATGCTGCACGATTACTTATTCTATCGCACAACATTAAATCAATAAACAATACTGTAGAACGTTTTAAAAAATTAGTAGAATTAGAACCTCAGAACAAAGACATTTATTTATTCTGCATAGAGGCGTACAAAGACTTGCTGTGGTTTAGAACCGAACAAGGTTTGCATAATTCTGATTCCGGAAGATTCATTGATGTACAATCGCTAAGTAAACTAAATAGATTAAAACTTAAACGCAGCTTTAAGGCTGTAAAACTTGTACAAGAACTTATTCAGACTAGATTTAAACTTTCTCAATTAATGTAATATGAGCTGGTTTAAACGCAAAACGTATCCTGAATTCTGGCACAATTATGTGGCTCATTTTAAAAAGAGCAAACACCATAAATTAAAAGATATTCGGTTTATCGTATTTGATACTGAAACTACAGGTCTCAACACAAAAGAAGACCGTATTTTATCTATTGGTTGCGTTGGAATAGAAAATTTTAAAATCAAAATTGCTGACCAATTAGAATCTTACGTAATACAAGAGCATTTTAATGCAGATACCGTAAAAATTCATGGTTTACTAAAAGAAGGAACATTGTCTAAACTTGAAGAAGAGGAAGCAATTATTCAATTTTTAGATTTTGTAAAGGATGCTGTTTTAGTGGCTCATCATGCTGCTTTTGATGTTACTATGATTAATAATGCTTTAAAACGAATGCAACTGCCTAAACTTAAAAATAAAGTATTAGACACAGGACATCTATTTCAAAAAACAAAATTAGATACCACTAAAGAACATTTTTGTTTAGATGAACTATCTAAGCGATTTAACATTCCTTTGCACGACAGACATACAGCTTCTGGTGATGCCTATATCACAGCCATTTTATTTTTAAAACTCCTTGCTATTTTAAATAAAAATGGTGATTTAACTTTAAAAGACTTGTTGCGCTCTCATAAAAGAATTGGCTTGTTATAAAAAAGACACACTCCCTAAAGAGTGTGCCTTGACCTAACTAATTTAAAATAAATAATTCAGATTTATTTTACCGTTTAAGCAACAATGCTTAGTTTTTTATTTGCTTTTGATTTGTTAGAATCTGAGCCAAACTGATTAGACGTATTATTTTCTCCTCCTGCTTTTAGAGCTTTTTCACCTGCAAAGAATGTTTTATGGTCATCACCTAAATCAGAACCTGCCATTCTTTGATGTTTTACACAAGACACATTTTTTCTAATCTCTTGTCGTTGCACACCTTTTACATAAGCCAACATACCTTCTTCTCCAAAATAACCTTCGGTTAAATCATTCATATGTAACGCTGTTGTATGATAGGTTGGTAATGTAATTAAGTGATGAAAAATACCAGCTTCTCTCGCGCCATCCATTTGGAAGGTCTTAATTTTCTCATCTGCTCTATGGCATAATTCTGAATGGTCATATTGCGCATCCATTAAATTATTTCTATCGTAAGCCGTCATGTTTTCACCTTCTGCAAGCATTTCATCGAATACTTGATTACGGAAATTCAAAGTCCAGTTGAAAGATGGTGAATTATTGTAAACCAATTTTGCATTTGGTACCACTTCTCTAATTCTGTTAACCATGTGTGCAATTTGTTTCACGTTTGGCGTAGGTGTTTCTATCCATAATAAATCTGCACCATTTTGAAGACTTGTTACACAATCTAAAACTACACGGTCAATATTTGAGCCGTCTTTAAACTTATACAACCCATTAGCTAATCTTATAGGACGTACTAATTTACCATCGCGCTTTAATAAAACATCGTCTTGCTTTGCATCTTCAATGGCAACTTCTTCTGCATCTACAAAAGCTAAATATTGAGACGCTAAATCACCAGGCTCTTGGCTTACAGGTAATTTTTGAGTTAAGCCTGCACCTTCAGAATCTGTTCTTGCTACTATAATTCCGTCTTCTATGCCTAATTCTAAAAACGCATAACGCACTGCATTTAATTTAGCCACAAAATCTTCATGAGGAACCGTTACTTTTCCATCCTGATGTCCGCATTGTTTGGCATCCGAAACCTGATTTTCAATTTGAATAGCACAAGCACCTGCTTGAATCATCTTTTTAGCCAGTAAATATGTTGCTTCCTCATTACCAAAACCAGCATCTATATCTGCGATGATTGGAACGATATGCGTTTCAAAATTATCTATGTCATCCTGAACATCTTCTCCATTTTCTAATCTTCGAAATAAATCATTTAGCTCAATCGCATCTGCCTGACGTAAGAAATCATAAATTTCTGCAATAAGTCCAGAAACAGCCGTTTTCTCATGCATTGACTGGTCTGGTAATGGTCCAAATTCTGAACGTAATGCTGCAACCATCCAACCAGAAAGGTATAAATAACGTTTACTTGTTGTTTTGTGGTGTTTCTTCACTGCAATCATTTTTTGCTGCGCCACAAAACCATGCCAGCAACCTAAAGATTGTGTGTAATTTGATGAATCTGCATCATAGGCTGCCATATCTTCTCTCATAATAGCAGCAGTGTATTTTGCGATATCCAAACCTGTTTTAAATTGGTTTTGAGCCACCATTCTGGCAGCACTTTCAGGATTAATGGCATTCCAAGTTTGTCCGTACTTTGCTTTAAGATTTCTTACGGTTTCTAATGCAGAACGATAGTTACTTTGTCCTAAATTTTTCATAATTTTGTTTTTGATTATTAAGTTTATTCCAAATTTTGATAATTACGTCTCGTAATCTATTCCAGTAGTTACGAGACATTTTTTTATATTAATTGATATGCTGAAAGTGTTAAAAACTCTTCGAACTCTGTTTGTGTTACTAATCTTTTGAAAAGTGAAATAGCTTCAGAAAATTTGGTGTTTTTAATTTTCCCCTCTCCTACTTCTTTTATTATTTTTTCAACTTCATCATCAAACAATTCATCAAATAAAGTTTTATTAAAAACTCGACCATCTTCTAAAATCACTTCGTTTTTTAACCATTGCCAAACTTGTGTTCTCGATATTTCTGCCGTTGCAGCATCTTCCATTAAGTTGTAAAGTGCCACTGCACCATAACCTCTTAACCAAGCTTCGAGATAAAGAATACCAACATTGATATTTTTTCTTACACCAGCTTCTGTAATTGTTCCTTTTGGTATTTCTACTAAATCTGCTTCAGTAACCACAACATCTTCACGCTTCTTAAAAATCTGATTTGGTGTTGGCATATATTTATCAAATTCCTGCATTGCCACTTCAACTAAAGCTGGATGCGCCACCCAAGTACCATCATGCCCATTTTTAGCTTCACGTTCTTTATCTACTCTTACTTTTTCGAGCGCGGCTTTATTAGCTTCAGGATTATTTTTAATAGGAATTTGTGCTGCCATTCCTCCCATGGCATGGATTCCTCTTTTATGGCATCGCTGTATTACAAGATTAGAATAAGCGGCCATAAATGGTGTTGCCATAGTCACTTGGTCTCTATTTGGTACTACGAAACCTCTATGATTTCTAAACTTTTTGATGTATGAAAAAATGTAATCCCAACGTCCGCAGTTTAAACCTACAATATGGTCTTTAAGTTCATAGATATATTCGTCTAATTGAAAACTTGCCGTTATCGTTTCTATTAATAACGTAGCTTTAAATGTTCCGTTTGGTATTTGTAAATAATTCTGAGCAAATTCAAAAACGTCGTTCCACCAGCGCGCTTCTAAGTAATGTTCTAATTTTGGCAGATAGAAATACGGTGCAGAACAACTCTCCATTAATGCTACACTATTGTGGAAAACATACAATCCAAAATCGAATAAACTCCCAGACATTTCTTCGCCATTTACTAGTACATGACGTTCATTTAGGTGCAAACCTCTTGGCCTTACAATAAGGACAGCTGTTTCATCATTAAGTTTATAATGCTTCCCTCTTGAATTATCAACTAACTCAATGGTTTTTAAATTAGCATCAATTAAGTTTTGCTGCCCTTCTAAAGTGTTCTTCCAACTCGGTGCATTGCTATCTTCAAAATCTGCCATAAATGTTTTGGCACCAGAATTTAAGGCATTGATGACCATTTTACGGTCTACAGGACCTGTAATCTCTACGCGACGATCTAATAAATCATCAGGAATTGAAGCTGCTGTCCAATCAGATTCTCTTATAGATTTTGTTTCAATAGGAAACGATGGAAAACCGCCTTTATCGAAGTCGCATTGTTGCTGCTCTCTTCTTTTTAATAAAGACAAACGAGAAGCATTAAATTTTTCTTGTAATACTGTAAGAAACTCTAGAGCGTCTTCAGTTAAAAGTTCTGGGTAGAAATTAGTCACCTCTGGTGCGAATTTCATTTTTTGTTGTGTTGTTACTGAAATTTCCATGCTGTAGTTTTATTTGATGAAGCAATGTTACAACCTATTTTTCATAAAAACAAGCGAACGTTCGCTAAATATTTAAATTCGCTAATTATGCAAGTTCGCAAATTATAGTATATTTGCTATTATGGAACAAGATTATATTAAATTAATATTTGGATTAAAACTTAAGCAAATCCGTACAGACAAAGGACTTTCGCTATTTGGATTGTCTAAATTATCTGGACTTTCAAAATCGTATTTAAACGAAATTGAAAAAGGAAAAAAATATCCTAAGCCAGATAAAATTGCTGCATTATCCGAACATTTAGATGTTCCATACGATGAAATGGTGTCTTTAAAGCTAGATAAAAACCTCGCTCCTATTGGTGAGATATTACAATCTAAACTTCTAAAAGAGATTCCGTTAGAGCTATTTGGAATCCAAGAAAGTACAATGATTGATATTATCTCTAATGCGCCAGCAAAGGTGACAGCATTTATTAGTACTATTATTGAAATCGCAAAGAACTACAACTTTAGTAAAGAGAGTTTTTACCTAGCTTCTGTTAGGTCTTTTCAGGAAGCCAACAACAATTATTTTGATGACTTAGAACAAGCGGTTTTAAAATTTTCAAAAACCTACCAAGTAGACCTCACCAAACCTTTAAAGTCTGTTGAACTCGAAGAAATCCTTATTGAAGAATACGGTTATACAATAAACACTACCGAATTAACATCGCATACAGAATTAGATAATTTACGTTCCGTATTTGTTCCTAAAACCAAAACACTCCTACTAGCCAGACATATTGATGATGCACAAAAAACATTTATATACGCTAAAGAAATTGCTTATAATTATTTAGAAATTAGCGAACGCCTTTATACTTTCTCTTGGATAAAATTTGAGAATTTTGACCAAGTGTTAAATAACTTTTATGCATCTTATTTTGCAGGTGCTTTAATTATACCAAGAGCGAGTTTGGTTGCTGATTTGAAAGATTTATTTTCAAAAAAATCATTTAAAGCTAAAGATTTTGAACGTATAATTAGTAATTACAATGCTTCTCCAGAATCTATTTATCAAAGATTAACCAACATCTTAACCAAGGATTTTAACCTTAAAAGCTTATTCTTTTTAAGATTTTCGCATCAAAAAGGTTCTAATCACTTTAAATTAAATAAAGAATTACATTTATCTAAACAGCAGTCACCTCATGCTAATGAAACTAATCAACACTATTGCAGACGTTGGGTGTCTTTAAAAGTGCTAGAGCAAATTAGTAAGAGCAACAAACCTCATGAGTTTGATATACAGATTTCTAATTATCCAAATGAAGACAAAAGCTACTTAATATTTTCTTCAGCGACAGCCGATCCTTTTGTCGCTAATAGCTATAGAAGTGTAAATATTGGAATTCAAATTAATAGTCAACTAAAACGGAAAATTGCCTTTGCTGAGAGCGAATCAATTCCTAAAACACAAGTTGGCGTCACATGTGAGCGTTGCGTAATTAGTGATTGTGAAGTTAGACAAGCACAACCAATTAGCATTATTTCGGCTCAAAAGGATGCTAAAATTGCAGATGTTGTAAATAAAATTCAGGAAAAATACAGCAAATAACTACGAGATAATATTTACAATTTTAGAATAACTAATTTCTTCAAAACTAGAAACGACCTTATTCGCTAAGGTGTAATCTTGACCAGAAGAATGTTTACTTTTAAAACCTGTGCAAAAAATTCCGGCTGAATGTGCTGCCTTTATACCATTGGTAGAATCTTCAATAACCATACATTCCGATTTTTTAAAACCTGTAAATTCTGCAGCTTTTAAAAAGATTTCTGGATGTGGTTTGGATTTCTCTAAATCAGCACCACTAAATTTAGCACTGAAATATTGATTTAAATCAAAATGCTCAAAAATTTGATGAATTCCAGGCATTGATGCAGATGATGCTACAACTAAAGTAACGTTATTGGCATGGTAATCTTTTATTCTATCTAAAACACCATCTATTAATTGCAAATCTCCATTTTCAAAGAAAATTTTATAATGCTTGCGCTTTAGGCTCACTAAGTACTCTGGTGTATCATTTAAATTAAAATGGTCTACTAATCGTTTGCAAATATTTATAGTTGACTGACCAGTAAAGGATTCGTACAAATGACTATCTACTTCAATGTTTACGTCGCTAAACATTTGATGATACGCTTTACGATGTAACGGTTCAGTGTCTACAATAACACCATCCATATCAAATAATACTGCTTTTAGCATAAATAATTTTAATTTATTGCGAAGATAAAAAAGTAAATGGCATTGCAGAACAGAAGAGCTAACAATGCCATTAAGTTTATATTAAATTATGCTTAGTTTTGCTATTCATAAATATTTAAAAAAAATGGCAAAAAAAGGACGTGAAAAAAACACAATAAATAAAGCCAAGCATAGCAAATTAATTGCTCAGAAGAAGAACAAACAAAAATCTAAATCTGATGATAGAAAAGCACGACTTAAAGCTATCGTTGATTTAGCTAAGGCTAAAAAAGCTAATGAATCTTCAGACTAAAAAGTCCACTAATATTATTTATCATCACTTAGACAATTCATAAAATTAATAATATCCTTTACTTGGTTCTCAGTTAAATTAAGTGAATCGGTTGGCAATGTTTGATGCTCTAATGAAATTCCCAATCCACTGCCTCCTCCATTATTATAAAACTCCATTACTTCTTCTAAAGTTTTATAAACACCATTATGCATATAAGGCGATGTTAAAGCAATGTTCCTGATAGTAGGTGTTTTAAAAAAATGTTTTCTTGATTCTGTTTTAAACAAATTATACCGTCCCAAATCTGTATCTATTAGCGAATCCTGTGATATATCTAAAGGTACTCCAATAGATTCTAATTCTGTTTCTGAAAAATTTGGAGGTACAGTTCCATTAAATATAGGCGCAAAATGACATGTAGCGCATTTTGCTGTTCCCATAAAAAGATTAAACCCATTTATTTCACTTTCAGAAAGTGTGTTTTCAAGATTATTAATGTTTTTATCGAATTTAGAATTGAATTGATTCAAACTTCTTACATAAGTAGCAATGGCATTCCTAATGTTGTTTTGATTTATGTTAGCTTTATAAATATTTTGAAATTTTGACGCGTAATTAGAATCACTTTCAACAGCTTTCTTCATGGTTTCTAAATCACTATGAAATTCATTAGCATTTTTAACAACTGCAGCAACTTGACCTTCTAAACTTCCTGCTCTACCATCATGAAAAAAACTTTTTTGTAATGACGAGTAAGTTAGAGTTGGCGTATTTCTAAATTGTTTAGGAAATGCTTTTAATCCATCTGTAAAAGCCTTGTCATTATGATGACAAGTCGCACAACTCATGTCAGTATTAACTGATAGATTTTTGTCATTAAACAAAGCTTTTCCTAAGGCTATTTTCTCTTCATTGTAACTTGTTTTATCTATATGATCTGAAAAATAAATAATATTAAAAGTACTTTTAGAAAACAAAGATGTTGCATCATTGTTTAAAGCTAGCTCCAGAGGAAACTGAATATTCCAATCTTCTTTTGTATTCACCAAAAGTTCTAATTGCTTATGTGTATGGTTTTTTATAAATTTATACCTATCAAATGAAGCAAAATCATGATTTAAATCTGCAATAGTTTTATCTAATTCTATTAACCAATTATTGTATAAATCTTCTCTTTTAAAATTTGATTTATAAATAGATACAATTTCTTTTAACTCTTTATAAACGATTATTGCCTCTTTAAGTGACCGTTCCAAAACTGGAGAATCAAAACCAGTAATACCAGTTAAAGCTACACGAGCAATTTCGTCCCGTAACAACCAAAGAACATGGTACTCTTTTAATTTTAACTTTGTATTAGCTCTAATTAATTTCAACCGACTTATCGTTCGGTTTACATTTCTATTTATTTCATCTTTAGTAACCTCATTATCATGTAATTGTTCTTCTAAAACCTGAAAACCAAACGGACTGCTCTCTTTAATATCAGTAGCATCTTCCTCTTCAACCTTTAAAATATTTGGTTGATTTAGTGACTTAAAATTATGCTTATCTACAAAAGCCAATAATGGTTCTGTTTTCTTAAAGTAATCTCTAGAAACTAAATAGAACTTAAGTTGATCATTCACCTTTTTAGCTAATAAAATACTATATAAATTTTCTATAGTTGAGTCTAAACCTATAACATATCTTTCTTCTAATAATTCTAAATTAGAAACGGACTTGTATTCTTTTTCAGGTTTACATGCTGTTATCATTATAAGCAAAAAACACATGTTTATCACATGTGTTTTTTGTAAAAATATCTTAACTCTATACATACTATCTATCTAAACCTTGAACAATATGTAAGACACTACCCTCTTGGTTTGGAGCGGTTACAGGATCTAAAGCATTTGGATCCGTAAAGGCAACATTATCCCAACCGTGATTTTGAGTAATTAGTAAAAACGTATCATCAATACCAACTGTATCTGAAATATCTATCATACCTGTTAGCTCCCATACTGAATTCGCAGAGCCTACACCGTTTGATAACGCAGTATCTTGATCACACTCTAAAACTGTTTTTAAAGTACCTGTATTCAAATTATATTGATACAATCTTGCATAATGCGTTTTCTCAGCCGTGTCAAAATATCCATTTGGATCTTCTTGAATGTATGCATAATTTTCTGTTACAACAATATTATCTGGACTATGGAACATTTTCGCAGCACCAGTTAGATTATCACCATCTAAAACACAAGTAATAGTACCAGCACCTGTTGGGTCGTTTTCATTTAAAGTTACTTTATAAACTCTACCGTAAACTGTACCTTCTCCAATTAAACCATCTTTTTGACGTCCTGTAACACAGAAATATATTTCTCTATTGCTTGCCGCAGAACCTCGTCTCCAATCAATGTCCTCTAACCTAGAAAAACCCATTACACCTTTAGTCTTTGCTTCTGCATCTAGCAAATCGATTTGAGTTTCTTCTAGTTCAACAAAATCAACATTATATGTTTGTCCTTCTGCCATATCCATTTCATAAATAATAGACGCATCGGTAACACGTAAGCCATATAAATTTCCACCGTTTAAATCGCCTTGGCTTCCAACATACATACCTAATTGGCCTGAAGGAATTTCATTGTCAGAGTGATCATCACCTATAAACGCAACTGTTTTACCTGCATATGCATCTTTACCTATAACAACAGCATTCTCAGTAGACCATTGCCCAAAAGAATTTAGCATTGTTGCAGAAGACGCAGAAGATGCATCTTTATAAGGATCTGTTATAAACACACCTTTTGAAGATCCTCCCCATTCACCTCCAGATAAATACATTGGCCCAAAGCCATGCTCATCTAAGGTAATTAACGAACCAGAACATTGAGCCGTATAAGCTGTAGCATCAGCATTTAAAATATATTCCCCTTTAACTGGACGAAAAGTCTCATCTAATGTCATACGCGCTATAGAAAAATCACCTTCTATATTATTAATTAACGTGAAGGTATCATCACTATTCTTTAAAAGACCTGCACCATCAGCCAATGATCCATAAACAAATGCTGGTGATTCATCCAGAACATCTTCAGAAGACAATAACGAATAAATATTAACATCAGAGAATTCTGGTTCCAATTTTAAATAATTTGCAGTTACGGAATGAGATTCTAATGCTACCAGATTTTGCTGAGCAACTCCAGAATCATTATCATCATCTTTACACGCCGTAAAAGCCAATACAGACAAACTAACTAAGCTTAATTTTTTTAATACTTTCATTTTATATGGTTGATTAATTATAATGCAAACTAACAACACATATATTACTTAAAGATTACTGACATCTTATATAATTATGAAAGAAAGGTTAAAAATATTAAGCAAAAGTTAACCTTTAAAATTAGAACCGAAAAATTTCCTAAAGTACATTATCCATTATATCTTGTACAACTTCTGGATTCAGTAATGTACTTGTATCTCCTAAATTTGAAGTGTCTTTTCCTGCTATTTTACGCAAAATTCGACGCATAATTTTTCCACTTCTCGTTTTAGGCAAACCTTCTGTAAATTGTATTTTATCTAATTTAGCAATAGGTCCTATTTGTTCTGTAATGATTTGATTGATTTCTCTTCGCAAATTATCATGATCCCTACTTTCACCCGTTTCTTTTAAAGTCACGTAACCATATAATGCATTTCCTTTAACATCGTGTGGGAAACCAACAATTGCACTTTCTGATACTGCTGGATGCTCATTAATAGCATCTTCAATTGGTGCTGTACCAAGATTATGACCAGAAACAATAATAACATCATCTACACGACCTGTAATTCTATAATATCCAACCTCATCACGTAAGGCACCATCTCCTGTAAAATACATATTCTCATAGGCTGAGAAATAAGTATCTTTATAACGTTGGTGATTTCCCCAAATAGTTCTTGCCATACTTGGCCAAGGAAATTTTATACATAAACGTCCATCCACTTGATTTCCTTTTATTTCTTGACCATGCTCATCCATTAATGCAGGCTGAATACCAATAAACGGAAGTGTTGCATACGTTGGCTTTGTAGGAGTTGCAAAAGCAATTGGCGTTATCATAATTCCACCAGTTTCTGTTTGCCACCATGTATCTACAATTGGTGCTTTTTTCTTTCCTACGTTATCATCGTACCAATGCCAAGCCTCTTCGTTAATTGGCTCACCAACGGTTCCTAATACTTTTATTGATGATAAATCGTGCTTTTCTAAGTGCTCTACACCTTCTTTTGCTAACGCTCTAATAGCAGTTGGTGCTGTATAAAACTGATTAACTTTATGTTTTTCTACAATTTCCCAAAAGCGTCCAAAATCTGGGTAACTTGGTACACCTTCAAACATTACTGTGGTTGCTCCATTACATAATGGGCCGTAAACAATGTAACTATGACCTGTAATCCAACCTATATCAGCCGTACACCAATACACATCTTTTTCTCTGTATTGAAAAACATTTTTAAACGTATATGCTGAATACACCATATAACCAGCTGTTGTATGCACCATTCCTTTTGGCTTACCTGTAGAGCCTGAAGTATATAGAATGAATAAAGGATCTTCAGCATCCATAATTTCTGGCTCACAATCGTGATAAGCTTCATCTAACAAAGGCTGCAACCATTGATCACGACCTTCTTTCATGTATATATCTGAATTAATTCGGTTGACAACGAGCACATTCTTTACACCTTCACATTCTTCTAAAGCTTCGTCTACAATGCATTTTAAATCTATAGTTTTTGCACCACGATAAGAACCATCAGAGGTAATTACCATTTTACAATCACTATCATTAATTCTTGTTGCTAACGCTGTAGATGAAAAGCCTGCAAAAACCACAGAATGTATTGCTCCTATTCTAGCACAAGCTAATAAAGATATTGCTAATTCAGGAATCATTGGTAAGTATATACAAACACGATCTCCTTTTTTAACACCTTTTTCTTTTAAAACATTTGCAAATTTACAAACACGTTCATGCAATTCTCTATACGTTATATGTTGCGCTTGCTCATCTGGACTATTAGGTTCAAAAATAATAGCTGTTTTATCACCTCTAGTATACAAATGTCTATCTATACAGTTTTCTGTGATATTGAGTTTTGCGCCTTCAAACCACTTAACTTCTGGTTTTTTAAAATCCCAACTTAATACATTGTCCCATTTTTGTCGCCACATAAAGTGCTCTTCTGCAATTTCCTCCCAAAAGTTTTCAGGATTCCTGACGGATTTACGATATACTTGATAATATTCTTCTAAGTGTTTTATGTGATAATTACTCATAATATGATTAGTTTAATTTTTTTAGTTATTTATGAATCCCAATGTTATGGGCTTGATATATAGTTTTTATTTCGTCAATTATATTTACATCATCAATGGTTGATGGCACATTATACTGTTGTTCATCTGCAATATTCCTTAACAATTTACGAAGAATTTTTCCACTTCTTGTCTTCGGTAATCGATTAACAACTAGGACATCTCTAAAGGAAGCTACTGCTCCAATTTCTTTACGAACATCTTGTATAATTTCTTTTTGAATGGTTTGATTATCTGAAGTTTCATAAGACTTTAAAACAACCAAACCTAAAGGCTTTTGTCCTTTTATTTCGCAATGCACTCCAAATACTGCACATTCTGCAACGGCTTTATGGGAAGCAACAATCTCTTCCATTTCCGCTGTAGAAAGTCTGTGACCTGCTACGTTTATAATATCGTCTACACGACCTGTAATAAAAACGTAACCATCTTCATCTTTGTAGCCACCATCTCCTGAAAAATAGTAACCAGGAAAACGATTTAAATACCCAGATTTAAAACGCTCTGGATTTCCCCAAAGATTACTTAAAGTACCTGGTGGTAATGGTAGTCTTACAGCAACATAACCTTCTACATTATCTTCAACAATCTCACCTTCTTCATTTAAAATTTGAATATCATAGCCACAAACAGGAAAACCTGCAGAACCTGGTTTTACAGCTTGCAATCCTACGCCAACCATATTGGCTAACATTGGCCAACCACTTTCGGTTTGCCACCAATGGTCTATTACTGGTACGTTTAGTTTTTCTTCTGTCCAATTTAAAGTTGCAACATCACAACGTTCTCCCGCAAGAAATTGATATTTTAAACAAGACAAATCAAAACGCTTAATCATATGGCCTATTGGGTCTTCTTTTTTAATGGCTCTAATTGCAGTTGGCGCAGTAAACATCACCTTTACATTATGCTCGCTAATTACCCTCCAAAATGTAGATGCATCTGGCGTTCTTATTGGCTTGCCTTCAAACAAAATAGTTGTATTTCTATTTAATAAGGGGCCATAGGCAATATAGCTATGTCCTACAACCCAACCAACATCACTTGCTGCCCAAAAGACATCGCCTTCATCTACACCATAAATATATTTCATAGAGAATTTTAAAGCTGTTGCATATCCTCCTGTATCTCTAATTATTCCTTTTGGTGTTCCTGTAGTTCCAGATGTATACAAAATATAAGAAGGGTGCGTTGACTCTATTGATAAAGCCTCAATTGATCGTGATTTTTCAACCAAAGTAGTATAATCTACATCGTAGCTTTTCTGCGGAATTTCAACCCCTAATTCCCTATCAAAAACAATAACATGTTCTGGTTTGTTTTTTGCTTTAATAATAGCCTCATCTACAAATGGTTTGTACGGAATAATACGTTCTATTTCAATTCCGTTAGATGCCGTAATAATCGCTTTGGGTTTGCAATCGTCAATACGTATTGCCAACTCATGTGGTGCAAAACCGCCAAAAACAACAGAATGTATAACACCTATTCTTGCACAAGCGAGCATAGCATATAATGCCTGCGGAATCATTGGCATATAAACGATACAAGTATCTCCTTTTTTTAGTCCTAAATCTTGTAATCCACCAGCTAGTTTTGACACTTCATGATGTAAGTGATTAAATGTAATATGTTGTTTTGTATTGGTAACTGGAGAATCATATATAATTGCATTCTGTTCTCCAAACCCATCATTTATGTGCTTATCTATGCACAAATAACTTAAGTTAAGTTGCCCATCTGCAAACCACTGATTGTAGTTGAATTTATCCTTGGACATTATTTGTTTTGGTGCTTTAAACCATTCTAATTGATTGGTGTGGTTGCTCCAAAATTGCTCAGGATTATCAATACTATCAATATAAAAATTTTGGTATTCCATGACTATGCTTTATTAGAATTAAGCAAGCCAAACCAATTAGGGTTAAGCACTTTGAGCTTTACTAACGCCCAAATTATCACTACAAAACAAACACCCATTACTATAGATAGTATAGGAGTTACGTCTGAAATATTTTCGAATTTAAATCTTAAATATAGCGTAGCTACAACATAGATACTAATTATAATATCTGACGCTAAAGGGTTTATACGAAATTTCATGTCTTTAAACTTTTAATTAAACTTAGTTTGTTTGCATACAAAACCAATTTATTAAAAGACTTAAAAGACTATTTCTAAGTCACGAGTTCCAGTATTTCTGAAACTATTTTTTTTACCGAAAAAGGTTTTGTTAAATATTTATCTGCTCCAAGTTTTAAACCTTTTTCAATATCTGAAGCTTTATTTTTAGCAGTTAAAAAAACAACTTTGGTATTTTTTAAACTGTCTGTATTTTTAATATGTGTTAATGTCTGATAACCATCTACATTGGGCATCATAATATCTAACAAAACTACGTTAGGAATATGATGTTTTAATATCTCTAAAGCCTCACTTCCATCTCTTGCAATAAACACTTCAAAATCTTGTTTTTTGAAGGTATATTCTAACGACATCACAATATTTGGTTCATCGTCAACAATTAAAATCTTCTTCTTCATACTTTCTGTGAACAATTTACTTAAAAGGTATCGTAAAAACAAGCGTTGCGCCATTTTTAACGTCTTTTATTGCCCAAATTTTTCCTTTATGTTTTTCTACTATTTGTTTTGTTATTGCTAATCCCAATCCGCTACCTTGTGGTTTTCTAGTATTTTGGTCTTTAGACTGGTAAAATTTATCGAAAATAAATTCGTAATCCTCTTCAGGAATCCCTTTACCATTGTCTGTTACAGAGATTTCAATCTTTTCATTTCCTAATTTATAATCTACTATAATTTCTCCAGTTTTAGGACTACAAAACTTAATAGCATTAGACAGTAAATTGGTCAATACTTGAAGAATACGGTCTTCATCATAATTAGTACTAAAACAATGTGTATTCTTATTTATGATTTTCACCTCCTTTTTAGCTGCTATTTGGGAGATACTAGAAATCGCTTTAGCTATCGTTTCTTGAATATCTCTGTATTGCAAATCTAAATGCAAACGACCCGTTTCTAGTTTTTCAAAATCTAAAATATTATGAATTAATCGTCCTAAACGATCAGAATCTTGAAGGATGTTCTTTAAGAATTGCGCCTTAGTTTCCTTTGGCATATCATCATCTTCATCCATTAACAGTTCTGTAGCAGCACGTATTCCTGTTATTGGTGTTTTAAGTTCGTGCGCAACAGTATCTAAAAACTCGTCTTTTTGTCGGTCTTTGCTAATTAATTCTTCATTAGCATCTTTTAGTTTTGAAGACAATTGAGACAACTCATTTGACTTTTCTAGAAGAACTTTATTACTGACAATGTTTTCTTTAGATTCTTCTAAAATCTTCAGCACTTCAACCAAACTAATTTGTTCTTCTTTTACAACACTAGCAATTAATATTTTTGCTGAAGCAGAACCTATATTTCCGGTTAATAGTTTTTCAGAAAAATTAATTAATCTGGCATCAGCTAATTGCGTGTCTTGTGGTAACTTATATTTAGTAAAAAATATTGTTAGTGCACGAGTAGCTCTTTTTTCGCCTAAAAAACGAACAAGTACACTTTTAATATCAGATACAAAAGCTTCACCTTTCCAAACCAAGGCACTGTCTTGAAGGGTTGAAAAGTTTTTACTATCTACAAACATTTCAGCATAATTACGCTCTCTATAATTTCCTTTAGAAATTAATGAAAACACTAAATAAGACATAACATTAAAGCTTATACTCCAGAAAAATGCATGTGCTGGAGGACTTAAAAAATCGATACCAAATAGCGCGTGAGGCTTTAAAGCCGAAATTCCTAATAAACCATATTGGGTAAAATCGTCTGTTCCTGTATAGGCTTGCAATGTAAATGGTAAAACTAATGTATAGACTGCTATTAGAAAGCCTACTATAATCCCAATAATTGCAGCTCTTGAAGAACCACGATTCCAGTATAAACCAACAAAAAATGAAGGTGCTAGTTGCGCTATAATAACAAATGAAATTAACCCTATTGAATACAGCGATAGTTCTTTTGAAAACGAAACATAGAAAAAATACGCTGAAATTATAATGGTAAAAATGGAAATACGACGAATATTTTTTATATATTTTGAATTTCGTTCTGGTTGGTTTTTAATGAATTTATCTAGAAAACCATATGGAATAATAAGGTTATTACTAACCATTGTAGATAATGCTAATGTGGACACAATTACCATTGATATTACAGCTGAAAAACCACCAAGAAAAACTAGTGTGGCTAAAAAAGAATTACCATTTTCTAATGGCAATAATAGCGTATAATATTCTGCATTCTGAGTTGAACCAAAAGTGAGCTTTCCGGCCCAAGCTATAAAAATAACAAACAGATTAAATAACAGCAAATACAATGGAAACAACCAAATAGCTTTTTTTAAATGCTTTTCTCTATTGTTTTCTAAAACCGAAACTTGAAATTGTCTTGGTAGTAAAAAAATAGCCATAAAAGATAAAGCAATCATAAAAAACCAATTAAAACCGTCTTCTACTCCACCTAGCGTTGTGAGTTCTTTAAAGTTTTCAGTAATTGAAATTTTATTATAAATATCTGTTGTGCCATCGAATAAATAAAACGTGACATAAACTCCTATTGCTAAAAAGAATACTAGTTTTAAAACTGATTCAAAAGCCACAGTAGCAATAATACCTTTATGTTTTTCGGAAGCATCTGTATTTTGAGTTCCAAAAAAGGTTGCAAAAATAGCTAGCAATAACGCAACGTAAAAGGTAGAATCATCAATTACAGCAGTAGAAATATAACTTGTATCATCTGACATGATCTCAAAAGTTTCTGAGACTGCTTTTAGTTGTAGAGAAATGTATGGCAATGTTCCGAACAAACACACAATTGTAACTAAAGCTCCCAAAAATCTATTATTTCCGTAGCGTAAGGAAATAAAATCCGCTATAGAAGAAATTTTATGCTGCTTAGAAATTCTTATAATTTTCCGTAATACTACAATCCACAAAGGCGCGGCTATCACTGGTCCCAAATAAATGGGTAGAAAGTTAATACCAGAATTTGCAGCAATCCCAACACTTCCATAATACGTCCAAGCAGAACAATAAACCGCTAATGATAATGTGTATACATATGGGTTATTTACCCACTTACTTTGTCGTTTTTTCTCTGCAACAAATGCTAAGAAAAATAACACCGCTAAATAGATTACTATGACAACTATTAATGTATAATTATTCATAGTGACGTTTTAAAACGATGTATGAAATTATGATGGACAAAAACCAGATAGAAAATATTGAAACGTACAAGGTTGGAACACCAAAAATGGCACCTTCATTATTAAAAATTAATACAAAAGGAATATTAAAAATTAAAAACAAGGCTATAGACAAGACTACTAACTTTTGTTCGTGACGTTTTTTCATGTGATACTAATAGCTCAAAGCAGTTTCAACTGTACTTAACCAGACAATATTTATAAAATTAAGATTATTCTCCTAATATAAGAAATCAGCACTACATAAATGCAATGCTGATTTTCTAACTAACAAAATTAAAATTATGTTCTAATTATTTTAATAAGAACAAGAATTTAATGGTCTGAAGCTTCACCTGCTCCTGAAGGTATTCTTATACTCTCTACCATGTCTTGAACATTCTGTGGAGGCGCTGGTGTTAATCTCGAAACAACCATTGAAATTACAATATTTACACACATTGCAATGGTTCCAAATCCTTCTGGTGAAGTACCAAACCACCAATCTTCTTTTGTACCTCCTCCAAACATGTCTAGTTTAAATTTCATCATATAGAATAACATTAATACAATACCTACAACCATTCCTGAAATAGCACCTTGACTGTTCATACGCTTATCAAAAATTCCGAGAATAATAGCAGGAAAGAATGAGGCGGCCGCGAGACCAAATGCCAAGGCGACGACTGCGGCGACAAATCCTGGTGGATTAATACCAAAGTATCCTGCAATTAAAATTGCTACAAAAATTGAAATTCTTGCTGCAGTTAACTCATTTTTATCTGAGATGTCTGGCTTTAATTGTTTCTTAATTAAATCGTGAGAAATTGAAGTTGAGATTACTAAAAGTAAACCTGCTGCTGTAGATAAAGCTGCTGCTAAACCACCTGCTGCCACTAAAGCAATAACCCAATTTGGTAAATTAGCAATCTCAGGATTTGCCAATACCATGATATCTCTATCTACATACAATTCATTTTTAGCAGCACTTGCATTAGAAATCATACGTTCACCATTAGCTCCTCTAGCATCTGTATATACCGGCTTTTTACCATCTAAAGCATTACCTGCCACATACTGTATTTTTCCATCTCCATTTTTATCAGACCAAGCAATTAAACCTGTATTCTCCCAATTTTTAAACCAAACCGGAATTTCAGAATATTGCTGATTACTAACAGTTTCAATTAAGTTTGTTCTTGAGAACACTGCAATTGCAGGTGCTGTAGTATACAAAATTGCGATTAAAAACAAAGCATAGCCTGCAGATTTACGTGCATCTTTTACTTTGGGTACTGTAAAGAAACGCACAATTACGTGAGGTAACCCAGCGGTTCCTGTCATTAATGCTAAAGTAATTGCAAAAACATCCCAAGTAGATTTTGTTCCGCTTGTATATTCATTGAATCCTAATTCTGTATGAAGCTTATCTAACTTATCGAGCAGAAATTCTCCACCTTCAACAGTTCCTCCCATTCCTATTTGAGGAATAATGTTCCCTGTCATTTGCATAGAGATAAAAAATGCAGGTACCATAAAAGCAAAGATTAAAACACAGTATTGTGCCACTTGTGTATATGTTATTCCTTTCATACCTCCTAATAACGCGAAGGTTAAAACCACTGTCATTCCTATAACTACACCAATATTAATATCAACCTGTAAAAATTGAGAAAATACAATTCCTACACCTCTCATTTGACCAGCTACATAAGTAAATGATACAATTAAGGCACAAATTACAGCAACTGTTCTTGCTGTGTTTGAGTAATATCTATCACCAATAAAATCAGGAACTGTGAATTTCCCAAACTTCCGTAAATAAGGTGCCAAGAGCAATGCTAAGAGCACATATCCACCTGTCCAACCCATCAAATAAACAGAACCATCATAACCTGCGAAGGAAATAATACCTGCCATACTAATAAAGGAAGCCGCACTCATCCAATCGGCTGCAGTTGCCATACCATTAGCTAAAGGAGAAACACCTCCTCCTGCAACATAAAATTCTTTAGTTGAGCCAGCTCTAGCCCAAATTGCTATTCCGAAATATAGGGCAAATGTAACCCCTACTAATAACCAAGTCCACGTTTGTACACTCATAATTTATATATTTTTAGTTTAGTTAAGGATTACTCGTCGTAACCGTATTTTTTATCTAGTTTGTTCATTAATCTAACATACACGAAAATCAGAATCACAAATACATATATTGATCCTTGTTGTGCAAACCAAAAACCCAGTTTAAAACCACCAAGTTTAAATTCATTTAATGCTTCTCTAAATAATATGCCACACCCAAATGAAACCACAAACCATATAGTCAGTAGAATCGCTAAGTACTTTATATTTTCTTTCCAGTACGCTGTTGCGTTTTTTTGTTTTTCACTCATAGTTTTTAGTTTTTATAGATAAATCATTGCTTGAAGCGAAATAGTATTTGCGTCTAAAGCACCAAACTGTTGATTTTTATATTCTAAAGTTAATTTTGAATTGTGCCCACTCATATAAGCATTTACTCCTATTCCTAGTGTTGATCGATCATCACTTACAGCATCATAGCTATGTGTACCATAACTTACGTAAGGCTGGTACCTCGTTTTGGCAGCATCTCCATTAAAAACATAACCAACATGACCATATATCATACTTCCTGTTCCGTAAGCACTGTAGAGATAGTTCTTTCCGTAATCACTATTTTGATATACTGCGTATGCTGTTATTGCACTTCCATTCTCTCCTATTGGTGAATCATAAAAAGCATCTACTGCAAAAATGGATACATCTTCACCTTCTAAATTAGGTGTTAAAGCAGAACCTGTATCTACAACAGAACCTTTAGGGTGCATAAAAAAACCTGCACCAACATTAAAGACTTTTTTTCCACCTAAATACGTACCAACTTTATAAGGTAAAAAGTTAGACTCTTGATCAAGGAAATGATAATCAAAATAACCAGCGTACGTTTTACCTGCGTCTTTAGACCCAAGATTTAAACGACCATTATAAACAGCATCTCCACCAGCAACCGCAGTTCTAGAATCTAAAGAAGAAGAAGAAGCATCGTTTATTGCTAAACGATATTGTAGTTTATCAAATTTACCTTTTAAGAAGACACCTAAATGACGCGCAAACTGATCAGACAAACCTATTGTTGCCCAAGATTGACGGTTATTATCTAAGGTCATCATGTTTAAGGTACTTTGATTGTTTAGCCTTGAGATACCATTAAAATAATGTAAACCTCCACCAATAGTGTGATCTTTACCCAAATTGTACTGTGCCCAAACATCGTGAAAAAAGAGCTGAGAGCCATCTCCTTTACCTGTAGGACTTAACGTTGTACTTGTTAAGCTATTTAACCCAAAATGTGTTAAAATTAAAAAGTTCTTGTTGATTTGTGCAAACATTAAAACTCTTGCACGACGTAAATTGAAGTTTAATTTACTGTTTTTATTTCCGTTAGAATCGAATGAATCATCGGTATTGTAATTAGCCTGAACCTGTGCCCAAGAAATAAGACGAAGATATTTAGAGCCATCTTCGTTAAATTTAAACTTAAGTCCACCAGTGTAGTCTGGAGAGCCTTGAGCCTTTAATAATTGAATGGACACTAATAAGAGTCCAATCAATAATAAGTGTAGTTTTCTCATTGTTTAAAAAATTAGTTAGTTATTAAATTGGTTTTGTATGCACCACTAAATTCTATAAAACAATCAGTTAAAATAAACTTAATATATTTTTTTGTTAATTTACTATACTAATCTTTAAAACGCTCCCATTTAATCAACATAAACTTATCACCTAGTTCTGTAACAACAACACCTGCTCCTTTAATATTTGCAGCATCACTAAAGTAAAGCCCAAGCTCTGTAGCGTTTAGTATTTTGTAAGTTGGATGGTAGTTAGAATTATAAGGTCGTTTTATGTTATACTTTTTAACCCAATTCATAATACTCACATGAGAAACACCTAGTATACGCTCAATCTCTCTATATGTTAAGCCTTCTAAATACAACTGAAGCGATTTGTTAACATAATAATCATCAATTTGCTTTCCTATTTTATTTACAGAAAAAAAATAATTACATTTTTTACACTTATAACGTTGCCTACCACTGACGATTCCGCTTTTTATATAATGACTAGAACTGCAATTTGGACAACTATCAATATTCATATATATCTATTTAGCATAAATATATCAAATTAGCGATATAATTCAAAATCAAATGTTAAAAAAGTAGTGGTTTCACATAAAAAAAGCTCCAAAACAGCGAATAACACTAATTTTTAGAGCTTAATTTATAAAATCTGAATATTTACTTAATTCATTTCAGGTATACTATTTGTTAAAAAATACTTCTTCCTCTTTAGTTAACAATCTAGAATGAATTAAAAACCGAAGACCTAATGGAATTTCTAAAGAAAAACTTGCGCCTCTTCCTTCGGTAATATCAACGGTTAAATGTGTATGTTTCCAGTATTCAAACTGATCTTGATTCATATAAAAATTAACACCTTCAACAACACCTAAATGAATATCGCTCTCATCTAAATACATATCTCCTTTTTCAAAAATCATAGGTGCAGAACCATCGCAACAACCTCCACTTTGATGAAAAATTAAATCACCATGCTTAGCTTTTAGTTGCTTAACAATTTCTGCCGCTTTTTCCGTTATTTCTACTCTTTTCATATTCTTATTATATTAAAAAAGGTTGAGTCATTTAACTAACCCAACCTTTAACAGCTATTAATTAATTTAACTCTAAAAGAATCCTAATTTATTCTTGTCATATGAAATTAACATATTCTTTGTTTGTCTGTAATGATTCATCATCATTAAATGATTCTCTCTTCCAAAACCAGATTTTTTATAACCACCAAATGGTGCATGAGCAGGATAAGCATGATAACAATTCACCCAAACACGACCTGCTTTTATAGCTCTAGGTATTTGATATAATTGGTGTGCATCTCTCGTCCAAACACCAGCTCCAAGACCATATAAAGTATCGTTTGCTATCTCAATAGCTTCGGTTTCATCTTTAAACTTAGTAACACATGCTACTGGTCCAAAGATTTCTTCTTGAAACACTCTCATCTTATTATGTCCTTCTAATAATGTGGGCTTAATGTAAAAACCACCTGCTAAATCACCTTCTAGTTTATTAGCTTCACCACCAGTTAAAACTTTAGCACCTTCCTCTTTTCCTATTTTAAAATATGATTGGATTTTCTCGTATTGATCATTAGAAGCTTGTGCACCTACCATGCAACTAGTATCATAAGGACTATTTTGTACAATAGCTTCTGTCCTAGCAATAACGCGCTCCATAAATGCATCATAAATATCCTCTTGCACTAATATTCTAGACGGACACGTACAAACCTCACCTTGATTAAAAGCAAATAGCACTGCGCCCTCAATAGCTTTATCTAAATACGCATCATCTTCATCCATTACACTATTAAAGAAAACATTTGGAGACTTCCCACCTAATTCCATCGTTACTGGATTTAAATTTTTTGAAGCGTATTGCATTATTAATTGACCTGTTGTAGTCTCACCAGTAAAAGCCACCTTGTCAACCTTAGAACTAGATGCCAATGGTTTCCCTGCCTCTGGACCAAAGCCATGCACAATATTTATAACTCCAGGAGGAAATACATCTGCTATTTTTTCCATTAATAAAGTAGCTGTAGATGGTGTTTGCTCTGCTGGTTTTAACACCACACAATTACCTGTTGCTAAAGCTGGTGGTAATTTCCATGACAGCATTAACAAAGGAAAATTCCATGGAATAATTTGACCTATTACACCAAGTGGCTCTTTAATATTCATAGACAACGTATTTTGATCTAGCTCTGTAGCACTGCCTTCTTCTGCTCTTATACATGCTGCAAAATAGCGCCAATGATCAACTGCTAATGGAATATCTGCATTCAACGTTTCTCTAATTGGCTTTCCGTTATCACAAGTTTCTACTAACGCAAATTCTTCTAAATTTTCTTCTATAATGTCTGCTACTTTATTTAACATTGTTGCACGCTCCGTGGCTGAAGTATTTCCCCAAGCATCTTTAGCTGCATTAGCTGCGTCAACTGCATTTTCTACATCTTCCTTTTGTGACCTAGGATATTTAGCAATTAATGTTCCGTCTACAGGAGACGTGTTATCAAAATAATCTCCACCTACTGGTGGCACAAATTTTCCATTGATAAAATTGGAATACTTCTCTTTAAATTTTGGTTTAGAATAACTCATACCTGTTGTTGTTTATTTATTAGTTTCTAATCTTTATAGCCAAAAAATTGACTATTTATTAATTTTGTTAAAGTTATTTTATCATATTCGAATTAAATTGAACGTATTTATTATACCTTTGAACATATCTATTATTAACAATTTTTAAGACTATTTTTTTGTAATATTGAGAATGAGCAACTTATTAACTCGACATAAAAGCCAAAGAAAACTGACTACTTTAGTAGAAAACAGAACGACTTATAATGCTGAATATGCCGAGCTTAATATTTATGAAACTCATGCCTTTGCAGAAAAAGTATCTTTAACTTTCGATTTTCCGATTATTGCCAGTATGCTAACTGGCAAGAAAATAATGCATCTTGATGGATTTGATGCTTTTGATTTTAATCCAGGAGAATCCGTAGTAATGCCAACTAATAAGGAAATGATTATTGATTTCCCTGTAGCAACAATAGATAAACCAACGCAATGCTTAGCTTTAGGTATTGATGCTTTTAAAATTGAAGAAGTGGTTGAAAAATTTAATCACAATGTTGCTATTGAAAACGAAAACAATACTTGGGATTTAGAAAAAACCACATCTCACCTCATAAATAATGTAGATGTTAATCATTTAATAGAAAGACTCACCTATACATTTACTAACAGTAATAAATCTAAAGATGTTTTATTAGATTTAATGATACAGGAATTGATTGTGCGATTACTTCAAACTAAAGCAAAATCATTAATAATTAATGACACTCATATTTTCACGGACACAAGAATTGGCGCTGTCATTAAGTTTATAAAAGATAACTTAACAAATAAAGATATTTCTGTAGATCAGTTAGCAAAGAAAGCCTACATGAGCACATCTCACTTTCATAAGCAATTTAAAAACACGTTAGGCATCTCGCCTATAGATTATATAAATTCGGAAAAAATTAAGTTTTCTAAAAAGCTAATTAAAGAATCTAAAAATTTAAGAATGTCTGAAATTGCTTTTCAATCTGGATTTAATAACACGAGTTACTTCAATAGGCAATTCAAAAAAATGGAAATGATGACGCCTCAACAATTTAAAGCTTCTATAAATAAGTAGCAAAGAGTATCATCTTATTATCATTCCTCTTTTAACCGTTTAATATAATTTTCCAATTCCTTAATTACTTTTGGAGCTAGAATAATAGTTGCCAACATTGTAGGTATAGCCATTAAAGCGAACACACCATCAATAAGGTTTATCATCATTTTTAAGCTGGTTGTTGCACCAATAAGAATACTAAAAATATAAAAATAATTGTAGTAATGTTTATGTTTTGCTCCAAATAAAAATGACATACATTTCGTTCCATAATATGAATATGAGAACAACGAACTCATACTAAAAATAGCAATACAAATTAGCAATAAATACTTTCCATAATTAGGCATTACATCTGCAAATGCTGAAGCAGTAAGACTAACACCATTAGCATCACTAGTTTCCCAAACACCTGTCACCAAAATAGCCAAAGCCGTAAGTGTACAAACAATTAAAGTATCTATTGCAGGACCAAGCATGGCAACTAAACCCTCTCGAATAGGCTCATCTGTTTTCGCGGCTCCATGTGCCATTGGTGCAGTTCCTATTCCGGCTTCATTAGAAAAAGCGCCACGTTTAATTCCATGAAGAATCAATGCGCCCAAAACACCTCCTAAAAAGGTATCGTCTTTTGGGTAATAATTGGCAGCAAAAGCATCTGTGAAAATTAATTTCAAATAATATAATAATACATCACTATGCGCTACTAAAATAACAATAACTAAAACAAAATATAAAGCCACCATACTTGGTACTAATCGAGACGCTACAGAACCTATACGTTTAATACCTCCTAAAATAACTAAAGCTGTAATACTTACTAAAATAATTCCGATATAAAGGTTGGAAACTAAACCAACTTCTACACCATTCGGTATTAATAAAATATCATTTAAAGCCTGAGTTAATTGATTTACATTAAAAACAGGTAAAGCTCCAATAAGTCCACAAAGACTAAAAAACACAGCCAATGGTTTCCAAGATTTTCCTAAACCTTCCACTATAAAATACATTGGTCCACCTTGAATTTCACCTTCATTGTCCTTTCCTCTGAACATAATTGCTAAAGTAGAAGTGAAAAATTTGGTAGACATACCAACTACAGCACTAATCCACATCCAAAAAACTGCTCCTGGTCCTCCTACCGAAATAGCCACAGCCACACCTGCTATATTCCCCATGCCAACCGTTGCTGACAAAGCCGTTGTTAATGCTTGAAAATGTGAAATTTGACCCGGATCATTTGGATCATCATATTTTCCTCTTAGTACATTAATGGCATGACCAAGATATCTAAATGGTAAAAAATGAGAACGGATTAATAAGTACAAACCTCCTCCTATTAATAAAATCAGCAAAGGTAAACCCCAAGCTAAGGACGAAAAATCTTTGAGTAATTGGTTTAAAAATTCCATAGATTATAAATTTAGTAAACCGTTTTAATTTACGGCCTTTGTTTTCAATTAATTTATGGTTAAGACTCTTATCTTATTTTTTATTATAAATGCTATATTTGTAAGTACAAGGAACGACGACTGTAATACTTAGTCGAAATTACAACACAACAATCAACTCTAATAATTTCTTAGATACATGAATAATAATAAAATTACCGAAAAAAATGTTTTAATTACTGCAGGAGCCCAAGGTATTGGAGAAGCAATAACTAAACACTTTATTGACAGTGGAGCTAATGTTGCGATTCACTATTTCTCGAGTGCTGATACAGCAAATAAATTGGTAGATTATGCTAAAAGTAAAGACCAAAAAGCAATTGCTATAAGTGGTGATCTAACAAAGGAAGTTGACGCGAATGCTTTAGTTGAAAAAACAGTAGAAGCCTTAGGTGGATTAGATATACTAATTAATAACGCTGGTTCTCTTGTGGCACGTAAAATGCTTAACGAGATGGAAACTGAATTTTGGCATAAAGTTATGGACATCAATCTTACATCTATGATGTTTGTTACTAGAGCTGCAGCGCCATATTTAACAAAAAATGAGAATAGTAGTATTGTGAATTTAGCTTCGCTTGCAGGACGTAAAGGTGGTCATCCAGGTTCATTAGTTTATTCTACAAGTAAAGGTGCTATTCTTACATTTACAAGAGCACTTTCTACAGAATTAGGAGGGCAAGGCACAAGAGTGAATGCTGTTTCTCCTGGTCTTATTCTTGGGACGTCATTTCATAATACACACACAACAAAAGAATCTGCGGCTGAGACAACAGCTGGCATACCAATACAAAGAGCAGGTAATGCTGATGATGTTGCTAGAGCCGTTTTATATTTGGCTTCAGAATACGATGGTTTCATAACAGGAGCTACTTTAGACATCAATGGAGGTGTTTATAACATGTAATTACTCATTAAAGTAAACAAACACTAAAACCGATATTGTTTTTTTAGTGTTTGTTTACAACAATTAAAAAAATATTTATGTTAAAGACTGCAGTAATTCATCCAACAATTATGGAAGCACTTGCGCGATCTGGTCATTTTGCTCAAGTAGTAATCGCTGACGGCAATTTACCTGTTGGTGCTATGACAGGTCCTAATTCTACAACAGTACATTTAAATTTTAGACCAGGATTGCTAGATGCATTAACTGTCCTAGAAGGTATTTTAGAGGTTTGTCCAATACAAGGTGCTATTGTTATGGAAAAGCCAGCAGAGGCTAATGCAGAAATACATGATGCCTATAAAAAATTATTAGGTGACGTAACTTGGGATGAAATGGAACGATGGGCTTTCTATGATAAAATTAGAGAACCTGCCACTACATTAATTATTCAAACAGGTGAACAACGTCGATTCGCTAATTTAATACTAACTGTAGGCGTTGTTAAAATGGCTGAAGAAAGTAATTTTTAGCTATTTATTTATAATATTTAATTTAACGAGGTGCATCTCTTTTTTTTTGCACCTCGTTTTTTCATAATTTATAGAGACTATTAATTCTTATTGCCCAAGTATATTCTTTGTCACGAACAAATATTAATCAGCCAATTATATATTCTTAAAAAAGAATCCATTTTATATTGCAATCAAACTTAAAAAAAACGAAACAACTAATAATTCAGTTTAGGAATTATTACTATGTTTACAATACAGATACAATTTTAATTGGACTTTTAAATTGCCAAAACTGAGATTAACAATTAGATAAAGAAATATGTTAGGACTACTATTATTATATTGGATAGGTAAATATTTTTATAAATTAGCTGAGGAGTATGATAAAAGTGAATGGGGTTTTGCAATATTAGGCGTCGTAGTTTATTACGCAGGAATCATTGCTGCGAGTTTCACCATTGGAATTATACTAGATATATTTTATCCTGAATTCTTAGAAACCATGAATGACACTGTACTTAGTCTTTTTATGATACCATTTGGTATTCTCAGTTGCTATTTACTTTATATGTTGTTAGAGAAGTCTTGGAAAAAAACTAAAGCTGACAAAGATAGATTTGCTGATCAAATTAGTTAATGAAAAATGACGTGAGTGTTTACAATACTCATTATCTAAAAACTTATTAATTCGCTAAATCATATCTTTACATTTCAACGCAATAACTAATTGAAATCAAACCGTCTATATTTTATTGATGCTGTGAGAGCATTTGCTATCTTAATGATGTTGCAAGGACATTTTATAGATACGCTACTCGACCCTTCTTATAGAGACCAAAATCATTTAGCTTTTAAAACATGGGAATACTTTAGAGGTATTACTGCTCCAACATTTTTCACAATTTCTGGACTCATATTTTCCTACCTACTTATTAGAGCAAAACAAAATGGAAGTATTAACCAACGTATGCGAAAAGGTGTAATGCGAGGCTTAATGCTAATTGGCATTGGTTATTTATTACGCGTACCTATTTTTGAATGGCTTTTTGGGAAATTCAGTAATTACTTTCTAATTGTAGATGTATTACAATGTATAGGTTTATCACTCATTATTATAGTTATAATATATAAGCTCACCTTCAAAAAAACATTAATATTTTCAATTTTAATGTTGACTCTAGGTCTAGTTGTATTTTCTACGGAACCACTATATCGTTATTTAGAATTACCTCAAATCCCTGTTGCTATTTCTAACTATTTAACTAAAACTCATGGTTCTGTATTTACCATTATTCCTTGGTTTGGGTATGTTGCTTTTGGAGCCTTTATTTCTACTTTATTTTATCGTTATGTGGAACGACCTAAATTTAAGATGGCAATTGTTACAGGCTTTTTTATTGTAGGCATTGCTTTAATATTTAAGTCGTCTCACCTATTTATGAAACTGTATTATTGGCTAGATATTTCATTATTTAAAGACGTTGCATATTATAATTATCTCTTTACCAGACTCGGTAATGTTTTAATTCTGTTCTCAATATTCTACCTAGCTGAAAACTATATAAAACAACCATTAATTTTAAGAATAGGACAGAAAACACTATCCATTTATGTGATTCATTTTATTATAATTTATGGAAGTTTTACAGGACTAGGATTACATCAAATAATAGGAAACACACTTCTTCCATGGCAAGCTATACTTGGTGCTATTATCTTTTTATCTCTAGTTTGTTTTTTATCATTTCATTATGCTAAAACCAATGCATTTGTCTACTCTAATACAAGAAAATTGATAGACAAGATTAAACGATATACCAACTGATTTAGTTACTTTAATTTAAAAGACCACCTTAATAAGTAAAATGGTTTTTTACTTTTCACAGTAATTAATTCCCTTTTCAATTATCGAATATGAAGCAATAGCATAATACTTACGTATTTTTGTTTATAACGGTTTTGTAATTACCGGAAAAACTTTAAATGATGGAGAAACTTATTGAAACATTTTACACTGCTTTAAATAACTCTGATGGTAAAACTATGGCTTCTTGTTACCATGACGATGTTGTTTTTGAAGATCCTGCTTTTGGCATTTTACAAGGAGAACGCGCAAAATCTATGTGGTTAATGCTGTGCGAATCGCAGAATGGAAAAGGTTTTAAAGTAGAATTTACAAATATAAAAACCGATAAAAACAGAGGCTCTGCTCATTGGGAAGCCTATTATAATTTTAGTAAAACTGGTAAAAAAGTACATAATAAAATTGATGCTACTTTTATATTTAAAGATGGATTAATTATAAAACATACTGATGTTTTTGATTTGCATAAATGGGCAAAACAAGCTATTGGATTAAAAGGAATGCTTTTTGGTGGTATGTCATTTTTCAAAAAGAAACTTAACACCCAAACCAATTCTCTTTTAGAGAAATACATGGAGAAAAAAAAACTCTCTAATTAATTAGAGAGCTTTCTGGAACAATGTTTCTTTTTAGGGACTTGGAGTTTACTTTATGTTTCATTGTGTTAAAAATACTTCAAATGTTATGCCAAAATTATAGCGTTTTAACTTCTAACTATATGATTCTACTTTACCTATAACATCTTTATAAAATGATTTCATATATTCAAAATCGGCTTCCATATTGTCCGTAGGGTAAAATGGTTCTGAAACTTTATTTTGTTTGTTTTTAAAATCGAAAGTGTACATGATAATTGGCACATTAGCCTTTTTAGCAATGTAATAGAAACCTGTTTTCCACTTAACTACTTTTTTTCTAGTACCTTCTGGTGATAATGCTAGTCTAAATTCATCTTTACCTTCAAACAAATTAGCTATAGCCTCAACTTTATTTTGCCCAGAAGTTCTGTCTAATGCGTGTCCTCCTACTGATCTAAAATAG
Source organism: uncultured Winogradskyella sp. (assembly GCF_947495255.1). Classification (GTDB taxonomy): domain Bacteria; phylum Bacteroidota; class Bacteroidia; order Flavobacteriales; family Flavobacteriaceae; genus Winogradskyella. The sequence goes on from NZ_CANLYI010000009.1 coordinate 188,480, forward strand.
TATCCAAAGGGCCAAGTAAACAATTCTTTTTTTCCGACAAAACTAGTCTTTACTCCTGTTACTTTTCGTAATAACAATGAAATGTAGAAATCAATCCAGCTCGTATGTGGTGCTGCAATAATTACAGCTTTTTTAACCGTATCTTTAGAGAAGTTGGTGTTTCCAACCACTTTCCAACCTAACAGTTTAAAATAAATAAATTTAGCTAACCAACGCATCTTACATTTTTTTGTAGAGCTCCAGAAGCTTTTCTCTAGTTATTACTGTTTTCCAATTTTTACCAATTGCATTTTCCCAAAGTGGTTCTAAACTAAGCGCAACATCAATCATTTTATCAAATTGATCTTGCTCTAAATCTGCACAAACACCTTGTGGTAATTGAATATTATGTTTGGCTTTCATTTGCTTAAATATCGCCACACCTTCAGGATAATACTCTTCTAAATGGTCAAAAACAATACAGTTTCCGATACCATGTTTTATTCCTAAAAGATAACCTAAACCATAGCTCATTGCGTGTGCTACTCCAACTTGCGAATATGCGATACTCATACCACCATGCCAAGAGGCCATCATTAATTTATCTTGAGCGTCTTCTGTAGTTAAAGTGTCTTCTAAAAAAATTTCCTTACAAAGCTCAAAAGCTTTTTCACCATAACTCTGACTAAAAGCATTTAAAAAAGTACCATTTAACGATTCCACACAATGCACAAAACAATCCATACCAGTAAAAAACCATTGATCTTTTGGTACATCTTTTGTCAATTCTGGATCTAATATAACTTGATCAAAAGGTGTGTAATCACTGTTAATTCCTAATTTACGAATTGGCCCTGTTAAAATGGTTGTCCTAGACACTTCTGCTCCTGTACCAGAAAGTGTTGGTATACCAACATGATAAATAGCTGGCTGCTTTATTAAATCCCAACCTTGATAATCTTTAGACTCACCTTTATTAGTCAACATTAAGGACACTGCTTTAGCAATATCTAACACAATGCCTCCACCAATTCCTATAATACCAGAAGGCAGCTCACTATGTTCTAAAATGATATCTTCAACTAACTGATCAATTTGGTCAGTCCTTGGTTCTTCTTTTGTAGGTACGTATATAATTTTGTCTTTGTAAGACAAGGTAATTCTTGAGGTTAACCAATGATTGCCTTTAAACACATCATCTACATAAAATATAAATGGTGCATTTCTTCCCTTGCGCTTAGTTGTAAGAATTTCATCGAGTTGATTAAAACTTCCTCGACCAAAAACAACTCTGGACACCATTGGATAATTTTTATATTTCATTTACTTTATATCTTTAACAAAAATAACAACTTAGTTTATATTTAATAACTATTTAAATGAAATTGTAATTTTTCATTAAACAGCCCAACATGATAGCCATCTACTAGAGCATGGTTAACGTTTACAGCAATGTCCATTTCTTTCTTTGTACCGCAACTTTCCATTTTACTGAATGCCAACTTTGGTATAGAATCTTTATCACCTTTAAACGGTTCTTTATGTCCTGTAAAACTAATCCATGGCAAAGATGAACAATGTACACAATCCATAGAGTTTACAGGAGGAAACAAATCCTTAGAGTTAAAAACTCTTTCTTTTTCCTTTAAAAAGCTAGCTTGAAATTTAAGAATATCATCATCGTAATTTACAAACGTAAATCCGAAGGTTTTATTCGGTCTTAATATTGTTGGAGATGCATGAATGGTATCAAAAACAACAACATCGTTTTCTTCATTTATTCTGTACTTAAAATTCTCTACATCATTTACAGCTTGCATTGTAGCGTGTAAATATTTTACAAAAAAAGAGACATCGTTAGAACGCGAAAATTGATATGCTTTAGTAACATCTACTTTAAAAGTTACTCCAAAATAGGGGTCTACGAATGAGTTAAAAAACTCAAAATGAGATTGCCTGTTCCATGTATGTTTATCGAGTACTTTCAAATCCTAATTAAAAAAGTCTAAAATTTCAGTTAAACTTTGTACCGTTTCAAAATCAGAACCATTGGCTTCTTTTTTTGTCACGGTTTCATGTTGCCAAGTAGTATGAAATGGAACATGAATAGCCTTTGCTCCAATGCTCACTAATGGCAAGATATCAGATTTAAGAGAGTTACCAATCATTAAAAAAGCTTCAGGTTCAATATCTAAATGTTTTAATAATTTTGAATAATTAACGTCTTGTTTTTCACTTAACACTTCTATATGATGAAAATATTTTAACAAGCCCGATTTTTCTAATTTCCGTTCTTGGTCTAGCAAATCGCCTTTGGTTGCAACAATTAATCTAAAATCTTTTGACAATACTTTTAAAACATCTTCTACACCATCTAACAACTCAATTGGTTTGTTAATCATCTCTTTGCCGATATTTAACATCTCCGCAATAACATCATTAGAAACCTTTCCGTTAGATAGCTCTACAGCAAGTTCAATCATGGATAAAACAAAACCTTTAACTCCATAACCATAAGTTGGAAGATTTTTCATTTCCATCTTAAAAAGCTCTTGATCTATTTTATTTGGTGTTTCGTAACGTGATAACAACCTACCTGCTTCCTCTTCAGCTTCTCTAAAATAAGTTTCATTGACCCAAAGTGTATCGTCAGCATCAAAGCCAATAACTTTTATATTTTTATAATCTACTTCCACAATTTCTTGGCTCTTTCTAAATCTTCTGGTGTATCAATTTCTACACCTTGAATGGTTGTTTCTACCATTTTAATGCGTTTACCGTATTCTAAATATCTTATACACTCAATTTTCTCAGATGCTTCCAAAAACTGCATTGGTAAAACGGTAAATTCTAATATCGCTTCTTTTCTAAATGCATAAATCCCTTTATGCTTAAAGTAGCGTGCACCAACTTCCTTATCCCTTGGGAACGGAATTGGACTTCGAGAAAAATATAATGCAAAATTCTGCTGATCTACAATAACTTTTACTGTATTTGGATTGTTTATTTCGTCCCAATCCTTAATTTCTACCATCAAAGAAGCTAAATCAATTTCTTTGTCTTTATCATCTTTAAAAACATCGATTACTTTGGCTAAACTTTCGCGTTCTGTAAACGGCTCATCACCTTGTACATTAATTACAATATCGCAATCTACATTAGCTACAGCTTCTGCAATTCTATCGCTACCTGACTCGTGCTCCTCTATGCTCATAATAGCTTTTCCGCCATTATCTACAATCTCTTTATAAATGATTTCACTATCAGTTACAACGTAAACTTCACTAAATAATTTAGTGGCAACGGTAGCTTCATATGTTCTTAAAATAACAGATTTCCCTGCTAAATCTTGCATTAATTTACCTGGAAAACGTGATGCACTATAACGTGCCGGAATCATTGATATAATTTTCATCTATGTAACTTATACTTGTGTACTTTCAAAAATAAGATTTAAAAACGACTTTATGTATTCAAATTGGTATTTGGTGATTTTGATTTGTTTGGGCGCAACTTTCGATAGAGTTTATAAATCAGATAAAAAATAAATAACACTAAAAAAATCGCCAAAACCGGCAAGAATATAGAGATAATTGACATTAAAATGGACGTCCCTGTTTCTATAGTAGAAACAATAGGATTAGCAAAACCAGCTGTTGAAACCGTAGAACCTAATCTTGCTGTACTTGCAGAACTTTTTACTACTGCTGCAGTTCCGCCTCCTGCAATAATCGCTAAAGCCCAAGTAATTACAGGGCTTAAATCTGCTACTGTAGAAACCATAACAGCAGTGCCTGCGATGGTTGCTAACGGAATTGCGATTGTATCTAAAGCATTATCAATTACCGGAATATAATAAGCTACAATTTCTACAACTGTTGCAATACCTAAAGTGACCACTGCAGTTGTACTCCCAATCCATAGCCAAGATTCATTGAGTTCCCACAAATTAAAATAAGCAGCTAAGCTTAAAGCAAACAATGGTAAGAATACCCTAAAACCAACAGAGGCTGAAAGTCCGATACCTAAAAATATGCTTAATAAAGTTTCTGTCATTTTAGTATTGTTTTAGTCTTTTTCTACAAACATTTCATCCTTAAAGCCAATTAAATATAGTTTTTCTTTGGCTCTAGTAATCGCTGTATACAACCAACGAATGTAATCTCTATCCATTCCGTTTGGCAAGTAAGGTTGCTCAACAAATATCGTATTCCATTGTCCACCTTGTGATTTGTGACATGTTATAGCATAAGAGAATTTTACTTGTAATGCGTTAAAAAACTTGTTGTTCTTTACACCCAAAAAACGTTTGTATTTTGAAGGTTCTTCTTCATAATCTTTTGACACTTCTTGATATAATCGGTTTGACTCCTCATAACTAAGCGATGCACTTTCAACATCAATTGTATCTAAAAGCAAGACCGTTTCAAAAGGCTCCATGTTAGGATAATCTACCATTTTTACTTTTACTTCAGCAAACCTAAAGCCGTACAATTCTTTAATACTAAATATTTCAAGGACTTCAATAATATCTCCATTGGCAATAAAACCAGCTTCAGTTGTAGGCTTAAGCCAGAAATAGTTATTCTTTACAACCATTAAATAATCACCTGCTGATAATTCAGCTTCATTAAACAAAATACGTTGTCTTATTTGCTGATTATAAGCATTAGCGCGTTTATTACTTCTTACAATAATCGCAGTTTCTTCATAACCATTATTGCTGTAAGCATCATTAATGGCATCCATAATTTCATAACCATCAATTAAACGCACACTATCTTTAAAACCATTTAAATCGAATTTAAAACTCTCGTAAATACCAGATTCTAAAACGGCTCTAAGCTCTGTTGCATTGCTAAGAATCCCTGAATCTTGTTCTTGTCTTACTACTTCATCTAACTCAATACCAATAACATCCTTATTGTAATTAAGGCTGAGTTTGTTTTCATCTAAAGCAGAACTTAAATCGGATTTTACTGGTGGTAACTGGGCTTTATCACCAATAAGTAATAATTTACACTCATGACCAGAATATACGTAACTCATTAAATCATCTAAAAGCGAACTGCTATCAAAAGATTTAGTGTCTGAAGGCGTATCAGAAATCATAGAAGCTTCATCTACAATAAAAATAGTGTTGCGATGTTTATTAGGCTGCATTACAAAATTTACACCACCGCCTTTATCTTTTTTAGGAAAATATATTTTTTTATGAATGGTAAATGCTTCTTTTTTAGAGTAATTAGAAATTACCTTTGCAGCTCTACCAGTTGGAGCTAATAAAATGGCACTTTTTTTAGCTTGCCATAAATTTGAAACAATGGTACCAATGATACTCGTTTTACCTGTACCTGCATAACCTTTTAGAAGGTAAATTGAATTTTTATTATTATCGAAAATAAATTGCGATAACTGCATTAACACCATATCTTGCTTAGAAGTTGGTGTAAAAGGAAACTTAGATTTTAATAGCGAATAGAATGCAGAAGCATTAGAGATCATAGAGAAAATAAATATACAGCAAGATAGTAATATTCTCTCTTTTTAAAGCCTTAAAGATGTTTAGTTAATTATTTTTTATGTTTTTTATTTAGATAGTTTTAACCAACAAAAAAAAATTGTAGATTTGCGTTAGACCTAATTAATAAAAACTTATATATGATAATTCTAGCAATTGTATTAATTATAATTTTGACCATCGGAATTGTATGGTTGATTGACAAGTTCGTACCAAAAAAAATTAAGCCAATTCTTAATATTTTACTTTGGGTATTAATTATTTTCTTAGGTTACATGACATACATGTCTGTTTATAAAGAAATTCAATTTAACCAATTAAAGAAAGAGCGTTTCTCTTTAGTAATTGATAAATTAATTGACATTAGAGATTCTCAGTTAGCATATAAAGATGTACACGGAACTTACACTGATAGTTTTGATAAATTAATAAATTTTGTTGAAAACGGTAAAGTGCCAATTACACAAAGACGTGATACGTTAGTATTAGATGAAGAAAGAACAAAAGCTTTTGGTGGTGTAGAAACTATGAAAACTCTTACTTTAATTGATACACTTGATTATTGGAATCTGAAAGATTCTATTTTTAAAGGTAGCACACGTTACAAAAATATGATGAATGTTGGTATTGGTAAAGAAGGCGCTAAATTTACACTAAAAGCAGGTAAATTAGACGAATTCCCTGTATTTGAAGCAAGTGTAGATAAGGCAATTGTTTTAGATGACCAAGAACCATATTTAGTTGAAAAAGAAAAGCAAGTTGTTTCTGTGGATGGTGTTAATGGTCCAACGTTAATTGTAGGATCTATGGATGAAGTATTCACAAAAGGAAACTGGCCAAAAAGTTACACAAACAAAGAATAGTTTGAAAATAAACGATATTAAAGAACTGTCCATTCAAATTAATTTGAATGGGCTTTCTTTTTGTATACTAAATAGAACAACAAACGAAATTGAGTTTCTTAAAACTATAGATTTTGAACAAAAGCAAGTGCCAGACGCTGTTCTTAATCACTTAAAGACTGAGCTAAGTAGTAATACCGTTTTTTCTGAAGACTTTAATGACGTATTAGTTATACATCAAAACGAGCTCTCTTCATTAGTCCCAGAAGAACTATTTAATGCAGATAATAAAGCTGATTATTTAAAATTTAATTCTAAAATTCTTAGAAACGATTTTATTACAGAAGACCTTATTGCAATAAATAAAAGTGTAAATGTTTATGTGCCTTACGTGAATATTAATAATTACATTTTTGAAACTTTTGGGGAATTTGTTTACAAACATTCTTCAAGTATACTCATTGATGCTTTAATACAGAATCCAGAATCCACATCAGAAGAACCAACCGTTTACGTTAATGTAAATAAAAACACAATAGAACTTTTAGTTTTAGAGAATGGTAAGCTCCAACTGTTTAATGTATTTGAATATCACAGCAAAGAAGATTTTATTTACTACGTTTTATTTGTGTTTGAACAATTAAAACTAGACGTTGAAACTACTCACATTCTCTTAAGTGGAAATATTGTAATTGGCGACGAAAACTTTGTGATGCTTTATCTTTATATAAGGCACGTCACTTTTATAGAAAAAAACTATAAATTTAACATAGTTGCAAAAACAGATAGACGTTATTTACACCAACATTATGTAATCTTAAATTCCTTTTAATGCGTATTATATCGGGTTTGTACAAAGGCAGACGAATTTCAGCTCCTAAAAAATTACCTGTTAGACCAACTACAGATATGGCAAAGGAAGCACTTTTTAATATTATAAATAATCAGTATTACTTCAATGACATTTCGGTACTAGACTTGTTCTCTGGCACAGGTAATATTAGCTATGAGTTTGCATCAAGAGGTACTGAAGAAATCACAGCAGTAGATGCCCATTTTGGCTGTATAAAATTCATTAACCAAACCGCAGACGATTTTGAAATGAACATCACAACCATTAAAAGTGATGTCTTTAAATTCCTTGAAAAATCAAAACAGAAACACAGCATTATTTTTGCTGACCCACCTTATGCTTTTGAATTAGATGCATTTTCTAAAATTCCAGAATTAGTATTTAAGAATAAATTATTAGAAGATGAAGGTGTACTCATTGTAGAACACTCTAAGCATACAGATTTGAGTCAATTAGAGCATTACTCCTATTCTAAAAGTTATGGTGGAAATGTATTTAGTTTTTTCTCAAATTAACTGATTATCAGTTTTGTAGCTTATTTCTTAATCAAATAAATTCACTATCTTAGTAGCCCTAAGTAACTAACGTATACGCCATTACCATCCTACTGGTCTTTAATAGCGCGTTCCCTTAAGAGTTTCTGTCCCAAAATTGATTTGCAACTATTAATCAATTATATAACTTAAAAACAGCTATTATGAAAATTTTCAAAACTCCATTACTATTATTATTATTTTTAATAATAAGTCAACTATCATTTGCTCAAGACAAAGCACCAAAGTACAGTGACATTGTAGTCGAAAACCCAGAACCAGAAGCCGATATTAAAGTGGTGAGTAATTATGTAAATGCTTTAATCAATAATAAAATGATGGAAGCGAAAGAGCTATTATCAGACAATTATATAGGTTATGGTCCTGCGGCAAACGATTCTATAACAAAGCAAGCAACACTAGACTCTTGGAACGAAACACATAAAATTCGCAGTAATGAAAAAGTGAGTTTTGTAACAGCAACAATTAGAGTTGTCCAAGGTGAATATAAAGGTGATTGGGTTTATCAATTTGGTACTTATTCCTTTACTCAAGACGGAAAAGACATAGAACTTCCTTATCAATTTACAGCTCTTGTAAACAATGGTAAAATAGAAAGAAGCAGTATTTATTATGATAATTTGGCCATTCTTAAAGCTTTAGGTTATCAAATTATACCTCCATCAAAAGAATAATACCAACCAACATAAACAAAACAAAGCTCCTTGAAATTCAAGGAGCTTGTTTGTTTAAGCAAATCTATAAGCCGAATTCTGTACATTTTTATTTTTTAGGAAATAAATCCTAAACAAAAAAAAAGCCCTTATCATTTATCTACGCTTACTGTTACCAGCAAACTTTAGCTGCCTACCCTCTAACAATCGCGCGTGTACGCTCAAACGTTAGTATACATGACATTGCACCACATAGAGTTTACCTGGTTTCACTACAGCATTACCTGTACATACTTTCTGTTGCACTTTTCCTCACCTTTCGATGGATGGCTGTTAGCCACTATGATTGCACTATGGTGTTCGGACTTTCCTACCCTAAATAAATTTAGAATCGATAAGGCGATTTACTTGTGAGCAAAAGTACATAAATTGTTAATAACTCATACTAATTTTAACCTCTTAGAATGGGCTATTTATAGGTTATTCTTAAATTTGTAATTCAGTAAACTTTTCAATGGAACACTTTGTAGTATCGGCTCGTAAGTACAGACCACAAACCTTTAAGGATGTTGTAGGTCAGCAAGCTATTACAAATACTTTACTCAACGCTATTGAAAACAATCACTTAGCACAAGCTTTATTATTTACAGGCCCTAGAGGTGTTGGTAAAACAACATGCGCTCGTATTTTGTCGAAAATGATAAATAGTGATGGTGATACTAAGGAAGACGAAGATTTTGCTTTTAATATTTTTGAATTAGATGCGGCTTCTAACAATTCTGTTGATGACATTAGAAGTTTAACTGATCAAGTAAGGATTCCTCCACAAGTTGGTAAATACAAAGTTTATATTATTGATGAGGTCCACATGTTATCTCAAGCTGCTTTTAATGCTTTCCTTAAAACATTAGAAGAACCACCAAAACATTGTATTTTTATTTTAGCTACAACTGAAAAACATAAAATCATCCCAACGATATTATCGCGTTGTCAGATTTTTGATTTTAAAAGAATCACAGTTTCAGATGCAAAAGAATACTTAAAATATATTGCTAAAGAACAAGGCATTACTGCAGAAGATGACGCACTACATATTATTGCTCAAAAAGCAGATGGTGCCATGCGAGATGCTCTATCTATTTTTGACCGAGTAGTTAGTTTTTCTGGTAAGAACCTAACAAGACAAGCTGTTACTGAAAATTTAAATGTACTAGATTACGAAACGTATTTTACAAGTACAGATTTAATTTTAGAGAATAAGATTCCAGATTTATTAATACAATTCAATAGTATTCTATCTAAAGGGTTTGATGGTCATCATTATATTGCAGGTTTAGCTTCTCATTTTAGAGATTTAATGGTTTGTAAGAATCCTGTAACCATTCCGTTATTAGAAGTTGGTGAAGATACAAGTCTTAAATATCAAGAACAGTCGCAAAAGACAACACACACCTTTCTTATGGAAGGTATTAGACTCGCTAATGACTGCGATTTAAAATATAAGACCAGTAAAAATCAACGTTTACTCGTTGAGTTAACACTTATGCAACTTGCCTCTATCACTTTTGATGGAGAAAAAAAAAATCTTAAGCACTTCATAATTCCGTCTTCGTATTTTAAAGCAAGAGGTATCACACCTATTCCTGTTACAAAACCAAAAACAGAAGTAAAAACTCCTGAAAACAAAACCATTTCAGAAGAACAAATAAAACCTAAAGAAACAGTTGCTACTGTTGCTGAGCCAGTTATAAATATCCCTAAAATATCTATTAATAAACCAAAATCATCTACTTCTGGTTTATCATTAAAAAGTATTAGAGAAAAGAAAGAGCATCAGCTACGTCAAATGGATGTAGTAATTGATGAAGACGACTTACCTAAAGAAGCCGTTACACAAGAAGCATTAGACGAAGCCTGGAAAATCTATACGGCTCAAATGGATAAGAAAGGTGAAAAAATTATGGCTTCCATTCTGCAAATGGATCAACCAAAACTAAAAGGAACGACCATTTATTTAACGTATTCTAATAATACCAATAAGATAGAATTAGAACGTGCTGAATTTCCGTTAATGGCTTTTTTAAAAAAGAAATTGCTTAATTACGATTTAAAACTAGACATAACCGTTAACGAAGAAATTGCTAAAAAATACGCATTTACACCTCTAGAAAAATACGAAAAATTGAAAGAAAAGAATCCTAATCTTGAAATATTAAGACAAACTTTTGGATTAGATATATAACCCACTACGACTATGAAACAATTAGTATTACTTTTATTAATAATAGGAATAGGCTTATCAAGCTGCGAAGGTAGGAAAACACAAAATCAAGCTTTATCTGAAAGCATTGAGGAATTTAAAAAAACGGTGAATTTTGAAACTAACATTTATATACCTGAAACCTATATAGAGCAAGAAGTAGATACTCTTATGAGTAATGGTTTTAGAGTAAAAATTAAAACCTATTCTGATTTATCTAATGCAGTTAGATTTTCAAAAATAAAAGACACTATTAATTATCAGATGCATTATAGAAACTTCAAGTTTGATATTAGCATCTCTAAAGATGATAAAGAAATTTACAATGAAAATTTCGATAAGCAGAAAATAAATAAAGTCTTTAAATACAATGCCAATTTAGTTAGTGGTTCTGATTTATACAATTTTAATACCCTTGCGGTTTTAAAATCTATTAATGTAAATGATGACCCTTCTTATAAAAATATGGTGTTAATAGATATTATGTATGCCATTCCTGAATCTGACAAATACGCCATTCATAGGTTATATATTGATAACAATGGAAAATCTAATGTGGTACAAACAGAAGTAAAATAATTATGTTAGGACTAAAATTACCAACAGATCCAAGATGGGTAAATATCGTTGAAAAGAATATAGAAGATATTTTAACGGATCATGCTTATTGCGAACAAAAGGCTGCAAGTACTGCAATTTCATTAATTGTAGGTTTCCCAGAATACACTGAGCTAGTACAAGAAATGATTGAATTGGCCAATGAAGAAATGAGCCATTTTAAAATGGTACACGATAGGATTTTAGAAAACGGCTGGACGCTTGGTAGAGATCGCAAAGACGATTATGTTATTGCTCTTATTAAGTTCTTTCCTAAAGGTGGAAGCAGAACGACACAATTAGTGCACAGACTTTTATATGCTGCTTTAATTGAAGCACGTAGCTGTGAACGTTTTAGATTACTTTCTGAAGAATTAGAAGATAAGAAACTAGCTAAGTTCTACCGAAAACTAATGATAAGCGAAGCAGGACATTACACTATGTTTTTAAATTTTGCTAGAAAATATGGCGACCGAAAAGAAGTAGATGATAAATGGGAAGCTTTATTAGATTTTGAAGCAAATATTATGAAATCCTTGGGGAATAAGGAAACTATACATGGCTAAATAAAAAAGCCTTAACTGAAAAGTTAAGGCTTTTTTATTACACTAATTCTAACATATTTAGAGCTTCATCCCAAACCCAAATTGTAAGACATTATTTTTTGCTTCGAATGTTGTCAAATCTTGATCTAAAATGTTTGTTAATCCATAAGATGCTCTAGCATCTATAAATAATTCATCTGTTAACATAAACTCAACACCTATGACTCCTGATACTGCAAATGTTGAAAATCCGTCTTTATCCTTCCAAGTTTTTAGACTAGGTTGAGGACCTACTAAAAATGAAAAACGATCAGTAAACGAAATATTTAAAAGAAGCGGTAAATGAATATAATCTGCTCTTATTTCTTGAGCTTTACCTCCTTCTGCAGACCACTGTAGCTCTGTTCTTAATCCAATTTTTTCATTGAACTCAAAATCTACAAATCCTGCAAAAGCAAATCCGTTTCTATGCTGATTTGAAAACTCAGCATCTGGCTTATAGTCTAAATTAGATACATTTAATGCGCCTCTAATTCCGTAAAAAATGTCTTGTGAAAGACCTACGCTTGTAAAGGATACAAATATTAAAAGAAATAAATATTTTTTCATAATTAGTTATTATAGGAAGCTAAGATAAATTAATTTCTATATTTATGATATTATATAAAGAAAAATCGGACAAACTACATGCTTTAGTCTGATTTTTTATATCACCACACTAGAAACAGTTTCATAATACATACTTTTTATAATTCCATCTGATAGTCCAATTTTTGGAACATAAATATCTTTTGCTCCACTCCATTTCATAGCAGAAAGATAAATTCTTGTTGCAGGTATAATAACATCTGCCCTATCTTGATTAAGATTTAATTTTGTAATTCGTTCTTCGTAAGAATAATTTTGAAGCATTTTGTAATAGCTTGTGAGATAAAAATAAGTTAATGGTTTCCCTGCGTCTTTTCCAGAAATTTTAAAAATCTTGTTGATGTTACCACCAGAACCTATTAATTCTATTTTATCGTATTTTTTTGTATTCTCCTTGATCCAGCTTTCTAATTCTTGCCAAGTTTCATTCCTTACAATATCATTTAAAAGCCTTACAGTACCTATTTTAAATGATCTAGATTGTTTTTTATCACCATTATGAATAATAGAAAACTCCGTACTTCCACCTCCAACATCTACATATAAATACGTTTTATTTGGGTTTATAAAAGACTGTAAATCTGTAGCTGCAATAATGGCAGCTTCCTCTTCTCCATCAATAATTTCAATATTAATACCACAAGATTCTAATATTCTTTTTTGTAATGGTTCGCTATTTTTTGCTTCGCGCATTGCAGAAGTTGCACATGCTTTATACCTTACAACACCATGAGATTTTATAATTAAGCTAAATGCTTGCATGGTATCCATCATTCTATTCTGGTTATATTCTGATATTTCACCATTAAGAAAAACATCTGCTCCCAATCTAATAGGTACACGAACGAGGGAATTTTTTTTAAAAATCACCAACTCGTCATCTTGTTCAATGATATTTGAAATTAATAGTCTCACAGCATTAGACCCAATATCAATGGCTGCAAATTTCTGTATCTTCAGCATAATTATCCTTCTAAATTATTTAAATAATACCTATAAGTATCAAATTGTGCTCTTACTTTAGGGTTGTTATTTCTTCGGTAGCTATTATCTTGATTTTCATTAATAATTCTTGCCTTTACATTATCATTCCAACATATATCATATAAATGTTGTAGCTCTCTTTTTATATCTTCGTCATAAATAGGACAGCTAACTTCTACTCTATTATCAATGTTGCGCGTCATCCAATCCGCAGATGATATATATATATTAGGGTTTTGTTGATTAGAAAATATATACAAGCGTGTATGTTCTAAGAATTTATCTATAATACTAATTATTTCTATATTCTCACTCATACCTTTCACTCCAGGAACCAGACAACACAAACCTCTTATGATCATCTGAATTTTTACACCTGCTCTGCTGGCTTCATATAACTTGTCTATCATTTTATAGCTACTGATGCTATTCATCTTTAACTTAATATAAGCAGGCTTACCTTTTTTAGCATTTTCAATTTCATTATCAATTAAGGCAAATATTCTCGATTTTGTATAATGAGGAGAGGTAATAATGTGTTTATATCTATTTACCTTATAGTTCACTTCTAAGAAATTAAATACTTTATAAACGTCCTTTAGGATTTTTGGATTAGCCGTCATCAAAGTAAAATCTGTATAAATTTTAGCTGTAGACTCATTGAAGTTTCCGGTACTAATAAACCCGTAACGAACTAGTTTTTCATTTTCTTCGCGCTCAATAACACACATTTTACAATGCACCTTTAAACCTGTAACACCAAATAGCATTGTTACACCTTCATCTTGCATTTGCTCAGCGTAGTTGATATTTGCCTCTTCATCAAAACGTGCTCTTAACTCTATAGATACTGTTACTTTTTTTCCGTTTTTAGCAGCATTAATTAAAGAGCTCGCGACATGAGAAATTTGTGCCAACCTATAAATAGTAATCTTTATCGTTTTAACTTTAGGATCTAAAGCGGCTTCTCTTAAAAACTTTACGATATAAGAGAATGTATGATATGGCGTATAAATTAAGTAATCCTTTTTAGCGATTGTTTTAAATATACTTTCTTCTAAACTAAGGCCTTTTACAGGTAAAGGTTTTATTTTACTATATAATAAGTCTGTTCGCCCTAAACTTGGGAAACTCATATAATCTCGTCGGTTATGATAACGACCACCAGGAATTATACTTTCCTTCTCATCAATTTTCATTCTGTTTAACAAGAAACTAAGTGTATCTGCTTCAATACTTTTATCATATACAAAACGCACAGGAACTCCACTTTGTCTATCCTTTACACTTTCTGATAATTTATCTATAAAACTTTTACTTAAATCACTGTCAAAATCTAATTCACCATCTCTGGTAATTTTTATCATGTGTGCAGTAATAGTATCGTAACTAAAAATATTAAAAATGTCATCTAAACAATATCTAAGGATATCATCTAACATTATAATATAGCTATTCTCACCTTTATTTGGTAGAACAACAAATCGATCCATTGCCGCAGAAATTTCAATTAAAGCAAATTGATCCTTTGCATTTCTGCTACTCATCTTTACGGATAGATAAGCCGAAATATCCTTTAGTTCTGGTAAAGCAACTTCTTCATTAAGCATAATTACTACAAGTGCAGGACTTATCTCTTGATAAAAGTAATTTTTAATAAACTCATGATGCTCCTTATCAATTTGCGACTCATTAATAATATAGATTTTCTCTTGTTGTAATTCAGATTCTATTTCATCTAAAATTTCAAGACTATAACTTTGCTGTTGTATAACAATCTCAGTTATTTTTTCTAATAAATCACCTGCTTTAATACCACCTAATTCACTCTTTCCTCCTTTACCTGCCTCATATATTCTCTTAACAGTAGCATATCTTACTTTAAAAAACTCATCTAAATTATTAGAAAAAATACCTAAAAAGCGTAATCGTTCTATTAGAGGAACTTCAACATCAGCTGCCTCTTGTAATACACGCTCGTTAAATTTTAACCAACTTAACTCTCTATTTATATATATGTTTTTATCTTTTGTCATTTTCTTAATTCCTTTGGAATAATTACAAATTCGGTAGTGCCTTTTTTCAAATCTTTCCAGTCATTTATCTCAAAATTGAGTTTAACTAATCCGCTTGTAGGAAGATTATCTATAAAAACATCACCAAATATATTAGAAATTGATGTGAATGCATGATTGTGACCAAAAATCATAACATCATCAATATTATTTGGTATTTTTTTTATGAATTCTATCACATTTCTACCGTCAAAATCATATAAATCTTCGATAATAGAAATTTCATTTTCAGGAATTTGCAGCGTTCTTATAAAGATTTTACACGTGCTTAATGCTCTTTTTGCAGGGCTAGAAAAAATATTTTTACAATAAAAAACTCTATTAACAAGCTGATTAACAACCAATTCAGAATCAACAAACCCCCTATCTTGTAGTGGTCTATCTCGGTCGGAAACATCATGTTTCCATGAAGATTTACCATGCCTTACTAGTGTAATACTTTTCATACAATTACGATTAAACGCATATTTTACCGACAAAAGGTTGCACATGTCCACCTTAACGAGTAAATTGCCGCCTTAACATCAAAGTTTGTTTATGGTTTTAGTTAATAGTTATTTTGTTACGTAAAAATAATGTAAATGATCCCAAATCAAAAAATATATTAATCCATTAAATATATTTCATTTACGTTAATAATATCTCCCTCTATATTTTAACAAAAACGAATAATAATATTATTCGATACTGAATTGTTTATGCTCAAATTTTATTTGTAGTCATAACTATGTTCAGTTGATATATAAAATTATTGACACAATAAGTTATTATGTACAGTATGAGAAAAAAATACAATTGTATTTCTGTAGTAAATTTAACAAGAGCTATTTTTTTAGCTTTATTTGTTGTTTTACCAAATCTGTTAACAGCACAGCAGTCACCATCAATTCAGACTGGTGTTACTTTTCAATGGGTAGAAGCTACACAACCAAATGGTACGTATCCTGCAACAATTGAATCGGTAACTATTAATGGTGAAGTATATAATACGTTTGCAGTTCCTTCAGATTATGAAATGACGCGCGTTGGACGAAAAGGTCACGCATACAATCATATTATGGAGAATTCATCAACTATTTTCGCAGATAGTAGTGATCCCTTATGGCACTCAGAAGCGCTGTCTGCGTTTCAAGATAAGAATTTAAATCACTTTTTCGCTTGTAGTTTTAACGGTAGAAACATCTGTTTAGATTTTGATGCTGTGGAAACAACAGACGCACAAAAACAAACTATTTTTTATAATCCTTCAATACCTGCCAATGAAGGCGGTGTTTTAGCAATTACTGAGCGTAATGCTAATAACTGTTACCATATCGCAGTTTTTGGAATTCCTGTTGGTGGAGGTCCAGAACAATTTTTAGGTGAAACTTTTGTAAGATCTAATAATAATACAATCAATGGTACTTACTCTCCTCCAAACCAAGTACCAAATTCCGGAACAGATTATTGGTTAACAGATCGTACAGTTGAACAAAATAAAACGCTTGGTATGGCATTATTCTATTTGAGTGATATTGTACCAATAGGTTCAAAAATCACAAAGATTGAATTTAATGCTTCAACTAATGATCATGGTGATGGTAAGTTTTTAATTCTACAAAAATATGCCGTAGATAACCATGAGACCAATTGTATCAATGAGCTCTATACAGGTGATCTAAAATTATCCAATAGTTCTCCTGATAATTCTACATATACATTAGTTTCTGCTCCAACTCCTGCCGGCGCATTTTTTGAGCTTAATGCAGACGGAACTTATACTTACCAACCAACTGATAATTTTACTGGTGAAGTAAGTTTTGAATATAGTATTTGTTTACCTGCTCCGAACCAGTCTGTTTGTGACCAAGCAACAGTATATATGAATTTTGTGGATTTACCTCCAGATCCTTCATATGAAGTAGATTGTAATGCTGATGATACTTTTAATATCGAAGTTACTTCTCCATTAGGTGCAGAATTTGAATACAAATTAAATACAGGTGCTTTTCAGAGTTCTCCAATATTCAATATTCCTGCTGGTTCCTATAATTTAGTTATTAGAAATACTAATACAACTTGTGAAAAAGTTTACACAAACAACCCAATTTTATTATCTAATATGAAAATAACAGGGGACATCACAGATGTATCTTGTAAGTTAGGTGATGATGGCGCAATAGACATTTCAGTCTCTGGTGGAACGCCTCCATATACATATAGTTGGAATAATTCTGCGACATCCGAAGATTTGTTAGGTTTATATGCAGGTACATATACCGTAACTGTTACAGATGCAAATGGTTGTACAGAAAACGAAGACTTTGAAGTTGAGCAACCCAATGAAGAATTATCTGTAGCGGTTGACTGGATAAAACATGTTGACTGTCATGGTAATTCTTCTGGAGACTTTAAAGTAATTGGTTCTGGTGGAACACCTCCTTACCTATATTCTGTTGATGGAGGAACAACAACCCAATCTAGTGATTTCTTTGCACCTCCTTTTACTGCTGGTGATTATACTGTTACCATTATTGATGCGTTAGATTGTACTTCTACTGTAAATCTAGAAATTACAGAACCAGATGAAATAGTTGTTACTGTTTCTTCAATAACGAATGTAGAATGTAATGGCGAAAATACAGGTGCTATTTACTTAAATGTAGAAGGTGGAACTCCTCCAATTTATTATACTTGGGATGATGGTTCTACTAATGATAATTTAACAAATATTGGTGCAGGTATCTATAATGTTACTGTTGTTGATAATTATAGTTGTTCTGTTTCAACGAGTATTACAGTTAATGAGCCACCATTTAAAAATTTTAACTCTCAAATCTTTGCTGCCGTTTGTAATAATGCAGGAACTTTTGAAGACTCTACAGATGACTTTATTACATTCACTATAGATCCAGATGCTCCAACAGATTATTTCCAAAATCCTTACACATATAATGTTTCAGCAACACAAAATGGATCTGCGGTTGATGTATTTTATAATAAAACTACATATCCTTCTGGATCACATGTCGTTTCGGAAGAAATTGCTAATAATGTAAGTTATGGCTACCCAACAGATTTTATTATACATAATGGAGGCTTAGGAAACGACGACTTTGTAATTACAATTACGTCTAATCCTTGTGGATTAACGGAAACGTTAAACTTAACTAATCCTGGTACATGTTCTGAAGATTGTGTTCCAGAATCTACTAATAAACAAGTTACTTACACTTTTGAATCTGATTTTATACTTACAGAAGCTGACGAGTTAGCTGTTAATATTCCAAAATTTAATCCTGGAAGTACTAGAACACTAACACAAGTAGAAGTAAGTTATTCTAGTGAATTCAGAAGCGCAGTTCTATTTGAAAACAAAACTACTAACGGATTTGTTAGAGGCGCTATTGACACAGATATATCTTACAAGATTGGTAATCTTAGTCCTATCGTTTCAAATGCAGAATTAGCTAGAACAAATGGCTATGCTACTTCTCAATATATTCCGATTAACGAAGAAGTTCTAGTACCTGCGCAAGGCAATTGGCCTGGAGATAGTGCTAGCTCTAATTCTACCTATTTTGCTATGGATGAAGAATTTAATGATTTTGCATCTAAATCATTCTTATTAGGTATTGATCCAACAAATAATCCATTATGGGTAACAAATATAATTGGAGATTCTACTGCTGATGATGATATGATTTATGAAATGGATACAACTTTAGACAGTGGAAATGTAATTTACACTTCTGTTAGTGACCTAGGTAATTTCATAGGAACTGGTGTTTTACCATTAAGTTTTGCAACAAACAGTAATTCATCATCCTCTTCTACTGGCAGTAGTTTAATTACTTTTAAGAGTACTGCACGTTATAAGTACACTGTAACTTATACTTATGATATTAGTCAAAGCGTAGTTATTGGAACAATAAGTCCAACAAATGCTGATTGTTTTGGAAGTGATTCAGGAAGTGCTACCGCCTCAGTATTTGGTAGTTCAACTCCATTCACATATTTATGGTCAAATTCTGATGGTGATACTGTCGGTTCAAATTCTGCAACATTATCAAATGTTGTTGCTGGCACCTATAATCTTTTAGTAACGGATGATAATGGATGTACAGACTCCGATTCTGTTACAATAGCTGAACCAACTGAAGCTTTATCTGCTAATTTTATTTATAATAAGGGTGTTAAATGTTATGGAGAATCAACTGGAAGCATAAAATATCAAGGTGTTGGTGGTACAACTCCTTATCGTTATTCTTTAGATGCAGGAACTACAACACAAACCAACCATTACTTTGAAAATTTAGCTGGTAATTATTCAGTAAGTGTCTCTATGGATGGCTCGTCTTGTGATCCTGTTGTTCATAATATTCAAATTACACAACCTTCTCAAGCATTAAGTGTTTCTGTTGATAAAGTTAACGCAACATTTGCTCAAGGATGTGATGATGGTACTGCAACTGCAACTGCTACTGGTGGAAATGCTCCTTATTCATATTTATGGTCGGCTTCTGCTGGTAACCAAACAACAGCTGCCATTACGGATTT
>NZ_CANLYI010000010.1 GCF_947495255.1 uncultured Winogradskyella sp.
CTTTGTCCGTCTAATATTGCTGCTTCTTGTGTGCTTAAATCAAAAGTTGCTTGACCATCGTTACTCACATCATCACAGACCTCCATGTTTTCTGGCGCTGTAGCAATCGCTCTAGTATTTACTACTAAATTAAATAATGGTGTAGCACTCGCATTATAACAGCCACTATCTACTGAGCTTTCTACTCTTACATATATTGGTTGTGGGTTTTCTGTATTGGTATACGTTAATGGTAATACATTGTCCCCTGAATCTGCGTCATTGAAATTTAAATGGTACGTTACCATAAAATCTGTTGCGGATTGAGTACCCAAAATAATCGCTGTTTGTAAGCTTAAATCAAATTCTGAAAAACCATCATTACTATCATCATCACATAACTCTAAATCTGATACTGGATTAATTGTGGGTTGACCTGAAACATTTAAAGTAAAAGAAAGTACCTCGTAACAACCAGTTTCTAAATATTCAACTCTAACATATATAATTTCACCATCGGTTCCTGAATAATTAGAAGTATCCACTATTGCAGCCGTATCTGCATCTGCATCTGCTAATGAATTATGATATGTCACTACTAAATCAGCTGCATTTGTAGCACTTGCTGAAACCACAGGAGTATTCGACTCTAAATCAAATATATAAGGTGGAATTCCCGTATCACATAGATATAGATTATTTGGAGCTTCCGTAACTAATTCTGGATAAACTTCTACACAAACTACCTCTGTGTATTCACAACCAAAATCATCTGTGACTCTATAAGTATAACAATGCTGACCTGCAGTATCTGGAAGTACAGTTATATCATTACCAGTAGTACTTGTAATAGTTGGATCTGCATCCCAAGCCTCAGAAGTAATTACAGGTGTAAACGATAATTCTGGTGGCTGTAAATTTGGGTCAAAATTAATAACCCAAGAAAAAATTGTACCATCATCAACCGATAAATTATCAATAACTCTAATCGTCCAATCACCATTTAAAGGACTCCCTAATAAACTTGTAAAATCATCAACAGGAAGATATGTCCCTGGAGTCCATGATGGACCAGGAGGATTAGAACCTGCTGTTATTGTAGGTCCTTGATTAAGTAAAACTGAACCTGATAAAGAGAAACAATAATCAGCACCAATTCCAGGTACTTGATTATCTAAATTGTTTGCACCACCAAAGTAAGTACCTCCACCACCTCGATCATATAGACTAGCTATTTGACCATTAGGACTAATAATATCAATATCTAAATCATTAGACCAAGAATGCTCCATGTTAATACAAATTTCAACAATTTGATTTACATCAGTTAAAGTTTGACTAGCCTCATAACAATCTACTGTAATTGAAGTTTCGTAAGTTGCTCCTGATTGATCAGGAAGTACAGTCGTTCCACTAGTAGGAGGTGTACAATCATTAATAAATTCTACTGCATTAACTACTCCTGAAATTGTAGTACTTTCACCAAAACACAAACTTGTATCTGCTGCCGTTGTACCTGTAAAATCAGGTTCTGTAGCCACTTGAACAACCTGATTGATTAAATTGGTATTTGAACAACCCTCTGGAATAACAGTCGTATTTGTATCATTAATATTTAAATTAACGATATATACACCTGGTGTATCATAAGAAAATGTGGCTGTTTGACCTGCTACTGTATTTCCATCACCAAGATCCCATTCATAGTTAGCACCTGTTCCATCTAAAGAAAAGTTACCACTACCTGTTAATGTAATCTCTTCATTAGGACATACTCTAATATAACCATCACCATTCGGTGTTGGAGAAAACGTATCAATTTGCGAAGTAATTGTTTGACAAGGTGTTAGACACGATAAATTAGCTGCCCAACCTGTAGTATTTCCACTATCATCAGACACAAACTGAATGGTAATACATCCACTTGTATTGTCTGGTGTAGCAGTAATTAAACCTGGACTATCAACACCAGAAAACGTACCAAATGCAGTAGTATCATCTACAACATCACCATTATAGATGGTCATTACATCTAAATTTAATTGTGTATTAAATTCCGTAAAATCTATCTGAACTTTTTGTTCCGCATTTTCAGGGCAAATAGTTAAAACAAAACTTTCGTCATTACCATAAGGTCCAAATTCTCCTCCAGAGTCATAAAATATACCACCACATTGACTTACAGTTGCTGTTTGCATTACTACATCTTGCCCAATCAATAAAGAAGAGAACAACAATGCTAAAATTGTAATTAAATTTTTCATATTAAATTGCTTTCTTATTGATATTGTGACTTAACTAAAATGTAATAATTTGTATTATCCACACGATACATTGCTGCAGAACGCGAATGAAATCGAAAATTATATTTTAATGGGTTAAAATTTTCAGGATTAAAAACTTCATCTCTTTCTAAATCCTTTACATAACTATTAAAAAGAGTCACCTCAGAAAGTTTAGTACAATCTTTAGTTTTAGTGTCTTCTGAAACCAATTCTATAACAACTCTATTTCTAAGAATGTTCTTAACACTCTTTAAACGAAATGGATTGCTGTAAATATATTTTTCCGCGTATTCACCATAAACTTCTTCAATTTGAGCGCGTTCATTTGCTGTTAATGGCAGTTTTACATTGTCTTTAAATTCTATAACAGGAAGAGGCTGTTGACCTTGAGACTTTTGACTAAACACTAATAAGGGAAGTAGTGAAAAGGCCATAATAGCTAATAGTTTTTTCATTATTCTAATGGATTTTTTAAAGTTTCGAAAATTAAGAAAATTTTAATAAAACACTTGTTAATTTATCAAGGATATTGACACTTTAACGGTTTTATCTATATAACAGTTATATAAATATTTTCCCTACCCAATGGTTAATATTTTTATTGTTTATCTTTGCTACTTGCTTTTAAAAACTGAAAAACAATTATTTTAAAAATGAAAATCGATAGTGATTTTAACGATATAGACGCTCTAGGAGATGACCACATTGGTACATCTAGCGATACACCTTTAAGAACTGATGCCTTCAAACTTTCAAATAATGAAAAAATTGAACTCATTAAAAGTGATGTAAAACACATTTTAGAGACCTTAGGCTTAGATCTTAATGACGATAGTTTAAAAGGAACACCAAACCGAGTTGCAAAAATGTTTGTAAACGAAATATTTGGTGGTTTAGACCCTAATAAAAAACCAAGCGCTTCAACATTTGACAATAAGTACAAATATGGCGAAATGCTCGTTGAAAAAAACATAACTGTTTATTCTACTTGCGAACACCACTTACTACCTATAGTTGGCAGAGCGCATATTGCTTACATATCTAATGGTACTGTAGTTGGGTTATCTAAAATGAATAGAATTGTAGATTATTATTCTAAAAGACCTCAAGTACAAGAGCGCCTAACCATTCAAATTGTAAAAGAACTTCAACGTGTTTTAAATACTGATGATGTGGCGTGTGTAATAGATGCTAAACACTTGTGCGTAAACTCAAGAGGAATTAGAGATATTGAAAGTAGTACTGTGACTTCAGAATTTGGAGGAAAGTTTAAAGAGAGCGAAACTAGAAGAGAACTACTAGATTACATAAAATTGGAGACACAATTTTAATTCAATTTATCGATTCATTTTTCAAAATAGCATCATGTCATTATACGATACTCAAAAATTAAAAATATATAATACGCTTTCTGGCGAAAAAGATGTTTTTCAACCTATAACAGAAGGTTATGTTGGCATGTACGTTTGTGGACCAACGGTTTATAGCAATGTACATTTAGGCAATGTGAGAACTTTTATGTCTTTCGATATGATTTTTCGCTATCTTAAACATTTAGGCTATAAAGTGCGTTATGTACGCAACATTACTGATGCTGGCCATTTAGAAAACGATGCTGATGTAGGTGAGGATAAAATCACAAAAAAAGCACGTTTAGAAGCTATTGAACCTATGGAAATTGTACAGCGTTATACTGTAGATTTTCATAATGTATTAAACACCTTCAACTTTCTACCACCAAGTATAGAACCAACAGCTACGGGACATATTATTGAACAAATAGATTTAATTCAATCTATTATAGATAATGGTTTTGCATATATCGTTAATGGCTCTGTATATTTTGACGTCCATAAATACAACGAAACTAATGAGTATGGTATTTTAAGCAAGCGAAAGCTAGAAGACTTAATTCATAACACGCGTGCACTAGATGGACAAAGTGATAAGAAAAATCCACAAGATTTTGCACTATGGAAAAAAGCAGAACCTACACATATTATGCGTTGGCCTTCACCGTGGAGTGATGGTTTTCCTGGTTGGCATTTAGAGTGTACAGCAATGAGCACTAAATATCTTGGTGAGTTTTTTGATATTCATGGTGGAGGAATGGATTTAAAATTTCCGCATCACGAATGTGAAATTGCACAAAACCAAGCCGCAAAAGGACAAGCACCTGTAAAATATTGGATGCATGCCAATATGCTAGAACTTAATGGTGCGCGCATGAGTAAATCTACTGGGAATTATATTAATCCAGCTGAATTACTTTCTGGTGATAATGACATTATGTCTAAAGCATACAACCCAAGTGTCATCAGGTTTTTTATGATGCAAGCATCTTATAGAAGCGTTTTAGATTTAACAGATGCTGGCTTAGCTGCTGCTGAAAAAGGATTCCATAGACTTATGGATGCTATTGGTTTAATTGATAATTTAAAAACCGATACAACATCTTCATTTAATGTAACAGACTGGAAACAGAAATGTTACAATGCCATGAATGATGACTTTAATACACCTATTTTAATTGCTACACTTTTTGAAGCAGTAAAATTCATCAATTTAGTAAAGGACGGAAGCGCAACTGTAACACCAGAAGATTTAGCGAGCTTAAAAGAAACTATAGACACCTTTATTTTTGATGTACTAGGTTTAATTAATATCTCTAAAGAAAATTCTGGTAGCGATAAATTAGCTAGTGCTGTTGAAATCTTAATTAATCTTAGAAAAGAAGCTCGTATAAACAAGGACTTCGCTTTATCTGACAAAATTAGAGATGAATTAGCTGAAGCAGGCATTCAATTAAATGACAGCAGAGAAGGCACAACATTTACGACTAACTAAATATAAGATGCACTTAAATGTTTACTGAGAAAGAGAAAATACCGTTATTATGAAAAAGATTCTAATTGCACCTTTCTTGTTTCTCATTAAAATCTATCAAACATTTATTTCACCTTTAACACCTGCCACGTGCAGATATCAACCAACGTGTTCTCATTACGCCAAAGAAGCACTAGAAGTACATGGTTTTTTTAAAGGTGGATGGTTAGCCATAAAAAGAATTTTTAGCTGTCATCCATTTGGAGGAAAAGGATACGACCCAGTTCCTCCAAAAGAAGATTAATATTACGTTAATCTCATTTTCTATCACCATCAAAATATTATCTTTACCACATAAATAGAATATCTATGTTTTTATTACAGATTGATTGGGATCCTATAAAGTATATTGATTTAGGATTTTTTAAACTTCATTTCTACAGCTTAATGTGGATTACTGCCTTTATTATAGGTTTTACTATTATGAAGCGTATTTATAAAAATGAAGGTGAATCCGAAGAATCTTTAGACTCATTATTTATTTATTCTGTATTAGGAATTATGCTTGGTGCGAGATTAGGACATGTTATTTTCTACCAACCGGAATTAATTACTGAAGATTTTTTCAGCATCTTCTTACCTTTTAAATTTAAAGGTGGATTTGAGTTTACCGGATTTCAGGGTTTAGCGAGTCATGGTGCAGCAATAGCAATGATTATCTCAATGTATCTTTATAACAAGAAAGTATTACACAAATCTGTACTTTGGATATTGGATCGTGTTGTAATACCTGTTGCTTCAGGTGCTGTATTTGTTAGAATCGGAAACTTTATTAATTCTGAAATTATCGGAAAATATACAGGAAGTGATTTTGGAGTTGTTTTTAAGCAATTAGGAGAAACCGAACCAAGACATCCAGCTCAATTATACGAAGCATTTTGTTACATTTTTGTGTTCTTAATTTTATTTTATTTCTATTGGAAAACAAAAAAATCTGAACAACAAGGCTTTTTATTTGGTCTGTTTTTAGTACTACTTTGGACTGTAAGATTCTTTGTAGAGTTTGTAAAAGAAGCACAAAATATAGAACGTGCTGATTGGGCTTTAAATACTGGTCAATGGTTAAGTATTCCTTTTATAATTATAGGACTTTACTTTATGTTTATCTATAAACCCAAAACAAAATTGAATTAATGCGATTTCCATCTTTTTTTAGAGTTTCATTTGTTGTCTTAACGTTAATCTTTTTTTCATCTTGTAAAAAAGAGAAAACTACAAAAACGGAAGACAAAGTTGTTGTTAGTTTTAAAAAAGAAGGGACACTTACATTAAAAAAAGCAGACACCGATTCCATAATAAGAACTATAGATATTGAAATCGCAGATAACGACTACGAAACTCAAACGGGTTTAATGTATAGAAACAAGCTTGAAGAAAATCATGGTATGCTTTTTATACTCGAGGAAGAAAAACTTCAGAACTTCTACATGAAAAACACTAGAATCCCATTAGATATCATTTACATAAATGAAACCAGAACAATAGTTAGCTTTCAGAAAAATGCTAAGCCAATGGATGAAACATCACTTCCGTCTGAAGCTCCTGCAAAATATGTATTAGAAATTAATGGTGGACTTTCTGATCAATGGCAACTTAAGGTTGGAGATAAGATAAGTTTCACTTCAATAACAAATGATTAAGGCGTTAGATTTATATATCAAGACACCATTAGGACATCAATTAGGTCTTACCATATTTAAACCTAAAATTTCAAATCATAAAAGCATTATTATTTCTTCTGCTACAGGAGTTCTTCAACATTACTACTTTAAATTTTCAACATACTTTTCAGAATTAGGCTATACGGTTTATACTTTTGACTATTCTGGTATTGGAAAATCTAACCTAAGCACAGCACACTTAAAACAAAACAAAATTGATTTAAAAGCTTGGGGAGAAAATGACCAAGCATCGGTTATTGCTTATGTAAAATCTGAAAACCCTAAACATAAAACAATTTTAATTACGCATAGTATTGGTGGCCAATTATTAGCTTTTAATAAAAGTAATGCTCAAATAGACGCCATAATTACCGTTGCTTCTCAAAGTGGTTATTGGAAACACTGGAAAGGTTTTGATCGCTTTAAAATGTACATCTTTTGGCATGTTTTAATTCCTACATTAACACCAATATTTGGATACTTTCCTGCTAAAAAAATAGGTCTTTTTGAAAATCTACCTAAAGAAATGGCTCATCAATGGCAACGTTGGGGAAAACAAAAGGATTACATGTTAAGCGAATTCGATTTTGAAAATCTTCAGTTTAAAAATTATAAAAACAGCTTGTTAGCATTGAGTTTCCCAAATGATGAATTTGCTTCGAAATCTTCAGTAGATTGGTTAGCTAGCCAGTTTGTAACTGCACGTGTTGACCGAAGACATATTATTCCTGAAAAACTAGGCTTACCTCATATTGGTCATTTCGGATTCTTTAGAAGTCAATTTAAAGATTCACTATGGCAAATGATGCATGAATGGATTGAGAGCAATTCTTAAAAAATCTAATTCCCCATTTAAAGATTTAAACATAAAAAAAGCCTTTCAATTAAGAAAGGCTTTTTAAATTCTAAAAATAGAATTATAATTATTTATAAAACTTAAGCTTCTTCTTCAACTTCTTTCACTTTATTTTTAAGTGCTTCAGTTGCATTACCTTTCTTAGCTGTATCATACATAATTGGTGTTGCAATAAATACTGAAGAGTACGTACCTACAATTACACCTAAGATTAATGCAAATAATAAATCTTTAAGTGAATCTGCACCAAATAAGAACATTGCTAATAACACCACTAAAGTCGTTAACGATGTATTTAATGTTCTTGAGATTGTACTGTTGATAGACTTATTAATAGTTGTATCAAAATTCCAACCTAAATTTTCATTAAAATACTCTCTAATTCTATCAAATACAACAACAGTATCATTCAGTGAGTAACCAATTACGGTTAATATTGCTGCGATGAACGTTTGATCAATTTCCATACTAAATGGCATAAATCTCCAAGTCAATGAATAAATACCCATTACAATTAATACATCATGGAAAACTGCAGCTACAGCACCAAGAGAGAATTGCCATTTCTTAAATCTTAATAAGATATATAAGAATACAACCACTAATGATCCTAATATAGCCCAAACTGATGATTTTTGAATATCATCTGCAATCGTTGGACTCACTTTACTTGATAACATTTTACCTATTTTCTTATCTCCTGATCCATCTAAGAATTCAGAATAAGTCATTCCTGCTGGAAGATACTTTTGCAATGCTTTAAATAGCATTGACTGTACTTCTTCATCAGCTTCAATAGAACTATCTTCTACTTTATATTTTGTGGAAATTTTTAATTGATTTGGTCCACCAATAGTTTTAACCTCTGCACTTTCAAAAACAGCATGAAGATCAGTTTTAACTTCTTCAACACTCATATCTTGATCAAAACGCACTTGGTAAGTTCTTCCTCCAACAAAGTCAATACCTTGATCCAATCCTGTTGTAAATAATGAACCTAAACTCGCTAAAATTAAAATTCCAGAAAAGATATAAGCAATCTTACGTTTTCTTAAGAAATCGATATTTACATTCTTAAACAAGTTCTTAGTTAAGCCTGTAGAAAATTCTAAATTACCACCTCTATTTACATACCAATCTACTAATAAACGTGTAATAAAAATCGCAGTAAATAATGATGTTAAAATACCAATGATTAATGTTGTTGCGAAACCTTTAATTGGTCCTGTACCAAATACAAATAAGATTAAAGCAGTTAAACCTGTAGTAATGTTTGCATCTAAAATAGAAGATAATGCATTAGAAAAACCATCTTTTATAGACTCTTTTTGAGTTTTGCCTTTTGCCAGTTCCTCCCTAATACGTTCAAATATAAGTACGTTTGCATCGACCGAAATACCAATCGTTAATACAATACCTGCTATACCAGGTAATGTTAATACAGCTCCTAAACTTGCTAATACACCAAAGATTAATAAGATGTTTAAGAGTAATGCGATATCTGCAAATCCACCTGCTTTACCATAGTAGAAAATCATCCATAATAATACAAATGCTAATGCAATAATAAATGATAACATACCACTATCAATTGCTTCTTGACCTAAAGATGGCCCAACCTCATCTGCTTGCACAATTTGAGCAGAAGCAGGTAATTTACCAGCTCTTAATACGTTTGCTAAATCCACAGCTTCAGCCAATGTAAATGACCCAGAAATCTGAGATCTACCACCTGAAATTCCACCAGGCTGTGTAACACCTGGAGCAGAATAAACTATATTATCTAAAACAATAGCAATATTTCCGTCAGTTTGATTTGCTTCTTTGGTCATTTCTTCCCAAATTTTAGCACCTCTTGCATCCATTTGCATACTCACAGCTGGTCTACTTATTTGATCGTAATCTTGATCAGCACCAGTAATAACCGAACCACTTAATCTAGGCTCATCATCTCTGTTACCTTTAATAGCATATAACTCAGAATATTCTGAATCCTCAGATTGAATGCCCCAAGCAAACTTTATGTAACGCATTTCTGCTGGTAAAGATGCTCTGTTTTTAGATGCATTTAAGTGCTCTAAAACTTTTTCTCTATCCTTCTTTAAGAAAATTCCAATAACAGAACCACCTCTTCCGAATTCCTGAATACCAATTGGATAAATATCAGCTAAACTAGTAGTAGCTGTAGAATCAGTTTCTATCTGACCTGTTAAATCATCAATGGCATCTGAAGCAGCATTTTCATCATCTTGTACTTCTGTAACTTCTTCTTTAACCTCGTTCTTTTTGTTTTCTTCGACCAACTTTTGGTTAACTTCCATTATATAAGGTAAAACCTCTTGCGCCTTGTAAGTTTCCCAAAACTGTAATTGTGCTGTTTTAGTCACTAAATCTTTAACACGCTCAATATCTTTGGCTCCCGGTAATTCTAAAAGAATACGACCAGTATTTCCTAAACGTTGAATATTTGGAGACGTTACACCAAACTTATCAATACGCTTACGTAATACTTCAAAAGCAGAAACGATAGATTCATCAATTTTAGTTTCTATAATACCTTTAACTTCGTTATCTGACATATCGAATTTAATCTCATCACTTAACGTTCTGTTAGCAAAAATATCTGGAGACGCTAATTTAGTATCACCTTTTATAGCATCAAACGCTTTAAAGAAAGACTCTAAATAAGAATCTTGAGAATCCTTTTGTAATTCTTCTGCATCATCTAAAGCTTTATTAAATAATGGGTCTTTACTGTTATCAGACAATCCTTTTAAGATATCTCTAACTGAAATCTGAAGTATAACGTTAATACCACCTTTAAGGTCTAAACCTAAATTCATAGCATTATTTTCAACTTCGTTGTAGTCGTATTGAGCTATACCTAAGTTATAAGCTTCAATAGATTCAAACTTATCACCTACTTTAATTTTAGAGGTTTTTAAAGAATCTAAATAACGTGCTTCTTCTATGTTTCTCTTAGATTGGTAATCATCTTCAGTATCTGCATACTTTGCTATTGCTGCTTCTTTAGCATTATCTTCAATTTGATTGGCTCTAAACGTAAATGATAATTGATAGATACTTACCAAACCAAATAAAAGCGCAAATAGCTTAATTATTCCTTTGTTTTGCATTTTTGTTGTTTTTAATGTCGAATTGTTAGTTAATTACGATAGTTGTGAAAACTAGCGCGCAAATATAGCTTTTACACTATAATTCGACAATGTTTTTATTGAATTAGATGTTTAGCTTTTTGATTGACAAAAGCTCTTTGATTTGAAGTGGAATTGTTTCGGATTAAAAATTCCTTATACCATTGGTCCTGCTCTTACTTCCGGAATTTTGTAAGATGAATTATTACTTACTATTGCTGCAACTTTATAAGCTTCTACAATAGTATTTATGACATGATTATTTAATTCTGAAGAAACCTGATTACCAGAGTTATGTACTTTTAAAGTATTAGAATGATCTGATTTAGGATTAAACGTAGCAACTTCAGTTCCTTCAAAATCCCAAGTATTAGAAGTGCTAGTCTTAATTTCTGAAACATTAAGCTCGTAATCCTTTACTTTTGGAACATTAGGAAAATCTTTTGAAGACTGAACCGAAGGGCTATATGCAACCTGAAAATCTTCTGCATTAAAAAGTGCTTTCTGAATATCTGCTACATCTTCCTCGCTGAAATACGTAATTCTTAATTGACCCGTTTTACTTTGACCTATCTGAATTTGAGTAACACCAATGCTTTGTAATTTATTTTGAATAGCTTCAATCGTATCCTCAGTGTCTGCTATAGTAATAGTATCATTTGAAAACTGGATAACAATTTGCTGATTTGGTACTGTGTTTGGCTCAAGAAACGTTACTAAAAACGCCAAGAGTACAGTTATTAATCCAAAATGCAATTTGGTTTTCATGCGTCAAATATAGACAAAAAAATAAAGACTGTATTTCTACAGTCTTTATTAATTATAAACAATAATGTATTGAATATTACAATTCTAAAAGTCCATTTGTTTTCTTAACACCTTCAGCACTTTCTGCCATATGTGCTTTTTCTGCATCACTTAAAGGTACATCTACAATCTTTTCGATTCCATTTCTACCTAAAATTACTGGTACACCAATACAAAGATCACTTAATCCGTATTCACCATCTAATAAAGTAGAACATGGGAATATTTTCTTTTGGTCACAAGCAATTGCCTGTACCAACCCACTAACTGCCGCTCCTGGAGCATACCATGCTGATGTTCCTAATAAACCTGTTAGTGTTGCTCCACCTACTTTAGTATCTGCCGCAACTTGCTCTAATCTTTCTGCTGAAATAAACTCAGAAACTTTAATACTGTTTCTTGTTGCATGAGATGTTAATGGCACCATACCTTTATCGCTATGTCCACCAATTACCATACCGTCAACATCACTAATTGGAGCCTCTAACGCTTCAGCTAATCTGTATTTAAAACGAGCAGAATCTAAAGCTCCACCCATTCCTATAATTCTATGTTTTGGTAAACCTGTTACTTTATGAGCCAAATACGTCATAGTATCCATAGGATTACTCACAACGATAAGAATAGTGTTTGGAGAATGCTCAACTAAACTTGTTGATACTGTTTTAACAATACCTGCATTAATTCCTATTAACTCTTCACGAGTCATACCTGGTTTACGAGGAATACCAGATGTTATTACACAAATATCACTATTTGCTGTTTTAGAATAATCGTTTGTACTTCCTGTGATTTTAGTGTCAAATCCATTTAAGGATGCACACTGCATTAAATCCATTGCTTTTCCTTCTGCATAGCCTTCTTTAATATCAAGAATTACTACTTCTGAAGCAAAGTTTTTTATTGCTATATACTCTGCACAACTTGCGCCTACTGCACCAGCGCCAACTACGGTTACTTTCATATCTATTATAATTTTTATCCGTTAAATAATTTAGTACACAAATTTAAGGTTTTACGTTTTAATTTCCATGACATTAATCATAGTATTCAAATAAAAAAAAAGAGCAATCATTTGATTGCTCTTTTATATATAAAATAATTGATATTTACCTTACACTGAAAGCAATACCAACTGTTGCTGTATTATAATTTTGAAATGTATAATCTGCAAATATTTTAAAAACACTAAGATTTAAACGTATCCCTAAAGTTGCTCTCATTCCATTAGCCTCGAAGTCTAAATTTATTGGATTAGTCACATTGACATCTTCTGGTAGTCCTGCAGAATTACCATTTTCATCCTCAATATCGTAGGTTAATATATAATCACCTTTTATTTTTGCAGTTGTCTTACCACTATTATAGCCTGCACTTCCATATAAAGTAATTAACTTAAAATCTAATGAAGCCAAAGCTTGAACCGTCCAAGTATTCATTTTAAATTCAGCCTCACCATTAAGAACCTCTACATTATCCGTAGCGTCTTCATCTGCCATTGCATAAGTAACACTCATATTCGTAAACGCACCTAAAACAGAAACACTTAAAGGTGATTTATCTATAATGCCCAAATATTGAGTTAAATCGTGTTGTAAACCAAATCCAAGTAATTTTGCCTCTACATCGTCATAACGTTGTGTTGGTACAAAACGTGCTTTAATATCTGTTTTAAAAGGTAAACCAAAACCTACCTGAACCGTTGGAGCTGGTACAGCATTTACGGGTAAATCTTCTGTGATACCTCCTGGCATTGTAAAACTAACAACTTTGTATGTACCATCACCATTCGGAATTTCAACATCAACCATCACCTCAGCATCATCTTCGCTCATTATAGTTTGTAACTCTGTTTCGCTATTCGCTAAAGATAAATACGAATAATCACTTGGTACAAAAGCAAAAGTCTTAGCTTCTTCCGGAACTAATGAAGCATTTACTCCTATAGTTAAATCGAAACCAAACTTTTTATGAACCTTAGCCGTTGTTGCCCATCCACCATTCATACTATACATTAAGCCTTCCATTGCCGGATTTAAATAGTTCTGAGATAACAAACTTGCATCGTCTGCCGCTAAAAGAATAGTCTCTAAATCCTGAGCCTTAGCTAGTTGAAAACTAACAATTAAAACAACTGAAGCGATTAAATTTTTCATATATCGTGGTTTTATTTTGCCGTAAACATATAAAAATAAATCTAAAACAAACACTTAATCGTGTATTTTTACACTTAATCGACAAATATGTTTTAATAAATTAACCGCTAAGCATAAAAAAAACACCCAATTATGGGTGCTTTAATTACTGAAACAATATTTCAGATATAATATATTATCTATGCATCAATATTTGCATAAATAGCATTCTTTTCAATAAACTCTCTACGAGGTGGCACTTCATCTCCCATTAACATTGAGAATACACGATCTGCCTCTACTCCATTATCGATTTGAATTTGACGTAATGTTCTAAACTCAGGGTTCATTGTTGTATCCCAAAGTTGCTCTGCATTCATCTCACCAAGACCTTTATAACGTTGAATTTTTGCTCCATCACCATATTGCTCCATTAAAGCTAAACGCTCTTCATCATTCCAAGCATATTCTTTTTTAGCTCCTTTTTTCACTAAGAATAAAGGTGGTGTTGCAATATAAATATGTCCATTTTCAATTAACTCCTTCATATAACGGAAGAAGAAAGTTAAAATTAAAGTTTCAATGTGCGAACCATCTATATCGGCATCACACATAATCACTATTTTATGGTATCTTAATTTTGAAAGGTTAAGCGCTTTACTATCTTCTTCTGTTCCGATAGTTACACCTAAAGCTGTAAAGATATTTTTGATTTCTTCGTTTTCAAAAACCTTATGAGTCATTGCTTTTTCAACATTAAGAATCTTACCTCTTAATGGTAGAATAGCTTGAAACATTCTATCACGACCTTGTTTTGCCGTTCCACCTGCCGAATCTCCCTCGACTAAGTAAACTTCACATTTTGCAGGATCTTGTTCAGAACAATCTGATAATTTACCAGGTAAACCACCAATACTCATTACTGTTTTACGCTGAACCATTTCACGTGCCTTTTGAGCCGCATGACGTGCTTGAGCTGCAAGAATTACTTTTTGAACAATAGTCTTAGCATCATCTGGGTTTTCTTCTAAATAATCAGTTAACATTTCTGAAACCGACTGACTTACTGCTGCAGAAACCTCACGGTTACCTAACTTTGTTTTTGTTTGTCCTTCAAATTGTGGTTCTTGAACTTTTACAGAAATAATAGCTGTTAAACCTTCACGAAAATCATCACCAGCAATATCAAACTTTAATTTGTCTAACATACCAGATTCATCCGCATACTTTTTAAGGGTATGAGTTAATCCACGACGGAAACCTGATAAGTGTGTTCCACCTTCATGTGTATTAATATTGTTTACATAAGAGTGTAAATTTTCTGCGTAAGATGTATTATAAATCATAGCAACCTCAACAGGTACACCATTCTTTTCTCCTTCAAACGAAATAACATCTTTCATTAAAGGCTCTCTGTTTCCATCTAAAAATTTGATAAATTCTTTAAGACCTTCTTCAGAATGGAATGTTTCACCTTCAAATTCACCATCTTCTTTTTTATGACGCTTATCAATTAAATGAATAGTAATTCCTTTATTAAGGTAAGCCAATTCACGTAAACGACTTGCTAGTGTATCGTAATTGTATTCTAAAGTTTGCGTAAAGATTGTTGAGTCTGGCTTAAAAGTTACAATTGTACCTCTCTTATCTGTTGTACCCACTTTTTTCACAGGATACATCGCTTTTCCTCGCTCGTACTCTTGCTCCCAAACATCACCTTTTCTATAAACCGTTGCTTTTAGATGCTCGGATAATGCATTTACACAACTTACACCAACACCGTGTAAACCACCAGATACTTTATAAGAATCTTTATCAAATTTACCACCAGCACCAATTTTAGTCATTACAACCTCTAATGCAGAAACACCTTCTTTTTTATGTAAATCTACAGGAATACCACGACCATCATCTTCAGTAGTAATAGAGTTATCTTCATTAATAGTTACGGTAATATTATCACAGTGACCAGCTAAGGCTTCATCAATAGAGTTATCTACAACCTCATAAACTAAATGGTGTAATCCTCTTACACCAACATCTCCAATATACATCGATGGACGCATACGCACATGCTCCATTCCCTCTAGGGCCTGAATACTATCCGCGGAATAATTATCCTTATTAAATTCTTCTTTCTTTTCGCTCATTATAATGAAATAATTTTAGTTCGATTTAACGCATAAAAAAATGACACTATTGTATCATTTTTGAATACTAACAAATATAAGAAATTAAAACACCTTTTAAAAGCTTTTTATGCGTTGAGACTGATAATTATTAACATTTGTTAATTTCTAAAAAAGCCTCTTAAAACACCTATAAAGTACCTTAAATTAAATATTAACAAATTCAAAAGCTAAAAAAATCTTCTGCAAACAACAAAATCCCGCAGACGCGAGATTTTGTTGTTTAAAATTATCCTATTAAGTCAATTAAAAGCTTGTTTTATACATTTTAATAAGCCTTATCATGCACATTAGCAATCGCTCTACCAGAAGGGTCATTCATGTTTTTAAAAGCTTCATCCCATTCTAAAGCTGTTGCTGTGCTACAAGCTACACTTGCTTCTTGTGGCACACTCAATGCTGCTGCATCACTTGGGAAATGACCTTCAAAAATACTTCTGTAATAATATTCTTCTTTGTTTAGAGGTGTATTAATTGGAAAACGGAATGCGGCGTTTTCAATTTGCTCGTCTGTGACTTCTTTATCTACCACTTCTTTTAAGGTATCAATCCAGCTGTAACCTACTCCATCAGAAAATTGTTCTTTCTGTCTCCACGCCACACTTTCAGGTATCATATCTTCAAATGCTTTACGAACCACCCATTTTTCCATGCGCTCTCCGTTAATCATTTTATCTTTTGGGTTGATACGCATGGCTACATCCATAAATTCTTTATCTAAAAATGGTACACGACCTTCAATTCCCCAAGCTGCTAAACTTTTGTTAGCTCTTAAGCAGTCGTACATATGTAATTTATCTAATTTACGAACTGTTTCTTCATGAAATTCTCTTGCATTTGGCGCTTTATGAAAATACAAATAACCACCAAAAATCTCATCTGCTCCTTCACCAGATAATACCATCTTAATACCCATTGATTTAATTACTCTTGCCATTAAATACATTGGCGTTGATGACCGAATCGTCGTAATATCGTAAGTTTCTATATTATAAATAACATCTTTTATTGCATCTAACCCTTCTTGAATTGTGAATTTAATTTCATGATGAACTGTACCAATATGATCGGCTACTTTTTTTGCCGCAGCTAAATCTGGAGACCCTTCTAAACCAACTGAAAACGAATGTAACTGCGGATACCAAGCATCCGTTGTATCATCTGACTCTACACGTTTTTGTGCATATTTCTTAGCAATCGCAGAGGTTACTGAAGAATCTAATCCACCAGATAATAAAACGCCGTAAGGAACATCACTCATTAATTGTCTGTGCACTGCTGCCTCTAAAGCTTCTTTTACTTCTGCTATACTTGTTTCATTGTCTTTTACAGCATCATAGTCCGTCCAATCTCGCTTATACCATTTTACAAACTCACCATCACTACTAGACATGTAATGTCCTGGAGGAAATAATTCAATTTTAGTACAAATTCCTTCTAATGCTTTTAGCTCTGAAGCCACATAAAAAGTCCCATTTTTATCCCAACCTATATATAAAGGAATAATTCCCATATGATCGCGAGCAATAAAATATTCGTCTTTTTCAGTATCATAAATAGCGAATCCGAAAATACCATTCATATCATCTACAAAATCAACTCCTTTTTCTTGATACAAGGCTAAAATAACCTCACAATCACTTTGTGTTTGAAAATCGTATTTACCTTCAAATTGTTTACGTATTTCTCTATGGTTATAAATTTCTCCGTTTGCAGCTAGTATTAATTTCTCATCAGGACTTAACAATGGTTGCTTACCAGAAGCAGGATCTACAATGGCCAAACGCTCATGAGCCATAATCACTTTATCATCACTGTAAATTCCACTCCAGTCTGGTCCGCGATGACGAATTGTTTTTGCCATTTCTAAAACCTGAGGTCTTAAATCGTCAACTTTTTGTTTTATATCAAACGCACATACTATTCCGCACATAACTTTTATTTTTTTGAATTTGGGTTTTAATCCGAACTTTAATTATTAATTCTGAAGCAAATATGAGATAAAACTTTCATATTATAAACATAATTTAAGTTAATGATTTCAAATTGAAACAAATTAAACTCAATTAACTATTATATTAAAGCATCATCATGAAAAAAGAGCTATTTAACTTTTAATCTGTAAATTTTAATATTTAATTTCGACTATTCCTTTTTATATCATCTAATTTTATCAAAAAATCACACTTTAATTATGAAACATTTTAAATTTATTACAGCAGTTACTTTTGCTTTCGCTATGCTATTCTCTTTTCAGATGAATGCACAAGATTTTAAAGACCTAGACAAAAGCCCAATGGATGCTGCAGCTTACCCAAGTTCTTATAAGGAATCTGAAAAATTAGTTAAAATCACTTATAGTCGTCCACAACTAAAAGGTCGCTCTGTAGATGATTTAGCACCAGAAAATAAAGTATGGCGCGTAGGTGCAAATGAAGCTGCTGAAATCACTTTTTACAAAGATGTAAAACTTGGTGACACTGTAATAAAAGCTGGCACATATTCTTTTTTCGTAATTCCTGAAGCTTCAGAGTGGACTGCAATTATTAGTACAGACCTTAATGTTTGGGGAAGTTATTCTTATAAAAAAGAAAACGATGTTGCACGTTTAGTAATACCTGTTACTAAAGGCAAAAAATCGTTAGAAGCTTTTTCAATTGCTTTTGACAAAAATGATAATGGTGTAAACATGCATTTAGGTTGGGGAACTGTTAGAGTCGCTGTACCTTTTACGATATAATTCAGTATTCTAAAAAACAAAAAGTTCCGATTATATTAATATAGTCGGAATTTTTTTGTTTAATATTTTTATCTAAGCTTAAACTGACCTACGGAATATTCAAATACTTATGTGTCTGCAGAGACACCTTCCATTTTGGATTTGCCATCACATAATCTACAATCATTGGCACCACTTTATCACGCTTACTCCATTCTGGTTGCAGATACAAAATGCAATCTTTATTCACTTTAGCAGCTTGCTCTTCTGCAAATTTAAAATCATCTTTATTATAGATGATACACTTTAACTCGTGTGCTTTCTCATAGACTTTTTCGGTCGGTAATTTCATCTTCTTTGGTGAGAGACAAATCCAATCCCAAGTACCAGATAACTCATAAGCACCAGACGTTTCAATATGTGTTTGTACGCCTTTTGCCTTTAGTTGTTCTGTTAACGGATTCATATCCCACATTAATGGCTCACCACCTGTAACAACAATAGTCTTACTGTACTTTACAGCATTGTCTACAATTTTTTCGGTTTCTGTAGGCGGATGTAATTCTGCTAACCAGCTTTCTTTAACATCACACCAATGGCAACCTACATCACAACCACCAATTCTTACAAAATAAGCAGCAGTACCTTTGTGAAATCCTTCACCTTGAATCGTATAAAACTCTTCCATTAAAGGCAATAACAAACCTTTATCGATTAACTCTTGTCGTTCTCTTCTTGTCATAGTTTGCAAAGATAGTTATTTACTTAACAGTATTCAATCGCAAATTGCAGTAAACTACAAGCTATAATTCAATATTTATATGTTTGGTTAAGAGACTTGGTATTAAATGACTACTGAGACCTAAAACTATTTCATACTTGATTAAAATTACAGTATTTTTATCCAAATTTTCTCACCAATGAAGAATACTGAAGCATTCATTAAAGACATTAACGACGGAAACACCTTTAAAGGAGATTACATCACCTTAGGTTCAGCTATGTTAGATGGCGAAACTATAACAGATACCTTTGTAAATGTCCCTTTAAAAACCATGAATAGACATGGCCTTATTGCAGGCGCAACTGGTACTGGAAAAACAAAAACGTTACAGGTATTAGCCGAAAATCTTTCCGAAAAAGGTGTTCCTGTTTTATTAATGGACATTAAAGGTGATTTAAGTGGTTTGGCAAAACCGAGTCCTGGACATGCTAAGATTGATGAACGAATGGAAAAAATTGGCTTGCCTTTTGAAGCCAAAGGATTTCCGGTAGAATTATTGACTTTATCTGAACAAGATGGTGTAAGACTTAGAGCAACTATAAGTGAATTTGGACCTGTTTTAATTTCTAGAATATTAGATGTAACGGAAACACAAGCAGGAATAATTTCGGTAATTTTTAAATATTGCGACGATAATCATCTGCCACTATTAGACCTTAAAGATTTTAAGAAAATATTGCAATATGCTACAAGTGAAGGCAAAAAAGAATTTGAAGAATCTTATGGTCGTATTTCAACAGCATCTACAGGAGCCATCCTTAGAAAACTAATTGAAATTGAACAACAAGGCGGCGATTTATTCTTTGGTGAAACATCTTTTGACACTCAAGATTTATTGCGTATCGATGAGAATGGTCGAGGTTATATCAATATTATTAGATTAACAGATATACAAGATAAGCCTAAGTTATTTTCAACTTTCATGTTGAGTTTATTAGCTGAAATCTACTCTACGTTCCCAGAACAAGGTGATAGTGGACGACCAGAATTAATTTTGTTTATTGACGAAGCACATTTAATCTTCAATGAAGCATCTGATGCTTTATTAAATCAAATTGAAAGTATTGTAAAACTGATACGAAGTAAAGGTGTTGGTATATATTTTGTTACGCAAAGCCCAACCGATGTACCAGAATCCGTTTTAGGACAATTAGGTTTAAAAGTACAACACGCTTTAAGAGCATTTACAGCCAAAGATAGAAAGGCAATTAAATTAACAGCTCAAAACTATCCAGATACAGAATATTACGATACAGCAGAAGTATTAACCTCTCTCGGAATTGGAGAAGCATTAGTGTCTGCATTAGACGAAAAAGGAAAACCAACGCCTTTGGCCGCAACTATGATGCGTGCGCCAATGAGCAGAATGGACGTTTTAACCGAATCGGAGCTTAGCAGTTTATTAGCACAATCTCAATTAGCTAAAAAATACAATAAAGAGATTGATAGAGAAAGTGCTTACGAAATGCTAAATGAAAAAATTAAGCAAGCCGAAGCTGAAGAAGTTAAACAAAAAGCTAAAGAAGAAAAAGAAGCATTAAAACGTGCTGAAAGCAAAAGAAAAACAAGTACCTCTAGAAGAAAAAGCACAAGAATGAATCCAATTGTTAAGGTTCTAACAAGCGCAACTGTAATACGAGGCGTTTTGGGTATCTTAAGCAAGATGATTAAATAATTACAAACCAAATCTATTTAAACTAAAACATGAAAAACACATTATACACTCTGTTAATTTGCGTACTTCTATTAACTAGTTGTTCTACAAAAGAAGTCAATCCTTTTTTAATTAAAAAAGATCATATCGGTTTACTAACCGACTCAACACAAGTAAAAGATTTAGAAGCTATATTTAGTAAAGATTCTATTGTACGCTACATTGCAGGTGATGAGTTTGTTGGTTCTGTCAATACTATTGAAGTATTTGAAAAAGGCGGAAAAAAATTATTAGATTTATCTCCAAGGGAAGCTTTAGATTCTACTTCTGTAATTGCAAGTGTTCGTGTTTTAGATGAACGCTACAAAACAGAAAAAAATATTTCTGCCCTAAGCACATTTAAAGACATTAAGGATACTTATAAAATCTCTAAAGTTGATAATCTTATAAACGTTATTGTAGTTTCTGTAAATGAAATTAATGCTTCGTTTACTATCGACAAAAAAGAATTACCTGCTAGTATGCGTTTTGATATGGATATGACGATTGACACAATTCAAATCCCAGAAAAAGCTAAGGTTAAATATTTTATGATTCATTGGTAGACTAGACCTCAGCTGACAGTCTCTAGAAAGTAGTCACAGTTCTTATATAAAAAACTATGCAAAAGAAATATAAAATTCAAAATTCACCATTTGTAGTTCATACAGAAGATGGAAAAATTATAAAAGAACATTTTGGTAATGCGACAGACGGTAACTCTGAGTTAAGCATTGCTCACATGGTTGCTCCTGCTGGTTGGTCAGAACCTTTTCAGACTCCAGAATTTGATGAATACACCTTTATCATTAAAGGAAAAAAGCAATTTATAATTGATGGTGAAATTATTGTTTTAGAAGCAGGCCAATCTATTAAAGTAGAGAAAAACACAAGGCTTCAATATTCTAACCCATTTACAGAACCTTGTGAATATTTAGCTATTTGCTTACCTGCTTTTTCAATAGAATCCGTAAACAGAGAAGACGAATAATATGAGTAGTTATGTAATGAAATCTATAGGAAAAGCCCTTAATGCGACGAGCTTAGTTTCACCTAAAATGGCAACTAAAAAAGCATTATCATTATTTGCTTCACCAAGAAAAGGACGTTACAACGACGCTCAAAAACATGTTATTGAATCCGCTTTTTTTGAAGAAATCTTATATAAGAAAATGGAAATTGCTACCTACCGTTGGGTTGGAAAAGGCAAAACTGTCCTATTAGCACATGGTTGGGAAAGTAATGCAGCACGTTGGGACTATATTTTAGAAGACTTAAAAGCCCAGGATTATAATATCATAGCTTTAGACGCACCTGCACACGGTAGGTCTGATGGAAAACAATTTAATGCCATTCTGTATTCTGAATTTATAGGTGAAGTCGTTAAAAAATTTCAACCAGATGTTTTAATGGGACATTCTGTTGGTGGTATGGCAAGTGTATTTAGTATGCACCTTAACGAATTAAATTCAATAGAAAAAATGGTTCTCCTTGGAGCTCCTGCACATTTTACAGGTGTCTTTAGCAGATACAAATCTATGATGGGTTTTAATACTAAAATTTCAAAAGGGCTAGACAATATTGTTTTAGAACGTTTTGGACATCCCGTCTCTTATTTTTCTACAGCAAATTTCACAGAATCTATTGCTGCCAAAGGCTTAATAATTCATGATAAAAAGGATAGAATTATTCCTTATGAAGACGGCCAATTACTAGCCAATCGCTATAAAAATTCAGAATTTATAACAACAACGGGATTTGGGCATGGCCTTAAAGATGCTTCCTTGACACCACAGATTATTAGCTTTATTAATGACTAATCTTTATTGTACTTTTACAGCATGTCACAAGAACTAAAACGCCTTAACAAATACCTCAGCGAAGCAGGTTATTGCTCGCGTAGAGCAGCAGACCGATTAATAGAAGCTGGTAGAGTAACCATTAATGATGTTATCCCAGAAATGGGAACTAAAGTTGCATCGGAAGATGTGGTGAAAGTAGATGGTGAAATTATTGGCGAGCGCAAACAAGACTTTGTATACTTAGCCTTTAATAAACCTGTTGGCATTGTATGCACTACAGATACGCGTGTTGAAAAGGATAACATTATTGATTACCTCAATTACCCTAAACGTATTTTCCCAATCGGAAGATTAGATAAACCAAGTGAAGGCTTAATTCTATTAACTGACGATGGTGATATTGTCAACAAGATTTTAAGAGCTAGTAATAATCACGAAAAAGAATATATTGTAACTGTAGATATTCCTATTTCTCAAACTTTCATCGAGCGTATGTCTGGCGGCATATATCTTGAAGACTTGGGTAAACGCACCAAAGAATGTGTTGTAAAAAAGATAGATAAATTTACGTTTAGCATCATCTTAACGCAAGGTTTAAACAGGCAAATCCGTAGAATGTGTGA
The DNA here is from genome assembly GCF_947495255.1 of uncultured Winogradskyella sp. Classification (GTDB taxonomy): domain Bacteria; phylum Bacteroidota; class Bacteroidia; order Flavobacteriales; family Flavobacteriaceae; genus Winogradskyella. The sequence goes on from NZ_CANLYI010000010.1 coordinate 23,575, forward strand.
GTACTTAAATTACGAAGTACAGACCTTGAAACGTGTTAGAATAATGAACATAAAACTAGACCTATCTTTAGGGCAATACAGAGAACTCACTAAAGAAGAATTTAAAGAATTAAATACCCTTATAAGTGATTCTATTAAAACCTACGAGCCTAAAACGATAGATCGGTCAAATAAATTTTAATTATGGCATTATCTCCTTTTCATTTGGCAATTCCGGTTTCAAATTTAGCAGAAGGCAGAAACTTCTATTCAAACATTTTAAACTTTGAAGAAGGCAGAAGCAGCGACCATTGGGTAGATTATAATTTCTTTGGCCATCAATTAGTCATTCATTACAAACCGAAAAGTGAAGATAATTCACATACCAATTCTGTAGATGGCAAAGATGTTCCTATACCGCATTTTGGTGTTGTTTTACCATGGGAAACATTTCAACAATTTGCAGAACTACTAAAATCAAAAGGCATTACATTTATTATTGAACCTTATATAAGATTTGAAGGACAAGTTGGCGAACAAGCTACTATGTTTTTTAAAGACCCTTCTGGTAATGCTTTGGAGTTTAAAGCTTTTAAAGATATGAGCCAGTTATTTGCTAAGTAAGCTTAATTTTTTCTTGTTAAGTAAAAAGACAAATAAATCAATAAAAACAGTGGGACAACGATTAACTGAACCACTATAATATACATAGGCCATTCTCCAAAATAATCTAAGACAGAAGCGGATTTAGGCTTATGGTTGAGGTAGAAATAATTAGCATCTAACAGATAATTTAACCCTATCATTATTACCACATAAATTTGAAGCGCCAAAAATGATTTAAAAACGCTTTTTAACTTTGGCTTCATGTTAAAGACAAACACATAGAAGAATATTACAGATAGTAATCCTAAGTGCACAACCCAATATCTAAAATAATCAAAGCTAGGAAATCCATCTGTTATATCTGGCGTTATTACGGCTTGTAAAGTCCCTCCAATAATCCAAAATAGTAAAATTTCGAACATCCAATATTTACGATAGCGTGTAAAAAATGGAATCAATAAAGCCATTAAGCTACAGAGGTAAAGTGGTAAATCGGTTTTAAAATTGTAATTATCGAAAAGCATTCGATATAAATGAAAACCAATCAGCGTTAAAGACACAAACCATCCTAAATAATGAATGGCTTTTTGTTGCTGGAGTTTGGTAAAATTCTTTCTTGAATAATTTATGAGAAAAGCAGTAAATACAATTGTAAAAAGAATAGGGAGAATATGCTGAAAACTACCTATCGTAACTTTTGATGATACGATAAGTAGTTCTAATAAAATCATATAAAATTATCTATTAAGGTTTCTATGTCTCTCTCTTGCAATTAATGTATTTTTTAAAAGCATTGCAATAGTCATTGGTCCTACACCTCCAGGAACTGGAGTAATATAACTTGCTTTTTTACTTACTGCATCAAAATCTACATCACCTGTAATGTAATAACCTTTTTCGGAATCGTCTGGTACTCTTGTAATACCAACATCAATAATTACTACATCATCCTTAACCATTTCTGCCTTTAAAAATTTAGGAATACCTAATGCCGAAATTATAATATCTGCTTGTGATGTAATCTGAGTAATGTTCTTAGTATGGCTATGTGTTAAAGTTACAGTTGAGTTCCCTGGAAAACCTTTTCTTCCCATTAAAATACTCATAGGACGACCCACAATATGCGAACGACCGATAACAACCGTGTGCTTTCCTTTGGTTTCAACCTCGTATCTATCTAATAGCTCTAAAATACCAAATGGTGTTGCAGGAATAAATGTAGACATGTCTAATGCCATTTTCCCAAAGTTCATTGGGTGAAACCCATCAACATCTTTGTTTGGATCTACAGCCATTAATACTTTTTGCGTATTAATTTGAGGAGGTAATGGTAATTGAATTATAAAACCATCAATAGCATCATTATTGTTTAGCTCCTCTATTTTATCTAAAAGTTCAACTTCGCTTGTAGTATTAGATAAACGTACCATTGTAGATTCAAACCCAACACGCTCACATGCTCTAACTTTACTACCAACGTAAGTTAAACTTGCACCATCATTACCAACAATTACAGCTGCCAAATGCGGTACTTTTTCACCATTAGCTTTCATCTTATCGACTTCGGCTTTGATTTCGTTTTTAATGTCGTTGCTTACTTTTTTTCCGTCTAAAATTGTCATGCTGTTGGTTATTGTTTTCTAGCAAAAGCGCAATTGCGCAAATTTTTACTTGGTTATAAATTATATCTACTAAAAGTCTACTTAAAAATAGGTGCTACGATTAGCAACTGAACATTAAGATTGCAAAATTATTTAGGCATATTCTGCATCATCTGCATCATACGTTTTCCACCACCACCTTGCATCATCTTCATCATCTTACTCATTTGAGTAAATTGCTTTAAGAGTTGATTTACTTCTTGTACAGACGTACCAGAACCTTTACCTATTCTCTTTTTACGACTCGCATTGATAACAGAAGGGTTAGAACGTTCTTCTGGTGTCATAGAATGAATAATGGCTTCAATACCTTTAAAAGCATCGTCATCAATATCAATATCTTTCATCATTTTTCCTGCTCCAGGAATCATGCCTACTAAATCTTTCATATTACCCATTTTCTTGATTTGCTGAATCTGTTTTAAGAAATCATCAAACCCAAACTGGTTTTTAGCAATCTTCTTTTGAAGTTTTCTTGCCTCTTCTTCATCAAACTGCTCTTGAGCACGTTCAACTAAAGACACAACATCACCCATTCCTAAAATACGATCTGCCATACGTGATGGATAGAAGACATCAATTGCTTCCATCTTTTCACCAGTACCAATAAATTTAATTGGCTTGTTTACTACAGATTTAATAGAAATTGCCGCTCCACCTCGTGTATCACCATCTAATTTGGTAAGGATTACACCATCAAAATTTAAAATATCATTAAAGGCTTTTGCTGTATTTACAGCATCTTGACCTGTCATTGAATCCACAACAAACAAAGTTTCTTGTGGCTGAATAGCTTTGTGAATATTAGAGATTTCAGTCATCATCGCTTCATCTACAGCTAAACGACCTGCTGTATCAATAATAACAACATTATGACCATTAGCTTTTGCGTGAGCAATACCTGCTTGCGAAATAGCTACAGGATCATTATTACCTCTATCACTAAAAACCTCAACACCTATTTGATCACCTACAACATGTAATTGATCAATTGCAGCCGGACGATAAACATCACAAGCAACTAATAAAGGCTTTTTAGTTTTTTTATTTTTTAAATAATTGGCAAGCTTACCAGAGAAAGTGGTTTTACCAGACCCTTGAAGACCTGACATTAAAATCACACTAGGATTACCAGAAAGATTAATACCTTCTGCATCGCCTCCCATTAATTCGGTTAATTCGTCTTTAACGAGCTTCACCATTAATTGACCAGGTTGCAATGTTGTTAATACATCTTGACCAAGTGCTTTTTCTTTTACACGTACGGTAAATTCCTTTGCAATTTTAAAGTTAACATCGGCATCTAAAAGCGCACGTCTTACTTCTTTAAGCGTCTCAGCAACATTTACTTCTGTAATGCTACCATGACCTTTTAATACGTGTAACGCTTTATCTAACTTATCACTTAAATTATTGAACATGTTTCTAGTATTCTATTTGCAGTCTGCAAGAAAGCAGTCTGTAATTATTTAATAAGCTGCAAATTTAAGAATTTATGAGGGAATTACTAATGTGTTTAAGAATTAGTTTTTAGATATATATAAAGGTTTAAGAAGATAAAAATATAAATTAATTGACTAAATACCATAAAATAAAAAGAGCCACTAAAACTAGCGACTCTTTTTCATCAACTTAACTAACTTACTAAAATTACTAACTTTTAGTACTTTCTTTATTCACAGGTTCTATCTAGAACTATTTCATTACTACTATCATTAACGTTAAGCAACACTAACTGTTCTGCAGTACATTCTACAACTAACCAACTTCCGTTGATGGCTTGAATATTTGGACCAGCTACATTAGAAAACTCTATAATCACACCATCATTAGGTTGAGATGTAGACCATGCGGCATCTATTGTTGTTGTATCATTATATATCACTACAATGCCTGAATTTTGTTCGAAACTAAAATTATAACCAATTAGATTGTCACTTCCGTTGTAACTCGTAATATTCCATAGACATTGGGTTAAAACCCCATCAATATCTGCTTCTGTACAGCTTCCTGAACTACAATCATTAACGATTAATTGAATAGGAAATATTTCAAATTCATCATTAATTACTACTCTAGCATAAATAGTAGAATTTAATTCTACTGTACTATAAGATGAAGGATTTGAAATAGGGTTTACACTTGAATAAGCATCAGCTTGCGACTCATGATAGGTTACAACATCTGCACTTGGCGTACAATTAGCGAAGGCTATTGGAAGATTAAATTCATAGAGCACAGTTGCATCAGTATAACAAGTTTCTAGAACAGCATCAAAACTTTGGAAACAATCAAAAGCACCAACACAATCTGTAGTATTTAGATACACTGTGAATACCTCAAAATTCCCGCTCTCAGATTCAATTCTTAAATAGACTTCTGCTACTAAAGTTGCGTATGCTTCTGTATTTGCGATAGCATTTGTATCATTCTGTGCATCTATTAAAGTTTCATGGAATGATGGATAATAAACTTCAGTACAATCTATCAATCCTATTGTTCCAGCATTTAAATTATAAACAGGCACATTATTAGGCTGGTTACATTCTACAATTTCAAAATCACTAAAACAATTAAAAACAGCATCATTACAAGATTCAACTATAAGCTCTAATTCTTGCACAGCATACTCGTGAGTATCTTGATTAAACACTCTAAAGTATACGGTTTGAGATTCTAACTCTAAAGGTGTTGTTAATGTAATATTTAGATGATTAGTGGTATTTACGGCATCTTGATATGTTGGATGATAACTTCCGGCTATTGGATATAGACCAATGCATTCTGATGTTTGCGGACTATTAGTTTCTATAACAAATGTGGCTAAACCATCATTATCATTATCGCATTCTTGAGACAATAAATAGATAGAGTAACAATCTAAAAGCGCTTGATTATTTACTTCACAAGCTTGATCTAAAGTAATTTGATTACTACCATTAACTAGAAATAAACTTCCAGGGTTACATTCTATAATTTGCCATTGTCCATTTAAAACTTCAAATCCTTGTTGAAACTCTAAATTGACAAAAACACCTGTTCCGATTGTTTCGAGATTCCAAGTGCCGATTTGAGATTCTAAATTATCTACCCCTTCAACAAAAATTTCGCTATTACTTCCAAAATGAACATAAACAGGTATAAATGAATCCAATAAATTAGTTTGTAATAACCATGCGCATTCTAACATTGTTGCATTAATATCTTCAACTGAACAACCTAAATCTCCTAAACAATCTTGTTCTAGTTCGAGTACAGTATTGTCTTGTATAATTATTAATTCATTTGAGGAATCATCATCGTCATTACAAGAGATAATTAACCATTCGCCTTCTAAATTATCTTGAAATGCTGTTAAGTTTGAAAATGTTAGTGCAACACCATTCTCTGTTGAAGACAAACTCCAATACCCACCAATTGCAGATGCCGCCATACCTTCTGAGATTTGCAGCTCACCATTGTCATTAAAAATTAATTGATAATTAGCATAAGTATCTGTACCATCTGTAAAATCCCAAGGACATTGTTGCAAAATGCTACTGATATCTGTAATTGAGCAGTCTAAATCATCGTCACAATCTTGTTCAAAATACATACCTGTTCCGCCAACTGTGAGATGTTCAAATCTTAACTCGTCATCATCACATTCTACCAATAGCCAATTTCCAAATTGCGCTTCGTAATAATAAAATGATTCAATATGAAGTTCTAAACCAGCATCTGTTTCATTAATTTCCCAAGAAGTAGTATGTGTTTCTGTAGTAATTCCTTCAATAGTTAAAACACCGTCTTCATTAAAGTTAAAAATATATGGTCCATCTAAATTATCTACATCATCATTAGTATATAAATACACTTCCCAAGGACACTCTATTAAATTTAATACAATCGCTTCCTCTAAGCAATCATCATTCTCATCTTCACAAAATTGCTCAGCAGCTTCAATTGCCTCTGCTAATTCCTCGTTACTCGTTACTTCTAGTATTGCGCCATTAGCATACGCAATAGTTACAGGAAAATTTAAACTCACTATTAAGGCATTATCCTCTTCTTCTAATTCATTTAAAAAATCATATAAAGCTTCATCACTTTCAATAAGTACAGTCTCTACTAGGTTAAAGCCAGAATTAAAAACAGAAAACGAAATAGGATAAACAAAATCAGCACATTCAATAACATCGTTATCCGTTTCAATACATTCATCAATAAATGTTTGAAGCTGATCTGCATTGTCAATAATAATTTCACTGTAATCACTATATATTATGGTAATAGGAAATATAAAATCTAAGGCATCATCAACAGAAACGTCATCTAATAAATCTTCAAGTTCCGCTAAATCGGCTTCAGTTTCTATAATTATTGTGATATCGCTTACTACAATAGTTACTGGTAATTCTACTGAAAAGCAACTTGCATTATCTAAAAAATCATCTGCAGCACCATCATTAGTAGCTGTTCTACTAATTAGGTTTGCCAAAGTAGAATTTGGCACTATAGTTTCTTGCTCATTTGGATTCTCAATTTCAGTAACCTCATCTTGACAAGATGTAAAGGCGAAAAGCGCAAAAAGGATACAGGTAAATAAGTAATTGATTTTGAATTTCATAGCGTTGCTAATTTTCCTATTTATTATAAAACAGTTAAAAAGACAAAAGCCCTACTCTCAATTATTAAAATATTATTTATAATTTGTGGCACCTATTAAAAGCTATGAGTAAACCTTTACAAGACAATATCTGCGAATCGCAATTATTTGAACGCTTATATAAAAAACATGCTAAAAACTTGCACGATTTTTTATACTACAAATTTGGTGACCACTTAAATCCGCAAGACCAAGTACAAGAAGCATTTATAAAGCTGTGGCAGAATTGTAGTAAAATTAAACCAGACAAAGCAAAAAGTTATTTATTTACCACAGCCAGTAATTTAACCCTTAATGTACTGGCTCATAAGAAAGTCGTTTTAAAACATACCCAACAACCACAAAAACACACTACCAACGTAACACCCGAATTTGTACTGCAAGAAAAAGAATATCACATAAAACTACAGAAAGCCATTAGTAATCTCACCGAAGCCCAACGCGTGGCTTTCTTAATGAATAGAATTGAAGGTAAACGATTTAAAGAAATTGCAGAATTATTAGACATCTCAGTTAAAGGTGTAGAAAAAAGAATTTACGGAGCTTTAAAAAAGCTACGAGAAGAGATAGATGAACTTTAAAACTTTGAAGGGTAGGGATTTTTAAAGGATAGCTGTTATATAATTGAAATAAGAACATGAAACGAGAAGAACTCATAAAAAAGTGGTTAGACAATAACCTAAATACTGAAGAGCAAAATGCTTTTGAGCAGTTAGAGGATTATAACGATTTAATCAAAATGGATGCGACCTTAAAAGGTTTTAAAGCGCCCGAATTCTCTATAAACCAATCTTACGAAGCCTTAAAGCCTAAGCTTAAACCTGAGCAACCAGCTTCAAAACAATGGCTAAAACCATTATTAAGAATTGCAGCCGTTTTAGCAATAGCACTTAGTGTTTATATGTACACTTCAAATTTAGACACTGAGGTTAATACCATAATTGCAGAACAAACAACGATTGCATTACCAGATAATTCTACTGTAGAATTAAATGCGAATTCTTCATTGTCTTTTAATGAGAAAAGTTGGTCAGATAATAGAGAAGTAAAATTAAATGGTGAAGCCTTTTTTAAAGTTGCTAAAGGTCAAAAATTCGATGTAATTACCGAAGAAGGTATTGTTAGCGTTTTAGGAACACAATTTAATGTAAAACAACGCGAGTCTTACTTTGAAGTTACCTGCTATGAAGGATTAGTTGGCGTTACACACAACAATAAAACAATAAAATTAAAACCAGGACATACATTCACATTTATTGATGGGAAACTACTTGCAAATGAAAAAGAAAACGCTGTGCAACCTATATGGTTGCATGGTGAAAGTAGCTTTAAAAGTGTCGCCCTAAAACATGTGATTGCTGAGTTCGAAAATCAATACAGTATTAAAATCCATACAGACCAAATAGACACGTCGCGTTTATTCACAGGAAGTTTTACACATAATAATTTAGATTTAGCCTTGAAATCTGTTACAATACCATTAAATTTAAGCTATAGTATATCAGGAAAATCTATCTTATTAAAGCGTGAATAAAAAATTACTTAGTTTAATTTTCTTCATAATTACCATTGCCTTTTGTAACCTAACATACAGTCAGGAACAACAGGAAAAACAACCACTTGCTCAAATTCTTACACAGCTTGAAGAGAAATACAATGTAAAGTTTTCATACGAAACCAAAACGATTGAAGGCATCTCAATCTCACCCTTATATCCTGAGTTATCCTTACAGCAAGTTGTTACTCAACTAAAACTTGTTACCAAACTTAATTTTGAGGTTTTAAGCGAACGTTTTATTGTTATAACAGCTCTTAAAACTCCAGATTTACAAAATGCCATTCAGCATTTAGAAGAAGTTGTAGTTACCAATTATCTTACTAAAGGTATTTCTAAAACTAATAATGGAACGATTGAAGCTGATAAAAAGGCTTTTGAAATTTTACCCGGATTAATTGAACCAGATGTTTTACAAATTGTTCAGAATTTACCTGGAATCATAAGTGTAGATGAACGGATTTCTAACATTAATGTGAGAGGTGGCACAAATGACCAAAATCTTATTTTATATGAAGGTATTAGAATGTTCCAATCTGGACATTTTTTTGGATTAATATCTGCTTTTAATCCTTATCTATCAGAAAGTATTACTATCTCTAAAAACGGAACTAGTGCTAAATTTGGTAATGCAGTATCTAGTACAATTGCAATACAAAACTCAGAGGAATTAGACAATAAAAGCAGCGGAGGAATTGGAGGAAATATGCTTAGCATAGATGGCTTTACTAAACTAAAATTAACAAAGAAAACAGAACTACAATTAGCCATTAGACGTTCTTATACAGACCTATTAGTTTCTAAAACGTACGATGTTTACTTTGACAGAATATTTAGAGACTCTGAATTAAATGCTGCAAGTAATACGCAACTAGCATTAGATGAACGATTTTTATTCTACGATTTTAATGCTAAATTTTTATATGATATTGATAACACTTCTAAGTTACGTGTTAATATTCTCAATATGTACAATGACCTAGACTACAACCAAGTTTATATTAACTCTGATAATGACTTGCAAGAAACTAAAAGCGAACTCAACCAAGTAAGTTTTGGTGCAAGTACCAACTATTCTAAGCTATTAAAAAAAGGTCTTAATTTATCTACTGAAATTTATTATTCTAATTACGATTTAGATGCAAAAAACAGAAACATCACCAATAACCAAAGTTTAGAGCAAGAGAATAAAGTTGAAGATTATGGGCTAAGGATTGATATTTCTAATGCAGTTAATCCAAGTTTAAATGTAAATCTAGGTTATCAATTCAATGAAATTGGTGTTACAAATTTTGAAAATGTTACTAACCCAAATTTCATGAGCTTTAAAAAGGAAATTATAAGAACACATGCCGTATTTGGGGAAGTAGAACGCTACTCTAAATCTAAAAACACACATTTACGTTTAGGTGCCAGAATTAGTTATTTCGGAAAATTACAAGAACTCATTATTGAACCTCGTTTTGCATTTAACCAAAAGTTATCCGATTACTTTAGACTCGAAATTTTAGGCGAATTAAAAAGTCAGGCAATTACACAGATTATAGATTTACAACAAGATTTTTTAGGGATTGAAAAACGAAGATGGCAATTAGCTAATGATACTAACAACCCATTAATTAAAAGTCAACAAATTTCCGCCGGATTAAGTTACAATCAAAACAATCTATTAATTTCATTTGAAGGTTACTATAAAAACGTGAGTAATATAACTGCCCAAAGCCAAGGATTTCAAAACCAATATCAATTTATCAATGATATTGGCTCTTATACCATTAAGGGTATTGACTTTCTTATCAATAAACGTGTCAATGATTTCAGCACTTGGCTAAGTTACTCATTTAGTAAAAATGATTATCATTTTGAGAATTTATACGACGGTAACGCATTTCCAAACACCATAGATTTACAACATGTTGCCAATGCCTCTCTTACCTATAGCTTGGACAATTTTAAAATTGGCTTTGGTATGAATTGGCATTCAGGAAGACCTTACACAACGCCTTCTGTAACTCAAGATAATAGTAATTCTGTTATAGAATATGACGCTCCTAACAACTCTAATTTACCGAGTTATTTTAGAACTGACATATCTGCTATTTATAATTTTAATCTATCAAAAGGAATCAAAGCAAATATTGGTGCTTCTATTTGGAACATCTTCAACCAAACCAATATTATCAATCGTTATTATAGTTTAGATTCTGATGATTCAATTATTAAAATCAACAATCGCTCTTTAAAATTTACACCAAATCTTAGTTTTAGAGTTAGTTTTTAGAGGTTAAAATGGTATTATTGTATTACCAACCAACACTTATCAATGCATTTTAAAAACTATACTAGTTTCATTATAGCACTAACTTTTGTGGTTTTGTATCAAAGTTGTTTCGCTCAAACGACTTCCAATTCTAAAAATTCATCTTTATTTTTTATTCCAGAAATTCTAATTGGCAAAACACTAGAAGCTAACACAGATTTCCCAGAAACTAAACTCCAAAAAAATCTATTTTTTAGTTTAGGACAACATAATCTTAACACAAATAAAGAATGGGCAGCAAGATTAAATTATCCTAAAACAGGGATTTCTTTTGGTTACACTGATTTTGGCAACTCAGAAAATGTTGGTCATGCTTATAGTATTTTACCATTCATTGAATTTTCAATTTTAAAAAAACGTATAGATGGTTTAAACTTGCAAATTGGTTTTGGTAGTTCTTATATGGATACGCAATATGATGAAACAACCAATGAATTCAATAGAGCAATAACTACAAAAATAAATTGGTCCTTTAGGTCATTTTTCTATTACGATGTTTTTAAAAGCAACACCACAGATTGGCGATTTGGCTTAGGTTACTTACACCATTCTAATGGACACACAAACTTGCCCAATCAAGGTTTAAATTCTATAGCAGCAAGTGTCTCAGCTAAAATAGATGGTAAAAAAGAAGATATTTCAAATTTCGAAAAACCAACTTTTAAAACTAAATCTCAAATCTATTTTGCGTTAAGGTTTGGTTTAGGACAAAACGTGTTATCCCAAAAGTTTAATTCTAAAAAAGAGGTATTTACGATTACTGCTTCTGCAGAAAAAATAATAAATAACACCTTTAAATTTGGAGGTGGATTTTACTACCGATTTTACGAGCATTATTACGATTACATAAATAATAACGAAGTATTGGTACAAGAACAATTTCCGCATTACACAAAAAACCCTTTTGGTTATGCTACAGCGTTTGGCTTGTTTGCAACTTCCGAGTTATTACTTAATCATGTTGGTTTTGAATTTGATTTAGGATTAAACATCTACAAACCTTTTTATAAAATAGATTGGAAACTTAACAAAGGGTATTCTTATGAAACCAGCAATAACGAAACTGTTGAAGTTTTAGGAGAATTAGATTGGTATTACGAAATAAAACGAACCGTTTCTGCTAGAATGGGATTAAAATATTATTTATGGTCAACAGACAAGGCTCCAAAGAATAACATCTATTTTGGAGCACATATTAATGCTAATCTCGGTCAAGCAGATTTTACAGAATTAAGTTTAGGCTATGTTTATCGTTTTGATTTAAAAGAGAAGAATTAATGATTATGACAGAAGAAGAATTATACAAATTAAAATTCCCGATAGGTGAATTTAATAAACCTACGACTATTAATGAAGATCTCATTAAAAGTTGGATAGTATCGATTGAAGCTTTACCACAAACAGTTATTGAGTTAACTAAAGACCTCAACAAAAAAGAACTAAATTACAAATACAGACCAAATGGCTGGACCATTAAGCAAGTTGTTCATCATTGTGCGGATAGCCATATAAATAGTCTTTTGAGATTTAAATTAGCACTCACTGAAAACTCACCAACCATAAAACCTTATTTTGAAGACCGTTTTGCAGACTTAGTTGATTATTCAGAACCTATTGAATCTTCAATTTCAATACTAAAAGGCGTTCATAAAAAACTAGGAGTTCTACTTAAAAATCTTACCAAAGAGGAATTAAAACTAGAATTCATACATCCAGAACACGGTAAACGCTTTACACTAGAAGAAACTATAGGAACTTATGCTTGGCACAGCAATCATCATCTTGCACATATTACACAGGCTTTAAAGGCTAAAGGGCTGTTTTAATAAAAAGTCGTTCTCTTAAAATATCTCAATAGAAAAACGCAGTCGACAAACAATAGAACTCTCTAGTCTAAAGTTTTCGACTGCGCTCAAACAGACAAATCATTAAATAATAATTTATGGTCTGCCGTTTACTGTTTTTCCTTTTTCACGTTGCTCTTGCTTTTCAATCCCTTTTTTAATTTTATTTATTGCAGACTCAATTGATTTATCTGGTTCTATAAGATTAAATTCTCCCCAAAAATTAGGGTCTGAAAATCCTGAAATAGCATCTGTTATTATAACTGAAGGTCTAAGTTTATCCTTATTTCTCATTTTCTTTTCTGCAGTATTCACTTCCCAATCAGTAACAGCCATTTCACTAGACAGGGTGTATACCTTATTAAACAATTCGCGTTTTTTATTTACTTTAAATTTTAAACTCAAATTAGAATAACTATAATACCATTTATTACCCTTAGCCTTATAATCTACTTTATAAATTGCTTCCAAAGGATAAACCTCAATGTCACTAGGCTTTTTTCTCACTAATAAATTTTTAGTTCTTCTAACATCACTAACATCTAGTGCGTAATTGGCACTAACAAGAGCTAAAGATTCTACATCAATAAAAAGTTTACCCGTATAATTTACTTTAGAATCGTTATTCTTTGGCACAAAATTTACCACATAAACGTTTCTGTTGTTTATAGTTGATGGTTCATCAAAATTAAATTGATAAGAACTAATACTTTCTTCAGTAAAAATATATTCAGGATATTTCATAATATCTAAATAAATAGTAGAGAAAGGTCCACCTTGCAATTTTACTGATACTGTATCTAAACGTTTATAATCTGTACTTTTTCTTGCTTTCCCTAACTGAATAGCGTCCTCAGTCTTAGAATCATTTGGCTGTTTTAAAATATTTACAACAGCCTCTGTTAGTGATACATTTCTACTTCTTCGTTTTATAGTTTCTCTGTAAAAAGCAGTCATATAAATAGATTCATTCTGAAAGTTTCTATTCTTATCATCAAACACTTTTTTAATTAAGCTTTTAGCATCCTTAAATGCAGAAATACTAACAGCAGATAATTTAGTTACCGCTACAAATAGTTCTATAGTTGATTTTTCTTTAGACAATTCCGACAAAGGAATCACATAAGTATTATAACCTAAGAGTGAAATCATCACTTTAGCATCTGCATAATTTTTTGGTACTTTTAGGGTGAATTCCCCTTCTGAATTTGAAATAGTACCAATGTTAGTTCCGTTAATATTTAAACTAGCAGCTTCTAAAGCTTTATTGGTACGACCATCAATGACTTTTCCGTTGTATTCCTTAAAATCAGTTTGAGCATTGAGAGAAAATGCCAAAAAGAATATTGAAATAACTGTACTTACATAAATTTTTAATGTGTGTTTTTTTTCCATAACAGTTCTATATATTTAGCTTTTTAAGTCTTACTAAATTACAAAAAACAAATTTGAGGCTTAAAAAACCAGCTTGTAAAACCGTAAACAATTATTATTCTTCACTTTTTAATTTCCTAAAAGCGGATGGTGTTTGGTCTGCAAACTTAGTAAACGCCTTATAAAACGTCACTTTATTATTAAAACCACTTTCTAAAGCTATAGCTTCAATTTTATATTGTTTGTAATTAGAATCGTGTAGGTATTGTTTAGCCACCTCAATTCTATGCTTATTAACGTAGTCATTAAAATTCTCAGATATTAGCTCTGAAAACGTCTGAGAAACATGATGCTGCTTTTCATTTAACAACTCACTTAATCCTGAAATATTAAAACTACCATCTAAAAAAACTTGATCCATTTTAAAAGCTTTTTCAATTTTAGAACGAATTCTTTTCATGTCTTTTTCACTGAGATTAGAGCTGAAATATTTCTTTTTAATCTGAATTAATAAATCCGGATTTTTGACTAAAAAGTAACCCACACCAAAAATCAAAAAAGTGAGAATTACATAATATGATGCAAAATCTCGCCATCCATTTGCAAAATGGGTTAAATATGAAATAAGAACAGAAGAACAGACATAAGCTAAAACTAAAAACAAGGCATACTGAAAGCGTTTATGTGTTAATTTAGTTCTATGTAAATAAAGAAAAATTGAAGACCCAATTGCATACACCATCATTTGAAACGCTAATAGATAATTCCAAATCATGGTGCGAGAGTAGAAATGCTCATTAATATACTGAGCACGAGCAGTACCTTCCATTAAGAGAACATCGCCATAACCCATCCAAAAAATGAGGATAGGAAAAAGGTGTAAATAATCTAATGCTTTTAATTTGCTCTTATTAAAAATAAGACATTGTAAATGAATAAAAACTAATGGTCCAAAAAGTAGGGCCACTTCAAAATAAAACCAACTTTTAAATTCTGGATACAAAGTCACTAATGCTCCAGAACCAAATAAAAATAAAACAATATGGAAACCTACAAGCGCAATAAGCAAGGATAGGGTTACATTTCTAAGCTGTCTTGTTTTAAAAAAAACACCTCCAGCCACAAAAAATGCAACAAATACTTGAGCAAACAATATGTAACGAACAATTGCCAATTTACCTTAATTGAATTGCTACAATTTAAGGTTTATTTTTGGGTTACTAAAAAGTGGGTGTACAATTGCAAATTAGCAATACGACTACATACGCTCAGGAACTTCAATTCCCAATACCTGAAATGCATTTTTGATTGTTTGACTTACTAATCTTGATAAATCAATTCTAAAGCTCTTTTCTAATTCTGTATCAGCTCCAAAAATTGAAATATTCTGATAAAAAGAATTGAACTCTTTTACCAAATCATAAGTGTAATTAGCAATTAATGCAGGGCTATGTTGCTCTGCTGCATTTTGTATTACTTCTGGAAACAATTCTAATTGTTTAATTAACTGTTTTTCCTTTTCGTGCATAACAATAGCATCGTCAACAGACGTTGTAGCAATGTTATCGGAATCTGCCTTTCTTAAAATTGACTGAATTCTTGCATAAGTATATTGAATAAAAGGACCTGTATTACCTTGAAAATCGATAGACTCTTTAGGGTCAAACAAAATTCGTTTTTTAGGGTCTACTTTTAAAATGTAGTATTTAAGAGCACCTAAACCTATCGTTTTATAAAGCGACTTCTTTTCGTCTTCATTGTAATCTTCAAGTTTACCTAAGTCGTTAGAAATCTCTTCTGCCGTATCAGCCATTTCTTGAATTAAATCATCAGCATCTACAACAGTTCCTTCTCTACTCTTCATTTTTCCGCTTGGTAAATCTACCATTCCGTAACTTAGGTGAAATAGATTTTTTGCCCAATCGAATCCTAATTTCTTTAAGATTAAGAATAAAACTTTAAAATGGTAATCTTGCTCATTACCAACCGTATAAACCATACCACCAACATCTGGATAATCTTTTATACGCTGAATAGCTGTACCGATATCTTGTGTCATGTAAACCGCAGTTCCGTCACTACGTAATACTATCTTTTCATCTAAACCATCTTCGGTTAAATCGCACCAAACAGAACCATCTTCTTTCTTAAAAAAGACACCCGTTTTTAAACCTTCTGCAACAAATTCCTTTCCTAATAAATAGGTGTTACTTTCATAATAATAAGTATCAAAATCAACACCAATATTTTTGTAAGTCACTTCAAAGCCATCATAAACCCATTGGTTCATTTTTTCCCAAAGGCCAACAACTTCTTTATCTCCTGCTTCCCATTTAATAAGCATTTCTTGGGCTTCTAATAATAAAGGTGCATTCTTCTTTGCGTCTTCTTCAGATTGGCCTTGTGCAACTAATTCTGCCATTTCAGCTTTATATTCTTGGTCAAACTTCACATAATAATTCCCAACTAGCTTATCTCCTTTTAGGTCTTCAGTGGGTGTTTCATCTTGTCCAAATTTCTGATAAGCTAACATACTCTTACAAATATGAATTCCTCTATCATTAATAATTTGAGTTTTGTAAACTTTCTTACCTGAGGCTTTTAAAATTTCAGCAACACTATAACCTAAAAGAACATTTCTAACATGTCCTAAATGCAAAGGTTTATTGGTGTTTGGCGAAGAATATTCTACCATAACCGCTTTATCATCCTTCTGCTCAACAAAACCATAATCCGCTTTATTTTTTACAGACTGAAAAAAATTGAGGTAATAAGAATCATTAATTTCAATGTTTAAAAAGCCCTTTACAACGTTAAATCCTTTTACCAACTCAACATTATCTAGCAAATACTGACCTACTTGTTCTCCTATCACAACAGGATTTCCTTTTACCACACGCAACATTGGGAACACAACAACTGTAATATCTCCCGCAAACTCTTTTCTAGTCGCTTGAAATTCTACGGATGTTAATTCCGATTGAAACAACGCTTTAATCGCTGCTTTCACATGTAATTCTAAAGTCTCTTGAAGCGTCATAATTCTATTATATTTTGGCGTTTTAAACGCTTGCAAAGATAGAAGTTTTATTGTTTTATTAGAATTCTGTAAAGACATAATTACTTAACTTTGATATAGGCAAAAAAAAGCTCTATATCTCAGATAAAAATGAAATTAATAAAACATCTATTTCCTATTTTATTGATTGTTATAATATCTTGTTCTAACAGTGATAATTCTGACAATGAAGACGATTTACCAGTAGAAGAAACTTTTTACAGAGGTATGGATTTATCGTTTCAAAGTGAGCTAGAAAATTATAATATTGACTATAAAGATACAGCAGGCAATTCTGTTGAACTCCTCGACTATGTAAAGTCTAAGGGGACAAATCTTGTTCGACTAAAACTTTGGCATACGCCTCAAAATGGACAAAATAGCTTAGCAGATGTAATGGCTTATACTCTTAAAATTAAGGCCAAGGATATGAATTTCCTTCTAGATATTCATTACAGCGATTTCTGGGCAGACCCAAGTACACAAACTCCTCCTTCAGCCTGGCAAAATTTATCTTTAGCTGAATTAAAAATTGCTATTTATAATTATACCAAAAATGTAGTACAGCAATTAAAAACACAGAATACTTTGCCTGAAATAATTCAGATTGGTAACGAAACCGATAGTGGTTTTCTATGGAATCAT
This sequence comes from uncultured Winogradskyella sp., assembly GCF_947495255.1. Taxonomy (GTDB): domain Bacteria; phylum Bacteroidota; class Bacteroidia; order Flavobacteriales; family Flavobacteriaceae; genus Winogradskyella. The sequence continues at coordinate 41,265 of NZ_CANLYI010000010.1, forward strand.
GGTAAAGTATGGAATGAATTTAACGACAATTGGATTAATTATGCAGATTTAGTTTCAGAAGCTATAAGAGCCGTAAGAGAGATAGATACGGAAGACCATGTTAAAATAATGCTACATCATAGTAGTGTTGAAAATTCCATATACTTTTTTAATGAGCTTCAAGTATATAATATTGATTTTGATATGATTGGATTATCATATTATCCACAATTTCAAACTAAAGATTTAGTAATAGTTGCTTCAAAATTAAACACCTTAGCAACAACATTCAATAAAGATATCTTAATGGTAGAAGTTGCTTATCCGTTTACACTAGATTGGAATGATGATGAAAATAATTACATAGGAAGTTTAGATCAAATAATCCCTGAATTTTCACCAACACCACAAGGACAAAAAGCATACATGGAATGGTTAATTACAACCATAAAAAATATACCAAACAATAGAGGTATTGGTTTTTGTTATTGGGCACCAGATTGGGTTGCTTTTAGTGGTAATGAAAACACCTCTACAAACGGCAGTTCTTGGGAGAATCAGTGTGTATTTGACTTCAACCTAAAAGCACTTCCTATGATGGATGTATTTAACTCTAACTAATTAAAATACAATACCATAAACAGAAGATGCATTTCATCGATGAAACTGTAATACTACCTATTTATATGCCGTTTATCGAAATCAAGATTTGAAATAATAATTTATTCAACCGTTCGTCTAATATATTCGTATTAAACCCTAAATATTAGCATATTTGTATACATAGTGGCACTTTTGATTTGCTATTAATTTAATGTCCCAAACATTAATGAAACTTAATGATGAAACTTTAACCAAGTTGTTATTGTTTTGTGTCAACTTACTTTTTATTTCCCTCAATAAAAGTTTTTCGCACCAAAACAGCGCAATACGTTTTAATGCTATATTAAGATGAAGCAGATACTAACATTTGCTGCTTGTCTTATGACGTTTGTTATTTTTTCTCAAAACGAAAAAATAGACGAACTAACTGTTCAGTTAGCATATCAAAACGCAGACTCTACGAAAGTAGACAGGTCTCTTGCGCTCATCAATGAACTCTACCAAATTAAAGAATACGACAAAGCATTACTATTTGTTAATAAAACATCCACACTAGCTAAAGAATTAAATTACACTAAAGGGCTAGCGGAAACCAACTATTTTAGAGCTGTAATTTACACGGAACGAAACGACTATTTTAATGCCATAGATAATTACAATAAATCTAGAGAATTATACTTACAAATTAAAGATACTATAAGTGTTGCTAAGGTGAGTAACAACATAGGGCTTCTTGAAATAAAACGTGGAAATTACACTGTAGGTTTACAAAACTCATTATCTGCAATTTCTATATTCGAAAAACAAAATCTTAAAATTGAACTTTGTGCTGCTTATCATAATCTAGCAGAAGCTTATTACAAAACCAATCAAATAGATAAAGCAATTGAATTTAATTTTAAGGCTTTAGAAGTCAGTAAGCAGATTAAAGATAAAGACGGCATTAAAATGTCTACTAAAAATATTGCTGAACTTTACTCTTTATTAAAAGAACATAGAAAAGCAATTGAGTATTACGAAAAAGCATTAGATATTCTAAACCCTAAAACAGACCAGGATTTGAGAGGTGAAATCCTACCAAAATTAGGAAGTGAATACTTGCGTTTTAAAGAATACGATAAGGCTTCAGAATATCTAGTTGAAGGATTAAAATATAACCGAAAGCAAAACAATAAAGAAGGTCTTCTTAGAGCATTAAATGCTGTTGGAAACTTAAACCTACAGAATAAAAAGGTGAAATTAGCAGAAAAGCAACTTAACGAAGCCTATGCTATTGCTCAAAAAATTGATAATAAAACAGAGCTTCTCGAAAATTACAAACTGCACATTGCTCTAGATTCTACTCGTGGATATTTTGAAAATGCTTTCTTTTGGCAGAACAAATTTTACAGTTTAAAAGATTCCTTATCTAAAATTAACCAACCTGTTTTTCCAACTGATGTTGACCCTTTAGATTTAACAACTGAAGAAAAACCAGCTAAAGAAAACCCTGAATTAAATACTAAGAACGAAATTAATCAACCTGAAATCAATACATCTTGGAGCGATAATTCAGTACTTATATATGGACTCATAGCTGCTTTAGCATTATCACTAGCCTTTTTAGTTTACACATTATCAAAAACAAAATCGCACAAGGAAGAACTAGAAAAGCAAAAAAACAAGTTAGAACAAGAGCAAATAAGAACAGAAGCTATTTTAGAGCAAACTCACCATTTGGAAGAAGTTAACCAGGTAAAGGACAAACTTTTTTCTATTGTTTCTCATGATCTCAAAGATTCTATTTCATCAATAAAAGCATTTTTAGATTTATTGAAAGAAGATAGTATTTCTAAAGAAGAATTTTACGAATTAATACCTGAGCTAAGTGAAAACGCTAACAATGCCAACTCACTTTTATATAACTTATTAAATTGGTCTAAATCACAACTTCAAAATTTAGAACCAAAACCAGAATTATTTAATATTCAGGATGTATTTCATACTAAAATTGCTCTAGTAGAACAAAAAGTTGAGGATAAACGTATTGTACTTATTGATGAATCTCAATCTGGTTTTGTTTATGCTGATCGCAGTATGGTTGAGATTGTTGTACAGAATTTAATTACAAATGCAGTTAAATTTAGTAGAACAGGTGATGTTATCACAATTTCTAACCAAGAGGTTAATGGCAAAACATTAATCTGCATTGAAGATACTGGTGTTGGTATTGCTAAAGAGAATATTGACAAGCTATTTGCTTCTCACAAAAACTTCACAACTGCTGGTACTAAAAATGAAAAAGGCACTGGTCTAGGTTTAACCATCGCTAAAGATTTAGTTGAACTTAACAATGGTAAAATTTGGGTAGAAAGCACCCAAAATGTTGGTAGTAAATTCTTTGTAGAGCTACCTAAAACAAATAATTAAGTCTAATCTTTTTTTAGTTATATTTAGCTTCTAAAATTTTAGATAAATGAAACGCCTACTTCCCTTATTAATCATACTACTTTCTGTTTTAAGTTGTAAAAACGATGCAAAACAAAAAGTTAAAGAAGATGCAGACCTTAAAGAATTATTTAGTTTAATGCAAGGGTCTTTTGATTCTTCTATACAAGCAGAAGTAGATTCGACATACTACAATATTTCGTTGCATATGTATCCTATTTGGGAAGATAAAGGGAACTTCCTTTATGTAGAACAAGCGCTAACAAGTACTCCTAACAAACCATACCGTCAAAGAATTTATGAGGTTACTAGAGCTACTGACAGCTCATTTAGTTCTGCTATCTATAAATTAGATGCAGACTCGCTTTGGATTGGCAAGTGGAATAACCCAAAAGCATTTGATTCTATTTCACTCAAAGATATTGCCCTTAAAGAGGGCTGTGATGTTATTCTTAAACGTATAGCTCCTAAACAATTTATAGGTAAAACTGGCGATGACACATGTATAAGCACTATGCGTGGTGCTTCTTATGCGCGTAGCGAAGTAGAAATTTTAGAAGATAAAGTTATCTCTTGGGACCGTGGATTTGATGCTGATGGAAACTATGTTTGGGGAGCAGAAAAAAGTGGTTATATCTTTAATAAATTAGATTAAGATTTTGGTAAAAAGACTTCTGCCATCATGCAGCGAGCACTACCTCCACCACAAGTTTCAATCGTTTCTAAAGAACTAGATAGAATAGGACAATATTTTTCAATAGCCTTAATTTGATTAGATGTTAAGCTTTTATATGCAGCATCACTCATTATCAAATGAAGTTCGTCGTTTTTGCCTTTTAACTGCAACATGTTTCCTGCAAATTGATGCATCTGAGCTTCTGTAATAGAAATAATTTCTTTTCCATCTTGCTTGAAGTGCTTAACAACATTTTTTCGCTCCTTCTTATCATCAATTGAATCTAAACAAATTACTGCAAAATTTTCAGCAATACACATCATCACATTAGTGTGATATATGGCTAAACGCTTTCCATTAACAGTTTGGTTAGCCGTAAAAATAACTGGAGTAAACTCAAAATCTTCACAGAATTCAATAAACAATTCTTCATCTGCTCTTGGAGACAAGGCACAATACGCTTTTCTGTTTACTCTGTCTAATGCTATACTTCCTGTTCCTTCTAGAAATATTCCGTCGTGTTCAGCAGAAGTATAATCAATGATGTTTTCAATTTTAAAACCTTCTTCCTCTAATCTAATGAATACCTCATCTCTTCGTTCGCGACGTCTGTTTTCTGCAAACATAGGATACTTAGCAATATCTCCATTGCTATGAAAACTCACCCAATTATTAGGAAAAATAGAATCTGGAGTATCATCCTTTTTGTCATCATTCTCTACAATCACATTAATACCAACAGCACGTAATTTTTCTACAAAAGCATCAAATTCTTGTTGAGCTTTTGCATTGATTTCAATATTTTTTAATTCTAAATCTTCCTGAAAATAATTATTGACAGCTGTTTGTTCATTCATCCTAAAATTAACAGGACGAATCATTACAATAGTATTTGTAGTTTGTTGCATTATATAATAATTAGTTGTGCAAAGTTATTGTTTTTTAGAACTAAAACAATCATAAATTTAAACTTGATTTTCTATCCAAGCTAATGCTTTTTCTCTAGACGCAAATGTCTGTATATTCCAATCACTTGGTTGATTAATCGCAATTAAAAATTCAGTAGATTTTTTAGCATTAAAACCTTCTACCACAACTGCCATAAGATTAATTTCAACTAAATCACCTATCTTCTTTTGTGCATCAAAAGTATATGCATACGGATATCTTTTATTTATAAGTAAAGAAAAAGGAGCTTTTAAATGCGTTAATAAAAATTGATGATAATCTTCCACTATTTTTATATCCATTAAAACGCCTTCATTAATAATAACTTCAGCGAGATTGTCCTTCAGAATAATTATTTCGCCAAAGCTTAATCGATGTGATTTCATTTCAATAAATATAATTAAATTTAAAGCAAATATGCAACAATGAAAAAACACTTACTCCTTTTTTTAATTATTTATTCTTGTAACAACACTATAGACAAGCCAATTACAGAAAATAAAACCACTAAAACAGACTTCACAACTGTATTCGAAAAAAGTAACGGCTTAGAAACTGCCACTTATAAGGAGGTAATTAATTACTATGAAGATTTAGCAAATCAGTATTCTGAAATTTCAATTAAATCTATTGGAGAAACTGACTCTGGAAAACCACTCCATATGGTAACTTTAAATATGCATAGTTCTGGAGATAGTTTTGAAGAGCTAAGGGCAAACAACAGAATTTTATTAATAAATAATGGTATTCATCCTGGAGAATCTGATGGAATTGATGCCACAATGATGTTGTTTAGAGATATAGCTCAAGGAAAAACTGAAGCTCCAAAACAAACCGTCATTGTTACAATACCTGTATATAATATTGGAGGAAGCTTAAACAGAAACTCAACCACAAGAACTAACCAAAATGGACCAAAGGAATATGGGTTTAGAGGTAATGCCAGAAACTTTGATTTAAACAGAGACTTCATAAAATCTGACACCAAAAACGCCAGAACCTTTGCTAAAATTTTTCATTTGGTGCAACCAGATGTTTTCATTGACAACCATGTAAGTAATGGCGCAGACTACCAATATACATTAACTCATTTATTTACACAACATAATAAATTAGGTGGACAGCTTGGCGATTTTATGCATTCTGAAATAATGCCCCAACTAGAGCAAAAACTAGCAGCAAAGTCTTGGGATATTACGCCATATGTTAATGTTTTTAATCGCACACCAGATTCTGGTTTTAGTCAATTTTTAGATTCACCAAGATATTCTACAGGTTATACTACATTGTTTAACACTTTAGGACTAATGATAGAAACACACATGTTAAAACCATACAAACAACGTGTAGAAGGCACTTATGAATTAATGAAAAGCATGATTGAAATCACCGAAGAACGAGGTGATAACATCACACAACTAAGAAAAGAACAAAGCAATATGTGGTCAGTTGGTCAGAGTTACCCTCTAGCATGGGAAATCGATACTACAAAAACATCTACACTTAAATTTAAAGGTTACGAAGGTGAAATGATTGCAAGTGAATTAACAGGTGCAAAACGATTAAAATATGACACATCTAAACCTTTTACTAAAGACGTTACCTACCAAAATTATTATAAACCAAATGAAGACGTCACCATACCAAAAGCCTATATTATTCCTCAAGGTTGGTATAACGTTATAAATTTATTAAAATTGAACAACGTAGCGTTTACAAAATTTAAAAATGATACTATTATAAATGTAGAATCGTACAAAATTGGTGCTTTTGAGACTAAAAAATCACCTTACGAAGGTCATTATTCTCATTACAATACCAATGTAAGCACAACCCATAAAGCCGTAACTTTTAGAAAAGGAGACTATCTTATTTCTACCAACCAAAAAGCAATGCGATATTTAATTGAAACTCTAGAACCATCAGCACCAGATTCATTTTTTAATTGGAATTTCTTTGACACCATTCTACAACAAAAAGAAGGTTTCTCTCCATATGTTTGGGAAGACAAGGCAGAAGAATTATTAAAAAACAATTCTAAAATTCAGATGGAGTACAATGTAAAAATTAGCTACGACGAAGATTTTGCAAACAATTGGTATGCGCAATTAGATTGGTTACACAAACAGAGTGAAAATTATGAATCTGCTCATTTACAGTATCCTATTTATCGTCTTAATTAAAACTATAATTAACTACCCTATTTTTATTTCTGATAAGGGTAATAAAATCGTATTCAATCCTGTTTAATGAGATAGAACAATAAAAATGATAATCTCAAAAAAAGTAATTTTCGGAATTTTAATCGCTCTTATACTAATACCTATTGGCTGGTTTATTTTATATTTTTTGGCAGTAGAACATGAAGAAACTAAGTTTTACAATATTGAAATTCCAAAAAGATTAAATTTTCCAAAACCAATTGAATTCCTCACTAATCAGCAAATTGATTCTTTAAAAAAATTGATTATAAGTGAAGAAAAAATTGTAGTTGTTGGTGATGGGTATAATGGTTATAGTTTTTATATGTGGCATAAACCAATTGAAAAAGGAGAAATTTATATCAAAGCATTCGAATTAACTCAAGAAGTACGATTATCAGAATGGAATTTAAGTAATAAAACTAAAAACAAAATATTAAAATTAAATGATAATTATAAATTATATGAAGGACATACTGTAATTTCCGAAGGAACTTTTGAGCATTACTATCCTACTAGATTTGAATTATGGTTTAAACCTTTCAATTCTGGTAACGAAAAAAAATTAACTGAACAAAATTATATAATTGATGGTTGGGACAGATAATCAAATCAGATACTAAACCAAAATCCTAATATTTGCATAACTATTCTCCAAAGCTTGATGAGATGCTTTATCGTCTAACCATTCTACTTTTGTAATCCCTTCTTTTATTTGTGGAAAAAGCTCGCCTTCAAACTCAGTTTTCATTTCAAACCAATAAGTCACTTTAATTCTATGTTTACCATTACGTTTAAATATATGATAAGTAGTTGGTAATGGTTTGGTGATTTTTAAACCTTCAACACCAGTCTCCTCCTCTACTTCGCGTATGGCAGTTTCTTCAATAGTCTCTTTTCGTTCTGCTTTTCCTTTTGGTAAATCCCATTTATCATTTCTGTAGATAAAAAGGATTTCATTTTTAGCATTATATACTTTTCCTCCTCCTGCAACTACATTTGGTAATAGCTTTAAAAACTTTTTAAGGAGTTTATCTTCATTTTTATGAATTAAATGTACAGCCTTTAAATCTGTTTTATTCAAGGTTTTAATAACCTTACCAATATTTACAGAATTTAAAAGATAGGATTTAAAATCCGTTTCTTTCTTTACTTCAGTAGTTAAAATAATAGGTTTATCACCTACATAAATAGTGTACATCGTTAGGTTGTTTATCCTTAGGTCTTGTAAATTTATTATTTTTTATGAGAATCTATTTGAAATGAAATTTATTTTCAATTAAAATTTTCTAACCTCTAAATTTCATTATTTTTGTATCATGATTTTCAACAAAGATACAGCCAAAAAAACAGCAGAAGTTTTACTTCAAATTAATGCTATTAAGCTTCAGCCTAACGACCCTTTCACATGGGCTTCTGGCTGGAAATCGCCAATTTATTGCGACAATAGAATTGTACTTTCTTATCCATTAATTAGAAACTACATTAGAGAAACCATTGCTAAAAACATTGAAGACCTTTATGGCAAACCAGATGTTATTGCTGGTGTAGCAACAGGAGCAATTGGTATTGGTGCTTTAGTCGCAGAATATCTTAACCTACCTTTTGTTTATGTAAGACCAGAAGCTAAGAAACACGGTCGCCAAAACCAAATTGAAGGCTATATAGAAAAAGGACAAACGGTAGTTGTTGTAGAGGATTTAATTAGCACTGGTATGAGCAGTCTTAATGCTGTAAAAGCACTAAACGAAGCAGAAGTACATGTAAAAGGTATGGTTGCTATTTTCTCTTATGGCTTTGAAATTGCTACAAAGAATTTTAAAGATGCCAATGTAGAATTACACACACTTGGTAATTACGAAAACCTATTAGAACAAGCTGTTGATACTTTTTATATTACAAAAGAACAACAAGACGTTTTAACACAATGGAATGCAAATCCAAGTAAATGGAACGCTAATTGATATACAAATACTAAATCGTTAGATTGAAGAATTTGTCAGGTGAGTTTTAAATATGTGCTTACTATAAAACTTCAACCTAATCTCAAATTTATATAAACTGAATCTATTTCAGTAAAACAACTTAACACAACTACAAATGAAATTAGAATCGCCAAAAATAACCTTAGACAAATCAACAGAAGAAACGTTTAATTTTCTTTCTGATGTTAAAAATTTTGAAAGCTTAATGCCTGAAAACATCAGTAAATTTGAAGTTTTAGATACCGATAAATTTCTTTTTGCTTTAAAAGGAATGCCAGAAATAGTATTGAAGAAAAAGGAAGCTGTGCCGAATAGTAAAATTGTTTTAGGAGCTGCAGGCGGAAAATTAGATTTTTCATTAATTGCAGATATTACGGAAATCGAAGCTAACAAAACTGACGTTAAGTTACATTTTGAAGGTGAATTTAATTCTATGATGGCTATGATGATTAAAGGCCCAATTGGTAAGTTTATTGAGACTTTAGTAACTAATATGAAAACTGCTATTTAGTACAATAGCTTTATTTCTTTTAGGTCAAAGGTTTTTATAGTTTCATCCTCTGTCCAGACTTTTAAGAGTCCGGTTTCAGTTATGCCCTTTATAATTCCAGAGAAATTTTCATCATTTAAAGTTTGAAATGTAGAAGGTTTATCTAATCTAAAAAGTAAGCTTTCATATTCAGCTTTTATAACACCATAGTCTTTCGACTCTAATAAATTAAAATATATTTTGAGTTGTTTTAAGATTTCGGAAAGTACTACATCTTTGTTAAAAAAAATTCCTGTGACCAAATTCATTGAAGATGCTTGAGGTAAATTACTAAAAATCTTCTGATTGACATTGAGACCAAATCCAATAATTGAACCTTGAAGATTATTACTTTTTATGACATTTTCAATTAAAACACCACATAATTTAGTGTTTGCTGACAAAATGTCGTTAGGCCATTTTATACTTAATTTTGGGATTTTAAATGCGCTTAACGCTTTGTAAATTGAAAGAGAAACAACCATACTAATATAAAATTGGTCGTTTATATCACAAAACGAAAGTCGCTTAAACACACTAGCAGTTAGATTTTTACCATTTTTTGTTTGCCATTCTGAACCCATTTGCCCTCTACCTTTTGTTTGCATTTCTGCAACAACGACGGTATAATCCTTTTGTATTGCAACAGATACCAAGCCCTTTAAATAAGAGTTTGTAGAGTCAATGGCATTAAGTTTGATTATATACATTTTATAAGGCAATTTTATTTTATGGTTTTCTTATGACAATTTGAGCTCACAAGAACTAAAAAAATAATAACTTTGCACAAAATTAACACAATTTAATGACGAAAGATAAAATCCCTGTAGACCAACTCATAACAACGATTATTGGTGGCATAGAAGAGGTTAAAGGAAAAGAAATCACAATTTTAGATTTACGAGAAATTGAAAATACGGTTTGTGATTATTTTATAATCTGCGAAGGAACTTCAAATACGCAAGTAAACGCAATCGTTAATTCCATACAAAAACAAGTTAGCAAAACATTAAAAGACAAACCTTGGCATGTTGAAGGTACAGAGAATTCTGAGTGGATTTTAATGGACTATGTTAATGTTGTAGTGCATGTATTTCAAAAACATATTAGGGAATATTACGATATTGAAAGTCTTTGGGGAGACGCTAAAATAACCCAAATAGAAACGAGTTACTAAAACGAGAAACGCTACTAATGGCTAAAGACACTAAAACTACAAGCAAAAAACCAAAATTTAGTCCGTATTGGATTTACGGAATAGTAATAGCTATATTTATTGCTATTCAACTTTTTGGAGGTAATGCTTTTCAAAGTTCAAAAGAAATAAAAACCTCAGATTTTATTACTTACCTAAAAGATGGTGACGTAAAAGAAGTAATGGTTATTAGTAATACTAAAACTGCTAAAGTTTTTTTAACCAAAGCAGCATTACAAAAAGAGGTTCATAAAAATGCCCAACCAAAAGGTTTTTTACCAGCTGGTAATGAGGCAAATTATACCTTAAAATTTGGTGATCTTCAGAATTTTGAGAACAGAATTGACACTATAATTAAGGATAACGATTTATCTACTACAAGAGATGCTGATATTGAAAACAATGCCTTTGGAGACATTTTAATTTCTCTTTTACCATTTGTTTTAATTGTTGGTGTATGGATTTTTATAATGCGACGTATGTCTTCTGGAGGAGGAGGTGGTGCTGGTGGACAGATATTTAATATCGGAAAGTCTAAAGCAAAGCTTTTTGACGAGAAAACAGATACTAAAACATCATTTAAAGATGTTGCAGGTTTAGAAGGCGCAAAAGAAGAAGTGCAAGAGATTGTAGATTTCTTAAAATTTCCAGAAAAATATACAGCCTTAGGTGGTAAAATACCAAAAGGCGCATTATTAGTAGGACCTCCAGGAACAGGTAAAACTTTACTAGCTAAAGCTGTGGCTGGTGAAGCACAAGTACCTTTCTTCTCTTTATCTGGTTCAGATTTTGTTGAGATGTTTGTTGGTGTTGGTGCCTCTAGAGTAAGAGATTTATTTAAACAAGCTAAAGAGAAATCACCTTCTATTATCTTTATAGATGAAATAGATGCTATTGGTAGAGCAAGAGGGAAAAACAACATGTCTGGTTCTAACGACGAACGTGAGAACACGCTTAATCAACTATTAACTGAAATGGATGGTTTTGGTACTAATACTAATGTTATTGTATTAGCTGCAACTAACAGAGCTGACGTTTTAGATAGCGCTTTAATGAGAGCTGGTCGTTTTGACCGTCAGATTTATGTGGATCTTCCAGATGTAAGAGAACGTAAAGAAATTTTTGAAGTACACTTACGTCCACTAAAAAAAGCAGAAACTTTAGATATCGATTTCTTAGCAAAACAGACTCCAGGGTTTTCTGGTGCTGATATTGCTAATGTTTGTAACGAAGCAGCATTAATTGCAGCTAGAAAAGGTAAAAAATCAGTTAACAAACAAGATTTCCTAGATGCTGTTGATAGAATCATTGGCGGATTAGAAAAGAAAAATAAAATTATCACGCCTGCAGAAAAAAGAGCTGTTGCTTTCCATGAAGCTGGTCATGCAACTGTAAGTTGGATGTTAGAACATGCTGCTCCTTTAGTTAAAGTAACTATAGTGCCAAGAGGAAGGTCATTAGGTGCTGCTTGGTACTTACCAGAAGAGCGTTTAATTGTACATCCAGAGCAAATGCTAGATGAAATGTGTGCTGCCTTAGGTGGTAGAGCTGCAGAGAAAGTAATATTCGATAAGATTTCTACTGGTGCCTTAAGTGATTTAGAAAAGGTAACAAAGCAAGCTAGAGCAATGGTTACTGTATATGGCTTAAGTGATAAGATTGGTAACTTAACTTATTATGATTCTTCAGGACAATCTGAATATGGTTTTTCTAAACCTTATAGTGAGAAAACAGCTGAGCTTATTGACAATGAAATTTCAGATATCATTGAAAAGCAATATCAACGTGCTATTCAATTATTAGAAAATAATAAAGATAAATTAACTGAGTTAGCAGAAGTTCTTTTAGATAAAGAAGTTATTTTTAAAGATAACCTTGAAAAGATTTTCGGTAAACGTGCTTTTGAAAAACCAATCATCTCAGAGGAAGAAGAATAGTATCCTTTTTCCATAATCATATAAAAAACTTAAATTGACCTAATGTTAATTTAAGTTTTTTTATATTTGAAATTATCATAAACGTTAGGATTAATCGCAACTATTGAATGAGCTTATTTCGTAAAATCTTCGGAAAAAAGTCTGAACAGACTGAAGAAGACATACCAAATCAAGAGCGAGGCAAATACATGCCTGAAGTGAAGCTACCTGTAGATGAACGTTTTACAATAAACTTTAAAGCCAATGGCGGAAAATTTTTATATTGTGAAAATCTTGAAGAAGTGAAAGAAAGCTTTAACGCTATCTTAGATGAAAACAATTGGCATAATGACAACGTGTTTTTAATAGACCAACGTTTAACTGAATTATTTAAGGATTTTAACCTAAATAGCACTACAAAGCTTTCTGAAAGTGCTTATTTCTTATCTACTTGTGAGTATTTAATTTCAGATGATGGGTCTTTATTAATCTCATCGAACCAAATTGCTGAAAAAAAATTGATTGAATTACCTGATAACTTCATAATATATGCTACTACAAGTCAATTTGTAGAAACAATTGGAGAAGGTCTTAAAGGTATTAAAGCAAAAAGCAAAGCAACAATCCCAACTAACATTACAACAATAAAGCATTTTAAAACTGCTGATGATAAAGATTTCCTAACCTATGGAAGTAGTTCTAAAAATTTATACCTACTCCTACTAGAAGATCTATAATGAAAGAGTTAGCAACAAGGGCAATTTCTGGAGCTATCTACGTTTTGCTGTTAATAGGTTCACTATTTATGCAAGAGACTTCAGTTATTTTAATTGGAGTATTAGGTATTATTAGCTTAGCTGAATTTAGCAAGCTCATAAAGCTCAAATCTTTTATCCAATATATTGTTTTCTTTATTCTTTATGCCGGAATCTGGTACCTCTGCGTTAAGACCAATCACTCAACAGGTAGTAATGAAGCTGTTCAGATAATTTTGGTTATTACAATCTTTGTAAACCTCATATTAATTAAAGATTTATTTACATCTAAGAAAATTCCACTTTTCGAATCTAAACGTTATATCGTAACTACATTTTATTTAACTAGTGGTTTCTTGTTTATGTTTCTTACTGCGAATTTTAATAATGAGTTTACGCCATTATTATTACTTGGTGGATTTATTCTTGTCTGGGTAAACGATAGTGCAGCATATGTTGTTGGAAAGAACTTTGGGAAACAAAAACTGTTTCCGAGTATATCACCAAAGAAAACAGTCGAAGGTTTTTTAGGTGGTTTATTTTTTGCCTGTATTTCTAGTTATTTTATTGCTCTATATACCGAAACACTTAATTTTAATTATTGGTTAATTTTAGCTATAATAGTTAGTGTTCTAGGTACTCTTGGAGACTTAATTGAATCTAAATTTAAGCGTCAAGCTGGCGTAAAAGATAGTGGCGTTATAATGCCAGGTCATGGTGGACTGCTTGATAGACTAGATAGTATTATATTTGCATCTCCATTTATATATTTATTTTTAAGAATTACAACTCATGTTTCATAAAGAAGGTCATAAAATTATATTCATAACCCTAGTAATTGTAGTAGGTTCATTTTTTTTAATCGATGGATTTATAACCAACGAATGGTTACGTAAAGGATTAATGCTAGTTGTTTTGGCATTCTTTATTCTAATATTACAGTTTTTCAGAAACCCTAAGCGCAATACACATCCTAATGATAAACAAGTATTGTCTCCTGTGGACGGAAAGGTTGTAGTGATTGAAGAGGTTGAAGAGAATGAAGTTTTTAAAGATAGACGTATACAAGTGTCTGTTTTTATGTCTCCTATTAACGTTCATGTTACACGTTATCCAATTGCTGGTAATGTAACTTTTAGCAAGTATCATCCAGGTAAGTTCTTAGTAGCTTGGCACCCAAAAGCTAGTGAAGAAAATGAACGTACAACGGTCGTAGTTGAAAACAAAAGCTTTGGCAAGGTTCTTTACCGTCAAATTGCAGGTGCATTAGCAAAACGTATTGTTAACTATGCTAAAGTAGGTACCAACGTAAAACAAGGTGCTGATTCAGGTTTTATAAAATTTGGCTCTCGAGTAGATTTATTCTTACCTTTAGATGCAGACATCAAAGTAGAGCTTAACCAAAAAGTTCGTGGAGGAGAATGTGTGATTGCGGAAATGAAGTAATTTCTAAAGATGGTTATTAAAGAATTAGACATAGAATTTAACACTGCCGTAGATCGTGTAAACGATCATACAGAACCTTTTCCTGCCGACTTTTTATTGCGTCTTTATGCTTACTACAAGAAAGCGACCAACAATTACACACGTCCAAGCAGTCGTAAACCAATTATTAATGCTTTTAAAACTAATGCTTTATTTCAGATAAAAGACATTAGTGAAGATGAAGCTAAACAAGAATATATTGATCTTGTGAATAATTATTTTTTATATAGAAAATAAGTAGTACTATTCCCTTGTTAAAGGCATAGTAGAACAGCGTAACAAACCTTCTTGCTTAGCAATCTCAGCATAAGGTACTTCTTCAACTATAAAGCCATTTTCTCGTAACCAAGTATTTAATCTTGTAAAGTTCTTTTCTGAGATAATAACATCTTCAGAAATAGAAAACACATTACTATTCATATTATACATTTCTTCTTTTGTAATTTCAAATACATTGTCTTTCCCAAAGAAGTCTAGCAACCATTGATATTCCTTTTCAACTAAAAAACCATTTTTATGAAGTATCGCTTTGTCTTTTCCTATAGGTTGAAAACAACAATCTAAATGCAATGCATTCTCTTTAGGGTCTGTATTCGACTTTTTAAGTTCAAATGATTTTACGGTTTTGTGAGGAAACAATTCTTGGATCGCGATTACTGCATCCATGTTAGTTCTGGCTGTAATATAATCTGAATAATCAGCTCCAGAATAGGTGCCAATAAAAATATAATCGTTCCAAGGCATTACGTCTCCACCTTCTACGTGGCATTCTTCTGGCAGTACAATGATATTCTCCTCTCCTATTTCATCTAATACGTGTTGAATGGCCTCATACTCACGCTCGCGATCTGGTAGAATATTCGCTTCTATTAATTTATCTTCAATCACAAAGGCAATATCTCTAGAAAATATCTGATTATAATCCTTAATTACTTTTGGTCTATAGACT
Organism: uncultured Winogradskyella sp.; assembly: GCF_947495255.1. Classification (GTDB taxonomy): domain Bacteria; phylum Bacteroidota; class Bacteroidia; order Flavobacteriales; family Flavobacteriaceae; genus Winogradskyella. The sequence continues at coordinate 56,913 of NZ_CANLYI010000010.1, forward strand.
TTTACACCATACTTCTTAAACACAGCAGCAACAGCTTCCATTTCCTTTACCATATCACTTTCTTTAGGATATGTACCAGCTTTTATATGCTGGACTGATTTAGGGTCGTAAGCGTCTTCAATGGATGGTACTGGACCAATACTTTCTGCTATACCTAAAATAACAGCTTTAAGACGAGACGTTTCGTTTTGTATGTTTAGTTTCATATGTGTAAAAATATAAAAGCTTCATAAATATATGAAGCTTTTAAAAAATATATGATTATAATTTATCTTTTATCAATAGATTTAAATGGTCTGTACGTTTCACCAATATAAAGTTGTCTAGGACGTCCAATTGGTTCCTTACGCATACGCATTTCTTTCCATTGTGCAATCCAACCTGGTAAACGACCTAATGCAAACATTACCGTAAACATCTCAACAGGTATTCCCATAGCTCTGTAAATAATACCAGAATAGAAATCTACATTTGGATATAATTTTCTCTCTACAAAATATGGATCTTCTAAAGCTTCTTTTGCCAAACCTTTAGCGATATCTAAAATAGGATCTTCAATACCTAAATCTGCTAAAACTTCATCAGCTGCCTTTTTAATAATAAGTGCTCTAGGATCGAAGTTTTTATATACTCTATGACCAAAGCCCATTAATCGGAAAGGGTCATTTTTATCTTTAGCTTTAGCCATGTACTTTTTAGTATCACCACCATCTGCCTTTATTGCTTCTAACATTTCTAATACAGCCTGATTAGCTCCACCATGTAATGGTCCCCAAAGTGCAGAGATACCTGATGCAAGTGAAACAAAAAGACCAGCGTGAGAAGAACCAGTAATTCTTACTGTAGAGGTAGAACAATTTTGCTCATGGTCTGCATGTAAGATTAAAAGTTTATCTAATGCGTTTACAAGAATAGGATTCTGTTCATAGTCGCTATTTGGACTCTTAAACATCATTTTTAAAATATTCTCTACATAACCTAATTTGTCATCTCCATACTCTAAAGGTAATCCTTGTTTTTTACGCATTGTCCAAGCAACAATTACAGGGAATTTACCTAAAATGGTTACAATAGAATTATACATTGCCACCTCTGAAGCCACATCCACTGAAGTTGGATAAAAAGCCGTAAGTGCACTAGTTAAAGAAGACAACACTCCCATTGGATGTGCCGATTTAGGGAAAGCATCTAATATTTTCTTAAGGTCATCATCAACTACTGAATGACTTTTAATGTCCGCATGAAATTTATCTAATTCAACTTTAGTTGGTAATTCACCAAATATTAATAAGTATACAACTTCTAAAAAATCAGCTTTTTCAGCAAGTTCTTCAATTGAATAGCCTCTATATCTTAAGATACCTTTTTCACCATCTAAAAACGTAATAGCACTTTCACAACTACCAGTATTTTTATAACCAGGATCTAAAGTAATAGCTCCACCTGTTGCGCTTCTTAAACTTTTAACATCAATAGCGACTTCATTTTCTGTACCTATAATTATTGGAAAATCGTATTTTTCACCATTAATTTCTAATGTAGCTTTATCTGACATATCTTCTTTTCGGATTTTTATATATTATTAGAGTCGTAAATTTACGAAATATCAAACGATTTCGAAAGGAGATTTATAATCGTTTTAACATTTGAAATAAGTTTAACGAATAGTCTGATTTTTCGATTCATTTGTGGAATAAATGTAGATAAGTTTCAATCATGGTTCTTCTACTAAAGAAGGAAAACACTTAAAATAAAAAAAGACCTACAAAAACAAATTTGTAGGTCTTTAATATCATTATTAAAATGAAATGCTTATTTCAATTTAAAAGCATTTGCTCCTGGAAAATAAGCCACATCTCCTAGTTCTTCTTCTATACGTAATAACTGATTGTATTTAGCCATACGATCACTACGCGAAGCAGAACCTGTTTTAATTTGTCCACAGTTTAACGCTACAGCTAAATCTGCAATAGTATTATCTTCCGTTTCACCAGATCTATGAGACATAACAGACGTATAACCTGCGTTATGAGCCATGTTTACAGCCGCAATAGTTTCTGTTAGAGTACCAATTTGGTTTACTTTAATTAAAATTGAATTTGCAATACCGTTTTCAATTCCACGAGATAAACGTTCTACGTTAGTTACGTATAAATCGTCACCTACTAATTGTACTTTATCTCCAATTTGTTCAGTAAGATCTTTCCAACCATCCCAATCGTTTTCATCCATACCATCCTCAATTGAGATAATAGGATATTTAGCAGCTAATTCTGCAAGATATTTAGCCTGTTCTTTACTTGTTCTTACTTCACCTTTATCACCTTCAAAAAGTGTATAATCATATTTACCATCTTTGTAAAATTCTGCTGCAGCACAATCTAAAGCAATCATAATATCTTCTCCGAATTTATAACCTGCTTTTTCAACAGCATTTTTAATGGTATCTAATGCATCTTCCGTTCCTCCTGGTAAGTTTGGTGCAAAACCACCTTCATCACCTACTGCAGTACTTAAATTTCTATCGTGTAATACTTTTTTAAGATTATGGAAAATCTCAGTTCCCATTTGCATTGCTTGCGTAAAGTTTTTTGCTTTTACAGGCATAATCATAAACTCTTGAAACGCAATAGGAGCATCACTATGAGAACCACCATTAATGATATTCATCATTGGTAATGGTAATGTATTTGCAGAAACACCACCAACGTATCTGTATAATGGCATACCTAATTCATTCGCTGCAGCTTTAGCAACAGCTAAAGAAACACCCAATATTGCATTAGCGCCTAATTTAGATTTGTTTGGTGTACCATCTAAATCTATCATCATTTGATCTATCGCATTCTGTTCAAAAACAGAAACACCTAATAGCTCTTGAGCAATTGTTGAGTTTACATTCTCTACAGCCTTTAAAACACCTTTACCCATGTAAGAATCTCCTCCATCTCTTAATTCTACCGCTTCATGTTCTCCAGTAGAAGCACCAGAAGGCACTGCTGCTCTTCCCATAATTCCATTTTCTGTAGTAACATCAACTTCTACCGTTGGATTTCCTCTAGAATCTAATATTTGTCTCGCGTGTACGTTGATTATAATGCTCATTTTTATATTATTTTATATGTTGATTTCTTATCAAATTTACAAAAATATACAGCGTAAAACATAACAAAAATCATATTTCACATTAATATTTACTATAATGTTTTCGTAACTAAAAAAACGCAATAAAAGAGATGTTTTATTGCGTTTTTGTTATTATTTATTTTTAATATTCTCTATAAACTGATCAAACAGATATAAAGAATCATTTGGTCCAGGACTAGCTTCTGGGTGATATTGAACTGAAAAACAGTTTTTATCTTTAATCCTTATTCCGGCAACTGTATTATCGTTCAAATGTACATGCGTTATTTCTACATTAGCATTAGCTTCGGTTTCCTCTCTATTAACAGCAAATCCATGGTTTTGAGATGTAATTTCACCTTTACCTGTAATTAAGTTTTTTACAGGGTGATTTATACCTCTATGACCATTATGCATCTTATAAGTTGAAATACCATTTGCTAACGCAATTACTTGATGCCCTAAACAGATGCCAAACAATGGCTTATTCTGAGCTATTATTTTTTTTGCTAAAGCTTGTGCGTCAACCAAAGGTTCTGGATCACCAGGTCCATTAGATAAGAAATAACCATCTGGATTGAATGCTGCTAAATCTTCAAACTTTGCATTGTATGGAAATACTTTAACGTAAGCATCTCTACTCACTAAGTTTCTAAGAATATTTTTCTTTATACCAATATCTAAAGCTGCAATCTTATAAGTTGCATTTTCATTACCAACAAAATAAGGCTCTTTAGTTGATACTTTAGAAGCCAATTCTAAACCTTTCATAGAAGGTAATTCTGCCAATTGCTTTTTAAGAGCTTCAATATTATCAACTTCTGTTGTAATTACAGCATTCATTGCTCCATTATCTCTAATGTAACTAACTAAAGCTCTTGTATCAACATCTGCAATGGCTAAAGTATTATACTTTTCGAAGAATTCTTCTAAAGAACCATCAGCTGCTGGTCTTGAGTAGTTAAAACTAAAATTCTTACAAATTAATCCTGCTATTTTAACATCTTCAGATTCACTTTCTTCCATTTTAGTCCCGTAATTTCCAATATGTGCATTGGTTGTTACCATAAGTTGACCATAATAAGAAGGATCTGTAAAAATTTCTTGATAACCTGTTGTACCTGTATTGAAACAAACTTCACCAAAAGCAGAACCTTCTTTTCCGATGGACTTACCATGAAAAATTGTTCCGTCTGCTAAAAGAATAAGGGCTTTTTTTCTTTGCTTGTATTTCATTGTCGTTGTGTTGAATCGTTTATTGCTATTAAATCGATGTTATTACTCGTTTACCAAAAGGTGTTTTAAGACCTATTCTTATGCGTTAGTGATTGAACGGTTTGTTTCAGCTCCTCGCAGAGAGCGAGTAGTAAAAGCGCGACCGAATAAGTTTTGTTTAAAACTTGTTGGGTAACGCCCAAATCGTTAATCTAACTTTTGCAAAAATCCAAAAAAAAAGGATAAACTGAAACAGTCTATCCTTTATATTTATTAATGCTTATTAACATTTATTCTTCTTCGTTTGAAGTTTTAGTATCCACAGGTGGAGTTGTAGTAGCTTTGCTACCTCCTCTTCTACTTCTACGAGTTGTTTTCTTAGGTGCTTTATCAGCGTTGTAGATTTCGTTGTAATCAACTAATTCTATCATTGCCATATCAGCGTTATCACCTAATCTGTTTCCTAATTTAATGATACGAGTATATCCACCTGGACGATCACCAATCTTTGCTGCTACATCTCTAAATAATTCAGTAACTGCTTCTTTTTGTCTAAGTCTAGACATCACAATACGTCTGTTATGTGTTGTGTCTGTCTTAGATTTTGTAATCATTGGTTCAACAAACTGCTTTAAAGCTTTTGCTTTCGCTACTGTTGTGTTAATACGTTTGTGTTCTATTAAAGAACAAGCCATATTAGCTAACATTGCTTTTCTGTGTGCTGTTTGTCTTCCTAAGTGGTTGAATTTTTTTCCGTGTCTCATGACATTTGTTTTATCATCTTGCTACTAAACTCATTAATCGAGGAGCAAAATATGATTAATTAATCTTTATCTAATTTATATTTACCTAAATCCATTCCGAAGTTTAATCCTTTAACGTTTACTAGTTCTTCTAATTCTGTTAAAGACTTCTTACCGAAGTTTCTGAATTTCATTAAATCATTTTTATTGAATGATACTAAGTCACCTAAAGTATCTACTTCTGCAGCTTTTAAACAATTAAGAGCACGTACAGAAAGATCCATATCAACTAATTTAGTTTTCAATAGTTGTCTCATGTGAAGTGATTCTTCATCATAAGTTTCAGTCTGTGCAATTTCATCAGCTTCTAATGTAATACGCTCATCTGAGAATAACATGAAGTGGTGAATTAATATTTTAGCTGCTTCAGTTAAAGCATCTTTTGGGTTGATTGATCCGTCAGTTTGAATTTCAAAAACTAATTTTTCGTAATCCGTTTTTTGTTCTACACGGAAGTTTTCAACAGCATACTTTACATTCTTTATAGGTGTAAAAATTGAATCTGTAAAGATTGTTCCGATTGGTGCTGAAGCTTTCTTATTTTCTTCTGCAGGTACGTAACCTCTTCCTTTTTCAATAGTTAACTCCATATTGATGTTTACTTTAGGATCTAAGTTACAGATAACTAAATCTGTATTTAATACTTGGAAACCTGAAATAAACTTCTGAAAATCACCAGCTGTAATCTGATTTTGCCCAGATATAGAAATAGTAACAGTTTCGTTATCAATTTCATCGATTTGACGCTTAAAGTTAACTTGCTTTAAGTTCAAAATCATTTCAGTTACATCTTCAACTACTCCAGAAATTGTAGAAAACTCATGATCTACACCTTCTATTCTTATTGAAGTAATTGCAAAACCTTCTAAAGAAGATAATAAAACTCTTCTTAAAGCATTACCAACAGTTAATCCGTATCCTGGTTCTAAAGGTCTAAATTCAAATTTACCTTCGAAATCAGTAGAATCAATCATGATTACTTTATCTGGTTTCTGAAAATTTAATATTGCCATATTATTCTTCGTTTTAATTGTTACTTGGTTGCGCGATTTATAAGTTTGAAGAACACAAATAAATCCTTTGGCCAAATACCAATATGATTAATTATTATTTAGAGTAAAGTTCAACGATAAATTGTTCGTTGATTTGTTCTGGAATTTGAATTCTAGCAGGAACAGAAACATAAGTTCCTTCCATTGAACCTGTATTCCAAGTAATCCATTCAAATACATTACTAGAGTTAGCTAGTGAGTTTTGAATAGCTTCTAAAGATTTAGATTTTTCTCTTACACCTACAACATCACCAGCTTTTAATTGGTATGAAGGAATGTTTACCTTTTCACCATTTACTGTAATATGTCTGTGAGAAACCAATTGTCTTGCACCACTTCTTGTTGGAGCAATACCCATTCTGTATACAACATTGTCTAAACGAGATTCACATAATTGAAGTAATACTTCACCTGTAATTCCTTTAGCAGAAGTTGCTCTTTTAAACATGTTTCTGAATTGCTTTTCTAATATACCATAAGTATATTTAGCTTTTTGCTTCTCCATTAATTGGATAGCATATTCAGATTTTTTACCACGACGACGGTTATTTCCGTGTTGTCCTGGAGGATAGTTTCTTTTTTCGAAGGCTTTATCGTCTCCGAAGATAGCTTGTCCGAATTTACGAGCTATTTTAGTTTTAGGACCAGTATATCTTGCCATTTTAAATTTGTTTAGAGAGTGATTATGGAATTAAGGTCTTAATCTTATCCTTCTATAACCGTTAACCTCTCGATTGATACTTGTTTTAATTTTTCAGTTTGCAAATTTATGCAAAATAAACTAATATCAATACATTTTCATGAATGATATTAGTTTACATATAATTTTATAGAATTTTCCTAATTAAATTTAATTAGAAAACTGAATACTATTCAGATTAAACTCTACGTCTTTTTGGAGGACGACAACCGTTATGTGGCATTGGAGTTACATCAATAATTTCTGAAACTTCGATACCTGCATTGTGTATAGATCTTATAGCAGATTCTCTACCATTACCTGGACCTTTAACGTATGCTTTTACTTTCTTTAAACCAGCTTCTTTAGCTACTGCCGCAGCATCTTCTGCAGCTAATTGCGCAGCGTATGGTGTGTTCTTTTTAGAACCTCTAAAACCCATTTTACCAGCTGATGACCAAGAAATAACGTCACCTTTTTTGTTTGTTAAAGAAATAATGATGTTATTAAAAGAAGCTGTAATATGAACTTCTCCAACTGCATCAACAATTACTTTACGTTTTTTAGTACTTGACTTTGCCATGTTTTCTTTTAGTTTTTAGTATTAGTTTAAAGTCGCTAGAATCCTAAACCGTTAAATTTCAAACAGATTCTTTCCAACGTCTAAAGACCAAAGACTATTTATTATTTAGTTACTTTCTTCTTGTTAGCAACCGTTTTTCTTCTACCTTTTCTAGTACGAGAGTTATTCTTAGTACGTTGTCCTCTTAAAGGAAGACCAACTCTATGACGAATACCTCTGTAACATCCAATATCCATTAATCGCTTAATGTTCATTTGTGTTTCAGAACGTAACTCACCTTCGATTTTAAAAGTTCCAACAGCGTCACGGATCGCTCCAATTTCGTCGTCAGTCCAATCTTGTACTTTAGTGCTTTCGTCAACTTTAGCCGCTGCTAAAATTTCTTTTGCTCTACTTCTACCTACTCCGTAGATATAAGTTAAAGAGATAACTCCTCTTTTCTGTTTTGGTATGTCTACACCTGCAATTCTTGCCATAATTACCCTTGTCTTTGTTTGAATCTAGGATTCTTTTTGTTAATGACGTAAAGTCTACCTTTTCTGCGGACTAATTTACAGTCTGCGCTTCTTTTCTTTACTGATGCTCTAACTTTCATCGTATTAGTATCTATAAGTTATGCGAGCCTTAGTTAAATCGTAAGGACTCATTTCTAATTTCACCTTATCACCTGGTAATAACTTAATATAATGCATACGCATTTTACCAGAGATATGTGCAGTCACTATATGACCATTTTCTAATTCTACTCGAAACATAGCATTAGATAATGCTTCTATAATTGTTCCGTCTTGTTCTATTGCTGCTTGTTTTGCCATAATTATATCTTATTGCGCAACCGCCTTTCTGTTTTTACCAGTCTTCATTAAACCATCATAATGCTTATTTAATAAATAAGAATTAATCTGTTGCATAGTATCTATTGCTACACCCACCATAATTAAAAGAGATGTACCTCCAAAAAACAATGCCCAACCAGATTGAACGTTCATTAATTTCATAACTACTGCAGGAAAAATTGCAACTAAAGCTAAGAAGATTGAACCAGGTAAAGTAATTTGAGACATAATTTTATCTAAATACTCAGAAGTTTCTGACCCTGGACGAATGCCTGGAATAAATCCACCACTACGTTTTAAATCATCTGCCATTTTATTTGTAGGTACTGTGATTGCCGTATAAAAATATGTAAATATTATAATTAATAAAGCAAACATTAAATTGTACCAAAAACCAAACATATCTGAGAAATTAGCTTGCATCCAAAGACCAGCTGCCGTATCCTTTAACCAAGATGAACTTCCAATTAAACCAGGAACAAACATAATAGCTTGTGCAAAGATAATTGGCATTACACCTGAAGCGTTTAATTTTAATGGTAAAAATTGACGAGATCCAAATACATTTTTCTCATAACCACCAGAGGCAGTTCTTCTTGCATATTGTACCGCAATTTTTCTTACTGCCATTACTAAGAATATAGAAGCTAAGATAATTAAGAACCAAATAACTAATTCGATTAAAATCATCATAAAACCACCATTTCCACCTTCTAATCTAGAAGCCGCATTCTGAATAAATGATGCAGGTAAGGTTGCAATAATACCAACCATAATTAATAATGAAATACCATTACCTATTCCTTTATCTGTAATCTTCTCACCTAACCACATTGCAAATACACAACCTGTAACAAGAATAATTACTGAAGAGAAATAAAAGATATTCTCACCAAAACCTGGCACTAATAAAGCACTCATTGATGAAGCTCCTGATAAAGCCGGTATACTCGCCAAATAACCTGGTGCTTGTACTAGACAAATACCAATAGTCAACCAACGCGTAATCTGAGTGATTTTTTTCTGACCACTAGCACCTTCTTTCTGAAGCTTTTGTAAATAAGGAATCGCAATACCCATTAATTGAACTACAATTGAGGCAGATATATAAGGCATAATACCTAAAGCAAAAACAGAAGCATTTGCAAAAGCACCTCCTGTGAAAGCGTTTAGTAATCCTAAAAGACCACCTGTAGTTCCATCTTGTAAACCACCTAAAGCATCGATATTAACACCAGGTAATACAACCTGAGCGCCAAAACGATAAACCAAAAGCAAACCTAAGGTTAGAATAATTCTATCCTTAAGTTCTGTGATTTTCCAAACGTTTTTTAATGTTTCTATTATTTTCATCCTATAAATCTTATAAAGTTACAGCTTCACCACCAGCCGCTTCAATAGCAGCTTTTGCCGTAGCAGTAAATTTATGAGCAGTTACTGTTAATTTTGTTTTTAACTCTCCTCTACCTAAGATTTTTACTAGCTCGTTTTTACCAGCTAATCCCATAGATACTAAAGATTCAAAGTCAACACTATCTTTAACTTTCTTTTCATCTACTAACTTTTGCAATGTATCTAAGTTTACACCTTGATACTCTACTCTGTTAATATTTGTAAATCCAAATTTAGGAACACGTCTTTGTAATGGCATCTGACCACCTTCGAATCCTAATTTCTTAGAATATCCTGAACGAGACTTTGCCCCTTTGTGACCACGTGTTGCAGTACCACCTTTACCAGAACCTTGTCCACGTCCAATACGCTTACCTTGATTTTTTACTGAACCTTCTGCAGGTTTTAAATTACTTAAATCCATTGTTAAGTTATATTATTAAGCTTCCTCTACAGAAACTAAGTGTTCAACTTTCTTCACCATACCAAGGATGTTTGGTGTGGCATCGTGCTCTACTACTTGTCCAATCTTTTTTAAACCTAAAGCTAATAATGTTAACTTTTGTCTTTTAGTACGATTGATTGCACTTTTTACTTTCTTTACTTTAATCTTTGCCATCTTATCCTATCGATTATCCGTTAAATACTTTTTCAAGTGAAATTCCACGTTCTTTAGCTACAGACTTAGCATCTCTTAATTGTAATAAAGCATCAAAAGTTGCTTTTACTACATTATGAGGGTTTGAAGATCCTTGAGATTTAGATAATACATCATGTACACCTACTGCTTCAAGTACAATTCTTACCGCACCACCTGCAATTACACCTGTACCAGGAGCAGCAGGAATAATGTTAACTCTTGCACCACCATACTTACCTTTTTGTTCGTGTGGTAATGTGCCTTTGATAATAGGAATTCTAACTAAGTTTTTCTTAGCATCTTCAACTGCTTTAGCAATTGCAGTAGCAACATCTTTAGACTTACCTAAACCATGTCCTACAACATTTGTTTCGTCTCCTACAACAACAATTGCAGAAAAACCAAATGCTCTACCACCTTTTGTTACTTTAGTTACACGCTGTACACCTACTAAACGGTCTTTTAATTCTAATCCGCCTGGTTTAACAAGCTCTGCGTTTTTATATTTTTGATACATAATGTCTTAAAATTTAAGTCCTGCTTCTCTAGCACCTTCTGCTAATGATTTTACCCTTCCATGATATAAGTAACCACCTCTATCAAAAGAAATAGTTTCAACACCAGCCTTAATAGCTTTTTCTGCAACAGACTTACCTACTAAAGTAGCCATTTCCGTTTTATTTACTTTAGACTTAGCTAAATCCTTATCTCTTGAAGATGCAGCAGCTAAAGTTTTACCAGATACATCATCTACAACTTGAGCATAAATCTCTTTATTACTTCTAAAAACAGCCAATCTTGGTTTTGTTTCTGTACCAGATACTACCTTACGGATTCTGTTTTTAATTCTTAATCTTCTATCGTTCTTTGTCAATGCCATAACTTAATTATTACGCTGATTTACCTGCTTTTCTTCTAATTTCTTCACCAACAAACTTGATACCTTTTCCTTTGTAAGGTTCTGGTCTTCTGAAGCCACGTATTTTTGCAGCAACCTGACCCACTAATTGTTTGTCAAAAGATGTTAATTTTACTCTTGGATTCTTACCTTTTTCTGAAATAGTCTCCACAGTTACTTCTGGAGCAATATCCAAAACAATATTATGAGAAAATCCTACAGCCAAATCTAATCTCTGTCCTTGATTCGAAGCTCTATAACCTACACCAACCATTTCTAGTTCTTTGGTCCAACCTTTAGAAACACCTTCTATCATATTAGCAATTAATGCTCTATAAAGACCATGTTTTGCTCTTAAATCTTTTTTATCAGATGAACGCTCTAATGTTATAGTACCGTCTTCTAATTTAATTTCAATCTCTGAATACTCCTGAGTTAATTCACCTAATTTACCTTTTGCAGTAATCAAGTTATCTTTAATCTCAACTGTTACACCTTCAGGAACTGTTATTGGGTTTTTACCTATTCTTGACATAATTTCCTGTTTTTAGTATACGTAACATAAAACTTCACCACCAACATTTTCTCTTTGCGCTTGTTTACCTGTCATTACTCCATGAGAAGTAGATACAATTGCAATACCTAATCCGTTAAGGATTCTTGGCATTTCGTTAGAAGAAGCATACTTACGTAAACCTGGTTTACTGATTCTTTGAATTTTTTTGATTACTGACTCTTTAGTGTCTTTACTGTATTTCAAAGCAATTTTAATAGTACCTTGAACTGATGAGTCATCGAACTTATAACTTAAGATAAATCCTTGGTCGAATAAAATCTTAGTTATTTCTTTTTTTAAGTTAGATGCAGGAATCTCAACCACTCTGTGATTAGCCTTAACTGCATTTCTAACTCGCGTTAAATAATCCGCTATTGGATCTGTATACATATTTATTAATTTGCGGTAGCGGTTTTCAGCACTATTGCTAAACCTGAAACCAATTTATAATTTTACCAACTGGCCTTTCTAACACCAGGAATTAAACCTTGGTTAGCCATTTCTCTAAACATCACACGAGAAATTCCAAATTGTCTCATATAACCTTTTGGTCTTCCAGTAAGTTTACAACGGTTGTGCTGACGTATTGGAGAAGCATTTTTAGGTAATTTCTGTAATGCTTCATAGTCACCAGCTTCTTTTAAAGCTTTGCGCTTTTCAGCATATTTAGCTACCGTTTTAGAACGCTTAACCTCACGGGCTTTCATTGATTCTTTAGCCATAATTAATTCTTTTTAAAAGGTAATCCTAGTTCTGTTAATAAAGACTTCGCTTCCTTATCTGTATTAGCAGAGGTAACGAATGTTATATCCATTCCTGAAATTTTATTGATTTTATCAATATCAATTTCAGGGAAAATGATTTGTTCTACAACTCCTAAGTTATAATTTCCACGACCATCAAAACCAGTAGCCTTGATACCATTAAAATCTCTAACTCTAGGTAAAGCTGAAGTTACTAAACGATCTAAGAACTCATACATTTGCTCTCCTCTTAAGGTTACTTTGGCACCAATAGGCATTCCTTTACGCAACTTAAATGAAGCAACATCTTTCTTAGACATTGTGTGTATAGCTTTCTGTCCTGATATTTTTGTAAGTTCATCTACTGCGTGATCGATTAATTTCTTATCCGCAACAGCAGCACCAACACCTTTAGATATTACTATCTTTTCAAGTTTAGGTACTTGCATTACATTTTTATATCCAAATTCTTCGGTAAGAGCAGGAACAATTTTGTCCTTATACTCTTGTTTTAATCTTGCAACGTAAGCCATAATTAAATTACTTCATTAGATTTTTTAGAAAATCTCACTTTATTATCACCATCCATTTTGTAGCCAACTCTAGTTGCTTCACCTTTTGAAGTTAACAATGTTAAGTTAGAAATATGAATTGATGCTTCTTTCTCTACAATACCACCTTGAGGGTTTTGTGCACTTGGTTTAGTATGTTTCTTAACCATGTTTACACCTTCTACAATGGCCTTGTTCTTATCTATTAATACTTTAAGTACTTTACCTTCTAAACCTTTATGGTCTCCAGCAACAACTTTTACCGTATCTCCTGATTTTATTTTAAGCTTTGTCATTTTATTTATCAATTAAAGCACTTCTGGTGCCAATGATACAATTTTCATGAATTGTTTATCACGAAGTTCTCTAGCTACAGGACCAAAAACACGTGTTCCTCTCATTTCTCCTTGAGGATTTAAAAGTACACATGCGTTGTCGTCAAATCTAATGTAAGACCCATCTGGACGTCTTACTTCTTTAGCAGTACGCACAACAACTGCTGTAGAAACAGCACCTTTTTTGATATTTCCGTTAGGTGTTGCATCTTTTACAGCTACAACAATCTTATCTCCAACAGAAGCGTATCTTCTTTTAGTTCCTCCTAATACACGGATAGTTAAAACCTCCTTTGCACCAGTGTTATCAGCTACTTTTAATCTTGATTCTTGTTGTACCATAATTACTTCGCTCTTTCAATTATTTCTACTAATCTCCAACATTTAGACTTACTTAAAGGTCGTGTTTCCATGATCTTTACAGTATCTCCTTCGTTGCAGTCGTTTGTCTCATCGTGTGCGACATATTTTTTTGTCTTTAACACGAATTTTCCATACATAGGGTGTTTTACTTTCTTAACTTCAGCAACCACAATAGATTTCTCCATTTTGTTACTAGTTACGATCCCTATACGTTCTTTTCTTAAATTTCTTTTTTCCATCTTTCAGCAGAATACAATTATTGTACGTCTCTTTTAGTTAATTCGGTTGCCACTCTAGCTACTGCACGACGAGCGACACGTAACTGAATTGGATTGTCTAAAGGAGAAATAGTATGAGCCATTTTAAGGTCAGTATAACTCTTTTTAGTCTCACTAAGTTTCTCTTGTAACTCAGCTGTTGAAAGCTGTTTAATTTCTGATTGCTTCATAATATCTTTTTATTAAGCTTCGTAATCTCTAGCTATGATAAACTTAGTTTTTACCGGAAGTTTCTGTGCTGCTAAACGTAAAGCTTCTTGCGCTACGTCCAATGGCACACCACTTATTTCAAATAACATACGTCCTGGTTTCACAACTGCTGCCCAATATTCAACACCACCTTTACCTTTACCCATACGTACTTCAAGAGGTTTCTTTGTTATAGGTTTGTCTGGAAAAATTTTAATCCATAACGACCCTTCTCTTTTCATGTAACGAGTTGCTGCAATACGTGCTGCTTCTATTTGACGTGCAGTAATAAAAGTCGATTCAAGTGACTTAATACCGAAAGTACCATTTGATAACAAATGACCTCTTCCCGCATTACCTTTCATACGTCCTTTTTGCTGCTTACGAAATTTTGTTCTTTTAGGCTGTAACATTTTGTCTTTTCTTTAAAAAATTACTTTCTACGACGAGATTGGTTCTTGTTTCCACCACGTCCACCTTTACCTTTTTGTTGTTTAGATAAGCCAACTAATGGTGATAATTCTCTTTTACCATACACTTCGCCTTTCATTATCCAAACTTTGATGCCCAATCTACCATAAGTAGTATGTGCTTCTACAAGAGCATAATCAATATCAGCTCTAAATGTAGATAAAGGAATACGTCCTTCTTTATAGTGCTCTGATCGTGCCATTTCAGCACCATTTAAACGACCACTAATCTGAATTTTGATTCCTTCTGCATTCATACGAATGGCAGCTGCAATAGCCATTTTTATAGCACGTCTATAAGAAATTCTACTCTCAATTTGACGAGCTACACTTGCTGCTACTAAGTATGCATCTAGCTCAGGTCTTTTAATCTCAAAGATGTTCAATTGAACTTCTTTACCAGTAATCTTTTTAAGCTCTTCTTTCAACTTATCTACCTCTTGGCCACCTTTCCCGATAATGATACCAGGTCTTGCAGTAGTGATAGTAACGGTTACAAGTTTAAGCGTACGCTCAATAATTACTCTACTTACACTAGCTTTAGATAAACGCGCGTGAACGTATTTTCTAATCTTATCGTCTTCGGCAAGTTTATCACCATAATCGTTTCCTCCGTACCAGTTAGATTCCCATCCTCTGATAATTCCTAAGCGATTTCCGATTGGATTTGTCTTTTGTCCCATATCTCTATCTTAGCTTTGTGTTTTGTTTATTGCATCTACAACCACTGTTACGTGATTAGATCTCTTTCTAATTCTATGTGCTCTACCTTGAGGTGCTGGTCTTAAACGCTTAAGCATTGCTCCACCATCTACTCTAATCTCTTTAATAAAAAGATTAGCTTCCTCAACATCAGCATCTTCGTTTTTTGCTTGCCAGTTTGCAATTGCAGACATAACAAGTTTCTCTAAACGACGAGACGCTTCTTTTTGGCTAAATCTAAGAATCTGAAGAGCTTTCTCTGCCTTTTGACCTCTTACTAAATCCGCAACTAAACGCATTTTTCTAGGTGAAGTAGGACAGTTATTTAGCTTAGCAAAAGCAATCTGCTTTTTTTCAGCCTTAATAGCTTCCGCCATTTGTTTTTTACGACTTCCCATGATTCTTATTTTTTACCTTTATTCTTAGCACCAGCATGACCTCTAAAAGATCTTGTCGGTGAAAATTCTCCTAATTTATGACCTACCATGTTTTCAGTAACATATACTGGAACAAATTGACGACCATTGTGAACTGCAATAGTCTGACCAACGAAATCCGGAGATATCATTGATGCTCTAGACCAAGTTTTAATTACCGTCTTTTTGTTCGAAGCCACATTATCTGCAACTTTCTTTTCTAACTTATAGTGGATATAAGGTCCTTTTTTTAATGAACGTGCCATACTATCTTAATTATTTCTTTCTACGTTCTACAATATACTTATTACTCGACTTAGTCTTAGAACGTGTTCTAAATCCTTTAGCAGGAATACCGTTTCTAGACCTCGGATGACCACCTGAAGACTTACCTTCACCACCACCCATTGGGTGATCGACTGGATTCATCACTACTGGTCTAACTCTTGGACGTCTTCCTAACCATCTACTTCTACCTGCTTTACCAGATACTAATAATTGATGATCTGAATTAGATATCACACCTATTGTAGCCATACAAGTAATTAGAATCATTCTAGTTTCACCTGACGGCAACTTAACAGTTGCAAATTTGTCACCTCTTGCCATTAACTGAGCAAAAGCACCAGCACTACGAGCCATAACAGCTCCTTGACCAGGACGTAACTCTATACAAGAAATAATTGTACCTAAAGGTATTTCACTTAATGGCATTGCATTTCCAATTTCTGGAGCAATACCTGTTTCACCAGACACTATATTTTGACCTACTTGTAAACCATTTTGAGCGATAACATAACGTTTCTCACCATCTTGGTAATTAAGTAAAGCAATAAATGCTGTTCTGTTTGGATCATATTCGATAGACTTAACTTCAGCAGGTACTCCCGCTTTGTTACGTTTAAAATCAATGATACGATACTTCTTTTTATGACCACCACCAATATGGCGCATAGTCATTTTTCCACGACTGTTTCTACCACCAGATCTTTTATTCGGAACAAGCAAGCTTTTTTCCGGCTTATCAGTAGTTATGGCGTCGAATCCATTTACTACTCTAAATCGCTGAGCTGATGTGATTGGTTTTAATTTTCTTACTGACATTAACGTCTAAAATTACATGTTAGTGTATAAATCTATTACTTCACCTTCCGCCAGTTGTACAATTGCTTTTTTAACAGCATTTGTTTTACCATGTTGAATACCAGTCTTTGTGTGACGTGTTCTTCTTTCTGGACGGACATTTATTGTACGAACTTTTTCAACAGAAACTCCATAAGCAGCTTCCACCGCTTTTTTGATTTCTACCTTGTTCGCCTTTGGATTCACTTGAAATGCAAACGCATTCAACGACTCACTTTGCATAGTCGCCTTTTCTGTGATTATAGGTTTTATTAAGATACTCATCTGTTCTATTTACTTAAATTCGATTCAATTCCTTCTAATGCACTTTCAATAAGAATAACTTTGTTAGCATTCATAATTTTATAAGTGCTTAATTCAGAGGTTGTTACAACTTCTGAACCCTTAAAATTGCGTGAGGACAAATATACATTATTATTTGAGCCACCCAACACAATAAGAGATTTTTTGTTTTCAACCTCTAAAGCCTTTAAAACATTGACGAAATTTTTAGTTTTTGGAGCATCAAAACTGAAATCTTCCATTACTAAAATTGACTTATCATTTGCCTTAATACTTAATGCAGATTTTCTTGCTAATCGTTTTAAACCTTTATTTAATTTAAAACTATAGTTTCTTGGTCTAGGACCGAACATACGTCCACCTCCTCTAAATACACCAGACTTAATACTACCTGCTCTTGCAGTACCAGTACCTTTTTGTTTTTTAATCTTACGTGTACTACCAACAATCTCTGCTCTTTCTTTAGCCTTATGTGTACCCTGTCTTTGATTTGCTAAGTATTGCTTAACATCCAAATAGACAGCGTGATTATTAGGCTCTATAGCGAACACTTCTTTAGAAAGCTCAGCTTTCCTCCCAGTGTCTTTTCCGTTTATATCTAAAACTGCTACCTTCATTACTTCTGAATAATTACATAAGAGTTTTTATGACCAGGAACACATCCTTTAACCACAAGTAAGTTCTTTTCAGCAACTACTTTATAAACTCTTAAATTTTGAACTTTAACTGTTTCACCACCCATTCTTCCGGCCATCTTCATTCCTTTGAATACTCTCGCAGGATAAGAAGCTGCACCAATTGAACCTGGAGCTCTTAAACGGTTATGTTGACCGTGTGTCGCTTGACCTACACCAGCAAATCCATGACGCTTTACAACACCTTGAAAACCTTTACCTTTAGAAGTTCCTGCAACATCTACAAATTCACCTTCTGTGAATTGATCTACAGTGATAGAATCACCTAACTTGTACTCCGAATCAAAACCTTTGAATTCAACAACTTTGCGTTTTACAGAAGTACCCGCTTTTTTAGCATGACCTAAGTCTGCTTTAGTAGCGCTCTTTTCTGTCGCGTCATCGAAACCTAATTGAAGGGCTGAATAACCATCCACTTCTTCAGTTCTGACTTGGGTAACGATACATGGTCCAGCTTCGATTACTGTACATGGAATATTCTTTCCATTTTCATCGAAGATGCTGGTCATACCGATTTTTTTTCCAATTAACCCAGACATATTTATTATTTATTAATTATTACTATTTGTTATTCAAAATTCAAGGCTGAAAAATACGTTTCAGCCTTGAATTGTATTTTTTACCGTTTTTCCTTCGCACGCAGCTTAGGACATGTTAGTGTTCAATTACACTTTTATTTCAACTTCAACTCCACTCGGCAATTCAAGTTTCATTAAAGCATCAATTGTTTTAGAAGATGAAGAATAAATATCTAATAACCTCTTGTAAGAGCTTAATTGAAATTGTTCTCTAGACTTCTTATTTACGTGTGGTGAACGTAATACAGTGAAAATCTTCTTGTGTGTTGGCAATGGAATTGGACCCGTTACTACAGCACCTGTACTTTTTACCGTTTTTACAATCTTATCAGCAGATTTATCCACCAAGTTGTGATCGTAAGATTTTAATTTAATTCTGATTTTTTGACTCATTTTCTTAAGATTTACGATTCAACGCCTTTAGCTGCTTTAATAACTTCTTCTGAAACATTAGAAGGTGTCTCAGCATAGTGTGAAAACTCCATTGTTGAAGTTGCTCTACCAGATGATAATGTTCTTAATGTTGTTACATATCCAAACATCTCAGATAATGGTACGGTTGCTTTTACAGTTTTTGCACCAGCTCTATCACCCATGTCACTAACTTGACCTCTTCTTCTATTTAAATCACCTACAATATCACCCATGTTTTCTTCAGGAGTAATTACCTCAAGTTTCATAATAGGCTCCATTATAACCGCTTTAGCTGCTTTCGCTGAATTCTTAAATCCAAGTTTCGCTGCTAATTCGAAAGATAATTGATCCGAATCCACATCATGATAAGATCCATCTTTCAATGTTACTTTCATTGCATCTACTTCGAATCCTGCCAATGGACCATTTACCATTGCCATTTTGAATCCTTTTTCAATTGAAGGGATAAATTCCTTAGGAACGTTACCACCTTTAATAACAGACTCAAACTGAAGACCTACAACACCTTCATCAGCTGGCTCAATCGTAAATACGATATCAGCAAACTTACCACGACCACCAGATTGTTTCTTATAAACTTCTCTATGATCAGCAGATCTTGTAATAGCTTCTTTATATTCAACTTGTGGCTGACCTTGGTTAACCTCAACTTTAAACTCACGTTTTAAACGATCAACAATTACATCCAAGTGCAACTCACCCATACCAGAAATAATAGTCTGACCAGAAGCTTCGTCTGAACGTACAGTAAATGTAGGATCCTCTTCCGCTAATTTAGCTAATCCCATTCCTAATTTATCAACATCAGCTTTAGTCTTAGGCTCAACCGCAATACCAATTACTGGATCAGGGAAGTCCATAGATTCTAAAACAATAGGAAATTTCTCAGCGGTAAGCGTATCTCCTGTTTTGATAGATTTAAATCCAACAGCAGCTCCAATATCACCAGCTTCAATATAATCAATTGCATTTTGCTTGTTAGCATGCATTTGGTAAATACGAGAAATACGTTCTTTTTTTCCAGAACGATTATTTAACACATAAGAACCTGCATCTAAACGACCAGAATATGCTCTAAAAAATGCTAAACGACCAACAAAAGGATCAGTAGCAATTTTAAATGCTAAAGCAGCAAAAGGCTCCTTTACATCTGGCTTACGAATTTCTTCTTTATCAGTATCTGGATTAACACCAATAATACCTTCCTTATCCATAGGAGAAGGCAAATAACGACATACAGCATCTAATAAGAACTGAACACCTTTATTTTTAAAAGCAGAACCACAAACCATAGGAATAATCGCCATATCCATAACAGCAGCTCTAAGTGCAGCATGCACCTCGTCTTCTGTAATAGAATCTTCATCTTCCATGAACTTCTCTAGTAAGTTCTCATCGTAGCTAGCTACTTCCTCTATTAATAATGCTCTATACTTTCTAGCTTCAGCTTTAAGGTCTTCTGGAATTTCAATAACATCAAAAGTTGCCCCTTGAGTTTCATCATGCCATACGATAGCTCTATTCTTAACTAAATCTATAATACCTTTAAAGTCATCTTCATCACCAATGTTTAAAACGATTGGCACAGCATTAGACTTCAACATGTCTTTTACTTGCTGACAAACACCTAAAAAGTCAGATCCTTGACGATCCATTTTATTAACGAAACCAATACGTGGCACTTTGTAGTTATCTGCTAATCTCCAGTTAGTTTCAGATTGTGGCTCAACACCATCAACTGCACTAAATAAGAATACTAAACCATCAAGTACACGTAATGAACGGTTTACTTCAACCGTAAAATCAACGTGACCAGGTGTGTCAATAATATTAAAATGATAATCCATTGCATCTGCAGTTGGTTCACCATTTTCAATAGGGAATTTCCACTCACAAGTTGTCGCAGCCGAAGTAATTGTAATACCTCTTTCTTGCTCTTGCTCCATCCAGTCCATAGTTGCAGCACCATCATGAACTTCACCAATTTTGTGTGAAACTCCTGTATAATAAAGAATACGTTCTGTCGTCGTGGTTTTACCAGCATCAATATGCGCTGCAATACCAATATTTCTTGTATATTTTAAATCTCTTGCCATTTCTTATTAAAATCTAAAGTGAGAGAATGCTTTGTTAGCCTCAGCCATCTTGTGAGTATCAGTTCTTTTCTTAACCGCTGCTCCTTCTTCTTTAGCCGCAGCTAAAACTTCTGATGCTAAACGTTGCGCCATAGATTTTTCGTTTCTTTTACGTGAAAAGCTTATTAACCATTTCATCGCAGTTGAAACCTTACGGTCTGGACGAATCTGCATTGGAATCTGAAATGTAGCACCACCAACACGACGACTACGTACTTCTACGTGAGGCATTACGTTAGATAAAGCTTCTTTCCAAATTTCTAAAGCTGTTTTTTCGTCATCATTTTTTTTCTCCTCAACAATATCAATTGCATCATAGAATACTTTAAAAGCTACAGACTTCTTACCATCCCACATCATCATGTTAACAAAACGTGTTACTAACTGATCATTAAATCTTGGATCTGGTAAAAGCGGTCTCTTTTTTGCTGCTCTTTTTCTCATGTCTTCTTCTTAAAGTTTTTAATTACTTCTTAGGGCGTTTTGCACCATACTTAGATCTACGTTGTGTTCTTCCTGATACACCTGCTGTATCTAAAGCACCACGAACGATGTGATATCTAACTCCTGGCAAATCTTTTACCCTTCCACCTCTAACCAATACTATCGAGTGCTCTTGTAAATTGTGACCTTCTCCACCAATGTATGCATTTACTTCGTTTCCGTTTGTTAAACGAACCCTTGCTACCTTACGCATTGCTGAGTTAGGTTTTTTAGGTGTCGTTGTATAAACACGAGTACATACACCACGTCTTTGAGGACACGAATCTAAAGCAGCCGATTTACTCTTCTTGGTTATTTTGGCTCTTCCTTTTCGTACTAATTGTGAAATTGTTGGCATATATTTCTATATAAAATTTTATTAACCCTCACTTTTGAGGGCTGCAAAGGTATGAATTAATATCTATTATTCAAACACTTGGGAATTAATTTTTAAAAGAAATATAAACTTTCATTTCATTGGTATATAATATCAGCTATTTTTACGTTAACATAAAAGTTACTCTATTTAGCATCCATGCCATTTTACAGTCGAATCATTATACTTGTTTTTACTTTGATTTTTTCAAATCAGAGTATAGGGCAATCCATTAATTTGAAAATTTTAGGAGAAAGTAATGAAAAGACTTCAATAATTGACTCCCTCAACTACAGCAAAAGCTTTGATGATTATATTAGTTTATTAAATCAAGTTGAAAGACTAAAGACCAAATTAACTAAACATGGCTATATCGATACATCAATTGAAAGCATCACAAAACAAAACGATTCTCTTTTTGAGGCCAAACTCTACTTAGGGGATAAAGTAAATCGTATTAGAATATATTTAAAATCAAATTTTAAAGAAACCTATCCTAACCTAATTAACAGCACTAAAGGTGAAGATTATATAGATTTAGAAATAACAGAGATTGAAAGTTACTTAGATAATTTAAACGCTAAGGTAGCTGAGTTAGGTGATCCATTTTCAACTCTACAACTTATTAATCTATCTAAACTAAAGCCTAATCTAATAATAGCAGATTTAAAAATTGTCTCTAATCAAAAAAGGCGCATTGATAATATTATTATTAAAGGTTATGATAAATTCCCTATGTCTTATGTAAAACATTTCTTAAAACTAAAAACAGGCAAATCTTTCAACTTAAATGCTATTAAAAAAAAGGTTGAATTATTAAATGAGTTGCGATTCGCAAGTAAGATAAAAGACCCTGAAGTTCTTTTTACACAGGATTCTACGACCTTATATATATATGTAGAAAAAACAAAAACCAATAACTTTGATGGTTTTTTAGGTTTTGGAACCAACGAAAGCACCAACAAGATTGAATTTGATGGTTATTTAGATTTAAGATTAATTAATAATCTTAATTATGGAGAAACTTTAAATCTCTTTTACAAAAGCGATGAGATTGACCAACAAACTTTTAAAGTTGATGCCGATATACCATATTTATTCTCTACTCCAATTGGGATTCAAGTTGGTTTAAAAATTTTTAGAAAAGACTCTACTTTCTTAAATGCCAATCAATATGCAAAAGTCAATTACCAAATAAATACACAGCATAAAATTGGTATTGGTATTGCTACAACTAATTCCACAAATTTATTAGCATCTGATACTGACATATTAAATGATTATACAACAAATTATTATACTTTACAGTATAATTATACCAGAACTCAACCGTTAGACCCTTTATTTCCAATTAATTTTTGGTTCGATTTTTCATCAAGTTTTGGTAATCGAGATAACAACTTAGGCAAACAAAAACAAAGTGTTTTTAGTTTTGACACTTATAAAATTTTTAATCTAAACAATAAAAATAGTATCTACACCAGATTAAATGGAGCTACTTTAACTTCTAATGATTATTTAGACAATGAGCTATTTAGATTTGGAGGCATCAATTCTATCCGCGGATTTGAAGAAAACAGTTTAGTTGCTAATCTTTATGGCGTAATAAATACAGAATACAGATATCGATTAAGTAATAGTATATATGTTCATTCCGTTTTTGATGCTGCATATTTTGAACACAAACTCAGTAACAACAAAGAAAAACTTTTTGGCTTTGGCTTTGGTTTAGGCCTATTAACCAATGCTGGCTTATTTAGGTTGAATTATTCTAGTGGTAAAAGTGAAAGCAGACCTTTTAAGCTATCAGATTCTAAAGTCCATTTAAGCTTAACAGCTACTTTTTAAGAATTAAAATTAATACGCTAGATTTGTTCTGAAAAAAATTACACTATGTTAAGAAAACTACTTTTTACTTTATTAAGTACAATAAATTTTACTTTTTCTCAGAATACCATAGGGACTACAGTAATCTCAGAAGGAGTCTATGAAGGTTACACTTTATTTACATCACAAAACGATACGTATTTAATTAATAATTGTGGAGAATTAATTAATCAATGGTCTAGTAGTTTCCCTCCTGGTAATGCTGTTTATCTATTGGAAAATGGTAACATACTGAGAGCAGGTAGATCAAATAGTTCTGATATATCTTTTGGTGGACAAGGCGGAGTGATTGAAATTTTTGATTGGGACGGCAACCTGACTTGGCAATATTTTTATGATACACCTATGATGAGACAACATCATGATGTATACCCAATGCCAAATGGTAACGTGCTCATTTTGGCCGTAACACGCATGACAAATAGTGAAGCACTCCAAGCAGGTCGAAACCCAATGAATTTAACTGAATCTGATTTATATAACGAACAAATAATTGAAGTAACACCTGTTGATTCTAATAACGCAACAGTGGTATGGGAATGGAATGTAAAAGACCATTTAGTTCAAGATTTTGATAATAGTAAAGACAATTTTGGTGATGTTGGATTAAGCCCAGAGAAATTGAACATCAACTTCTTAAATGGTGGGTCAGGCGGCTCTAATTGGCTTCATTTTAATTCTATTCAATTTAACCCAGTCCTTGATCAAATTGTTATAAGTTCAAGAAATTTAAGCGAAATTTATATTATAGACCACTCTACCTCTACGGCAGAGGCTGCTAGCAGTTCTGGAGGAATCTACAATAAGGGTGGTGATTTGTTATACCGTTGGGGAAATCCACAATCTTACAATCAAGGCACTGAAACCAACAGAAAGCTTTATGGCCAGCACTATCCTCATGTTATTTCAAACGGATTAGTAGATGCTGGAAAAATAATAATATATAATAACGGTAACGGCAGATCACCTTTATTTTCAGAAGTTTTTATTATTAATCCCGAAACTAATAGCCCTGGAGTTTACACGTACCAATCTGACACGGCATTTGGTCCGCAAGACCCTGAATACATATACTTTAACACAACATCACCAAATGAGTTTTTCTCTAATATTTTAAGTAGTGCTCAACGTCTACCAAATGGTAATACTTTAATTTGCGAAGGTATTAATGGTAGATTTTTTGAAATTACACCCTCAGAATATATAGTTTGGGAATATATTAATCCTGTGAATTCAACTAACGGTAATATCGCTGAACAAGAAACAGAACCTTCGACATTTACAAACACAACCTTTAGAGGTATAAAATATGCTCCTACATATGCTGCTTTTACTGGGAAAGATTTAACACCTAGCACACCATTAGAACTCAATCCTGATATCAGTGCATGTCAAACTTTAGGTATCATAGATACTCTTCAAGTAACTATCAGTTTACACCCTAACCCTACCAAAGCACAAATAAACATTAACTCTAATATCGTTATAGACAAAATAGAAGCTTATACTACATTAGGACGTAAAGTAAATGAATCTCACTCTAATATTTTAGATCTGTCTAATGAAGCAAATGGAATCTACTTTTTAAGAATTTATTCTGAATCTAAAATTATCACAAAAAAGGTGATTAAAAATTAATCTTAATCTATCTAATATATTTAATAAACCATCCCTTTTTCAGGATGGTTTTTTTATACCTTTGCAACATGGAAAACGAAACCACAATTTTTGGTATTAGAGCTATTATTGAAGCCGTAAAATCAGGTAAAACTATAGACAAAGTCTTTTTACAAAAAGGACTACATGGTGATCTCTTTAAAGAATTAGAAAATTTAATTCGTTCTGAAAGTATCAATTCCTCTTATGTACCAGTTGAAAAATTAAATCGTTTAACACGAGGAAACCATCAAGGTGCTGTAGCCCAAATTTCACCAATTGCTTTTCATGATATCGATGAATTGGTAATGAGCGTTCTTCAATCTGATAAAACGCCTCTATTCTTATTACTAGACCAATTAAGTGATGTTAGAAATTTTGGAGCAATTGTAAGAACTGCAGAATGTACTGGCGTGAATGGCATAATCATTCAGAAAAAAGGTGGCGCACCAATTAATGGAGATACTATTAAGACAAGTGCAGGTGCGATTTTTAAAATTCCTATTTGTAAAGTCGACCACATAAAAGATGCAGTTTTCCATATGCAATCTTCTGGTATTAGAGTAATTGCGGCTACTGAAAAAGCAGAAAATTATTTATACGATGTGTCGTTTAAAGAACCTTGCGCTATAATTATGGGCTCTGAAGGTAGAGGAATAAACCCTTCAGTTTTAAAAGTTGTAGATGACAAAGCTAAGCTACCTATATTAGGTGAAATTGAATCATTAAATGTTTCTGTAGCATGTGGTGCCTTTTTATATGAAGCTGTGAGACAACGTAGTTAAACAGAAGTCTTCAATCTGAAAAAACCAGTGACAACTGAGTATACTTACTCGCTATTTTTTTTAAAAGTATAGTTGATATTTACACTATTCTGATGACTTGAGGTTATCTCATTTTGTTCTAATTCTAGTTTAGATTCATTTTCGATTTCAATTTCTTCCGGCTCTAATTCAATAAAGTTTCCGTTTTCATCAAAGTGTTTCATAAATGGATCATCGTCCTCGTTATAATATGGCTCTTCCCATTTGTAACGTTTCGGTTTTGCAATTTGATTTCTAAAAATTAAAGCAAATACTAAACCTGTAATTAAGCCAGACAAATGGCCTTCCCAAGACATGCCACTCTTAATTGGAAACACATACCAAATCATACTTCCATAAAGGAAAATAACTAATAATGACAATGCAATAAGTCGGTAATGTTTAGCAAAAATACCTTTGAAAAATATAAAACTAACTAATACATAAACTAAACCACTGGCTCCAATATGGTTTCCATTACTAGCAATTAACCATGTTAATAATCCAGAAAGCAAAATTCCAAACCCAATAACCTTCCAGGCTATTTTATTATAAAAATAAAACAAGGCTATACTGAGCACTAATAAAGGAACAGAATTATTATAAATATGATTGATATCTCCATGTAAAAATGGGCTCGTAACAACTCCCAATAGGCCTTCAATTTTTTGTGGTCTAATTCCAAAATTCTTAATTCCACTATCAACTCTAACTTGATACCAAAACACCAACCAAACTGCAAACAAAATTGTCAACGGATAGACAATAATACTATTTGAATATTTAAAATGTTGGTTATTACTCATGCTATTATTTACATAATCTCTCTCAAAATTATAACCAAAATAAGAATATCTGCAATATTGTCAGAAACAAGAATAATAACATTAATAGTTTTAAGATGAAATTCTTTCATTAAATGAACACATCACAAAAGCATTTTGTAATTTTGAAACATGAACACGCCTTTAGCCGAACGTCTTAGACCAAATACATTAAATGACTATTTAAGCCAGCAACATCTAGTGGGTAAAGACGGAATGTTGTATCAGCAAATTAAAAGTGGTGTTATTCCTTCAATGATTTTTTGGGGCCCTCCAGGCATCGGAAAAACTACACTTGCAAATATTATTGCTAGCGAATCTGGACGTCCATTTTTTAAACTCAGTGCTATTAACTCTGGTGTTAAAGATATTAGAGAGGTTATTGATAAGGCCAAGAAAAGTGGTGGTTTATTCACTGCAAAAAATCCCATTCTGTTTATTGATGAAATTCATCGATTTAGTAAATCTCAACAAGATTCACTTTTAGAAGCCGTTGAAAAAGGTTGGGTTACCTTAATTGGCGCAACTACTGAAAACCCAAGTTTTGAAGTTATTTCTGCCTTGTTGTCGAGATGCCAAGTCTATACTTTAAATGCCTTTAGCAAAACGGATTTAGAAGCCTTATTAGAACGTGCTTTAACTGAAGACAACACCCTTTCAAAATTAAATATTGAATTAAAAGAAACGGAAGCTTTATTACGTTTATCTGGAGGAGATGCCAGAAAGTTACTTAATATATTTGAATTGCTAGTCGCGTCGTTTGAAGGAGACCAAATTATTATCACTAATAATTTAGTGATGAAACAAGTACAAAACAAAGCTGCTCGATATGATAAAGCTGGTGAACAGCATTACGATATTATTTCGGCATTTATAAAATCGATTCGTGGAAGCGACCCAAACGCAGCGGTTTATTATTTAGCGCGAATGATTGAAGGTGGTGAAGATGTAAAGTTTATTGCAAGACGACTTTTAATTTTGGCAAGTGAAGATATTGGAAATGCCAACCCAACAGCTTTAGTTATTGCTAATAATACATTTCAGGCGGTTTCTGTAATTGGTCATCCAGAATCTCGAATTATCTTAAGTCAGTGTGCAACATATTTAGCTAGTTCCGCTAAAAGCAATGCAGCTTATGAAGCTATTAATAGAGCGCAACAATTGGTAAAAGACACAGGTGATTTATCTGTTCCGATAGCGATGAGAAATGCACCAACTAAACTTATGAAAGAATTAGGTTATGGTGATAGTTATAAATATTCTCATAGTTATGAGAATAATTTTGCTGCTCAAGAATTTCTACCTGAAGAAATTGCAAACACAACTTTATACAATCCTGGAAATAATGCTAGAGAGCAGGCGCAACGTAATTTCCTAAAAACTCTATGGAAAGATAAATATGGCTATTAAAATTTAATATTCATCGATTTCTTTTCTCCTAGCTCACCATCATTTTCAGAATAATACCAAAAACCGTCTTCTTTAAAAACAATGGCACTTTTTCCCTTAACAATAAACACGTCTATTGCCGCTGTATTAAGTAAAACCATTACAACTCTTGGTTCTGAATTTACAAGTTGAAAACCATTAGCAATTTCTTGTGCATAGTATAATTCTCGTTTTACCTTATTAGGACTTTCTACTTTAACGTTGTTTTCTTTTTCTGCGACCAAAACTCCAGTTAATGTTCCTTCCTCTTTCTTTGAAACTTCTTTAGTTGCTTCTACCGTTTTTGTTTCAATTTTATCTGCTTTAGTTTCTGCTTTGGCAACCATCGGTTTTTCAGTTTCTTCTTCAGCAACGTAACTATATTCTAACTCCTTAAATGTTTCAAAGGCATCTCTCAATGCTTGAGAATAAGCTTTATCGTAAGTTTTAATTCTAGACTCTCCTATCTTAGATGTCATAACTACAGCGTCGTAACAATCTTTAAGTTCTATTTGTAATTTTGTTTTAAACATACTCCCTTTTTCATTTGTTACTGAAGCCATTAAAGCCAAGCAACGATCACTCTTAAGATCTTCTGGCAACTCATCAGTAAAATAAGCGTCATAGCCATACTTATTGAATAAAAACTTAGTTAAAGAATTTAACTGATATTGATCTTCTGACTTAGAGAAGTTGTACTCTTTTGGTACAATAATATACTTATAGTCATTAATGTTTTTTTGAGCTATTCCGTATAAACTAATAAGTATAAATGAAACTGTGAATATTATTTTCTTTAACATCGTTTTTATTTTATAAATGATTTTCTATTGCTTTTAAATTTGTAATTCTTTTAAAACTATCAGAATTATGAGAATCCTTATAGTCAAAGTGAATGGTGTCCATTCCTATTTTGTGAGCGCCTTCAATATCTGCTTCTAAGCTATCACCAATCATAATACTTTCTATTGGCTTTGCCTTTGCTAAATCTAATGCAAAATTAAATATTTTTGGATTAGGTTTTTTAACACCAACCATTTCAGAATTAGTAACGGTTTTAAAATACTTTTTAATATTTGAAGTGGTCATTTTCTTTTCTTGGGCTTCTTCAAATCCGTTTGTAATAATGTGTAATGTATATTTCTCTTTTAAATAATCTAAAATCTCAAATGTACCATCAAACAGATGATTAAATGTAGATAGATTATCAATATAAGCCTCTGACAAGTGATGAATCATATGATCAGAAACAGTTACTCCAACGCCATCAAATGCTTCTTTTAACCGACCATATCGCAAAGCAGATTTCGTTACTTTTTCTTCCCTATAAAGTTTCCAATATCTTAAATTAATTGGCTCATAAATTGGTAAAAAATCTTTAGTCTCTAATTCAATATTGTTCTGACTAAAAATCTTCTCAAATGTTAATCCCGAATTTTTATCAAAATCCCAAAGCGTATGATCCAAATCAAAAAATACATGTTTTATTGTATGCTTCATTCTGCTGATTCTAATATCAAATTAAATAATTTTCTAAACCCCTTCCAACGGTCCAAATCGCTAAAAGCATAATTATGAAATACTGGTATAAATGTACCATTTACAGCTTTAACTTCATTAATTATTTTTTGCAAATGCTCAGTCTTATCTAATTCTGAATTATACTTAAGCAAGGCAAAATCTAAACATTGATATGGATTAATTTTTAATGGTGTTTGCACTTCGTAATCTAAATCATAAAACTGAAACGGTGTACATGTACCAGCTCTAAAACCTAAGGTGTCAATATAACCCATCGTAAAATCTTGGTTTATTTCTAACTCCACCAAATTACGATATGAGGTTGGCAAATTAAGTTTTGAAAATGAATGACGTACAGCCTTTATACCATTATGAGTAATGAATTCCATTTTAAGTTTTTCCTTCTTTAAAATTTCGATATCATCTAGTGCAAAATAAGAAGCCTTAATACCTACATCACAATAATCTGCAACAGATTTTATAAGTGACACAAATTGCTTTTTATTGGTATTAATATTTTTATCAAAAGTGGAATAATCGCCAATTAAAAATAACACCATAAATTTAAAATCGCACGTCTTCTGTTTTCTTATTATCCATTTAAATGTATCATAAGGATCACGCTTAAAACCCATTAAAACGAGATAACGCGAGTACAATTGTTTTAATTTAAAACGCCTAATATCATTTAAGGTACCACCTACTGTTCTCAACAAACCTTTATACTTAAAATAATAAGCTACAGGCACATCAATTACAGGTAAAACCTTATAATGACGTTGAGGAAATTTGTAATCTGGAAACCGCTCTTTTAAAACAGCTTTAAGCTTATAAGCCCAAATATCAATAACAGGTTGTTGAAGAAATTTATGTTTGTATGCTATACTTTCTGATGCTAAAAACCGTCCGTAATCATCTTTTACGTGTGGTAAATACTCTTCATATCTGCTCAGTAAATAAAATGATGAGGCAAAAATATCAAAGGGCAATGCACTGCGATCTCCTGTTGCAAAAAAACCTTTAGTGTGTACCCATTTTTGCACGTTTACATCGACATCAGATAGACCATGTTCAAACAATAAATCATGGCTTCTAATGAATAATTCATGACTTAAAGGCTGTTTTGCATAAGACATTTTAAGACTGTCATGCGCAATAAAATCTTCAACTTTAGATGTAAAACGCACATCTATACCCAAAATACGCTTGCAAATATGCTTAAACGTATAGGTAACTCGAGGTGTGATTTTATGTGTATAAACTAATAGCATAATTTCAGTTGGCAGCCTTCAAATTTATAGAATGTTTTCATCTGCGAAACTAAAATACGCTTTCTCTGTTACAATAAGATGATCTAAAACCGAAATATCTAAACTCTGTGCTGCATGTTTCAATTTCTTGGTAATATCCTTGTCTGCTTGGCTCGGTTTTAAAGTGCCAGATGGATGATTATGACACAAAATTAATGCCACTGCTCCAACTTCTAAAGCATTTTTAAGTACTAATCTTACATCAACTAAAGTCCCAGTGATTCCACCTTTACTTAATTGATTTTTCTTTATAACTTTATTTGAATTATTGAGATACAGAATCCAGAATTCTTCATGTGGCAAGTCTCCAATTACAGGCTGCATCACTTCAAAAACGGAACGACTCGATGTTATTTTATCTAACTGAAGTGCATCCTCTATGCGTCTACGCTTTCCTATTTCTAAAGCAGCAACAATACTAATAGCTTTGGCTTCACCTATACCTTTAAACTCCATTAACTGAGCAATAGATAATTTCCCTAAAGCATTTAAATTATTATCTACACTTGCAAAAATACGCTTGCAAAGGGCAACCGCACTTTCGTCTCTATTACCAGAACCTATTAAAATAGCTATTAATTCTGCATCGCTTAATGATGCTTTTCCTTTGTCTCTTAATTTTTCACGAGGCTGATCATCTTGCGACCAATTTTTAATAGAAAATGAATTTGATTTCTCTGGCATGCTCTAAAGATAAAAAATTGTAAATTTAAGCATCAATAAATTTCATTAATTACAAAAAAAATAAAAGATTCTGAAATAATTTCAGAACAGAAAAAGATGACCTATCCTCCAAAACAGCATCAAGACGATAACATTAATCACTTGGTTGAAGTTATAAAAACATATCCTTTAGCTACAGTTATTTCTGTAAAAGACAATCTGCCTTTAATTACGCATTTGCCTTTAATTTATGAAACGGAAAAACTGATAGGACATATAGACATTAATAATCCGCATGCTGAATTATTAAAAAACAATAACAATGTAACACTCATTTTCGGAGGACCAGAATGTTATATTTCACCTAGTATTTATGCTACAACTCAACTTCCTACTTGGAATTACATCAAAGTCCATTTAAAAGGAAGAGTAAAAGCTATTGAAAGTAAAGCGGCTTTGAAACAATCCTTAATTACAATGACTGAATTTTTAGAAGCTCCTGACCATAAATATGTATTGGAAGCAGAAAATCCGCGTTTAGATGCGAACCTAAAATACATTGAGATGTTTGAAATTTCAATCACCAATTGGGAAGGAAAATTTAAATTATCTCAAGATAAAAAACCAAGCGATACTATTGCTGCAAGAGAAGAATTACTTAGAGCAAATAAAGAGAGTATAAAATCATTTTTAGATAAAGTGTTTTAAATCAATTACTCAATAACGTAAGAGTCTAAGCGTCTCACAATACGTGGAATATCTTCAGCAACCAAAGAAGATGTGTCATAAATTAAACCAAAACCATCTGCATAATAAAAGTGATCTAAGCCATTAGCTTGTTCTCCATTAGTCAACATAGCGTAGCGTTGTGTATAAGTACTATCAAACGTACCAGCTTCTATTGTAATTTCATTATCCAAAGCTATAAGTTGGTCGTAAACTGTTCCCCAATCTTGCTCACTTAATGTTCGCTCTGCAAAATCATTATTCGCATATTTAATCATTCCTCCATCATATATTAAATAGCCTAATGAATCTCTTAGTAACTCAAAATGTTCACCATTAGGATTACATAATGTAATGCCTTCTTCATTTCCTGTAGTTAAACGTCTAAACTTATAATACGTATTATCATTTATAGTTTCCGTGCCTATTATACGCACAGAATCTACAACACCTGTATCGTCATAATTTTGAGTTTCAGGATTGTATTTGTAGTTTTTATAAACCCATTCATTACCTACAGTGAGTGCATAAAAGTTAGAGTCTGAATTTTGTAAATTATCGTCATTGTCTGTAGCACAAGATGATAATAGGATAGCGAAAAAGCATAGATAAACAATTCGTTTCATGGTTGATGTGATTGATTAAAGTTTGAAACGTAATTGTGCTTTATGAGCGCTGGATTTAGTTAGTATAAATTTTAACGTTTCTTTTCATGTTTTATTACATTAACTATAACAAGATTTTGTGATTTAATTAATTTGAACGACTTTCGTTTTCATAAAGAATGATTTATTCATTTTCTACAACTAAAAACACAAAATCGAATGTCGCTCACACTTTTATCTTCACCTTTACAAGGGTTTACAGATTTTCGATTTCGGAATGCATTTAACCATTATTTTGGAGGTATCGACACGTTTTATGCGCCTTATATTAGATTCAACAATAAGTTAATCATTAAAAACTCTTACCAAAGAGATTTACAATTAGAGCACAATACAGAACTCGAAGTGATTCCGCAAATAATGACCAACAGTGCTGATGAATTTCTATTTGTTGTGGATTACATTCAAGAATTAGGTTATAAAGAACTCAACTGGAATCTAGGTTGCCCTTACCCAATGGTAACGAATCGTGGCATGGGCTCAGGACTTATTTGCGACCCAAAAAAAATCAATAATATTTTAGAGCGTGTGCATAAAGAAACTGATATTTTGGTTTCTATGAAAATGCGCATGGGTTATGAAAACGCTGAAGAAATATTAAACACCTTCCCTATTCTAGATAGTTATCCGCTAAAAAATATTGCCATTCATGCACGTATTGGTAAACAACTTTATAAAGGTGGTGTTAATTTAGATGGTTTTCAACGTTGCATAGAAAACACCAAACACAAATTGTATTACAATGGTGATATTACAACTGTGTCGAAATTGAAGGAAATGCAAACACGTTTCCCTAGCATTGATCATTTTATGATTGGCAGAGGGCTTATTGCTGATCCGTTTCTACCAAGCATGATTAAAAACGACACTACAGAATATCCTGTAAACAGATGGGAAATCTTCAGAGAATTCCACGATACTATTTATCATCAATACGATGCTGCACTTTCTGGACCAACACCTATAAAAATGAAAATGCAAGGCTTTTGGGAATACTTTTCACAGTCGTTTTCTAATCCTCAAAAAACATTTAAGAAAATTAAAAAAGCAAATAACCCTAGAGCTTATCAGCAGGCTGTAGCTGAAATATTGAAGAATGGATAGGTTTACAACACCTAATTCCAATTCGAACGGCTCACATCAATTAGAGTGTTTGTCTATTTGAAGTAAAACGTAAAATGAAGAAATGTATCGAGAACAGCTTTAGAACTAAAAAGGTTCTCGATACGATTCCAAAAAAAGGTATCACTAGAACTGCAGTCTTAAGTTCTATTCGAATTCAAAATATTCAACCATTTTACAACTATATTTGCAACTCTAATATAAACTCTAAAGTTGAAAGACCTCTTACTCATAACACCTCCATTTACGCAACTTAACACGCCTTATCCTGGTACAGCTTATCTTAAAGGATTTTTAAATACAAAAGGTATTGAGTCGTTTCAAATGGATTTGGGTATCGAAGTTATTTTAGAGCTCTTTTCTAAATCTACTTTCCAAGAAATTTTTAATCTGGCTTTAGAGAATGATCGCATTCAAACGGAAAATTGCCAACGTATCTATGCACTAAAAGACCTTTATTTAAAGTCTTTAGATGATATAATTTTATTTCTTCAAGGTAAAAATCAAACTTTTGCAAGACAAATTTGCAGCGATGGGTTTTTACCACAAGCATCTCGTTTTAACCAATTAGACGATATGGATTTTGCATTTGGCTCAATGGGAATGCAAGACAAAGCCAAGCATTTAGCCACTTTATATATTGAGGATTTATCCGATTTTATTGTAGAATGCATTGATCCAGATTTTGGGTTCAGCCGTTATGCAGAACGCTTAGGGCAAAGTGCCAATTCTTTTGATGAACTTTATGCTCAGTTGCAAGATAACGCAACCTATATTGACCAAATCACCTTAGAACTATTAGACGCTCAGATAAAAGAAACACTACCTAAACTTATTTGTTTTTCAGTGCCATTTCCCGGTAATTTATACAGTGCTTTTCGTTGCGCGCAATTTATAAAAGTAAATTATCCAAACATTAAAATTGCAATGGGTGGCGGATTTCCCAATACCGAATTACGATCTGTAACAGACACTAGAGTTTTTGAGTTTTTCGATTTTATAACTTTAGATGATGGCGAATTACCTGTTGAGTTATTACACGATTCTGTTCTTAATAACGGAACCACTTTTAAACGCACCTTTATACTCAAAAATGGCGTTGTAACTTACAAAAACAACACTACAAAACCAGATTACAAACAAGCTGAAGTTGGCACACCAGATTATTCTAATTTGTTGTTAGACCAGTACATTTCCGTTATAGAAATTGCCAACCCAATGCACAGTTTATGGAGTGATGGCAGATGGAACAAACTCACCATGGCACACGGTTGTTATTGGGGAAAATGTACCTTTTGCGATATATCTTTAGATTACATTAAAATTTATGAACCCGTTGCTGCTTCGCTTTTAGTAGACCGCATGGAAACCCTAATTGCGCAAACTGGCGAAACCGGATTTCATTTTGTAGATGAAGCGGCACCACCTTCTTTAATGAAAGCTTTAGCGCTAGAAATTATAAAACGAGACCTCAGCGTTACATGGTGGACCAACATTAGGTTCGAAAAAAACTTTACTCAAGATCTTTGTCTCTTACTTAAAGCCTCTGGTTGCATTGCCGTTTCTGGCGGATTAGAAGTCGCATCAGACCGTTTATTAAAATTAATAGACAAAGGTGTAACGGTAGAGCAGGTTGCACAAGTAACTCGTAATTTTACCGAAGCCAACATTATGGTACACTCCTATTTAATGTATGGCTACCCAACGCAAACGGTTCAAGAAACTGTTGATAGTCTAGAAATGGTACGTCAGCTTTTTGAAGTTGGTGTGTTACAGTCTGGATTTTGGCATCAATTTGCATTAACAGCGCATAGTCCTGTGGGTTTACATCCCAAAGAGTATGGCATTACACCAAATTACAAAAACATCAGTTTTGCAAATAATGATGTTGATTTTACAGATTCTACAGGTATTGACCATTCACAATTTAGTTTCGGATTAAAAAAATCACTCTTTAATTTTATGCATGGTATTGGGTTTGATATTCCTTTACAAGATTGGTTTGAATTTGAAATTCCAGAAACCGATATTGATCCTGATTTTATTTATAATGCTTTAGCACAAGAGGCAATACTTACCATTAAACCAAGTGCTAAAATTACATGGTTAGGTTCATTACCTTTGGTTTCAGAATTTTCTAAAACAAAAAAAGGTATTGAAAAAGAGTACTTAGAATTCACCTTTCATGATACTGTGGAAAGCTATCAAATTACACTAGAAAAAAATAAAGCACTTTGGCTTTTAGATACTATAGAAGACATTACTCCTCAACACCAACCACAAACTTTCAAACAATTAAAAACAAGTTTTGAAAAACAATTTGAAGATTTTGAATTGTTTTGGTATTCTAAACCGATTGATGTTTTACGTGGTTTTGGCCTTTTGGTTTTGTAAAATTTTTAACACACTTCAATCTAAATTTTTACCTTATATTTTTTGCTCCTATTAATTTTCTTAGAACTTTGTACTTCTATAACCAGGTTAATAAACTAAGCTCTAAAACCACTTAATGGGAAAGCATAAAGCCATTCGTCTTTTGATGGTTGCCACTGTTTTATTTATTCAAATTACATTCTTAACTAGGATTGTAAGGGAACATTATGAAACAAATGCATTCATTGTAATAGCTGCGCTGCTAGTCATAATATCAATAGTCTTTGGTTACAAATATTTAGACTTACACCACGAAGATTACGCTTACGAAAAGATCTCGATAGTTATTTGGGTCCCTATTGGAGCTTTAATATGCTACCTTTTAAATATAAATGGAGGTTTAGGTAGTATTCTATCTATGGGAATTGTTGGTACTATTGCTTCATTTTTACCTTTACTAAATAAAAAATCTAATTATCTAAAACAAATTCCGGCAAGCATCTATTGTGGTGCTTTTGTAGGTATGTCTAGTGTAGAAACCTCACCTTCTATTGGATTTGTATTAGCTGCAGGCACTTTAGCAGGTTTGTATTTTATGATTTCTAAAAACTTATTTTTAGGTGTTGGCGGAAAATTAGGCACTATGGCATTTGCAGGCGTTATTACAGCAACTTTAATTTATTGGATAGTGATATGAACAACTTCATTCTCATTATCACCGGAATTCTAGGCGCAACACTTACTCACTTTGTCAGCGAACAATTACGACAAGGTGCCGTAAAAGCATCTGCTTTACTTTCTTTATTGGTAGGTTTATTTTTTTATTGTTTTCCAGAAGTACTCGATGCTTACTTAACTAAGCATATTCAAATTGTATTTGTTGGCACCTCTTTTATTGGTATGGTTTCCTCTAAAACCTTAAAAAGTTATCCCTTATTAGCCATAGCTGGTACTTTATTTACAATTATTTATATTAGTAAAAACCATGTCTTTGATGGTTATGGTGGCGCACTTGGCGCACTTGCTTTTATTGCTTTATTGACCACGATGGGTTTTGCTTTTGTAGTCTCAAACTCTGCTAAAATTAAGCGTAAGGTTTCTTTGCTGATACGGAAGATTTTTAATCGTAATAAATAGAGCTTTGCAACCTGTTTTTTTACGCTTGACTTTATGGGAAATTTGGTCGAACTTCGCTATTCTATGATTAAAGCTATTGAAAATCATAATCTCATCTTGTCTCAAACACAAGCAAAATCGTACTAAAACGAAATTTATCAAAAATTGAAAAAAAAGTATTTATTAATCGGAATTATCGTTTTCGGTTTTATTATTTATTACTTAGGTTGGTCTTTATCACCGGGAAGTTATGCTAGAGCGGAAACATATAAATTTAATGTTTCTGAAAAAACTCTTATCGAAATTATAAATGAGGTAAAATTAGAGAATCATAGTATTAATTTAAACACATACGGTTATCAAGATGGTAGAGAAAGTCATTGGCATTCTTTCTATTTTTATTATAAAGATAAAAATCAAATAATTCATACTTGGACACGACCTAAAAGTAAAACGGAAACTACTTTTGCTTTTGTTGGATATAAAAACGGAAATGACTTAGGAAATTGGATTAATGCTAATGAAAATTTTTGGTGGTGGAAAAATTCAAAAGCCAAAACCGAGTTTGAAACAAGAATTCTTAATAAAATTAAAGAAAAAATAAATAAACGAAAGCCAAAAGAGTCTACCCAAATAACCGACTAACAAACATTACATTAAAAAAATTTTCGGCTTCTAAACACGTTATTGATTCACTAAAATAGCTTGATTATTATATGACTAAATTTTAATTAAACCGTTCGCTATTCTTTTCAAAAAACCATTTAACAAAACACAACGTAAGGCTTTCAATAAAATACCAACTAACGTATCTTTACAACTCGTTAAAAATTGAAAATCATGCAAGACAACAAAACCCTAAATTATATAAAAGCCGTTTTAGAAAACATGCCAACAGATTGGTTAAATCTAACCACGCATCGTTTAGATATTTACAATGAAAGTTTAGCTAAAACACAATTTTTAGATCAGTTTGAAACCTTATATAAAGACCATAATTCAGAATCTTCGGCATTAAAAGTGTTGCCAACGGCTTACGATTATATTAGGTTAGGCCATCCTTTATCTTGTGTTTTAGAATGGGGAATTGCAAATTTAAATGCATTAGATTCAGAAAACGTGATTAGTTTTTCTTCACAAACCGTCCCTGTGTTATCTATACTTCGACATAACTTACTACATGATAAAAAGACACAAATTATTTATAGAGATAGCCTACCAGAATCTTTTGATGCTGACCTTATAAAACGTGTTTATGGTTATGATTTCGAGGTCATACAAATAGATGATATCGATGCCATTCTGAAATTTGAAGGCAGTACGATTTTTATTTCAGAACCAGAGAACATTTCAACTGTTGAGCAAAATCTAAATATTGATTTTCAAATCAATCTATACGAACAGCTTGGAAGTGTTTTAATCGTTAATGGCGAACAAAACTCCAATTACATTTCAGATATTCAGCATGTAAGACGACGTGAAACTATTGCAATGACGCCTTCTAATTGTTTAGTGGCTTTAGAAGCGTTAGTTAACCAATCACCTATTGCCACTACAACTCATACTGTTGAAGCTGATAAAGCAAGTGTTTTAGAATCCTTGAAAGCGATTACAAACACCACGGCAAAACCGTTAGTGGCTTCAAGTGGATTATCTATGCAATATGCCATTATGATGGGATTAATTGATGATGCTCAAGAAAATCACAGTGGAAAAGCGATTAAATTTATTGTGCCTACTAACTGTTATGGTGGTACCAATGACCAAGCCAGACGTGTTGCTGCATGCTTGGATAATGTAGATGTGGTAGATTTAGAAGTCGATGGAGATAATGATATGGTTAAGAGTTTAGAAACCGTTTTAGCGACCATTGCTAACGACGATGCTGTTCCTTATATCATTGCAGAAATCCCAACCAACCCAAGAGTTGAAGTTCCTGATTTGGAAGATTTGAAAGCCGTTTTAAGTGCAGTACGTAAAACTGCTTCTGGAAATATTGCTATAGATCCCGTTTTTATATTAGACCAAACTTTTTGTCCTAATGTGCACTTTTTAGGTGAAGGCGATATTCTTTCTACAGTGAGAACGATTTCTTATGCTAGTGGTTCTAAATTTCCGAGTGGTGGAAAATGTACTGCAGGTTATTGTGTCGTAAATAATAAAGCGGAAACTTTATTAGAGAAAATAGAATTGCACTTAACGCTTTGTGATAATGAGGCCACAACACTTCAATATGAAATCTTAGCCAAACAATTGCCTTCTATGAACCAAAGAATTGCTGATGCTTATACAAATACAAGAGCGTTTGTTAATTTTATACATAAAACATTACCAGATGCGAAAATCAATTTTGTTTCAGAAGAATTAGCTGCACAAGGTTTTACGCCTTCTGTGTTTTCATTAGACCTTCCAACCAAAGGAAATACACCTGAAGAAAAGGAAACTTACAAAAGAGCATTGAATCATAAATTAATTGACTTAATGATTACTAAGATTCCGAATGAAAGTAAATATTGCGTAAGTTACGGTCAGTTAAAAGGTGTGTATTGGACAATACCAGCAACCTCAACACAAGGCACCACAAAAGAAGGTGATAAAGATTATATTGCCAGAGTTGCCTTATCTCCTAATATGGATTTAGAAAAGCATAAAGAAGTGTTTTTGGAGTTTGTTTCTAATATTTAAACACGCTTCAACCAGTGATGTCAGTTCGAGTGTTTAGTTATTCGAAGTGAAACGAAGAACAACTAAAAGTATCGAGAACAATCTGTATACCAATGGTTCTCGATACGATTTTTTAAAAAGAAAAATCACTCGAACTGACGTTTGGGAAATAACAAAAAACAATACAAATGGAAATATT
Source organism: uncultured Winogradskyella sp. (assembly GCF_947495255.1). Classification (GTDB taxonomy): domain Bacteria; phylum Bacteroidota; class Bacteroidia; order Flavobacteriales; family Flavobacteriaceae; genus Winogradskyella. The sequence goes on from NZ_CANLYI010000010.1 coordinate 97,824, forward strand.
AGAGTGGATACAAAACTGGTTTCAAGACAATGCAGATGGCGAATGGGAAAAGGGTGATGTTATCCAAATAACCACTTTAGATAATCCATTAGGTTGGGATGTTGAAATAGACATATCAAAAACATCAATTGCTAATCTTGAAATAAAATGGGTTCTTAATGAAAACGGAAAACAAGATTGGTATGGTGTAAAAATTCAAAACCAAAGGTTTAGAGCTGCAGGTGATGCGAGCAAACTTATTTATCTTTTGAATCTGTTTAGAGAAATGATTGAGAAAATTGAGAATGAGTAATCGCTTTTGAAATTACTCAAATCGTTCTGTTATTCGGAATGGATACTTTTTTATTATTCGATTTCTCTCTATAGAAAGTTTCTCATCACTACTAAATGGATTTCGACGAATCAATGAATCTATCTTATCAAAATTTTCAGTTGTTCGTATTTCCCAAGTAGCCATTTTATGTGCGGATAACACATTTATATATTCTTGAAAGGTCACATTTTCTCCATATATGTATTCAATTATAGATGATCTGTTAATATGGCTTTTTAGCTTTTCAGAAAGTATATATAGAGGTGTCTCAAGATTATTAATTTGAACCTTTTCCGAAATATATACGCTTAATGTATCTTCAAATTTTTGGTCTTTAAATAAATCCCATCCTAAAACTCTAGGTGGTTTTCCTGTCCGTGGAAATGCCTCTAATAAAGATGGAGAAATATGCTTCTCCAATTGATCATTAAAATAGCTAGCAGTTGATTCATCATTATTAGCAACTTCATAAATTATTCGCCATTGATTCATTTCTAAAAGTATTAATTCAAATTCTTTTATATATTTAATCGGAATATTTTTATTTGCCCTTAAACGTACCCATGTTCCAACAGGATTATAAGAAGATTCTTTGAAATCCAATATTACTCTATATAAATCCTGCCATTCTATCTGTTCATTTTCTTCATTAAATAAGCCAACTTGATTCTTATCAACGAAATCCATTTTAATGACTAGGTTATCATAATAATAATATCTATGATAATTATCATTTGGATAAAAACTAGATGGCACATCTATTGTAGGGTTTGAAGACAATATTGACGCATCTAAGAGTTTATAATCTATAACATTAATACGACTAAGAATGAAAGTTAGAAAAACAAAAGCAATTAAGTGAATGCCTTGGATTTTCCATCTGTTCTTTTTTATTACAGTTATTAATGTTTTCCACGATTCTAAATAAAGTACAATTACTATTAAAATAGATGGAAGAAAATAATAATCCAAAAACTCAGAACCCATAAATCCCCAAGCAAATGCACCAAATAGGAACCAAATTTTAGTAAACAAATAGATAAAATTAGGACCTAAAAAAACCTGATCATTAATAATTCTACTTCTTTTAATATTCCGTTTTAAAAACACATTTTGTGGACGACTAACCAAAAAGCTTATGGCTATTGAATTCCCAACAATCATAGAAATCGCAGCAAAGAACAAATTATACAGATAACGACTAGACTCAGGCATTATGAATGGTCTATTCTCGAAATCTAAAGACATCATCCTATCTGATTCTCTAACAACGTAAAAAAAACAATAAAAAATAATTGCAGAAACTAACCCAAGTAAAATTGACAAAACAATTTTCTTTCTAGAAATTGATTTGAAGTTTATTTCTGAATCATAAAAAAGATGGTTGAACTTCATTAATAGCTATTTATAACAAATTAGTCTAAAAAATCAATTATTTGTTACTCTATAGTGGGAAAAACTGAAATCTAAATTCATAATAAATCAAGATATGGACTACAAAAACACAATTGGCATGAAACAATTAAGAAACGGAAGCGTTTCTAATATTAAACCACATATAACACTATGAATAAACCTTTTGTTTTCGTCCTAATAATCTTCTGTTTGTTTTCTTGTAATGAAACAGACGACTCTAATAATGATATCGATGATTCTGAAATCCCTTCAGGTTCTGAAAACGCTAAAGCGATTTACAACCAAGCTTATCAAGAAAACTTTGAAGAAGATAACATCGAAGACATTCTTGCTACGGCACAAAATGCTTATGTATTAATTGATCCATTTCAAGAAGGTTTTCCTGCTTCAATTGCTGCAATAAAAGCCAATGGCAACGATGTTGGTGCTTATATTAGTATTGGTACTGGCGAAACATACAGAGATGATTTTGATGCCATGAGTCCGTATTTGGTTTCAGATTCTTGGGGAGAATGGCCAGATGAATATTTCGTTAACTCTACTACGACAGGCGTATTAGATATTATGAAAGCTCGTATTGACCAAATTGCACTTTGGGGTTGCGACTGGGTAGAATTTGACAATATGGATTGGTGTTACGATGACAACTTAAGAGCGACCTATGGATTTCAGGTCACAGAAACTGAAGGTGTTGCATACTATCAAGAACTTTGCACCTACGTACAATCAAAAGGCATGAAATGTATGGCTAAAAATACAGTTGACAATGCGTCTAATTTTGATGGTGTACTTTACGAATCTTATAATGACGAGAAAAATTGGTGGGACCAATCTGGAGCACAAAGCTTTTTAGACGCAGGTAAACTGGTTATTATAAATCATTATAATGAAACTAGTTGCTCACAAGTATACTCTGATTATATAAGTATTTACAATGATGATTTATCGTTTATTTGCGAGGATGCTAATCTGCAAAAATACAGGCATTACAATGAGTAAAGGAAAGTAGAAACTATTTCTGACACTTAATTAAAATCATTTTTTTTACTAAAATGACATCTCTAAAAAAGTTCTCTAACCTCCTCAAAATCCAAACCTCCATAATTACCAGAACTCATTAATAACAAAGACTTGTTATCAAAATTCTGCGAGAATAAGAAGTCTTTAAATTCTTCTGGATTAGTGTAGATAATTAAATCATCACGCTCAAAAGCATTGGCAATTTGTGCTTCTGTTACTTCTTCTAGTTTCTTAATTTCAACAGCATGCGGAGAATAGAACACAACCGCTACATCTGCTGCATCTAAAGCACCTTTATATTCTTTTAAGAATTCGGCATTTAGGCTACTGTAAGTATGTAATTCTAAACAAGCAACTAACTTTCGGTCGCTGTACTGCTCTTTCACTGCTTTTGTTGTTGCTTCTACCTTACTTGGTGAGTGTGCAAAATCCTTAAAAGCAACGCTGGTTTTAGATTCTGCAATTTTTTCTAAACGTTTGCTTGCACCTTTAAAAGTTGAAATGGCTTCGTAGAAATCATCTTCATCGATTCCCATGTGTTGGCAAATCCATTTGGCTCCTGCTAAGTTATTTAAGTTATGCGCACCAAAGACTTCAATTGGCATTGGCCCTTCAGGTGTTTCTAAGAATGTTTCTCCATTTTCAACCGTATACTCAGGTGTTTTATAAGCTATTTTTCTAATCTGATTTTCTGAAGCTTCCACTACACGCTTCACTTCTGCATCTTCTTCGTTATAATTAATGCTTCCGCCAGTAACAATTGAATCTACAAAAATGCTAAACTGCTCTACATAGTTTTCATAGGTAGGAAACACATTAATATGATCCCAAGCAATGCCACTTAACAATGCAATGTTTGGTTTGTATAAATGAAATTTTGGACGCCTGTCTATTGGTGAACTTAAATACTCATCACCTTCCAAAACAATAAAATCATTGTCGTCCGTAAGTTTTACCATCACATCAAAACCTTCAAGTTGTGCACCAACCATATAATCTACATCGCGATCGTGATAATGTAATACATGTAAAATCATTGAAGTTATTGTGGTTTTCCCATGACTTCCACCAATAACAACTCTAGTTTTGTGCTTGGATTGTTCGTATAAAAATTCTGGATAACTGTAGATTTTTAATCCGAGTTCTTGAGCTTTTAACAATTCAGGATTATCAGCTTTAGCATGCATACCTAAAACAATAGCATCTAAAGAATCAGTGATTTTTTCAGGATACCAACCAAATGCTTCAGGCAATAATCCTTTAGCCTCTAACCTTGCTTTTGAAGGGTTAAAAATTTCATCATCACTACCTGTGACGTTATAACCTTTATTGTGAAGTGCTAATGCTAAATTGTGCATTGCTGCACCACCAATTGCTATAAAATGTACGTTCATTGTATCCTAAAATAAGTACTGTAAAAATACTACAACTTTTTCGAAATGAGAATTTCTAAAACAAGGTTCTCGGTACAATTGTATAAAATAAAAAAACATTTAAAAGAAAGATCAAAAACTGAAAGCTAAAAACTAAATCGTCTCCTTAAACTCCTTAAAAACCTCTAACTTTGGCAAACCAGAAATGGCTTTATCAATCCAAGCTAAAGCTTCTTCTGTATCACCTCTATGTTTGTAAATCTGTGCTAGTCTATAATAAGCCCATTCTTTTGGCACACCATCTTTTGCAGAATGATTTGCCAAATACACTTTTAGCATATTTTCACCTTTATCTAACTGAATATTATAATCAGCACACACTTTACCAATTTGGTAATGCATAGCGTTACGTTTATGTTTGTCTTTTGCTTCTTCTAAATTCCCAATAGCTTTTTCTGGTTGTTCTTGTCCTTCGTAGAAATTAGTTAATTTCTCGTAACATGTTACAGAACCTCCAACTTTTATAGCGAGCCTGTAATATTTTTCGGCTAATTCTGGTTCATCGTCATACTCATAGACATAGCCTTTTGCTAAGTAGCCATCTACTTTAGATAAATCTTCTAATTGTTGCGCATAAACCAAGGCTTTAGAAAAGCTTCCACCAACAATACCTGGTAACGACACATATAATTCTACCAAAGCCCAACGTGCTTCAATATGGTTTGGGTCTAGTTGCGCAGCTTTTAAAAAGGCATCTTTTACATCACCAATAATTCCGAGGGCTTTTAATTTACTAATGCTTAAAGCTTTCATACCTAAAGCGCCTCCATATTTGTATTGGTAATTGGCATTTTCAGGACGTTTTTGTTTTAATTTTTGATATTGAGCAATAGCTTTATCCCATTTTTTCTGGTGACCATATGCATCACCCAAAAGTTCAATAGCTTCTAAATCATTGGGATTAGATTCTAAGAATGTACTCATTTCGTTTTGAGCCTTTACAAATTCCTTTTTAGCAATAAATGCTTCTGCATTCTCTATTGCAGTTTGCGAATAACAGAACGACGACAGCATTAAAACAAACAAATATCTAATCATATAATTATTAAATTTTTAGACAAAAATACAATTTAATAACGCTCGGTTTCCTCAACAAATTGTTAACTTCACTCATCCAAATGAGACTTTCACTCAATAGGACTGTTTTTGGAATACATTTTGAATGTATTTTGCTATAAATATAAATCACATGAAACACTATATATCGCTATTTATGCTAATCTGCTTTGCTTCTTTTTCTAACGCTCAAAATGATTTTGAAAATCAATGGAAAGAAGTCACCAAACTAGAAAACGAAGGGCTCACAAAAAGTGCTTCTGATTTAGTGGAAGACATTTACAAAAAAGCGGTTAAAGCAGAAAACTCTGACCAACGCATTAAAGCGTTATTGCATATCAGTAAATACATGCTTACACTTGAGGAAGATGCACAACTACACATTGTAAATCGCTTTAAATCTGAAATCGACACTACAAAAAACGTGGTTACCAAACATCTTTTAGAAAATATGTTAGCGACTATGTATTGGCAATATTTTCAACAAAGTCGTTACCAATTTTACAACAGAACTAAAACCTCTGAAAAAGTTAGTGATGATTTTAGAACCTGGGATTTAGAAACCATTTTTAATGAAATCCATACCTATTACCAACGCTCTCTAGAAAATGGTATTTTGCTGCAACAAGAACCGTTGAATAACTATAGTTTATTATTAAATGAAGCCGAAAACTCTAAAGACTTTCGCCCTACGTTATATGATTTATTAAGTCATAATGCCTTAAGCTTTTACAAAACTGACGAAAGCAGTATTACACAACCTTCGTATAAATTCACTATTGATAATGAAGACTTTATTGCAGACAGCAACATCTTTATCAATGCAGATTTAAACTCTAAAGACACGTTATCGCTGCAACGTAATGCATTAAAGATTTATCAAAATTTAATAAAATTCCATCGTCATAAAAAAACAACCAAAGCATTTGTAGATGTAGATATAGAACGCTTGAATTTTGTAAAACAACATGCTACATTCCAAAATGCAGAAGATTTACTTATTGAAACTTTAAAGTCAGAATCAGTAGCATTACAGACCTCTGAGCTATCGGCTTTATATGATTATGAAATTGCTTTAGCGTATCAACGTCAAGGCAACACTTATTACTTTAATCTTGAAGACAGCGCACTTAAGGATAAAAACCGTTGGAAATTAAAAGAAGCTATAGCAATCTGTAATTCTGCAATTGAAAAATTCCCAGAAAGCATTGGCGCGCAAAAGTGTACGGTTTTAATTGAGCAAATTCAACAACCAACTTTACATTTACAAGCCGAAGAATTTATAGGAATCAATTCACCTTCAAGAATCTTAGTGACATATAAGAATTTAGAAAAGTTAGATTTTAAAATTTATAAAATCTCTAACAATCAATTAAAACGTTACAATAACATCTATAGAACAGAAGAAAAAGAAGCTTTTTTCAAAAAACTGAATCCTATTGAAACATTTTCGAGTGCATTAAAAACGGAAGGTGATTATCAAAATCACAGTACTGAAATTGTAATACCAAATTTAGCCAATGGCTTATATTTAATTAAAGCCAACACAGCTACTAAAGACAATGTTTTTGCTACAACACATATCCAAGTTACAGATTTGGTATTGGTTGAAAGCTATGAAAACAGTCATCATTTATACCAGATTATAGATAGACATAATGGTAAACCAAAAGTAGATGCTACTATAGAATTATCCTATTCAAATAACCGTAACAAAAACAGAAAAAGCAAATCATTTACAACAGACCGTTTTGGAAAATTCGAGTTTAAAAAAGACGATAATTACTATAGAGATGTACAAATTAAAGTAACAGCTAAAAATGACACTGGCTATTTTGGTGAATTCTACATCAATAGAACCTACGACAACAGCCCAAATAATGATACACATTATAGAAACTTCTTATTTACTGACCGTAGTATTTATAGACCAGGACAAACGGTTTACTTTAAAGGTATTGCCACAAAATCTAGAAACGGTAAAACAGAAGTTTCAGTAGATGAGGCTGCAAAATTGAGATTGAAAAATGTTAATGGCGAAGTGGTTAGTGAACTCTTATTGCAGACCAATGAATTTGGTTCTGTGCATGGTGAATTTATATTACCTAACGATGGTTTAACTGGTAATTTCACTATTGAAATGTTTTCTCATAATTCTACGTATGCTTATATCTCAGTTGAAGAATACAAGCGACCTAAGTTTAAAACCCAATTTCAACCTGTTACTGAAACTTATAAAGTACACGATAGTATTACCGTAAACGGAACAGCTATAGCTTTTGCTGGTAGTAATATTACAGATGCTAAAGTGGTTTATCGTGTAAAAAGAAATGTTCGTTTTCCGAGCTGGTATTATTGGAGGCGCTCGTATTTTAATGCCGAAGCCCAAGAAATTACGTTTGGCGAAACAAAAACAAATGCTAAAGGTGAATTTGAAGTCACCTTTAAAGCTTTACCAGATGAAAGTGTTTCTAAAGATAATCTTCCTGTTTTTAATTATGAAATCACGGCAGACGTTACTGATATAAATGGCGAAACACGTTCTAGCTCTACCATTGTAAATGTCGGTTACCATGCTATGACGCTCAATATTTCAGCACCTGAGAAAATTAATAAGGGTAAAAACGAGATAGAATTCTCTATATATTCACAAAATCTGAATGGACAATTTACACCTGCAAAAGGGGTATTAAAAATATATAAACTCAACGCACCAAACCGTGTTTTAAGAACAAGACCTTGGCAAGCACCAGATTACCAAACACTCTCTGAAACAGAATTTAAAAACCTATTTCCACATGACCCTTATGACGACGAAGGTCAATTAACCAATTGGAAAAAAGGAGACGAAGTTTTTAGCACAACATTCGACACTGATAAGGACAAAACCATAACGCTCAAAAAGCTTAAGAAATGGAATTCTGGCCAATACATCATTGTTGCAGAGAGTAAAGATAAATTTGGACAACCTATAAAAGACCAAATCTTCACATCGCTATTTAGTGATAAAGACAAGACCATAGCAGATAACCAAATCTATGAAGCACAGTTAGACCAATCGACTTACGACGTAAATTCTATTGCAAAACTAACCTTAGGTTCTGCTGCTAAAAACATCACAGTTACTGTAGAAATTGAAAAGGACAACACAGTTATAATGACACAGTTAGTCCAACTCAACAATTCTAAAAAAACAATTAGCATTCCTGTAACAGAAGGTGATTTAGGCGGCTTTACAGTACACACGTCATTTGCAGCTTTTAACGAATATAAATCTCAAAGTTTTAATATCAATGTACCTTATCCGAGCACTGCTTTAGACATTGAAACCACCACTTTTAGAGACAAACTACAACCAGGACAAGATGAAACTTGGAGTTTTAAAATTAAAGGACCAAAAGGTGACAAAGTATCTGCAGAATTATTGGCTAGCATGTATGATGCATCTTTAGATGAATTTAAAGGACACCATTGGAGTTTTAATCCCATAAGCAATCCTAATTATTCTGGAAGAATTCATAAAAACTCAAGACAGAGTTTTGGGCACACCAGCTTTAGGGTTCACAACCAATTCAATACTACAGCATCTTATCCTTACCAAGGTTATGACCAATTAAATTGGTTTGGATTTTATATTGGAAATAATCAATATTTGAGAAGAGGTTATGCCAGTATGAAACGCATGGCGGCACCAGAGGTAGTTATGATGGTTGAAGATTCTGCTGAATCTGAAGAAGTTGTAGTTGTTGGATACGCAACCACGACGAAAGAAGCCTATACAGGAACAGCGTCTAAAATAGCTATAGAGAATGAAATAAATTCCGAAAATTTATCAAACAACGCAAAATCAGATTTAGACAACATCCAAATAAGAAAAAACCTAAACGAAACTGCGTTCTTCTTTCCTCAATTACAAACAGACAAAGAAGGCAATGTTAGTTTCAATTTTAAAACACCAGAAGCATTAACCAAATGGAAACTGCAACTCTTGGCGCATACTAAAACTTTAGAAAGTGGCACTACGCAACTAACAACGGTTACACAAAAAGAGTTGATGGTAATACCTAATACACCACGTTTTTTACGAGAAGGCGATAAAATTAGAATTAGCACTAAGATTGCTAATCTAACAGAAAATGCTTTAGATGGTGTTGCACAATTATTGCTTACAGACCCTATTACTGGTAAATCTATTGATGGTGAATTATCAAATGCTTATAATGATTTAGGCTTTAAAGTAGATGCCAAAGGCAATACACAAGTAACTTGGAATTTAGAGATTCCGGAAGGTATACAAGCAGTACAATATAAAATTATTGCTAAAGCAGGTGCTTTTAGTGATGGTGAGCAAAATGCCTTACCTGTTTTATCTAACAGAATGCTAGTTACAGAAACGATGCCAATGTGGATACGTTCTAATCAAACAAAAACATTCACTTTAGATAAACTGAAGAATACTACCTCAACAACACTGAGTCATCATAAATTAACTTTAGAAATGACATCGAATCCAGCTTGGTATGCTGTACAAGCGCTGCCTTATTTGATGGAATATCCTTATGAGTGTAATGAGCAGACATTTTCACGTTACTATGCCAATGCATTAGCACAACACATTGTACAATCGAATCCTAAAATTGAGGCCGTTTTCAATCAATGGAAATCGACTGACGCATTACTTTCAAATTTAGAAAAGAATCAAGAATTGAAATCATTATTGATTCAAGAAACACCTTGGTTACGTGATGCACAATCTGAAACCGAACAGAAAAAACGCATTGGACTGTTATTCGACCTAAATAAAATGAATAACGAATTACAATCTGCCATAAGAAAACTAAAGAACAACCAACACAGTTCTGGAGCTTGGCCTTGGTTTAATGGTGGACGCGATAATCGCTACATCACGCAGCATATCATTGCTGGATTTGGGCATTTAAAACAACTAAATATCTCACAGAGCAATAGCGAGGAATCTATGATTCAAAATGCTTTACGTTATTTAGATGCAGAATTTGTTCAAGAATATAAAAACATCAAAAAATATAATAAAGATGCAGATTTAAGTAAAGACCACCTATCACAAATGCAACTGCATTATTTATACACACGAAGTTTTTATCCTGAAATTAAGCCTAATAAAGAAGTGCAGACCATAATGGATTATTATCAGACTCAGATTCAGAAATATTGGTTAAAACGTTCTTTATATGCCAAAGGATTAATGGCTTTAACCATGCACAGAATGGATGACGAGAAAACTGCTGGTAAAATTATAAAGTCGCTAAAAGAAAACAGTATTACTTCAGATGAATTAGGAATGTATTGGAAAGCAAATACGAATTCTTGGTATTGGTACCAAGCACCAATTGAAACACAAGCCTTAATGGTTGAAGTGTTCTCTGAAGTTGGCACTATCATTCAGAGCGAAGCGAAGAACCTTGAAGTTATAGACAATTTGAAAATTTGGTTACTTAAGAACAAGCAAACCAATCAATGGAAAACCACTAAAGCGACGACTGAAGCAGTATATGCCTTACTACTTCAAGGAAGCGATTGGTTGAGCGTTACAGAACAAGTGGACGTTAAAGTTGGTAATGAAAGACTCTCACCTTCAACATTAGAAAATGTAAAAGTGGAGGCTGGTACAGGTTACTATAAAAAATCTTGGACAGGATCTGAAATTAAACCAGAACAAGCTGATGTTACCATCACTAAAAAAGGAGAAGGTATTGCTTGGGGAGCTTTATACTGGCAATATTTTGAAGATTTAGACAAAATTACCTCAGCCGAAACACCATTGAAATTGAGTAAAAAATTATTCTTAAAAACCAATACGGATAAAGGTGAAGAAATCACAGAAATTACCTCTGACTCAAAACTTAAAGTTGGTGATTTAATCAGAGTTAGAATAGAATTAAGAACCGATCGTACTATGGAGTTTGTACATCTTAAAGATATGCGTGCTTCTGGTTTAGAACCTATAAACGTTTTATCACAATACAAATGGCAAGACGGTTTGGGTTATTATGAAAGCACTAAAGACGCAGCCACAAATTTCTTTATGGATTATTTACCAAAAGGTGTTTATGTCTTTGAATATGATTTAAGAGTGAACAACGCTGGAAATATGAGTAATGGCATTAGCACCATTCAAAGTATGTATGCTCCAGAATTTAGCAGTCATAGTGAAGGGATAAGAATAAAGGTGAATTAAACCATAATTTAATTAATTTTTATATCTTGATGCCTAACCCTAACTTAAACATGAAAAAAATTACAATTATTATTTTACTGCTCGTTAGTTTTACAAACTATGCACAAAGTGTTTCTTTAACAAAAAGTGCCATTTTTAAAGATTCTAAAAAGCACAGCACTTTACTATTCTCTTTAGAAGACGATAATGGAGGCCTTGTAACCATAAGGTCCTATATTGGTGGCTTAATCCCAAAACTAAAAGGGTATTACATTCAGTACTTTGACGCTAACTTAAAGTTAATAAAAGAAACCGATTATGAGGTAGATGACAACCACATTAAAAATGCTTTTATTAAAGATAATAAGCTTCATATAATTGAATATAACCACGACAAAAAAGCTGATAAAATTATCTTTAATGCCGTTTCTGCAAATCTTAAAGACTTAAAGTTTAGCAAAAAGGAAATTTTATCTTTTTCTGAAGATAACCTTCAAAAGTATTTTGGTGTTATACTATTTCCTTTCTTTATCAATAATCTTTCTCAACTAGATGGAGACCATATGGGAGAAGTAGTAATGTCTAGTACAAATCAATACTTCGTTATAAACTTTGACTTTAATAATAAAGATAAAGAGACCCATAAAATTTTTGTTTTCAACACCAATTTCGAAAAAGTTTACGAGCAATTAATTCAAAAAGATATTAAAGACAAATACTTTGATTATAACAGTATAGATGTTGATGACATCGATGGAACAGTTTATTTTTTAGGTAAATCTTTTGAAAACAATTCTAGACGATCTAAGAAAAAAGGGAAGGCCAATTACCATTTTGAACTTTTTAAAGTAGATGCTGATGGTCAAAAAAATATAAGCTTTAAACATGCTGATAAATTTATCTCTTCTTTAGAGTTAATAAAAACTGACAACCGTTTGGCATGTGTAGGTTTTTATGGCGAAAAAGACCAAGGACGATATAATGGTGTTAGCTTATTTAATTTAGACCCAGAAAATCTTCAAATGAAGAATGAAAAATTCACACCTTTTTCTGAAGAATTTATGACTGACAAATACGGTAACAAAGAAGGAAAAAAAGATAGAAAAAAGAAAAAAGGTCTTCACAATATTGATTTTAAAGGTGTTTATATGATGGCAAATGGTGATATAATCATTAATGCAGAAGAATTCTATTGGACAACACATACTTCAATGAGTGCAAATGGAGGGATGACAACCTATACCATTTATCATTTTGATGATATTATGAGTATAAGATTAGATAAAGAAGGTAATTTAAAATGGGCTAGAAATATAAATAAAGCACAAACTGGTTTTAGTAATAGTTCTTTTACATCAATACCTGTAGGAGAAACTTCTTATTTTTTCATTAACTGTTCTGACAAAATAAAAAAACTAAGTGCAGACAGAATTGCATTTAGGCAAACCAAAGCAAAAAAATCTAATCTTTACATGCTTTCAATTAATGCCGAAGGCCATATTGATTTTGAAAAATTAATAGATGATAAAGATTCTAAAGTCTACTATAAAGTAAATAATGGCAATGCAAATATTAATAATCAAACCGTCATTTTAACTGGAAAACGAAAAAAGAAAACAAGGATATTAAAAATTAAAATATAATAAAAAAAGCTTCCATTTTCTGGAAGCTTTTTTTTGATATCTCAACATGTTAAAAACTCAACTGATCTTTAAAAATATAGGATTGTCTTCTAGAGATTTCAATTTCTTCTCCAGAATTCATTTCTATTTTTAGCTTTCCGTTAAACCATGACACTACCTTTTTAACATGATTAATATTAATAATCTGTTGCCTATTTGCTCTAAAAAAAACATCTTGAGGAAGTTTGTCTTCAATTTGAGCGAGTGATTTATAAATTAAAGGTTTGTTTGAATCAAAAAAGACTCTGGTGTAATTCCCAACGATTTCAAAAAGTGAAATGTCTTTAATTTTCACCAACCAACAATTTTCTCCGTCTTTTATAAAAATCTGCTTATCTAAACTTAGTCCTTCTTGTTTTTTACCTAAAGAAGTCCCTAAATTCTCATTTTCTATAACTTTAGCTATAGAACTAGAAAAACGCTTCTGACTTATAGGCTTCAGTAAATAATCGAATGCATTATACTCAAAAGATTTGATGGCATATTCATCAAAAGCTGTAGTAAAAATAGTGATTGGCACCTCATCTAACATTTCTAAAAGCTCAAAACCGTCTTTTTCTGGCATATTAATATCTAAAAAAAGCAAGTCTGGATTAGTTTTATTAATAAGCTCAAAACCATCATCGACATTTTCAGCTTCACCAATAAGTTCAATTTCTTTATGTGCTTTAAAAAGTTCCTTTAACTCATTGCGAGCTAAACGAGAATCTTCAACAATGACTGCTTTTAAGGTTATCATACTAAAGGCATTTTTATAGTAGCAACTACTTCGTTTTCTATCTCTTTTAAGGTAAATGTAGCGTCTTTTCCATAGAGCAGTTCAAGTCGCTTTTTTATGTTTTGTAATCCTAAATGTGTAGAATTTTCACTTTTTTGTAGTGTTCCAGAATTGGCAACTATAATTTGTAATTGGTTGTCCTTAATAAGCGTTGAGAGTTTCACTTCTCCTCCACTCTTTATATTTGAAATACCATGTTTAAGTGCATTTTCTACCAACATTTGAATAATCATTGGAGGAATTTGCTTGTTTAACGTCTCTGAATCAATGTTAGTTTCAAATTGTAAACGATTTTCAAACTGAATTTTAGATATCTCAACATAGTTTTCTACCATTTCTAATTCATCTTCTAATGAAATAGAATTAACATCACTCTTTGTCAGTGAATACCTTAACGTTTCTGATAAACTAGTCAGCATTCCTCTTGCTTTGTCAACATCCTCTAACATTAACCCACGAATGTTATTTAAACTATTAAACATAAAATGTGGATTTATTTGCCCTTTTAAAGTATTAAGTTGTGCTTCTTTTAAATTCGCTTCAAGCTGTAATTGCCTAACCTTAATAGTATTAATATGATGTACCAGTTTCAGAGTTAAAACAACGAACAACCACACTACAAAGTAGGCTAAAAAATGAGGAACATTGGTTAACTTCTGAATTAGAGTTAAACTAATACTTCTTCCCATATAATACTCAATAGGAATATTTAAAATAGGCCAAAGTAACATATGATAAAGAACTTGAGTCCCAATAACTACACCAATCAATTTATAAACATCTGTTTTAGTGTAGTTCCCTATATCAAAATAATTTTCGATATAAAATAGTATTATAAAGGATAAAACGTAACCTAACAAGCCACACAATACACCCTCTACTATAAGGTAATTAACATAATTGGTTGGTATATCACCTGAATACGAAATCTTATCTATAGTAAGCATTAATAATGCAAACACTACCCAACCAATAAGATTTAGAATCCAATACTTATAATTCGTTATTAATTTCAATCGTTCTTTATTTGTTTTTATAAATATAATTGCAAGATATTAGATCAATCGCGTATAATATTAATGTAATTCATTTTTAAGTGTTGCTTCTAATAATGCAATATTACTATCTACTTTCTTAAATGCCAACATTCCTAAAAATGAAACTAAAGCTATACCTAAAAGACCTACTGAAATCACAAAACTCACAGATTTATTACTGAGCGCAAAAGGAATTAGAGTAATGGCGTATAAAGCCATAACAGGCATTTCGTATTTTTTACGATTAGACATATACTCCTTGAACTTTGACACACTACTCTGTAAAGACATTTGCGTGTAAGACTTTTGCTTAATATCAGATACTTGTAGGTATTTTATAGTATAAACAATTTGAATAATTGCGCCTATTAGCAATGGAATTGCTTGTTCTAAATTACTTCGAAATTTAAAAGCCGTTACAAGTGAAAATACGGCTAAAAGTATTGCTGATAGTTTTGCCATTTTAGAACCAGCTAATAATGCTTTAAAGTTTTTTAATTGATCCTGAAATATGTCTTGGGTGTTTGTTGCTGAATTTTTCATGATTAATTTGATTGATTAATTTGATTGATTGATTGATTGATTGATTGATTGATTGATTGATTGATTGATTGATTGGTAAATTGATTTAATTAAATACAACTACAATGATAAACTCGACGATTGTTTTTACTAAATTGAACATAATACTGTTGTTTTTTGATTGATGAAATCCATTCGTTTTTAATTGATAGTGTAAATATAGAACTGCAAGAGCGATTAAAAAACGAAATTATGATGAGTGGTAATTAGGATATGACGAGTGGAAATCATTTCATATTTAAACTAAAAAAAGCCTAATAAGAGAAACTCTTAAAAGGCTTTTTACTAACTAAAAATGATTGATTGGTTAACGTATTTACTTTAAATGCTGTGCAAAGAAACCTAGCATTGCTTTGTACAGTTCTACTTTATTTTCTTCGTGCGAGAAACCATGTCCTTCATCGTATTTAACCATATAAGGCACATCAATATTTCTGGCTCTCATGCTTTTTACAACTTGATCAGATTCATCTATGTTCACTCTTGGGTCATTTGCTCCCTGAATTACAAATAGTGGTTTTGTAATTTCATCTACATGTAAAGCTGGTGAAACCGCAGTCATAATTTTTTGATCAGCTTCGTCCTCAGAATTATACCATTGCTCATTAAATTGTGCCATGTATGGTTTCCAATATTCCGGAAAAGACTCAAAGAACGTAAACAAGTTACTCACACCTACGTAATCTATACCACAAGTATATAAGTCTGGTGTTTTAACAAGACTTCCTAAAGTTGCTAAACCGCCATAACTAGCACCATAAATAGCTACCTTTTCATTATCAATAAAATCCAAGGTTTTAGCATAAGCTACAGCATCCTCTAAATCATTAAGCATCTTTCTTCCTATTTGCTTATTTCCGGCAAGAAAGAAATCTTTTCCGTATCCTCCAGAACCTCTGTAGTTAACTTGTAATGTAGCGTAACCTCTACTTGCAAACAATTGTGTTTCTGGATTAAAACCCCAATAATCTCTAACACCATAAGGTCCACCATGCGGATTTACAATTAACGGAACACGTTCTCCCTTTTTAATATTATTAGGAATAGTGATGTAGCCATAAACTTTTAGTCCATCTCTAGTTGTAAAATTAATAGGTCTCATTTCTGCCATATCTTCTTCATGCAACTGAGGCATTAAATCTAATATTTTAGTAAACTCATCCTTTTTCACATCGTAAGTATAATAAGTTCCGTAAAGCTTATCTGTTTGTAAGATTATTAAGTACTTATCTTCATCATCTGTTTTATCAACGATAGAATACACCTTATCTCCAAATTCCTTTTTAAACTTTTTATCTAGTTTTTTATAATAACTACTCACTGGTACTACATGAGTTTTCTCACCTGTGTAATAGTAATAATCTACTTCGTAATTTCTTTTTTTAGATCGACTTAACCCACCAACATCAAATGTGTTATTACTATAAATCTTTTCGATAATTTCTTTCTTTTCTAAATCATAAAGTACCAACTCGCTTGTATTACTTTCTAAATTTGTTAATACATAAGCATCATGTTTGTATGACGTATTATAATTAAATGCCACAATTGAGAAAGAGTCTTGCCAGTTTGTGGTTACAATTTCATTAAATGGTTGGTCATCTCCTGTTCTGTAATATAAAACATACTCAACGCCGTTCTGTTGTTTAGTATAACCTCTCAGTTCACCATCTTTATCAAATTCATAACCCGCAATTGGAGATGAAGCATCTTTGTTTTCAAATAATTTCTCCATTTTACCTGTTACAATGTTTAATTTATAAGGTTCAAATATTTGTTTATTGTCCTTATTCATCATTATAATAACATGGTCTGGTTGATCTTCTAATAGGTTAGAAAAATTAACTTTTACATCTTCAAAAGGTGTTAATGCTTTCGGGTTACTTCCATCCAAATTAGCTGCAAAAAGTTGGTAGTTTTCATTTCCGCCGTTATCTTTTATATAGACTAGTCTATTATCATTAGCCCAACCATAACCTCTTATAAGCTCTTCGCTTTCTTTAATTGCAAGTGTTACCTTTTCTGTTTTAGTATCTTTTACATAAACATGATTTTTACCGTTTTCATCCTTTTCTCTAAATGAAAAATAGTTTCCTTTAGGTGAAAATTGAAATGAACTTTTACTTGGATCCTGAAAATAATCTTCAGCAGAATATTTATAAGACCCATTGTCAAATGCCGCTAATTTATCTAAGGCATCTTTAGAAGAAGGTAAAGACACATCACCTGGTTTTGTTTTTACCGTTTTAGTTAAATCTAAAGGTAATTCCATTCCGCCTTGAAAAAACGTACCGTTTATTATTTCATTTGCTAAAACACCAACATACTTAATTCCACCTTGCGTAAAAGCTATTGTTAATTGGTTGTCTTCAAACTCTGTTTTATCCATTGGGATTCCTGTAGCGCCTTGACTTGGGCTATCCATGGTAGACGACAAAACGCCATCATCGTTTTTTACATTAAACAATAAAGGAATTTCCTGACCTTGCACACTTAAAGTTCCTTTCCAAGATCCCGAGATATCTTGAGCAAAAGTGCTAATTGAAAATACTAAAGCAAGAATGCCTAGCATTAATTTTGAATTTGATTTTGTTTTTTTCATGACGATTATTTTAATAAATTAATTGATTTACAGTTTAGTGAGATACTTTATAAGTAATTACTCTTACAAAATTGTTACACTTATTTCTGTAAATATATATTTGAAATAATCCTAATGAATTGAAAATATGACGAGTGGTAATTTGATTATGCTAAACGGAAATATTAACAGTAATCAAATTTCAAGAAAATAGAATCCGCAATTAGCTAGTTTTTTTGAGGTGGATATTCAGTAAATACTTTCTCTACCAGCTTAGCAAATACGGCTTCACGCTTTTCTGGAGAAGAATTTGGGTTGTAGTTACTTTCGCTTACTGCTTGCCAAAATAATCCTATTTTATTTTCATCAACAAAATCTATAACAATTTCTCGAGATTGCTTATTTTGGCCCACTGGTATCCCAACAGAAACGCCTCCAAAACCGCCTCCGCCACCACCGCCAAGACCTACACCTACAGAGCTATTGTTTCGGCTTACCACTTGTTGACTTTGAATATCGATATAAAAATCTGGCGTATCAGAACGTGTTAAACCCATTGTTTTAAGCTTACCATCTATAGCTCTTTTTAAGCGCTTAGTGTCTAATTCGCTTAAACCAGTTTCCATATCATCAAAGTAATTATAGTTTTTGTAACTACTAAAATCAGTAGACTTCTCATAGTCGTAGTTTACTACAGTTCCACAAGACGTTACAAGAAAGGCTATGAATAGAAATTTTAAATTCTTCATCTTTTTTCTTTTAAAGATATTAAATATTTAAAATTTAGAAGACTATTTTAACTCTTCTTCTTCATTTGGTTCAACAGCTTTGGTTAAAGAAGATGAAATTATACCTGTAGGAATTGCCACAACTCCCAAGCCAATTAACAACATAAAGAAAGTAAAGATTCTACCGCCAACAGTAATTGGGTAGACATCACCATAACCAACAGTTGTTAAGGTCACTATAGACCACCAAAGACTAGAAAATATAGAAGAAAAATGGTCTGGCTGTGCTTCGTTTTCAAAATAATAAATACCAACGGCTGTGAAGTAAATTAGCATTAAGGTAATAATCATGAATAAGATGATTTGCTCTTTTGCCAATATCATAGCATTGGCAAAATGACGCATCGCTTTATTATACCTAACTAACTTGAATAAGCGAAACAATCGGAACATTCTAAGTAAACGTAACGATCGCAAATCCACTCCAAACGAAAGGTAAAAAGGTAGAATGGCTAAAAAATCTATAATTCCGAAAAAACTAAAAATGAATTTTGGTTTACTGTCCGCAACATAAATTCTAGCGACATACTCAAATGTAAAAATGACTACACAGAATGCCTCAATAGCATTTAGAACCACCTTAGTTTGTGGTTTTAAATCTGGTAAGGTTTCAATAGAAAATGTAATAACAGAAAATATAATTAAAAACTGAATAAAATAAGCAAATCGTCTACTGCGCTTATTATCGTTAAGCTCTACTAAGTTTTTAAGGTATGTTTTCATATGTAATTATGAAACATTATTCGTTTAACATCTTCCAAAGACTATCTTTTAATTCCACTAAGCCTTGTTGAGCTACAGAAGAAATAAATAGATAATTGGCTTTTAAATCCTTATCTAGAATTACGGAAATTTCAGATTTTAATTCATCATCTAACATGTCAGATTTTGAGACCACAACCAAGCGATCTTTATCTAACATTTCAGGATTGTAACGTCTTAATTCATCTTCTAAAATTTCGTATTGCTCTACTATATCTTTAGCATCTGCAGGAATTAAAAACAAGAGAATTGAATTACGTTCAATATGTCTTAAGAAATAATAACCTAAACCTTTTCCTTCTGCTGCACCTTCAATAATACCAGGAATATCTGCCATTACAAACGACTGAAAATCGCGATACTCTACAATACCTAAATTTGGTTTTAACGTTGTAAACTCATAATCTGCAATTTTTGGTTTTGCAGACGTTAATACAGATAATAAAGTTGATTTTCCTGCATTTGGAAATCCAACCAATCCTACATCTGCCAAAACTTTAAGCTCTAAGGTGATATCTAGCTCTTCTAGAGGAATACCAGGTTGTGCGTAACGAGGTGTTTGGTTCACTGAATTTTTAAAATGCCAGTTTCCTCGTCCACCCATTCCGCCTTCAACTACAATTCTTTCTTCACCTTCTTCAGTGATTTCAAATAAAATAGTATCGGTTTCAGAGTCTCTAACTACGGTTCCTAGAGGAACATCGACATACATATCTTCACCATCAGCTCCTGTACTTCTACCAGAACTTCCATGAGACCCATGACCTGCTCTAATATGACGCTTATACTTTAAGTGAATTAATGTCCAAAGATTAGAGTTTCCACGTAAAATTACATGACCTCCTCGTCCACCATCTCCTCCATCTGGTCCTCCTTTTGCAATATATTTTTCGCGATGTAAATGCGAAGAGCCTTTACCTCCATTTCCGGAAGTTACGTGCATTTTTACGTAATCAACAAAATTTCCTTCAGTCATATTCATTTCCCACAAAAGCGGGAATCTTTTTAATTTAAATCTTAAGCTAAAATAATTCTAGGACTCATCATATAATACATTCAACATGAAGAAATCCTGCTTTCTCAAGAATTATAATTTATCAATAACAGCACTTAAACGCACTGTAATATCTTCAATACTACCAACGCCATCAACACCAAAATATTTATTTTGCTCAGCGTAGTAATCTTTTAAAATCGCAGTTTTATTATAGTATTCTTTAATTCGGTTTCTAATAATACTTTCATCCGCATCATCAGCTCTACCACTAGTTTTTCCTCTTTCGAGCAAACGACCAACTAAAACCTCATCATCAACTTCTAGAGCAACCATTGCATTAATCTGAGAATCTTTACTGTCCATTAATTCATCTAATGCTTTGGCTTGCGCATTGGTTCTTGGAAAACCATCAAAAATAAATCCATTAGCATCTGCATTCTTCTCCACTTCTTTATTTAACATGTCAATAGTAACCTGATCTGGCACCAATTCTCCTTTGTCCATAAAAGACTTTGCTAACATTCCTAAAGCCGTTTCATTTTTAATGTTATACCTAAAAACGTCGCCTGTTGAAATATGAATTAAATCATATTTTTCTTTTAAGAAATTAGCTTGCGTTCCTTTACCTGCACCTGGAGGGCCAAATAGCACTAAGTTTGTCATGTGTTGTGTGGTTTTTAATTGATATACGTCTGGTAAATCTCTTCCTAATCCATCGTAGTCTAAGCCATAGCCTACTATAAATTTATCAGGAATTTCCATACCTACGTAATGAAGTTTAAAATCTTTGTTATAGGCTTCAGGCTTGTAAAACAAGGTTGCAATAATTAATTGCTTAACATTCTCATTTTTAAAAATACGATGAACTTCTTCTAACGTATTACCTGTATCAATAATATCTTCTAAAATAACAACTGTTCGTCCTGTTAAATCCTGAGTCAATCCAATTAAACGCTGAATATCTTCTGTGGATTTTACACCTTCATAAGAGGCTAACTTTATAAAAGTTACTTCGCAAGGTTTTGGATATTTTTTCACAAAATCACTCACTAACATAAACGAGCCATTCAAAATACCTATAAAAACTGGTACTTCATCACCCAAATCGTCAGCAATACCATCTACCATTTTTTGGACAGCAGTGTTTATTTCTTGTTCAGATATGAAGGGTTTGAAGTATAAATCGTGAAGCTTTATCAAAACGAAAATATTTTAGAATTGCAAAGATACATATTTGATTGCTGTTTAAGGGATTTTTGATTTAGGAATTTAGAAGTATGTCTCATTTTTAGCTTATTTTTGTTATTGAAAATCAGAAAATTTAACCCTAAATAAAATTTTCCATTTTAATGGAAAGAACAAAAACTGATGAACTATTTTTCTTCAAACTTTAAACTTGGCATATTAGGAGGTGGACAACTTGGCAAAATGATGCTGTACGACACACGTAAATTTGATATTTATACTTGTGTTATAGACCCAAGTGCCGAAGCACCTGCTCGCTTAGCTTGCGACGAATTTACCGTCGGTGATTTATTAGATTATGATACGGTTGTTGCATTCGGAAAAAAAGTTGATGTGTTAACTTTTGAAATTGAAAACGTTAATGTTGATGCTTTAGAAACACTTGAAAAAGAAGGCGTTAAAGTTTACCCTTCGTCTAAAACCTTAAGAACTATTCAGAATAAAGGCACTCAAAAATTATTTTATCGCGACCATGATATTCCTACAGCAGAGTTTTCGAGATTTGCTTACACTTCAGAAATTGATGAGGCTGTTGACAATGGAGGCTTAAACTATCCTTTTGTATGGAAGAGTGCAAGATTTGGTTATGACGGCACAGGCGTAAAAGTAGTGAGAAGCGAAAGAGATTTAGTTAATTTACCAAATGTAGAGTGCATTGCAGAAAAGTTAATTCCTTTTAAAAATGAATTAGCAGTTATTGTTGCCAGAAATGAAAAAGGAGATTTAAAAACATATCCTGTGGTAGAAATGGAGTTTCATCCAGAAGCTAACCAAGTTGAGTATGTTATTTGTCCGGCTAGAATACCAGATGCTATTGCAAAAAAAGCAGAAGAAGTTGCATTAAAAACTGCAGCCGCTTTTAAACATGTTGGCTTGTTGGCTGTCGAAATGTTTCAAACTAGAGAAGATGAAATTTTAGTAAATGAAGTGGCACCAAGACCACATAATTCTGGTCATTATAGTATTGAAGGAAGTTATACATCTCAATTTGAACAACAAATAAGATGCATATTTGGACTTCCACTTGGCAATACTGAAAGTAAGGTTGCTGGCGTTATGGTAAATCTCGTTGGTGCAGAAGGACATACAGGTAATGTTGTTTACAAAAACATTGAAAATATCTTAGCCATGGATGGTGTAACACCTCATATCTACGGAAAAAAACAAACAAGACCTTTCCGTAAAATGGGACACGTAACTATAGTTAATAAAGACTTAACCATAGCACGTGAGATTGCCGAAAAAGTAAAACAAACAATTGAAGTAATTAGCGAATAAAAATGAGTAAAGTAGGAATTATAATGGGAAGCAAAAGCGATTTGCCAGTAATGCAAGATGCTATAGATATTTTAAAAGAATTTGATATTGACATTGAAGTAGATATCGTTTCTGCACACAGAACTCCTGAGAAATTATTCGATTACAGTAAAAACGCACATAAACGAGGCCTAAAAGTAATTATTGCTGGTGCAGGAGGCGCTGCGCATTTGCCAGGTATGGTAGCATCTCTATCGCCTTTGCCTATTATTGGAGTCCCAGTAAAAAGCAGTAATTCTATAGATGGTTGGGATTCTGTTTTATCTATTTTACAAATGCCAGGAGGAGTACCTGTTGCAACAGTTGCTTTAAATGGTGCAAAAAATGCTGGAATTTTAGCTGCACAAATTATAGGCAGTTCTGACCAAAATGTTTTAGAAAAAATTATTGACTATAAAGAAGGTTTAAAAGCTAAGGTCTATGAATCTGCTAAGGATTTACAATAACACCAATTAAATGCTAAAAGAATTAGTATTAAAACTGTTCACATATCCACTTTGTATTGGATTAATATGCGTGTCATTTTGGTTATTATCTGCCGTAATTGACAAACCGTTAGCTATAGACCATATAAAAATAACATTTGTAGCACCACTAATCTTTCTCGCAGCATTCTCTTATTTAATTTCAGATATTACGATTACAATTAAAACGTTACGAAAAACAGAAAAAAATGAGCATTCTAAATAAGCCATTCAACACACCGTACAACACAGCACCTTTTTCAAAAATAAAAACAGAAGATTATCTTCCTAGTTTTAAAATCGGAATTGAAAAAGCAAAATTAGAAATTGATGCTATCGTAAATAATAGTGAATTGCCAAACTTTGCAAACACTATAGAGGCATTAGATTATTCTGGTGAAGAATTAGACCGTTTATCTAGTATATTCTTTAATTTGAATTCTGCTGAAACCAATGACGACATTCAAAAAATAGCACAAGAAGTTTCACCATTGCTTTCAGAGTTTAGTAATGACATTACGTTAAACGAAGATTTATTTAAACGTGTAAAAGCAGTTTATGATTTAAAATCCACTTTAGACTTAACAACAGAGCAAGCAACCCTTCTCGATAAAAAATACAAAGGTTTTTCTAGAAATGGTGCCAATTTAACAGAAGACAAAAAAGAAAAACTAAGAGCCATTGACAAAGAACTAAGTCAGTTGAAATTAAAGTTTGGCGAGCATATATTAGCTGAGACCAATAATTTTGAAATGTTACTCACCAACGAAGATGATCTTGCTGGTTTACCAGATGGCGCAAAAGAAGCAGCAAAGCAATTAGCAGAAAGCAAAGACAAAGACGGTTGGTTAATTACATTAGATTACCCAAGTTATATTCCGTTTATGACGTATGCAGATAATAGAGAATTACGTGAGCAGTTGTCTAAAGCCTTCGGAAGAAAAGGATTTCAGAATGATGATTTAGATAACCAAGATATTGTTCTTAAGATTGCGAAATTACGTTTTGACAGAGCACAATTATTAGGTTATAAATCTCATGCACACTTTGTTTTAGAAGAACGTATGGCACAAACGCCAGAAAAAGTAACTTCCTTTTTAAACGAATTACTAGAAAAAGCAAAACCAGCAGCCAAAACCGAATTTAAAAAACTTCAAGATTTCGCAAAAGATTTAGATGGCATAGACCAATTGCAAAAATGGGATTCGGGATATTATTCAGAAAAGTTGAAACAAAAATTATTTGACTTAGATGATGAACAGTTGAAACCGTATTTTAAATTAGAAAACGTTATTGATGGTGCCTTTGTGGTTGCCAATAAATTATTCGGATTACAATTTGAAGAAATTAATACCATAGATAAATACCACGAAGACGTTTTAACATACAAAGTCACTGACAATGAAGGTGAATTAGTATCTATATTCTATGCTGATTTTTTTCCTAGATCAGGTAAAAGAAATGGTGCTTGGATGACGTCTTACAAACCTCAAATGATTAAGAATGGCGTAAACGAAAGACCACACATTTCTAATGTTTGTAATTTCACTAAACCTACAAAAAGCAAACCTTCATTATTAACTTTTAACGAAGTTACTACGTTGTTTCACGAGTTTGGTCATGCACTTCACGGTATGTTAGCCAACACAACTTATCCTAGTTTATCTGGCACAAGTGTATTTTGGGATTTTGTAGAATTACCAAGTCAGATGTTAGAAAACTGGTGTTACGAAAAAGAAGCTTTAGAGTTATTTGCTATGCATTACGAAACAGGCGAAGTGATTCCGATGGAATTAATAGACAAAATAAAAGCATCATCTACGTTCCATGAAGGTATGCAAACCTTGCGTCAAATTAGTTTTGGACTACTAGATATGTCTTGGCATGGTATTGACCCTTCAGAAATAAAAGATGTAAAAAAACATGAAGTTGAGGCCTTTGGAGATACCAATTTATATCCTGATGTAGCTGAGAATTGTATGAGTACATCATTCTCTCATATTTTTCAAGGTGGTTATTCTTCTGGTTATTACAGTTACAAATGGGCCGAAGTTTTAGATGCAGATGCTTTTGAATACTTTAAAGAAGAAGGAATTTTCAATAAAGAAATCGCTCATAAATTCAAAACCTTTGTACTATCACAAGGCGGAACAGAAAACCCAATGACATTATATAAGAAGTTTAGAGGACAAGAACCTAAACCTGAAGCTTTATTAAGACGTGCAGGATTGTTGAAATAAAAAAAATCAAAGAGAGCCTATATCAAGCTCTCTTTTTTTATAAATAAACTTTCAGTAATTACTGAAAGTTTAAAAATTATTATATATTTGCAATATGGATTACAAAGAAGCAAAAGAAAAATTTATTAGTACTTGGGGAAGTTTAGGTTCACTTTGGGGCATAAACAAAGCCATGGCACAAATACAAGCATTGCTTTTTATTTCAACCAAACCATTGTCTATGGAAGACATCATGGAAGAACTTAAAATTTCTCGTGGTAATACAAGCATGAATTTAAGACAGCTTATGGATTGGGGAATTGTAACTAAAGTTCTGGTGTCTGGTGAACGAAAAGAATTCTTTACCACTGAAAAAGACGTACAAGAATTAGCACGAATAGTTGCAAAAGAACGAAGTAGAAGAGAAATAAGACCTGTTATAAAAGTTTTAGAAGACGTCTCTTCTATTAAAGATGATGGCACCGAAAAAACAAAGGAATTGATTAAACAAACCAAAGCTCTAAACCAACTAACTCAAGATTTAGATACATTAATGAATAAAATGGTGAATCAAAAACAAAATTGGTTAACTAAGTCAGTTTTAAAACTGATGAAATAGTTAATCTATTTTTTTAAAACAAACTTTCAATTTTTTCTGAAAGTTTAAAACATAAAGAAACTATGAAAAAATTATTTTATATGAATACAATAATCTATTCAATAATACTTGCATTGTATATCTACACTACAATTCTAGGCTCAATAGGGCAAATTGGACTCGGTATATTTCAAATTATAATTGCAATACTCATATCAACCGACATAAAAAAAGCAAATAACCTTGGATATAAGGCACTACAGATATATTGGTACTTTGTATTAGCATATTCTATTGCATTTATGTTATTTATAACTAGTGACAGTTTGAATAATTTCTCGTCATCAATTTTGTATATCATACCCATGACAATTGGCTTCTATTTTGTGATTGTTACATTTTTAATATATAAATACTCTAACTTATGAAAACACTACAAAACCAAACTTTACTGTACGACAAAGATTGTCCATTATGTAACGTCTATACAAGTGGTTTCATAAAAGCCAAAATGTTAGATGATAATGGTAGAAAAGCCTATTGTGATTTAACCAACGAAGAGCAAAACTTTATAGACCTAAAAAGAGCTTCAAATGAAATTGCACTTTTTGATAATAAAAACAAAACCGTTATTTATGGTATTGATAGTTTACTAAAAGTCATCGGTAATTCAATGCCATGGGTAGAAAAAATAGGAAATTTAAAACCTATTAAATTCGGATTAAAAAAATTGTATTCTTTTATATCTTATAATAGAAAAGTCATAATTCCGAGTAAAGAAGACCAAACGCAAACACTACAATGCGTACCAGATTTCAACTACAAATACAGATACATTTATATTCTATTTGCATCACTAGTCACCAGTATTGTATTATTCAAATTTGGTAAATTATTAAATGTTATTCCTGAATCAACCTTCTTAAGAGAATGTTTAATGGCTTTAGGACAGATTGGATTTCAAGGCTTATTTATTTCAAAATTAAAATTTAAAAAACAGCTCAACTACTATGGTAATCTTATGACGGTTTCGTTAATGGGAAGCTTAATATTAATACCTGTTTTGGTTCTAACCTCAATAATTCAAATACCAGAACTAGCACTGCTCTTTTGGTTTGGACTCACAACAACGATAATGTTATTTGAACATATAAGACGTATTAAACTATTAGAGTTACCAAAACATTTATCAGCGACTTGGATAGTCTATCGCCTACTTGTTTTAATTCTAATATTATTTATATAAGATGAATTATAACACCATTACATATCTCATTTATGTACCCATAATAAGTTTTATTATGTTAAAAGTCGGTTGGCTATTTTATAAAAATGGTGCAGTGTTTCTATTAAATTTATTCAACCAAAATAAACCTTTAGTGACTAGCATAAACAAACTATTACTAATAGGCTATTACTTACTAAACATAGGTTATGCCATTTTAACCATTGCTTATTGGGAACACTTAGAAAGTGTAACAGATATTATCAATTCTTTAAGCAAAACATTGGGAAGAATAATCATTGTATTAGCATTGATGCACTATAACAACATTTTTATTCTAAAATATATTAACAAACAAAAACTATTAAATTAACACATTATGGAAAATTCTAAAATCATTATCGGCTACATTATATACTTACCAATAGTAATCATCTTAACTATTTACATTTCGAAAATGTTATTTAAAAATGGACGATTATTTATGATAGATATCTTTAAGGGCAAAGAAGAAATTGCGTTAGCAACCAATAAATTATTCGAAATAGGATTCTATCTCATAAATATAGGATTCGCCTTATTTATAATGAAAATCTACACGAGCGCATATTCTACAATCAGTTACCAAACCTTAATGGAAATATTGAGCAAAAAGATTGGAGGTTTTACCATCTACTTAGGCGTTATGTTATTCTTAAACCTATATCTATTTTTTAGAGGAAGAAGAAAATCTAAGCAAGTATTTACAACAACCAAAATTTCTTAATCATGAAAACTATCATCATAGCTGGTGGCACCGGATTTTTAGGACAGGTATTAGAATCATACTTTTCTAAGAAAGGTTACGATGTAAAAATCTTAACTCGAAAAACCACAAAACCAAACCACGTTTATTGGAATGCTAAAGACTTATACCAATGGACCAAAACACTTGAAGGCGCAAACACACTAATAAATCTTACAGGCAAATCAGTAGATTGTAGATATACAGAAGCGAATAAAAAACTTATTCACGATTCTCGTATAGATTCTACCAACATATTAGGTAAGGCTATAAACCAATGCGAAAATCCACCAAAAGCTTGGCTCAACATGTCTACATCTACAATTTATGAAGACTCTTATCACAAACAAATGACTGAAGAAAATGGAGATATTGGTAATGATTTTTCCATGAACATTGCAAAATCTTGGGAAGCAGCATTTAATAGTATTGCAACACCAAGCACAAGAAAAGTAATATTAAGAACATCAATTGTATTAGGGAAAAATGGAGGTGCACTAATTCCTTTAAAACGACTTACACAATTTGGTTTAGGAGGCAAGCAATGGCATGGTAAACAAAAAGTAAGTTGGATTCATGAAACTGATTTTGCTAGAGCAATTAATTTTTTAATTGAAAAACAACTTAAAGGCACATATAATATTGTGTCACCAAAACCAACCACAAATTCGGTTTTAATGAACTATATACGCAAAGAATTAAAAGTGCCATTTGGAATTTCACACCCAAAATGGTTATTAAAAATTGGAGCTTGGTTTATAAGAACAGAAACAGAATTGGTCTTAAAAAGTAGAAATGTAATTCCAGAAAAATTAACAGAAAAAGGATTTACATTCAAATATCTAACAATAGAAGATGCTGTAAATGAACTACTAAAACGAAATTAATTTCTCGTTTTTTTAACCTATTTTTGACAAAGCAATGCAAATGAACAATGCCTAATCACCAAATAGACCCAAATAATTGGGTAAAATCATACTCAGATTATCTCTTCAATTATACGATTACTCGTGTAAATGATAGAGATATCGCTCAAGATTTAATCTCTGAAACCTTTTTAGCTGGACTAAAATCCATGGCAAATTTTAAAGGAGAAGCAAGTGAGCGCACATGGCTTATTTCAATTTTAAAGCGAAAAATTATTGATCATTATCGAAAAATAAATTCTAATAAAGGAAAAGCTGAAGTTAGAATGGGTTATCTCAATAATGAAGAAGCTGAAGGCGATTGGTTAGAAGAACGTGTAGCGGACCCTTTTGATAAAACGGCTGAAGACACTTTGGAGAATTCAGAATTAGGTGATGCTATCCACGACTGCATAGACAAATTGCCAGAAAAACAAGCTGATGTTTTTAAGATGAAAACCATTTTAGGCTACGATACTGAAACTATTTGTAATGAATTAGAAATTACTGCGTCTAACCTTTGGGTAATTATCCATAGAGCTAGAACTTCACTTGCAGATTGCATGGAAGAAAATTGGTTTTAAATATTAAAAAGTCCTTTCCTTTTGAAAGGTTTGAATACAAATGAAACAAAGTTTTTTATTTATTAACTGTGATGAAGCAAAACATATTTGTGATAAAGCACAATATGGAGAAGCTTCTTCTTGGGAACGAGTTAAACTAACTATACGTTTGGCATATTGCCGTGTAACTCAGAGTTATTCTTCAAAAAATAGTAAACTCACAGAAAGCATAGAAAAGGCTGAAGTGAAATGCTTAAAAGCTGAAGAGCGCAAGAAAATTGAAAATCAATTTAAAGCAGAATTAACTAAGCAGCAGCAAAACAACTAACCACATAATGGGCAAACTCTCTACCCAAAACGCACTATAATATTTCGATTGATTCTTATTAGAAAACAATAATAAGACAAGAGTAATTAGCGCAATTATCATTGTGGACAATAGTATTTTTTCATTCACTACATCCTTAAAATAATCTAGCAGTACAAAAAGTATTAAAAGCAGTACACCTATAACTTTGGTTTTTTTTACACCAATTTTTTGAGGTATCGTTGCTAACTTCAAGCTATCATAAATTAGATCTCTAATCTCAAAAGGGAACATTAATACCAATACAAAGTAGAACCTTTGAATAGCCAAAATAACAACGTCTGCATTGAGCGTTACATCATTGTTTATTATAGGTAAAAAAACAGAGGTAAACGTCCAGACTAAAGCGATTACATATACTTTTAATCCTCCTATTTGACGCAGATTTTTATGGTCATCAAATAAATATTTCTTCGGAATCATAACAGGAATTGCATAAAAAAAAGTCACGACTCCCAAAACTCCAATAAGAATAAGTGTTTCTACTTCGAGATAAAAAGCAAAGTAGCACATTGCTAAAAAAGCTAATAACGAAAACACCTGAATCACTTTTAGCCAAACAGCCAAACTACGATGGTGAAACTTCGCTAACCCAAAATATTTCACAAAATTATAACCTGTAATTGTTCCGAAAAACACAAAAGCTAACAGGTTTCTATTATAGGTGAAATCGAGTTCAATAAACGTAACCCAAGTTAAAGCAGCAGCTGCAAAAGCAACATGTATACTACTATTAAGATAGAAATTAAAAATGCGTTTTAAAATTTGCATAAACAAAAGTACGGATTGTGTTAATAAACTACGTTTTCGGTTAAAAACTTTAACTTACCATTTCCTAAAAATGCGCTTAAATCTTTACTTTTGCAAAACACAATAAATTATTTATTTTATAATGGATACAACTTCTTTTGCACTCAGACATATTGGACCAAATTCTAACGAACAAAAAGCCATGTTAGACACTATTGGTGTTGACAGTATTGAACAACTAGTTTCAGAAACTATTCCTAAAAATATTCGCTTAGAAAATGACCTAAATCTTGATGTCGCGATGAGCGAACAAGAATATTTAAGCCATATCTACAAATTATCTCAACTCAACAAAGTATATAAATCTTACATTGGTTTAGGTTACCATCCTACTAATTTACCAGCTGTGATTCAGCGAAATATATTAGAAAATCCAGGCTGGTACACTGCATATACACCTTACCAAGCAGAGATTGCTCAAGGAAGACTAGAAGCCTTGTTGAATTTTCAAACCATGATTATTGATTTAACAGGTATGGAAATTGCTAATGCATCACTTTTAGATGAAAGTACTGCAGCCGCAGAAGCGATGTCATTATTATTTGCTGTGAGAGAACGCAGCCAAAAGAAGGCTAACATTAATAAATTCTTTGTTTCAGATTTAGTTTTACCACAAACTATTGCATTATTAGAAACAAGAGCAAATCCTATTGGTATTGAATTGGTAATTGGTAACGAAGCAGAATACAATTTGTCTGATGAATATTTTGGAGCCTTATTACAATATCCAGGTAAAAACGGTCAGATTACAGATATTAAGTCTTTCATTGAAAAAGCAAATGCTGAAAATATAAAAGTGGCTGTTGCTGCTGATATTTTAAGTTTAGTAAAACTTGAGGCGCCAGGAAAATTTGGTGCTGATGTTGTTGTTGGGACTACACAACGTTTCGGAATACCAATGGGTTATGGAGGACCACATGCTGCTTTTTTTGCGACTAAAGAAGCTTATAAACGTGATGTTCCTGGAAGAATTATTGGTGTTACCAAAGACACTAATGGCAACAGAGCTTTGCGTATGGCATTACAAACACGCGAACAGCATATTAAAAGAGATAAAGCAACATCTAACATTTGTACAGCACAAGTACTCTTAGCTGTAATGGCAGGAATGTACGCTGTTTATCATGGACCAAAAGGCCTAACTTTTATTGCAGATAAAGTAAAAAACTCCACCTCTACTCTAGCTAACGCATTAGCAGATTTAGGTGTAGAACAAGTAAATACTCATTATTTTGACACACTTCAGATTAAAGCAGATGCTGTTAAAGTAAAATATGAAGCTGAAAAATGTGAAGTCAATTTTCATTATCCAGATACCAATACAGTAACGATTTCATTAAATGAAACGACTAACATTTCAGATTTAAA
Organism: uncultured Winogradskyella sp.; assembly: GCF_947495255.1. Lineage (GTDB taxonomy): Bacteria > Bacteroidota > Bacteroidia > Flavobacteriales > Flavobacteriaceae > Winogradskyella. The sequence continues at coordinate 130,330 of NZ_CANLYI010000010.1, forward strand.
TGAAATTATTTCAATTTTTGAAACTGTAACCGGAAATACAACAGATAAAATAGAAACGCTATCTAACCTTAAAACTATTCCTGATCACTTAAAACGTCAATCAGATTTTTTAACTGTTGATGCTTTTAATACTTATCATTCTGAAACGGAATTAATGCGTTATGTAAAACGTTTAGAACGTAAAGATTTAGCTTTAAACCATTCTATGATTTCGCTTGGTTCTTGTACCATGAAATTAAACGCAGCCTCAGAAATGTTGCCCTTAAGTTGGAGCAGTTGGGGAAATATGCATCCTTTTGTACCAGCAGATCAACCTATTGGTTATAAATTAATGCTAAATGAATTAGAAAATCAACTTTCTGAAATCACAGGTTTTGCAGCGACTTCGCTTCAACCAAATTCTGGTGCTCAAGGTGAGTTTGCTGGTTTAATGGTTATAAAAGCTTATCACGAATCTCGTGGAGATCACCATAGAAATATTTGTTTAATTCCATCATCTGCACACGGAACAAATCCGGCAAGTGCTGTTATGGCAGGTATGAAAGTGGTTGTAACAAAAGCTTCAGAAAACGGAAATATTGATGTTGAAGATTTAAGAGAAAAAGCAGAGTTATATAAAGACAATCTTTCGGCTTTAATGGTGACTTATCCTTCTACGCATGGTGTTTACGAATCTGCGATTAAAGAAATCACACAAATCATTCATGATAATGGTGGACAAGTTTATATGGATGGTGCCAACATGAATGCACAAGTAGGATTAACAAATCCTGGGAATATTGGTGCAGATGTTTGTCACCTCAACTTACACAAAACATTTGCTATTCCTCATGGAGGCGGTGGACCTGGTGTTGGTCCAATTTGTGTTGCAGAACAATTAGTTCCTTTCTTACCTGGAAATCCTATTATAAAAACAGGAGGCCATCAAGCAATTTCGGCAATTTCAGGAGCTCCTTTCGGGTCTTCTTTAGTATGCCTTATTTCTTATGGTTATATTAAAATGTTAGGATATAGAGGTCTTAAAAAAGCAACTGAAGTAGCCATACTAAATGCTAATTATATTAAAGAACGTTTAGAAGGATCTTACCCAACTTTATATTCTGGAGAAAACGGTAGAGCAGCACATGAGATGATTATAGATTGTCGTGATTTTAAAGCCAATGGTATTGAAGTTACAGACATTGCAAAACGTTTAATGGATTATGGCTTCCATGCACCAACAGTATCTTTCCCTGTTGCAGGCACAATGATGATTGAACCAACTGAAAGCGAAAGTAAAGCAGAAATGGACCGCTTTTGTGATGCAATGATTTCTATTAGACAAGAAATCGATGCTGCAACAAAAGACGAACCTAATAACATGCTAAAAAATGCGCCTCACACCTTAGATATGCTAACATCTGATGAGTGGTTGCTACCTTACAGTAGAGAAGCTTCAGCATTTCCTTTAGACTTTGTTAGAGATAATAAATTTTGGCCAAGTGTAAGACGCGTTGATGACGCTTATGGAGATAGAAACCTTATTTGCAGTTGCGCGCCAATAGAAGATTACATGGATGCCTAATAACAGTATTTTGAAATGCATAAAAACACACTTCTTTTTGTGCATTTCAAAATATAAATAGCAATAATTACGATATTCTTAAAAATTAAAGCATTAAATCTGCAAATAACAGAAATCACTTTAATATTAATTAACTTCGTAGAACTGAAATGAGATAAAAATGGCGATTAAGATTACAGGAACAGGAAGTTATATCCCAAGCAAGATAGAAAAGAACGAAGATTTCTATAATCATCAATTCTTAAATGCCGATGGATCAGCGATTAACAATCCAAACGAAGTTATTGTAGAAAAATTTAAAGCTATTACAGGCATACAAGAACGTCGCTATGTTAAGAAAGAATTAGTCAATTCTGACATTGCTTCTTTTGCCGCTAAAAAAGCTATAGAAGATGCTAAAATTGATAAAGAATCTATAGATTATATTATCGTTGCACACAACTATGGTGACTTAAAAAACAATAGGCAACAAAGTGATACGGTTCCGAGTATTGCTTCTCGTGTAAAACATTTACTTAAAATTGAAAATCCAAAATGTGTTGGTTACGATTTACTTTTTGGATGTCCTGGCTGGATTGAAGGCGTAATACAAGCCAAAGCATTTATTGCCTCTGGTATTGCAAAGCGCTGTCTAGTTATTGGCTCTGAAACGTTATCTAGAGTTATTGACCCACACGACAGAGACTCTATGATTTATAGTGATGGTGCTGGAGCAGTAATTATAGAAGAGAACAATGAAGAAGGTGGCATTTTAGCCCACGAATCTGCAACTTATGCTTTAGACGAAGCACATTATATCTTTTTCGGAGAAACAAATAACCCAGAGATATCAGATCAACGACGTTACATAAAAATGTATGGTCGTAAGATTTATGAATTCGCACTTTCTAATGTCCCAAAAGCATTAAAAGCATGTTTAGATAAAAGTGGAAAATCTATTAATGACGTTAAAAAGATTTTAATTCACCAAGCAAATGAAAAGATGGATGAAGCTATTGTTTCGAGATTTTACAAATTGCACAAAATGAAAATGCCAGAAGGTATTATGCCAATGTCTATTAATTTATTGGGTAACTCAAGTGTTGCAACAGTTCCGACTTTATATGACATGATATTAAAAGGTCAATTAGAAGGTCAAGAAATAAACAAAGGTGACGTTATTATGTTTGCTAGCGTTGGTGCTGGAATGAATATTAATGCAATTATGTATCAGGTTTAATTTAAAAACAACAATTGAAACTGCGATAGATACATGTACGAAAAAACATATCCAAATAAACGATTTAAACTCACACTTCAGTTTTTACAGAAACACATTAATACCACAGAATCTATATTAGATTTAGGTGTAAAAAATCCTTTTTCGGAAATTATGATTTCTGAAGGTTACTCTGTAGAAAATACTACTGGTGAAGATTTGGATGAAGATACTTCTGCTATTGAAAATTCTAAAGTTGATGTAGTTACTGCTTTAGAAATCTTTGAACATCTTTTATCACCTTACGAAGTTTTAAAATCTATAAAAGCAGATAAATTAGTTATTAGTGTGCCTTTAAAATTATGGTTTGCTTCTGCTTATAGGAGTAAAACGGATATGCGAGACAGACATTACCATGAATTTGAAGATTGGCAACTCGATTGGCTTTTAGAGAAAACAGGCTGGATTATTAAGGATAGATATAAATGGACCAATCCTGTAAATAAACTCGGCTTAAGACCAATTTTAAGACGTTTTACACCCAGATACTATATTGTTTATGCAGAAAGTGTTTAACTTTGAAAAAACAGCTTTCAATTTTGAATTTTTACATCATTATTCCTGCACACAACGAAGAAGATTATATTGGTAAAACTTTAGAGTCGTTGGTACTTCAAACTTTGCTTCCGAAAGCCGTTGTAATTGTCAACGATAATTCTACAGATAATACGCAAAACATAGCTGAAAATTACGCTTCAAAACATGAATGGATTTCAGTTATAAATTCAACCTCTTCAAACAAACATTTACCTGGTTCTAAAATTATTCAAGCATTTAATAAAGGCTTAGCTTCTCTAAATGAAGACTATGATATTATGTGCAAATTTGATGCTGACCTTATTTTCCCAGTTAATTATCTTGAAAAAATTTCGAATCATTTTGAGTCTAATCCTAAATTAGGTATGGCTTCAGGATTTTGCTATATCGAAAAAGACAACGCATGGATTCTAGAAAACCTAACCAACAAAGACCATATTAGAGGTGCGCTAAAAACGTATAGAAAAGAATGCTTTAAGCAAATAGGACAATTAAAACCGTCTATGGGTTGGGACACCGTTGATGAATTACTTGCGAAATATAACGGATGGGAAATTTTAACCGATGAATCGCTTCATGTAAAACATCTCAAACCAACCGGACAATCATACAACAAAGCCTCCAAATACCTGCAAGGTGAAGCGATGTACAAAATGCGCTATGGTTTTTGGATAACGCTAATTTCAGCTTTAAAATTAGCTTACAAAAAAAGAAGTATTCAGATGTTTAGAGATTATATGTCTGGGTATTTTAAAGCTAAATCCAATAACGTAGAATTCTTAGTATCTGAAGCTGAAGGGAAATTTATAAGAGATTTACGTTGGAAAGGAATAAAGAACAAGTTCTAAAACAAACAACCATGATTGGACGTTCATATTTTTAATCAAAAAACGATTTTTTTTTTGAAACAGTTGTCATTCCTACAGAGCAAAACAACGACGAATCTCATCCTCTTAAAACAAATACTCTAAGAATGTCATTCCGAATGAGGAACGAAGAGGAATCTCATCATCCTAAATTTGTAATGTGATTTCTCTCTTCGTTCGAAATGACAAAAAAGCTATTAAAAACTCCAGCTTTTATAGCTACTGGAAGCTTCAATTTTATCCTCAAGTCTATCTTCTAATTCTGGAAAGAAATCAATACCAGTTAATGCTTCAACCTCATCTACTGATACCACAAATTTATACAACGGTAAGTTTGAATCCTCATGATCCATTAAAAATGCTAAAACCTTAATTCTACCATTAGTATTATCTAAAATAACTTTGTAAAATTGATTAGGAACAGAAACATCTTCAGTTCCAATAGTTTTCATATTACCAGATAAAACGCCACCTGTCACAACAAAAATACCGTCATTCTTTTTTGCCCAATACCTCACTTTCTGCTCCAACCTATTCCAAACACCCGCATTAAACTTATGCTCTTGTGGACTAATATTACTTGTTAGAAAAGTTTCATCGTGTGCGGTTTTTGTAAACCTTCGGTCACCAGCAGGACATAAATGTCCTTTATCGTAACCAGATTTCTTATAATTTCTCCAATGTGCAGCTCCTGTTTTTACAGCTTCGTCAATTTCAAAATAAGGTCTTTTGTGATTTGTAGAACTTATATGCGATGCTTTTAACTCATAAGCAACCCATTCTGCTTGTTCATGCGGCTCGCTATAAGACAAGGAATAATTTTGATGATGAACTATTTGATTGGTTGTACTTGTTGGCAAATAATATTCGTTAGTATCACTTTTAACCGTTTGCCCTTCATTTACAACTTCTGCTTTTTGTTCTTCATTAAGATAGTAGTCGTAACTGTAAATAGCTATAGCTATGATGATAGCTATTATGGTGAATATTGGTTTTCTTTTCAAATCACAAAATTAATCAATTAAAAATCCCAAAGGCTGACCAGTCGCTCCATTAGGAAAACTAATACCTAACAAGGCAGACATTGTTGGTGCAATATCTGGAATGATTGTTTTGTTAAACGTTTCACCATGCTTAATGCCTTTACCAAAGAATAATAATGGCACATGTGTATCATAGTTTAAACCGCTTCCATGTGTAGAACCTGTTCTACCATATGAAATAAATGCTGTGTCATTCACTAAAATAACGTCACCAGAACGTTTTTGGTTAAAACCATTTTGCAGCAACTCCTCTACTCCTGTTGAAAAACTTGTACTACTCATTGCATTTGCTGTATACACTTTAGAAACATTCTTGTAGGTTAATTGTTCCATTGCTATCGCATTCTGAACATCGATAAGATTTAAACCTAATGTTTTTACTTTTGCTCTATCTAAAAATATTTGATGGTTACTTATGTTCTCTACAATGTCTTTAGTGCCATAAGTTTCAATTAAAAAAGTATTAAATTTTTCCTTTCTATCTTTATTATCTACATAACCAGCTGGCACATTAACAGATTGCAAATAAGCAGGAACATCTACTGCTCCATGATCGGCTGTTAAAAACACAGTATATTCTCCTTTACCTACGGTAGCATCCAAATAATTAAAAAGGCGTTCTAAATCCTTATCTAAACGAATGTACGTATCTTCTATTTCCTTAGAATTAACGCCAAAATTATGACCCACATAATCCGTAGCAGAAAAACTAACTGCCAAAACATCGGTTATGTTATCAGCACCTAAATTTTCACCTTTAATGGCAGCCATTGCAAAATCTGTAGTTAAACTATTTCCGTAAGGTGTTGCTTTTAAAATATCAAATCCTCTGTTATCTTTACTTAACACTTTTAAATCATAAGGAAAAGTTGCTTTTTCTTTGCCCTTAAAACCGCCTTCAAAATTATTTTCATCAGAACCACTTTCAGTGTACGTTGAAATATCATATAAAGTATTCCATTCTTTTAAGTAAGATTCAGCACTTGTAGACGAATTAAATTCTGTTACCCATTGTGGCAATGTATTTACATAAAACGTACTTGTAATCCAAGACCCTTCATCTTTTCCGTGAAACCAATAAGCAGCATTTGCGGTATGACCTGCTGGTAAAATTGCACCTCTATCTTTTAATGAAACGCCTATTGTTTTTCCGCGCATTTGCGTAAATAATCTATTCTCATCTCCAAACGTAGTCGTTTGCATTCTGTTTGGTGACATTAACCCAGCTTTGTCCTCTGTACCTACAGGTTTTACATTATCGTCTTGTGCACAATACACCATTTCTTTATTTTCCTTATCATAAAAATTGTTTCCAATAATTCCATGATATTTTGGCGTTGTCCCAGTATAAACAGAAGCATGACCAGGACCTGTATACGTTGGTACATAATTAAAGTGATTGTTTTTACAATTAAAACCTTCACCAATCATTCTTTTAAAACCGCCCTCACCAAACTTAGCATCAAAACGTGTTAAATAATCATAGCGCATTTGATCGACAACAATACCAACTAAAAGTTTTGGCCTTTCACCAGTTTTTGATATTGAAGTTGAAACAACAGTTGTTTCAGCTTTTACATCAACAACATTATTTTGAGAACCACATGAGGAAAACAAGAATAAAACAGCAATTAAAGAGAAGATATTTTTCATTTGTATTTGACTTTAAAATGTATATCAAAAATACAATTTTTATGTTATCTTAATTTTTAATTTACGTTAATTTCATGTAATAATAGTTCTAATTATTATTAGTCACATAGAGTTCCCAATTAATCATTTTTATGTGTGAAAAAATTCTGAATATGCTCATTTCCTAATCATTTTTTATACTTTAGCATTAATGAAAAATCCCATTACTTACCTTGAAAATATAGGTACTTATTTTATAATGATTAAGGATATTTTTCGCAGACCCACAAAATGGTCAGTGATGAAACCATTAATCTTAAAAGATATTGATGACCTTATTATTGGATCTATAGGCATTGTCGCTTTTATTTCATTTTTTGTTGGAGGTGTTGTTGCGATACAAACCTCTCTAAATATGACGAGTCCAATAATGCCAAAATACTTGGTTGGTTTTGCCACAAGACAATCTATAATTTTAGAATTTGCACCAACCTTTATATCAATTATTATGGCAGGTAAAGTAGGTTCTTTTATAACATCTAGTATCGGAACTATGCGAGTTACTGAGCAAATAGATGCATTGGAGGTTATGGGAATAAACGCTATTAACTATTTAGTGTTTCCTAAATTTATAGCCTTAACCCTATACCCATTTGTAATTTCTATCGCAATGTTTTTAGGCATCTTAGGTGGACTTATGGCTTGCGTTTATGGTGGTTATGGCACCATGGAAGACTATATAGAAGGTGTTCAGTTAGATTTTATTCCTTTTCATTTTATATACGCATTTATAAAAACATTTGTCTTTGCATTTTTATTAGCGACAATCCCTTCGTACTACGGATACTTTATGAAAGGTGGCGCATTAGAAGTTGGTAAAGCAAGTACAACATCATTCGTTTGGACCAGTGTAATGATTATTTTGGTCAACTTTTTACTCACCAGTTTATTACTAGGCTAATTATGATAGAAGTTAAAGATTTACATAAGTCGTTTGGAGATGCACATATTTTAAAAGGGATTACCACTTCTTTTGAAAAAGGAAAAACCAATCTAATAATTGGACAAAGTGGTTCTGGTAAAACTGTATTCTTAAAATGCTTACTCGGTTTATTTGAATACGAAAAAGGTTCAATTTCTTACGAAGGTAAAAACTGGAGTGAATTATCTAGAAACGAAAAAACCAACTTACGCTCAGAAATGGGAATGGTTTTTCAAGGTAGCGCGCTTTTTGATTCAATGACTATTGCAGAAAATGTGATGTTTCCTTTACGCATGTTTACAAAACAAAGTAAAAGCGAAATGGAAGATAGAGTTAATGAAGTTTTACAACGTGTTAACTTAGAAAATGCACATAATAAAATGCCGAGTGAAGCTTCTGGTGGTATGCAGAAACGTGTTGCCATTGCCAGAGCAATTGTTAACAGACCAAAATTTTTATTTTGTGACGAACCCAACTCTGGTTTAGACCCTAGGACAGCAATTGTAATAGATAATTTAATCCAGGAAATTACAGACGAATTTAATATCACCACAGTCGTTAATACACATGATATGAACTCTGTTATGGAAATAGGTGAGAAAATTGTATTCCTTAAGGACGGTTTATTAGAATGGGAAGGCTCTAGTGAAACCATTTTTAGAACAGAAAACGAAGCTGTTACCAACTTCGTTTATTCTTCTAATTTATTCAGAAAAGTAAGAAAAATGTATCTCGAGGAAAATCTTTAGTTTATTTCCTCTTTATAAATACAGTATCTACTTTTAGTTCATTCTTAAGCCATTTTTGTAATTCGCGCTCTTTAAATAAAACAACACTATCATTTAATTCAACCTTCCATCTTACGTTGGCTACTGAAACAGTATCAATATTTATAAAATCTTTTGATTCTAACATCTTTGCATAACCAAAATACTCAAGATCACTGAATTTAATTTTAGCATCACGTGATAATGAACTAAATGACACTGAACTCTTACTTGTGTTTTTAGATTCTACCACCTTGTTAAGGTTAGAAATGTTGGTTTCTAGTTCTTTTATTTGTTTTTGAAGTCCATCAATGACATTATCCTTTCTATCTAAATCAGCATAAGCTCTATCTAAAGATTCCATTAAGCGATCTGCACTTCTTGTTTTATTAGCATTAATAACCAATTCAAACTCTTTAAGATTAACATACTTGTTCTTGTCATTTTGTAATGCTGAAACCATCTCATCGCTTACATCACCATTAAAATATAGGCTTAACTTCTTTGTACTTATATCTAAATCTTCACGCTGAGACCATAAATTTGGATTTGATTTTATCTCATTATCAACAAAACTCTTAAAATCTATTTGGTATTTACTCTCTTGTAATACATTTAAAAACGTCCAGATTGCCGGAATCATAACAACAATAGCAACTAGCATTGCAATTCTAGAAATACGCTTACGTTTTGCTGAATTCGCGTATTTAAGCATTGGAAAGCGCAATATTTTTAACACCAAGAATGTCGCTAAAGCTATAAATATGGTATTTATTGTAAACAAATACATGGCACCACCAAAGTAAGTCCAATTCCCTTTAGCTAATCCATAACCTGCAGTACATAAAGGTGGCATTAATGCTGTGGCAATAGCTACACCAAATATAACCGACGCAATCGTTCCTTTTTTAGTACGTGCTATAATCAATGCCAGACCACCAAAAAAGGCAATAAGTACATCTCTAATATCAGGCTTAACACGACCCATTAACTCAGAAGTGTCTTCACTCAATGGAAACAACCAAAAGAATAGAAACGCTGTTAACAAACTCAGCACAATCATTGTCGCTAAGTTGACTAATGATTTCCTTAAGGTATCAATATCGTTTATCGCGATTGAGAGTCCAATACCTAAAATCGGCCCCATTAATGGAGAAATTAACATGGCACCAATTACAACTGCTGTTGAATTGGCATTTAAACCCACAGAAGCCACAAAAATTGAACAAATTAAAATCCAAGCTGTAGCACCTTTAAAGGGAATATCAGCTTTAATTGCATCGATTGTTGCGTCTCTATCTGTGTCATCTCTAAAATCGAGCAGCTCTTGCAAGAATGTTTTTACACTAGCAAACAAGCCTTTTGCATCTTGTCTTACTGCATCTTTTTTTTCTTCAACAGCCTTCTCCTTATCAACTTGCTGTTGTTGCTCTTCCTCTTCAGAAAAGTTGAATTTATGTTCGTCACTCATAGTTTTTAACCATATTCTTCTCCAAAATTAGCTTTCACATTTTGAAGTACTTTTTTAATATCTTGTTCTTTTGCTTTAGGAAAGATAAGTAAAACTTCGTCTTTATCTACAATGATATAATCTTTTAATCCATCTACTACGACAACTTTATTGCTTTTAGTTCTAATCATATTACCACTAGAATCCTCTGTTAAAGCTTTAGCATTAACAATAGCGTTATTGTTATCGTCCTTATCTAACTTGTCGTAAAGACTTCCCCAAGTTCCTAGATCATTCCAGTCAAAAGTAGCAGGAATCACATAGACATTCTCGCTCTTTTCCATTAGCGCGTAATCTACAGATATGTTTTCTGCCTTTTCATAATTTTCTTTTATAAAATCATCCTCAAACTCTGTGTTGTAAACGCCGTATCCTTTTTCAAATAATTCATACAACTTTGGCTGATTATTCTTAAAGGCAGCAACTACTGTTTTTGCACTCCACATAAATATACCTGCATTCCATAAAAAATTCCCTTGATCAATAAAAGATTTTGCCGTTTCGTAGTCTGGCTTCTCTCTAAATTGATTGACGGATTTTATCTCCGTTGTAGCTGATTTATCATATTCTATATAACCATATCCTGTATTTGGAAATGTTGGTGTTATACCTAAAGTCATTAATGCAGAATTAGATTCGCAATAATCAAATGCTGTTTTAACATTATCAGAAAAAGCTTGTTCATCTTCAATCCAATGATCACTTGGTGCTACAATCATTACAGCATCTTCGTTTTCTTTCTGAATTTTTAATGACGCATACAAAATGCAAGGTGCAGTATTACGCATTGCTGGTTCTAAAACCACCTGACGCTTTGTAATATTTGGTAATTGTTCAAAAACTAAATCATTATAACGCTCATTAGTTAGTATGAAGATATTTTCTTCAGGAATCAATTTTGATAAACGGTTAAATGTTTTCTGAATCAGTGTATCGCCTGTTCCCAACATATCATGAAACTGTTTAGGAAAATCTTGCGTGCTTACTGGCCAAAATCTCGATCCTACTCCACCTGCCATTAATATGGCGTAATAATTTTTGTTTTTGCTATTCATCAATTTATGTTTTAATCTAAAACTTCTACTTCTGCATTTGGGTTAAACAAATATAATTTTCCTGAGCTAACTTCAACACATTCGTAACGTTTTCTTCGTTTATTACCTCTTTTAAATACTCTACCATTGTAAAGTTTAAAAGCCTGATTCAAAGGTAATTCAAATACATACGTCTTATCGTTACTTTCGTCGAATTGCTTTAAGGCATAGGCGAGGTGTGTATCTGTATCGCTAGACGCTTTTGGGTTTTTAAAATGACGAGCCAATAATGGCAATAACTCATTCGGGAAAATTTCGGGTCTTATAAATGGTAACATTAAATGCTGAAACGTATGCTTCCACTCTTTTCCATGCGGCTTAATGCTTCTTCCATATTTATTATAAGCTTCAAAATGGGCAATCTCATGAATTAGCGTAATTAAAAACCGATAGCTATTTAAATTAGAGTTTATAGTAATCTGGTGTTTACCGTTGGGTAACGCTCTATAATCACCATTACGTGTTTTACGTTCACGCTTAACTTTTACCGTTAAATGATCATTAGCTAAAAGCTCTAAAACCGATCGCTTTGCTGAAACTGGAATAAATTCTAAATACTGTGCCTGCATTACCGCAAAAATAGTTGTTATATTTCTATTTTTTGAGTCTTAAAATTCAATTTGAAATTTAAGGTGTAGAATTAGAAACCTGTAACACTTTACCATTATAATATTTATTTCCGGTTAAGGCAAAATTTTGAATATACTCTGCCATTTCTTTAGCCGTCGTTGGTGCTTTATAACCAGGAAATGCTTCTTCTAACATTTCTGTTTGTACAGCTCCTAATGCTAAAACATTAAATTGTGGCCCTGTTTCTTTGTATTCTTCTGCTAACAATTCAACTAAGGTAATAACTGCACCTTTACTAGAACTGTATGCTGATAATCCTGGAAACTTCATACTACCTTGAATGCCTCCCATAGAACTAATAGTCACAACATGACCATCGCTTTTAAGAAATGGCAAAACAGTTCTGGTTAATTCTGAAACACCAAAAACATTAGTTTGGTACACTTTAGTAAAATCTTGAAACGTAGTCTCAGCAAATGGTTTGTTGATTATAGCACCTGCATTGTTTATTAAAATATCAACATGCTTCCATTCTTCTTTTATAAAATCAGTTACTTTTTGGTAATCGTCTTCATTACATAAATCAAAAGCAAAAGATGATATATTATCAAAATGAAGATTACTTACTGGTTTTGCATTTCGAGATAATGCTAAAACATTATGTCCTTGATTGGCAAAAAGATGAACAAGTTCAAATCCTATACCTCTACTTGTTCCTGTTATAATTATATTTTTACTCATCTTTTAATATAACTTCTTTAGTTGGTGCATTCATCATTCCTTCTAACGCAGGAATCATTTTTTCTATAAAACTTACCATATGTTCGTAATCCATTTTATCTGCTTCATCATCCACGTGATGATAGTAATCGAAATTAGTAAAATCGAAAGTTGAAATGGCATGCGCAGGAATATTAAGTTCTTTAAAGAAAGGGTAATTATCAGACCTCATAAACAAGCCAAAATCCTTTGCTTTAGTGAAAAAACCTATAACCTCTTCTCCTGCATAACTATTCAATGTTTCAGCAAAATTAGAACGTTCAAAACCACTCATATAAGCCATTGATTGATCTTCTGCTCTTGCAACACCAATCATTTCAAAATTAATCATTGTATAAGCATTAATACCTTTCGCTTTTAAACGTGCAGCTAAATGTGCAGAACCTATTAAACCGACTTCTTCAGCATCATATAGTGTAATTAAAATACTGCGCTTATTCGTTTTAGTTTGGGCAAAATATTTACCAAACTCCATAGCTGCTATTGTGCCAGACGCATCATCATTTGCACCATTTGCAATTGAATCGCCTTCTACAACTTTACCTAGTCCAATATGATCGTAATGACCACCAAGAATTATAAATTCGTTCTTAAGTATTGGATCATTGCCTTCAACCATACCTACAATATTATATCCATCTAAATCATTTACTTTAAATGAATCGCGATACGTTTCAAAATAAGGTTTAATCTTATTAGTCTTTAAATAATTTTCTATGAAAACGGCTGCTTTTTCAATGCCTTCGCTTCCGGTTGCTCGTCCTTGTAATTCATCTGAAGCTAAATAGTCCATACTAGCTTTAATAGCTTCTTTAGTAATTTTAGGTTTAACAACAACAGACTCAGAATTTATTGAATTTTTATGACAAGAACATGAGCAAACTAATGCAATTAAAAATAAAGAAAGTAATTGTTTCATTGAAGATGATAATTTTGAGTTTAAAGATAAAAAAATCCTGATTCGAAATTTATCAAATCAGGATTATATTATTTAGATTCTGAAACACGTTCAGAATGATAATTTATGATACTAACATAGTAATAGGGTTTTCAATATATCCTTTTAATGTTTGAAGGAATTGTGCTCCTGTTGCACCATCTACTGTTCTATGATCACAAGCTAAACATAATTGCATAGTGTTACCTACAACAATCTGTCCTTCTTTAACCACTGGTTTTTCTACAATGTTACCAACAGATAGAATAGCTGAATTAGGTTGATTGATAATTGAAGTAAAACTATCAATACCAAACATTCCTAAGTTAGAAATTGTAAAAGTACTACCTTCCATTTCGTCTAGTCCTAACTTTTTATTTCTAGCTTTACCTGCTAATTCTTTAACAGCAGCTCCAATTTGAGTTAAACTTTGCTCATTGGCAAACTTAACAACTGGCACTAATAAACCATCTGGTACAGCAACTGCAACACCAATATGGACATGGTTGTTTAATTGCATTCTATCATCAAACCACTGAGAGTTAACTTGCGGATGTTGTTTTAATGCCAAAGCACAAGCTTTAACAACAATATCGTTATAAGATATTTTTGTGTCTGGCACAGAATTATATTGCTTTCTAAAAGCGATAGCGTTCTCCATATCAAACTCCACATTTAAATAATAATGTGGTGCCGTAAATTTAGATTTAGCTAAGTTCTTAGCAATTGCTTTACGCATGTTAGAATTTGGCACTTCATCAAAATCTTCTTGTCCTGTTGGAACAAATTTACCAACTGAAGCAGACTGTGCTGAAGGCGTAAAGTTTTCAATATCGCGCTTTACGATTCTACCATTCTCTCCAGAACCAGCAACTTGAGATAAGTTAATTCCTTTTTCATCAGCCATCTTCTTAGCTAATGGAGATGCGAATACACGACCCGAAGTTGTTGTAGGAGTAGAAGCTTTTGGTGCTTCTTTCTTAGTTTCTACTTTTTTAGGTTCAGCTTTTGGAGCCTCTTTTTTGGCTTCTACTTTTGGCGCTTCTGCTTTAGCTTCACCTCCAGATACTTTAAAGCCTTTAGCAACACTAGAAACATCTGTTCCTTTTGGGCCAATTATGGCTAATAATGAATCTACTTTTGCAGAGTCACCTTCATTTAAACCTACGTATAATAAAGTACCTGATTGGAATGATTCAAATTCCATAGTAGCTTTATCCGTTTCAATTTCTGCTAAAATATCACCTTCTTCAACCTCATCACCAACTTGTTTTAACCAAGTCGCAACAGTTCCTTCCTCCATAGTATCACTTAAACGCGGCATAGTAACAACTATAACACCTTCTGGTAATTCTTGTTTAGAATCGAAATCTACATCAGAAATATCATTAGATTCATCTTTAGCTTCAGGAATAGCGTCTGACTTTTCAACCTCAGCATTTCCATTTAAATAACCAGAAATATCTTCGCCTTCTTCACCAATAATAGCTAAAAGTGTATCTACTTTTGCAGATTCACCTTCTTGAATACCAATATGTAATAAAGTTCCTTCGTTAAAAGATTCAAACTCCATTGTCGCTTTATCAGTTTCAATTTCTGCTAAAATATCACCTTCTTCTACTTTGTCGCCAACCTTTTTTAACCAAGAAGCAACAGTTCCTTCTTCCATTGTGTCGCTCAAACGCGGCATATTTATTACTTCTGCCATAGCTTACTTAATTTTGTGGTCTATAAATGGGTAATCTTCTTGTTCGTAAACAACATCATACATAACGTTTTTGTCTGGATATGGAGATTCATCAGCGAATTTCTCACATTCAGCAACACGTTTCTTAACATCCTTATCAATTGCTTTTAGGTCGTCTTCAGTTGCATATTTCTTTTCAAGAATAATATCTTTAACTTGAGTAATTGGGTCAATTTTCTTGTACTCCTCTACTTCGTCTTTTGTTCTATAATGTTGTGCATCAGACATTGAGTGACCTCTATAACGATACGTTTTAACCTCTAAGAAAGTTGGCCCTCCACCTGTTCTTGCTCTTGTAATTGCTTCATCAAAAGCTTCAGCAACTTTAATAGGATTCATCCCATCTACTGGTCCACAAGGCATTTCGTAACCTAAACCTAATTTCCAAACATCAGTATGGTTTGCCGTACGTGCAACTGAAGTTCCCATAGCATAACCGTTGTTTTCACAAACAAATACTACAGGCAAATTCCAAAGCATAGCTAAATTGAAAGTTTCGTGCAAAGAACCTTGTCTTGCAGCACCATCACCAAAACAACAGATAGTAACACCATCTACATCATGATATTTATCTCCAAAAGCAATACCAGCTCCTAATGGAATTTGACCACCAACAATTCCGTGACCACCATAAAAACGGTGTTCTTTAGAAAATATATGCATTGATCCACCAAGACCTTGAGAAGTTCCTGTAGCTTTACCAAACAATTCTGCCATAACGCGTTTAGGATCTACTCCCATACCAATTGGCTGAACGTGATTACGGTAAGCCGTAATCATTTTATCCTTAGTTAAATCCATAGCATGTAAAGCACCTGCTAAAACGGCTTCTTGTCCATTGTATAAATGAAGGAATCCTCTAACTTTTTGTTGAATATAAACTGCGGCAAGTTTGTCTTCAAACTTTCGCCAGAACATCATGTCCTCGTACCACTTTAGGTAAACCTCTTTAGTTATTTTTTGCATTTCTTGATATGTTCTTTAAATAGAATAACAAAAATAACACTTTAGAAAATAATGAAGAAACAGTATATCGTAAAAAATAAAGAAATTACTGAAATTTATGCAACGAAAAGTCTATAAAACTGAACTTTCAAAAAGAAGTGGTAATAAGTTTGCTAGTGAGTGTGATTTTACAACCTTACCTTTTGCTCCCATGAAGTAAATTTCAATAGCTGCGTCTTGTTTTATCTCGTACTCTGCGATAGATTGTCTACACGCACCACATGGCGGAATTGGTTTATCTGTAATTTGATTTTGTGACGATGCTGTTATTGCCATTTTTAAAATCTTGGCTTTTGGGTATTTAGCACCTGCATAATATATAGCTGTACGTTCTGCACATAAGCCAGAAGGATAACAAGCATTTTCTTGGTTACTACCAATTACAACCTCATTATTATCTAGTAAAATAGCAGCACCAACATTAAACTTTGAATAAGGCGCATAAGCATTATCTCTTGCCTCTATTGCTGCATCCATTAAAGTTTGAATCCCTTCAGGAAGTTCACTGAAATCTTCATAAATCCCTAATGTAGTTTCTATTTTTACTTCCTTCATAAGTTTACCATTTATATCTAGACAAAAAAACTATTGCTTTGTTAAACAATAGTTCTTTATCTACTAAATTAGTTATAAATTTTAATATTCATTGTATTCACCATCTCCAAAGTTAAATGTTAATGAGAAACGTAATGTATTTTCTAAAGGGCTCTGAATTTTAGATGCTGAAAACAAATAAGATAAATCAACATTTATTGTCGTGTATTTAAAACCTGCACCCAAAGCAAAAAACTTACGTGCACCTTTATCATCTGCTTCATTAAAATAACCTCCTCTTAATGAAAAATTATCTTGGTATGTATATTCTGCTCCTAATGCCCAAGTAAATTCTCTAAGCTCTTCACTAAATCCTCCTGGTGCATCACCAAAAGACTGAAAAACACCAGTTAAAAAACTAACATCATTACTTTGCCCAGATATAATAACATTTTCTTCTGAAGCAGCTAATTGTTCTGCTGATTGGGTATCACCATCGTTCGTATCAAATACGCCATCACCATTAGCATCCGTAAACACTATTTTATCTCCATAAATTGGAGGTGTTGGCACTAAATATTTAGTCACCTCTGCAGTTACCGCTAATTTATTGTATTGGTCAAAAATAAAATCAAAACCTGCTCCTAATCTTAAGTTTGTTGGCTGAAACACTTCTTGTCCTCCATCATCATACTTAAATCTTGGCCCTAAATTTTGTATTGCAAAACCAGCTCTCCAACGACCATTAAAATCATTATAAGCTTCTTCTTCACTTTGGTAATAACCTGTTATATCTGCACCAAAAGTATTTGCTGGATCTGCATTAGAATTCGCTGCACCATTAATTCTAAGGTTAGACCTCATAAAACGCATTGCTACTGCCATTGCAAATTGGTCACTTAATCTTAAAGTATATGCACCATCTACAGCAAACTCATTAGGCTTAACCGTACGACCTGGATCATCGGCACTATCTGTTAAAAGAATTTCACCTAGTGAAAAATATTTAAGACCTACAGAAAAAGCACTTACGTCGTTTAATCTATTATAATACGTTAAATAACTTATTGAAATATCATTTACTAATTTACTTAAATATGGCGTGTAACTTAAACTCACACCTTGCTTTGCTTCAGAAAAAACATATTTAGCAGGATTATATTGTTGTGAATAGCCATCCATTGAAGTTGCAACTCCCATATCACCTAACGATGCTGATCTTGCATCTGGAGCAATAAGCATAAATGGTAAGCCTGTAGTAATAACTCTTGTATCTGAAGTACTCGGTATAATTTGAGTAGTGTCGTCTTGCGCAAAGATTAGGCTTACTGTGGCTAGAGCAACAAAGGTTAAGATGTGTTTTTTCATGTTCATTTTTTCAAGCATTAATACGCAACAAATTGTATTAATTCGTTCGCAAATATAAATTATTATTATAGTATAACAAGTTTTTGAATTTTTTCAACTTGTTTATTTAAACGGTCAGATTTTACTTTTAGTTTATAGACATACACTCCTTTTCCTATTTTATCACCAAAATCATCTCTTCCATCCCAAACTATACTTCGAGATAATGACGATGAACCTTTATTACAGCAGTCATCTGCGCTAGTTTGTCCGTTTAAAGTTCTTACTAATTTACCTGAAACAGTAAAAATTTGAACTGATACATCTAAAGGGTCTGGACTGTTATGATTAAACCAAAACTCGGTATAACTTACAAACGGATTTGGATAATTTAAAACGTTATTAATGACTAACTCTTCATCTTTATCAAAAACTGTAAACTGTAACTCTGCAGTTGAAGAATTATTATAGACATCCCAAGCTTTTAATGTTAGGGTATGTAAACCTGGCTCTAAATCTCTAAACGGATATGTCAATGTTCCATTAGTATAATCATCAACATTGGCCTGATAGTAATTATTTAAAACAATTGGGTTGGTTTCATCTCCATCTATAATCGCTGTGATATCATGACCAATTCCGCTTGCCGTATTAATACCGTTTTCATCTTGAAGCTTCACTAAAAAGTTTGGTGATTCATTTGTAATACCTCCTGACACAAAGTTTTCATCATTCATATATAAATTAATCACGGGACCAATATTATCTTCTGGTGCGTCTTCATTGATACCACCAATTTTTATATCAAAATTTGCTCCAGCTTGATCCTCAGTTTGATTGGTCGTTTGCGCATAGAAACTCACTTTTCCATTACCAACCGGAATACCAATATCTCTTGGCACAATAAATTCTATGTCAAATAAACCATTAACTACACTTGCCTGACCTTTAAAAACAACTTCTCCTAAAGTGGTAAAGTCCATAACAATTAAGTCATTGCTAGAATCTCTTATGCCATCATTCCCTAAAGTCTGACGTTCTATTGACTTATCATAGACGGTTGTTGTTAATGTACCATTATAATTAGACAATAAATTACCACTTGCATCAATAACTTCTCCAGATAATTTAGAATGACTTAATGCTTTTAAAGTATCAAAAGGTTGTGAAATTTCTACATCATTTACTTTAGTTAATTTAATATCTGGTTGTGGAATTGTTAATTTCATTGCAGGATCACCAATATAAAAAACTAAACGTTTTTGGGATTGACCCACAATACTATTATCTATTTTTGTAAGTCTTAATGCTTCCGCTATAGAAGGATAATCATTAGACCCAAATGCATACAAATAATCATCTAAAACCTCATTAAAGTCCTCCCCTACATTAACAATAATTTGACGTGTTGTAGTTATTAAACTTATAGAACCTCCATCTGTATTCCAAAACATAAATTCTCCGGCAGTTTCTCTGGCAGGATCATCGAACTTTGTATACTCACAAGTTACAGTTATAAATAGGTTGTATTTACAAACATTACTTACTTCTTGCGATTCAAATTTATCAAAAATTCGTTCTTTAGCAATGCCATCTTCACCACCATGTCCAAAATAATTTACCACCAAAGCGCCAACCTCTATAGCATCTTTTATCGCTTCATTAACTTCTGGATAACGATCACCTGCAGATGACGATTCTTGTTCAAAAGCATCAGAATGAATTTTAATCACGTTTAAAAATGGTTTTTCTACCTCTAACGTTGTACCTAACTCATCCGTAGCTATTTGCAACCTTTTCTCCCATTCCTCATCTATATCATCAGAGATAAGAACAATATTATTTCTCCAACTTCCAAAGGCCTCGGGCTGATAATACGCTTTTATCTTATCTACCATTTCTGTAGCGCGTTGCACATCTTCTGCCACAATTCTACCAACCGCAATATCCATTCTGTCGCTAAGCGCAAGAGTCCCTTCATTTTCATCCATCATCGCATAAAAATCATCAGAAACAAACGAGTTAGTTAAACTGTAACTATTCATAGTATACCAAGAAGGTACAAGATTAGTATTATTACGCACTCTATCTTTATAATCGTAAGAACCATCTCCGAATAAACAGAGATACTTTAATCTATTAGTATCTGAACTCGCATTGTCATATACATATTTTACAAAATTTCTAAGTGCTGCAATATCTTGACTTCCTGTACTAAACTCATTGTATATGGTTTGTAAATCTACCACCTTAACATTAAGATTATACTGGTCTCTATTTATTTGAGCTAAACGTTCTGCTTGCGTTAAGAACTCAGAAGGTGATAAAATGATATAATCGATATCTTGGAATTGACCTAGGTCATTATTAAATATTGTGCCTTTTAAATCTTGATTAGCAACTGATGATCTAGAATCTTGCGAAGGCGTTAAGACGTTTGAATACGAAAATGCTAAGTACGAACGCTCTTCGCCAGAAAAAGTTTTAAAACTTAAACTGCCTGAGTTATCAGAATTTATAGTCGTTGTAACATTAAAACGATCCGAAATATCCCAAATCTCGCTAACACCTGTTGTATTAGTCATATTATATTGTGCGATACCTGGTGTTGTTATTACATCTCTATTTTTAAAAACCATTTGATCCCCTTCGTATATAAGGTTCCGAGTAGCTTCTATATTTATATAATCTAAGTAGCCATTTGCTGAAGGATTCCCACTATTATTATAATCTAATGTAATTGTAATTTCATCAGAAGATGCCGTTGTTGTATTGCTGTATGAAGCACCACTTCCTAGCACAGAACCAGAAACTATGATTCCTAATCCTAAAGTAGTTATTTGGTTCCCGTTTAATGAAATTGTCATTGAAGTAGCAACTTCTGATATTGCCCCAACATAAACACTTAAATTCACAGGTTCTGTTGTTACCAAATTAGGAAAATCAAACTCATAATTTCGTTGATTCTCTATATCAAATTCATCTCCAAACCATCGTCGTCCAATACTCCCTAAATTAGTTTCATCTACTTCGTAAAATTGATAATCTTGAAAAGTATCGATTTCAATATCTGCAGATTGATCAATTACTGGCATAGATTGAATACGCTTTCCGTTGCCAGAACCTACATTAATATAGTAATAGGTTTTATCTGTATACAAGTTTAAATTAGTTTCACTTTCTGCGCTATATGTTGTTGGACCTTCACCATAAAAAAGAATAAAATCACCATTATCTATAATGCCATCATCTTCACCTACAAATTTAATAGCGTTTTCTACCACATCAAACGGATAATTTTCAGCATTTGAAAACGGTAACATTCGTCCTCCATTACCAAAAAGCTTTATACTTCTTGGGTCTACTGAATTTGTATTAATCCCTAAACCGCTTAAAAAGCTCTTTGTTAATTTAAACACACCTGACTCCTCAATATAAAAACGATACCACTCACCTGTACTTAAAACCGAATGAGTAATTTCGTTGGTAGTCATAACACTATTTGTTAAGCGTGCAGATGCGCTACTATATATTAAGGTAAATGATTCAACTTTTTTATAAACACCTCTATCGTTTATTATAGGACTCATTTCAAAATAATGAGAACGCTTTCCTCTAGCATTTGTATTGTATAATTTATATTCAACTGATAATGGAATTAAATCTGTATTTAAATCTTTTAAATCTGAAGCTAAAATTGTTGAGTAAACAACATTTGATAATTGAATAGAACTTTGTTCAATAGAAGTACCATTACTTTCCCATACAGCAAAAAAGGTCAATCCTTTATCTTGGTTATAACTAAAATGATCAGCATCAAAAGCCGGAACTTCAATTTTTACCGCAGCTGTTTCTAATACTTCGGTTCCATTCCAATTAATATTGAATTGTTTTTGTTGCCCAAAAATGACTGTAGAAAACAAAAGTAAAATGATAGAATAGCAATTTTTCATTGATTCGGACTAATTTTAGTATCCATTAAAGTATTGAAATTGTCATCAAATTGACAAAAACACATATTTCACAGTAAAATAACGACTAATAAAGTCTGATATTATGACCACACATATTTTATTTCAAAAATACAACAATAATTCATTTGCGCCCTCGTTATTAAAGGGTAAAATACATCGACAAATGGGTAAAAATCCGTTGTGATGTCCAAAAAAAAGGATGAAATGCACATTTTTTTGCAATTAGACGCAAAAAAAAGTTGCTAGTTTACCTTTAATTACTATATTGCGACTCTAAAATTAAACGAGCTTACTTAAACCTATGGATATGAAAAATGTCTCAAAACTAAAATTACTAATTGCATTAACGCTTTTTGCTACAATAGTTAGCTGTAATCGTTCTTCAAATTCTGGCAACACAGATAGTGCTACAGGATGGAAAATAAACGATAAAAAAGGTGGTTTTCAGTACAACACGCAATTCAAGGAGCAGGAAACTCCTCCTGGAACTTCATTCATTGAAGGTGGAACCTTTACAATGGGTAAAGTACAAGATGACCCAATGCATGATTGGAATAATTCTCCAAATCAACAACACGTTCAGTCATTTTACATGGATGAAACTGAAGTTACAAACATTAACTATACGTTTTACTTAGATTATTTGAAAAATGTATATCCACCAGACGACCCAAACTATGCTTTAATCTATAAAGGAGCACTTCCTGATACATTAGTATGGAGAAATCGTTTAGGATACAACGAAATGATGACTGAAAATTATTTACGTCATCCTGGTTATGCAAACTATCCTGTAGTTGGTGTTAGCTGGATTCAAGCTGTAGAATATGCAAACTGGAGAACAGACCGTGTAGCTGAAATGGCTTTACAAGAATCTGGATATATTAAAAGAGATGCGCATCTTACAGATGTAAACGCAGAAAGTACATTTAGTACTGACACTTATATTAATGCACCTTCGCAAACTTATGGTGGTAACACTGAAGTATTAGAAGGCGGAAAACGTAAGCAACAAGTAGATGCTGAAGGAAACCCTGTTAATGTATACGCAAGTAGAGAAACAGGATTAATTCCTGTAAAATACAGACTTCCTACTGAAGCTGAATGGGAATACGCTGCTTTAGGTATGAGTGAATTACGTAGCTATAATGTTTATAGAGGACGTAAAAAATACCCATGGGATGGTCAATATACTAGGTCAGGAAAACGTGTAAATCGTGGTGATCAAATGGCTAACTTTAAGCAAGGTAAAGGTGATTACGGTGGAATCGCAGGTTGGTCTGATGATGGTGCTGATATTACTGCAGAAGTTAAAACATATTCTCCTAACGATTACGGATTATATGATATGGCAGGTAATGTTGCTGAATGGGTAGCTGATGTTTACAGACCTATTGTAGATGATGAATTTAATGACTTTAACTATTATAGAGGTAACGTTTATACTAAGAATGCAATCAACGAAGATGGTTCAGTAAAAATTGTAACTGTTGATGAAATAGTATATGATACATTACCTAATGGTAAGATTGTTGCTAGAGATTTACCTGGTGAAATCGCAAGAGTACCTATTGACGAAGATGAAACATACTTAAGAGCTAACTTTAGCAAAAGTGATAACAGAAACTTTAGAGATGGAGACAAACGTTCTTCTCGTTATTACAGAGAAAGTTTTGATGAAACTGAAGGACAAAAAAACAATGATACTGGAAAAATGTATAACTCACCTAAACACTCAGTAGAAGTTGACTCTGCAGGAGGTAAATTAGTGAGAGAATACGATAAATCTAGTAGCAGAACATCTTTAATAAATGATGATGTAAGAGTTTACAAAGGTGGTTCTTGGAGAGACAGAGCATACTGGTTAGATCCAGCGCAACGTCGTTACTTCCCACAAGATATGGCTACAGATTACATTGGTTTTAGATGTGCAGTATCTAGAGTAGGTTCTAAGAGCCAACAAGGCGGAAAAAAACGTAACTAATAAACGTTAAATAATATTTATAAAAGTCCTGACAAATTTGTCAGGACTTTTTTATTTTTAAGCCTGTCAAACTAGCCTTTAGAAAAACATGAAAATAGCTGATATATATTCAAAGTTTAAAACTTGTACGTCTGTATGCACAGATACCAGAAAACTAGAGCAAGATTGTATTTACTTCGCTCTTAAAGGCGATAATTTTGATGGAAATAAATTTGTAAGCAAAGCTTTTGATGGTGGTGCAAAATATTGTGTTTTAGATGATAATAATGCATTGATAAATGATCATTGTATTTTAGTAGAAGATGTATTAACTACACTACAAGAATTAGCTACATTTCATAGAGAAACTATTAAAATTCCTATTATAGCTTTAACAGGTAGCAACGGAAAAACAACAACAAAAGAGTTAATTTATGCTGTACTTAGTACCACCTATAAAGTAAAGGCTACTATTGGTAATCTTAACAATCATATCGGAGTTCCCTTAACACTACTAAGATTAACCAAAGATTTAGATTTTGGTATAGTAGAAATGGGCGCAAATCATCAGAAAGAGATTGCGTTTCTTTGTGGTATAGCGAAACCAGATTATGGTTTAATTACCAATTTTGGAAAAGCACATCTAGAAGGTTTTGGTAGTGTTGAAGGTGTAATTATAGGTAAAGCTGAACTTTACGATTTTATAAAACAAAACCACAAAACTGCTTTTATTAATAATGACGACAAAGAGCAAATTAAACAAATAGCAAATTACACCAACATTATCACTTTTGGCTCAAGTAATTCTAATGATTGTGTTGTCACTTTTGATGATGCTAATCCTTTTGTGACTTTAACTTATAGCAAAGAAAAAATTGAAAGTCAACTTATTGGAAGTTACAACTACGGAAACATAGCAGTAGCAATAGCAATTGGTCAGCATTTTAAAATTTCTACAGAGCATATTAAAAAAGGGATTGAAAATTATCAACCGAACAATAATCGTTCGGAAATAATAAAAAAAGGTACAACACAGATTATTCTAGATGCTTATAATGCTAACCCAACAAGTATGTTAGCAGCACTTCAGAATTTCAAACAATTAAAAGCTGAAAATAAATTTCTATTTCTTGGAGATATGTTTGAACTGGGAGCTGAAGCAGAGAAAGAACATCAATCCATTGTTGATTTTATTGAATGTAATTTTACAAACAACATTTTCTTGTTAGGGAAAAACTTTGAAAAAACGATATGCAAATCTTTTATTAATAAATTCTCTAATTTTGAAGATTTAAGGCCACATTTTAAAACTCTGCCGCTAGAAAATACTACAGTTTTAATTAAAGGTTCTCGTGGTATGGCTTTAGAAAGAATTTTAGATTTGTTGTAATTAGGTCATTTGCTATATTATTATCGACGTCTTCCTCCTGAGTATGTCATTGCTTCTCCTTTACCAAAACCATAACTTACTCCCAAGGTGATAAAACGACCTCGTTGACTATAACTATAAGACTCAAAAGTTGGCTGCGATACAAAACGTTCAGAAATTCGAGATTCAAATAAATCTCTTATACCTAAATTAACAACCGCTTTTCCTTTGAATATTTTTTTACGAACTCCTAAATCTAAAAAAGCATAACCAGACACTTCTCCTTGAATTGTGTTGTAACCAGATTGATATCGTCCTGTTAACTCTACATCGATATCTGCAGGCAACCCTACTTTAGTTCCTAACCTAGATGACCATTGGTTACCTGAAAAATCAAAAGATTGCGCTTCAAAGGTTCCTACACGGTCAAAATAATTATAGTTAATATCACCTGTTATAGTAAGCCATTTCGTTGGACTATATTTCCCGTTAGTTTCAAAACCAACAGATGCATTAGTACCGATGTTTTCTGGTGAAGTCGTTGTTACGTTGTCTTCAAAAGCTGAAACGCGCTCTATTACCTCTGTTGTGTACTTATGATATATACTAGAGCTAAAAGAAGCTTTACCTATCTTATAAATACTTGTTAACTCATAAGAATCTGTAAATTCAGGTTGTAAATTCGGGTTTCCTATTCGGATATTGAAACTATTTCTAATATTAAAGAACGGATTTAAATCCCATAATCTAGGTCTAAATATTCGTCTAGAGTATCCTGCTTGTAACGACACATTATCACTTATTTTATAAGATGTATGCAAAGAAGGAAAATAGTCTGTAAAATTGCGCGAACTAGACTCATTAGTATTAGTTAATAATGTACTTAAGTCCGTAATCTCCATACGTAAGCCTGCTTTTATTCCCCATTTTTCTAATTCGTAAGCACCTGTAAAATATAAACCTAATACCTTTTGATCATATTCAAAATTGTTGGTTAGATTTTCATTTACCACATAAACTGTTCCTATTAAATCACTAACTTCATAATCGTTCCCTACATCGTTAATAACATACTGTGCTCCTGTTTCAATAGTATACGTTTCAGATAACGGATTTGTATAATCAGCTTTAAAGGTGTAATCAGCTTGTTGAAAATTCGTTTTTGTTTGCTGACTACTATTAGAATCTGTTCCTGACAAAGTGGTGTTAGAAAATTCCGAAGATTGATCTTTTCCAAAAAATCGCCCCAAAGCACTTAATTGTAGAGTGTGCTCTTTATTATTTTTAAACTGCTTTTTATAATTGAACTCGTATTGATATTTAGGATTTGTAGCCTCTGTTGTCTCTTTTCGCAACCAGCTAGATACTAAATCATCATTAGAATCGAAGAATCTAAAATTAGTTTCTGAAGG
Source organism: uncultured Winogradskyella sp. (assembly GCF_947495255.1). Taxonomy (GTDB): domain Bacteria; phylum Bacteroidota; class Bacteroidia; order Flavobacteriales; family Flavobacteriaceae; genus Winogradskyella. The sequence continues at coordinate 157,221 of NZ_CANLYI010000010.1, forward strand.
TTGATCTTCTATTTCATAGGCAAAATTACCCGATAAGGTTAAAATATTTAGGTCGTTAATATGATAATCCGTACCTAAAGTAAAATTGTAAAATGTTTCATCTCTATAAGCTGTTCCTTCACTATATATAACTTCATCATCCGATAAATTTCTATTTATCTCTTCACTATCTCTTGGTAGCGAACGATAACCTGCTCCTATTTGTGTAAAAAGATTGAATTTCTCTGTTCTACGATTAAGGCTTAAACCGATGCTATGGTTATCTGGAATACCAGTATTTACAGAAACAGAGCCATTCCATCCTTTTTTCTCTTCCTTTTTAAGGATAATATTTAAAATTCCAGCTGTTCCTGAAGCTTCATATTTAGCAGAAGGATTGGTTATAACTTCTATACTTTCAATCATATCAGCTGTGAGTGTTCCTAAGGAATTACTAGATTCATCAGCTAAAACAGAAGGTTTGCCATTAATTAAAATTTGAACACCAGAGCTACCTCTTAAACTAATTTCACCTTCTATATTAACGGTTACTGAAGGCACACTATTAAGCACCTCTAAAGCACTTGCACCTGTACTACTAATATCTTTACCAATATTAAATACGCGCTTGTCTAATTTAAATACCGTTTTAGACACTTCAGCTCTTACTACAACTTCTTTTAGAGACTCATTATCTCCTGCTAGTTTAATAACACCTAAATCGATTTTATAATTTAATACAGAGAACTGCGTAATCCTTTTTGTTTTAAATCCCATAAAACTGATTTCAATGTAAAAATCAGAAGCAGATGTATTTAAATTGAACTTCCCGTTATCATCTGTTGTTGTTCCCGTCAAAATTTCTTTTGAATCGTTTTTATACAAGGCAATTGTTGCATAAGGAATGGGTTGGGAATTTGCCTCTTCTAATAACAAACCACTTATTTCTAATTCACTTTGTTGAGCAATAGAAATACTTGAAGTTAATAGCAGTAAGATATAGAGTATATTTTTAAAAAATGGTTTCATTACAGAATGGTCTAATGGTCTTTCAAAATTATTCAAAAACCTGATATTGAGATGTTATAAAAGCAAAAATCCCGACTTACATAAGTAAATCGGGATTCGTTTTAAGTGGGCGACAAGGGATTCGAACCCCTGACCCCTTGGGTGTAAACCAAGTGCTCTGAACCAACTGAGCTAGTCGCCCTTATTATTAAGGACTGCAAAGATAGTCTAGTTTTTAATATCTCAAAACATTTTTTGAAAAAAAATTAAATTATTTCTGCGACCACAAAAGTACTTCCACCAATATAAATTAAATCATCTTTCTTAGCATTTGATTTTGCGTTAGTTAAAGCTTCTGCTACACTTTTAAATGACTTACCAAATAATTGATATTTTTCAAAAAAAGACTTTAATAATTCTTCATTTAAGCCTCTTTGCACATCTGGTTTACAAAAATAATATGTCGCTTGCTTTGGAAGTAACGGAATAATACGCTCTAAATCTTTATCATTTACAACTCCAAAGACAATATGAAGTTGATTATAATCTTCATTTTTAATTTGATTTAACACATAAGTAAGACCTTCCTTATTATGAGCCGTATCGCAAACAATCTTTGGTTCTGTCCCTAATAGTTGCCATCGACCTTGTAAACCTGTATTGTTAGCGACCTTTAAAAGGCCTGCTTTTAAATCTTTATCGGAAATTTTAAATCCTTTATCCTTTAAGACTTTTATAGATTGTAAAACAGTTTTTATATTATGAACCTGATAAGCCCCTTTTAAGTCACTTTCTAGTACGTTTTTTATCCCTTGATCTGCAAAGTATATCTTAGAACCAGTCGCTGTTGCTTTGCGTTTAAATACCTTTTTGGTTTCGGAATGTGTTTCTCCTATGACAACAGGAATATTTTTTTTAATGATTCCCGCTTTCTCTCCTGCAATCTTCTCGCGAGTATCACCTAAAAACTGTGTATGATCAATACCAATGTTTGTTATAACAGATAATTCTGGTGTTATAATATTTGTAGAATCTAATCGTCCTCCTAATCCTACTTCAATAACAGCTATATCTACTTTTTGTTTTGAAAAATAATCGAAAGCCATACCAACAGTCATTTCAAAAAAGGATAATTGATTGGCCTCTAAAAACGCTCTATTTCGTTTAATAAAACCAATTACGGCATGTTTACTAATAACCTTGCCATTAATACGAATGCGTTCTCTAAAATCTTTTAAATGTGGCGATGTATATAACCCAACTTTATAACCTGCTTCTTGTAGTATTGATGCAAGCATATGGCTTGTAGAACCTTTACCATTTGTACCACCTACATGTACGGATTTAAACCCATTTTCTGGATGATTTAAATGCTTTGCTAAATTTATTGTATTGGATAAATCTTTCTTAAAGGCTGAGTTGCCTTTATTCTGATACATTGGAAGTTGCTGAAACATCCAATTAACAGTATCTAAATAGTTCATGTTATTGACCTACATCAAAGTTAATACTTACAAAACCAACTTGAGTCGTTGGCGCATCTGCATCTGCTGGCCACTTATGTGACATGGCTATTTTTTTTGCTGGCGCAAGTAAACATGGATGTGTATTGGTTGTTCCTCTAATTCCTGGTTCTGCATTAATTACTTTACCCTGTCTGTTAACTTCAATTCTAACAACGACCAAACCGTATTCATTACAGTCTTGCTTATAAATTTGCTTAGAAGGTTTTCCTCTACCTCCTAGTCCATAACCAATTCCACCTTTACCAGGACCAGAACCTCCAAAATAGCTAGTAGCATAAGGATCTCCATCTAATTGCCCTTTATTTCCTCCTTGACTATCTGGACCTTCGCCTCCATCTGTATTACCATCAGCATTTTTTACGCCTCCAATAAGGTTATCTAATTTTCTTTTCTTCTCCGCTTCTTCTTGACGTTTCTTTTCTGCAGCTTCACGCTTTTCTCTTTCCACACGTTCTGCTTCTGCCTTAACCTTGGCTTCGGCATCTGCTTTCGCTTTTGCTTCAGCCTCTTTCTGCTTTTTAATCGCAATAGCTTCAGCATTTTCTTGTGTCATTACTTCTTCAGCTTTGGTAGCTGCTTCTGTAGGTGTCGTTTCAGCTTCTTGTGGCTGAACTTCTTCTACAACCTCTTCCTCTACAACTTTATCTTCAACAGATTTTCTTGGCTCACTCAACGGTTTGTTGCCACTACCAAAATCTGTAGTTCCAAAATTTACAGCAACACCATATTCTTCTGGTGGATCCATATATTGAGGTCCAACAACAAACAATAGCAAAAGCAGTATCAAAGAAATGAGTACTGTGATTCTTGCTGAATTACGTTCGTGTTTGGTCTCTAAATATTTCACTTTATTTTTGTTAATTAATTACACCTGCTAGGTGGTAATTGTAATTCAATAATAATGCCGTTTAATTTGGCTGAACTGCTAAGATTACTTTTATTTTGTTTCTATTAGCAATATCCATAACCTTTACTACATTCTCTACAGGAACAGACTTCTCTGCACGTAAAACAATTGTAGGTGCATCTTGATTAGCAAAAATTGCTAACAATTGAGTTTCTAATACTGCTTCGCTAACGCGCTTCTGATCAATATAATAAGTCAAATCTTTTTTGATACTTACCGCAGTTGATTTTTTGTTTTCTGTTTTACCACTTGCTTTAGGTAAAACAATATCAATTGCATTAGTACTTACCAATGTTGACGCTATCATAAAAAAGATTAATAACAAGAACACAATATCCGTCATTGACGCAAAATTGAATTCTGGTGTTATTTTATTTCGTCCTCTAATATTCATAAAATTAGATTGGTTCGTTTAAGTGATCTAAAAATTCAATAGAGTTTGCTTCCATTTGGTAAACAACTTTATTTGTTCTTCCTACAACATGGTTAAATGCTACATAGGCAACAATACCTACAATAAGTCCACCAACGGTTGTAGTCATCGCAGTATATAACCCACTTGCTAGTACATCCATTTGAATGGTTCCACCTGCATTTGCTAATTCGAAAATTGAAATGATCATACCTACAACAGTTCCTAAAAACCCAATCATAGGAGCAACACCAGAAATTGTTGCAAGAACATTTACATTCTTTTCTAGATTATAAATTTCTAATCGACCAGCATTCTCTATGGCAGTATTAATATCATCTAAAGGTTTTCCTATTCTTGTAATTCCTTTATTAATTAATCTTGAAACAGGCGAGTTTTGCTGTGCGCATAACATTTGTGCCGAATCTATTTTTCCGTTACTAACGTGGTCCTTTATTTGATTCATAAAATTTGAATCGACCTTTGATGCTGCTTTAATAGCAAAAATGCGTTCGAAATAAATGTATATGGCTAAAATTAGGAGTAAGAATAAAATAAGAATTATTACAATTCCTGAGGTTCCTCCACTTGTAATCAATTCAATTATAGATAACGTTTTTTCAACTGATTCTCCTTCAGCTAAAACAGCTACTTCATCTTGAATAGTACTTAATGATATCATACTAAAATATTTATTTTTTTAAGTTGTTCTTGTTATAACGTTAAGTTTTAAACTTAAGTATAAATGCGTAATCTATATATTAAAATATCGCTCTTGTTACCATAAAGGCAGCAGCACCAGCAATAAAACCAACAAATGCTAACCAAGATATTTTCTTTAAGTACCAAAAGAAATCAATTTTCTCCATTCCCATTGCAACAACACCTGCAGCAGAACCGATGATTAACATACTACCACCTGTACCAGCAGAATAGGCTATAAAGTGCCAAAGCTCATTATCTAATGGTTCTGAGAACATACCTAAACTAGCAGCTACTAAAGGTACATTATCAATAACAGCAGATCCTACACCTAACAATAATACTACTAAATCAGAAACGCCTTCATGATGAAACTCTGTACCTAACATTGGCATAGTCTCTTGTAACGTACCTGCAAAACCGAATAAGATCCCTAAAGATTCTAAAGCTGCAACTGCCATTAAAATTCCTAAGAAAAATAAGATACTTGGCAATTCAATTTTAGATAAAGAATGATGGACAGGACTATGACTTGCTCCTGATGCATGTTCATCTGACCCAACTTCCGATATTGCGAATTTTGAATTACTATAAACTTCAGCAAAGATTGCTACAACACCTAAAGAAAGCATCATACCAACATATGGAGGTAAATGTGTAACCACTTTAAAAATAGGTACAAAAATAATAGCACCTAATCCTAAGAATAACATTGTTGAGCTAAATTTATTTTTAGGCTTTCCGTCTGATTCTTGTAGTTCTAAAGTTCCTTGAAAAGGTTTTAAGAACGAAGCAATAAATGTTGGTACAACCATACATAACAATGACGGAATAAACAGGTAAGATAATAATTTACCTGTAGATACTTTATTACCAATCCAAAGCATTGTTGTTGTAACGTCACCAATTGGAGACCAGGCACCACCAGCATTGGCAGCAATAATTATTAAACCAGCATACCAAATTCTAACATCTCTCTCTTTAACAATTTTCTGAAGAATTGAGATTAAAACGATTGTTGCTGTTAAATTATCTATAATAGCTGAAAGGATAAATGCTAGTATTGAAAACATCCAAAGCAATTTCTTTCTGCTATTAAAATTAACTGCATTTTTAATTGTAGAAAAGCCATCAAAGTAATCTATGATTTCTACAATGGTCATTGCTCCTAGTAAAAACACTAATATCTCTGCCGTTTTTCCCAAATGGTGCAGTAAGGTTTCTTCCATTAAATGCATTTTCTCTTCATGCGGAAGTAGGCCAAAGTTATCCATTAAGCTATGCTGAGCAGAATCGAACCATTGGTTGAAATCATCAATACCTAATGAAATCAATGCCCAACTAATAGCCATCATCACCAGAGCAGGAATTAATTTATCGATTTTAATATTATGTTCTAAAGTAATGGCTAAATAGCCAAAAACAAATACAAGAATTATTACTGTTTCCATTTTAAGGGATTTTTTAAATTAGTTGTCTTAATGCAATTTCGAAAGCTGTTTCGCTAATGCCTATTTTTGTTGGGTTATTTTTATGTACTGCTATTAAAGCTTTTTTAATTACTTCAGATGTATCATTAAAAATGGCTTCATCTGTCATTTGTACTTTACGTTCCATAAAGTAAGCGAAGACTCTTGCCATTCCACAGTTTGAAATAAAATCTGGAATTAAGCTCACTTTTTGATCTGTATGTTCCATTATTGAACCAAAAAATATTTCTTTATCAGCAAACGGTACATTGGCTCCACAAGTAATAACTTCTAGACCTGTAGAAATCATTTGATTAATTTGATCTTGAGTTACTAATCTAGACGCTGCACAAGGTGCAAATATCTCTGTTTGTAACGACCATATCTTCTTATTGATTTCTTCAAAAGGAATTAATGAATCTGCTACAAGTGTATTCCCGTTTTTATTAAGGTACAATTCTGTGATTTCTTTAAACGAAAATCCATTTTCATTAATTAATCCACCAACTCTATCAATAATACCTACAACTTTTGCTCCCATTTGTGCAAAATAAAAGGCTGCTGCCGCACCAACGTTACCAAATCCTTGAACAACGACTCTTTTTCCTTTGATAGAATTATCATTGATATCATAAAAATGTTTTGCAGCTATAGCAACACCATAACCAGTAATCATGTCAGCAACTGTATACTTTTTGCTAACATCTGGAGAATAATCAGGATTTTCAATAACTTTAATTACGCCATGTCTTAACTGACCAATTCTATTAATTTTATCTGCAATCGTTGGTTTAAAGTGACCTTCAAAAACACCTTCTTGTGGGTGCCAAACGCCACTTTCTTCAGTAATAGGGATTACTTCATGTATTTCGTCTACATTTAAATCACCACCTGTTCCATAATAACTTTTTAGCAATGGAGAAACAGCAGCATACCAACGCTCTAAAACACCAATTTTTCTTGGGTCTTGAGGGTCAAAATTAATTCCAGATTTTGCACCTCCAATTGCAGGCCCAGAAACAGTGAATTTCACCTCCATTGTTTTTGCCAGAGATAATACTTCATTTTTGTCAAGTCCTTTGCGCATTCGCGTTCCTCCTCCTGCTGCTCCACCTCTTAGTGAATTAATTACTGTCCAACCTTCTGCTTCGGTTTCTGGATCGTTCCAGTGAAATACTATTTCAGGAGTCTTATTTTCGTATGTATGAAGTAAATCTTTTATCAATTTTTTGAGTTTAAATTGTTGTAACAAATATAAAAAACTATCGAACGTTAATGTTAATTAAAGTTGATTTTTAGGCATTAAAATTTTTCCTGAAGAATGATTTTGATTTGCACCTGTAACACTCATTAAACAATTAACTTCATTTCTGTCTTTTAGTACACCTAATAGTCCAAAAATCAGTCCTTCTTTAAACTCTACAATTTCATTTTTTGGAATTACAATTTCAGAAACTGAATGATGATTAATGCGACTTATCAAGAAGTCATTATAAACTCCACCTCCTGTAATTAACACATTTGATTTTTCTTTATCTAAAATTTTTGAAATTTGAATAGCTATATGTTCTATAAAAGTTCTTAAGATATCTTTAATTTGAAGTTTAAAAGAATCAATCAATGGGAAAATATTCATATCAACCCATTCTAAACCTAAAGATTTTGGTGGATTTTCTTTGTAAAATTGAAGTTGGTTAAGAATAGACAACAATTTTTTATTAATAGTTCCTGTTGATGCTAATTGCCCTTTATCGTCGTATTCCAAATTAATTATAGAAACATAATGATTTAAAACAATATTAACAGGACATATATCGAAAGCGATTCTTTCATTATTAAACTCAAAAGAAACATTTGCAAAACCTCCAAGATTTAGACAATAGTCATATTTACTAAATAATAATTCATCACCAATTGGAACCAAAGGCGCACCTTGCCCTCCAAATTCTACATCTTGCACTCTAAAATCACAGATTACTTTTTTGTTAAGCTTATCTGCTAAAATTTGATTGTTTCCTATTTGATAAGTTAATCCATTTTCTGGTTGATGTAATGCTGTGTGACCATGAGAAGCAATAAAATCAATACTTTCAATATTATTTCTATCGCTAAAATCTGAAATTACATCTGCTAAATGTTTAGAATAATTTAAATCTATATTCTCTAACTCATCATTTTTTTTAGTGACTAATTGGCTTAAAGTTAATTTCCATTCTGTTGAATATTTTACAGTTTCTGCTTTAATAATATTAAAACACCATACGTTTTTAAAAGAGAAATTGACATAAATAATATCTATACCATCTAAAGACGTGCCAGACATTAAAGCAAGAATATTGTAATTAGTTTTTATCATATTAGTAAAAATAATATTACTTATTGAAAATACCACAAGAAAAAATTATCTTTGCATGAATTTTTTATTAAATCAATAATTATATAGTTTATGGATTTTAGTTTAACAGAAGAACATTTAATGATTCGTGATGCAGCGAGAGATTTTGCACAAACCGAATTACTTCCTGGTGTGATAGAGCGTGATAATGCTCAGAAATTTCCTGATTCATTAGTTAGAAAAATGGGTGAGTTAGGTTTTTTAGGTATTATGGTAGACCCAAAATATGGAGGTAGTGGTATGGATGCTATTTCTTATGTACTTATTATGGAAGAATTATCTAAAATTGATGCCTCAGCTTCGGTTATGGTTTCTGTTAATAATTCGTTAGTTTGTTACGGACTTGAAGCTTATGCTAGTGAAGATCAAAAACAAAAGTATCTTACAAAATTAGCAACAGGAGAAAATATAGGTGCATTTTGTTTAAGTGAACCAGAAGCTGGCAGTGATGCTACATCTCAAAGAACAACAGCTATTGATAAAGGTGATTATTACTTAATAAATGGAACTAAAAATTGGATTACAAATGGTGGACGTGCAGATGTTTATTTAGTAATTGCCCAAACGGATAAACATAAAGGATCTCACGGTATTAATGCTTTTATTGTTGAAAAAGGAACTCCAGGCTTTGACATTGGACCTAAAGAAGATAAATTAGGTATAAGAGGAAGTGATACACATACACTTCAATTTAACGATGTTAAAGTGCCAAAAGAAAATAGAATCGGTGAAGATGGCTCAGGGTTTCTGTTTGCAATGAAAACCCTTTCTGGAGGAAGAATAGGCATTGCTGCGCAAGCATTAGGGATTGCTGCTGGTGCATATGAGTTGGCTCTAAAATATTCTAAAGAGCGTAAAGCTTTTGGTACAGAAATATGTAATCATCAAGCTATTGCTTTTAAATTGGCCGATATGCATACAGAAATTGAGGCTGCTAGAATGTTAGTAATGAAAGCTGCTTGGGATAAAGACCAAGGAAATAATTACGACATGTCTAGTGCTATGGCTAAATTATATGCGAGTAAAGTTGCAATGGAACATACAGTTGAAGCAGTACAAATACATGGTGGAAATGGTTTTGTAAAAGAATATCATGTAGAACGTTTAATGCGTGATGCAAAAATCACTCAAATTTATGAAGGTACTTCTGAAATTCAGAAAATTGTAATTTCTAGAAGTTTAATTAAAGGATAAAACAACACTTAGAGATATTTAAAAGGTTTCAGAATTGAATTTTGAAGCCTTTTTTAGTTATTAGATAATTCGTTTACTACCAATCTTAATTCTCCATATGAATATTTATCATCGAGAAGATGCTTTAAATCTGATAGATTTTCAAAAGTTTTTGATGGAATGATTTGTTTAAGTTCATTATACTTAGCCTCATCAATTAATTCAGTGATTTTAATTTCACCAGAAGAAATAAAACTTGCAAGATGACCAAATATGGTGTTTTCATTTAAATCTCGTAGCACCGCAATTTCATCAATAGATTTTCCATCTTTGTAAAGTTTTAAAGACTCTAATTTCGTTTCACCAGTTTTTCTTTTTGGCTTAGGTAAATCTAACGTAATATTCTTTGAACTAGTTTCTATATCATTTTCATCACAGTAAGAAATAATGACTTTTAAGATTTCAGTACCATATTTCTCAACTCTAGTTTTACCCATACCATGAATTTTTTTTAATTCTTCTTTACTCGTAGGTAAAGTTTCACACATAGCATAAAGCGATTTTTGTGTAAACACTTGAAAGTGTACTAAATCTTCTCTATTAGCAATCTGGTTTCTTAGCTCCCTTAATAACTCAAATAGTTCTACATTAGTGGTCCCGTCAATAATCATTTTACGAATCTTCTTTGGCTTTTCTTTACCTAAGAAAACTGATTTAGCTCTTAGAGATAAAAATTTATCCGTATTAAAACCATCTTTTAAGCCATTAAAAAAAGAAATTTTAGTATCAAACAATTCTTCTAACATATCTAATTGGGTTACTAAATCTTTATCTACAGCTTTATTATCTGTTGTAAACGTCAGTTTTTTAAATGAATCTTTAATTATAGAATTAGTTTTTTCATCAAAATAACTTAAAGCTTTATTAAAACGTTCTTGTAAAAGAGGATGCGATTCTGGGATAGCTTTGGGCTCTAATAAAGTATCTAATTGCAATTTAAAACCATTACTAACCTTCAATAAATTTGCAATACCAGTCTTAATTGTATTTAAAGGTTCTTCAATTATCCCTTCAATACTACCTCTGTTTTTATAAAAAATATCCAACATCCGATTGATAGGATATAGAAATTTATAAAAATCAAATATTTCTGAAATCAACATTAGTTGATAGTCTCGCTCTGATTGAAGTAATACTTGCTCATCAGGTTGATTTTCTTCAGCATTCTCATTAAATGTAATTACATTTTGATCACTAATAATTTGATTAGATTCAATCTTACTTTTTAAAACAAGGCCTTCCAGAGATTTACAACGACTGAGTGCAACATATGTTTGCCCATGAGCGAAGGCACCTTGGGCATCTATAATAGCTTTTTCAAAGGTTAATCCTTGACTTTTATGAATAGTAATAGACCATGCTAAACGCAATGGTATTTGAGAATAACTCCCTATTTTATCTTCTGATATAGCTTTAGTATCGCTATCGACATTGTATTTAATATTTTCCCAAGTTTCTAATTTAGCATTAATATTAAAATCATCGTCAGGACAATGAACAACAACTTCATCCTTCTCTAATAGAATCACTTTTCCTATTTTACCATTATAATAACGTTTATCGGGAGAGCTATCATTCTTAATAAACATTACTTGGGCACCAACTTTAAGAACTAACTCTTCTTTATTCGGATAAGAATTCTCTGGAAAATTTCCTTCTATCTTCGCTTTATAAGTCTGTTCTCTTCCTTTTAACTTCCTTAACTCTAATAAATTATTTTGACGTGCCTTATTATTATGCGTAGTAAGTGAAATATATCCATCGTCCTTATTAGGTTCAAAATTAGGAATAAACCTTCTGTTTAATTCCTTTGCCAATTTCTCACTTAATCTGTTATTTCGAATCTCATTCAAAATATCAATAAAAACAGGATTATCTTGTCTGTAAATATGCTTTAACTCAATGGAAATAGGATAACAACTTTGATAAGATATGCTGCTAAAAAAATATGCGTTTTTATAGAATGGTTGAAGTAACCGCCATTCATTATCTTTTACTACAGGAGAAAGTTGCTGTAAGTCTCCAATCATTAATAATTGAACTCCTCCAAATATTTTATCTCTATTTTTATATCGACGTAAGGTCTTATCAATACCATCTAATAAATCAGCCCTCACCATACTTATTTCATCTATGACTAAAAGATCTAAGGATTTAATTATATTAATCTTGGTTTTACTAAATTTTCTATTAAAACCTGCAGAATTAGTTAAACTCTCATTAGGTAAAATAGGACCAAATGGCATCTGAAAAAAAGAATGAATAGTAACACCCTTAGCGTTAATTGCAGCCACACCTGTTGGTGCAACTATAACCATTCTTTTATTGCTTTGAAGTTTTAATTTATGAAGAAAAGTGGTTTTCCCTGTACCAGCCTTACCTGTTAAAAAAATATTTCTATTCGTTTTAGTAACAAATTTCCAAGCTAAATCAATTTCTTTATTTACCACCATTATATTAATTATACTAAGATTGAATATAATAAAACTATCTTTTAAATCCGAACAAAACGTAAAAACATAAAACAAAAAAACCCTTACTAGAACACTAGTAAGGGTTTTACAATATCGATATATACAT
>NZ_CANLYI010000011.1 GCF_947495255.1 uncultured Winogradskyella sp.
GTTTACAGTAGAGTACGACGAACCAGGAACAGATATACGTAAAGAATTTAAAGCCCATTTTACCTTGAAACGATAAGTGTAAAATCTCATTATAAAAAAAGCCTAAACAATATGTTTAGGCTTTTTTTTTATATCTATCAATTGTTATAGAGTTATAATAGATTTGTCCTGAGCAGGAATATAATAGGTATAATGAATTAAAATGATTAAGATTGGGTGTTGTTTTATAGCAGTATATTAAAATTAAATACTTCGAAATAATGGTTAAATTTTAAAAGCTGTTTAATAGCATTATATATCTATTTAATGCATGGTGGTGTCATGCTTAAATGAATTTCATCAATAATATAAGAAAAGGAATTAAAACAAATATTAATTTAAACTATATAAAATAAAAAAAACCAGAGAACATATGTCCTCTGGTTGTAGTTTAATGTTTTTAAACTTACTTAGATATCAAATCCAAGGGTTAGTATAAAATCTGAATATTTTGATTGTACAGAAGCTGTATCAGTTAAACCAACGTTATAAAGTTGGTGATTAATATCTCGTTGTGATTGGCTATAGGCTAAATCTAAATTGAAATTACCAAAGTTGTATCCTAAACCAAATGAATAGCCATCTAAATCGCCATAGAAATCATTATTTTTATATGGGCTTTCCTCAAAATGGTAACCGCCTCTAAAGCTAACTTGCTTATAACGGTATTCTCCTCCTAATTTATAAGATGCTGAAGAAGTTAATTCATTACTAATTTGATTGTTTAAACTAGAGAAAAATACGTCAGTCGTAGGTTTAAATTTTGAATTGGTATAATCTTTTACCGAATAGTCAAAACTTATCAATCCATTTTTGCCAAATATATAGGCAATACTACCGGTTACTTTGCCAGGAGTTTGTAATTTGTATTCTTCATAAATATTAGTGATGCTACTAATGTAATTTATTTCTGGGTCTGCGTTATTAGAATTAATACCTTGCGTTAATTCATCACTTATTCTGTACCATGTTGGTGAATTATAAGAAAGACCAACTCGAAAATCATTAGTGATTTTCGCAATTGTACCAAGTTGAAAAGAAAAACCGCTTCCTGTTGTTAATAATAGATTCTCAAAGCCAATATTATTTACTACAGAGCCACTATTAGTATTTGTTTCACGTAATCGTGTGAATTTTTCATAGTTAATAAAGTGACTGTTCAAATTAATACCAAAAAATAGCTTGTCATCATAATCTGCTGCAAAATTGAATGCCAATTTACCATTGTAACCGTTTGATGCATATAGGTAATTTTGATTAAAATTTCCGGATGCTACGTTTGATATATAGTTTGTTTCATCATCATTTGTGTCATCATCTAAATTTTCAGGGTCTAAAATTCCAGACCAATATCCTAAAAATGCTTGTTGAATTGAATATCCGTTTTGTAGAGACCCAATATCAGCATAAGCATCTTCTATATTTTCTCCAGGAAAAAGCTTTAAAGTACTAAATTGAATATCACTATTATTTGCGTATGTCAAAAAATAACTATCTATCGAATTTGTATTCGTTCCATTTGCAACCCATTCATCATCAAAATCTGCCGAACGATCGTATGCAATACTCAATGAGAATTTTTTCCATTTGGAATTAGAATTTACATTTTTAAAAACAAAAGCAGCGCCTAATTGATTTAAGTCAACATTTGAATTTGAAGATGAATTTTGTCCATTGAAATAGGTAATATCATTTTTTTTATTGAATAAACCTAAAGACAAAGAAGCTTCACTGTTATTAAAAATTGCAGAACTAGCAGGATTAATATTAATACTAGAAAGGTCTCCTCCTAAGGCACCAAATGCACCACTCATAGCTCTAAAGCGAGCAGTACCTTGTATTTCGTCCATAGAATATCTTACTGCGTCAGTAATGTCTTGCGCTAAAATATAGGACGAGCTCAACAAGCCTATGCTTAACATAAGTAATTTTTTCATAATAAATTTTTTAAAATTTGCAATTTAAGTTAAGTCTATCCTCTTCCTCTTCTGCTACTACTAGAAGAACTACTGCGAGATGAACTACCACTGCTAGATCGTGAACTTGATGATGATCTTGTACTACTTGACGAAGAACTACTTCTTGATGATCTTGTTGTACCTGATGATCTACTAGTTCTAGAAGGTGATGTTGATCTTGAAGATCTTGTATTAGGTTGTGATGTTCTAGTACTTGTTCTTGTCGATCTAGTACTAGGTCTTACAGTTCTTGATGTGCCAACTGATCTTGTAGGATTTGAACTCCTTACACCTGTATTTCTAGTTCTGCTTGTTGTAGCAGAGTTAGATAATCTTCTTGTAGAATAATTTCTATTAGATAATGCAGAATTACTTCTTCTGCTTAAATTGTTGTTGTATAATAATCCTCTTCTAGAGTGGCTATAGGCATATCTATTTCGATTACCGTAGTATTCATTGTGATATCCCCAATTATTGTAACCGTATCCGTAGCCATAATTCCATGGTGAGTTAAATCCATAACCGTAATATCCTCCATAAGCCCAATTGTTGTTCCATCCCCAACGATTCCATCTCCATGGGTTTCCCCAGTCATAATATCCATATCCAAATCCTCCATTCCACATCCAAGGATTATTATAGCCATACCAACCATTGTCGATATAATTAATAGTAACAGAATTACTGTTTTGTCCCCATCCACCATAAGGCATTTGCTGCTCTAAAGTGTCTTGGGCAGTTTCAACGTAGTTACCTTCATAAGAGTCAATATCTGTAAATATTTCGCTTTCTTCACTTATAGCATCCATTTCTGCTGAATTTTCAGCAAAATAATTTTTATAGTAATTAGAGTTATTAGTAGATGTACTTACAACAGTTTCTTCAGGTTCATTTTCTTCATTAGAATAGATGCCGTCATTGTCATAACCTGCATATTGAAACGAACCACAAGAAGTTAGCATTGTAACTAAACCGAGTACAACAATAAGAGGTAATTTTTCGAGTGTAGTAGTTTTGGTTTGCATATCTTTTTTATTTAATTGTTGAACAATGTAAAAATAGTTAGTTTTGCTGAACTATTTTAATATTTAACATAAGCGCAATATTTGTGCCAAAACACTAAAAATGAGTAAAAATCTTACTAGTAGAGCCGAAGATTATTCAAAATGGTACAACGAACTGGTTGTAAAAGCAGATTTAGCTGAAAATTCAGCCGTTAGAGGTTGTATGGTTATTAAACCATATGGTTATGCTATTTGGGAAAAAATGCAAGCTGAATTGGATCGAATGTTTAAAGAAACAGGACATCAAAATGCATATTTCCCATTATTTGTTCCTAAAAGTTTGTTTGAAGCAGAGGAGAAGAATGCAGAGGGTTTTGCAAAAGAATGTGCAGTTGTTACACATTACAGATTACAAAATGACCCAGATAACGAAGGTAAATTAAGAGTTGATCCTGAAGCAAAATTAGAAGAAGAACTTATAGTAAGACCTACAAGTGAAGCAATAATTTGGAATACTTATAGAGGGTGGATTCAAAGTTATAGAGATTTACCAATTCTAATTAATCAATGGGCAAACGTTGTACGTTGGGAAATGCGAACACGACTATTTTTACGTACAGCCGAATTCTTATGGCAAGAAGGGCACACGGCACATGCAACAAAAGCAGAAGCATTAGTGGAGGCAGAACAAATGAATAATGTTTATGCTGAGTTTGCTGAGAACTTTATGGCTATTCCTGTTATTCAAGGTGTGAAAACTGAAAGTGAACGTTTTGCCGGTGCAGTAGAAACTTATTGTATAGAAGCATTAATGCAAGACGGAAAAGCTTTACAAGCAGGTACTTCTCACTTTTTAGGTCAGAATTTTGCTAAAGCGTTCGATGTTAAGTTTACCAACAATGAAGGAAAGCTAGATTATGTTTGGGCAACTTCTTGGGGTGTTTCTACACGTTTAATGGGAGCTTTGATAATGACGCATAGTGATGATAAAGGTTTGGTATTACCACCTAATTTAGCGCCATCGCAGGTCGTAATTGTTCCTATATATAAGAATGATGAACAATTTGATGCTATTACAGAAAAAGCAGAAGGAATTATAAAAGATTTAAAAGATCTAGGAGTAAGCTGTAAATTTGATAAAAGAACAACCCATAGACCAGGTGCAAAATTTGCGCAGCATGAATTGCAAGGGGTACCATTAAGAATTGCTATAGGACCAAAAGATATAGAAAATAATACTATTGAACTAGCACGAAGAGATACTTTGACCAAAGAAATTGTGCAAATGGGTGGACTTGCTCATACAATAAAAGATTTGTTAGAGGTTATTCAAGATGAGTTATATAATAAAGCTCTAAATTATAGAGATGAACACATAACTAAGGTTGATGATTTTGAAACTTTCAAAAAAGTTTTAGAAAATAAAACAGGATTTATTTCTGCGCATTGGGATGGTACTTCTGAGTCTGAACAAAAGATAAAAGAGCTCACAAAGGCAACTATACGTTGCATTCCTTTAGATAATGAATTGGAAGAAGGTGTATGCGTTTATAGTGGTGAACCATCAACTCAACGTGTACTTTTTGCTAAGGCTTATTAATTTTTTTTAAAAAATTTTGGTTAGTTGTTGCAGAATTTAAAAATAGTTGTATTTTTGCATCCGCAATGGAAACGTTGTAGGTTCATTTAAATAATATAATAACCAAAATGGCCCGTTCGTCTATCGGCTAGGACGCATGGTTTTCATCCATGTAAGAGGGGTTCGATTCCCCTACGGGCTACAATTTTAATAAGAAGAGAAATATAATGGCAAATCATAAGTCAGCTTTAAAAAGAATTAGAAGTAACGAAAAAAGACGTGTACTTAACAAGTATCATCATAAAACGACTCGTAACGCTATTAAGAAGTTACGTGAAATTACTGATGCTGCAGAGGCACAAAAAATGTTACCGTCAGTTATTAGTATGGTCGATAAGTTAGCTAAGAAGAATGTGATTCATTCTAACAAGGCCGGTAACTTAAAGTCTCAGTTAACTAAGTACGTATCTGCAATGTAATTGTAGTTAATACTAAGATAATTAAAAGTCTTTCCTTTTTGGAAAGACTTTTTTTGTTTTAGACCTTATTTTATTCTTAACAAAAAAGACTAATAAGAGTTTTAATGCATTGCAATAAATTATCGGATAACGTTCGTTGTATGTGTACTAGGTATTTAATTAGATTAAACTAGCTGAATCTTTACATGTGTGGTTTACAATACAATGTTTACTACTTATCAAGACTTTTTAAAAATGTCATTAAATTAATATTACCTTTGCAGTAAATTTTTAACAATGCACAAAGCAGGTTTTGTAAATATTATAGGAAATCCTAATGTTGGGAAGTCTACACTTATGAATGCGTTTATTGGTGAAAAACTCTCCATCATCACATCTAAAGCTCAAACAACTAGACACAGAATTTTAGGGATTGTAAATGGTGAAGATTTTCAGGTTATTCTGAGTGATACACCTGGAATTATAAAACCAGCATACGAGCTTCAATCGTCAATGATGGATTTTGTAAAGTCTGCTTTCGATGATGCTGACGTACTAATTTACATGGTAGAAATAGGAGAGAAGGAACTTAAAGATGAAGCTTTCTTTAATAAAATCACCAATTCTAAAATACCTGTTTTATTATTGTTGAATAAAATTGATAACTCTAATCAAGAGCAACTAGAAGAGCAAGCTGAGTTATGGCAACAAAAAGTGCCTAATGCCGAGTTTTTTCCTATTTCTGCATTACAAGGGTTCAATGTTCAGAATGTATTTGATAGAATTATTGAGTTGCTTCCTGATTCTCCTGCTTATTATCCAAAGGATCAATTAACTGATAAACCAGAGCGTTTTTTTGTAAATGAAGCTATAAGAGAGAAAATCTTAATGCATTACAAGAAAGAGATTCCTTATGCTGTAGAAGTGGATACTGAGGAGTTTTTTGAAGAAGATGATATTATTAGGATGCGTTCAGTTATTATGGTAGAGCGTGAGACTCAAAAAGGAATTATTATTGGTCATAAAGGTTCTGCACTAAAACGAGTGGGAGTAGAAGCACGTAAGGATTTAGAAAAATTCTTTGGCAAACAAGTACACCTAGAACTATATGTTAAGGTAAACAAAAATTGGAGAAGTAATCAGAAGCAGTTGAAGCGTTTTGGGTACAATCAAAAATAGATTTTATTTTTCTCTTGTCTAATTACCATAAAGACTTCTAATTAAACACGATGAGCCTTTAAGATAGTATTCATAAAGTCATTTAACTGATGCATTTCTTGCATTCCTTTAGATCGACCAATTCGGCCAGCAAAATACAAAACGAACCAAATTATAATCATTAGAAAGGTTAAAAATAACTGAATAGTATAATTATTATTTAAGGTTATATTGGTATATGTCCAAATTCCGAATCCGAAAAATAGACCTGCCACTATAAAATGTAAAAACATAAATAGTGTCCATACGGTTGGATTTGGCCCAAATAAGCCATTAACTATGGCTTTGTTTTCGCCATCTTCATTAATCTCTAAATGTAACTGTGGTGACCAGAAGTGTTGGTCTTTTTTAGGGAACTTAATAAATACATGATCATCAATTCTACTTAAAACGAAGTCTGTTTGGGTTGTTTTAAACTGTTCAAACTCTTTTAAAATTGTTTCATTACTTTGTTGCACTTCAAATTTAAAGCGTGGTCTTAGAACAATTTTATTTGAAAGCGTCATAATAATTAATGACTTAGAATTTATTTTAAAATAAGGAACTCAACACGTCTGTTAATAGAATGTTCTGTTTCTGTACAATTATCTCCACAAGGAACCAATGGTTTAGTTTCTCCGTATCCAATTGATGTTAGACGCTCTCTAGTTATACCATTTTGTACAAGGTACTCTAATGCCGATTTAGCACGTTTGTCTGATAGGTCTAAGTTAAAGTCAAAACTTGCTCTAGAATCTGTATGTGCTCCAAGTTGAATTTCCATTCTAGGATATTTAACTAGTAAGGCTACTAAGACATCTAGAGTATTTGCTGCCTGGGGTTTTATATCCCATTTCGCAAAATCGAAATATATATTTTCTAACTGAATAAATGTGTTACCAAAATCATCATCTGTGACAATGTCTTCAGCATCTTTATATGACTCTATTTCGAGCTCAATATTAAATTCAATGTTTCCTTTGTCATTGGTATCAAAATACTCTAATTGAGGAATGTATTTAGGTTGAAATCCTTCAACCGAGTAATGTTGATTTGGTAAAGTTGAAAGTTTATATTTTCCATCTGCACCTACAATTTGTTCAGCTACAACATTTCCATCTTTGTCAAACAATGTCACAGTTGTATTCGGTAAAATCTCGCCAGTTACTTTATCGGTAACTAAACCTTCGATAAAGTATTTTCTATCTGTGTCTATTCTTTTAAAAGTATAAATATTATCTAGTCCAGATCGATTAGATGACAAATAACCTGTATTAATTGAATCTATCACAACAAATGCGAAATCATCTTTTTCGCTGTTAATAGATTCGCCTAAATTAAGTGCATCTAAATATTTATCATTACTCATGGAACTAGAAAACAAATCTAAACCTCCAAAACCATGTTTTCCATTCGAAGCAAAATAAAGTGTACTATCCTTTGCAATAAACGGGAACTGCTCACGTCTTACAGTGTTTATATTAGCTCCTACGTTTATAGGTTCACTAAAAGAATTCGGTCCTAAAATATCTACGTAGAATATATCAAATGATCCTAGTGAATTTGGCATGTCACTTGAAAAATATAAACGTGTTTCATCATTGTTTAAAGCAGGATGCATGGTAGAATATTCATTGCTCGAAAAAGAAACAGGTTCAATATGTTTCCATTCATCATCAACAAATTCAGCTTTAAATATACTTACAACTGCAATTTTAGTAGAATCTAAATCAATTCGTTTTTTTAGATTCCTTGAGAAATACATCGTTTTACCATCCTCAGTAAATACAGCATTACTCTCGTGTTGTTTAACGGTGTTTATTTTTTTACCTAAAGGTTGAATACTATCTAAAGTAATGGTGTCACCAATAGTAACTTTAGCTTCATATAAATCCAAATAAGGTTTACCATTCCATTGGTAATTTGGGTTTTTAATATTCTTTGTAGAAGCAAAAACAATTTTGTCTCCTTTAAGACCAACTCCAAAACTAGATCCACCAACGTCTGAAGTGAGGTTGTATAATTCGTACTCATACGGTATTATACGTTTTAGTAAAGATTTAAAATTTCTAGTATCGAATGGATTATCTAAATAGTTGGTTGTAATTTCATCAGCTTCTTCATATTTTTTAATTCCTTTTAAAACATCAAAATATTTAAAGTAGAAGTCTTCTGATAAATCTGCGCTGTCTTTTAAATCGTAAACTTGTTTGTAAGCCTTGTAAGCTTTATCAAATTCTGTATTGTAGTAATAGCAATCCCCTAACTTTTCTAAATTAGAAGCTGTCTTAGGGAGACTAGCAAATATTTCAGCTGCATCTACGTAAGCTCTATTTTCAAACAAGGCATCTGCTTTGCTCTTGGATTGAGAAAAGCAAAAAGTACCAAGTGTTAAGGTCGCAATTAGAATATATAGTTTAAACGTTTTCATTTGTTATTAATTAGAAAAATCTTGGAGATTTATCGTAGCCTTTACCGAGTTTACCAATATTAAATAATAAAAATATTTCGTGTGAACCAGAATTAAATCGACCTAAATTAGATAAGGTATGGTCGTATGCATAACCTATTCGCATAGCATTTGACATTTTAAAATTCATCATTCCATTTATTGAATCTTCAAAACGATAGCCTACACCAAATTCCACTTTATCATATACTAAAACATTTGCTGTTAAATCTACAGATAACTGCGCTCCGTTTACATACTTAGTCATAAAGGCAGGTTTAAATTTATAGTTCTCACCAATATCTAGAACATATCCACCAGTAAAAAATACGTGCACTTTATCTACACCTTGTGTCACCACACCACTATCTTCTTGTAAATATTTTGTTTCTAATAAATTTGGTGCTGATAATCCTAAATAATAATGTTCTGAGAAAAAGAATACACCAGCTCCAATATTTGGCAATGTTTGATTAATATTTTCCTCAAAAGCAGAATCGGGTAAAGGGTCGGAATAAACAAATCCATCAAAATTAGTACTGAAAAATGTTGCACCTGCTTTAATACCGAAAGACAGTCTATTTGTTTGACCAATCGGAAGTACATATGCAATATCTGCATATGCATTAGTTTGTTTTACGACATCACCAATTTCATCATGAACGAAAGATATTCCCCCTTCTAATCTATCCGCAATTACGGAGTGTGCAAATAAGGTTCCTGTTGTAGGTCCACCAATAGATCTGGCCCATTGTGTTCTGTATAGGACTCCTAAATTCATAACAGACTCATCATCGGTAGCATAAGCAGGATTTAATACACTCATGTTATACATGTATTGTGTGTACTGAGGGTCTTGCTGAGCATGTGAAAATACCCCTAAAAATAAGGTTAAAATCGTAATACTATATGTTGTTATTTTACTAATCATTATAATTATCTACTTAAATAGACTCTACCTTGTACTGGTTCGGTTATGTTATCATTGAATTCTAAAATGTAAAAATATACACCAACTGGTAAAGGCGTGTTGCTATTTTTCCATGTACCGTCCCATTTAGGCGAATTAATATCACCTTCATATAATATGTTACCATATCTATTGAAGATGCTTAGTTTGAAATTAGGATATAATTCGTTTAGAAATAAGATATCGAATACATCATTAACATTATCATCATTAGGTGAAAAACCATCTGGTATTAATAAATCGCCTACACACTCAATAAAAGTTATTGTAACTTCTAATCTAACGTTGCTCTCACAATCATTTTCTGATAAGATAGTTCCGTAATAAACGGTTCCTTCTTGTAATTCTTCTGAATCTGAATAAGCGATACCATTTATTGCGTCATCATACCATGTAATAGTGCCAGATTCAACTATGTTATTTGATAAATCTAAAATTGTAGAGTTGTCTTCGATACAAAATTCAGAACCATTTTCAACAAGCGTCGGTGTTGGTATTTCTTCAACTAAAATTTTGATAGGCTCAATAGAACTTGTGTCTGCGTTACAAGTTTGATTTTGTAAAAACAAATCTGTTAATGCTACTTCTGTTTCTCCAGGGTTTTGCAATAATGCTTGGGGAATAGTGAATGTTGCATTTCCTCCAGTTACTGAAATTTCAACAGTATTTGTAGACGAATTGGCAAGACTCAATTGATAAACTATAATATAGTTTCCATCATCTAATAGCGTTGCACCTGAAATATTAATTACAGCGTCTTCTAAACCAAAACATACAATATTACCGTCTTCTACATCCATCGTTAGACCAGTTGCATCAGGGAAATCTACAATATTCACAGTTACTGTAGCTAAACTAGTTGTGCTACATTCTAAAGTTACGATTGAATAGGTGTAAACTCCAGTAGGGTCAGTTAAAGGGTCAAAAATTCCAGTACCGCTTGCGAGGGCAGGAAACCATGTTCCACCTGTATCAGGCGTGCCTCCTAGACTATCAAATAAATCAACTTGGTTTGTGTTATCTATACAAATATTAAGAATACTATCGGTACCGGCATTTGGGAGTGTTATTACTGTCACCATAACTTCTGCAGTTGCAGGTGGACAAGAAGAAGCATTGTTTGAAACGGTATACGTATATGTTCCTGCTATATCTAATGTTGGGTCAAACATTCCTGTTCCACTTGCAAGAGTTGGTGACCAAGTACCACCTGTTTCTGGTGTTCCTCCTAAGCTGGCAAATAAATCGGTGGCTACATCATTAAAACAAAATTGAATTGAACCATTTGTTCCAGCATTATTTTCTTCAGAAAAAGAGACTTCAACGGTTGCAGAACTTGAACCACAAGAATTGGTCAATGTATAGGTATAAATGCCTTCTAAATCTGTGTTTGGGTCAAACATCCCAGAACCACTAGTTAATGCAGGAGACCATGTTCCACCTAATTCTGGAGTGCCAGTTAAGCTATCAAATAAATCAATAGAACTTATAGAAGTACATAAATCTAGAGTACCATTATTACCAGCATCTGGTTCTTGTGTAAAAGTAACTACAACGTTAGCAGTTGCATCGGGACAACTTGCAGAGGTACTAGAAATGGTATAAACATATGTGTCTGCTGGGTCAGTTGCTGGGTCAAAAACACCAGTTCCACTTGTAAGTGGAGGTGACCAAGTTCCACCCGTTTGTGGCGTTCCTCCTAAACTATTAAATAAATCGATAGGAGCATCAGAAGCACAGAATTCTATTGCTCCATCTGTACCAGCATCGTTTAATGCTGACAAAGTTACAGTAACAGTGGCCGAACTTGTACCACATACAGTAGTGACCGTGTAGGTGTAAATACCTTCTAAATCTGTATTTGGATCAAAAACACCAGTTCCACTTGCGAGAGCAGGAGACCAAGTTCCACCTGTTTGTGGAGTTCCTGTTAGGCTATTAAATAAATCTTCAGTGGAAGAACTATTACAAAAGTTAAGGGACCCATTATTTCCTGCATCTGCTAATTGGTCAACCGTTACAATAATCTCAGCAGTTGCCGAAGGGCAAGAAGATGCGTTGTTTGATATTGTATAAGTATATGTTCCAGCTGTATCAGTTAATGGGTCAAAAATTCCAGAACCACTGGTAAGGGCAGGAGACCATGTTCCTCCAGTTTGAGGAGTTCCGCCCAAGCTATTAAATAAGTCAACAGATGCATCAGAATTACAAAATGTTATTGCGCTATTTAATCCAGCATCGTTTGGGTCAGAAAATGTTACTGTTACTTCAGCAGAATTTGTCCCACATGAATTACTAATAGTGTATGTATAAGCTCCTTCTGTATCAGCTGCTGGGTCAAAAATTCCAGTTCCACTCGTTAATGCAGGAGACCAAGTACCTCCAACGTCAGGAGTTCCTGTAAGACTATCAAATAAGTCAACGTTACCTACTGATGTACATAAATCAAGAATTCCGTTGTTTCCTGCATTTGGCGCATCAATAAAAGTTACTTCAACTTCAGCGGTTGCATTAGGACAGTTAGCAGAGCTACTTGAAATTGTATAAGTATAAATTCCAGCAATATCAGTAGCAGGATCAAAAATACCAGTTCCACTAAATAATGTTGGAGACCATGTGCCACCTGCTTGAGGCGTTCCGCCTAAACTATTGAATAAGTCAACAGGTGAATCGTTAATACAAAGTTCTATAGAACCATTAGTACCTGCATCGTTTAAACCATTGAATAATACTTCTACTGTTGCAGAACTTGTTCCGCATGTATTAGAAATAGTGTAAGTATATGTACCTTCAGAATCAATGTTTGGGTCGAAAATCCCGGTTCCACTAGCTAATGTAGGAGACCAGACTCCTCCAATCTGAGGTGTTCCACTAAGACTATTAAATAAATCTTGAGCTGCAGTACTATTACATAAATTAAGTGTGCCGTTATTTCCAGCATTTGCTAACTGATCTATGGTTACTATAACGTCTGCAGTTGCACTAGGACAACTAGAGGCAGCGTTAGCAACAGTGTAAGTATATGTGCCTGCAGTATCAACTGAAGGGTTAAAAATTCCTGAGCCACTTGCAAGAGTAGGTGACCAAGTGCCACCTACTTGAGGTGTTCCTCCTAAACTATTAAATAAATTCACAGAAGAATCTGTAACACAAAATATCTCTGAACCATTTAGACCAGCATCATTTGGGTCTGAAAATGTTACCGTAACTTTTGCAGAATTTGTCCCACATAAGTTACTAATTGTATATGTATAGGTGCCTTCTGAATCAATATTTGGGTCAAATATACCTGTACCACTTGCTAGTGCAGGAGACCAAGTTCCTCCAACTTGAGGAGAATTAGTAAGATAATCGAATAAGTCAACGGTACCTATTGAGGTACATAAATCTAGAATGCCATTGTTTCCTGCATTTGGCTCTTGTAAAATATTTACGGCTACATTTGCAGTTTCCGTTGGACAGCTTGAGCTATTCGCAACTGTATAAGTATAAACAGCAGCGGCATCAATTGCTGGGTCAAAAACTCCAGTTCCACTAGATAAGGTTGGTGACCAAGTTCCACCAACATCTGGTGTGCCACCCAAACTATCGAATAAGTCTATTGCTGAATCTGTAGCACAAATATCAATAGCAGTATTAGACCCTGCATTATTTGCATCTTCAACGGTAACAGTAATGTTAGCAATACTATTGCCACAGTTAATTGAATTTACAGTATATGTATAAATACCATCCGTATCTACATTAGGATCAAATATTCCTGTTCCGCTTGTAAGCGCGGGTAACCAAGTACCTCCAAGTTGTGGTGTGCCTAGTAAACTATCAAATAAATCTACAGTATTAGATAAACTACAAAGGTTTAAAGTATTATCAAGTCCTGCATCAGGAGAAATTTCAATTGTAACTTCAACTGTAGCAGTATCATTAGAACAAGGGCCAGTTCCTGTTGTAGTATAAGTATAAGTGTCTTCGGCATCAATTAATGGGTCAAATATTCCTGTTCCGCTGTTTAAAGCAGGAGACCATGTCCCTCCAACTTCAGGTGTTCCTCCAAGGCTATCAAATAGATCAATAGTACCATCAGCAGTACATGCTATAACAGAACCATCTGAACCTGCGTTTAAAAATGGAGATACTGAAATAGTAACTGTTGACGATGCGTCTGCACAAGGACTTGTTCCTGTAACTGTATATGTATAGGTGCCTACGGCATCGATTAATGGATCAAAAATATTGGTGCCACTGTTAAGCGATGGTGACCAAGTTCCACCAACATCTGGCGTACCTCCTAAGTTGTTAAATAAATCTATCGTTCCATCATTATCACAGATGTTAACTGTTGCATTGGTTCCTGCATCTGGTTCTTGTATAACAATAACATTGACATCTGCAGACACATTTGGACAAGGCGTTATTCCTATTAATGTATAAGTATAAATGCCAGGAGTATCAAGTGACGGATCATAAACACCAGTTCCACTAGTTAAAGCAGGAGACCATGTTCCTCCAATTTCAGGAGTACCATCTAGACTATCGAATAAGTCTACAGTTGCTAAATCATTGCTGCAAAGTTCTAGCATGGAATTTAATCCAGCATTAGGTAATGGGTTTACAACAACATCTACAGTTGCTGAGTCACCAGGACAAGGTGCGTTTTCTGGAAAAGAATACGTGTAGGTTATAGCGGCATCTAATAAAGGGTCAAAGACTCCAGTTCCACTAGTAAGTGTAGGAGACCATGTTCCTCCTGTATCTGGAGAGCCACCTAAGCTGTTAAATAAATCTATAGTTCCATTATTATCACAAATATCAACAGTTCCATTTTCACCTGCATCTTTATACTCGTTAACTATTATTTCTATAGTTGCTGTTGCATCAATACATGGAGCAGTTCCACTTACTGTATAAGTGTAAATTCCTGCAGTATCAATAGTAGGGTCGAATATACCTGTGCCACTATTAAGAGCTGGTGTCCAAACACCACCTGTTTCTGGCGTACCACCTAAGCTTAGAAATAAATCGATTGGGTCATTAATATTACATAAAGTCTCCGATCCGTTAGTTCCAGCATTTGGTTCTACTATTATATTGACTGTAACGGTTGCGGATTCATCTGGACAACTATTTCCTGAAGCAACAATATAAATATAGTCTCCAGGAGCATCAATGTTTGGGTCAAAAATTCCGGTACCACTATTTAATGTAGGTGACCAAGTTCCTCCAGTTTCTGGAGTACCTTGTAATGAGGTAAATAGGTCAAAAGTTGAAGTTGTATCATTTTCGCAAATCTCTAATATTCCATCCTCGCCAGGGTCAGGACCTGTAACTAAAACAGCTAAAACAGGTAGTCTTCCAACACTTTCACATGGAGGATCTACGGTTGTTGCATAATATGTTTGTCCGTTTATTAAAGGTGTACTATTTGGTAATGGAAAAGCCGAAAATAATGATATATACCAATTGTTATTGCCGCTTGCATCTAGGTCACCTACTGATGGTGTAACGCCTGGTGAAGCACAAAATTCTTGAATTAGGTCTCCAGTTGGTGTAGGATTTAAACCAACATTAACTAAAACTGCTAGTCGAGATGTTCTACAACTTCCGTCGGCACTTGCTTGATCTGCATAATATATCGCACCATCAATTAATGCTGTCGCATTATTTAAAGCTATACCTCCAGTTGGTGATAAATACCATTGTACATCATTTCCAACTGCAACTAAATCTCCAACGGTTGCTAAAGAAGAAGATACTACACAAAACCCTTGAAAATTATCACCTGTTGGTGCGACAAAAATTGTGACATCTACTCGCGATCTTGCACCACAAGTGCCTGTGCTGTCATCTGCATAGTAATCTTCACCATCAATAAGGTTTTCTGAATTAGATAATGGTGTTGTAGATATTGCTGTGTCATACCATACAATACCTCCTCCATTATCTGTAGCTATTAAATCACCAACTAAAAGCGACTGTACATTACATAATGATTGTGCACTGTTCGTTACTGTAGGACATTGAGCATTAACTTTTGTTAATAGGCTTAGTGTTGATAAAAGAAGAAACGCTAATAGTATAGAATGACTTTTAAAACTGTACTTGTTGGCTTTCATTAAAAAAATTTAAAATAATTACTTTTAGTTGAAATCGATGCCATGGATTAAGAACAGCAAGTTCAAAATAAAATCGTCGTCTTGCTAATTTGTCAGATTAAGGGGGAAACAAATATATGTAAATAGCATTTACTTAGCAAAATTAAAATATGACAGTTTTATAGTATTTTTTAATTTAGAGGGTTTTATGGATTAATCAATTTCTATTAAGCCTTCATTTGAGTTATACTGTAAAAGGTGAAGACCTGTATTTGAGTAATTAGATTCGTCAGATTTTTTGTATTCAAATCTAAGGTGGGGATGCTCTGAAACTATATTGTTTACTGTGTTTTCAAAAGAAGAGTCTTGTGAAAGTCTCAGTAGAACATCTAAGGTAATATCAAAACCTAAAATGGCATGTTTTGATGGTTTTATACCAAAAACGTCATCATAACTTCTTTCAAACTCATTTATGTCTTTTTTGTTCTGAGGGTCTAAAACTGAAGGGAATATTAGTTTTAAAACACGAAACCTCATATCTGAAACTTGATTTTGTTTTGGTAATAAGGCAGATTCTAGTAAAACGAGTTGTACATTATAAGTTGATAACTTACTCATTAATGCAGTTGTTGAATTTAAAAACACACTTGTTTTTTCGCTATCTAAAATTACAAAATTAGGTTTGTTTGTGCTTAAGGTGTTATCCAGAGCATTCTGGCTAAAGTTACCAGAATTGTCAACTTTTAAAAATTTAGCATCAGGAATTATACTTTGTATTAAAGTTTTATTTTTTGCTTCTTCTAAATTACTCACCACAATTACACGTGCGTTTTGCAATGCTAAATAATTTAAAGTTTTTATTTTTTGAAATTCATCAGAAGGAATAGACTTGTAAACTTTAGTACTGTCTGTTGAAGTGATGTTAGATTCAATATCTATAACGGAAATATTTTCATTTGAAACAACTACAGGGTAATGTGATGCATTTTCTAAAAATGGAATAAGGAGCGCATTCTTTTGATGTGTGCTAGTTATTTCTAATTTAGATTTTGCAATATTTTTCTTAATAAGTGTTACATCGAAATCTAAATTTAATGCTTTTGCAGAATCAATTGCAATTTGCGCGCCCTGGAAAAAATCAATATAAAATTGTTTGTCTGGATCTGCATTTACCATATTCTGTCTCTCTTCAGGAGAACTTAATTCTTGGCTAGAAAAAGGCGTGTAAAAATACAGGCCTGTTGCAGATTCTGAATTTAAATTAGCATATAAAGGTGCATTTCTGTTACTTGTATTTATCTCTATTTCATTAGTTGAATTATCAAAAGTAGTCTCAGTAAATGTAGAAGCCTGATTTGGGTCTCTCGGCATTTTAATAACATCTCCTTTGTTAACAGCAACTCTTAAAGAAGGGTTTAAAACCAATAAGTCTTCCATAGATATTCCTGCTTTTCTAGATAAACCATAAAGTGTTTCTTGTGGTTGAATGGTGTATTCTATGTAATCACCATCTGAAGAAGTCTGGTTGTTCGTTTCAATAGATGTCGTTTCTACATTGTTGTCACTTGGTGTTGTTATTGTTGTGATTACTGCAGATTTGCTAACATCAAGACGATGACCTGCCATTAACATCTCTACTATTTGAGGGTTTTTTGCTTCAAGTTCCGCTATAGTCATGTTAAAACGTCTAGCAAGTTCAAATTTTGTGTCACCTCGTTGAACTAGATATTCATCAGGGTTAGTGGTTACAGAATTCTTATCAGGAATAATTAATGTTTGACCTATTTGTAAAAATTCAGAAAGCTGACTAGAGTTTGCAGCTTCTAACTGTGCTAAACTGATTCCGTTTTGTCGTGCAATTCCCCAAAGTGTTTCACCTTTTACAACAATGTGTTCACCTGGTTGAGCTGCACGTTTTACTTCCGTAATAGATTTGTCTACATTAATGATATGGCCAGCTTGTAGCATGTTAACAATATGTGGGTTTTGCTGCTCTAGCATAGCAATGCTTACACCAAATCGTCTCGAAAGTCCAGATTTTGTTTCGCCACGTTGTACTTCGTAATTAGAAACACCGTTTGAGTTTACTTGTGAAGTGGTGGTTGGTGTACTGCTATTTGAAGTATTTGGAATTAAAAGCGTTCTGCCTGCATAAATAACGTCTCTAGATCCAGGGTTAAGGTCAAAAATAGCATTTACAGAAACGCCATATTGTCTAGAAATTTGATAAACACTTTCGCCTTTTTGAATAGAATGCACTATGTTATCTTGTTGAGCAATTGCAAGGTTAAAGCCAAAGACCAAAACTATGATAAGCATAAAACATTTCCCCATTCTTAATTTTAATTTAATTATTTAATAGTATTTGTAGCAAGTAAACAAATACAATTTTGGCTTATTTTCATCATAATAAGTTTCAAGAAAAGGGGCTAATTCTTGAGTAACCATAGGAGTTGTTGCCTTAAGATGGATGTAAATAAAAACCTTGTTTAATACAATAGATAAAATTACTAAAAATAAAGGCTCCATATTTTAATTTAATACTTGTTATCAACAGGATATTAACAATTTTTTTGTCGTTATATAGCCTAATTTTTCAATGTTAAATTGGTTTTTTGTTCTGGCTAGTTAAAAGACAATTAATAGTTAGCTAATACTAATGCTTATGTATTATCTTTGTCGTCTTAAATAAAAATAAATGAGTAATATAGTAGCTGTAGTAGGTCGCCCAAATGTTGGGAAATCCACATTTTTTAATCGTCTTATAAAAAGACGAGAAGCTATTGTTGATGCAGTGAGTGGAGTAACACGAGATAGGCATTACGGTAAAACAGATTGGAACGGAAAAGAATTTTCATTAATTGATACTGGTGGTTATGTTGTTGGAAGTGATGATGTTTTTGAAGCCGAAATCGATAAACAAGTAGAATTAGCAATTGATGAAGCTGATGCTATTATTTTTATGGTAGATGTTGAGTCTGGCGTTACAGGTATGGATGAAGATGTGGCTAAATTATTACGTAAAATAAAAAAGCCAGTTTTTTTAGTTGTCAATAAAGTTGATAATAATAAACGTTTAGAAGACGCTGTAGAATTCTATTCACTTGGGTTAGGTGAGTATTATGCAATTGCCAGTATAAACGGAAGTGGAACGGGAGATTTATTAGATGCTGTTGTAGAGGCTTTGCCAGAAAAAGAAGAAATTGAAGAAGATGAGTTACCACGTTTTGCAGTAGTAGGAAGACCAAATGCAGGGAAATCATCTTTTATTAATGCCTTAATAGGCGAGGAGCGATACATTGTAACCGATATTGCTGGTACAACTAGAGATTCTATAGATACAAAGTATAATCGTTTTGGATTTGAGTTTAATTTAGTGGATACAGCTGGTATACGTCGTAAAGCTAAAGTGAAAGAGGATTTAGAATTTTACTCTGTAATGCGAAGTGTAAGAGCTATTGAACATTGCGATGTTTGTTTGGTTGTATTAGATGCAACTCGTGGTTTTGATGGTCAAGTACAGAATATATTTTGGTTAGCAGAACGTAACAGAAAGGGTATCGTTATTTTAGTTAACAAGTGGGATTTAATTGAGAAAAATACTAAGACAGCTAAAGAGTTTGAGCAACACATAAGAAGTCAGATTGCACCTTTTACAGATGTCCCAATTGTATTTATTTCGGTGTTAAATAAACAACGAATATTTAAAGCAATTGAAACGGCAGTTGAAGTTTATAAAAATAGAGCAAAACGTATTAAGACAAGTGTGCTTAATGAGGCGCTTCTACCAATAATAGAACGTCAGCCACCACCTGCTTACAAAGGGAAGTTTGTTAAGATTAAATACATTATGCAGTTGCCAACACCACAACCTCAGTTTGCATTTTTCTGTAACTTACCACAATATGTAAAAGATCCTTATAAGCGTTTCTTAGAAAATAAATTACGTGATCAGTTTGATTTTAATGGCGTACCTGTAAGTGTATACATGAGGAAAAAATAAATTTGAATGAAAATTAATTACGCTTATATTGTTTTAATATTATTGTCGTTTAGTTTTCATGCTTACTCACAAAATTTTCCGCCTGAGATTACGATAATTGGTAATCAAATGTATTGTCAAGAGAGCTCTGTATCAATTGCGACGTCAGTTTCAATAACAGATCAAAACCCAGAGGACACAACGTTAACTGAGGTTTTTGTCCAAATTTCTGAAGGCTATGAAGTTGGTCAAGATAATATAAGTTTAGATGGTAGTCATCCTAATATATCTTCAAGTTGGAATGCAACTGAAGGTATATTAGTTCTTATAGGACCAGCTACTTTTGATGAATTTGAAGCCGCAATAGAAAGTATAGTATTTCAGACTACTCAAACCGTATTTACACAAGATAGGCAGTTTTCTGTTAATTTAGGAAATGCCAATTTCCTACCTAGCACTGGTCATTATTATTTTTATGTTGCTGCAACTAGTATTACTTGGACGCAAGCCAGAGATGCTGCAGCTTCGCAAGATTATTTTGGTTTACAAGGCTATTTAGCTACCATAACAACAGAAGAAGAATCCCAATTAGCAGGAGCACAAAGTGCAGGAGCTGGTTGGATTGGTGGTTCAGACGAAGAAATGGAAGGAACATGGAAATGGATGACAGGACCAGAAGCCGGACAAGTTTTTTGGCAAGGTGTTTCAAATGGAAATGCGCCAAATGGTATGTTTGCTTTTTGGAACGCTAACGAGCCAAATAATTTTAATCAAGAGCATTATGCACATATAACAGATCCATCTATTGGTACTTTAGGTTCATGGAATGATTTAGGAAACACAGGTGATACTAATATAAATTCGCCATATCATCCACAAGGCTATATTGTAGAATTTGGAGGTATGCCAAATGAACCTGAAATTAATTTATCTGCAAGTAGTAATTTAATTATGCCACGCGTAGCAAGTGAGAATATTACACTTTGTGGCGAAGGGCATTTTTCGCTTTTAGTTGAAACTAATGCTGCAGATGTATGGTGGTTTGAATCAGAAACATCAACAACACCTATCCATTCAGGCTTAAGTTATGATGTAAATATAAATACTTCAACCAGCTTTTGGTTGGCACCAATTGTTCAGGGTTGTACAGCAAATTCCACAAGAACTCCTTTTACAATAACTATAAATCCAATACCTAACGTTTCTAGCATTACAATTACACAATGTGAGGACAGTGTAATGGACGGTATTTCAAATTTTAATTTAAGTGATTACAATGATTCTATCGTTGTTAGCGGGTTAACTAATATCCAAGTTGAATTTTTTGAATCTATAGATTTAACAAACCTAATAAATGCAGAAAATTACACTAACATTTCTAATAATCAAACAGTTTATGCGCTTGTAACAAATACAATTACTAACTGCAACAATACCGCAGAAGTTATTTTGTCTGTTAACACAGCTATTGCAAATACAGCAACCTTAAATGTTTGTGATGATTACGAAGAATCAGGTATTGTTAATTTCGATTTAACCTTAGCAGAAAGCCAGATTTTAAATGGCGAATCATCTGATATTACAATTTTAGGTTATTATGATTCTTACAATAATGCTTTGCTTCAAATTAATGAATTAAATAACAACTATACTAATACAGAGCCTTACAATCAAACCATATTTGCTAGGTTAGAACAAAATGGCAGTTGTTATAGTATTGCCGATATAAATTTAGTTGTTGAGCATATTCCAGCTCTTTTAGAGGATGAAACAGTATACTATTGTTTAAATAGTTTTCCGGAAACTATCTCTTTGTATGGAGGAATTGTAGATGACGTTCCAAACAACTACGCTTATTTATGGTCTACAGGAGAAACAACAATTTCTATCGATGTTAATGAAATAGGTACTTATGAAGTATTTGTTACAAAACCTTTAGGTTGTACTAATAAAAGAGCGATTACAGTATTACAATCTAGTACAGCTAATGTTGAAACGGTTGATATTATAGATTTATCGGAGAATAATAGGATTTCTATAGTTGTGTCTGGCGATGGAGAATATCTGTATGCTTTAGATGACGAGAATGGTATTTATCAAGAATCCAGTACATTTAATGATGTGCCTGCAGGAATTCATGCCGTTTACGTTAAAGATATAAAAGCCAATTGTGGAATTATTTTAGAATATATTTCTGTTTTAGGGTTTCCAAAATTCTTTACTCCAAATGGAGATACAAATAACGATACTTGGCAGATAAAAGGGTTTGCTTCTGCTATTGATATTCCTGTTGTTGTAAATATCTTCAATCGATATGGTAAATTAATGGCGACTTTAAACTCACAAACTCAATCTTGGGATGGTACTCATAATGGACAGCTTATGCCAACAGATGATTATTGGTTTATAGCTGAGTTAAATGATGGCAGAATGCATAAAGGTCATTTTACTTTAAAACGATAGTTGAAATAATTCTAGGAAATTTCACACGATTTCTTAATTTAGTACGTTTTAAGATAAATCATCAATCTTCAGTCAATCAATTCATTATGCGTAAACTATTTTTAGTTTTTACTCTGCTATTTGCAATACATTCATTTTCTCAAGAAAAATCATTCGAAATTACCGGAATTCTTAAAGCTGAAGATACAACCAGTCCTTTAGAATCTGCTACCGTTTTTGTGGAGCGTATAAAGGACAGTACAATTGTATCTTATACGATATCGGATAAAGATGGAAAATTTAAAATTGAAAGTTCAACCTACGATAAAGCCCTTAATTTCTATGTCTCTTATGTGGGTTATGGTACCTATTTTAAAAAACTAATTATTGATAAAAATAAGATTGACTTAAAAACAATTTCATTAAAATTAGAAAATCAGTTAGGAGAGGTTTTTATAAAATCTACAGCGCCTATTACTATTAAAAAGGACACTTTAGAGTTTAATGTAAAATCTTTTAAGACAAAAAAGGATGCCAATGTTGAAGATTTATTAAAGCAATTACCAGGAGTAGAAGTCGATGAAGAAGGCAACATTAAAGTAAATGGCAAACCTGTAAATAAAATATTAGTTAATGGAAAACCCTTTTTTGGTGATGACCCAACAATTACAACTAAAAATTTAACCAAAGATATTATTGAAAAAATCCAGGTTGTTGATACAAAAACAAAGTCTGAAGCTTTTACAGGTGAAGAAGGGGATAAGGAGAATAAAACCATCAATTTAACTATTAAAGAAGAAAATAATAAAGGTGTTTTTGGCAGAGTAGCTGCTGGTGCAGGAACAGATGAACGTTATGAGTTTTCTGGTATGGTTAATCTATTTGATAATGACAGACGCGTTAGTGTTTTGGTAGGAGGAAATAATACAAACTCTCCTGGTTTTAGTTTTGGGGAGATTTCTAAAATGTTTGGTACTGGAGGCGGAATCAGTTTTAATAGTAATGGTTCATTTGCAATTGGTGGACGTTCTTTTGGAGGAGGTCAAGGTATTACTACATCGCAAAATGCAGGAGTGAACTATGCAGATGTTATAGGTGAAAATACAGATGTTGCAGCAGATTATTTTTTTACGTCTAGTGAATCTGAAAATGAATCATCATCTCAAAGAGAAACTATTTTATCCGATTCTAGGTTTTTTACTAATTCGAACTCTAGATCAAATAATGAAACAGATAATCATTCCTTTAATTTAGAATTTGAAATTGAAACAGATTCTACATTTCAAATAAGTATAGAACCTTCCTTTAGTTATTCAAAATCTAGAACAACCTATTATAGTGATGAGGAAACTTTAGATGAAGATTTTTTGCTAACTAATCAATCTGAGGTAAACTCTGATGTAGAAAGTTATGCTAAACAGTTTTCAAATATGTTTTCATTAACAAAACGATTTGGGAGTAAAGGTGGCTATTTAAAATTTGAATTAGAGACACGTGTTAATGATCAAGAAAATGATGACTTTTTAAATTCTAACACGGAATTTTTTGGGACTTCTCCAGAAACTATAGACCGAAATCAGTTTACAGATGGAGATAAACATAGTTTTGCGGTTTCCACAGAAATTTCATACCGATTCCCATTAATAGCAAAAAAAATGTTTTTGAATTTAGAATATGAATATGCTAAGGACAAAAATTACAATATTGAGAGTACTTTCGATTTTAATGATTTAACTCAAGACTTTACAGATTTTAGCACAGACTTAAGTACCGATTTTGAGTATACAGATTCTAGAAGTATCCCAACAATAGGAATTAATTATAGAGATAAAAAATTATCTACTAATTTTAAAATAGGATATAATATACGGACTTTACAAAATGAAGATTTATTAAGACCACAATTTAATGTAGAGCGACAGTTTAAAAATTTTGAAGCCAATTATAGGTTTAATTATAGATTTAGTCCTAAAGCATCTGTTTACGCCAATTATAGACTTAGTAATAATCCACCTGGCTTAAGACAGTTGCAAGCTTTTGAAGATGTTTCGGATCCTTTAAATACTGTAATTGGTAATCCTAATTTAGAGCCTGCTAATGGTCATAGTTTTTATGCTGGCTATAATGCATTCGACTGGCAAAAAGGGTCTGGTTTCTATGGTAACGTAAACGGTAGATTTACAAATAATCAAGTGGTTTCTAAAACAGTTGTGGATCCAGAAACGTTAAAGAGAACCACGACTTACGAAAATGTAGATGGGAATTATAATTATGGTATTTCTGGTAATTATACCAAGGATATAAAGTTGGATACTTTAAGAAGAATAAAGTTGAAATTGAGAACACGTTATAGTTATTCTGAACGTATTAATTTTAATAATGATGTAAAATATGCAAGTCAGGTGCAAAGTATTTCACCAAGACTTGGCGCAGATTTTATTTGGGATAAGGTTATGGAATTTAAACCTTATTATCAATTGAGCTATACTATTAATGCTTATGATATTGTAGCATTTGAAGATAGGGAATTTACAAGTCATACAGCAGGTTTAAGAACAGCAACTTTTTTGCCTAAGAATTTTGAATGGCGAAATGATATTAACTTTAATTACAATCCTAATGTAGCGGATGGTTTTCAGAAAAGCGCATGGTTTTGGAATTCTACATTAGCTTACAGCTTGTTTAAAGACAAAGCTTTGTTAACTTTAAAAGTGTATGATTTATTAAATCAGAATACTAATGCGAGACGCGTTGCGACGCAAGATTACATAGAAGACAGTCAAAGTACTGTTTTAAGGCAGTATTTTATGCTAAGCTTAAGTTACAAGTTTAATAGTTTAGGAAGTAAAGGAGAAACTAGTGATGATGTTTTCTTTTTTGATTAAGGGATTGTGATATGAATGGTTAAGAATAACTACCAACTTCCGCCAGCACCTCCACCAGAGAAACCGCCTCCACCGCCAAAGCCTCCTCCTCCGAAGCTTCCGCCTCCAGAGCTGCCACCAAATCCGCCTCCAAAACCACCAGTAGAAGAACCACCAGAATAGCTTCCTCGTCCCATATTACTAAGAATAATAGCTTCGAGAATACTTCTGCTATCTGAACGATTTCCTCGGTTTCCGCCATTTCCTCCACCTCGAGTTTTAGAAATAGCTATAACGAATATGATAAATATGATGAATAAAAAGATAATGACTTCAAAAGGAATGCCACTACTAGATTCTTTGGTTCGATTGTTTTTGTAGGCACCACTTAATACAGCAATAATAGCATCTGTACCTTTATCTAAACCACTATAATAATCACCTCTTTTAAATTCTGGGATGATGACATTTCTTGTTAGTTCTCCAACAATACCAGCTGTTAATCTATCTTCTACACCGTAACCAGGAGAAATCCAAATGTCACGGTCATTTATAGCTAGCAAAATAAAAACACCATTGTCTTCTTCAGTTTGACCAATTCCCCATTTTTGTCCCCATTTTGGAGTTAATAATCCAATATTTTCTCCTTTAGTTGTTGGGATAATTACTACTATGACTTCTGTAGAAGTACTATCACTATAATGTCTTAATTTTTGAGTTAATGCATTAAATTGATATTGCTGTAATGTACCTGTACTGTCAATAACAGGTGGAATATATTTTGGTTTATTAGGTATGTTGTATTGCGCATTTACAGTAAAAAATAATCCTGCAAAAATGCTTAATATGGTAGTTAAAAATAGATTCTTGAAGTTATACATTAGCCTTTAGAGATTGTATTATCAAGTTCATTAGTGTCTCCATACTTCCAAGGGAAATGAGTAGAGAGTTCTTTTCCTGCTTTGTCAATACCTTCAATCAAACCTTCTGCAAAGTTTCCAGTTTTAAAATGTGATGTAATGATGTCTCTCGTAGAATTCCAAAAATTTTCATCCACAACGTCATTAATACCTTTGTCTCCATAGATAACAAATGATTTGTTTTCTACAGCAACATATATTAATACGCCATTTTGTTGTTTGGTGTTATCCATTTTGAGGTAATGAAAAATTTCCATTGTATGCTCAAAAATATCAGTTGTGCAATTCTTTTCTATATGTACACGGATTTCACCAGACGTGCTTTTTTCGGCATTACGTATAGCTTCAACGATTCTCTCTTCGTCTTTAGAACTAAGAAAATCTTCAAGTTTAGACATCTTAAATTTTATTTAAAATCGAATTCGACATCCACTGGTTTTTCAGCACCTGCTTCTGCATCAAAATATGGCTTCTCATCAAAATTTAAAAAACCTGCGAGTATACTATTTGGAAATGTATTAACATGAATGTTATAAGGCTTTATCTTTTCGTTATAACGTGTTCTTGCAGTTTGAATAGTGTTTTCTGTACTCGTTAATTCATCTTGAAGCTTTAAGAAATTCTGATTTGTTTTTAAATCAGGATACTTCTCTACAGTAACAAGTAATCTAGATAACGCACTACTTAAACCACCCTGTGCTTGGTTGAAAGCTTTTAATTGTTCTGGCGTAATATTAGAAGGGTCAATTGTTGTTTTTGTAGCTTCAGAACGCGCTTTAATTACAGCTTCTAAAGTTCCTTTTTCAAAATCTGCAGCACCTTGTACCGTTTTAACTAAATTACCAATAAGGTCATTACGTCTTTGGTAAGAGGTTTGTACATTTCCCCATGCTTCTTTTACATTTTCATTTAATGTAACAGCATCATTATTAAAGTTTTTTCCCCAAGAATATAGTGCAAATCCTAGAAGTCCAATTATAATTACAGGAATTAGCCATTTTTTCATA
The DNA here is from genome assembly GCF_947495255.1 of uncultured Winogradskyella sp. GTDB lineage: Bacteria > Bacteroidota > Bacteroidia > Flavobacteriales > Flavobacteriaceae > Winogradskyella. The sequence continues at coordinate 26,962 of NZ_CANLYI010000011.1, forward strand.
ATAGTTTAGTTTTAAAGTTGAGTTTTAATTTTATTTAGTTGTGCTTTTATGCCTTCAAGCTTTTCAATGATATCAAATTTATCTAGAGCTTGTTTCTTTTCTTCTTTAAGATGCGTTTTTGCACCTTCAAGTGTAAATCCTCTTTCTTTTACCAAGTGGTAAATAAATTTTAGATTCTTTATGTCTTCTGGTGTGAATTTTCGATTGCCTTTAGCATTCTTCTTCGGCTTTAATACATCAAATTCTTTTTCCCAAAATCTAATTAATGATGCATTAACTTTAAAAGCCTTGGCGACTTCACCAATTCCGTAATATCGTTTCTCTGGTAATTCTATGTGCATCTTAATCTAAAGATTGGTTTTCTAATGACGCTTTTTTAAGCAATATATCGTATTCTTCAGCAGATAAGTTACCGTAGTAAAAGTTGATTGGGTTAATACGTTCACCATCTTTAAAAACTTCGTAATGTAAGTGAGGAGCTTCAGAACGTCCTGTACTACCTACAAAACCTATTAAATCGCCACGTTTTACACGTTGATTAACTTTTACATTATACTTGTACATGTGTGCATATAAAGAAACATAACCATAACCATGGTCTATTCTAATATGGTTTCCGTAACCTGTAGAATTATTATCTGCTCGTTTAATAATTCCATTTCCAGAAGCATAAATTGGTGTGCCTCTTGGTGCTGTAAAATCCATACCAAAATGAAATTTTCTAACCTTAGTAAAAGGGTCAGTTCTATAACCATAACCAGATGCCATACGTGTTAGGTTAACATTGTTAATAGGTTGTATAGCTGGTATCGCTTCTAAAAATTTTTCTTTGTCTTCTGCTAGTTTTGCAATTTCATCTAAAGATTTGGACTGCACAACAATTGCTTTTTCTAAAATATCTAGGCGTTTATTGCTTTCTGCAATTAATTGCGAATTGTTATAGCCTTCGTATTTTTTATAACGGTTAATACCTCCAAATCCTGCTCGTCGTTGTTCAGTTGGAATCGGATTTGCTTCAAAATAAAGTCTGTAAATAGCATTGTCACGTTCTTCAACATTTTCTAATGCAGCAAATGCATCATCGGTACGTTTGTTTAATAATTCAAATTGCAATTCCATATTTTGCAATTCTCTTGCCATTTGTCGCTCTTTAGGAGACTCTATATATTGACTTGCAATAAAGAATGACAAAAAACCAAAAAGTGCTGCAGCAGTTAAAAATACCATTGCATACTTAAAAGTTGTTCTTTTCTTACGCTTTATTTTGCGGTAAGAAAGGGTTTCAGAATCATAATAATATTTTACTTTAGCCATGTTTGAATTTATACTATTTTTGCAGTTAATAAGCGCGCAAAGCAAGCATCTTATATTAGCGTAACGTTCAAATATAAAAAAATGTTTTTCATTTACGCTAATTAATTAAAAACAAGCTCTAATTTAAATATATGAAGTCTCAAGAAATCCGTTCGAAATTTTTAAGTTTCTTTGAAGGAAAACAACATCTCATTGTTCCTTCTGCTCCAATGGTATTAAAAGATGATCCAACATTAATGTTTGTTAATTCAGGAATGGCACCTTTTAAAGAATACTTTTTAGGCAACGCAGAACCAAAGAAGAATAGAATTTCAGATTCTCAAAAATGTCTACGTGTTTCTGGGAAACATAATGATTTAGAGGAGGTTGGGTATGATACATATCATCATACTTTATTCGAAATGTTGGGTAACTGGAGTTTTGGTGATTACTTTAAAAAGGAAGCGATTGCTTGGGCATGGGAACTTTTAACAGAGGTTTATGGCATTGATAAAGATATTTTATATGTCACTGTTTTTGAAGGTAGTGATGATGCTGATAAGCTTAAAATGGATACAGAGGCTTATGATATTTGGAAGCAGTACATCTCTGAAGACCGAATTTTAAAAGGTAATAAGAAAGATAATTTCTGGGAAATGGGTGATCAAGGACCTTGTGGACCTTGTAGTGAAATCCATGTAGATATTAGGTCTAAAGAAGAAAGAGCTAAGGTAGATGGAAAGACGTTGATTAATATGGATCATCCGCATGTAGTTGAAGTTTGGAATTTGGTTTTTATGGAATATAACCGAAGAGCAAATGGGTCTTTAGAAGCTTTGCCAAATAAGCATATTGATACAGGTATGGGATTTGAGCGTTTATGTATGGTTTTACAAGGTGTACAATCTAATTATGATACTGATGTTTTTACACCAATTATACGCGAAATAGAAACTATTACGGATAAAAAATATGGTAAAAATGAGGAGGTTGATGTTGCAATTCGTGTTATTTCAGATCACGTAAGAGCTGTTGCTTTTTCAATAGCAGATGGTCAGTTACCAAGTAATACAGGTGCTGGTTATGTTATTCGAAGAATTTTACGAAGAGCAGTGAGATATGGGTTTACTTTTTTAGATAAAAAAGAACCTTTAATATATCGTTTAGTTGATGTGTTGAGTAAAAAAATGGGTGATGCATTCCCAGAATTGAAAGCACAGAAACAATTAATTGAAAATGTAATTAAAGAAGAAGAAGCGTCTTTTTTAAGAACTTTAGATCAAGGTTTAGTATTATTAAATCGTATTGTTGAGGAAACAAAAGGCGATACTGTGTCTGGTGAAAAAGCCTTTGAGTTGTATGATACTTATGGATTTCCTATTGATTTAACGGCATTAATTTTATCTGAAAAGAATTTAAAGCTTGATGAAAAAGGTTTTAAAGAAGAATTAGAAAAGCAGAAAAAAAGGTCGCGTTCAGCAAGTGAAACATCAACTGAAGATTGGACGATTTTAATTGAAGATGATGTAGAAGAGTTTATTGGTTACGATACGTTAGAAGCGAATGTTAGAATAACAAGATATAGAAAAGTGACTTCTAAAAAAGATGGAGAAATGTATCAGTTGGTTTTCAACTTAACACCATTTTATGCTGAAGGCGGTGGACAAATTGGAGACAAAGGGTTTTTAGAAGATATTAGTGGTAATGTTGTTTATATATTAGATACAAAGAAAGAAAATAACGTTATCATTCATTTTACTAAAGAATTGCCAGAGCACATTAATGAGAGCTTTAAAGCTGTTGTAAATAATGAGCATAGAGCATTATCGTCTAGTAATCATACAGCAACACATTTATTACACCAAGCTTTAAGAACAATATTAGGAGAGCATGTTGAGCAAAAAGGGTCGCTGGTAAAACCAAAATCGTTAAGATTTGATTTTTCGCATTTTTCAAAAGTAACACCAGAGCAATTACAAGAGATTGAAGATTTTGTAAATGCAAGAATTGAAGGTAAATTACCATTAGAAGAAGAAAGAAATATTCCGATGGAAAAAGCTATTGAAGAAGGTGCTATGGCATTATTTGGAGAGAAATATGGTGATACAGTTAGGACGATTCGTTTTGGTAATTCTATTGAATTATGTGGTGGAATTCATGTAGAAAACACATCAGATATATGGCATTTTAAAATTGTATCAGAAGGTGCTGTTGCAGCAGGAATAAGACGAATTGAAGGAATTACCAATAAAGCTGTTAAAGATTATTTCTCTGAAAATAACGCTGCTTACCTTGAAATGAAAGGACTTTTAAATAATGCAAAAGAACCAGTAAAAGCATTAGAGAATCTTCAAGATGAAAACAACGATTTAAAAAAGCAAATTGAAGGCCTTTTAAAAGATAAAGCTAAAAATATCATAGGTGAACTTAAAAACGAATTAACCGAAATTAATGGTGTTCACTTTTTAGCTAAAAAACTAGATTTAGACGCATCAGGAATTAAAGATGTATGCTTTGATTTAGGAAGTCAGTTTGATAATTTAGTTTTATTATTTGGTGCCGAGAATGATGGGAAAGCCATTCTATCTTGTTATATATCTAAAGAGTTAGTAGCGAGTAAAGGTTTAAATGCTGGTACTATTGTTAGAGAACTAGGAAAACACATCCAAGGTGGAGGTGGAGGACAACCTTTCTTTGCAACTGCTGGTGGTAAAAATCCTGCAGGCATTGAAGCTGCTTTGGAAGCTGCTAAAGGTTATTTATAAGAATTTATATTCTGAACTTGATTTAGAATCGTTAGTAAATGAATTTACAAACTATAATACCACTAAAAAAACAACAGCATAATCAATTAGATTACAACTCTAAGATTATGCTTTTTGGTTCATGCTTTTCAGAGCATATAGGTGAGAAATTTAAGTATTATAAGTTTCAAACTACAATTAATCCTTTTGGTATTTTATTCCACCCTTTAGCGATTGAAAACCTCATTACAAAAGTAATTAATAAGGATTATTACTCTAAGGAAGACTTACATTTTCAGAATGAGCAGTGGTGTTGTTTAGAGGCACATTCTAAATTAAATCAAACTACACAAGTAGAATTGTTAGCACTTCTTAATTCTCAAATTGATGAAACTTACAACCAATTAAAAAGCGCAAGCCATGTCGTTATAACATTAGGGACAAGTTGGGTTTATAGACTAATAGAATCTGATAAAATAGTAGCTAATTGTCATAAGTTACCTCAGAAACAGTTTTTAAAAGAACTACTTTCTGTTGAGCAAATTGCAGAATCACTTGAAGCTATTATTAGTTTAGTTAAGAGCATTAATTCTAACATTTCATTTTTATTTACAGTGTCTCCCGTTAGGCATATTAAAGATGGTTTTGTTGAAAACACACAAAGTAAATCTCATTTATTAGCAGCAATCCATCTGGTTGTAGAACCTAGGGTGCAACTTTATTATTTTCCTTCATATGAAATTATGATGGATGAATTAAGGGATTATCGATTTTATAAACCAGATATGTTGCATCCAAGTAATATTGCTGTAGATTATATTTGGAAAAAATTTAAAACAGTTTGGTTAACTGATGATTCTATTAAAACATTAGAAAAGGTATCTTCAATACAAACTAGAAAATCACATCGTCCTTTTAATCCGAAATCTGAGGCACATCAAAAATTTATTTTAAAACTTCAATCAGATATTCAAAATCTACAATCAGAATTTCCTTTTTTTAATTTCGACTAGAAGTAACGGTTAACGAATAGGTTTATTAAGTCTAGCTTTTACGAGGTCAAACGATTTTTTACTTGCACGCTCCCAACGATAAATATTGTATTTTTTATCTTTTTTTACGTGTCGTTTTTCTTCTTTATCTCTAATTGTTTTAACCCAATTAAAACGTTTGTTTGTAATGGAGATAACCAAATCATCTGTGCAGCCCAACGCCTCTAAAGCATTTAATGCAGCAATAGATACATTTTGAATTTTATCATTAATAGCATTAAGTAATACAGGAATTGATGAAGGTTTGCCAACGTGTTCTAACCCTTCTGCAGCTAATTGACGTGTTTTATAATTTCCATGTTTAAGAGCATACTCTAATTTTAATACAGCATGAGCTTTAATCCATAACTTAATAGTGCGCTCTGAAGGTTGAGTTAACCTCAATTTGAAAAGCGTATATGTAAGTTGATGTAACATGAAATTAAAATGATTTATTAATTATATGTAGTTAAATATGTCTTTTTGTTACACTTTTTTGGGTTGATAAATTTGACATTCAAATGATTATTTTCAAAACAAAAAAAAACTCAAATCTATAAGAATTGAGTTTTGTTATTTTTTTAAAGAAGGAAGTTTTTATCGATTTACTCTAACACTATCTGGTACCAAAACCGTGTAGTCACCATTATTTCTTATAACATCTCTTACTATAGAAGAAGAAATAAAAGACGTTTTAGCTGCAGTTAATAAAAATACTGTTTCAATTTTAGAAAGTCTTCTGTTAGTGTGTGCAATCGCTTTTTCGAATTCAAAATCTGCAGGATTTCTTAAGCCTCTCAAAATAAATTCGGCATCAATTTTTTCACAGAAATCAATAGTTAATCCAGTGTAGGTAACAACTTTTACTTTAGGTTCATTTTCAAAAGACTTTTCTATAAAAGCTTTTCGTTCTTCTAAAGAGAACATATATTTTTTATCGGCATTGATACCAATAGCCACAACTACTTCGTCAAATAGTTTAATGCCACGTTTTATAATATCAAAGTGTCCATTTGTGATAGGATCAAATGACCCAGGGAATATTGCTCTTTTCATTGACAAAGTTTTCTTGTTCTTTTTATTTTAAAACAAATTAGTTTAACTATACAACAAATATAAGTGATAATTCATTGAAAACCTTTAGCTAGTCAATGCGTCTTCAATAGCATTTTCAAACAAATCTTTCATGCTAATACCCGCTTTGGCGGCTTGCTGAGGCAAAATACTTTCGTTAGTTAAACCAGGTACAGTATTTACTTCAAGCAAGTAAGGTTCGTCGTTTTTAAAGATAAATTCACTTCTTGAGAAACCTTTCATCTTTAAGATTTCATAAATCCTTTTTGCTTCTATGTTCACTTTATTGGCATAATCTTCAGAAATACGAGCAGGCGTTATTTCTTGAGATTTCCCTTCGTATTTAGCTTGGTAATCAAAGAAGTCGTTTTCAGATACAATTTCCGTAATAGGTAAAACAAGTGTTTCACCTTTATATGAAATGACACCAACAGAAACTTCAACACCATCTAAAAATTGCTCAATAATGATTTCATTATCCTCTTTAAAAGAGTTATCAATAGCAGTTTGTAATTCGTCCTTTTTATATACTTTAGAAATCCCAAAACTACTACCAGCTTTATTAGCTTTTACAAAACAAGGTAAACCTACTTTAGCGATAATGGCATCTTCATTAATCTGATCACCTAAATTAAGCGGGTAACTTTCAGCAGTTTTAATACCGTAAGGTTTCAAGGTCGCTAGTAAATCGCGCTTGTTATATGTTAATGCTGCTTGATACATGTGGCAACTAGTTTGCGGAATGCTTAACAGTTCAAAATAAGCTTGCATATAACCATCTTCGCCAGGCGAACCATGTATAGCATTAAAAACGCAATCGAACGTAATTTTAGTTTCATTTACTAAAACAGAAAAATCATTTTTGTCAACTGCAAATTCTTCGTCTTGGTCATTAACAAAAACCCATTTGTTTTTAAAAATATGTATACGGTAAGCATTGTATTTGTTTTTGTCTAGTTTATCAAAAACCACGTTACCACTTTTTAGGGAAATTTTGTATTCGCTAGAATAACCACCCATTATTATTGCAATATTTTTTTTCATCTTTTGTACCCAATAGCGTGGGTGTATTTTAGTTTAAATAAGCGATACCGTAAATGTATAATTTATTTTTTATAAACTAAATCGGTTGTTCATACGTATTTTATTAGCGAGGTGTTAATTTAACGCAAGAATTTCTTAGTTTTGTCAACAATTATATAGCTTATGAGTTTAGTTAAGTTTCTTACTAGTAAAGTGTTTTTTAAACAAGTAGCATTGGCCATTGTTGCTATTGTTGTTTTATGTTTTATTGCGTTAAAATGGTTAAATGTCTCTACCAACCATGGAGAGTTTGTAATAGTACCAGATTTAAAAGGGAAATCTTTAGAAACTGTAGGCATAGAATTGAAAGATTTGGACTTGGATTTAAAAATTCAAGATTCGGCAAACTACAATCCTAAATATCCTAAGTATTCTGTTATAGAGCAAAAGCCAACAGCGGGTTCTCAGGTAAAGGAAAACAGAAAGATTTATTTAATATTAAATCCTTCAGGTTACCGAAAAGTAGAAGTGCCAAATATCTTAAAATTCACATTCAGACAAGCAAAACCCCAATTAGAAGCTTTAGGCTTTACAATTGGTAAAATCACTTATAAAGATGCTATTGGAGAAGGCGTAATGTCTATGTCTCACAAAGGCAAACCTTTAAAAGCTGGCACATTATTACCTTTAACATCTAAGATCGACTTGGTGTTAGGAAACGGTAAATTATAAAATAAAATAATGCCAAATATCCCAGATATTTCAGACGCAGAAGAAAACGAACTTTATGAGCATCATGCTTTTAGAGTTGTAGCTGGTCAACAGCCATTGCGTATAGATAAATACTTAATGAATTTTATTGAAAACGCAACGCGTAATAAAATTCAAGCAGCAGCAAAAGACGGAAGTATTTTTGTGAATAATGAACCTGTAAAATCTAATTACAAGGTAAAACCTAACGATTACATTACTGTAAAGTTTGCGCATCCACCTCACGAAAACCTCTTAATTGCAGAAGACATTCCAATAGATGTTGTTTACGAAGACGATGATTTACTAGTGGTTAATAAACCAGCTGGTATGGTAGTGCATCCAGGACACGGAAACTATTCTGGTACCTTAATAAATGCTTTAATTTTTCATATAGATAATTTACCAAATAACTCAAGCGAAAGGCCAGGTTTGGTTCATAGAATTGACAAAGATACGAGTGGGTTATTAGTAGTTGCCAAAACGGAACAAGCTATGGCACATCTCTCTAATCAGTTTGCTAAAAAAACCAGTGAGCGCGAATATGTCGCTCTTGTTTGGGGAAATGTTGAAGAGGACGAAGGTATAATTGAAGGTAATATTGGTCGTCACCCTAAAAACAGATTACAAAACACCGTTTTCTTAGATGATGAAGACGAACAAGGTAAACCAGCCGTTACACATTATAAGGTTATTGAACGTTTGGGTTATGTTACGTTAGTGAGTTGTAAACTCGAAACAGGGCGTACACACCAAATCCGTGTTCATATGAAACACATTGGTCACACCTTATTTAATGACGAACGCTATGGAGGCGAACGCATCTTAAAAGGGACAACATTTACAAAATATAAGCAATTTGTAGATAACTGTTTTAAGATTTTACCAAGGCAAGCCTTACATGCTAAAACTTTAGGTTTTGTGCACCCAACAACAGGAGAGTTTATGAGGTTTCAGTCAGAAATTCCTGAAGATATCGCGCAATGTATTGAGAAGTGGAGACACTATGCTAAGCATGCTAATGATTAATTGTTTTTGGGCATTTCTCTACTTCGCAAAGGCTGCGTAGAGTCAGGCTATTCATTATATCTTTTTTATCGTTCCTCAAAAAAAGGATGCCATTTCCATCCTTAAAGCACTTTTTAAAGGGTATTGATAAAAGACTAAATTATAGCTTTCATAAAGAATAGTTGTATAACCTAAGTCTATATAGATTTAGGTTATATCGATATCAAAAAATCCTCTTAATTCAATTTCATATTAAGCCTTAAACCACGTATTTTTGAGTGTTCAATTTTTCCTTTTATAGGATATTAAAAGTGGCTTTTTTATTATGAAACTAGTACTATCACCAGCAAAATCTTTAGATTACGAAACTAAATTACCAACCACTAAAACGACGGAAAGTTCTTTTTTAGCGGAATCAGAGCGCCTAAATAAATTATTAAAAAAGAAGTCTGCTAAGAGTTTATCTAAACTAATGCATATTTCAGATAATTTAGGTCAATTAAATTACGAGCGTAATCAAGATTGGGAATTGCCATTTACAAAAGATAATGCAAGACAAGCCATTTATGCATTCAGTGGTGATGTCTATAGAGGATTAGATGCTTATACAATTGAAACTAAAAAATTAGATAAAGTTGAAGACACGGTTAGAATTTTATCTGGTTTATATGGTGTTTTAAAACCATTAGATTTAATTCAGCCTTACCGATTAGAAATGGGCACTAAAATGCCAGTTGGTAAAAACAAAAATTTATATGAGTTCTGGAAAAAGAAAGTAACAGAAGCTTTAAATGATGACTTAGAGGATGACGAACTTTTTCTTAACCTAGCAAGTAACGAGTATTTTAAAGCCATTGACACTAAAGCCTTAAAAGTGCCTGTTGTTAATGTTGCTTTTAAAGAATTTAAAAACGGACAATATAAAATCGTTGCCATATTTGCAAAATTGGCGAGAGGATTAATGACAAGATATATTATTGATACAGATGCTAAAACTATTGATGATGTTAAAGGTTTTAATCTTGAAAATTATGGTTTTAGTGAAGAATTATCGTCGGAAAATGAATTGGTGTTTACAAGATAGTTACTATCTTTATATGCCTAATTAAAATATATGCATTACTATTTAATTATTGCACTACAAGCGTATTGCATTTATCATGCTTATAAAAATCACAAACCCTATTACTGGTTTTTCTTAATATTTTTTATTCCTGTTTTAGGTTCGCTTATTTATATTATTACGCAAGTCTATAACAAGAGTGATGCAGATAAAATTCAAAGTGAATTAACTTCAATTATCAATCCAACTAAGAAAATAAAGGATTTAGAGAAGAAGCTAGAATTTTCAGATACGTACTCCAACAGAATTGAATTAGCAGATGCTTATTTATCCAATGGTGATTTTCCAAATGCTATTTTAAATTATAAGGAAACACTAAAAGATACTGCTCAAAATAATTTGTACGCACATCAGCAACTCATTTTATGCTATTTTCAACTGAAAGACTTTGTAGGTGTTTTAGATAGTTCTGAACTAATAAAAACGAAATCAGAATTTAAAGGCTCTAAGCAACAATTTTGTTATGGTTTAGCTTTAAAAGAATTAGGAGAATTAGAAAAGGCCGAATCAGAATTAAAACAAATAGATAGACCTTATTCTAACTATACTGAACGACTAGAGTTAGCAAAATTCTATATAGAAAATAATAGAACAACAGAGGGAAAGGAATTGTTAAGTGAGATTTCTACAGAATCACAACATATGACCAAACCTAATCGTCGTATTTACAGAACTACAATTGCTGAGGTAGAACGGTTGTTAAAAACACTATAGATTGCTTTAGCTGAAAATTTCAATAAAATTAGATTAGGTTGTTATCAATTTCAAAAATTAGATTTGAAGCATTATCAGTGTCTTTTCTAGATGCATTTAAATGAAAGCCGTTCTTAGTTAAAAGTCTTTTTGAGCTCTCATTTTTACAATCTGTAAAAGCTTCAATTTTATGAAGTTTTAATTCCTTGAAACCAAAGTCAATAATCATATTAAGCGCTTCGCTCATTATGCCTTTATTATGAAATTCTGGATTTAAATCATAGCCAACTTCCGCAACATCTCTGTTTTCAGAGAAATTCCATAAACAAATAGTACCTATAAGTTGAGGGTCGTTTTTTAAAGTAATTCCCCAAACAATGGATACATTATTCTCAATGTTTTTATGTTGCTTTTCTATAAAACTAAAAGCATCTTCAATAGATTTGGTTTGTCTGTGTTTAGGTCTTTTAATAAACTGATTTACTGTTTTGTCAGAGCGTAAGAAAAATATGGTTTCAGCATCAGATGCTTTAATGTTTCTAAGGAAAAGACGTTTTGAAGTTTGTATGGGAAAAGGATGAAAGTTCAATTTTTGAAGAGTTAAGTTATCTTATTATTTATGTTTATTAGAATTCTTTATATTATTGGTATTAAGGTGAATTTAGACAAAAAAATGTAAAGTCAGGTTTATAGTAAACGCAATCTATTTGTTTTTCTGATTTTTACTAACTTACAATCTAATAAACAGACGAAATGAAAAAAGCGCTTCAAATCTGTAATGGGTTAGCATTGGGTTCTACCATATTTATAAACTACCTCTCTAATACAGGCTTCATGAACAATACTACAATTGGTGAAGTGTCTAATAACTATAGATCACTGTTTACTCCTGCAGGTTATACGTTTTCAATTTGGGGAATTATATATCTTTTGTTGTTAGCATTTGCTATTTATCAAGGAAGAAGTTTATTTGTTAAGTCAAAAAATGACGATTTTGTTTTAAAAACTGGTTGGTGGTTTGTTGCCTCTTGTGTATTTAATTCGCTTTGGGTTTTTGCATGGATTTATGAATATACAGGTCTATCGTGCTTATTTATCTTTTTATTATTATTCTCCATATTAAAAATTGTCATTAATAACCGAATGGAACTCGATGATAAACCATTTCCCATCATTGTGTTTATTTGGTGGCCGTTTGTAATTTATTCAGGTTGGGTTACTGTAGCTACTATAGCAAATGTTTCGACATATTTAACTAAAATAGGTTGGGACGGATTTGGATTATCCGAAACCATTTGGACCATCATTTTAATTACAATAGCATTACTTATTAATCAATATATGATTTGGAAACGTAATATGCGCGAATTTGCAATTGTTGGTGCTTGGGCATTAATTGGTATTGGAATAGCAAATAAAATTGAGAATAATACAATAGCATTTGTTGCATTTTTAGCTGCTGCTGTTTTATTAATCAATGCTTCAATCCATAGTTATAGAAATAGAGCGACTAACCCTTTTGTGAAATTCCAAGAATGGAAAGGTTCAAGAATTTCATAATAAGGAGGCAATAAGTTAATCCAACAAAAAAATAGACGTAACTTCGCGCCAAATTAAAGGAGTGACCTAAATAAAATAGAGTTTGCTTCATAAACACTATATATGTCATTTAAATCACTAGGCCTATCTGAGCCAATATTAAAAGCAATCAGTAAAAAAGGATACGAAACACCTTCACCTATACAAGCCAAAGCTATACCTCCTGTTTTAGAAGGGAAAGATGTTTTAGCCTCTGCGCAAACTGGAACAGGCAAAACTGCAGGTTTTACATTACCATTACTTCATCTTTTATCTGAAAATCCTAAAGAGAAGTATAGACCAATAAGAGCTTTAATTTTAACACCAACACGTGAGTTGGCTGCGCAAGTTTATGCAAACGTTAAAGAATATAGCGAATTTTTAAATATTAGAGGTGCTGTTATTTTTGGAGGTGTAAACCAGAAGCCACAAGCGGCAACCATTAGACAAGGTGTTGATGTTTTGGTGGCTACTCCAGGACGGTTAATAGATTTAGAAAGTCAAGGTTTATTATCATTAAAACGTGTTGAAATATTTGTTTTAGATGAAGCTGACCGTATGTTAGATATGGGTTTTTTACGTGATATAGAACGCGTTATGAAATTAATGCCAAGTAAACGTCAGAACTTAATGTTTTCAGCAACGTTTTCTAAAGACATTAAGAAACTAGCGTATTCTATTCTTAATAATCCGGTACAAGTAGAAGCGACTCCAGAGAATACAGCTGTTGAAGTTATTGACCAGAAAGTTTATAGAGTTGCTAAAGGCAAAAAAACTGACTTAATTATAAAGTTAATATCAGATGGAAATTGGAAACAAGTTTTAGTATTTACAAGGACTAAACATGGAGCCAACAAACTCTGTAAAAAAATGATTAGCTCAGGTATTACAGCTGCAGCAATTCATGGAAATAAAAGTCAAGGTGCAAGAACCAAAGCTTTAGCTGGCTTTAAAAATGGTTCTGTTAGAGTATTAGTAGCAACAGATATTGCAGCTAGAGGATTGGATATTCCGTTATTACCTCACGTTATAAATTTTGAACTACCTAATATTTCTGAAGATTACGTTCATAGAATAGGTAGAACAGGTAGAGCAGGAGCCAGTGGTGAAGCCATTTCATTAGTAAGTGCTGATGAGACAACTTATTTAAGAGATATTGAGAAGTTGATTAACATGAAAATTGACGTGACTATTGTTGAAGGTTTCGAGCCAGATCCAAATGCATCAACAGAGCCAATAAAACCTGGTCAGAACAGAAATCAAAATAGAGGTCGAAGTAATAATAGAAATTCTAGCAGTAGAAATTCTGGAAATAATAAAAGTTCTAATAAAAGTAATAGCCGCAACCGTAGTAGAAATAACGATAGCAGACGTTAATTGATTTCTATTGTGTACAGTAGAATACTTTTTTAAGCACCAATTTTATGACGACAGTTTTAAAACAAAAGATTCTTGAGGTTTGCGATAAAAAAATTGCTCAGAAAGGGACTAATGTTGGGATTTCATTTTACGCATTTTTTAAAAATAAAAATGATAATCCAGAATTGTTAATGGAAGCCGCAACTTGGTGGATAAAAACACATCAATTAGATCATTTTGAAAAAGCGGTTAAAATTAAAGCATTAGTTAATAGTTTGTAATATGTCTACGCAACCTAATAATCCATTACATGGTGTAAAATTAGCACAAATTATCACAGATTTGGAAGCGCATTATGGCTGGGAGTATATGGGTTACCAAATTAATATTCGTTGTTTTACAGATAATCCTTCGGTAAAATCGAGCTTAAAGTTCTTAAGACGTACACCTTGGGCAAGAACAAAAGTTGAGCGTATGTATTTAGAGTATTTAAAAAAGAATCAAAAGGTGAAATAGGTATTTAAGCTTTTTAAACTTACATTTTTGGTAAATGTTTGTTTTTCTTCTTATCAATATAATGACGTAAAACTCCACCTTTTACATTGTTAACATCAAATTCAACAATAAAAGCATTTTCGTCAATCTCCTCTATAATACGATGCATTTTTTTTATGTCAATACGATTAATAATGGTGTGAATAATATCAAAATCTTGCTGTGAGCCTTTGCTTCCAAATCCTTTAGAACCTTTGTAAGTTGTTAAGCCTACACCCAAATTAGTCATTATAGCATGTTTTATTTTGGCATAATCATTAGATACAATAGTTACACCAATAAAATCTTCAAAACCTTCAATGGTCAAATCTGTAACTTTTGCTGTTACTATATAGGTAAGAATAGAGTAGAGGGCAACTTCAATAGAAACAACCATGGCTGTAATACTAAATAATACAATATTAAACATCAGTATTACTCTTCCTATACTAAGCCCAAATTTGTCATTGAGATAGATACCTAATATTTCTGAGCCGTCTAGTACAGAACCATTTCTAATGGCAATACCAATTCCGCCTCCTAAACATAAACCTCCAAAAATAGAAATAAGGAGTTTGTCTTCAGTGATAATACCATAATCTCCAAAATGAATTAATAAGGCAAAACTGATAATACTCAGAATTGATTTTATTACAATTCTAATTGAAACTGTATAATATCCCAAAACTAAAAATGGTAAGCTAAAAATGACTAGTAATAATGAAATATCAATACCAATAACTCTATTAACCAAGAGTGCAATGCCTGTAACGCCTCCATCCATAAATCCGTTTGGCAATAAAAATGCTTTTAAACCAACGCTAGCAAGGATAATACCAATTGCAATTTGTACGTATTCGGTGAGATAATTGTAAGTTTTAGAGTGTTTCAAAGGTTACTTTTTTATTAGGTTATTACATGATAAATTAATGAAAAGGTTAATATTAATTCTAAAGTAAAAAAAATCCTCTATAGTAATAGAGGTTTTTTTTGAATTTTAATTAAGAGCTATTGAACTCAAATAATTAATCCTTTTTTATATCGGCTTCCGTATTTTTTGTTTTTTTCTTTTTCATAGTTTTTTTTCTGCTTTCATAAGCATAGGTAAACTCATCTAAATTAACAGAGCCATTTTTATCTTTGTCCATTTTTAAAAAACGTTTTTCAATTTGCTCTTCTTTAGATGCATCATTCATTCGCACGGCTTTAAACTCATCTAATGTTATTGCTTCGTCAAAATTAGCATCAAATTTTTTGAAAGCTTTTAATGCTTTCTCATTTTTAACTTCAACTCTTTCTTGTGCACTTGCAAAAGAGAAAGATGCGATTGCTAATAATATTAAACCAGTTTTTATTGTTTTTGTCATCATTGTATTAAAATTTTAACATTGTTTTTTAATAAGACTAATATAAGCGAAAAAGGTTTAATATCGATATATTTTTAAGACGTATGTTAGTTTAATTGACGCAAGCCTTCATATACAATTATGCCGACAGCATTAGCTAAATTTAAACTTCTTATAGATTCATTATAAAGTGGGATTTTAAAAAGATCAGAATTGTGCTTTTCTATTATTGTTTTAGGTAAACCAACAGATTCTTTACCAAATACTAGAAACATGTTTTCAACGAAGTTAATATCCCAATGGTTCTTTGTACCATGACTTGATAGAAATACCATTTTTGTATCACGGTTCTTTTCAAAAAAATCATCAATATTTTCATAATAGATAACATTTAAATGTTGCCAGTAATCTAATCCTGCGCGTTTCAGACGCTTGTCATCGATTTCAAACCCAAATGGTTTTACTAAATGTAAAGTAGAACCAGATGCTAATGCTAGGCGACCAATGTTACCGGTATTGTTTGGAATTTCGGGTTCTATGAGTACAATATTTAGTGACATTGTTGTAATAATTTGAGTATGAAAAATGCCTATTCATTAAATTAGAATAGGCATTAAATATAAGATTTATAACTGTGAGTTTAATACTTAAACTGTAACATTAGTTTTAGTTTCTTTTGGGTCAGGTCCATACATATTTTGTCCTCTGTCTCCTTCTGTTGCAAATAATACAATTAGCCAAATACCTCCAATTAGGGGAATTAAAGCTATTAAGTAAAACCATCCGCTTTTACCAACATCATGTAAACGTCTTACAGCAACTGCTATACTAGGTATAATTATACCTAAAATGTAAATCATATAAAGGCCCATAAATGCAGGAGTATCGGTCATTTGTCCTAATAATCCTGCTACAAAAGCAATACCAAATGCAAATATTAGATTAAATAATACAAACATCCAATACTCTTGTCGTCTTGCTCTACCTGAAAAATTTGCGTAATTATCTCTTACGACTTTTAAATACCATTCCATAAAATTTGGTTTTAGTTGATTAAGGTTAATAGCCACCAAATATAAACTTTAATTTAAAATTGTGGTTAAGACGTCTGAAAATGTGAATCTCCTTATTTGATATTTATAAATTTTAAAACAATTAAACGAAGCAATAATACAAAAGGAAACCCGTGAAAAACAACATCAAACCAGTCTTTAAATGTCATGCCGTTTGCACCACCTGCAATCCATCTTATTTTGCCTAAAATGTGTGGTTCAGGAAAAAAATGGTGCTAAACCTAAAGTTAGGCATAGCAGAACTATAAGTTTCCAGTCATTTAAAAGCTTCATGTTATAAAATGTTTTTTACAAATTCATCAATTGAGTCAACTCCAGTGTTGGTTAAGTGTTTTACAAAAGCACTGCCAATAATAGCGCCTTTAGCATGCTTGGTAGCTTGTGTAAATGTTTCGTTATTTGAAATTCCAAATCCTACAACTTGCGGATTGTCTAAATTCATATTAGCAATGCGTTCAAAATAGTCTGTTTGAACATCTCCAAATCCAGACTGACTTCCTGTTACACTTGCAGAACTTACCATATAAATGAATCCGTTTGAAACAGAATCTATATATCTAATACGTTCGTCTGAAGTTTGAGGTGTAATTAAAAATACATTGATTAAGCCGTATTTTTCAAATATGGATTGGTAATTATCATGATAAACATCTACTGGTAAATCCGGAATAATAAGTCCATCGATACCGACTTCTTGACATTTTTTGCAAAACTCCTCTACACCATATTGTAACATAGGATTAAAATACCCCATAATTATCAATGGAATAGAAACCGTTTTACGCACGTCTTTTAATTGTTCAAAAAGGCGTTCGCTTGTCATGCCATTATGCAATGCTTTTGTAGAACTTGCTTGTATAGTTGGACCATCAGCTAAAGGGTCACTAAATGGTAATCCTATTTCTATCATATCTACACCACTTTTTTCAAGATTTTGAATTACAGTGACTGTGTCATTAATATTAGGGTATCCAGCTGTGAAATATATAGATAATAGCTTTTTGTCTTCTTGTAGTTTTTGGTTTATTCTGTTCATTTTATAATTTAAAATAATCGATATAATTCTGTAAATCTTTGTCGCCTCGTCCGGATAAATTTAGAACAACGATATCATCTGGTTTGAATGTCTTATGCTCAAATACAGCTAAGGCATGTGAGCTTTCTATTGCAGGAATAATACCTTCTAATTTACATAAATCTAAACCCGCTTTCATAGCATCGTCATCCGTAATGGCAATAAATTCTGCACGACCAGTTTTATATAAATTAGCATGCATTGGGCCAACACCAGGATAATCTAAACCTGCCGATATTGAATACGGTTCTGTAATTTGTCCGTCGTTGGTTTGCATTAATAAGGTTTTACTGCCATGAATAATTCCTTCTTTTCCTAAAACGGAAGTCGCTGCGCTTTCTCCAGAATCAACACCTAATCCAGCAGCTTCTACTGCAATTATATTAACTGCTTCATTATCTAAATAATGATAATAAGTGCCTGCAGCATTACTGCCTCCACCTACACAAGCCACCAAATAAGTTGGGTCTTCTGTACCTTCTTTTTCTAAAAGTTGACTTTTTATTTCTTCTGAAACTACAGCCTGAAATTTAGCTACCATATCAGGATAAGGATGAGGACCAACCACACTACCAATAATGTAATGCGTGTCTACAGGATTATTAATCCAATCGCGAATAGCTTCATTAGTAGCATCTTTTAAAGTTCTACTGCCTGACAAAGCAGGAATCACTGTTGCTCCTAACATTTTCATTCTAGCAACATTTGGTGCTTGTCTTGCAATGTCAATTTCACCCATGTAAACGATGCATTCAATTCCCATTAACGCACAAACAGTAGCTGTTGCAACTCCATGTTGTCCTGCTCCTGTTTCGGCAATAATCCTATTTTTACCAAGACGTTTTGCCATAAGGATTTGACCAATTGTATTATTGATTTTGTGTGCTCCTGTATGGTTGAGGTCTTCGCGCTTTAGATAAATTTTTGTGTTGTATTTTTCTGAAAGACGTTTGGCAAAATAGAGTGGTGAAGGTCTACCTACATAATCTTTTAATAATGCATTAAACTCTTCTTGAAACGAAGGTTCTGCCATTATTTTTAGATAGTTATGACGTAATTCTTCTACGTTTGGATAGAGCATTTCTGGTATGTATGCGCCTCCAAATTCTCCGTAATAGCCTTTTTCGTTAATGTTATAACTCATTGTTTTTTGTTTATTGTTTTCTATTCTTTGTTCATTTTGTCTTGATACAAAACGAACCAAAAAATCACAATCAAAATTAGGAAATTGCTAAAGCAACATTCTCTTTCAGAACTTCGTGCTTAAGGCTTCGCCTCGCATCTTCGTTCTTTCGTTCATTATTTCTGAATTTTGATGTTTTCCGACTATGTCGAAATTTGGGACATTCATATTTACTAAACCTTGTTTTTATCCCAATTTGTTTTTCATTTTTTGCTAACTGCTAACTGCTAACTGCTAACTGCTAACTGCTAACTGCTAACTGCTAACTGCTAACTGCTAACTGCTAATTTGTTTTTAAACGTTTCCAATTCATCTATATTTTTTAATCCAGGTTCTATTTCAAATTTACTGTTCACGTCTAATGCGTAACAATATTTTGAAGCTGAACTTTTTTTGAATTCTTTTATTTTTTCAATAGCATCTATCCCAATTCCTCCACTTAAAAAATAGGGTTTAGTTGAAGGGTAGTTTTTAAGTACATTCCAATTAAAAGTATAGCCATTTCCTCCTGGCAACTTTCCTTTGGTGTCAAACAGGTAATAATCGCAAACTGTTTCATAAGGTTGAAGTACATCAAAATTAAATTCATCTTTAATACTGAATACTTTAATCACTTCAACATTGTTTATTTCTCCACAATATTCTGGTGATTCATTTCCATGAAGTTGAACGGCTTGCAAATTAAATGTCTTAATTGTTTCGTTTACAATTTCTATTGTTTCATCTACAAAAACTCCAACCTTTTTTATTGATTTTGGTGTTTCTGGTATTGTTGATTCAAAATATCTCGCAGATTTATCGTAGAAAATAAAGCCCAAATAGTCTGGCTGCAGTTTTGCAACAGCTTCTATATTATCTTTATATTTCATTCCGCAGACTTTTAGTTTCATCATATTCTCGCGAAAGCGGGAATCTCATCACGCATTCGACTTTTTTAATTATATAATTTTAAGTTAAGCCCTCTAGTTTTATTGAAATTTTAGAGGTCATTTAAACTTATTTTTTTAATTGAATAATAAACTGCTTAGCACTCTCACCAGGATTTTCTGTTTTCATAAAGTTTTCACCTATTAAAAATCCTTTGTATCCAAATGGTTGTAATTCTTTAATCGCTTCAATTGAACTGATGCCACTTTCCGATACTTTTACAAAATCATTAGGAATAAGTTGACTCAATTGTTTTGAAGTTTCTAAACTGACTTCAAAAGTTTTTAAATTTCTGTTGTTTACACCTAACATATCTAATGAAGGCATAATGGATTTTTGTAATTCTTCTTCGTTGTGTACTTCTAATAAAACATCGAGGTTAAAGCTTTTTGCTAATTCGGAAAATCGTTTTATTTCTTCTCTAGTTAATATGGCTGCAATTAGTAAAATCACATCTGCGCCATAAGCTTTAGCTTCTAAGATTTGATATTCATCTATTATAAATTCTTTTCTTAAAAGCGGTAAGTTAGAACTTGCTCTTGCTATTAATAAATCGTCAATAGCTCCTCCAAAATATTTTACATCTGTTAAAACAGACATGCCACAGACTCCTGCGTTTTCATAACCGCTAGCCACATCTTGAACATTTAAATCTTGATTAATTACGGATTTTGATGGTGAGCGTCTTTTGTGCTCTGCTATAATGCCAGAGGTGCTTACTCTTAAGTTTTGAGCTAAAGAGTTTGAAGGACGCTCAAATAAAACAGATTGCTCTAATTGACGCACCGGAATTAAAGATTTACGTAAATCAACTTCTTTACGTTTGTCTATTACTATTTTGTCTAATATGTTCATTTACTAAGTTCAATAAGTTTATCTAAAGCTTCTTTTCCTTTTTTACTCATCAAAGATTCCTTTGCTAGTTGAAATCCTTCTTTATGTGTAATCTGTTTTGCTGTTGCAATGGCTAAACCAGCATTGGCACAAATCACATTATTTTGTGCTTTAGAACCATTACCACTTATTATTTTTGTAAAAAGTTGTGTAGCTTCGTCTACTGTGTTTCCTCCAAAAATAGCTGATTGTTCTATCGTATCAACACCAAGTTCATAGGGTTCAAATAATGTTTCTGATGTGTTGGTGATTACTTTTGTTTTTCCTGTTAAAGAAATTTCATCATAACCATCTAAAGCATGGACTACAGCATAGTTTTTATCTGTTTCTTGGTATAGATAACCGTAAAGTCTTAATAATTCGAGATTAAAAACACCTACCATTTGGTTTTTTGGAAATGCAGGATTTACCATTGGTCCTAACATATTAAAAAATGTTTTTACACCTAATTCTTTTCTAATTGGTGCTACGTTTTTCATAGCTGGATGAAATAAAGGTGCATGTAAAACACAAATGCCAGCTTCGTCTATACTTCGTTTTAAAAAATCAATATCATTAGTGAATTTAATACCTAAGCTTTCCATAACATTAGAAGAACCACAAGCTGATGATACACCATAATTGCCATGTTTTGTAACGTGGACTCCTGCACCAGCTGTTACAAAAGAGGATAAGGTTGAAATATTAAATGTGTCTTTTCCGTCGCCTCCTGTTCCGCATAAATCTATAGTATTGTAATCGTCCAAATCTACAGGAACACAAAGTTCTAACAATGCATCTCTAAATCCTCTTAGCTCATCTAAAGTGATGCTTCTCATCATGTAAACGGTTAAGAAAGATGCAATTTGGCTTTGGTTATATTGACCAGCTGAAATATTAACCAAGACCTTTTTAGCTTCTTCACTTGAGATGCTTTCTTGGTTGATTAGTCTGTTTAGTAATTGTTTCATATAATGCCTGTTTAATCAGGAATCTGTTTTTCGTTTATCTTTCTTTCTCTGTTCATTTGCCTTGATGCAAACGAACCAAAAATCACAATCAAAATTAGGAAATTGCTAAATCAACATTCTCTTCCAGAACTTCGTGCTTGAGGCTGCACCTCGTATCTTCGTTCTTTCGTTCATTATTTCTGAATTTTGATGTTTCCGACTCTGTCGGAATTTGGGACATTAACTTTTACTAATTATGTTTTCTTCCCAAGTTATTTTATGTTTTGCTAACAGTTTTTTACTCATTAATCCAATTCTTTAGAATCTTTTTCCCATTTGGTGTTAAAACAGATTCAGGATGATATTGTACGCCTTTAACATCATAAACTCTATGTCTAAGTGACATTATTTGTCCATTTTCGTCAAACGAGGTAGCCTCTAAACTTTCTGGTAGGTTAGCGTTAACGACCCAAGAATGATATCTGCCAACTTCAAAGGTCTTACCAAGTCCATCAAATAAAGATTCATCATCAACTGATAGTGTGATTTCGGTAGCAACACCATGATAAACATTGTCTAAATTTTCTAGTGTTCCACCAAAGACTTCTCCAATGGCTTGTTGTCCTAAACACACGCCTAAGATACTTTTTGTTGGTGCGTAAGTCTCAATAATTTGTTTTAATAAACCGGCTTCATCAGGTACTCCTGGTCCTGGTGATAATACAATTTTTTCAAATGCGTCTACTTCGTCTAGTGTCAACTTATCGTTTCGTTTTACAATGACTTCACAATTTAAATCTTCTAAATAATGGACTAAATTGTATGTGAAACTGTCGTAATTGTCTATTACTAATACTTTTTTCATCTCAATGCCTGTGGAAACAGGGATATAATTGTTAAACTTCTTTTTGTTTCTAAATTCTTCTACGTTCATTTTGTCTTGAAACAAAACGAACCAAAAATTCAAAACGATTTATTATGAAATTGCTAAAGCACCATTCGCTATCAAAGCTACATGCTTGAAGCTTCGCTTCGCAGTTCCGCTTTTTCGCTCATTATTTCTAAAAATCGTTACTTCCGACTATGTCGAAATTTGGGACATTCATATTTGCTAAATTTTGTTTTTATCCCAATTTGTTTTTCATTTTTTGCTAACTGCTAACTGCTAACTGCTAACTGCTAACTGCTAACTGCTAACTGCTAACTCATATGTCTTTTGCCAGTTCTATTGCATTTGTTAAGGCTCCAAGTTTATTATATACTTCTTGTAATTCACTTTCAGGATTTGATTTAGCCACCAATCCAGCTCCAGCTTGCCAGAATAATTTATGATTCTGACTTAAAAATGTTCTAATCATAATGGCATGATTAAAATTACCATTGAAATCCATAAAACCAATGGCTCCACCATAATAACCTCTACTGGTTTTTTCATATTTCTCAATCAGTTGCATCGCTTTATGTTTTGGCGCACCACTCAATGTACCTGCCGGAAAAGTATCTGCAACAACTTGCATGGTATCTGTGTTTTTATGAATGGTTCCGGTCACTTTACTCACTAAATGGATAACATGAGAGAAAAATTGAACTTCTCTATAATTCTCTACAGTAACATTACTACCATTTCTACTTAAGTCGTTTCGGGCTAAATCAACTAACATTACATGTTCGCTATTTTCTTTGTCGTCTTTTATTAATTCTTCAGCAAGTTCTGCATCTTTAAGGTCATTTCCGCTTCGTTTAAATGTGCCTGCAATTGGGTGTATTTCGGCTTTTCCATCGCTAACAACGAGTTGTGCTTCTGGAGAACTTCCAAATATTTTAAAATTTCCGTAATCGAAATAGAACAAGTAGGGTGAAGGGTTAATACTTCTTAAAGCCCTGTAAACATTAAATTCGTCTCCACTAAAACCTTGTGAGAATTGTTTAGACAAAACCAATTGAAAAACGTCACCTCTGCCACAATGTTTTTTTGCTAACTCTACATGTTCTTTGTACTCTTCATCTGTAAGATTAGAATCAATATCACCATTGGTGTTAAAGTCGTATGAGGCATATTGTCTGGTCTGAATTAACTGCAGAATATCATCAATATTATTATCCGTATCAAAGCAATGCGCAAAAATATAAGCTTCGTTTTTAAAGTGATTTATAGCAATTATGTTTTGGTAAACCGCATAATACACATCTGGAATATTAACAGATTTTTCCTTTTTAGATATCTCTATATCTTCAAAATACTTTACAGCATCATAAGATGTGTAACCAAAAATACCATTGTTTATAAATTTGAATTCCTCATGTGTTTCGACTTTAAAACGTTGCGTGAATTTGTGAATTTCTTCAACAACACCAACAGTTTCTATAAAATTAGTTTTAGAACTACCATCTGGATAGGTTTGGTGAATAGTATCGCCCTCAACCTTAATAGAAGCAATAGGATTACAGCAGATGTAAGAGAAACTATTATCATTAGCATGGTAGTCACTACTTTCTAATAAAATACTGTTAGGAAATTTATCTCTAATTTTAAGATAGATGCTAACAGGTGTAATGGTGTCTGCTAAGATTTTTTTATAATGTGTGTATAAACTAAATGTTTTCATAAAATTTTTAAATTAAAAAAGGCTTGTCGTGAATGACAAGCCTTTTTTTATATAATTACATAACAAGGATGGTTTCACTAACTAACGTTTGAGAAATTCCACCACCAAGTATGATTTGTATTTGTTTTCATAATATTTTCAAATATAGAAATGAAATGTTGGAAATCAAATTAATTAAGATAAATTTAAAAAAAAGATTCCTGTAAAAGTGAATTTTCACAAAAACAGGAATCAAAATTTAAACATTGCTATTAATAGTTCTTAGGGTATTAAAACTCTAATGTTATATTTAAATCAAAGTTGTCATAAATAGCTTTGTCTTTTAAGTCATCAAAAAAGCTAGAAGAACCATATTTAATATCGTATTCTGTTCTGTCAACTTCCAAGTTAGCTGTTGCAATATTATTTTTAATAGTCATTGAGAACTCTACAGCTTTAGTAGTTTCTTTAATTGTTAAGTTCGCTTTGATTTTATAAGAACCGTCTTTTCCTGAAACGTTGATAAACTCTAGTGTAGCTGTTGGGTATTTGTCTACACCAAAGAAATCTGGGGATTTTAAATGTCCATCTAGTTTACCTTTGTATTCACCTTCTAAATCTGTAGTGTTTATTGAGGTCATGTCCATTACAAATGATCCACCCGTTAAGGTTTCATCATCAAAAGTTAATGAGCCACTTTTTAAGCTTATGGTACCTTCATGTTGGCCTGTTACTTTGTAACCTTTCCAGATAACTTTGCTGTTTTCGATATTAACTTCTTTTTCTGTTAAAGCTGTAAATGACATAAGTGATACGGCTAAAATTAAAAGGATTCCGATTTTTGAATTTCTCTTTTTCATAATTACTTATTTTTTAGTTTTATTAATAGGGTATTTAATTGTGTTAACTCTTCTTGAGTTAAATTTTTTGTTATATTTTTTTCTGTTTCATCAATTATAGGATCTACTATTTCTAGTGTTTCTAACCCCAAATCTGTAATCAAAATTTCTACTTTTCTTCTATTTGTTTTACAAATTGTGCGTTTTACAAATTTTTTCTTAATGAGCTTGTCTACTAACCGAGTAGTATTACTCATTTTACTTATCATACGTTCTTGTATGTCTTGCAGGTTAATGGCATTTCCTTTTTGACCTCTCAATATTCTAAGAACATTAAATTGTTCTAAGGATAAATCATAAGGTTTTAGTTGTAATAAAAAATCATCTTTAATCCATATACTTGAATGAAAAATATTAATTACAGTCGCCTGCGGTAAGGATAAATTAGCTTTCGTTTTTAATATGTCGTTTAATTCTTTCATGTACAATAGTTGTATATACAAATGTATGTGTTTTATTGGAATATTAAATTAATATTTTGTTAAAATTTATACGTTGAAAATTTTGAACAATACATTTATTCAAGGATGTATTTGGTGCTTTTTATCATGCTGAAATTAAGGTCATGTAAAAATAATTCAACAATTGAAGCGTTTAGTTGTAGTATAATAAGGTAAATATAAATTCTTAATGACGAGACTCTAAAATTGAAATTTCGGATAAAAATGTTAAATATTGAACCCAAAATGTAACACTTCGGATTTTTTTTCGTCTATATCATAAGGAAATGTTAATTTTACCGAAAATTAAAATTATAATATGGCTGATTTATCACAAGAGGAATGGGAAAAGCAACTAGAAGCAGACGATAATGCTGTTATTTTAGATGTTAGAACACAAGATGAAGTTGATGAAGGGATTATTCCTAATGCAATTAATATAGATATTCATAAAGGACAAGGTTTTATCTACGAACTAGAAGCGTTAGATAAAACTAAAAACTATTATGTGTATTGCAGATCTGGTGCTCGTAGCGGACAAGCTTGTGGAATAATGAACCAGTTAGGTTTTAAAAATGCTTATAATTTAGTTGGTGGTATTATGGGATGGCAAGGTGAAGTTACCAACCAAGATTAATTTTAATCTAAATAATTATGAAAAGAATATTTACAATATGTTGTCTTTTAGTTGCTATTAGTTTAAGTGTAAGCTGTATAGATAATAAACTAGATAGTGATGAAGTAAAATTAGTTACTGCTGAAGAAATGCAATCTATTTTAGAATTAGAAGATGTACAATTGGTAGATGTTCGCACGCCAAAGGAATATAAAGAGATTCATATTGCAAACTCACAAAATATCGATTTTATGTCACCAACCTTTGATGTTGATATAACGAAACTTAATAAAGATAAACCAGTTATTCTATATTGTAAGTCTGGCAGACGAAGTGCTAAATGTGCAAAAAGAATGAAAGAAGCTGGGTTTGAAAAAATATACGATTTAGAAGGTGGAATTTCTAAATGGAAACATTCTGATAAGCTAGAGATTAACGAGAGTCTTTAATAATTAAAACCGAACTTAACGTTCGGTTTTTTTATTGCTCTATTTCATTTCCATAACTCTTAAGGTTTTTATAAATTAGACGACTGTTAACTAATAACAAAAGCACATCATTTATATTTGTGTACTAACGCGTTGTTTATGAATTTTAATAAAGTACTTCTACTTTGCCTTTTTGCATTTGCTTTTAATTTAAATGCTCAAGTTTTTGATCCCGTAAAATGGGAGACTAAAACAGAAAAAATTTCTGATACAGAATATAATCTTATATCAACCGCAACAATAGATGCAGGTTGGCATTTGTATTCTCAAGTTGTACCAGAAGGTGGTCCAGTTGCGACGAGTTTTTCTTATACAACAGATTCTGACGCTAAGCTTATTGCTAAAACCATTGAGGAAGAAGGTCATACTGTAGATGATTCTGTATTTGAAATGAAAATTAAATTTTTCGAAAACAAAGCAGAGTTCAAGCAACGTATTAAAGTTTTAAATAAAGAATTATCCATAGTTAAAGGTGAAGTTGAATTCATGGTTTGTGATGATGAAAAGTGTATGCCACCAAATTACATTGACCTTGTCTTTAATTTGAAAGAGGCTAAGCAAGTTGAAGAAGAAACAACAGCTACTACTTTAGATTTTAATGCAACTGAAACCGAAATATTTGAACCTGTAAAATGGAATACTTCAGTTGAAAAGATTAACGATACAGAATACGTTCTTGTTTCTAAAGCAACTATAGATGATGGATGGAAGTTGTATTCTCAAAAAGTACCAGAAGGTGGTCCAATAGCAACAGGATTTGAGTATAAAGTAGAAAATGGTACTGAGTTAATAGGAAACACCATAGAAGAAAAAGGAAAGGAAGTTATGGATAAGGTCTTCGAGATGAAGATTAAATTCTTTAAAAATAGTGCTGAGTTTAGACAAAAAATAAAAATTTCAGATAAAAATACGACTTCGGTAGCATCAGAAGTTAGCTTTATGGCTTGTGATGATGAACGCTGTTTAGCACCAACTTATTTAGATTTAAATTACGATTTAACTAAAAGTGTAGCTGTAAAAAAAAACGAAGATAAGTTTCAGTCCGAAAAAGAAGAGGGAAGTAAAGGTTTATGGTCAATTTTTCTTGTAGCATTCCTTTCTGGGTTTGTAGCCTTATTAACACCTTGTGTATTTCCTATGATACCAATGACGGTCAGTTTCTTTATAAAACAAAGTCAGTCTAAGGTAAAAGGAATTAGAAATGCTATTATTTATGGATTATCAATTATTGTAATCTATGTTTTATTAGGAACCATTATTACAGCTATTTTTGGAGCAGATGCTTTAAATGCATTGGCAACGAACGTATGGTTTAATGTTATATTTTTTATTCTTCTAGTTGTATTTGCTATTTCGTTCTTAGGAGCTTTTGAAATTGTATTACCAAACTCTTGGGCAAATAAAGCAGATAAACAAGCAGATAGAGGAGGACTTGTTGGAATATTTTTTATGGCTTTGGCATTAGCTATTGTTTCGTTCTCGTGTACAGGACCTATAGTTGGTACAATTTTGGTTGAAGCCGCTTCTAAGGGAGGCGTTGCACCTGTAATTGGTATGTTGGGCTTTTCATCTGCTATTGCATTACCATTTGCATTATTTGCAGCATTTCCTGGTTGGTTAAATTCATTGCCAAAATCTGGAGGTTGGTTAAATACTGTAAAAGTTGTTTTAGGATTTTTAGAATTAGCGTTAGCATTTAAGTTCTTATCTCAGGCGGATTTAGTATTACAATTACATTTCTTAGAACGTGAAGTTTTCTTAGCTATTTGGATTGCTATTTTTGGTGCACTATCCCTTTATCTTTTAGGAAAAATTCAATTACCTCATGACTCTCCATTAAAACACATTTCAGTAGGTCGCCTACTGTTAGGCTTGTTAACTTTGTCGTTTACGGTTTATATGATTCCAGGACTTTGGGGAGCGCCTTTAAATTTAATCAGCGCATTTCCACCACCATTAGATTATTCGGAGTCTCCTTATGGTGTAGGTAATGCAAAAGGAGGAGGAAGTTCTGCTAGCCATGCAGAGTTGCCTGAAGGCGCACATTTATTAGCGCCTCACGATATTTTAGCATTTAATGATTATGACCAAGGTTTGGCTTATGCTAAAAAAGTTGGTAAACCTGTGATGTTAGATTTTACAGGCTGGGCTTGTGTAAATTGCCGAAAGATGGAACAAAATGTTTGGGTAAAGCCAGAGGTTTTATTGCAGTTGAAGAATGATGTTGTTTTAATTTCATTGTATGTAGATGAACAGATTGATTTTCCTGAAGGTGAAGCACCAGATTCTAAATTAAGACCAGGAAAAAAACTGAGAAACAAAGGTCAGAAATGGAGCGAAATGCAAACCATTAAATATAAAACCAATACACAACCTTATTATGTGTTAATGGATCATAATGAAGAGAATTTAAACGTTCCTGTAGCATATACACCAGATCATATTGAATATATTAAATGGCTTAAAGAAGGCATTGGTAATTTTAAGAAAAATTAATTGCTCTGTTTTATTTGACTTAATTGGTATTACCTTTATAATATGAATAGTAAGTCTGTTGATTACTTAAATATTTGGTTGTTACTAATCTCTTTTATAGTTGCAATATTCTTGCCTTTTGAGCTTTTTTTGTTTTCATATGCTATTTTAGGACCACTACATTATTTAACAGAAATTAATTGGCTCGATAATAAAAGAAATTTCATAAAATCAAAAACGCAAGGCTATAAGTTATTTGTGGTTTTGGCTATTATCATAAGCATCTATCCTTTTCTAATATATTTAGATTTAGAAGCTAATAGTGGTCTTAGTACTGTCATTAATTTTCTTACTTCCCAGAAAAACATAGTCCTTTTATCTGGTTTTGTGTTCTCAGTAAGTTTGATTTTTTTAACTAAGATTAGGCAATTGGTAATGGCATTAATTTTTAGTGTTTTATTTTCAATAGTTTGTAATCTCTACATCCCAAAGTTGGTTATAGTCATTGGTGTTTTTCTACCTACATTGGTTCATGTCTATATATTTACACTACTATTTATGATTTATGGACAGATTAAAGCGAAAAGTAATCCAGGAATAGTAAGTGTTATTTTACTGATAGTTGCTCCATTAATTATTCTCTTTTTAGATATAAGACCCACAACTTATTCATTGTCGGATTTTATTGAGAATACGTATTCTAGAAGTGGCTTTTTATCTCTCAACACAACAATTGCTCATTTCTTTGGAGAAGTAAACGAAGGGTATTTTAATTCGTTATCTTCTATAGCGATAAAGGTTCAGATTTTTATTGCTTTTGCCTACACGTATCATTACTTAAATTGGTTTTCAAAAACTTCAATTATTGGTTGGAAATCTAGTCTAACAAGTAAAAGGATAAAATATATAATCATTTTGTGGTTAGCTGCTGTAGGTTTATATTTCTATGATTATGTAACAGGACTTACTGCTTTGTTCTTTTTAAGTTTGTTACATGTTGTATTGGAGTTTCCGCTGAATATAATTACCATTAGGGAATTAATATTAGTAGGTGTTAAGAAGTTAAAATTAGGCGCAAAATAATTCTATGTTGGTATTCTAAAACACCAAATTAAAAACAGAACCTAATTTTTCGACACTTTTTACAATAATTCTAAATTAATTAAACGTTGTAATTTGATGAAGGAATACTTTTAATAGCCATTGTTATATATATGGAAATATAAAACTGGTGGAAAGAAGATATCGGTATTTAAAATTTATGAAAACCATCTTTTTGTAAAAATAAATAACCGAAGCTATTAACTTCGGTTATCATATTATTTGAGATTTTTTTAAAATTACTAGGTACAAAATAATCTACTCAAAAGATTTAAATACAGAATCTAAAAGTACTTTAAAGGATTTATCGTGTTTAGTAATTTTAGGTATGTCTTTGTCAATGTTTAGTAATTGATAAACTGCAGTTTGAGCAGCTCTCACAGAGTATTCTACTGTAAAAACAACATCATCAGGTTGTTCTACAAACTGACTTACAAATGCCAGGTTTTTAGAACTTTCTGGTACTGGTTTTGGTCTGTCGCTATAAGCACGAGGCATAAACATAGAGGTAATGTATGGCATTCTACAAGGAACACATATAGCTTGGTCAAAAATAGCATCATCGAAATTTAAATGTGCGGCTAATTCTGTCATTATCTCTTTTCCATTACATTCTACCATCGTTTTTGGTACAAAATCACCAACTCGGTTGCCATATAAAGCGTAGCCCCAAAGTATGTAAACATCGTCTGATTGACCAATAAAATGTGGTTGGTTGTAAAGAACTATAGACATTAACCAGTTAGAGTCTTTAAAAGTAACTAAACCACCAGTACCAGCTTTGTTACCAGATAGTTTTTCTAGTTTATTAAAAAAGTCGGGTGTTTTAAATGTTATAGTAAATGATTCCCAAAAGGATTCTGGTATGCTACTATTAAATGGAGCCGGATTACCAAAATCGGGTCTTCCTTTAGCTAGTTTTTCCCAAATTTCCCATCCTTTACTGTCTGCTTTTGTTTTTTTAATAGGAGGATGTTCCATAGAGCCAATACTTGAGGCATCAACCATAGAACCGTTTTGAAAAATAACAATATCATCTGGGTGTACATCGACTTGTTTGGTACCTTCTTGGTTGATTATAGTTATTGAAGTTACTGTTACTTTGCCATTTATATCTTTAACATCAAGGTCATCCACTGTTGTTGCTAATTCAAAATTAACACCTTTGTCTTTAAGCCATGCTATTAAAGGGAGAACTAAAGAATCATATTGATTATAAATGGTTCTTTTTACACCGCCTAGTGTGTTAATTCTTGGAAACTCATTCATAAAACGGTGTAAGTAGCGTTTAAATTCTACTGCGCTATGCCATGGCTCAAAAGCAAACGTAGTCTGCCACATATACCAGAAATTTGTTTTAAAAAAATCTGTAGATAACCAATCGGTGATTTTTGATGTGCCTAGTTTTTCTTCAGAAGCTTCTAGAAGTTTAAGGAATTCTATTCTATCATATATGTCAAAACCCATTGTAGACGTGTCTACAATATGACGATTTTTATCTATTAAACGCGCTTGGGAGTGAGCAATATGCTTTTTGTTAAAAGCAATTGTTTCGTCTTTTACAGACATCCCTTTATTATTGATGGAAGGGATATCTTTAAATAAACCCCAAAAACATTCATAAGCATCTGTGGTTAGCATTCTACCACCACGAAGTGAATAGCTACCGTCATCAAGACGTGCACCATCTAAACATCCTCCTAGTGTTGGGAGTTTTTCGAAAATAGTAATTTGAGAACCCAAAATTCCTCCATCTCTGATCATAAATGCTGCTGCCGAAAGTGAACCTAGTCCACCACCTAAACAATAGGCTTTTAAATTTTTACTTGACATATTTTTTGTTTTTATAGTTATCAATTTTCTTCTACAAAATTAGAGGTGCTAGAAGATGTCTAAAATGACCTAGGTCAATCGAGTAGATAGCTTAAAATTTTAAATATGGATTACTAATGAATACTTATTGTATGTTGTTGTCTAATAATTGTTTGAGTGGCTCTATAAAAGCATAGGGAATAGTGAAAAGTGTTTTTTTAGTATTATTTTAACTTAAGCTAGAAGATTGAAAGCTTTAGAAATTTAATTAAAGAGTTAGAGTTTTAGCTGTGAATTAATTAAGTTTCTTTAAAATACCAAACTAAAAACAGAACCCTCTTCTTCTACACTTTTAACGATAATTCTTCCTTTGTGTAATAACATTATTTGTTTACATAGGCTTAGTCCAATACCACTTCCTGTGGCTTTACTTGTAAAGAAGGGTACAAATATATTCTCTAAAATATCTTTCGGAATTCCAGAGCCATTATCAAATACTTTAATAACGATATCTCTATTTGGATTTTGAGTTGCTAAAACTTTAATTACAGCATTGTCCTTTGTCTTACAGGCATCTACTGCATTAAGAATAAGGTTTATTAATACTTGCTCAATAAGATGCGCATCAATATCAAGTTCTAATTTTGGAGAGGTTATATTGAATTCTATATCAATATTTTTAGCTTTTATAGACGGTTCCATAAGTCGCTGAATATTATTAAATAAGTCAACAATTTTAACACGTTGTAAATTTAAATGTGTCACTTTACTCAAACTTCTATAAGTTTTAGCAAATTTTAAAAGGCCTTCGCTTCTGTTTTTAATTGTTTTTACACCAGCATTTAGATCTTCTAATTCTAATTGAGTTTCGTTAGGTTTTTCAATGGCTAATTGTAAATTCTTTTGAAGCGTGTCTGCCAAT
Organism: uncultured Winogradskyella sp.; assembly: GCF_947495255.1. Taxonomy (GTDB): domain Bacteria; phylum Bacteroidota; class Bacteroidia; order Flavobacteriales; family Flavobacteriaceae; genus Winogradskyella. The sequence goes on from NZ_CANLYI010000011.1 coordinate 59,937, forward strand.
GATGAAATAGGTGTAATGGAATTCATGATTTCATGAGTCATTACACTCAATAATTTCTTCCAAGATTCTGATTCGTTTTTATTTAGTGTGTCATCTATATTCTGAATGACAATTAACTTAAAAGCATCTTCCTCAACCTGAAAAACAGTATCCGAAATTAAGATTTTTATACTTTCATTTTGAAGTGCAATTGAGATAGAATCGGGTTCTCTATGGTAAGTTTCAAAAATTGTATTGAATAATTCTGGTTTTCTGTTTTCTACAAACCGAATATTTTTAAAAGAAGGTACATCTAAAATTTCACCAAAAGATTCATTGCTCCAAAGGACGTCTCCAGATTCTAAATTATAGGCAATGATTCCAATATCTACCATTTCTAAAATCTTTTGTAGATAAACATATTGGGCTTGGTTTTGAGAATTTATTTCTTTTATTGTTCTATTAATTTCGTTAAAACCAGTGTAGAGAAATCTAATGTCTTTTGGTCCTCTGTCTTCTGGGAACCATCTGGAAAAATCACGATATTTTACGGCTTCAAAAAAATCATCCATGGCTACAAATCGTCTTTTTACAAACGTGTAGGTATTAATGAGGACATAAAGTGTAGCAATGCCAATTATGGTAGAATAAGCAGTTTTATCATTATCTATAAAATAGATGAATGCGAGTATTAAACCTACAATAAGTAGAATTCTAAAAAATAGATTAAAGATGTATGTTTTATAGCTCATACTTTTCTAATCTTCTGTATAGAGCGGCTCTTGTAATACCGAGTTCTTTAGCAGACTTAGAAACATTGCCTTTGTTTTTTTCTAATACAGTTAGAATGGCATTTTTCTCTAAATCATCTAAGTTTAAACTTTTGGATTCAAAATTAGTTGTTGTCGTTGAGCGTTCAATAGAAGAGAATACCAAATCTTCTGGTTTTAAAACAGAACCATCAGTCATAATTACAGCACGCTCTAAAACATATTGAAGTTCTCTAACATTACCTGGGAAATCGTGTTTTTTTAATTTTGAAATAAATCCTGAATCAAAAGAAAACGTGTTTTTATTATATTTTTCAGCATATAATGACACAAAATGATGCGCTAATTCTGTAATGTCTGTTCCTCGATTTCTTAAAGGTGGTACAATTATATCAACCGTATTAATTCTGTAAATTAAATCTTTTCTGAATTTTTTTTCGTCTGCCAATTCTTTTGGGTCAATATTGGTAGCGCAAATTAATCTTATGTCAACCGAAATAGGCTCATTAGAACCTAAAGGCGTCACTTGTCTGTTTTGTAGAACAGTCAATAACCTTACTTGTTGACTTAAACTAATATTGCCAATTTCATCTAGAAATAAAGTACCTCCATTTGCAGCTTCAAAGCGTCCTTTTCTATCTTCTCTGGCATCTGTAAAAGCGCCTTTTTTATAACCGAATAATTCACTTTCAAATAGTGATTCGGTTAATGCACCAACATCTACTTTAATAAAAGGCTGATGACGTCTATTAGAATTATCATGAAGTGCTCTTGCAATTAAATCTTTCCCTGTTCCATTTTCACCTAATACCAAAACATTAGCGTCTGTTGGAGCTACTTTTTTCAGTTTAACAAAAACATTATCCATAGCATCGCTATTGCCAATAATTTCAATACTATTAGAATTGAGGTGTTCTTTGTTTGAGGTTTTAGATTTCTTATTTCCTAAAATGGTTGTGATAGTTTCTAGGATTTTTTCATTCTTCCATGGTTTCATCAAAAAGTCTGAAGCACCTTCCTTTAAACCACGTATTGCCAAATCAATATCAGCATAAGCCGTCATTAAAATAACTGAGGTTTCTGGTTTTAGTTGTTTTATTTTATTCAACCAAAAAATGCCTTCATTACCTGTATTTACCAAGCCATTAAAATTCATGTCTAGAATTATAATGTCGTAATTAGCACGCTCTATTTGCGCAGTGATATTACTCGGATTTTTTTCAGTAACAACTTCCTTGACCATTGGTTTTAATAGCAATCGTAATGCTGTTAAAACATCAACATCATCATCAATTACTAATATTGTAGCGTTTTTTAAAACCATCTCTACAATATTACGATATTAAACTCAGCTTATAAAAAATCAAAAAGTAAAATTTTTAGTGTGATTAAAAGTGTGCATTTCCGAACATAAAGTGTATCAAAATCGGACACTTTTATTTTAGGTTTAATTCTTAATGTGCTGGTTTTTAATTACTTATTGTTTTGGCATCATCTTCACTATATAACTAGTATAAAACAAAAAATAAACATGGACGTTCCAATTCAAAAGAAAAAATTTTCAAATCAAAAGATAGGTCTTATACTAGGTTTGTTAGCTATAGTAGCAATAATTGTATATGTTGTTTTTCAAACCTCAGGAGGTTCAAAATTAAATGTAGATAAGGAGCGTATTTCTATAAATACAGTTTCTAAGGATGTGTTTCAAGAAAACATTCCTGTTAACGGTATCGTGCTTCCTATTACTACAATTTATTTAGATGCTTTAGAAGGTGGACGTGTAGAAGAGAAGTTTGTAGAAGATGGAGCGATGTTAAAGAAAGGAGAACCTATTTTAAGATTATCTAATACAGATTTAGAATTAAGCTTAGTCAATCAGGAAACATCAGTTTACAACTTGTTAACGCAAATGCAGATTTCTCAGAATGCTGCACGACAAAATACTATTAATAGACAAAATCAATTTACTGATGTTGAGAATAATTTAATTGAAGCCAAACGAGTTTATGATTTAAATAAACGTTTGTATGATAAAGGTGCTATTGGAAGAATGGATTACGAGTCTTCTGAGAATAATTATGAATACCAAAAACAACGTATGAAATTAGCTGAACAAGTTTTGTCAGAAGATTCAATTTCTACAAAACTTGAAGTAGGACAGGCAAGAAGTTCATACTCAAGAACGCAAAGTGCTTTAGAGTTAATGCGAAAAAAAGTGGGAGATTTAGTGGTAAGAGCACCAATTGATGGACAATTAACATCGTTAGATGCAGAGATTGGTCAATCTATTACAAAAGGAACACGTTTAGGGCAAGTTGATGTAACAAGCGGTTACAAAGTAAGAGTAGATATTGATGAACACTATATTTCTAGAATTTATAATGGTCAAACAGGAACATTCACATTAAATAATAAAACCTACACTTTAGAAATTAAAAAGGTTTTTACCCAAGTTAATAATGGTCGTTTTCAGGTAGATATGAAATTTAAGGACGAAGTGCCAGAAGGGATAAGACGTGGTCAGAACCTTCAAATCCGAGTGGCTCTGAGTGCTGAAAAACAAGCATTATTAATTGCAAAAGGAGGATTTTTTCAGAAGACAGGAGGTAATTGGGTTTTTAAAGTCAGTGAGGATGGTAATACAGCTTACAAAGTGAATATTAGATTAGGAAGTCAGAATACTGAATATTACGAAGTGTTAGAAGGTTTAAATCCTGGTGATAAAGTTGTGACATCGAGTTATGATTCCTTTGGTGATGTCGAAGAGCTGATTTTGAAATAATAACGTCAGGCTGAGCGCAGTCGAAGCCCTTCGTGAGTTGCAGTTCCTATAGCATTTTGACTGCGCCCAATGTGGCAGAGAGTAAATTTAAAAATACAATCAATTAAAATACGAATATAATGATACAGATAACGGACTTAGAGAAATTTTATAAAACAGAAGAAGTGCAGACTATTGCATTAAATAAATTGTCTTTTGATGTAAAGGAAGGTGAATTTGTTGCCATTATGGGACCATCGGGTTGTGGTAAATCTACCTTATTAAATATTTTAGGTTTATTGGATGATCCAGATGGTGGCAGTTTTGTGTTTAACGGAACAGAAGTAGCAGGTTATAATGAGCGTAAACGTTCAGACTTAAGAAAGCATAACATCGGTTTTGTATTTCAGAGTTTTAATCTCATCGATGAGCTTACAGTTTTTGAAAATGTAGAGTTACCATTAATTTACACAGGTGTAAAGCCAGCAGAACGTAAAATACAAGTGGAAGCGGTGTTAGAGAAAATGCAAATAATGCATCGTCGTAATCACTTTCCACAGCAATTATCTGGTGGGCAACAACAACGTGTTGCCGTTGCTAGAGCTGTTGTAAACAAACCAAAATTAATCCTTGCTGATGAGCCAACAGGAAATTTAGATAGTACAAACGGTAATGAGGTTATGGATTTATTAATAGACCTTAACGAAGCAGGTACAACTATTATTATGGTGACACACAGTGAACACGATGCTAAATATAGTCACAGAATTATAAGAATGTTAGACGGACAAAAAGTAACAGAAAATATTTTGGCATAAATCGACTTTCATCAATCAATCAATCAATCAATCAATCAGGTGGAAATACTTCAGTACATCATCAACCAACCAATCAACTTGTACTGAAGTGTTGAAACCAAATCAAGAAACGAACAGTAATTCATAGAAACCATGCTAAAAAATTATTTTAAAATAGCGTTTAGAAATCTTATTAAAAATAAGGTGTATTCTTTCATTAATATTTCTGGTTTAGCAATTGGGATGGCAGCCACCATATTAATAGGCTTATGGATTGCCGACGAGTTAAATTTTAACAATCATTTTGAAAATAGAGCGACCATTGCTCAGGTGTTTCAAAGCCAAACCATGAATAATAATGTTAACACAGGTCCTGCTATTCCTAGACCATTGGAGTTTGCATTGCGTCAAGATTATGTAGATAATTTTAAACATATTATTATGTCATCTTGGGAGCAACCGAGATACTTAAAATATGGTGAAACTAATATTTACAGAACTGGTAATGCCATGCAAGAAGGTGCTCCAGATATGCTGAATTTAAATATTATTGCTGGCGAAAAAAATGGACTTAAAGAAAAGAACTCAATCATGCTGTCTGAATCTGCGGCTAAATCTTTATTTGGTAATGAATCTGCTCTTGGTAAAATAATAAAAGTCAATAATGAAAACGATTTAGTTGTCACTGCCATTTATAAAGATATACCAGCTAATAATTCATTTAGCGATATGGAATATATCATTCCGTGGAAACATTATGTGACTACACAACCATGGTTAGAATGGTCAAAAGATGCTTGGGACAATAATTCGTTTCAATTATTTGTTCAGATTAGTGATAATACCACAATGCAAGTGGTAAGTGATAAAATGGTTGATGTAAAGAAAAATGCATCTAAATCAACGGCACAATTTAATCCACAATTATTTCTACTACCTATGCAAGATTGGTATTTGAGAAGTGATTTTAAAAATGGTGTTCAATCTGGTGGACGTATAGAAAACGTTTGGTTGTTTGGGGTTATTGGTTTATTCATTTTATTATTAGCTTGTATCAATTTTGTGAATTTAAGTACAGCGCGTTCCGAAAAAAGAGCTACAGAAGTTGGTATTAGAAAATCTATTGGCTCTAAACGTAGTCAGCTTATTTTTCAATTTTTAAGCGAGTCTTTTTTAATCGTTGCCTTATCGTTTGTAGTTGCCCTCGGAATTGTTTTACTCTTTCTAAATGGATTCAATAATTTGGCAAGCAAAGCCATTGTTTTTCCTTGGACGAACATTCAATTTTGGTTAATTTCAATAATATTTGTTATTGTTACTGCATTTTTAGCAGGTAGTTATCCAGCAATATATTTATCCTCATTTAATCCTGTAGCAGTTTTGAAAGGTACTTTTAAATCTGGTCGTTTTTCCTCATTACCTAGAAAAGTATTAGTCGTAACTCAATTTACAGTTTCTGTAGCATTAATAATTGGGACGCTAGTGGTTATGAATCAGATTCAGTTTTCTAAAGATAGACCAGTAGGTTATAATAAAGAGGGACTTATTCAAATACCTGTTATGAGCACTGAGTTTCGCGGAACAAGGGATTTAATTCGAAATCAATTTTTGGCATCTGGTGGAGCTATCGAAATGGCTACTACAAGTGGGCCAATGACTAATGTATGGTCTAATAGATCTGGTTATACTTGGGATGGTAAACCTCCAGGATTTCAAGAAGATTTAGCACATACCTCAGTGTCCTATGAATTTGTTGAAGCGTTAGGATTAAAGGTTACAGCTGGTCGCGGATTTTCGAGAGAATTTGCTACAGATTCTAATGCTGTAATTCTTAATGAAACGGCTGTGAAATATATGGGAATTAAAAACCCAATAGGGAAATATATCAGAGATTCTGATACTGAAGATCAAGATGCTCCTTTAAAAATTGTTGGTGTTGTTGAGGATATGATTATTCAATCGCCTTATAGTCCAGTTAAACAAGCCATGTATGTTTTTGATAGCGATGATAATACGGCATTTTATAATGTAAGGCTTAACCCTGAAAAAAGTACGAGTGAAAACTTAGCGCTTATTGAAGGTGTTTTTAAGAAAAACTTTCCTGATACGCCTTTCGATTATCAGTTTTTAGATGAAGAATATGGAGCAAAATTTAAATCTGAAGAACGCGTTGCTAGTTTAGCTAGAGTGTTTACAGCATTAGCAATTTTTATTAGTTGTTTAGGTCTATTTGGATTGGCATCTTTTGTTGCTGAGCAACGCACAAAAGAAATAGGTGTTCGTAAAGTTTTGGGAGCATCAATCAGTCAGTTGTGGTTATTACTATCAAAAGATTTCATCACTCTTGTGGTAATTGCATTATTGATTGCATCGCCTTTAGCGTATTACATAATGGGAGAATGGTTACAGAAATTTAGTTACCGAACCTCTGTAACATGGGATGTTTTTGCGATTGCATGTTTTGGAGCATTAATTATCACGTTAATCACGGTCAGTTTTCAAGCCATTAAAGCCGCAACATCAAATCCGGTAAAATCATTACGTACAGAGTAAATCATTCAATCAATCAAAAATCGAGCAATTATGTTTAAGAATTATATAAAAATAGCATTTAGAAACTTATATAGACACAAGGGTTTTACTCTATTAAATATTAGTGGACTTGCTATTGGTATGACAGCAGGATTTCTAGTTTTACTCTATGTGAATTTTGAAATGAGCTACGATAACATGCATAGTAAAGGTGATTCTATATATAGAGTAGTTGCCGATATTGATACGCCTTCAGAAAAAATTGAAGCTGGTATTGCAGCTTGGGCAGTTGGTCCAAACATAGAGAAAGAGTATCCGGAAATTCTGAAATTTACAAGAGTCTTAAGTGAAGATTTTACTATTGTTAAAGAGGGAACTAAGTTTGTAGAAGAGCATGTTATTGCAGTTGACTCTGCTTTTTTCGAAATTTTTGATTTTGAATTGATTAAAGGAGATAAAAGTCAAGTGCTAAACCGTCCAAATAGTTTAGTGATTTCTGAGACTATGGCGACTAAATATTTTGATTCCAATAACCCGATAGGACAAAATATGGTAGTTGAAGGTTTTGATAATCCTGCTACAGTAACTGGAGTGATGAAGGATATTCCTAAAAATTCACATATTCAAGCAGATATTATAGTATCAATGATTACTTATACTGCTCCGCCGAGCAATAGAGACGAACAATGGAGTAATTATGATCCATCTATTTACGTATTAACAACAGAAGGAACAAATTCTAAAAGTTTAGAGGCAAAATTTCCGAACTTTCTTGAGGAGCGAAATGGAGATGAGATGCGTGAATCTAAAATGTTTGTGACCTTATTTTTGGAGCCATTTAAGGATGTGTACTTAAAATCTGATAGAGGCAGTTCAGTCTCAGGTAGTATCAATAATGTATATGTTTTTTCAATTATCGGTATTTTTATATTATTAATTGCAAGTATTAACTTTATCAATCTAGCAACAGCGCGTTCAGTCGAAAGAGCAAAAGAAGTTGGGATTAGAAAGGTTATTGGAGCAGATAAAAATCAATTGGCGTTTCAATTTATTGGCGAATCTGTTATCATTTGTCTAATGGCATTTTTTGTTGCTGTAGGTCTAACAGCTTTAGGCTTACCTTATTTTAATGAATTGGCTGGTAAAGCTGTAAGTGCTGGCATTTTTGCAGAATCTATCAATATCCTTTATTTGTTTTTATTAGCCTTGGCAATTGGCACTATAGCTGGTATTTATCCAGCAATAGTATTGTCTTCATTTAAACCTATTAGTGTACTTAAAGGAGGTTTCTCAACAGGTACTAAAGGTGTTTTGTTACGAAAAAGTTTAGTCGTCGTGCAATTTACAATCTCCATTGCCTTAATAATCGGAACTATCGTTATCTATAATCAGATGCGATTTATGCAAAATCAAGATTTAGGGTTTAATAAAGAGCATACCATAGTCATTCCTACTGAAATTGGAAGTAGCCAAAATGCATTGGTAAATAGCTTTTCTAAGATACCAGGAGTAACAGGAACTTCATTAACTTCTAGTGTTCCAGGAACTGGCAATTCTGCTGCATATTCGGAAATAGAAAACGAACAAGGGGATTTACAGATTGCAAATTTAGATCTGTACTTCATCAATGAAGATTACATTGAACAATTAGGAATGGAAATTATCGCAGGTAGAGGGTTTTCTAGAGATTTTGCTTCAGATTCAAGCAAAGCAATGATTATTAATGAAAAAGCGGTGTCACTTCTAGGCTATGCAAATGCACAAGATGCCATTGGTGCTAATTATCAACAATGGGGAAGTAATGGTGAAGTTATAGGTGTTGTTAAGGATTTTAACTTTAATTCATTACAGGAAGAAATTTCTCCTTTGACTATGCGACTAGATCCAACAGAAACGAATATTATTACCGTTAAAATTAAAGGAAATAATACAGCTCAAACTTTAGCTTCTGTTGAAAGTGTATGGCAATCCATACTGCCAGCTGATCCATTTGAGTACTATTTTTTAGATGAACTTTTTAATAATCAATATGAATCAGAAGAGCAATTCGAAGATTTGTTTCTAAGTTTTGCACTATTAGCCATTTTTATTTCCTGCCTAGGACTTCTTGGTCTTGCAGCATACAGTACTATTCAGAGAAAAAGAGAAATTGGTATTCGTAAAATTGTTGGAGCATCTGTAAGTAGTATTATTAATCTTCTTTCTAAAGAGTTTATAAAACTTGTCGTCATTGCATTTGTAATATCGTCACCAATAGCTTGGTATTTAATGCATGGTTGGTTGGAAGATTTTGCTTATAAAATTGACATTAAATGGTGGATGTTTGTTGTGGCAGGATTAGGATCAATGGTTATAGCTTTAATCACGGTCAGTTTTCAAGCCATTAAAGCTGCAACATCAAATCCTGTAAAGTCATTGCGTACAGAGTAAAATATTCAATCAATCAAAAATCGAGCAATTATGTTTAAGAATTATATAAAAATAGCACTTAGAAATCTCTGGAAGAATAGAACGTTTACAGCTCTTAATGTTGTAGGGTTAACAGCTGCTTTTGGTGTGGCCATATTGTTAGCGATGTATGCTGTGTTTCAGCTATCTTTTGATGGTTTTCATGATAATGGCGATTCAATTTATCAGGTTTATTCAGAAGATAGTACACCATATGGATTAGAAGCAAATATATCTAAATCCGAACCTTTTGCAGCTGCGCTTAGGGATGAAGTATCTGGAGTAGAAAAAATTACACGTTATAATAATTCAAGTGTATTATTGACAAATAAGGATAAGCAACTGGGAATGGGTGTTGCTTATGTAGATCCAGATTTTTTCGAAATGTTTAGTTTTCCAATAATAAATGGAGATAAAGAAAATCCCATAACATCTGAATCTTCTGTTGCAATGACAGAAATGGCTTCAAAACGAATGTTTGGGGATGAAAACCCAATAGGACAAACTATTACTATTCTTAGAGATGGCGAAGAGGTTCCGTTTACGGTTTCTGCTATAGTTAAAGATTTTCCCATTACGAGTTCAATAGGTTTTGATGTGGTGCTCAACTTTAAAAGTCAAAATCAACATGCATATGAAAGAACCATAGGACGTTGGGATATGGAGAACCATGAGGTGTATATGCAGCTCTCTAAAAACGTTGAGGTTTATCAGTTTGAAAAAAGCACAGTAGATTTTACAGCATTACATCATAAAAGTGAAATTGATAATGCTAAACGCGACGGGATTCAACCAAATGCAGAAGGGAACTATAAGCAAATAAAATTATTAGAATTTGGAGATATAAGATTTGCGAATTTTAATCAAGGCGCTGTAACTGTAAATCGTACAATGCCCTATTTAATATTAGGTATTGCTATTTTAATTTTGTTTATCGCTTGTGTGAATTTCATAAATATGAGTGTTGCTAAAAGCTCACAAAGATTGCGAGAAATAGGCATGCGTAAAACCCTTGGTGCGAATAAAAAGCAGTTGTTTTTTCAGTTTTGGGGAGAAAGTGTTTTGGTGTTTTTAATCTCAATAAGTTTAGGGATTGTTTTAGCTGTGTTTTTGAAGCCTTCATTTCAAAAATTATTTAGCACCAAAGCTTCATTATCCGTTTTACTGAGCCCATCTTTATTGTTAGTGATTATTCTGAGTGTGGTGGTTATTACATTAATTGCAGGTGGTTATCCTGCAATGTTAATGAGTCGTTTGGGAACTTTGCAAAGCCTAAAAGGAAAACTTGATAGCAATGGTAAAAACTATTTACGTAATAGTTTAATGGTGGTGCAATTTAGTATTGCAATTTTATTAATTAGCGGAACGCTTGTGCTTTGGGATCAAGTAGAGTTTATGCGAACTAAAGATTTAGGTTTCAACAAGAATCAAGTGATTGCTTTCCCTCTTAACGGAAAGCGTAACGACCAACAAGCTATAGAATTACTGCGTAACAATCTCAGCGATAAAACACATATTATAAGTGTTACAGCATCTAATAATATTTTGGGACTTGGTAAAGATGGATCACGCTCTACAAGTGTTTTGGGTTTTGAACATAAAGGAAGAGGCGTAGAAACACATATGGTCGTTGTTGATGCTGATTATATTGAAACATTAGATTTAAATATTATTGAAGGTCGTTCTTTTCGGAAAAATCTGGCAACAGATAGTTTATCTGTTATTATAAATGAATCCATGGCAAAACAATTGAGTGAAGAAGATATACTCACATCTAAAATAGAGTTAGATGAAGGTTCTTATAATGTTGTAGGCGTTATAAAGGATTTCAATTTTCAAGAGCTTGATCAAAATATTGCACCAATGACTTTATTTGCACTTCCTAATTGGAATTTGCGCAACGCTTACGTCAAAGTTGCACCTCAAAATTTGGAACAAGCTTATAGCGATGTAAAAGCAGTTTGGAATATTATTGAGCCTAATGCAGAATTTCAAGGGTCATTTTTAAATGAAAATATTGATCGCACACTTCGTAGCGAGCGCACCATGATTACCATGATTGGTAGTGGTTCTGTATTAGCCATTATTTTAAGTTGTATTGGTTTATTTGCTATGTCATTGCTTATTGTAGCACAACGAAGAAAAGAAATTGGTGTTCGTAAAATTGTTGGTGCAAGCGTTTCTGCCATTACAGTATTACTAACTAAGGATTTTTTAAAACTAGTGGTTATTGCTTTTCTTATTGCAACACCAATTGCGTGGTGGGCAATGAGTAAATGGTTGCAAAATTATGCATACCGTATAGATCTTAATATTTGGGTGTTTCTTGCAGCTGGAGGAATAGCAGTATTAATTGCCATGATGACTATAGCCGTGAAAACGATAAAAGCAGCAACATCCAATCCTGTAGAGTCATTGAGAACGGAATAACAAATCAATTAAATCATATACATCATGATTAAAAATTATTTCAAAATAGCATGGAGGAACTTAATGAAGCACAAGGTGTTTTCTCTAATCAATGTTATAGGTTTAACCATTGGGTTAAGTGCTTCGTTTGTGATAGGATTAATTATTTATTATGATGCTTCTTTTGATACATTTCATAAAGACAAGGAACAGATTTATAGAGTGGTCTCGGATTTTTATAGTCCAGATGGTGAGTTTTCTGTACCTGGTGTAACCTTGGCTTTAGAGGATGCAATAAAAGATAATTCTAATTTTGAAACTGTAAGTGGTTTTTATATAGAACGACCTTCTAAAGTAGAAAATCGTGAAAATGGTTCAGAGTTTAAATGGCCTAATTTTGTCATTTTTACGGATGCTAATTATTTTAAAATTTTCAATTATAAATTTTTGGCTGGTGATACAACTGATCTATTATCAAATCCTAATAACGTAATTCTTACTAAAAATAGAGCTTCAGATTATTTTCCTAATACGTCACCATCGGATATCATTGGGAAAACTTTGGTGTATAATGATTCCCTTAATGTAACTGTGACAGGAATTGTAGAAAATTTTAAAGAACGATCGGATTTTTTTTTTGAAGAATTTATATCACATCCTACGCTTTTAAATACGCGTTTACGTGAAAATATTATTAGTAAAGACTGGAACAATACTAATGATTCTTCTCAGCTTTTTGTAAAAGTGGCTTCAAATGCAAACTTGTCAAGTATTCAAAAACGTTTTGATGATTTAGCCAAAGAGCATCAAGATGAAGATTCAAAAAAATATGGAGAGGAACAAGTGTTTTCTTTACAACCATTATCAGATATTCATTTTAATCAACGGTATGGAATTTACGATTGGAGTAAAGGCCAGGCTAATAAATCACTATTAATAAATCTTTCGTTAGTCGCTTTGTTTTTATTGGTTTTAGGGTGTATAAACTTTGTGAATCTTAATACAGCACAAGCATCTCAACGTGCTAAAGAAATTGGTATTCGAAAAACGTTAGGAAGTACTAGAAAGCAGCTTATTATTCAGTTTATGGGAGAAACGTTTTTGTTGGTAATTGTTTCGGCATTATTGTCAATTTTACTTTCTAAATCGTTAATCAATGTGTTTTCAGATTTTGTCCCAGAAGGTTTAAGTTTCGAGCTTTTTAAAACACCTGTAATTATTTTTGGAATCATCATTTTACTCTTGTTGGTTACATTCTTATCAGGCTTTTATCCTGCATTAATTCTATCTAGATATAATACAGTATCTGTATTGAAAAATCATACTGCTATTGGAGAAAACAAGGTGAAGCTTAGAAAATTCTTAACTGTATTTCAGTTCTCTATTGCTCAGGTATTCATAATTGCAACATTACTAGTTGGCAGACAAATTACCTTTCTTTTAGAAACAGATATGGGATTTAAAACGGATGCTATTGTTTCAGTTTTTAGTCCTAGAGCCGAACGCGAAATTTCTAAAAAAGAGATTTATGCGGAGAAGCTGCGTGCAATTCCTGAAATTAAAGAAATTAGTGTTGGTGGTACACCTCCTGCATCTATTTCAACAAATAGTACAACGGTAACTTACAATGATGGTGTAAACGAGATTAATTCAGACTTGCAATTTATTTTTGGAGATATTAATTATTCAAAAGTATTTGAGTTAGATATTCTTGCAGGAAGAACCATAAGAAATGATACCGTAAAAGAATTAGTTATTAATGAAACTTGCATGCGAAAACTTGGTTTTAAAAATCCTGAGGATGCTATTGGTAAAACAGTTATGTTAAGTGATCAAAGTATTCCTATCGTTGGTGTTATGGCAGATTTTTTTCAGCGTTCTTTAAAGAGTGATGTAAAACCAATGGCACTTCGTGGCGATTGGCATCGACCAGATTGGAGTCAGTTTCAAGCTATCCATATAGCATTACAAAGTGAATCTTCAGAAGGACTCCAATCCACACTTGTAAAGATTGAAGATGCTTATAAATCTGTTTATTCAGAATCAGATGATTATAGAATTGAGTTTTTAGATGAAACAATACAGAGCTTTTACAACAGAGAACAGAAGATATCGAGACTCTTAAATTGGGCAACAGGTTTGTCTATTTTAATTAGTTGTTTAGGTCTTTTAGGTTTAGTCGTTTATACCACAAATAGACGAGTAAAAGAAATAGGAGTACGTAAAGTATTGGGTGCTTCGCTGCTGCAAATTAATACGCTATTGTGTAAAGAATTTTTAATCTTGGTGGCTGTTGCATTTGTAATTGCTTCTCCAATTGCTTGGTATGGTATTAGTCATTGGCTTCAAGATTTTGCTTATAAAACCAATATTAGTTTTTGGGTGTTTTTAGCGAGTGGATTGGCAATGCTGTTTTTTGCATTACTAATAATAAGTGTAAAAACACTTCAGGCTGCTAATGCAAACCCTGTGGAGTCATTACGGTCAGAATAAATAAGCATCACCTGTATTTTGAACTGTTCGATTATGAACAAGAAGTGTATCAAAATCGGACAATTTTATTTTGTATTAATAATGTAGTGTATTGTCTTTTAGGTGTTTAGTGTTTTGGCATCATCTTGTCTATATGATTAGTATAAGTTATTAATTCAGTTAAATAAACGATTATGATTTTAAATTATATAAAAATAGCATTTAGAACTTTACGTAAAAATAAAGGCTATAGTTTCCTTAATATTTTTGGATTAGCTATAGGAATAACATGTGCTAGTTTAATTTTTCTTTGGGTAGAAGATGAGGTTAGTTTTGATTCTGGTTTTGCGAAACAAGATCAAGTTTACTATGTGCCAACGCATCAAGAATATGAAGGTGAATGGCGAACTTTTAATTCTACTCCAGGACCTTTGGCGGAAGCTATGAAAACGGAAATTCCTGGAGTTGTAAGAGCAGCGCGTACCAAACATAGGGACTTTTTATTTTCTGTAGGAGAAAATGCGATTAACAGTTCTGGTCGTTTTGTAGATGAAGATTTTATTAAGATTTTAAGTTTAGAATTTATAGAAGGTAATGCAAACGAGGCATTTAAAAACCCTGCAGCAATTGTTATTACCAAAGAAACAGCAGAATTACTCTATGGCGAAAACGTTAAGGTATTCGGAAAAACGTTAAAGGTTGATAATACTGAAAATTATATTATCTCTGGTGTTATTGAAAATTTACCGAGCAATGTTACATTTCCTTTTAATTGGGTTGCGCCTTTTGAGCGTTTTACGGACGGAAAGGAATGGACTAAGGGTTATGGTAGTTTTTTTGCAGATACATTTGTTGAATTATCACCAGAAGCTGATTTTGCTGCAGTAGATGCTCAGGTTAGAAATTTCTTAGAGAAGAAAACAGATGATGCAGATTCTAAAGCATTTTTACATTCTATAAAAGATTGGCATTTAAGAGATAATTTTGAAAACGCAAAACAAATAGGTGGTCGTATTGAATCTGTACGTTTATTTACTATCATCGCTTTAATTATTCTACTTATTGCGTGTATTAATTTCATGAATTTATCTACTGCGCGAAGCGAAAAACGTGCTAACGAAGTTGGTGTAAGAAAAGCAATGGGTTCTGGTCGTTCTCGATTAATTATTCAATTTATATCCGAAGCATTGATTCTTGCTTTTATATCAACTTTAGTAAGTGTTTTGCTTCTTTTTATTCTTTTGCCTCAATTTAATGTTCTTATCGAGAAGGAATTAGTTTTGGGACTTGCTCAGCCTTCGCATATTTTGTTTTTGTTTGGAATTACAATTGTTTGCGGCATTTTAGCAGGCCTTTATCCAGCATTTTATCTGTCATCATTTAAGCCTGTTGAGGTTTTAAAAGGTTTAAAAGTAACACAAGGTTCAGCTAATTTTATTAGAAAGGGATTAGTGGTGAGTCAATTTACAATTTCTATAGTTTTTATTATCAGTACCATTATAGTATATCAACAAATTCGGCATATAAAAAATAGGGATTTAGGGTTTAATAAAGATCAATTGCTGTCTCTAAATGTCAATGGTACAATGATTGAAAAATTTTCAGTTATAAAACAAGATTTAATTAATTCGGGAGCAGTAACCAGTGTTGGTTTAAATAATTCGGGTGTTTTAAATGGCGGAAATAATGGTTCTGGTTTAGAATGGACAGGTGGAACAAATACTGAAGATGTGTTAATATTTTTTAGATATGTAAGTTCAGATTTTATTGAAACCGCAGGAATGGAACTTGCAGAAGGAAGGGGTTTTAGCGAAAATATAGCAAAAGATAGTACCAATGTTTTAATTACAGAGTCGTTTGCCAAATTAATGGGAGAAGGTAGTGCTATTGGTAAAAAAATAGATAGAGGTGCTACTTATACTGTCGTTGGTGTCGTAAAAGATTATCTATTTGGTGATATGTATGGACAAAGTGATCCAGTAATGTTTTTTAATTATCATGGTGAAGCTAGCTATATGTATTTAAAAACCAATCCTCAAGTAGCAACAGATGCTATGTTGGCTAAAGTTGAGGCTGTGATGAAGAAACATAATCCTGCATTTCCTTTTGAATACAATTTTGTAGATGAAGCTTTTAATGCCAAATTTAAAAGTGAACAACTTGTAGGTAAATTGTCTCAGTTTTTTGCGCTGCTCGCTATTCTTATTTCATGTTTAGGGCTTTTTGGATTAGCAGCTTACACAGCAGAACAACGTAGTAAAGAAATAGGAGTGAGGAAAGTGTTAGGTGCAAGTGTTTCTGGGATTGTGAAATTATTGTCTAAGGACTTTTTAAAGTTAGTTGGTGTTTCAATATTAATTGCTATTCCTATTGCTTGGTATACCATGGATAATTGGCTTCAGAATTATGCTTATCGCATTGAAATTGATTGGTGGATATTTGTAATTGCAGGTCTCTCAGCGATATTAATTGCTATGGTAACTGTTAGTTTTCAGGCTGTAAAAGCAGCGATTGCAAATCCGGTAGATAGTTTAAAAACAGAATAAAACATTAAAAAAATAATATCATGAAAAATTCAAAATACCTAATAATTATTATCATGCTTTGTGTAGGTCAATTAACACAAGCACAAACTAAGCATTCTGTTGCTTCATTTACAAAAGTTATTATCAGTCCGCACATAGAAACTACGTTTGTGCAAGGCGATGAAGAATCTGTTACCATTTTAAATAATACAGAATCCGATGATAAAGTAAATATTGAAGTTAATAAAAATACACTTCGAGTTTATTTGGAAGATGCGAAAGAAACAACAAAGCAAGAGACTATTGAAAAAGATGGTGTAAAAATGAAAGTGCCAATTTATAAAGGCAAGGTGTTAACGATTCTTGTAACTTATAAAAGCATTGAAACTATGTCGTTAAGAGGAGAACAACGCACGTATTGTGAGAGTTTAATGGATGCAAAAAAGTTTAAACTTTACATTTATGGCGAATCGCAAATAACGTTTAATGACGTAAAGTTTGATACGTTTAATGTTGATATTTATGGAGAAAGTCATTTAATAATAAATAAAGGGACTATAAATGCACAAAATATAACAGCATACGGAGCTGGTAGTATAAATCTTATTGAAGTTGATAATAAGATCTCAAAGCTAAAAGCTTATGGAGAGGCTGTTTTTAAAATTCAGGCTTCAAAAAGTATAAAATTTACGGCTTATGGAGAAGCGACTTTAAGATATAAAGGTGATGCTGAAGTAAATAAAGGATTAAGTTTTGGAGATTCAGAAATCACCAGAGTAGACTAATTTTAAATACCAATTAAAATGATAAACACATTATTAAGTCTTAACGAAGCAACAAGAACAGTTAATTCTGGGAGTAATAAAGTTACACTTCTAAATAATATTAATTTAGATGTAAAAGAAGGCGAATTCATTTCACTTATGGGACCATCTGGTTCTGGTAAATCTACGTTATTGAATTGTATTGGAATGTTAGATAGTTTTACAGATGGAGGTTACACGTTCTTAGGAGAGCCAGTGCATAGCATGAAAGAAAAAAACAGGTCTAAACTCTATAAGGAGTATATCGGTTTTGTGTTTCAGGCTTATCATCTTATTGATGAATTAAATGTGTATGAAAACATTGAAACGCCTTTACTATATAAAAATGTAAAATCGTCTGAGCGTAAAGCCATGGTGGCAGACATGTTAGACAGATTTAATATTGTTGGAAAGAAAGATTTATTTCCGGTTCAGTTAAGTGGAGGACAACAACAATTGGTTGGTGTTGCTAGAGCATTAATTGGAAAGCCAAAATTAATCCTAGCAGATGAGCCAACAGGAAACTTAAACTCTAAGCAAAGTGAAGAAATTATGGAGTTATTTGCTGAATTAAATAAAGAAGGCGTAACCATTATACAAGCTACACATTCTGAAAAGAATGCCTCATATGGCTCTAGAGTTATTAATCTACTAGACGGAAAAATAGTTTCAGAATAAAATAAATTTAAATGCTTCAATTGTCCTCTTGAGGGGACTTTAGGGGTGTTTTATTAACATGTAATCATGAAAAACAGATACATAATATTAACCATCACATTTTTGATGAGTTTCATAAGTTTTGCTCAAAATGAAGCGAATAAAATATACTCGTTAGAAGACTGTATATCAATAGCTCTTGAAAATAATATTAATTTAAAATCGACAAATTTATTAGCAAATACAGCTAAGGTTAATTATCAACAATCAAAAGCTGACATGTTGCCAAGCGTTAACGGAAGTTTTAATTTAGGTGTAAACGATGGTAGGAGTATAGATCCTTTTACAAATGATTTTATAAATCAAGAATTAACATTTTCTAACTTAGGATTAAGCTTAGATATGACTATTTTTAATGGTTTTAGATTATTAAATTCTGCCAAACAAAATCGATTAAATAAAAAAGCATCAGAATTAGAAACTGAAGCGGCACAACAAGATTTAATATTGAATGTCACCTTGGCTTATCTCCAAGTTTTAAATGCTAAAGACGTTTTAGATTTATCCAAAGCACGATTAGAAACTACGGAACAACAGCTAAAAATTCAAAAAGAATTCTTCGAAAGTGAATCAGGGAACCCAGCAGATTATGCAGATATTTTGGGGCAAGTCGCAAGTGATGAAACTAGTCTTCTGGTTTCTGAAAGTAGTTTGAATAATGCCAAATTAAATCTAATGCAGTTACTCAATTTAGAGTCGGATATAATGATTGATTCAAATCAAATTATTCTAGATTTTGAAAAATATAATTTATCAGCAGAGGACGTTTATTCGGAAGCTTTACAAAATTTAGCAACCTTTAAAGCTAAAGAGTTACGTATTGATGCAGCAAAGAAAGGTGTGCATGTCGCTAAGTCTCAATTTACACCAGAAATATCGCTTTTTGGAGGTGTAAATACAAATTATTCTAGCGCCGCAGAATCGTTTTCGTCTGTTGGTTCTAGTATTGTGGAAACTGGGGATTTTGTAACTGTAGATGGGCAAGATTTACCAATTATGACCGAACAAAATTCATTTTCGTCTCAAGGTATTGATTACAAAGATCAATTAGATAATAACTTAAATACCGTTGTAGGTGTTGCGATTAGTGTGCCATTATTTAATGGTTTTAGAGCTAAAAATAATGTGGTATTAGAAAAAATTCAAGTAGAAGAATCAATGTTAGAACTAGAACGTACACACTTAGATATAAAAAATACAATAGCACAAGTTCATTTTGATATGGAAGCGGTTTATAAGCGTCATCAAAGTTTAGAAAAACAAGTTGAAGCATACCAAGAATCTTATCGTATAAATGATATTAGATTTAAAAATGGTGTTTCTAATTTCTTAAATTATATTTCAAGTAAAAACAATTTAGATAATGCTAAAGTAAATTTGGCTAATGCTAAATATGAATATTTGTTGAGAGTGAGAGTTTTAGATTATTATAGAGGTGTAGTAAACTAGTTTTCGTTAACTTTTTCATAATTACATAGATTATCTTGAGTATCATTCTTTATTCTCTGTTATTAATAATAGTTTTGCAACTTATTTAAAATGAAATCACAAATTTATGAGTCAAGTAAAAGAGAATGATACGGTAAAAGTTCATTACACAGGGAAATTAAAAAGCGGACAAATCTTTGATAGTTCTTTAGAGCGCGAGCCTTTAGAATTTACTTTAGGACAAGGTATGTTGATTCCTGGTTTTGAAAAAGCGGTTATCGATATGAAAGTGAACGATAAAAAAACGGTTGATATTCCTGTGGCAGAAGCTTATGGAGATATCATAAAAGAATTATTTCACAAAGTAGCAAAAGCACAATTACCACCAGAAATGGAGCCAGCTGTAGGTTTAGGTTTGGCATCAAGAGATGAGCAAGGTAATGAGCACCAATTTAGAATCGTTGAGGTAAATGAGGACCATGTTATTGTAGATGGAAACCATCCTTTAGCAGGACAAGAATTAGTATTTGATCTTGAGTTAGTTGAGATAAAATAAATTCTTATAGCCATAAAAAAAACAAAAGCCTGTGAAATAAAATTCACAGGCTTTTTTATTTGAAAATTTGCTATTAATCAAATAAGGATCAATTATTTTATTTGGTGATATTGGCTTCACACCAATCGTTGTAAGCTTTTTCTAGTTGTTTTACAATTTCAGGATGTTGAGCAGAAACATCATTACGTTCTCCTAGATCTGCTTCAATATCAAATAGCTTAATAGTTAAATCATCTCTTACAGGAGCAATGTATTGATTAGATGGTTCGCTTTTCCAGTGGTTTTCTTTCGCGTTTGTTATTTTCCATTTTCCTTGCCTTGCAGCCCAAGTTTTTTGCCATTTCCAGACCAATAAACGTTCATCTTTTGGTTCAAATAAATTAATACCATCAATAGAGGTGTCCGTTAATGTGATGCCAGCAGCATTAGTAAGTGTAGGTAATATATCTGCAGCAGAAACGTAACGGTTTTCAACTTTTCCGGCATCAACGTTTCCTGTCCAACTCACAGCCATTGGAACTCTAATTCCGCCTTCCCAAAGCGAGTATTTCCCACCAGTTAGTGGTGCATTATTTGCGCCTGTAAGTGGAGAACCACCATTATCTGAAACAAATACAATTAGAGTATTTTTATCTAATTCAGTTTCTTTAAGTGCGTCTAAAACACGACCAATATTATCGTCTAAACAATTAAGATTTGCCAAATAGTAATTTCTTAAGTCTTTAGTGTTTATAGCACCAACTCTAGAGTATTTGTCATAGTAAGCAGAATAACTTCCAGGTTCGTGTTGGCTGTAAGCAAGCTTATTGTCTGGGTCGTAATTAGGGATTTCTTTTACATTATATTTATCTAAATATTTTTTAGGTACTTCATGTATTAAATGGTGAACCGAGTTGTAAGACAAGGTTAAAAAGAAAGGCTTATCATGCTTTCGTTTTAAATAACCAATAGATTCATCGGTAAGGATGTCTGTAAGATAGCCTTCTTCGTAACTTTTTTCTCCCATGTTATGCATTAAAGGTCCTAATGCAGCACTTGTGCCATAAGGGTCTGGAGTTCTTTCTTGTATGCTTTTAGAATTTGCCCAATAATCATGCGCATGTGCTGAAAACCCTAAAAATTCATCGTAACCATGATTTAAAGGGTATTCTCTAACGTCATTTTTGTGAAAGTTTCTACCTAAATCATTTTTACCAATGCGTGCTGTATGGTAGCCAGCTTCCTTTAAATATTCAGGAAGTGTTTTTACATCATCTGGTAATCCTGGTCCCCAACTTGCAGGTTTGTCCCAACGAAATTGATTTTTTCCAGTAATAATTCCTGCTCTCGATGGACTGCAAACTGGAGCTGTAACATAAGCTTGAGAATAAACTGTACCTGATTTTCCCAATCGTGAAATATTTGGTGTTGCAACAGTGGTATCATGATTATCAAATGGTGTAAAATCAGCATAACCTTGGTCATCTACTACAATTAATAAGATGTTAGGTTTTTCGTTTTTTAGCGTTGTTTCTTCTTGTGGCGTTTCACTTTTCTTATTTTCTGAATTACAGGAAAGTAATGTAGAGAATAATAGTAAAAAAAGTAAGTTTTTCATTTTGAAAAGTGGTTTATGTTTTAATTAATTCTTTTTAGTTAACGATAGTAACTTTTATTTCTTTTTCTTCTAGTTTCTTTCGTTTAATGTCTGAAATTCCTTTGTCTGTTATAATTTCATCAACTTCAGAAAGGTCGCATATTCTAGCAAAGCTCTTTTTTCCGAATTTTGAAGAGTCGGCAAGCACTATAACTTTCTGCGCAGCTTTCAGCATTTTTTTATTCAATTCAGCTTCTTCTAAATTTGTAGTAGAAAGTCCGTATTCTAAATCAATGCCATCGACTCCTAAGAACAGTTTACTACAAGAAACGTTTTTTAATATGTACTCTGCGTAGTTGCCAATTACAGAAGCAGAACTATGTCTTATGTAGCCACCGAGTTGAAGTATTTCAATATTCTTATCATGTATAAGGTGTAAAACAACATGTAAAGAAGAAGTGATGACGGTTAATTTGTTTTTAGCTTGTATGAACTTAGATAAGGCTTGTACTGTTGTTCCGGAAGCTATTAAAATAGAATCGTTTTCTACAATACGACTTGCTGCCATTTGAGCGATGCCATTTTTTTCTTCAACAGAAATTTTCTCTTTATCTAAAACCGTACGTTCATTTATATAAGGATTGTCTAAAGATGCGCCTCCATGAGTTCTATGTAATAAGCCTTTTTGTTCTAGAAGTTTTAAATCTTTTCTAATAGTAACGGCAGAAACATTTAGAATTTCACATAAATCTAAAACCTCGAGGTGTTTTTCTTTAGAGAGTCGGTCTAAAATGTCTTGATGTCGTTTCATATACTAGTATAACTGCAGAATTATTTTTTTCGAAATGCTATTCCTTATTATTAGGACATAAGGCAAATATAATAAAACGAAAGTAAATGAAGTTGATTTGTATTGCTAATTTTTAATATTTGTGAAATTTAAGTTTCGTTTTGTTTCATTTTGGTTATTTTTTTATATATTTGATTATTAATAGAAAAAATACGAAACATTTTGTTTAAAAGAGAGACCTTAGTAGATCAATTAGATACAACCATAAATTGGGATGTTATTATTATTGGAGGTGGTGCAACAGGCCTTGGTGTTGCGCTAGATTGTATTACAAGAGGTTATAGGACGTTACTTTTAGAGCAAGTTGATTTTGCTAAAGGAACATCGAGTAGAAGTACAAAGCTGGTTCATGGAGGTGTACGTTATTTGGCACAAGGAAATATTGATTTGGTGAGAGAGGCTTTATATGAAAGAGGTTTAATGTTAAGCAATGCATCTCATTTGGTGAGAAATCAATCCTTTATTATTCCTAATTATAGCTGGTGGGACAATTTTTTCTATGCAGTTGGTTTAAAGGTTTATGATTTTTTGTCAGGAAAATTGAGTTTCGGGAAATCCGTTAGAATAAAGAAAAACGAAACTATTTCGAGATTATCAACTTTAAAAATTGATAAATTAAAAGGAGGTGTTGTTTATCATGATGGTCAATTTGATGATTCAAGATTGGCAGTGAATATTGCGCAGAGTTGTATTGAGAATGGAGCAACAGTTTTAAACCATTTTAAAGTGAAGAATCTTCAGAAAAATAAAGAAGGTATAGTAAATGGTGTTGTAGCTATAGATACTGAGTCAAATAAAGAATATGCGCTAAATTCTAAAGTGGTGATTAATGCTACAGGTGTATTTTCTGATGAAGTATTGCAAATGGATAATGTTGCAGCAGAAAATAGCATTCGTCCAAGTCAAGGTATCCATTTAGTTTTTGATAAATCATTTTTACCAGGAAACGATGCTATAATGATTCCTAAAACAGACGATGGTCGTGTGTTATTCTTAGTGCCATGGCATAATAGAGTGGTTGTTGGTACAACAGATACTTTGTTAGATAGTCATAGTTTAGAGCCTAAAGCATTAGATAAAGAGATTGATTTTGTATTAGAGACAGCCAATAGGTATTTAAATAAAAGAGCTGATAAAAATGATGTGTTAAGCATTTATGCAGGACTAAGACCTTTAGCTGCTCCAAAGGATAAATCCGAAAAAACTAAAGAGATTTCTAGAAGTCATAAAATTATAGTTTCAGGTTCTGAATTGATTACTATCACTGGAGGAAAATGGACAACTTACAGAAGAATGGCTCAAGATACCGTGAATAAAATTATTGAGATGAAAAAGCTACCAAAAGTAGATTGTAAAACTCGAAATTTATTAATTCATGGCGCAAAAGAAACTTCTGATTATACGAATCATTTATATATTTATGGTACTGATCAAGAAGGTATTAAAAAACTAGTTAATCAGGATCCTGAATTAGGAGAAAAGTTACATCCAAGATTAGAATTTATAAAGGCAGAAGTCGTTTGGGCTGTAAGACATGAAATGGCAAGAAGCATTGAAGATGTTTTGGCGAGACGTGTTCGTGTGTTGTTTTTAGATGCTAAGGCAGCTGTTGAAATTGCGCCTATGGTTGGAGAATTGCTAAGAGTAGAATTAAATGAAACTGACGATTGGAAAGTAGAACAAATTTCAAATTTTATTAAAATTGCGAATCAATATATTTTAAAATAAAACTAATTTATCCCGAATCTCTACTTCGGATTAGTAACATATAAACAACAAATTATGGGGAAATATATCTTGTCTTTAGATCAAGGCACAACAAGTTCTAGAGCTATTGTTTTTGACAAAAAAGGAAATGTAGTTTCAATGGCTCAGAAAGAGTTTACACAATACTTTCCTAAATCTGGATGGGTTGAACATGATCCTCAAGAAATATGGTCGTCACAAGCTGGTGTTGCCACAGAAGCTATTGCCAAAAAAGGTTTAGATGTGGTGCATATCGCGGCTATTGGTATTACAAATCAAAGAGAAACAGTTGTTGTTTGGGATAGAAACACTGGGAAACCAATATACAATGCTATTGTTTGGCAAGATAAAAGAACATCAGACTACTGTGATCAGCTTAAAAAAGAAGGCAAAGCCGATATGATTAAGCAAAAAACAGGTTTAGTTATTGATTCGTATTTTTCTGGTACAAAAGTAAAATGGATTTTAGACAATGTAGAAGGAGCCAGAGCTAAGGCTGAAGCTGGCGATTTAATTTTAGGAACCATAGATAGTTGGTTAGTTTGGAATTTTACCAAAGGAAAGCAGCATGTTACAGATGTTACTAATGCATCTAGAACTTTAATGTTTAATATCAATACCATGGAATGGGATGATGACATGTTAGAGTTGTTAACGATTCCTAAGAGTATGTTACCAGAAGTAAAAGCATCTAGCGAAATCTATGGTCATACAACGTCTACGTTTTACGATACTAAAATTCCTATTTCTGGAATTGCAGGTGATCAACAAGCAGCATTATTTGGTCAGATGTGCACAAAGCCAGGAATGGTGAAAAATACTTACGGAACAGGTTGTTTTATGTTAATGAATATTGGAGAAAAGCCAATTGTTTCAAAAAACAATTTATTAACTACAATAGCTTGGAAAATAAATGGAAAAACTACTTATGCTTTAGAAGGCAGTGTGTTTATTGCAGGTGCCGTGGTACAATGGTTGCGAGATGGTATGAAAATGATTAGAAACTCAGCTGATGTGGAAGCTTTGGCGGCTTCTGTAGAAAGCACAGATGGTGTTTATTTTGTGCCAGCTTTTGCCGGATTAGGAGCACCTCATTGGAATCAGCATGCAAAAGGAACCATGTTTGGGTTAACAAGAGGAACTACAGATGCTCATATTGCAAGAGCAGCTTTAGAGTCTATTGCCTTTCAAACTATGGACATATTAAAAGCTATGGAAGCCGATTCTGGTTTATCAATTAAAGAATTGCGTGTAGATGGTGGTGCTACCATAAATAATATGTTAATGCAGTTTCAGTCAGACGTTTTAAATACGGTTGCTATAAGACCGAAAGTTGTAGAAACTACAGCGATGGGAGCTGCGTTTTTAGCTGGTTTAGCTGTTGGTTATTGGGAGAGTCCAGAAGAAATTCAAGATATTTGGCAGACCGAAAGAATATTTAGTCCAAAAGAAGATAGGATAGATATTGAAGCCAATATAAAAGGTTGGTATAGAGCAATCGATGCTTTAGAATATTGGACTAAGAATAACTTATAATAATTTAGAATATGACACCATTTATAGCAGAAATTATTGGCACAGCCATATTAATATTACTTGGAGGAGGCGTTGTTGCAAATGTTGTTTTAAACAAAACTATTGGAAATAATAGTGGTTGGATTGTAATTACAACAGGTTGGGCATTGGCAGTTTATGTCGCTGTTGTTATTGCAGGTCCTTATAGTGGAGCACATATTAATCCTGCCGTTACGGTTGCTGTTGCAATTACCGGTAAATTTCCTTGGTCAGATGTGCCAATGTATGTTTTGGCTCAGTTAATAGGAGCTATGATTGGGTCTTCTGCGGTTTGGTTAACGTATAGAAATCACTTTGACGAAACTGAAGATGCAGATAGTAAAAAAGCAGTGTTCTGTACGGCTCCAGCCATTAGAAATACATTTTCAAACTTTTTTAGCGAAATGATTGGTACGTTTGTGCTGCTATTTACAATATTCTTTTTTACCGATGCAGGTATTAATGAAACTGAAACCGTAATAGGATTGGGTTCTTTAGGAGCATTGCCAGTAGCATTGTTGGTGTGGTCAATTGGTTTGTCTTTAGGTGGTACAACAGGCTATGCTATTAATCCAGCGAGAGATTTAGGACCTAGAATTATGCATGCTATTTTACCTATAAAAAATAAAGCTAATAGTGATTGGTCTTATGCTTGGATTCCTATTTTGGGGCCTTTAGTAGGAGGCGCACTTGCAGCATTATTAATGATTGTGTTGTTGTAAAACATTTACAGATTGTTTAAGATTAGAAATGTCAACTCGATTTGGGTTGGCATTTTGTTTGTTTATATTCTAAAACTATATTTACATGAATAGTATTTATTTTAAAGCTCAAATGAAAACTTTACAATTCATCTTATTATTGTTTTTGTGTTTTTTGTCTCATGGACAAGAGTTGCCACCTATAGAAACATTTACTACTACAGATTATAATGGAGAGAATCAAAACTGGATGATTTCTCAAGATGCAAATAACTATATCTATATTGCAAATAATTTAGGTTTATTAGAATTTAATGGGTCTAATTGGGTGCCTTATCGGTCTCCAAATAATACAATTTTACGAGCAGTATCTGTTATAGACGATAAAATTTATTCTGGTTGTTATGAAGAATTTGGTTATTGGGAGCGTAATGAGTTTGGTAACTTAGAGTATACATCTCTGATACCTAAATTAGGTGATAAAATATTAAGTGATGACCAAATTTGGGATATTATAAGTTATGATGAATGGGTTTTATTTCAAGCTGGTCATGCCTTGTACTTCTATGATAAAGCTTCAGAAAAATTTAGAACCATAAATTCTGAGAACATTATTTACAAAGTATTCAATGTGAATAATAAAATATATTATCATGTTGCTAATGAAGGTATTTATGTTTTAGAAGAAGGAAAGCCTAAATTAATTATAGAGAATTCAGTAGTACTAGAGGATAGGGTTATAGATGTTTTTCAGCATAATGAAAAGCTTATTATTCTTACACGTAATTCGGGATTCTTTCAGTTTGATGAAAACCAATTGATAGAATGGAAAGTGGATTCTAACGAAAGACTAAAGGAATTAAATGTCTTTAGTAGTATTCAGCTTAAAGATGGAAGTTTTGTTTTAGGTACAATTTCTCATGGCTTAGTTAAAATAAACAAAAACGGTGAAATTGATTACGAAATTAATCAAAAGAAAGGTTTAGCTAATAATACAGTTCTTTCTCTTTTTGAAGATAACAAAGAGAATGTCTGGACAGGTTTAGATAATGGCATTAATTGTATAAATGTTAATTCGTCTGTAAAAACATTTATAGATTATAATGGTGATATAGGTACGGTTTATACGACCCTAATTTTTAATAATTACCTGTATGTTGGCACAAATCAAGGATTGTTTTATAGGTCTTTAGATTCTAAAAATCAAGATTTTGAATTTGTAAAAGGAACAGCTGGCCAAGTATGGAGTCTTTTTAAAGATGATAGAGGTAGTTTGTTTTGTGGTCATCATTTAGGGACTTTTTTAATTGAAGATAATAAGGCAAAAAGTATCAGTGATATTTTAGGTGCTTGGAATTTTAAAAGAGTTCCAAATCATAATAATTTATTGCTTCAAGGAAATTATGATGGCTTATATGTTTTGCAAAAACAGAATAACACTTGGGTAATAAGAAATAAGGTTGAAGGTTTTAAAAATTCGTCTCGTTTTTTTGAAATCAATGACAATAATCAAATTTTAGTTAACCACGAGTACAAAGGTGTTTTTAGAATACAATTAGACAGTACTTTGCATAAAGTTATTGATATAAAACGTCAATCGGAATTAGAACTTGGTAAGAATTCTGGGTTAATTACGTATAAAGGTCAAATATTATACACATCTGAAGATGGTGTGTTTAATTATGAAAATAATGAAGAGAAGTTTAAGAAAAACATAGATTTAAGTGAAAAAGTTTCACCATATAAATCTGTGAAAATGGTAGTAGATCAAGCTGATAAATTATGGCTGTTTTCCGAACATAATATTAGTTTTATAGCTAATGACAATCTAACAAATAAACCAGAAATTACTACGATTTCAATTCCGTCTAGTTTAAGAAAAGGCGTTCTCGGTTTTGAAAATATACAACATATTGAAAAAGAGAAATATGTAATAGGTACGTCTAATGGTTACTTAACAATGGATTTATCTGACATTCAAAATGAATCTAAATATCATGTCTACCTAAATTCAGCAAAGATTAGTGATTTAAACGATGAGGTTTTAGAGTTGCCAATAGCGGATGAAGGTGATTTTGAAAATAAACATGGTTTATTGGTCTTTGAATATTCTGTACCTGAATACAATAAATTCTTAGAAGTTAACTACCAATACAAGTTAAACGGAAAAATGGAAAAATGGAGTGCTTGGTCTAAGCAATCGAGTATTCAGTTTGAAAATCTATCTTTTGGCGATTACACTTTGGAAGTAAGAGCGAAAGTAGGAAATCAACTTACAGAGAACACTGTGAATTACCATTTTAATATTAATAGACCTTGGTATATTTCTAATCTAGCAATTCTTGTTTATTTATTAATATTTATCGTTACTGGATTCTTAATTCATAGAGCTTACAAGTTTTATTATGAGCGAATATTAAAGCATGAGCAAATAAAAAACGAAAGAGCATTTATTCAAATTAAAAATGAAAAACTAAATCAAGATATAGAAGGGAAAAATAGGGAGTTGGCAATTTCTACAATGAGTATAATTAAGAAAAATGAGTTGCTAAGAAAGATTAAGAAAGAGTTAAAAGCAACTAAAAATAAAGAAGATATAACCAGTGCAATAAGTTTAATTGATACCAACCTTAATAACAATAAAGATTGGAAATTCTTTAAACAAGCTTTCAATAATGCCGATAAGGATTTTATGGATAAAATTAAAGCAGCGCATCCGGAGTTAACTCCTAATGATTTGAGGTTTTGTGCTTATTTAAGACTCAATTTATCCTCTAAAGAAATGGCTCCTTTACTGAACATCTCTATTAAAAGTGTCGAAACAAAACGTTACAGGTTACGCAAAAGATTACAATTACATCATGATGATAGCTTAGTTAATTATATCTTAAAATTCTAGCACCTCGACAATCATCTAATTTACCACGACTTTACCACGACAAGTGTTGCAAACGGTTGAATTTTAAGGATTTCTAACAAAATAAACTATTCTTAAAATATCTAATGTTTACGGCTATTGCAGTCTCTTTTTATTGATTAACTGACTTATTTTTTTGCGATGTTGGTTTTTTATCGAGGTATTAATTATCATATTAACAATTTCTTAGGATTAAATTTACAATAACATAAAGTTAGAGGAGCTTAAGTCAATTTGGGTATTATCTAATTTTGGTAACTAATTAATTAATCAAAACAATATTTATGAAATTAAAATTTCAAAGGTCAAGAATTGAAAAATTCTTATTTCTCTTTTTATTATGTAGTTCATTTGCGCTTATGGCTCAAACTACAGTAAAAGGAAAGGTGGTTTCTAGTTCAGATAATATGCCGTTACCAGGTGCGTCTGTTATAGAGAAAGGAACAACTAACGGAACTCAAACTGATTTTGATGGAAGATTTACTTTAGAAGTGTCTAGTGAAACATCTGTAATTTCAGTTTCTTATGTAGGTTTTAAAACTCAAGATGTAAAAGTAACAGGTGGCGAATTAACAATTACGTTAGAAGATGATACCTCTTTATCAGAAGTTGTAGTCGTTGGTTACGGTACACAAAAGAAAAGTGATATCGTAAATGCAGTAGCTACTACAGATTTAGAAAAAGCGACGTTATCACCAACATCAGATGTTAATGAAATGTTACGTGGTAGAATTGCTGGTTTACAAGTAGATGTCGGAGGTGGAACATTAAGACCAGGCGGTACTTCAGAGATTATTTTTAGAGGACAAGGTTCTATTGAAGGTAATGTAAGTGCTATTTATGTAGTAGATGGTATTATTAGAGATGGTGGCATTGAGGATATTGATGCAGATGATATTGACTCAATTGAATTTCTTAAAGATGCTTCTGCTCAAGCAATTTATGGATCTAGAGGTGCTAATGGTGTGGTTTTAATTACAACTAAAAGAGGTAAGGCTGGAAAAATAAGTGTGAGCTATCATGGTTTCTTATCTACTAAATCAATCGAAAGAAATTTTGATGTTTATAGTGGTCAAGAATTTGCACAATTAAAAAGAGAAGCGGCAAGGTCTACAAATGCTGATGATTCTTATTCTCCAGATGATGTTATTTTTTCAGATGTTGAATTAGATAATATTGCTAACAATCGTTTTGTTAATTGGGAAGATGAATTAATGAGAAATGGTTTTGTAAATAGCCAAGCTATTAGTGTAAGTGGAGGAACAGATATGACTAAAGTTTTTGGTAGTATTAACTACTTTAAAGAAGATGGTCTAATTCCGACATCTAGTTATACAAGAAAAACATTGCGTTTAAATGTAGATCAAAAAATCAGTGATAAATTCTCTGTAAATTTTGATTTAAACATTTTAAATGATGATACAGATAGAGCAGCAAACGTTAACGTTATTACAACGTCACCTTTAGGTAGCGCTTATAATGCAGACGGTAGCTTAACTCAATTTCCTAGTGGAGAGGAGTTGTCTGCATACAATCCAATTTGGAATTTGCGTAATCAAAATCATAATGAAAAAGGAAATGATTTTGTAATCAACGTAACTCCAATGTGGCAAATTACAAAAGATTTACAATATCAATTAAAAGCTAACTTAACACGCAGAACAACTAACAGAGGTCAATATTTATCTTCTTTAAGTTCTGCAGGTGATGATGTGAGAGGTATTGCTAGACTTGACAATAGGTTAAGCGAATCTTATTTAATTGAAAACATATTGACTTATGATAAAGCCTTTGGTGAGGATCATAAATTCAATTTAACTTTAGTACAATCAGCTCAAGAAAATGAATATTCTAGAACATTTACTGAAGGACAGGGATTTACAAATGAAGATTTAGGTTACAATGGTATTGCAAGTGCAATTGGTAATGTAACTGTAGAAAGAGATGGTGATGCCGTAAGGTATTTAGGTTATATGGCTAGAGCAAGATATAATTTAAAGGATAAGTATTTATTCACTGCAACAATGAGAGCAGATGGTGCGTCTTTAAATGCAGTTGGTAATAAATGGAGTTACAATCCTGCAGCATCTTTTGCATGGAAATTGCACAACGAAAGCTTTTTAGAAGATGTTGATGCTGTACAAGAATTAAAATTTAGAGCGAGTTATGGTTCTTTAGTAAATGATTTAGGTATTGCTTATACATCACTTTTTACTGCTGATCCTCAGCCTTATATTTTTGATGAGCAGTCAGCTTCAGGTTATTCACCTTCTGTAATTTTACCGAATTTAGATTTACAATTCGAAAGAGTAACAACCCTCAACCTTGGTGTAGATTTTTCAATATTTAAAAGAGTGTTAACAGGTAATATTAACTGGTACGATGCCAGAACTAAAGATTTGTTATTGAAGAGAGGTGTTCCTTCAACAACAGGTTATCAGTTTACTTACTTTAATGCAGGTGAAATGCAGAATACTGGTATCGAATTAGGTTTAACAGCTAACATCTTCAATACTGATGATTTTAAATGGTCAGTTTCTACCAACTGGTCTAATAACCGAAACGAAATTAAAGAATTATATACGGATGGTAATGGAGATGATATTACAGAGGATACTACTTATAATTATTATGTAGGTCAACCAGTTGGTGTTATTTATCAATATGCATTTGATGGTATATGGCAAGAAGGTGATGATTTTGAAAATGCACCACAAGCCAATCCAGATTCAGCATTAACACAAACAGATCTTAGACCTGGTGATATAAGAATAAAGGATGTTAATGGTGTAGACGACGACGGAAATATTATTCCTGGTCCTGATGGTAAAATTACACAAGAAGACCGTGTATTTATAGATCCAAATCCAGACTGGTTTGGTTCATTCTCAACAAACATAGAGTATAAAGGGTTCGATTTATTTTTAGACTTTTACGTTGTTGAAGGTGCTACAAAAGTAAACCCATTTTTAAACACTTATAATAATGGTGGTACTTTAGAAGGAAAGTTAAATGGTGTTAAGGTAGATTATTATACGCCAGAAAATCCTTCAACATCATTTCCAAGACCAAACGCAGATTCTGCTCCATTATACTTAAATGCTTTAGCAGTTAAAGATGCATCTTATGTAAGATTAAGAACGGTAAGTTTAGGTTATACATTACCAGAAACGGTAACATCTAAGTTGAGTTTAGATCAAATAAGATTTTATATGACCGCTACTAATGTGTTTACAAGTACAGATTACATAGGTTATAGTCCTGAAGTAAATATTAGATCTACGTTTTCTAATGCAGATTCAGGTTATCCAGATGCAAGATCATTCACTTTCGGAGTAAGAGTTAAATTTTAATTAAAAAAAAGAATAATATTATGAAAACGAAGTTTTTTTATTCAAAACTAAAAGGTAGCTTAATGCTAACTATGGCGCTATTCTTCGTTGTAACTTCTTGTGAAGATTACTTAGAAGAGCAACCGAGTACATTAATCGATTCTGGTTATGTGTTTACTACTGAAGAGGGTTTAAAGTCAGGTGTAGTAAGTTTATATAAATTTGAAAGAGATCGTTACGATGCAAGTACAGAAGATTTTATGGGATCAGTATTGATGTCATCTCGAAGCGATTTGGTTTTTGCAAGAACAGGATATACTGGTTTAATGGGGAGATACGAAAGAGGTATTTCTGCAGTAGATCAAGGCTCTAATTTTGCATCGTCATTATTTTGGAAACATTTTTATAACATGACTAATAAAGCAACAGCTATTATTAATGCAGCTGACGTTGTTGAAGGTGTGGACGAAGATGCAAGAAAGAAAATTTTAGCTGAGGCTAAGTATTTTAGAGCGCATTCTTATTTTTATTTATACAGAATGTATAATAACATTTTTGTGACTACAGAAACAGTAACTGTAGATAATGCTTTTGATGTGGTTAACGATAGATCTTCTGATGCTGAAATCTTTGCACTTATTAACAGTGATTTAGATTACGCTATTGAGAATTTAGATTGGACAGACACATTTGGTCGTGTTACAAAAGGAACTGCGAAACATGTAAAAGCAAAAGTTGCAATGTGGCAAGGTGATTGGACAGAAGCTAAAACTCAAGCATTAGATGTTATTGAAAGTCCAGATAGTCCTCATAGTTTGGTGAGTAGTACAGCAGATGTATTTGCTGGTGACAGAAATAATTCAGAGTCTTTATTTGTAGTTCAAGCCTTAGACGATGTTCTTGGTGGTGGAGCTACAACTATGATGAATGCAAATTATGTAACACAGTATTTTCAGATTTCAGGTATTGAGTCTAATATAGAACAAGGAGGTAGAGGATTCTCAAGAATTCTTCCAAATCTATATCTGTTAAATTTATTGGCTGAAGATCCTAATGACACTAGAGATGATGATACCTATTTTAGATTAAAATACTATTATACGTCGGGTGATAGAACTGGTGAGGAGTTAGACAATTATGAGCCTATTACTGATTTAGACAATCCTTCGTCATCTTATCAAAACTACTATAAGAGAATGCATCCTTCTTGTATAAAATTTGCGCAAGAAGATGATAATCCAGATTCATATTTAAACAGAAGTAATATTACGGTTTACAGATTAGCAGAGACTTATTTAATTGCGGCAGAAGCAATAATGAGATCTACAGGTGATCCATTACCATATATTAATGCTGTAAGAGAAAGAGCAGGTGCAGCACCTGTTACAAGTGTAGATCAACAAACAATTTTAGATGAGCGCGCAAGAGAGTTATCTTTTGAAGGTCAACGTTGGTTTACGCTAAAAAGAATGGGTCAAAGTGTTATAGATACACAAATGACTAGTTATGCAGGTGATGGTGAATATTTCCCAGCTAATTTGGGTTCTAAAGATCCTAGAGAAAACTGGCAATCACATTTCATTAACTGGCCAATTGCTCAAAGAGACTTAGATTTATTAGGACCAGATTATCCTCAAAATTTAGGTTACGAATAGTTGTTTATTATTTAGTTAGTTAATAGGGCAAGTTCGCTTGTCCTATTTTTTTACTTTTTATGTAGAGACTTTGTCTCTATGATTTAAATTATAATATTATTACTTATGCGTTATTTAATTGTTTTGATATTTTGTATTGGATTTGTATCCTGCAATACATCTACTAATGAGTCTGAAATTATTTTTGCAGATAATCAAGTTGTTGCACACAGAGGTGCATGGAAAACTAAAGGCTTACCAAAAAATTCTATCGCAGCCTTAAAGGAAGCAATAAACTTAAAATGTACTGGGTCTGAATTTGATGTTAGAATGACGTCAGATGAAGTCTTAATTGTAACTCATGATGGCGATTTTGGAGGTTTAGATATAGAATCTAATACTTATGAAGAATTAGCTAAACATAAATTACCAAATGGTGAAACACTGCCAACATTAAAAGATTTTATTTTAGCAGGAATGGCCAATAACACTACTACTGGTTTGGTTTGTGAAATAAAACCTTCAAAAATTGAAGGTCGTAATATGTTGATGGCAGATAAA
The DNA here is from genome assembly GCF_947495255.1 of uncultured Winogradskyella sp. Classification (GTDB taxonomy): domain Bacteria; phylum Bacteroidota; class Bacteroidia; order Flavobacteriales; family Flavobacteriaceae; genus Winogradskyella. The sequence continues at coordinate 95,005 of NZ_CANLYI010000011.1, forward strand.
ACTGTAGCCTTAGTTAAAGAATTAAAGGCAGATGCTTACATTGCTTATTACATAAGTTTTGGGTATGAGATTATTAAGCATATTAAGAAGATTGATCCCAATGCAAAAGTGTTATATCTTGATGGCTCTAAAACACCTGAAGTATTAAAGAATGATAGTATTACAGGTTTAGATTATTTAATTTACAAGTTTAAATCAAAGCCAGAATGGGTGACTGAAGCTAAAAGTTTAGGTTTAAAACTTAATTCTTGGACAGCCAATAAACAAGAAGATATCGATTGGTTATTAGAAAAAGATTTTGATTATATCACAACGGATGAGCCAGAATTAGCCTTTGATAGAATTAAAGAATTAGCTGGTAAGACTAAATAGGTTGTTTAATTTATTATATTAATAAATCTTTAATGCTCTAATTTTATTAAACGAACATTGATGATTTAAATCATTTTTTGTTTCGTGTACTTTTGGTAAATTTAAATAAATCAAAAATCATGAAACAGATTCTTCTACTTACAGATTTTTCTAAAAATTCAATTAATGCTATTCATTATGCTTTACATTTATTTAAAGCCTATGAGTGTAATTTCTATTTTCTTCATGTAGAAAATTCTAAAGCTTACATCAGTGATGATTTAGTAATGGGAGGCGGTCAAAGTCTTTATGATTCTGTTTTAAAAAAATCCAAAAACAAACTGATTAAGCTTGTTAATGGCATTGAAAAGAAATTTGAGAGTGATAATTTTAAATTTCAAAGTTTGGTAGATTATGATGGTTTATCAGAAGCTATTAATCAAGTTGTAGCTTCTAAAGCTATTGAGTTAGTTGTAATGGGAAGTAATGGTGTAACAGGTGCTTCAGAAACTGTTTTTGGTAGCAATACTATTAATGTGATTAGAAATGTAGATTGTCCAACATTGGTTATCCCTGAAGGATTTCCTTATAAAAAACCAACAGAATTATTACTGCCATTAGATTTGGATGATGCATTACATAGTAAAGCTTTTTCTGCTCTATTAAGTTTCACAAAACCATTTAGTGATAGAATACATTTATTAAGAATAAACCCAAAGGCTGAATTAGCTCAGAGAAGAGATTTAGATACAAATTATATCAATGGTTTTGATAAAGCTTTAAACTATGTTTATCACGCTATTGAAGATGTACCAATGGAATTCGCTGTTAGTTGTTATACACAAACACATCCAATAGATTTAATGGCTTTATTGGTGCAAAAAGAAAGCTTTTTCGAACGCTTTTTTACAGGTTCTTCTACCACTAAAATTAGTAATCAATTAAGAGTACCATTGTTAGTGTTTCATTTTTAATGAAATAAATTTTAATAAGTAAAAGCAGTGCAAATTTTGATATAGTTGAAATCACTTACTTTATAACTTGTGGTTCGGAATAAACTGAATTTGGATTTATAAGTTGTTGATCTTCTAAAACTGCAATGACTAAATTTACATATTCAGAAACTGTTTTTTCAATAGATTTTGGGTCTGTGATACTTATGTAGCCTTTCCAAATCAACTCTCTTTCTTTTGTAGGGCAAATACAAGACATGGATGTTTCTGCATTATATACAGTGTATTCATTATAATATTCAGGATTGTAAAAGGCATCTTGGTATCTTAAATAATCATCTCTAAATTTAGTGTTTGTATTAAAGTCACTACCAAATTTTTGTTTGTATTCTATCTTATCTTCTACTCCAATTACTTTAGAAAAAAGAATAGTATCAAAGCCCGCATCAATTAAATCAGATTCTAGACTTTCTAATTCATCTTCGGTCATTTTTTCCGTTCTAAATTGAGGTTCTATAAAATCTAAACTCATTACAGTTTCAATTCCTCTTAATTCTAATTGGGTTTTTAGTTTATTTTCAAATTGTTGTCTAGCCTCAATATTAGAGGTTAAACCTATAACAAATACTTTAGTAGGTTCATACGTATCTATATCTGGGTTTTTCCAGTTTTCTGTAAGCTGGGTAGAATTACAACTAAATAATACAAGCGTTAAAATAATAATGAGCGACCTTTTCATGATGTTTTGATTTTTAGGTTTTGTCTAGTAAATGGTTTCGTTTGTCTTCTTTTTTTATAGATTTTATAATTTCAAAAATTTGAGCTTTTAAACTTTTATAATATTTGTCAAATTCACTTAATTCTAAAATTAAACCACGATGAGACTTTCTATAAGCGGCTTCTTCTTTCGTTTGGTTTACGCCATCTAACATAATTTCAAGGTCATTTTCATGCACTTTAATAGCCTCTATTAATAGATTGTTCTTTTTTTGAGAACGGTTTAAGGCATCTATGATTTCTTTATTATTTGAAAATTTTTCTGGTTCTATAAGCTGTAAAGTAAACGACTTAATTAAATCTTCAAAAAAGAGATGTTCATCTTTTATGAATAATAACTCTGATAGCCATTCTTTAGAATCTTGATGCATTTGCTCTGCACTTAACCATTCTACATATTTTGATTGTGTTTGTGTAGTTTTCATGTTTATACATTTAATGATTTAAAAGCAGAAAGCAATTGAAGTGTTACTTTCTGCTTTCTTTTACTTAGTGAACTTCTATCACTTTTTTAGGTTGTTCTTTTGATTCTGCTTTTTTCTGAAGATTCAGTTTTAAAATACCATCTTTGTAAATAGCATTAACGTTTTGGTTAACATTAACAGACTTAGGAAGACTTAAAGATCTTTTAAAAGAATTATAGCTGAATTCCTTACGCGTAAATTCTTCTTCTTTTTCCTCTTTTTCGTGTTTTTTTTCACCACAAACATTTAGAATATTGTTACTGATAGTGACTTCAAAATCTTTTTTTGAAAAACCAGGAGCAGCAAACTCTACATCAAAACTATTCTCAGATTCCTTAACATTCATTGCTGGCATTAAGTTATCTTCTTCAAAGAAATCGTTGTTAAAAAAGTCATCGTTGCTCAAAAAACTTTTTAATCCATCATTGTTCCAAGTTGGGAACTTACGTCTTCTGTTGTTAGATTTAATAAGTGACATAATTTTAAAATTTAGATGTTATACTTAATATTTTCTATACTAAAAGTAGAGAGTTTAATTAGGTTTTAAAATGATTTAAGTCAGTTGGTTACATGTTTTTAAATTACTACTTTCTCTACGTCAGATAATTTAGGAATAGTGACATTCCAATTATAAACGTCTTTAATTTTTACTCTAAAGGCATCTAAAGCATTTGGCTCTCCATGAACTAAATACACCTTTTCTGGTATGTTCTTAATAGCACTCATCCAATTAATTAAATCATTTTGGTCTGCATGCGCAGATAAACTATCGATATTTTTTATCGTTGCTTTAACCGGATAATATTTTCCGAAGAAACGAATTTCGTGAGTACCTTCTTGTAATTGTCTACCTCGTGTTCCTTCGGCTTGGTAGCCTACTAATAATACAGTAGTAGAGGGTTCATCTATAAGTTGTTTTAAATAGGTGAGTACGCGTCCTCCTGTTACCATTCCACTACCTGCAATAACAATTTTAGAACGTTTATCATCAATAGTTTCCCAAGTTTCTCTATAAGATTCAACAATGTTTACATGGTTACACATGGCATTGTAATCTTCGTCAGATAATTTGTGCCATTTAGGAAAGCGTTTAAAAACACTAAGAACATTGTTTCCCATAGGACTATCAATAAAAATAGGAATGTTGGGTATTTTATTTTTCTTATAAAGTTGCCATAAAATAAACATCAAGGTTTGTAAACGCTCTACAGCAAAACTCGGAATGATTAAATTTCCTTTTTTCTCTATGGTGTTAAGTATAATATCAGTTAGTATATCTTCAACATCTTCTTTAGGGTGTAACTTATTACCATAAGTGCTTTCTATAAATAGATAATCTGCCCATTCAGGCTTTTTTGGTTCATAAAGCAAATAATCATGGCTTCTCCCAATGTCTCCAGAAAATACAAAACGTTTATTGTTTATGTTTAATTCAATAAAGGTAGCACCAATAATATGACCATTATATTGAAAACGATAGGAGATATGTTCAGATAAAGTAATCCATTTGTCTTGCAATTGTGCTTCAAATAATTCAATAGTTTTTTCTGCATCTTTAATGGTATAGAACGGTAGTGCAGGTTCGTGTTTACTGTATTTTTCTTTGTTGGCTTTTTCAGCTTCTTCTTCATGGATTTTGGCGCTATCTTTTAATATTATTTCTGCTATGGCAAGTGTTGGTGCTGTACCTATTATTTTTCCATGGAAACCTTGTTTAATTAAACGTGGTAAATAACCAACATGGTCAAGATGTCCATGAGTAAGTAAAACAACATCTATTGACGAAACATCAACAGGTAAATTAGTCCAGTTTAGCTCACGTAATTCCTTTAATCCTTGAAACATTCCACAATCTATTAGAATGTTTTTTTCTGAAGTTTCAATTAAATACTTAGAACCAGTAACAACACCAGATGCGCCTAAGAAATTTATTTTAGCAAAATTTTCCATGACTTATTGATTTTTGTTTGGACATAATTGAGCAATTTCATCCAATATTTTTTTCTTTCTTACTTCTGAAACACCTAAATGGTCTAGGTAAAATTTATCGTGCATTAGTTGTCTGCAGAGTACCACATCTCTACTTAATAAAAATTGTTTTTCTCTGTTGGTTAATAATGTAGATACTGTGATTGGGTAAAGACTTAAACGGTCAATACGATCGCGTAACCCATCATTATTAGGATAGTCCCAACTTAATAGATAGAGACCGCAACATTTACCATATAACAAAGCATCTTCCGTAAACCTTGTATTTGTAATGACCCAACCTTTTGTTAATTTAGAATCGTTTTTTATATTTCCATTCCAATGTGTTTTTACATCTTGGTAGCGCGAATTAATATATAATGGAATTTTCACATTACAATTAAGGCCTTGTTCACTATGAAATTTACATTCTATTAAAGTTGTTTCATTTTCTTTGTGCGCAATTACATCGATTTCATGTTTTACACATTTACCTTGCAAAATTTCCCCAACTTTTGTTTCGTATCCTGAGTATCTTAAAAGTTCACTTACAAAACGTTCAAAGGGAAAACCTGTTGGTCCTAGTTCATAAATGGCTTTTTTTAGTTTGTATTTAGAAGCCAAATAGCTTTTCTTTTTTTTGAGTAAAGCAAAAGCTCTGTTATAAATTTCTTTGGTAGAAATTCCTTGGTACAATTCATATCTAACCTTATTAATAATTTGAGCAATGGTTTCTTTGTCCGCTCCCGTTTTATACAATGAAGCACGTAATTTATCTATTGAAAATTTTACTTTTTCGCCAGAGGATTTAATGATATCGAAATTTTGATTTTTCATTTGTGCATATTTAAAAACGGACAAAGCAACAATCACTGTGTCTTCTAGTAACTTTAAACCATAATCATTATAACTAGTAGAACGATTAATAATTTAGATTTACTTAAAGAAATCTCTTACCCAAGCTTTTACTTGGTTGTCGGTCATACTATCAGCCTTTTCAATTCCTTTTATTTTTGTGCTTAGGCTTTTATAGTTTTTGTGCAACTCTTTGCTAAATTTCTCATTAGTATCAGCCGGTCCAAAAATCACCAACGCATTTGTGTCATTAATTTGTGAAGCAATATCTTTAAAATATTGTTTTAGTTGTTGTTTTTCGCGTTCTAAATATTTACTGTCTTGCACAACGTCTTGCGGACCACCTTTTAATTTTGTTCCAGAACCACCATGAGCCTTATAATGCTCAATGTTAGATGAAACAGTTTTAAATGTTTCATTTTCATTCTCTATGCTTACGATATAAGCATTGTCAATATCTAGCCAAACACCTGTATTTTTCATTGAAAATTTATTTATGATTCTTCTTAAAAAAAAGAATCTTGTTAATAATTAATTTCTTAAATCGTGCATAGCCAATATTGGGACATTTAGATGAAAAGAGATCTCTTTTACCATTGGGCTACTTAAAATGCTTCCAAAAAAAGTGTGTTTTTTATTAATAAAAGCAACCATGTCGCTCGATCTACTTTCTACAAAAATGTTTACTGCAGTTTGTATTGAATAGTGTGGCAAGGTGTGAAATGTATAACTAACACCTGTTAAAATTTCTTTTAGTAGTTTTATGTTTTCTTCTTGTTCTTCATCTAATTTATCTTCTTCCTTAATATGAAGTACTGCAATATTTGCATTACTCTTTTTTGCAATATCGTATAGATGAATAAGTTCTCTCCGTTTAAAATGATTTCTATAACTAGACGGAAAAACAATTTCTTTTGGCAATTCAATTTTTGCGTTTTCTGGTACAACTAGTACTGGGCAATTCCGTACTTTTTCCATAATATATATTGCAGTACTACCAAAAGCTGTTTTTCTAGAATGGGTTTCTCCTTTGGTTCCCATTACAATCATTTCAATATCTTTTTTGTCAACTATTTGAATTACGGCATCAATAACATTATTGAATTCTGATATAATTTCAAAATGATGCTTTGGATTATATGAGTCGCTCATAGTAATCATATCAAAAACCGTCGCTAATCCGTTTTCTGAATGTAGTTTTGCATTTTCGAAGAGTTCGCTTCCAGGTTCCATATTTAATAGACTCTCTAGAATATTGCCTGTAGCTGAAAACACATTTAGAAGATAAAAATCACAATGGTCGTTTTTGTATAATTCTCGAGCATAATTGATAGCTCTAATTGAGTTTTTAGAAAAATCTGTTGGTAATAAAACTTTATGTCTCATGGCTAACTAATTTAAATCCGTTGAATTAAATATAATCACTTAACTAAACATAAAGAATGATATCCGTCAGTTTAACCATTTGACATTCAGTGGTTTTTAATCACCATGACATGGAATAACTAAAAATGGAACTGTAGGATGATATCCTATATTCTTAACTACAGGCTCTTTAGTAATATTTTCAATAAAACTATGTTTGTAGTTTATCATTGTAAGGATGTTTATGTTAAGCTCCTTAATAAATTCTTTAATGGCGTGTTCTTTATTGTCAAAACCAGTCATCCAATGAAAACTGTGTTTGTAGTTTTCTAAATATGCTTTTAGCATTGCTAAATTGTAGTTTTGTTTATCGGTTAGGTTCTTCTTTTCGTTAATATGAACAACAGTAATTTTTGAATTATATAATTTTGATAATTGTTTTATATACACTAATTCTTCGCCATAAAACCTATTGTAATCCGTAGGAAATGCTATTTTCTTTGGTGTAATAAATTCATAACCATCTGGTACAACTAATATTGGGCAATTTTTTACTTTGTTAATAATGTTTACAGTATTACTACCAAATAGAAACTCCTTTGCGCCAGTAGCACCTTTGGTACCCATAATTATTAGATTTATATCTTGGTCTTTAATAGCTTTCTTTATTGTATTCACTAAAGGCTCTTTGCTAAAAATGGTTCTAAACTCATGGTTGGCCTTATTACTTTTTTCTTCTAATAAGACTTTATGTTCTTCTAGCTTTTGACTTGTTTCTTCTTGAAGTCTATCTAAATAGGTTGAAGTGATATAGGTTCTGGATCCAGAATTAGTAAACATCCAAGTATTTAGAAGATAAAATGTACACTGCTCGTTGTTGTAAAGTTTTAAGGCATAGAGAGCTGCACTAAAAGCATTATCTGAAAAATCTGTTGGAAGTATAATATGATGTTTCATGGTATGTATTGAATTTAACTAATAGTATAAAATTAGTTCATATTAACTTTTAATAAAATGACTTCTGTCAGTTAATAGATGGAATAACTAAAAAAGGAATGGTAGGTTGAAATCCTAACTTTTTAATAACGGGTTCCTTAATAATACTATGTATAAAACTGTGCTTATAGTTTATCATAACCAGTATATTAATATTTAGTTCGTCTATAAAATCTTTAATCGCTTCATGCTTTTTTCCATAATCTGGCATCCAATGAAAGCTGTAATCATAATTTTTTAAAGCTATTTTTAACTGATCTAAATTATATTCTTGTGCTTCAGATAGCTCAGTTTCTTTATTAATATGGACTATTCTTATTTTAGAATCATATAAATCTGCTATTCGCTTTAAGGCGTGTAATTCTTCGCCGTAAAGTCGGTTAAAGTCTGTAGGAAAAGCAATTTGTTTTGGGTCATCAAAATCAAATTCGTCCGGAACAGCCAGAATAGGACAGTTTTTAACCTTTTTTATAGCATTTACGGTATTGCTTCCAAAAACAATTTCTGTTGCTTTAGTTGCTCCTTTTGTTCCCATAACCACTATGTCTATGTTGTTTTTTTCTATAACAGTTTCCATAGTGTGAAATAGATCATTTGTACTTACAATGATTTCAAATTCATGATTAGCATTTGCATCTGCATTTTCCGCTAATTCTTTTAATTCTAAAAGTTCTTTTGTTGCATTTTCAGTCATAAAATGAATCAATTTATTTGATAAATTAGACATGGCTGAAATTTTCATTTTTGTGGAATGTAAAAAGTAAAACGTACAAACTTCATCTTTATATAGCTTTAAAGTATATACAACAGCACTCCAAGCGTTATCTGAAAAATCTGTGGGTAATAGAATATTTGTTTTCATGTGTTAATATTTAGTATTGTGTAATGGTCACATGGTTTTAGCTAATAGTTATATAGTTAGTGTTTAGCAGGTAATACTAAAAAAGGAATTTTTAAATGAAAACCTATTTGATTAAGTGCGGATCTAAAGAATAAGTTTTCAAAAAATGAATGCTTATTATTTATCATGGCCAATAAATTGATTTTTGCTTTAATTTGAAACTTGTCTATAGCGTCTGTGACATTCATGCTTTCAAATTCATGATATATAAAAGGTGTGTCTTTAAATACAGTTTCTAGTTTTAATTGGTTATTAATTTGTTTAAAAGTGAGGTCTTTACCTGTAGAAACATGTAGCGCATTTACTCTAGAGTTATGGTCAATAGCAATTTGTTTTAGTAGGTCTATATGAAAGGCGTCATAATCTATCTCTAAATCTGTAGGGAATAGAATCTCTAGAGGTTTCTCGTATTCAAAATCTGAAGGAATTGCCAAAACCGGACATTTAATTTCCTTAAATACATGTACAGTGTTAGAACCAAATAACACCTCTTGAGCACCTGTAGCACCTTTAGTTCCCATAACAATAAGATGTGTTTTGTTTTCTGAGATAAACTCTCTAATACCAGAAACTAGAGTATTAAAACGAGGTAGTGTTGTAAAGGTATGTTTAGGGTTATCCTTAAATGTTTCAGCAATTCTAGATTTTAATTCATCCAGGTTTTTTATTGCTGTATCTCTAATGGCATCACCTAAACCAAATTGAGCAGGATAGCCCAAAACATATTCTACATTATAAATTATAGGTGTATAGGTATTTAGTAAATGAAAAGTACAAGTTTCATCTTTAAAAAGTTGAATAGCATACTTTATGGCATTCCAAGAATTGTCGGAAAAATCGGTAGGTAAAAGTATATTTTTCATGATTTTGTAGTTTTATTTATTAATGGTCACATGCTATTGTAATTAGTTGGTATTAATATTTTTTATTTAAAACGTCATTGATTAATCTAATCACGATTTGTGTTTTGCATCGCTAAAAGCGGAATCTCTAAACCAAAACTCACTTTGTCTATTGTAGACGGAAAAAGCATATCTTCTAAAAAGGAGTGTTGGGTATTTACCATGGTTATCATGTCAATATCACTTTCTTCGATATGAGAGATGATAGCATCCGCAACATTTTTATCGTTTTTAATATTAAAGTCTACTTTGTTTACTATTAAGGCATCTTTAATAAAATCTTTATTGTCTTCTTGTCTTATAGATAATTTATTGCTCGTTGAGACATACATAACATCTATTTTGCTTCTGTACGATTTTGCCAAAACAGATAGTAGTTTTAATTCTCTACGTTTATAAGGTATAAGGTAATCTGTAGGGAATAATATATGTTTGGGCTGTGTATTTTTATAGTTTGAAGGAATTGCCAAAACGGGACAATCAACATACTTTAAAACCTGAAATGTTTGACTACCAAAAATAATATGACGCTCGTTAGATTTTCCTTTTGTACCCATCACAATTAAATCTATGTTGTGTTTGTCCGCTATTTCATTTGCTTCTTCTACGAGAGAATTGTTAGCCGAAATACTGTGATACGTATATCTTGGGTTTGGTGCTATTTCATTGACTTCTTTAAAAAGTTTTTCTAAGTTGTTTTTAGAATCGGTTTTCACCTTTTCTAATACATCATCAAAAACATCACGAGACACTAATTCGTCATGGTCATAAAACTCATTTCGATATGCGTGCATAAAATAGAATTGCACTTTTTGATACTTAAAAAATTCTAATGCATAATTAATAGCATTCTTAGAATTCTCAGAAAAATCGGTAGGTAAAAGGATAGATAACATAATCATCTGGTTTTAGTGTGGATTATAAAAATAGAGACTAAAACTTTTAAAAACTATGATATAAGTCAGATAGCTAAATAGTTGGTGATTTTTTTTAAAAATTTTGAAATAAAAAAAAGAGACAATTTTTTAACGATAAATGAACTAAAAGTTTTTTAGAACAAAGATTAAATAACTTAGGAATAAAGTCTAAAAGACTTAGACCATGAACCAACCAAAAAATTCCATTAGTTAAATAAATCTAACTCTAAAAACCTAGAGTTAAATCGTTTAAAACTGTCTCTCTTAGATTAATAGCAAACCATTGTAAAATGGTACTATAATAATACGTCTATAAATAAATTAAAACTATGACTTTTGTCAGGTTTAAAATAAAACGATGCTATATGCTATATTAAGTAAATATATGCCGACTAAAAATAGTAATGTGTAAATAACTTGTACCAATTTAATGTTGGTTAAAACTAAAAATGAAACCGTTTGTTTTGGTAAAGCAAATAAAGCAATTCCAATAAAAAGGGATGTCCAACCTATTAGTGTAATGATTAGTTTATAACTAGGCTCCCAAATGTTATGAAATATAATATTAAGTAACCCAATGACAATGGCTATAAAAGCTGTAAGAATCAAGAATTTTTGATCATTTAAATCGTCAAAAATCTGTTTGATTCTTTTAGGGTTAACACTTAGTATAAAAAAGAATATTAATAAATACCAGCCCCAAAATTTCGCAAAGAATATTGAATTATCCATAATGTGTTAGTTTTTTTCGTGCAATACTAAAAATGGAATATCTACATGATAACTTATGTTTTCCACTTTTGAGTGAAATAATATTTGTTGAAAATAATTAAGATTTTTTGCAATCATACAAATCAAATTAACCGCTCTACTTTCTACAAAACATTCTACAGCATCTTCTACTTTTTTATTATTTAAATGATGAAACGTAAATTGATTTGGATTAAGATAATCTTCCAATAATTCTTTATTCTCCTTTTGGTCATCATTTAAATCGGCTTTGCTTTTGCTGATATGAAGTATTCGTAAATGTGAATTAAATCGCTCAATGATATCAACCATTGGTTTTAGAACCTGTAAATTGTTTGATAATAAGTAGTCTGTTGGGAAAGCAATTTCTTTTGGTGTTACATACGCTGCATTTTCAGGAATTGCCAACACATTACATTTAACTTTAGTAATAACATCTGCTGTATTAGAACCTAAAATTATTTTTTCTAGTTCTGAGGCACCTTTAGTACCCATTACAATACAATCTATTTGTTTTTCATTTACATTTTTTCGGATGGATTCTATAAAAGAACCATTATCTGTAAGTGTAAAGAATTTATGAATGTTATCGTTTGGTGTTAATTTTAAAATTTGCTTTAAAACGTTGCGCAGCTTCTGCTTAGTAGTTTTAGTGTAAACTTCTGTTATTAGAGTTTCATTTAGTGTTAATGAAGCATCAGAAATAGCCAAACTATCTAATCTGTTAACATGCAATAAATAAAAATTGCATTCTGTTTTTTCGAAAAAAAGGATAGCGTATTTTATGGCATTCCATGAGTTTTCGGAAAAATCCGTTGGTAGTAGTATATTTTTCATTAAGCAACATCTTTACTAACACAAATTTATAGGTTAGATGCCGCACCGAAAATGATATATATCATCTTTAGGCTAATCCTATAGTGATTAGCCTATTCTTTTTAATTCTTCGATGTCTAAAATTTGAATATTTCTTCCTTCAATTTTAATAATACCTTGCCTTTTAAAACTCGTAAGAGTTCTAATTAATGTTTCTGTAGCAATACCTGCAACACTAGCTAAATCACTCCTAGATATTTTTATTGGATCTTCTGGTTTGCGGTTTATTTTTTCAGCAAATTTTAAAATAGTAGTTGCGGTTTTCTTAGATACAGAACTATAGGCCATTTCTAATAACTGATTTTTCATTGTAGAAATGTTATCAGATAATAGCTGTATTAACTCTATAGCTATTTTATGATTATCGTTTATGATTTCACTAAACTGTTTTGCAGAAATACCTGTCAATTCTACATCGTGAATAGAGGTTGCTGTTTCTTTATGTGGCTTATTACTTGTAAATGTGCTATAACCAAACAGGTCATCTTCTTTATAAATTGTAGTTACTAATTCTTTGCCTTGCTCATCAATTTGATGGCATTTTACAGTACCTTTATTTATAAGATAGATATAGTTTGCGTGATCTTGTTCTCTATAGATAATCGTATTTTTTGGGTACGAAAAAATATTACCGTTATCATCAAAATAGTTCTTTAAGCCGTTTAAAGTTCTTATTTCGTTTTCATTGGTAGTAGCTTTGTTATTTTGTTCACGTTCTTCCTTTAAAATAGCTGCTTTTGCAATACGACTTTCTATTGCACTAGTTAATTCATCTTCTCCAAAAGGTTTAGTGATGTAATCATCAGCTCCCAAATCCATGCCTTTACGTACATCTTGTCTTTCTGTTTTTGCAGATAAAAAGATAAATGGTATATACTTTGTTACACTGTCTTTAGATATGGCTTCTAAAACACCATAGCCATCTAATTCTGGCATCATAATATCACAGATTATAATATCTGGTAGTGTTTCTTTTGCTTTCTCAACGCCAATTTTTCCGTTTGCAGCAGTTTCAACTTCATAACCTGACAACTCTAATAATTCAGCAGTGTTTTCTCTTAAAATTACGTCGTCTTCAATTAATAATACGTGTTTCATTATTCAGCTTTATTTGGTAATTCAATAGTAAAAAGGGTTCCTTCTCCTGGTTTACTTTCAAAATAAACGTTTCCTTTTAAATTTTCTAAATGGTCTTTTACAATATTTAAACCAATACCTGTACCTTGAGTAAGTAGTGCATTTTCGGCTCTAAAGTAACGGTTAAAAATGTTTTTCTGGTCTTTTAAAGGAATACCAATTCCATTATCTTTTACCTTAAAAAAGGTTTTTGTTTCGTCTTGTGTGATATCAATATCTATTATAGTATTCTCAGATGAATACTTTATAGCATTGTGTACAATATTTGAGAGTGCCAATTCTATAATTTTTTCGTCTTGGTATAACATAAACCCATCAATATCCTCTGGGTAATTAATTTGCTGACCATCTTTTAATAACATATTGGCGTTATAAATAACTTCGTTTACAACTTTACTTATCTTAAAAGAACTAGGTGAATATTTTATTCTTCCTTCTTCTAATCGTTCAACAGAAAGGAAATCATTTAAGATGTTGTTTAAATAATGAACTTTGTCAGAGATGGTTTTAATGTGCTTATCTCGTTTATCTTGTTGCTCTGTTAATTTGTATTTTTCAAGCAACATTGTAGAGGTTAAAATACCACTTAGAGGTGTCTTAAATTCGTGAGATACTAGTGATAAAAACTTGGTTTTTAATTCGTTAAGCTCTTGTTCTTTAGCGAGTGCTTTTTTTAATTCTATTGTACGTTTCTCTACAGTGCTTTCTAGTTTTTCGGTGTAATTTTTTCTTTCTGTAATATCTAAAATTACGGCTACAAAAACTTTTTTGTTACCAAGTATAGATAATTGTAAATGGATTTCTACTGGGTAAGTTGTACCATCTTTACGTTGGTGTACCGTTTCAAAAATTAGTTTCTCTTCAAGCCCTTCAACTAGTGGTTTAACTTTTTCTACAAATTGTTCTTTGTTGTAGTGTGGCTTAATGTCTAGAGGTGTGAGTGATTTTAATTCAGTTAAATCATAACCAATATTTTTTTGCGCACCTTGATTTACGTTGACGAAATTATACGTTTCACAATCAAATATATAAATCTCATTTAAAGATTCGTTAAAGATATTAGCCCAATGCGATAGCTCTTGTTCTGCTTTTTTACGTTCTGTAATATCTTTTACTAAAGCAAGTACATAAGTGTTTCCATAAATTGTTAGAGGATTTAATCCTACTTCTACGGGAAACGTTTCACCACTTTTTTTAAGTCCATACAAATCACGTCCTACAGCCATTTGTCGTTTAGTAGTATTTTTTACATAACCCTTAAAATGACCTTCATGTGTACCATGATAATCTTTTGGAATTAAAATTTCGAGCGTTTGTCCTTCTAACTCACCATTTTCATAACCGAAAATATTGTCGGTAGATGAATTGGTTGCGATAATAGTTTGACTCTTATCAACCAATATAACGCCCTCTGCTAAGGCTTCAGCTAGCGTATTAAAAATATCTTGGTTCTGTTTAAACATGTAAAAATGTTGGATTTTAATAGAAGTTAAAGATAATTAATCTTTTCTATATTAATAGTGCAATAGATTTTGGTTTTTAGAATGTTATAAAACTGATTTATATCATAGTCCTAACAGCCTAATAATTATAAATTTATATTCAAAAACTTAACATTTTGAATTTAGAAGATCATACCACATATCGATTTTTTCAGAACCTAGGTAAATTGTTTTTTGCTTTTGCTTCTGTAGATAATAACGTGAGAGAAGAAGAGGTAGAGGCAGTAAGGCAATTAGTAAGGCGGTATTGGTTAAATGAAGAGTTTATAAAACCAATATTAAAAAGTGATGCTGAAGGTGCCGTTTTAAATACATTTAATTGGCTTTGTAAAGATAATGACTACAATGCAGAAGCTTGTTATAAAAGTTTTATCAACTTTAAAAAACAGAACGAACCATTTTTTACAGACGCTATAAATTCACTTATTTTAAAAACGGTAGGTGAGATTACTGCTAGTTTTTCTGGTCAGAATAAATCTGAAATCATATTACTTGCAAAACTGAGTATTGATTTAAATAAAGGCAAAAAAGAGCATTGATTTATCCTATCTTTTAGTGGTCTGATCAAGGTCATTTTGTATTAACGATTGCCATACTAACTTCGTTATATTAATTTAAAAAATATAAATATCATGAAAAAGACAGTCATTTTATTATTGATTTTTATTGTGTTTCCTCTTTTAGGATTAGCACAAAGCATTGAAAATGTTGACTTTATTTCACCGATTCATAATGATGTTTCGGCGATTAAAAAGGATGGAAAATGGGCTTTTATGAATAAGAGTGGGGATTTAATTATCGACTATAGAACAGATTTAGTCGTTGAGCAAAATGAAGATGGTGCTTACCCTATTTTTTACAATGACAGATGTAAAATTGTTGAGGTTAAAGCCGGAATATCATATTTTGGATTTATAAACAAATCTGGTGAAGCCATCATAGAACCACAGTTTTTAAATACTACAAATTTTAAAGAAGGTATTGCTATTGCCCTAAAAGTAGATAAAAAGGTAATAGGTGAGAATACCGCTTTGGGCAAGGAAATGGTTAATTATAGATACTTTGAAGTGCTTATAAATACAGAAGGTGAAGCCTTGTATTATCTCACTCTAGATGGTGTTAATGTTGTTTTAGATAAGGACTTTTTAACTGGTGTACCTCACATAATGTCTAAATATATTGCAAAAGACCTGTATGCCGTTAAACAAAAAGACAATACATGGACACTTGTAAAAGTGAAAATGTAAGTCTGGAAATTAATATATTCTAAAAGTGAATTTAAATGGTATTTTTAAAAAATGCGGTTAGTACATTAGATTTAAAATTATGGTGTTGTATATGCGTTGGGTTTATAATATTTTCTTGTGCAAATAAAGAAGATAAAATATTACCAACAGAGCGTGCGTTAACGGAATCTGTATATGCTTCTGCAACGATACAGCCAGATAGCTTATACCAAGTTTATGCTATAGTTTCAGGACTTATAGATGCTAATTTAGTAGAGGAAGGTGATTTGGTTGCTAAGGACGATCATTTGTTTCAAATTATTAATAATACACCAAGACTTAATACTCAAAATGCAAAATTGGCATTAAATTTAGCTCAGGATAATTATAAAGGTAATGCTACAGTTTTAAGTAGTATAGAAAGCGAGATTTCTGCGGCAAAATTGAAGTTTAAAAATGATTCTATAAATTATTATAGACAAAAAAGGCTTTGGGACCAAAATATAGGTTCTAAAGCGCAATATGATACTCAAAAATTAAATTATGAGTTAGCTTCTAATCAATTAGAGGTACTTCAAAACAAATTAGATAGAACAAAGAACGAACTTAAAACAGCGGTTCAGCAAGCACAAAATTATTACCAGACTACTGCAATTACAACAAAAGATTTTACAGTAAATAGTAAGATTAATGGAAAGGTGTATGCTATTTTTAAAGAACCAGGAGAGGTGGTGTCTAGCATGGAACCTTTAGCAACTATAGGTAGTGAAAAACATTTTGTTATTGAGCTATTAGTAAATGAAGTAGATATTGTAAAAATTAAAAAATCTCAAGAGGTATTAATTAATTTGGATGCTTATAAAGACGTGGTTTTTAAAGCGAAAGTGTCTAAGATATATCCTAAAAAAGACGAACGGAACCAGACATTTTTAGTAGAAGCACTATTTAATAAACCACCAGAAATATTGTATCCAGGTTTATCTGGCGAAGCCAACATTGTTATTTCTAACAAGGCCAATGTATTAACAATACCAATAGCTTATTTAACTAGTGATAATAAAGTAAAAACAGATGATGGACTCGTATCCGTAAAAACAGGATTACAAAATATGGACTATGTAGAAATACTATCTGGTATTACTAAAGAGACTTACATCTATAAACCAGAATAATGGCAAACTGGACCGTTATACTAAATATAGCAAAAACACATTTGCTTACTAAACTAAAGTCAACTTCAATTGCTGCTTTAGGTGTAACTTTTGGTATTGGGTCTTACATTACTTTGGTAAGTTTTATGACAGGTTTAAACACTATGTTAGATGACCTTATGTTAAATCAAACACCTCATATTCATGTTTATAATGAAATTGAACCTTCAAAAGAGCAACCCATTTCGCTTTACGATAAGTTTAGTGAAAGCTTCAATATTGTGCACTCTATTAAACCAAAAATGAGTCAAAAAAAGATTCATAATGCCTTACCAATTATAACTTATTTAGAGCGTAATGAAAATGTACGAGGCGCACTTCCAAGGATTGAAACACAAATATTTTATCTAGCAGGTTCTATAGAACTGGGAGGTAATCTTACTGGTATTAGCCCAATTGATGAGGCAAAGCTTTTTAATATGAGTGATTATATTGTTGAAGGTTCTGCAGAAGCATTACAAAATACGGATAATAGTATTCTTTTAGGGATTGGTATTGCAAAGAAAATGGCTTTAAAAATCGGAGACCGTGTGCAGATAAGCCCTATAAATGGTGGCATATTTCCATTAAAAATTGTGGGTTTTTATCAAAGTGGTATTTCAGATGTAGATGCTATGCAAAGTTTTACAACCATAAAAACCGTGCAGCGTATTTTGGGTGAAGCGAATAATTATATTACCGATATTAATGTAAAGTTGTATGATATAGAACTGGCTGTGCCATTGTCTAAAAAGATTGAGCAGCAATTTAATCTTAAAGCGGTTGATATTAAAACCGCCAATGCGCAATTTGATACAGGTACATCTGTTAGAAACTTAATTACCTATGCTGTTTCTGTAGCACTTTTAATTGTAGCAGGTTTCGGTATTTATAACATATTAAATATGCTCATTTATGAAAAAATGAATGATATCGCCATATTAAAAGCTATTGGGTTTTCGGGTACAGATGTTCAGCTCATTTTTATGAGTCAAGCCATGATTATTGGTTTTGTTGGTGGTGTTTTGGGCTTAATAGTAGGTTATGGGTTGGCGAGTTTAATTTCTACAATTCCTTTTGAAACAGAAGCCTTGCCAACAGTTGAAACCTATCCAATAAATATAGACCCTATGTTTTTTGTTATTGGTTTTTCATTTGCTATGGTTTCAACATTTTTAGCAGGTTATTTACCATCTAAAAAAGCAAAAAAAATAGATCCAGTTAAAATTATAAGAGGTCAATAAGATGAGTAACGTATTAGAAGCAAAACATATTAATAAGTATTTTAGAAAGCCTGTGTTATTTCATGTGTTAAAGGATATCAATTTTGAAATTAAAAAAGGTGAATTTGTTTCGATTATGGGAAAATCGGGTTGTGGAAAATCGACCTTACTCTATATTTTATCTACAATGGATACCGATTATGAAGGTGAGTTGTATCTAAATAATCAACTCATTACAGATAAGAATAGTAATCATTTGTCACGCTTACGGAATGAGAACATTGGTTTTGTATTTCAATTTCATTATTTGTTAGCAGAATTTACAGTATTAGAAAACGTAATGCTTCCTGCTAAGAAATTAGCTAAAAAAACGTTTCAAGAAATTGAACAAGATGCTTTAGAGAAATTAAAAATTCTGAACATAGAGCATTTGGCACATAAACGAGCATCTCAAGTTTCGGGTGGTGAAAAACAGCGTGTTGCCATTGCTAGAGCATTAATAAATAATCCATCCATAATAATGGGTGATGAACCTACAGGGAATTTAGATAGCCATAATGCAGAGAATGTTTTTAATATTTTTAAACAATTAAGTGTTGAGGAAGACCTATCTCTACTGATTGTAACGCACGACGAGGATTTTGCCAATAAAACAGATAGAATTATACAAATGGAAGATGGTAGGATTATAATTTAAGCTTTTAGTAATGATGATATTAATCATTTTAAATGATTCTATTAATGACTAACTTTAGTAATTAATAATATTAATACTGACGTTATGAAAACACTTCAAGATATAGAAAATCAAATTATAAGGCTTACCACAAGCATAGAAGTGAATTATCCAGAACTTTATGCAACCTTAGATGAAAATCCTATGACCATTCCGACAAATGCTCATCCAGATATGACGGTTAGTATTATGGAAGATTATCTAGAAAGCCTTAAACAAATATTAAAGCAATACACTAAAACTCATAATAAACAATAATGGCATTTATAGATTATTATAAAGTATTAGGTATCTCAAAGTCAGCTACAGCAAACGATATAAAAAAAGCATATCGAAAGCTGGCACGTAAATACCATCCAGACCTTAATCCAAATGATAAGGAAGCTGAGCATAAGTTTAAAGAAGCTAATGAAGCTAATGAGGTATTGAGTGACCCAGAAAATCGTAAAAAATACGATGAATATGGTGAGAATTGGAAACATGCTGAAGAGTATGAAAAAGCAAAACAGCAAGAGCAATATCAGCGAAGTACAAGCAATCAGTATGGTGGTTATTCAGAGGAGGATTATTCAGATTTCTTTGGGTCAATGTTTGGTGGTAGACAATCATCGCAATCTCGTGGTCGGCATGTAAAGTTTAAAGGCCAAGATTTTAACGCAAAATTAGAGCTAGACCTTAAAGATGTTTACACATCGCATAAACGTACACTAACTGTTAATAATAAGAATATCCGAATTACAATTCCGGCAGGAATAGAGAATGGTCAGGTTATTAAAATTAAAGGTCATGGTGGTAAAGGTGTTAATAATGGTCCAAATGGTGACTTGTATATTGAGTTTTCAATACGGAATAATACAGCTTTTAAAAGGGATGGAGATAACCTTTATGTTTCTGTAGATTTAGATTTGTATAAAGCACTTTTAGGAGGTGAAATAACCGTCAATACTTTTGATGGTAAAGTGAAATTAACGGTGAAACCTGAAACCCAAAATGGCACAAAAGTTAAATTAAAAGGTAAAGGATTTCCTAAGTATAAAAAAGAGGGACAGTTTGGAGATTTATATGTGACTTATAATCTAAAAACACCAACAAATCTTACGGAAAAAGAAAAAGAACTCTTTTCAGAATTATCAAAATTAAGATAACATGGAAACGACACAACTTATATCAATCACTCAATTTTGTACAAATTATAATGTTCCTGTTAGTTTTATTAATGCATTGCAAGAGTATGAATTGGTTGAAATAACAATTTCAGAAAGCGATAATTATTTACAAACAAATCAGCTTAATGATGTTGAAAAAATGATGCGTCTTCATTATGATTTAGATATTAATTTTGAAGGTATTGACGCGATTTATAATTTATTAAAACAAGTTGAAAGTCTTCAGGCTGAAATTACAACACTTAAAAATAAATTAAATTTTTACGAAAAGCTATAAAGCCATTATAATGACAGAAATAGAGCTACTAAAGGAGTGGGTTAGTGCTAATCCTTTAGCAATGAGTGTTATTAAGTTTGTAATTGTGCTGTTGGTTGTTTTATTTGCAATTCAATTGATAAGACGCTATTTAAAAAAGAAGATAGCTAATACCGTAATTCGTTATAAAGCTCAAAAAGGAATAGAGATTCTAGGTTACACTTTGTTAGTTATTTTGGCAATCATTTATTTTTCTGGCTCAATAAAAGATTTCACCATTATTATAGGTCTCTTTACTGCAGGAATGGCGTTTACACTGCAAGAACTAATTCTAAGTATTGCAGGTTCGGTTTATATATTTCTAGTAAAAGTTTATCAGCCTGGTGATCGTATAGAAATTAACGGAATTAAAGGCGATGTTATCGATGTAGATAGTATCTATACAACTATGATGGAAATAGGAGAGTGGGTAAGTAGCGATAATTATACTGGTAGAATTGTAAAGCTGAGTAATGCCTTTGTATTTAAAGGGCCTATTTATAATTACTCACAAGATTTTCCATTTATCTGGGACGAATTTAATTTACCTATACGTTATGGATCTGACATCGATTTAGCCAAATCAATTATTATAAAAATAGCTTCAGAAATGCTTTCAGAATATACAACGGAATCAAAACACGACTGGGAAAAAGTCGTCAACAAGTATTACATTGAAGATGCACAAATAGACCCAACTTTAGCCATATCACTTACCGATAATTGGATTCAGTTTAATCTTAGATACATTGTCGATTTTAAAAAACGACGTTATATAAAGCATCTTCTAAATGATAAAATAAGAGTAGAAATTGAAAAAACCAACGGTAAAATAATTTTAGCATCTGCAACCGTAGAACTTATTAAAATTCCGGACATAAATGTTAATTTAGATAGCAATAATAAGGTTTAGACTATAAAACTAAATTAATGGAAAAGGCGAAAGAAAATGTGCATCAGCACAAGCGTATTTTAGGAAACAAAACAGGACTGTATTTTGCGATGCTCTGTGGTGTTTTTCTCGTCGCTGCTTTTTTAATCGAAAAATTCAGTGCATTACCCAATTGGGTTTCATTAACTGGTTATTGCGTGTCCTATTTTTTTGGTGGTTATTTTATTACTATTGAAGCTTCTAAGAAGATTATAAAAGGTGGTTTTGATATCGATTTTTTAATGATTGCTGCTGCTGCAGGTGCTGCATATATTGGTAGTTGGGCAGAAGGCTCATTATTGCTTTTTCTATTTAGTTTAGGACATGCATTAGAGCACTTCGCAATGAATAAAGCCAAAAAGTCAATTGAAGCTCTAAATGATTTATCGCCTAAAATCGCATTAGTTAAAAAAGAAGGAAGGCTAAAAGAAATAGCTATAAATGAATTAAAAATAGGAGATGTTATAGTTGTTAAACCAAACACAAAAATTGCTGCAGATGGTGTAATAATTAGTGGTAGCAGTAGTATTAATCAAGCACCAATAACAGGCGAAAGTATACCAGTAGACAAAACCTTTATCACAAGCACTATTAATTTACCTGAGTTTACACAAATTGATAAAAAACATATCGTATTTACTGGGACTATTAATGGTGATAGTAATCTTGAAGTTCTGGTATTAAAACTAAGTAAAGATTCTTCAGTATCTCGTTTGATAAAAATGGTTAGTGAAGTAGAAACTCAGAAATCACCAACACAACGTTTAACCAAAAAGTTCGAAAAATGGTATGTGCCAATAGTCATCATAGTTGTTTTTTTATTATGCTTTGCTTATTTAGTAATTGATGAAAGTTTTAATAATAGCCTTTATAGAGCCATAACGGTTTTAGTTGCTGCAAGTCCATGTGCTTTGGCAATTTCTACACCAAGTGCAGTATTAAGTGGTATTGCAAGAGCTGCACAAAAAGGAGTACTTATAAAAGGAGGAAAAGCTTTAGAAGACTTAGGAGAAATAACAACTATGGCATTTGATAAAACAGGGACATTAACAGAAGGTAAACCTAAACTGACTAATGTAATTCCGATTAATAATTTCGATGAAAAAGAATTAATAAGAATAGTATTAGAAGTCGAAAGTTTAAGTAATCATCCACTAGCTAAGGCTATAGCCAAAGACATTGAAACAAAATATAAGGTTGAAGCTCAAAATAAAGCAGTCAATGTAAATGCTATACAAGGGAAAGGCATACAAGCACAATACAATGGTGATTCTGTTTTTATTGGTAATGTAAAACTGATGGAAGACAAAGGAATTAAGGTGGTTCAAGATATTACCAATAAGATGAAAAATCTTTTAGATGTTGGCCAAACAGTAATGATTGTAGCTTACAGAAATGAAATTATTGGTCTAATTAGTGTTATGGATTTACCGAGAGAGACAGCTGCAAAAACCTTACAGCAGTTAAAAGATATTGGTATAAAACATATGGTAATGCTTACAGGCGATCATCAAAATGTAGGTGATGCTATTGCCAAACAAATAGGATTAACAGAAGCTAAAGGAAATTTGTTACCAGAAGATAAAGTGTCTGAAGTAAAAAAATTAATTAATGATTACGGTAAAATGGCCATGGTTGGTGATGGTGTTAATGACGCACCTGCAATGGCACTAAGTACAGTGAGTATTGCAATGGGAGCAGCAGGAAGTGATGTTGCACTAGAAACAGCAGATGTTGCCTTAATGTCTGATAAAATTGAAAATTTACCATACCTCATAGGTTTGAGCAGACAATCTAAAAGGATTATAAAACAGAACATTTTTATCAGTTTGGGAGTTGTAGCTGTGTTAGTACCAGTAACTATTTTGGGACTTACCAATATTGGCTTAGCAGTTGCTTTTCACGAAGGGTCTACTATAGTTGTGGTTTTAAATGCATTAAGATTATTGAGATATAAAATAGATTAAATAATTCTATCTTTATTTCAACAAAAAAGTCACTGGGAGTAATTTATAATACTTGTCTGCTATTATAGTTTGTTCAAATTTATATTTCACCTGTAACTGACTAATATCATTATTTATTTATCTAATAATAAGTAACTTGGTGTAAACGTAAAATTATAAAGCCATGTTTAGAGCATTAAATGAAAGAGAATCTATTGCGCTGCTAATGTTAAATTATGTAGGCAATTTATCATATATTTATAGAGATAAACCTTTTGTTGTGCCAATCACTTATTTTTATGATATGGAGAATAGTGTTATAATTGGCTATTCTGCAGAAGGTCATAAAATTAATGCAATGCGAAAAAACACCAATGTTTCATTGAGTGTAACAGATATAGACTCTGTAAACGATTGGAAATCCGTATTAGCACATGGTACATATCAAGAAGTAATAGGTAGTGCAGCAAAAGCCAAATTACATCAGTTTTCTCTTGGTGTAAAAGATTTAATAATTAATAAAGAATTTAGAAAATTAGATTTTATTAGTGAGTTTTCAAGTAAAATCGAAACCGATAAAATGCCTATTGTATTTCAGATAAAGGTTGATGATATTACCGGTAGGATGCGGTTAAGCCATACACTAACAGAATAGTATACGTAATAACAGTAAAAGATAGGAATATTAGCTATTAAAAAAAGCTAGAACTATTTCATCATTTCTGATCAATATCATTGCACATAAGTTTTTTGTGAAATAACTTCATTACATTAAACTATGCTATTATGAAAATCTTTGTAAAACTATTAGTTGCTGTATTGATTTTGATCTTAATTACTGTTTTTCTTTCTTAAAGCAGTAGAGTTGATTTTTGTACTAATTACAGAAAGTAACTTGTTTAAAAAATTAAAAAACCCGATTCAGTTGAATCGGGTTTTCTAATTTTGGTGTTTTTTTATTTTGTCTTTGATTTTTGTCATTATAATAAAGATGGAAAGAATGCCAATGTTATCTTTTCCCTTCTTCATAATAAGATTATGAATCAAGTTCTTTATTCTCAGTTTTCATCTCGTTTATTATTTTTATAAGTTTTTTTAGGGATATTATATTCATAAGTTTCAGCTCTAGAATAACTACAAAGAGAAAAAAACAAGCTAGAAAATAATAAGAAAAGTCAATTAATTATACACGGTGTTAGGCAACGTTTTTTAATTTGGTTAATCTTTCCGTTAAAAATTCCGAAATTATTTTATTCAATTCCGATTTTTTTATTTTTTCAATAATCTTAAATTCAGATTTCTCTGATTTAAAAATAAGAAACTCTATTTCCAAATATTCCATTTCTCCATTTGAGTAATAAAATATTTCTCCAGCAAAATTATTCGTTTCAAATGTAATTCCTTCGCTCGATGGATAATTTAAAGATTTAGTAAATTTCTCATATTTCAATTCAGGAATTTTATAAATATTATGTTCCTCAAAAGTTTTTGAAATGATTTTTAAATATTCCATTTCTTTAATCTAACTTTTTAATGAATTGGTCTTTCGCTCGTAAGTAAATTCGTCCATCTGATTTTTTACAGACTTTTACATTTTCCGTTATAAATTTTGTTCCAGTTGGATGTGATTCTCTTTCGCTTTTACTACATTCGATTACTATATTCGTAGGTAAATTTTGTCCATCTAAAGGTCTAACTCTAATTCGACCTGTTTCTGGGTCTTTAAAATTCTCACACTTTATATTTTCGTAAGTAGGCTAGAACCAAGCAATAAATTATATACAGTGTTGTGGTTAGTTTTTTATTTCCACTTTCAAATATTTTATTTCCTTTTCACAACCTGTTTGAAATTCAGATTCAAGTTTTAAATAATAAACATTCTTGTTTACTTTAGATTCTATTGTACTCCAACCTTCAATTCCGATAACGTACTGTTCTTTAGTTTTTAAATTCGTTAATGCGATTTCCTCTTCTCCATAATAGTTTGAATAAGAAATAGCAGTTTTTCCATTAGAAGTCAAAGGTTTTCCCATTGTAAAACAAGTCAGCCCGTTTTCCAAGTCAACTGTTAAAAATCCCCAACCTTCAAATTCAGTAATTTCAATTAACGCATTTCCGCAATAAGTTCCTTTAAATTCGAAATTGGAATATCCTTTTTCTTTTAATAAATATTTACACGCTTTTAATTCAGGTATTTTTATTCCAATTCCAATATTTGGGTTTGCTGAAAATGTATAACAAGAATCTTTAAGTTTGAAAATTTTTGGATATTTTTCGGTCAGTTCCAATTCAGACTTTGGCGTAAATTCAATAAAGCTTTCTGTGGTTTCATCAACTTTTTCGTATTCCGATTTGTCAATAAGTTCCGATTTTCCATTTAGAATATCCGACAAATTTCGTATTTCAAAATCACAATTTTGAGCCCAAGAATTTTGGATAATTGTAAGTAGAAATATTAAAATTAGCTTTATTTTCATTGGTCTGTCAAATTAACCACAACGTGTTTGTATATGGAAAGTTGCGTGTTTGTGTGCGAGGATTTTCCGAAGGAAAATCAGAAGCTAGCAAACGAGCAACTAACTTTGGTTTAGGTAAAACTAGCAATTTTTTATATACTGTGTTGGCAATTGGCTTTTTATTCCGTTATACATTTTGTTTTATATTCAGTTCTTTATTTTGATTGATATTCTTAAATATTAAATAAGTCAGGACTATAGATGAAATCAGAAATGGAATACTTGTCCAAAAAGCTAATTCATAAAGTGAGTCATAATTCCAATTTCCTGAAGTTAGAAAATAAACCGAAATCCATAAAAGTAAAAGCCCGATTAATCCAGTCAGGTTTTTAGTCCGATTTGTTTTCATAAACAGGCTCAAAATCAGTAATATTTTTCCAATCAAAGATATAAGTCCGATTGACATAATATTATCATCAAAATTTCCATTTAATGTAAATCCGTAATTGTCAATTAAATTCGGAATACTCGCAATATCAATCATTCCCATAATTCCAATTCCGTGTCCAGCTCCGATTATTATGAACGAATGGATTAGTATTGTAAATATTTTAACTTTCTTAATGTCGTTCATTTTTCAGCTTGTTGCCAACGTTGTTGTGTATGATTAGTTGCGTGTTTTAAGCACTAAAGTTAGCAAATAAAACACAGATAGAAAGTCCGCGAGGACTTTCGTAAATTGGCAAAACCAAGCAATTAATTATACACGGTGTTACCTGCAGGCTTTTATTCAATTCAGTTTATTTTATAAATCATTTCATAATCGTGTGCAGTTACGAACATTGGGAAATCGCCCCATTTTTTTCCGTTTTCTTTAGCTTTTTTATATGTTTCCCTAAAAAGCTCTTGCAATCGTAAAATGATTAATAATTCCGCAATTTCATAAGCTTGTTCTATTTCGGGAATTTCGTCTTTTTTATTTTTATAAACATCTTCGTAAACGTTTTGAAGGTTTTCAAATCCAGTTATTGTCAAGTCTTTTTTAGTATTATATTCAAAATCTGCTAACCAATCATAATCTTCTTCTCCGATTTCGCTAAACGAAAACAAATCTATAAACCATCTGTCATAATTTATGGTAAATCCATTCATTTCGCAATAAAAGGCTTTCAATTTTTTCGTGAAATTAAAAGTGTATTTTAGTTTTGCACTTGAGTAGAATTTGGAAATAAATTCGCTCAATTCCGATTTTAAATGCAGAAGATTCATTCCAATTAGTTGATGAAATTCCGTTTGGGAAATCTTGCTTAATTCCGATTCAGCAATTTTTATTGCAGAATCTAAATCATTCCTCTTGACATATTCGTTAAGTTTATCTTCTAATTCGAAGTTCATAGGTTTTTTTAGCTTGCAGGTAACGGTTCTGTATAAGAATAGTGCGGTTTTGTGTGCGAGGATTTTCCGCAGGAAAATCAGACGTAACAAAAATGCAACTGCCTTTGTTTAAGCACTAATGTAGCAATTTTTTATACACGTTGTTGTAGGTAGTTTTTTATTTTTCATTCAGTTTGTCAAAATATTTTTTCCGATAAAATTTATTCACATCTCTTTTTATAGTGTCCGTTTTTGATTTTCGAACATAATATTCAAAATCAGAGTCAGTTTTCTTAAACAAGGAATCTCCAATATTCAGTTTTTCGTGTATAAAAAAAGGAATTTGTTTTTCCCATTTATTGTCAATTAAAATCGGTCTTGTTCGTCCGTTATCTTTGTCAGATAATAAGTTTGTTATTTTTCCAGAGTATGAGTCATTTCGTATATCTTTATATTCTTTTTCAAGAAAACTCTCCGAATTGTTCTGAATTAATGAGATAGAAATAATTACAATAAAAATTGGAATAAACACCAATGCAAGACTTTTTCGGATTGTTCTTTCCTGTTTTTTCAATTCATTCTTGTTTTCCATTCTCGTTGGTCAAATTACCTACAACGTGATTGTCTATGATTAGTTGCGTGATTTAAGGAACTAAGTTAGCAAATAAATCACAGATAGAATATTCCGCAGGAATGTTCGTAAGTAGGCTTAAAACAAGCAATTAATTATACACGGTGTTACCCAACGTTTTTATTTCGTTCAAATTCAGTTTGTATTAATTGTTCCAGTTTTCCAAAATCATATTTTAGAGTATTGGATGTAATCGAAAGTGGTGTTCCGTACATTTTCATATTCGAACGCATAAGTTTGGCTTTCATTCCGCTTTTTGCTTTTTCGATATATTTTTCAGGATTCGTTACGTTAATCAGCAGAAATTTTGTCGACATTACTTGCTTTGTTATGATATCAGTTATATCATTCCATTCAATTAGTCCGACACTCGATGCGTTTGAGTTGTCAGTTATTCCGTTTGAGTCAATTGTCAGTCCAACTTTTTTATCAAACAGTTTTTTAAATCCGAAAATCCCTGTCGCACCAAAAAACAAAATACTTAAAATTCCAACTCCTTTTGATACCATTGGATTTCTCAATATTCTAAATGAATGTTCTTGAAAACTCTCCGCATTTGTAAATAGCCAAACTCCCAATATTACAAATAATATAGAACCTCCAATTCCTAAAAGTAATTTGTTTTTGCTTAATGGTATTTCAATTTTTTCTTGCATTTAATTCAGTTTTTGGTTTGAGTGGTTAATGTTGGGTAACGTTGTTGTGTATGGTTAGTTGCGTGGTTCAGCAACTAAATTAGTAAACTTTCACGAACCTGTGAATATTCCGAAGGAATATTCGCAAGTAGGCAGAAATGAAGCAATTAAATATACACGGTGTTAGCACAAGTTTTTATCCATCAATTGTCATATATTCAGGTTCCATTCCAATAAAGTCTATCGAAACAGAATGTCTCATTGGATTTGAATAATATGTTATCGACCATTCAGTTTTTCCATTTTTGATTTTTCCGATTGATATTCCGTCAAATTCAAATTCCACGTCAAAATTTTCAATTCCAGAGTTGATTACGTTTTCTTCCAATTCTTTTCTTAAAAACGGAAGAATTATATTTTCTTTAATTTCAGAGTATTCATTATCTAACTTTTTAAAAAAATCTTTTTGCTCAATCGTTGGTCCGTTTTCGTCCGCATTAAGATTTATTCCAATTTCCTCTCCTTGGAATTTAGTTTCTCCATCGTAAGAATTTTTAGAGGAATCTTTGAAGGTTGTATATTCTAATTCTCCAAATAAATCATCAATAAACTTTGGTTTTTTCTTAAAGATATCAAATATTCCCATAGTTCGTTTTTAATTTGTGCTAACGTTTCTGTATAAGAATAGTGCGGTTTTGCGTGCGAGGAATTTCCGCAGGAAATTCAGAAGTAGCAAAAGTGGACTATTCGTTGATTTAGCACTAAACTAAGCATTATTTTTATACGTTGTTACCCAACGTTTTTTTCTTTCCGTTCAATATGGTGAAATTCTTGAGTTTGTTCCTTTTCGGATTTATATTCTTTTTCGTCTGTTAAAATCCAAGAGTTTAAATTCAGATATAATTCAGTAATTCCTTTCGTCCGAGACTTGCTTTTCCCAGCAGTAAAGTCAACTTTAAATTCAGCCTTTACTTTTGCTTCTTTAATTAATTCCGTTTCAATATTGTGCTTTTTTAAATCGTCCGCAAACCATTCCGAAATTTCATAAAACATATTAAAGTCAGTTTTCGATTCCGCATTGTTGAGTTTTTGAGTTCTATTCAGGAAATCAAATTCAATAATTCCACTTTCCAATTCAACCAAAGACTTCATATCGTTCACTATTTTCCAACCTGCGAACATATCGCAAAAAATATCTGTATGATGTTGAAGTCTTTTCCTTCTCATTGTTGGTTTGTCAAATGTTGGGTAACGGTTACGTATATGAAAAGTTGCGTGTTTGTACGCGAGGATTTTCCGAAGGAAAATCAGAAGCTAGCAAACAAAGCAACAAACTTTGGTTAAGCCTAAAATAGCAATTTTTTATATACAATGTTGTACAACGTTTTTTTATTTTATTTCCATTTTTCCCCAGCCACAATATGTCCTAATCCAATCTATATCAGAATCCAATTTTTCTAATTCAGACGTAAATTTTTTGTCAATTTCATAATCTTTAGGATACATATTGCAACGAAGAAAATGTCCTACAATCCACTTGTCAACTTTATTAAAACTAATTCCACCTTTGCTGAAAACTCCATAATAATCGAATAGTTCTTTTTTGTCTTTCAGTGATTTTTCTGCTATAGTTTTTATTTTTTTGAATTCTATGTCAGAGTCGTTTTGGTTTTCAAATTCGATGATTAGAAATTCAGAATATTTTTTAAAACTTTTTACTTTGTTTGAATCTATAAGTGTGTAA
Source organism: uncultured Winogradskyella sp. (assembly GCF_947495255.1). GTDB lineage: Bacteria > Bacteroidota > Bacteroidia > Flavobacteriales > Flavobacteriaceae > Winogradskyella. The sequence continues at coordinate 125,272 of NZ_CANLYI010000011.1, forward strand.
TATTCCATTTCTAATGGTTTATATACTTCTTTAAATTCAGGATTTTCAATTCCGAAATTCATTTTTATTGTTTCCGAAATTTTCCGAAATTCTAATTCAGGTTTAATATTTGCGATTTCTTTCTTGGTAGTTTTAACTTTCAATTCCGTCGAATCAACAACAATTTGGGCTTGCTCAGTTTTATTTTCAGTCGCATTTTTGCAACTTAATAAAGCTAAAAATAATATCGTTAAAACTCGAATTTTCATTGTTTGGTCAAATGTTGTACAACGTGTTTGTGTATGGTTAGTTGCGTGGTTAAGCAACTAATTTAGCAAATAAATCACAGATAGAATATTCCGAAGGAATGTTCGTAAGTCGGCAGTGACCAAGCAATTAATTATACACGGTGTTGTGCACAGTTTTTTAATAATATTCTATATTTCTTTCAACTAAAAAATACTCATTTTTATATGTATGGACTGTTTTTCTTATCCAATTTTTCATAGAATCATATTCGTAATTATAAACCCATTTAATTTGAGTGTTTTCTAGTAAATCAAATTCACTAATCTCAATTTCATTTCCGTATTCATATCGATAGATTATTTTCCCTTCAAGTTCGCCATCTGCATAATTTTCCCATGTAGAAGTTAAAAGATTATTATTTTCATAATGATTGGTCAAGTTCTCTAATAAACCTTCTTCATTGTCATACCATTTTTTATTTATCATTTTTCCATTTGAGTCATATTGATAATCATACCATTCTTTGAATCCATCATTATAAACAGTCTCCTCTTTAAGAATTAAGTCCTTATCATTGTAAAAATAGGATGTTATAAAATTGGTGTTTTTCTTTTTATTAGTTTCAATCTTCTTTTTTAACCTCCCTTTTAAGTCATATTCAAACTGTACCAAAAGTTTTTCTTTATTATCAATTTCATCAATATTAGAAGCACTAATACTTTCTGGGGTTCGGTCAAATATTTTTTTTGTTTCTAATTTTTTTTGATTGTTATAAGAGTATTTAATAATCTCATACTTGGTTATAGATTTGATTAGAACTTGTTTTGAATAATCAAATTTATCGGTTCTAATAACTTTATTATTTAAATCTTTATATAAGATTTTCGTTATTTTTCCAACTTCATTAAATTCGACTGTCTTGTCTAATTTTTCAGTTTCTTCCCATCCTTTTTTAATTTTTACATAGCCTTTATCTGCTTGGTAAGAATCATAAGTTACAGTCTTAACATTTCCATTAAGATTGCAATCTTTTGCTGTTAAATTCTGCCCAAAAATCTTATTTGGATTTATTATATAAATTATTGCAAGTAAAAATATTAAGTTTTTATTCATATACTAAATGTAGGTTTTGTCAAATTGTGCACAACGTGTTTGTGTATGATTTCGTTGCGTGTTACAGCAACTAATTTAGCAAATACAAACCGAATAGAAAATCCGCGAGGGTTTTCGTAAGTAGGCGAGTACTAGCAATGAATTATACACGGTGTTAGCAACTGGATTTTTCAATTAAATATTCTCGTATAAATTCTACTTTTTCCACTAATCCGCCATTCCGTTTTTCAGTAGCTAAATTCAGAAGGGATTCAGTCAATTCATTTGGCTCAATTTTTTCTGTCCAAAGAAGTTGGTCAAGAACTCCAAGTCCAAAATCCGCAACATTTTCGTCATTCAAAAATTCCGCAACCCAGTCAATCGATTTTGGGTGAGCTATATCTTTAATGATGAGCACTGCAAATCGGCAATCTTCCTTGTTGATTGAATTCTTATAGATTTGATATGCATAATCCGTTGCATATTCCGATTCTAAAATCCGCAAACAGTTTACAGCTAAATTCCATTCAGGTTTGAGTTGGATTATATAATCAACCGTGTTTTTTATCCACGGTTTTCCTAAAAACAACTCAATTGCAAATTTCGATTTTCCGTCTTGAGTCAGTTTAGAATCAGTTTTTTTAATCAATTCAGATATTTGGCTCCACTCTTTGTTCATTGTTGGTTTATCTTGTTGCTAACGTTTATGTATAAGAATAGTTGCGGGTTTGCGTGCGAGGATTTTCCGAAGGAAAATCAGATGTAGCAAACACGCAACTACCTTTGTTTTAGCACTAAACCGCAATTATTTTTATACGGTGTTGTGCACTGTTTTTTTATTTTCTAATTCCCATTTCCGTATAGGCGTGAAATTCACAAATAGCCATTTCGGTCAGAGCATTTCTTTCGCAATCTTTCCAAGAGCATTTTTGGTTAGATGTTCCGCGATTAGATTTAAGCAATTCCATTTTTAATTTTTCATAAATAAGTTCAGTCCAATTTTCTGATGATTCAAGTCGAATAAAAAACTGTTCCTGCAATTTATCCCATTCGTCAAGTCTCCAATAAGAATTGTCCGTTTTATTCCGATATAGTATGTACCATCCTTTTCGGTCAATTAATTCAAAATCCGATTCTATTCTCTTCAGAATATTTTGGTCTGCGTAATATATTTTCTCGGTTAGTTCGGTCATTTTTCAAATAGTGCACAACGTGTTTGTGTATGGTTAGTTGCGTGGTTAAGCAACTAAATTAGCAAACTTTTACTAACCCGAGAAAATTCCGCAGGAATTTTCGCAAGTAGGCAAAAACAAAGCAATTAATTATACACGGTGTTGCCATTAGTACTTTATCTTTTTAATATTTCCATTTCACTCCTTGATTTCAATCTTTTAGTCAAAGAGAAAATTATAATTAATAGAATTATAACATAACCAATAATATTTTTGACGATACCAAAGTTTGCCAAAAACAAAACAATACCCGTTATACTGCGACCACTTCCTATAATTGAGTATTCAACTCCACTTTCCATTTGAATTGCTAAATAAAGAGACCATAAAAAAATCCCTGTCATAAATAATAAGGCAAAAAATTGTGGTTTCGCATATTTTAGAACACTTGGTAATTCGGAACTATATTTAAAATTCGGATTATCTTGTTTTATAAATTCAAATATTTCGTTTTTAGTATTCTTATCTTTTATTATTAATTCTTCTTCAGAATCATTTCCGAAAAATATTTTAATTTCATTTTTTCCGCTTTGATTTTGAATTTCTTTTATATAAGAATATGGAATGCTAAAAATATTTTCTAAAAAAGATAGATTGGTTGATTCTGAATTTAGTCTATTAAGTTCTTCTTGTATCGGATTTCCTTTGTAAATAGTTTTATCTTTTATGAAAATCAATTTATTAGATTTAGAATCACTTATTTTCCAAAATTTCTGCATTCGTTTTAGGGTTTTTGGGTATTAATGGCAACGTTTATGTATAAGAATAGTTGCGGGTTTGTATGCGAGGATTTTCCGAAGGAAAATCAGACGTAGCAAACGTGCAACTAACTTTGGTTAAGCACTAAACCGCAATTATTTTTATACGGTGTTGTGCGTTCGTTTTTATTCCGCTTTATTTATTTTTATTCCGTTAATTATTGTTCCGTTTTTCAATTTTGACACAGTTTTTAATTCCGCTGTTGGATTCCACTCTCTTAAAATCAATTCGTTTTTTTCATTCCAACCAATTATTTTATATCCTTCTGGAATTAATCCTTTTCCAAGGTCATTTTCGTTTTTACGGTTTTTAATAACTGACCAAAAAATTCTCGAATATCCTAATCCGCCTTTGTCAAATTGATATTCATAATATTTATGCTTTTGATTTGGTGAAATTGAGTCTGAAAGAATTATCAAATTCGGTTCTTTTAAAGAGTGCTCCGAGTTTAACGCTTCAACAATCTCATCTAAATCCGAGTTGATTTTAATTCCAATTCCGATTATTCCAATCAATATAATTCCAACAATTATTAGTATCCATTTCTTCATTAAAACTCAATAATTTTTAACTATAGCACGATTTCCCTCAAATGACGCACAACGTGAGCGTGTATGGTTTAGTTGCGTGGTTTAAGCAACTAATTTAGCAAAAATTGACCGAACCTGAGAAAATTCCAGCGGAATTTTCGCGAGTAAGCTTTTAGCAGCGATTAACTATACGCATTGTTAGCTACAGTATTTTTTCATTCCAAAATCCATCAGTTTCATATTTTTTTTCTGGTAATTTGGAATGGTCAAATTCAAATATATCGAGAGCTATTCCTTTAATTAACTTTTCAGACCAACATATGATATCTCTTCCAACCATTGATAAAACTTGTTCATAATTGTCTATTATTAAGAATCTATGCCCTAAAAACGGAAAAATATTTGGTGCTTTTTGTTCTTGATTTATTTTGTTATCTTTTCTAACCCAGTCTATTTGCTCTTTTATCTTAGCTATATCTTTCGGATAAGAATAAAATGTTGAACCAAAATTTGGCTCAATATTTTCTCCACCTCGAAAGTTGATGCCTTGTTTGTTCAATCCATTCATTGTTCTATAAAAATCTTTTAAACACTCTGGAAATTCAAATCCGAGTTCCGACTGAAAATCAAATAACTCTTTTTCATTCAAACCTTTATTCCATTTTGAGTTTTCTTGAATTTGATATCCATAAACTTTTGTATAAAGATTGAGGTTTTTCCACTTTTTTTCGCTTTCACGTTTTAATAGCTCAAAGTCCGAAGTTGTATTCTCAAGTTTGTTGAAGGTCGATATCGTCATTATATTGTAGCTAACGTTGTTGTGTATGGTTAGTTGCGTGTGTAAGAAACTAATTTAGTAAACTTTTACGAACCCGTGAATATTCCGCAGGAATATTCGCAAGTAGGGAAGAATGAAGCAATTAATTATACACGGTGTTGTGCAACGTAATTTTTATTCTAAATAATCTTCAATTTTCTTAATTTCAATTACAATTCTATGATTTTCTGGCAGACATTCAAGTAATTCAGAAGGTCTTGCTAGTCCATTTTCAGGTGTTTTCATATACCAATTCAATACTTTTTCAAAGAATACTATTCCTGCAGTTTCATTTCCTAATTTATAAGTACAAAATCCAATTTGTTCAATCAATTTTACATATCTCCAAAGTTGAAATTTTTTCAGAGCTTTAGTGTCAACCTTTAAATAATTTTTAAGTGCAAGTTCTAAATTTCCGATATCGTGATAAATATGTGCTAAATATAATTGAGCCATAAAATTCGATTTGTCTTTTTCAACTGCTTTTTTTAAATTCTCAATTATTTTTTTCGAATTATTTCTCCAATCGTCACTTCCTGTATCAATTAATCCAAGCAATTGATAATCTAAAGAATTCAATTCGGTTTTAGCGATTATTTTCTCACGAATACTTTTTCTCAATGATTCTTTTTCAATTAGATTTTCCGAAAGAGAAAACTTGTCATATTCTCCCAAAATGTCTTTTTCAAATTCAGATTTCATTCAGTTTCCGTGAGTTTGAGTTATGTTGCACAACGTGTTTGTGTATGCTTAGTTGCGTGTTTAAGCAACTAATTTAGCAAATAAAAACCGAATAGAATATTCCGCAGGAATATTCGTAAGTAGGCTAGACCTAGCAATTAAATATACACGGTGTTGTAAAACGTTTTTTATTTAAATTTCAAATTCTCATTTAACTCATTTCGGAATATTTTCATATTTTTTTTCATAGTGTAATATGGGAAAATCAATATCAATGTTGCTATTGGAACAAACAATATTAATGCAGGATAAGCTTCTTTTATTATGATTACAGAAAATAATATCAAAAAGAATATTGGTCCAATTATTATCGCAAGTGTTGAGATTTCATCATATCCGAAAATTTTCACGTTTAGTTTGGTTTTCTGATTTTCCACACTTATTATTCCAACAGCATTAGACGATTGAATATTCAGATTCATAAACTTTCTTTTTTTTCTCAAAGTGAATTTATTATCTCCTACTTTTCCGCAAAATATTTTTTTTGAACGATATAATTCGTCTAATAAAATAGGTGTTTCTTCATCAACAATCAGTTTGATTCTTTTCTGAAATTCTTTTGGTTCAATATCATATTCAAACACCAAGGAATCAATTAACTTTAATTTTTTAAATAGACTTTCCATTTTTTCCTCAAATGTTTTACAACGGTCTTGTGTATGATTTCGTTGCGTGGTTTAAGCATTAAAGTTAGCAAATAAATCACAGATAGAAAGTCCGTGAGGACTTTCGTAAGTAGGCTATAACCAGCAATGAATTATACACGTTGTTGTAACACGTTTTTATTTTCCGGTATCATTTTTTTTGTTTTTTTTTAAAGCCCAATTTTTTATTTTTTCATTCAAATCTGTAAATCCAATTCCGCCAATTAACATTCCAATTGGCATTCCGATTAATGTTCGCCAAAATTCTTTCGGATTTCTTTTATAATCAGGTAAGTATGCCCAATACAAAAACGCTCCAAAGAGTAATATTAAAATCAATATAATTATAAATTCTGTCATCTTCTTTAATTATGAATTACTCATTCAGTTTGTCAATTATTTGTTCCGTTAGAATATTATCTTTTTTATCAAGAAATATAATAGTTGGTCCAAAAACATTATTTATTGCAAGAATTCCATATTTTGAATTAAATAATATTGGTCCAGTTCCGTCAGTTACAGGATTTTCCAAATCGTAATAGTCAAATTCTAAACCGTTAAATTTTTTATTTCTAAAAGGTTCTTTATTAGTCTTTTTAAATTTTTCAAATCCGAAAAGAAAAGAATCTGAATCTGTGCTTTTTCTTATTGATATCGTTTTTGATGTGTCAATTTGATTAACGTACTTATAATTCAGAGATTTATCAGTTTTATTAAAAGTCAGAGTGAATTTTTCATTTTTCGGTTCTGAGCCAAAGAATATTGTTGCGTTTTTTTCAGAGTTCCATTCTGTATTTTTTTCAGAACATCCGAAACAAATCGCAAAAGTCAATATGTAAGTTAACAGGTTTCTCAAAATGTGTTACAACGGTCTCGTATAAGAATAGTTGCGGGTTTGCGTGCGAGGAATTTCCGAAGGAAATTCAGACGTAGCAAATACGCAACGACCTTTGATTAAGCACTAAACCGCAATTATTTTTATACATTGTTGTGCGTTCGTTTTTATTTTTCTCCAACCCAAATTTTACCTTTTGGCAAGAAATAAATCGTGTCTTTATTTCCGTTTGGGCTGTCAATTTCCTTATTTTTATAATTCCCTTTTTCCAATTTGGTCAAAAGTCTTCTGTCCGAATAACTGTCTTCAATTCGTTCGTATTGGTCAATTGGCCAAAGCAAATCACTTTTCCAATAAGGCTCTTCGTCAGCTTTGGGTTGCCAATTAAAATCAGAACTCAATTGATTAGTAAATGATGAGCTATTTTGCTTAAAATCTGCTTTTTCAAATATGTTTTCATAATACTCAATTTTGTCGTCAATTGCACAGACCACTTGAGATTTTGAAATCCTTGGCTCGTAAAGCCATATTTTTAAATAATACGGTTTGTTTCGTTTTTCTAATTCAGTTTTCCAACTGTCATAGATTTTTTCAAGCCCATTTAGAATATCTTTTTTCGCTTTTCCTTTTGGTTCAGGAATCTGGCTGTCTGTCAAAGTCAAATTGTCCCAAGGGTCAACATATACTTTTGCGTATTCATATTTGTGTTCAGTCAGATGTTGAATATTCAATTCCGAATATCCATTTATCCAATTCTGAATATTAGAAACCTTTCTTTTTAAACCTCTGATTTTCTTGTATCTCACAGTTTTTCTCAAATGACGCACAACGTGTTTGTGTATGGTTAGTTGCGTGATTAAGTAACTAAGTTAGCAAACTTTTAGGAACCCGAGAAAATTCCGCAGGAATTTTCGCAAGTAAGCACTTAAAAAGCAATTAATTATACACGGTGTTGTGCGTAGTTTTTATTTATATTGATAAATGTGAGTCATACTCGGAATATTATTTTTATCTAAAACAACGGTTTTTTTGATTTTTCCATTCTTGTTATATTCTGTTATTTTTCTTGAAATAACATTTCCATTTCCATTCGTGACTTTTTCCTCTATTTCATTTCCGTTTGAATCAACTAAAAACTCGTATAATCTACCAAAATATTCAGACATTGTTTTTTTTGGTTTACCATGATAGTCATACCATGTCAATGTATAATGATACCCATTATCGTTATACTCATAATCCTTAATCCAAATAATCCTATTATGGTCTAAAGATTTTTCTTGTTTAATCTTTCCGTCATCATAGTATTCCCACAAGAATCTATTTTGTGAATCCCAATGGATTATTGGTGAATGACGTTCAGTTTTTTGACCTTTGTCATTGTATTTAAATTCTAATTCAGCACTTAATTTCCAAGTCGGTTCGGGTTCATAATCCTCAGATGTAATTACATCTTTGAATTCAATATTTTTTTTAAGTCTTTTTTGATAGTTGTAATGTTTTCTTTTTTCTAATTGTTTAATTGAGTTGTAAAAAAATTCTGTTTTTGAACTATCACAACAAATTCCTTTTGGGTTATTTGGATAATGATTTAGAGTTTCAATTAAAAGAGTGTCATTGTACAAGTAAGTTGTGTTAACATCAGAAGTACCATTTGCAACGTCAGTTTTATAACCTCTATATATTTCTGATTTCACTAATCCAATTTCGTTAAATTTAACTTCTTTCGTTTCATTGGCATTTAAGCTGTCAGTTCCTTTATATTGTATTACTTTATAGTCAAAAGAATTATTCTGACAGCTGAATAATATTAAAGCAAACAAGACTAAAGTTAGGTGTTTATACATTGAATTTCGGGATTTGGACAAATTACGCACAACGTTGTTGTATATGGTTTGTTGCGTGTTTCAAGCAACTAATTTAGTAAATAATTATTGACCAAGAAAGTCCGTGAGGACTTTCGCAAGTAAGCAAGAAGCCAGCAATAAATTATATACGGTGTTGTGCATAGTATTTATTGGAAGTCAGCAGAATTTATCTCTATTTCATATTCATAAAGTTCCGTCGTATCATTAATTGGAATTTCAATGATATGACTTAAAAAAGGACTTGAAGTTCCAATTTGAAAAGTAATTTCGTTAACCACATTTTTGTCAATCCAAATTCGTCTTAATGAATTTTGTGTCGAAGGTGGTATTGGGTCAATTAATCTTTCTGGAAATTGTTTGTAGACATCTATTTCTTGAGTTATTTCGTCTGTAATTATTACTTTCAAGTCTACAGGATAAAGTTTCAAACCCTCAAAATTCAGTTCTTCTTGGTTTCCAATACTTTCGTCTTGAATAAATTCGACCAAGTTAGGTATATGTACTTGTTCATTAAAGTCAAGTTGAATTTGATATTTATTTCCATTTCCAGTCGTACTAAATGGTAAATTATAATCTCCATTTATGTCGGTCGTAGTTGAATCTATAAATCCTTTAAATATGTAATTCGTTCCAGCAAATGTTCCTTGCGTGCTATATTCCGCTAATTTTACTTTCTCATTTACTATTGGAATATCATTAGTTGAATCATAAATTTTTCCAAATATTAGAGTTTCAATATCAGCAGGAATTGGGTCTTCTTCACAGCTCATAATTAGAAGCGAAAAAAAGGTCAAAATGTAAATCAAATTTTTCTTCATAGCAGTAGGTTTATATTATGCACAACGTGTTTGTGTATGGTTAGTTGCGTGGTTAAGCAACTAAGTTAACAAACATTTACGAACCCGAGAAAATTCCGCAGGAATTTTCGCAAGTAAGCTCAATGAAGCAATTAAATATACACGGTGTTACCTGCTGTTTTTATTCAATTCATTAGGATAATTAAAATTTGACCAAAACCATTTAGGCACATCTTCAATATCATAAGTCAAATAATCTATATGGTGATTTTTTTGATTTTTGAATATTATTATTCCTTTTTCATACAGGCCATATCGTCCGTAGTCAATCGTTTTAAAAATAACATTTTTTATATCAGTTTTTGTATAGTTCTGTTTATAATTCGGACGTAAAAGGTATTCCACTGTTATATTAAAATCCTCTCTTATTATATGTCGTACAATTATTTTTCTTCCAATGAGCACAAAACTTAAAATTCCGATTGCTATACTTAAAGTTCCGATTGTAATTTTATTCAGATTTGTAATTATATATATTGCAAAAAAGACTATTAAGACACAAAAAAGTGAAGTCAAAAGTGTACTTTTAATATTCTTATATTTCGATTTGTGTATCGGTTTCTTCAAATTGCAGGTAACGTATTTGTATAAGATTAGTTGCGTGATTTAAGCACTAAAGTTAGCAAATAAATCACAGATAGAAAGTCCGCGAGGACTTTCGTAAATAGGCTAAAACCAGCAATTAATTTTATACGGTGTTGCCAAATAGCTGTTTTTTATTTTTTATAATTTCTTGTTATTCATTTTTCCATTTTTCTGAATTCACCATTTGAGTGATTTTTTCGCTAATTTTTAATTCAGAGTTTGAGTAAATTCCGCAATTCTGATTTTTCATATTTTGCTCAATTCCGCAAACTTGCTAAATTCAGATTTCGAGTAAGAATTCCGCATTTTTGTTTTTAGAGTTTGAGTAATAAAATTTTCTTTTTTAAATTTCTAAATTTTCCCAATTTTACAAATTTTCACGAGCGAGAGAGTGTTCCACATTCTAGCATTTCTTTATTTTTTCCTTAAATTTTAGAACTTTAAATCACAAATTCCTTTTTTCAGCAATTGAGTGAGAACAGTTTTTGGCAACGTTGTTGTGTATGGTTAGTTGCGTGGTTAAGCAACTAAATTAGTAAACTTTTACGAACCCGTGAATATTCCGCAGGAATATTCGCAAGTAGAGAAGAATAAAGCAATTAAATATACACGGTGTTACCCGACGTTTTTATTTTTCAGAATTTCTTTAATTGCTATTATCGCTTCTTTTTGATATTTTGATTCATTATTTAGCATTTCATTCAATTCAGTTGCTGTTTTAGCACTATAATTTATTTTCAGTTTTTCAATTCGTTTTGTTGTTTGTTTTTCGGCTTTTTCCTTTATCAGTTTTGGGTCTGTTCTGTCTATAAAAGGCAAAAAAGAGTATTTTATTTTGCTATTTTCAAAAATCGGCTCTTTCGTAATATCAATTAAGAAACAACTTAAGAAGTATCTGTCGTTATTTTTAAAAGTCAAGTCTAAATAACCTAAATCTGCGTAACAGGAAAAAGTGTCCCAAAAGAAATCTTTTTGATAAGATTGTCTGTTATAAATAGAACTTTCAATTTGGTCTAAACTATAAGTTTTTAAATCTTTTCCAGATTTAATTTCTATAATGTTTTTCTTTTTGTCAACAGTGAAGTTAGTCTTATAGTTTTCCTTTAAGTAGAATGTCGTTATTAAAAAACTCGGAAGTAATAAAAGAATTGTAAAAGGAATTCCAGTAACATATAAACTATTTGAATTTTTCAAACTTCTTCCATACTTTAATTCATATAAAAAGTCTCCGAAAAATATTATCACAACAAGAAAAATTCCTAACCAAATAAGAATTTTAATCAATGGTTTATATGTTAGTTCGTATGACGTTTTCAAATGTTGGGTAACGGTTATGTATATGAAATGTTGCGTGTTTGTGTGCGAGGATTTTCCGAAGGAAAATCAGAAGCTAGCAAACAAAGCAACTCACATTGGTTAAGCACAAAATAGCAATTTTTTATATACTGTGTTAGCAATAGTTTTTTTAAATTCCGTCTATAATTATAACATTTGTTTCCGCTCCTTTTTTCCTCAATTCAGTCGCTTTTTTATATTCTTCCGAATTCCACCAGTCATTTGCTATTTCAAAAGTCGGGAATTCAATTATCACAACTCTTTTTGGATTCCAATTTCCTTCTACCGTATTAGTTTCACCACCGCGAACGATTATTTTTCCTTTATATTTTTTTATGATTTCAGGCGCTACGTTTTTATATTCTTGTAACTTCTCTTTGTCAAATATTTTTAAGTCTAGTATTGCGTATGCAGGCATTTTAATTTCTGTTTATAGTATGAGTGGTAATTATTGCTAACGTGTTTGTATATGGTTTGTTGCGTGTTTCAAGCAACTAATTTAGTAAATAATTACGGACAAAGAAAGTCCGAGAGGACTTTCGCAAGTAAGCACGAAGCCAGCAATAAATTATATACGGTGTTGGCAATAGTTTTTTATTTTTCACAATTAATTTTAGTTTTCAATTCACTTTTCCCACTTGCTTTATATAAATGAATTATTAATTCTCCTTTCATTTTCGAAATAGAATCTCCGGTTTTAATTAATTCAAAATTATTAAATTCGGATAAAATTCCATCTTGAATTATATAAATTCCGTTTTCATTTTTTATTTTTAAAGTTGGATATGCGTGATTTTCTTTGTCGAGATATTTTTCAATTATTTTTCCGTTCCATTCACGATTCGCAAAGTATTCTTCATATTTACATTCATCTCGTTTTCCAAATTCAGAGATTTGATTAAATGCTGTAAATCCGAACAGAATTGTCAAAACTGGAACAGCAAAAACTAATAAAAAATAAGTGAATTTTATTCCTTTGTTTTCAGTTCGGTTTGCAAGTTGGAAAAGTTTAATCGGATTATTAAAAATTGCTCCGTTAAACAGATTTCCTTTTTCTCCATTATTTTTTAAAATCAGATAGATTATAAAAATCAGTCCGTTTAAAACTATTGCTAAAATTACTGCAGGATTCATATTATCTGTTCCTCGATTTAATTATTGCCAACGTTGTTGTATATGGTTTGTTGCGTGGTTTAAGCACCTAATTTAGCAAATAAAAACCGAATAGAAAATCCGCGAGGATTTTCGTAAGTAGGCTAGAACTAGCAATAAATTATATACGGTGTTAGCCACAGTATTTTATTCTTTTTTGATTAAAATTATTGTGTCTTTTTCGGGCAAATTTCTTTCTAAAAATTGATATCCCTCAAATTTAATTTTCAATTCCGTTTTTCCGTTTTTTGTATATATTGAATTATCATAAAATTCGATTTCATTGTTTAAATCTATTTCTTTAATTTTCCTTTCAAGTATTAGAAATTGCTTTTCCGTAATTTTATAAGGACAACACATTCCAAGAAAGCCTTGATTTTCTTGATAAATCACAAAATTATCTTTCTTATATTCGATATCATTCGGTTGAATAGGATAAAGAACTATTGAGGTTATAATTCCGAAAAATATTCCACCAAATAACCAGAATAATAAAGTCAGAATTGGCGTAATTGCATAAAAACTAAAGTAAAATCCAATTTTCTTAAATGGCTTTAAATTCCAGAAAAAGAGAATAATTCCACTTCCATAAACTAATAGGTTTATAATATAAGCAAGTCTATAATTCAGACTTATTTCAATCGTGCTTTTCAGCGTGAAATTCAGTAAAGCAAATCCCAAAAGGTAGAAATGAATCTTTGTTATTATATTTCTGATTTGGGTTTTCGTCATATTGTGGCTAACGTGTTAGTATATGAGAAGTTGCGGTTTTGTGTGCGAGGATTTTCCGAAGGAAAATCAGACGTAACAAAACAAGCAACGACCTTTGATTAAGCACAACACCAGCAATTTTTTATATACTGTGTTGTGTGTATTTTTTTAATTGTTTTATTATTTTCTTTGCGTTACTTTCTATTATTTTCCAATCCCACAATTCAGGATTTCCAAATTCAGGATTAGTGCTTTTCCAATTTTCAGCTCTTTTTCTTGAGTTCACAGAAATTCGGCATTCAATTTCGTTTTCGGTATTTAGTAAATTCAGATGAACGTATATTATTCCCCAACCATCAATTCGGTTTCGGTAGGTTTTTCCGTTGCAGTATTTCGGGTCGAGTTTTAATTTTGTTATAGTGAACTTGCCTTTACTTTCAGGATTATAAATCCCAAATCCTAATTGCCTTTTCTTTTCAGTAGTCGAATGTTCGAAATAGTCTTTAAATTCTGAGAAATTACTTATCCGAACTAATTCGTTTTCCATTTCAGAATATGATTCATAAAGTTCAGTTTTTGAATCCGATAGAATAAATTCAATCAGCTCAAAAAGTTTCTCTTTATTTATGATTTCTGTTCTTTGCATTCGGTTTTCTCAAATTACACACAACGGTTTCGTGTATGATTAGTTGCTTGACGGACTAAGATAATAAAAAGGGGATAAGCAAAGGGATTTCAGCAGAAATCCTCGAGTTAACTTTAACAGCTCCCAAGCAATTAATTATACACGTTGTTGTGCCTAGTTTTTTATTTCAGAATATTCAATCCAGCATTTTCGGCAATTTTCAAAATCGGAACTATTTTTTTCTCGTCAGTATACCAAATAATGTTAGTCCAATCCCATTCTTCGCTATAAATCGCGGAAAACTCTGGTAAAATCAAGCTGTATCTTTTTCCGCTTTGTGACCATAAATTATCAAAATCACATTTCCTTAAAACGTCATCATAATTCAGTGGTTTTTTCAAAACCATTCGATAATTCCGTTTATATTTCCAAAAATAAATATCAGTTGTTTTATACAATTCCTCTGCAACCATCTTGAATTTATTTCTGCGTGCTTTTAATTCGTCTAAATTTTCGTCGACAAAAATCATTTCACTCGCCTCTTCATTTGTTAGCCAATGGTCAAAAACACTAATAAAAATCCTTTTATATTTTCCGTTTTCAATGAATGAGTCTTCTTGTTCAATTATCTTTTTATAATCTGGAAGATTCCGCTTTATTTCCTTTAATTCCGCTTTCGAAATATTAGACATCATAGTTAGTTCGGGCGTTTTTTTAAATTAGGCACAACGTGAGCGTGTATGGTTTAGTTGCGTGGTTTAAGCAACTAATTTAGCAAAAATAGACCGAACCTGAGAAAA
>NZ_CANLYI010000012.1 GCF_947495255.1 uncultured Winogradskyella sp.
ATAAAGCCGGCATCTAAATCTGATTGACTTATCGTCTGCTCTACCGTGACTGTTACACTTACTCCTGGTGCTAAACTAGTTATTGGATTAGTCCCAGATAAGAATGTTACATCTGCATCAGTAACTTCAATGTTACTAATAATTGTATTTCCTGTATTACTTACTGTAATCGTATAATCTATAGTATCACCTAATAAACCTGTTACTCCTGCAGGTGTAATAACTCCATCTGTAGTTTTAGTAACTGTTAATTCAATAGAACACGAGGATGCATCATTTTCATCTACTACAGCTGAGTTTGTACCTAAACTATAATCTACACCTGTTTCTATTACTAAACCATTTGCTAGATTTACTGTTGCAGGATCGACAGCACCGAATTGACCTCCATCACCTCCATCAGCATTTGCATTGCTATACGCTTCGTTAGCATCACTACACCCGTCACCATCACTATCAGTATTTTGATAATCATAACTACCATCATTTAATGTGTCAATTGGTGTGGTTGCTTCAGCCGTATCATCAGCACCATTACCATCACCATCATTAAATCCTACATCATCATTATCTATATCACCATCGTTATCTGAATCTAAATTACCATTACCAGCTTCATCTACATCATAAATTCCATCGTTATCAGAATCTAAATCCAATTGATTAGGTACACCGTCTCCATCACTATCACAAGCTGAGTTAACATTTCCAAAAATAAACACTTTTCCATCTGGCCCATCACTTGTATTACCCGCATCTAATGAGATTCTTAATTTTACTATTTCAGATCCTACTGGTGCCAAATCATCCAAAGGATAGACTGCGATATTTACATTTTGAGTAGGAGATGTTAATTGTACATAACCTGTATCTACGTAATCTGCTATTGGCACAAAAATTACACCTAAAGAATTACCATTAATATCAAAAGCTTCAACCTCTAAAGAATTATTACCTGCTCTCTCTGTTAATGCTATAAACATACCATCTGTTGAGATTATAGGCGTATTATACCCGATATCATAAAAATCAGAATTGAAATTTTTATTATTTAAAAACTGAGAATGATTTAAGTTTCTGTCTTGAAAAGCACTTAAAGCAGCCGTATTGTAAACAGCATCAAAATCAGAATTTAAATTAGCTGTTTCACCAATATTATTTTCAGATATATAAACTTGACTAGCGGAAGTAACTCCATAAAAATTATGGTTAAAACTATCTGGTATTACAAAATCTGAATACTCTACTCCAGATATTGTAATACTATTTAATACATGCGCTTCTGTAGGCGAATTTTGATTGTTCGTTGTTATATCATAGGCCAACGTCGCTATTGCACCATCAACGCCACTATCTGTAGCAGGACATTCTACGATATCTAAAATACCGTCATTATCATCATCAGCATCACAAAGATTTGTTATTCCATCGCCATCACTATCAGTATTACCCGAATCTAAAGCATTACAAGGATTTACATAACAAACACTCAATGTATAATCTTCATCAACTACAAATGCATTAGTTCCTAAACTATAGTCAACACCAACCTCAATAACTAAGCCGTTAAGTGGATTTATAGTAGCCCCATCTGGCTCTCCAAATTGTCCGTTATCAGATCCTGCCGCTGTATTACTAGAATACGCCTCATTAGCATCAGGGCAAGAATCACCATCACTATCGGTATTTAAAAAGTCATAAATTGAATCATTTAATGTATCGATTGGAGTAGTTCCTTCTGCTGTATCATCCGTACCATTTCCATTACTATCATTAAACCCAGTATCATTGACATCTATAATTCCATTATTATCAGAATCTAAACCACCATTACCTGCCTCATCTACATCGTATATACCATCGTTATCAGAATCCAAATCATATTGATTTGGCACACCATCTCTATCACTATCACAAGCAGAATTGACATTACCAAAAATAAAAACTTTTCCATCTGGCCCATCACTTGCACCTCCTGGAAAAGACACTCTCAATGTTATTATTTCTGAACCAACAATTGCTAAATCATCTAAAGGAAAAACAGCAATATTTACATTTTGATTAGGTGTAGTTAGTTGATTATAACCTGTATCTATATAATCTGAAATATCTACAAAAATGGTTCCTAGTGAATTACCAGCACTATCAAATGCCTCTAAATCAATTTGGTTATTTCCATTTCTTTCAGTTATAGCAATAAACATTCCATCAGTCGCTAAAACAGGAGTGCTGTAATTTAAACTATATGCGTCTAATCTATAATCCTTATTATCTAATACTTGAAAATGATTTAGATTTCTATCTTGAAAAGCGGATAATGCCGCCGCATTAAAAACAGTATTGGTATCAGAAAATAAATTAGCCTCTTGCCCAACATTATTTTCAGTAATATATATCATACCTGCATCTGTTACGCCAGAAAAAGTATTTGAATATCTACTAGGCACAACAAAATCGGAATATTCTATCCCAGAAATTGTAATACTATTTAAAACATGTGCTTCAGTATTAGAATTTTGATTATTTGTCGTAACATCAAATGTTAGACCTGAGATTGAACCATCTAATCCACTATCTGTAGCTGGACATTCAAAAGAATCTAAAATACCATCATTGTCATCATCTAAATCACAAGAATCGCTGACATTATCGCCATCCGCATCTGTATTACCTGATGCCAAGGCATCACACGGATCAACATAACATACACTTAGATTAAAATTACCATCAGTTACAAATCCATTTGTACCTAAAGAATAATCTACACCTGTTTCGGTCACTAAACCATTTGACATATCTACTGTTGAAGGATCTGTCATTCCAAATTGACCACCATCATTGCCATCAACCACAGCATCATAAGCTTCGTTTGCATCGCTACAACCATCTCCATCACTATCTAAATTTAAATAATCTGGAGTACCTAATGTAGTTTCTATTGCTCCATTACCTATTCCTGCCGAAGAGGGTATACCATTAGTCGTTGTCGTAGATCCTACAGCACCATCTGCTTGTCCTATATTAGAAGCGCTTTCGGTACCTCCACTTTCTACTACATCATAAATACCATCATTATCTGAATCCAAATCTAATTGATTTGGAATACCATCACCATCTGTATCTAGTTGACAAGATAAACTTGCAAAAGGTATGAATTGCCTTGCGACTCCTGGTCCCTGATATTCAGTAGTAAAACTTCTACCACCACCGCCTTGGAAATATTCTATAATAATTTGGTGCAAACCTACTGCTAAAGTAGTTGTTCCAGTTCTTGTTTGTGTTCCATGACCACCATCATTATCAACAATTTCAGTACCATCAATAAATAATTTTGAACCATCATCTGAACTTGTATAGAACGTATATAATCCAGCTGTCGTTACATTTATATTTCCTGTGAATCTTATACTATAATTAGTTGTATCACCCGAATCTAATATATTTTGTAAAGCAACAGTATCAAAATCAGAGATAATTCCTGTCGACAACGCCAAGCTTGTATCCGTTGGAATATTATCAACAGTACTTCCTGAAGGCGCTGAATCATAGAATTCGTATTGAACAGAACCCGCACATAACGCTTCTTCATCTATATCCGAAATACCATCATTGTCATCATCTAAATCTGCACTATCTACTACACCATCACCATCTGTGTCTACTTCAACAACAATAATAACATTTGCTGTATCACAATTAGATATTCCTGATTGACAAATTTCATATGTAAGTGTGTATGTTCCTGGTGTGGCACCGGATGGAATATTTAAAGTTCCATCTGCATTAATAGTTACTCCTGTTAAACCGCCATCAGCTGTTATCGAAACATCTACATCACCTGTCGCAACTGTTGCTCCATTTAAAGTATCATTATCATAAACACTATCTGAAGTCACAGTACCAGCAGCTGAAGTATTAGATGAGAAATCATCATCATTAGCTATAATAGAATCTGCTACAACTATTATTACATCAGAAGTTGTACAATTTAAAAGATTAGCAGTTTCACATATTTCGTAAGTAACTGTATATGTTCCAGATGTTGAACCTGCAGGCACATCAATTGTACCATCTGCATTTATAGTTACACCTGTAAGTCCACCATCGTTGTCAATAGCTGGAGTTACATCTGAAGCTGTAACTGTAACACCATTTAAAGTATCGTTAACATAGACTGTAGTTGTAGTACCACCTGTAAAATCATTAATTGTTGTGGCGCTAAAATCGTCATCGTTAGAGATTAATGAATCAAATACCACTATTGTAGCAATTGCCACATCACAATTTGTAGGAGCTGCTGCTTCACAAATCTCATACTCAACATCATAAGTCCCATTCGGAGTATTTGCCGGAACCGTAAGTGTTCCATCTGAATTTATGGTAACACCTATTAAACCATCATCATCAGTTATACCTGGTATAACATCCGTATTAGCAAATGCTGCACTATTTAATGTATCATTAGGATATACGGAAGCTGTATTACCACCAGTAGAATCGCTAATTGTAGTTGCTGAAAAATCGTTATCTACTGCATCAATATTTCCCGAATTAACTACTATAGTTACAAAAGCAGTATCACAATTTGAAAGATCAGCAGTCTCACATATCTGATATTCTACCGTATAAGTCCCGGTAGGAGTACTTGCTGGTACAGTTAATGTTCCATCACTATTTATTACTAAACCAACTATACCATCATTATCAATTATAGATGGAGTTACATCTCCATCTGCAAATGGTACACCAAATAAAGTATCATTGTTATAAACTGTTGCCGTATTCCCACCAGTAGTATTATCAATGGCAGCTAAGCTAAAATCATTATCAACTGCATCTATACACACTATAGATGGATTCGTTGCTGAAGTAAAAACTTCTCCAGGAGCCCCATCTGTAGCACCATTAACTGGGAATTCAGTTAAAGAAGCACTTCCTGTTATACCACTTGTTCCTCCATTTATACTGATTGATGGCGATCCAGCTGTAATTGCAACAAAACCACCAGAACCTCCACCACCAGGACCTTCAGCTTCGTTACCAGTAATTAGCTGATTACCACCAATACCACCATTTGCATTTAGAGTAATTGTATTTGCAATTACTACTGATTTTAAGATAATACTACCTCCTGCACCGGCACCACTTGGTGCGTCGTTATGACCTGCTATTGTATTAGAACCATCTTGCCCATTAGCAATAATATTACCAGTTCCATTAATTTGATTAGAACGTATTAGGATAATACCTGCACCGTTAGCAGCATTTTGATTCGCGCTATTATTACTATCACCAGCACCACCTCCTCCACCAAAAAAGATTCTATTTGCTTCATTTGCAACTAAAGAACGTCCACCAAGACCTCCTACATTATCTCTTCTGTCACCAGCCCATGCATTATCACTAGGTGGAACTGTCAAGGCATCTTGATTACTTGAACTATATGAATATCCGCCTCGTCCTCCGCCTGATGACTCTGTTAAAGCATTACCATTTGTTATATAATCTGGATCTAATGTCCATGCGCCTGCACCTGTACATGTAGAACACATGTTTCCATTACCATTTAACCAAACAACACCATTATTACCATTGGCTCCTCCTCCTCCTCCAGAATTGTGGGCATTACCACCACCACCACCATTGGCAGGAGCACCTCTACCATAACGACCTCCTAATCCATCATATTCGTTACCATAACCAGCAATACTTTCTCCTTTTTCAGCACTTAAATTTGCTGATACAGTCACAAAATCATTGTAAATCGTCGTGCTAGCACCTGATGTAGAATTTTCTCTTAAACCTCCTCTAAATCCTAATCCAGATGCATCAATAGCACCTTCAACTGTAACATTAACTGCATCAATAATTACTAATCCACCTCTTCTTCCTCCTGCATAATCTTCCCAAGGTGATGCCGTCACCGAACCTCCAGCATTAATTGTTAAATTATTATACTGAGGTATTTTAACAACCTGAGTTCTGCCAGCTACCGTATATGAATGCGTTACCCCACAGCCTAAGTTAATCATATTTCCGCTTACACTAGTTACATAAGCAAATTCATATAAACCCGCACTGTTATAAGAAATAATTTCTCCATAACTGATAGTATTGGTAGTATTAATTGATGCACCTTGAGCCTGATAAATCATGATAAGATCACCAGCCACTAAGCTTCCAAAATCAGAAGCAACATTAAATACTGCAATAGTATCATCACCGGCATTTATATCAGTAACAACACCGCTGTAAGAATTTAAAACTGTATTTGCCGTAGTAACGACCAGATTTCCATCTTTGCCAGGTTGCCCGAATGATTTAATACTAAAAAAAATGAAAGTTAGTCCAAGTAACATATGGAGATTAAAGAATCGAGTAGAAATTTTCATATTTTTATATAGTTGATGTATAATTCAATGTATTTAAATAAAATGTACTAACGTCACCGCTAAAAGCGGCAAATATATTGGATCAAATGAAAACAAAAAATTATTGTAAGATATTTCTATACGTTTTTATAACATATAATTATAGTTAAGACACGTTAGGATGTCTATAAGTCACACTTAATACATAATAAGTTAACTTTATGCGAAGGGATTTACTATTAATCAACTTCAAAAAAAAATCTCACAATTTTGCGAGCGTAAAATTAACAAAAATACTAACACCTTTTACATCAATATATAATTAAACATTCATTTGGTATTTCATTCTATAAATAAATACATTAATACAATTATATTTGCACTCCTATTTAATAAAAAACAATGAGCTTTTTAAAAGAAATAAACAGACGACGTACCTTCGGAATTATCTCGCATCCCGATGCTGGTAAGACTACACTTACAGAGAAACTACTTCTATTTGGTGGTGCAATACAAGAAGCTGGTGCTGTAAAAAGTAACAAAATAAAGAAAGGAGCTACTAGTGACTTTATGGAAATAGAACGACAACGTGGTATCTCTGTCGCAACTTCTGTTTTAGCTTTTGAGTATAATGGCATTAAAATTAACATTCTTGATACGCCAGGTCATAAAGATTTCGCAGAAGATACATTTAGAACATTAACAGCAGTAGATAGCGTTATTGTTGTTATAGATGTAGCTAAAGGTGTAGAGGAACAAACTGAGAAATTGGTTGAAGTTTGTAGAATGCGAAATATACCTATAATCGTTTTTATTAATAAAATGGATAGAGAAGGTAAAGATGCTTTTGACCTTTTGGATGAAATTGAACAAAAATTAGGTTTAAAAGTTGTGCCTTTAAGTTTCCCAATTGGTATGGGATACGATTTTAAAGGTATCTATAATATTTGGGAGAAAAACATCAACCTATTCTCTGGAGACAGCAGGAAGGATATTGAAGAGACCATTAAAGTATCTGATTTATCATCACCTGAATTAAATAAACTTGTAGGTGCAAAAGCAGCAGATACCCTTAGAGAAGAGATTGAATTAGTTCAAGGTATATATCCTGAATTTAATAAAGAAAACTATTTAAATGGGCACCAACAACCTGTGTTTTTTGGTTCTGCATTAAACAACTTTGGTGTTAGAGAATTATTAGATTGTTTTGTAGATATTGCACCAAAACCAAGACCTAAACAAAGTGAAGAACGTCTAGTAAAACCCGATGAAAATCAATTTAGTGGTTTTGTATTTAAAATTCATGCTAACATGGACCCTAATCATCGCAACCGCCTAGCTTTTGTTAAAATAGTTTCTGGTGAATTTAAACGTAATACAGCTTATCTTCATGTTAGAAATAAGAAAAAACTAAAATTTTCTAGTCCGAATGCCTTTTTTGCAGAAAAAAAAGAAATTGTAGATATATCATATCCAGGCGATATAGTGGGGTTACAAGATACTGGAAGCTTTAAAATTGGTGACACCTTAACTGAGGGTGAAATTCTTAATTACAAAGGTGTTCCGAGTTTTTCTCCAGAACATTTTAGATATATTAACAACGCTGACCCAATGAAAGCGAAGCAACTTTATAAAGGAATTGATCAATTAATGGATGAAGGTGTTGCGCAGTTATTTACATTAGATTATAATGGACGAAAAGTAATTGGAACCGTTGGAGCCTTACAATATGAAGTTATTCAATATAGATTAGAACATGAATATGGTGCAAAATGTACATACGAAAATCTAAATGTTCATAAAGCTTGTTGGATAAAAACAGACAATGAAAAAAGCGAAGAATATAAAGAATTTGTGAGAGTAAAACAACGTTATTTAGCTAGAGATAAGCAAAATCAATTGGTGTTTTTAGCAGATTCTATGTTTTCATTACAAATGTCGCAACAAAAATACCCAAGCATAACTTTCCATATGACTTCAGAATTCGAATAAAAAAGTTGCATTTCATCGAAAAAGACATAAAAAAAGAACACGTAAACGGTATATTTGGTATTTAATCGATATATTGTTAACTGTTAATTATCAAATTAAGAATAAGATTAACCCCAAACTAATCTACTTATTATGGAAACAAACGAAAACGTTTTCAGCAATGCTGAAATCACGGTTACTTACAAACCAAGATGTTGTGTAAATGCACAATTATGTGCTAGACAACTTTCAAGCGTATTTAGAAGTTCGGTAATTCCTTGGATTGATTTAGAAGGAGCACAAACTGATGATATTATTAACCAGATTAAAAAATGTCCTTCAGGTGCATTACAATATCATCAAAATCAAAAAGAAGTTGCTTAATATATTAATTGACTAAATAAAAAAACCTTTGAATATATATTCAAAGGTTTTTTTATACCATAAAGACTTAAAAAACAAAAATATTAATTTTAATAACTTTTAAGAACAAATAAATCTAAAACCATACTCTTTGTAGGAATTAATTTAAATCATCCTTAAACACATATTTAAATGATTCATTTTTAATATAAAAAATCAATAAAAATAAACATATCTATTGATTTTAATTATTAATAAATATTTATTAAGCTTGACCAGTTGGTCCAAAATTTAAAGGAATTGGAGGCTGTTCATAATCTTTAATTTCACCATGTGCTTTTTCAAAACGAGAAACATTATCTGCTAATGCTTTTAATAAACGTTTAGCATGCTGAGGCGTTAAAATAATTCTAGACTTTACTTTGCTTTTAGGCGTTCCTGGCATTATACTAACAAAATCAACTACAAACTCTGAAACAGAATGATTAATGATTGCTAAATTAGAATAAATACCTTCTGCCACTTTTTCGTCTAACTCTATATTAATTTGACCTTTCTTTGGATTATTTTTTTCGTCTACCATTATTAATTGTTTTAATATCACGTCCCATTAGTTGGAAATCGCAATAAATATATGAATTAAAAAAGCCTTCATGTATAAATACAAGAAGGCTTTTACTACTTTAATTTATTAAAGAAAATAG
The DNA here is from genome assembly GCF_947495255.1 of uncultured Winogradskyella sp. Lineage (GTDB taxonomy): Bacteria > Bacteroidota > Bacteroidia > Flavobacteriales > Flavobacteriaceae > Winogradskyella. Next base: position 9,410 of record NZ_CANLYI010000012.1, read on the forward strand.
AATTAATTAAAATTCATCTCTTCTTTAGCCTTCATCATTTCGTTAAATTCTTGTTTAGAACCTACTATGATGTTTTCGTACTCTCTAACACCTGTTCCTGCTGGTATTCTATGACCAACAATTACATTTTCTTTAAGTCCTTCAAGAGAATCTACTTTTCCATTTACAGCCGCTTCGTTAAGTACCTTTGTAGTTTCCTGGAAGGAAGCTGCAGAAATAAACGACTTAGTTTGTAATGATGCTCTAGTAATACCTTGTAATATTGGAGTTGCAGTCGCAGGACTAGCATCTCTTGCCGTTACAAGATTCTTATCTTCTCTTCGTAAACTAGAGTTTTCGTCTCTTAAATCTCTAACCGTTACAATTTGACCTGATTTTAAATTCTGAGAATCACCAGCATCTTCTACCACTTTCATTCCGAAAATCTTATCGTTTTCTTCAATGAAATCTGATTTATGAACTAATTGATTTTCTAAGAATATTGTATCACCAGAATCAATGATTCTAACTTTACGCATCATTTGTCTTACTACAACTTCGAAGTGCTTATCATTAATTTTTACACCTTGTAAACGATATACTTCTTGAACTTCGTTCACTAAGTATTGTTGTACCGCTGAAGGGCCTTTTATATTAAGGATATCATTAGGTGTAATTGAACCATCAGATAATGGCATACCAGCCTTAACGTAATCATTCTCTTGTACAAGAATCTGATTAGATAATTTAACTAAGTATTTTCTAATATCACCTTGCTTAGATTCGATAATAATTTCACGGTTACCACGTTTAATTTTACCAAATGAAACCACACCATCAATCGCACTTACAACAGCTGGATTAGAAGGGTTACGTGCTTCAAATAATTCAGTTACACGAGGAAGACCACCAGTAATATCACCAGCCTTAGCTGATTTACGAGGTATCTTAACTAAAATCTTACCGATTTCAATTTTATCACCATCATCAATCATAATGTGAGCTCCAACAGGTAAGTTATAAGAACGGATAGTTTCTCCTTTAGAATCTTCAATTAATAACGTTGGTATTAATTTCTTATTTCTAGATTCAGAAATTACTTTCTCTTGGAAACCTGTTTGTTCATCAATCTCTACTTGATAAGTAATACCCTGTTCAATGTTTTCATATCTTACTTTACCAGCAAATTCTGAAATAATTACACCATTATAAGGATCCCATTGTGATACAACATCACCTTTCTTCAACTTATCACCTGGTTTAACAAAAATATGAGAACCGTATTGAATATTATTTGTACTTAAAACAATTCCTGTTTTAGCATCCATTAACTTCAATTCTGACGTTCTAGAGATAACAACATCTACTTCGTTTCCTTCGTTATCTTTAGATTTTACAGTTTTAAGATCTTCAATTTCAGCAATACCATCAAACTTAACAGTTAATTTGTTATCCTCTGAAATGTTACCTGCAATACCACCTACGTGGAATGTACGTAATGTTAACTGTGTACCTGGCTCTCCAATAGATTGAGCAGCAACTACACCAACAGCTTCACCTCGTTGTACCATTTTACCAGTAGCTAGGTTACGACCGTAACATTTAACGCAAATACCTTTTTTAGCTTCACAAGATAATGGTGAACGTACTTCGATAGAATCTAATGGAGAATCTCCAATTTTCTTAGCGATAATATCATCAATATGACCACCAGCTTCCACTAGTAAATCTTCAGTTAATGGATCGTATACATCATTAAGTGATGTTCTACCTACGATTCTAGCTTCTAAAGTTTCAACTATTTCTTCATTTTTCTTAAGTGCAGCAACATCAATACCTCTTAATGTACCACAGTCCTCTTCATATACAATAACATCTTGAGAAACATCAACTAAACGACGTGTTAAGTAACCAGCATCGGCAGTTTTAAGAGCGGTATCTGCAAGTCCTTTACGTGCACCGTGAGTAGAGATAAAGTATTCTAAAATTGAAAGTCCCTCTTTAAAATTAGAAAGAATCGGATTTTCAATAATTTCTCCACCACCTGCATTAGATTTCTTAGGTTTAGCCATTAATCCACGCATACCTGTTAACTGACGAATCTGTTCTTTAGAACCCCTTGCACCAGAATCAAGCATCATAAACACAGAGTTAAATCCTTGTTGATCTTCACGAATACGCTTCATAGACAATTCAGTCAATTCAGCATTTGTAGAAGTCCAAATATCAATAACTTGGTTATAACGTTCGTTGTTAGTAATAAGTCCCATGTTATAGTTACCCATAATACCATCAACCTGCTTGTTAGCAGCAGCAATCATAGTGTGCTTTTCTTGAGGAATAATAATATCACCTAAACTAAATGATAATCCACCTTGAAATGCAAACTTATAACCTTGAGTTTTAATCTCATCTAAGAAATCAGCTGTTTCAGGCACACTAGTCTTCTTAAGAATACCATGAATAATTTCTCTTAAAGACTTTTTAGTTAAAACCTCATTAATATAACCTGCAGCTGCTGGTACCTTTTCGTTGAAAAGTACACGACCAACTGTAGTCTCTATAATTTGCTTAGTTAATTCACCTTCTTCATTAAAATCGAAAGTTCTTACTTTAATACCAGCATTTAAGTCAACTTGCTTTTCATTGTATGCAATTGTTACCTCTTGTGGTGAATAAAAAGTTAGACCTTCTCCTTTAACAGGAACTTCGGGTGTTGATTTACGAAGCTTAGTCATATAATATAAACCAAGTACCATATCCTGAGAAGGTACAGTAACTGGAGAACCATTTGCTGGGTTCAAAATATTATGTGAAGCCAACATTAAAAGTTGACATTCTAAAATTGCTTCTGGTCCTAATGGTAAATGCACAGCCATCTGGTCACCATCAAAATCGGCATTAAATGCAGTACACACTAATGGGTGTAACTGAATCGCTTTACCTTCGATAAGCTTAGGTTGGAATGCTTGAATACCAAGTCTGTGTAATGTAGGAGCACGGTTTAAAAGAACTGGATGTCCTTTTAAAACATTCTCTAAAATATCCCAAACTACAGGCTCTTTTCTATCTATAATTTTCTTTGCAGATTTTACAGTTTTTACAATTCCTCTTTCTATTAATTTTCTAATAATAAAAGGCTTGTAAAGTTCTGCTGCCATTCCTTTTGGCAATCCACATTCAAATAATCTTAATTCTGGTCCAACAACAATTACAGAACGTGCAGAATAATCAACACGCTTACCAAGTAAGTTTTGACGGAAACGCCCTTGCTTACCCTTAAGTGAATCTGATAAAGATTTTAATGGTCTATTAGAATCAGTTTTTACTGCAGATGATTTACGTGTGTTATCAAATAATGAATCTACTGATTCCTGTAACATACGCTTTTCATTACGTAAAATAACTTCTGGTGCTTTTATCTCAACTAATCTCTTAAGACGGTTGTTACGGATAATTACACGACGGTATAAATCATTTAAATCTGAAGTCGCAAAACGACCACCATCTAAAGGCACTAAAGGTCTTAATTCTGGTGGAATTACAGGTACAGCCTTCATGATCATCCACTCAGGTCTATTCTCTCTAACTAAATTTGAATCTCTAAACGCTTCTACAACTTGTAAACGTTTTAATGCTTCAGTTTTACGTTGCTTAGAAGTTTCATTATTAGCTTTATGTCTTAAATCATAAGATAATTGATCTAAATCAATACGTGCCAATAAATCAATAAGACACTCAGCACCCATCTTAGCGATAAATTTGTTAGGGTCTGTATCATCTAAATATTGGTTTTCTTGAGGAATAGAGTCTAAAATAGTTAGATACTCTTCTTCTGTTAAGAAATCCATTTTTTGAATTGGTTCACCTTCTGCATTCATTGCAATACCTGGTTGAATAACCACGTAACGCTCATAATAAATGATCATATCCAATTTCTTAGATGGTAATCCAAGAAGGTAACCTATTTTGTTTGGTAACGATCGAAAATACCAAATATGAGCAACAGGTACAACTAAATTGATGTGCCCTACTCTATCTCTACGTACTTTCTTTTCTGTTACTTCTACACCACAACGGTCACAAACAATACCCTTGTAACGTATTCTTTTATATTTACCACAAGCACATTCAAAATCCTTTACAGGACCAAAAATACGCTCACAGAACAAACCATCTCTTTCTGGTTTGTGAGTTCGATAATTAATAGTTTCTGGCTTTAATACCTCTCCACGAGATGCTGCTAAAACAGACTCAGGAGATGCTAAACCAATAGAAATTTTATTAAATTTCTGTACTGTATTCTTATCTTGTTTTCTTGCCATGTTCTTTATAGTATTCAGTCTTCAGTCTTCAGCACACAGTGTTCACTGCATACTGACGACTGCCTACTATTTTTTATTCCTCTAATCTAATATCTAATCCTAAACCTTTCAATTCGTGCATAAGTACGTTGAACGATTCTGGTAGTCCTGGTTCTGGCATTGGCTCACCCTTAACGATAGCTTCGTAAGTTTTTGCTCTACCAATAACATCATCTGATTTTACAGTTAAGATCTCACGTAAAGTACTTGATGCTCCATAAGCCTCAAGTGCCCAAACTTCCATTTCACCAAAACGTTGTCCACCAAATTGCGCTTTACCACCTAATGGTTGCTGCGTAATTAATGAGTACGGTCCAATAGAACGAGCGTGCATTTTATCATCAATCATGTGACCAAGTTTAATCATATAGATTACACCAACTGTTGCTGGTTGATCAAAACGATCTCCTGTTCCACCATCATATAGATATGTATGACCGAATCTTGGAATACCAGCTTCATCTGTATATTCATTAATTTGATCTAAAGTAGCTCCATCAAAAATTGGAGTTGCATATGTTTTTCCTAGATCTTGACCAGCCCATCCTAAAACAGTTTCATAAATCTGACCAATATTCATACGAGAAGGTACACCAAGTGGATTTAATACAATATCAACTGGAGTTCCGTCTTCTAAGAAAGGCATATCTTCTTGACGAACGATACGAGCCACAATACCCTTATTACCGTGACGACCTGCCATTTTATCACCAACTTTTAGTTTACGCTTTTTAGCGATATAAACTTTAGCTAATTTAATGATACCTGCTGGTAATTCATCTCCCACAGAAACTGTAAACTTCTCACGTCTTAATGAACCTTGAAGATCATTTTCCTTAATCTTATAATTATGGATTAAATCTGCAACTAATTCATTTGTATGCTCATCAGTTGTCCATTTTCCTGACGTTAAATGTGTATAATCATCTACAGCATTTAACATTTTTAAGGTATATTTCTTACCTTTTGGAATAATTTCTTCTCCTAAATCATTATAGATTCCTTGAGCCGTTTTACCATTTACTATATTGAATAATTTTTCAACAAGAATGTTCTTAAGCTCATCAAATCTGTTATCGTAAGCATTCTCTAATGCTTCAATATCTTCTTTGTCTTGTGCTCTCTTACGTTTATCTTTTACAGCTCTAGCAAATAATTTCTTATTGATTACAACGCCATTAAGAGATGGAGATGCTTTTAAAGATGCATCTTTTACATCACCTGCTTTATCACCAAAGATAGCTCTAAGTAGTTTTTCTTCTGGAGTTGGATCAGATTCACCTTTAGGCGTAATTTTACCTATTAAGATATCTCCTGGTTTGATTTCCGCACCAATACGAATCATACCATTTTCATCCAAATCTTTAGTAGCTTCTTCAGAAACATTAGGAATATCATTAGTTAATTCTTCATTACCTAATTTAGTATCTCTAACCTCTAATGAGTATTCATCAATATGAATAGATGTAAATACATCTTCTCTAACTACTTTTTCAGAAATTACAATCGCATCCTCAAAGTTATACCCTTTCCAAGGCATAAATGCTACTTTCATATTTCTACCAAGTGCTAATTCACCATTTTCAGTTGCATAACCTTGACAAAGTACTTGTCCTTTTGCTACCTTATCACCTTTCTCTACAATTGGTTTTAAGTTAATAGACGTTCCTTGGTTTGTTTTTCTAAATTTAACTAAAGGATAAGTTTTAGTATCACTTTCAAAACTAACCATTGCTTCTTCTTCAGTACGTTCGTACCTTATGGTAACTTTTTCAGCATCAACATACTCAACAGTACCAGCTCCTTCGGCATTAATTAATACTCTAGAATCTGATGCTACTTGACGTTCTAAACCAGTTCCAACGATAGGTGCTTCAGGACGTAATAATGGTACTGCCTGACGCATCATGTTAGATCCCATTAATGCACGGTTAGCATCATCATGTTCTAAGAATGGTATTAAAGATGCAGAAATAGATGTAATCTGATTTGGTGCTACATCTGTATAATCTACTTGTGATGGATCAATTACTGGGAAATCACCTTCTTGACGAGAAATGATTTTATCCTCTAAAATTTTACCATCGCCATCAACTTTAATTGTTGCTTGAGCGATTAACATATCTTCTTCCTCTTCAGCACTAAGATATATTGGTGCATTTTTAATATCAACAACACCATCTTCTACTTTACGGTAAGGTGTTTCAATGAATCCCATAGGATTCACTTTCGCAAATACTGATAAAGAAGAAATTAAACCAATGTTTGGTCCTTCTGGTGTTTCAATTGGACATAAACGTCCATAATGTGTATAGTGAACATCACGTACTTCGAAACCTGCTCTTTCTCTAGATAAACCACCTGGTCCTAATGCTGAAAGACGACGCTTGTGCGTAATCTCTGCAAGAGGATTCGTTTGATCCATAAATTGAGATAACTGGTTAGTACCAAAGAAAGAATTAATAACTGAAGACAAAGTCTTAGCGTTAATTAAATCAATAGGTGTAAATACCTCGTTATCACGAACATTCATTCGCTCACGAATAGTACGAGCCATACGTGCTAAACCAACACCAAACTGAGAAGATAATTGCTCACCTACTGTACGTACACGACGATTAGATAAGTGGTCAATATCATCAATCTCTGCTTTAGAGTTGATAAGTTCAATTAAATATTTTATGATAGTTATGATATCTAATTTGGTCAAAACTTGTTTGTCCATACCAATATCTAACTGTAATTTTTTGTTCATTCTGTAACGACCTACTTCACCTAAAGAGTAACGTTGATCAGAGAAGAATAATTTGTCAATAATACCACGTGCTGTTTCCTCATCTGGCGGCTCAGCATTACGTAATTGACGGTAGATATGTTCAACAGCTTCTTTTTCAGAGTTTGTTGGATCCTTCTGTAATGTATTATGAATAATTGCGTAATCTCCTTGTTGAGCACTTTCTTTATGTAAAAGAATAGTTTTTACATCTGCTTCAAGAATTTCTTCAATATTATCTTTATCTATAATTGTGTCACGATCTAAAACAATTTCGTTACGTTCAATAGATACTACTTCACCAGTATCTTCATCAACGAAATCTTCGTGCCATGTATTAAGTACACGAGCCGCTAACTTACGACCTAGTACCTTCTTTAATCCAGATTTTGAAACCTTTACTTCTTCTGCAAGGTCAAAAATCTCTAAAATATCTTTATCACGTTCAAAACCTATAGCTCTGAATAAAGTTGTAACAGGTAACTTTTTCTTTCTATCAATATAAGCATACATTACTTGATTGATATCTGTTGCAAATTCTATCCAAGATCCTTTAAAAGGAATAACTCTTGCTGAATATAATTTTGTTCCATTTGCGTGGAAAGATTGACTGAAGAAAACGCCTGGTGATCTGTGTAATTGAGATACTACTACACGTTCTGCTCCATTGATACAAAATGTTCCACTTGGCGTCATGTAAGGAATAGTACCTAAATATACATCCTGAACAATTGTCTCAAAATCTTCGTGTTCTGGATCAGTACAATACAACTTCAATCTTGCTTTTAAAGGCACACTGTAAGTTAATCCTCTTTCGATACATTCTTCTATAGAATATCTAGGTGGATCAATAAAGTAATCTAAAAATTCAAGTACGAATTGATTACGCGTGTCTGTTATTGGGAAGTTCTCCATGAAGGTGTTGTACAAACCTTCAGTACCTCTTTCTTCTGACTTTGTTTCTAATTGGAAAAAATCCTGGAAGGATTTAATTTGGATATCCAAAAAGTCTGGGTAATCTGTCCTATTTACAATAGAAGAGAAATTAATTCTTTCAGCCTTTTTTGCTAACATTGATGAACGAGATTTTATTAAATAAAAACTAAAAAATGTATATAACGTTTATATACACAAAATGGTTTAGGTCTTAGAGTAGTACTCTAGACCTAAACCTTGTATTATAGATAAGAAAAGCTTACTTAAGCTCAACTTCAGCGCCAGCCTCTTCTAACTGAGATTTTAATGCCTCAGCTTCGTCTTTTGCTACACCTTCTTTGATAGCACTAGGTGCATCATCAACTAAACCTTTTGCTTCTTTTAAACCTAAACCAGTTAATTCTTTAACTAATTTTACTACAGCTAGTTTAGAACCACCTGCTGCTTTTAAGATAACATCAAATTCAGTTTGCTCTTCTGCAGCTTCAGCTCCAGGTCCAGCAGGTCCAGCTACTACAGCTGCTGCTGCAGGCTCAATACCGTACTCATCTTTTAATATAGTTGCTAATTCGTTAACTTCTTTTACTGTTAAGTTAACTAATTGTTCTGCGAAATCTTTTAAATCTGCCATTTTTCTAATGTTTAATAATGTGTGTTATAATTTAATTTTCTATTGTGTAATACTAATATTATCCTTCTCTTTCAGATAATGTTTTAACGATGCCTGCGATAGTTCCACCACTAGATTTAAGTGCAGAAATAACGTTTTTAGCAGGAGACTGTAGTAAACCTACAATTTCGCCAATAAGTTCTTCTCTTGACTTAATATCAACTAAAGCATCTAATAAATCGTCACCAATGTAAATAGATTCCTCAATGAAAGCTCCTTTTAATAAAGGCTTCTCTGATTTCTTACGGAATTCTTTAATTACTTTAGCTGGACCATTTCCTGTTTCAGAATACATTACTGACGTATTTCCTTTTAAAGTCGTTGGTAAATCACCGAATTCTCTATCCGATGCTTCCATTGCTTTCTCTAAAAGTGTATTCTTTACAACTGCTAATTTTATGTTAGCTTTAAAACAGGCTCTTCTTAAATTTGAAGTTGTTGCTGCATCTAATCCTGAAATATCTGTTAAATAGATATTTGTATTATCTGCTAACTGAGCAGTCAACTCTTCAATTACTTGGGATTTTTCTTCTCTTGTCATAATATTCTAAGTTTAACTACTATCCTATTTTTGTGTCAATTGAGATACTTGGACTCATAGTACTAGACATGTAAATACTCTTTACATACGTACCTTTTGACGACGTTGGTTTTAACTTCATGATTGTAGATAATAATTCTTGAGCATTCCCAATAATTTTATCAGTACTAAATGATACTTTACCAATTGGAGCATGTACAATACCTGTCTTATCTACTTTAAAATCAATTTTACCAGCTTTTACTTCTGCAACTGCTTTAGCTACATCCATAGTTACTGTTCCTGTCTTAGGGTTAGGCATAAGACCTCTTGGTCCCAATACTCTACCTAATGGTCCTAACTTACCCATGATACTTGGCATAGTAACGATAACGTCAACATCTGTCCAACCTTCTTTAATTTTCTGTAAGTATTCATCTAACCCAACGTAATCCGCACCAGCTTCTTTAGCTTCTGCTTCTTTATCTGGAGTTACAAGAGCAAGAACCTTCATGTCTTTACCCGTACCGTGTGGTAATGAAACTACACCACGAACCATTTGATTCGCTTTACGAGGATCAACACCTAATCTGATTGCTAAATCGATAGAAGCATCAAACTTTGTGTATGTAATCTCTTTTAGTAATGCTGAAGCTTCTTCTAAAGAGTAAATTTTATTACCATCTACCTTTGCTTGCGCTTCTTTTTTCTTCTTTGTTAATCTTGCCATTTCTAAAAAATTTAGTTTGGAGCTTCTCCTCCTTTAACAGTGATACCCATCGATCTTGCTGTACCGGCAACCATTTTCATAGCTGATCCGATTTCAAAGGCATTTAAATCTACCATCTTGTCTTCAGCAATTGCTTTTACTTGATCCCAAGTTACTTTTGCTACTTTACGTCGGTTTGGTTCTCCTGATCCTTTCTTTACTTTGGCCGCTTCTAATAATTGTACTGCTGCTGGTGGTGTCTTGATTACAAATTCAAATGATTTGTCTTTGTAAACCGAGATCACAACAGGTAAAACTTTACCTGCCTTATCTTGGGTTCTAGCATTAAACTGCTTACAGAACTCCATGATATTAACTCCAGCGGCACCTAAAGCGGGTCCTACCGGTGGCGATGGATTCGCAGCACCTCCCCGAACTTGTAGCTTAACTACTTTGTCTATTTCTTTTGCCATTTCTTAATGTTTATACGCTTATCTATTTAGGAAGCATAGATATAACGCTCTTTATTGTAACAATTATTAAACTTTTTCAACTTGCATATAGCTTAACTCTAATGGTGTTTTTCTTCCAAATATCTTCACCATTACCTCTAGCTTACGCTTTTCTTCATTAATTTTTTCGATTGTTCCATCAAAACCATTGAATGGACCATCAATTACTTTAACAGTTTCTCCTTTAGTAAACGGAATAGCTACATTAGCGTCTGCCTCTATAGATAATTCATCTACTTTACCTAACATTCTATTAACTTCAGATTGTCTTAACGGCACTGGATCACCACCTTTTGTTTCACCAAGAAAACCAATAACGTTAGTTATTGATTTAATAATATGAGGTATTTCACCACTTAAATTGGCTTGAACCATTATGTAACCAGGAAAATAAACCTTTTCCTTTTGTATTTTCTTTCCGTTACGAATTTGAATTACTTTTTCAGTTGGGACTAAAACCTGATCCACAAAATCACTTAAACCTAATCTTGAAATTTCATTCTCAATGTAAGATTTAATTTTATTTTCTTGACCACTTACAGCTCTAACAACATACCATTTTTTTTCAGACATCTTCTTCTTGTATAATTGTTTAGTGTATCAAATCAAAATAAGCTTTTACCGCTTTACTAAAAACAGTATCTACTCCCCAAATAGCTAGTGAAAAAATAATTGAAAACACAGCTACAATCACCGTTAGTTTCTGAGCTTCTGGCCAAGGTGTCCAAGACACATTGTTTTTCAACTCTTCAAACGATTCTTTTATATATGTTACTAATCCTGCCATTTGATTTATATTTATTGAGGTTATTAATAACCTATTTCTATATGCACGGGTTGAGAGACTCGAACTCCCGACACCTGGTTTTGGAGACCAGTGCTCTACCAACTGAGCTAAACCCGTAAACAATAATCAAGGCGTCCCGAAATATCGAGACACCTTAATTAATTATTTAACTATTTTGTTTAGTCTAAAATTTCAGTAACCTGACCAGCACCAACTGTTCTACCACCTTCACGGATAGCGAAACGTAAACCTACGTTCATTGCAATTGTGTTAATCAAATCTACAGTAATTGTCAAGTTATCACCTGGCATTACCATTTCAACACCATCAGGAAGCATAATGTTTCCAGTTACATCAGTTGTACGAACGTAAAACTGTGGGCGGTAGTTATTATGGAATGGAGTATGACGTCCACCTTCTTCTTTTTTAAGGATATAAACCTCAGCTTTGAATTTAGAGTGAGGAGTTACAGAACCTGGCTTAGTAATAACCATACCTCTAGAAATTTGAGATTTCTCAATACCTCTTAATAAGATACCAGCGTTATCACCGGCTTCACCTCTATCCAAGATCTGACGGAACATTTCAATACCAGTAATAGTAGATGTTAATTTCTCAGCACCCATACCGATGATTTCAACAGGGTCACCCGTGTTAGCTACACCAGTCTCAATACGACCAGTTGCAACAGTACCACGACCTGTAATTGAGAATACATCTTCAATTGGCATTAAGAAAGGCTTGTCCATATCACGAACTGGCTCTTCAATCCATGCATCAACTTGATTCATTAATTCCATTACAGTATCAACCCACTTTTGCTCACCGTTAAGTGCACCTAAAGCAGAACCTGCTACTACAGGACCATTATCACCATCATATTCGTAGAATGATAATAAATCTCTGATTTCCATTTCAACTAATTCTAATAACTCTTCATCATCAACCATATCCACTTTATTCATGAATACAACGATACGAGGAATTCCTACCTGGCGACCAAGTAAGATGTGCTCACGTGTTTGTGGCATAGGACCATCAGTTGCAGCAACAACTAAAATAGCACCATCCATTTGAGCAGCACCTGTAACCATGTTCTTTACGTAATCCGCGTGACCTGGACAGTCAACGTGAGCGTAGTGACGATTAGCAGTTGCATATTCTACGTGAGAAGTATTAATTGTTATACCTCTTTCTTTTTCTTCTGGTGCATTATCAATTTGATCAAATGATCTTGCTTCAGATAAACCTGCATCAGCTAATACTTTAGTAATAGCAGCAGTTAAAGTTGTTTTACCGTGATCTACGTGTCCAATAGTACCAATGTTTAAGTGTGGTTTTGAACGATCGAAAGTTGCCTTTGCCATGTTTAATTTATTTTATTCTTTTAATATTAGTGTTCAATTGTTTTGTTCTAATTTGAGCTTAGAAAAAGAGCCAATGACGAGAATTGAACTCGTGACCTCTTCCTTACCAAGGAAACGCTCTACCCCTGAGCTACACCGGCTTTTCATTTACGATAGCCGATTCGAATTATGATATAAGAGTCTAAATCTTAACTCGTAAACTTTAGAGCGAGAGACCGGGTTCGAACCGGCGACATTCAGCTTGGAAGGCTGACGCTCTACCAACTGAGCTACTCTCGCATTCATCAAAACTTTTACGTTCTGAAAGGTTTTCAATATTTCAATTAATATAGACCACAAATAAATCTATATTTTTATTTTCCTAAATAGTTTTGCAAAAGTACGCATTTTAAAACTACTACTGAAAAATATTTGTGGGGAGAGCAGGATTCGAACCTGCGAAGACGTAGTCAGCAGATTTACAGTCTGCCCTCGTTGGCCGCTTGAGTATCTCCCCAAAAATCAAAATTCAAGATTTCAAATTTATAAAAATTTATCTCTTTTCAAACAAAAAAAAATAAACTTTTAAAGAGCCGATGGAGGGACTCGAACCCACGACCTGCTGATTACAAATCAGCTGCTCTAGCCAGCTGAGCTACATCGGCTTTTATTACTTTTTTATGGTCAAAATTTGACTTAAAAAAAGCCCGCTATTTCTAACGGACTGCAAATGTAAGACAATATTTAATTATTCAAAACATTTTTTGAAAAAAATTTATCTAACTATGTGCTCTTAATTTTTCTTTTCGTTTTTTAATCTGTCTTCCAAGAGACGCAATCGCAGCATCTGCGCCTTCTTCAAAGGATTTACATTGCTTTTTTACAACAAAACTATCTCCAGGAACACTTAATTTTACTTCAAAAATTTTATTTTCTTTATCGCTAGTATTCTCAACTTTTAAATAAACATCGGATTGAATTATTTTATCATAATACATATCTAATTTATCCATTCGCTTCTGTATGAATTCAATAAGCGAATTATCTGCTGTAAAATTGACGGATTGAGTGTTTACTTTCATATATCTTATTTTAAGTTAAACATTTGAGTTAAATATATATTTAACTCAACGATTTATTAATTTCTTGTTTTAAGCAATAGCTTAACGTTGGTTTCTTGGATGGGCTTTTGCATGTACTTTTTTTAATTCACTTATACTATTATGTGTATAAACTTGCGTAGCTGCTAAACTTGTATGTCCAAGAAGTTCTTTAACTGTATTTAAATCAGCGCCTTCATTTAGTAAGTGCGTTGCAAACGAATGCCTTAATACATGAGGGCTACATTTTGCTTTCGTTGATGCCTCACTAAAATACTTATTTATTATTCTGTAAACAAGCTTTTCATAAATTTTAAGACCATTTTTTGTTAAAAAAAGATTCTGCTTATCTTCTATTGCAGGCAAATGCCTTCGATACTCTAAATAACTATTTAAAGACTTTGATAGAGATTCTATGAGAGGAATATATCTTTCCTTATTTCGTTTTCCTAAAACCTTTATTTGATTATTACCTTTATCTACATCTATTAATTTCAGATTCACCAGCTCTATGCGTCTGATACCAGTAGCATAAAACAATTCGATTATAAAATGATTTCTGGCGCTTTCAAAATCATTAACTTCAATAGAAGTTTCCAATACTGTTTTCAATTCTTGTTGAGAAAAAGGCAATTGAACCTTCTTACCTACTTTTAAAGCTTTGTGTTTTTTTAATGGATTTACTTTTAAATCATCAGTTTTAAGCAGAAATTTATAATACGTATTTAATGATGATACCTTTCTATTTATAGTTCGGTTAGAAATATTGCTATCAACTAATTGTACAATCCATTGTCTTATTTCTGAATAACCAACTTCTACTAAATTCTCATTTTCATGATGCTGACTTAAAAACTTTTGAAAATTCTCAATATCTCTTGTATATGCTAACACTGTATGCTTAGAGTATTTTTTCTCTAATAACAGATAATCAGAAAAGGCTTTAAAACTCATTAATTATTTTTGGTGAACTTTAAATATAACTATTAGTTCGTTTAAATATTGAATTTTGAACAAAAAAATCCTGCACAAAGGCAGGATTTTTATATTACTCTAAATCTCGAATTATTTTACAGACCAAACAGAATAACTCTTTGGAGGTGCTTGTATTTTTACCCATTTACCAGATTGGGTTCTTGGCTCCCAATTAGAATGACCTGTATAATCTTTTATTACGGTGTTTGACCAATTAGTCTCAATCCATCGTTCTTGCCACGAATTTGAATTATTTATATAAACTACAAGTCCTGAATTGTTATAGCCATTTCGTCTTGCAACATACTCATCTGTATCTGCATGTAAAATATCTGTAGAACCTCCAGCTAAGTTATTATGTATCCAAATAAGGTTATTCATACTATCTTTATTTAACCATTCTTCATAATCTTTATAAAAAATAGTTGGATAACCTTCGTGTGTTAATATATAAGCATACGCTAAAATTTTATTGTTTGTTATTTCGTCCGTATCATGATTTGTTACAAATGTTACCGCTCTAGAAGCATTTTGCTTCCATAACATATTATCATTAAGAGCACTTAAATCATTACCCATAAAAGCATCTTTCATTTTATAGTAACAAGCAAAATCAAATGCACTGGCTTCAGCAGAGCTTGTCCATGAATCTAATAAAGAAACATTACTATCCCATAATTCACCAACTGAAAAACCACCAACCTCATCTTTCCAAGCTTTTACAACCCATGGTTCAAAACCTTTAACGTAATCAAAACGCCAACCATCAAAACCAATAACATCTCTATAGTATTTTGCAACACTATTTGAATTTTTCCATAACCAATCTTGAACATAAGTTTGATCATGACATAAATCTGGAAAGCCTCCAAATGCACCACTATCGTTAGAGTGAACATTATTAGAATGAAAATCAGTTGCTGAACGGTAAAAATTTCCTGATAAAGGATTAAAGTCTGTCCAAGTATTTCCACCTGCATAAGGATTAGCTTCACTTGCCCCTCCACTATTATGGTTAATTACTATATCTGCAATAACACTCAGTTGATTTTGATGTGCAGTATTTATCATATTAATTAACTCTGCTCTAGAACCAAAACGTGTTTCAACACTTCCCATTTGGTTATATTCTCCAAAATCATAATAATCGAAAGGATCGTAACCCATAGAAAAAGGTCCGTTTTGAGCTTTTGAAGCTGGTGGAACCCAAATAGCATCAATACCTGCGTTACTCCAATCTGCAACTTTAGAGTTTACTGTATTCCACCAAGTTCCGCCTGCAGGAACATCCCAATAAAAAGCTTGCATCATTACGCCAGAACCAATTGGTTTTAGCCCTACATTTTTTGCGTTAGAAATATTTGGTTTGGTTGGCTGATTTAATTGTTCTTCTGAAGTTATTTCTTCTTGACTACAATTAAACAAGAATAACACTATGAATGCTATTCCAATACGTTTTAAGTTTATCATAATATTTATTGTTGATTATATCTAAAACTAAAGGAATATAAAGTTTGAACAAAACTCAAAACATTACGAAAACGATTTCGTGTTAATAAATCATAGATTTTCACATAAAATAATCGATAAAACGCAAAAAACCTACCAAAAAATTGATAGGTTTTTAATTTTGTATGATTTAACTTATAAAATATAATCTGATTAAAAATCTAAGTTGCAGGTTTATAATCTTTGTTGTCAATTACCATTTTAGCGAAATCGAAAAATAATTTTCGCTAAAAGATAATTATATCGTTGAATTACGTTGCAGGTTTATAATCTTTGTTGTCAATTACCATTTTAGCGATAATCTCTTTTAAGATTTCAGATGTTCCACCTCCAATTGGACCTAAACGACTATCTCTAGCCATACGTGCCAATGGATATTCTTCCATATAGCCATAACCACCTAAAAATTGAAGACATTGATAAATAACATCGTCCGCCATCTTAGTTGATTGTAATTTAGACATTGTTGCTTCTTTTACAACATAGTCGCCCATATCTAAACGTTTTGCAACATAGTAATTAAATTGTTTACAAATTTCCATCTGCGTTTCACAATCTGCATACGTATGTCTTAATGCCTGAAATTTATCAATAGTTCTACCAAATGCAGTTCTTTCTGACATGTATTGTTTTGCATATTCTAAAGCGAACTCGGCTCTAGCATGAGAATTAACTCCCATAATTAATCTTTCTAATGCAAAATGCTGCATTATATAAGGGAAACCTTGACCTTCTTCGCCCATTATATTTGAAGCAGGAATCACCACATTATCAAAAGCAATTTCTCCTGTATCTGATGCTCTCCACCCTAACTTATCTAATTTTGTAGCTGAAATACCAGGTGTATCTCTATCCATTACAAAAATACTAATACCTTTATTCCCTAATTCTGGACTTGTTTTAGCAGCAACTACTAAATAATCGCTATAAACACCATTAGTAATAAAAGTTTTTGAACCGTTAATTACATAAGTATCACCTTTTTTAACTGCTGTTGTTCGCATACCTGCAACATCACTACCACCAAAAGGTTCAGTGATACAAAGACAACCTATGGCATCACCTAATGCACTAGGTGTTAAATATTTTTCTTTTTGCTCATGGTTTCCTTCTTTGTTAAGGTGCGTCATTGCTAAATATGCATGTGCCCACATTGCCGCAGCAAAACCACCGGAATTAATGCGTTGCATTTCTTCAAGAAAAATTACAGTATAAAATAAATCTAAATCTAATCCTCCATAAGCTTCTGGTGTTGCCAAGCCAAAATAACCCATATCTCCAATTTTTTTCCAGATGAAACGTTCTATATGACCCGTTTCTTCCCATTTATCAATATGCGGCACAACTTCCTTTTTTAAAAAGCCTCTAAGGCTTTCTCTAAATAAATTGTGCTCTTCAGTAAAATATAAATTAGACATAAATTGTTGTTTGTTATAGGTACAAATATAGCTTAATTATATCGAATTTTTTGATAGGAAAATCTTCAACTTTTAATAAATCATCAAGAGATTTAAAGCCTTCTCTGAGTGTACGTTCTTCAATAATATGATGGGCAATTTCGTAATCAATATATTGTATAGTCACTAATTCGTCTCTAGTTGCGGAATTTAAATTAAAGGTTTTAATAACTCTTGGCGTTTTAACCGTGAAGTCGTTTTTAATACGTTCAATAACTTCTGGAGATAATCCATAAACTTCACTAAGCTGAATATCTGAAATAAAGCCGCCATTAAATTTACTTCGGTATTTAATTATTCGCTCAGAGAGTTTTTTTCCTACGCCATACACTTTTTGTAATTGAGATGTTGATGCTAGGTTTAAGTCAATCTTTTGTTTGAAAGTTTTTGGTGTGTTAGAGTTTGAATAAGAATTACTATACCCTTGATATTTTGGTTTTGGATTTGTTACCCATTCCGGAAATTTAAAATATGGTGAAATGGTTTCTAGAAATGAATCTGATACTTTAGTAACATTTTGAAAATCTTTGGCTGAATTCACCCACTTGTTATTTTCTCTAAAAGCATGAAGTCTATTTATTTCTTCATTTGTCATTCCTAAAGTGTAACCTTTATAATCTGTAATGTAATTTGGATTGAAGGGATATATTTTTGGTTTCCTCTTTTCTATTTCAACTAAGCGTAAAGAATCAACTTCTTTCTTAAAAGTTTCAATTTTATTAGTTTTTTCAGGAATTTCTTGAGCAGCAATTGAGAAAATATTTGGCACAAACCAATAGAAACATTGTACAATTACAATAAGTGCCAACAATAAAAAAATCCCATTCCGTTGTTGATTAGAAAACTGGAAATGGGATTTCATATAATACTTATTAAAATGATTTATGCTTTTTTAGCTTTTATCGCCTTCATATATTTATTAAGCTCTGCTTTTACTTTAGGGGCAAGAATAACTAAACCAACCATGTTTGGAACCATCATCGCAAAAATCATTGCATCTGAGAATCCAATTACAGAACCTAAGCTAATTGAAGCACCTACTATTACAAATAAACAAAACAATACTTTATAAACATACTCTGTCTTTTTTGTTCTTCCGAATAAATAAGCCCAACCTTGGTAACCATAGTAAGACCAAGAAATCATTGTACTAAACGCGAATAACACAACTGCAACTGTTAATACATAAGGGAACCATGAAATTACAGATTCAAAAGCACCAGAGGTTAATAAAATAGCATCTGCATCATTTAAACCAGCGTTTGCAGAAGTTACATTTCCTGTAATTACTAAAACTAAAGCTGTCATAGTACAAACGACAACCGTATCTATAAAAGGCTCTAATAAAGCTACTAAACCTTCTGAAGCTGCATATTTTGTTTTTACTGCTGAATGTGCAATAGATGCAGAACCTACACCTGCTTCATTTGAAAAAGCTGCTCTTCTAAACCCTTGCACTAATACACCAATTGCTCCACCTGCAACACCTTCTGGACTAAAAGCTCCATTGAATATTTGTACAAAAGCATCACCTACCATATTAAAGTTAGCAAAGATTACAAATAATGAAGCAGCAACATATATTACGACCATAAATGGTACAATTTTATCTGTAACTTTCGCTATCTTCTTAATACCACCTATAATTACAATACCTACTAAAATTGCCATGACTAAACCAAATACCCAACGGTATCCGTTCATAAACGATTCTTCACCACCTGTCATATGCTCAAATAACTGAGCTGCTTGGTTAACTTGAAACATGTTACCTCCTCCAAAAGAACCACCAATAACAAACACAGCAAAAATTCCTGCTAATACTTTGCCTAAACCACCAAGCCCTTTGGATTTAAGACCTTTTGTTAAATAATACATTGGACCACCATAAACGGTACCATCTTCATCAATATCTCTATATTTTACACCAAGTGTACATTCTACAAACTTAGAAGCCATACCAAGAAAACCTGCTACAATCATCCAGAACGTTGCACCTGCGCCACCAACTGATACTGCAATAGCAACACCAGCAATATTTCCTAATCCTACAGTTGCCGATAAGGCTGCAGTTAATGCCTGAAAATGTGAAACTTCGCCTTCATGATCTTCTACAGCAATAGTTTCTATATTATCTCCTCCTGGCGTAGAATCACCTGCACCAACTAAAGATTCATGATGATCTAATTCATCGTATTTTCCTCTTACAATATTTACTGAGGTAAAAAATCCTTTAAAATTTATGAATTTAAAATATAAGGTAAAGTATAATGCTCCTAATATTAATGGAAATAACACCCAAAATACTTTAGTGAAAGGAGCGAAAGCTTTAATCTCTAATGAGGATACATTTTTTATATCATTGCTAGAAATAGCAAACGTCCCATCAACAATAGTAGCTGAAATACCTTTTGTGATTACTTCAATATTTTCAGCAACTCGCCCTTTGGGCATGGAAACTTTATTAATAAATATTGAATCATTTTTAAGCATATAAGAAATGCCTTTTTCTGATTCAAAAACGTTATCACCATCTGAATTAGTGACGAATTTGTTGCTTACATCTAAATCAACTTTTATCTTATTTTCTACTTCTCCAAAAGGGATTTGATAAAATATCCCCTCAACAAACCATCCTGTAGCATTCCCAAAAGCATTGTCTATTTTTTGATCAATGCCAATTTCTTGAGCCTCTTGAGCAAAGTTTAATAAGGGTAGTATAAGCGCAAAAAATGATAGAAGATATTTCTTCATGAGTAGTATTTGTTAGTTAGTTTTTAGTTAAAGTTGACAAGATGCTAAAAAATATTGAGTTTTTAAAGTCTAAGACGTTAAAATGGTTTCTTCAATTAACCAATATTGTATTCTAAATTAAGTTTTCTTATTTGTTCTGGTCTACCTAAAACAATAATTTTAGAACCAGGAATCAAAATAGTATCAGCCTCAGGATTAACAATATAATCACCTTTATCATCCTTAAAACCAATGACTGTACATCCTGTTTTTCTTCGTAAGTCGAGTTGACTAATTGTCTTTAATTCTTTTAAATTATAAAGTTGCTCTACTTTGACTTCTTCAATATTAATATTGCGTTCGCCAACGATTCCTAGATTATCTATAAACTCTATTAAATCTGGTATTACCACTAAAGAAGCCATGTGATCACCACCAATTCTATCAGGTAGAATAACATTATTTGCACCAGCCAATTTTAATTTATTATAAGAAGTTTCTTGAGATGCTCTACTTATAATACACATCTCCTTATTTATTTGACGTGCAGAAAGCACCACAAATAAATTATCTGCATCACTTGGTAAAGCACTAATTAATGTCGTCGCCTTTTGTATACCTGCTTCTATTAATATTTCATCTTCATTGGCATTACCAAAAATGAAAGGAATATTATCATCTTGAAATTTTTCAATCACCTCTTTGTCTCGTTCAACAATAACAAAGGGTTTGTCATAAGCTAATAACTTCTTAGCAGCTTGCTTACCGTTACGACCATAACCGCATATAATAATATGATTGGTCATGGCATCAATTTTCTTCTGCATTTTACGTTGTTTTATGTCTTCAAAATTATTTCTACTTAGAATGTATTCAGTAATAATAGATATAGCATAACCTACAATAACTACACTGGCTAAAATTAGGAATATTGTGAAAATTTTAGATTGTGTATCTAAAGGATTAACTTCTGCAAAGCCAACAGTTGTAATTGTAATAACTGTCATATAGATGGCATCTAGCCATTCGTAACCAGAAATAAATCTATATCCCAAAATACCGATAGCCATTAAAAACACAAGCATCATTATTGCTGTGTAAATCTTAGATCTATAAAGTCTTAAAAGCGGATTATCCATTGTTTATTATAAGTCGAAAACCGAAGAACGTTTAGTATAGACTATATCTTTAATTCGCATCCAAAATGCCAGAAAAACATAGAGTGCAAAACCAAAACCTAATGTTACAAAGGTGAGATACATAAATGAAGTTCTTACTATTTTTGCTCTAATCCCTAAACGGTCCGCAATACGTTGACAAACATAATACCCACGCTTTTGAAAATATAATAGTAAGTTGTGAGACTTATTCATGTTTGTTTTTGATTCTTTTTTTGTCACATGTTGTTCGCTATTTATCACACCTTAGGCGATAAATCTTTTAACACGCTCGTTTTATACCGCAAGTTAATTAAATTACTTCACAATTAAGCTATTGCCAACTGCACATTGCAAGCATTTATTTTTATCACAATATTCTTTTTTTAATTGCAATAACGCTTGTGAGTTTAGAGCATTTTTATCTAAAGGTTTTAAATCTAAAAATTTAGATACAATACTATTATTCTCAATTTTAATTTCTTTTATTAATTGAAATAAATCATCTTCACTTGATTTTCCCTGAGCTTTAGCATAACTGAATTTTAAAGGAATAAGTGTGTTAATAATCAGTAAATCTATAAAGGATTTTGTTAATAGTTTTTTAAAAGCTTTAGACGATTTTGAAAACGTATAATGCGTAGACCAATAACTCGTAACTCCTAAATTAAAGAATTTATAAAATTCATCTTTTGTATTGAATTGCATCACCTTGGAAAACAAATTCTGTTCTAAACTATATAAATTAGCAAATTGCGACAATCTAATAGTTGGAAAATTTGGTGGTCTCAACCTAAAAAACTGTAAAGGCACAACACCTTGATTACTAAGTTTAAATTTTTGTTTTAAAAATCCGTAGCGATGATTTAAATCTATACAATAAGCATCTTCAATAGTTTTATCAAACAATAAATTAGCTTGTCCAAAAAGCAATGCTTCCAAATCTAAAACATCATTTTGAAGTTTTCTTACAATTGAAAAATCAATAGAATTTGATAAACTAGCAAATGATTCTCCATTAACTTTTAAACCAAAATTTTTCAATAACATTTTAAAAAGAACAGCTTCCCAATCGTTATTTGATTCTATTAATAAATGTTGAATAGTTTCCGATTTACGCTCTAAACGTTCTATATACAAACGTTCTAGCCAGTTACTTATTAAGAAATCATCAACTTCTGCAAAACTAGATTCACAATTAATCCAAGATTTAGATTGTAGTAGTTTTTGATAATTGTGGATTAAGTTTAAATCTACGTAATGCTTTAACTCTACGGTTGGAATTTCAGAATTATCTTGTCTAAAAATTTCTGTATCATGCTCCCAAACCACATGTAGAATTACATTATCATAGGCCTTGTCTGTTTCGTGATTATGCACATACCAATCCGAAGATTTTATATGAATCTCTACATTACCAGCCCAAAGTTGGTCGCCAATATGTAACTGTGCGTTAAAAAAATCTGGACCAGCATTATGATTGTGCTGACCGAGTTGAGAAATAGAAACAACGTCTGCTTTAGTTGTTTTTAACAATGCTGAATTAAAGGCTTTATGTTTCCAGATGTAGTGAAGAAAATCTTCTTGCATTTATCGAAAATAATAAAAATTTTACTGATAAAAAATCAAATAGCATATTGACTCTTGTGACTATAGAATTTTAAAAGCTCATGTAATTCATTAACATCAAATGGCTTACTCAAATAACCATTCATTTTATAGCGTTCGGTTTTTTCTCTAACTTCTACTTCAGAGAAAGCTGTTAATGGCACAATCGGAATTGTAGATTTACTTGTGTCATCCATTTTTCTAATAATTTTAGCTGTATCATAACCATCTAAAACTGGCATTTGCAAATCCATTAAAATAATATCAAAATCTTTTTTAGCATATATATCTAAGACCTCTTGCCCATTTTTGGCTATTTCGTATTCAACTTTCCATCGTCTCAATAGTTTAGTCATTACTAAAATATTAATTGTATTATCTTCTGCCAAGAGTACTCTTAAATTTATAGGTTGTGTTTTAGCACTACTATGCGCTATTTCTGTAGTTAGCATTTTAGAATGTCTAAATTCAATTTCGAACCAAAACTTAGAACCAGCACCTATTTTACTCTCTAACTGTAATTCGCTATTCTGAATTTTTAATAATTGTTTACTTATATATAAACCAAGACCAGATCCTCCGTACAAAGCAGTAGTATTTTCGTTTGCCTGTACAAAACTTTTAAAAATATCCTTTTGTTTATCATAAGACACACCAATACCTGTATCGATTATATTAAATCTAACTACTGTAGTATCGTTTAATGATTTCACCTTTTCTATTCTAAATACAATTCCACCTTTATGCGTAAACTTAATTGCATTACTAAGTAAGTTTTTTAAAACTTGAGATAATTTTAGTTGATCACCTATAAGCATTACTGGTATAGCACTCTCAATTTCAACATTAAAACTTAGATTTTTACTTAACGTTGTTTGTTTAAAATGATGTTTAATATTCTGAATTAACTCTATAAAATTAAAGTCCTTTTCTTTTATCTCTATTTCTTCAGATTTGTATTTATTAAGGTTTAGTAAATCATTTATTAAGCCTAATAAATGTTCGCTAGAATACTTTAAAACTTCTAGATTCTCTAACTGAGATGGTAAAAAATCTTCCATTAACAGAATATCTGACATCCCAATAACAGCATTTAAAGGCGTTCTTATCTCGTGAGACATTGTCGATAAAAACTCATCCTTAGTTTTATTTGCTTGTTTTAACTCAATTTCCGTTTCTTTAAGCTTGGTTATATCCATTAAAGTACCAATTGCACCATCTGCCATACCTTGTATACAATACGTTGGTACTAACCTTAATTCTACCCAAATTTTTTCACCTGTAGGTTTAACAAATTCGAATATAGTATTGAAGTCATGTTTACTTTCATGTAAAACCTTAGTTATTTTTTGTTCTTGATATTTATTAATGCCTTTAAAAAAGTCCTTGTAATTTTTATTTAATGAATCTTTTATAGAAAGTCCAAACATCTCTTCGAACGCATGATTAAGATATTTAAAATCACCATTAAAGTCTGTTTTAAAAATGACACCTTCTATATTATTTACAATAGTGTTTAGTTTAGATTCTACATTAACAATCTCAGACTTTAAAGCTTTATTTGCCTTATAAAGTTCGTTAGAACTTTTTTCGAGAATATTCTCTACGTGTTTTATATCTTCATCAAAATCTTCATATGCCTGATTAACAACATTAAAAAAACCTTGAAATTTTTCTAGTTCAGCATCAGTAAATCCAGCATTACGAATTTGACGTCTTAACAACCTATGTTTTTTAGTTTCTAACATTCTGATAAAGTTGTGACAGTCATTGTCTGGTTATGAAGCTCGCAAGGCGAAGACTCACCAAAAGGCGCTATTTCTCCAAAAGAATAAAAACCGGTAATTTTTGAGTTAATACCTAGTACTTCTTCAACAGCTTCTACTTCTTCTTCTACTAATTGTTTTAATAATAAGCGACGACCTATGCAACTCACTAAAATAGTTAAATCTGGTTTTTGATTAATAGCTTCAACAGCTTTCTTAGCAGAATCTTCAGCTCCTTTTATTAATCTATCTACGTTAGATTTCATTAAACGTAAATAAGAACCTTTAGGCACATTGGCCGCAAAAATTAAACTTTGATTTTCTTCATTTATCGCACGAACCGTTCTTACAACAGGTATATCAAATTCATTAACACGCATACTAAAAGGAAAGGATAAAGCAGAGGTTGGCAAATCATAGGCTTTATCACCTAAAAATTTTTTATAAACCTCTAGCGCTGGCAATCCGTCCAACTCAAATACAATATTTTTTTTCGACTTACTTACCAAACGATCTGCACCAAAACTATTCCATCCACCATTAGAGCCATAACTAACATTGAGCTCCTTTCCATAAAATCCTAAACCCACAATTTTTTTACTTTCTATTGCTGTATTAGCTATTATAAAAGCTTCTTTTGAATCTATATTATAACCAGATAGTCCACCCGTTATACTTGTATTGTGGAAAACGCTCTTTAAACCAGAAACTAAATCTGCTCCGTTAATGTTAGAACCGTCACTAAACACAATAGCATGCTTAAGATCTTCTCCTTCTAATTGTTTTGCTAATATACTACCTGCGCCATAACTTTTGTCGATGTCAATAATATCAACAGTTGCTAATTTACAAGTAACTTTTTCTAATTCTATTGCAGATAAAGAGACGGTATTATCTGATACTTTACTACCCGAAATTTCTCCAGATGTAGAACAACCAATTAAAGTTGCATCTGGAAAACGCTTATATAATTCAGATATTAATTCTCTCTTAGGTTTAAATAAAAGTGAAACAAATAATAATATGAGATTTGGTTTTATCTCAATACTATCCATGTCACCACTCCAAGTTTCGCCAGTTAGGGATAACTGTTCTACTTTCATAGACGTTTGGTTTAAGTTTACTTAGGTTTGGAAAACGCACTTAATCGTTAAAAAAATACGTTTTGACGAATATATATCAAAATTATTACATTCTCCAAATTATTTTTAATAAACCAATAACGTTAAATAACTGAAAACTAGTTTTTAATTAAGAAATAAAATGTAAAACTCTAATTCAGTAAAGAAGAAATGTAGGCCTATAAATAGATAATAATAAAAGCTTTTTTCAATATGATTAAAATTATTTGGAGCTTCGATTTCGTTGCTGTATAAGAAGTCAGATAGTACATATTAGAACTTATTCGTTTAATAACTCAACTTTAAAACAAAAAAAATCCTGAATACTATTTAGGATTTTGATTTTATATGATTAGCACTTCGACTTCGCTCAGTGACCAAAAAACACCAACTTTCGTTTTGGTAATAATCGTTGTTTTGCAGCCTCAAAAAAAGAGTGATTAGCATTATAATCGTACCGCCCTAAATTAATAATACTAACTGTCTCACCTTTTGTCGTTTTTAACAGATATGAATCGAAGGCTTTATGTTTCCAGATGTAATGAAGAAAATCCTCTTGCATGTTGTAAAACAGAGAATTACTATTATATTTTTACGATTTTTCATAAAATTTACGTAGTTCTACGTATATCAACGCATTCATATTATGATTAACTTGTAAACGCAACCATAAATAAGAATATACGATGCGATACTTTGCTCTTAAAAACGATTTCCCTGAACTAAAAGAACGTGCACGCGTTATAAAGCGGTTAACAAGTCTAAAAGAAGATTTAGACAACAGAATACCTGAAAAAATATTTAATAAGAATGTCTTAATTGCAACTTGGAATATTAGAGATTTCGATTCTAACCAATACGGTTATGGACCACGTACTAAAGAAGCCTTTTTTTATATGTCTGAAATTATTTCGAGTTTCGATTTGGTTGCCATACAAGAAGTTAATGAAAATCTATATGCCTTCAATCGTTTAATGTATGTAATGGGTGAGAATTGGGATTATATAATGACAGATGTTACGGAAGGTACTTCTGGAAACGGTGAGCGTATGGCCTATATTTATGATACTAAACGAGTTTCTTTTCAAAAGGTAGCTGGTGAAATAGTTTTAACGCCTAGTAAACTAATTGGTGAAGAAAAACAATTTGCTAGAACACCTTATTTAGTCGCTTTTCAATCGGGATGGTTTAAATTTAAATTATGTACTGCTCATATCTATTTTGGTGCCGACTCTGGCGAAAAATTAAAACAACGTATTGAAGAAATTGATGCTATTGCTAGTAACATAAAAAAACGAGCGAAACGCTATGACGAAAATCTAATTCTTTTGGGTGATTTCAACATCTTTAGTCCTGAGCACAAAACAATGAAAGCCTTAAAAAAGCATGGTTATATAATTCCTAAAGGTATTGAAGACAGTCCATCAAATATGTATCAAACTAAGCATTATGATCAAATTGCTTTTATGGAGAAAAAAGGTGAAGTTATTTTTGGTGATCAAGACAATAGTGCAGGTGCCTACAACTATTATAATCGTGTGTTTAGCACACGTCAGTTTAAAGATTACCAATCTGTAGTGATAGAAAACCTAAACAACAAACTCACTAAACAACAAGAAAAAGCAGCAAAAACAAGTGATGCTAAAAAGAAAGCAACTATTAATAAGTCTATTGCAAAATTTAAAGCAATAATCGCCAGCGAAAAAGAGCAAAAAGAGTATTACAAAACAGAATGGCGTACGTTTCAACTCAGTGACCATTTACCGATGTGGACAGAATTAAAAATTAACTTTAGCCTAAGTTATTTGGAAAAGATTAAGAATGAGTAGATTAAACATGCACAAGTACCCAAAGTTCAACTTCTTCAGTCTGTCTCCAATGAAGATCGCGTGTTGTTTTTTCGGAAGCTCTTTTTACATTTTTCTTAAAACAACGTTCTAACTGAAAACGTCCACCTTTAGCTATTTCTTGTTCTATTGGGTGCGAATTTGCTAAACCTGTAATTTGTGCTAAATTTGAGAAGATAAGTACCAATTTTCCATCTGGCAACAAGCGTTCTTTTGCAGCTTCAAAAAAATCATTAAACAACGTTTTATTGTAATAAATGGCTTCATCTAAGTTTTCAGCTTGACGAGTTTCTGGTAACCAAGGTGGATTAAAAACAATAAGTTCAGCTGGTTTGTTCCACTTACCAAAAAGCGATCCAAAATCTAATTCAATCTTTCGAGAGATTTTGGTTGTTCCCATAGATTCTTTTAAACCTACAATAGCATTAGGATTTGTGTCAGTTCCAAACACTTTTTGAAATCCGTGTTTCACCAATTGTAATGCTAAGATTCCACTACCAATACCAACATCAATCGCTGATTTTTTTGGACCTGTATAGCGTTTTAACCAATTATCAAATAATTCTAAATGCTCAAAACGTGTTGGGAAATACACACCATAATAAGGATGAATCTTATTACGTAATGTTGGGATAATAATTCCGTTTTCATACCATTGCCAAGCACTATTTAAACCTTGTACTTGCGGTAAAGTCAGTAGGAAATCTTTACTATCTGGATATAATTTTGAAAACCAACCAATAGAAGGTGATTTTTTCACCAACAATTGATGATTTTCAATTTCAATTAAAATAAGATTAGACAATTTTTGATAAACTGATCTAAATTCTCGCTGTTCCTTAAACGATTTATTAGGCAATTTTTTATTAAGATACAGCTGTAATTCCTTTAAAAGTACAGAACCGTTATTATAAAACTCTGTAATTAATACAACATCACCAGCCTCTAATGTTTTTATGGTTGCTTTAATATCTGCACCACGACTATATGTTACTAGCTCTTCTGAAACTAAAATTGGCTCTGGTTTATTAACTTTTAAATCCGTACTCATAGAATTATATTGCTTTTGGCGAAGGTAAGCTATTGGTTGTTGATCTTGTATATGTTTGAAGTAATAAAAAAAATCCTGAATTTAAATCAGGATTTTTTTATTTAGTTTTTATGAATACTTAAACTACTCTTAGTGAACACAATTATATTAATTTATATAACCCATCTCACGCATCCAATCATCATTAAACATTTTACCTACATAACGACTTCCATGATCATGAAATAAAACTACGACCACATCCTCTGGCTTAAAATGTTCTTTTAATTGTAAGACGCCTTTTATAGCAGAACCTGCAGAGTTTCCTAAAAACATACCTTCTTCTTTTGCTAAGCGTTGTGTGTAAACGCAAGCATCTTTATCTGTAACTTTAGTAAACCCATCTATAATATCGAAATCTACATTTTTAGGAAGAATATCTTCACCTATACCTTCTGTAACATAAGGATAGATTTCGTCTTCATCAAAAATGCCTGTTTCGTGATATTTTTTAAATACAGAACCATACGTATCCACTCCCCAAATTTTAATATTTGGATTTTGTTCTTTTAAATACTTTCCAACGCCAGAAATAGTTCCTCCTGTACCAACACCTACTACAAAATGCGTGATTTTACCATCGGTTTGTTTCCAGATTTCTGGACCTGTACTTTCGTAATGTGCTTTTGTATTGCTTGGATTATCGTATTGATTAACGTACCAAGAATTTGGAGTTTCTTCACCTAAACGTTTTGAAACAGAATAATAACTTCTTGGGTCAGTTGGCTCTACAGCTGTTGGGCAAACAATAACTTCTGCACCTACAGCACGCATAATATCAACCTTTTCTTTAGATTGTTTATCTGCCATAACAAAAATACATTTGTAGCCTTTTACTATGGCTGCTAATGCTAGTCCCATTCCGGTATTTCCAGATGTACCTTCAATGATAGTTCCTCCCGGTTTTAATCTTCCGTCAGCTTCTGCATCTTCAATCATCTGCAAAGCCATGCGATCTTTTACTGAATTTCCTGGGTTAAAAGTTTCGTATTTAGCAAGTACCAAACAAGGTAAGTCTTCCACTAGCTTATTCATTTTTACCAATGGTGTATTTCCTATTGTACCTAATATATTTTCTGCGTAATCCATTTCTATTTATTATTGTTTATAAAGGTAAAATGCATTCGCCTTTAATATAACCTTAAAATTATTGAACCTTTTTCATAGGTTCATTTCATAATTGTTTTTTCGAAAGTGCAAAAATAAGTGAAAAGTTAAATGAATAAAGTTAAAAGTACGTTATTATGTTTTCTGCCTTTAACCTTTAGTAAAGCGAATATTAGCTCACAGCTAATTATTAATCAAACCGAATAGCTTTAACTGGCGAAATTTTAGATATAATTACCGAAGGAATTAGTAACATCAATAAACAAGCAATAAATGTCCCAATGTTAAGAAGTAAAATATAATCTAAGCTGATATAAACAGGTGCTGTACTCACATAATAGGTATCAGGATTTAATGGAAATAGGCTGAAGTATTTCTGAGCGAAGAGTAATCCCAATCCAATAAGATTTCCCCAAAGTAATCCTAATCCAATAAGGTAAGACGCATTATAAAGAAATACTTTTCTTATCGTCCAATTAGAACTTCCTAGTGCTTTTAGAATCCCAATCATACTTGTACGCTCTAAGATTAAAACTAATAAAGCGGTAATCATGTTAATACCAGCTACAATAATCATAATGGCAATAATTCCGTAGGTATTATTATCAAAAATTTTAATCCACTCAAAAATTGTATAATATTTTCTGGTGATAGAAGTTGCATTTAAATCTGAAGGAATAGCTTTATAAACCTCTATAGACTTCTCATCAATTTCAGAAAAATCATCAATAAATACCTCAAAATTTCCAACTTGATCAGTCTTCCATTTATTAAGTCGTTGTATATGCCTTAAATCAGCGATAAGAAATTTCTCATCGAGCTCTTGAAAACCTGAATTATAGATTCCTACAATTTCGAAATTCATAATTCTAGGCAACTTATCTAATTGCTCTCCAAAAACAGTCTGAAACTTATCATCTACTTTAAATCCTAAACGATTAGCCAAATAACTTGAAACTAAAACTTCTTCATTTCGCTTTTGTGTATAATCTGGTAATTGACCTTCAACTAAAAACTCTTTAAAGTATTCCCAATTATAATCTGCACCAACACCTTTTACAACCACACCTTCAAAATCAGTTTCGGTTCTAATAATTGCGAATTTTGTTGCTACACCTTGTATATGCTTTATACCTTGTACACTAGTAAAATTAGGATAAAAATCTTGTTCTGTAGATATTGGAACTTGCGACTCGTCTGAAGCATTAGAATCATAATTAGTAATATCTATATGGCCATTAAAAGCCACAACTTTATCTCTAATTTTTTGCTGTAAACCTAAGCCAGTTGCTATAGCAATAAGCATTACAATGATACCAATAGCAATTGCTGCGATACCAATTTTAATAATTGGTGCCGAAACACTACTTTTATACGTTTTATTGCCTATTATGCGTTTAGCTATAAATAACTCGAAATTCAAACTTAATATATGCTTTTAAAGGTTGTCAAAAATACAGTTTTATTCTCGATAATTATTGGGATTTTCTTCATTACAATTTCTTGTGGAAATAAGGTGAAGTCAGAAACTAGCGCAACAACATATCAGGACTTAAATGAAGAAGCTGCTTCAAGTGGTATTTCTGATATTGAAAACCCAATAAAAGAAACAAAAAAACAGATTATTATTGGCGCTAATAGAACACAACTTTATTTACCACTATTAAAAAATAAACGTGTAGCTGTCGTTGCAAATCAGACTTCAGTAATTTTTAAAGGTGATAGTTACACTCATATAGTAGACTCATTAATACACTTAAATATTAATGTGAAGAAAGTGTTTGCACCTGAACATGGCTTTAGAGGAACTGCAGATGCTGGCGAATTAGTAAAAGATGGTGTAGATACCAAAACAGGTTTACCAATCTATTCGCTACATGGTAAACATAAAAAACCTACAAAAGCACAGTTAGAAGATGTAGATATCGTGATTTTTGATATTCAAGATGTTGGTGTTCGGTTTTACACTTACATTTCAACTTTACATTACGTTATGGAAGCTTGTGCTGAACAAAATATTCCTCTAATAATTTTAGACCGACCAAATCCTAACGGTAATTATATTGACGGTCCTGTTTTAGAACAAGAACATAGTAACTTTTTAGGTATGCATCCTATTCCTTTAATCCATGGTATGACGTTAGGAGAATATGCAAAAATGATAAACGGTGAAGCATGGCTTAATAACGGTACCGTATGTAAAATTACAATTATAGAGGTAGATAATTATTCGCACGAATCTATGTATAGCCTACCTATAAGACCTTCTCCTAACTTACCAAATGACCAATCAATAACGTTGTATCCTAGTTTAGGCTTGTTTGAAGGCACAAATATTAATGCTGGAAGAGGTACTGAGTTTCAATTTCAACGTTATGGTGCGCCATTTTTAGATAAAAATTACTATATCTTTAGTTATACTCCTATTGCCAATTTTGGTGCAAAATATCCTAAGCACAAAAATGAAATTTGCTATGGAGCCGATTTATCCGAAGTAAAAGTAGAAAGACATTTTACTTTAAATTATATTATGGATGCTTATAAGCATAGCATTGATAAACCTAAGTTTTTTAATACTTCTAATTTCACAGCACATGCTGGCACAAAGAAATTACAACAACAAATTGAAGCAGGACTCTCTGAAAGTGACATAAAA
This sequence comes from uncultured Winogradskyella sp., assembly GCF_947495255.1. Taxonomy (GTDB): domain Bacteria; phylum Bacteroidota; class Bacteroidia; order Flavobacteriales; family Flavobacteriaceae; genus Winogradskyella. Next base: position 42,132 of record NZ_CANLYI010000012.1, read on the forward strand.
GCAACTTGGCAAGAAGGTTTGAACGCGTTTAAAGTAGTAAGAAGTAAGTATTTAATCTATAATTGAAAGATTATTAGCATTTGTCTCAACAATTAATTCTTCTTTAGTATTGTTAGTGTCTTTTTCTAACTTAGAATTTTGGTGATGATGTAATGTGTATCCTAATAAGTACGTTAGTATTGCGACGAGGAAAATGCGGATTATATTTTTATACATGATAATAAAAGACACAGTAAATGTGCGTGTGTTAATTCAATAAAATAGTTTTCCCTCAGTTTAAACTTAAGTTGAATTATTGGTTTACCAGTTAAAAATTCTACAAACTACATAAAAACAAGAAGAACTGTAGGTTTTTTCCGGTTTAGAGTAATCCGACTATTTTAATATTTCAATTAATCGATTAGGATAATCAGTAATAATTCCATCGACATTCCATGATTTTACCTCATCCATATCTTTAACTTCATTAACCGTCCAAGGAATAATTTTGTAACCCTCTTCTTGATATTGTTTTACAGAAGTTTCATTTAATAATTTAAAATAAGGACTGATAATTTCTGGTTGGTAAGACAATGCTAGTAATTTTTCCTCTATATCCTCATTATCTTCAACCAATAAAGCGACTTCCATATTTGGCGCTTGCTTTTTTATTTCTTCGAGAATAGCTAAATCAAAAGATTGAAGATTTACACGACTCATCATGTCATTCTTCTTTAATTCATCTAAAACTAAAGCCACATACGCTTTAGGTAAAGGCGTAAAAATATTGTAATATTCACGTTCAGATTTTATTTCAATATTAAATAAAACGTCAGAATTCTTTGCCTTAACCAAGTCGAAAACTTCAGACAGTAAAGGTTTGTATGTTTTTATCTTTTCTTGATTTGGATACGTTGGATGAATTTTAGAACCACAATCAAATTGCTTAATTTCATTATAATTCATTTTGTATAAATTATAATGTGTTTGTAATGAATCTGGAATAACACTTCCTTTGACATCTAAACATATCACCGGATTCATAAAAGGCTCATGAGAAACGACCACCTTGTAATCTTTAGATATAACAATATCTAACTCCAAAGTGTTAACGCCTAAATCTATTGCTTTCTCAAAAGCTGGCAAGGAATTTTCAGGCAATAAACCTCTACAACCTCTATGACCTTGAATATCAATTTTCTTTACCTCATTGTTACAGCTCATACATAAAAGTATTAAAAACCAAATTGTATTAATGTTCAATATTGGCAGAAAGGGTTGTTTGAGCAAATGTTTAATATCGCTGTTTTTTACTTCATCTGGAAACACATCTACACCATAAACCAATTTATCGCGATCCAAGTACATATAAGTACCAAACACACGATCCCAAACACTAAAAATGTTCCCGTAATTAGAATCTGTATATGGCAATCTATAATGATGATGCGTTTTGTGCATATCTGGAGAAATAATAAAATAACTCAAAGCTTTATCTAAACCTTTTGGTAATTTTATATTAGCATGTGTAAATTGAGTAAACACCAAGGACATTGCTTGGTATAACATTACTAAAGCGATTGGTGTGCCAACAACAAAAACGCCTAATAATGTAAAAGCAAATCTTATTAAGCTTTCTACAGGATGATGTCTATTGGCTGTTGTAGTATCTACTTTATGATCTGTGTGGTGAACTAAATGAACCATCCAAAGTGGTTTTACCTTATGCTCCACACAATGCGCCAAATACGCACCAAAAAAGTCGAGTAAAAAAACACCTAACAAAGCATACAACCATAAAGGCATCTGTGGCAGCCAATTAATAATACCAAAATCGTTTGCTTTTACCCAATCTGCAGAACCTAAAAGTAAAAATGCTAACGTAAAATTTATAATGATTGTTGTTAATGTAAAAAACAGATTTGGCCATGCATGTTTCCATTTTTTATAATCGAATTTAAATAAAGGAAAACCAGCTTCTAACAACCAAAAAAAAGTAAGTCCACCGACCAAACTGAGACTTCTATGTAGAGACGGAATGGTTTCGAAGTAATTAATGATGTTTTCCAATCAGTTTATATTTAGGTTAATAATCTTTTGTGCTTTCTTCAAATTTACTGAAGAAATCTTAGATTCCCATACTGCAGCATTAGTTTCATCCTCTAAGATCTTATAAGCAGTGAAATACAAAAATGCCACAAATGACTGATTGGTTGTTTCTACAGTCTCAGCATCCATACGTTTTAATTGTCTCAGCACTTTTTTAGGACGCTTGGTAATTAAACTTTGCTGAATCTTTAAAAGCTCTACACGTTGTTTTAATGCTAAATGATTTTCTTCTGAATCTGATTCTAAAAATGCTTGAGTTTCATCTAAATAAATATTTGACAACCTAATGATATCAACTCTCACATTATCTTTCATATACATTGAAAAATCTAAGTATTTTGAAGCTAAATAATAGGCCGAATAAAAGTCTTGTTCTTGACGGTAACCATTTAACTCTAGTGCTATAAATTCTGTATTTAGAGCATACTTCTGTATCATTACAGAAATGTTTTCTAAATCTTCAGATGTGTCATTTACATTTAAAATGTTACCATTTACATCTAATATTTTAATAGAATCGTCATTAAACTTGTCTATATAGCGCTGACTTCTTTTACCCTTAATTTTCTCATATAAATCTGCGTATTGATACTCACTAACAATAACTGGTATAAAATTTTTCCAAATAACAGGACTTACTGTTTCATCCTCAAATAAGTTGTTTACAAAAACAATATTGCCTTGGTCGTCATTTACAAAAACCGGATATTGAAATTCTGTAGTTTCCTCCCAAACCATCAAAATCATTTTATTCTCAACAGATGCTAAACTTTGTGCAATTTCTAAATTAGTCATCCATGCCTGAGCAAACGAACCATTTACTGTAAAAAGAATAAATACTGCTTTTATAAAGAGCTTTCTCATATGTGATTTTTTTTAACGGTTTATCATCAAAAATTATTCCTAAATACTAAAAACTAGAATTGAATACGTTTTTTCATTTCTTCAACAATATTGAATGCAGCCGGACAAATAGCAACATTTTTCAATGTTAAATTAGAAATCTGTTGAAACTTCTTTCTATCTGTATGCGGAAATTCTCTGCATGCTTTTGGTCTTACATCATAAATAGAACAGTAATTATCCGAGCCTAAAAATGTGCAAGGCACAGACTGTAATACATAATCATTCTCTTCATCTAAGTGCAAATACGTTTCAATAAATTGCTGCTCTTTCATTTTAAAAGATTTTGCAATACGCTGAATATCTTTATCTGTAAATAAAGGTCCTGTAGTTTTACAACAGTTAGCACACTCTAAGCAATCTGTGCGTTCAAACTCTTCTTCGTGTAATTCTTGCATTATATAGTCTAACTGCTTTGGTGGTTTCTTTTTTAGCTTAGTAAAAAAGGTTTTATTCTCCTTATGCTTATCTTTGGCGAGCTTTGGAAGGTTATTAATTTGGTCTTGCATAAAACAAATTTAAGTAAAGTTCTCGATACATTTTCGAGAAAACTCGAAATCAATAGAACGCACAAAAACTATGAATAAGGATATTTTTGGAAAAGCATTATTAGATTACCAGAACGGAAACTATTCTATAGATATTATAACGTCTACTAATATTTCGGATGAAGACACTTTACCACTTCCTTATTTATTTAGAGACTATGCTGAAATGCCAAAATTAGAGCAAAAAGCTTTGCAGTTATCTAAAGGAAATATTTTAGATGTTGGCTGTGGTTCTGGTAGTCACTCGTTGTGGTTACAAGATAAAGGCTTAAATGTAAAAGCCATTGATAACTCTAAAGGTGCTATTGAAGTATCTAAGAAACGTGGTGTTACTAATACTCAATTAAAACCTCTTTTAGAAGAAACCGAAACTTTTGATACCATATTATTATTGATGAATGGCACTGGAATTTTTCAAGAATTATCTCAGGTTGCTCAAAACTTGAAGCATTTAAAATCGCTATTAAAACCCGAAGGACAAATTCTTATTGATTCTTCTGACATTTCTTATATGTATGAGGACGAAGATGGTGGACAATGGTTAGATTTAAACCATGGTTATCCTGGAGAATTAGATTATTTCTTATCTTATAAAGGCGAAAAAGAAGATGCTATGAAATGGTTATATCTCGACTTTGAAACTTTGAAAACAGCTTGTTTAACTATTGGGTTACAATGTGAAAAAGTTATGGATGGTGAGCATTTTGATTATTTAGCGAGGATATGTTTCAATTAAACGTATTGGCACATCAAATGAAACGGACGACCGAACCACCTCTCCCAAATAAATTCCCGATTCCCATTTATGAACTCCATTAATCTTAATCATTAAAGCATCATTAATAATTGGCTCTCTAGTTTCTGCGTTCTTGAATTTAACATCACTGATAACTCCATTCTTTTCAATTATAAAAGAAATTTCGCAATAGTTTTTTTTATTATAATGATCGACTTCAAAATCGGCAAAACCCAAATATTCTATAAAATCAATTTCTTTATTTTCAATTATAAATCTTGGTTGTTTATGAAGTATCCATGACCAATATACTTTACCTGAATCCATCTCAGGTTTAATATCCCTTATAAATTCTTTAGTTTTTCTAAATTCATCTATCGCACCCAATTTAGCTACCTCAAAGATATCATTCCCATACTCCTCATAGATGAGCTCTTTAATCTTTTCCCTATAACATTTTGAACCTTCCAAAACAACACATCCACCAAGACTAAGAATAATTCCATAATTTTCAACTAAATATTCTCGATAAAACTCTTTAAATCCATCTGTCTTTATTACAGAAATCAATCCATACGAAATCAACTCATACTTACCTGAATTAGCATCCTTAATCGCTTCGGTAATTCCTTCTTCACAAGAAAATATATAATACTTAATTGTACCCTTATTAGTTCTACAAGATGTAATTAGCAAGAAGAATATTGATATACTTAAAACTATGTTTTTCATACATTATTAAAAACGATAGTATCTCTTGCTTATTGCACCTCACCACCTACAACAGTCTTCAACACCTTAATATTAGGAATCGCTTTAGCTTCAACTGTCATAATATCTTGATCTAAGATGATGAAATCTGCAAATTTCCCAACTTCAATACTTCCTTTTTCGTTTTCTTCAAAATTAGAATAAGCTGCCCAAATAGTCATTCCTTTTAAAGCTTGTTCTCTAGTTAAAGCATTTTCTATTTGAAAACCGCCTTCTGGATATTGTTCTAAATCTTGTCTAGCAACGGCTGCATAAAACGTTAAAAACGGACTTACTTGCTCTACCGGAAAATCGGTACCTAATGCTACTTTTCCGTAAGCTTCTAATAATTGTTTGTAGGCATACGCACCTTTTATACGTTCTGCTCCTACTCTATCTTCTGCCCAATACATATCGCTTGTTGCATGTGTTGGTTGAATAGATGGCATTACATTTTTATACAAATCAAAATCCTGAGCAGATACAATTTGTGCATGTTCTACTCGCCAACGTCTGTCGTCTTTTCCTTTTAAAACTTTATTGTATGTTTCTAAAACGGCTCTGTTTGCTGAATCTCCAATGGCATGCGTATTCATTTGAAACTCTGAATTTGCAATGCGTTCTGCAGATTTTTTTAAGGTTTCTAAATCGGTAACCAATAAGCCTAAATGACCTGGTTTATCAGAATATGGTTCTTTAAGCATAGCTCCTCTAGAACCAAGTGCGCCATCTGCATAAAACTTAAATGAACGTACATTAAGTCGGTCTGTTTTTGTGATACCTTTATTTAAAAAGTAATCTAAGTTGTCTTCGGAATAAGATACCATCGCGTATATGCGCATTTTTAATTTTCCTGATTCTTGAAGATTTTCTATAATTTCTATAGACTCTTTACTTAATCCTGCATCATCAACCGTTGTTAAACCCAAATCAAAACATATTTTCTGTGCTTCTAATAAGGCTTTAGTTTGGTCTAATTTTGTAGGCTTTGGCCAATAATCCATTACCAATTCTTCTGCATTATCGATTAAAATTCCTGTAAGCTTTCCGTTTTCAACAACGACTTCTCCACCATCAATTTTAGAATTTTTAGTGACTTTACCTAAATCTAAAGCAGCTTGATTTGCTAATATGGCATGGCCATCAATACGTATTAAAGCAATAGGTGTATTCGGAAATAATTTATCTAATAAAGTTTTATTTGGAAATTCTTTTTCTTCCCAATCATTTTGATCCCATCCTCTTCCTAATATAAATTCATTATGTTTTTCATTCTGAAAGTCTAAAACGCGTTTTACAACATCCTCAAAACTTTTTGTACCAACCAAATCGACTGCTTGTTGATTAAATCCTAAACCTAAGAAATGACAATGTGCATCTATAAAACCTGGTAAAAGGGTTTTACCATTAGCGTTAAGCGTATCAATGGCTTTATATTTATCATTAATTTCTGAAGTTGAACCAACAGCTATTATTTTACCATCTTTTACAGCAAAAGATTCAGCTTTACTAAAGTCATTATCTACTGTATAAATGTTTGCATTAGTAACAATTAAATCGGCTTGTTGTTTGTCTTTTTGACATGCGAAGATTGTAAGTAATGTTAGAATGGATATTAATTTCTTCATAAGGATTGGTTTATAAGCATTGTAAAAATAAGAAAAGCGTTCCGGATTTGGAACGCTTTTATATATAACAAAGAAAGAGGTTGCCTAATTAAGTTCGCAATACCTATTCTATTTAAAAATCAAACTGGTAAGTTGCTCCAGCCAATACCTGAATACCTTGAACTGGGAAATTTAACCAACGGTCATAATCTTGGTTAAAAATGTTATTCGCTTTTGCAAAGAAGGATAATTGGTCATTTAATTTATAACCAACATGTGCATTAAGGTCGAAGTAACTGTCTAAGCTTTCTCTTGTTGCAATTGGTAAAGAAAACAGAGTATTTACTATTCTTTCGTCTTTACGTTCACCAACAAAATATCCACTAGCTCCTGCAAACCATTGTTCTGAAATTTGATAATCTAAAAATATAGATGCTTCTAAATCTGGTAAGTTCCATGCTTGCGCTTGATCTTTCGTATCATAAGCAAAATATTCTCCTTTAATTCCTAAAGAAAAATTTCTATTGACATCAACATTCAATTCACCAGAAATAGAGAACGTTGTTATATTATCGTAAACGACACCAAATGAATTTCCGTATTGGTAATCTTCTGTTGGTGTAGCAAGGGCATCATTAGATTTATATAATGCTTTATCTTTTTCTGAGCCATAATTACCTCTTACATTATAACTCACGTTATTAGTTAATTTTCCTTTAACACCAACAAAAGCTATAAATTGTTGATTGGTCGGAGCTATAGAAAGTGTAGGCGATACAAACGGATTAATATTTGCGAAATCATAATATGAATTCTGAACCACTTCACCCGTTAAACCACCATAACCAATTAAAAGTTCATCCACTAAACGGTAAGACGCTTCAACATTTGGATGAATATAAAATTTACTTTTACTCAATTCTGTATCATTAAGGTACGTTAATCGTACGCCTAAATTAAGTGTTAAATCATCCTTATTTAATTGGTACGAAGGTGCTAAACCAAACATAAAATTACCATAATTTAATTCTGCTATTCCGTTGTAATCCGTATCAAAACTTCCTGCTATTCCGTCTAAAAACACCTCAGCATCAATATCTGCATCTCTTATAGAAACTTCAAAATTTGTATTTGCCATAAAACGATTTTCACCAGAACTTCTGTCATCTCCAAAACGTCTAAAACGAATGCTAGCATCTTTAACAAGAGCATCATTAAAATTAATTTTTCCACCAATATTAAAACTTGTGTAATTATGTTTTGGGTCAATAACATCTGCTTCTGCTTGCCCAAAATAATCTTGTGGCAAACCATACCAATTATAAGTTTGTAAATCAAAACCTCCATCTACTTTCCATGTAAAGTCTCTTAGGTTTTTAGTGTAGTGTGCATTCAGTTTTGTTTTAGAAAAATTATCGTCTAATAATAAATCATCAATTCCACCTTGTGAGGAATGGTGACTAAAATAACCACCAACATTCTCATCTCTACTTAACTCATGGTTTAAATACACTTCACCCAAAATAGTTGTATAAGTCCCAATACCTAGTGATGCATAATTATCGTATAACTTAACAGCTTTAACTTTATCTACAGTTGCCGCTTTTCCTTTTGCTGGTGTAAATGTAGAAGCTACGGGAATTGAGAAAATATTATATTTTATTTCCTTTTTCTTCACTGCGTTGGAGTCATTCAATTTTGGATTATCCTTAATTTTAAAGGCATCTGAAATTGTTGGCTTATATGGCTTAATAACATTAACCGTTTGATCTGCTATAGTATCTTTTTCTTGAGCAACCAAACAAGCAAGACTACTTGATATGGTTAGTATAAAAATTAAAAACTTGATTTTCATTTTATATGTTTTGATTTGAATTTGCTTTGACTAGGAGACCCCTTTTTTCAAAGGGACTGTTTTAGTCTTCAGTTTCAATTGATGAATTCGTTTTTGCTTCTTCTAATTTTATTTTGTTTAATTCTTGTTGCGCTTCATTTACAACCTCTGTAAAATCTGGGAAGTTGCTAATCACACTTTCTAATATGTATGTCGCTTGGAAGGCATCACCTAAAGCATAGAAGTTTTTAGCCATAACCACCAAACCTTTGGCACTAAACAATTTATAGCTTCCGTAATCTTTAGCTAATTTTTGAATCACAGTGTTTGAAGCTTCATAATCACCTGCTTTGCTTTTAAAATATCCATTATAGAATAAAGCTTCTGCAGCTACGCTTCCTGTTGCTAATTTTTCAACCTCAGCATAAGCCGTTTTGGCTTTAGATTCGTTTCCTATTTTAATGGCAGAACGTGCAATGGTTAATTTAGCATCGCTTTTTACTTTGTTATCTAAATTAGCATTACTCAATACTTTCTCTGCATAACTTTCTGCTTTTGCAAAATCTTCTGTTTGGTAGTACGCATTCATTAAATTAGATTGCGCGTAGATTACATTCTGAGGATAATCTGCTTCAAGCTCTAAACCTTTTAAAACTGGTATGGCTTTCTCCCAATTAGAATTACTTAAATAGATTTCACAAAGTTTAACAGTTGCCTGTTCTGTATATTCAGATTTTGGAGCCTCAACAACCGCTTTATAATGAGGTTGTGCGTTTTCTAATAAGTCCTTCTTATAATATAATTGTGCTACATAGAAATGGGCTTTTAAACTGTGAATACCGTTTGGAAACTCATTTAAATATTTATTAAATTGACGAATAGCTTTATCCGTATCATTATCTAAATACGGCTTTTCTGCTGCTAAATAAGTGGTGTTATCTAAATCTACATCAGTAACCTCAACATAATCTAAAGTCCTAACCCAAGTAGCATATTCATCTACGCGACCTAAATCGATATAAATTAAACGCACTGTTGAAACTGCCTGAACTGCTTCACCAGAACCTGGAAAATCTGTCGCTACTTTTTTGAATTTACTTAGTGCGCGTTCATTGTCATTGCCATTGTAATACACCAAACCTTGTCTTAATAAAGCTTTAGATGTAAATGCGCTTCTGCTGTATTCAGAATTTAGGCGATCATACGTTTGCATCGCTTTATCGGTGTCGTTTGCTTTAACATAAGAATTTGCTAACTCGTACATGGCATCATCTCGCAAAGCAGATTTAGGATAATCACTAATAAATGATTTTAATTCTGAAATTTTAGAAGACCCTTTTCCTAAATATCCTTCGCTCATAGCAATTTGAAATGCGGCATAATCAGTTTCAATCTTATTAATCTTAATCGCTTTTTTATAAGCTGAAATAGCATCGTTATAATTACTAGAAACAAAATAACCATCTGCTAATCTTAAATAAGCATCATTTTGACGCAATTGATCGCTTGACTTGGTTTTGATGAATTTTTCAAAATAACTAGATGCGTTTGTATAATCCTTCAACTTAAAATACGTGTAAGCTAAATTGTAATTAAGGTTTTCATATTCTACTAAACTAGAAGCTTCACTTAAACCTGCAAATTGTTTAAAACCAATAAGCGCATCATTATAATTGGTTAAATTGTATTCTGTTTCAGCTTTCCAAAAGGTTGCTTTCGCCACAAAAACTGGATCTCTTGGTTCTTTTAATGAACTCTTAAATAAAGCTAATGCTTCATTGTACTTATTTTCATTATATAATTCTACGGCTCTAAAAAATGCTACTTTTTGATAAGCTGCTTTGTTTTCAAAACTATTTTTACCTTTTAAAAGTTCTAAGGCTTCCTTGTAGTTTTTAGATGTGATGTAAGAATCGATTAAAAGCGTTTCGACTTCATCTTTAAATCCAGATTCAGGATATTGATTTAAGTAACCTGTTAAAACTTGCGGAATGGATTGGTATGGATTTCCAATTTCATAACTAATCTTAGCGTAATTTAGCCAAGCATCTTCCTGAATTTTTAAATCATAATCCATTTGAGACGCATTTCTAAAAGCATTTAATGCTTCTTGCTTTTTATCTAAATTGATATAGCTTTCTCCTAAATGGTAATACGCATTCTGTGCTACGGAATTATCGCCTCCAATAATTTTATTGAATTCTGAAATAGCACTTTCAAAATCATTCTGCTTGTAATAGGCATAACCTAATTGGTAATAATCTGTATTACTCCATTTTCTATCCTTGCCTTTGTAGTCTTTTAGATAAGGTATAGCAGCTTCATATTGCCCAAGATTAAAAAAACTCTCACCAATAATTTTTGATAATTCAGACTTTTCAGCTGCATTACTTTTTGGTAATTGCTCATTCGCTAATTCTATGGCTTTATCAAACTTTCCTAATTTAAAATTTAAGTCGGCTTGGTAGTAAGATAATTTCTCTTTGTATTTTTCATTGTCACTGACTTGGTCAAAATACTCGTTAGCTGTATCGTAATCATCACCTTGATATGCTAAAAACCCAATATAATATTTAGCTTGCGAACCATATTCTTCAGAATTTACAACTCTGTTTAAGTATTTGGTTGCTTCCTTCTCGTCTTTAGTAGAATACAAGGAATAGCCATAATTAAAGTTGAAACGTTCCTTTTCTGCACGTGCCATGCTTCTTTCATCTACGCGCTCGTACCATTTACGCGCATACGCATATTTTCCGTTGTTAAAATAATAGTCTGCAACATCTAAAAAAGCTGTATTTCTTTTAGTGCTTGTTGGATATTCATCAACAAAATTGGTAATTAAATCGTCTGCATTTTTCTGATTTAAACGCACTGCACAATTGGCAATGTAATACGCACAATCAGATTGTATGGTAATATCGTTTGTATCGTCTTTAACATCGTCGAACAAAGACTGAGCAGCCTTGTATTGCTTGTTGTTATATAAAGTTAATGCTTTTTGATAGTCTTGTAAATCGCTAGTATAAACGGCAGATTTCTGTGCCATTCCTAGAGAAGTAAAAACTAGAAAAACGATGATTAACTGTCTTTTAAGTAACATCATTAGTTATCTATTTAATTGATGATTTAATTTAAGTTCAAATATAATTATATACCAAATCTATAACGACAGAATTTGGTTATAATTATAAACGGAGTTATTAATATTTGGTTGATTGTTGATAGTTTGTGTCTTTAGTGTTTAAAACAGCCAACTAAAAATTCGTTTAAAGAACTTTTTCTTTTCTGGCGTTTCAAATTCTATTCTAAAAACGCCAAAATTATTAGAAGATTTTGTTGCTTTAGTATTGTGTAAAGGCCTTTGATATGTTGTTAATTCTAATGGAAATTCAACTTTAAAATTATCTGTAAGTTTGCCAGATTTTGCTACAACGGTTCTATTTTCGATATCATAGATTTTGTAGGTTGTGTTTTCTTCAAGTTTAAATTCTTTAAAATCTATTTCAACTTTATTGGTTCCTTTACTTAAAATTGAAACATTAAAATGACTTGAATTATCTTGAAGCTTTTGAAGCTTAATAATCGGTTGTTCTTTAAAATCCTTTAATTGTTTTAATTCACTTTTAGTTTCAACATTATAAGTTTCTTGCCAATCTTTAAGCTTGTAATCTCGTTTTTTATTAATTCTGAATCCATTAAATTTTCTTGTGTAATAGCTATTGTTATTCATGTTTATTCCACGAGATTCTAAACCAGAAATAACACTTGGATTGTAATGAACGTAACCAGCATAAACCATATTATTCTTAAATACAAGCGACTTAACCTGGGAGATATTTAACGCATTATTTTTACCGAAAATGAGATTGTTTTCTACTAAAACATCTTCAATTGGCGAATTTGCACTATAGCCTAACGTTAACGATGCTCCATGACCATAATTTTTAGAGTCATTAAAATCTACATTATGATATAATACATTATCTAAAACTTTAATATGCTTTGCAACGTTGATACCTTCTGCATCTTTTGATGCGATAATAAGGTTATCTACATATTTTGCTGAAGGTGAACCGTTGTTAAAAATAGTATTATTAGTAAGGGCTATATTTTTAACAAACTCAAATTTAGAGCCTGAAGATGCTGACCAAACCTCAATGCCTTTGTAATAATTATTAAAAATAAGGTTATTGTTAATCAGACGTGTTTTATCACTTTGATTCTGAATATAAATACCAACACCATGACCTCTCGAGTCATTGTAACCATTATTATAAATTACACAATCTTGTATAATGGTTCCTCCTGTTGCTTTCCAGGAGCCAATACCAGAACCAGGAATATTGTGAATTACTAAATTCCTGAATTCACAATCTTCACCCTTGAGATGACTGATTCCGGTTGCAACATTGAAATTTTTATCAGATTTTGAACGTGAAAATTCACCTAAATATGTGATTTCAAAATTCTTAAAAATCACGTTTCCACCATTCACTTCTAAAACCGAATGTGCTTTTTTACCAATGTTTCCATTTAAAATTACCTTCTCATTTAAATATGAAGACACTATAATTTTCTTATTCTTAATTGTAGAATGAATGGAACTCTTATAACTTCCTGTATAAACGCCTTGGTGAAGCCAAATAATATCACCACCATTTATACGTTCTGTAGATTGTGACAAGGCAGTTTGTAAATCCCATGGGTTATTTATGCTTCCGTTGCCTTCAGCAGTTCCTTTAGTAGAATTGCCATCTATTGGAAAGACATGAAACTCATTTTGAGCAAAACAAAATGCCGAAATAAATACGATTAATAAACTGAATAGATTTTTCATGGATGAAGGATTCCAATTACTATACCAATATATCATTTCAATTTGGGATTTGAGATTTTAAGCAATACATTTACACTTACCAAATATTTATATCAATAATATGTCTGAAACGGTTTTAGAGCTAAAAGATGCCACAATATATCAAGGTGATAGTATGGTGCTTTCTAATGTAAATTTTGAAATGCAAAAAGGCGATTTTGTTTACCTCATAGGCAAAACAGGAAGTGGTAAAAGTACGTTTATGAAAACACTTTATGGTGATTTACAATTAACAGAAGGCGAAGGCTCTGTGGTCGATTTTAATCTAAAAACCATGAAGGAGAAAGACATTCCGTTTTTACGACGTAAGTTGGGTATTGTTTTTCAGGATTTTAAATTATTACCAGACCGAACAATTATTGGCAACTTAGAATTTGTTTTAAAAGCAACTGGCTGGAAAGAAAAAGACAGAATTAAAGACCAAATTGATGCTGTTTTAGATAAAGTTGCTATGAAAACTAAAGGCTTTAAGTATCCTCATGAACTTTCTGGCGGAGAACAACAACGCATTGCAATTGCAAGAGCTTTACTAAATGACCCAGAACTTATCTTAGCAGATGAGCCAACAGGAAATTTAGATCCACAGACAAGTATTGAAGTCATGGAAGTATTACAAGACATTAATAAAAATGGCAATACTATTTTAATGGCAACCCACGATTATGCTTTGCTTTTAAAATATCCGAGTAAAACTTTAAAATGTGACGAGAATAAGGTTTTTGAGGTGGTACAACGAAAGAGTTAAGACTCTTGTTCCTTTTTATAAATGTGGGGATTTTTCCTCACGCCTTTTTTAAATACTTTACGCACTAACATTCTAAGTTTAGCATCTGCATCTAAAATTATATTTTTAAAGGTTTCCTCTGGTCGACCTCTATATTTTGTAACATGAAATTTATCGGTTTCCTTTAATGAATCTGGACTAAAATAGTAGTTTGAAATACAGCATCTTGAAGCCTCCTCTGAATTCACTTTATTTACAGAATGCCAAGACGTATCATGTGTAGCCATAACCACCAAACGGTTAAATTTACTTTCTACAACGATAGGGTTGTTTTTAGGTCCATTTGGCCATAGCTCTAGGTGTCCACCATTTTTAAGTTCCCAATTAGGTGTTACGTAATATAATAGGTTAAGGACTCTCCAACGCTCTCGTTCAGCATCATGTGAATTATCTAAATGAGGATTCAAGAAATTTTGATTCGCCATTAATGACAAACCACCAGCATAAAGAGAATTATCGGCATACAATGTTTCAATCTTACATATATCACCAATCAATGTCACAACACGTTCGTCTTGAAATGCATAAATTACTTTTTCGAGTAACGGATTATGCCTATCCATTTGAGCAGAGACATACTTATATTCTCTAATTGTATTTAAACATCGCATATCTTCTTTATTTGGAAAAACTTCAAAGCATGCTTTAACTATTTCTACTGACAATAAATCATCAATATAAAAATAGCCAATATTAGATTTTGATGCATTATAGGTCGATAAAATATCTGCTTTTTGAGCTTCTATTTTATCACAAATTTGATTGATAATTTCCTCGGAAGTAATATTCAACATATACTGATTTAACGTTACAGCAAGATAAATTAATTTCGTTTAATGCTAAAGTCTTTGAGCTTCATTTATAATTTAATTACATTGTACTCTAATTAAAATTTTAGAGGTTTAGTATTACATGAAAGTCATATGCCTTAGTACATTAGATAAATTTTCTAGATTTTATCTCGATATTGAGCGAGAACTTAAAGCTAAAAGTAAAACAAATATTAGCCTAAAAGTTTTCAGCCTCTATTTAAGTGGTTTTCTTTATACACTTATCCGACTAAAACATAGTAGCTGGATTTCGGTAAAAGCATGGATATTAGCACAACGTAAAAGGAAGCTTTATTCAGAAATTATAAACTCTCAGAACACTTATAAAAACATAAAATTTAATGAGTATTATGTTTTTCATACAGCATTAAGCAGTAAGACTTCTACAAAATCTTTACAGTTACAAACCTTAGCATATATAGATGTTTTTGACGCTATTTTCACAAAAGAACAACCAGATTATTTAATCAGCATTGGCGACTCTAGATTGTGCATAGAAATTGCAATTGCTTTAGCAAAAAGCAAAAAAATAAAAGTGTACTATATAGAACAAGGTCCTTTTAACACCACATTTTTTGATGATGAAGGTGTTAATGCAAATATCAGTATAAGATCAAAAAGAAGTTCATTAAATAATTCTATAAAAGAAGTAACCTCTGAAATCGATAGTAATACTAAAAAATATAATAGGTCACCCATTTATAGAGGTTTAGATATTGTATTAATGTCTTTGTTTGAAAACTCATTTGTATACCCTCCAGATTTAAAATATAGTGATTTAAATAGTTATAGAAGCAAGCGTTCTTACTCAAAACTTGAGCACATTAAAAAAGAACAAAGAGCATTATTAATTTTACAAGTTCCGCTAGATGTTAATATGATTTATCATAGTCCTAATTATAAATCCCATACCGAAATTATAGAAAGTGTCTACTCCAACTTACCTAAAAGTTTAAAATTAGTGGTTAGAGAGCATCCGCTTTATGTAAATAAGTATGAAGCACCATTGTATGAGTTTATAAATAAAAACAATATTTTAATTGATAACTCAACACCTTTAAATTCTGCTTTAGAATCTTCAAAAATAATTATAGTGAATAACTCCACTGTTGGTATTGAAGCTATTCTAAACTACAATACGGTTGTTGTTTTAGGCAATGCATTTTATGACAATCAAGACATTTGTCTTAAACTTAAAAATAAAAAAGAACTCCCTACTCTACTAGAAAAGGCATTAGATAATATTCCCAACAAAACAAAAATTGATACATTTGAAAATGAATTGTATAACTCTGTTTTATTAAAAGGATCAATAACTGATAAAACACTACAATCATCAAAAGCAATAGCCAATCATTTACTAGCAAATGAATAAGATTCCTTTTTTTTCTGTTATAATTCCGTTGTATAATAAAGAACAGCACATTGAGCAAACATTAAACAGCGTATTAAATCAAAATTTTAAAGACTTTGAGGTTATTATAATTGACGATGGGTCTACAGATAATAGCTTAAAAATAGTTAAAAAAATAGAAGACAAAAGACTTCATATTCATTCCCAAAAAAATTGTGGCGCCGCAGAAACAAGGAATATTGGTATTAAAAAAGCTAAAGCAAAATTTATCGCGCTAATAGATGCAGATGATTATTGGTATCCTAATCATTTAGAAGAGCATAGAAAGTCAATATTAAAATTTCCAGATTGCAGTTTATTTTCTAATGCATATCAGTTAAAATTATTGAATTCAAATTTAATTGATGCTATTTACAATACACCTCAAAAAACAGAACCGCATATTATTGAAGATTATTTTAAAGCAAGTACAATACACCCAATTGCTTGGACATCTGCAATAACCTTTAATAAAGAAGATTTTTTTGATTTAGGGGGATTTAACCCAAAAATATTGTCTGGACAAGACTTAGATTTATTTATAAGGTATGGCCTACACAAAACAATTGTTTTTAATCCGACAATAACTTGTTATTACGATAAAACTGTACCAAATAGTTTATCGAAAACAAATCATCAAATTAGCAAAGAAAAACTCTTTAGTAGCTTTTCAGCTGACGAAAAAACAAATCCATCATTACGACATTATTTAATACTTAATCGTTACTCATTAGCAATTCAATGTAAACTTGCATCAAATAAAGTTACATTTAAGAAACTATTACCTCAAATCGATAAAAAGCATTTGAATATTAAACAAAGAATCATTCTTAAAATGCCAAAGAAGATTGTGATATTTATGAAAAAACTTTATTTTATTTTTATAAAAAACGGTATATATATATCATCTTACAAATGATAAAAAATCATCATAATCTCTAATATATTCACTTTCATCAAATTCTGTAGAAGCTAAAACTAAACAAACTGAACCAGAAGAGAAATTCTCAATCTCTCTCCACATTTCTATCGGAACATATAAACCTTGGTTGGGCTTATTAAGTAGAATTCTTTTTTTTATTAATCCATTATCTAATACAATTTCAAAACTACCACTGAGTGCAATAATTACAGACTGCTGCTCTTTGTGTGCATGCCCGCCTCTAAAACTATCACTAGGCACGTCATACAGATAATAAATACGCTTAATTCCAAATGGAATTACTTCTTTTTCAACAACACCTAAACTTCCTCTTTCATCATGTACTTTGGGAATGTCAATTATATAAGCTTCTTTTTTAGAATTCATATTATCATCTAGTTTAAAATATTTTGCCATTGCTTAGCAATATTATTTTGACTGAATTTTACAACGCTACTTTTGGAATTTTCTTTACACCTCTGATACAATTCTTCATCAAAGTATAAAGTATTCATGGCTTCAGTCAAAGCCACAACGTTATAATTATCAACTAACAAACCGTTTTTACCATTTTGTATAATCTCACTTGGACCTGACATACAATTTACAGAAATAATTGGAGTTCCAAGAGACAATGACTCTAAAATCATCCTAGGAAATCCTTCATAATGACTCGTTAACACTGTATATTTTGCATTAGTAATTAAGTTACTTGGATTAGGATTAAAATCTAAAAACTGGATAGAATCAGCACAAGACTTCATCGCAACCTTCTTTTCAAAGTCTACCTTATCTTTACCATCTCCCATAATTACTAATTTAACATTCTCTTGATGTAAATTAGATTTTTCATAGGCTTCAATTAATAGTGATACGTTTTTTACAGCATCTATTAATCTACCAAAAAATAGAATATAATCGCCTTCGATTATTGTATCGCTTAAAGATTTCTCAAAACTTATATCAATTGGGTTTTGAATGGTTATTACATTATTAAAATGATACTTATTCTGAAGTTTTTCAGATATAGCCTCTGAAACACCAACAACTTTATTAGCATTTCCGTACCACATTCTAGCCATAAAAGCATTTGTAGGCATATAATTATATAAATTAAAGCTACGCATACAATATATTGTTTTATTAGGCTTATAAAGTATTTTTGAAACCAGAAATTCTTTCATTCTGTTAACCCTTGTTCTATTATCTATGAGATAATCAAAATCGTTAGATCTAATATATTTAAACAACGTCCTAAATCGCTTTAGTCCTGCTGATAATTTAGAATTCTGATCTTTTATTGTTCCTAAATTTAATAAAGTCCCTGCATAAGGATATTTAATATCATTTAATACCGTTACAACATGCACCTCATGCCCTAAATCCGACAACATTATGGACAAAAGCCCTGCCGATCTTTCAGCTCCTCCTCCTCCCAAAGATTTAACTACGATACATATTTTTTTACTAACCGGATTGAGCATTAAATACTATATTTGAAAACAAATGTAAGCATATATATTAGACATTTACATGAAACTACGTCTAAGCTTAATCTATAAATAATATGAAAATATTACTCGTTGGTGAATACAACAGAGCTCATAGAAATGTAAAATTAGGATTAGAAAAACTTGGTCATACAGCAAAAGTTGTTGGCCTTACTGACGGCTTTAAAAAAGTAAAAGTAGACGTAGAAATAAAAAATTATTTTGAAACTGGCCTATTAAAGAAAATTCGCGTACTATTTGTAAAACTATTTAACCTTGATATTCTTAGCTTGCATTTAATTCACCAAATTAAATCTAAAAAGCAAGAACTTTCTAATTTTGATGTTATTCAATTTATTAATGAAGCACCTTTTGGCTGTGACAGAAATAGTCAGAAAAAGTTATTTGAATTATTAGTTGATTGGAACCGAAGTCCTTTTCTATTATCCTGTGGTACAGATTTCATTTGTGTTTCACATTCATTCAATAAAAAGTTTAGATATTCCATTTTAACACCTTACTTTGAAGGAAAAGGGTCAAAAAAAGATTATTCTTCTCCATTAAGTTATTTAACTCCTAAACATAAAGAATTACACTATAAAATTTTTAAAACAATAAAGGGTGTTATAGCTAATGACCTAGATTACCACATACCACTGATTGGACACCCTAAATATTTAGGCTTGATTCCACATGCAATAGACATTTCTTTACTAGAATACAAATCACCTATAATTAAAGATAAAATTATCATCTTTCATGGTATAAACACCTACAATTATTTCAAAAAAGGCAATGATATTTTTGAAGCTGCTTTAAGCATTATTGCGCAAAAATTCCCAAATAAAGTCGATATCTTAATTACCAAAGATTTACCATACAAAGACTACATAAAAAGTTTTGACAAAGCACATATACTATTAGACCAAGTTTATGCATACGACCAAGGTTATAATGCATTAGAAGCTATGGCTAAAGGAAAAGTAGTTTTTACAGGTGCTGAAAAGGAATGGTTAGAATATTATAATCTTGAAGAGGATACTATTGCTATAAATGCCTTACCTAATGCAGAAGAGATTGCAAAAAAATTAGAATGGTTAATTCTTAATCCTGAAAAAATAATTGAAATTTCTATTAAAGCTAGGCAATTTGTTGAAACAGAACACGACCATATTAAATGTGCCCAAAATTATCTAAACAAATGGCAAGAGCAATTAGATAATTAACCAATTATTATTCAGTTTCTAAACCCGTTTTATTGTAATAATTTTTAATAAAAAGCACAACGACAAAGAAGTAAATTACATACCTCACAAAATGGGCTAAAACAACACCTTCTGTTCCATATTGTGGGATAAATACCTTTGTTAATACAAAAAACAAGCCTAGTGAAATTAACTCGGTAATTACAAAACTTTTCACTAACCGTTTAGCTAAAAACTGATGTGCCAAAACTACAGATGCTAAACGCACTAAATCACCCAAAAGTTGCCATTTAAATAAGGGTTCCATTCCTGTAAAATCTGGATATACAAATTGAATGATAAGATTTCTCAAAAAATAAACCAACAGCATGCCTAAAGCAAAAATGGGTAAAATAGTTTTATAGATATTGAAAACCTCCTTCTTAAATTCCAACTTATTATTAATATTAGCGAATTTTGGTAATACATAAAGTGTAAATAATCCTGTAGCAAATACCATGTAGTTTTTTGAAATAAACGTCATGGCTGTCCAATAACCTGCTTCGTTTATATTGATTTCCTTAGTCACTAAAGACCTAATATCTAACTCTATATAATTAATTAAAAACGAAGAGATAAAGGACATTAATGTGAATGCTAATAACTTATTTCTATAATTAAAATTGAGACGCAATGATTTAAACTCTACATACTTTTTTAAAGTTTTACCGAATACAAAAGCCAAAACCACCAACTGAATAACAGGTGCTAAGGCAATAGCAATCATTACACCTTTTAAATCCGAACTAAACAAACCAATCAACAAAGCAACTGCCGCTAATAAGTAACTTATCAATTCAATTTTAGCGTAGCGTTTATAATCAGACAAACCACTAACCACAGCATTTACAACTCGATTTATAGCAACAAAAGGAACTATTACAGCTAACAATTGAAACACATATAAATAATCTTGTGAATAAAACAGATAATTGGATAATAACGAAGCTCCAAAAAACAAGATTGCAGCAGACACTAATGAGCCAATAATCATAAAAAGAGAAACAGTAGAAAATAGTTTTGAAAGCTCTGGCTCGTCTTCTTTAAACTGTGCAACATATTTCACTACACCTGAAAAAACACCTAAAGTCGATGTTGTTGTGAGCATGGCGAGCAAATTTCTAATCTGACCAATATTGGCTATACCTGCTTCACCAACAGTTACTGCTAATAATCTCTGTATAAAAACAGAAACAACTAATCTAATGGAAATAACCACTGCATTAAGAGATGTTATCTTAAGTACTGTATTACCACTAAGAAATTTAGGAAAATTCATGTTTTTATTTATTAGTTTGGTCTAATCCTTCATCATTTAAAATTCCGAAAAGAGAACTATTAAAAATCAATAATATAATAGCAAAGTATAACAAATAACTATAAAAATGACCCATTACAGCTCCTTTTACGCCAAACTCATCAATAAGAAAAACACTAGAGAAGTACATTATAATAAAAAGAAAAATCTCTAAAATAAGGAAGTGTCCAAACATTTTTTTTGCTAAGAACTTATAGATAATAACCATGGCTAATACGCGTATAATATCACCTAATATCTGATAACCAAAAAGATTTTCTACAGGCCTAAACTCTTCAGAAAACAATAAGTTTACTAATAACGACCTACAGATATAAATTAAAAACAATAACAGCAAAAAAACTGGCATAACCGTTTTGTAAAAACTAAAGACTTCTCTTTTAAATTCACTTTTAGAATTTATTTCAGAAAATCGAGGTAAAATGTATAATGCCATTAACGAATTAATAAACATGAGGTAATAATCTGAAATTCTTGTCATGGCTGTCCAATAGCCAGCTCCTTTTACTCCTATTTCAGAAATAAGATAATTTCTAATAATAATCATTACAACCGGAATTGCAATTGCACTCACTAAGGCCATAATCATATACGGACTTAAATTCTTTAAAACCGACAAGCTTACTTCAGTAATCTTCAGCGAAGTGATAAAACTCTTCCTAAATGCTATACCTACAATTGTAATTAATAAATTAAGTGCAGGTGTAATCACGATGGCCATTAATGCACCATTAATATTTTCTTGATAAATTAAAATCAAGGTCACAACTGCTCCTAAAACTTGCCCTAAAATATTTATGATTAGCAAATACTTATGCTTAGAAAAACCATTCATTATAGAAAAGGCAAACATATTTAATGCATAGAATGGCAAAACAATAGCTAATGTTTCAATGATATATGTGTATCTATAATTAGACGCAAACAATAAATCATTTATAAATTCGGCATTATAATAGCAAAGAATAGCCAATAGCATGGAAGAGAAAAAGCCAAAATAAAAGACTGTAGATAGTGTTTTAGTTAACGCAACGGTATCATTCTTTACTTGGCTAATAAATTTCACAACACCTTTGTAAAGTCCTGAAATCGCTAAAGATTGAATAACACTTAGAAAATTACGAAGATTCCCAATTAACGCCATCCCGTAAGGACCAATATATATGGCAATAAATTTTGAAATTAAAATTCCGGATAAAATCTTTAGTCCAATATTAGCACTGTTTAGACCTGCCGACTGTACTAAAACTTCTTTATTTATATAATTAAAAAACTTCTTCAATTAGTAGGAATTTAAAACGTCAATGACTTTCTGAACATCTTCATTAGGCATTACAGGACTCATTGGTAAACTTATTATTCTTTCATGAATAGCTTCAGTGACAGGAAGCTTTAAATCTGAAAATGATTGTAACGCTTCTTGTTTATGTGGTGGAATTGGATAATGAATCAACCATTCAATTTTATGTAAGTCTAAGAACTTAGTAAAACCTAACCTGTCGCCTACTTCTATAACAAACGTATAAAATATATGATTATTAGCCCCTTCATAAAATGGTAATTTAATTTTAGAACTATTAATTCCCATTAAATACAATTTCGCAATTTCTTGTCGTCTTTCATTGTCTGCATCCAATGTTTTAAGCTTAATCCTTAAAAAGGCTGCCTGCATATCATCTAAACGACTGTTGAAACCAATTATTTTATTCGTGTATTTTTCTGTACTTCCGTAATTGCGAAGTAATTTTATAACTTCAACTAATTCTGAATCATTTGTGGTTACCGCTCCTCCGTCACCAAGTGCACCTAAATTTTTACTAGGATAAAAACTAAAAGCAGCTGCATGAGATAAGTTTCCTGCTTTAGAATTATTATATTTTGAAATTGCTCCGTGAGCCTGAGCTGCATCTTCAATTAATAGCAACTTATAATCTTTTGCTAATTGTTGTAGACTTTCTACATCACACAACTGACCATAAAGATGAACCATAATTATGGCTTTAACACCATCAAGATTTTTCTTTATAGCATCAACAGAAATATTATAAGTATTTGGATTGGGCTCAACCAAAACAGGGATTAAATCTGCATGTAAAACAGATAAAATAGTAGCAATAAATGTATTTGCAGGTACAATTACTTTATCACCTTTTTTTAATTTACCTAATTGAATATAGCCTTTTAATATAAGCGTAAGTGCATCTAAACCATTGGCAGTACCTACACAAAAATTAGTACCACAGTAATTTGCAAACTCACTTTCAAAATTAGAAACATTATTTCCTAGAATATAATAAGAATCTTCTAAAGATTTAGAAAACGATACTTTAAATTCTTCTCTAAATCGATTATTGATTTTATGTAAGTCTAGAAATTTTATCATAATTTAAATTAATCAATTATTTAGATTGCGTTATAAAATCATCTACAAGAAGACTCAGTTTTTTTGCTCCATTTGTATTTAAATGATCAGGATCGTAAAAATCTATATCTTTAAAACTATCAGATTGCATCAAATTTAAATAATTACAATTACTGTATTTCCTTTTCATTTTTTCACCAGCAGCAACTACCATTTCTAATTGCGACGTATTTAAATTATCTCTATAACTTTTATGCGCTGGTAAGGTAACCAATATCACGTTAACACTATGTTCGTTAGATAAATTAACTATTTTTTCTAGAAATTTAATATTTTCTTCAACAAGATTATTATCCTTAGCTGTATGTTTTTTAGCAACCGTCCATCCAAAATCGTCTATAGGTTTTACCACGTGTGGCTTCTCAAAAAATGCCCAACCAGAATTTGTTACTGAAATAGACGCTTCATGCTCTAAATAATAATTTTTAAGTCGTTTTATATTGTTCCTTAGCTTTACACTTAAAACTTCACTATTCAATTTCAACTTGTTAGAAACATTTAAATTATAATACAAGTTATAATCTTTCTGTCTCCAAGACTCTGTACTTTCATTTAATTGTTCATGTAAAGTTGTGTAGGATAAACGTATAACAACCGTTTTTAATTTTGGTAGTTCCTTTATATATTTTTTAAGCAATAAATAATCTAAATCTATGGTTTGTGAAACATGACCTAAGTTATAAGCTTCTTCTGTAAAATACTCTGGATTAAAACCATATAGGCTATGAGAACTTCCTAATATTAAAGTTTTAATAGACTCCTTTTTTAACGCTATTTGTGCGTTCTTTAATTCATAATCATTAGGTATATGCCGTAATGCTAATTCCATCGTAATCATGATTACAAGCACCGGAATTAAAAAAAGAACTGTCTGTTTTAAGAATCTTTTCATACCTAGAATTGAAAATAAATAAACTGTTGCTCTTCGCCATTAAAATAGAAAATCAGAAATACTATGCTATAATAGAATGCCAATCTATAATATCTTTTAGATTTTGAAAACACTTGTTCTAGAGCATGCTCTTTAGCTCTACCAAACCATTCAACCACAAAAAAGAATATAATTAAAATTAGTAATATCAAAGCATCAGTTGTATTAGATAATTGCGGTAAGCTAAATAATGATTTTGAAAAAATACCCGATAAAAATTCAACTGCACTAGTTAAAGAATCTGCCCTAAAAAATATCCTAGCAAAGACTAAAAATAAAAACGTATGAAACATTCCAAATATCTCTTTACCATTAGGAAACCATTTATTATTAGCGATTATAGAGGTGTATTTTGTGTTTTTCCCTCTAATAATATAGGGCACAAAATGAAGTGCATTAATAAAACCATAGACCACAAATTTCCAATGTGCGCCATGCCAAAGACCAATCACTAAAAATATCGCAAAGGTATTACGTAATTGCGTCCATTTGCTTCCTCTACTTCCACCAATAGGAATATAAAAATAGTCCTTAAACCAAGTGGTCAATGATATGTGCCAACGTCTCCAGAATTCAGCTATATTTCTTGAAAAATATGGAAAGGCAAAGTTTTTCTTCAAGTTAAATCCAAATAACCTTGAAACACCAATAGCTATATCTGAATATCCCGAAAAATCACAATAAATCTGAATAGTAAATAAAAAGGCTCCGAAAAACAAAGTACTACCTGAATAGGTAGAATAATTTTCAAAAATATCATTAACAAAAACAGCACAATTATCTGCAATAACTATTTTCTTAAAAAGTCCCCAAAGTATCTGTTTTAATCCATCTGTAGCTTTTGCATAATTAAAAACACGACGTTTTTCTACTTGAGGCAAAAAGCTCGAAGCACGTTCTATAGGACCAGCAACCAATTGAGGAAAGAAACAAATAAAAGACGCAAAAGCAATCAAATTAGTGGTTGGCTTAATTTTATTTCTATAAATATCTATAGAATAACTCATGGTTTGAAACGTGTAGAAACTTATCCCAACTGGTAATATAATATTGAGATAATTGATATCTAAATCTCTACCGAAAAGCTGAAAAGCGGCTTTAAAATTTTCAATAAAGAAATTATAATATTTAAAGAAACCTAAAATACCCAGATTTAATAAGATACTTAATGTGAGTAGTGTTTTTTTAGATTTCTTTTTTTGCTGCTTATCAATTGCTAAACCAATGCTATAATCTATTAATGTACTTACAATAATTAACCCTAAAAACCGCCAATCCCACCATGCGTAAAACACATAACTAGCAATAATTAATAAGACATTTTGCGACTTTAAAGACCTAAATACAAACCAATAAAGTATAAATACAATAGGTATGAAAATAGCAAAATCTATAGAATTAAATAGCATTATATCGCTTTAAATAAAATTGAAATCATACTTTCGGTATTTTTAACATCTTATGAGAAGATGTATCTATAAGATATGTATTTGCTGTATGACTGCGTGCTCCGCAACTCTCTTTCCAGAAAACAAGTCCTTCATTTATTTTAAGGCCATTGTCTTCACTACTAATATTAAAATCGAAATAGCGTTTATCATCACACATACTATTGATAATAAAATCATAAGCCAGGTCTAAACTTCCAAAAGTATTTTTATCTGTATTACCAGAAACATATTGCGGATGTACTGTGGTTTCTGTTAAAAAAACCGTGGTACCTGCAACAACTTTATTGTTTTTGTAAATATTAACTTGCTTTATATTATTTGGAAAACGAGAGGCCAACAATTCTATTTCTTTTAAAGAATGAACAGGTTTTACACCATGCCTATTTTTTAGATTCGGTATCAGCACATCTTTCCAAAATCCTTTGAAGTTAGAATCCACTTTCAATTCTAACTCAGACCGTAATGCTTTATTAATACCCTCCCTTCTGTTTTTTTGAAAACGCAATTTATGAGCGTAATCAATAATCATTAAAACATCTTTTTTTATTAATTGTGCATTTGCCTTATAAAGAAAGTAATCTAGTTCATCAGACGGCATTTTATTGTAAAATGTTGGGATAACTCTAATTTCTAATCTATTTACACCTTCGGCTTCATAAAACGCTAACATCGCTTTAAAAGCATCAAACGCATAGAATAATTTAGCACTATCTTTTAAAATAAAACTCCCATAAGTTAATCCTTGGTGAGAAATAACTTTGTTATCTACAACATTTGCTGGTAGTAAGGCATACAATTCTTCGTCTTTAAAAATCAAAACTGAAAAATCTAGAAATCTGTCGTTATGATAATCCATAAAATCCCTATGAAACAAAAAGGTACTGTTCTTTGCTTCCGTAACAAACGAATTCCAACAGTCTTTATAAGACGTGTTGTACCTAACTACCTTAAAATTGTTTTTGATTATAGAATCTGACATCAATCAAAAATAATCCTAATTTTCTATTAAGTCCAAATGAATTTAAAATGATTGAGAATAAAGTTGAATTATTCAAAATTTGGGTAACAAAAAAAAGAGAAACCCAATTAAGGATTTCTCTTTTTTAAATTTATAATTAATCTATTAAGATTAAAACTTATTACGCTTACGATCCGTTTCTTTTAAGTAAATCTTACGTAATCTTAAGTGATTAGGTGTTACCTCAACGTATTCATCTTTCTGAATGTATTCTAAAGCTTCTTCTAATGAAAACTTAATTGCTGGTACAATTTTAGCTTTATCATCTGCTCCAGAACTACGTACATTACTTTGCTTTTTAGCTTTTGTAATATTTACAGACATATCATCTTGACGAGAGTTTTCTCCAATCACCTGACCTTCGTAAATATTTTCTCCTGGCTCAACAAAAAACTTACCTCTATCTTGTAACTTATCAATTGAATAAGGAATCGCTGTTCCGTTTTCCATAGATATTAAAGATCCAGAAATACGTCCAGGAATATCACCTTTTAATGGTTGGTATTCTTTAAAACGGTGTGCCATAATTGCTTCTCCAGCAGTTGCTGTTAACAATTGGTTACGTAAACCAATAATACCACGAGAAGGAATCATAAACTCACAAATCATTCTTTCACCTTTTGTTACCATACTTAGTAACTCACCTTTACGTTTAGTTACAAACTCTACAGCTTTACCAGATACCGTCTCTGGAAGGTCAATTGTTAATTCTTCAATTGGCTCACATTTAACACCATCAATTTCTCTAATGATTACTTGTGGTTGTCCAATTTGTAATTCGTAACCTTCACGACGCATCGTTTCAATTAAAACCGATAAGTGTAATACACCACGACCAAAAACCATAAACTTATCTGCTGTAGCAGTTTCGCCTAAACGCATGGCTAAATTTTTCTCTAATTCTTTTTCTAAACGATCTTTAATATGACGAGATGTTACAAATTTTCCATCTTTTCCGAAGAAAGGAGAATCGTTAATTGTAAATAACATACTCATTGTAGGCTCATCAATAGCAATTGATTGTAAACCTTCAGGGTTTTCTAAATCAGAAACTGTATCTCCAATCTCAAAACCTTCTACACCAACAAGAGCACAAATATCTCCTGTTTGAACGCTTTCTACTTTCTTACGTCCTAAGCCTTCAAAAATAAATACTTCTTTAATTCTACTTTTTGTAATTGTACCATCTCTTTTTACCAAAGCGATTTGTTGTCCTTCTACAATATTTCCTCTTTGTACTCTTCCAATCGCAATACGACCAGTAAAAGAAGAAAAATCTAAAGATGTAATTAACATTTGCGTAGTTCCTTCTTCAAATTTTGGTGTAGGAACATGCTCAATAACCATATCTAATAATGGCTCAACATTTTCAGTTTCATTTCTCCAATCATCACTCATCCAGTTGTTCTTTGCAGAACCATAAACCGTTGGGAAATCTAATTGCCATTCTTCAGCACCAAGCTCAAACATTAAGTCAAAAACTTTTTCATGTACTTCATCAGGAGTACAGTTTTCCTTATCAACCTTATTGATTACAACACAAGGTTTTAAACCTAAGTCAATAGCCTTTTGTAATACAAAACGTGTCTGTGGCATTGGGCCTTCAAAAGCATCTACTAATAATACTACACCATCTGCCATGTTTAATACACGTTCTACTTCTCCACCAAAATCGGCGTGACCAGGAGTATCAATGATATTAATCTTAGTATCTTTATATACTACAGAAACGTTTTTAGAAGTAATTGTAATACCACGTTCTCTTTCTAGATCATTATTATCTAGAATTAAGTCTCCTGTATTTTCGTTTTCACGAAACAATTGACAGTGATACATAATCTTATCTACCAAGGTTGTCTTTCCATGATCGACGTGTGCAATAATTGCAATATTTTTAATATTAGCCATAACTGATGCTGATTTTTAAGCGTGCAAATGTACGTCTTATTCTGCGTTTTACGTTAATAATATGTTATTATTTAATATTATGGTCTTATGAAGTTGTAACTTTCATTAAATAATTGATTAACAGCGTAAAGCCTATTTTCAAAAATCAATCGCTAATTGGGCTTTTACAACTTCAATTTCGTAGACTAATCTGAACCCTTAATATTTAACAGATGAATACAATTAGCAAGTTCACTAAATTTATCCCTTACCTCTACTTTTTATCGGTAATAGTTTATTGGTTTACAACATTAAATAAGCTTGAAGGTATTGCTGCATATCCCATTTTACTCTTTGGCATTCCATTTTTATGGCAACTATTTAAACCTAGCAGAAAATTAAACTTTACATTGGGAATTAGTTTTGTTTGTTTTTCTTCATATTTAATATTTGCGTATATTTTTAACTTATTACATATTTTAAATTGGACAGAAACCATTGAAAAAATTCTATTCTATGGCGGAATACTAGTAATTGGAAATATTGTAATGTCGCTTTGGATGATTAGAAATAGTATAAATAAGAATTTTTGAGAATTGGTTGATGGTTGATGGTTGATGGTTGATGCTGTAATATGAATTAAACTTTGAAACTTTGAAACTTTGAAACTTTGAAACTTTGAAACTAAATTTCAAAAAAAACATCACATCTAAGCCATCTTAATTGTATATTTATATACTAAAACAATTAATTCTAAAGCTTTGGCCACAATTCTGAATTTAAATTTCAAAAAACTAAAAACTATTATTTGTTTACCACTTTTTATAACTTTATTGGGTTGCCCATCAGATGATGAATGTACTCAAACAATCGAAATTCCTCAAACATATTTTGTAGGTAATCAGAGCTATACTCAAATAATAACACAAGAATTTTCTTGTGATTTTGAAGTACCAGAAGTACCTGAAATTGTTGAGGCACCCGTTTTAGAGAATTTTTCTTATGAAATATTAAGTTTTAGTTATGAACCAAATACAGGTAATGACACCACATTACTTCAATATGAGATTCAGCTTAATAATCATAATAATTTTGATGTTTCAGGCTTTCCTATATTAACGATATACGACGGAAATCTTGAATACTCCGGAAACCTCTCTGCAGATGCTGATGAGCCGTGTAATGAAATTTCAGCGAATTCTAGCTGTATACTTTCAATGAACAAAGAATACGAAATAGAACCTGGAATTCTTCCACAAGACACCTACCAAATTGTTAATGTAGAATACCTTGCAATTAACGAATAGTCCGTTGCATAAATGTTGTTCATATTAAGGTTTAAAAGTTATAGTTAAATAGTATATTTGTACACTAATTATTGCCTTTAAATTGATATGGATTTTAAACTTATTCCTAAATTAAAACATACAGATTCTAACAACTTCTTTTTACTATGTGGACCATGCGCTATAGAAGGCGAAGACATGGCATTGCGTATTGCAGAAAAAGTAATTAAAATCACCAACAAACTAGAAATTCCTTACGTCTTTAAAGGCAGTTTTAAAAAAGCAAACCGCAGTAGAATTGACAGTTTTACAGGAATAGGAAATGAAAAGGCCTTAAAAATTCTTAGAAAAGTATCTGAAACTTTTGATGTACCAACAGTTACAGATATCCATGAAGCATCTGATGCTGCAATGGCTGCAGAATATGTAGATGTATTACAAATTCCAGCATTTTTAGTGAGACAAACTGATTTAGTAGTTGCAGCAGCTGAAACTGGTAAAGTGGTTAATTTGAAAAAAGGACAATTTATGAGTCCGGAAGCAATGAAACATGCCGTACAGAAAGTAAAAGATGCTGGTAACGAACAAGCATGGATTACAGATCGCGGAACTATGTTTGGTTACCAAGATATGATTGTAGATTTTAGAGGCATACCAACCATGAGAAAGTTTGCTCCTACGGTTTTAGATGTAACCCATTCACTTCAACAACCCAACCAAAGTATTGGAGTTACTGGTGGACGACCAGATATGATTGAAACTATAGCAAGAGCTGGTGTTGTTAATAATGTAGATGGTTTATTTATTGAAACTCATTTTGACCCAGCAAATGCAAAAAGTGATGGTGCTAACATGCTACATTTAGATAACTTAGAAGGTTTATTAAGTAATTTAGTTGCTATTAGAAAAACTATTAATTCATTTTAATAGCATTATTATTCATTTTATTTCACTGACGTTAGTATTTTTTTTTGCGTTGCATTATGACTCATTTTTTTAAAATCACCCTAATTATTGCATTCTCATTTTGTTTTTCATTTGTAAATGCTCAAGATCAAGAACCTACTAAATACACTGCCAACAACAAAGGTAAATTCTTTATAAGTTGGGGAGGAAATAGAGATTCATATTCTAAATCTGATATACGATTTAAAGGCGATAATTACGACTTTACAATCAGTGATGCTACTGCAAAAGATAAACCTAAAGGCTGGCATGTGGATTATATAAATCCGGCAAATATGACCATTCCTCAAACCAATTTTAAAATAGGTTATTTTCTATCTGACCATTATACTATTTCATTTGGTGTAGACCATATGAAATATGTAATGAAAAGAGATAAATACAGAACAGTAGATGGCTACATTGATTTACCTGCAGATGAATTAGGAAGTGTCTATAATGGGAATTTTGATAACGAAACACTATTAATATCTTCAAATTTCTTAAAGTTTGAACACACGGATGGACTTAATTACGTGCATACTGAAATTGCTAGATATGATGATATTTCATCTTTATTCGGAATTGGAAATACAGATATATTTCAAATAAATATTACTGAAGGATTTGGAGCAGGTGTTCTATATCCTAAAACAAACACTACACTTTTACAAAAAGAAAGATATGATGATTTTCATATTTCGGGTTATGGTTTATCAGCAAGAGTTGGTTTAAATTTTACGTTTTTTAAACACTTTTTCATTCAGCTAGACGCTAAAGGTGGCTTTATTGATATGAATGATATTAGAACTACAAGCAACACATCTGAACATGCTGAGCAAAATTTTTACTTTTTTGAGCGCGTTATTGCACTTGGTGGAATTTTTAGATTATAAGAATTAGTTCTTTTTATAAAAGCCTTTTTCTTTTAGTCCTTCAACTTCTTTTAAAATTGAAATAAAAACAGAATCATCAATATCTTTAAGTGTTTTATAACGTAGAGATTTAACCACTTTACGTTTTTCTGTTACTAAATAAGCATTCCATTTCTCAGATAAATGGGCTGAGTGCCAAAAGCCAACATCTACATAATCTTTACTTTGATTAATATAGCATATTGGTCGTTTATCAATATAATAGCATGGCAATCGCCATTTGTACAACAAAACTGCTTCTGGTAAGGTGTGTTCTATAATGACTTGCAAATGCAAATAAATAGATTTGTAAGGTTCTTGTTGTTTAAGGATGTGTGCTTCTGCCGGATTCACTTGCTTTTAAATTTTTAGTTGTGTCATTTACTCCTAACATAAACAAATGATATAAAACAACTTAACTATATAATAGAGTGACCTAGGTCATTTAATCTATTTATGATATTTAGTAAATTTATGTATTAGTAATTTCTAAATACTGAATATCATGCTTAAAATTAAAAATAGTACAACTAACACAATTTACTGGGTTTTATTGATTCTATCAATAATTATTGGTTTTGTTTTTTACGGAAGTTTTCTAGAAAATATGAGTTTACAATTTCGCATGTTATTTTCAGGTGTTCCTTTCTTATTATTTGTTACAGGTCTTTTTGGTTTGTTATGGCCAAAAATAAAACCTGAAGGTGACATAGTTTACATTAAACATGCACTATTAATAGGTCTTCTATTTTTTATTCTATTTTTTATTCATGTTTGGATTATTCTACCTACCATTTGTCCAGATTTTGGTAATTGCTTGGGTGCTTAATTGATATTATGGAATATTAGTAAGATCACATAAATGTATAGACTAAATTTAGTTAGTGTTATTCAGAATAATAATGGACAACACTAACTAAGTTTTGTTTTTTATTCTTAAAAATATCTCAATTTAAGAGTACTTTAGACATATAGACTTCTATTGTTCGATACGTGCTGATAAATGAAATTACTGCCTTCACAGGAATTTGTTACCCACATTTAGAATAACCACAACTTTTACACTTTAAACAGCCTTCTTCAAAAATTAAACCTTCTGGATCATTACAGCTTGGACATTTTTTATCTACCGCTTCTGTTCCTTCTGGCACAAAACGTTTTAAGGCTCTGGCTACACCATTTTTCCATGTATTAATATGATCGTCGTATAAATTTAAATTCTGAATTAAATCTACCACATATGGAATTGGCATTCCGTGACGTAACACACCTGAAATCAATTTTGCATAATTCCAAAACTCTTTATTAAACGATCGAGATAAGCCTTCTATTGTAATTTTATAACCTTCATTATCTATATATTGAAAATCGTAACGTGAGGAACCATCATCATTTCTACCTTTAATAACCCAACCTTTTTCTACCCATTGAGGTAGATTAAAGGCATCTTTCATTTTTCCTGTAAAAATCTCGTAAGGTCGTCCGTCTACAAAACCAATAACAGCTAGCCATTTTTCAGATTCATTATGGAAACGGACAATTTCTGCCTCTACTCTATCTGGTCTTTTCGCGACTAACGTTTCAGTGATTGTTGTTGATTCGTCTTCTGATTTATCATCTTTAGCTACTAAAATTCCACTACGAGAACCATCTCTATAAACCGTAATTCCTTTTAAGCCTTTTTGCCAAGAATCTACATAAATATCACCTACCAAATCTACAGTAACATCGGCAGCCAAGTTAATAGTTGAACTAATTGAATGTGTGGTATATTTTTGAACTAAGGCTTGCAATTCTACTCGTTTTTTCCAATCTATTTCTGGTGCTGTTGCACCTGCATAAGGACTGTCTGCAATTTCAGTTTTACCAGTTGTATTCATCCAAGTTTCAAACTTTTTGTGATACACGGTAAATTCTTCAAACGCATCACCTAAGTCATCAATAAAATCGATTTTGGTATTTTCATCATTGGTGTTTACTTTTCTTCGTCTTACGTAAGACAATAAAAATACAGGCTCAATACCAGAAGATACTTGCGCTAACATACTCAAAGAACCTGTTGGTGCAACAGTACTGATAGAAATATTTCTACGACCATGTTCCATCATTCTTTCGTAAGTTTCAGGAAATTCTTCTGCCATCATCTGTACAAATTCTGAAGTATCCTCAATGTTTCTATTAAATACCTCAAACTGACCTCTTGTAATTGCCATATCAATACTACAATCAAACTCTGCAGTCATTTTTGTTTTCATTAGCTCATCTACTACAGCTAAACCTTCATCTGTATCAATCTTAATTCCTAAGGCTGCCACTGCATCTGCTAAAGCCGTAAACCCTAATCCTGTTCGTCTTCCTTTTTTACCAGTTTCTTTTAATAATTCCCAAGTTTCCTTCTCAGTACGTTTAATTGTATCTGGCTCAGTATCTTTATTAATTTTATCTAAAATACGTTCTACAGCCTCTAATTCTAAATCTACTAAATCGTCCATTAAACGTTGTGTTTCATAAACCACTTCATAGAATTTCTTAAAATTGAATTTTGCTTTTTTAGTAAAAGGAGCTTCAACAAAACTGAATAGATTAACTGCTATCAATCGGCAACTATCACCACCTTGCATTGCTATTTCGGAACATGGATTGGTAGAACTATTTTTAAATTCTGGATATACAGAAGATGTAGAATAGTGATGTTGTCTATCCCAAAAAATTAAACCTGGTTCTGCTGTATTATGCGCACAGGTTATAATCTTATTCCAAAGGTCTTTTGCGTCTATTTCTTTGGTGTATTTTGGGTCTTTACTTTCTATTGGCCACTGTAGTGTAAATTTAGTGTCGTTAACTACAGCCTGCATAAATTCATCAGACAAACGAATAGAAATATTAGCACCTGTAATCTTAGTTAAATCTTGTTTTATGGTAATAAAATCTTCTATGTCTGGATGCTTTACATCCATCGTTAACATTAACGCACCACGTCTTCCGTTTTGTGCTACTTCTCTTGTGGTATTAGAAAAGCGATCCATAAACGACACAGCTCCTGTTGTAGAACCAGCTGCATTAGATACAAGGGCATTTTTTGGTCGTAACTCAGATAAATCTACACCAACGCCACAACGTCTTTTAAATAATTGTGCTAATTGCTCATCTGTATAACAAACGCCTCCATAAGAATCTAAAACCGATGGCACCACAATACAATTAGATAATGATGCAATAACTTGGTCATTACCTAAACCAAACATCACACTTCCTTGTGGAATTACATATTTAAAATCCTTAAAGAGATTGTAAATTTTAGTGTCGTCTAATGGTTTTCTTTTTTTTCCGTAAGCTGATAAATTATCTTTAACCGTTTCTTTTAGGTCATACTTTTGCTCAATACGACCAAATTGTTTTGCCATGCGCAAGTGCATGTCATCGGGAGATTTTTCTAGAAAATTCCCCTGTTTATCTTTTAAACAATACTTATTAATCCAAGTAGTTGCGGCAAGTTCATCGTTATTAAAATAATCTAGAGACTCTTCTAAAACTTCTTTGTAAGTGAATGATTTTGAGGGTGAAACGGCTTGACTCATAGTGGAAACAGATTTTATTTTATAAAAAGTGAACCACAAAATTAAGCTTCAGCCTACCCTAAAAGATGACTTTTGTCATACTTGTTAATAAGTGAAAAAGATTGTTAATTGAATTTTAGAAAATTCTTAAAATCCCGATTACGATAAGTGCAATTCCTATGATTGCTTTAAAAGGCATGAGTGTCGCAGATAGCTTTCTTAAACTTGTTTCTAAAGCTGGTACTTTGCTAAATACATGAGTTAATAATAGGATACCACCTAGAATACTAACAATGTTAAATAGTAGACTTCCTCTAAAAGTAAGTATGGCTAATATTACAAGTGCTCCACCAATAACAGTTTGAAAAGGCACTAATTTGCCAGCAATATTATTAAAAAAATTGCTTTCACCATCCCATTTGTCTAGTGTTGCAAGTCCTAGTAAAATACCTCCAGAAATATTAGCTATTGTTAAGAGCAATCCAATCATAGTATTATTTATTTTAATTATTAGATGCTAAATTTAGCTAAAACTCTAAAATAAATTTGTTCAATCCGATTTATTTATTTTACTTTGTATTTCAAAGTACTTTAATTATGAGCGACAAAGATTATCTAAAAGACATCAGTGAGATTAAAAATCTTATGAATAAATCATCTCGATTTATTTCTTTGAGCGGGTTATCTGGAATACTTGCAGGTATCTACGCACTCATTGGTGCCGCAATCGCCTATTATTTAGTTATCACTTATAGTAGTGGTACATTATACATATTTCATGGTTGGGTATTTTGGGCTTGCATGTTTGTTCTTATGATGATAGCAATATTAAGTGCTGTTACTGGTATTATACTTACAACAAGAAAAGCTAAAAAAACAGGTGATAAAATGTGGGACAACTCCTCTAAACGTCTATTATTAAATTTCCTTATTCCTTTAGCCGTTGGCGGAATTTATTGCATGATTATTTTAAGTCAAGGCAGATACGGACAAACAGGTGGCTTAATGCTTATTTTTTATGGTTTAGCCTTAGTTAGCGCATCAAAATATAGTATTGGAGATATTCAGTATTTAGGGTATATTCAAATTGTTTTAGGCTTAATAGCAAGTTATTATCCTGGATACGGATTTTGGCTTTGGGCTATTGGCTTTGGCATTATGCATATTATTTATGGTACTTGGATGCACTTTAAATATGATGTAAAATGAAAATAAGTTTCTCGCACAGGCACATAGTCGTAAAGAATACTGAAAATCATCAACTAACAACAAACTTTTGAGCATAATAACAAACATAAATAAACTTTTTGACCATAGAATACGGCTTGGTATTATGTCTGTTCTTATGGTAAACGAGTATGCCGATTTTAAAATGCTGAAAGAATTGTTAGGAGCAACTGATGGTAATTTGGCTAGCCACACAAAAGCATTAGAAAAAGCAGACTATATTTTGGTTGAAAAACAATTTATTGGAAGAAAACCAAACACAAGATACAGTGTAACTAAACTAGGAAAACTAGAATTTAAAAAACATATTGAAGCGCTCGAAAAATTAATTCATAAAACTTAAATGGAATACTACGTTAATAAAAACTCAATAGTCAGAGAAATCTGGGGAACAAGCGACACCATTCTTATTGTTTTTGCTGGTGCTTCTGCTGAGTTTGCCACAAACAAAGCCGTAGACTGGCTTTATTTTACCGGCAAGCTTCCGTCTGACCCTTTGGGTAGATTGTTTTCTACTGTGAATTACGCAAAAGCGATTGTGTTTTCAGAAAAAGACGCAGCCATAAAAGCAATTGACCATATTACAGCAATTCACTCTAGTGTTGAAAATAAACGCGGTGCAAAAATTCCGGAATGGGCTTACAAAGATGTATTGTTTATGTTGATAGATTATTCTATTCGTTCGTATGAACTATTAGAGCGACCATTGCAAACCGAAGAAAAACAAGAAGTACTCAATGTATTTGGAAATGTTGGCAAAAGAATGGGCATAAAAAACCTACCACTGACCTACTCTGATTTTGAAATTGCAAGGAATGAACACCTCAACCAAAATTTAAAAAACGGAGAATATACTGAAGACTTATACAAACAATATAGAAAACATTTAGGTCTTTTTAGATATCGTATGTTATTAGAGTCTCAGATACTTTTATTACCAAATACCGTTAGAGAATTACTTAAACTTAGACAAGTATCATTATTAAAACCATTGATTTCAACTTATAAAATTTTTAGAAGTTTGAAAATCGATTGGATTTTAAAAGATGTCATATTACCAACCGCATACAAACAAGATATAAAACGATTAAACATTACAACATCATAAATTAACGAAACCCAATATTTCGACTACACTAAGTATGTCGCTTTTTTTAATCATTTACTTTGAATTTCAAAGTACTTTAAAATAATTCAACTATGAAAAAATTAGCACTCTTCATTTCAGCCCTTCTATTTAGCACCTTCTTCTACGACCAATCTATTGGACTTAACCTGTTTTTATTTAGTATTCTTACGGTTGCAATTCTTTTTATTAATAATCAATCGAATTTTAAAAATAGAAAAACCTTAATCTATTCTACAGTTTATCTTATCACAGGTTTAACTATATTTTTTCATAATTCTACACTTTCAATCATTGCTAATTTGGTAGCATTTTTCACGTTGATTGGTCATCTTTCTGAAACAAAATCTTCTATTTATGTTAATTGGCTTAATGGATTGTATACAACCATTGCTGGTTTCTTTCATCGCAATTTTGCCAATAAAGAAACCAAAATAACTGTTGAAGCCCAAGAAGACAAAGAACCTATTGACTATTTTCATTGGGCGAAAATCATATTAATTCCGGCTGTAATCCTTATAGCCTTTATTGCACTTTACAAAGAAGGTAATCCTGTCTTTAGCAATATCATTGAAAAAATAGATTTTAGCTTTATTAATATAAGATGGATATTAGTTGCTGGCCTAGGTTACTATCTATTCAATAATATATATGCACCAATTGAAGTTGAACCAGCAACCGAATTAGATTTAAAAACCGAAAACAGCTTACATAAAACTGATACGTTTTCAATTCCTAAATTAAAACAAGAAAATCAACTTGGTGTTATTCTTATTTCATTATTAAATGCACTAATTGTATTGTATTTAATTACTGATGTAGCCTTCTTAACTTCAGAATTAGACTTAAGAGCTTCAGTTTTTTCCGCACAAGTTCATAATGGCATCAATGCACTAATCGCTTCTATTGTGATTGCCATAATGATTTTACTCTACGTCTTTAGAGGTAACCTCAACTTTTACGAGCAAAATAACATCTTGAAGCGTTTAGCTTATACTTGGATAATTCTTAACATCCTTCTAGTTTTCAGTATCACATTTAAAAACAGTCAGTACATCTATTATTTTGGATTGACTTACAAAAGAATTGGTGTTTTAGTCTATTTAATTCTAGCAACTATTGGTCTTGTAACAACATTACTAAAAATAGGTGCTATAAAAAACAACTGGTATTTATTTAGAGTAAATACACAAGCTGCCTTTATAATTCTTATAGTATCTAGTACTGTAAATTGGGATTATCACATTACCAATTACAACTTCAATTATGCAAAATCAATGGATTTTAACTATTTGTATAACCTCTCAAATAACAACACATTATTGTTAAATGAACAGTTAGCTTCTAAAACTTTAGATGAAGATTCTATTCAACTTATAAAAAATAAATACAACGACTACGTTTATAAATTAAGAACCAATAATTGGCAAGAATTACAGTATGATTTCTTTAAACTAAGCACAAAATAAGATGGCAACATTTATAATTTTTGTTAGTCTTATTGTTGGCGGATTTACATTTATAATTCTTAGAATTAGTATCTCTTGTATGTTTTGGTTTTCAAAAAAACCTAATGACAAATTATATGTATTTAAAACCCAGTTCCCTTATTATATGATAGTGTTAATCGGCTTAAGTTTAATAGTAATTATAAAACTCGACTTTACATACAGCTCTCTATACTATTTTTTAAGCACATATTTTCTAGCCCTTTTAATCTGGAACTACAAACTAAAACACTGTAAAAGAAAGTATAGTACAGTCAAAGAATCTATTGAACAATCTCAACCCAAATTACCATGAACAACCTATTCAAATTTATAAAACATCAGCGAAAGCAACTCATTATTTGGATGTTTGAGCATTCGCAACGTATTTATACTTCAATGTTTAAAAATCATCAACCTTGGTCTGTTTCAAAGGCAGATTTACTAACATTTCCAAAACCTTCTTTTGGCAGACATTTAGGCGAGTTTTTAAATGAAAATAATTTTGAATTAATCCCAAAAGTAGAACGACACGATTGCTACCATGTGCTTTGTGGTTACAGCACTAAAGTAGAAGACGAAATTGCATTACAATGCCTTTGTTATGGCAACGGTAAAAGGAGTCCGTATTTGTATGGCGCAATAATTCTTGGGATTGCTATCCTTCCAGATTATTATAAATATTACTATAAATCCTTTAAAACAGGAAAGACTGCAAATACGTTTCATCATTTTGATTATCAAAAATTATTAAACGTTTCCATTTCAGATTTTAGAGATGCCATTTTCACAAAAAACGAATTATTAACTCTTAAACTCATTGCAGCATGAAAAAATTAAAAATAGTAGTCACCTCATTAATCCTAATGCTTATTGGTGTTTTAGTAACCTTTCATTGGGTTGGTTATAAAACCAAAGGACTTAGTTATAATGATATAGAAAGTATACCCAAAAACAAAGTAGGACTCGTACTTGGTGCAAGCCGTTTGGCACCAAGTGGTAACATTAATCTATTCTACAAACACCGAGTTGATGCTGCTGTTGCACTTTATAATGCAGGTAAAATAGAATACATTTTAGTAAGTGGTGACAATAGCCGAAAAGACTATGATGAACCTACCGATTTTAAGAACGATTTGATTGAAAAAGGGATTCCTGCAGAGCGCATATTTTTAGATTATGCAGGTTTTAGAACATTAGATTCTATAGTTAGAGCCAAAGAAATTTTCGGACAAGATGCGATTACAATTATCTCTCAAAAATTTCATAATGAACGTGCCATTTATATCGCACAACATTTCGGAATAAACGCAATAGCTTATAATGCTAAAGATGTATTTAAAAGACCTACAAGAGAATATTTAGCACGCGCAAAAGCCAGTTTAGATTTACTTTTTAATGTAGAACCAAAATTCTTGGGTGACAAAATCGCCATCAAATAATTTAAAAAAATAAACCTCATGAAACTACAATTCAATAAATATTATTTAGGGCTAGCCCACTTTCTTTTCCTTGTAGAATTAGCAATTGCTTTCACGTTAAAAACCGGATTTATACGTCACACATTTGGTGATTACCTTGTGGTTATTTTATTATATGCAATTATCAGAGGATGCACTAACATGAGTGTTTGGGCCTCTAGTTTAGTCGTCCTCTTAATTGCTTTTGCCATAGAATTTCTTCAACTCACGCCTTTCTTAACCTACTTTAATTTACAACATAGTTACACGGCAAAACTCATATTTGGTAGTACTTTTCAGTTTACAGATTTAGTGGCTTACACCTTAGGTATTGTGACTGTGATGTTGATTGAAAAATCAATTTTAAGATATAATTCCATTCAAAATATTACACTATGAGCATCATAAAAAAAGTTATTCAAACTCAATTCAAAACTTTATCACTTATTAGTGTTGCCTTAGTATTTAGTGTTGTTTCACTCATGGTTAGAATAAAACTAAACAAGTCTTTTTTCTTTTTGTTTTTAATATGGAATGTCTTCTTAGCCATTATACCTTATGCTGTAACCATGTATCTCAGCACAAAGCAAAATTTAAGCAAATTAACACTTGGTATAGGCTTTTTAGTTTGGTTAGCTTTCTTACCCAACGCACCATATATTGTAACCGACCTTATTCATATTAGAGTGGGAAATGATTCCTTAATTTGGCTCGATGTTTTAGTGGTTTTATCGTTTGCTTTGAGTGGATTATTCTTATTTTATTTATCTATAATAGATATGCAACGTCTCATTAAATTAAATTTTGAAAAGCTTCCTTTAAAAGCCATAACAACGGTAATTCTATTTTTATGCGGATTTGGAGTCTATTTGGGACGTTTTTTAAGATACAATTCTTGGGAAATTATTAGTGAACCACAATTACTCTTCAAGGATATTGTAAATATCTTCATTGCCCCTTTTCAACATTATGAAGCATGGTTATTTACCATAGGATTTGGTATGTTTTTAGTGGTTGGCTTTTGGTTGTTTAGAAATTTGAATACATTAGAAAGCAATTAAGAGTAAATAATTCTTAGCCGCACTATAACTGGCAACTTTTACAAAATTAAAATTCTTACAAATGAAACATTTCACTTTAATTTTTGCTTTTGCATTATCGATAATAAGTTGTGAGGACAAATCAAAACCAATAAGTCTTGACGACACTATTGAAACTACAGTAGAAAAAGATAGAACAAAAATTGAAATTGCAGATTTACCTATTGTGATTGGTAGTACTGATTATTTAATTCATCCTATTGGCTATATTACAGAGTATAGCTCTAGATTCACAAGTTATTCAGGTAACAGAAGTAGCACCTATTATTCTAATTATAATAATTTCTCTATTAAAGGCGAATTTAGTAATCTTAAATTTCAGCAACTTAATTCAGAAAAAATGACGTCTTTAACTGATAAGATTGTAGAAATTACTTCGGTTAGATTTCTTGATGACATAAGACAACAAACAGGGTTACAATATATGGTTTAAACCATAAGAGATGAAGATACTAATAAGAATTCAAAAATAGATTCTAATGATGTTGAAGCACTCTACAGCAGTACAATTGATGGTGAAAATTAAAAAAAGCTAACACCAGGTTTAGCCAAAATCGCCTATTGGAAAGTTATACCAGAATTGAACAGGTTATACTATAAAAGTATTTGTGACACCAATAAAAATGGTGAATTTGACAAACTAGACAATATTAATTATCAATACGTAAACTTAATAGATAAAAGTCTAAGTATAATTACATATAAACCACTTTAAACTTACTAAGACGCTCTATTTTTATCTTGAATTTTCCTAACTATTTTACGGGTTCTATTGCGTGTTAAGATTCTTGGTAATACCGATAAGAACTTATTAATTGTACCTGGTATTGCAACAACTTTTCCTTTTAGCATGGCATTATAACCATAACGTGCCACTTCTTTTGGGCAAGCCATATTAAAAGCTATCTTATTTTCTGCAGCATCTTCTGAGACCACACTTTGAAATGACGTTTTTGTTGGTCCTGGACATAAGGCAGTTACCGTTACTCCTGTTCCTTTTAATTCGTTTGAAATCGCTTCTGAAAAAGATAAAATATAACCTTTTGAAGCATAATATAATGCCATTAATGGACCAGGTTGAAATGCTGCTAATGATGATAAATTAAGAATTTTACCAGAACCACGTTTTACCATATCTGGCAAAAGGAGTTTTAATAAATGAGTCGTAGTTAAAATATGTAGATTTAACATTTGCGAATCGCGCTCCCAATCAGAATCACAAAAATTACCAAACATACCAAAACCTGCATTGTTTATAATTACATCTATTTTAGCATTATTAAGATTAGCATAAATATCTTGAGCTATATTTTCTAAGCTTAAATCTTTTACCATTAAGGTAATATTTGTTTGGTAATCTTTTAAAATGTTACGTTCTGCTTCATCTAACCTTTCTGCATCAATATCTATTAGAATTAGATTATAGTTATCTTTAGCTAATAGCAAAGCTAACTCAAAACCTAAGCCAGAAGCGGCACCTGTAACTAGAGCTGTTTTTGTTTTATTATTTTCCATCAATATAATCCTGCAAATAAGAAAATCGTTTCGTTAATTTTCCGTTTTCTGTAATCTTAGCACGTTTTAAAACTTCATTTTCATCATTATTAAAAAATGCAGGAATGACGTGTTGCAAAAACGTTTCTCCAAATCCTTCACTGGCATCTTTTGGCAATTCGCATGGTA
This sequence comes from uncultured Winogradskyella sp., assembly GCF_947495255.1. Lineage (GTDB taxonomy): Bacteria > Bacteroidota > Bacteroidia > Flavobacteriales > Flavobacteriaceae > Winogradskyella. The sequence goes on from NZ_CANLYI010000012.1 coordinate 85,949, forward strand.
AATTATCTACAGCCATTACGGTAATAGCATTTTTTGCATTAAAGGCGACTTCCTTTTCTGTTTTGGCATCGTAGCCATAAAATGGGTCTGCAATGGTAGACGGTCTAATGGTACTTGCTACAGGTCCATCAATATCGCAAGAAATATCTGCCACCAAATTAATTCTAAAATCAGGATGCTTGGCATCTTCTCTTGTAAATAAATATGGTGCATTATTGCCATAAAAATGTCCAGCAATAAAATAATCCGTTTCTTTAGCGTAAGGCATAAAATTACTTTGGTAACCTGATGGGTCATTATAAAATTTAAACTTATCGCCTACTTTGCCATCTTTTCGTTTTGCATATTCCATAACATCTGCCATAACGTAAACTGGTTCTGTAAACTGGCTTGTTAAGTATAACGCATCACTTATTTGTTTAATGCCTAAATGGTCTAAAATTTCTTTTGCACCATGAGCTACTTTACCGGTTCCGGTAAGTAAAATTTTAATATTTGGTATTGTAATCTTATCTAATTGGGCCTTTACAGCATCTAAATCTGCTAAGGTTTCTACTTTTGGTAAGGTGAACAAATTATCTCGTAACCCTAAAACTCTAAAACCATTGTAAGCACCTACTAAACCTGCATAACGACCAAAACCTATAAGCCTTGCGTTACTTTTTTTAACGATAGTCTCATGGTCAAACATTTCTATATTTTTCTCTAGCATAGCTACTAAAAGCTTTCTGTTGTAAGGTTGCTTTTTAATAGTGTGAGAAAAGTAGAAGTATTTTTTATTTGGAATTAAATTCTCGATAGGCACTTCTTTTACACCAATCATTACATCTGCATGAGATACATCGTTGAGAACTTTAAATCCTAATTTGGCATAAGCTTCATCAGAAAAAATCCTTATATCCGAAGATTCTACAATAAATATTGCCTCGGGAAACTGAGTTCTTGCTTCTGCTAAATGTTCTGGAGAAAAAACCACACGTCTGTCTGGTGGATTTTTACGTTCTTTTATGATGGCGAATGTCATGCTAATTAGTGTTTAAGAAACTGACAACGAATGTCAGAATTTAATTTGGAATAATTTTTGCACTAAAGTAAAAGGATTTATGAGGTTGCACAACTTTTTTTGTAAGTTTGCAATCTGCGTTAAGGATTGAGCAATCTGTTTGAGCTCTTTTTTGATTTTTCTTCAAAAAAAGCGAGTTGCGAAAGCCTGACTCTATGGAGCTTATGCGAAGTAGAGAAACGCCCAACTAATTATTATCATTTAAAAATGGGGTCGACTGGTTTTGACAGCGAGATTAAGTAAATGGTAAGCACGTGGTGTAATGGCATTGAAACACCTAAAAGGCTAGACCAAATTTTAAACGGCGAGAATAACTACGCTTTAGCTGCATAATCTGAATTATAGTAAGATTTGTGCTCATTTCTACTAGGTAGGAAGGCTAAATGTCTCCAGAAAGCCTTGGTTAGTGGCGTTCTTTTTTGAGACATCGTAAAAATTGACTAAGATTAGGTAGAGCTTTGATGCCTTTTCGAGATTAAGAAGCTAAGTTGTAAGTGGGTTGTCTTTAACCAGCTTACAATCGAAAACCTAAGAAAAGAATAAACGTGTAGAAAGCCCTTTGGTTACTTGTTTGGACGAGAGTTCGATTCTCTCCGACTCCACAATTAAACATTAAGCCTTGCAAATAATTAATTTGCAAGGCTTTTCTTTGGGGTTATGCGACGTTGTATTTTGGGTGAATTTCTCATAATAAAAATGTTCGTATTTTGAATATCAAAAATGTCTTAAATTTTAATTATTCAGAAAATTATATACATTATACGCATATCAATAACTTATTGAAAATAAGACTCCTATTGCGATACAGCATTAAATTATTTTTATTACATTTGATGGAGCACTTGCGTATATATAAGTGTTGTGTGTAATGTAAACCAATCATTCGCGGAGAATGAAATAAAATTAAAAAGAACCTTGTTTCCTCTGAACATAAAATATAAACGAGTATTAAATTCAGAATCTGAAAGTAGACAAATCTTTGACGAAATTGAAAAAGAATTGATACGATTGAAAATTGACAGAATACATCGTTCTGATTTGAAAATTGAATTTGAAAATTCTTTTTTTAACGGACAAGGAAGATGGCATTTAATGGCTCCTATAGATAAAGGATATTTAAAATTAGATGGTAATCTGAAAAAAATTGAATATTCTTTTTCTGTAGTCAGAATGTTTTATATTACTTCTGTAATGGCTCTGTTTTTCGGATTAATATCTCAGAGTTATTGGATTGGAATAGTTTTCTTTTTGTGGCTTTTCGGAATGAATTGGATTATAGCATTAATAAGACAAAATCAATTTGCGAATAAATTAAAAAGAATGCTGAATGAAAAAAACACTACACACAACAATGTATAACCGCAATTACGGCGGATTCGACTACGTCCGAATCCACTCGGAATTGCTAAAGTCAGTGCCAAACCGAAAATAATCACTAATTTAACCCGTAACTGCGGTTATACGAACCGTTACCTGTAAGCCAAGAACAATAATTAGAATCAAAATAAATGATAGAAAAAAACATAGGATTTATTAAACAAATAATTGAAGAAGGTATTCCAGTTCATAAATTTTTAGGACTAAAATTATTGGAACTTGAAAAAGGGTTTGTAAAAGTTAAAGTTCCCTTTAGAGATGAAATTGTTGGAGATATGAGAACAAACAGGTGGCACGGAGGAATTATTGCTACAATAATGGACTCTGTTGGTGGTATTGCAGGAAGCACTCACTTTACGTCATTGGAAGATAAATTAGTAACTATTGATTTAAGAATAGATTATTTAAAAGGTGCTGAAGCATCTGAAATAATTGTGGAAGGTAAAATAGTTAGGTTAGGTAATAGAATACTTGTAACGAAAATGAAAGCCTTTCAGAATGATGAATTAATTGCAGAAGGAAAAGGCGTATATAATTTCATACGAATTAACAAATCAACGGAAAAATAGGAACTGAAACAAAATAGCCTACAGGTAACAAAGTGTAAAAATAATAAGGGTTTTAGTGCTTATCCCAAAGTGAAGTGCATTTTACAAAGTCCGCAAAATTTACAATTTTGCATGTCTATTAATTAAAGAAAAAATTGCAAATTTGGCTAAGTGATAAATTGAAAGTTCAGTCCTTCGAAATCCCTTACTATTCTTACACAAACCGTTGGCTTCAATAACTCAGCGTAACCAAAACTGGAATTTTAAGCCATCAAAACCTTAACCTAAAGCCGAACAGTTC
>NZ_CANLYI010000013.1 GCF_947495255.1 uncultured Winogradskyella sp.
TGCTCATGCTTCACAAATCACTCGAACTGACGTTGGATGTAAAAATTAAAATAATACACCAAAACTCAAAACAACCACTAACGTCACTTCGAGTGAAATTTCTTTTTCTGAAATTTTGTATCGAGAAGCTCCACTCCTTTTGCCTTATTTCTAAAAAACCTCGGCATAATACACTCATTTACATCAAAATATACGTAGAACTACGTATAGCAATAAGCTTCTATTTTATTTAATTTTGATACCATAAAACAATCGCTTATAAATGGAGTTTTAAAATACGCCATTTCTTAAAATCTACACCCTAACCTTAAATTGAATTAAGTCCTAATGTAATTATTAGGATTTTTTTTTGTTTTACGGAAAACAGTAATAAAACAAATTCTAACTGTCTTATTTTTATTGAAATATACGTAGATCTACGTATAGAAATCTTGTAAAGTTTTTCTTAGTTTTATGGGCTGACTAAAAAAAACTTTAATTTAAACGACATACTATGGATATAGACGATTGTTTATATCCAATTGTTAGCGGTAAGCTGAAAAAAAAAATGAAATTTTACAAAACATCACATCAAGTCAATTACGGAAAGAGAATAATACCTCTTAAGATGATTGAGCATATGTCATTTGATGATTGGGAAGATTTTATTGAAGAGTGGATTGATATAAAAAAGACTGAATATATTGAAGCTGAAAGATTCGGAGGTGCCGGAGATAAAGGAAGAGATGTTGTAGGCTATGTAACTGATAAAAATAAACAAAACTATACTTGGGATTGTTTTCAATGCAAACATTATAAAAGTGCATTAACACCTACTCAAGTATATAAAGAATTTATTAAAATATTATACTATACTTTTAAATTAGAATACCCAATTCCTAGAAAATTTTATTTTATTGCACCAAAAGGCTGTGGAACTTCACTTTCCAAATTACTTCAAAATCCAACCGAACTAAAAAAAGCAATAGTAAATAATTGGGACAAACATTGTGAAATTGACACTACTGTAGGTGGAATAAAATTAGAAGGAGAGTTTTTAAAGTGGGTAAACAATTTTGACTTTTCAATTTTTTCAAAAATTCACACTAAGAATATTTTGAAAGAACATATTTCACATCCAAATCATCTAATAAGGTTTGGTGGTGGATTACCTGAACGTGAAAAATTAGACACCGATTCTATACCAAGTTCAATCCAAAGTTCGGAAACCACATACGTTAATCAACTTTTATCTGCATACGGTTCTGAAAGCAAAGAAGATTACAAAAATGTAATAGATTTAGATTCAAAAGAACTTTATAAAAACCATTTTACAAGAGCTAGAATAAGTTTTCATCACGCAGAACAGTTAAGAAATTTCACTAGAGATAACCTACCTATTGACACCTTTGAAGATTTTCAAAATGAAATATTAGAAGGGATTATTGATATTGTGGAAGAAATCCATTCGAATAATTTTATAAAAGTAAAAGAAGTAGAAAGAGAAGCAGGAAAAGCAATAATATCTTCAAACCCACTAAAGGAGGTTAGTCTTATTTATGATAAAAAAGGAATTTGTCATCAATTGGTTAATGATAATAAAATCAAATGGACATAATGGAAACTAAAAAAAATATAAATCCATTTAATAATAGTGTTGAAGCTGGTCTTCGAATCTTAATTATATTAAATGAAGCATTCCCTAAATCTTTTGATTTACAAAACCTTGTTTATCTAGATTACCTAACTATACATTCAGCAGACATTGACAAAACAACGCAAAGTCTACATCCCGCAGTACCTTATCGATCAGGTGAAATAATGGTTAGAAGTTCTATCATTGATAAAGGATTAAATCTTTTTATCACAAAGAATTTAATAGAAAAGCAATATAATTTTAATGGTATAGAATATAAAGCAACTGAAAACGCAATGCCATTTCTTGAATCACTTGAAGAACTATACTCAATCAAACTTCAAGAAAAAGCAAATTGGGCTATTAATAAATACTCAAAACACACCAAACAAGAATTAAAAAACATTATGACTCCAAAATTATCAGAGATAGACAACGAGTTTAATATTGAAATTTTACAATAATGAAAACGGGATTCATAATAAAAGAATTAAGACTGATTGGTAAATCAGTTGAAAATGCAAGTGTCGTTTTTAACAAAGGCGTTAATATCATTACGGGACCTTCAAACGTAGGTAAATCATATATTTTCCAATGTTTCAATTATATGTTTGGTGGTTCAAAACCGCCAAAACCTATTAAAGAATCAAGAAATTACGATTTTATCTATTTAGAATTAATTGATTCAACAAACACCACATATACTTTATTAAGCGATTTAAAAGGTGGCAATTTTAAACTTTATAATTTATCTATAGATAAAATTAAAGAAACTGATGAATTCGAAATCCTTGACAGAAAACATAGTCCCTATAATGAACAAACTGTTTCCGCTTTTTTACTTAAACTAAATAATCTTACAGGCAAAAAAATTAGAACAAACCAAAAGGGAAAAACTAGACCAATTTCATATCGTGATATTGTAAAATTCTCAATGGTTAATGAATCTAAAATCACTACTGAGGAATCATTAATAGTTAGTCATTATACAAAAGCTACCGAAGAATCAAATGTTTTAAAATTAATTGTTACAGGAAATGATGATAGTAATATAATTGAATCCCTTTCTCAAAACCAAATAGCAAATAGGAAAGGAAAATTAGAAATATTAAAAGAGTTTATAGATGACAACACTAAGGATTTAAAGACTTTTAAAGTTGAACCATCATTGATGCTGAATGAAACTAATTCTTTAATTGAAAAATTAACAGAAAACCATTCTAATCTTCAGAATAAATTCAATGAAATAGAAAGTGAAAGAGTAAAAACTTTAGACATTCTTCATAAAAGACAATCACGTAAAAGAGTAATCGAAGAATTATATAAAAGAACAGACTTATTAAAATCTCATTACTATTCAGATGTATCACGCTTAAAATCGACTATTGAAACAAGCATTTTATTAAATGAAGAAAATCATTCTGAAAATGGTAATTGCCCACTTTGTAATGGCGAAATAGAAGGAAAATGTTCAATAGAAGACATTAATAAAATAATAGATTCTTGCAGTAAAGAAATACAAAAAATAGAATCATTGATTCAAGAATTACTTGAATCAGAAAAAATGTTAAAAGAAGAATTTAAGGATATCTCTATAGAAGTTTCAGATTTAGAGAAAAATATAAATAAATACACTCTAGAAATTGATAAAGGAGTTGGCTTGGAAATGAGTTTGATAATTGAACAAATCAACCAACAAAATGAAAAGAAAAGTATAGCTCTTGGAGCTTTATATAAATTTGAGCAACTTGAAAAATTTAAAGCTGAAAAAGAAAAACTAGAAAGCTCTATACCCAAATCTAGTTCTAAAGAAACATTTGAGCATATATCAACTGCATCATTAACACCACTTTCAAAAGCGATAAAATCTGTTCTTAAAGGTTATAATTACCCAAATCTAACTGGTGTCAGTTATAGTGAAGAGCAAAATGATTTTGTAATTTCAGGTGAAGACAGAAATCTATCTGGGAAAGGAGTTAGAGCAATTATTTATTCCGCTTTCATTGTAGCATTACAAGAACTAATATTAAAAAAAGAATATTCAATAGGTGTACCAATAATAGATTCTCCATTAGTCTCTTATAAGAAGCCAGAAAATATTGGAGCAGAAAGGATTAGTGATGATTTAGCAATGGATTTCTATAGATACATCTGTAATCAAAGTGAGTTAGAACAAATAATTGTAATTGAAAATGAAGTACCACCAACAGACATAAAAGAAAACATAAATCATATAAAATACACAAGAGAAAAGGGCTTTATACCAACAAAATAAAACCTACCGCCAACAATGTATAAAAACATAGGGCGTTTCTGCTTAACCGAAAGGTCTGTGATTATTAACAAAGTCCGCTGAATATAAAATTTGAAGTTTAGAACAGAAAAGATAAAAGCAAAATATTTATATTGAGCTAAGTAATAAACTGAAACGATAGTACTTATTACCTGTCCTACGTTCCTTATGCTTAATGCTGTCAACAATACAACCCAAATCAATGGAAGTACTTTTTCACTTCATATTTCAGTTAATTAAAATAGGAATTCTTGCCTCGATTTATTCTTCAATTTTAATCGGAATTTTATTAATTATTGGAAAATTTAAGTCAAATACATTTCTAAAAAGAGTAAAGACCAAGAAGAGAAAGTATTGGTTCTTATTTGGGTTTTTAATTTCAATTGGACTGTTCATTTTCTCTTTTACGTATTGGGGAAATCACGGACTTGGAGATAGCGCAAGAATACCAATTGGGAATTTTAAAGAGGTTGGAGAAACTAATGGAATTAATGCTTATATAGAACCTGATAATTACCGATATGGCGCAATGAATGTGCATAGTTTTATTAAATCTAACAATTATCTTGTCGGAAAAACAGAAGTGAGTCCTGTTGAAAGACCTAAACCCTTCTTTAGTTGGGATTTATCTAAAGACCAAATCACATTTTATGATTCTGAAAAAGAATACAATGCATTTGCTGATAAAAATCGATTACCAAAAAAATCAGAATTTAAAACGTTTCGTGAAAGTTATAGAGAATATTGGAGCGGAATTAGATTTATGCTATTACCATAAAAATACTATTGCCAAAACCATGTATAATTAATTGCTCGGTTACTGACGACTTACGAACATTCCTTGCGGATTTTCTATTCAGTTTTTATTTATTAAATTAGGTGCTTAAACATAGCACAAATTACAAAAAAACACTTGTGGCTTCAGTAAAAAATAACAATGAAAGAATATAAAATAGGGAAAGGTTGGGCGATTTTCATTTACATTTTTGCTCCATTACTGATTGCTCTATTCGTTTGGTTATTAATAATGCCATTTGTATTGGAAGATACACCTATTGAACTGTTCTATGTTTTCGGTCCTATCTCATTAGGAATGATTGTTCTGATGGTTGTTGGACTATTAGACACCATTAACGGTAAGGTGATAATCTCATCTGACACATTAAGTCTAAGAAGTACTTTTATAAATCGGGATTTAAAATTTAAAGAAATCAAAGGCTTTGAAGTGGAACAAAATCACATTTTTGTACTCCCAAATACAGAGAGAAAAAAGAGAATAAAAATAAGTAAATATATTAGTAACTCTAATGAATTAATAACGTGGCTTGGCTCTAAATTTCCCGATTTACATCAAGCAAATGAAGCCGAAGAAAAAACTGAAATTTTAGGTAATCTAGACTATGGGAGAAATACTGAAGAAAGGTCTTCGCAACTTAAACAAGCAAAAATAGTTGCTAAAGTTTTAAATGGACTTGGTGGTTTAATTCTTGTTTGGACAATATTTAGACCAGAACCTTATGAGTATGCAATTTGGGCTTCAATTTCACTGCCAATAATTGCAATATTAGTAGTTGTCTACTACAAAGGTCTTATAAGAATTGACGAAAAAAAAGGAAGTGCATACCCAACAGTATTTTTTGCGATATTAATGTCTTGTTGCGGATTGTTTTTAAGAGCTCTAATTGATAATAATATTTTTAATTACACCAACATTTGGATGCCTTCAATAATGATTATGATAGCTTTGATAGCCTTGGTTGTTTTTGGGACAAAAGCATTCAAGTTTAAGAAAGCAAAAGATTATTTTTCATTACTTTCCCTTTCTCTTTTCTTTTTTGGATTTGGCTACGGCTCTATCGTGATTTTAAACTGCACGTACGACGACAGTGTACCAAAATCTTACACTTCAAAAATAATAGATAAACGAATTAGCACAGGAAAAATGACAACCTATTATTTAGAATTAAAAGCTTGGGGTCCTCAAACCAAAGATGATGATGTGTCGGTATCTAAAGAACTTTATGAAAATTTAGAGATTAATAATAATGTAAATATCTATCTCAAAAAAGGAAGATTTAATATCCCTTGGTTTATTGTAACGGAATAGAGCAATGGTAAGTATTATATAATTAATTGCTAATATTTGCCTACCTACCAAATCCACACTGCTATTTCATTCAACTTTGATGTGTTAAACTGACGACCTAAAAGAGGGCTTCACAACTTAAAACACTATCTTTAAACCACATAGACAATCCATTTTAATATTCAACTAAAACCATCCAAAATGAAAAAGCTACTCATTGCCTGTTTAACCATCAGCTTAGTCTTAGTCTCGTGTAAAGAAGACGTAAAAGAAGAAATTATAGCTACTGAAAATTCAGAGTTCACAGCCATGTTAGAAAGTTATGGCGAAGGTAAATTAAAATTGAATCCTATTGAGGCTACATTTATTGGTGATTCGCGTTTTGATGCTGCATTTCCAAACTTTTTATCAGATGCATACCAAGAAGATTATAATACCTTTTACACCTCTTACACTTCACAATTAAAAGCATTTAACGATGCTGACCTTACAGAAAGTGAACAGATGAGTAAAGCAATAATGGTTTGGGATTGCGAGATGGCATTGGCACAAGCTAGCTTTAAAAACGACGTATATATGCCAATTAACCAAATGTGGTCCGTTAATTTAACGATGACACAATGGGCTTCTGGTACTAGTGCACAACCTTTTAAAACCGTTAAAAATTACGAGGATTGGTTACAACGATTAGAACAGTATAACGTTTGGTTGCAAACCGCAGAAGAACGCATGAAACAAGGTAGCGCAGAAGGTTACGTATTGCCAAAATCCTTGATTACTAAAGTGATTCCGCAGTTTGATGCGCTTACTAAAGTTAACACCTCTGCAGAAGGTATTACAGACCTTTCTGACCATTTATTCTTTGCGCCAATAATTGCTATGCCAGATAGCTTTTCTGAAGAAGATAAAGAACGATTAAATGAAGTGTATTCTAAATTATTAACGGATAAGCTTTTACCATCTTTTAAATCTTTGGCATTCTACTTAAAGTCTAATTATTTAAATGCAGGAAGAATGAGTAGTGGAATATCTGACGTTCCAAATGGAAAAGCCTATTATGACTATGCGATTAAGTTTTATACCACAACAAACATGACGGCTGATGAGATACACAACTTAGGTTTAAAAGAAGTCTCAAGAATTTTAGCCGAAATGGAAAAAGTGAAAGAACAAGTTGGTTTTGAAGGCGACCTTAAAAGCTTTTTTAATGATGTTAGAACCAATAAAGCATTGATGCCTTTTAAGACACCAGAAGAAGTGATTGCAAATTTTAATGCGATACACAACACCATGAAACCAAAATTAAATGAACTTTTTGCGAATAAGCCAAAAGCAGCATTTATAGTAAAACAAACCGAAAAATTTAGAGAAGCTTCTGCTAGTGCAGAGTATAATCCTGGCGCTTCAGATGGTTCTAGACCTGGTGTTTTTTATGTGCCAATTATTGATGCTGCAACTTACAATACATTTTCTGACGAAGCATTATTTTTACATGAAGCCATACCAGGACACCATTATCAGATTTCTTTAACTCAAGAAAACGAGGATTTACCAGAATTTAGAAAGTCGTTATGGTATAGTGCATACGGTGAAGGTTGGGCACTTTATACAGAAAGCTTAGGAAAAGAATTAGGCTTATATACAGATCCTTATCAATATTTTGGAATGTTAGGTATGGAAATGCACAGAGCAATTAGATTAGTTGTAGATACAGGTATCCATGCTAAAGGCTGGTCTAGAGAAAAAGCGATTCAGTATTCGTTAGATAATGAAGCCGAATCTGAAGCTAGTATTACATCTGAAATTGAACGTTATATGGCAATGCCAGGACAAGCCTTGTCTTATAAAATAGGGCAACTAAAAATAAGAGAATTGAGAGCTAAAGCAGAACAACAAATGGGTGATGCTTTTGATATTAAAGCGTTTCATGCGCAAGTGCTAGAAACTGGCTGTATTCCGCTTGCACTTCTTGAAAAGAAAATTGATGCTTGGATTGCTAAAACTAAATAGACTTTTAGACAAGTTAGCAATTGTTGCTTACTATATGTTTAATTCGCTATAAAGCTATGAAACCTTTAATATGTACTTTGTAAAACATCAGTCATGAAACATTTAATGCCTTTAATTCTATTCGTTTTTTGTTTCATTAACTGCAACCAAGTAAAAAAGGAAGAAATAACCCAAACATCTCTAGAAAACAAAATCACTTGTACTAAAACCGAATGCCAAGGCACTTATGTAGGTAAAGAATTTATAAATGGTGATGACATTGCGCACCAATTTTCTAACCAAATGTCTGAAGCAGTTGGCGACCAACTAAAAACACTTTTTAAATCTAGCGACTACAGTAAAGTCAATTTTAAAAACATTATAATGACTACAGTAGGGATGGGTTCTGGTGAAGTGACTTATCATTTATCTATTCCATTTATGACTGTTAGAACAGAATGTGAGGCATACACGTCTTTTGATCATGTTGGCGGTTGGAATCATGCTCCTGCCCTTTCGCAACGTAAAGTGCAATTGCAAGACGTTTTGTTGCCTGGAGAGCACTTAGATATTAGTAATCTAAAAGTTACAGCAGAAGGCTTACAAGAGTATTGGATTCAGTGGAAGCATAAAGTTGTTCAGGCTGAGTGTGAGTGATTATCGTTTTAATTGAAGATTTAGAATAAGAGGTTCTCCATACAATTTGCTCATACTTCACAAATCACTCAAACAGACATTGGATGGAATAAATAAACAACTATCTAACTAAAAATCAATCAGCGCTTACAATCTTCTAAACCCCATTTATCAAGGCTTCTCAAAATACCTTCTAACGACTTACCTCGGGTTATAAGGTTATATTCAACTTTTGGTGGCACCACAGCAAACACTTTTCTAGAAATGAGTCCATCTTTTTCTAATTCTCTAACGGTTTGTGTAAACATCTTATTAGAAATTTCTGGTACTTTTTTTTGTAAAACACCAGATCGTAATGCGCCTTCTAATAAATGAAACAATACCAATGGCTTCCATTTTGTACCAATTAAGCTCATTGTATAATTAAGCGGACAATTATTTTTCATTATTAATCATATTTAAACTACTTATAATCAACAATTAACTCTTTTAGTGTACTATAGCACTTTTCAGTAAGTTATTGCCTAATAAGCAAATATAAATTAATTTTGAATTCTAAAACAAAACTTATGGAAACTAATAAAAATTACCCTAAATCATTTTCCCATATTGGTATCACTGTACCGGACATTAAAGCAGCTGTAAAATTTTATTCGGATGTTATGGGTTGGTATATTATTATGGAACCTTCTACAGTAAAAAAGGAAGCAGATACTGCTATTGGTATAATGTGTATTGACGTTTTTGGTGACGAATGGGAAAGTTTTGAAATTGCACATATGTCTACTTCAGATGGAATTGGCATAGAACTATTCTCTTTTCCGCATGGTGTAAAAGAAGCTCCAGAATTTAATCCATTTAATACAGGTTTATTTCATTTCTGCATTCAAGATCCAGAAATTGAAACGCTAGTTAATAAAATTGTGGCTGCAGGTGGAAAACAACGTATGCCTATTAGAGCGTATTACCCAAATGATAAACCTTATAAAATGTGTTACGTTGAAGATCCTTTTGGGATTGTTTTTGAGGTTTACACGCATAGCTACGAATTAACGTATTCCTCTGGTGCTTACGCTAAATAAAACTTAAAATCCTGACACATTACGTATCAGGATTTTTTTTTGAAATTAATTTGGGGCTAATTTCATGTTGTATGTTATGCTGATTAATGTTTCTTTTTAGAGATCCACAATGGGTTTACTTTATGTTTCATTAATCTAAGAAAGGCTATAACTTCCTTTACTATAAGACACCATTGTTTTTAAAAAGTCACATTAGCGAGTTTGATAATAGAGTTATATAAGGTTGATATGGTCTTATGGTTCTCGATACATTCCAACTGAAAAAGTCGAAATACTCGAACTGACGTTGGTAGTAAGGAAATAGAGAAAGAAGAAAACTACTGTTTGGTAAAATCGCGACGAATAGTCCTAATCATATCTTCTAGCCCATTAACTTTAATTTCAAACATCTGTTTCATCATACTTCCAAGTTTACCTGGTGGAAATCCTTTTTGCTGAAACCAAACGTAATATGCTTCAGGAATATCAACTAAGTATTGATCTTTGTGCTTGCCGAATGGCATTTTGTAGTGTGCTAATTCAATAAGAAGCTGTCCGTCTAATTCCATTTAAAAGTTATGATTGAAATATCTTATTGAAAGATAATTTAAAGTGACTTAAATTCCTCTAGGCTATTGAGTTCTTTTTCAACATAATTAAACCACTCTCTTTGCTTTACAGCATCCATTGAATGTTGTGTTTCTAAGTCGTATTTTTTTTGAGCATCCCTTAGCTCCACATTAATATCCTCATGTAACTTATTTAATTGCTTTTTGACATTCTGATTCACTTGAAGTTCTGAAATCTGCTGTCTAAACTTACGAGCGTAAAGTTCTGTAATATCAAAATGCAACTGCTCATGTCCTAAAATATGAACATCGCTTTTCGCTTTTATATACCAAGATTTATTAGGGTAAAAATGAGATTCTACAATGGTAGAGAATTCTACAATACGTTTTCCGGTAGTTTGAACAGAATAGCCAAAAGTAATACCAGAAGCGGTTAACGCAACAGCATCAGACTCTTTATCTGGACTCGCTTTAAAATCTGCCCAAGTAAGTTTGTTATTAGCATCCCAAGTTAGAGTTTCCTCATTAGATGATTCACTAATAATAAATAAGACGAATAAACATATCAATATATTTTTCAAGGGATAAAAAATGGATTAATGTGGTTGGCTTGCTACATTAGGATAGCATGCCTTTCAAAAATAACGTCTAATAAACAAAAGCCTTCTTATTTTCGTTAAAGCACAGAAAATCAAGGCAAGTTAAGTTCCTGATTAACTAATTTTAGATTAATTAGCCTTTACAACTCTTAAATCATCGTATTTTACAACATAAACAGCCTGATTTACGTAACCTCCAAAGAAATCAGACGTATATCTAAACTTGTTTTCTACATATTCTGTCTCTACTGTATCTGAAGATGCTTCGTATAAATTCTCAGCAGAAGCCAAGCGCATTAATATATCTAAAGTAATATCAAAACCACGTGCAGCATATTTACTAGGTGTTACACCATATTCTTTTCTATACGCCTTTACAAATCCGTTATTCTTAGATTCATCAAAATCCTTATATACAGAAGCATAATGAAATTTAAGGTTAGACAAATTATAGTTATCTATATTTTTACCTTCAAAAGCTTTACCCTTATCTAATGTTGCTAATACTATTTCTGTTTTATTCACATTAAAACCATTTAGCATACTAATAACACTAGATGCAAAAGAATCATTATCTGTTTCTAAAAACACAATTGTTTTGCCTGCTGTGAAGACATTCTGTAATTCTGTATGATAAAGAAAGAATGCATCTTTAGTTTTGTTTTTCTTATCTAATCTTGAAAGAATTAATTTTGAACCAGGGAATTCTTTCTGTAAAGCTTCACTCTCTGCTTTATTAGCACGATCAGAAATAATAACCACCTTAGTCTTTAAGCTATCTGCTTTTACAAAGTCTATCATTGTTTTACGCAGTAATTTATCTTCTGGTAACGTTTGAAACACATTACTATAAACCTGCTTAGGCTTATTCATTGCTGCAATAACAGGTATACGATCAGATTTTAAAGCTGATGCTACACGATCAAAACTTTCTTCTTCCATTGGTCCTATAACTGCATCGTAATCTGAAAAGTCATTTTCGGCTAATATTTTTGAAGTAATAGCTGCATGGTAACGTGTATCAAAAACTTTTAAATCAGTAGATATACCTAATTGCTTTGCAGAGTCTAAGGCCATTAAAACACCAACATGAAAATCTAAAACAATAGATAATAACTTGTTGTTTTTAATTCTGTCCTTTGCTTCTTCTACAGAATCCACATCAATTTTATGCAATTGATAAGGCATCATTAATGCAATTTTCTTTGTCTTAAAATTAGTAAGGTTACGTCTTAAGTTTGTAGTTTCAACATCTACAATACCAGTTGAAGCTATTGTTGTAGCCGAACTTTCTGGTACTTTTAAAACCATACCTGCTTTTAAACCTGTAGTTTTTAATTCCGGATTTAACTGCTCTAACTGTTCTTGTGTTAAATTTAATTTCCCTTTTAAACCGTAAAAAGTTTCTTTAGGTAATACTTCGTAATAACCAAATGAAGTCTCAATAGTTTTTTCTTCTTGGTCCTTAATATTTGGAACATTAAGAACATCGCCTGGCTGAATGGTTTCATTCATATTAGGGTTTAAAGCCTCTAATTCTGCAACTGAAATACCAAATTTATAAGCAATTCTCCATTTGCCTTCTTTTGGTGCAACCGTATACTTTTTTACGGTATTATTTAAAGTACGCTTTGAAGTTACTGTTCTAAATTGTGGAATTTTAATCTTATCACCTTTTATAAGGTTCTCAGAATACAAACGACGATTCGCTTTTTTAAGCTCTTCTTCAGATATACCATACTTTTTAGTTAAACTATAAAGTGTTTCTTTTCGTTTTACTTTATGCGTTTTATAACCCGTAAGTTCACGACTGTTTTTTACAATAGGTTCATTCTTAATTTTAGAATTAGGAATTATTAATACTGTATTAGGCTGAAATTTTTTCTTAGCATCAGGATTTAAAGCATAAATATCAAAAGGCGTGACCAAATATTTTTTTGCAATAGTTTCAATAGTTTCACCAGGTTGTACTTTATGTTCAACATAATTTTGAGCACTTAAACCAATGGTAAAAGCAATTAATAAGATGGTTAAAATATTTTTCATGTATTCTCTTTTACTTTTTATTCTGAAAACTGAGATGTAAATTTTATTATTCCCACTCAATCGTAGCTGGTGGTTTTGAGCTGATATCGTAAACAACTCTATTCACACCTTTTACTTTATTTATAATTTCGTTTGAGGTTTTTTGCAAAAACTCATATGGTAAATTAACCCAATCTGCCGTCATTCCGTCTGTACTCTCCACAGCTCTCAAAGCTACACATTTTTCGTAAGTACGTTCGTCTCCCATTACACCTACACTATTCACAGGTAACAACATAGCACCTGCTTGCCAAACTTTATCGTATAAATTCCAAGAACGAAGGTTATTTATAAAAATAGCATCTACCTCTTGTAATATACGTACTTTCTCCTCAGTTAGATCTCCAAGAATCCTAATTGCTAGTCCTGGACCAGGAAATGGATGACGACCTAACAGCTGACTGTCCATATTCATTGATGCTCCAACACGTCTTACTTCATCTTTAAATAAAGCTCTTAAGGGTTCTACCACACTAAGCTTCATATAATCTGGCAATCCACCAACATTATGATGACTCTTTATCGTTGCACTTGGTCCTCCTGTTGCAGAAACACTTTCTATAACATCAGGATAGATTGTACCTTGTGCTAACCATTTTACATCTTTTATTAAATGGGCTTCATCATCAAAAACATCAATAAATGCTGACCCAATAGCTTTTCTTTTCTTCTCTGGATCACTCAATCCTTTTAACGCATCCAAAAAGCGTGCCGAAGCATCTACTCCTTTAACGTTTAATCCCATGCCTTCGTATTGATGTAATACATCTTCGAATTCATTTTTACGTAACAATCCATTGTTTACAAAGATGCAATACAAATTTTTTCCAATAGCTTTATGCAATAACATGGCTGCAACTGAAGAATCTACACCACCTGATAAACCTAGAACCACTTTATCGTTGCCTAGTTTTTCTTTTAAATCTTGAACCGTTTCTTCAACAAATGCATTGGGTGTCCAATCTTGTTCAACCTCAGCTATTTTAACTAAAAAGTTTTGTAGCAATTGATGTCCATCTGTAGTATGGTACACTTCAGGATGAAACTGAATAGCGTACGTTTGCTCACCGTCAATTCTATAAGCGGCATTTTTAACATCACTCGTACTCGCTAAAAGCACACCATTGGTTGGTAATTGCTTAATGGTATCACTATGGCTCATCCAAACCTGGCTGCCTTCGTGTATATTTTCAAAGAAATCTTCGTCAGATTTTATAAAAGCTAAATTTGCTCTACCATACTCTCTAGTATTAGATTCTGCTACTTCGCCTCCCGAAAAATGGGCCAAATATTGCGCACCATAACAAACGGCTAGCATTGGTTTTTTTCCTCTGATACCTTCTAAATCAGGATGAAGAACATCTTCACCTCTAACCGAGTTTGGGCTACCAGATAAAACAACAGCCTTAAAACTGTCTGAATCTGAAGGAATTTTATTGAATGGGTGAATTTCGCAGTAGATGTTTAATTCTCTAACGCGACGCGCAATAAGTTGTGTGTATTGCGATCCGAAATCTAAAATTAGGACTTTGTTGTGTTGCATGCGCAAAAATAAGAATTGATTTGCGAACTACGATTTACGATTTGCAATTTTTTAGATTAAGTTTTTAACATAAAATCAGTATTTCTGTTATTAAGTTAATACCAAAATGTTGCTTCTTAATTCATCTATTTAACACATTTTAGTTTTCAACTAAACCATACTTTCTAAAATCATAGCAATATCCTTTTCTGTTGTATCAGGATTTATAAAGCAAAAACGAGAACATGTCTCATAAGTTTCACCTTTTTTCCATTTGGTAGGTGTGACTAACGCAAATCCTTTTTCGTGGTTTTCGTACGTCCAATGTGTGTAATCTTCCGGCTCCCAACCTATTCGTCTATATAATACACAAGATAAACTTGGTTCTCTTACTAATTCCAAATCTGGATGCGCTTCTATTAATCGTCCTGCTATTTGTGCTAATTCTAATCCACGTTCCACAGCTTCTTTATAACGGTCTGTACCATGAGTTGCCAAAGAGAACCATAAAGGTAAACCTCTAACACGACGTGTCAATTGAATTTGATAATCGGTAGGATTAAATCCATGAGCGCCTTCATCCTTAAATATTTCGAGATAAGAGCCTTGTTGCGAATGGGCATTTTTCGCCAATTCCATATTCTTATAAATAACAGCTCCACAATCGTATGGTGAAAACATCCATTTATGTGGATCAATTGTTATACTATCTGCTTTATCAATACCATTAAATAAATGACGTACAGAATCTGCTACCAAAGCGCCTCCTCCATAAGCAGCATCTACGTGAAACCATAATTTCTCTTCTTCGCAAACTTTGGCTATACTATCTAAATCATCAATAATTCCTGCATTAGTAGTTCCACCAGTTGCCACTACAGCAAATAAACATTTACGTTGGTGTTCGGTCAGCGTTGCAATAGTTTCTCTAAGCGCTTCGCCTGTTAAATACTCTTCAGAATCTACAAAAAGCATGTCTACATCAGCTACTTTAGCCATAGATTTTATGGACGAATGTGCTCCTAAAGACGTAATTATTAAACCTTTTTTTCTCTTAAAATCAGGGTTTTCTCGCCAATGTTCTCTCGCTGTAACAATAGCAGATAAGTTGGCTGCTGTGCCTCCACTTGTAAAAACACCAAAAGCACCTTCTGGTAAACCTGTTAAAGACACAATCCATTTCATGGCTTCGTTTTCACAAAAAATACCTCCTGCACCTTCCATCCAATAGGCGCCATGTATACTTGATGCCGATGTAATTAAATCGAACATAACTGCCGCCTTCGTTGGTGAAGCTGGCACAAAAGCTAAGTTTCTTGGGTGATCCACAGGTACATTAGCTTTCGCCAAATGCTCTTTCCATAGGTTAAAAGCGTACTCACCTCCTACACCTTTTGGTGTTACGGTTTCTCCAACTAATGCTTTTAATTCTTCGGCTTTTTTAGGTTTTCCTATTTGATGTTCGGTTGCAGAAACGCGTCCGATAACATATTTCATGACATCTAATGTCATTTCTATTAATTCAATATCAATATGATGCATTGACTATTTTAAATTTAGGATTAAGAACTCACCTTTTAGTGGCTCTAAGGCTTTTAGTAATTCTGGAATTAAATCCTCTCCAAATTCTAAATACAATTCAGAAAAATTAGTGTTTCGTTCTTGTAAACTTTGATTAGGAAACAATTGTTCTTGCAACTCTGTACAACGTTCAATTTGGTCTGCTAATTTCCGTTTTTGGGCTATTAACAATCGTTTTTCAAGATGTTTTAAGCCTTTTAATTGTTTTATTTCTTGGGCTTTTACAGCACCAACAAAAGATTCATCAGTCTGTTCTGCAAAACCATACAACCCTTTAAATTGGGTTTCTAAATGTTGAATTTGCTCTGAAAAATCAATATCTATATTAGATATTTTTCTAACCTTTTTATTAATGAACGAATGTCTATCTAAGAACAAATCGTTATCCGAAATATTCAATTTCTCAAGCTTCTCTGCTTGCTTCGTTGTTTTTACCAAGGCTGAATTTCGTAATAACAACATGGGAAACGTGACATTCTGCGCTTCAAAATTAGATTTTAATTGTAACCAATAAATCATTTCTCCGCCTCCACCAATGTAACAGAGGTTTGGTAAAATCACTTCTTGATATAAAGGACGCATAATCACGTTTGGCGAAAATCGCTCCGGAAATTCATCGAGATGCTCTAGTAGCTCACTCTTGCTCCAAGTAATATCAGTATCTAGTACTGAATACACGCCATCACTTTCTGCAATGCGCTCGCGTATTCCATCTTTAATATAAAAGAGGTTGATTTCTCTCGGATTCACCTGAATCTTTAATGCTAAATCTTCTAATTTCTTATTGGTTTCAGAAACGGTTTTAAATGCTGTTTGTTCTAGCATTTCTTTTTTCATCTGCGGAATAAACAAACGTTTCAGTTCTCTATCATCGGCATCTATAATCACTAAACCATGTTCTCCAAATAATTCGTTAGCCAAATAACGTGTGGCATCTGCTAAATTATGATGCTTAAGATACCCTTCCTTAAACCATGTTTTTAGTTGTTCTGCATTTTTTCCACCTCCAAATTCTAAAGAAATGACGTCGAATACTTCATCTAAACCTTCGGTATTAAAATGGCCAACAGCTCCAGTTTGCTCAGAATTCCACTGAATCTTTTTGCCTTTAAAATTGAAATAATTGATTTCTTCAAAATCATGATCTTCTGAAGCCATCCAATACATAGGTACAAAATTGTACTCTGGATATGCTGTTTTTAATTGCTTTGTTAGGTTTATGGTAGATATAATCTTGTACAGAAAATACAATGGTCCTGTAAATAAGTTTAATTGATGACCTGTAGTAATCGTGAAGGTATTTTCAAGATTTAGACTTTCAATATTATCAGCGGTTAAATCAGAAGTATTAAGGTTCTTATATTGATGCTTTAAAACCTTGGTGATGTGATTTCTCGCTTCGCTTTGAAATGAATTAGATTTTTCTTTTATCTGTGCTTCAAAATTTTCCAACTTAGGAAAACGATGGTAAAATTCTTTTAACTCAGGTTTTTCAGCGAGATAATCGCATATAAAATCTGAGAAATAATTGGTTTCCTTAAACGGAATATAATTGGTTGGCATTATCAAACTTATTTATGGCATAAAGATAAGACTCTTCAATTTTTTATCTGCTAATTTTTAGTTAATTCAGTTGCACTAACTATCTTTACTAGCTTACAACCTTAATTTTAAATTAAATGCAAAAATTCATCTTAGTTCTTTTGGTCGTTTTTGGTAGCTTAACCTTAACATCAGCACAATCAATTCAATCTCCTAGTGACTTTTTAGGTTATGACATCGGTACACAATTTAGTAGAAATCATCAGGTAATTGATTATTTTAAAGCTGTTGAAAAAGCAACTCCTAATCAAGTAAAACTAGAAAACTACGGAAAAACCAATGAGCGTAGAGATTTGTATTTGGCTTTTGTAACGAGTGAAGCCAACATGGCACAACTCGAAACTATTAGAGAAAACAATTTAAAAAACGCAGGTTTATTAGATGGCGAACCAACAGCAACAGATATTGCAATTGTTTGGTTAAGTTATAATGTGCATGGTAATGAAGCATCGAGTTCTGAAGCGTCTATGCTAACGCTATATAAATTATTAACTGAGCAAAAAGATTTACTAGAAAACACGGTTGTTATTATTGACCCAAGCGTCAATCCTGATGGTCGTGATCGTTACGTAAATTGGTATAACAGAACAAAAAGCGAACCATACGATGTTGATAAGCAAGCTAGCGAACATAACGAACCTTGGCCAGCAGGACGGCCTAATCATTACCTTTTTGATTTAAATAGAGATTGGGTTTGGGCAACACAAGTAGAAACACAACAACGTTTAGAGTTTTACAATAAATGGATGCCACATGTGCATGTCGATTTTCATGAACAAGGGATTAATGAGCCTTACTATTTTGCACCTGCAGCAGAACCGTTTCATGAAATTATTACAGATTGGCAACGCGATTTCCAAACACAAATAGGACAAAATCACGCTAAATATTTTGATGCTGAAGGTTGGCTATTCTTTACCAGAGAACGTTTTGATTTATTGTATCCAAGTTATGGAGACACTTACCCAACTTTTATGGGAGCGATGGGAATGACTTATGAGCAAGGTGGTCACGGTATGGCTGGTTTAGGTATATTAAATGATGAAGGCCATGTTTTAACTTTAGCAGAACGTTTAACACACCATACAACTACAGGGATTTCTACTGTAGAAATAGCTTCAAAAAATGCAAAACAATTGAATATTGAGTTTGGTAAATTCTTTAATAATGCCAATCTAAAATATAAAAGCTACGTACTAAAAGGAAATGAAGACAAACTGAATAGCTTAAAAACGCTTTTAAACAAACACCATATTACTTTTGAAAATGCGACAAGCGCTAAAGTTTCTGGTTACAATTATGCAACAGGGAAACAAGGTAGTTTTAATGTAGATGCTAGTGCTTTAGTGGTACACACCAATCAACCAAAAGGTAAAATGGTAAAGGTTTTGTTTGAGCCTAACACCAAACTTTCAGACTCTTTAACTTATGATATTACAGCTTGGTCACTACCTTATGCATATGGTTTAGATGCCATAGCAACAACAAGCAATGTTAGTAGTAATATATTAGCAAGTCGTAAATCGCTTCAAGTTTTAAATGATACTTATGGTTATGTGAGCAAATGGGATTCTATGGAAGATGCTCAGTTTTTAGCCGAATTATTAAAGCAAGATTTTAAAGTTAGGTTTACAGAAAAACCGTTCACGTCTAATAACAAAACATTTGAGCGTGGTTCTTTAATCATCACCAAAGGCGACAATAAACATATTGAAAAATTTGTATCTAAATTAAATACTATTGCACAAGAGCATGCACAACCCTTAACTGAAATTAATACTGGTTTTTCACAGAAATCACCAGATATTGGCTCGCCAGATATTAAACTCGTGAACAAGCAAAAAATTGCAGTGCTTTCTGGTGAAGGTACATCGTCTTTAAGTTATGGTGAAATTTGGCATTTCTTTGAGCAACAGCTGCACTACCCTTTAACATCTATAAATACAGACGATTTTAGCCATACCAATTTAAATAAATACAATGTATTAATCATACCAAATGGCTACTACGGAAAAGTACTTACCAATGATAATATGACAAAGCTTAAGGAATGGGTAAGTTCTGGTGGAAAGGTAATTGCTATTGATGGTGCATTGAGAAGTTTTGCGGGTAAAGATGGTTTTAGCTTAAGCTATAAAGATACTGATGATACAGAAAGCGAAGATAATTTAACGCCTTATGCCGATCGCGAACGTGAATACAGCAACAGCCTTATTACAGGTGCCATTTTTAATACCAAAGTAGATGCGACGCATCCTATGGCTTTTGGTTATGGCAATCATTATTTCACACTTAAATTAGGAAGTTCTGCCTACAACCTATTAGAAAGTGGATATAATGTGGCTTATTTAAATGATACTAAAGTGTTTTCTGGTTTTGCAGGCCAAGATGCTGTAAAAACTCTAGACCAAACTTTAGTGTTTGGAGAAGAACCAATGGGCAATGGTAGTTTTATTTACATGGTAGATAATACACTTTTTAGAAGCTTCTGGGAAAATGGAAAATTGTTTTTTGTAAACTCTATTTTCTTTGTAAATAACAATGCTTATGAGTTGTAAATAAAATACAAATAATGAAAACACTTAAAGAACAAACCGACGCTAAGATTGCAGCAGGACGAAAAGCAAAACCTGAATTTATGCAAGGTGTTGATGATATAATTAATAAAGCAAAAGCCTTTAAACAAGGAAAAGATGCCCTTAAAATTGGCGACAAAGCTATAGGTTTTGAATTACCAAACCCTAAAGGAGAAGTAATTTCATTAGCCAATTTATTAGAAAAAGGGCCTGTTGTTGTTACATTTTATCGTGGTAGTTGGTGTCCATATTGCAACTTGCAACTAAGAGCTTTACAAGCTAAGTTAAGTGAAATTAATGCCTTAGGAGCTACGTTGGTTACTATTAGTCCAGAAGTGCCAGATGACTCATTAACAGAAAACGAAATTAGTAAAATGGAGTTTACTGTTTTGTCGGATCAAGATGCTAAAGTTGCCAGACAATATGGTGTGGCTTGGGAAGTCCCAGAATTTTTGATGGAACATATGCGTGTAGATCGTGGACTAGACTTAAAAGCTATTAATAATGGTAACGCTAATGTTTTACCTATTCCGGCGACCTTTATTTTAGATACAGATGGCATTATAAAATGGAATTACGTCAATGTAGATTACAGAACGCGTTCAGAACCAGATGAAATTGTTGATGTGCTAAAAAGTATGAGTTAAGCGATAACAGAATACTTAGAGAAATAGTTATCTATGGTGTTTTAATTTATCGGCAATTGAAGTCGAAAATTTTATATTTAATAATCAAACACTTGACTTTAAATCTTAGAGAAAACACATTCGTTTAACTTTGGATATAAAATATTGAAACGGTTTTATATCTGCGGCACATTATAATTAATTTACCAAAAACATGAAAATTAATACAACATTTAAATTTTTGGCTCTTCCCATATTGAATTTGTTAATACTTATGTTCTTTTTGGAAGTTAATGAAAGCTTAATTATTACACCTATTTTACTTGCAATATTATATATTTATTATTTTATAAAAACTTCAAAAAAGTATAAGAATAGAGGCCTAAATCTATTGTTTATTTTATCTTATTTGGCAATATTATTTTTTCCAACAATCCACTATATTAGTTACAAAATAAATGAAAATAATTATTATCTATCTGATTACTTAAAAGACTCTGCAAACCATAGATTAGAAAACGAAAAAAAAGATAAACAATACAGCACTTTAAATTTTGACATTATTAAAAATAGTTTGATTAGTGAGAACAATTCAACACTTAATAAATCCGAATTCTTTAAATTAAAACAATTAGTATATTTAGATAGTATAAGATTGTCTGGAGTAACATTTGAAGCTATTTCCGACTCTACTTATAACTATAAAAAATACAGTGATCTTGGAGGAGGAGGAATAAAACCGGCCGAAATTTATTTAACAATTTTTAAAAACAATAATAAAATAAATATAATTTATTCTAAAAATAGAACAATACGAAATACCCTTGAAAGCTATTTAAATGGTTATAATTCATTTTATGAGAGAACCAATGATGTTAAAAAAGAAATCGGATTCGTTGACTTTTGGTTAGCTTCAATCTCTTCATTTAAATTTTCTGAAATTATTCCAAATACATACTTAACGAAATCATTATGGCTCATTCAATCAATAATTTCATTCATATTACTTTTTTACATTTCCGCTAATTTTCCACAATTGACAATAAATAAAAAAACTAAGAATTAATAGAAAGATAAAAACGCACTAAAAAAACGTATATAATCCATACCTAGTTTTAGTCTACTTGCGAAACCCCTAAATGGACTAACCCATTAAAAAACATCCAATAAACCTCATAATTAAAACTTTCATTATCTTTAAGTCTAACTAAATAAGATTATGAAACTAGGCGCATTTTCAGTAAGTCTTGCTGTAAAAGACATAAAGGCATCAAAAGCATTTTATGAAACTTTGGGATTTTCCGTTTTTGGTGGTGATTTAGAAAAAAATTACCTCATTATGAAAAATGGCGAATCATTGATTGGTTTGTTTCAAGGGATGTTTGAAAACAATATTCTCACCTTTAATCCTGGTTGGGATCAAAATGCTAATACACTAGAGAACTTTGATGATGTAAGAGATATTCAAAAAGAATTAAAATACAAAAACATTAAGTTTGAGCACGAAACTGATGGTTCTGCTTCTGGACCTGCAAGTTTAGTAGTGTTAGATCCAGATGGCAACGCTATTTTAATTGACCAACATATTTAAAATGTCAATCGGGATAATACTAAAAACATAGAATTTTGTGTTGATAGTTGCACTATAAAAGTGTCCCTAAAACAGAAAATACCCAATAACTAAACTAACAAGTGTGTAACAAGATAACAAAACGATTTGCATTCTATTGTGCTTAACTGACCTATTCATAATATTTGAGTTTCTGTTCAATTATACGACACAATAACACGTAAAAAGTCACACATAGCCTTTAAAAACTAGACCCAATGGAAAAAGCTTTACAAACCATGATTACTAATATGCCTGAAAAAACAGGAAAATCATTAGAGCAATGGAAATCAATTTTAAAAGAAAAAGCATTCGCTAAACATTCTGAAGGTGTTAATTTTCTTAAAAAAGAACATGGTGTAACACATGGTTTTGCTAATACTATTGTCACGCTTTCTAAAGAAGAAAATAATACAGCAGATGATTTAGTTGCCAACCAATACAAAGGCAAGGAAAGTTTATTTCCTATTTATGAAAAGCTACAAGCTACCGTTGAAACCTTTGGAAATGATATAACAATCACTCCGAAGAAAACAAGTGTTAGTGTTATTAGAAAACGTCAATTTGTTTTAATAAAACCAGCGACAAAAACACGAATCGATTTAGGTTTAAAATTACCCGAAAAACCAACTACAGATAGATTGGGTAATTCTGGTCCTTTTGGTACCATGTGCACACATCGTGTGCAAATAACTTCCGTAAATGATATAGATGATGAATTAATTGGATGGATGAAAGAAGCTTACAAAAAAGCCGAATAGCAACTGATTTTTAACACGTTAACAATCACAACGCATAGCATTCACAAAGAATTTGCATTTTTTTTACATTTAAATTTACAACAACCGCAAGGTTCAATACTACATTTGAGAATAATCATCTCAAAAAACAAATAATTATGAAAAGCGCAAACTCAAAATGTAATCACCAAACGGAAATGTTTAATAACAAACAACATGTGCACAAAGAAAACAATACCTATAAACACATGAAAAACCGTGTTACTATTTTCGGAACAACATTAGCCATGCTTTGTGTTGTATGCTTTAGTTGCACAAAATTAAACAGCAGCGAAGTTACTGCGTCAGTATCATCAACTGATAAAGACTTGGCTTTAGAAAGCCAAAATATATATGGTCCCGAACTTAAAGGGATTCAAGATTTATTTTATAGTGTAGATACCAGATTTGCAGCCGTTAAAAAATCTGAGATACAAAGCGCTACTGACATTTACACCTTTCTTAACGATGATGAAAAGCAACAAATAGAACGCATAAAATCAGTTAACCTAGTTGTTATAAAAGACAATCAACAATCTGAAATACAAGCCTACGGAACCACTGACCACCTCACTGATGCACAATTAGAGATATTAAAATCCATGGATTACTTTAATCATTTTACAATTAGAACAGAATTTAGAGGTAAGAATATGGAAACAGGTATTATTGAAGACAAATTTTTTGGTCCACATATTACCGTTGTACCAGACCAACAAGCCACTTACGCAGAAGGTAATGAGGCTTTAATTAATTATCTTAAGGATAACAGTATCTCTGACATCACTGCTGTAATAAACAATCAAATCTTTGCTCTTAAAATAAGCTTTGTAATATCAAAAGAAGGCGAAGTTACAACTGTTAAGCATGATGCTATGACTACTGGATATCCTTCAATTGATGAAAAATTTATTGAGTTAATAAAAAATATACCAGGTAAATGGATTCCTGCTGAAAATGCAAAAGGCGAAAAAATGGAGCAAGAATTAGTCTTTACTTTTGGTCCTGCTGATCGTTGTTAATTATCTAATTCAATCAAATTAAACATTAAAGCACTTTACAAGACTTCGCCATAAAGGTCGAAGTCTTCTGCTTCAATAACTTTAATTGTAGCAAATTCTCCTGTCTTTAAATAAACCTTAGAAGCATCAATTAAAACTTCGTTATCAACATCTGGTGAATCAAATTCGGTACGACCAACAAAGTAGTTGCCTTCTTTACGATCAATAACAACTTTAAACTCCTGCCCTATTTTAGCTTGATTCAATTCCCAAGAAATTTGCGATTGAATTTCCATAATATCATTAGCACGTTGAATTTTCACGTCTTCAGGAACATCGTCTTCTAAATTGTAAGCATGTGTGTTCTCTTCGTGAGAATATGTAAAGCATCCTAAACGTTCAAAACGCATTTCGGATACCCAATTTTTAAGTTCTTCAAAATGTGCTTCTGTTTCTCCAGGATAACCAACTATAAGCGTTGTTCTGATTGTCATTTCGGGAACAATTGCTCTAAATTCATTAATCAATTTTGTCGTCTTCGCTTTTGTAGTTCCACGACGCATAGATTTTAGTAAATCATCAGAAATATGCTGTAAAGGAATATCTAAATAGTTACAAATCTTAGGCTCACGTTTCATAAGGTCTAAAACATCCATCGGAAAACCTGTTGGGAACGCATAATGCAAACGAATCCACTCTATACCTTCAACTTTAACTAAGTTTTCAAGTAATTCAGCAAGGTTTCGTTTTTTGTATATATCTAAACCGTAATACGTTAAATCTTGTGCGATAAGAATTAATTCTTTTACACCATTTGCAGCCAGTTTTTCAGCTTCAGTAACCAAATTTTCAATTGGTGTACTTTTATGTTTTCCTCTCATTATTGGAATAGCACAAAAACTACATGGTCTATCACAACCTTCTGCAATTTTTAGGTACGCGTAATTTTTAGGCGTCGTAGTTAGACGCTCACCAATTAACTCATGTTTATAATCTGCACCTAAAGCTTTTAACAAACCTGGTAATTCAGTTGTCCCAAAATATTGGTCAACATTAGGAATTTCTTTCTCCAAGTCTGGCTTATAGCGTTCACTTAAACAACCTGTTACAAAAACTTTATCAACTTCACCATCTTCCTTCTTCTGCATGTATTCCAAAATGGTATTCACACTTTCTTCCTTGGCATTATTGATAAAACCACAAGTATTAATAACAACCACGTTACCGTCTTGCTCATGTACAACATCTTTGCCACTTGCTTTTAGCTGTCCCATTAATACTTCGCTATCGTAAACATTTTTACTACAGCCAAGTGTTATAACGTTGATTCTGTTTTTCTTAAGAGTTTTTGTACGCATGTTCTATAAAATCAGTTTGCAAAGATACAACGTTAATTAAACCTTTAGTATATTTATCAGTCTTAAATAAAAACTTAACCATGAAATCGTTACAATTACTCTCCTTTTTTATCTGTTTTTGCACCATTTTATCTTGTTCTAGTGATAGTGACACTAATGATGATGACGTACCTCAAACGGAAGCTATTTATTTTCCACCTTTAGATTCTGATACTTGGGAAACAAAATCTATTTCAGAATTAAACTGGAATGAAAATCAACTGCAACCTCTTTTAGATTTTTTAGAAGAAAAAAACACCAGAAGTTTTATTATTCTGCATAATGGTAAAATTGTAGTAGAAGAATATATGAACGGACACGACGCTAACTCCACATGGTATTGGGCAAGTGCTGGAAAAACGTTAACCACTGCCACATCTGGAATCGCAGAACAAGAAGGTTTTATAGATATAAATAATAAAGTTTCTGATTATTTAGGAACAGGTTGGACTAGTGCTGCATTAGATAAAGAGAATTTAATTACCTGTAAACATCTTTTAACCATGACTTCTGGACTAGATGATACCACTGGTGATGATATTTCACCCACTAATTTACAGTATGTTGCTGATGCAGGTACGCGTTGGGCCTATCATAATGTTTATGCTAAAATGCAAGATATTGTCGCTGAAGCTACCAACCAAACATGGAGTAACTATTTTGATGCTAAATTAAAAACACCAATTGGTATGAATGGCAGTTGGATTGCTCTTGGTGATTTAAGTGTTTATTGGAGTAATACAAGAAGCATGGCAAGATTTGGTTTATTGACTTACGCTAATGGCAAATGGGAAGATGAGCAAATTCTAAACGAAAGCTATTTAACAGCTGCGACTAATACGTCCCAGAATGTAAATTTAGCTTATGGTTATTTGTGGTGGTTAAACGGAAAATCTTCTTATCACCTACCTCAAAGTCAAATAGAATTCTCAGGAAATTTAATTCCAGATGCTCCAAACGATATGTTTGCTGCTTTAGGTAAAAATGACCAAAAAATTTATGTGGTTCCGAGTAAAGAATTAGTGATTATAAGAATGGGACAGTCTGCTGAAGACGAAAACTTTGCACTCTCAAACTTTGATAATGAGCTTTGGGTAAAAATTAATAATTTAACTAGTGATTAAGTCCTCTTTACAAGCCTAGTAAATTAGATTTATTGATTTAAGCAATTGTCCTAATAATATTTATATTTGTGACCCTTAAATCAAATCAATCTATGAAAAAATTAATTTTACTTTTAGCTATTTCTATCCTAGCACTTGGCTGCTCGAGTAGTGATGATTCAGGCAGCTCAAGCTGTCCTAAACCTACCAACCTTGATGTTAATAACATCACCAACACAACAGCTACATTTAGCTGGAGTTACGAAGTAGACTCTGCTTTGTTTCAAATAGAGTATGGTCCATTTGGTTTTACACAAGGCTCTGGAACGACTTTAACGATACCTGAACCTTATGTTCATATCGAAAATCTTTTGGAACAAACACAATACACCTTTTATGCACGAGTTTTCTGTAATGAGTCTAACGAATACAGCAGTTGGTCAACACCTTTTAACTTTGTTACCTTAAATTATAATCCTTATTGTAATGACCCTGGAAATCTTTATGTACAACCCTACAATAATTCTGTAAGTTATAATTACATAGACTTAGCATGGTCTGATGGAGATTTTGATGGCTCACAAATTCAACATGGTACGGAGGGTTTTACATTAGGATCAGGAACCATAACAACATATGATGAGACAATATATCCTAGTAATGCTAGAATAAGTGGCTTAAACTCTGATACATCTTACGACTTTTATGTACGTAATACTTGTGGTGAAAGTGGTTATAGTTCTTGGGTAGGTCCTGTAACTCACAGCACTTTGGAAGACCCTTTAAATCCTAGCTGTTTAGACCCTATTAATTTTACTTTAGACCAGATTTATACTACTGCTCAAGGATCAGACGTATTAGTTTTTAGTTGGGACTCTATGAATGGTGAAAACACATGGCAATTACACAAAGTTGGTTCTGGAGACCCTATAGGTTCTGGGACAACAATAGACACAAGTTACAATCCAATTCAATTAACAAATCACACGTATACAGACGCAGTTTATGACTTTTATATTAGAGCTAACTGCGGCACTAACGGTTATAGTGATTGGGTAGGTCCAATTACAGTTACTGGACCATAATAAATTAAAAATAATACGAAGTATAAAAAAGCCTTTAGAATTGTCTAAAGGCTTTTTGTTTTTTAGAATTTAAATGATATTACGGTTATTTAAGAGCCTTCTACTTGTTTGTTTTCCAAGATTCTGTATTGGTTAAGTGCTTCCAATTTTAAATTATTAAACTTTACTACGCAAGTTTTTTATGAAAAGCACATCTAAAAACGAATAGTTAACACCTAACTATTCGTTTTTAAGATTAAAAAAAAAGCTTTGCAGAAAAACCACATCCTCTATTCTATTATTCTCTTTTTAACTTCATCACAAGCCTATTCACAATTATGTGAAGGCAGCTTAGGAGATCCTGTCGTTGAAATCAATTTTGGTTCTGGTACAAATAGAGGTGCTGCTTTAGGTGCAGATATTACAGCATTTACGTATAGTGCTTCTGGCACATTAGATGAAGGCGAATATACCATAGCCAACACTACAAGTGGCTTAAAAGATAATGCATGGCATACAACAACTGATCATACAGGTGACAGTAATGGTTATATGATGGTTATAAATAGTGCTGTACTTGCAAACGAAGGAGTTTTCTATACAAAAACAGTAACTGGACTCTGCGCTAATACTACATTTGAATTTTCCGCATGGTTAATGAACATAATGAATCCATCTGCAGGTACAGATGAATACCATCCAGATGTCACCTTTAGAATAAGTGATACTTCAGGTAATATTCTAGGTTCCTACAACACAGGAGACATTGCACAATCCTCATCTGGAGTTTGGCAACAATATGGTTTCTTTTTTACATTAGATGCTGAAACTGAAGTTGTAATTACTATGCTAAATTCTGCACCAAGTGCACATCCAGGAAATGATATTGCGTTAGATGATATTGCTTTTAGACCTTGTGGTCCAACTATTAGCAATTCAATTGAAGACGAAGAAATTAATAGTATTAGTGTTTGTCAAAACGACAATGTGAGTTACACCTTTCAAACAACCATTTCAGACGGCTATTCTAATCCACAATATCAATGGCAATATTCAGGTGATTTCGGATTAACTTGGATAGATATCGCAGGCGCAACATCATTATATTATACATATACTGACACCAGCACAGCCGGAATATTTTATTATCGCATTACTGCAGCGAATGGTAGTAATATAAATTCTTCATCTTGTCGTATAACTTCAGAAGAAATATTTGTGGAAGTATTTGAAACACCAGAAGCTTTAACTGGAGAATCCGAACAATTGTTTTGCACAACTCAAAATCCTACGATAAGCGATATTGAAGTGAACGCAATGGCAATTTGGTATGATGCAGAAAGTAATGGAACTATATTGCCTAATACAACTAACTTAATTGATGGAGCAACGTATTATGCGAAAAAAGAAACCATTAGTGGCTGCGAAAGCGATGAGATTTTTGCTGTTTCTGTGAGTATTGTTTCTCCAACTCTTATTGTAAATAATATCTCTACTATTGCATGTGATACCAATAATGACAATATTGAAATTATTGACTTAACGGCCTTTGAGCCAGAAATAACAAACTGCAACGATTGTATATTTAGTTATTTTACATCACAAACCGATGCCGAAAATTATTCCGAAGACGGTTTAATTCTTACACCTACCAATTTTGAATGGACTATAGATTCTAATACCATTTTCACTAGAATAGATTCCTCTGATAATTGCTATCAAATTGCTGAAATTTCAATTAATTTAGAAACATCTCCTACTATTCCAATTGATGATTATGTTAGCATTTGTGAAGGTTATAATTCTGTAGTAATTGATGCTGGATATGGATTTAATGATTATTTATGGTCAACAGGAGAAACCTCACAGACCATTACTATAACAAGCGAAAATCTTGGAACCTATTGGGTTTCTGTAACTGAAGATTATGGGACTTATGCCTGTACTTCTACAAATGAATTTGAAGTAATAATATCTAATTCTGCTATTATTTCTAATATTGAAATTGAAGATTGGACGGATAATGATAATTCTATCACAATCTATTTATCGGATTTAAGTCTAGGTAATTATGAATATTCAATAGATGATTTAAACTACCAAGACAGCAATAGCTTTAATGGTTTAAGTTCAGGAGAATACACAGTTTATGTGAGAGATAAAAATGGATGTGGTATTATTCAAGAAGTTGTTTACCTTTTAAATTACCCTAAGTTTTTTACACCAAATGGTGATGGCACAAACGACACTTGGTATATAAAAGATGCATTATCTGAACCAACGTTAATGGTTAAAATTTATAACAGATACGGTAAACTCTTAAAAACGCTAGACGCCAATTCAGTTTGGGACGGTACTTATGGCGGAAACAAACTACCAACATCAGATTATTGGTTTGTTGTAACTAGAGCCAGTGGCAGAAACTATAGAGGGCATTTCTCTTTAAAAAGATAATAAACAGTTAGTTAACCATAAGGATTAAAACTCATAATCCATTGATGGATTTGAAATTGAAAAATATAAAATAATAGTACAAGTCCAAATAAGGTATAAACTATTTTAAAATTATAATATTTAGCTTTTAAACAATGAATACATAAAATAATAATGATTGAAAAAAAAGGTACAATGATGTATGAAGGAAAAGCGGCATAATCATTTAATAATTTGGGTAGTAGTGGGCTTTTTGGTTCATGAAAAAAAAGCGTAAAAATTTCTGCATATTTAATAAACATTAAAGCCGAATACAATAATGTGATTATCGTAATCGGCTTTAAATTTTTAATGTTTTTGAAATCGAAAGGTTCACTCATGCTAATGAGATTCGTGTTTTCACAGGAATTTATTATTTAAAGAAAGAATCTACAAATTCATATTTATTAAATACTTGTAAGTCTTCAATACCTTCACCTACGCCTATATACTTTACAGGTATTTGAAATTGATCACTAATACCAATTACTACACCACCTTTTGCCGTACCATCTAATTTAGTTACTGCTAAAGAAGTTACTTCTGTTGCAGCTGTAAATTGTTTAGCTTGTTCAAAGGCATTTTGACCTGTTGAGCCATCTAAAACCAAAAGCACATCGTGAGGTGCATCCGCAACCACTTTTTGCATTACTCGTTTTACTTTTGTTAACTCATTCATTAAGTTAATCTTATTATGTAAACGACCTGCTGTATCAATAATAATAATATCTGCATCTTGGTTAACTCCAGATTGCAAAGCATCAAACGCCACTGATGCAGGATCAGAACCCATTTCTTGTCTAATCATTGGTACGTCTACGCGATCTGCCCAAACTTGTAATTGATCTATTGCAGCAGCTCTAAAGGTATCTGCAGCACCAAGTACGACTTTCAAACCTTGCTTTTTAAACTGATAGGCTAATTTACCAATAGTGGTTGTTTTACCAACACCATTTACTCCCACGACCATAAGTACATAAGGTGTTTTAGAACCATCCGCTTGTTTTGGTAATTCTGGAATAGTATATTCTGTCTCTTCGCCAGATTTAGTTTCTGACAATAAGGCTGCAATTTCTTCTCTTAGAATTTTATTAAGTTCTGAAGTTCCTAAATACTTATCTTTTGCAACACGCTCTTCAATTCTGGTGATTACTTTTAATGTAGTGTCTACACCAACATCACTTGTAACTAAGATTTCTTCAAGATTATCTAAAACGTCATCATCAACTTTAGACTTTCCGGCTACTGCTTTATTTAATTTATTGAAAAAAGACGACTTAGATTTCTCTAAACCTTTATCTAGGGTTTCTTTCTTGTCTGAAGAGAATATTTTTTTAAAAAAACTCATTTATTTTAGTTTAAAAGTTAAAGTTTAAATGTCTTTAAACTTTTTTATGACTTAGTTAGTTAAGCATACTGTCAAAACCAAAAGCAACAACCTTGCCCTTAATGAATTACTGCTAAGTTGTCATAACTGTTCAAATATAGCCATAAAAAAACTGCTTTCATAAGAAAGCAGTTTAGTAAATCTATATGTAAATAAAGATTATTTTTTGTTTAAAAAGTCATTGACAAACTCTGGTGCCATTACTGATTCTACAAACATGTAAGCTCCAGTTTTTGGTGATTTAACCATTTTTATCGCTTTTGTCAAACGCTTTGATCCTGTCTGTAAAGACGCTACTGATTTCTTTGCCATGTTTTCTTATTTTATCTCTTTATGAACTGTCATACGCTTAAGGATAGGATTAAATTTCTTAATCTCCATACGATCTGGCGTATTCTTCTTATTCTTTGTTGTAATGTATCTTGATGTTCCTGGTTGACCAGACGTTTTGTGCTCTGTGCACTCTAAGATAACTTGTATTCTATTTCCTCTTTTTGCCATTGTAAATTGACTTAAGCGTTAAATAAACGCTATTATTTGTAAAATCCTTTTGCTCTAGCTTCTTTTAACATCGCTTCGATACCAATTTTATTGATAGTCTTTAATGCTGATGTAGAAACTTTTAATGTTACCCACTTATCTTCTTCAGGAATGTAAAAACGTTTTTTGATTAAATTTGCATCAAATCTACGTTTTGTTCTATTCATAGCGTGAGAAACATTGTTTCCAACCATCGCTTTTTTCCCAGTAAGTTCACAAACTCTTGACATTGTTTTCTTTCTTTAGGTGTATTATTGTTTTTCTGTCAACTCTTAATCTTTCTTAATTTTTAAAGGAATTTCCTATAAACATTAGTATTAAGAATCTAATATCCAAACATAGATATTTTAAACAGGGTGCAAATTTAATAAAACTTTGAGGTTTAGCAAAAATAAATATATACTTTTTTTAAATTTCTTTTAGAAGCATCTCAAAAGCCTTGTTTGCGGCTCTCCCAATCACTTTTTCTCGGAGGTTTCCAAAGTCAAAAACTTTCGAAAACACCTTGTCTTTTGTAGCGATAGCAATCCAAACAGTTCCAACTTCTGCATCCGAATCTCCTTTTGCTGGCCCTGCATTACCTGTAGTACTTAAAGCATAATCGGTATTAAATAATGCTCTTACACTCTTTGCCATGGCTTCTGCGACTTCTTTACTCACCACAGAATGTTTATTTATAACCTCTTCAGACAACCCCAAAACTTTAACTTTAGATGCTGTCGCATACGTCACAACACTTCCTTCAAAATAAGCTGAAGCTCCTGCATTTGCCGTAAATGATTCTGCAATTCGACCACCTGTACAACTTTCTGCTATAGCTAATGTTTTTCCTAATTTGGTTAATCGCTTTCCTATTATAGATTCAATAGATTCATCTTCCTCAAATCCCACAAAAATATCTTCGATTTGCGGTAAGAGTAAATTGACTTGCTTCTTAATTTCATCTTCAAGTACTTTTTTATCTAAAGACTTTCCTGATAATCGCAAACGCACACGACCTAAACTTGGTAAATAGGCTAATTTTATAAAATTAGGTAAATCCTCTTCCCATTTTGAAATATCTTCTGCTAATGCACTTTCCCCTTTACCATAAGTTAAAATGGTTTTGTGCATTATATAAGGAAAGTTAAATTGCTCTCTTAATTTAGGAATGACTTGTTCTGAAATTAAAGCCTTCATTTCATAAGGTACACCTGGTAGCGACACAAATACTTTTCCGTTTTTCTCTAACCACATGCCTGGAGCTGTACCATTATGGTTCATTAAAACGCTAGCTTTAGATGGCACTAATGCTTGTTGTTTGTTAACCTCTAAAAGTGGCGCAGAACTCCATTTAGAAAATATTTGCTCTACATTAGCTAAAACAGCTTTGTCCTCAACTAGTGTATCGTTAAAGTACTCGCAAATGGTATGCTTAGTAATATCATCTTTAGTTGGTCCTAAACCACCAGTTATGATTATGATATCAGCATTTGCTTCGGCTTCTTTTAAAGCCTGAAGAATATGAGATTTTTCATCTTGAATAGATGTAATCTGATAAATTGAAATCCCATATTTATTGAATTCCTTACCTATATATGCAGAATTTGTATCTACAATTTGACCAATGAGAATTTCATCGCCAATGGTGATAATTTCGGCTTGCATTTATAGTCCGAAATCGGATTTAATCTCATTTACCGCATTATCTACAGCTGTTAACACAGCTATAAGTTGCTCGTCAACATTTTTGTCTCCTTGCTCAAACTTTCCCCAATCTTGTACTTCAATCAAGGTGTCTAAAACACCAAGTTCAAATAAATCTATTGTTGGTTTCATTTTATGAGCCGCTTGGTAAACTTCTTTGTAATCTTTTGCTGGTACTGCCGTTCTTAAACGCTCAGCATCTTCTGGTACTTCTTCTAAAAAAGCGGCTGCTATCGCTAAAACGAAATCTTCGTCATTTTCAGCCATTTCTCTTACTCTATCTAACTTATAATGTTGTGACATTTATTTAATTTTTATTGAAAACATTTCCTCGTCTTCAAGATATCCTATTAATCGATCTTCTGCAAAAACCTTACCAACTCCTGCAGGTGTGCCTGTAAAGATAATATCTCCAATTTTTAAAGTGAAATATTTTGACACATATTCTATAATTTCGTCAATTTTCCACAGCATTAGTTCAGTATTACCTGTTTGAACGACTTCTTCATTCTTTTTTAAACTGAAATTAATGCTGTTTATATTCTGAAATTTGGTCTTTGGCAACCATTTACCTACAACAGCTGCACCATCAAAGGCCTTTGCTTTTTCCCATGGTAATCCTTTTGATTTTAATTGCGCCTGAAGGTCTCTCGCAGTAAAATCTATACCAAGCCCTATTTGGTCATAATATTTATGCGCAAATTTCTTATCTATATACTTCCCTACTTTATTAATCTTTACTAATACCTCAACTTCATGATGTACCTCATCTGAAAAATCAGGAATAAAAAACGGTTGTTTCTTTAATAAAATCGATGTGTCAGGCTTTAAAAAGATAACAGGATCTGTTGGTTTTTCGTTTTCTAATTCTTTAATGTGGTCTGTGTAATTACGACCGATACAGATTAATTTCATGCTCAATTTATTCGGTTATTTGGACTATTAACTTAGCTTATTATTAAATTGTCTTAATTTAATTGCTGTCAATACTTTTTTAGTGTAAAGTGGAAAATCAGCATTTAGCAACCAACCAAAGTAACCAGGTTCTTTATCTAATACATCTAATACACGTTTTCCTTTATGCTTTCCAAAAGAAAAACATTCCTCACCTTCTTTGTTGAATATTAAGAAGCCTGCAAAATCCGCGAATTTTTTACGCGAGCTAAATTCTGCCAAAAACTTAGTGTCATTTTCTAAATCCTCGTAGCGATCTAATTGTGCTTTTAGAACCTCATAAGTTGCCTTTGTGTCTGCTTCTGCACTGTGCGCATCTTCTAAACTCTTGTCGCAATAAAACTTATAAGCTGCAACTAACGTACGTTGTTCCATTTTATGAAAAATAGTTTGCACATCTACAGATTGCGTATTTTTCATATCAAAATCTACTTCTGCACGAAGCATTTCTTCAGCTAATAGAGGAATATCGAAACGATTAGAATTAAATCCTCCTAAATCGGAATCCTTAATCATATTATAAATCTCTTTAGATAATTCTTTAAAGGTTGGCTTACCAACTACATCAGCATCTGAAATTCCATGAATAGCCGTAACCTCTGCAGGAATTGGCATTTCAGGATTCACAACCCAAGTTTTGGCTTCTTCTTTGCCATCAGGATAGACTTTTAAGATTGAAATTTCTACGATTCTATCTTTTGATATATTGATTCCTGTAGTTTCTAAATCGAAAAAACAGATGGGTTTTGAGAGATTGAGTTGCATTGTTCGTGATTTTTAACAAAGGTATGGAGATTAAAATAATTGCGTTAATTTTTCCTCTAATTTGAGTTTAAAAAATAAATGACCGAAATTAGCTATGTAAATAGATTTAGAACACTTTATGAAAAACAAACCTGAAGACCACGTTACATTTAATTGCGGTACAAAATTAAAAAATCGTTTTATGTTAGCGCCACTCACAAATAGACAAAGTTATGAAAACGGACAGCTTTCTAATGAAGAATTCCATTGGTTGACTATGCGAGCCAAAAGTGATTTTGGTTTGGTTATGACTTGCGCATCTCATGTCCAAGAAATTGGAAAAGGGTTTTCGGGACAATTAGGTATATTTTCTGATGACCATAAGTACGGTCACAAAAAGTTGGCTGACGCTATTAAATCTTATGGCAGCGTCGCTGTGATTCAATTGCATCATGCTGGCATGCGTTCCCCAAAGGAGGTTATTGGACAGAAAGCTGTTTGTCCTTCCGATAGTGAAAAACATAATGCCAGAGCTTTGACTTTAGAAGAAGTCCATCAATTAAAGGATGATTTCATCAATGCAGCCATAAGAGCAAAACAATGCGGCTATGATGGTGTTGAAGTACATGGAGCACATGGTTATATTTTAACTCAATTTTTGAGTTCTGAAATAAATAAAAGAACTGATAATTATGGAGGTTCACTTGAAAACCGCTCTAGACTTTTGTTTGAAATTGTTGATGCTATTAGAAAACATTGTGGTGAAAATTTTTTATTAGGTGTACGATTATCTCCAGAGAAATTCGGAATGAAATTATCTGAGATAAAAATTATATCACAGCAGCTTATTGACTCTAACCAAATCGACTTCTTAGACATCTCGCTTTGGGATTGCTTTAAGTTACCAGAAGAATATCTTGAAAGTGAACTGAATCTATTAGAACATATTTTAAAACTCGATTTTAAAAATGTAAAACTAACTGTTGCCGGCAATATAAGAACTGGTAACGACGTCCAAAAAGTATTAGACCTAGGCGTTGATTTTGTTACTATTGGTCGTTCTGGAATTTTACACCATGATTTTCCTAAACGTGTTATTGAAAATCCTGATTTCAGTCCTATTGAGAATCCTGTATCTGAAGATTATTTAAAAAGAGAAGGCTTAAGTGAAACATTTATTACTTACATGCGTCGATGGGAAGGTTTTGTAGAAGATGTGAAGCCTTAAAAATATCGTAAACTTTTTTCTAACAACATATTAGATACTATTTTAAAAAAAAAGCACAGTTTTAAAACTGTGCTTTTTTTTGTTTAATATAATTTATATGCTCTGAATAATAGAACGGATTAAATCTCGCGATCAAAATCCCAAGCTTCTAAATAATCTTTAACTGCTTTTACAAACTGTCCACCAAGTGCTCCATTGACAACACGATGATCATAAGAGTGTGATAAATACATTTTATAACGAATACCTATATAATCTCCTTGTGGCCCCTCAATAACTGCAGGTGTTTTTCTAATAGCACCTAACGCTAAAATACCAACTTGTGGTTGATTAATAATTGGTGTTCCCATAATGCTACCAAACGTACCAACGTTGGTTACAGTGTAAGTTCCTCCTTGAATATCATCTGGGTCCAACTTCCCTAAACGCGCTCTATTAGCTAAATCATTCACACGTTTCACCATTCCGAATAAATTTAATTGATCTGCATTTTTAATTACAGGTACAATTAAATTACCATCTGGTAAAGCTGCTGCCATACCAACATTAATGGCTTTCTTTTTAATTATTTTATCGCCTTGAACAGAAATATTCATCATCGGAAATTCTTTTAAAGCCTTAGTTATAGCCTCCATAAAGATTGGTGTAAAAGTTAAATTTTCACCTTCACGTTTCATAAAGTTGTCTTTAACCTTTTTTCTCCAGTTCCATATTGTGGTAACATCTGCTTCTATAAACGATTGCACGTGTGCAGAGGTTTGTACAGAGTCTACCATATATTTTGAAATGAGTTTCCCCATTCTGGTCATTTCAATAATCTCATCACCATCTGAAACTACAATTGGTTTTTCTGTAGGTTTCTCCGCTGGTTTTTCAGCTTTTGGTTTTTCCGCTACAGGTGTTGCTTTTTCTTTTAGAGCTTCAGCTGTGCTAGCGCTATTCTGAGTATTTACATTATTAGTTGAATTAACTACTGATTCAGCTTTTGGTGTTGCCTCTGGTTCTACAATAGCTGCAGCAACCGTAGCAGAACTACGAGAATCTAAATAAGCTTTAATATCGTTTTTAGTAACACGACTATCTTTACCAGAACCAACAATAGAATCTAATTCTGATTGCGAAATCCCTTCTTTCTTTGCTATATTTTTAACTAGTGGAGAATAGAACCGATCTTCTGTTGAAGCAAGCGGTTCTGTTGATGCTTTTGCAGCAACAACAGTTTGTGCAACCTCAGCAACTGCTTTAGGAGCTTCTGTTGAAGCAAGCGGTTCTGGTGCAGCTGCAGTTACTTCTACTGTTCCACCACCTTCGGTTTCAATAATTGCAATAGTTTGTCCTACTTGTACAACATCATCAACATTGAATAGCCTTTCAACTAAAACACCATCAACTTCACTAGGGACTTCACTATCTACTTTATCAGTAGCAATTTCTAATACGGCTTCATCAGCTTCAATTGTATCTCCAACTTCTTTAAGCCATGAGGTTATTGTTGCTTCCGCAACACTTTCTCCCATTTTAGGTAACTTAAGTTCAAACTTTGACATATTTTTAATTTGAAGGTCTTTATTTTGTAATTATTTGCAAAATTAATAAAAAAACAGATGATTAACTGATTTTTATTCATTTTTACAACCTAAAAATGTAGCACTTCACCTCTATTTATAGCACTATCACTTCCGAGGATAAATTTACTGCTTTTTGGTAGAAATCTAAAAACTATATTTTCTTGTTTTGATTTCAGTTTCATATCACTGATTACATCACTGGCTATTAGCAGATTAAAATCATAAACCAACATACTACTGCTCTCAACTTTATCTTGAATTGATTCGACAATTTGAGATGGCTTTGGCAATTGCGCTTCTAAAGATTGTTCTAAACTTTTAGTGTAAATCACTGTCCTTTGTGGAACCGTTTCAACTTTTTCTGGTGTTTTGCTTAAGAATTGAGCTAATTTAATCCCAATCCAAACGACAGCATTGAAAACAATGTTCTGTTTAAAATGTTTTTTGTAAAAAATCTGCATCGCACCATAAAAACGCTGTGCATATTTAGCATCTTTCAATGTACTTTCACCTTTAAAGTGAATTACTGAAGTTTCTCCGAAATAGTAATTATCAAAACCTGCTTTTACTATTTTATAAGATAAATCAATATCCTCTCCATACATAAAATAGGCTTCATCAAAACCACCAACAATATCATAAACTTCTTTTTTTAACCACATAAATGCACCAACAAGAATATCTACTTTACCAGTATTTTCTGTTTTAATATGATTGGCATAGTAACCCTTAGTATGACCAAGTACTTTTTTTAAAGATACTTTAGGTGTTGGTACATTCCGTTTACTTTCTGGGAGGAATTTACCTTTACCATCAATAAGCTGACAACCTATAATACCAAGATTAGTTTTAGAATCTGAAAATTTAAGAAGCTTTACAAAAGTATCTTCTGCAACTACCGTATCTGGATTTAAAATACACAAGTACTCTCCTTTTGCTTGAGCAACACCAATATTATTTCCTTTTGAAAACCCTGAATTTTCATTGTTTTCAATTAATCTAACTGAAGGAAATAATTGCTTAACCATAGCACAACTATCATCTGAAGAATTGTTATCTATTACAATAATTTCTGCTTCAATATTAGAAATAGCAGCTTCTACACTTTTTATACATAATTCTAAAAAGTAGCATACATTATAGTTTAATATGATAACAGATAGCTTCAAATAATTTTATGATTTAAGTGAAGCTTCAAAAGGAACACGATCAATAATACTGCGACCTAAGGTAATTTCGTCTGTATATTCTAATTCATTACCTGCTGCAACACC
Source organism: uncultured Winogradskyella sp. (assembly GCF_947495255.1). Lineage (GTDB taxonomy): Bacteria > Bacteroidota > Bacteroidia > Flavobacteriales > Flavobacteriaceae > Winogradskyella. The sequence continues at coordinate 39,647 of NZ_CANLYI010000013.1, forward strand.
TCTTGCAATGGTTGATGTTGAAACGTTATAATCTTGTATTTGTCTAAAAATATAAAAATTGGTAGTATCGCCTTCCATTGTTGGACTCATGGCAAAAATGAGTTCTTTAACTTTTCCAGATTTTACTTTTTCTACTAAGGACGAAATATTTAAATCTTGAGGACCAATACCATCCATTGGTGAAATTTTCCCGCCCAACACATGATATAGTCCTTTAAACGAACTTGTATTTTCTACAGCCATAACGTCTCTAATATCTTCAACTACACAAATTAACTCGCTATTTCTATTAGGGTTTTCGCATATTTCACAAAGTGCTTTATCACTAATATTATGGCAAGATTTACAAAAGTTAATTTCTGCTCTTACTTTAGATAATGCATTTGCTAATTGAAACGTTTGACTTTCTGGCTGACGCAATAAATGCAGCACTAAACGCAATGCTGTACGCTTGCCAATACCTGGTAACTGCGCCATTTCGTTTACTGCGTTTTCTAAGAGTTTAGATGAAAATTCCATAATTGCGAAGATACTGATTTTTATAAACAAAAAAGTCCAACTGTAAGGGCTTTACAATTGGACTTTCACATCGATTAATTGTTCTATTTTATGATAAGTTTTTTTGTAATTTCTCCCTTATAGCTATTTAATTTCATAAAATAAACACCTGATTCAAAAGATGAAGAATCAATTTTATAAGTACTAGATAAATTTACATTTTTAGAATAAAACATCAATTTACCTAAGGTATTAAAAACTCTAACTGTAACAGCATCGGCTATATTCCATTCTAAATTCAGTTCATTTGTTGCCGGATTTGGATATAACTTCAAATCATCTAATTCAAAATTAGTAACACTTAAGGCTTCATCGTAAAGACTTGATCTCCATAAACCTCTTCCATATGTTGCTGCATATAGTTTACTATCTGCAGTATTAATTTCGAGCTCATTAATTCTAACATTTGGCAGTCCATTATTAAATAAAGACCAAGAATTACCTAAAGTGTTATCCGTGTAATACACACCATAATTCATACCTAAATATAAACCGTCTTTGCCATTGTCTTGCCAAGTTAAAGCCTGAGCAGAGAAACTTGGTAAATCCCAACCGATTGCTGTAAAAGAAGAACCATTATCAGCACTCACATAAACCTTATCGCTATTGGTAGTTGCTATGGCAACCTTATTAGAATCTGTTGGATGCACGGCAATACTATTAATTTGACCTCCTGATAGGTTTAATGTAGATTGCGACCAAGTAATTCCGCCATCAGTAGTATATCGAAATGATCCATTTATAGCAATATAAATTTTATTATTATCCGTTGGTGCTATTTTGAGATGATCTATATCATTAGAAAAATTTTGAGATATTGACTCCCAATTTGAGCCACCATCAATAGATTTATATACCTCATCAAAAGCACAATATATTACATTAGGTGTAATTGGGTCTTGCTCAAAAGGCACAACCCAATTCCAAGATGAATCTCCACCTTTATCGTCTGGCTGGCTTAAATAAGAAACACCACTTACCCAACTCCAATTTGTGTATTTTACAAACGAACCAAACTGCGACGTTCCGTAAAAAATATCAGCATCATTCTTATCTACAAAACCTTCCATACCATCTGCACCAAACCAATCAATCCAATTTCCATCAGATAATAATGCAGACGAACCGTTATCTTGAGAACCACCAGTTACGACGACTGGATTTGTCTGACTAACACCAATTTTATAAAATTGTCTTATTCCCAAACCAGCTGTTAAATCTGTATAGTAACTACTATTAACAATTGTAGGGTTTTCTGCTTTATAAATTCCGCCATCTGTACCTACAAATAATTTAGCATTAGTACCAGTGCCAACAAATTCTAAAATATCTACATCTGCATGGCAATAACCAATATTTTGATTATTAGCACTATCTGGTGTCCATTGTGATGTAACACTAAATGTATCACCTCCATCTATAGACCTCCAAGTATTTATACCTGCAATATGTACGTCGTTTGCATCATTAGGGTTCACTGCAATATCCATATCTCTCGGTGCTTGCCCTCTATCATCAATTCCTGCAGTATCATATCCGAAATAATTTCTATCATCGTGTGTTAATTTAGTAAAACTGCTTCCACTATCTGTTGATTTATATATGGCACCAAAAATTCCATTAGCAGCTTCTAAAACATAAACTACCGATGGGTTATTTAATGACACTCCAATCATTTTTGGTCCTGTTGAAAATCCATTTGGAGTCACTCCTGAAATTTTAGAAAAACTAGAACCACTATTAATTGATTTATAAAAATCTGTTCCTGAAGCATATACCACGCTTGGATCACCAGGTTTAAATTCTATGTCATATCCATTATTTACACCTGCAAAGTAGATAGAGTTCCAATTTAAACCACCATCTGTAGATTTATAAATGCCATTACCTTCAGAACTACAATACATAATTTGAGCATCTGTAGGGTGAATTAATATTTTATTGACTGTACCTCCAGAGACATTACTATGCAATGACCATGTAGAACCACTATCCGTAGATTTAAATATTGAACCATTTGTAGAGCCCCAAAAATAATTTGAACTATTATTTGGGTCTATAGCAAGTGCATTGACGTCTATATTAGCTAAATTATCAGTTAAAACGGTCCATGTTGTTCCTCCATCTAAACTTTTCCAAACACCACCAGTTTCACTACCAGCTATAATATGATTTAGATTTGTATCATCAATTGAAATGGAGGTAATTCTACCTACTCCTGGATTATAACCTGAAGTCGCATTCCAATACGTTGGTCCCATTTCTTCCCACGTACCAACAACTGTTCTTGCCGCAAAACCTTCATTATTTATGTCAGCATTTAAATTATTTAATTCATTGTAGTAGAATTCAGAAGACTTTAATAAACCTGTTTCATCCATTGCTCGTTCTGCAAAATATTGCCAACGTCTAAAAGGTTTATAGCCTGTTCCTCGCTCTCTACCCACTGAATCAAAATGACTTTCAGCAACCGAAACTATTTCTGCTACAGTATGAGAACCCTCAGCAATAAGTTGTTTAAAATCTTGAGCAGATAAGCCAAAACAAAACATAGAAAATACAAATAGGTAAGTATATTTTTTCATAAATAATTCTTTTTTAAAGCACTCGTTTTTTCCAAATGTACTACTTTTCAAAAATAATTCACGCAATTGAAGCTTATAACATGACACCAACTTCTATACTAATTCTCATTGCAAGTTACTTCGGATTGCTTGTATTGATTTCTTATTTTACAGGAAAAGAAGATTCTAATGCCGCATTTTTTAAGGCTAATAAATCAGCACCATGGTACTTAGTAGCCTTTGGAATGATTGGTGCTTCTTTATCTGGTGTAACTTTTATTTCTGTTCCTGGTGCTGTAGAAGCTAAACAATTTGGTTACCTACAAGTTGTTTTTGGTTACTTTTTTGGTTATCTCATTATCTCCTTTGTATTATTACCGCTTTACTATAAGTTAAACCTTACCTCAATTTATACATATTTAAAAGATCGTTTTGGTATTGTGAGTTACAAAACGGGATCTATAGCTTTTCTTATTTCTAGAACTGTTGGTGCTGCTTTCCGCTTGTTTTTAGTAGCTAAAGTTTTACAACTTTTAGTTTTTGACCTATTTGATATTCCGTTTGCCATAACAGTAATGATTACCATTGCTTTAATTTGGCTCTACACTTTTAAAGGCGGTATTAAAACCATCATTTTTACAGATACATTGCAAACATTATTTATGTTGATCTCTGTGGTTGTAGCCATTATATTTTTAGCATCAGCTTTAGATTTAAACAGTATTAGTGATTTAATTACTTACACTAAAGAAAGCAATCTTAGTAAAGTATTCTTTTTTGAAGACGGAAATAATTCACAATATTTCTGGAAAAGCTTTTTATCTGGAATCTTCATAACTATTACCATGACAGGTTTAGACCAAGACATGATGCAAAAAAATCTAACATGTCGTAATTTAAAGGATGCTCAAAAAAATATGGTGACCTTTAGTGTTGTTCTAATTTTTGTGAATATCCTATTCTTAGTACTTGGATTAATGCTCACTCAATATGCAGAGACTAATGGTATTACTGCTTCTAAAGATGATTTATTCCCATCTATAGCAATGCTTCCTGAAATTGGTATTGTAACCTCAGCATTCTTTTTACTAGGATTAATTGCGGCAGCATACTCTAGTGCAGATTCTGCATTAACCTCTTTAACAACTTCTTTTTGTTTCGATATTATAGATATTGAAAACAAACCAGAAACGCGAAGAAAGGGCCTTAGAAAACGAGTTCATATTGGCTTTAGTATTCTACTCGTTCTCGTGATTTTATTATTCGATTTAATCTTTAAAGATGTTTCTGTAATTTGGGAACTATTTAAAGCTGCTGGCTATACTTACGGACCTTTATTAGGCTTGTTTGCTTTTGGACTTATCACTAAAGCACAAATTAAAGACAAGCTAGTTTGGATTATTGCCATTGTAGCTCCTATTCTTTCTTACATTTTAAATATGTACTCTAAAGAACTATTTAATGGCTACGAAATTGGGTTCGAAATCTTAATTATTAACGGACTCTTAATGTTCCTTGGATTACTTCTAATTAAAAAGAAATCTTAATACTGATTTGTTGCTAATAGCACCAAAGTACAAGCCACTTCAAATTCAATACTATTTTCCTTTAACAACTTGTAGAATTCAGGATTTTCTGTTCCTGGATTAAAAATAACACGCTTTGGTTTTAAGCTAATTATATAGTCATAATAGTCTTCTTGTCGCTTTGGGTTTAAATAAAGCGTCACTGTATCAATAGCATCGTAGTCAATTAATTCTGTATCAATCGTTACATCATTAACCCTACCTGGTTTTAAACCAAACGCTTTTACGTCGTGATTATAACTTCTTATTCGTTTTATAGCAATATTTGAGTAACGATCATCTTTTAACGAAGCTCCAATTACAAGTGTCTTTTTGTTCATAATGTTAAAATGGTGTTAACGTAAAATAATTCAGTAACATAAGGTAAAGTTAGTCGTCTATACAATAACAAACTATCAAATCAATCAAAAAAAATCAATCAAAAATGAAATCAATCACGCTTTTCTGTGCGCTAATTTTATCTTTAACGGCACTAGCCCAACCCAATTCTAACGACGACATTAAAAACGGTTCTGTATCAGGACGCGTTATCGATGCGCAACTAAACGAACCCTTACCTTACGTAAATATCGTAATAAAAGATACTGCTAAAAAAATAATTACAGGCGGAATTACTAATGACGACGGAACGTTTGAAATTAAAAACATACCAGAAGGATCTATTACAGTTTCTATTCAATTTGTAGGTTTTAAAACTATAGATAAAAACGTCACTTTAGGTAAAGGAAATTACAAAGTTAATCTTGGTGACATTAAACTTAAAGAAGAATCTACAGGTTTAGACGAAGTTACTATTGTTGCAGATGTATCTACAATACAACAAAAAGTAGATCGTAAAGTGATTACTATTGGGAAAGATTTACAAACTGCAGGAGCAACTGCAAGTGAGCTAATGAATAATTTACCATCTGTTAGTGTAGACCAACAAACAGGTTCAATCAGTTTACGTGGTAATCAAAATGTTAGAGTAATGGTTGATGGAAAATTATCTAATATTCCTGCAGAACAATTACTAAAACAAATTCCATCTAACTCTATAAAGAGTGTTGAATTAATCACAAATCCTTCGGCAAAATATAATCCTGAAGGCATGAGTGGCATCATCAATATTGTACTTCATAAAAACACGAAAATTGGTTTTAATGGTAACATTACTGTTGGCTTAGCGCATGATATTGAAGCCAAATTTAACAGCTCTATAGATGCGAATTATCGAAATGGAAAAGTGAACGTTTACGGTTCTTACGGCAATAACATCAGCAGAAATGCTAACTATGGTTACATAAATAGAACTGAACAAGACATCACACAAAATTTTGACATCCTTAATGATAACAAATCTCATTTATTTAAAATAGGACTTGATTATTACTTAAATGATAAAAACACTATTTCGTTATTTACCAACCAGAATATCTTTAACGGAGAAACTGATGTCAACTCTAGTATTGCCTATTTAAATGATGCATCATTAAATGAATCGCAATATTTAAGCGGCATAAATGAAAATGATTCGCAACAATATAACTTTAATTATAAGCGCGACTTTAATAAAGAAGGTCATAATATAGAGTTAGAAGTTGACCATAATATTTATGAAGGTTCTGGATATAATAACAACATATTTTTCACTTCTCAACGTCCCAATTTTATTGAAGACACAGACACAGATAGAAACAGTACAACGCTTAATTTAGATTATGTAAACCCATTATCTGAATCTGTAAAATTAGAATTAGGTCTACAAGCACGTTTTTTTGACACCAATATTTTTTACGAGTCTGATGCAAGAGAACAGAATGACGACGACGAATACATTCCAACAACCACAAATTTCGATTATACAAGAGATATTTATTCTGCGTACGCTACGTATGGTAAAAAGATGGAAAAATGGAGTTACCAAGTTGGTTTAAGAGCAGAAACTGTGACTGTAGATTCTAATGCCTTTAAAAAATTCTTAGATTCAAATGAAGAATTAAATATTAATTTTGAAAATGATTATTTCGAATTATACCCTTCGGCATTTGTAACATATTCACCTTCAGAAAAAAACTCGTATCAATTTAGTTATAGCAGAAGAATTGACAGACCAGGAATTGGGCAAGTTAACCCTTTACCAAATTGGAGTACTCCATTGATTTCTGAATTTGGAAATCAAGAATTACGTCCACAATTCACAAATTCTGTTGAAACAAATTACACAAGACAACTTGAAAAAGGAAGTATCACTGCTGGTGTTTTTTACAGAATTATTGAAGACGAAATTCAGCAAGCCATTTTAATAGATAGAACAGATACCAACCGTTTAATTTTTACCAATTTAAACTTTGACAATACCTCATCTTATGGTATAGAATTATCGTCTAGTTACAGACCCACAAAGTGGTGGAGCGTTAATGCTAGTTTCGATTTATATTCACAAACACAAAAAAGTTTAGCTGAATCTTTTGATACCAATGACGAGATTGTTTTAAATACCGTTGAAGTTGATAATGTAGCTTGGAGTGCCAGAGCTTTTAACAATTTTAAAGTGAGTAAAAGCCTTAGTTTTTCAGCATTTGGAATGTACCGTTCAAAAAACAAAAACATTCAATTTGAAATGAACGATATGCTTATGGTAAACTTAGGTATGCGTTATAATTTTATGGAAGGCAGAGCAAACTTTAGTCTAAGTTACAATGATATTTTTAATACCATGTATGCTGAGTTTGATGGCGAAAGACCCTATGCTCAACAAGGCCAATTTAATTGGGAAAGTCAGCAAATATCCACAAGTTTATCTTACCGTTTTGGTGGTGGAAAATACAGCGCCAAATCTCGTAAAAGAAGAGATAATGATGTTAAAGAAGGTGGTGGCATGTTTTAAACAAATATTTAATAGTTAACATAAATGTTGATGGTTAGTGTTAGTGCTTAACTATTAAATTAAGAAAACCCGAAACGTAATTTTCGGGTTTTTGTTAAATACGCGTTAAATAATCTTTGTGATATAATAAATCTAAAATTACAACGTCTATATAATAGTAGGTTTTAATCATAGTAATTATAAACATTAGGGTTTATATATGATTAGTTAAGTTTGGTTAATGGTTAAAAAGCCCATACAATGTTTTGTATGGGCTTTTTTTTATTTTAAAACTTAAAGTTAATTACCACTTCATAATAACACTTCCCCAAGTAAAACCACTACCAAAAGCGGCTAATACAACTGTATCACCTTCTTTTATTTTACCTTGTTCCCAAGCTTCAGTTAAAGCAATAGGTATAGATGCTGCGGTTGTGTTTCCATATTTCTGTATATTATTAAAAACTTGGTCGTCACTTAACTTAAACTTACGTTGTATAAACTGAGAAATACGCAAATTGGCTTGATGAGGAATTAACATATCAATATCATCAACCTGCAGGTTGTTTTTCGTTAAACCTTCCATGATTACTTCACTAAAACGAACAACGGCATTTTTAAATACAAACTGACCATTCATATGTGGATAATAACTCACATCATTTGGATCGTTGTCAGCTAAAATATCATTTACCCAACGTTTACCCATTCCTGGTGCAATTAGCACTAATTCTTCTGCGTGCTCACCTTGCGAATGTAAATGTGTAGACAAAACACCTTTAGAATTATCTTCTTCTCTGGTTAACACAGCTGCACCAGCTCCATCACCAAAAATTACAGTTACACCTCTTCCTCGAGTGGTAACATCCATTCCGTGAGAATGTAATTCACTACCAATTACGAGGATGTTTTTATACATTCCAGTTTTTATAAAATTATCTGCGACAGACATGGCATATATAAAACCAGAACATTGATTACGTACATCTAACGCTCCAACCGTTTTTATATCTAATGCATGCTGTACTTGTACTCCTGGACCAGGGAAATACATATCGGGACTCAATGTAGCAAATACTATAAAATCAATATCATCTTTATCTAAACCAGAACGTTCAATGGCTATTTTTGCAGCTTCAACTCCCATTGAAGCAGTTGTTTCACCACTTCCTTTTTCTACCCAACGACGTTCTTTTATTCCGGTACGTTCTTGTATCCACTCATCATTAGTATCCATCAACTTAGACAAATCGTCATTTGTCACCACATTATCAGGCACATACTTACCTAAACCAATTATTTTTGAATTATACATAGCTATTTTTTAGTACTGCAATTTAATATTTAAGAAGCGATATATTTTTATTAGAAATTATATTCGTTATGCATGCATAGTACTTGTGTCACTTTGTCACATTTTAAGACTTGGTATTTTATTTGACTATAGGTTAATATTCAAATTAATAATACAAAAAACTATATATCATGACAAAAGGAAGTATTAATGTATCGGTAGAGAATATCTTTCCGCTTATTAAAAAATTCTTATACTCTGATCACGAAATCTTTTTACGTGAGCTAATTAGTAATGGTACAGATGCCACACTAAAATTAAAACACCTTACAAGCATAGGTGAATCTAAATCTGAATACGGAAACCCAATAATCGAGGTTAAAATTGATAAAGAAGGAAAGAAACTTCATATTATTGATCAAGGATTAGGAATGTCTGCAGACGAAGTTGAAAAGTATATTAACCAAGTGGCATTTTCTGGTGCTGAAGAATTTTTAGATAAGTATAAAGATTCGGCAAAAGACTCAGGTATTATAGGGCATTTTGGTCTTGGTTTCTATTCTGCGTTTATGGTTGCAGAGAAAGTTGAAATTATTACTAAATCTCATACTGGAGCTGATGCAGCACATTGGACGTGTGATGGTTCACCAGAGTTTACTTTAGAAGCTTCTGACAGAACTGAAAGAGGAACAGAAATTATTCTACATATTGCTGAAGATTCAACAGAGTTTTTAGAAGAATCTAGAATTAGTGAATTACTAAATAAGTATAACAAGTTTATGCCTATTCCTATTAAATTTGGAACTAAGGAAATAGACGATCCAGATTTTACACCTGTAACAACTACAGATGCTGAAGGTAAAGAAACTACAGAGCCTCAGAAAAAAATTGTTGTAGATAATATCATTAACAATCCAAATCCGGCTTGGACAAAACAACCAGCTGATTTAAAAGACGAAGATTACAGTAGTTTCTACAGAGAATTGTATCCAATGCAATTTGAAGAGCCATTGTTTCATATTCATTTAAATGTTGATTATCCGTTTAACTTAACAGGAATCTTGTATTTCCCTAAGATGACGAATGACATGAACATGCAGAAGGATAAAATTCAACTGTATCAAAACCAAGTTTATGTAACTGATAATGTAGAAGGTATTGTACCAGAATTCTTAACCATGTTAAGAGGTGTTATTGACTCGCCAGATATTCCATTAAACGTATCACGTTCTTACTTACAAGCGGATGGTGCTGTAAAGAAAATTTCATCTTACATTACTCGTAAAGTAGCTGATAAGTTAAAATCTTTATTCAACGCTAATCGTGAAGATTTTGAAGCAAAATGGGACGATATTAAAATTGTTATTGAATACGGAATGTTATCTGAAGAAAAATTCTTTGAAAAAGCAGATGCATTTGCCTTATACCCAACAGTAGATGGTAAATATTTTACTTACGAAGAGCTTTTCAATAAAATTAAAGCAAACCAGACTGATAAAGATGGTAAGTTAGTTGTGCTTTATGCTTCTAACAAAGACCAACAACACTCTTATATTGAAGCTGCAAAAGCTAAAGGCTACGAGGTATTGTTATTAGACTCTCCTATTGTTTCTCACTTAATTCAGAAATTAGAATCTACAAAAGAAAACATTTCTTTTGCTAGAGTTGATGGTGATCATATTGATAACTTAATTAAGAAAGACGAAAACACTATTTCTAAATTAACAGAAGAAGAACAAACGGAATTAGATACGCTTTTAAAAGCAACAATTCCTTCTGAAAAATTCTCTATACAATTAGAAGCTATGGATAGTGATGCTTCTCCTTTTATTATTACACAACCAGAATTTATGCGTAGAATGAAAGAAATGCAGCAGACTGGTGGTGGCGGAATGCACATGTTTGGAAACATGCCAGAAATTCACAACCTTATTGTTAACACAAACTCTGAATTGGTAAGTGAAATTTTAAGCACTAAAACGAAGAAGAAACAAGAACGCTTAATTACACAAAGTTTAGATTTAGCACGTTTATCTCAAGGCCTTTTAAAAGGTGAAGAGTTAACTAACTTTATTAAACGTAGTTATGAATTACTAAAGTAAGTAGATTTTGTCTCATATTTTTTTTAAAAAATATGGATAACAAAAACGTGCTTTCAAAAATAATCAGCATAGCTAAATGATTAAGTAATAAATTCCTGTAAAAACAAGAATCTTATTAATGATTATAAAAACCACTTCAATAGTTTGAAGTGGTTTTTTCATTCAAAAAAAATACGGTTTAACCATTAATTATATCTTGTACCGAATTAACATGTTCACTCTAAATGTTATATATAACTTAATAGCATCTAACAATTCTAATTTAAGTGATTTCCGATAATTCAGTAATAAAAGATATTTTTAAAGATCTTGATTTCAATGACAGTGAAATTAAAATTATTGAATCCGTATTCAAAAAACTATCAATAGAAAAAGGAACCAAACTTCTTAACGCTGGTGATTTAGCAGATAGGCAGTATTATATTTTAAAAGGTTGCTTAAGAGCATATCATGTAGATACTCATGGTAAGGAACACACTGTACAGTTTGGCATAAAAGATTGGTGGATTAGTGACTATACAGCCTTTTTCTCAAATGAAAAAGCCATAATGAATATTGAGGCTATCCAAAACTCCATAATTTACAGTATATCTAAAGAGGGTAAAGACGAATTGTACACTAAAATTCCTAAAATAGATAAGTTCTTTAGAATAAAGCTAGAAAAAGCCTTTGCCACGTTTCAGAAGAGGATTCTTGCTAATTTGGCTCAATCAGCAAAGGAACGCTATATTGACTTTATTACAACCTATCCTAATATTGAAAAGAGTGTAAAAAATTACCATATAGCATCTTACCTAGGTATTACTACTGAGAGTCTAAGCAGAATTAGAAAAGATTTATCCAAATAGGGAATTTATTACCATACATCAATTTTATAACTTAATAATAATCATACTTTTGTGGTCCTAACTAGGTAAATATTCACTTATTTCCCTTAAGATTAATAGCTAAAAAGCGCAAGTTATATAACTTGCGCTTTTTTTTATATAAATTAGCCTATGGAAGAAATTAAAATATTATTCTTTATTGTTGGTGCTTTTTTTGGTGTTAATCAAAGTCAAATAGTAGCAGAAAAATCTACAGTAACAATAAACCCAGAAGAAAAAACAATCACAATTATACAAGAGAATTTAATTTCCGTCGTTCAGCAAGAAAGTGACAGTATCAGTTTAACTGCTGAATTATTAAAAGTCAGCAATACCAATGTAAAATGGAGTTCAGAATTTGATGGTTATTTACAAAAAGAGAAAGAGTTCTACACCTCTGAAGATAAAAAAACACTCAATTTAAAACTGAAACTAACTTATACAACTAATGATGATTTAAAAGATTTTGGTATTTATCTAAATAAAGATGGTGAATTCTCAATGACCAATTTCCCAAAGTATCATATGTCAACAACAGATGGTATCTTAAATGATCGTTACTGGAATTTTAAAGCTGATCAACCTTTTACATTTACACTAGAGCCACTAACAGATATCCCAGAAAAATATAATCCATACATAAAGAGTTTATTCCCAATCTGGAAAACCATTAAGTAATAGTTATGCGAGTCATTTCAACCAATTTAGGGGAACCAACCAAATTTATATGGAACGAAAAAGAAATCACAACTGGTATTTATAAAAAACCAACTAATGGCTCTATTTATTTAGGTAAAACGGATGTTAAAGGCGATACCGTATCTAACAGAAAAGTGCATGGTGGCGAATTTAAAGCTTGCTACTTATTCTCTGCAGATCAATATCCTTACTGGCAAGACTTGTATCCGCATTTAGAATGGACCTTTGGTATGTTAGGTGAAAATCTTACGGTTAAAGGTTTAGACGAACAACAACTTTTTATTGGAGACATATATAAATTAGGAAATGCTTTAGTACAAATCACCCAACCTAGAGAACCTTGCTTTAAATTTGCATATAAATTTGGCAGTAATGCTGTTTTGCAACAATTTATTAATCATGGTTTTTCTGGTACTTATGTGAAAGTTTTAGAAGAAGGTGATGTAAATATTGATGATACATTTCAATTAGTAGAACACCAACCAAATGGTATCACCGTTTTTCAGTTATTTGAATTGCTTTATGCTGAAAATAAAAACAAAGCACACATAGAAAGTTTACTAAACAACAATGCTTTACCTGAAAATTTAAAAAAACGCTTGACGTATTTTTTGAAATAATTACAACACGATGAATTCTAGTATATATAACAAAATAGGAATCAATTACAACGAAACACGTAAAGCTGACTCCTATTTAACAGAACAATTTCTTAAACACCTTAATCCAAATAAGGAAGGATTATACTTAGATATTGGTTGCGGAACAGGGAACTACACCAATGCATTACAACTAAAAGGATTTGAGTTTATTGGTATTGATCCATCTATAGAAATGCTAAAAAAAGCACATTCAATCAATAAAAATATAAAATGGGATTTTGCTGCTGCAGAAAAAACGAATCTGGCTCAGCAAAGCATAGATGGTATTATTGCCACGTTAACCATGCATCATTGGGTTAATCTTACTAGAGCATTTTCAGAATTAAACTACATTTTAAAACCTCATGGTAAAATTGTAATCTTTACGTCTACACCTCAACAAATGGAAGGTTATTGGCTAAACCATTATTTCCCAAAAATGCTATCGGATTCTATGATACAAATGCCAACTTTAGAGGTTATAGAAAATGCGATGGCTCATTCTAGATTAATAATTACAAAAACAGAAACCTATAATGTAAAACCAGATTTAGAAGACCAATTTCTATATTGTGGTAAGCAAAATCCAGAATTGTATTTTGATGATAGTATAAGACATGGAATTTCCTCTTTTAGTGCATTAGCCAACGGACATGAGATAGAAAATGGCTTAACCAAATTAAGACAAGATATTGATAGCGGAAAAATCAATGAAATTGTAAAATCTTACGAGAATAATCTTGGCGATTATCTTTATGTCATTGCTGAGAAAACAGAGGTTTAAACCGTGTAGTTTTACACTATCTTTACAATTGTATTAACCAATCAAATTATGAAGCAAAAGTTTTTCATTATTGTTCTAATTAGTTTTATAGCCAATGTGTTTGCTCAAAACAACAACATTGATTTGCAATTATCATTAGGACCAACATTATCTATTCCTAATACAAGTGAATTAACTAATTCTGATGTTGATGGAAGACCACAAATAAAGTCTAAAATGAATATTGGCCTTTTTGTTTTACCAAGTATTAAATATTCATTAAATGAAAAATCATCTTTAGATTTTGGTATCGGATATTATCTAGACAGGTTTTCAATAGAAGATAAATTAGGAGCCGTTACCAATGAAGGAAATAGGAATATTCATCAAATCCAAACACCTATCAACTATAACTTTCATTTTGGCACAAACAAATCTTATGAGTTTGGTATTGGAGCATTTGCAAGTTTTGTTTTATCGGCAAAAGAAAAAGGAGATGTAATTACAAATAACTCTGAAATCAATATAGTTGACCCTAATGACCCAACGTTTTCAAGTAACACAACTGTTAGCTACAGTAAAGACATAAAAGATAATTATAACACTGTAAATTTTGGTGCGTTTCTTCAGATTAAGAAGAACATCACTTTTTCGGAAAGTAAAAAAGGGTTTATACTTTTAAAAATAAACCAATATTTCAATGCTATTAAGAATAATAATTCTGAATCTGATATAAATCAATATCTAGAATTTAAGAATGAAAAAGAGCCAATGACAGTTAATATCGGCATTGGAATATTATTATAACAAAAAACACTTTTTAAATTGCAAGAGAAAAAACCACATCCAAAAGTAAAATCAGAACTTCATCCTAGAAGTCAGCATAGGGAACGTTATAATTTTAAAAAACTTATTAAAAGTTCACCAAAATTAGCAGCATATGTTGCACCTAATAAATATGGTGATGAGTCAATAGACTTTTTTAATCCTGCAGCTGTAAAAGAATTAAACAAAGCGTTGTTATTGCATCATTATGATTTAGAGTATTGGGATATTCCTGAGCATTATTTGTGTCCTCCAATTCCTGGTAGAGCCGATTATATCCATAATATTGCCGATTTATTAAAAGGTAAAAGTTCTGAAATCCCTCAAGGAAATCATATTAGAGGTTTAGATATTGGTGTTGGTGCTAACTGTATTTACCCTATTATTGGTCAGCATGAATATGGTTGGTCTTTTATTGGTAGTGATACAGATGAAAAAGCAATTAGCTCAGCCAAAGAAATAGAGCAACGTAATTATAATTTAAAATCTACAGTAGAGATTAGACGACAAGAAAAATCGAATGATTTCTTCCACAATATTTTAAAACCTGAAGAAAAAGTAGATTTCACTATTTGTAATCCTCCGTTTCATGCGTCTTTAGATGATGCTCAAAAAGCAAGTCTAAAAAAACTAAAAAATCTAAAAGGAAAACGACCAAGCAAGGCACTTTTAAATTTTGGTGGTCAGCAGAATGAGTTATGGACCAAAGGAGGTGAAGTGCGTTTTGTAAAAGATATGATTTACGAAAGCAAACAATTTGGTAAACAATGCTATTGGTTTACAAGTTTAATTTCTAAAGAAGTAACTTTAAAACCAACGTATAAGGTTTTACAAAAAGTAAATGCAACTGAAGTAAAAACGATTGAAATGGGACAGGGTAACAAAATCAGCAGATTTATTGCTTGGACATTCTTAACCGAACAAGAACAAAAGGATTGGATTGCAACACGTTGGTAAAATTAATATTCTACTTTTGTCATTCCGTAATTAATGCGGAATCTACTTTAAACTTTACGGTTAGATAGATTCCTGCCTTCGCAGGAATGACAGATAATACAAATACAAAACATATGTCATTTAAAGACTTACACTTAATAAAGCCATTACTAAAAGCTGTTGCAGCTTCTGGTTACGCAGAACCAACTTTGGTACAACAACGTACTATTCCTTTCGTTTTAGACAAAAAGGATGTTATTGTTTCTGCACAAACCGGAACAGGAAAAACAGCTGCCTTTGCATTGCCTATTCTTCAGCAATTGTATGATAAGCAAGATGCACCTAAAAAGGGAAAGAAAATAAGAGCTTTAATCATAAGTCCTACTCGAGAATTAGCCATTCAAATTCAACAAAACTTTAAAACTTATGCTGAGTTCACTAACCTAAAATCTTTAGTGGTTTTTGGTGGTGCTTCTATTGAACCACAAATTGATATGCTAAAAAATGGTGTTGATATTTTAGTGGCAACACCTGGTCGTCTGCTCGATTTACACAAGCAAGATTACATAAATCTCGATTATGTTGAAACATTTGTTTTAGATGAAGCCGATTTAATGTTAGCTATGGGTTTTATTGATGATGTAAAAAAGATTGACCGTTTATGTCCTGAGGAAAAACAAACCTTATTATTCTCAGCAACGATTCCTTATAAAATTGAAGAATTAGCAAAAACCATTCTTAAAGACCCAGAACGTATTGATGTTACACCAACTAAATCTGTAGCAAAAGACGTGAGTCAGGTGTTGTATTATGTTCCTAAACAAAGTAAAATTGAATTGTGTTTGCATTTAATGCGAAATACTATTGAAGGTAACGTTCTTATTTTTAGACGTACTAAATATGGTGTTGATAAGCTTGAAGAAACTTTATCAAAAAACGGTTTTGCAGTAAATAGTATACATGGAGATAAACCACAAAGCGAACGCCAAAATGCTCTTAATAAATTTAAGAATGGCTACGTTAAAATTCTAATTGCAACAGATGTTGCTGCTCGTGGAATTGATATTAATGAACTAGATAATGTTCTTAATTTTGATATGCCAAATGTAGCAGAAACTTACATTCATAGAATAGGTAGAACTGGTAGAGCTGGTAACACAGGTAAAGCGTACGCAATGTGTTCTGCTGATGAGAAGAGTTATGTAAAAACGATTCAGAATGCTATTAATGTTCAAATACCTGTTGAGACTGAACATCCTTATCCTTTAGACCCAAAAGCTCAACCTGTTGTACATAAACGACAAGGTAGTAAGTATAAAAAAGGAAGAAAGAGTGAGGCTTCTAAGAAGAAGAAGAAACGCTGGTATTAGGTTAGATTGATTAGACTTTTTAGATATAAAAATATTAAAATCAAGAACAAAGACAAAAAGCACTTAGGTTATCTAAGTGCTTTTTGTGTTATAAAGATTAAAAAACTACTCTCAAAGGTTTCAAACTATCAATAAAAAGATTGATTTTAATTGAATATGTTTAAATTTAAGCGGAATATGAACTCACCAACCAAAACATGAGCGAAGATTATAACAAACCAGCGTTTAAAAAACTGCTTCAAAAACTACAAGAAGAAAGTTGGCAATTAGAATTACTGATTTCTGGTTTTGCCATATTTGGTTTGTTTAGTGCTTTTCCTGCTTTAAAAATTGCATTAAACACAACTAAAACTAATGACAACTTTCAGCTAGGTGTTATCTTAATAATAGCATTATCTGCTTGTTCTATTTTAATTTTTAATTTACTACTACATGTCCTTTTACGTGGACTTTGGATTGGTGCTTTAGGATTACGATATGTATCTGGTGATATTGATTATGAAAGACTAAATTACAGTAACAAATTTGATAATTATCTTAGAAAAAAGGTTGGCTCTTTTGACAAATACATAGCACGTTTAGAAAATTATTGCAGTATTATTTTTGCTATCTCCTTCTTATTAATTTTTTACGTTTTAGCTTATGCTCTAACCATTACTGCCATTGGTTTAACTATTTATTTCTTTTTACAAGAACCTGAAGTTGGTTCTATATTAACTTGGATTGGAGTTCCTATATTAGTGTTTTTTATAGTTGGAATGCTCCTCACTTTTTTCGACTTTATTACCTTAGGTTTTTTAAAAAAGAAAAACTGGATAAGTAAAATATACTTCCCAATCTATTGGGTGTTTAGTTTTATTACGTTATCCTTTCTATACAGACCTTTAGTCTATAATTTTTTAGACAATAAATTTGGAAGACGTTTAAGTTTCTTCCTTGTGCCTATTTATCTTGCTCTTCTCTTTATAATAACGCTTAACTACAATCATTCTAATTATTTTAGTTTTGAAGAGTCGTCTGGTAGTAGAATAGCAAACTCTGAAAACTATGAGGATCAAATCATTGATGATTCAGACTTTATAAGTGAGATTGCAATTAATAGCAAAGTTATAACCAATTCTTTTGTAAAGGTTTTTATTGTTTACAGTAAGTTTATTGAAGACGACATCTATGATTTTAATACTGAATTAAAACCTGAAAAAGATGAAAGAGGAGTAACTTCTAATTTTATAAATATAGACTTAGGTTCTACAGAGAAAGTAAAAGAAAAAAATGCTTTTTTTGATGCGTTTAATACTATGTACTCTGTTGAGATAGATTCAGTAACCTATAATGCCGAATTTATTCTAGGTAAATCTATTAAGAAGCAAAATGGTTTTGAAACTTATATTGGTATAAAAAATCTAAATGAAGGAAAGCATCTTTTAACTGTAAAACGAAAAGAGATAAAAGATTCTGACACCATAATAAAAGTTGATGCTCGCATTCCGTTTTGGTATTACCCAGATTAAAATGTCATTCGTTTATTAAAATAATATTTTAGTAATGGCACTTGTATGCTTACCATTATAGCTAAAAACACAACGGCATACATTAAAGTTGAAGACAAATTATTTGAAACATTTTCGAATAGGTTTAAAGAGACATTAGACCAATCAAAACGATTTAACCAACTACTATTTACTTCTGATTCATTTATAGTTAAGTAACCAACCAAAGCAATAAATCCACCAATAATAATAAACCAGACTGACTTAGGTATTAATGGTTTATAAACGGTTGCTTCTGAATTAGCAACAGCTTCAACCTTAGACATTACCTTATCTGTAAAATCTACTGATGGTTGTTCTAAAGCATCTGCAGACATTAATTTCTCAATAAATGCTTCTAATTTTTTCTCATCACTTTCCATAATTCATACTGTTTTGAGGTTCTAAATACTGCTCTAAAATAACAGCTAGTTTTTTTCTTGCTCTAAATAGCTTCACTTTAACTGTATTAGCTTCAAGGTTTATAATCTTAGAAATTTCCTCTAAAGTTAACTCTTCAAAATAAAACAGTGTTATTAACGCACTACTATCTTCTGGTAGCATATGAATACACTTTTTTATTAATGTATGCTTTTCTTCTTTTATTAAATTATCTAAAGCATTGTCAATAGTCTCTAACTTATTAAAAGTAAATTCATCTATTGCTACGTCATTAATATGTTTCTTGTTCTTTTTTATTCTATCTAAACACGTATTATAAGTTACTCTATAAATCCAAGTCGAAAACTTAGAATCGCCTTTAAATTTGTTCAACGACCTAAAAACCTTTACAAAAGTATCTTGAGCCACCTCTTCTGCTTCTTCTCTATGCTTTAACATCCGCAATGCTAAAGTATAAACCAAGTCCTTATAACGATTCACTATTTGCGCATACGCTTTAGTGTCGCCATTTTGTATCGCTTTAATTAATAATTGGTCGTCGTTGGTGGTCATTATATATTTAAGACGACACTTTGTTATGTAAGGTTACACTTATTCAAAATTTTATTTTTTTCGAGAAAAGTGTAACCTCTGATTCATACCTATCGTCATAAGGTATGTAACAAATAAAATTAATCAATTAAAAATCAAACATTATGAACGTAGAAATTTTAATACCAATGAGTCTTTTTTTGGCCATCTTCGGAATCGTATATCTTTACTATTCAACACGAAACAAAGAACGACTAGCACTTATAGAAAAAGGTGCAGATGCTAGTATATTTAATATAGGCAAGCGATCAGGTTCTTCTTGGAAAGTGGTTGTTCTAAATTTATCTTTTCTTTTAATGGGAATTGGTCTAGGTATATTAATAGCAAGTATACTCGATACTTACACTGTTTTAGATGATGCTGTTTATCCTTCAATGATATTCTTAATGGCTGGTGCTGGCTTGTATGTTGGCTTTACACAAACAAAAAAACATGTAGATAAAGACTAAAATCTGTAATCCTTTAAATATTAAAACGTCTCATAATTGAGGCGTTTTTTTATGCCTATAAATGATGTATCTTTAAAATCTATAAAACTTTAGCATGTACAAAATTCTAATTACGCTTCTATTAATTGGGCAATTATCCTTTGCTCAGATTACCATAAAAGATAGCATTTCTAAATATCCTGTAAGTTATGCAACCATTTCTTTTGGTAATGGCAACGGTATTTTCGCAGATGATGAAGGTGTTTTTATTTTTACAGAAAAGTTATATCCAGATATCGATTCGTTATTTATATCTGCCATTGGTTTTAAAGATTTAAATATTTCTACAGAAAATCTTTCTGAAGAATTATTAATGCAATCGCAATCTCATCAATTAGATGAAGTAATGCTAAATTTTAAAAAGGACCGAAAATTTAAAGAAGAAAAACTAAAACCGTCTTTAGATGATGATTATTACAATTGTTGGTTACCAACTATAGAATCTGAAATTGCCGTTTACTTCCCAAAAACATCAACTAAAGACCAAAAACTAAAAAGCGTTTTTTTTCCTATTGCTTTAGAGTCTAAAGATTGGAAAAAACGAAACAAAAAAAATAGTGACAAAAAGAAATTTTCAACCTTATTTAAAGTCCAGTTTTACAATAACAACAATGGTGTTCCTGGAAACGTTTTAACCTACGAAACTATTGTTTTTAGAGCTACAGAAAAAGATGGCGATGCCTATGAGCTAAATGTAGATGACTTTGATATTCATATACCAGATAATGGTTTTTTTGTATCACTACAGGTATTAGGATACACAGATAAAAATGGTAAATTATTACCTAATAAAAAGTATAAAGAGATTGAATCTAAAAACGGAAGTGTGGTTAAAATACCTACTAATTTTAGACCTCTTTTACCTTTTACAAATGAAGTTGAAGGTAAAAACACATTTATAAAACGTGTGTTTTTAAACAGTAATAATTGGGTGAAATTTGATAAAGGAAACGGATTACAATCGAGTCTACTACAAAAAGACTTATTTAATTATGGTATTGGTTTAACTTACAAAACGTATAAAGATGAATGAACCCATTGGTCTTTACATTATGGCAGGAATATATGTTCTTGCAGGAATAATACATTTTATAAAGCCAAAAATGTACATGTGTATTATGCCTAATTATCTCCCAAATCATAGAGCTTTAGTTTATCTAAGCGGAATTGCAGAAATTCTATTAGGTATTGGATTATATTTTCCGGTATTAAAAACAGTTTCTATTTATGAAATAATTACAATGTTAGCCGTTTTTCTTATGGTACATTTTTATATGCTATCTGGTGAAAAAGCTTCTGCCGGAATACCCAAATGGATTTTATTGTTACGCTTACCTTTGCAATTTTTCTTAATGTATTGGGCTTTTATTTATCTATAAATTATAAAGAATGAATATTACTAAACATTGTCAACTATGTGACCATCAAGTAGTCGATTTTAAAACAGGAACGCTTTGTGGACTTACCCAACGGAAACCAGAGTTTATTAATAAATGTGTAAAGGCAAAATTAGATTCTAAACTAACATCTCAAATTGAATCTACAAATATTGAATATGAAGGTGTTTTAAAAACTAAATCTCTAGTTTACATCAATTTTGTAGTTTTCTTAGTCATTGGATTGGCTGTTATCTTAGCTGGTTACTTTTTAGCACAATATTTATTACAATTTAGAGTAATCGCTGCAGCTCCTTTTATAATTTCAGCTGTTGGCTTAATGACTGTATTACCCTTAGCAACTGGTCCATTAAATCAATTTAGAAATGATTTAAAACTAACAAAATCTAAAAAAGATGATGTAGATAATGTTTTAAAAATCTACAATATAAAATATGATATAGATTTAAAGTATGGCAGAAAATATCATGGTATACAAGATGTTGAAGTAGACCTAAATATTAAAAGGTAAGATCATTATAAATCTATAAATTATTGAAAACGAAGAACACTACTACAAGTTGGGTTTTACCAATTATTATCTTTTCGCAATTTTGCTGCACATCACTTTGGTTTGCTGGTAATTCTATTATAGATGATTTAATTTTATTCTTTAATTTAAATACTGAATCACTTGGTTATATAAGTTCTTCCGTACAATTTGGTTTTATTATTGGCACTTTTGTTTTTGCACTCCTAACATTGAGTGATCGCTTCTCGCCTACTCGTGTGTTCTTTATTTGCTCGATTTTTGGTGCTCTATTTAATCTTGGTTTACTGTATTCTAACAATACAATTATTACACTTCTTTTATTTCGGTTTTTAACGGGTTTTTGTTTGGCCGGAATTTATCCGGTTGGAATGAAAATTGCCGCTGACCATTTTGAAAAAGGATTAGGTAAATCTCTCAGTTTTTTAATAGCTGCACTAGTATTAGGAACCGCATTTCCGTATTTAATAAAATCTTTTAATTTAGATTTTAAATGGGAAATGGTGATATGGACAACGTCAACTTTAGCCTTATTAGGCGGAATTCTTATACTATTTTTTGTTCCAAATGGTCCTTATCAAAAACGTGCACAAAAATTTGATATGACTAAAACATTAAAGGTTTTTAAAGATAAATCGTTTCGGTCGGCTGCATTTGGGTATTTTGGACATATGTGGGAGCTCTATGCTTTTTGGACTTTTGTGCCTGTGTTGCTTTTAACACATTCTCAGCTTCATAATGCGGATTTAAATATTTCTCTATTTTCTTTTATAGTGATAGCTTCCGGAACTGTCTCTTGCGTTATTGGTGGCTTTATATCTAAATCTTATGGTATTAGAAAAACCGCCATTTTATCATTAAGTATTTCTGGTCTGTGCTGTTTGCTTTCACCATTGTTTTTTATGATAAGCTCTAGTCCTATTTTTATAATTTTTCTTATAATTTGGGGAATGGCCGTAATTGCAGATTCGCCTTTATTCTCAACAATGGTTGCTCAAAATTGTGAAACACGATCTATTGGTACTGCATTAACTATTGTTAATTGTATTGGTTTTTCAATTACGATTGTAAGTATTCAATTATTAAATGTTCTATTAGCCAATCAAAACTGCACACCATATGCATTTATGGTATTAGCTTTGGGTCCTATAATAGGATTAGTGTATTTGAAGAAATCTTAAGTTATTGTATTTCAAAATCAAAATAAGTCTTTGGGAAAGGTTCCCATCGTAAGGTAAAATGCCACCATTCTTTTGGGTAATTCCTAAAGTTATGTTTTATCATTACGGATTGCAGTATTTGTCGGTTTTTCTTTTGTTCTTCTGTTAAATCATCATCAGCTACCCAAGATTCTTCACCAAAAAAATCAAATGGACTTCCCATATCCAAAGGTTCTTCTGTTTCTCCATCAATAATAGTTAAATCTAAAGTACTCCCTCTACTGTGACCAGAACGTGAAGCAATGTAACCAGATTTAAATAGGTTTCGTTTATTAACCTCAGGATAAAATTGTTGTTTCTTTATAGTATCATTTAAGTCTTTTGCCCAACGGATAAAATGATTTACAGCACGTTGTGGCCTATAGCCATCATAAACTTTTAAACATAGGTTCTGTTGTTGTAATTCATCTTGAACTAATTTTAATTTATTCGCTGCTGATTCTGTTAAAATTAAACGGTTAATCTTGTAACCATCAATAGTATCACCAACAAAATTATTTGCAGTGAAATAACGTAACTCCACATTTAAATCCGGAATAACGGTGTCTACATATACAAAACCATCAGGTAAAGCTTTCTCTTCTTGAAAGCCAAAAAGCACAAAAATTAAACCTGCTATGTAAAAAAGTGATTTGTAATTCATATTGAACACTAAATTAATGAAAAAATAGAATTAGAGCTCCATTTCTAGACAGAATCAATAATGTAATCTTTATACTTGAAAAAGAAATAGGATTTTAAACTGAAACCTGTGTAATTTGTTTCATTATTTTGAGGACAGAAAGTATATAAAAACAAAAAACCGAGATCCCTCAATCTCGGTTTTCGTTTATTTGCTTTTTTACTATGCTGGTAGATTTAGGGTCTCTAATTATACACAACACACGGCAAATATTAATTAATTAATCCATTGAACTAAAAACTAAATTTCTAGTACATGTCAAATATATAATTCATTTTCATTACGTAAGCTAAAAAACAAATTTAATCGCTGAAATACACTTAATTTTAACATTTAAAGATGAAATATCACTTTTCAACGTTAAAAAGCACAAAAAGAGTGTTTCAAAAACTCATATAAAAACAATAAAATTGGTCTAAATATTGGTTAAAAACATACAACTAGGTAACATTTCAATTAACTTTATACCTCATAAAGATTCACAATAATGAAAAAGCACTTAATTCTCGCATTATGTTTGGTTTGCTCAATTAGTTTTAGCCAAAACAAAACCTATAACGAAGAAGAGTTATCAATTACCAAATGGATAGATGGTACTTTACTTTCGCCTATTAATAATGACAAACCTAATTTAGCAATTATTATTGCAGGTTCTGGTCCTACCAATAGAAACGGAAATCAGAACTTTCTTAAAAACAATTCTTTAAAAAAATTAGCAGAACAACTTACTGAAAATGGCATTGCTACTTTTAGATATGACAAACGTATTGTAAAACAAATTCTTCAAAATAATGTAGACAAAGATATTATGTTCGATGATTTTGTTAGCGATGCTTCTGCTGTAATGGATTATTTCAAAGAAAAAGACAACTATAATAAAATCTACATTATTGGTCATAGCCAAGGAAGTTTAGTAGGTATGCTTTCTGCGGTTGATAAAGCAGATGGGTTTGTTTCACTCGCTGGTGCTGGTAATAATATAGGAGATGTTATTATAGAACAGGTAGAAAAGACGGCTCCAATGTTAACTGAAGATACCAAACGCGTAGTTGCTAGTTTAAAAGAAGGAACTACAACAACCGACTATCCTGCTCCTTTAAGCGCAGTTTTTAATGCAGACACACAACCCTTTATGATTAATTGGATGTCTTATAATCCTTCTGAAGTTATAAAGACATTAGAAATGCCTATTCTAATTATAAATGGTACTAAAGACCTACAAGTAACGGAAAAAGAGGCCGAATTATTAAAAGAAGCTAATGACAAGGCTGAATTAGTTATTATTGAAAACATGAATCATGTTTTATTTGAAATTGAAGGTGATGATTTAGAAAACTCAAAATCTTATAACGAATCCTTTAGATCAATTTCTCCGCAACTTATTAAGTCTATAACGGCATTTATACAGTCATAGTAAATAATAAAATTTTATAAAAGCATTTCAGGAACGAGATGCTTTTTTTGTACCCAAAAACATCCTAAAATGAAAAGGCATCCCAACCACGAGATGCCTTTTTCTAACTAACCAACCAATTGTAATGGTACGACTATGTAGTAGTGTTACTCTGGGTAACTATCGTAATAATCATTACGTTTAGTATATTACAAATGGCGTGCCAAACTTTATTTATTTAATTCTTTTTATAATACTGTAACAAATAAAACTATTTGCATACTTATAAAATAAGTTATATCTTTATGATATCATTTTAATATCATATTGAGTTAGATTACTTATTAACCAATTAAATTTACAAATTATGACAGAAGAAAAAATCATCATTCCGGCAAATGGCTACCTTATGCTATTTTTATTTCTAATACTATTTTTTGGAAGCTTAGCACTTATACCATTGACAGAAACAGTTTGGTCACTATTTGGTATAATTGCAGCAATTGCCTTAGCATTTGGGTTTTTAATGGTACAACCAAACGGCTCTAGAGTATTACTATTATTCGGGAAATATGTTGGTACAGTTAAAAAGAATGGCTTCTATTGGGTAAATCCTTTTTATACAAAAAAGAAAATCTCACTCAGAGCAAGCAATTTTGATAGTGAGCGCTTAAAAGTTAATGATAAATTAGGAAACCCAATTATGATTAGTACCATTTTAGTTTGGAGAGTTCAGAATACTTATAAAGCAGCTTTTGACGTGGATAATTATGAAAATTTTGTACGCGTGCAAACAGATGCTGCTGTTAGAAAACTAGCAAGTATGTATCCTTATGATAATTTTGCTGATGAAGGAGTTACCGAAGATATTACACTTCGCTCTAGTGTTAATGAAGTGAGTAATGCATTAGAAAAGGAAATAGATGAACGTTTATCTATTGCTGGTATTGAAGTTTTAGAAGCACGAATTGGCTATTTAGCTTATGCACAAGAAATCGCAAATGCAATGTTAAAACGTCAGCAAGCAACAGCCATAGTAGCTGCCAGACATAAAATTGTCGAAGGTGCTGTAAGTATGGTAGAAATGGCAATAGAACAATTAAATAAAAAACAAGTTGTTAATTTAGATGAAGAACGCAAAGCTGCCATGGTAAGTAATCTTATGGTTGTCCTTTGTGGTGATAAAGATGCATCACCTGTTTTAAACACAGGAACCTTAAGTCATTAAAATATGAAAGAGTACAAAGTAATTCAGCCAAAATTAGGTTTTAAAAATAGAATTCAAAAATATGAAGACCTTTTAAATCAATATGCAAGAGAAGGTTGGGAAGTGAAACATATAGGACAAAATTCGCCTTTAATTATATTTGAACGCGATAAAAATAGATAATGAAAATTTTTAAAGAAGAACAACGTTTCAATCAGCCATGGTTAATTATACTTATGTTAATAAGTACAATAGTACCTATCGGAATATATATAAAAGAATATTTAGAAAATCCAGAGAACTTTACTAATTTAGAAGTAATAGGTTTCATTTTTCTTATTTTATTCGCTTCTGGATTTATTTTCTTCTTTAAGCTTATAACTCGTATCGATGAAACTGGGATTCATTATAAGTTCTTCCCTTTTCATCGGATTTTTAGAGTGATTCAATGGAATGAAATCCAAAAAGCTTATGTTAGAACATACGACCCATGTGGTGAATATGGTGGTTGGGGATTAAAAGGTGGTATATTTTGGGATAAACCTACAGGTAGAGCAATAAACGTTTCTGGAGATATCGGAATACAACTGATATTAAAAAACGGAAAAAAACTTTTAATAGGTACACAAAAACAAAATGATACTAAAAATGTATTAGCCGCCTATAACACAAAAATTAATTAATGTAATTATAATGTCTAAAAAGAAAGCCTTTGCATTACGAATGAATGAAGATATGCTGAAAGCCGTTGAAAAATGGGCTTCGGACGAATTTCGTAGTACCAATGGCCAAATAGAATGGATGCTTATGCAATATCTAAAAGAGCATAATCGGCAACCTAAACCAAAGGATAATGATAAAGACAAAAAGTGATCGGAAACGGTCGCTTTTTTTCGTTTTTAATTTTTGTATTTTGCGGACACTAAATTAAAATAACTATGGATACTACTCCAATTTTTACTGATGATACTATTGTATTTGGACTATTAATGCTTGCCTTGGGATTTGTATTTGTTACAGAATCCATTAAAACAGGTTTTTGGTCAAAATTCTACAAAATAGTACCAGGATTATTTATGGCATACATGGTTCCTGCTATTTTAACCACAACAGGTTTAATATCACCAGAATGGACAACAGTTTCTGAAACTGGTGTGGTAACTGAACATAGTTCTAATCTTTACTATGTTTCTAGCCGATACTTATTACCAGCGGCATTAGTACTTATGACATTAAGTATTGATTTAAAGGCCGTTTTTAATCTAGGATGGAAAGCTTTAGTTATGTTCTTTGCAGGTACTGTAGGTATTATTATAGGAGGACCAATTGCAATATTATTAATAGCAAGTGTATCTCCTGAAACTGTAGGAGGAGTTGGGCCAGATGCGGTATGGAGAGGACTATCTACTCTAGCAGGAAGCTGGATTGGTGGTGGAGCCAACCAAACGGCTATGTTAGAAATTTACGGTTATAACCAGGCAAAATACGGAGGAATGGTCTTTGTAGATATTGTGGTCGCAAATATTTGGATGGCTATTATCTTAATTGGAATCGGAAAGAGAAATAGAATTAATAAGTGGTTAAATGCAGATACTTCATCAATTGAAGAATTAAAAAATAAAATGTCCACGTTTTCGGAGAAAGTAAAAAGAAATCCATCTCTAACTGACATTATGGTTATTTGTGCTATTGCTTTTGGAACCGTAAGCATTGCACATTTATGCGCTAATTTCTTAGCACCTTTATTTGAAAATATTGTAGCAGATATAGAATCATCAACTACTAAGAACATATTTACGTTTTTAGGTTCGAAATTCTTTTGGATGATTAGTATAGCTACTATAATCGCAATAATATTATCGAATACGAAAGCTAAAAATTATGAAGGTGCGGGAGCTAGTAAATTTGGAAGCGTGTTTATCTATATTTTAGTTGCAAGTATTGGAATGAAAATGGATTTAACAATGATTTTTGATAACGTTGGGCTTATTGCAATTGGCATTGTTTGGATGACTATACATGCTCTACTTTTAATTATTATCGCAAAACTAATTAAAGCACCTTATTTCTTTTTAGCTGTTGGTAGTCAAGCTAATGTTGGTGGTGCAGCATCTGCTCCTATTGTAGCTTCTGCTTTTCACCCTTCGTTAGCAACAGTTGGCGTATTACTAGCGGTTTTTGGATATGCAGTTGGTACCATCGCAGCAATTGGTTGCACAATTTTAATGGAATTAGCTGCAATTAGTTAGTAATATTAAAACTATTATAAGATATTTACGCACTAAATTTTTAACAAAACATGACAAAATTGAACAAAGCTTTAAGTCTCATTATCTTAGCCTTTTTAGCTATTTCTTGTGATAAAGAAAACAATGCTAACTTCACTTTAAAAGGAACCGTTAAAGGCTTAAAAAAAGGTGTCGTTTATCTTCAAAAAGATGGAGACTCTAGTGTCGTAGATTTAGATTCTATGACTATTAATGGTCAACGAGAATTTACTCTTCATACTAATATTGAAGAACCTATTCTACTCTATTTAAAAATGTTTAAAAATGATGGTGCAGAGCATTACATTCCGTTTTTTGCGGATAAAGGGATAACCGAAATTAATACAACTTTAAAGAATTTTAATTTTGATTCGGAAATAAAAGGCTCTAAGCAACAAGAATTGTTAGATGATTACTTAAAGGTAATTTCTAAATATAATGATCAGAATTTAGATGTATTAGAAGCACGTTTTTTGGCGCAAAAAGAGAGAGACAGTATTGCTACAGACTCTTTAACTAAATTAGGTAATTTGCTTATTAAACGAAAATATGCTTACACTATTCAATATGCTATAAATAATAAAGACAACGAAATTGCCCCTTATTTAGCATTATATGAGGCTCGAAGTGCAAATCCGATTTTTATAGATTCTATTTATAATAACCTTACGCCTAAAATTAAGAATTCATTTTACGGAAAAAAATTAGCTAAAGTTGTTGCTAGCAATAAATCTATAGAATA
Organism: uncultured Winogradskyella sp.; assembly: GCF_947495255.1. Lineage (GTDB taxonomy): Bacteria > Bacteroidota > Bacteroidia > Flavobacteriales > Flavobacteriaceae > Winogradskyella. Next base: position 69,146 of record NZ_CANLYI010000013.1, read on the forward strand.
AAAGCTCAATTTATATCTGAACATATTTTATTCATTGCATAATGAATCATTATAAAAAATCCAATCATTTAATTGATTGGATTTTTATTTTTAAAACCGAAAGCGTGACTGTTATCCTTAAATAATTAATAAGACTTTAAAAGCATTTTAGTTTTAAAACTAAAAAACTCCAACTATTAATAGTTGGAGTTTCAATTAAGAGCCGATGGAGGGACTCGAACCCACGACCTGCTGATTACAAATCAGCTGCTCTAGCCAGCTGAGCTACATCGGCAAAAAACTAACTTATTTAAATCTCAATAAGCAGCCGCAAATTTAAAATAGATTTTTAAATATGCAAACCTATTTATTTTAATTTATTAATTTTTTCTATAAGTTCTTTTCCTTTTGCTTCAAGATCATTTCCAATTGCTTTAAAATGAGCTTTTTTGTTTTCTACAGCTCTATTGTTAGTACGAGCAATTAACTCATCAAAAGTTGTGATAGCTTCATCAATGATTGCTTCACTTTCTTTTGTTGCTTTTTCTGAATTTGTTAATTCCCAAACGTAAACCGCTTCAATAATATCACCTAAAACGTAGTTTATATCTTTTTTTAAATCTCTCTTATTTGCCATAATAAATTTATTTTTTTAATAACCGCAAAAATACTAAATCCTTTTTGTTATTTCACACTCCCTTCCTCTCTTTATTAAGAAGTTTTAAACGTAAACCTCTAAAAGCTTTCCGTATTTGGTTTTTAACCTATAATCTTTAATCTGTGCAGGAATTAATAGTGTTTCTCCTTTAGAAATAATATCTGTTGAAATAGTCGTTGAAATTTCGACATCACCATCAACACACATATAAATTATAAAGGAATCGTGCGTATTTTGTATTTTTAATTCAGAATCTAATTCTATAAAATTAGTTGTAAAGAAAGGACAACTAACCATTTTATTTGAAGCATTTTTTTTAGTACTGTAACCTACTCTAAAGTCATTCTTCATGTTAAAATCAAAAGCATCAATAGCAATATCATTATGTAATTCGCGCTCATTGCCATTCGTATCAACTCTATCCCAATCGTAAACACGGTAAGTTACATCACTTGTTTGCTGAATTTCTGCTAATAAAACACCTGCTCCAATGGCGTGTACTCTTCCAGATTCAATGAAATAGGTATCGCCTTCTTTTACTTTATCAAAATTTAATATTTCAGTTAGTGATTTATTCTCTAAATGTTTTAAATAAGTTTCCTTATCTATTTGCTGATTAAAACCTACTATTAAGTTAGCATCTTTATCAGCTTGCATTACGTACCACATTTCAGTCTTCCCGAATGAATTATGGCGTTCTTTTGCCAATTCATCATTGGGATGTAGCTGTATACTTAAATCTTCTTTAGCGTCGATAAACTTGATAAGTAACGGAAATTGATTACCAAAACGTTTCCAATTTTTATCTCCTAATAATTCAGATTTATAATCTTCTAGTAATTTTTGAAGTGTTTCGCCTTTTAAGTCACCATTAGAAACAATAGATACATCTTCTGGAACTGTGCTTATTTCCCAACTTTCGCCTAATTCTTTTGAATCTGAAGCTTTATTAAAATATTGATTCAACTTTTCTCCTCCCCAAATTTTATCCTTTAAGATAGGCTGAAATTTTAATGGATATAAAAGTTTTTTCATAATATTAATTTCCTGAATAGGTTACAAAATTACGTGATGTTTCATATAACGTAATTTCAAGATGAAATTTTGAATCTAATTTTGGCTTTATCTTATTGTAGATTACTACTGCTATGTTTTCTGCTGTTGGGTTTAAATCTTTAAATTCTTCAACTTCAACATTTAAATTCTTATGATCAAAGGCGTCCTCAACTTCAGATTTAATAATATCTTTTAAAATCTTTACATCAATTACATAACCTGTTTCAGGATCTATGTCTCCGGTTACACTTGCAATTAGTTCATAATTATGGCCATGAAAGTTAGGGTTGTTACATAAACCAAAAACAGATTCATTTTTCTCAAAACTCCAGTCTTTTCTGTATAATCGGTGAGCTGCGTTAAAATGCGCTTTTCTATGTACGGTAACCTTCATTATTTTTTGATGTTTATGAATTCATAAAATTTTTCGAAAATTATTTTAAACCAAGCTGTATATATCTGAGGATTTTCATTGATGTCTTGTTTTACATCATCCAGCTTCATCCATTTCCAATCCATTACTTCATCTTCATTAATCTTAGGATCATCGTTATAATGACCAACCATCACATGATCATACTCATGTTCCGTTAGACCATTGTCAAAAGGTGCCTTATACATAAATGATGTCTTTTCTTCTAGTTCCGTAACAAAACCCATCTCTTCCTCCAAACGTCGCTTACCAGCCTTTATATTAGTTTCTCCGTCTCGTTGATGACTGCAACATGTATTGGTCCATAATTTAGGTGAATGATATTTATGAGATGCACGCTGTTGAAGCATTAACTCATTATTATCATTAAATATAAAAACAGAAAATGCACGATGTAAAAGTGCTTTTTCATGAGCCTCCATTTTAGGCATTAAGCCTATTTGATTATCGTTTTCATCGACTAAGATGACTTTTTCTTCTAACATATCACAAAATTAACATCTAAATAATAAATAAAAGTAAAGGATTTCATAAAAAAATAGCCGTTTAAAAAATTAAACGGCTACTTAAATTTATTTGTAACTGAATGAATTAATCTTCAGTCTCTACTTTATCATCACATGTTTTACCATCTATACTCGTTATAATAAACTCACTACGTCTATTTAACTGGTGTTCTGCCTCAGAACAATCTGAATTGTTACTTGGTTCACACCCACAATCATTAACTAAACGAGATTCTCCATAACCTTTAGCCGTTAAGCGCTCTGCTGCAATTCCTTTTTCTATAAAGTACGCTTTAGTAGATTGTGCTCTGCGTTCAGATAACTGTTCGTTATATGAAGCAGGACCTCTACAATCTGTATGACTACGAATATCTATGTGCATTGTAGGATATTTATTTAATACCGCTAAAACTTTTTGAATTTCGATTTCCGCATCGTATCTAATATTAGATTTATCAAAATCAAAATAAATAATAGGAATGTCTAATACTTTAGCTAAATCATCACAAGGTTCAATTTGTTGCTCATCTTTTTCAATAAGCAATTCCATCTTCAATTCTTGATTTCTGTTTGGTGTCGTAAATCTTTGTTCGTCTGAAGTATATTTATCCTTTTCAACTCTAATTAAGTATTCTTTCTCAGGTTCTACACTCAAATTAAAGTAGGCATCCTCACCAACAATTTGACGATCTAATTCAACACCTTGTTCATCGAATAAAATTACAGTTGCGCCAGGTATTAATTCTTTTGTATTAACGTCCTGAACCTTACCCTCTACCATAAGCTTGATTTCAGGATATTTGAAGGTATAGATATCGTCACTTCCTTTACCACCTTCTCTATTTGAACTAAAATATACACGCTTAGTAACAAGGTTTTCGTAGTAACCGAAATCATCCCAAGCACTATTTATTGGCTCACTAACATTTTCAATTGGAAAATTACGGCTAGAACCTGACATTATTTTTTGATCTGCACCTTTAGATACAAATACATCTAATCCTCCTAACCCAGGAAAACCCGTAGAAGAAAAATATAAATCTCCATCTGTATTTACAAAAGGAAAAGATTCTTGAGCTTCTGTATTTATTGAGCTTCCTAAATTTTCCGGTTCTCCTAATGTTCCATCTTCATTTACATCTACTACAAAAATATCCGATTGACCAAGTGTTCCTGGCATATCTGAAGCAAAGTATAATTTAGAACCTGTAAGGTTAAGTGCAGGATGTGCAACACTATAATCACTACTATTAAAATGAATTTTGTGAATATTTCCCCAAACTCCATCTTCACTTAATGTTGCTCTGTATAATTGTAACCTGTTTATGCCTGTAGCGTCCTCTTTATACTTTAATCTAAAAAAATTGTTTCGAGTAAAAAACATATACTTTCCATTAGGTGAAAATATCGCACTAGATTCATGAAACTTTGTATTTACGTTCTCACCAATACTTTTAACATCTTCAAAAGAATCATCTTCCTTTTTCTCTGCAGTATATATATCTAAATATGGCTCTTCATTCCATTTATATAAACGTCCACCTCCTCTAGCTGAAGCAAATACAATTCCATTTTCGTATTCTGTAGTACCAAAATCGGATAACTGAGTATTAATATCTAAATTAACCAGTTCAATATCATCTCTACTCATTTCATCAATGGCAGATTTATAATCTACTTTAGATACAAACGCTTTACCTCTTAAATCATTTGGCTTAAGTGTATTGAATTTTTCCATCCATTTATCAGAACCTTCATAATCCTTAATTCCTTTTAATGCTAAAGCATATCTAAAATAATATTCTGGATCAATTACCTCATTTAGTTCCATTAATTCCCCATACCATTTTGAAGCTTCTTCCATTTTATTCTGAAAGTAAAATGAATTGGCTAATTTTTGAAATAAATCTGACGACTTATAACCATTATTAGCAACTTCTAATAAAACTTCACTTGTTTTTACGTAAGCAAAATTTCTATAATCATTTTTAACGCTTTGTATTTTTCCTTTCTGAGCAAATGCATTTGAGGAAATTACAATTACAAAAGCGAATAATATATATTTTGATACTGTTTTCATAGTTATATTTTTAGAAGAAACGTGGAGATAAAATTCTACCGACTCTTTTAACTTCAAATCTTAAGGTTACTTCGTGTGTTCCGCTATTATAATTATTTAATCCTGTAGAGGTCATATCATAGCTATATCCAAGAAACATACCAGGTGTTATTTGAAAACCTGCTAATGCACTAACTGAATCATCCCATCTCCAGGCTAAACCAAATGTTAATTTCTTTTGGTACCAAAAATTCGCAGAAACATCTGCAATTACTGGAGCACCGGAAACACCTTTTAATAAAAATGCAGGTTTTAATTCTGTTGTTTCGCTAATATTAAAGACATAACCACCTATAAAATAAAAGTGCATGCGTTCCGTAGCGACAGATTCCTCATAATCATCATAATGTTTTGTCTGAATAAAATTAGGAACTGCCAAACCTAAATACCATTTTCTAGTATGCATGTATAAACCTGCACCAATCATAGGTGAAATGAGGTTAATATTATCCCCAAAATTATTAGGATCCGTATTTTGAAAACGGCCTTTACTCCAATCAGTATCTAAAATGTGTAAACCTCCTTTTGCTCCAAAAGATAATTTTAAATCATGAGCATTTAAAGGAATTGTATAGGAGAAATTAGCATCAACAAATGATTCTGTAGCAGGACCTAAAGCATCTTTAACAATATTTAAACCTAGACCTATACGTTCATTTCTTAATGGCGAATGAATACTTAAAGATTGTGTTTGTGGTGCTCCATCAATACCAACCCATTGTGATCTATGTAAACCTACAACACTTAGGGTTTCTCTCTGACCAGCGTACGCAGGATTAACACTCAATGTATTATACATATAATGCGTGTACTGCGGATCTTGCTGCGCAAAACTAATAGTACTAATTAGTGTAAATACTAAAACTATTAATCCTTTTATTAGTGATGACTTATGTATCATTTTAATATATTTTATAATTCAGTATTTATTAATTATTTCTATTAATGTATAACCATCCAACTCTTGCGTCAGAACCGTCACCTAAGTCAAGTACATAATAATACGTACCTACGGGTAAATCATCTGATTGATTAATTATGGCTCTTCCATTAGAAGTACCTTTCCAATTATTTAAGTAACCATTTTTACTATAAACAATATTGCCCCATCTGTTATAAACTTCTAATTTATTGTCTGGGAAACGTTCTATACAATCAATTACAAATGATTCGTTAACACCATCACCATCTGGAGAAAACTCATTGTAAATAGTTAAACAAATTGGATCAACAGAAGCATCATCTTCATCATTACTTGTATCTTCATCGGTTCCACCAACTGAACTTTGTATATAAGCTGTATTCAAATAATCACCAAACCCTAATACTTCTACCGTAATTTCGAGTATTTCCACTTGATCAGGGTTTAATTGCGTAATAGTCCATTCTCCATCAAACTCAGAATAAACACCAGCAGTTGTTATTGCAGAAATAAAAACATAACCATCTGGTATCTGCTCATCTATTACGATATTAGTTGCAGTTACATTCCCAATATTAGCTACCTCAATAGTAAATGTTACTAATTCACCTATTACAGGTTTTAACTCATCTACTGTTTTAGTAATCTCTAAATCAAATATTGTATTAAGAATAACTACTGTTGGATCATCAGGCTCACCATCTCCATTATCATCATCATCAGCATTATCTGTTGGATCATCACTAGTATCTAATATATCATCAGATGGATCTGTAAGATCTCCTCCGATTACTTCTCCTCGAACTGAAGCCGAATTAGTTACACTTCCTATATTTAAGTCCTCTTGAGTAATAGTATAAGTCGCTGTATATGTTGTACTATCTATATCACCAGGCAACAATGTTGCTATTGGACCTCCTACCAAGTTTAAACCAGGTAAGTTATCTTCAATAACAATATCTGTTAGTGTTTGGTTTCCTGTATTTTCAACAATGAATATATAGGTAATAATATCATCAAGTCCTCCTATTATACCATCTCCATTTGTATCTTCTAACGGCTCAATTGTTTTAATTAAACTAATCTTAGGATCCGCAGTTATAGTAATAACTGTTGGATCATCCTCTGTGTTGCCATCCGTATCATCTCCATCATCACTTGTATCACTTATAGTAACGTCATTTGGACTGTCACCACTTGCAACAACACTATTTTGGAATCCTCCGATATCAATAACATCTTGTTCTATAATGTAAGTCGCAGTATAAGTAGCTATTTCTCCTACTAACAATATACCTTCTACACTCCCTTGAGAAGCTGGACTTACAAAACTTGGTCCTGTTACAAATACTAATGGGTTACCATCTAAATCAGTGAATGTATCTACAATCATTACATTATCTAATGTTAAAGTACCAGTATTCGTTACACTAATAGTATATGTGATTTCATCACCTAGACTAGCTCCAGCTGGTAAAACATCATTAGTAATACTAAAAGTTTTTACAACTTCAATATCTAAATCTCCAAGAAGTATTGTATCCGTAGGATCATCGTTACTAGTTGCATCATCTGGGTCATCACTAGTATCACTTACTGAACCTCCTGTTGGATTTGTTCCATCTGCTGTTGCTTGATTAGTTACTACACCTGCATCAATATCATCTTGAGTTATTGTATAAGTCGCTGTGTAAACAATTGTTCCATTGCCTACAATCATATCTTCAATATCATTCTCAAGATCTTCATCTGATCCACCACTCACATATTGTGGTGTTGGTAAAGTTCCTGTTCCTGTAAAGTTTGCAGTATTTTCATTAACACTAACATCAAATACTGTTACATTACCAATATTAGTTATTGTATAAGTATAAATAATCTCATCTCCTGCATTTAAAACATTATCCGTACCTAAATCTAAGACACTTGTCTTAGTGATACTCAACTCAGAATTTTGACTAATAGTTATGATTGTTGGGTCGTTTGTTGGATCAGTATCAAGATCGGGACCATCAGTAGTCTCATCTCCATTGTCACTAGTATCACTTACATCATCAGTACCACTTGGACTATCTCCTGTAACAGTCGCTGAGTTCTCAATAGAGCCTAAATCTACATCATCTTGATCAATAATATATGTTGCTGTTGCTATACCTATTTCACCAGGTAATAATAGATTTGGAGTTATAGATAAACCAACTGTACCTGTTAATGCATCATCAATTGTAATATTATCGACAGTTACATCACCTGTATTCTGAACACTAAATGTATATGTCAATTCATCACCTAAACTTGAACCTGTTGGAGCAACATCATTAGATATTGCTACCGTTTTTGTAAAGGTTAATTCTGCGTTTGGATTTAAGTCCGTTCGTGTTGGATCTTCTGTTGGATCAACTCCTGTATCTGGTCCATCAACGGTCTCATTGTTTGCTATTGTATTTCCGTCTTCATCAACATCTGTATCTGATACATCACTTACATCATCTGTTCCTGATGGACTATCGCCTGTTGCTGTTGCACTGTTCTCTATAAAGCCGGCATCTAAATCTGATTGACTTATCGTCTGCTCTACCGTGACTGTTACACTTACTCCTGGTGCTAAACTTGGAATATTCGTTAAACCACCTGGATAAGTTAAACTGCCTGAATCTGCATTCGCATCCGTTACTTCAATATCCGTTAAGGTCACATCTCCTGTGTT
>NZ_CANLYI010000014.1 GCF_947495255.1 uncultured Winogradskyella sp.
CGTTTTTGCAAGACAGAAATAGGAAAATCAGAAGTGAAATTGTCAGCAGTTTGTTCATTTCGGGTATGTTGTACAACGTTGTTGTATATGGTTTGTTGCGTGTTTCAAGCAACTAATTAAGTAAATAATTACAGACCAAGAAAGTCCGCGAGGACTTTCGTAAGTAGGCAAGAAGCCAGCAATAAATTATATACGGTGTTGCCAGTAGTTTTTTATTCCAATATTAAATTTTCAATAAATTGGTTTCTCAAAAGTCTTTCTTTTCTATTGTTAACACCTTCTTTTGCGGCTAATTTATATTCCTCAGGTGTGTTCTCTTCAAATTCCAATAATTTTTCTTTTAAGAAACCTTTTGGAATGTTCTGAATCGCTTCCAGATTATTGTAAAAAACAATAACTAAAGTAAAAAAATTGGCTTTATTATACCAATAACTTGTTTTTTTGAATTTAATAGAATTATAAAGTTCCCCAACTTTATTTAGTTTTTCAACAATTTCACTCTTATTTTGGAAGTTATCTTTATATTCTTCTAAAATAGAATCTTTAATGTTTCTATTAAAAATCCCTCGTTCAGTTGTTCCTAAAATATTTAAAGCGAACATTAAATGTACTTTTCTGGAAATTTCATAAGGTGTGAATATTGGTCTTTCAATCATTAATTCTCTAAAATCTGAATAATTGGTGTTTTTTGCCCAATCCTTAAATTCTTTTGGAATATTACCGTTAGATGGATTTTTCACACCTGGTTCAAACCTAATTTCATTAGATAACAGTTTAGCAATTAGCATAAATTCAGAAGATGCGTATTCACTTGCTAATTTTTCGATTTTAGTTAAACTATAAAATGTTCTATTGAGTCTCTGAAAAATGTCGATAATTTGTGGGTCATCACTTTCCATATCTAATTCGATAATCGCAATCTCGTATTTCAAAAAACTTTCTCTATCTGCCATCGTCAGTTCATTATAGTAATGACCTTCAACTTTATATTCGTTATTGATATATTCAAGAATAGAATTCATTCTTTGTTGGCCATCTACAACAACAGAAGTTGTTGTTAGTTCTTCCGCATTTAATTCCCCTTTTGCTAAAAATATTTGAGGAAAAGGAAAGCCTAATAAGATTGTTTTTATAAAATCTATTTTGTGTATTGTTCTCCAAACAAGGTTTCTTTGAAATGGTGGTGATAAAATTAATTTACCTCTCTTTATTTCACTTATTAAATCTACTAATTGTCTTGCTCTAACTTGATATTTTATCATTATATTTTTTTGTAAAATTCTATATTATCAGCTTGTTTATATTCGAAAAATTTTTGACTTAAATAGATTCCGGCATTAATTGATCCGAATAATTCAAAATGTTTTCCTGAAAGTTTGTTAAAAAAATTAAACCACTTATTTTTTGTACTACAGGCTGGCATTAAATCTGGTCTAAAAATTCCTTTGTTAATATATGTTTTATATGAATCAAAATTACTTTTTCCATCTCTATTTCTCCCAAAAGAAGATAAATCTTTGAATCCTTTGGTTTCAATTAAAACAGTTTCTGTATAATTTATAAATAAATCTTTACTTACTATTGAAATATCTAAATCTGATTTGCCAGGTTCAAACTCTTTATTTTTATGGTAACTATATCCCGTTTTTGCTGACCCTACAATTTGAATTGCAGTTAGTGGGATTTTGAATTGATTTGCAATTGAATTAGTAATTTCAAACTGTAATTCTTCTTTACCAACAAAAACATTAGTAGGAAATGATAGATATATTTTCCTGGCTATAATTTCATTTCTAAGTTTTTTCTCAATACCAAGTTCTATTCCTTCCTCGTACATTCTGTTTTTTTTCAAATTACTGGCAACGTGTTTGTGTATGGTTAGTTGCGTGGTTAAGCAACTAATTTAGCAAACTTTTACGAACCTGTGAATATTCCGCAGGAATATTCGCAAGTAGGCAAGAACCTAGCAATTAATTATACACGGTGTTGCCAGTAGTTTTTATTCCACTTTAATTGTTTTCTCAAACGGAATGTCAAATTTTTGTTCTCTATGATAAAATCGTAAAATTCCGTTTATTTCATAAATTCCAGTTCTTAATGAATCTAATTCAATATCCGCAATAGAGTAATTCTCTTTTAGTTTAAAATCGACTTTCTCCTCTTTTCCATTGAACTTAATTTTATTAATTAAAATATGTCTATTTTCTTTTATGGGTTGTCCAAACCTAGAGGTCAAAGTAAGTTTAATTCCGTTGTCAGTTTTTTGTGAAATAATACTATCTACATCTACTTTATATAATCCGTCTACTGAATAAGTTTGTCTACTTGCATACTCGAAAACATAAGCCATTCCAATAACAAGTCTATTTTTTATATATTTTAGACTTAAATCATCAGAGTCGGATTTCGGTTGTTTAAATTCAGGTAATAAATAATCTTTTCTATTATCTACAAGTTTCGGAATCTCGCTAAGAATTTCATTTGATTCAGAAGTTATGCTTTTCAGATTACTTTCTTTATTCGCAATTGCACTATTTATTTTCGAAATTAGCAGTTCAAACTTTGAATCCAATTGATTTAATTTTTCAATTTTACGTCCAGGCGCTTCTTCGATTATCCGATAATAATCTCCTTTATTTTTATTTAAGGTTCTATTATTGAATTCATTATTTGCTTGTAAAAACAAGTTCATTTCTTTCATTTCCTCTTTTTGATTATTACAAGAGAAGAGTGTGAAAATGGCTAGAAAATAAACTAAAAATCGGTTTTTCATTTAATCAATAAATATCAATGTTCTCGGTTTTTTTTAATTACTGGCAACGGTTTTGTGTATGGTTAGTTGCGTGGTTTAGCAACTAAATTAGCAAACTTTTACGAACCCGTGAATATTCCGAAGGAATATTCGCAAGTAGGGAAGAACCTAGCAATTAATTATACACGGTGTTGTAAAACGTTTTTTTATTCAAATATCATTTTAGAACAATTAATAATTATAATAATTAATGTTATCACTAACATTGATACAAAATAGTTATTTGATGTATCTTTTTTATAATATTCAATTTTATTTTCTTTATTAAACAAAAGCCATCTGATATATGCTCCAGGATAATTTAGAATTAAACGCATTATTAGTCTAAGTATAATGTTCATATTTCAAATATTTGGATATTATACTTTTTTTTATTCAAATTCTAATTTTGTCCATAATCTGGATTTAACAACTTTCTTTTTAAATTTTGCTGGTCTAACTTTTATTTGTTCAGTTGCTTTTTTTATTATTTTATCAATTTCATTCGATTGTGGATATGACTTAATTTTTACGTCAATTATTTCCGCTTTTTCAGTTACTGTTAAATAAATATATACGTTCCCTTTAAATTCTGATTCAGAGTTCAATTGTTCACTTATTAATCCATTTAGATTTTTTTCCGCACAAGCAATTTGCTCTTTTTGCGAAATTCCACTTTCACAATCATTTTCAAATGGCAATTCTGTCAGAATTGCGTAATGATAAATTCCCTCCTTTTTCTGTTTGAAAGGTTTTAATTTATAGCCCTTTTCAGCCGAATCGTCTGCGTCTAAAAAATGTCCTTTCGGAATTTGTCCAATCGTAAACATTGGAATCAGAAGTAAAATTGTCAAAAATTCTAATTTGTATTTCTTCATTTTGTTGGTTTGGCAAATGTTTTACAACGTGATTGTGTATGGTTAGTTGCGTGGTTAAGCAACTAATTTAGCAAACTTTTACGAACCCGAGAAAATTCCGCAGGAATTTTCGCAAGTAAGCACGTAAAAAGCAATTAATTATACACGGTGTTACCAAACGGTTTTTAATCTCCAACGTAATCAGATTCTTTAATTTCTATTTTTCCAATTTGGTTGTCTTTTATTTTAATCGAATACCAAACTCTCCATTGATTGCCTGTATCAGGAACATTCAAGTCAGAAGTCAGATAAATAGTGTTTCCTAAAATGCTATCAATATCGGTTGAGAAAAGATTACATTCTGCATAAAATTCAGGAATCAGAGATTCTTTGAAATCAGTTCGGTCGATTTGTTTTTTGTCAACAATTGAGTCAGTCAAAAGTTTGAAATCAGTTACCATTTTGTGAGAATGGTCTAAATATGCTTGTTCTCCGTTTTGAGCTAAATTCCTAACAATAGAACTATCGTTTAAACTATAAGTTTTTAATTCAAGAGTGTGTTTTAATTCAGAAATTTTGAATTCTTTTTTTGTCGAAATAGTGTCAAGAATTAAAGCCCAATAATTATTAATTGTATCTTTTTTATTTTTTGATTGGTTAGATTCCAACTCTAATTTTTGTTCAGATTCCGTTTCTGCTGTTAATTCCGTTTTTGACTTAAATTCAGGTTGGTTTTTTTCGGATTTATTTCGGTCGCAACTTGATAAAAGAGAAAATATTAATAGTAAAATCAGAAGTTGTTTCATTGTTCGGGTTTCAACTGTTTGGTAACACTTATATATACGCAAGTGCTTCATCAAATGTAATAAAAATAATTTAATGCCGTATCATAGTAATAGTCTTTATTACAATGATTTATTATTGTACGTATTTTAAATATCACAACTAAAATTTACTATATTTACATCATAATTGATATTTAAAATGCGCATATTGTAAATGGATACTAACAACTATAAATTTTCGCCAGGCACTCATAGAGGTAAAAATGTTATTTGGGTTCATTTTCAATATAATCAAACCCTACTTAATCAATTTAGAGAACGTTATCCTTCTGCAAAATGGAGCCAAAGTAACAAATCTTGGTACCTTGCTGATCTAGCAACAGTCCGAAATTCTTTAACAATAGCTAAAAAAGACCCACATTTAAATCTGTTAAGTAAAATTGATGCTGAAAATAAGGAGGCTTTTCAAGAATATTATGATCAATTAAGACTAAAAGCCTACAGCCCTAATACAATTAGAATGTATTTGTCCGAATTTGGACATTTATTACTAATTCTAAAAGATCATCCTGTTGATGATTTAACACATCAACGTCTTAAAGACTATTTTTTGTATTGTGTTAAAGTATTAAATATGAGTGAACGAAAAATGAATGGTAAGATTAATGCTATTAAATTTTATTTCGAAAAAGTAAGACTACAACCTCAAATGTTTTTCAATATTCCCAGACCCAAAAAGCCATTAACATTACCCAAAATGTTGAGTAAAGCCGAAATAAAACGCCTCTTTAAAGTTGTAACCAATTCTAAACATCTACTTATTCTTAAACTATGCTATGGCATGGGATTGCGTGTTAGCGAAATTGTAAACTTAAAAATTTCTCATATAGATAGTCATAATATGGTTGTGCTCGTTTCTGGTGCAAAGGGTAAAAAAGACAGATATGTTAATTTGCCGCAAACTGTGTTAGAGCTGTTGCGTAATTACTACAAAGAACACAAACCAAAAGAATGGCTTTTCGAGGGTCAGTATGGAGGCGCTTATAGTCCTAGAAGCGTACAAGCTATTTTTAAACGCGCTATGTTAAAAGCAAATATTAATAAGAAAATTGGCGTTCATGGGTTGCGTCATAGTTATGCAACACATCTATTAGAAAGTGGAGCAGACCTTCGCTTTATTCAACAATTGTTAGGGCATTATAGTATTAAAACAACACAGATTTACACTCACGTGTCTAATTCCGCATTAACCAATCTAAAAAGTCCACTAGATACGCTTTAGTAAAAACTACTTCCATTTAATACCACAACCCATACTTGGTTTTTGATTAGGGTTTATAGTTTCATTTTGTAGTAAAGCATCCATAGCAGTTCTTATATCTTTTCCGGTAACTGGTATTCCGTTTCCAGGTCTAGAATCATCTAATTGACCAGTGTAAACCAATTTTAGTTCGGCATTAAACAAAAAGAAATCTGGCGTACAAGCAGCATCAAAAGCCTTAGCAACGTTTTGTGTATCATCATACAAATACGGAAAGATATAATCGTTATCAATAGCATTTTGCTTCATTAATTCCGGACCATCTTGAGGGTAATTTTCTGCGTCGTTGCTAGAAATAGCAATACAGTTGATGCCTTTAGAAACATAATCTTTAGCAAGTTGTGCTAATTCTGAATTAATATGAATTACAAAAGGACAATGATTACATATAAAGAAGATTAAAGTTCCGTTTACACCTTTTAGTTCATTAAGATATTTTTTAGTATTATCAACGGTATCAATGAGTCTGAAGTCTGGTGCTTTGGTACCTAAGGGTAACATGTTAGATTCTGTACGAGCCATTTTATAAATTATTATATTTGAGAATGGAAAAGATAATAACTTATGAAGACTTTACAAAGGTAGATTTGCGAATTGGGACAATTATTGAAGTTAATGATTTCCCAGAAGCACATCGTCCTGCTTATCAGCTTAAAATAGATTTTGGTGAATTAGGAATTAAGAAATCTTCAGCCCAAATTACAACACTTTATACAAAGCAAGATTTACTAAATAGGCAAATTGTAGCTGTCGTTAATTTTCCTGAAAAACAGATTGGTAAATTTATGAGCCAATGTCTTGTGGTTGGTGCAGTAAAAGAAAAGGATGTTTATTTATTGAAGCCAGAAAGTAACGTGAAGAATGGAGCAACTGTTTTATAATAGATAAGTGATATAATTTCTTAAACGAAAAAAACCGCTACATTAAGTAACGGTTTTTTTATATGTGTTTAGAATGTTTTCTAAATATCGTCAAAACTAATATCAGTAAAACTATCTGTGTTTGCAGTATCTTCTGTAGTTTTCGCTTCTTGAGCTACAAAATCATCTTCGCGTTTATAATCTTTTTGGTGACGTTCGCTAATAACTTCCTGACCTTTTTCATTAATGATATAATCAGTCATTTCAGATAAAATCTCTTTAAATTCAGTAAAATCTTCTTTATAAAGGTAGATTTTATGTTTTTTATAATGGAAAGAACCGTCGTCGTTAGTAAATTTTTTACTCTCAGTAACTGTTAAATAATAGTCACCAGCTTTAGTAGCTCTTACATCAAAGAAATAGGTTCTTCGTCCCGCACGCAATACTTTAGAATAAATTTCTTCTTTGTCCATCATTTCATAATCACTCATAACTCAATTGTAGTTTATAATTTCAATCCAAAAATCTAAAAAAAAAGTAAGCTAAGCAACAAATTATTACATTTCTTTTTCAGAGAGTTGCTTAGTGTATAATTCTTTGTAATAACCGTCAGTATTGATAAGGCTTTCATGATTTCCTGACTCAATAATTTTTCCATCATCTAAAACAATAATTTTATCAGCGTTTTTAGCCGAAGAAATTCTGTGACTCACAATAATCGTTGTTTTATCCTTGGTAAGCTTTACTAAGTTCTTTAAAATCTTTTCTTCAGTTTCCGTATCTACAGCAGATAAACAGTCGTCAAATAAAAGAATATCTGGCTTTTTAATAATCGCTCTAGCAATAGATACACGTTGCTTTTGTCCACCAGAGAGAGTAATACCTCGTTCCCCTAAAACAGTATCATAACCTTTACTAAAACCTATGATGTTTTTATGAACTCTGGCGTTTTTTGCAGCTTCTATAACTTCCGCTTCGGTAGCATCCTCTTTACCAAATTTAATGTTGTTTTTTATAGAATCTGAAAACAAAAAGGCATCTTGTGGCACATAACCAATGCTTTCTCTAAGGCTGAATAGATTGAGGTCTGTAATATTAGTATCATCAATTAATATCGTCCCTTTATCAATATCATATAAACGACCAATAAGGTCTAAAATGGTAGATTTACCTGAGCCTGTTTTTCCTAATATGGCTAAGGTTTGGCCAGATTTTAATGTGAAACTAACATCCTTCAAAGCTTCAATATTAGTATCAGGATATACAAACGACACGTGTTTAAACTCTATATCACCTTTAATAGGCGTAAGTTTATCTACCTTGTTTTTTATCTCTGGTTCTGTTTTTAAAAATTCATTAATACGTTCTTGCGAAGCTTCGGCTTGTTGCACAAGAGACGTTACCCAACCAACTGTAGCAACTGGCCAAGTTAGCATGTTTACGTATATAATAAATTCGGCAATAGTACCAATATGTTCTATTTCGCCATTCATATATTGCATGCCTCCAACATAGATAACAATTAGGTTACTCACGCCAATAAGTAAAATCATCATCGGAAAAAATAACGCTTGCACTTTAGTAAGGTTAATTTGTTTCTGACGATTTTCTGCTGAAAGATTTTCGAACTCCATATTAGTTCTTGGTTCAATACCATAAGATTTTATAACAGAAATACCACTAAATGTTTCTTGAGAATATGTTGAGAGTGTAGAAAGCGATTGCTGTACAATAGTACTACGCTTATTAATTAAACGACTCAATTTATAGATAGCAACTGATAGAATCGGTAAGGGTAACAATGTATATAAGGTTAATGTTGGTGAACGATCAATCATATATATTAAAGCTACGGCAAATAAGGTAATTGTATTTATGGTGTACATTAAAGCTGGTCCAACATACATTCTAACCTTACCAACATCCTCACTAATTCGGTTCATTAAATCACCAGTTCGGTTTGCTTTATAAAAACTTAGCGATAAGACTTGATAATGCTTATAAATTTCGTTTTTTAGGTCATATTCAATATAACGAGATACATTAATGATGGTCTGACGCATTAAAAATGTGAAAATTCCGGCAATTATGGCAGCTCCTGCAATATATATAACATTAGTTGTGAGTTCGCTTTTAAAAACTTCTTTTGCAATATTTCCATCTAAATAATCAGAGACAACGTTAATTGATGCACCAACTAAACGTGGCGTAAACAGTGCAAATATCTTAGATATAATGGTGATGAGTACACCAATAATTAAGCGATATTTATATTTTAAAAAGTATTTATTGAGGTGTTTTAGTGCTTTCATGTTGTATTTCGTAGGTCAAAAGTATTACGATAATCGTATTTATTAGTTAATATTTTGCTAATCCTCTATTTATAATTTATTTTTGCTAGCTGTTTTTAGAAAATCTATAAACACCCTAAAATCTAAAGGTAAAATGACTTCAGAAATTATAAATTCAAAAGACTTAAATAAAGTGGATCCCGTTTTTGGTCAACACTCTTTTGACAATCATGAGCAAATTGTTTTTTGCAATGACAAAGATACTGGTTTAAAAGCGATAATTGGTATTCATAACACAGTTTTAGGACCAGCTTTAGGTGGTACCAGAATGTGGAATTATGCCAACGAGTGGGAAGCACTAAATGATGTTTTACGTTTGTCTCGTGGAATGACATTTAAGTCTGCCATTACAGGTTTAAATCTTGGTGGAGGTAAAGCCGTTATTATTGGTGATGCTAAAACACAGAAAACACCTGAGTTAATGAGACGTTTTGGCGAATTTGTACACTCGTTAAGTGGTCGTTACATCACAGCTGAAGATGTTGGGATGACAACAGAAGATATGGATACAGTAAGAGAAGTAACACCTTATGTAACTGGTATCTCAGAAAGTAAAGGTGGTGCTGGTAACCCGTCGCCAATTACAGCATATGGTGTTTTTATGGGAATGAAAGCAGCTGCAAAGTTTCAATACGGGTCAGATATTTTAGAAGATAAAAATGTGTTTGTTCAAGGTATTGGTAATGTAGGTGAAGGTCTTGTTGAGCATTTAATGAATGAAGGCGCTAACGTAACCATTACAGATATCAACCAAGAACGCTTAGAAGAAGTACGTTCTAAATATGGTGCTTCTATTTATAGAGGTAACGATATTTACAGTGAAGAAATGGATATTTATGCACCTTGTGCATTAGGAGCAACCATTAATGACGATACAGTTTATAAACTAAAAGCTAAGATTGTTGCAGGTGCTGCAAATAATCAGTTAGCAGAAGAAGC
The DNA here is from genome assembly GCF_947495255.1 of uncultured Winogradskyella sp. Lineage (GTDB taxonomy): Bacteria > Bacteroidota > Bacteroidia > Flavobacteriales > Flavobacteriaceae > Winogradskyella. The sequence continues at coordinate 9,905 of NZ_CANLYI010000014.1, forward strand.
AAAACACGGACTAATTTTAAAAGACCGTGGTATTGTTTATGCACCAGATTTTTTAATTAATGCAGGCGGAATCATTAACGTTTATGCCGAATTAGAGAATTACGGAAGACAAGAAATTATGCGTAAAACAGAGAATATTTATAATACTACGCTCGAAATTTTAGATAACGCTAAAGTTTACAATCTTACAACGCATAATGCTGCGATGAATATTGCTAAACAGCGTATTGAAACAAGAAAGCAAGAAAATTTAAAATAGTCGCATTTTAATTCTGAAATAAAAATTAAATAATAGTACTTTTGCAAGGTGAATCTCTATAGGTTCACCTTTTTTAATAACCAAAATTAAAGTGAGTTCTTACACATGCTAAACAGAAGACACATCAGAATAAAAGTTATGCAATCCATGTATGCTTTTAAAGGTACCGAAAGTGATGATTTATTAAAAGAACAACGGTTCTTAACTCATAGTTTAGATAACATGTACGACTTATACTTGTCGGTTTTAGCATTACTCACAGAACTTCATAAAAAGAGCAAAGATTATAACGAGAAAATTCAGAATAAAATCGTTAAATCTGAAGCAGATAAAAACCTAAGCCTAAAGTTTCAAGAAAATCAATTATTGCATCTTATTAGCAGTAATACTTTATTACAAGAGGCAGTCTCTAGTAGTAAGTTGAATTTTTGGCATTTAGATTTCGAATATGTAGATATCATTTTTAAAGAAATTATAAAAAGTGATTTATATAAATTCTATACTGCAGAAACGGAAACAAGTTTCAAAAAAGACAAACATTTTATAATAGACGTCTTTACTGAAATTATTGCACCTAACGAAAAGCTTTATGAGTTTTTTGAAGATAAGAAGTTAACTTGGATAGATGATTTGCCAGTTGTAAACACAGCAATTCTTAGAATTTTAAGAAAGCTGAAGTTAACGTCTCCAGAAACAGCATTGTTGCCAGATTTGTATAAGGATGAAGAAGATTTAGAATTTGCTAAAGACTTGTTGCAAAAAACATTTCTTAATAATTCTAAATTTGCGGAAGAAATCTCAACAAAAACAACCAATTGGGATAGCGAACGATTGGCAAGTATAGATGGTGTGCTTTTAAGAATGGCTTTATGCGAATTTCAGAAGTTTCCATCCATTCCTCATAAAGTAACAATTAATGAGTATTTAGAAATAGCCAAAGAATATTCTACACCAAAAAGTAGTTTATTTATTAATGGTATTTTAGATAAAATTGTAAAGGAATATCAAGCTGAAAACATTCATCTCAAGACAGGAAGAGGTTTAATGTAACCTAATTTTGCTTTAAATCGAAGTAAAATAAGTGGTAGCTAAATAACTTGAAATAACTTTTTAGACATCATAATTAATGAAATTTGAATATTTCTTGGTTAAAAACACATAATAAGTAAGTTATTTCAGTCAGAACAATGTTAACGAGTTCTTAAATATTTTAAATCAATAAAATAATTATTAACTTCGCTTGCTCAAAATAAATCTTAATTAAAATAAAAAAATAATGAAAAAAGTAATTCTAGGTCTTAGTGCGTTATGTATGGTTGCGTTTACGTCTTGTAAAGAAGATGCAGCTAGCAAAATTAAAACTGAAAATATCGCAGTTGCAGCAGAAAGAGATGCAAATGCAGGTGATTTTCCAGTAATAGCTTTAGATAAAAAAGAGCACGACTTTGGTACTATTGAAAACGGTACACCTGTAGAAACAACTTTTAAATATCAAAACACTGGTAATTCTATGTTAGTTGTAAGTAACATTAAATCTACATGTGGTTGTACAGTACCTTCTAACTGGACAAAAGAAGTTGCACCAGGAGAGACAGGTGAATTTTCTGTAAAGTTTAACGGAAAAGGAAACGGAAAAGTTACTAAATCTATTACTATGACAACTAACACTGAAAGCGGTAAAGAAATGGTAAAGATTTCTGCACAAATAAAGCAAGATCCAAATGCACCAGTTAAAGCTACTGCTGCTTCAGCTCAAAAAGCAGGTAAAGCAACAATCAATCCTTTGTCTGTAGATAATGGAGCTGCTGCACCAAGAAAGTCTAGTACTCAACCAGGTCACGAAGGACATAACCACGATTAATCAATTACTTATAATAACTAAATGGAATCATTAGGATCATTTTTACCGTTTATCGCCATTTTTGCTGTGATGTATTTCTTTATGATTGCACCACAAATGAAACGCTCTAAACAAGAGAAAAAGTTTGCTGCGGAATTAAAACGTGGTGATCGTGTCGTTACAAAAAGTGGAATGCACGGAAAAATTTCTGAGTTAAATGAAAAAGATAACTCGTGCGTGATTGAAACGTTAGCCGGAAAAATTAAATTTGACCGTTCTGCAATTTCAATGGAAATGAGTAATAAATTAAATGCACCAGCTACTAAAAAGTAAGTTGAAGCATATTAACTTATATAAAAAGACTGTTCTTAATTGAACAGTCTTTTTTTTGTTTTACAAAGAAAGGATTAATAGAAATAATCTAAAAACCTAAGAGCTATACTTATCATTTAAACCTTTCTTAGATGCTATCATCGGAATAATTTTATCTAGTCGTCTTTGTTTGGTAGCTTCGCGTTTAGCCTCTGAGATGTATTCGCAATATTCACGTTGATGTGAAGGTGATAGTTTATTAAATGTACTTTTAAGCGCTGTATTGGTATTTAAAGCAGCTTTTAATTCCTCTGGAATAACAATTGGTTTAGTATTACGCTTTGGTTTTATTTCGCGTCCCAAGTGCTGATTCTCTATAGCTTCTTTTACATAAGCTAAAATGGCAGCTTGATTGATGTCAGCTTTAGTATTAAATCGCATTTGACGCATCGCTTTAGTTTTTTCTTCTTGAGCATTATGTAATAATTGATGCTCATCTTTTAAAAACACACCTTGATGAAACCAAATACAGAAATGATTTTTAAAAGCACCAATACCTAAAACGTTCTTTCCATTTAAACAATACGTTGGCATACTCCATTTAATGGTTTCTTCTAACTCCGTAGAAGTGACAATAGCACGTAAAATGCTAATCTCTTCGGATAAGTGAGGATTAACTTCTATATATTCTTCTACTGAGGTTATTTTTTTCATATTGAAGTTATTCTTATAATGTATTAAATATCGATTTTAATAATTTGTTTGCTTCTTTTCTTAATTCCCTGAAGAATAATCGATTTACGGTCTTTGGAAATTACCCCATTTCTCAAATCATACCAAATATTAGATTTATTATCATCCATTATTTTTTTATATTTAAAACCATTATCATCAATTGAAATAAGGTAGAGATCAGATTTACTAAGACCTGATTGCAAAAACACTATTCTATCGTTTTTTAACTTTTTTAGGTTGCCATTTATAAAGTAATAAGCATTACCATTCTGATACGTTGATATATAAGATGATTTTTTAATACCAGTCTGAGCTTTATTTATGTTTCTTGACCAGATTATTTTACCTTCATTGTTTATTTTTATACTTAATATATCATCATAATGATGATTGGCTTCTTTTAAAAATTCTGAATAGCTTGTATTTTTATTTAAAGTATTGTTTTGTGTATCTAAATTTGGATTTTCTAAAGTATATTCTTCAGCACTGATTATAATGTTTTCTGCCTTGTCTATTATTAAGTTTATAACTTTTAAATTTCTTAATTTTTTAGATTTTTCGCTTATTCCTTTTTTGTATTTATCAATAAAGAATTGTTTTGAAAGTGGTTCAAAAGATTTTTCTTTCGTTTTTAAATCATTTAAGTTTATATTATAATGACATATTCCTTCTATATAGCTATCGTCTTTAGAACTGTAAAAACCAACTAAACTTACATCGTTTATTTTTGGAAGTATAAATAGGGAGCTAATGAATTTTGTATCTTCTTTTATATTAATTTGGGTATTTGCTAATGCGTTGTATTTAAATAATTCATAATGATAATTCGTTTTTCCGTTTTTTTCTGTTCGTTGAGAATTGTTTTCAAAAACTTTTTGCAGAAAGAATAGGGTTCCGTCATAATCACTTAGTTTAATATTATTGAAATCGGTATATTGGTTTTTATTCCAATGCTTTACTTCATATTCTTTTTCAAAATTAGAGTTATATACTAAAAAATAATGAACATTATTCTTCTTTTCAATATGATCAAATTGAATTGTAAAGAATTCTTTTTTCTCAGAAAAGATTATATGTCCAATTGGATTCTTATTGATAAATTTAAATTCATTATTCAAAAAATCTAAACCAGAACTACCAAAGTATGCTTTAAAGTTATCTTGATTTAAAGAGATTAATAACTTTTTTTCGAATTTTAAATCATCAATGTTTGATTCAAGAATATTTACATTGATACGCATATTCTCTTTATCATATTCAAATTCAATGAGATTAATTTTACCGTTTTTAATCATTAATCCTTTAAACTGACTCATGTTGTCATTAGTAATAGTTATCTCCTTAATTAGTTTTAGGTTTTTATCATAATGCTCTATAAAATATTCTTTTGGGTAAGGGTTAGAGGTAAGAGTTGCTTCTGCATTTCTTACTGCTATTATCCCACCATTATTATCGCTTTCGGAAAATGATAGCGTAGTGTTTATCATTTTATCCCTATAAAAATCTCCTGTTTGAATATTAATATCTATATCTTGACCAAAAGACGAAATACTAATAATTGAAAAAAGAATGCAAAAGATGTTTTTCATAAATATAAGATTTTTTTGTTGTTGCAGGTGGTGAAACTGTTGTTTAATACCTTGTGATTTTGATTATTGTTTGGTCGATTTTTCTATTAATTAATAGCCAAATAGCTTTTCAAAAAAGCCTTTTTTCTTCTTTTTAATTACCCAAATTAATTCTTGAGGATGACGTTTTGTTAAATTATTAGGTCCAAATTTTCCCCAAGCAAACCCATCTTTGTTTTTTGCATTTCTTAAATCCGCTATAACCCAATCATTACCTTCAAACTCATTTAAAAATGGGATATAGGCTTTATTGGCATGTACAAAATCAATTTTATCAAACAGGTTCTTGTCGCTTTTCCATACATCATACACTGTTTTATCATGAATTTCATTTAGATAATTTTCTGTTGGTGATTGGTGAAATTCTAACATGCTTTTTAAAAAGTCATTTAAATTATCTGCATATTTTAGAAAAACAGCAGGATCATGGCAAGCATAATATACAAAGCCTAAAGCGCCATCATTTAAAATATCTAAAATCCAATGATTTCCAAAACCATCATGTCCTAATGTAACGGAATTAGGAGATAATTCTGTAAATCCGAATGCTCCTATAGATGTAAAATCTATTTGGTCTAAACCATAATCTTCCCAACCGCTTGTCTCTTTTAGGATTTCAATTAGCTCATCATCAATTTTTTTATTAGGAAAAGATTTAGCCAGTTCGTTAATCTCTGCAGTAGTTAACCCGTCTTTAAAATTTAATGAATAGTCTTCGTTATCTTCATCTTTAAAAATGGATGACTTCAGCTTGTTTATGATTTCAATGTTAGTCATGTATTATGATTTTGTTCGTTAGACTATGGTCTTTCATATTGCTTCTTGCTCTAAAATTTAAGTAGTACGCAATATCTTTTCCATTTTACGTCCTTTAGATAATTCATCCACTAGTTTGTCTAAATATCTTACTTCTCTTGTTAATTGTGTTTCAATATCTTCAATTCTATAACCACAGATAACACCTTTAATTAGTTTGGCGTTTGGGTTTAGTTTTGCTTTTTCAAAAAAAGTTTTAAAAGTTACTTTATCGTCTATGAGTTCTTGCAATTTATTATCATTAAAACTAGTAAGCCATTCAATTACTAAATGTAATTCGGCCTTTGTTCTTCCTTTTTTTTCAACTTTGGTCAAGTAATGTGGATATACTGAAGCAAAAGTTAGATTTGCTACGCGTTCATCATGTTTTGGTGTTGTAGTCATACTGTTTGTTTAAAATTGAAAATAAAAACAATTCTGAGTTTTAAATCTAAGAAGAAAAAAGAAAGCAGTAAACTAAAAGTATAGTTTACTGCTTCCTTAAATATAATAGTGACTAAAAATTACTTTTTAATCGCTGTAAGTTCTGCAATTTTTACAATAACCTCTACAGCTTTCTGTATACTTTCTACTGGGACATATTCATAACGACCATGGAAGTTGTGGCCTCCTGCAAAAATATTAGGACAAGGTAAACCCATATAAGAGAGTTGGGAACCGTCAGTTCCACCTCTTATAGCTTTTATTAATGGTGTAACACCAACAGCTTTCATAGCTTCTTCTGCAATATCTACAATATGCATTACAGGTTCTACTTTTTCTTTCATGTTGAAGTATTGATCCTTCAATTCGAGTTTAAAAACTTCACTTTCGTATTTAGCGTTTAAATCATCAACAATCTTTTGCATTAAAGCTTTACGAGCTTCAAACTTATCTTTGTCGTGATCTCTAATTATGTACTGAAGTGTTGTTTCTTCAACTTCACCTTCCATATTATGTAAATGGAAAAAGCCTTCGTAACCTTCTGTACGTTCAGGTGTTTCTAATCTTGGAAGAATATTAATAAACTCTGAAGCATAATACATAGAGTTAATCATCTTTCCTTTAGCATAACCAGGATGTACAATTTTACCCTTTACAGTAATTTTTGCACCTGCAGCATTAAAGTTTTCATATTCTAGTTCGCCAACTTGACTACCATCCATGGTGTAAGCCCATTCTGCACCAAATTTTTCAACATCAAATTTATGAGCACCTCTGCCAATTTCTTCATCTGGTGTAAAACCAACTTTAATCGTTCCGTGTTTAATTTCGGGATGATTAATAAGGTATTCCATAGCAGTGACTATTTCCGTAATTCCGGCTTTGTCATCTGCACCCAAAAGGGTAGTACCATCCGTTGTAATTAACGTTTGACCTTTGTACATTAATAAATCTTCAAAATAATCTGGAGATAATACAATGTCTTGTTCAGCATTAAGGATGATGTCTTTGCCATCATAATTCTCAACAATTTGAGGCTTTATATTAGCACCTGTAAAATCTGGTGATGTATCAAAATGCGAAATAAAACCAATGGTTGGTACCTCATGATCAACGTTACTAGGTAATGTTGCCATAATGTATGCATTGTCGTCAATAGTAACATCACTAAGACCAATTGCCTTAAGTTCTTCAACTAATATATTAGCCAAATCCCATTGTTTTGCTGTGCTTGGTGTAGTTTCAGAATTTGGGTCAGACTCTGTGTCTATAGTAATGTAACTTATAAAACGATCTATAATATGCTGCATAAATTTAGTCTTTATATTAAAGTTTAAATGTAATTACTGGAAGCTTACTGTGGTTAACAACATCTTCAGAAATACTACCACCAAAGAAGTGGCTTAATCCCTTTCTTCCGTGTGTAATCATAGATACAGCATCTGCATTTTCTCTTCTTGCAAAACTTAAAACTCCATCTTCTACATTATGATCAGAAATACGACCAATATTTAAGTCAGAGGCATTTAATTTGGCTAATTCTAAAAAATCTGAAATTTTTTCATCTATTTCATCAGTACTTAAAAAGCCTAAAGTTGGAGCGTTTATATTTAATAAAGTTGTTTTCTTACCTAATTTGTCTAGTAACTCTATCGCTTTTTTAACAGCAGGCACACTTTCTTCTGAGAAATCACATGCTAAAACAATATGATTAAAGTCTACAACTTTTAATGGCGATTTTACGACTAAAACAGGTGTTTCACTGTAACGTACTACTTTTTCTGTGTTAGATCCTGTAAAGATACCATCATGATCACTATGACCTCTAGAACCCATTACAATTATATCTGCTTTTTCTTCAAGTGCAACTTTTGCAACTTCTTTTAAAACTTTATGATATTTCACTAAAGCAGTTACATTAACATCTTCTAAGTAAGGCTTATCTAAAAAAGCTTCAAACTTTTTGTTAGCCACCATAAGCATAAATGCATTTTCTTCACCACGTTTATCGCTGCTAGATGATATAATAGATTCAGACATTTCTAACATATGCATTACAATCAATTCTGATTGATGTTGTTTTGCTAAAGCTGCTGCTGTTTCTAGAGCATATTCAGAATACTCTGAGAAATCTACTGGGACAATAATTTTTTTCATGATAATTTTGTTTTGGTTCTGATTTCAAAGTTAATCAAATTAGAAAGTTCTAAAAATGATAATGGACAGTTTATGAAAAAAATTAATACTTCCTTAATAGAGAAGAGATGTGTATTTTTGCATTGCTAAATCAGTACTATGTATAAAGCTATAATTAGACCTATTTTATTTTGTTTTGATCCAGAGAAGGTTCATTACTTTACGTTTTCTTTAATTAGAACTTTATCTAAAATTCCAGGTATTAGGAGTCTCTTTAAATCCTTATATGTGGTTGAAGACAAACGACTAGAACGAGAGCTATTTGGATTAAAATTTAAAAATCCGGTGGGTTTAGCGGCAGGTTTCGATAAAAATGCGGTTTTATATAATGACCTAGCAAACTTCGGTTTTGGTTTTATAGAAATAGGAACTGTAACACCTAAGGCTCAAGAAGGAAACCCAAAACAACGTTTATTTAGGCTAAAAGCAGATAAAGGCATCATAAACCGAATGGGTTTTAATAATGACGGTCTAGAAGCTGCTATTACACAACTTAAAAAGAATAAAGGCCAATTAATTATTGGCGGAAACATTGGGAAAAACACACAAACGCTTCCGGAGGATTATACTAAAGATTATCTAGAATGTTTTAATGCTTTACACCCTTATGTAGATTATTTTGTGCTGAATGTTAGTTGCCCAAATGTTGGTAGCCATGCTAAATTAAACGATAAAGATTATTTATTAGAGTTGATTTCTAGTGTGCAAAAAGCCAATACTACATTTAATAAACAGAAACCTATTCTGCTTAAAATCGCACCAGATCTTAACGACGTTCAGTTAGATGAAATTATAGAACTAATTGCAGAAACTAATCTCGATGGCGTTATTGCTAGCAATACATCTATTGACAGAACAGGTTTAAAAGCAAGTGATGCTCGACTTACCGAAATAGGCAATGGTGGTTTAAGCGGACAACCAATTAAGGAGAAGTCTATCAAAGTAATTCAGTATTTAGCAAATAAAAGCAATAAAGCATTCCCTATTATTGGAGTAGGAGGTATTCACTCTGCAGAAGATGCTTTAGAAAAGATTGCAGCAGGTGCAGATTTAGTGCAGGTCTATACTGGTTTTATTTATGAAGGTCCTTCTCTTATAAAACAAATTAATAAGGCATTGTTGAAGTAAACTATTAGTTAGATTTAACGTAATTTAAAAACCACACTCTAAATATCCTGAATTACGACATACTCATATCATTTGCATTAGCGACATCAGTTTTGGCTATTTCGCCTGGACCAGATAATATTTATGTTTTAGTACAAAGTATTAGCAATGGTAAATCTTATGGCTTAGCAACTGTTTGTGGATTAATTACAGGCTGTATAGTCCATACTACGTTACTAGCTTTTGGTGTTTCTGCAGTTATAAGTGCTAATGAAAATTTATTCTTTGGTATTAAACTTTTAGGTGCATGCTATCTTCTTTTCCTCGCTTATAAAGTCTTTAAATCTGATGCAGCTATTAGTTTAAATTCAGATGTTATTCCTAAGAAAAGTTTGAAACAATTATTTGTTCAAGGTTTTTTCATGAATGTACTCAATCCTAAAGTTATGATTTTCTTTTTGGCATTTTTCCCAGGATTTTTGTTTAGTGAAACAATGAGTACGGTAATTCAGTTTTATATTTTGGGAGGTATTTTTATGTTGGTTTCGTTTCTTGTCTTTTCTTCTATTGCCTTATTAGCAGGTAAGATTAAAACCTTTACTCTAAATCATAAAAACTCAGGTTTAGTATTAAAATGGCTGCAGATTGTTGTTTTTGTTGGGATTGCAGTTTTTATTCTAACTTAGTAACATGCTAAAATTTAATTTTCTTCCTAAGTTTTCAATTATTATTTTCTGTTCTTTTATTCTATTTACAATTATAGGAACACTTTCTCACGAATTTGGACATATAACGGTTGCAGAATATTTTGGTTACGAAACAAAGCTGAATTATGGTAGTATGAGTTTTTTTGAAAAGGGCTATTATGAAGATGAAAATGTAAAAGAAATTGAAAACTTAATAAAAAAATATAAGCTTGAAAATTACGAAAACTGGACTAATGATTTAAAATTAAAAATAGAAGAGAATAATTTAATTATAAAAGATAGATATCCAAGAAATGAAATTCATGATTTATGGATTACCATTGGTGGTCCTGCACAAACATTACTCACAAGTTGTATAGGTTTATTTATTTTGTTTTTAAGACGGAAAACAAGGAAAGACCAATTTAAACTTGTGGATTGGTTAGCTGTTTTTATGTCATTATTTGTCTTGCGTGAAGTTTTTAATTTTATAACAGCTATTTATGGGTCAATGCTATATTCTAAATCAAATTTTCATACAGATGAATTCAGGATTTCTAGATATTTGGGGCTTAATGAATAGATTATTCCAACGATTGCTTTAATGATTGGACTACTCATTTCTTGTTATGTAGTTTTTAAAATCATTCCAATTAAATACCGATTTACATTTATAGTTTCAGGATTAGTTGGTGGAATTTCAGGTTTTGCTATTTGGTTAGGATTTTTGGGTGAAGCACTATTCAATTCTTAAGTATTGTTTTTAAATCGAAAGACTAAACCGTATATTTGAACCAATGAATAAAGCCGTTAAAATAATAGAATGTCCGAGAGATGCTATGCAAGGCATTAAGGAGTTTATACCAACAGAAAAGAAGGTACAATACATTCAATCTTTACTTCGTGTTGGTTTTGATACTATTGATTTTGGAAGTTTTGTATCTCCAAAAGCGATTCCGCAAATGGTAGATACAGCTGAAGTTTTAGCACAATTAGATTTAAGTAAAACCGAAAGTAAACTATTGGCTATTATTGCTAATACTCGAGGTGCAACAGACGCTTCAAAACATTCTGAAATTGATTATTTAGGCTTTCCGTTTTCCATTTCTGAGAACTTTCAAATGCGTAACACGCATAAAACTATTGCACAATCTGTTGTTACACTTTCTGAAATATTAGAAATTGCAGATAAAAGCAATAAAGAAGTGGTAGTTTATATATCTATGGGATTTGGCAATCCTTATGGCGACCCTTGGAATGTAGATATTGTAGGTGAGTGGACAGAACGTTTATCTAATATGGGCGTTAAAATTTTATCACTTAGTGATACCATTGGAAGCTCTGATCCAGATAATATTAATTATTTATTTTCAAATTTAATTCCTACGTATTCTAATATCGAATTCGGAGCACATCTGCACACTACACCATCAAGTTGGTTTGAGAAAATTGATGCAGCGTACCAAGCTGGTTGTCGACGTTTTGATGGTGCTATACAGGGTTATGGTGGTTGTCCAATGGCTAAAGATGTTTTAACGGGTAATATGCCAACTGAAAAGATGCTTTCGTATTTCACACAAAAGAAGGCACATAATCTTAATGCTATGTGTTTTGAGAGTTCGCATAATGAGGCGACTAAAATTTTCTCAAAGTATCATTAATATCTTATTTCTTATTGAGGCTGTTCTTATTTGACTGGTAGTCAATTTTTTACTTCTTTGAATAAACAAATATTTCATTATTTTTTATTGCATTTCAGTTTAATTACAAAGTTTATTTAAAATTAATCTAAATAAACTTTGTGTAATTACTATTCTGTTATAAATTTGCAGCTTTAAATGAAAAACAATTCATATCAAGTCTAAATAAGAATAATAAACCAGCCAAAAATGAAAAAATTAGTATTAAGTTTATTTATAGTAGGAAGCATGTTAACCTCATGTTCTAGTGATGATGACAACGGAAGTTCAGGGTCGCAAGTTGTTGCGCCTGCCACATATCAATTTGAAAGAAATGGAGTTACAACTGTAAATTATGGTGGTCAAACATCACGTATTTTAATGGGAGTAGAATTTGTGTCAGCATTAAGCGATAATACTAAAACAGAAGTGGAATTAGATGGTATGTTTACTAATACAGGCGATTATTTTTCTACAAGTGAATTAAATACTTCAGGAAAAGATATTAGAAGTAAAACAGCTGCATCTAATGACTATTTTTCGGCAAACACAACAGATGGAAATGCTATTAAATCAGAGCTTGATGGCTGGATAGCTAATCAAGTTAATGACGTGTTTCCTAATTGGAATACTATTGCAGTATCTGGTACAGCAGGTCAAATACAAGAAGCTGGTGGAGGATCTATTCGCTATGTAAATTCAAAAGGTTTAGAATATAACCAAGCTATTAATAAATCTTTAATTGGTGCATTAATTGCAGACCAAATACTTAATAATTATTTAAGTCCTTCAGTTTTAGACGCTGGTGACAATATAACTAATAATGACAGTGATGTATTAGATGGTTCTAATAATTATACAACAATGGAGCACAAGTGGGACGAAGCTTTTGGTTACCTGTATGGTACTGATGATGCTTTAGCACCACAATTAAATCAAGATAGCTTTTTAAATAAGTATTTATCTCGTGTAGAAGATGATGAAGATTTTGCAGGTATTGCTGATGATATTTATAATGCATTTAAGTTAGGTAGAGCAGCAATTGTATCAAAAAACTATACTGTTAGAGATCAACAAGCAGAAATTATCAGAGAAAAAATTTCTGAAATTATTGCTATTAGAGCTGTATATTATTTACAACAAGGTAAAACTAACTTAGGTACAGATTACGGAAGTGCTTTTCACGATTTATCTGAAGGTTTTGGATTTGTATACAGTTTACAATTTACGCGTCAACCAGGAACTTCAAGTCCATACTTTACTAAATCTGAGGTTGATGCCTTTGTTTCGGAATTAATGACAGCAAATGGGTTTTGGGATGTAACTTCTGAGACATTAGATAGTATATCTGAAGATATTGCTTCGCGTTTTAATTTTACAGTTGAGCAAGCTGGAAGTTAATATTATAGAAATTAATTATAAGCATAAACTTTCTTTAGGTAGAAAGCTTATGCTTATTTATCTTTGCAACCAATAAAAAAATAATTATGTTTAAGAAAGTACTAGTTCTTATCGCATTCGTTTTTATAGCCTTAGCTTGTAGTTCTTCAGATGATGGCTCTGGTAATACTAGCGATAATTTTGATAGAACAGCATTGTTAACCAATTGGGCAGATAATATAATAGTTCCTATTTATGATGATTTAAATACGCTACTTGCAGACTTGGTTGTTAAAAAAGATGCTTTCGTTACTACACCAAATCAAACAACTCTTAATGAGTTTAGAACATCTTGGTACAATGCTTACAAGGTTTGGCAATATGCTGAAATGTTTAATATTGGTAGAGCAGAAGAAATTAACTTCGCTTTTCAAATGAATATCTATCCAACTAATGTTTCTGATATTCAAAGTAATATTGAATCTCAGAGTTATGATTTAACTAATGTTAACAATAATGATGCTGTTGGCTTTCCGGCTTTAGATTATATGTTATATGGTTTAGCAGATGACGATGCAGATATATTAGAGTTTTACACTACAAATACAGAAGCGTCTAAATATTTGACGTACGCTTCAGACTTAACTAATCAGATGAAAGCGTTAACTCAAGACGTGACTTCTAACTGGTCAACTTACAGACAAACATTTATTAATAACACCAATAATACAGTAACTGGTTCTTTAAATAAGTTGGTAAATGACTTTATTTACTATTATGAAAAAGGGTTAAGAGCTAATAAAATAGGAATACCAGCAGGTAATTTCTCAACCACACCTTTACCAGAAAAGGTTGAAGGCTATTATAGAAACGATGTTTCTAAAGCATTAGCAACAGAAGCTATGGGTGCAGTTAAAGACTTTTTTAATGGAAAAGCTTATACTAGTAATGTCACTGACGAAAGTTTAGCTTCGTATTTAGATTATTTAAATACTATAAAAAATGGTGAAGACTTAAGCGTCTTAATTAACGATCAGTTTGATACCGCTCAGGCTAATATAGACAGTTTAGATGATAGTTTCACCAACCAGATTAATAGCGATAATACTAAAATGACAGAAACATTTGATGCTTTGCAAATGGCAGTTGTGCTTTTAAAAGTAGATATGTTACAAGCCATTAATATTAGCGTTGATTATGTAGATGCAGATGGTGATTAGAAAAAACTAAAAAATTTCAAAAGGATTCTCTTCAATGAGAGTCCTTTTTTTTGCTTTATGCCAAATAAACTAACAACATATTTAAATATCCAAACTAATGCAGCTCCTTTGTCTGTGTTTAGAATAGGTTTTGGTATTATGATGTTAGCGAGTATCATAAGGTTTTGGTCTTACGGTTGGATTGAAAAATTGTATTTAGAACCAAAATTTCACTTCTCTTATTATGGCTTAGAATTTATAAAACCTATAGGTGTTTATAGCTATCTCATTTTTTTTATCTGTGGATTATCAGCACTTTTTGTAGCCTTAGGGTTTAAGTATAGAATTGCAATAATCACATTCTTTTTAAGTTTTACTTATATAGAATTGATGGATAAAACCACTTATCTTAATCACTATTATTTTATAAGTGTATTGAGTTTTTTAATGTGCTTTTTACCAGCTAATACTTATTTTTCAATAGATGCTTTTATTAGAAAAAAACAATATAACCAAATCCCTAAGTGGACTATTGATTGTATAAAGTTACTTCTAGGTATTGTGTACGTTTATGCAGGTTTAGCTAAGATAAACAGTGATTGGTTGTTTAAGGCAATGCCTTTAAAAATATGGTTGCCTTCAAAGTACGATTTACCTTTTATTGGCCAAAGTCTAATGCAGCAAGAGTGGTTTCATATTGCAATGAGTTGGTCTGGTATGTTATACGATTTAACTATCCCATTTTTATTACTTTATAAGCGAACACGAATTTTTGCTTTTGTGTTAGTCGTATTCTTTCATGTATTTACAAGAGTACTGTTTCCAATTGGTATGTTTCCATATGTGATGATTGTTGGTACCTTAATTTTCTTTGATTATGGAGTTCATGAGCGTATTCTAAATGTAATTAGAGGACTATTTAGTTTTTTTAAATTGAAAGCTTCAAACTTAGAAAATTTAAGCTATAAGGTTTCAAATGAAAAGATAATTCTGCCAATATTAGGTTTGTTTTTTACTATTCAATTACTTTTACCGTTTCGTTATGTATTGTATCCAAACGAATTGTTTTGGACAGAGGAAGGTTACCGCTTTTCTTGGCGCGTGATGCTAATGGAAAAAGCAGGTTATGCAGAATTTAAAATTGTTAACGCTGAAACGGGTCATTCATTTTCCGTAAACAATTCAGATTTTTTAACACCGTTTCAAGAAAAACAAATGAGTTCACAGCCCGATTTTATTCTTGAATATGCTAAGTACTTAGAGCAACATTTCTTAGCTCAAGGTCATAAAAATATTGAAATTTACGTTGATAGCTATGTGGCTCTCAACGGTCGCTCAAGCGAACGTTTTATAAATCCTAAAGTAGATTTACTAAAACAAACAGAATCATTAAAAACTAAAAATTGGATTTTACCATTTAAGGATGAAATTAAAGGACTATAGTTTACTTATAATAATTATAATAACGGCATTTACGCTAAATGGACAGCAAAAGGTGTCTGGTATTATAAAGAACAAGGCAACTCAACAACCCATAAATAATGTGGAGATTTATGATAAGATTTCAGGCTTGTTGGCTAAAACAAATGCTACAGGTTATTATGAGTTTACCACAAAAAAAGAGAAATTAAAGTTGGTATTCTTTTCTTATGAATTTCAAATTATAGAAGTAGAAATAATTGTTGAAGCTGATGTGGTTTTATATCAACAATTGGAGGCGATAGGAGAAGAATTAACAGCAGTTGAGATTACAGCAAGGAAAGATAAAGTTTTTGAATTAAGTAGGTTAAGTGACGTTGAAGAAACAGCTATTTATGCAGGTAAAAAAACAGAAGTTGTTTTGGTAGAACAATCTATGGCAAATTTAGCAACTAATAACGCTAGGCAAATTTATAGTCAAGTTGCTGGTTTAAATATTTATCAAAACGATGATGCAGGATTGCAACTAAATATTGGTGGTCGAGGTTTAGATCCCAATCGAACAGCAAATTTTAATACGAGACAAAATGGTTACGATATCAGTGCTGATGTATTAGGATATCCAGAGAGTTATTATTCTCCTGCAACGGAAGGGCTAAAACAGATTCAAGTAATCCGTGGTGCAGCTTCTCTGCAATACGGCACACAGTTTGGAGGACTTATTAATTTTGTAATGAAAGAACCAAATCCCAATAAACCTATTGAACTAGTAACTAGAAACACTTTAGGGAGTTTCGGTTTATACACTAATTTTACAAGCCTTAGTGGTACAAAAGGTAAATGGAGTTATTATACGTTTTTTAATTATAAAAAAGGAGATGGTTTTAGATCAAATTCAGAATTCGAATCTAAAAACGTCTATGCGCATATTGGTTATCAATTTAATGATAATACAGCATTAACGGGTGAAGTAACGTATTTAAATTACTTAGCACAGCAAGCTGGCGGATTAACTGACGATATGTTTAACGATGACCCTTATCAAAGTAATAGAGCTCGAAATTGGTTTGAAGTCGATTGGTTATTGTATAATCTTAAATTCTCACATCAATTTTCTGAAAACACCAATTTCACCTTCAATTTTTTTGGGTTAAATGCTTCAAGAGATGCCCTTGGTTTTAGAACTAATAGAGTAGACCAATTGGATCCTGGTGAAGAACGAGATTTAATAAAAGGTGATTTTAATAATTATGGTTTTGAAACACGGATATTGAGTAAATATCAGGTTTTTAATAAAAATGCGACATTTTTAATAGGTTCCAAGTTTTATAATGCAAATAACAGCCAGCAACAAGGTCCAGGTTCTGATGGTGTAGAAGCAGACTTTAATATTAGAACAGACGAGTTTCCAAATTATTCGGATCAATCTCAATTTGATTTCCCTAATTTAAACGTTGCCGTATTTGGCGAAAATATTTTTTACCTAAACGATAAGTTTTCTGTTACACCAGGTTTTAGATTCGAATATATTAAAACAGAAAGTGATGGTTTTTATAAGCGTATCAATACAGATGCGGCTGGTAACGTCATCTTTGAGGAAACTGTGGAAGATAATCGAGATTTCGAACGTAATTTTGTGTTGCTAGGCTTAGGATTAAGCTACAAACCAAGTACAAGTTTAGAGGCTTATGGAAATATTTCTCAAAATTACCGATCAGTAACTTTTTCTGATATAAATATTATCAATCCTGCTTTTGCTATCAATCCTAATATTACAGATGAAGAAGGATTTACTATTGATTTAGGTTTACGTGGTAATTTTAAAAGTATTGTATCTTATGATGTAGGTGCATTCGCATTATTTTACAATAGAAGAATCGGATTTGTACAGAAAGGGTTAGATGATGGTCGTGTAGTCAGCGAGCGTGGAAATATTGGTGACGCAGTTATGTATGGAGTTGAGTCTTTGTTTGATTTTAACTTGAAGAAAATATTCAAAATGAATAATGACTTCAGCTTAAATTATTTTGTAAATACATCAGTTATTAAATCAGAATATACCAATTCAGATCAAGTAGGAATTGAAGGTAATGAAGTAGAATTTGTGCCAGACTTAAACCTAAAAACAGGATTGCGATTCGGTTATAAAAACCTAATGGCAAATATGCAATACACTTATTTAGGAAGTCAATTTACAGATGCTACTAATTCTATAGACTCAAATTTAAGTGGTGTAATTGGTGAAATTCCCGAATATGATATATTGGATTTATCGTTATCTTACGCTTATAAAATTTTCAAATTAGAAACAGGAGTTAATAACTTACTCGATAATGCTTATTTTACAAGAAGAGCAACAGGTTACCCTGGACCAGGAATTATTCCATCTGCACCTCGTAACTGGTATGTAACATTGGAAGTTAAATTGTAAAAATTTCTATACTTAACTGCCAAAAGCTAAAACAAATTGAAAAAATAGCAAAAGGGAAATGGTTTTATCGTTTAGTTGTTCCTAAAAAAATCAGGTTTATAGGTGATATGACACTTGCCGAAAACCGCTATAATTTTGCCATAGAAAGGCTTAGAGTTTATTGCAAAGCACATAATTAGTTTCTGTTTTTCTGCCGCTTAAAGTAATCGTATTAGTTGTGGTGTTTTTATTTTCTCATTAAGAAAAATAAGATGTATCTTTGTATGCAATTATATCTTAATTGCCATGACAGCACACGAAAATAAAATTGTTGGAGAAGGTCTTACTTACGATGACGTACTCTTAGTTCCAGCATTTTCTGAAGTTCTTCCTAGAGAAGTTAATATTCAAACAAAATTTACAAAAAACATTACAATCAACATTCCTGTGATTTCCGCAGCAATGGATACTGTTACTGAAAGTAAAATGGCAATTGCCATGGCACAAGAAGGCGGTATTGGTGTGTTGCATAAAAACATGACTATTGATCAGCAAGCTGATAAAGTGCGTCGCGTAAAGCGTGCAGAAAGCGGTATGATTATAGACCCTGTGACATTGCCATTAACAGCTACAGTTTTTGATGCGAAGTCTAATATGGCAGAGCATGGCATTGGTGGAATACCTATTGTAGATGAAAACGGAAAATTAACAGGTATTGTAACCAATAGAGATTTACGTTTTGAGCATGAAAATGCAAAACCGATAGTAGAAGTAATGACTAAAGAAAATTTAGTTACAGCTGCAGTTGGTACATCTTTAAAAGATGCTGAAAAAATTCTTCAACAAAACAAGATTGAAAAATTACTTATCGTTGATGATAATTATATTTTAAAAGGACTAATTACCTTTAGAGATATCACTAAGGTGACTCAAAAACCAAATGCAAACAAAGATACTTACGGAAGATTACGTGTTGCTGCTGCCATTGGTGTAACAGGTGATGCTGTAGAAAGAGCTTCTGCTTTAGTAAAAGCTGGTGTAGATGCTGTAATTATAGATACAGCTCATGGACATACCAAAGGTGTGGTAATGGTTTTGAAAGAAATAAAGAAGAAATTCCCTAAACTAGACGTTATTGTTGGAAACATTGCAACAGGAGAAGCGGCAAAATATTTAGTAGAAGCAGGAGCGGATGCTGTAAAAGTAGGTATTGGTCCAGGTTCTATTTGTACCACAAGAGTAGTAGCAGGTGTTGGTTTTCCTCAGTTTTCTGCAGTATTAGAAGTTGCAGCAGCTATAAAAGGTACGGGAGTTCCAGTAATTGCAGATGGAGGAATTCGTTATACAGGTGATATACCTAAAGCCATTGCTGCTGGTGCAGATACGGTAATGTTAGGTTCTCTGTTAGCAGGAACAAAAGAAAGTCCAGGAGAGACGATTATATACGAAGGCCGAAAATTTAAATCTTACAGAGGAATGGGTTCTGTTGAAGCCATGAAGCAAGGAAGTAAAGACCGTTATTTTCAAGATGTAGAAGATGATATTAAAAAATTAGTGCCAGAAGGTATTGTAGGTCGTGTACCTTACAAAGGAGAATTAGAAGAAAGTATTCACCAATTTATTGGTGGACTTAGAGCAGGAATGGGTTATTGTGGAGCAAAAGATGTAGCCACTCTAAAAGAAACAGGACGCTTTGTTAAAATTACAAGTTCTGGTATTAATGAAAGCCATCCTCATGATGTAACCATTACAAAGGAAGCTCCAAATTACTCACGTTAATAAAAGATTAATCTTATTTTTATAAAATTGAAAACAGCATTGAGAGATGCTGTTTTTTTTGTGTAAAATATTAGATTTTGCGTAAGGCGTTGGCTAATTTTACATTTCAAATTCTATATCATAATCTTGGTTACATACGATTACATAATTTTAGGAGCAGGAGCAGCAGGTTTAATGTTGGCTTCTCGTATGGCTAATGATTCGTTTTTTGATGATAAATCAATTTTAATCATTGATAAATCTAAAAACAAAGGAAACGATAGAACTTGGTGTTTTTGGGAAGAAAACGAAGGTGAATGGGATGAGGTTGTAACCAAAACATGGTCGAATATTTATTTTGGAAGTGCACAATTTTCTAAAACAATACCCATTGCACCTTATAAATATAAAATGATAAGGAGTGAAGCTTTTTACAATTCACTTTGGGAAAGCATCAATGCAAAATCTAATTTCACTTTTATTGAAGATACAATTAATAGCTTTTCAGAATTAAAGAATGAGGTTCAAATAATTACTTCAAAAGGGCGGTATTTAGGATTAAAACTTTTTAATAGTTTACCAAATGCTGAAGTCTATAAATCTCAAGATAAATATCCATTAATACATCAGCATTTTGTTGGTTGGTTTGTGAAAGTGCAGGAAGATGTATTTGATGATTCTAAAGCCACATTCATGGATTTTTCAGTAGAACAGAATGATAATACATGCTTTATGTATGTTTTACCTGTTACTAGAAGGACTGCGTTGTTTGAGTATACCTTGTTTTCAAAAGACTTATTGCAACATTCTGAATATGAAGATGCTATAAAATTATATTTAGAAAATAAAAACATATCAGATTACACCATTGTAGAAGTAGAAAAGGGAAATATACCAATGACATCCTTTAAATTTAAGAACATAAATTCTCAGCATGTTTTAAATATAGGGACAGCGGGTGGCTGGACAAAAGCTAGTACAGGCTATACGTTTAAAAATACATCAAAAAAGACTAAAGAAGTTGTTGCATTTTTAAAGACAAAAAACGATTTATCTAAGTTTCATAAAAAATCAAAATTCTGGTTCTATGATTTAATTTTTTTAGATGTTTTGGCAAATCATAATGGGGAAGGTGCAGCAATGTTTGCCTCTATGTTTAAGAAAGCAAATATTAAAACAGTGTTTAGATTTCTAGATGAAGAATCTACTATAATTGAAGACTTAAAAATAATACTGTCAGTTCCTCCAAAACGATTTATACAAGCGTTTATTAAACGACTTTTTTAGAAAAAAAATATTGAGATAACGAGAAATATAAACAATCTATTCTCCTGAATAAACCTGTCCACGATGAGGTTTTAAAGCATCTCTAATCGGTTTCATTTCAGATTCGGCAACTACTAAATAAGCTAAGGTATGCATATCGCTTATAGTTTCCATTTCAACAATTGTAATATCTAGTTTGTTGATTGCAATATATTCCTTGAGATGTATAACATGGTGTTCCGCTGTTTTTTCTGCAGCAGGTCCTCTAAAATCCCAAATCAGTTTTAATTGTCGCATTATATATCGTCTTAATTAGGCAGATTTAAGAATTGAAGTTCCGTTTTCAACAAAGTTTTTAAAATTATTTAAGTACGTTTTTGTTTGTTTTTTAAATGCGCGTGGCATAAAAAATAACATTGCACTCATTTTAAAACTTGTAGGTTGAAATTCGTTTTTAGAAGTCCACTGAGTGTAATTGTCTTGTGTAGATTTAAAGTAATTTTCCTGAATGTTACGCACACCTTCTGTAGTATATGATGCATGAAATTCATTAGGGAAGTTTTGCTTAGTAACCGTTTCAATGATTTGCATTGTTCGTTTGCCAAAGCTGTAATTTAATCGCATAGTTGCACCAAGTTCATTTGGTGTGCCAGAAATATGTTCGGTACTCACTAAACCATTATGCCAATGCTTTAGGTTTTCGGTCGAGTCTAGTTTTTCTATAACTTCTGAAATCGACTTCTTAATAAGAACTTCGGTAACGTATTGCATTATGAGGGATTTTAAACAAATGTAAAAAAAGTGTTAGCAATTATTTGGACTAATCGACGTTCTTATAGTTTTATTTGTTAAAATCAACGTTAAACTTTCTGAGTTGTTAAACTGGTATGATTTTTACTACGTAACTAGCAGTAATCATAAAAATATTGCAATTTAAACGGCTTGTTAAATTAGCTATTTATGTTATTTTTGCTCAGTTTGAAAAAACAGTCACATACATTAAAAGTTTCAAAATAAAATTAGTTTAAATGAAGTCATTAAAATTCAAGTGTTTGTTCGTTGTGCTTTTAGCGCTAAACGTTTCGTTTTCTCAAGATAAAGATGAAGTACTACTTAAAGTAGGTGGTGAGCCAATTATGGCATCAGAATTTTTAAGAGTTTATAATAAAAACTTAGATTTAGTAAAGGACGAAAGTCAAAAAGATATTGATGGTTATTTAACTTTATTTACAGAATATCAATTAAAACTTCAAGAAGCTAAACGTCTTAAGCTAAATGAAGATAAAAACTACCAACGCGAGTTTACACGCTATAAAAAGCAACTTATTAAAAATTACATCTCAGAGAACAAAGTAACGGATGAGTTAGTTGAAGAAGCTTACAAGCGTAGTAATATAGATATAAATGCTTCACACATTTTAGTACGCTTAGACCCATCGGAAAAAGATACTATTGCAGCTTATAACCAAGTTTTAGAATTGAGAAATCGTGCTCTAAAAGAAGGTTATGATACAGTTAAAGCAAAAATGCATAATGGAGAAACTATTTTCTTAGAAGACTTGGGATATTTTTCAGCCTTTAAAATGGTTTATGATTTTGAAACAGCCGCTTTTAATACACCTGCAGGCGAAATATCAATGCCATTTAGAACACAGTTTGGTTATCATGTTGTTAAAGTAAACGATAGACGTGCTTCTAGAGGTACAGTTACTGCAGCACATATTATGATTAATTTGTCTCCAAAAGATACTTTAGTAAATCCAGAAGAACGAATCAATACAATCTACAAGAAGTTAGAACAAGGTGAAAATTTTGAAGCTTTAGCAAAGCAGTTTTCAGAGGATAAGAGTTCTGCTAATAATGGCGGAAAATTAACACCTTTTAAAAGTGGTCAGTTAAGTTCTATTAAATTTGAAGATGAAGCATTTGGATTAAAGAATAATGGAGATTTTAGCAAGCCTTTTAAAACAGATTATGGATGGCACATTGTAAAACGAATAGATTTAGAACCAATTGCGCCATTAGAGGATGTAAAAGAAAATTTTGTAGCACGTGTTAAAAGGGACTCAAGGTCTAAGTTAATTAACGAAGCAATGGTTGCTAAGTTGAAGAAGAAGTATAAAATCAATTATAACTCAGAGGCTAAAGCATATTTTGTTAAAATATTAAATGAGAAATTTTATAGTCGTGCTTGGGAAATACCAGAAGATTTAAATAAAACGGAAGCAGTTTTTACTATTAATGATAGAGCTTTCTCTTATGAGGCATTTGCAAAGCACTTATTTAATTCACAACGTCTATATTCGAATAAAAAAATGCCATTTGCAACTATAGTAGATAAAGAATTTAAGAGCTTTTTTGAAACATCTATTTTTAAATATAGAGAAGAGAATTTAGAAGTTGAGAACAAAGATTATGCAAATATCTTAAAGGAATATAGAGATGGACTTTTGTTATTTGATTTAATGGAGAAGGAAATCTGGAACAAGGCGTCAAAGGACACTCTTGGTTTAGAAGCATATTATAATGATAACAAAGCTAATTACAAATGGACAGATAGAGTAGATGTTGTTATTGCAACGTCATCAGATAAATCTAATTTAAAGAAGCTTCGTAAATTAATGAAGAAAGGAAAGTCTGAAGATGAAATAAAGGAGGCCTTAAACAAAGGAGACGAAGAGAATGTTATTTTTACTAAAGGTATTTATAGTGTTAACGATCCAGTTTTACCATCTAATTTTGAAGTTAAAAAAGGACTTTCGGATGTTTATAATAATCATAACGAAGCATTTCATATTATTAGAGTAAAAGAAGTACTACCAGCGAGAGTTAAAACTTTAGAAGAAGCTAAAGGTCGCGTTATTAATGATTACCAAGCTGTATTAGAAACAAATTGGGTTAAGGATTTGTATAGTCGTTTTAAAGTAGAAGTAAACGATGATGTTCTAAAAACTGTTAAATCTAAAATAGGAAACTAAAAGCCACTTTTTGAAACATACGTTATACATATTACTAATAAGTTTACTTTTTACGAGTTGTGATTTTTTTAAAAAATCTGATAATCGTACACCCATTGCTAGGGTAAATGAGTCTTACCTCTATAAAGAAGATATCGAAGATATTGTGCCAAAAGGGACAACAAAAGAGGACAGTACGTTAATGGTTAACGCTTATGTAAACCGTTGGGCAAGACAATTGCTTTTAATGGATGGTGCATTGGTTAATTTGTCTGAAGAAAAACAAACCGGTTTTTCTAAATTGGTAGAACAGTATAAAGTAGATTTATATACCAAGGCTTATTTAGAAGGTTTAGTTAAAAAGAACATTGATACACTAGTACAACCAGAAGAGGCACAATTGTTTTATGAAGCTAATAAAGAATCCTTTAAACTCAACGACAACTTAATTCAGTTTAGATATATAAGTCTACCATTAAATCCGGTAAATTTAGATTCAATTAAAATACGATTTAAACGCTTTAAAGCAAAGGATAAGAGTTATTTAGACTCTATTTCTGTTCAGTTTATATCTTACTCGTTAAATGATTCACTTTGGTTAAAACTGAATCGTGTAGCAGATAAAATTCCTATAATAACAGAGACGAATAAAAATCAACTGTTAAAAAAAACTAATTTCTTACAACTCAAAGATTCATTAAACCTATATTTGATGCAAGTTAATGACGTGCGACTTCAAAACGATTATGCACCTTTGAATTATGTGAATTCATCGATTAAAAAAATTGTTATAAACAAGAGAAAATTAGAGCTCATCAAGCAACTCGAAAATGATATTACAAAAGATGCTATTAAAAACAATCAATTCCAAATTTATAACTAAAGCAACCTTATTAGTTTGCTTTATATCCTTCGGTTTTATCAATGCTCAAGAGATTATTGAAGACGAAAAACCAGTCGTAGAAAAAGTTAAAGATAGTGTTACTAATAAGACACGTATCAAAGCAGATGGTGTTGCCGCTGTTGTTGGTGATTTTATTCTATTAGAATCTGATTTAGATAGAGAAATTGAGCAGTTTAAAGCACAAGGAGCAGATTTAGGTGATTTAACAAGATGTGAGCTTTTTGGTAGTTTACTAGAAAGTAAATTGTATGCGCACCAAGCGATACAAGATAGTATTTTGGTGAATGAATTACAGATTCAGTCTCGTGTTGATCAGCAATTTCAAGGCATATTAGGTCAATTGAATGGTGACATGGATAAAATGTTAGAGTACTACAAAAAAGATTCTGAGAAAGCTTTAAGAGATGAGATGTATGAGATAAATAAAAACAATTATCTCGCTCAAGAAATGCAAGCTAAAATTACTGGAGATATTGAAGTAACACCAGAAGAGGTTCGTACATTTTTTAATGATATTCCAAAAGACGAACGTCCAACGTTTGGTACAGAATTAAAATTAGCACAAATTGTAGTAATTCCTGAAGTAACAGAAGAAGCAAAGCAAGCTGTTATTGATAAACTAAAAGGATTTAAAACTGATATAGAAGAAAATGGATCTAGTTTTACAACTAAGGTTCTTTTTTACACTGAAGATTCTGCATCTAAACCAACAGGTGGAAAATACACGCTTAATAGAAAGCAGCCAAGAATGGTGAAGGAATTTAGAGAAGTTGCTTTCTCTATGCAAGAAGGTGAAATTTCTGAGCCTTTTGCGACAGATTTTGGTTACCATATTATATTGTTAGAAAAAATTAGAGGTCAAGAGTACGATGTTAGACACATTTTATTGCGTCCAGAGTTAACTCAAGATGCTATTAAAAAAGCAAATGATAAAATCAAAGAAGTAAGAGAAAAGATTGTTGACGGAACACTAACATTTGCTGAAGCGGCAAGAGAGTTTAGTGATGAAGAAGAAACTAAATATGAAGGCGGACAACTAACAAATCCTACAACACAAGATTTTAATTTTGAACTAACAAGAATGGAGCCAGAGCTTTATTCTCAGATTCAAGATTTAAAGGATGGTGAGATTAGTGAAGTTTTACAAGATGAAGATCGTATAAACAGAATTAAATTTAAGATATTAACCGTTACAGACCGTATAGATGATCACGAAGCAGACTTTGCTAAGGATTATTTAAAGATTAAAAATTTAGCGTTACAAGACAAGCAAATTAAAGCTGTAGAAAAATGGCAGAAAGAAACAATTTCTGAAACTTACATTAAAATCAATGGTGAGTATAGAGATTGTGATTTTCAAAGTAACTGGTTAAAAAAATAATAGTTTATGTCTGACGTTGCTAAAATCGAAAATTTTGTAAAAAAATTTGCTGCACTAAAAGAAGAAGTTGCCAAAGTTATTATTGGTCAAGATGAGGTTGTAAATCAGATTTTGATTTCAATCTTTTCTGGTGGACATTCACTTTTGGTTGGTGTACCTGGTTTAGCAAAAACATTAATGGTTAATACCATTGCGCAAGCTTTAGGTTTAAATTTTAAACGTATTCAGTTTACGCCAGATTTAATGCCAAGTGATATTTTAGGGAGTGAGATTTTAGATGAGAATAGACAATTCAAATTTATAAAAGGTCCTATCTTTTCTAATATTATTTTAGCAGATGAGATTAATAGAACGCCTCCAAAAACACAAGCAGCTTTATTAGAAGCTATGCAAGAGCGCTCAGTTACTGTTGCAGGTCATCAGTATAAATTAAGCTTACCTTATTTTGTTTTAGCAACACAAAACCCAATTGAGCAAGAAGGAACTTATCCTTTACCAGAGGCACAATTAGACCGTTTTATGTTTGCTATTAATCTAGAATATCCTTCATTTCAAGAAGAAGTAGATGTTGTTAAAGCAACAACTACAGATGTTAAAATGACGGTAAATTCGTTATTTACAGCTGAAGAAATTATTGAATTTCAGAATGTCATTCGTCGTATTCCTGTTGCAGACAATGTTATAGAATATGCCGTTTCTTTAGTTGGTAAAACAAGACCTAAAGAAGATACTGCTGCAGATATTGTAAAAGAGTTTGTAGGTTGGGGAGCGGGACCAAGAGCGTCGCAGAACCTTATCTTAGCTGCGAAAACACATGCAGCAACAAACGGAAAATTTTCTCCAGATATAGAAGATGTCCAAGCTGTGGCTACAGGTATTCTAAGACACAGAATTATTAAAAACTACAAAGCGGAAGCTGAAGGTGTCACTGATGAGAAGATTATTCAGAGTTTGTTTTAGATGAAATTTAAAAACTTTACAAGAACAATTTTAATATTTCTTATTTCTAAACTTGGAATCGCTTCGGCAGCAGCCTCATGAATTATAAGATGTGGAGCACTTTTCTTAATTGAGGGAAGCTGTATTGAAACATTCGCAGATATCATTACTTTTTTTTAGGTTTATAATTATTTTAGAAAACACTAACTCGGTTGTTTATCTCGATGAGAGCAACATAAATATTGTTGTAAGTCATTATTTCTAAATCCCAAATTTAGATTGATTTTTCTCCTGTTAACGATAGATATATTTCAATAATCAAAACTCATAATAGCTCTAGAAACGTGTAATTGTTAAATTACTAATTATTGATGGTGTTTTTTGTTAAATACTTAATTAATTATAGTAAAAATTATATAATTATAGATTGTTTTTATAGGCTATCCTATTTTGTTGCATATTTTTCAAATCCTCTTTAAAATTTGTAGATTTGTGTCCTTTTTAAAAAGAAATAACTCTACTATATGAACATTTATAAAGATTACCTTAAAGAGATTGAAGACAGAAAAGTCTTAGGTCTTCATCCTAAGCCAATAGACGGTGCAGATTTACTTAGTACAATTATTGAGCAAATTAAAGATACTAATAACCAGTATAGAGACGAATCTCTAAACTTTTTTATATATAATGTTTTACCTGGTACAACAAGTGCTGCTCGTGTAAAAGCTAAGTTTTTAAAAGAGATAATTTTAGGTGAATCTATAGTTCCAGAAATTTCTACTGATTTTGCGCTTGAGCAGTTATCTCACATGAAGGGTGGACCTTCAATTGATGTGCTGTTAGACCTAGCTTTAAGTAATGACGAATCCATTGCGGAAAAAGCAGCTAAAGTTTTAAAAACACAGGTATTTCTTTACGAAGCAGATACAGATCGTTTAGAAGATGCTTTTAAAGACGGTAGTAAAATAGCAAAAGATATTATTGAAAGCTACGCTAAAGCTGAGTTTTTTACTAAGCTTCCAGAGTTAGATGAAAAGATAGAAGTTGTAACTTACATTGCTGGTGTTGGTGATATATCAACAGATTTATTATCCCCAGGTGGAGATGCACACTCTAGGTCAGATAGAGAGTTACACGGTCAATGTATGTTTGAGCATAATAAAGATATGCAAAATGAATTATTGGCTTTAAAAGAACAACATCCTGATAAGCGTGTTATGCTAATCGCAGAAAAAGGAACAATGGGAGTTGGTTCTTCAAGAATGTCAGGTGTAAATAACGTCGCTTTATGGACAGGTGTTCCATTTAGCAAATATGTTCCATTTATTAATTTTGCTCCAGTAATTGCAGGTACTAATGGTATTGCTCCAATTTTCTTAACTACGGTTGGTGTAACAGGAGGTATCGGTTTAGATCTTAAAAACTGGGTTAAGCAAAAAGATGCTGATGGCAATACTATTGTTGATAAAGACGGAGAACCTGTATTAAAACAAGAATTCTCTGTTGAAACAGGAACAGTACTTACTATTAATACAAAAGAGAAAAAATTATATAATGGAAATACAGAATTAAAAGATATTTCTGCTGCATTTACGCCGCAAAAAATGGAGTTTATGAAAGCGGGAGGATCATATGCTGTTGTTTTTGGTAAAAAACTACAAACCTTTGCTTGTAAAGTATTAGGTATTGACGTACCTCAGGTATATGCGCCTTCAAAAGAAGTTTCAATTGAAGGACAAGGTCTAACTGCAGTTGAGAAAATATTCAATAAAAATGCAGTAGGAACTTCAGGAGCTACGTTACATGCTGGTTCTTACGTTCGTGCTGAAGTAAACATTGTAGGTTCTCAGGATACTACAGGATTAATGACCTCTCAAGAATTAGAGATGATGGCTGCTACAGTTATCTCTCCAATCGTTGATGGCGCATACCAATCTGGTTGTCATACAGCTTCTGTATGGGATGATAAGTCTAAAGCTAACATTCCAAGATTAATGAGTTTTATGAACGATTTTGGTTTAATTACAGGTCGTGATCCAAAAGGGAAATATTTCCCAATGACAGATGTTATTCATAAAGTATTAAACGATATTACTGTTGGTGATTGGGACATCATTATTGGTGGAGATTCGCATACACGTATGTCGAAAGGTGTTGCTTTTGGAGCAGATTCAGGAACAGTAGCTTTAGCATTAGCTACAGGTGAGGCGAGTATGCCAATTCCAGAATCAGTTAAAGTAACCTTTAAAGGTCAAATGAAATCTTATATGGATTTCCGTGATGTGGTACATGCAACACAATCTCAAATGTTAAAGCAATTTGGAGGCGAAAACGTATTCCAAGGTCGTGTTATCGAAGTACATATTGGGACGTTAACAGCAGATGAAGCTTTTACATTTACAGACTGGACAGCAGAGATGAAAGCAAAAGCATCTATCTGTATTTCTGAAGATGATACGTTGATTGAATCATTAGAGATTGCAAAAGGTCGTATCCAAATCATGATTGATAAAGGAATGGATAACGCTAAGCAAGTACTTAAAGGTCTTGTTGAAAAAGCAGAAACTAGAATTACTGAACTTAAAACTGGTATTAAACCATCATTAAGACCAGATGCAAATGCTAAATATCATGCAGAAGTTGTTATTGATTTAGATGAGATTGCAGAACCAATGATTGCCGATCCAGATGTAAATAACGACGATGTTTCTAAACGTTACACACATGATAACATTAGACCATTATCTTTTTACGGAGGAACTAAAAAAGTTGATTTAGGTTTCGTAGGATCTTGTATGGTACACAAAGGCGATATGAAAATTTTAGCTCAGATGTTAAAAAATATTGAAGCTCAACATGGTAAAGTAGAATTTAAAGCACCATTAGTAGTTGCACCACCTACCTATAATATTGTAGACGAGTTAAAAGAAGAAGGTGATTGGGAAGTTTTAGTGAGATACTCAGGTTTCGAGTTCGATGACAATGCGCCAAAAGGATTAGCACGTACTAAATACGAAAACATGTTGTACTTAGAGCGTCCAGGTTGTAACCTTTGTATGGGTAACCAAGAAAAGGCAGAACCAGGAGATACAGTTATGGCAACATCAACACGTTTATTCCAAGGTAGAGTTGTTAAAGATGATGGAGAGAAAAAAGGTGAATCATTATTATCATCTACTCCAGTAGTAGTTTTATCTACTATCTTAGGTAGAACACCAACTATGGCAGAATATGAAGCAGCTGTTGATGGTATTGTTTTAACGAAGTTTAAACCTTCTACAAAGCAGTTAGTTAGATAATCAAAATCTATTCTTAATAAAAAAAAAAGCCTGAATCTTAGATTCAGGCTTTTTTTTATGATAAAGACTTTAGTCAATATAAAATATAATTTTGTTTTGAATTTACAGCGCTTTAGTATAGATAAAACTTATTCCATTATCATTATTAATATGGTATTTACGCTTTTAAAGTCATTCCGCATTTTGTATATTAGTAGAATTAAATTCAAAACAAAAATACTATGGCATTTGATATTGATATGATTAAGGATGTTTACAGCAAAATGACAGAGCGTGTTGATGCCGCTCGTAAAATTGTTGGTAAACCATTAACACTTTCAGAAAAGATATTATACTCGCATTTGTGGGATGGAAAACCAAGTGAAGCATTTACGAGAGGTAAGGATTATGTAGATTTCGCTCCAGACCGTGTTGCGTGTCAAGATGCAACAGCACAAATGGCTTTGTTGCAATTTATGCAAGCAGGTAAGCCAAAAGTTGCTGTGCCAACTACAGTTCATTGTGATCACTTAATACAAGCTAAGGATGGTGCTGCAACAGATTTAAAGCATGCTAACAGTACAAGTAGTGAAGTATTTAGTTTTTTAGAGTCAGTGTCTAATAAATACGGAATTGGATTCTGGAAACCAGGAGCTGGTATTATTCATCAAGTAGTATTAGAGAATTATGCATTTCCTGGAGGAATGATGATTGGTACGGATTCACATACTGTAAATGCAGGTGGATTAGGAATGGTTGCTATTGGAGTTGGTGGTGCTGATGCTGTTGATGTTATGGCAGGAATGGCTTGGGAACTTAAATTTCCGAAATTAATAGGTGTTAAACTAACAGGAAAACTTTCTGGTTGGACAGCGCCAAAAGATGTCATTTTAAAAGTGGCAGGTATTGTTTCAGCAAAAGGCGGAACAGGTGCTATTGTAGAATATTTTGGTCCTGGCGCGTTATCAATGTCGTGTACAGGAAAAGGAACCATTTGTAATATGGGAGCTGAAATTGGAGCAACGACTTCAACTTTTGGTTATGACGATTCTATGGAGCGTTATTTACGTGCTACAGATAGATCAGATGTTGCAGATGAAGCGAACAAAATAAAAAATTATTTAACTGGTGATGATGAAGTATATGCTAATCCAGAACAATATTTTGATCAAGTTATAGAAATTGATTTATCAAAATTAGGACCATTATTAAATGGACCATTTACACCAGACTTATCTACTTCAGTTGGTAAGGATATGACTAAAATTGCCACTGAAAATGATTGGCCTATTAATGTAGAATGGGGTTTAATTGGTTCTTGTACCAATTCATCTTACGAAGATTTATCAAGAGCATCATCTATTGCGCAACAAGCTCTGGATAAAGGTTTAAAAATGAAATCTGAATTAGGAATTAATCCTGGTTCTGAGCAAGTAAGATATACTGCAGATAGAGATGGAATTATTGGAATATTTGAAAAATTGGATGCTAAAATATTTACCAATGCATGTGGACCTTGTATTGGTCAATGGGCTAGATATAGTGATCCAAAAAATGCACCTAAAAATAGCATAGTACATTCATTTAATAGAAACTTTGCTAAACGTGCAGATGGTAACCCAAATACACATGCTTTTGTTGCTTCTCCAGAAATTACTGCAGCGATTGCCATTGCTGGTCGTTTAGATTTTAATCCAATTACGGATAAACTGATTAATGAAAATGGTGAAGAAGTAATGTTTGATGAACCAACAGGTTGGGAATTACCTCCTAAAGGTTTTGAAGTAAAGGAAAATGGTTACTTGGCACCAATTGCAGACGGAAGTGGTGTAGATGTTTCTGTAAGTCCTACTTCAGAACGATTACAATTATTAACACCATTTGAACCGATTGGTAATGAAATTAAGGGTGCTAAATTGTTAATTAAAGCTTTTGGTAAGTGTACAACAGATCATATTTCTATGGCAGGACCATGGTTAAGATTTAGAGGGCATTTAGATAATATTTCTAATAACTGTTTAATTGGTGCTGTAAATGCATTCGGAATGAAAACTAACTTCGTTAAAAATCAATTAACAGGAGATTTTGGAGGTGTGCCAGATACAGCAAGAGCATATAAAGCAGCAGGTATAAAAACTTTAGTTGTAGGCGATCATAATTATGGCGAAGGATCTTCTAGAGAGCATGCCGCAATGGAGCCAAGACATCTTGGAGTAGTTGCAGTAATAGTAAAATCTTTTGCTCGTATACATGAGACAAATCTTAAAAAACAAGGGATGTTAGGTTTAACATTTTCAAACGAATCAGATTACGATTTAATACAGGAAGATGATACATTTAATTTTACAGATTTAAATGAATTTGCTCCAAATAAGCAATTGCATTTAGAAGTCGTTCATGCAGACGGAAGTAAAGATTTAATTGCATTAAACCATACATATAATGATGCTCAAATTGAGTGGTATAACGAAGGTTCTGCTTTGAATTTGATTAAGAAAGAAAATGCTTAATAAGTTATAGATATCTAAAAGCTCTTGAGAAATCAAGGGCTTTTTTTATGGCTGTAAGTTTTGCCAAATTTTAACGACATATATCATATCTAACAAATACTCTCAATATAATGCAGTCACTGTGGTTCTTTGACGATGTTAACCTTTTTAAGGTGCTCTGTCCTCATAAATTTCGCGAATATAAAAAAGAGCATGATTTTTGTGCTTTTAAAAAGAAAGATTACATATACTTTGAAGCCGATTCGGCTAATAAGTTGTTTCTAATAGAAAAAGGGAAAGTTAAAATTGGTTATTACAGCGAGGATGGTAATGAAATTGTAAAAGCCATACTTACAAAAGGTGAATTATTTGGTGAAAAAGCCATATTAGGTGACGAAAAAAGAGATGAGTTTGCGCAATCTATTGATAACGATACTTCAATTTGTTCAATAGGTGTAGATACTATGCATGATTTGATGCGTAATAACCAAACATTTAGTTTTAAAGTGCATAAATTTATTGGGTATAAGTTTAAAAAACTTGAGCGTAGATTACAGTTGTTATTATTTAAGGATACAAAAACAAGATTAATAGAATTCTTAAATGAACTTTGCTTAGACTTTGGATACAACTGTGATAAAACAGGAGACCATATTATTAAACATCCCTATACTCAAAAAGATATAGCTTCACTAATTGGTACTTCTAGACCCACTATAAATATTCTTCTTAATGAGTTAAAGGAAGAAAATTATTTAGATTTTAACAGAAAAGAGATAAGAATCTTAAAAAAATCAGCTTAGTGTTAGCTATCTAACATTTAATCGGAAATTGAAGTTTTATTTTTGAACTATAATTAAAAAATACAAAAGCAATGAAGAAAAAAATGATTTTAGCAGCCTTGGCATTAGGGATTTTTGCCAGCTCGTGTAGTAGTGATGACGACAACAGTACTAGTTCAAATTCAAATTTAACACTTAGTCTTGATGGTTTAGAGGCTTTAGGTGATGATTTTGTTTATGAAGGATGGATTATTGTAGATGGCTCACCAGTATCAACAGGTACTTTTAGTAGTGTCATTTTTCCACAAACATTCTCAGTAGATACAGCGCAATTAAATAGTGCAACTACGTTTGTATTGTCTATTGAGCCAGCTGTAGATTCGGATCCAGCTCCTGCGGCTACAAAGATTTTAGCAGGTGACTTTTCAGGAACTTCAGCAAGTGTTGACTCTAATGGAATTGTTGCAGATTTTAGTACATCAACAGGTACATATATTTTAGCGACACCAACTGATGCGGACGATACAAATGAAGAAAGTGGTGTATGGTTTTTAGATAATTCAAGTGGGTCAGCTGTAACAGGTTTAGATTTACCAACGTTAGCTGATGGATGGAAATATGAAGGATGGGCAGTTTTAGATGGTACACCAGTGAGTACAGGTACATTTACAGATCCAGCAGCAGCTGATGATAACGCTGCAACTTCGACTTTTAAAGGAGATACAGGTAATGGCCCTGGATATCCTGGAGAAGATTATTTACAGAACGCACCAGCAGGAATGACATTTCCAACGAATCTTAGAGGAGCAACAATTGTAATTTCTGTTGAGCCAAGTCCGGATAACAGCGCTTTACCTTTTACTTTAAAACCTTTGGCTCACGTGGTGCCAGACGATGCATTAGTACACACAACTATTTCTATGGGAGCTGGACCAGTTGAAAGCATTTCAGGTTTTGTAACGAGAAATTAAATTCAGTTTTAATTTGTTAGATTTGAAGCGTAATATCATTCACTTGATGTTGCGCTTCTTTAGTATAAATATGTAACGAAATGACAAAATCAACAAAGAGTAGAATCTTAAATTTTATCAGTCTCTTAGCAATAATATTGTTGATTGTTCCTCAGACTCGCCAATTCATACAAGTTTGGTTTCATAAAGGGTTTAGTTATGTCAACCAATCATCTTTAATTGAAGAGGTTAATAGGTCTGCTATAGCTAATACCAGATGGATTTTAAAATCGGATAAGAATACTACATTAAATTTAGAAGAATTAAAAGGGCAAGTAGTGTTGATTAATTTTTGGGCAACTTGGTGTCCACCTTGTATTGCAGAAATGCCAAGTTTACAAACGTTGTATAATGACTATAATGAGAAGGTTGTGTTTTTATTTGTAACACATGATGATTTTGAAACTGTAGAG
Source organism: uncultured Winogradskyella sp. (assembly GCF_947495255.1). Classification (GTDB taxonomy): domain Bacteria; phylum Bacteroidota; class Bacteroidia; order Flavobacteriales; family Flavobacteriaceae; genus Winogradskyella. The sequence continues at coordinate 45,171 of NZ_CANLYI010000014.1, forward strand.
AAATTCAAAATACAAAGAGAGTTTAATTTTGAAGTTTTTAATCCTATAACAGAAATACCTTCAGAATTAAAGACAAGCTCAATACCAAGAACATTTGTAATTAATAAGAATGGTGAAATTGTTATAGACGAATCTGGCGCAGTTAATTGGAATAGCGATAAAGTAAGAAAACAGCTTAACAATTTACTTTTAGAATAGTTTACTTGAAATACTTAAAAGGTACAATCAGCATTCCGAAGTTTTCTCCATCTTTTTTACCTAAGTGTTTATGATGCATTTTGTGTGCACGCCTTAAACCTCGAGCATATTTATTATCAACATTTCGAAACAATTTAAAACGTTGATGAATAAAAATATCATGTACTACAAAATAAGCTATTCCGTAAGCTAAGATTCCTAACCCAATAGGAAGCGTATACCATACATCTTCATAGCTCCATAGGTAAAAGCAAGTAATACTTATAATTGCATAAAAAATAAAAAAGGCATCGTTGCGCTCAAACCAACTATCATGATCTTTATGATGGTGGTCTTTATGTAAACTCCATAAGAAACCATGCATTACGTATTTGTGCGTAAACCATGCGTTAAATTCCATAATAAAGAAGGTTCCAAAAAATATTAATAGCCAAAAAACAATTTGCATAGCGGTACTTTATTTTAAAGTAAATTTAATTGATATTTAACGTAACTTCGAGTAAGTAACTCAATTTTTCTATAATTAGGTACTCTAATTCTCGTTGATTTAATTTTTAAAGCTGGTGTCTTTTTTAGTTTTTCTAATAACTTACTGTAATAGCGATAAGCCATAAACACACCAAATCTAGCTTCTAGTGGTAAACGTTTTATGCCTTCTAGGCCTTGCGCAAAATCATATTCAATTTCAGTAATAATTTTCTCCTTAGAGATTTCATCTAACTGACTTAAATCTGTGTTAGGAAAATAGGACCGATTTAAGTCTTCGAAATCAGCTTTTAAATCTCTTAAAAAATTCACTTTTTGAAAAGCAGAGCCTAAACTCATTGCTGAGTCCTTAAGACTTTCATATTTGTCATTATCTCCATTAACAAACACTTTAAGACACATTAAACCAACAACATCAGCAGATCCATATATGTATGCTTTAAATTCTTTTTGCGTTAAATAATCACTTTTATGAAGGTCTAAGCGCATACTATTCATAAAAGAATCTACTAAATGTTTATCAATTCCGTAATTATGATATGTTTCTTGAAACGCATTCAAAATAGGGTTTAAGCTAATCTTGTTTTCTAAAGCATCTTCTAAATCTCTTTCAAAATTATTAAAAAGTAATTCTTTATTATAATCATGAAAAGTATCGACAATTTCATCTGCAAATCTCACAAATCCATAAATGTTATATATGTCTTGCCTAATACTATTAGATAGCATTTTTGTAGCCAAGGAGAAAGATGTACTATAAGCATTTGTTACAGCTTTACTACATTCTTTAGATACATTGTCAAAAATTGATTTCATATTTTAAGTTTCGTTTTCTTGTGCTATTAATGTTCGTTTTTTTTAATAAGTTCTGCTACTAATTTTCCTGAGATTAATGCAGGTGGAACACCAGGTCCAGGCACTGTTAATTGACCTGTAAAATAAAGTCCTTCGACTTTTTTACTTTTTAGTTTTGGCCTTAAAAAAGCCGTTTGCATTAAGGTATTTGCCATTCCGTAAGCATTACCTTTGTAAGAGTTGTAATCTTCAACAAAATCGTTGACACAATAAGAGTCTTTAAAAAGGATGTTATCCTGTATTTTTTGTTGTGTTCTTTTTTCGAAACGTTTTATAATAATATCAAAATACTGTGCACGTAATTCTGGTGTATCTTCTAAGCCAGGTGCAATAGGGATTAGGAAAAATCCTGTTTCACAATCATCTGGAGCCATACTCTTATCTGTTACAGAAGGGAAATTCACGTAAAATAATGGGTCTTTTGGCCATTTAGGATTATCGTAGATGTCTTCAGCATGATTTTCAAAATCAGTATCAAAAAACAAATTGTGGTGCTCAATATTCTTTAACTTCTTGTTAAAACCAACATAGAATAGTAGGGAAGAAGGTGCAAATGTTCTACTTTCCCAATAAGCTTCACTGTATTGTCTATATTTTGTATCTAAAAGTGTTTCAGAATGGTGATAATCTGCGCCACTTAAAACAACATCAGATTCAATGGTTTCTCCATTAACAATGATGTGTTGAGCTTTTTTATTGTTAACACTTATTTTTTCAACATTACTATTGGTATGTATAGATACACCTAAGCTTTCAGCTAAACTTTTCATTGCAATAACAATTTGATACATGCCACCTTTAGGATGCCAAGTGCCTAACCCAAAATCAGCAAAATTCATAAAACTATAAAATGAAGGCGTTTTACTCGGTTTTGCACCTAAAAACAAAACAGGGAATTCTAAGGTTGAAATCAACTTAGGATTCTTAAAGTTTTTACGAACTTGAGAACTAATTGTTTTATAAAACTGGTCTAATCTAGTTACTGTTTCTTTAGTTACCAATTCAAAAGGTGATAACCCAGGTTTTAAAACAACTTTATTAATAGCAATATTATAGTGTTCTTGAGCTTTGGCAATAAATTTACGAAGTGGTTTAGAACTCCCAGGTTCTATACGATCAAACTCTTCACAGATTTTATTCATTTGGTCTCCTATAGTGATAACGTCATCGGAGAAGAAAATTTTATAAGCAGGACTCAATTTATCCAGTTCATAAAAGTCGCTTGTTTTTTTGCCAAAATCATTAAAGAATTTTTCGAAAATATCTGGCATCCAATACCAGCTTGGACCCATATCAAATGTGAAGCCTTCTTTTGTGAGTTGCCTAGCTCGACCTCCAACAGTAGCGTTTTTCTCATAAACGGATACTTTAAAACCAGCTTGCGCTAAATAACATGATGCTGATAGTGCCGAAAACCCTGACCCAATTATAGAAACTGTTTTACTCATTAATTAATATTGCTTCTGTTAATGACTTAATATTCTCAAAGGTTTGTATTCCTTCTGGTAAGTTTTCAAGATTTACTTGTGTTAGCATTTGCCCCAAAATCCAAAATTTAGAACTCCTAGATTTTAAAATTTCATCAGTAAAAGAATTTAAATAGCTAAGTACATTCTCTTTTTCTGGTTTTATTGTAAAATAAGAAATAAATGTGATATCGTCGTAATAATTTTGAAGGTCTTTTAAACTATCTATAGGTACACTAGGTCCTAAGAAGATAGAATGATAACCGTTATTTATTATTTCGTAATTAATGTATAATAAACCTAACTCGTGTATTTCGTTATCAGGAAGGTATAGAACAAATGTTTTTTTAGAATCGTTAGTAGACTTTAATTGCGCCTTTTCTGTATTCGCTATAATTTTCTGACGAATTAAAGATGAAATGAAATGCTCATGAGCAGGTGTTATTGTATCGGTTTGCCATAGCACACCAATATTAGCTAGCATTGGTATAAAGACTTCGAAAAAAATATAAGTAAATGATTTTTCTTTTAGCAAAGAATCGTAAGTATTGAAAAATAAGTTTTGATCAAAATTCAACATTGCCAATTTAAATGAATTAATGGCATGGTTATTAGATTCATCTTTAATAGCAATTGATTTTACTAACTCAAGGATTTCAGATTCATCAATTTTGCTAATTTTTGATATTTTGTAACCATTATTATTTAAAAAACTAATGTTTAAGAGTTTTTGAAAGCTTTCTAAATCATAATAACGAATGTTAGTATCAGTTCGTTTTGGTTCCAACAGATTGTATCGTTTTTCCCAAATCCTAATAGTATGAGCTTTTATGCCTGTTAGGTTTTCTAAATCTTTTATGCTAAAACTACTTTTAATATTGTTCATTGTTATTTAAAATAAGTTAAACAAAAATACAATATATTTTCCTAAGTCAATTCTTTTTAAGATTATTTATGATTTTTATGTTGAGACTATTTGTTCAAAATATTAAATAATGAGCTCTCAAAATGTGTATTCTGGGTAGTGTTGAGAAATTTGAAATTAGAATAAAAGTGGAATAAATCTTATTAGGCTATTAGTCAAAGAAAAAAAGATATATCTAATAAAGGAATAAAGTGCGCACGAGAAGACTCGAACTTCCACGGACTAATGTCCACCAACCCCTCAAGCTGGCGCGTCTACCAATTCCGCCACGTGCGCAAAATAATAAAGTAAAGATAAAAAAAAGTTAAGCATAATGCTTAACTTTTTACAGTGACCAGTCTGGGGCTCGAACCCAGGACCCTCTCCTTAAAAGGGAGATGCTCTGCCAACTGAGCTAACTGGTCGTTATGTTTTTCTAACGAGGACGCAAATATAAAACCTTTATGCAAATACAAAGAATAGAATTAAAAAAAAAAATGTTTTTTTTCACTGTTCTATATTTTGACTATATCGCTTAGATAAATTTTATGATTTAACGTATTGTTTATTAGTCTTTTAATAAGGTGTGGGAATATGAGGAATTTAACTACTTTTTATTGCCTTTATTATACAATATATTGAAAGCTTTGTGTTTTTTGACTTTCAGTCATTTTTGTGCAAAAAAAAAGCTAAGCATTAAGCTTAACTTTCTTTAAGTGACCAGTCTGGGGCTCGAACCCAGGACCCTCTCCTTAAAAGGGAGATGCTCTGCCAACTGAGCTAACTGGTCGTTACGTTTTTCTAACGAGGGTGCAAATATAAAAGCTTTCTTTAATTTAACAACACTTTTTTGAATTTTTTTTTGTTTTTTTGTTGTGAATAAACCTAAGAGTTTAATAATCAATTTTTAAGTGCTATGATTATAGTTTTACTAGGATATATGGGTTCGGGAAAATCGACTCTCGGAAAGGAATTAGCTTCAGTATTGAACTATAAATTTTTAGATTTAGACGATTTTATTGCCGAAAAAGAGAATGCTACAATTTCAAACTTATTTAAAACAAAAGGAGAAATTTATTTTAGAAAAAAGGAAACACTTTATTTAAAGGAAATTATTAGTCAAACAGATGATATTGTACTTTCGTTAGGTGGAGGAACGCCATGTTACAGTGTAAATATGGATTTAATAAACGAAAATTCTAATGTGGTTTCATTTTATTTAAAACTATCTATTCCGCTCTTATCAAAACGATTATTTGCGGCAAAAGAGCAAAGACCTCTAATAAGTCATATCAATACAGAAGAGGGTATGTTGGAGTTTATAGGGAAACATTTATTTGAGCGCTCTTTATATTACTCTAAAGCAAACCATACCATTAATACTGATAACAAATCTTTAAAAGAAGTATTAGAATCTATTCTTACACATTTAATCTAAATAAGCCTCGTAAGGCTGTTTAGACAGGTTGACGTGAACATGTTCAAATAATGACGTAGATAGTGAAATCCCTTTAAAATCTGCCTTTACTGGGAATTTTTTGTGATTTCGATTGACTAAAACAGCTGTTTTAAATTGTTTTAATGGTACATCTAAAAAATGTTTAATACCATATATTAAAGTACTACCTGAGTTTAATACATCATCTATAAGTACTATAGATTTATTAGTATAATCTTCTTTTGTAATAGATGTTTTAATTGGGTTTGTAGGCTCAGACTTATTAATGGTAACCTTACAAAGTGTAGACTCAATAGAAGAAATTTTATCTAAGTTTGCTTTTATCTTTTTTGCAAGGGTATAGCCATTACTTTCAATACCAGCAATTATAAGTTCCGTTTCATTAACGTTACTTTCATATATTTGGTAAGCAATGCGCTTTATTTTATGTTCAATTTCTTTGTGACTTAAAATTGTATTTTTTGTTAGTGCCATTAGGTCTTTTTTTCAAAGATAAAAAACAGTTCTTTACCTTGTCTTTCTTTTATAGAATTTATTGAAGGCGCTAAGATCTTTAAATTAAACTTTTCTTCAAACAGATATCTATATTCATCTTCGCTTCCGCCAAAAGGAGGCCCCGTTTCCGTTAACTCAAAATTAAATAGTAAACCAACGAGCTTACCGTTAGGTTTAAGCAATTTATGCATATGATTTCTATATTCTAATCTCAAGTTAGGGTTTAAAGCACAAAAGAAGGTTTGCTCTATAATAATGTCAAAGCTGTCATTAAGTTTAAAAAAATCAGTTTTAAATAATTGGTTTTCAGGGAAATCAGGCACTCTATTTTTTAAGTTATCTATAGGTTGTTGTACAAAATCTAGCACATTAATGTTTTTAAAACCTTTACGCCATAAATATTCAGCTTCATAACTATTACCAGCACCAGGGATTAAAATTTTTAAAGATGTATCTGTTAATTGATCAAAATACGTTTTTAGAGGTGTAGAAATTCTACCAATATTCCAACCAATTTGATTTTGAGAATAACGGTTTTCCCAATACGCTCTGTTGTGATTATTCTTCATCATCATAAAAGTCATCAATATCTCGTCTATCTTTTTTTGTAGGTCTACCAGTACCTCTTTTTCTATAATAGTCCTTACTGTATTTAAGAAGTTCTTGGGCTTCAAAAGCAGATTTAGGTGTTGTATCTACTCTATAAATATCTACAAGTTTAGCACCCACACGGTTTGGAGGTAAATCGTTCACCGTTAATTGATAAATAATTTGATCTTTTCTGAGTTCAATTTTATCCGTTGGGTAAACTTCTCGAGAGGGTTTTACAGCAGCACCATTTACTTTTACTTGTCCTTTTTTACAAGCTTTTGTAGCTATACTGCGTGTTTTGTAATAACGCACACACCATAAATATTTGTCAATTCGCATATTCTTTAAATAAAAAACTACGTTAATAGATTAGTACAAAAATATTATATTATTGTATCTTGCGTGTTAAAAATAAGCAATAATGAACAACGTTCTAAAACTGTGGTAGTTTTAGACGAAAAAAATCAAAATTCTATGAAAATTAAAACATTGAGGTTAAGTCTTATATTACTTGCTACATTTTCTATACTTATTTCTTGTAAGAATGATGATGATGGATCTACAACCGTTGAAGTAGAAGACAGAACGGAGCAACAAGTTATAGATAACGATGCTATTTTATTGTATTTAACAACACATTACTATAACTCTAGTTTTTTCGAGTCGAGTACAAACCCTAAATACACTGATATAATTATAACAGAATTACTTCAGGATGATGAAGGTGTATATGAAGAATTGCCAGACCCAGATAATAATACATTATTAATAGACGCTGTTGATACTTATGAAACAGAATATGTAGATGCAACTTATAAGTATTATATATTAAACCTAAATCAAGGAGGTGGTGTTGCTCCTAAATTTACAGATCGTATTAGAGTTAGATATGAAGGATCTTCAGTTAACGAGGATGGAGAAATTTTTGAATCAATAATTACACCAGAAGAATTGCTACTTTATGGTGACGGATTTACCTCGTTAGGTAGTATTAGAGCTTGGCAATTAGTTATGCCAAAATTTAACTCTGCAGTAGGTTTTAGTTATGATAACGGAAATATAAGTTATGATAATTTTGGACTAGGAATTATGTTTGTACCTTCTGGATTAGCTTATTTCTCTGGAACTAGTACGGGTTATTCATACGACAATTTGATGTTTAAATTTGAATTATTACAGTATGAAGTCATGGATCATGATAATGACGGAATTCCTTCTTATCTTGAAGATTTAGATGATAATACTGATGCATTTGATGACGATACAGATGAAGATGGATTTCCAAATTACATAGATTTTGATGACGATGGCGATGATGTTTCTACGTTTAATGAATTGATGTCTACGGATTATACAGTAGATACAAATCTTGGCGAAGTAGAGCCAACTCTAGCTTCTAATGAATACGAATATAGCAGAACGGAAGAAGGTGGTGTTATTACAATTAAAACGGTTACTGTAATGGATTCAAATGGTGATGGAACTCCAGACTATTTAGATGCAACAATTGTAATAGATTATAACGAAGAGGAAGAGAGTAATTAATACAATGTCTTTAATTTATATAATAAGAAAGCCACTCAATTTGAGTGGCTTTCTTTATTTAATACTATTTCTTATTTTTATAATCCAATAGATAAACTAAGTATCAATTGCTCTGGTCTTGTATCAATTCTACTATTAATAGTTGTGATGTTATTTTCAATAAATGATGCCTCATTCTCGCCAAAGCCTCTTTCGTATCTTAAATCAATACCTATTTTATTGAAATTTAATCCAATTCCAAAGTTAAGTCCAACTGTAAAATCTTCCTGAACATTGTCAATATCAATTCCATGAAAATCAGTATCCAATATATATTGAGCAGATGGCCCAGCAAAGACACTTAAAGGTCCTAAAACTTTTATACCAACTAGCACTGGAACGTCAATTTTTTTTATATTAAAATCATTGTTATTGTAATCGCTCTTGGTTACAGTGTAAACAATTTCAGGGCGTAAATAAATTTTATTACCAATTTTACCAAAAATACCTACGTGATATCCAATATTTTGGTCTGGATTACTACTATTAAGATTTACGGAATCAAAATAATCTCCATTGGCACCATAATTTAAACCACCTTTAAAACCAAATGAACTTTTGTTTTGGGCAGATAAACTAAACCCAATAAATAATAAAAGCGCAGTTGAAATAACTGATTTTTTTAAATTTCTCATAATGTTCGTTTTTTTAGATTTAAGCATGTACTTTCAAAAACGATGCCAAAACAAAATTATTTTCTTTTGATCACAGTTTTTACTGCTTTAACAATGGCATCAGAATTTAATCCATATTTTTCCATAAGTTGAGCAGGAGTACCAGACTCTCCAAAAGTATCATTAGTTGCAACAAATTCTTGAGGTGTAGGTTTGTGTTGTGCTAAAACTCTAGCCACGCTTTCACCAAGACCACCAAGATGGTTATGTTCTTCTGCGGTAACAATACAACCTGTTTTAGCAACAGAGTCTAATATTGCTTTATCGTCTAATGGTTTAATAGTATGTATATTAATAACTTCAGCAGAAATACCAGCTTCATTTAAAACTTTAGAAGCTTCTAATGCTTCCCAAACTAAATGGCCTGTAGCTACAATAGTTACATCAGTTCCTTCAGTCAACTGAACAGCTTTTCCTATTTCAAATTTTTGGTCAGCTGGTGTAAAGATTGGCACAGAAGGACGGCCAAATCTTAAGTAAACAGGACCATCATAATCAGCAATAGCAATAGTTGCTGCTTTTGTTTGGTTATAATCACATGGATTAATAACCACCATTCCTGGCAACATTTTCATTAAACCAATATCTTCTAATATCTGGTGTGTTGCACCATCTTCACCTAACGTTAATCCTGCGTGAGATGCACAAATTTTTACGTTCTTCCCAGAATAAGCAATTGATTGACGAATTTGATCGTAAACTCTACCTGTAGAGAAGTTAGCAAATGTGCCTGTAAAAGGAATTTTTCCACCAATGGTTAAACCTGCTGCAATACCCATCATATTTGCTTCTGCAATTCCTATTTGGAAAAAACGCTCTGGATTTTCGTCAATAAATTCATTCATCTTTAAAGATCCAATAAGGTCAGCACATAAGGCAACCACATTAGGATTTGTTCTACCAAGTTCTGCTAAACCTGCTCCAAATCCACTTCTTGTATCTTTCTTTTCTGTATATGTGTATGTTTTCATTTTTCTTTTGATTGGTGATTAATAGTCTCCTAAAGTTTCAGGATTTTGAGCTAAACCGTTAGCAAGTTGCTCATCGTTTGGTGCTTTTCCGTGCCAAGCATGTGTATGCATCATAAAATCGATACCATTACCCATTACTGTATGTAATAACACACAAACTGGTTTTCCTTTCCCTGTTAAAGATTTTGCTTCAGCCATACCTTTTAAGATAGCTTCAATATCATTACCTTTTTCTATGTCAATTACAATCCAACCAAAAGCTTCAAATTTCGCTTTTAGACTTCCCATTGGTAAAACATCATCAGTAGAACCATCAATTTGCTGTTGGTTTAAATCTACAGTTGAAATAAGGTTATCTACTTTTTTAGCAGAAGCATACATTATTGCTTCCCAGTTTTGCCCTTCTTGTAATTCACCATCACCATGAAGGCTATAAATTAAATGATCATCATTATTTAATTTTTTAGCTTGCGCTGCTCCAATTGCAACAGACATACCTTGACCTAATGAACCAGAAGCAATTCTGATACCTGGTAAACCTTCGTGAGTTGTTGGATGTCCTTGTAATCTAGTGTTTAATAATCTAAAAGTGTTTAATTCTTCAACCGGAAAATAACCAGATCTAGCTAAAACACTATAATAAACTGGTGAAATATGTCCGTTTGATAGAAAGAACAAATCCTCCCCAATCCCATCCATATCAAAACCTTCTTTGGTTTCTAATATTTCTTGATAAAGAGAAACAAAAAATTCTGCACAACCTAGTGATCCTCCAGGATGACCAGAATTTACTTTATGTACCATTCGTATAATATCTCTACGAACCTGAGTTGTAAAATCGTTTAATTCTTTAATGTTTGGCATGTTATGTTACTTAAGTTTTATGCTACAAATGTAACTTTTTAATGAAGTCTTTCAAAAGTTGATTAGGTGCACTTATTAACGAAATACGCGATTTGCTAACAATATCAATAATTAAGGGATTTCTTAATACAATTTAATTTTGGACTATTATTTTAAATTTAATTTAAGAGGGAATCCTAAAGAGTTATATATATTTGCCGTCTGACTTATATTTAATGAAACGAGCATGCTGAAATTATCATCAAAAAATAGATTGATTAATTTATTGAAACATGTGTTCGCTGTAAAACAATAAGTAAAAACACATGAAATTTCAAAGAGTAGCAATAGATAAAGAAACAAAGGCTAGAGCAGGATCTATAACAACAGATCATGGCACTATAGAAACACCAATATTTATGCCAGTTGGTACTGTGGCTTCTGTAAAAGGAGTGCATCAGAGAGAGTTGAAAAATGATATTAATCCAGATATAATTCTTGGTAACACATATCATTTATATTTAAGACCTCAAACACCAATTTTAGAGCAAGCGGGTGGTTTGCATAAATTTATGAATTGGGATAGAAATATTTTAACCGATTCTGGAGGCTACCAAGTGTACTCTTTGTCTTCAAACAGAAAGATTAAGGAAGAAGGTGTAAAGTTTAAATCGCATATAGATGGCAGTTACCATGTGTTTACGCCAGAAAATGTAATGGAAGTTCAGCGTAAAATTGGCGCTGATATCATTATGGCTTTTGATGAGTGTACACCTTATCCATGCGATTATAATTATGCAAAACGTTCTATGCATATGACACATCGTTGGTTAGAACGTTGTTTATCGCATCTTAAAAAAACACCTTTAACCTACGATTACGACCAAACCTTTTTCCCTATCGTTCAAGGAAGCACATATAAAGATTTAAGACAGCAATCTGCAGAATATATTGCTAATGCAGGCGCTGAAGGAAATGCTATTGGTGGACTTTCAGTAGGTGAGCCGGCAGAAGAAATGTATGCTATGACGGATGTAGTATGTAGCATTTTACCAGAAGACAAACCACGTTATTTAATGGGAGTTGGTACACCAATCAATATTTTAGAAAATATTGCGTTAGGTGTAGATATGTTTGATTGTGTGATGCCAACTAGAAATGCCAGAAACGGAATGCTCTTTACGGCTCATGGTTCTATAAATATTAAAAATTTAAAATGGGCTAATGATTTTTCGCCTATAGATGAAATGGCAATAACATTTGTAGATACGGAATATAGCAAAGCTTATTTAAGACATTTATTTACAGTAAATGAGTTATTAGGAAAGCAAATTGCTACCATTCATAATCTTGGATTCTATTTATGGTTAACAAGAGAGGCAAGAAAACATATTATTGCAGGTGATTTTAGAGCATGGAAGGAAAAAATGGTTAAACAAATGGATAACCGACTTTAAAATTTTGATATTTTTATTTTAAAAAAAGTAAGCAATTTGAAAATCCTAGATTGGTACATATTAAAGCGATATTTATTAACATTTTTAACGATGTTATTGTTGTTTGTTCCTATCGGAATCACGGTAGATTTAGCTGAGAAAGTAGGTAAAATGTTAGAAAACAATGCACCTTTTGGTGAAGTTGCTTTCTATTATTTAAATTTCACAGTCTACTTTGCAAATCTTTTATTTCCGCTGTTTTTATTCTTATCAGTAATTTGGTTTACTTCCAAGTTAGCCAATAATACTGAGATTGTTGCTTTTTTAAGCTCTGGTGTTTCGTTTTCTAGATTTTTAAGACCTTACATGATAGGAGCAACTATCGTAGCAGGTTTTGCATTATTTCTAGGAATGTATTTGGCACCAATTGCGAGTAAAGGATTTAATGAGTTTAAATTTAAATATTTAAAAAAGCATAAAAATGTTCAGAAAACGCATGATGTTTACCAACAGATTAATGATAACGATTATATCTATGTAAGTAATTTTGTGCCTAGTAATAAGACAGGTATGAATTTTACATACGAGCATTTTGAAGGTAATGAACTGAGATATAAAATTTTTGCTCAGAATATTCGCTATAACACGGCGGATAGTACTTACAGACTCACTTCTTATGTAAAACGTTCTTTTGAAAACGGTATTGAGACCATTGAAAAGGAACGTAAAAAAGATATGGATTTTCCTTTTGAATTAGAAGATTTAGCACCAGTTGAGTATGCTGCTGAAACAAAATCATACAGTGAGTTGTTAGATTTTATTGCAGCCGAAGAAAGACGAGGTTCACCAAACATAGGTCGATATGAAGTTGTTAAGTTAAAGAAATGGAGTTTACCAGTTTCCATATATATTCTTTCAATTATTGCAGTTGCTGTTTCTTCTGTAAAACGAAGAGGAGGAATGGGAGTTAATCTCGCCTTTGGTATTGCTATTGCTATGATTTATGTATTCTTCGATAAGGTATTTGGAGTTATGGCAGAACAATCTAATTTTCCTGCAATTATTGCCGTATGGTTTCCTAATCTAATATTTGGTATTTTAGCAGTATATCTCCTGCGAAATGCGAAACGTTAAACTAAAGCATTATTTACATTTACATTTTCTAATTCTCATTGCTGGCTTTACTGCTATTTTGGGTAAAAAAATTACCATAGGCGCTTTAGAACTTGTATGGTATAGAATGGCAATTGCTGGTATTATAATGTTTATTTACATTAAGTTAATAAAACTAAATATTAAGATATCTAAAAAAACGCTATTACAATTTTCTGTAGCAGGTGTAATTATAGCGCTACATTGGATTACCTTTTTTGAAGCTATTAACCAAGCCAATGTATCAATTGCTTTAGCTATGTTTTCTTCAGGAGCTTTTTTTGCTTCATTTATAGAACCCATTTTCTTTAAGCGACGCATTCTAGGTTATGAAATTATTTTTGGTATTGTAGTAATTCTAGGTGTCCTTTTGATAACGAGTAGCGAAATGGGGTATATTAATGGAATTATTCTTGGCTTGTGCTCAGCATTGTTTTCTACATTATTTGCTGTGATTAATGGCAGATTTATAGAACAACATAGAGCTACAGTAATTTCATTCTATGAGTTTGTAAGTGGTGTAGTGTTTTTAACCATATTTATTCTGTTATCCGGAAAAACTTTTGATGTTGAGTTCTTTACATTGTCTAACGAAGATTGGATTTACCTATTTATTTTAGCTTCAATTTGCACAGCTTATGCATTTATTGGTTCAGTAGATGTAATGCGATATATAAGTCCATTTACAGTGATTTTAAGTTATAATTTAGAGCCTATATATGGTATAGCAATTGCTTTATTTTTATTTCCAGAAACTGAAAAAATGTCACCACAATTTTATTTAGGTGCTATCCTCATTCTATTAACGGTTTTATTTGATGCTGTTTTTAAAAATTATAAAAGTCGAAAACGTAAAACAAAGGAAATTACCAGTTAAAGTTTTTATAGTTTCTTTGATAATGCCTATTTTTGATAATTAGATAAATTGAACCTACTTTTAGAATAATATTTCTAAAAAGTGAATAAGAATACGTAGGTTTGCAACCAACTAACTAAACAAAAAACTAACTTCAAATTGTATGGAATACTTAGAGTTTGAATTACCCATAAAAGAGCTAGAAGAACAGCTTGATAAATGTGAGATTATAGGAAAAGAAAGTGACGTAGACGTTACTGAAACCTGTAAACAGATTGAAAAAAAATTAGAGGCAACTAAAAAAGATATCTATAAAAATCTTTCAGCATGGCAACGTGTTCAGATGTCTAGACACCCTAACAGACCTTATACTTTAGATCATATTACGGCACTTTGTGGAGATTCTTTTTTAGAATTACATGGAGACAGAAATGTAAAAGATGATAAAGCTATGATTGGTGGTTTGGGTAAAATTGGTGACCAAACTTATATGTTTATTGGTCAGCAAAAAGGTTTTAACACCAAAACAAGACAATACCGAAATTTCGGAATGTCTAACCCAGAAGGTTATCGTAAAGCATTACGACTGATGAAATCTGCTGAAAAATTCGGAATTCCTGTGGTAACTTTAATAGATACACCTGGAGCATATCCTGGTTTAGAAGCTGAAGAGCGTGGACAAGGAGAAGCAATTGCTAGAAACATTTTAGAAATGGCACGTCTTAAAGTACCAATTATTACCATTATTATTGGTGAAGGTGCTTCTGGAGGAGCTTTAGGTATAGGTGTCGGTGATCGCGTAATGATGTTAGAGAATACATGGTATTCTGTAATATCACCAGAATCTTGTTCATCAATATTATGGAGAAGTTGGGAGTATAAAGAACAAGCAGCTGAAGCTTTAAAGCTAACAGCAAAAGATATGAAACGTATGAAGCTTGTAGATCAAATTATAAAAGAACCTCTTGGAGGTGCTCATAGAGATAGAGCTAAAACTTTTAAGTCTGTAAGTGAGGCAATAGTTAAGTCTTATGAAGAGCTTAAAAACTTATCACCAAAAGATTTAGTGAATCAACGTATGGAAAAATACGATGCAATGGGAGTCTATAAAGACTAACTACTCTAAACATAGGCAACTTAAAAAAACTGAAGTTTAGGCTTCGGTTTTTTTTGGCGCTATTAACAATATATTTGAGTTATTAACAGTTAAATTGTTGATGACATGTTAAGATTGTAAATACAACTTTAGCATTTCGTCCTCACTATTTAGTTATTTTTGTTACTTATGAAACAACCCAATCCAGTAACTGGTTATAAAGTAGATAAAAGCACAATCATTAGCTTAGAGAAAGGTAAAATACCACCTCAAGCTCCTGATTTAGAAGAGGTTGTGCTTGGTGCTATGATGATTGATAAAAAAGGTGTTGATGAAGTTATTGATATTTTAAGTCCTGATGCTTTCTACAAAGAAGCTCATAAATTTATCTTTGAAGCTATTTTTAAGTTGTTTGAAAATAGTGAACCTGTCGATTTATTAACCGTTTCTAGTCAATTAAAGAAAGATCAAAAATTAGATTTGGTGGGAGGTGATTTTTACCTCATTTCTTTAACGCAACGTGTATCATCTTCTGCGCATATTGAGTTTCATGCACGTATTATTCTTCAAAAGTATATTCAGAGAAGTTTAATTAAAATTTCAAACGAAATAATAGAAGAGGCTTATGATGAAACTAGAGATGTATTTGATCTTTTAGATACAGCAGAAGCCAAATTATATGAAGTTACTCAAGGTAACGTTAAGAAATCTACGGAATCTGCTCAAAGTTTAGTAATACAAGCAAAGAAAAAGATTGAAGAGATTTCTAATAAAGAGGGAATGAGTGGTATTCCTTCTGGTTTTGATAAACTAGATAAGCTAACTTCTGGTTGGCAACCTTCAGATTTAGTTATTGTAGCTGCACGTCCTGGTATGGGAAAAACGGCTTTTACATTAACTATGGCTCGTAATGTAGCCGTAAATAGTAATACTCCTGTGGCTTTCTTCTCATTAGAGATGTCCTCAGTACAATTAATAACGCGTTTAATATCTAGTGAAACAGGTCTGTCTTCAGAAAAATTAAGAACTGGTAAACTAGAAAAACATGAGTGGGAACAGCTTAACGTTAAAGTAAAAACTTTAGAAAAAGCACCTTTGTTTATTGATGATACACCTTCATTATCCATTTTTGATTTAAGAGCAAAAGCTCGTCGTTTAGCTTCACAATACGGCATTAAGATGATAATGATTGATTATCTTCAATTAATGACAGCTGGTGGAAGTCAAAAAGGAGGAAATCGTGAACAAGAAATCTCAATGATTTCTCGTAACCTTAAGGCACTAGCAAAAGAATTAAGTATTCCTGTAATTGCATTATCACAATTATCTCGTGCTGTAGAAACACGTGGAGGAAGTAAACGACCTTTACTGTCTGATTTACGTGAATCTGGTGCAATTGAGCAAGATGCGGATATTGTATCCTTTATTTACAGACCAGAGTATTATAAAATTGACGAATGGGATGATGAAGAACGCTCTCCAACTGCAGGACAAGGTGAATTTATTGTTGCAAAACACAGAAATGGTGGACTAGAAAATATTAGATTAAAGTTCATCGGTCACTTAGGTAAATTCGATAATCTAGATGATTTTGATACACCATTTGGTGAATTTCATTCTAAAATGAACGAAGCTGCTAACGATAATACATTTAAGCCTGATAGTTTCCCTTCTCCTTCTGATGCCTTTGGTGGTCCAGAGGATGATGGAGTACCTTTTTAACAACTTTTTAAGGAATTGAAATAGGTATTTTAACCTATCTTTGTTGGCTTATAAAATCCAAATCTGCCTCATGTTAGAACAAAGACGAACAACTAACATTTTATTGTTAATTATAGTAGTTCCTTTAGTATTTTATTTATTAAAGATTCTTTCTTTTATATTTATTCCATTGATATTTTCAATGTTTATAGCCTTATTATTCTTGCCAATAATGCGTTGGTTGGGAAGGCGAAAAATACCTAAGGTTATAAGTATCATAATAGTACTGTTGCTAGTTGCAATAGGACTGAAAATTGGAGTAGAATTAATTCAATTATCTAGTAAGCAAATTCTAGCAAATAACACTGAGTTTCTATCAAAAGCCGAGTTAAAGCTTGCAGACCTTAAAGTCTACTTGTTTGATAATTTTGGGATAGCTTTTGAACAAGAACATAGTTTTATTGGGCAATTCTTTCAAAAAGAGAATTTAGGTTCTACATTAGGTTTTTTAAATTCATTTTTAACAGGTCTACTAATGACTGTTTTCTTTGTAGTGCTTTGGTTAGCAGAGTCTATTAATGTGCATAAATTATTAAATAATACTATCCTTAAGCGTAAGCATACGTCTGTAAAAACCTTTATGAAAATTGAAAATGACCTTATTAAATTCATTAAGGTTAAATTTTTAGTTAGTGCATTAACAGGTTTATTTACAGGATTAATGTGTGTGTTTTTCGATGTTAGCTTTCCTATATTTTGGGGATTATTCGCGTTCGCCATTAACTTCGTTCAAATGGTTGGTTCATTTATATCAGTCATATTATTGTCAATTTTTGCATTTGTAGAACTAGATCCTACGAGTACCTTATTTTTCTTCATTCTTGCAATTTCAATGGTACAAGTTACATTTGGTGCTATTTTAGAACCAATTTTTATGGGTAAATCTTTTTCTATCAATGTTATTGCAGTTTTAGTAATGCTCATGTTTTGGGGTTTCCTATGGGGAATTCCGGGTTTAATTATGGCAATTCCAATTACTGTATTCATTAAAATTATTTTAGAACAGTTTGAAAGTACTAAGCTTATTGCTAGTTTGTTGTCTGGGAATCAGACAGGGCTAGATAAAGGGCTCTAGATTTAACGAAAGTTTATATATAGTATTTATTTCTTCAGTTTTATTAGCTCTTAAAAGAATGATAAATTCATTCTAAATGGACTAAATAATCGTTATATTTCGTTTTAATATTAATGAACTTGAAAAAAATAATCATAATCTGCTTTGCGTTACTTTTAAGTATGAAAACTTATGCGTCTTATATTTTAATTCCAATGGATTCTGAGACGCAAGAAAATCACTTAAAAGCTTATGGAGTTACATATTGGACGCTAGAGCGAGAACTAAAAGTGAAATGGTTACTTAATTATCGAGGAGGTTCATTTTTATTACCAGATGCTGAGATTATTCAACGTGAATGCCAGATTAGAGGTGTTTCATTTGAAGTGATTTCAGATGCTAAGGCAGCTCAAATATTAGAAGATATTGCTAGTCCTTCTGTTAATCAAGAAGCTGTTGTTTTAGAAAAAGCACCTAAAATAGCTGTTTATACGCCTAATGGAAAACAGCCTTGGGATGATGCAGTAACCATGGTTTTAACCTATGCTGAAATTCCATATGAAACCATTTATGATGAAGAGGTTTTAAATGATGAGCTTTTACTCTATGATTGGTTGCACTTACATCACGAAGATTTTACTGGCCAATACGGAAAGTTTTATAGAACCTATCGTTCTGCAGCATGGTATATAGAAGAAAAGAATAATGCAGAAGCATTAGCAAAGAAATTAGGCTATTCTAAAGTTTCTGAGGAGAAATTAGCCGTTGCTTTAAAAATAAGAGATTATGTTGTAGGAGGTGGTTTTATGTTTGCCATGTGTTCTGCAACTGATAGTTTTGATATTGCATTGTCAGCAGAAGGTGTTGATATTTGTGAACCTATGTTTGATGGAGATGCCAGTGACCCTAGTTATCAAAGTAAAATTGATTTTACACCAACCTTCGCCTTTAAGGATTACATTTTAGAGCGTAGCCCAAATGTATATGAGTTTTCTTCAATAGATATGACTCAAAAACGAAAGATTCCTAAAACTACAGACTACTTTTCTTTAATGGAATATTCTGCGAAATGGGATCCAATTCCAACAATGTTAACTCAAAATCACACAGCTTTGGTGAAAGGTTTCATGGGACAGACTACTTCTTTTACTAGAGAACAAATAAAACCTAATGTTTTGGTCATGGGAGAAAATAGAACCAATGGCGAAGCAAAATACATTCATGGTATTAAAGGAAAAGGTTTTTTTACGTTTTATGGAGGACACGATCCAGAAGATTATACACATAGAGTAGGAGACCCAAAAACAGAATTAGACTTACACCCAACGTCGCCAGGATATCGATTAATTTTAAATAATGTTTTATTTCCTGCAGCTAAAAAGAAGAAACAGAAGACTTAAAGATATACATACGTTTTGTTTTATTAATTTTAAAACCATCCTTATTATGACTACTAAAGAGGCTATACTGAACAAAATTCAAATCTTAATTACAAATCATTTTAATACTCCTGAACAAGCTTTTACCTTTTTTGATAAAGACGGTAATGGAAAACTAAGTAAAGATGAAATCGTAAAATTATTAAAGCAAGCAGAAATTAGTGGTTTTATTCGAGGAATTGTGTCTTCAAAATTAATAGAAGGCTATGATATAGATGGTGATGAACTTATTAATTGGGAAGAGTTTAAGTTAGCTATTGATGAAATTTCTGATAAATCTTCGTCATAATAAATTTATATTGAAATGCAATGCTTTCAGAAGGAGATTAAACTAAAGCAATATTCAAGGGGTTTTCATTTAATTACACCTGACATATTAACGGCTATTCCTGAAATTAGCCATATTAAAGTTGGACAATTGCAAGTGTTTATTAAACCATACTTCAGCAAGTTTAACTATTAATGAGAATGCTGATCCAACAGTCAGAATAGATTTTGAAAGCCATATAAATAAAATGGCGCCAGAAAATCAATCATATTATAAGCATACTTATGAAGGTTCGGATGATATGCCAGCGCATATTAAAACATCATTAATGGGCAGTTCTGTTCAAATTCCTGTTACAAATGGTGATTTAAATCTTGGAATTTGGCAAGGGATTTATCTATGTGAACACAGAAATAGAGGAGGAGCTAGACATTTAGTATTAACGCTTTTTGGAAACTAGGTTTTCTAATACTACTTCAACGCCAAAATTATCATTAGTTTCAGTTTCATATTTGGCAGCAGATTTTACATTTGGATGTGCATTTGCCATTGCATAACTATATTTAGCACATTTTAAGAAATCTAAATCGTTATTATAATCTCCAAAAGCCATGGTTTCTGAAGGCGGTATATTAAAACGTTTTTGCAATAATGTAATAGCACGACCTTTATTCGTTATGGCTTCTGAAATATCTACCCAATGATTTCCAGAAACTACAACACTTAGTTCAGGTCTTAGATGTTCAACGAATGGGAAAATATGAGTTTCAGAATTTGTACTATGATACAAAGCAATTTTAATAATATCACTTTTTATATCTTCAAATGAATCAATAATAGTATAATTTGAATAATATTCTGAAAACGTTTGGATCATGTCGTCACTAGCCCTAAGAATAAATGCTTCATTTTTAGAACAAAATATAGGGTAAGTGTTTTCTATTTTAGTAACTATACGATATAAGTTTAACAGTACATTTGGGTTTAAAGCATTGGCAAGAAGTATCTCGTCATTCTTAATAATTAGTCCACCGTTTTCAGCTACTATAGTAATGTCATCTTTTATTGGCATCAGTTTTTTGACTATACTATAATAAGGTCTTCCGCTTGCAGCAACAAAAATTATGTTTTGTTGTTTTAACTGTTTAAATACCTTGAAGAAGCGTGAACTTACTTCATGGTTAGAATTTAATAAAGTGCCATCCATGTCTGTAACCACCATTTTTATATTCTTCATATTCTTAATTTTGTTAGGACTGCTAGTTATTTAAATAAAAAAATCCGATTCAAATTAATGAACCGGATTTTTATAAGCGAAATGTTGTTATTAATTTGGCTAAAAGCCTTACTTAACTTTGTTTATGATAGCTTCAAAAGCTTCTGGGTGATTCATTGCTAAATCAGCAAGCACCTTACGGTTCAAGTCGATACTATTAGCTTTTAATCCTCCCATAAATTTTGAATAGCTCATTCCATGCTGTCTTGCACCTGCGTTAATACGCATAATCCATAACGAACGGAATGTTCTCTTTTTGTTTCTACGGTCTCTGTACGAATATTGCATCGCTTTGTCAACCGCATTTTTTGCTACTGTCCAGACGTTTTTACGTCTTCCGAAGTAACCTTTTGCTTGCTTAAGAACCTTTTTTCTTCTGGCTCTCTTTGCTACTGAATTTACTGATCTTGGCATTTTTTTAATTGTTTTTTGTAGTAGGCGGTCAATTAATTGACACTTGCTAAATAGTTTTGCCTAACTCCAGGGTTTATAAATTGTTTTAACCGATTAAAACGTTATTACTTTAAACGTAACATTGTTTTAATATTGTTCTCATCTGCTTTATGTACTAAAGCATCATGAGTTAACGCTAGCTTACGCTTTTTAGATTTTTTTGTCAATATGTGACTCTTAAAAGCGTGCTTTCTTTTAATTTTACCAGTGCCAGTTAGTTTAAAACGTTTCTTAGCACTCGATTTTGTTTTCATTTTAGGCATTTTGTCCTCTTTTAAATTTACGTTTCGCTTATTATCGTAAAGCTGAATATTTCAGCATATTATTACTTCTTTTTAGGTGCGATGAACATAATCATTCGCTTTCCTTCTAATTTAGGCATTTGTTCTACCTTTCCATATTCTTCAAGATCTTGTGCCAATTTTAATAATAAAATTTGACCTTGCTCTTTAAATACAATGGATCTTCCCTTAAAGAATACAAAGGCTTTTAACTTTGCTCCTTCTTTTAAGAATTTTTCAGCGTGTTTCTTTTTAAACTCGTAATCGTGGTCATCTGTTTGAGGACCAAAACGAATTTCTTTCACAACAACTTTGGTTGCTTTAGATTTTAGCGCTTTTTCTCTTTTCTTCTGTTCGTAAAGGAATTTTTTATAATCCATAACTTTACAAACAGGAGGCGTCGCATTTGGCGATATCTCAACAAGATCTAACCCTTGTTCATCGGCAATTAATAAAGCCTTTTTAACAGGGTATACACCTATTTCGACATTATCTCCGACTAGTCTTACTTCTTCAGATCTGATTTTAGAATTTATACGGTGTTTATCTTCTTGAGATACACGTCTTGTATAATTCTTTCTGTTTCTACGTATTGCTATGGCTTCTGTAATTTAAATTAAACTTATATTATTTAAAAGTCTTTAAACTTTTATTAACTCTATCATTTACTATTTTCACAAAGTCTTCTACAGTAATTGTGCCAAGGTCTTCACCTCCATGTTGACGCACTGTTATTGTATTGTCCTTTTCTTCTTGCTCACCGACAATAATCATAAAAGGAAACTTCTGCATTTCTGCTTCGCGAATTTTCTTACCCACGGTTTCGTTTCTATTGTCTGTAAGGGCGCGAATTTCGTCATTTTCTAGCACATTTAAAACTTTTTCAGCGTATTTTTCATATTTCTCACTTATTGAGAGAATAATTGCTTGTTCTGGCATTAACCAAAGCGGGAAATTACCTCCAGTATGTTCTAGTAAAATAGCTATAAAACGTTCCATACTTCCAAAAGGCGCACGGTGAATCATTACAGGTCTATGCATCTCGTTATCACTACCTTTATAAGTAAGGTCAAAACGTTCTGGTAAGTTGTAATCCACTTGGATTGTTCCTAATTGCCATTGCCTTCCTAAAGCATCTTTTACCATAAAATCTAATTTTGGACCATAAAAAGCAGCTTCACCAGTTTCAACAACATAATTTAAACCTTTGTCAATTGCGGCATTTAAAATAGCTTTTTCGGCTTTCTCCCAATTTTCATCACTTCCTATATATTTTTCAGGTTTTTCAGGATCTCTTAGTGATACCTGCGCTGTGAAATTTTCGAATCCTAATGAACCAAACACATATAAAACTAAATCTATAACGTCTTTAAATTCTTTATCCAATTGGTCAGGAGTACAAAATATGTGAGCATCATCTTGAGTGAAACCTCTAACTCTTGTAAGTCCATGAAGTTCTCCACTTTGCTCATATCTATATACTGTACCAAATTCTGCAAAACGTTTTGGCAATTCTTTATATGAAAACGGCTTGCTATTATAAATTTCGCAGTGATGAGGACAGTTCATTGGTTTTAACAGGAATTCTTCTCCTTCAGCTGGTGTTGTAATAGGTTGAAAGCTATCTTCTCCATATTTAGCATAATGTCCAGAAGTAACATATAATTCCTTTTGGCCAATATGTGGTGTAACGACCATTTCATAGCCTGCTTTCTTCTGCGCTGCTTTTAAGAAGTTTTCTAGACGTTCGCGAAGCGCAGCTCCTTTAGGTAACCATAAAGGTAAACCTTGACCTACTTTTTGGGAAAATGTGAATAGCTCTAATTCTTTTCCTAATTTTCTATGGTCTCTTTTTTTAGCTTCTTCTAATAGATGAAGATACTCAGTTAACTCTTTTTGTTTTGGGAATGAAATACCGTAGACTCTTGTCAGTTGTTTATTTTTTTCGTCTCCTTTATAATATGCACCAGCAACACTTAATATTTTTACAGCTTTTATAATTCCCGTGTTCGGAATGTGCCCTCCACGACACAAATCTGTAAATGTTGAATGGTTACAAAAACTAATTGTACCATCTTCTAGATTTTCGATTAAGTCAACTTTGTAATTGTTTTTCCCTTTATAATAGGAGAGGGCTTCTAACTTTGAAACATTACGCATTATAAAATCATGTTTGCCTCTAGCTATTTCAATCATTTTATTTTCAATTGCCTTAAAGTCCTTTTCAGAAATTGAACCTTCAGCCAAATCAACATCATAATAAAAGCCATTATCTATAGCGGGACCTACCCATAATTTTACATTAGGATATAATTCTTGTAAAGCTTGAGCTAAGACATGTGCAGAAGAATGCCAAAATGCTTTTTTACCTTCATCATCTTTAAATGTATATAAAGTAAGGCTACCATCTGTGGTAATTGGAGTGTTGGTTTCAATAGTAATATTATTGAATTTTGCGGAGATTACGTTACGAGCAAACCCCTCGCTAATATCTTTAGCCACTTCAAAAGGTGTTATATCTTTTTCGAAAGATCTAACAGAACCATCAGGTAGAGTAATTTTAATCATTATATATGGTGTAAATTTTAGTTTGCAAAGATATACCTATATATATAATAGACAAAGTGAAGTTTCTATAAAATGAACTGGATTGATTAATTTATTCATAGTGTTAATATTTGACCTTTGATACACTCTTAATTATGAGGTTCTAATTATTGCTATAAAAGAGTAATGTTGTTTTATTGGTTATTATAGATAACAATTGATTTGGCGCAAAGGTAATTAGGTTGTTATAAATGAATAGTTATTAAGATTTAGGTGTACGATATTCTATATATAATTATGAGTCATCATTACTAAATTACAATAATTTTGAGATGTATGTGTTTGTATTAAAGGGTCTTAAAATAAAAGTAGAAATAAAAGTAAGAAAGATGTTGTGGGATTAAAAAAGGGTTTTATATTTGCACCCCGAAACAAAGGCTATACGTCAAGTTTCAGAAGTTCATTTCCATACAGATTTAAGGTTTAGAAAATAAATAAATATTTTTTCAATTTAAGTTTGTGGGATTAAAAAAAGGGTTTTATATTTGCACCCGCTTAACGAGGAAACGAGATTAGGTAAAGAAAAAAGTTCATTAACATATTGAATTGACAGCGTAAAATTTCAATTGGAAACGGTTGAAATAAAAC
>NZ_CANLYI010000015.1 GCF_947495255.1 uncultured Winogradskyella sp.
CTCGCGGATTTTCTATTCGGTTTTTATTTGCTAACTTTAGTGCTTAAACCACGCAACAAACCATATACAAACACGTTACCTGCCATTTAAAAAAACATCTGAACTAAACAACCAACACCAATGAATGAATATAATTTCTTGAATCTATCATCATTTGAATTTGAGAATTTTTCTAGAGATATTTTACAAGAAAAACTTAATGTGTTTTTTGAAAGTTTCACGAGTGGACAAGATGGCGGAATTGACTTAAGAGCAACACTTAATAAAGACGAAAATATAATCGTTCAGGCAAAACGATATACAAACTACAGTGACTTAAAATCAACTTTAAAGAAAGAACTAAAAAGTGTAAAAATTCTCAAACCTGACAGATACATAATAACTACTAGCGTCGGTTTAACACCACCAAATAAGGCGGAAATTTTAAAAATATTTCACCCTTACATTAAATCAACAGAAGACATACTTGGTAAAACAGATTTAAATAACTTGTTAGGTCTATATCCAAAAGTTGAAGACAGATACTATAAACTATGGCTTTCGAGCACAAACATTCTTAAAAGACTTGTTCATAGTACTGTATATAATCAATCTAAATTTGAACTTGAAGAAATAAAAGAGACCTTAAAAATTTATGTACAAAACAACAGCTTCAAAGAAGCCTTGGACATTTTAAAATCAAATAATTATGTTATAATTTCTGGAATACCTGGTATTGGAAAAACTACTTTATCACGTATGTTAGTTTACCGACTATTAGCAAAAGAATATGACGACTTCATTTACGTTTCTGATAGTATCAATGATGCTTACTCTTTTTATGAAGATGGTAAAAAACAAATTTTCTTTTTTGACGATTTTTTAGGAAGAAACTTTTTAGAAACTGGATTATCAATGAATGAGGACAGCAAGCTTATAAAATTCATTGACAAAATAAAAAAAACGAAAAATAAAATATTCATTCTCGCTACGCGAGAATACATATTAAATCAAGCTAAAATTTCTTTTGAATCTTTAAATAACCCATCTCTTGAACTAGTTAAATGCACACTAGATTTATCTAAATACACCAAAATAATAAAAGCAGAAATTTTATATAATCATCTCTTTTTTGCTAACGTACCAAAATCTCATTTAAAAAATTTAGTTGAGAATAAAGGTTATTTAAAACTAATAGAACATAAAAGTTATAATCCTAGAATAATAGAAACCTTTGTGCAGAATCAATTTTGGGATAATTGTGAACCAAATGATTTTTCAAAAACAATTTTATCCTTTTTTGATAATCCAACAAGTGTTTGGCTTCACGCATTTGAAAACACAATTTCTAAAGGTTCTCAAATTGCATTATTAGTTTTATCAACTGTTGGAACACCTGTACTTATAGAAGATTTAAGAATTGCACTTAACTCTTTTATAATCGCAAATATCAAAAAATATCCAATTACAATAGATTCGATAGAGTTTAAAAAAATTATTAAAGAATTAGAAAGCTCTTTTATAAGTACCAAAATGGACTCTTCCAAAAAAATTGCTATTGAGTTTCAAAATCCTTCAATACAGGATTTTCTAATTAACTATATTAAAGGCAAAGAAGTATTGATTAGCGACTTAATAAACTCATTTTCTTTTGTTAGTCAATTCTTTAGAGTTTTCACATTTGATAAATCCGAAAGTGAGTTTAATCGCAGAATTCCGTTAGATGATAAACTTTTAGAACAGTACGTTAATAAAATAATTTCAGATTTTCACTTATTTAAATCGTCATATATTTATAGGGCAAACTATCAGAACAGTAATAGATTTGGTTGGTTTAGAAACGAGGATTTCAAGTATTCTTTCTTAATGCAAATATTGGAAGAACTCGACAAGTCTTCAAATAAGAAATTACACAATTTCGTGATTGAAGAATTTAAGCAAAATATAGAACCTCAATTTACTGGTTACTCGGAAAGAAAAGCTTATCTCAAACTATTGAATAAAATTGAGAGAGAAGATATCAATATTTCAAGTAGAGATTTAATAAAAAGTTTTGCAAAAAAAGTAAGCTTCATCGATTCTCTAAAAGATTTTTCTAAACTTGAAGAACTATTTCCTGAAGAATATGAGGAATATGTAGCTAATCCAAATTTTGAAGGTAAAATAGCAGAGGTTATTGCAAATGAAATTCAAAGTACAGAAGTAAATCAATATGAAAACCTTATTGATGAACTTAAAGAGATAGAAAGTGATTTCGGATTATACCTTGATAACGAAATAAACGATTTATCAGAAAAACACACCGAATTTATGGATGAAATAGAAAGGAAATTAGAAAAAGAGGATGATTATTCTCACGAAGCTAGAGAATATGAGGAGGAAATGGAAAAAGAAGAACAATTTATATCAAACTTGTTCGATGGACTAACCGAAGAATAAAAACGGCAGGTAACACCGTATATAATTTATTGCTAGTTCTAGCCTACTTACGAAAATCCTCGCGAATTTTCTATTCGGTTTTTATTTGCTAAATTTAGTACTTAAACCACGCAACAAACCATATACAAACACGTTGGCAAACATTTAACGCAAACATTCAAGAGAAACTACATCTATTAATTATAAATTGAATTAAAATGAAAAAAACGATTTACATCCTATCCTTAATTATCATTACGTTATATAGTTGTTCTAGTGATGACAACGACAACAATGCATTTGATGGAACAGGCGGAATAAAATGCAAAGTTGACGGAAAATTAATCGAATCTGTAATAACTTTTGGTGGAATTATAACATTAGCAGATGTTAGATTTACGTCTGGGAACAACGAAGAATATTTAATTGTGGAACTTACCGATAGTGGCGAATTCCCTGATTTTATTCGTCAATCAGTTAGTATGACAATTATTGATATGGTTCCTGAATCTGTGCAAGTGGGAGATATTTATATTCTTGATAACGAACAAAATTCAAATTACGGAAAATACGAAGAATTATTAGCAGGAACATTCTATAACTACTCTACAAACGATGAAAACGTTGGAGAGTTAGAAATTGTTTTTCACGATTTAGAAAACAGAATACTAGCCGGAACTTTTGAATATAACGCAATTAATGAAAACGGCGTAATTGTAGAAATAAGAGAAGGAGAATTTGATATGCAATATTAAAAAACGATTTGCCAACACCGTGTATAATTCATTGCTAGTTATAGCCTACTTACGAAAGTCCTCACGGACTTTCTATCTGTGATTTATTTGCTAACTTTAGTGCTTAAACACGCAACGAAATCATACACAAACACGTTGTACATAATTATGAAAAACCTCAATCTGAAAAAACATTTCTTTAAAATTGTACTTCTGATTTTCGGAATTTATTTCACGTACGACTATTTTGACAATAGAAATGAGATTAAAAATCTGAATTATGGAATAAAAGCTAATGAATTGAGAATAACATTAAATGTCCCAATTATCAATGAGTATATGAAATCACGAAATAGACACGATGATGGGTTTTTCGGAAATGGATGGGATTCTTGGAGTAAAAAACCAAATGAAACTGAAATACTTCATATTTGGAAAAATGTTACACCTTCTGAAAACGAACCCTATATTTTAAATAAAGAAATGGACGGTTTGCGGAAAAGAAATTCGGATGGAAGAATTATGCAATTAAATATTTATAGTACTATAATCGGAGATTCAGTTTCAAAAAGAAAAGGAAGATTCTTTTATTATGATTCTAAACCAAGAATGGAAAAGGAATTGAATGAAATGGAAATAGATAGTGTTGCGAAAAGTTGGAATTTAAATTACCTGATTAAAAAATAACTATGTACAACACCGTGTATAATTAATTGCTTGGTCACTGCCGACTTACGAACATTCCTGCGGAATATTCTATCTGTGATTTATTTGCTAAATTAGGTGCTTAACCACGCAACTAACCATACACAAACCGTTACCCAACATTTGACAAAAATTGAACTCTAAAACAAAATATCTACTTCTGATTTTAGTTATTGCTGGAATTATATTATTGAAATACAACGACAATAATGCCTTAACGGAAACCAGTTTTGACCCGCCAGAATTGAAATATTCAAAATGGTTGTTTGGAATTGGAATTTTATGCGCAGGATTATATCTTTTCAGAAAAGCTTGGCGAAATATATTGACCAAAATTATGATAGGAACATTTGGAGTTTGTTTTGCACTAAACCTATATCTGTTCATTGAAATATATCCATATGTTCAGATTAATAAAAGATATGCTGAATACTCTGAAATAGAAACTTGTGAAGAAATGGAAAAACGCTTTTCGACTGACTTAAAAAATGGAGAAGTCAAATACTTTCACTTCGGAATTGGAACTTTAATTGGACAGAATAAAATTCTAAAAGATAATTATAACATCGAGGTCTATTCAATGGGATGCTTAGTTCAAACAGAAATGGAATGCTATAATGAAAATGTCAACGATTATCTTAAAAAAAAATATGATAAATCTATGTCTGACATTTTTAACGAATCTGATTTTATCAAACTACTAGAAACCGAATAAAAAACGTTGGGTAACACCGTGTATAATTAATTGCTTTGGCAAGTGCTTATTTGGAAAATTCCTTCGGAATTTTCTCGCGTTCGTTTTTGTTTACTAAATTAGTTGCTTAACCACGCAACTAACCATACACAACAACGTTGTGCATAATGCGGAGAAACTTACTGCTAAAAGAAAAATTCATTATAAAAGCTTAAATTTTAGCTGATAAGGCACATTATACCTTTTGCAATATTCAACTCTAAAGCTATCCCAATCGCCAAATTGGCTCATTAACTCTGTTGCTTGAGAAATAAATAACGACAATTCATTTCTTGCACCTGGAGTAAGATATTGATGATGTTTATATTTTCTTGTTCCTGTTATTACAAAAGGATTAACTATTCTTAAAAACGGTAGAACCTCTTGCGAAAATCTGAAATAAATTATCTCATTTGTTAATCGTCCAGCTTGCCAAGGTTTTTCAGCTATAATACCTTTATAGTGCCAATTATTCAATCGAAACATTTCTTTATAATAATCTTGTGTGAAAATCGCCTTATATTCTGCTGGTTTTCTTAAAATCCGACTGTCAATGTTTTTAATTTTCCATAAATCCTCAATTGTTGAGAGTAGTTTACGTTTTTCATTTTCAGTATCTAATTCTTTATCGGAAAACCTGTTCTTTACTTTTGACTCAGTTTGGTCAATAATAAATCTTTTAAGGAATTCTTGATTTTTCTTTCCCTGTAAAACTTTTAACTGTTCTATTTCTTCAGGATTCAATTTGGTATTCTTCATCGCTATTAATTATAAATTTTATTTCTCACTTTTTTAATATGGTCACCGAAAGTAAAATCATCCAAAAAATTATGTTCTAATTTTGATTTTAACTTTTCTATGTTCGGATTTAATTTTTTAGCTCTTCCCCAAGCATATTTATCAGAACTCGGAGCGTCAAATGCATAGAATACGTACGCAAAACTTGGGTCAACATTATTGGATATTGCATATTGCTTGATAAACTCGTGATTATTAATAAATGCACCTGCTTCCTTTGTTTTTTCTTTTGAGAAAAGATATTCTCTTGCAAAATTATCGGCTTCAATTTCATTTTGAGATTCAGTATCCAAGCTTTTTTGTCCTTCCTGAGATATGTGATAATTTGAAAGTTGTATTTCATCCCAATCAAATAAGACGTGATATAACTCGTGAACCAAAGCGAACCATAATGTTGGATAAAACCCGACATAGTCTGTTAATGCAATACAAGGCTTGGCATTTACCTCAAAAGTTGCACCTCTAATATGTAAGGAAGGAAAAGATGGAATAAAAACTACAGTTATTCCTAATTGATATAATTGTTTTATAACATTTACAAGACCGTTTTCAACGTCCATTGATTGCCATCTAATCTGAGGGAAATAATCGATTAATTTATCACGACTATAAACATTTGGGTTTCTTAATTCAATGCAAGATTGTTCAGCTAAGTAAACCCAGTTTTTCACGCTACAATTACGTTTTGCTCTTTTCCCAGAACTAAAAGCAACATTAATATCAGGTTCAGAATATTCGAAAATATTCTTTAAACCAAAGTAATTACATATCGACTTAACAATATCATTATAATCTGTCAAGGACTTTATTAAACCTACTTTTTTTAGTTCTGCTAAATTGAATTTCTCATTAATAAACTCAACCATTTCGTTGGTTCGATTTATATCATTTCCAACATTATGAACTTCATTAACTTTTTGTAAATAAAGTGTAGCTATCTGTTCTAAATCAGTACCTAAAAAATTTGATAATTTTATCAACTGAGTGTAATCTAACATTTTTTGTTCACCCGAAAGAATTCCTTCTAATGTACGAACACTCATTCCCATAATATTTAACGCAGTCGTTTTAGGAATATCTAAACTTTCAAGTCTATTTACAAATAGCTCATCTAAAGTTTCTACTATTTTAGTAGGCTTAGGCTCGAACAATCTTTTTAGGATATCATCACTATCAGACTTTATGTTTCCCATATAATTATATACTCTTTTTAATATTTAAATAATATTTTTGGCTAAAGTAGAACAAATAATGCATCCATACATTTTTTATTTTAGTAACTTTTAAAATGTTATTAACAATTAAAATCGGAATAAATGAAAGACGTCTGAACAGAAAAGCACTATACACAACAATGAGTATAATTAATTGCTTATTTCCGGTATAGCACAAAACTAATAATCACCAAAAACGTTGTGTGTGATGCAAAAAAATAAGCGTTCCAGCGATGGATTAAGTAAAATAATTTAAAGAAAAATTAGTTTGGATTAATATTTGTACTATATTGAGTAATATTATTATTAGAAAAATGTCAAATAAAACATATAAATATAAAGTTTCACCATTAACAGTTAGGAAGGCGAATCAAAGCCTTATTAAAAATGGAATTTCTGAAAAAGTTAGAAATAGTTTTAACGGAGATATCGTTGTGCATTATAGTGCCAAAAATGGAATGAAAGTTAAAACCTTTACCAATAAGGATATTAAAAACGCATATGAAAAAGCTTTAAATTTGTATGCCGAAAGAGTTTAATCATATTTATGAAAAACTTGTCTCTGACAAAAATGATATTGTAGGACATATTGCTTATTCTATATACAAGCAAGATAAAATAGATTATATTAAATCAAAAAAGAAAGGCGAGACAGCTGTTAAAAATAAGACGCTAAAAGCTTTTCACGAAATTTCCTCTTCAGAATCTTCAATCGAATCTTATAAAATAAAAGCAGAATTAGTTTTACAAGCATTTTTCGAAAACACTCTTGAAGAAATGTCTACCGATATTGAAAAACAAGCAGTAGAAAATCAAACTCAAATCTTACAAGAAGTACTCATTCCATACAAGCCTGATTTTTGGAAAAGGGTACAGTCTGGTTTAGTTAGTGCCTTTTTGTTTGCTCTATTTTTAGCGCTAATTGCGTTTATTTTACAATTTCAAGATACCGTTTTCGAATTCAATGTCAAAAAAACTAATGACATTGAATCAAACACAGGTAAAACGGATTTACCAACTGAAACAAATACTGAAATAGATAAGCCAACTGAATAAAGCACTATGCACAACACCGTGTATAATTCATTGCTAGTTATAGCCTACTTACGAAAGTCCTCGCGGACTTTCTATCTGTGATTTATTTGCTAACTTTAGTGCTTAAACACGCAACGAAATCATACACAAACCCGTTAGCCTTTATTAAAAAAACACTTTGGCAAATAAATGAACTTTTCTCTACCAAAACCTATAATACGTAATCAAGAGAATCAGACAGAATTCCGGTGGAAAACCTTTTGGTGCTTATTAACTATGTTCGTTATAGGAGCCATTGCTAATATACCTCATTCTAGAGCTGTTAAAGAATTAACTTCTAAAGCTAGTGAATTGGAGAACTCTTCAATTCTTCAATCAATAATTTCAAATGGAGTAACTTCTTTAATTATTGGCTCTATCCTTATTTGGATTGGATTATGGGTATCTGCTAAAGCAAACCTTGGAGCACCTTTAATTGTAGAAAAATTATCTGGAAAACCATTTTCTGAGGTTTTTAATAAAAAAATAGTCTTTGCAAGTATATTTATCGGTATCATTTTAGGGGTATTTATTCTAGGGTTACTTAAAATTCAAGAATTTATACTTCCAATAGGTACTGCAAAAGCTAAACATCCTTCTGCAATTCCTAATCTATTTGCATCATTTTCAGCTGGAATTACTGAAGAAATAATATTCCGTTTAGGTATTATGTCATTAATTGTAACGGTAATTAAATACATTATTAAAACAAAAAAAGCTTCCAATCGAATAGTATGGACTGGAAATATAATAACTGCTTTATTATTTGGACTTATTCATATTCCAATGTCAAGTAATTATTTCGACCAAACACCAATTGTAATCGGAACTATAATATTGGGAAATGTGATAACAGGAACAACATTTGGTTGGATATTTTGGCGTTATGGCTTAATAATGGCTATGATAGTCCATTTTATTTCGGATGTTGTTCTTCACGTAATTGGTTCGCCATTCGGATAAACAATTACTGAAAATTGAAAAATAACAAAGGCTAACACCGTGTATAATTAATGGCTGGTTCTCGCCTACTTACGAAAATCCTCGCGGATTTTCTATTCGGTTTTTATTTGCTAAATTAGGTGCTAAAACACGCCACTAATCATACACAAACACGTTACCTGCAAGCTGAAAAACATCGTGCTGAAATGATAAACCGAATTTTTAAGAACAAACCTAAACGACTTTCCAAAGTAGAATATTGGAAAAAGTGGGAGTTTTTTGAACTTGTCAAAGACTTGCATAAAGCCGAGAAAATTTTAGCGGAATTTAAAGGCGGATATTCAAACCGTTTTGATTCTGCCCAAGATTTTCATTCACATCTTATCGATTATATTGACGATATTGAATATGGTAATCGTACAGACATATCTGAATTATGGATTTGGTTTGCACCGACTTGTGACTGGGATAATTTTGTTGGAATGGAAGGATTGGAAATAGGCAACCGAATTTTTGAGCGAGTGGATAATTGGAAAAAACACAACTCAAACGAATGAAATTTTATAAACCTCTTTTTTCAGTAATTGTAATAATTATCCAATTGATATTATCTCTAAAACTTCATTCTGAACATATTGAATGGGCTAAAGAGATGGAGAAAACTGATCCTGAACTTTTTGGCTTAATTTGTTACAATATAACCTATGACTCTTTATTTTTATTTGTTTTAATAATCGGATTTTATGAAATGCTAGTTAAACCAAGTTGGTATAAAAATCTAATCCGAATATTTTTAGTTTGCATAGTTTTAGGAACTACATTTTCAGAATTTATCCCAATCAACCAATTTTATTTCGGAGTTTATAATACAGCTTGGTTTTCGGCAGTAGTCGCTATCGTTCTGATTTTAGTCCGAATTGGAAAATATAGTTTTGGGAAAATCAGTGATTGGAAACTGAATAAAGCCAGCAGGTAACACCGTGTATAATTAATTGCTAGGTCACTGCCGACTTACGAACATTCCTGCGGAATATTCTATCTGTGATTTATTTGCTAAATTAGGTGCTTAACCACGCAACTAACCATACACAAACACGTTGTGGGTAATTTAAGAAAGATGAGGCATTCCAGTTCCAGTTTCAACAAAACTCTTTAAACTTTGAGTTACAAATCTTTCCCAAGCAGGAAAACAAATCTCATAACAGTTTAACTCGGGAACTAATCCATTATGTGCGAAATTTAGAATTATTGCATTTTGACCTTTATCTTCCAAAACCCATTCAACAATAGTTCCTTCCCACTCTTTTTCAATTCCATCATAACCGTTGTGAATATGCTTAGCTTCAACACATTTCCATACAATTTTTGTATTTGGTTCAAATTCGGAGATTCTAAACTTCCAATAAGTACTATCAAAACTTGTAGTGAATTCATCACCAACTGAAGAAACTGAATTATCTGTATTTCCCCACCATTTTTGGACGTGTTGTGAAATAGCATTAAATACTTCTTGTTTAGTTCCATTAATCGAAACCATTGTTGTGTATGACATAATATAATTTTAAAATATTAATAGCACTTGCAAATTACAAGTACAAATATACAAAAGAACTTTTATTATGCAAGTGCATTTTTATATATTTGCATATGAAACAGATTGAAAGAAGGTCGAATTGTCCAATTAGCTTATCACTTGACATTTTTGGAGATAAATGGACTTTACTAATTTTAAGAGATTTTATTTTCTTTGACAACAGACACTTTAATGATTTAGTAACAGTCGAAAAAATATCAACAAATATTCTTGCTGACAGATTAAATCGCCTACTAAAAAATGATGTTATAAAAAAAGAAGTTGATAAAAATAATAAATCCTCATATCTGTATTCATTAACAGAAAAAGGAATTGAATTAATTCCAATTGTTATTGAAATTTATAAATGGGGAGCGAACAATATTGATGGAAATAATGCTAATAGTGAATTTAAAAATGAAGTGAATTCTAATTTTAGTAAAGTGACAGCTGAAATAGTTGAACGAATAAAAACTACCCACAACACCGTATAAAATTAATTGCTGGTTTTGGCTCACTTGGGAAATTCCTTCGGAATTTCGCCGTTCGTGTTTTATTTAGTAAATTCATTGCTTAAACCACGCAACTAATCTTATACAAACACGTTGTAAAACATTTGAAAAAGACAATCAGCATACTAACATTCTTCTTAATTCTTTCTTGCTCTTCCGAAAAAGACAAGATTGAAAAAAGTACTGATATGACTTATTTAGGTGGAATTATAGAAAACTATATGTTTGAGTGTACAGACGCAAATCAATTAGAAGTTCATACTAAAGCGAAATACAATCCAACCGATTCTACTTTAACTTTCTTTATTGGTAAATCTAAAACAGAATTCTTTCAGAAGTGGGAAATTCCATTACAAGATATTTATGTGGATATAAATTTTATTCATTCACTGACAGATACAATGAAACAAATAAACATTAAAGCAATTGAAAAAGATTCTGTTATTCAATATTCTGACAAAAGAAATATAACTTTTAAAATGACAAATTCTTATAATATTTATTTATTTGATTGGTGTGATAAGGAAAAACAAGAAAACTTTATAAGTGCGTTAGAGAGAATAACTGAATTGAGTAAACTTAAATAAAAATGCAAGAAACCATCAAAAATAGGATTCCTATTCACGTTGATTTAGCACCAAATCGTGACGAAGTTTATTCAGGAATTTGCCTAAAATCTAACGACAATATCTTCATATTTATCTGTTTTAATGACGAGACAAAAGAATTTGATGGTTTTGCAATTATTAGAAATTTCGAAATTGAAAAATATCGAGAATGGGACGAAGAAGAATTAAGTGAAATAAAGAATAACAATTACTCTGAATTTATCGGAAAACTACCACTCGAAAAAATGAACAATATGTTCGAATGTTTATCGGAATTGGAAAACGAAGAGTTGATTGCAGTATTTACAGAAGCTGATGATGATTCATATTTTGTCGGACAAATTAAAAATCTAACAGAAAATGAAGCGGAATTAAAATTAATGAATGAAGATGCGGAATGGATTGAAAATAAGAAAATAAATATTGCCGAAATAACTTATATTGGATTTCGGACAAGTATTGAAAAAGAGTTACTGAATAAAAACGTTTTACAACACCGTGTATAATTAATTGCTTTGGCAAGTGCTTATTTGGAAAATTCCTTCGGAATTTTCTCGCGTTCGTTTTTGTTTACTAAATTAGTTGCTAAAACACGCAACTAACCATACACAACAACGTTGCCCACAATTAAAACGCAGTTCGCTCAACGAATTAAACCGTTCACTCATTATAGGTTTTTACTATTAAAAAAAGAATATAGATTTGAAGAAACCACCGAATTATGAATAGAATAATTATTACAATATTTCTGATAATACCAACTTTTCTATTATCTCAAAATGATTGTAAAAAATACGTTGACAAATATATTCCGACTGACTTAAATGACGCAATTTCCTTTTTTGAATGTAAATGGTCAAAAGACGACCTAAATGACTACAAAACTGAAGATGAACAAAAAGCTACTACCGAATTACATTCTGGAACTGGTAGGTCAATTAGGAATAGTTGGAAACTTTGGGCTGGAACTTCCGAAATATCAAAATACTTTAAAGATTTAGGAATTCATCATCCAGATGATATGTCAAGTATAATTTTAACTTCATTGCATAGAAAATTAAACGACAAACCAATAGAATTAGAAAAACAAATTCAATTCTATAAAAATTATTGGGCTGAATCGAAACGAAAAGAAATAGAACATAAAGAAAAAGAATTTAGCGAATTTAAAATTGGAGATAAAATCGAGTTTCTTTATGAATACGACTTCATTTCTAAAGGTCAAGAAAGAAAATATATGAATGACAAATGCTTTGTAACAGCTATTGTGATTGACTTAAATAAAGAAAAATTTGAACTAAAAGTCAAACTACTAAAGAGTTGTGATAAAAGAGGTATTATAATTTCAGAATACGATGTTTGGGATGAAATGGATGGAAAATTAGTGAAAACAGAAGAAGATAAAATTGAGGTTATGAAAAAAGGAGAAACACGCTGGACATCATATGATTTATGGGAAACATCGGAATAATAACTGTGGGCAACACCGTGTATAATTAATTGCTTTGTTTTTGCCTACTTGCGAAAATTCCTGCGGAATTTTCACGGGTTCGTAAAAGTTTGCTAATTTAGTTGCTTAACCACGCAACTAACCATACACAAACACGTTGGCATTAATTTGAACAAAACCGAGTGAATATTAAAAACTTTGGAAATATATTGACTTTTGGAATTGGAATATTAATATTCTCATTCTCTGTTTTTCTTACGATAAAAATTGCACAAAACACTTCTGGAAATTTGACCTTAGCGATTATTTCTCTAATAATTTTCTATTGGTTAAGTTATTTATTTATTGCAACGTCATTAATCAGAATGGAATACAGAAAATCCGAAAAAGGAATTAATATTAAAATCAACAATGAGGATAAACAGCTAGTTATAAAAAATACTGGAAACGGAAAATCAGAAGTAATTAATAACGACAATGTAAAATCTATTGAATTATATTATTCTTGGAACACAAACCCTTTCTCTTCTGACTTAGGATACTCAAAAATTATGCTGAATAACGATTCAAAAATATTCATTACTCAAGACAAAATAAGTCAAGCCGAAATTAAAAGCCTATTTCGAAAAAAAGTAAAAAAGGAAAAAAGTCAATTTATGAATAAACTGAAATAAATAAAAAACTAATGCCAACACCGTGTATATTTAATTGCTAGGTCTAGCCTACTTACGAATATTCCTGCGGAATATTCTATTTGTGATTTATTTGCTAAATTAGTTGCTTAACCACGCAACTAACCATACACAACAACGTTAGCCACAAGTTGAATGAACAAACTAATCGAAAAACCACATCTAATTTTTTTACTCTCAATTCCAATAATAATTTTGATTGGAATTATGAGCGGAAGCGCAGATTTGGACATTAATGTACACGACACATATTATATCATTGCATATTTACATTTAGCAATACTGATTTCAATACTTTTCGGAATAATCGGAATTGGATATTGGCTTATGCAAAAAGCTGACAGAAAACTATCGAAATGGCTGAATTGGACACATATTGGATTGACTTTTGGCGGAACTTTAATTGTATGGATTTTGACTAAATTTTATCGGAATGAGATTATGGAATGGGAGTTTAATAACAATCTGACAATGGTTATCACTTTGACTGTTTTACTGATGATTATTGGACAATTAATTTTTCCGATTAACATAATATACGGACTAATTAAAAAGAAAAATAAAACCAGTGGCTAACACCGTATATAATTTATTGCTAGTTATAGCCTACTTACGAAAATCCTCGTGGATTTTCTATTCGGTTTTTATTTGCTAAATTAGGTGCTTAACCACGCAACAAACCATATACAAACACGTTGTAGCCAATTAGAAAATGAAAATCCGAATGATAATTATTATAGGAATAATCTTGGCATTCTTTGCATTTCTTT
>NZ_CANLYI010000016.1 GCF_947495255.1 uncultured Winogradskyella sp.
TTACTGGAGCTTGTTAAACAAGACCAGCAACATCAATTAACGTTATTAAAAAGTATTCCAGGTATGGGTGTAAAAACCGCTTTGTTTTTAATAGTTGTAACCGATGGATTTAATAAGTTTGAAAATGCATCACAGCTATGTAGTTATGTTGGTATTACACCAACGATACGAAAATCAGGGAGTAGTGTAAGAGGTCGAAGTAGAATAAGTAAAGTAGGTAACAAGAAACTAAGGAATCTATTGTTTTTATGTTCTTTTTCAGCGTGTAAGCACAATAAGGCTTGTAGAGAGATTTATGAACGACTAGTAGCTAAAGGGAAAAGTAAGAAACTGGCATTAATAGCAGTAGGTAATAAGTTATTAAAACAAGCTTTTGCTATCGTGAAAAGTGGACGACCTTACGATGAAAACTTTGTTTCAAGATTAGTTTAAAATGACTTGTTTTTTAACTCAGTTCTTTGTTGTAAAACGTTTTTTATTAGTCAATTCCTAAATCGTTTGTAATTGTATGCCTTAATTCAATTTCGCTTATTGGAATTCCCATATTCTCACTTATAATTCCAGAAATAATTCTCTCAACCTCGTACTTACTGGTGATTTTTTGAATGTCAATTGTCTGCTCGAAATTTAAAGATATTGTCCAATCAATTAATTCTCTTATTGTTCCTTTTGTCACAGGTGTATTTCTTTTGATAGTCTTAATTCCAAAAATTTTTACGTGTGAGTTTAGATTCGGGTTAAAGTCGATAGCAACTAATTCAGGTAATTTAAGTTCAAGTTCAGATTGTAATCGATTCCAATTTATTTTTAAGTCAGATTGAGTGAGTAAATCCGATATTTTGCTGGTAGGTTTTATATCCAAATCAGTCAAGTTCAATTTTTGGAATGCTTTTCTAATGCGGAAAAATACGATTTGAGTTAAGCATTTATCTGTCGGATTTACTATAATTTTGTTATAAACTGTATCAGCAAAGTGTTGTACAGTAGCAATTTTTTCGGCCTCGGAATCCTCAATTCGTATTCCAAATTTATCCTCGACTGACATAAGTAATTCGACAGAATCTAATCCCATTTTCGGTTTGTGTTAAATGTTTTACAACGGTCTAGTATAAGAATAGTAGCGGATTTTACGCACTAATTTTTCAGTTAAACACAGACCTTTTTTATATTTACTTACTTTCGTTTTAGCACTTAAACCGCTATTATTTTTATACATTGTTAGCGGTAGTGCTTTTTATTCAATTAAAAGATTGTCTAAATTCAATAGGGGAGACATTAGTTTTACTTTTAAACAGTTTACTAAATGAGGCAGGGTATTCAAAGCCTAATTCATAAGCAATTTCACTAACACTTAGTTCTGTAGTTGATAATTTTTCTTTGGCTTTTTCAATTAATTTATTCTGAATGTGTTGTTGTGTACTTTGTCCGCTAATTATTTTTAATATGCTACTTAGGTAATTAGGCGATAAATTTAAATCATTTGAAATTTGAGCAACAGAAGGAATTCCATTAATAAGTGTCTCACTATTGTTAAAATAGTTGTTTAATGTTTGTTCAAGTTTTATAAGAATTTGATGATTGCTAATTTTTCTTGTAATAAATTGTCTTTCGTAATAACGTTCAGCATAATTGAGCAATAACTCAATTTGTGAAATGATAATATTCTGACTGAATTTGTCAATATTAGATTGATATTCTCTTTGTATATTTTTTAAGAGTTCTACAATAATATTTTCTTCTTTTTCTGAAAGGAAAAGGGCTTCATTCACATCATAACCAAAGAAATCATAATTTTTAATAGATTTAGCTAAAGGTGTATTCCATAAAAAGTCTGGATGGATAAGAAGTAACCATCCAGACGGATTTACTTTTATGTTCTGATTTATTGTTAGAGTTAATATTTGTTTTGGTGCAACAAATGAAAATACACCTTCGTCAAAATCATATTTTTGTTGTCCATAATTAAATTTCTCACTTACATTTCTTTTTAAACCAATAGAATAGAAGTCCTGCATCCATTTAATTTTATCTGAATCAGTAGCATAATTTACTTTACTATAGTCTACTAAACTAATAAGTGGATGTTCTGAATTAGGTAAATTACTATAGTTATGAAATTCACTTATAGATTTAAATCGATGCATTTCTTTCATTCTTTAAAATTAAGAATTAATTTTCTTTAAATAATACCATTCCTGCGTGATAAAGGATTCCATTTCTGAACGCTCCATCTGCTGTGAATCCTGTATCGTCTTTATAATCAATTTGATTTCCTGTTACTTGATAACTTCCTTGATAAGCACTTTCTTTATTTCCTCTTGCTTCGTCATATCGATTGTTTGGCAATAATTTGTGACGTATATTTCCATCTTCCGTTACCCACATTCCAATGTATTGTTTTGATTCTTCTATTGTCATTCGCTCAAAATTTAATTTTCAAATTCTGTAGATATTCCTAGAGTTAAATTTTCTTTCATCGTTTTTTGAATCGTATCTATTTTAAGGTTTGCATAGTGATATGCATCTTTACCCATAAAAAAATGTACTGGTGGATTTTCTTGTTTACTTAAAGCGATTAATACTTCCGCTCCTTTTTCTGGGTCATTAGGTTGATTACCATCTATATCCTTTAAATGTGCTTGTTCCATTTCTCGAGCTGTTTTATAATCTTCAATTGGATTATTAGGGGTTTTGACAGAACCTTCTGATAAAAAACTGGTTCTAAAGTAACCAGGATATACTAAGGTTGTATATATTCCAAATGATTTCATTTCTTCGGCTAAAGCCTCTGTAAAACCTGCAACAGCAAATTTTGTAGAACAATAAATACCAAAACCTGCAAAATTTCCTGTATAACCACCTATAGAAGCTATATTAAATATGTGTCCGGATTTTTGTTTACGTAAATATTGTGTTGCATTTCTAATTACGTTTACAGAACCAAACACATTTACTTTAAAATTATCTTCCACTTCTTTTTCTGAAAGCTCTTCTAAAGTTCCAATTTGACTGTAGCCTGCGTTATTAACTAAAACATCAATTTTACCAAAATGACTAATCGTAGTTTCAATAGCTTTCTTAACATTTTCGTTTTTTGTTAAATCCATTTCGATTGGTAAGAAATTTTCATTTTCTTCTCCAATTTCTTTAATTAAGGAATGTTTGTTCCTTGAGGTAGAGGCAACATTATAACCTTGTAAAAGAAGCTTTTTGGTTAATATTAATCCTAAACCTTTCGATGCTCCTGTAATAAACCATACTTTTTTTGTGTTCATATTCTTTGAATTGAGATTATAATACAAAATTGGTTCATTAAAGAGTTTTTCACTTTTCCAAATCTAAGAAAGGTATAGTCAAATCTACTTGATGCGATGATTTTTGGTCGTATTACCGCTAATGTTTTTATATATAAATTGTTAGCTGTAGTGGTTTCTGTAATGTTACTTAATTATACAATTTCCGAAATTCCAATGGTGTCAAATCCGTTTTTTTCTTGAATAATTTTCCGAATGATTGTGGGTGTTCAAATCCTAAACTGTAAGCAATTTCATTTACTGATAACTCTGTAGTTGAAAGTTTCTCTTTAGCCAATTGCATTAGTTTTTCGTGAATAAATTCTTGGGCGCTTTTTCCCGATAGCGTTTTTAATAATCTGCTTAAATAATTGGGTGATAAGTTTAATGAAGCAGACAGATTATTAACTGTTGGCAACCCATTTTCCTGTAGGTCTTTGCTTTTAAAATAATTATTTAAAAGTGTTTCGAATTGCTCAAATATTCTATGGTTTGTTTTTTTTCGAGTGATAAATTGACGTTGATAAAACCGTTCTGAATAAGTGAGTAATAATTCCAATTGTGAAATGATAACATCTTGACTGAATTTATCAATATTTGAATTATATTCTTGATTAATATTTTGCATCAAATCGGTTAACGTATTTTGTTCCTTGTCCGAAAGATGTAATGCTTCTGTTAATTCATAACCAAAAAAGTCATACTGATTTATTTTTTGCGCTAAAGATGTATTCCAAAGAAAATCGGGATGAAAAATAAGCAACCATCCCGAATGATTTAGTTTTTGTTCATCTTCTACTTCAATACGCATTACTTGATTTGGTGCGATGAAAGCTAATACACCTTCGTCAAAGTCGTATTCCTGTTGTCCATATTTCATTTTACCATTAAACACCTGTTTTAAGGCAATAGAATAAAAACCGTGAGTAAAACTTGAAACCGTTATATTTTCTTTCCTTTTAATATCGGCAAAATTAATTACGCTAACCAAAGGATGCTGTGGTTTTGGCAACTGCATTAATCTATGATATTCGGTGATATTTTTTATGTGAAGTATAGACATTAGTTTGTTTTAAATCATTTGTCCGCCAGAGACTTCGATACGTTGTGCGTTTATCCATTTAGCATCATCGGTACATAAAAAGGCAACAACACTTCCAATATCATCTGGCAATCCAACGCGACCCAAAGCTGTGTTAGAGGCTATAAAACTATTCATTTTTTTATTATCTCTAACTGCGCCACCACCAAAATCAGTTTCAATAGCTCCTGGAGCAATTACGTTTGACCGAATTTTTCTTTCACCTAATTCTTTGGCTTGATAAATTGTTAACGTTTCAATAGCACTTTTCATAGACGCATATGCGGAAAATCCGTTTAAGGCAAAACGAGTTAGACCAGTTGATACATTTACAATTCCGCCACCATCGTTTAGAATGTTTAATGCACTTTGAGTTAATAAATAGGTGCCTTTAAATTGAATGTTATAAATTGCATCTAATTGTTCTTTAGTAGTTTTAACAAAAGGTGCGTTTATTCCAATTCCCGCATTATTAATGAGGTAATCGATTTTTTCAACTCCGAATTTGGATTTAATTGACTCTTTAATGGTCACAAAGAATTCTTCAAAATTATTGAATTCAGTAACATTTAATTGAATCGCAATTGCTTGTTGTCCTAAACGCTCA
This sequence comes from uncultured Winogradskyella sp., assembly GCF_947495255.1. Classification (GTDB taxonomy): domain Bacteria; phylum Bacteroidota; class Bacteroidia; order Flavobacteriales; family Flavobacteriaceae; genus Winogradskyella. The sequence continues at coordinate 4,982 of NZ_CANLYI010000016.1, forward strand.
ATTTCTTTGATAACCTCTTTAGCTTTTTCTTCATTGCTGTTATAAGTTAGAATTATATGAAGTCCTTTTTTTGCCAATTCTAAAGCCATATTTTTTCCTAATCCACGACTTCCACCTGTTACTAAAGCAATTTTTATTTTGTTTGTCATTTCTTTGTTTTTATAAATTGAATAATATTTTTAAGCCTTCTTTTATGCTTTTTGGTTTACGTCCAAGATAATGTTGCAATTCATTTGTGACTGTTGATTCTTGTCCGTTTTTAATATCAAGATTAAAACCTACTATCTTTTTGACCATTGGTTCTGGAACTCCGTTTTCTAACATTATTTTTTTGAATGGCTCAACGTCTATAGATTTGTAATTTACCTGTTTGCCCGAAAGTTCAGTAAGTGCAGTTGCAATATCATAAAAAGAATATGCATCAGAACCCGTAAAATTTAATGTTTGGTTTTCGAAATTTTCGTTCATTAAAACATTAGCCATTGCCTCTGCCTGTTCCGCTTTTAAAACATAAGCTACTTTACCATTTCCGGCAGGTTGTAATATACCTTTCTCAAAAACGTGTTTGCCAACAAAAAGGGGTAATACATCCATATACAAAGCATTCCTGAAAATGATATATTTCAATCCACTTTCTTTAATATAATCTTCGGTTAAAAAATGTTCCATCATTAGTTTATTTACTAACGTGTTTTTGTCTTTTAAAGAACGACTTGTATATGCAATGTTTTGAACGCCTTTCTTTTTTGCGGTATCAATGACGTTTTTATGTTCTTGCATTCTATCGCCTTGGTCTCCCGAAGAAATTAGTAAAACAGTATCTACGTTTTCCATTGCTTTTTCAAGCGATTCAACATCGCTATATTGACCAATAAAAGCTTTTAATCCTTTTTGTTCGAATTCGGTTTTACTTTCTTCCTTTCTTGTGAGTACCGAAATATCTTCGGCTTTCATAGTTTTAAGTAAAGTTCCAATAACTGTAGTTCCTAATTCTCCAGTTGCACCAGTAACTAATATTTGTTTCATTTTCCAATTTTATAAGTGAAGTACAAAGGTCAAATAGTTAAACAATAGTTATGTAGTCAAATCTATCTTTGTATAAGCCAAATCTGATAAATGACTGAAGTTTGTTGATTAGCAGGAAGTTTTTTTAGCATTACCGCTAACGTGTTTGTATATGGTTTGTTGCGTGGTTTAGCACGTAATTTAGCAAATAAAAACCGAATAGAAAATCCGCGAGGATTTTCGTAAGTAGGCTAGAACTAGCAATAAATTATATACGGTGTTACCCACTGGCTTTACTCCACGTAATTAAATTTTGTTTCTAAATCCGTTTTTTCAAATTCAGGAATGTAATTTAAATACCAATTGTCAAATTCCTTTTGTTTTTCTGGTAATCTCATTCTAATAAATTCTCGATAGACATCAATTAATAGATTTATTCCATTATAAAATACTTCCTTACATTCTTTAAAATTACGAATTTGTAGAATATCAGCTTTATCGTTTCCTGCAATTGCAAATCCAGTCATTACGCTATTTGGATGAACATTTTCAGAGTATTTTCTGTATTGAAATTCGTAGAGAATTGTGTTATTGAGATATAAACAAAGATTTTCAAAATTATTTGGTCCATCGTATAATGAATACCAATTCGGATTATTATTCCGTTTTTTATTTTTGTTACAAGTCCGTTGGAATTCAACATTCACTTCTTTGTAAATGTTTTCAAGTAATAAGCTTTCTTTGGCTTCAATCACTTTCTTTATTTCTATCGGGTTACAATGATTTTCTAATTCAAAATGTGGTTCTTGTTTAATGAATTTTGAAACGAAACTTTTAGAAATTTCTTCTTCCTTTATAAACTGCTTGTAATATTTAATTTCTTTATTAAGTCGACAAATAAGAAATGAATGAGAGCGTAATTCCTCGTCTTTCTCAATCATATAGAGTAAGCTAAAAGTACTTTCCATTAAAGAACGAACCAAGATTTTAGCTGGGTCAATTGATGACTTCTCAATTAATAAAGAAATCGCATCTCCTAATTCAATACTATTTCTTAAAAAGACAGAAGGAACATTTTTGTCTCTTCCATTTCTTTTTTTCTCAATGTCCCATTTTAAAATATGAGTACCAAAATTCACAACTTTTCTCAAGTTGTCAGAAAGATTTTTAAGAATTAAATTCAATTCCTTATTTTCTTCTTGTGGCAATATTTCTTCTATTGGCTCGATGTTCGTTTAGCTTGTGGGTAACGTGTTCGTGTATGGTTAGTTGCGTGTTTCAGCAACTAATTTAGTAAACAAAAACGAACGCGAGAAAATTCCGAAGGAATTTTCCAAATAAGCAACGACCAAAGCAATTAATTATACACGTTGTTGCCAATAGTTTTTTAATTCAGTTGTAATTCAAACGTCTTAAAAACTCTTTGGTCAATTAAGATGTCAAATCGTTCAATGTTTTCAGACGTAATTTTCGCTTCTATAATTATCTTATCATTCAAGTCAATCCGCTTATTTATCTCAATACTCGGAATCATTAGATTGATTTTATTTTTTTCTTCGTCCGATAACGCTAAATATTCCTCATTTGTATATTCAGGGATTTTCAGATTGTTTTTCGTAGCGTAAGTTTCAATAGGATAGCCAAGAAGCATAATCGGAAGCGATTCTTCTTTAGATGTCAGAACAATTGTAAAAGTCCGATTTTTTTGCACAACAATTGTGTCGGTTAGAGGTTCTTTCAGCTCAACAAATTCTGATAGATTTTCAGGATATTCTTTTCGTTCATCGTCTCCGTTCGCGAAAATTATTTCCTGCGAGTTTGCTTGAAAATTAATTCCAAGTAGTAAAAACAATATTATGGTTATGCTTTTTCTCAAATTATTGGCAACGTGTTTGTGTATGGTTAGTTGCGTGGTAAAGCAACTAATTTAGCAAATAAATCACAGATAGAATATTCCGCAG
>NZ_CANLYI010000017.1 GCF_947495255.1 uncultured Winogradskyella sp.
ATATTCTATCTGTGATTTATTTGCTAAATTAGTTGCTTAACCACGCAACTAACCATACACAACAACGTTGGCAACAATTTGAGAAATGACGAAATACATTCAAATTTTAATTATCTTTTTAACCTTTTCTGCTTGCGGACAAAATGTAACCGAAATGAAAACACCTGAAAATGCGAATGAAAAGTTTGCGGAATTTATAGCAAAGAAAAAGTTCGTATCTGAAAATCATTATCCAGGAATTGCGGACGAAAAAATGCGACCAATTTTTACGGAAAAAATAAATCAAGTTGCGTCTGATTTTAAAACTGTTGCGGAATCTGATAAACCGACTGACAAAAAGTATCAAGAAAAAATCGGAATTGGACTTACAAGGTTTGCGGAAATTTATATGGAGTTGGATACAGAAGACCGAGAAAGGGTTTGCTCATATTTTGAGGAATTGATGGATATTGTCGAATTGGAAAGCTCAAATGGACAATTAAATGAGTTTATGTATGGATTTGACCCTAACAAACTGATTAAAAAAAATGAATAGTTCGGAAAAACTTTACGATTATCTCAATCCTAGATTACCAAACGATATGAATTATGAAAGTTTATATAATTTGTACTACACATTGTTTTGTACTCTGGATATTTTGCCTGACAATTTAAAATCGTTAAAACTAACAAAAGAAGCTTTAGCTAAAACATTTTCAAAATTATCATCGCAAAAAAATATTACTAATTTGGTGTCTAATAATAACATAATAGACGAAAATTATTGGATTGGACAAATTACAATTTCTATGAGAGAAGATAAATCACCGAATCACGAAAAAGCAAGAATATTAATCGGAATTAAATAAAAACTGTTGCCAACACCGTGTATAATTAATTGCTTTTTAGAGCTTACTTGCGAAAATTCCTGCGGAATTTTCTCGGGTTCGTTAAAGTTTGCTAAATTAGTTCCCTAACCACGCAACTAACCATACACAAACACGATGTGGTGAAATTGCCTGCGGCACGTAGAATCGCGTTTTCCAAACGCTTCCTTTCTACTAATTTCACCACATCGTCCACTGTTAATTGCACCTCGTCTAATTTTGTGCTATATTTAGTCGAGTCTACGTGAACTCCACACGAAACTACACACATCAAAGTGTATAGCGAATGAGGCGCAATTATGCCTTCCCGTGAGGCGCGCCTCACTTCGCCATACACAGTGGACGTTGTGCGTAAGCTGTCAGACCAACGAAAATCGAACTAAAATTTAAACTTTTTAGCTACTTACGAACGAAAAACAATCTGAATTAAATGATATTTAAAGGAATAAATAACCAAACAGTTGAATTTAGGATAACGAATTATCAGTTCCCTGAAATAACTGATTGTGAATATGATTCAAATTGGTTGTTAGTTTATTTAAAAGTAAAAAGTGATTGCGGAAATTGGGAAACGGTTGACCCTTCTCTTTTGGTAAGAGATTTAAAAGACATTATTGTATGGTTTGAGCAACTTTCGAATAATATAGAAACAGATACGGATTCTCTTGTGTTTATGGAGCCAAATTTGGAATTTGAACTGACTAAAAAATATGCGGATAAAAAACGGATAAGAATAACGTTTGATTTAGAATCTCGCCATCCAAATGCCAAAGATGGCGAAGAATTTTATGTAGATTGTGAATTTAATAATGCGGAATTAAAACAAATTGCATCTGAATTGAAAAAAGAAGCAGAATTGTATCCAGAACGAGCCTTAACGAATAGAAAAAAATCATACATTGATGTGTTTAAAAATCTAGGTAAATCTTTATTCAATTGAATACGAAAAAAAAGCCTACGCACAACAACGTGTATAATTCATTGCTAGTTATAGCCAACTTACGAAAGTCCTCGCGGACTTTCTATCTGTGATTTATTTGCTAACTTTATTGCTTAAACACGCAACGAAATCATACACAAAACCGTTAGCAACAAGCAAAAAAAACCAACTATGAACAAAGATTTAACCGCATTTGCAGAAGATATAAGTTGGTTTTTTCAAGAAAATGATAAAGTTGAAATTGAAGAAAGAACTCTTGAATTATCGAATGACTTTAAAAATATATTCCCAAAACTGACAAAACTGATTGAATGTTCACGAAAAACCTTTCTGCAAATTAATAATGTTCCTCACATTTTGTTCGCTTGGACTCATATTGATGACGAAATATTTGGATGGTTAAATAAAATTGAGGATTTAGAAAATGTATCAGATGAGTTAAGTGCTGAACACAAAATTTTATTGCAAAATATTGGTGGAATACAAGAATCGTTTAATCAGCCAGAGGATTCTCTAACCAATAATCAGAATTTTATGTTTATTGGAACTGAATGCAGTTTCGGAATTGGAAGTTGGAATGAATATTATAAAGAAACTTGCGAAGAAGAAAATATCAAACCGTTAGACCACTCAAACTTGATTTGTTTTGTAGAAGAGGCAAACGGGAATATGACTTTCTATGATTCTAAAACAAATAAAATAATATTATTCGCTTCTGACCATTGTTTTGATGACATTACGCCAATTAATGGACAACCAGAATACACATTTTACAGTTATGACAAAATAAATACATTTACAGATTATGTTGAACAAGTAGCTAAAGAATGGACAGAAGAAAATGCCAGTTGCTAACACTGTATATAATTTATTGCTAGTTCTAGCCTACTTACGAAAATCCTCACGGATTTTCTATTCGGTTTTTATTTGCTAAATTACGTGCTAAACCACGCAACAAACCATATACAAACACGTTGGCAATAATTAAAACTAAATAACAATCAATAATGAAGTACATATTATTTTTACTGTTTTTAATATCTATAAACTTTTATTCGTATTCTCAATTTAGTGAACCCTATAGACCGACAAAAGTTTTTTTAAAATCTGGAGATTCTTTAGTAGGAATGGGAAAAACAAGAAATAAAGCCTTTAAATTTAGAGCTAATTCAGAAAGTAAAGCTTTTTTTATTGACTTTTCAAAGATTAAATTTATTGAACAAAAAAATTCAGAGAATGAATGGATAAAATTCAAGTTTTTTCAAACTACTAATAGCGATAAATTTATTCGTGTTCAGGAATTAAATGTAGGTGAAACTTTGGAATTATATGCTATTATATCAAATGGAAATGTATCTGTAGCTGGAGGTGGTTCATTTCCAATGACTTCAGTTAGTTATTATTTAAAAAAGAATCAAGAAGAAAAACTGACTAAAATAGGAATTTATGACCCAGTATTTAGTGACTATACAACTCTAGTAAAGAATTATTTCTCAGACTGCCCAAAACTTATTGAACAGATTGAAAATAAGACTTTAAGGTTTAGAGATGGACTAGAAGAAATGGTAAAATACTATAACAGTAATTGTGTTGAGGATTAAAAACTATTGCCAACACCGTATATAATTTATTGCTAGTTCTAGCCTACTTACGAAAATCCTCGCGGATTTTCTATTTGGTTTGTATTTGCTAAATTAGGTGCTTAAAACACGCAACAAACCATATACAAACACGTTGTGCTTCATTACCTGAAACCGCTAACCAATGATAAAATTCTTTAGAAAAATTAGACAAAACTTGTTGATGGAAAACAAAACTGAAAAGTATTTTAAATATGCGATTGGTGAAATTGTGCTTGTAGTTATCGGAATTTTGATAGCGTTACAGATTAATAATTGGAATGAAAACAGAAAAAGCTCAAAAATTCGCAATAATTATTATAAACAGGTGTTACAAGATTTAGAAAAGGACACTATTTATATTAACAAAAACATTATAAATCTCGATTCGCGTCTTTCAAAATATCAAAATTATTTAGAAAAGTTACCTGAAGCAGAAAGCACTAATGATGTCATACCTCTTCTTGGTGCACTTGATTGGACATTTTGGTATACTAATTTTAATACAAACACCATAGAATCTTTAATTTCTACGGGAGACATTAAGTTAATGTCAGATGAAATAAGGAATGGCCTACTAGATTTGAGAACTACTCAAAACGAAGTTATTAAAAGATCATCTGGTAATAATGATGTTTTTTTAAAGGATAGCCAAAAAGCGGTTGGTCTTGGAGGTATAAATTTTATTTTAAATATAAATCCCAAATTATCAAATCAATTAATTAGAGAGCAAGATATAATTTCAGTTATTAATATCACAAATGGAACTTTTCAATTAAAAGATTTTACAGAAAAGAACTTATTGAAGGATATGCAAAATTTACTAGAATCCACAAAAGAATTATCTGAATTAATAAACGAAGAGTTAAATAAATAAATAACGAAAGCACAACAACGTGTATAATTAATTGCTTTGGCAAGTGCTTATTTGGAAAATTCCTTCGGAATTTTCTCGCGTTCGTTTTTGTTTACTAAATTAGTTGCTGAAACACGCAACTAACCATACACAACAACGTTGTAAGCAAGCGAAAGAAGCATCCGTCAACCAATGAAAATAATCATAAAATAATAAATGGAAGTAATAAATTCATTTTTCAGTAACATTAAAGATAAATTAACCAATCCTTATTTTGGTACACTTATCATAGTCTTAATAATTCATCATTGGGAATTGATATTCGGTGTCTTTAATTTCGACGAAGGATTTACTTTAGACAAAAAATTAGAATTTGTAAAAAATTATATTCTAAATAATATTACGTGGAAATCTTTTCTGTTGGACGCTTTACAAGCTCTTATCTATATGTTTATAGGTTATTTAATCGTCGTACTTACAAGAAGTATAGTTTTGTTCATTGAGTTTGGACTTATGCCTTTTATAACTGGGAAAATTGTCAATAAAAATGTTGTTCGTAGAACTGAATATGATGAAGTTGTTAAAGAGCGTGAACAATACTTTGACCAATATGAAGAGCAAAGAAACTATGTTAGAAATTTCTCAAAAACTATTGATGAACAAACTGAACAGATAAAACAAAAAGATGAAAACCTTTTAAAACAAACAAATACAATAAGTGAAACAATAAAAAAATTAGATTCTACTAAACAAGAATTAGAATCCTCTAAGAATGAAAATGGTAAAAAAAGTTTACAATTAGACCATTTGAAAAGTACGGTTGAATCACTTCAAAAAGAAAATAGTAATTACCTTGAAAAGGTTAATGGCTATGAAAATTTATATTTTAATGAAAAAAGTAAAAATTTCTATTCTTCAGTTAGTAAATTTCCACCTGAAATTTTGAGTAAAGTTCAAGAATTAAAAAATGACGAAAAATGGAAAGCTTTTTTACATTTAGGACAATTTTTTGAAACTGGAGGCTCAATTGGAGGAGAGTTAATGACAGAAATGATTAAGCGAGATTTGGCATTTGAAAGAGAGAAAAGAGAAGATTTGACACCACTTGGAAAAATAATTTATCGCTATAAGAAAGTTTTTGAGGATTATGATGAAAGACTTTTACTTTTAGGAAAATAAACGCCAGCTTACAACACCGTATATAATTTATTGCTAGTTCTAGCCAACTTACGAAAATCCTCGCGGATTTTCTATTCGGTTTTTATTTGCTAAATTAGTTGCTTGAAACACGCAACAAACCATATACAAACACGTTGTGGTGCATTTAAGAAAATGAGTGAATTAATAGAAAAATCGTCGAAAAAAGTAAAAGACCAAATGGAATTTTGGTTTTTTGGATTTTTCGGCAAAGAGAAATCTGATTTCAATGGAACCGAATTATTTACTCTTTTCGATTTAATTCCTGAATCGGAACAAATCGAGTTTAGCAAAAAAATGGAATTGAAAAAAAATGAAATTCCGGTTTTGATTTTAAAAATATCTGAATCTGAATTTATTATAAACTCAACTCATAAGTTTGTTCTTTTGGAAAGTTCAAAATCTGAATTCATTGAATACTCTGAATTTGAATGGCATAACGGATTTAAAGCTTTTGTGACTAACAGAGAAGATGGAATAAGTGTTAAACAAAATGGACATTTCGCTGATTTTAGAATTCGGAAGACAAACGGAGAAATAATAACACGAAAAATACCGACAGGGGAACCTGGTTTTGCTTTTTGGAATGTGACTAAAAAATGTGAATTAATTGGTCGAAAATATAAAATAATTGAATGAAAAACGACACCACAACACCGTATAAAAATAATTGCGGTTTAGTGCTTAATCAAAGGTCGTTGCGTGTTTGTAACGTCTGATTTTCCTTCGGAAAATCCTCGCATACAAACCCGCAACTATTCTTATACATAAACGTTGTGCATAATACCAAAATGACGAACCACGAATTGACATTTAGTAAAATAAAAGAGCTTTTGGAATCTCATTTTCCTGATAGGATTTCGGAATTTGAAGACGGAACTCATCTGGCTCTGAATTCGGAAAACGAAGAAGAATCGTCAATTTGGATTGAACTTGATGAAGGCGGAATGTTGACAGTTGGTTTCGGAATTAGTCACTTACATTATGACCCGAAATATGACGACTTGAATAAAGGGTTTAATGAGTTTTTACTATTTCTGACCTGTAAAAAAAGGAGAATCGATTATTACAAAGGAAAATTTCGTTTCAAGAACGAGTATGAATTTGAAAATAAAAATGGAACTTGGGAGAATTACGGAACTGCTTTAACTTGGGCTTTCCCATTTTGGAAAAAAACGGTAAAAAAAACAATCACTCAAAACGGATTTATAAACTATAAGGAAATTGAATCTGAAATTGAAAAAATAAAAAGTACTATGCACAACACCGTATAAAAATAATTGCGGTTTAGTGCTTAATCAAAGGTTGTTGCGCGTTTGTAACGTCTGATTTTCCTTCGGAAAATCCTCGCATACAAACCCGCAACTATTCTTATACATAAACGTTGTGCTTAATTTATGAAAAACATACTGCTGACATTAATAATCCTGACTTTGATTTCTTGTAATCAACTCACAAA
>NZ_CANLYI010000018.1 GCF_947495255.1 uncultured Winogradskyella sp.
TTTTCTCAGGTTCGGTCTATTTTTGCTAAATTAGTTGCTTAAACCACGCAACTAAACCATACACGCTCACGTTGTGCTTCATTATCTAGAAACCGCTAACCAATGATAAAATTCTTTAGAAAAATTAGACAAAATCTGCTTTCAGAAGGTAAAACTGGAAAGTATTTTAAATATGCCATTGGAGAAATTATACTTGTAGTTATTGGGATTCTTATTGCCCTTCAGATTAATAATTGGAATGAAAATCGAAAAGTACAAAAACTAGAAGCGCAGATTTACACAGAACTAAAAAGTGATTTACTACAAACTAGAAATGATATAAAAACAACAATTTCAAAGCATAAAGAAATATTCAAAACAAGTCAACAGCTTATAACTGATATCTATGATAAGAAATCAAATTCTCAAACAATTTATGAGTCTTTTACAACTTCCAGTGCTGAATTTCAAATTATTCCTAAAACAAGTGCTTTTGAAAATTTAAAAAACATTGGATTAAACACCTTATCTAATGACAGTCTTCGTATTGCTATAACCAATTTATTTCAATTAAATTTAAAGCGATTAGATGATGAACTTGGAATGAAACAAGCTGAATTTAATATGACAAAGCTTATTCAACCTTTTCTATTCAAATATTTATCTGCGGATTATAATCAACCAACAAAATATGGGTTTATACATTCTGACTCTATATCTATTTACAAATTAAGAATAGATAATTACGATAAATTTTTAAATGACAATGACCTTATGAAGAATTTGCAGTTATCACTCTACAATAGAGGTAAAATAATTGATGAAGAAACAGAAACTATTAAGGCAATAGATAGTGTGATTTACGGAATTAAAGAAGAACTTGATAAATTGAATAAATAACGAAAGCACAACACCGTGTATAATTCATTGCTAGTTCTAGCCTACTTGGAAATTCCTTCGGAATTTCCTCTGGTTCGTTTTTGTTTACTAATTTAGTTGCTGAAACACGCAACGAAATCATACACAAACACGATGTGGTGAAATTGCCTGCGGCACGTAGAATCGCGTTTTCCAAACGCTTCCTTTCTACTAATTTCACCACATCGTCCACTGTTAATTGCACCTCGTCTAATTTTGTGCTATATTTAGTCGAGTCTACGTGAACTCCACACGAAACTACACACATCAAAGTGTATAGCGAATGAGGCGCAATTATGCCTTCCCGTGAGGCGCGCCTCACTTCGCCATACACAGTGGACGTTGTAACCAATTTGAGAAACTGAGAGGTAAATGAATGAAATGACTCTTACTGAAAAAGAAAAGCTTACTCTGGAAAAAGAAATAGAATCAAACATTGCACATAGAAAAAAGCAAATACTTAATTTCTGTTTATACATTATTGGAGGAATTCTAATATCACTAATCTTAAGATATTGGAATAGTGAAAACATAACTTCACGAATTATTTTTGCGCACATTCTTATCGGATTTTTAATGCTGATACCAATCAGTTTTGCGTATTACTTATCACAAAGAACAATAAACAAGCTAAAAACTGATTTACGGAACGGAAAAAAAATTATTGGAATTGAAAAGGTTAAATCAATAAATTTTTTCAACAGAACAATTACTTTAGCTAATGGAATCAAAGTATACGAAACTAGCGATATGCATAAAAAAATTAAAAAAGGAGATTTAATTAAATATACAATAAGTCCAAGTAATGAATATCAGTTTGATTGTATAAAAAATTAAAAACTGGTTACAACACCGTGTATAATTAATTGCTTGGTCACTGCCGACTTACGAACATTCCTGCGGAATATTCTATCTGTGATTTATTTGCTAAATTAGTTGCTTAAACACGCAACGAAATCATACACAAACACGTTGTAGCCAATTAAAACCAAGATTATGGGATTAGATATGAGACCTTTAGGAAAGCCTAAAAAAGGATTTGAAAAAAGATTCAAAGAAATATTTGAAATGGTCGAATCGGATAATATTCCAAAACCTAGTTTTTTAGACAAATTAAAAGGGAAAAAGTTTCCAACTAAAGACGAATTAATCCAAGAATGGTTTGAAAATCAAATCCCAACTTATGAGACTATTAAAGCACCAATGGTTGGAAAAGACCCAGAAGCTGAAAAGTGGTTGAAAGAAAAATACGAGGAATTAGAAAAAAAACCTGCTTATGAGGAATTTTTAAAAGAACATCAAGGCTTTTATGTTATTCCTCTCGCTAAAGAACAAGATGGAGTACCTTGTTATATAGCTTTAGGACAAGATGAAAATGTCTTCAGAGGTCAATTCTTAATTGATTGTGTTGATATCATTGGAGAAGAACTAGCTAATGAAGCTTGGGAAACAAAACTAGCTGACGAGACTTTAGATTATGGAAATAGATTAATGTCTGTAGCTAACAAAATTGCGAAAGAAAATAAATTAGAATATTTAAAAGACCAAAGAATTCCACCAGACACCGACGAAGAACATTTAGAAAGTAAACTACATATTGTCTATTCTCTAGCTAAATGGTTAATCTTTTACGGAAAGAATGGACACGGATATGAAGCTGATTATTAAAAATAACTGGCTACAACACCGTGTATAATTAATTGCTTCATTGAGCTTACTTGCGAATATTCCTGCGGAATATTCACGGGTTCGTAAATGTTTGCTAACTTAGTTGCTTAACCACGCAACTAACCATACACAACAACGTTACCTGCAAGCTGAAAAAAATCTGAACTATAAATGAACATACTGCAAAAAATAGCCAGAAAGATAATAAAACAGTCATTTGACCTTTCTGTTTCAACAATCGAATTCTTTAGCAAAATGGAACCTTATGAACAAAAGGTTTCGGAATTAAGAAATCTCGAAAACGGAACTTTAGGAAAAGAAATAGCTGAATGTCTTGACAACCATAATCTGACTTTAGTGCCAAAATACGAAAGCCACGATTTGAAACACGTTTTGCTTAATTACCAAATGACAGCTGAAGACGAAATACGAATGCAAGCTTTTATGGTCGGAAATGGAAATTATTCTATTCCTTCGTTTGCTATTTTGATTTTCGGAGCAATTTTACTTCCAGACTTGTGGCGGACTTTTTTCTCGGACTTTAAAAAAGGAAAGAACTCTATCGGAATTTCGGAATGGTCAATCGAAAAGTATGCAACTCGAAATCTGACTGAATTAAGAGCTGAATTATTAAAACGAGAATTTGAACAAAAAACAATATTTGATATGAAACGAGTTACTAAATTTGGAGCTTTTGCTTCAATAACAGCAGGAATTTTTGGAATGATATTCTGTTTGCCATTTCTTTTTTCATCGAATATGGCTGATTTAGTTGGTGCAGGATTTCCTTTTGTTGCTGGAGCAATATTAGCAGTTGGCGGACTTTTGGCTTTATCGAATTTATCACGACCGAATAAAAGCCAGCAGGTAACACCGTATAAAATTAATTGCTAGTTTCTAGCCTACTTACGAAAGTCCTCGCGGACTTTCTATCTGTGATTTATTTGCTAAATTTAGTGCTTAAATCACGCAACTAATCTTATACAAGCACGTTGGTAGTAATTTGAAAAACGCAATATGAATTCAAAAGAATTAAATCTTCTCGGAATACGAGAATGGGAATGGATTTCAAAAAACTACGACAAACCTAATTTGTTATTGGGAAACGGATTTAGTGTTAATATTGCAGAGCAATTTAACTACAAATCTCTATTTGAAGAATTTATAAAAAATGCAGACAAGGAATTTAGTGCATTATTTAAAATGTTTGGAACAACAAACTTTGAAATAATTCAAGAATATCTAACTCATTCAACCAAAGTAAATCAAATATTCGATTTAGAGACTGAACGAATATTTAAAGCAATTGAAAATTTAAAAAATGGACTGATTAAAACAATCAATAAAGTTCATCCAAGGTTTAAGGAAATTGATTTAAATCAAATTGATAGATTAACTAAACAATTAGTAGATGATTTTGGAGATGTTTATAGTTTAAATTATGACATGTTTTTATATCATCTAATAATGCACTCTGTAGATTTATATAAACAAGGCGATAGAAAAACGGCTTATCAAGATTATTTCTGGGGTAATTCCAATCGTGAAACAATTGAATTTGTACCATTTCAAAACTTCAAACACTATAAGCACGTTTATTATCTTCATGGAGCACTATGTTATTTCAAAAACGATATAATTGATTATAAAATTTTACGGAAGCCGGATATTGAGTTGATTGAGGTAATTGAAAACAAAATTCGAGAAGGAAAGTTTCCTTTATTTGTATCAGAAGGGACTTCCTCTGACAAACTCAAATCTATTGGCCGAAGTAATTACTTAAATTTTTGTTTGCGTAAACTTAAAACAGATAAAGAACCTTTATTAGTTTTTGGAACAAGCTTGTCTTCTAACGACAAACATATTGTCGATGCAATTTGTGAAAATAAAAGAGACCTCATTATTGCCATTTATGTAGGAAATAAAACAGAAGCTATTCTTAACAGAGAAGTTGCTGAATTTAAAGAAATGTTCGATAAAAAATGTTTGAGTATTGATTTTATAAATTCAAATTCATTGTTTAACTTTTAAAAAAACTACTACCAACACCGTGTATAATTAATTGCTAGGTTCTTCTCTACTTGCGAATATTCCTGCGGAATATTCACAGGTTCGTAAAAGTTTGCTAAATTAGTTGCTTAACCACGCAACTAACCATACACAACAACGTTGGCAATAATATCCAAGCTGAACGCAAAACAAAATGCTATAATAAATATGGAAAGACTCAAACGAAATTGGAAATGGTTAGTTGGTCTTGGAATTTTCCTTCTTATTTATAAAATACTTATTCCATATCAATATAATTACTATTTGGAAAGAGATTTGATTGACTTTGAGCTGACTGATACGCTAATCATTATCGGAATTGTATTTCTCATTTCTCTATTTCTTTTTTATAGGTTTTTATCAATCGAAAATGATATAGCACTCAGAATAATGAAGACTTTTGCTTTTTCTGTATTTATGGGAATTGTATATATTATCTGGATTCAAAGTATCATAATTGCTTCTGGATTATTTATAAATCGAATAACCAATACTGAAAAAATATCGGAACGATTTGAAATCACTTACGTTATGAAAAATGGAGAAGTCGGAATTAGGTCGTTAGAAGACCAATATTTTGAAAGAACTGAAAACAAGTTTACGGAATCCGACTTGAATAAAATAAAAGAAGGAGACACAATAAAAATAGATTTTCAAACAGGATTTTTTGGTAAAAAGTATTTGAACTCTAGAAAAATAAACATTGCAGAATAAAATACTATTGCCAACACTGTATATAATTTATTGCTTGGTTCTAGCCTACTTACGAAAATCCTCGCGGATTTTCTATTCGGTTTATATTTGTTAACTTAGTTGCTTAACCACGCAACAAACCATATACAAACACGTTAGCTTTAATGCTGGAGCAAGTTTGCGGAATTAAAAAAAGCCAGTTTGTTTTTCTATTTTTTTTGAGTTTTAAGAAAGTGAAAAACGAAAAATAATATTGCAGAATTTAAAAAAATACGCTGAATTATCACTTAAACTCTGAATTGAATTACGTCTGACTTTTTAGTTCGATTGCGGAATTAAAAACTCGGAATCTCACTCAATCGGAATTTAGCAAGTTGAGAAATTAAAAAATTATAAAATAAATATTATGGATAAAACAATTACAGAATTTTCTTTAGGCCTATTTGTTTGGCAAGCTTTATTATTAATTTCAATTGGACTTTGGATTTTTTGCTTAGTAGATATTTTAAGAAATCGGTTTCAGAAAAATGACAAAATTATTTGGACTTTAGTTGTTATATTACTTCCAATTTTAGGTTCACTTTTATATTTATTTATTGGGAAAAGTAAAAAGTTAAAACTGAATTAATAACTTTAGCGAAAAGCACTAAAAGCTAACAAAGTATAAAAATAATTGCGGTTTAGTGCTTAATCAAAGGTAGTTGCAGATTTGCTACGTCTGAATTTCCTGCGGAAATTCCTCGCACGCAAACCCGCAACTATTCTTATACGAGACCGTTGTGCATAATGTCTCAAAACCGCAGAAAACAAATGAAAAACCCGAATGGAACTTGGTTAAAGATTAAAACAGGAGACGACTATTGTCAACCAGAATTTATTGAATTCAATAACGACCAAATCATCCATTTTGAGCTTGAATTAAAAAACGGAAATGAATTATCAAAAGTTCGAACTGAATGGAGCGAAAAACTTTCCGAATCCAAATATGAATTCGTAAATGACAATCGAATAAAAATATTCAGAATGGGAAAAACCCACACTGTGCTGAGCGAAACTGAATCTAAAACGGAGGATACTGAATTTGCGACTGACTATGAAAGAATTCAACCAACCAAAACGGAACTTGAATCTGAAAAAATTGAGTCCCTTGAATTCAAAGCACAATGGAATAACGAGAAAATACCATTAACGTTCAACAAAATTTTAGATAGTACAGTTATCCAAGAACTACATAAAAGAATGAAAAGAAATGGACGGAAATTAATATTAGAAAATTTGCAAGGAACTTATTTCGCATCAATTTTCGAAAATGATGAGCGAAAAACACTAATTGGAATAAAGGAAATTGACGAGAAAAAAGCAATCTTATTTGGATTCCCAGAAAAACCATATGAAATTAAAGCAGAATAAAAACACTATGCACAACAAAGAACTGAGTTAAAAAACAAGTCATTTTAAACTAATCTTGAAACAAAGTTTTCATCGTAAGGTCGTCCAC
>NZ_CANLYI010000019.1:2500-5339 GCF_947495255.1 uncultured Winogradskyella sp.
GTAGGACCACGATATTCGATGCATAATGAATTAGAACAGTTTGGAAAGACTGACCAAAGAGGGTGATAGTCCCGTATAAGTAAAGATTGTTAAGATAGTGGTATCCTGAGTAGTGCGGGGCACGTGAAACCCTGTGTGAATCAGTCGGGACCATCCGATAAGGCTAAATACTCCTGAGAGACCGATAGTGAACTAGTACCGTGAGGGAAAGGTGAAAAGAACCCTGAATAAGGGAGTGAAATAGAACCTGAAACCATACGCTTACAAGCGGTCGGAGCAGACTTGATCTGTGACGGCGTGCCTTTTGCATAATGAGCCTACGAGTTACCGTTGCTAGCAAGGTTAAGGACTTCAGGTCCGGATCCGTAGCGAAAGCGAGTCTGAATAGGGCGCTTTAGTTAGTAGTGGTAGACGCGAAACCGTGTGATCTACCCATGGGCAGGGTGAAGCTGTGGTAACACACAGTGGAGGCCCGAACCGGTTGACGTTGAAAAGTCTTCGGATGACCTGTGGGTAGGGGTGAAAGGCCAATCAAACTCGGAAATAGCTCGTACTCCCCGAAATGCATTTAGGTGCAGCGTTGATTTATAGTTTTATAGAGGTAGAGCTACTGATTGGATGCGGGGGCTTCACCGCCTACCAATTCCTGACAAACTCCGAATGCTATAAAATGTTAATCAGCAGTGAGGGCATGGGTGCTAAGGTCCATGTCCGAGAGGGAAAGAACCCAGACCATCAGCTAAGGTCCCCAAATATATGTTAAGTTGAATAAACGAGGTTGAACTGCTTAGACAGCTAGGATGTTGGCTTGGAAGCAGCCATTCATTTAAAGAGTGCGTAACAGCTCACTAGTCGAGCGGTTCGGCATGGATAATAATCGGGCATAAACATATTACCGAAGCTATGGACTTGAAAAAGTGGTAGGGGAGCATTGTAGTGTCGTCGAAGGTGTGCTGTGAGGCATGCTGGAGAAGCTACAAAAGAAAATGTAGGCATAAGTAACGATAATGCGGGCGAGAAACCCGCACACCGAAAGACTAAGGTTTCCTCAGCTATGCTAATCAGCTGAGGGTTAGTCGGGACCTAACGCGAACCCGAAAGGGGTAGTGGATGGACAACAGGTTAATATTCCTGTACCTGCTCACACTAAAAGTGACGGAGGCGAAAAGTTAGTGCGTACTGACGGAATAGTACGTTGAAGCGAGTGGTAACACCGCGATAGTACACTGAGACTACGGTCAAGGTGATAATCTAGCAAATCGACTTCCAAGAAAAGCGAGTGAAGCAGCCCGTACCCTAAACCGACACAGGTAGTTGGGATGAGAATTCTAAGGTGCTCGAGAGATTCATGGCTAAGGAACTAGGCAAAATAGACCCGTAACTTCGGGAGAAGGGTCGCCCATCGTAAGATGGGCCGCAGTGAAAAGGTCCAGGCGACTGTTTATCAAAAACACAGGGCTCTGCTAAATCGAAAGATGATGTATAGGGCCTGACACCTGCCCGGTGCTGGAAGGTTAAGTGGAGGGTTTAGAAGTTTACTTCGAAGATCTCAAATGAAGCCCCAGTAAACGGCGGCCGTAACTATAACGGTCCTAAGGTAGCGAAATTCCTTGTCGGGTAAGTTCCGACCTGCACGAATGGTGTAACGATCTGGACACTGTCTCAGCCATGAGCTCGGTGAAATTGTAGTATCGGTGAAGATGCCGATTACCCGCTGTGGGACGAAAAGACCCCGTGCACCTTTACTATAGCTTAGTATTGGTTTTGGATAAGTAATGTGTAGGATAGGTGGGAGACTTTGAAGTGGCGTCGCTAGGCGTTGTGGAGTCATTGTTGAAATACCACCCTTTGCTTATCTAGAGTCTAACTTTCAATGAAAGGACAGTGCTTGGTGGGTAGTTTGACTGGGGTGGTCGCCTCCAAAAGAGTAACGGAGGCTTCTAAAGGTTCCCTCAGCACGGTTGGTAATCGTGCGTAGAGTGCAATGGCATAAGGGAGCTTGACTGAGAGACATACAGGTCGATCAGGTACGAAAGTAGAGCATAGTGATCCGGTGGTTCCGTATGGAAGGGCCATCGCTCAAAGGATAAAAGGTACGCCGGGGATAACAGGCTGATCTCCCCCAAGAGCTCATATCGACGGGGGGGTTTGGCACCTCGATGTCGGCTCGTCACATCCTGGGGCTGGAGAAGGTCCCAAGGGTTGGGCTGTTCGCCCATTAAAGTGGCACGCGAGCTGGGTTCAGAACGTCGTGAGACAGTTCGGTCTCTATCTACAGTGGGCGTTAGAAATTTGAGTGGATCTGACTCTAGTACGAGAGGACCGAGTTGGACGAACCTCTGGTGTACCTGTTGTTCCGCCAGGAGCATTGCAGGGTAGCTACGTTCGGAAGGGATAAGCGCTGAAAGCATATAAGCGCGAAACCCACCACAAGATGAGATTTCTTTAAAGGGTCGTGGAAGATTACCACGTTGATAGGCTATAGGTGTAAAGGCAGTAATGTCATAGCCGAGTAGTACTAATAACCCATAGGCTTATTGTACGCCTGTTTTTTTATTAAGTTTACAATACATATTACTTCTATCATGTAATTTTTTCAATATGTCAACAATATTAGTGTTGATTATTTATAACAACCCAAAATTTAAGGTGGTTATAGCGACGGGGCTCACCTCTTACCATTCCGAACAGAGTAGTTAAGCCCGTTTGCGCCGATGGTACTGCTTAACTGTGGAAGAGTAGGTCGCCGCCTTTTTTTATCGATGTATATATCGATATTGTAAAACCCTTACTAGTGTTCTAGTAAGGGTTTTTTTGTTTTATGTTTTTACGTTTTGTT
>NZ_CANLYI010000020.1 GCF_947495255.1 uncultured Winogradskyella sp.
TTTGTGAGTTGATTACAAGAAATCAAAGTCAGGATTATTAATGTCAGCAGTATGTTTTTCATAAATTAAGCACAACGGCGATGTGTATGGTTAGTTGCGTGTTTCAGCAACTAAGTTAGCAAACAAATCACAGATAGAATATTCCGAAGGAATGTTCGTAAGTCGGCAGTGACCAAGCAATTAATTATACACGGTGTTGTCTATAGTTTTTTATACGTACTAGTTTCTTCAACGTAAGGAAATTCAATTGACTTTAATATTCCATTTTTATAAGAGAAACGATATTTTTCTCTTTTCTCAATTGTCTTTGGTTTGTCATTAATTCTCAAAGTAATTTTGTCAGAATTTCCATTGATAGTAGTGCTTTCTGATGTTTCGTTTCCATTAGTTAGATATTTTATTTGAATTCCGACATTTTCATTTTTACCAGATTCAATATCATATTTATTGAACTTTATAATTCCATTTTTATCGGTTTTCTTGATTTGAGTTTCATTATTAATGGAATATTTTACTTCAAATTCAGATATAGGTTTTCCGTTTTTATCCGTAACCTCAAATATCACAAAGTCTCTAGAAAATTTATCTAGTTTCTCAATATATTCTGTCGTTTCTTCTTGAAATGAGTAGTTATGAAAAAGTGTTAATTCGTCATTTTTCAATTCCCAAGTACCCGAAAAGTCAGACCACATATAACAACTGTCTCCACGTGATTCATATTCAAAAGTTCCGTCTTTTTTCAATTCAAGAGTATCTCCAGCACGATTGCTTTCAATTTGATATTTTCCGATAATTTCGGAAGAATTCAGATTAAAAAGACAAAATATTAATGTTAACAAAAGTGTTTTCATAAATTATAGACAACGTGTTTGTATAAGATTAGTTACGTGTTTTAAGCAACTAATTTAGCAAATACAGACCGAATAGAAAATCCGCGAGGATTTTCGTAAGTAGGCTTGCACTAGCAATTAATTTTATACTTTGTTGTGCGTTCGTTTTTTATTTCCATTGTCTGTTTTTCAAGTGGGTTTTCTTTAATGAATATCCATCGTTAAAAAACAATTTTCCGTTATTCAAAACCATTATTTTATCAGTCAAAAATCTCGGAACAGCGTTTAAGTCCAAATCTCTCACAATAATTTCTATTTCGTTATAATTCGGATTATCGATTTCTATTGTTTCTTTTTGTCCTAAATAATGATAAGTAATAGTCTTAATTTCTTGACTTTCTAATTCCGCAATTCCATTCACGTCTGCTGCTCTTCCATCGTTTTGGTCATTCACTACAATAAATGCAGCTGCAAGTGGTAATTCCAAATCTCGGATTGTAATTTTGATATTCTCAATTCGGTCAGGATTTATTTTTCCGCTATAAGTCGTACTTGGATTTTTTGGTTGTTCAAATGTGTTCAGTTTTATACTGTCAGTAGATATTTGTTCCCAATTTCCTTTGACTACAGTTCCGCCACCAACATCCATAAAAATAAAATACTCAAATGTTTTGTCCGATTTCAGTTCAATTTGAGTGCAAGCAAGGTAACTTTTTCCGCATTTTCCATATAAACCAATTACGGATTTATTCGTCGAACACGAACTAAAAAAAATTAAAATTAAAATCAGTTTAATGTATTTCACGGGTTTTTCTTAAATGACGCACAACGTTGTTGTGTATGGTTAGTTGCGTGGTTAAGCAACTAATTTAGCAAATAAATCACAGATAGAATATTCCGCAGGAATGTTCGTAAGTCGGCAGTGACCTAGCAATTAATTATACACGGTGTTAGCAGCTGTTTTTTATTTTCGGTTCATAATTATTCGGAACAAAAACATTGTTTTCAGACTTTTCAATTAGAATTTCTAATAATTTTTGAATTTCATCTGTTTTGTATTCCGAAACTTTTAGTGAAACTTCACGTTTTGTTTTAAAATCAAGTTTTAAATTTTTACTAAATCGGTCGTATTGGATTTGAGTGAGTTCAGTCAGATTCCTTTTTAAAATCCAGCGTCTATTCAGGATTAATTCATTCTCATTTATAAATATCGTGTAAGGCTTTTTCTTTTTGTAAATAAACCACATAATAAATTCCGAAAAAGGAATTGCCCAAAATACAAAAGTCAGATAACTAAGTGTTTCTCTGTTGTCACTTAAAAGCAAAATGTATAGTGTCCAAAATGTTGCCATTCCAACATCAAAAAGGCTGATTGTCTTTCTTTGACTTTTAATCTTAAAATCAGAATCTATAGTTTTATTAAAAAGAGAGTATTCCCAGAAAAAAGCTATAATAAAAGTCAATATGGTAAAAGTAATTTCTAAAACAAGAGAATATTCAGTTTTCAGAATTGTTCCGAAAATAAATAATCCAATTAGTGATATTACGATTGCTATAAAGTATTTCATTAGTTGATGATTGGCTTAAATTGCTGCTAACGTTTATGTATAAGAATAGTTGCGGGTTTGTATGCGAGGATTTTCCGAAGGAAAATCAGACGTTACAAACACGCAACGACCTTTGATTAAGCACTAAACCGCAATTATTTTTATACGGTGTTAGCTTTAGTTTTTTATATTTCAGATTTTTTAATTTTTATAACTTTTTTCACATAATCAATAGTGTCTCCTTTTATTATATAATCTAATTTTTCAGAATCGATGTATTCCGCAATTTGCTTTTCAGTCAGTTTGTTTTCAGAATGCAGTTTATAAATTTCATCGACGAATAGTTCTAAATTTTGTGCATAATCTTTTGCAACTATTTTAGAAGTAGGATTGTTTTTTAAAAACACTTCTCTTTCTTTTTTTGGTAAGTCGGTTGTTAAGTATACTTCATCCTCCGAAATAGCAGATAACATTTCAGAACTGACCTTTCCTTTTCCATTGCAGTAAGCGCACTTTCCAGGTCCCCAAAATAATTGCTTATTTAATCTTTCGATATCATTTAAATCTACATTTCCTTTTCCTAGACATCGAGGACATTTAGTGTCGTTTTTATTTTTAAAAAACTTATCGAATATTGACATTGAACTATGGTGTTTCTTAATTAAAGCTAACGTGTTTGTATAAGATTAGTTGCGTGTTTTAAGCACTAAAGTTAGCAAATAAAACACAGATAGAAAGTCCGCGAGGACTTTCGTAAACTGGCTAAAACCAGCAATTAATTTTATACGGTGTTGGCAGCTGGTTTTTTATTTTCTTAATCGTTTATCAGCTAGTGCTAAATATTTTAGTCCGCTTTGGTCAAAAACATTTTCTGCTCTTTCAATCTGTAACGCAGAATACACAGCATTCGCAAATCCTGGTAATGCTCCAATTATTGTTCCTGTTGTTGACGCTGCTGCAATTCCTTGATATGAACCAATTAAACCACAAACGGTTCCAAACAAAATACTGTTAAATCGACTTTCATTCATTTTGGCAGATAATTCATCTCTTCGTTGAGTTAATTCCGCTAGTCGCTGATAGAATAATGGTGTTCCCTCAATTATGTTTGGGTCAAGTGCAATTAATTCTACTTGAGTTCTAAAAGCTTCTAATAAGTCAGAATGTCTTTCTTTAAATCTCATTAATCGAGTGAAATCAATATCCTGAGGAAAAGGAATTAAACTCCTTAAAATTGTTTCTCTTTTTTCTTGTGTTTTTTTAAATGAGTTTCGATAGTGAAATGGCTTAACATAATCGGTTGTTGGTAGTCTATCTGTTTTAGCACTAATTAAAGTTGCTAAAAAATTCATTAGATTATTTGCTGTCTTTTTCTCAACCGAATACCAACGCCCTTCTGAACTTTCAGCAAGACCTAATTGCTCTAATTGGTAAAATATTTCTTGGTCAAACTTATCAGCGTGTATATTGGCTTTTGAAAATTTGTCACTATGGATATTTCCACGATTTCCAGCAGTAAACCTATTCTGTGCTTTTTCGAGTTTTTTTCTGTTTTCTCGAATTAATTCAATAAATGGTCTGGTCGATTCCCAAGGATTATCTAAAACATCCATTGGGTTTATTGGTGTAACTAGTCCTTCTCTTACTAATTCAAGCATAAACTCGTCATAGTTTCTTTCTGGTTCATAGAAATATTCTTGCGGAACAATCGAACCTATATTGTCATAATAGAGTAGAGTTCTCAATGTCCAATCTGTTCTAGGAACATTTATATAAGGAAAGTATAGTAAGTTACTCATTCGGTTCGGTTTTTAACTTGCTGCCAACGTGTTTGTATATGGTTTGTTGCGTGGTTTAAGCACTAAAGTTAGCAAATAAAAACCGAATAGAAAATCCGCGAG
>NZ_CANLYI010000021.1 GCF_947495255.1 uncultured Winogradskyella sp.
AAGTGGACGACCTTACGATGAAAACTTTGTTTCAAGATTAGTTTAAAATGACTTGTTTTTTAACTCAGTTCTTTGTTAGCTACTGTGCTTTTTACGTATTATGGTTAATTTTTACTATCAATTTTCTATTCGGACATATAATGTAAAAATCTATATTTCCAACATAAACCTTATCCTCGCCAAAATCGTGCATATAGTATTCGTATGCATAGTAATTCCCTTTTTCATTGAGTAAGTCCTCCAGTTCAAATTCCAATTCGTCAAGTGTGCTGTTAGCAAAGTCCAAAAACTTTTGCTCTTCTTTATCGTATGGCGTTTTTTTCCAAAATTCGGTTTCCCAGTCTTTTCTGAATTCAGATTTTGGATAGTCTATAAAAAACTCTTCGTTTGGATTTTTAAAATATTGGGCTGTTTTATCGTCAATTTCATAAATCCAAATCGAATATCCATCGCCAGTAAAGTCTCTTTTAGATTCATATTCGTAAATCGAGTCTCCAAAATTAAATTCAAATCCAGTTAATTCGGTATTATAGCCTTTTTCTTGGACTTTTTCGATTGGTCTCCAAACTAGGTCAGAACCTGGTAATATTCGCCAGAAAAAGCCTGGAATTAAAATTAAAATCAGAAGTATTGTTGAAAGTCGATATAGTTTTCGTTTGTCTTTATTCCTAATCGACTTGTAGATTTTAAATCCGATTATTGGATATGAAATCAAAATGATTAAGGTTAAAAACAGAAATAGTAATATCATCTATGAAGTTTGTTTCAGCATTGTAGTTAACGTTGTTGTGTATGGTTAGTTGCGTGGTTAAGCAACTAAGTTAGCAAACATTTACGAACCCGTGAATATTCCGCAGGAATATTCGCAAGTAAGCTCAATGAAGCAATTAATTATACACGGTGTTGTGCTTAGTTTATTTTTTCGATTTTTGATAAAATTGACAACCAATCTTTTTTGTCCGAAATCCTTAATTCTAAAAGGTCATTTAACTCGTCTTCGTCAAGGTAATAAATTTTCAAAATATCAAATCCAAATTGAGAACTTCTTGTTTGAAGTTTTGTGTTTTTAATTGAATTAATTGGGATGTCTATTTGTTGAACATTGTAGAGTTTCTTATAAATTGTTAGTTTAATATGTTCGCTTTCAATAGTGTATTTAATTAGGTGATTAGTCGATTTACTGACTATCATTGTACTAATTAAAACCCACAAGACAAAATAAAATAAATAATAGCCATACAATTCGTTAAACAGATACATACCGTCTTTAATTATATATATCACTATTACAAATAGTAAGATAACTGGAATTAATAACTTGTCAATTAATATTCTCCTTTTAAGTGTCATATATCGGTTTCGTGGTAATTAAGCCCAACGGTTTTGTGTATGGTTAGTTGCGTGGTTAAGCCTTAAAGTTAGTAAACAAATCACAGATAGAAAATTCCAGCGGAATTTTCGTAAGTCGGCAGTTACCTAGCAATTAATTATACACGGTGTTGGCAATAGTATTTATTTTTTAATAGTCGGATTAAAAGCAATTCCAAATAATCCTTTTTCCATTTCTAATACGATTTCTTGTTTTTCATTTACCGACTCATATTCTTTTTGATTTAATTTTAGTTTGTCAATTTCTCCGTCATACATTTTATTCGGAATTCTTCCCCAAACAGTATTGTTCAAATCACTATAACCGTCTTTAACCGTTACGATAAAGTTTTTAGTAATCAATTCATTACTCGATAATCTATTTGTTTTAAGTCCGAGCGAAACAACAAAGTCAGAAATAATAGGATATATAATAATACACATCATTCCAATATAGAGTATATGTATTAATTTCGACCGTATTTTTCCACTGTATTCTTTTCGGTCAAATGTTCCGAATAAAGTTATAATCAGAGTTAATATTATAGAAATCGGCATAATTGATTTCTTAAAATCAGAAATATCGCTTTTTAAATATAAAGATGATTCTTGTGGTAAAAAGTAGAAGCTATTTATTATTAATATTCCAGCAACTGTAATTCCGATTATTAGTCTGGTTCGTTTCTTCATATTATTGCCAACGGTTTTGTATATGATACGTTGCGTGTGTTAGCACGAAAGTTAGCAAATAAAAACCAGATAGAAAATCCGCGAGGATTTTCGTAAGTAGGCTAGCACTAGCAATGGATTATATACGTTGTTGTGCAACGTTTTTTAATGTTTTTCTACTTTTTTAAATTTTTGTTCAGTCAATTTTTCAAATGGTTCGTTTTTATAAAATCTATAATTTGTAATTACAGAATCTATTTCAGTTTTTGTTCCGCCATTTTCTAATTCAATCTCTTCCATATCAATTCGAGTCAAGACGTAAGTTGAATCATTAATAAATTTCCCATATTGGTCATATCCCCACATTCCATCTCCACCAGTTCCTGCAACGATATTATCGCTCAACAATTTATTTTCAGAGTTGTAAATTAAATAATGTAAATCGTGGCAACAACTTTCATCTCCTTCTATAATTGTAATTATTTTTTCAGATTTGTTGTTTTTTTGGATTGAAAAGTATTGATAATTAACAGGATAAATATTCTCTCCTTTGAGTCGGTCGTCTTGAAAATAGTCAACTAATTTTTCTTTCGAAGAGAACGATTTAAGACTATCTATGATAATTCCATAATACCAACCTCTTAAATCAAATTCATTGAGGTTTGAGTATTTGAAATTATTTGGGTCGATAAATAGAGAATCAGATTTTTTAATTTCAACAATCGGTTCAGCTTTCAATTTAGTAGAATCGGTATTTATTGAGATTATTTCTTTCTTCTCAATCTTAATGTCAGATTTAGATTCTTTCTTTTTCTCAACACAGCTGAAAGTCAGAAATATTAATATGTAGGCTAAAAGTTTATTCATTGGTCAAATGTTGCACAACGTGTTTGTGTATGGTTAGTTGCGTGGTTCAGCAACTAAGTTAGCAAACTTTTACGAACCCGTGAATATTCCGCAGGAATATTCGCAAGTAGAGAAGAAAACAGCAATTAATTATACACGGTGTTAGCTACAGTTTTTATTTTTTAATCGCCTTCGCCTTCTGGAACAATCACAAAAGCCCATTCTGCTTCGTCAGGAACTCCATATTTTACCAGAAATTCGCCTCCAAGTCCGCTGACTTGTGATTTCTTGTCTTCGATTTCAAGTCCATAGGTTTCGCCAAACATAAATTTTACGCCATTGTTTAAGTCGAGCGTGTCTGTGTCTACCATATTGAAAACTTTAAATTCGTTCGGTTGTATTTTAAGTCTTTCTGAAACTTGAATTTCGTTCGTAGTCTCGTTGAAAACAAAAACTTTGTATGATTTTCCAGTTTTCTCGTATTTAGCTGGAATTATGGAAACTTCATTACCTTTTTGGATAAAGACGTTACCGTGTTTATCTGTCCATCTTTCTTCTTTTTCCATTTCCATTGGGTCAAACCTATACATAAATTTATTCAACTGTCCATTCGAGCTTTCCAGTCCAACTATGTCCATCAATTGCTCAATATAAACACAAACCATTTCTCGGTCTTCTGTATCTAATTCCAGATAGTTTTCTCTAAATCTTGAAAGTCCAATTCCAATTTGTTTTTGATAATCTTTGTCAGTCGGATTCTCAGATTTCGCAACGGTTTTAAAGTCAGATGCAATTTGGTTGATTTTCTCCGTGAAAATTGGTCGCATTTTTTCATCTGCGATTCCTGGATAATAATTTGGATAGGGTTGAGCAACAAATTTTTTCTTTGCAATGAATTCCGCAAATTGCTCTTTAGCATTTTCAGGTGTATTCATTTCAGTTGCTTTTTGTCCGCAAGCAGATAAGGTTAAAAAAAGTATGAAAATTTGGATGTATTTCGTCATTTCTCAAATTGTAGCTAACGGTTTTGTGTATGGAAAGTTGCGATTTTGTGTGCGAGGATTTTCCGAAGGAAAATCAGACGTAACAAAAATGCAACTGCCTTTGTTTAAGGACTAATGTAGCAATTTTTTATACACGTTGTTGTAGGTAGTTTTTTATTTTTCATTCAGTTTGTCAAAATATTTTTTC
>NZ_CANLYI010000022.1 GCF_947495255.1 uncultured Winogradskyella sp.
ATGGGTAAAGGTGAATCTGAACCTAAAGTAGATTGCTCTAATGGTTGTACTAAAGAACAACATGCTGAAAATAGACGTTCGGAATTCTTAATTGTAACGGATGCAGTACAGAAACAACATTAATGAGAGTGAGAAGTAAAAAATGATGGTAACGCTTTGGGTATAGTTCTTAAAGCATATGCGTTTGTTTAAATTATAAAATTAAGTAATTATGTTTTATCAAACAGAGCAACCTGATAATAAGGTTTTAAAAACAAACCTTAATTACAGCTGTTGCTTAAAATTTGAATTAATAGAGTTTTGCAAAGAAAATGGATTGTCAACGCAAGGCAGTAAAGATTGTTTAAAACAGAGAATAAAAAGTTTTTTAGATAAAAAAATGAAAGACGATACAAAGCTGACTTCACTTAAAAATAAGCGTCGTACAATTAAGAAAATTATCTAAATTAAAGAACTTAAAAATAGATAAGGTATACAGGTCTATATTTTTTATATCTGTATATCTTTTTTTAGGTTTTTTGTTAATATTTAATAGGATTTGTAGAATTCGAAGTTAAAATACTGTAGTTAATGTTAAACTAATATTCAGTATGTCGGCTTTTTTTGTAGTTAAACTTTATTAACATTCTTGTCAATTGAAAAATTAGTCTTGATTCATGTATTTTGGTTAAATTCCCAACTTAACACTTTAAAGAGTGTTTTATAGGTTATAAAAAGAAACAATTATTTTTTTAAAATTCAATTCATGGTAAAAAAAATACTATATCTTATTACAATTCTATTTACTATCACTGGCTTTGCTCAAGACCTTTCTATGCAAGATGGTACCTTTAATAGGTGTGCACCAGATAAATTTTTTGATTCAGGAGGTGAATTCGGTAATTATTCAAATGACGAAAATTATACTGTAACTATATGTCCTGAAAATAGTGATGATTTTGTTATCATAGACTTCCTTGAATTTAATACACAACTAAATTCAGATACCTTAACCATTTACGATGGAGATGATATTACTGCCAATCTTATTGGGACATATTCTGGAGTTGCTTCACCTGGTACTGTATCGGCATCAGAAACAAATACTTCTGGATGTTTAACATTTGTTTTTGTTAGTAACGATTCAGGTACTATCACAGGTTGGAGTGCAGATATATTATGTGCTACAGAATGTCAAGATATTACAGCATCTATTGATAGTACGATTCCTGAGCCAAATAATACAGGCGTAATAGGGATTTTACCTGGAGATACAATTGATTTTTCTGGGAGTGCCCAATTCTCAGTTGATGGAACTGACGCTACTTATAATTGGAATTTTGGAGATTCAAATACTGCTGTAGGAGAGAATGCCTCTAACACTTTTAATACACCAGGAACTTATACCGTAACATTAACGGTTACAGATACTAATCCCCAAGGTTGTTCTGGTTCAGCGTCAATTTTGGTTTTTGTTTTAGGGCCTAATGTGGTGGTAGATCAAGATACTTTTACAATTGAGCAATTAGTAGAGGATGTTTTAATAGATAGTCCTTGTGCTACAGTTTCTGGTATTACATCTATTACTGGTATTGATTTTAGTTCTTCAGAACCAAATGGTATTGGTTACTTTTTTAGTAATGGTATAGATTTTCCTTTTGAAGACGGAATTTTACTTACTAGTGGTGATGCTAGTGCTGCTGGAGGCCCAAATACATTTTTAGGAGATGGTTCTAATACTTGGCCTGGTGATGTAGATTTAGATACTGCTGTTGGCATTAATTCTCATAATGCTTCATATATTGAATTTAGTTTTGTACCACTTGCAGATGAATTTAGTTTCAACTTTTTAATGGCATCCGAGGAATACGATATGGGTAGTTTTGAATGTACCTTTTCTGATGCTTTTGCTTTTTTATTAACAGATTCAGCATCCAATGTAACTAACTTGGCTGTATTACCAAATACCAATACGCCTATTTTAGTTACAAATATCCATCCAGATAATGGTGCTTCTTGTGGAGGAATCAATGATCAGTATTTTGGTGCTTATACGCCTGCCAATGGATCACCAATTTCTTTTGACGGAAGAACTGCTGTTTTTACAGCTAGAGCTGACGTAATTCCTGGGGAAACATATACCATTAAATTAGTAGTTGCAGATGATAGAGATAATACATATGATTCTGGTGTTTTTATAGAAGCTGGTAGTTTTAATTTAGGAGGGAATTTAGGTGATGATATAACTATTGAAGCAGGTAATGCCGAGTGTGATGGTTCTGAGATAACCTTAGATACAGGACTTGATTCGGCTGTTCATGTTTGGTATAAAGATGATGTTGTTATTCCTGGTGAAGTGAGTTCAATTATAACGGTTACAGAACCAGGTGTTTATTATGCGGACTTTGATTTTTCAGGTGTTTGTACAGGTTCTGCTGAACCAATTTTAATTGAATTTAAAGCAAGTCCAACAGCTAATCCTGCTTCAAATTTAAATATATGTAGTGCTACAGGTACAGAGGATTTTTATTTAACAGAAAATGATGATGATGTTTTAGGAGGCCAAGATGCTACTGAGTTTATTATTAGTTATCATCTTACAGAACAAGATGCTATTGATAATGTAGGCGCATTAACGAGTCCTTATTCTAATATATCAAATCCTCAAACAATTTGGACACGTCTGTCAGATAGTACCCAAACTTGTGTAGATACAACATCATTTACGATATCTGCTTCTTCTGCACCCACAATTAATCCAGTATCAGATTTAGAGTTATGTGATGATGATAGTAATGATGGTTTTTCAGAATTTGATTTAA
>NZ_CANLYI010000023.1 GCF_947495255.1 uncultured Winogradskyella sp.
TGGACGACCTTACGATGAAAACTTTGTTTCAAGATTAGTTTAAAATGACTTGTTTTTTAACTCAGTTCTTTGTTAGCCACTAGTTTTTAATCTATATCTAATTTCTTTATTGTTCTTCTTATAAAACTTTTTTTGTCTTTTTTAACATCTTTTAAAAGCGCTTTTGTTTTATCAGGTATGTCAGCATAATATTTTTCTCCCCATAAATTGATTTCAACAAGTATAGGCAGTAATTCAATACCTTTCTTAGTGAGTTTATATAATACTTTTGATTTGCTATTTGGATGTTCAAGTTTTTCAATGACCATATGTTGCTCTAACGTCTTTAATCTTGCTGCTAAAATGTTAGTTGATATTTTTTCTTCTGATTTTAAAAAATCTCCATAAGTACATTGTTTAGCTAACATTAAATCACGAATAATTAATAATGACCACTTATCTCCCCATAACTCAAGAGAACAACTTATGGGACAATTTGACCTGTTTTTATCTTTTGACATAAAAATAATTTTTAATTCACTTGCAAAACGCAAGTGAATTTTTATATTTGTACTTGTAAAATGCAAGTAAATATATAATTAAAATTTTAAGAATGAAAAATTCAAACACGCTAAATACAGAATATGCAAATGTTGATGATTTAAAAATTGCTTATCGAAAAAAAGGTAATGGCACTCCAATTATTTTGGCTAATAGGTTTAGAGGTACTTTGGACACATGGGACCCACTTTTCTTAGATTTATTATCAAAAAACAATACTGTAATTACTTTTGATTATACTGGTGTTGGCTATTCTGAAGGTGAATTACCAACAGATATTAAAGAGGTTGCAGGTCAAATAGTAAAGCTTGCAGACTATTTAAAAATTGATAAATTTTTTGTATTAGGTTGGTCTTATGGTGGTTGGGTAGCACAATATGCAACATTTATTAATTCTTCAAGAGTTTTAAAAACCGTAATAATTGGAAGTAATCCAATTGGTAAAAATGAAATACCTCTTGAACCACTGTTTATAAAACACGCCTTAAAACCAATAAATGACTTAGAGGATGAAATTATTATTTTTTATGAACCTAAATCAGAAAAGAGTAGAAAAGCAGCTGAAGAATCTAGAAGTAGAATTTATTCTAACATAGATATTTCAAAAATTCCATCTACAAAAGAAGAATTTAATCGCTATTTTGCTGCTGCACCATTAGTGGTAGAGGATAAAGAAAATTTTAGAGAAAAGTATACAACTTTACAAACACCAATTTTAGTCATTTCATCAGACCACGATATATCTTATGCTACGGAGAATTGGTTTCCACTTCTAAAAAATGCGCCAACAATTCAACATATTATTTTACCAGATTCAGGTCACGCAATGCATTTTCAATATCCTGAATTATCAGCTAAATATATTAACATTTTCCTGAAAAATTAAAAAATAATCCTTGGAATAAAATGAGTTAAGTTCGTATTGAGTGCTGTACTTAACTTGTGGTTAACGTGTTTGTGTATGGTTAGTTGCGTGGTTAAGCAACTAAGTTAACAAACATTTACGAACCCGAGAAAATTCCGCAGGAATTTTCGCAAGTAAGCTCAAAAAAGCAATTAATTATACACGGTGTTGTAAGTAGTTTTTTTAATCTTAATGTTGAATTTCACTATAAGTTACATAAACTGATGTTTTTAACTTATCTCTTTTATTAAAAATCTCTAGGGAAATCAAGTTGTCATTTTTATCTTTTTCTTCGATTGTATAATATCCTTTCTGTTTTTCAAGGGTGATTCCATAATTTATTCCTTTTGATTCAGTGTAATGGTATATTTTATACTTTCTTAGGCCTATTTCAACCTTTTTGCTTTGTCTTTTTAAAACACCTTTTTTATCTGTTTTGTAGTATTCAGATGTCTTACCATCTTCTGAATATTCAAACTTTTCAATTCTTATTAATTGATTTAATGAGTTATACCAATTTCTCGATGTTACTTTATTTAAATTGTTATATTTTGCTTCTAAACTTAGATAATATTTACCATTTTTTTTATTATATAATTCTAGGCTATTTCCATTATCGTCAAAAATTCTTTTTTGGTCAGTTATAGTATCTCCTTTCCTTATTTGGTAGTTGTTAGTCCTGTTTCCATCATCATCATAAAGATATACGATGTAGTCCAAGGTGTCTTTTTTTGAGGTAATAATTGCCTGGACAAATTTTTTGTCTGTATCTAAAATTGTCACAGTTTTGGAACCTTTATCTAGAGCAGATGAAAGTGTGTTAGTATTAGTCAATAGATTCCAATCTTTGTCGTAATATGTAACTAACTCTCTATGGTTAAGCGTGTCTTTTTTATTGTAAACTGTAGATTGTATTGTCTTTATGTGTTTTGTGTTTTTTGGATATTCCTGCGCAATAATATTAGAGCAAAAGAAAAGTATAAAAATCAGTAGTTTTATTTTCATTTTAGCGGTTTTTTAAAATTACTTACAACGTTGTTGTGTATGGTTAGTTGCGTATTTAAGCAACTAATTTAGCAAACAAATCACAGATAGAAAATTCCAGCGGAATTTTCGTAAGTCGGCAGTGACCAAGCAATTAATTATACACGTCTTAAGTTAGCATTTTAATAAAAGTACTAATTTTAAGATATAAATAGATAGAAAGAACAAAAGAGAGAAATAAGATTAGTATACACGGTGAAGCTTAAGACTTAGACAACATTGATAATCCTCTCTCTTTTACTACTAAGATTTCGTTCAGTTCTGTGAGACCTAGATCTCGTTTTCAAGT
>NZ_CANLYI010000024.1 GCF_947495255.1 uncultured Winogradskyella sp.
TGAAGAAGGTAAATAAGCTGTGTTTTTGTCAATAGGATTATTGTTGTTTATAGCATTATTTTCTGTTTCAAAATAAAGGACTTTCATATTAATTTGGCCATTAATAATCTCATTATCCTTATTTATTAAAAGAAAACCTATAGAGTTAGTAGGTGTAATTTCGCAACTAATATAATCTGAAATGGTATTTAGTTGAGGTTGGTCATAAATTAGAACATTGAATCTAAATATTGTAAAACATTCAGTTGATTCGATCTTAGCTCTCACAAAGATTTCTTTACTTTCTGTTGTATAATTATTTGGATTTGAAATAGCATTTACATTGTCTGTAGCATTATCATAAGTTTCGAAAAAAGTAAAAATAAGATTGTCATTTGCGACTGATATTTCAGGAATTACGGTTTCTAAATTAACATTAGATATACCATCTTGGTCTTCATCACATACAATTATAGGTTCAGGATTAACAGCATTAATTGAATTTATAATATTTACTTGAATAGTTGTAAAGTTATAGCATTGGTTGGTAGAAAATATATCGAGAATCCTAGCATAAAATAATTGTTGGTCTCCTTCTATACTGTATTCTTCATTAATAGAATTAACTTGATTTAATGCATCTTCTTCGGTAGAAAATAATTCTACGGAGGTTATAATATTTTGGTTTTGTTTTATAATGTCAATTAGTGGAGAAATTGAAATCGTAGTAAAGTTTGTTGTAGCATCTACATTGCCACAATAATCTATTATCATCGGTTGTGGATTATAAATAGATTCAATTTCATAGGTTATTTTTGAACTATGGGTACAATCAAAATATCTAGAGTTTATATAAATACTTTGGTTATTAGCTATTTCTAAAACGGAATTAGGATCTAACTCATTGACATATGAATTTCTGTCTTCCTCTGTTAAATAAAATTTTAAAATAATATCATCATAGCCACTTTTAAGTTCATCAGTTAATGTAGATAAATCTACATCTATAAGTTCATCATTAGAAGGGTCATCACATTGTGAAATTAATATTTCGTCTTTTAAAACGTTAAATAGTAAGTTTTTATGTATTTCTATAGACATTCTAGTAGGACAGTTTTCATCAGAGAATCTAACGTAAAAAGGCAAGGAGAATACAGGGTCGGAAATATGTAAAATAGGAAAATCAAGATGGTCTGGATATGTTATCAATGCAAATAAAACGTCGTATTCTGGATGTTCCGCAAAATACTCATCTCTTAATTCAATTGCATTGTAATCTGTAGTATAACTATAATAGTCAATAACTTCTCCATTACCAATATATTCACTGTAATTTGGATCTATGCATTGGTTGATAACTATATTATTTAGAACAGGAGATGATACATAAACATAATTTACTGGAACAATAGAGGAACAGCCATTTATATTACTCTGTACTCTTGCAAAAAAACCAAGTGGTTCATTTTCTACATCAGGAAATAAAAAGATTTCATTTGTTATATTGATGGCATCTTCTTCTGTATTATAATATGTAACTGTAGTATCAAAATCATAGTTAGCCAAAACTAAATCAAGAACACTTAAATTTGTAAATGTATTTTCCATAATGGAACCGTTACAGACTTCAATAGAAATTTCATTGATGTCTGGTGAGTTGTACACCGAAATATTAAAACTTCCTATTTGAAGACAATCACCACTTAAACTTTCTATTCTTACATAAATGGTTTCAGATTCTGCAGCATTTTGGTAAATACCGTTAATGGTATTAGTATTATTTTGAGCATCCTCTTGGGTTAAATGATAACTGATTACATAATTGGTAGATGGTAAACTGTCATAGATTTCATCATTTTTAAAGAATGGGAAATCAAAGTTGTATATGCCATCACTAGGTAAATCATCACAAATAGATATATCAGCAATAGCCGCAGCTTCTTGAAATGCAATAATTTCTATTGCTATGGAATCTTCTATGTTACAACTGCCACTTGGAGATGGTATGCTAGCAATTACACTGTATGTCCCTGATTGTGTAACGTCTAGTGTTGAGTTATTTTCACTTGTAATTTCACTTCCATTTAAGTACCATTTGTAGATAGCAGAAGCATTATTAATATTGGCATTTAAAGTTAAGTCGCTACCACAGATA
>NZ_CANLYI010000025.1 GCF_947495255.1 uncultured Winogradskyella sp.
TGAAGAAGGTAAATAAGCTGTGTTTTTGTCAATAGGATTATTGTTGTTTATAGCATTATTTTCTGTTTCAAAATAAACCACTTCCATACTCGCTTGATTACCTATAATCTGCGAATCTTTATCTACAAAAAAGAATTCTGAGGGTAGGTTTAGATTTGTTTCACAATTTATAAAATTTGAAACAGGAGGTAATTCTGGATTAGAGTAGATAGAAATGTCATAAGGAATGATTGAAAAACACTCTAAATTCAGGGCTTCAACTCTTATGTATAAAGTGGTTGTAGCTGTTGAATAATTATTTAAATTTTCAATAACCGATTCATTTACTAGTGCATCATCAAAGTTTTTATAAAAAGCAAATGAAAGATTGTTATTTCCATTAGATATTTGCGGAATTAGATTAAGAAGGTTAATCGTTGATGTTCCATCTTGATCATCATCACAAATGATTAATGGTTCTGGGTTATTGGCTTCAATTGCATTGGTAATATTAGCTTCGATAGTAGATATGTCATAACAGCCAGAGAAAACATCAGAAACTCTAACATAAAAAGTTTGCTGACTACTGAAGGTGCTATAACTATCGATTAGCTCATTTTCTTGATTTTCAGCATCTTCTTCACTTAGATAAAATTCAACGGGTCCAATAATTCCATTCTCTTCTAAAATAGCCGCTTTAAGTGGCTCTAAAATAATATTTGTACTATTTGTATTAAGGTCTGTATAACCGCAATAGTCTACTGATATTGGCGAAATATATAATCCAGGAGTTACAATTAAATTCATTTCTGATACCAAAGAACAATTCTCATAAGATGAACTTATATAAATAGTTTTAGAGTTTGTAACAGTTAAAATGGTACTTGGGTCGAGAGCGTTGATATCATTTAAAAGGTTCTCTTCCGTTTCATAAACTTGAAGTTCTATGTCGTAGTCACCTTTAAATTCAGCTATTATTTCAGTTAAGCTAAAATCTTCTATTCCGTCGTATAATTCATCATCACATTTAGTTATTTCCGGAACACTTAGAACTCTATTATATAATAGATTTTTATGGAATTCCATATTCATAAATGTTGGACAGTTTTCATCATTATACCTTATGCTAACAAGAATACTGAACTCTTCTGAAGCTGTAGTAATAATTCTAGGATATCCCATTATTAAAGCCTCTAAATTGACAGAGATTTCAGGGTAGTCTGCTTCTATGTCTGCCATTGCATCTTCAAGGTTATATGAAATAGGTAATGAATTATAATTATAGGGAATACTATTAATAGTTTCAATTAATAAGGGGTCCAAGCATTGATTAAAAATATATGTTTCAATACCTATGTCAGTTGGTACTAGATAATTTAAATTCACTAAAACAATAGAATAACATAAACTATCTGGGCGCTCTATTTTTGCGTAAAAATGAGTGATGTTTTCATTGAGAGGTGGGAATTGGCTTAATTGATTTAAATTGGTTATGGCATCATTCTCTGTTAGATAAAAAGAAACAGATGAGTTTAGATCATAATTTGAAACAATATATCCTAAAAATGTGAAATTAGAAAATGAGCTTTCAACTAAGCTATTATTACAAACATCAACTGTGAATTCTAAAGAGTCTGGAGTTTCACTTATGTTAATTGAAAAGCTTCCAATTTGAAGACAATCACCTGTTAAGCTTTCAATCCTAACAAAAATAGTTTCGATGGTTTCGGTATTCTGATAAATACCTGTTATTGGGTTGATATTGTTTTGGGCATCATCTATGTTAAAGTGATAACTTATATTATAATCTGTAGAAGGTAAATTAGAATATATTTCATCATTTTTTAGCGTAAAATCAAACTCAAAAAGATTATCACTAGGAAATGCATCGCATGCAAGCCAATCTTCAATTGGTTCAGCATCTTGAAATGGTATGATTTCGACTACAATAGAGTCGGTTAGTGCACAATTATTGTTTACTGAAGGAATTGTGACTTCAACCTCATAATTACCAGATTGATTGACTTCTAAAGTAGCATTACTTTCACCAGTGAGTTCATTTCCATTTAAGTACCATTTGTAGATAGCAGAAGCATTATTAATATTGGCATTTAAAGTTAAGTCGCTACCACAGATA
>NZ_CANLYI010000026.1 GCF_947495255.1 uncultured Winogradskyella sp.
TTTATTTTGAAACAGAAAATAATGCTATAAACAACAATAATCCTATTGACAAAAACACAGCTTATTTACCTTCTTCAAATCCGCAAACTATCTATGTTCGTCTTCAAAATGAAGACTATAGTAATTGTTTTAAAGTAGCACCCATGCAAATTGAAGTGCGACAAGCTCCTATTTACAACAACCCAACTGATATTTTTGAGTGTGATGCTAACAAAACAGGTTTAGCGACAACGAATTTGAATGAAAAAATAGAACAAATAAGTGCTAACAGTCCAACTAATTTAAATGTTACGTTTCATCTTTCGCCTCTAAATGCAATAGTTGGGGCAAATGAAATTCCACTAAACTATACATCAATTAGTAATCCACAAATAATTTATGCACGTATTGAAAACACAAACTCTAGTTGTTTTGATATTCAAACATTTAATATTAACACTTTA
The DNA here is from genome assembly GCF_947495255.1 of uncultured Winogradskyella sp. GTDB lineage: Bacteria > Bacteroidota > Bacteroidia > Flavobacteriales > Flavobacteriaceae > Winogradskyella. Next base: position 444 of record NZ_CANLYI010000026.1, read on the forward strand.
TCACTTCCTGAAGTAACTTATGGTCAATCTTTAACAGCCTGTGGAGACAATTACAATTTTTATACACAATGGAACTTAACAGAAATAGAACTCAATGTTTTAGATGGTAGACAATACAATATTGACTTTACTTATTTTGAATCTGAAGCTGATTTGTTAGCAGATAATAATAGGATTCCAAATCCTGAAGCCTACACCAACACTTCTAATCCGCAAACTATCTATGCTAAGATTAGAAATGCAACTACCGATTGTTTTGATATTGTTCCGTTTCAGTTAATTGTCAATAGCCCTCCACAAATCAACGAATTTCAAACGTTTAACATTTGTGAAAACTCAGAAAATCAAGTTGATTTATTAGAAATTAATGAAATTATTTTAGATGACTCATTTAATGTCATTATTGGTTATTACGCTAACGAAACTAGTGCTGAAAACAAGGAAAATCCTCTAGATTCAAATTATACTTACCTAAACACTACAGAAACTCTTTTTGCAAGAGTAGAATATAGTACTACGCAATGTTACGCTGTTTATCCTTTTCAATTGGTTATAAATGCGCTTCCCGTTGCAAATCAACCTAATGATTTAATTGTTTGTGATGACGATATTGATGGTTTTGTAGAATTAGATTTAACTCAACAAAACAGTGCTATTCTAGGAAATCAAAACCCCAATGAGTATTCAATTTCATTTTACAATTCTGAAATTAATGCTATTGAAAACTTACAGCCTTTTAACCAAAATCATATAGCTTTTAATAATGAAATCATCTTTGTGAGAGTAGAAAATATAGCTACAGGTTGTTATGCTATTACTCAGTTCTCAACAGTAATTAATAGTATACCTACAATTTCAATTCCAGACCAAGTGGTATGTCTTAATAACTTACCGTTGGTTGTTTCTGCAGAGACTAATAATCCTTTAGACTCCTATTTATGGTCTACAAGTGCAACAACTTCTCAAATTGAAATCACTGAAATTGACACCTATTCAGTAACTATTACCAATCAATTTGGTTGCCAAAACACAAGTACTTTTAATGTTATTGAATCTGAATCTGCAACTATTGATGTCGTTGAAACTATAGATTTTTCTGACCCAAATAATATAACCGTAACTATTAATGGTATCGGTGATTACTTATATCAATTAAATAATAGTAATCCGCAAATCTCTAATGTTTTTGAAAATGTACCTATTGGGTACAATACGGTAACCATTATAGACCAAAATGGTTGTGCTGAAGTTAATAAAACTGTTTTAGTCATTGATGCACCAAAACACATGTCTCCTAATAATGATGGTGATTTTGATACTTGGCATATTGCTGGTGTAGAAACACTACCAGGAACTGTAATTAATATTTTTGACCGTAAAGGAAAACTGCTTAAACAATTAAAACATGATAGCTTGGGTTGGGACGGAACCTACAATGGACAAAACATGCCTGCTAGCGACTATTGGTTCACTGCGATAATTCAACAAAATGG
>NZ_CANLYI010000027.1 GCF_947495255.1 uncultured Winogradskyella sp.
CAAATAGGACCAGTAAAAGAAACCAATACCTATGTAGATTTATCATATACCTTGCAATTAGGTGGTGAACACAGATTGGCATTTGGTATTAAAGCTGGTGCAACATTTCACGATATTGGTTTAGCAGGTATTGATGTTATTGATCCAACTGACCCTTTCCTAAATCAGGATATTAATGAAACAACACCTAACATTGGTGCTGGTTTCTTTTACTATACAGACAAATACTATGTGTCTTTATCTGTACCTAACCTATTATCTTCAGTACACTTAGATGATAGTGGTCTTAAAATTGGTTCTGAAACACAACACTATTTCTTAACTGGTGGTTATGTGTTTGATTTATCTGAGAATACAGAACTTAAACCTTCTGTAATGATTAAATCTGCCTTTGATGCACCAACATCTTTTGATGTTAACGTTAATGCTAGATTTTATAAAAAGTTTGAAATCGGAGCCTCTTACAGGTTAGATGATTCCTTTTCTGCATTGGTGAATTTTGCATTAACACCATCTTTAAGAGTGGGTTATGCTCATGACTTTATTTCTTCGGATATTAAAGCCTATGCACCTGCATCTCATGAGGTCTTCTTATTGTTCGACCTTAATTTCCCGAAACGTGTTTCTCGTTCACCAAGATACTTTTAATCAGTTAAGCTAAACAATTATGAAAAACTTTAAAACATTATTATTGATTACGTTGATCAGTAGCTTTTGCTTAACTGCTCAAAATAGCAACACTAAAAAAGCAGATAAGCATTTTGCAAGATTTGAATTCGTAAAGGCGGCTGAAAGCTATAATAAATTAGTCGAAGACGGTAAAGCTGACGCTTACGTTTACGGTCAGCTAGCAGAGAGTTATTATAACATTTTTAATACCGAAGCTGCGGAGCGTTACTACGCTAAAGCATTAGAAACTTCAGATAAGCCAGAGATGGTTTATAAGTATGCTCAAATGCTTAAAGCCAATGGTAAATATGTAGAATCTAACACACAAATGGACAAATTTGCGACAATGCGTCCTGCAGATGATAGAGCTGTTGCTTACAGAAAAAATCCAGATTACCTTCCTAAGATTTTAGAACAAGGTAAAAAGTTTAATGTACAGAATGCAGATTTCAACTCTACACAATCTGATTTTGGAGGAACACTTCAAGGTGATAAATTATATATTACTTCTGGTCGTAATGACAGTCGTAAAACCTATGGTTGGAATGACCAACCATTTTTAGATATCTATACCATTACTAAAAATGCAGATGATACTTACCAAGAAGCTGTTTTAGCCAATAACAAAGTAAATACAAGATTTCACGAAGGTTTAGTATCATTTTCTCCAGATGGAAACACTATGTATTTCTCTAGAGAAAGTTATTTTGAAAAAACTTATGAAAAAGATTCTTTAAGCAATACGCGTTTTAGTCAATTGTATTTATTTAAAGCTACTAAGCTTGGTGATGATTGGGATACTATAGAAAGTTTATC
>NZ_CANLYI010000028.1 GCF_947495255.1 uncultured Winogradskyella sp.
CAACGTGTTTGTGTATGGTTAGTTGCGTGGTAAAGCAACTAATTTAGCAAATAAATCACAGATAGAATATTCCGCAGGAATGTTCGTAAGTCGGCAGTGACCGAGCAATTAATTATACACGGTGTTGTACAACGTACTTATTTTTCATTATCAATCAACCAAGCTTGATTAAATTCAGTTGATTTTGTTAATTCCTTTTTTAATTTTTCTCGGTCTAATTCCAATTCAGAATATTTACGTCGTTCATAGAGTAAGTTATAAGCTGATTGATGAAATCCGTATTTTTTTAATGTATAAAAATCCGATTTAGCTTTTTCTATGTTCAGATTGGCGTAATCAAATTCAATATTCAATAAGTCAATCAAAGTATCATTTGCAAACTGATTTTCGTAATTCAGTCGTTTTTTGTCTGATTTATAAGAATTAAATTCTCGGATTATTTCATAAACGATTGAGTCGTTTTTCTCCGCTTTTCTGCGATTCCAGAATTCAGTATAATATTTAGTTTGGATTTCAGGCTTTTCGTAGGTCAGTTCTAAACTGTCCATTAAATTTTCGAAATTCTTTTTTATGTATATGTCTTGAATTAGGAATTCATCACTATTTTTTAAAATCAGTTTTTCAATTCTGTCGTAACCAAGCTTCTTAAATGATTCGTGGATTATTTTTAAATTTTCAGTTTTCCTAATCCACGAGTTTTTTGTCCAGTCTCCATTTCTCAAATCGAAAAATGAAGTTTGGTTTTCTGCATAAAATTCCAATTCAGATTTCTTCTCGTTTTTGCAAGACAGAAATAGGAAAATCAGAAGTGAAATTGTCAGCAGTTTGTTCATTTCGGGTATGTTGTACAAC
>NZ_CANLYI010000029.1 GCF_947495255.1 uncultured Winogradskyella sp.
CGTTGTAGCCAATTAGAAAATGAAAATCCGAATGATAATTATTATAGGAATAATCTTGGCATTCTTTGCATTTCTTTACTTTACAAAAAAGAATACTGAAAGCCCCAAAACTGAATTGACAAAGCAAGAGTATCGTGCTAAAGGAACAATTTTATATCACGAAGATGATTTCTGTCAAATAGAAATAGTTCCACGAGAAAATCTATCCGAATTAATAAAACAAGCTGATAATATAAGTGACTTTACATCTGAAAATGGATATTCAGATATTTATGTGAGAGAAGAAAATAAAGTCAGTTTAAAGACCAAAAAAATTAGCAAATCTGAACTTGAAAGTTTGTTAGCGAAACTTGGAACTGAAAAGCATACTGAAATTATAACTGGATACGGAAATGATTATAGAGTAAAAAGTGAAAATACAATCGGATTTGGAAAAGATTATTCAGCAGTTTATTTTGACTTTGAGAATGAAATTGTGAAAAATATATGGATTACAAATCTTGACGGACTGAATCACGAAAACGTAACCAATGTGCTTTCGGAAATTGGAGAAAAATGGAATTTAATAATGATGGATTGGAATAGTTCTGAATTAATAGATTTGTCTAATAAGAAAATGATTGAAAAATATTTAAAATAACTGGCTACAACACCGTGTATAATTAATTGCTTGGTTCACTGCCGACTTACGAACATTCCTTCGGAATATTCTATCTGTGATTTATTTGCTAAATTAGTTGCTTAACCACGCA
>NZ_CANLYI010000030.1 GCF_947495255.1 uncultured Winogradskyella sp.
CGTTGTGCTTAATTTATGAAAAACATACTGCTGACATTAATAATCCTGACTTTGATTTCTTGTAATCAACTCACAAAAGAAGTTGAAAGTTCGTTTACGAACATTGGGATTAAACTGGATAGCCTGAATAAAATTGAGGAAAATAAGATTAAAAAACATTTTAATGAAATTAACTCAAAACGAATAAAAAAATATGACGGAGAGAATTCCGCAATGATTTATTATTCTGCAATCAAACATAATAGAATTGTTGATTCACTAATTTTAAAACTCAAATCAATTGGAGAAAAAGATTTAGAGAAGAAAAAAATAGCCGAACAATTTGAATATGCAAAAACTGACTTGAGGAATAAACTGAACACGATAACGGAATTCAAGACAAAAGCGGAAATTGATTCATTACTAAAACCGTCAAAGGATTTAGAAATTTTGCCGAGTTTTGCTATTATTTCGGAATTTCAAAGTGGAAAATTGAATTCCACTAAAAGTGCGGAATTATTACTAAAAAAATTGAACGATAAAACAAAAAACGAAAAGGAATTGAATAAAAACTAAGCACAACACCGTATATAATCTATTGCTAGTTCTAGCCTACTTACGAAAATCCTCGCGGATTTTCTATTCGGTTTTTATTTGCTAACTTTAGTGCTTAAACCACGCAACAAACCATATACAAACACGTT
>NZ_CANLYI010000031.1 GCF_947495255.1 uncultured Winogradskyella sp.
TTGTTATGAATAAATATAAAGAAATTTATGGAATTGACATCAGTAAAGATGTCTTTGATGTTTATGGTTCAAAAAGTGGACATAATCAATTTAAAAATGAAGCCAAAGGTTTTGTGTGCTTCCTAAAGGATTTAGAAAAAGACGTTTTGATAGTCATGGAAGCTACAGGCTATTATCATTATCGTTTAGCACAGTTTTTATACAAATCAGGCATCCAAGTTTCTGTAGTAAATCCATTATCTGTAAAGCGATTTATCCAGATGAAATTAGCTAAGGTAAAAACAGATAAAAGTGATGCTAAAGCGATAAGTGAGTATGGAGAGATGAATGATGTTCCATTGTACACGGCTTTAACAGATGTTCAGAGTGAGTGTTTGCAATTGTTTAGACTATTAGATAGTTATATAAAACACAGAACAGCGACACAGAACAAACTAAAAGGCGAAGAAGTCTTAGGTATTCCTTCAAGGTTTGTTTATCGTTCTTTAACTCGAAATTTAAAACATTTAAACAAAGAAGTTTTAGCATTGGAATCCCGTTTACTGGAGCTTGTTAAACAAGACCAGCAACATCAATTAACGTTATTAAAAAGTATTCCAGGTATGGGTGTAAAAAC
>NZ_CANLYI010000032.1 GCF_947495255.1 uncultured Winogradskyella sp.
AATACGCGTTTTAGTCAATTGTATTTATTTAAAGCTACTAAGCTTGGTGATGATTGGGATACTATAGAAAGTTTATCAGTTAACAGTCAAAACTATTCTGTTAAAAACCCAGCGGTTAGTGCAGATGGTAAAACAATATATTTCGCATCAAACAAACCAGGTGGTTATGGAGACTTTGATATCTACAAAGCTGAAATCAATAACGATGGTACTTTAGGTGAGGCTGTAAATTTAGGTCAGAAAATAAATACTGAAGGACAAGAAATGTTTCCATACGTAAGCAGTACAAATACACTTTATTTTTCTTCTAACGGTCACTTAGGATTAGGTGGTTTGGATGTATTTTACACAAAAGAGATTGATGGTAAGATTGCACCAATTAGAAATGTTGGTATCCCAATTAATAGTAATGCAGATGATTTTGCGTTTATCATTGATGAAGAAGCTGGCGAAGGCTTTGTGTCTTCTAACAGAGAAGGTGGAAAAGGAAGTGATGATATTTATACGTTCAAAAAATTACAACCTTTGTGTGATGTGTTGATTACAGCTACTGTTTTAGATGATAAAACAAGAGA
>NZ_CANLYI010000033.1 GCF_947495255.1 uncultured Winogradskyella sp.
AATCTGTGTTCACCACCTAATTGCAAGGTATATGATAAATCTACATAGGTATTGGTTTCTTTTACTGGTCCTATTTGATCTGCAATAACAGATAAACCAAGTCCGATGTTTTTACCTACAGGCGCATGCCCAAAGAACGTTCCTGTTTCTGGTCCGCCATCAATTTTAGACCATTGGTTTCTGTATAACAATCCAAAAGAAAGATTTTCTTTTGATCCTGCATAAGCAGGATTAATGATGTTCATATTATACATGTACTGCGTGTACTGAGGGTCTTGTTGCCCATGCATTTGAAATGCTAAAAGCAAAACCGCTATAATAGAGAGTTTTTTCATTATAATAAGTTGATTCTGTTAGTTGATTATCTGTTAATATATACCCAAGAACTTTTTGACATAGCTCCACCTTCGTAAACAACAGTATAGAAATAAGTACCTACTGGTAACTCATCACCGTCATTTGTTTGACCATACCACTCGTCTGTGTAATTATTCTTAGAGTATACTAGTGT
>NZ_CANLYI010000034.1 GCF_947495255.1 uncultured Winogradskyella sp.
TTCCATTTAAGTACCATTTGTAGATAGCAGAAGCATTATTAATATTGGCATTTAAAGTTAAGTCGCTACCACAGATAGATTGGTCAGGACCTAAATCTATAGAGTTACCAAAACCTTCTGATTCAATAAAAACAGCAGAATCAAAACGTTGATCAATATGGTCAGCAATAACAAATTTTATATGGTAGGTTTCATTAGGGATAATATCTGCTCTAGCAGTTAATATTTCAGTACGACCATTGTAATTGGTGTCTCCAATATTATAGCCTTCAAAATAGTCATCGTTGTGGGCTTCACAAAAACCATTAATGTTTGCGTGAATTGTATTTGTGCTAATCTCAGCGATTGTATTAGGCACAGTTGCAATGTTTACATAAGGGTCTGCTGTACTTGCTCGTTTTATAAGAATGGCGAAAACATCTTTAAAATTACAAGGGTATTCTTGCTGATA
>NZ_CANLYI010000035.1 GCF_947495255.1 uncultured Winogradskyella sp.
GCACAACGTGAGCGTGTATGGTTTAGTTGCGTGGTTTAAGCAACTAATTTAGCAAAAATAGACCGAACCTGAGAAAATTCCAGCGGAATTTTCGCGAGTAAGCTTTTAGCAGCGATTAACTATACGCATTGTTGGCTTTAGTAAGTGTTTGTGTTCAGAATTAGAGTTATATATTCCGAATGAGTTGAAATTCGTGCAAAGTTGAGCTTTTTAGATTTATTTAAATTCAGATTTTGAGTGAGGATTCCGATAGAGTGGAAGTCAGAATTCGAGTAAGAATTCCATCTGAGTAATAATTCCGGCAGAGTGAGATTCCAGAATAGAGTCAAAAATTCAAGAGTTCTGTAATTCAGAATTCGAGTGAGTTTTTTGCGAACTGTTCGGCTTTAGGTTAAGGTTTTGATGGCTTAAAATTCCAGTTTTGGTTACGCTGAGTTATTGAAGCCAACG
>NZ_CANLYI010000036.1 GCF_947495255.1 uncultured Winogradskyella sp.
CTACCGTTAATTGAAGAAGCTACATTCGATGCGGTTGCGCAACTATTTCCAACTAAGTCTTGAATTAATGTGTTTGGCTGTTGAGTATTGTCCGTAGTAATTTTTTGCGCATGAGCATAATACTGATGCGTGAAAAGGAATAGAAATAGGTAGAAACTTTTCTTTTTCATAAAAAAAATAATACGATAAAATAGCAATATTAGAAAACGACGCTTCCTTTTTTTAATAAATGTAGTAAAAAATAAAGTAGAAAATGAAGCAATTAGGTTAACTTCTCGTTTGGGAGGTTATAAGGTGGTTTTTTTTAACGTTTTAATGAGAAGTGCCCTAAAATCTTAAATGATTTACCATTTTGTTGAATTATCGCAGTGAACCAATAGTCGCTAGCAGGCATGTTTTGTCCATTGTAGGTTCCGTCCCAACC
>NZ_CANLYI010000037.1 GCF_947495255.1 uncultured Winogradskyella sp.
ACTGGTGGAAATGCTCCTTATTCATATTTATGGTCGGCTTCTGCTGGTAACCAAACAACAGCTGCCATTACGGATTTAGCGGTTGGTAGTTATACTGTGACTGTAACAGATGCTAACAATTGTACGGCTACACAAACTATTACGATTGCTTGTACGGACGATTGTGATACCGCTACGACTTCGGGAACTATTACTAATGTTCTTTGTTTTGGTGAAGCTACTGGTGCAGCAACAGTTTCTGCTAGTTCTGTAATTAACCCTTCTGCTACATATACTTTTACTTGGTCGAATGGTCAGGTTGATACGAATGCAACTTCTAGTACCATTTCTAGTGTATTAGCTGGTAATTATTCAGTAAGTGTCTCTATGGATGGCTCGTCTTGTGATCCTGTTGTTCATAATATTCAAATTAC
>NZ_CANLYI010000038.1 GCF_947495255.1 uncultured Winogradskyella sp.
ACTAATCTTATTTCTCTCTTTTGTTCTTTCTATTTATATCTTAAAATTAGTACTTTTATTAAAAATGCTAACTTAAGATGTGTATAATTAATGCGGAGTTTTGTATTTATTTCGAAGTTTTGTGTATTTTTATAAAGTCCGCCAAATCTTTTGATTTGGCTTTAAAACAAAAAACATAAAACAAAATAAAAAGTTTTGGCTAAGTGCTAAACTGAAAGTCTTCTGACTTTCAATTCCGGCACTAACCATACACGCAACGTTGTAGGTAATTTGACCAACGAGAATGGAAAACAAGAATGAATTGAAAAAACAGGAAAAGACAATCCGAAAAAGTCTTGCATTGGTGTTTATTCCAATTTTTATTGTAATTATTTCTATCTCATTAATTCAGAACAA
>NZ_CANLYI010000039.1 GCF_947495255.1 uncultured Winogradskyella sp.
ATTGGGTCTAATGAAATTTGTACATTATTCTCTTCATCTGTAGTTCCTTTTACTTGTACTTTTTTACTTTCAAAATCGTCCATTACCACTTCTAGTTCCGTGTCTTTTTCACACTCCACAATAAATTCAGCAATACCTTGGTCATTCGTTGTTTTAGAAACTACTTTATTACCTTCATCATCGTATAATGACACAGAAGCACCACTAATTGGTTCTCTTGTTTTATCATCTAAAACAGTAGCTGTAATCAACACATCACACAAAGGTTGTAATTTTTTGAACGTATAAAT
>NZ_CANLYI010000040.1 GCF_947495255.1 uncultured Winogradskyella sp.
CAAGCCAAACTAGTCGCAGAACAAAAAGCTAAAGAAGAAGCTGATGCGCAAGCTAAAATAGTTGCAGAACAAAAAGCTAAAGAGGAAGCTGATGCACAAGCCAAACTAGTCGCAGAACAAAAAGCTAAAGAAGAAGTTGATGCGCAAGCCAAACTAGTCGCAGAACAAAAAGCTAAAGAAGAAGCTGATGCGCAAGCTAAAATAGTTGCAGAACAAAAAGCTAAAGAGGAAGCTGATGCACAAGCCAAACTAGTCGCAGAACAAAAAGCTAAAGAAGAAGCTGATGC
>NZ_CANLYI010000041.1 GCF_947495255.1 uncultured Winogradskyella sp.
TTCTTCTTGCTTCTCAAAGCTTTCATGGTGTAGCCAAAGTCCATATGAGTCTTTGGCTTTGTGTCTTCTAACAAGGATACACTACTTAGGCTTTTAAGATCGGGTTGCGGTTTAAGTTCTTATACTCAATCATACACATGACATCAAGTCATATTCGACTCCAAAACACTAACCAACCTTCTTCTTGCTTCTCAAAGCTTTCATGGTGTAGCCAAAGTCCATATGAGTCTTTGGCTTTGTGTCTTCTAACAAGGA
>NZ_CANLYI010000042.1 GCF_947495255.1 uncultured Winogradskyella sp.
ACCGATGGATTTAATAAGTTTGAAAATGCATCACAGCTATGTAGTTATGTTGGTATTACACCAACGATACGAAAATCTGGGAGTAGTGTAAGAGGTCGAAGTAGAATAAGTAAAGTAGGCAACAAGAAACTAAGGAATCTATTGTTTTTATGTTCTTTTTCAGCTTGTAAGCACAATAAGGCTTGTAGAGAGATTTATGAACGACTAGTAGCTAAAGGGAAAAGTAAGAAACTGGCATTAAT
>NZ_CANLYI010000043.1 GCF_947495255.1 uncultured Winogradskyella sp.
AAATCTGCCTTTGATGCACCAACATCTTTTGATGTTAACGTTAATGCTAGATTTTATAAAAAGTTTGAAATCGGAGCTTCTTACAGGTTAGATGATTCCTTTTCTGCATTGATGAATTTTGCATTAACACCATCTTTAAGAGTGGGTTATGCTTATGACTTTATTTCTTCGGATATTAAAGCCTATGCACCTGCATCTCATGAGGTCTTCTTATTGTTCGACCTTAATTTC
>NZ_CANLYI010000044.1 GCF_947495255.1 uncultured Winogradskyella sp.
TAGAGTTGAAATCTGCATTCTGTACATTAAACTTTTTACCTTGTTCTAAAATCTTAGGAAGGTAATCTGGATTTTTTTTGTAAGCAACAGCTCTATCATCTGCAGGACGCATTGTCGCAAATTTATCCATTTGTGTATTAGATTCTGCATATTTACCATTGGCTTTAAGCATTTGAGCATACTTATAAACCATCTCTGGCTTATCTGAAGTTTCTAATGCTTTA
>NZ_CANLYI010000045.1 GCF_947495255.1 uncultured Winogradskyella sp.
GCAACATTTCACGATATTGGTTTAGCAGGTATTGATGTTATTGATCCAACTGACCCTTTCCTAAATCAGGATATTAACGAAACAACACCTAACATCGGTGCTGGTTTCTTTTACTATACAGACAAATACTACGTATCCTTATCTGTACCTAACCTATTATCTTCAGTACACTTAGATGATAGTGGTCTTAAAATTGGTTCTGAAACACAACACTA
>NZ_CANLYI010000046.1 GCF_947495255.1 uncultured Winogradskyella sp.
CCATTAGAGCAATCTACTTTAGGTTCAGATTCACCTTTACCCATACCTGAGATACGCGCTTCTTCAATTCCTTGAGATATTACATATTGTACAGTTGTTTTAGCTCTTCTGTCTGATAGGTTAGTGTTGTAAGATTCTGGACCTCTACTATCTGTATGAGACGTTGCTTTAATAATCATTTCAGGATATTTTTTCATGACTTGCACTAA
>NZ_CANLYI010000047.1 GCF_947495255.1 uncultured Winogradskyella sp.
GCCAATAACAAAGTAAATACAAGATTTCACGAAGGTTTAGTATCATTTTCTCCAGATGGAAACACTATGTATTTCTCAAGAGAAAGTTATTTTGAAAAAACTTATGAAAAAGATTCTTTAAGTAATACGCGTTTTAGTCAATTGTATTTATTTAAAGCTACTAAGCTTGGTGATGATTGGGATACTATAGAAAGTTTATC